>OW818644.1:0-2549776 GCA_942492955.1 uncultured Methanomassiliicoccales archaeon
GGTCAACAACAGCGGCCTACTGAGTTCGTTAAGCCTGCGGGTCGATAGTGTTGCACCGGTGACATTGATCGAGGCGCATGGACTGACCCAGGCGACCGGGGAATACCTGGTCCTGTCGAACCTGACATTGACATGCGCGGATACCGGAAGCGGTGTGAACATCAGCGTCTATATGCTCGACGGTGGGGCCTGGAAGCTCTGGACCGGACCGTTGGAGATCGATCAGCCGGGAGAACACGTGATCCGGTACCGGTCGCTTGACAATGTCGGGAACGCAGAGGATGTAAAGGATATGGCCTTCACTGTGGTCTCAGCCACCATCCCGGGAGAGATCATTGGACTGAAGGTTGTGCAGTCCGGCGATACTTTCATCCTGACCTGGGAAACGCCTGAGAGCGGCGGCATCCCGACCACTGGATACAAAGTGTACCGTTCGGTCGACAAGGGTCCAGTGACCCTGGTGATGACCACTAATGACACAACATGCGTCGATACAGGGGTGGAACCGGGCAAGGGATACCAGTACTATGTCATCCCGGTCAATATGTTGGGGGAGGGAGGCTCTTCGCTCCTGATAGAGACGAGGTCGAGCTCTTCGCCGTCAGGCGACCAGACGCCTCTCATCCTTATTGCGATAGTTGCTTCTGTCATGGTCGTCGCCATCGTGCTTGTGAGAAGGAGGGGCGGCAAGAGCTGACCGGTCACTCTGCCCTTGGAACGGAATGAACGATCTTTTCGTGGGTCCGGGCCACTTCCGGTCATCGTTGATAATCCGCTCCATCAAACCGGATGCATGTAGGTCGATTCTAGTGGTTAAGTAATGCTGGAGTGGCAATGTTCTATGCCTCCATATTCATCAACTGAAATCTTGCAGCAATGTACCTATCACTGATAACATTAAATAACTATCATAATTAGACGATACCTATCACTGATAACATTATATACATATCAGCTAATACAGATATCATTGACAACTGAGAAAATGAACGAACTGGAAACATTCCTAATACAGAAACTTGGCATAGATGGGCATGCAAGTATACAGGTTGAACCATCTTGGCAAGACTTCAACTTCGATATGGTAATTAATGACTCTAAAGGTTCCCAAAAATATTATATTGAGATTAAGACAAAGGCATCAATTGACAGCCTTGCTCAAATCAACCTCTATAAGGATGTCATAAGCGAAACAGAAGATATCGACAAGTTACATTTCGTACTGGCTGGTAAAATTATCTCATCAAAAACAGCTCAAATGGCAGATTTATTGAACATTCGTACTTTGATCATACCAAAAGAAATAATATTGCCGGGAGAAGGTTCAAGGATACATGGTTCGATTAAGATTACATCTGAGAAATCATGGAAGGTCGTATCTGGACTAATTGGATTCAAAACCAGTTCGATTAGAAATCTTTCCATCACTTTGAACGTGTCCTATGGCTGGACGCATGCAACCATTGAGAATTTGATTTCGCATGGTCTAGCTCGAAAGAATGGAAATCAGGTGTCGATTAGTGATATGGATAAATTACTAAATGGAGTGGCTTGGGAGAGGCCCACGAACAACCTCATTGTAAAGGAGTTCACAATTCCAAATAAGGACACCTTCGAAGCCGCTAAAGACCTGGCAAATATGTTCGATGGTCAAGGAATCGAATATGCGTTCGCCAGTTATTTCGCGGGAACGCAGTACACAGGTGAAAGCATTCGTTTCGATTCAATCCAAGTATATCTAGAAAAAAAGGATATCGAGGGAATTGGAAACCAATTTGGCTGGGGTGAGGGGGGGCCAGGAATCAAGATACAAATAATGGCTCCCGATAGGGAGTTGTTCAGCGAAGCAAGGAATATTGCGGGGGTGAGGATCACTTCACCCTCCCAAACATTATTGGATCTTGCCGGATTGGGTTACAAGGGGAAGGACCTGACGAAAGCCGTGGTGGCGATTTATGGCCAACTATCAAAATCTGAGTTCAATCATCCAGAATTCCAATGAAGAATTGCAGGAAATTACTCGATTCCTTCAATCCAGGGAGGACCCGGCGTCCCCCAAAACCATATTGATAGGTGGTTGGGCAGTACATTCATTTAACCCATGGTATGGATCAATTGATATCGACCTTATAACAAACTCAAGGACCCGGCATAGTTTAAAAGAACATCTGGTTACTGATAGGGGGTTTGTTAAGGCACGTAACATTGATGATACTAAGAGAGTGGAAAAGAAGATTGAAGAGGGCAAATATATCATCATAGACTTTGGGAACAGGGAACGGGAAGACCCATTCGAAGGGCAAGCTTGCTATCTTACGTACGATATCCTGGATGGTCAAACAGAATTAAAGCCAATTGGCGCGGGTTTATATTTTCCAGTTCCAAAAAGATCTGTTTTACTTCTATTCAAAATGAAGGCTGCATGGGACCGTAACCATCGAATTAGCCAGAATACATCTCACGATATTGAGTGGGAAAAAGGTAAGCTTAGGAAGGACAGGGCCGACATCCTTGCATTGCTTGACCCCAGTATGGGGGGTCGTGACATCGATATCTCGATGTTGGGGCAAAAGATAAAGGAATACCAATTCTTGAGGCAATGTCTGGATGAAATCATCACAGACGTCGAAGCCATCGAATTCTATGGGCGTATCTCGGAAGATGAAGTTAGATCGCTCATTAACCAACTAGTTGATCTTATAGGATGACCTAATAAGCAAAACCGGCAGTTCAGCTAGGAATCCCTACCTGCGGAAATGTCTGAAAATTCACTATCATATTCACATCGGTAGGTCAGAATTGCGATTTGTCGTCGTTGCTTGGCGAATTGGAGTAATGTCCTATCTGCGATCTTGGTCTAAGATCCATTAATAGTGAACAATTATGAATGACAATTAAGGGCACCATTCTTAGAGGCGAAAATAGCCCCCACAAGAGGGTGAGTGCTTTAGGATTTGAACCCCGATTCATCCAGATAAACTATACGGTGTTCTTGGTAAAGAGCTATCTCTGTTTGGACTAGACATGCTGGAGCTCTTCGGGAACCGGCTTCTATCATTCCACTCTGAATTCTTCCAGATATCCAAATACATTCTCAGCCAAATTACTGCACTGGTCATTTGTATGTGCCTTCAAAACAGCTCTTAGATGTTCCACAGAGGAAGCGTCACCGATACCAATCTTAGCAAGATTACCAATCGCAATTATCGCTCTTGCAGCGCACTTTTCATTCGTTGACGACATCATCTTTGTGAGCGGCATTATGGACGCCCTATCCCCGATTCCGATCCCAGCCAGACACCCGATCGCATCGGCACTTCTGTAGGATTCGTCGCCCCTCAATTGGACTCTGTCGTTGAGCAATGGGACCGATGATGGCTCCCCGATCCTTAGATTCAGCGCCAATCCAGCAATAGCTTCAGCTGCGGTCTCAGCAATCTCATCGTCTCTATCGGTAAGGAGTTGCTCCAAAGGACATATGGATGATCTATTCCCTATCCCGCATCTCGACATTTGCCTGAGTGTCAGTGTCGATGTCATCATGATCGACCCATCATCATCGGAAAGGAGACTGTTGAGCTGCGGAATTGTATTCTCATCACAGATCCTCAAATAGCTAGCCAAGGAGCAAAGGCAGATAACGCTCACTACCCTGATGCTTGAGTTCTCATCACTCAGCAACTTTTTCAAAGGGCCAAGAGAAGAAGCATTCCCTATGCTCATTTCCGCTAACTCATCTAGCGCAGCCATTGCAGATAGCTTGATGCAATCATTTGGATCCTGCAATAGTCCGTTTAGTGGCTTGATTGAGGAAGAATCTCCGACCCCTATCATGGCAAGCTGGTTTTCCGCATCTGCCGCTGCTTCCCGAATATCTTCATTTGGATCATTCAGGAGAAAGTTCAGATTGTATATCGATGAACCATCCCCAACGTTCATCTCAGCAAGTCGAGTCAGAGTCGAAACCATCCTAAGCCTGACGCCCTCATGTTCGTTGGTCAACTGATGGTTCAACCGTTTCAAGGAAGAATGATCGGCTATTCGGCATTCGGCCATAATGCCTAAGGTATCAGCTGCCGCTTCGACGACCTCCCAGTCTTTGTCCGATAGGGCTTCATTCAGGATCGCTAGAGTCGATTCCTGTTTGAAGTTGAGGTTTTGAGCAAGAACTCCCAACGCCTTGATAGAGGCAATGTTCATCCGGCTATCTTCTTCTAGACAGGCCTTCTCCAATTTGGTTACAGATGAAATATCGCCCTTCCCCATTCTGGCGAGCGAGTCTATGGCCATAATGGCCGATCCGCGGTCTGGAAAATTCTCGTTGATGATCAGCTCATTCAGCAGCTTTACCGAGGACATATCACCCACTCCCATATACGCCAGATCTGCCAATTGCTGTGCCGCCTCTACCTGGATTTCTGGAGACCTGTCCATTAGCCGTTCGTTGAGCTCGTCCACCGAGAAAGGGAATGGCGAATCATGAATCGGGATTTCAGTCATTTTCTTGATCTCACCCAAATCGAATGCCATTCCCCACATGAGCATTTTCTAAGACGGTTTCATGAAAACAGAGACCAACATCCTAAACCAGCAGAGATGATAACACCATAAATCCCGATGGAACCCGGCTTAAGAGCTCGATCGTTTCCAATGGTATTAAAAAATCATTAAGAATGTCAGGCATTTTTCCGTCAGGCATGGAACCACAAGATGAAACCTCGGAGGGGCCTGGAGAACCTGTTTGGAATTCACGTGACGTGACCATCCTCGGTCTGGGCAAGTGCGGCACTAATCTCGTTCTTTCCCTCGACCGTGAATTGGCGAAGAGGAATGACGTTGAGTTCATGGTCTGTCATTCCAAAGCATACGAACCTCGACGCACGGACCATATTGTGTCGATCACCTATAATGATAAGACCAGCGTAGAGGACGATCACGAATTGACGCCTACCGAGAAGCTCGAGAAGATCGATTGGCACATTGAAGTCGTTGAGGAGCTGATCTTCGGATCCAACGTGTTCATAATGGCCGCCGGTATTGGAGGCGTGGCGGGTTCCTACGGTTCCATTAAGATATCGGAGTTCTTCAGTCCATCCTGGGCCAAGATCGTCGCCTTTGTGGTCATGCCTTTCGCGGGCGAAGGGGAACAGCGCATCAACGACGCCAAGGTCTGTTTGGCCGATCTAGAGAGATTCTGTGATACCATCGTGGTCGTTTCGAACCAGACACTGCTGGAGAAATGGCCGAAGGAATCGCTCGGCGATGCATTCGCCAGGGTGGACAGTTTGTTCAACCAGATGGTCCGAAAGGTCATCGAAGCCCGCAGCCACGAAGGCATTGATTTCGTTCTCGATGACCCGGATGGATTGTCGACGATGTATGTGAACAAGAATCCCAGAAGAGACATAGATCGGGGCCATGGGAAGATCAACGATTGATCGATCCTGTTCACATTCCAGGAGGCAATCGTATTCGATGTGACATAATTACGGTTAAATGATTGTCAAGCGAATACCTAGTGGGGGATAAGGTTGGGGTTATTCGACTCGATAAAGAAGATCATTATTGCTGACGAACCGAAGGAATCGGCGGATAAAATTAGAGAAAAATCAGAATACGGTCAGCCGCTTGGAAACAAGAATGTTGCCATCGAGATCAAATCGTCCAACCCGACACAATCGAACAATTCCCACCTAGAGATACCATTGGAGCCTAGTAACCGGATCAATACTAAGGAATTGGCCGTTAATCAAGCCAGCCGTCTCGTTCCCCCCGATGTGCTTCGATTGCTATGGTTCAAAGACGGTCATTTGAAGAACATGGATGATCTGAATGAAGGAAATGTATTCAGGTACGCAGCGTTCACCATCACGGTCTCATTCACCGGTTCGATCGAACCAAGCGCTATCAGTCAAAATGATGAGATTCGACCACCCATAGATGCGAGCAAGTTGGATAGACCTCCTTACTATCCTACGTACGGGGGACTGCTGCCAGAACAGCGATGGATCTACCTTAATTGGCTGAACGATCTGGATGGTGAGATCAATATCGGATATGTCTTTATTTTTTATTATGGCTTGGAACGCCACCTGCTTTTCGGAGAATACGAGTCAGCTTTCAATATGGTATTACGACTCAGAAAAGTCCACAAGAACAAGTCCTTCATGAGTTATTCATCCAATGCCTTAATCGCCACTTGTATGTTTCGAAATCGTTACGACCTGTTCATCAAATATCTTGACAGCATGGATGATTTCACAGACGAGGACGTCAATTCCATGTATCTTCTGGCCAAACATTTCCTCGGGATGGGGTTGAGCGCCACAGAGATCATGTTGCTGTCGCAGGAGGTAGGATTCACCAATAGGCGTTACATGAAAGAGGAATGGAACGGGTTTAAACTAGAGCTAGAGCAACTATTGATGAAGTCGTCAGGGAAGATCACTCTAGACCTGAAATCCTTCTCCCTTGAAAACTGTCCAATAAGGCCGGTCCTGATCACTGCCAATTTCTCGATCGATCAGCAAAAGAGAACTATCCATATTCCGGATCTCTGTCAAAATCTTTCTTTCCGAGAGGAGGTCAACAGGCTCTTGAAGGAGACCCATGAAACTGTGAAGGTGAAATTGAAAGAGATGAGGAAGACCGATGGTGATTCCAAATTTAAATTGGACGGCTCGCCAGCCGAGCCGAAAAATATGATGCCATGCCCTTATTGTGGGGAGTCTGTCGAAGTTAAGAACTCGTCAAAAAAGGTCTGCCCATCATGCAAGAGAACAGCTTACTTGAGGACTGACCCTGAGCTCAAGAAAAAGGTCCTTCTCGATGAAGATGGGCTAAAGAGACTCGAAACTAGAAAAGATCAGTTGCACATCATACATCTGGGTGCCCAATACTTCGGTCATCTAGGAATCGGCAAGGAGCAGATAGAGGAGGAGTATGCAAAGCTGGTGGCGAAAAAGAAAGATATGACATACAACGAAGCTATTTGGGCACTTGCCAATGCCAAGGTCCTCGAGCGCGCTGGTGAGCTAAACGATCTCAAAATGCTATTCTATTCCATGGCTCTTTTTCAAGAATCGGAAGGCAAGGATGCTACTCAATACATTCGCCTATCCCACGAAATGGAACTAAAGCAATACAAAAAGCATGGAGTGAGTCAAGTTAAAATATTGGCTAGAGGGGCCTGTAAGGGATGTTCACCTTCAGATGGCAAAATTGTCTCTATCGATGAGGCCATGTCTTCCAGTCCACTCCCGAACCCAAATTGTAGCCACCATTTCCATGAACAACATCCCCCATTTTGTAGGTGCATATATCTTCCGGTCATCGAATCATTCGACCGATAATTGTTCGAGCTCTCAGTTCCGATATCAGAGAATAAATGCCTAGCCTATGGGCCGTTTATGTCGGTCAAGATGCCGACAGCTCCCATGTTACGGTCAATCCGGAACTAACGGGTAAGAATTGATAATGGACGATCTCGAATTAGATATCACATTTATAACGTATATAACGTTATAATGTCTATATTCTCGTTCCGCTGATCAGGTCTCATGCAGCAGAACACCCCGAACATAGACCGCAGGACGATGTACCTGCTTTCGAACGGAGACATAACCGCCTGGTCTAGCCAGATTCTCTACGAGTACGCCTGGGACAACGGGATCAGGCGCCTGAGGGAAGACGAGCTCAAACCGGACTTCCTGACCCGGAAGAAGCGCAGGAAGGCATCAGACCTTGACGGGAACGAACGGTATGAAAGAGGATCGCTGGCCTTGACGTTGGTCGAGGCATAAGGAGGATGAAGCATGGGCAAGCCACGGATCAAAGTGAAGAAGAGAAGGGAATTGAACGGAGACCTGAACCAGGCGGTGGGCGAGGATCACGCCTCGCTCGCCGAGATGGACCGGATGAACGCCGAGTTCATCGCCGCGGCGAAGCGGATAAACATCAAGCCGATCACGCTGTTGTTCATGACGAATCAGCTGAGGGAGATGGCCCGGAAGATACTGTTCCGCCAGTGCGTCGGCCGCTACAACGAAATGATCGGTGAACCGACCGAGGAGGAGAAGGAGGTCATCATGAAGGAGTTCGAAAAGCTGTGCGGCATTGTTTACGAAGAGAGCCTGAGAGCCCTTGTCATCAGGCACGAGATGTCGAAAGAGGCAGAGCGCAAACGGTCACCTGGAAACCCTCCTGCCGGTCTGGTCCAGGGCGACAGGGAACAGCCATATATCGCCAGCAACGAGCGTCCTTACTACGTGAACTGAACCGTTCTTGAACGCTTGCGGCGGGTTAGGGACGGGACCGAGGCGTGTCAACTGTGGGGCCAGGGGACAGCGTTTCGACGCGCGGGGAAGTCTCCGGCGTTGACATAGCCTCCCCGATATCCCTCATCCGCCCTGTTTTACCGACGGTATCACAAAGGTTCCAAGAACTGCCATGGTATGCGAAAACAGACGAGACGGTTGGATCAAACCGACCGGACCTGGAATTGATACTGCTGGCAAAAGCTGAATGTAATACCCCGCCTATTGTCGGGGAAAGAACTGAACATAAGAGAATGCGCCCATCCAAGTTCATAAGGACCGGGCGGGCGCCAAGATCCAGCCGGGATCGGGGCTGGCCATACAAATCTGAAGGACAGGTGTCTGAATGGGGAAGTTGACGTTGATCCGGTGCGAACCGCAGGGAATGATGAATGAGGCAGAGGAGCGGCTCTATCAAACACTGGTCCATGACCCCTTCGGCGGTATGATGGTATTTCCTTCCGGAGCCGCCTGCCGTCAAGCGGTGGACCGGATGCTGAAACGCGACATCGTCCTGCTCGGCGACCCGATCTGCACGCTCGACGAACTGGCCAAGAACGTTTTCGAGGAGTGCTGCGTCAGCGAGATGGCCATCGGCGTCGAGGAGGCGGAGCTGATGATCAAGTCGGTGATGGACGAGAACCGGACGTCGCTGAAAGAGTTCGAGCCGCTGTGGGCCGGCATCGGACCGACGGTCACCGAACTGAGGGCGTTGTTCGACACATGGCGCCAATTCCAGGTGGACCGGTCGAAGATATCGACCCCGTCCGGTGACGCCGTTCCTGACCACTTGCTGTCCATATACGAAAAGTACCGGCAGAGATCGACCGGCATGAACCTCTTCGACAGGGTCGGGGTCATGGAATGCGCGATCCGGTGGCTGCTGGAGAAGCGTGTGCGATTCAAGAAGGTCTGGATGCTCGGGCTCAATGAGCTCAACCCGCTGGAGCGGGAGTTGGTCAGGGCAGTCATGGAGACTTCCGAGGATCTCGAGTTCGTCATCAGGAACGACGGCGGGAAGACGTTCGGCGAGGACCTTTCCTGGCTCGATGCCGGTGAGACGGTGCTCAGGGAGTGCCCGCAGGCGGAGGAGCTGGAGCGGTTCCGTCAGGGAACTGAACTCAGGGTCAGGGTATTCGCCGACCCGCTGATGGAGGCCAGGGCGGTTGCTGGAGAGGTCCGCAGGCTCATCGATTCCGGAACAAGTCCGGACAGGATATGCATAATGTTGCCGATGAGGGAGAAATCGGCCATGCTGTTCAGGGAGATGCTCGAGGAATCGGGGGTCTGGTGCAACCTGGAGGTGCCGATTCCGTTGAACCAATCGCCCATCGTGCATGTCATGCTCGACCTGCTGGAGGCGGTCAATGAGGACATGCCTCGGGATCACATCATCCGTCTGATGTCATCGCCCTATATCCGGTTCACATACGGCGAGGGAAAGGTCAGGAACAGACTGTCCGGAGGCATGGTCGGTACCTATGCCGAGCAGGCCGGGGTCATCTCCGGCGTTGAACATTGGAAGGAGAAGCTGTTACAGCTCAGGAGAACCGTCGAGGACGAGGCCCTTTCCCCGGAGGTGCCGGAGGAGCGGCGGAAGCAGCTGGGCGAGAAGGCCGCCCGCATCACGTCCGTGTCTGATGGACTGTCGGCACTGTTCGTCCTGTTGGGGAAGATCAAGGGGACGATGACGGCGGAGGAAAGAATAGGGTTCATCAAAAAGGTCCTGGCCGGGCTGGAGGCGGATCAGCATCTGGCCCACGAGGACGGACGGGTGTACAACAAGGAGGCGCGCAGCCTGAAAGCTTTCTTCGGGATACTGGACAAGATGGTCCTGTCCGAGGCGTTCAACCCGATAGGGAAGGAGACCCTGGGCTCCTTCGACGCCCGCGTCAAGGTGCTCTGCTCCAACTCCGAACATTACGTCGAGCCGATGTACGAAAACGCGGTCCTGGTCACCGGCCTGCGGGCTGCGATGATGACCAGCCACGATCACGTCTTCATCGTCGGGATGATCGAAGGCGACCTTCCATTCATGGGCGCTGGAAACCCGTTCATCGACGACGCGGACATCGGACGCCTGGGACTTTGGAGCAGATCCGACATCCTTCGTCAGGAGCGGCTGTATTTCCTTTCCGCGCTGGAAACGGCGAAGATAGGGGTGAACCTGAGCTGCTACCGGTCCAACGATGGCAGCAAGGTCGTCTCGTCCTCATTCTTTGATGACGTCGTACGTGTATTGTCGCCTCCCACCTTCGCCGAGGGTGACATTCACGCTTCGCAGATCTGCGAGCAAAAGTCGTTGGGAGAAGCCATTGCCGGAAAGCGGCCATTGGCAGGGATCATGCTGTCAATCCAGATGTCGCCGGACGAGCTGCTGCGCCGTATCAACATGGAAGCGTTCCACCGCGTCGGGGAGTACGATTCGCCGTTCGACGGATTGCTCAACGACGAGCGGATCATCCGCGAGCTGGGCCGTACGCTCGGCCCCGACAAGGTGTTCTCGCCGACACAGCTGGAAGTGTACTCGTCCTGCCCGTTCCGGTTCTTCCTGAACAGCGTGCTGCGTATTGAGCCGCGTCCGGAACTGGAAACGGAGATATCGGGCAAGGACCAGGGGACGTTCGTCCACGAGGTGGCGTACCGGCTCTATTCCCAGCTCAGGTCCAGAGGGATGCGCATGTCGGCGGACAACCTGGAAGCGATAGAGAACCTGGCCAAGGGCATCGCGCAGGCGGAACTGGCGGAGATGAAGTTCAGCGGACCGGCCTGGGAGGCGTTCCAGGCCAGGATGGCCGGCTCCGTGCACCGGAAAGGATTGCTGCGGGCATTCCTGGAATACGAGGTCGCCCATCCGTCGCCCTACGTCCCTAGCCATTTCGAGCTGTCGTTCGGACGGGCCAAGCCCGAGAGCTGCGACCCTGCTTCCACGGACCAGCCGGTCAGGATAGACCTGGGGGACGGTTCGGAGCTTCTCCTGGCCGGGAGGGTGGACCGGGTGGACGTCGATCATGACGGACGGTTCCTGGTCATGGACTACAAGACCGGGGCTCTGCCCACGCCGTCCGACGTCACGGAAGGCCGGAGCCTGCAGGTGCAACTTTACATGCAGGCGGTCAGGAAGATACTGAACGATAGGCAAGGCGTCGGGGGCATGTTCTACCTGGTCAAGAACGAGGCCGATATCGAGTACTCGACCATCGTCGTCGACAAAACGAACGTCGGCCCGCTCCGGTCCATCATCGGGGGGAAGCAGTGCCTCGGTGTGCCGATCGACGAACTGGTCCGGACGACGAACGTTCTCGTTTCGTCCATGCTCTCGAACATGCGGAAAGGCGTCTTCCATCCGGCTTTGACGGTGAAAGGGTGCAAGTCCTTCTGCGATTACAAGCAGGTGTGCCGTTTCGACCGCCTCCGCCTCATGGACATGGAGGGTGAGTAGGATGGAGCCCACCGATAGCCAGAGGAAGGCGTTGGACCTGGAGAGGAGCCTGTGCGTGACCGCCGGTGCCGGGGCAGGGAAGACCTGGGTGCTGGTCGAACGTTACCTGAAGCTGCTGGAGAGCGGTGTCCCGGTGTCGCAGATACTGGCGCTGACGTTCACCGAGAAAGCGGCGGCCGAGATGAAGGAGCGGGTGCGGAAAGCGCTGTCGGAGAAGGAAGGAGAGGTTTGGAAGGAACGTCTGGAGGAGTTCAACTGGTGTTCCATCTCCACGTTCCATTCGTTCTGCGCCAACCTGATCCGCCAGTATCCGCTGATCTCGGGCGTGGCCCCCAGGTTCCAGGTGCTGGACGATGTGAACCTGAGCCTGATGCGCGCGGAGACGTTCGAATCGTTGCTCAACGGTGAAATTGGCGGAAATGTCAGCGACAGCCTCATCCGTTCGCTGACCTGGTATGGAAGCTGGACGATGAAGGACCGGCTCGAATACATGTACGAGCGCCGCGCGGAGATGGCCGGATGGCTGGAGGCGCACCGCTCGAAAGATACGTTGAAAGCATGGGCAGAAGAGATGGACGGAAGGGCATTGCACGAACGGGTGGATAGCCTGTTATCGGACGCGGTGTTCCATTCCTCACTGCTTACCATGTCCGCACTGGCCAGGACCCACTCCGGGCAGGACGATGGCGGTCAGAAGTACCTTTCAAACGCCGGTCCGATCATCGACCGGCTGCTCTCCGGTGGCACCGACCTGGAGATGCTGGAACTGCTCCGTGCACTTGACGACGTGGAAAGCAGGAAAGGCATGGGCAGCGCGAAGTTCTTCACCAAGGAGGCCAAAGTCTCTCTGAACGATGCCTACGAGATCGTCAAGGACGCCCTGAAAGACGCCTGCCTTAACGAGTTCAATTGCGGTGACGACGCGATAGAAAGGACGGTGGAGTCCACCTACGACCTGATCCGGGTCTACGAATCCTATGCCAGCGCGATGGAAGCGGCGAAGCGCAAGGCCAACTCCATCGACTTCGGCGATATGATCGCCACGGCGCAGAAGCTCGTCCGGCGCGAGGACGTCGTCACTTCGTTGAGGAACCGATACCTCAACCTGCTGGTGGACGAGTTCCAGGACACCGACCCGATCCAGTCGATGATCGTCTGGGCGGTGGCCGGGGACGATCCGGAGGACAGGCTGTTCATCGTCGGCGACCCGAAACAGTCGATCTACGGCTTCCGGAGCGCGGACGTCGCCATGTTCCAGGGGGCGAAGCGCCGTCTGGTGGAGAAGGACGCGGAAGCGGGCGTGCACCTGGACGTGAACTTCCGTTCCACCCGGCAGGTCGTGGACCTGGTGAACCACGTGTTCTCCCGGCTGATGGTCGACGAGGACAGGGACTACCGGTTCAGGTACGAGGGGATGTGCCTTTCCCCAGAGAAATCGAACGATGTCGGCAGCGTCGAGCTCATGCTTCCCGCCAAGCCAGAAAAACCGGTGGCCGGGCAGATACCGGTCGAAACGATGTCCGAGCCGGAACTGGTCGCCGCCAGGATCCAAGCGATAGTGGACGATGGCAACAAGACCATCTACACGGACGGGGCGGGGAAACGGCTTGACGGCGGACGGCGGCCGGAATACGGGGACATCACGATACTTCTCCGGGCGCGCACGCACCTGAAGATGTTCGAAAAAGCGCTGCGTGACCGGAACATCCCATACCAGGTGCACAAGGGTCTGGGCTTCTTCGAGCGGCAGGAGGTCATGGACGTATACAACACCCTCAGGTTCCTGGCCGACAGCTCGGACGACGTTTCGACTTACGGTATGCTTCGTTCGCCGTACTTCGCCTTCTCCGACGAGGAACTTTATTTCATCAGTCGATGCAAGGGGTTCGACCTGTGGAGCCGGCTGAGGAACATGACCGAAAACGATCCGAGGTCGATGGAAGCGGTGAGAACGCTCGATTCCTGGCTGTCGAGGGCGGGCAGGATGCCGATCGCCGAGCTGCTCCATTACGTCCAGCTTACGTCCGGGATCAGCGCTGTCTACGCCGCACAGGCCAACTCGGCCCAGCTGCAGGCGAACCTGGACAAGCTCACATCGATGCTGCGGAGTGCCTCGGCGGACGGCATATGCATGCCCCACCAGGCGGTGGATTGGATGGAGAACGCCATGGAGCTGGCCAAGCTCGAGGGCGAGGCGCCTATGGAAACGTCGTCCATCAACGCTGTCAACATCATGACGGTTCACGCATCGAAGGGGCTGGAGTTCCCCATCGTCATCGTTCCGGAGCTCGGCTCGCCACCAAGGAGCTCCACCAGCTCAATATTGTTCGACGATGGGATCGGACTGGGCCTGACCGTTCTAGGCGAAGATTACAAAACGACCAAGAACGCGGCGTTATCGCTGATCGAGATCGAGGAGAAGGAGAAGGACGCGGAGGAAATGAAGCGCCTGCTGTATGTGGCGATGACCCGGGCGAGGGACCATCTGGTCCTCAGCGGCAAGATCGGGTCGGACGAGCGGACGACCGTCAACTGGATGGATCATTTGCTGTCGGCCATCGCACCGCAGGGAATCTTGGATGACCTCAATGAGATCGTGATCAACGATGCGGTCAAGGTCACCGTCATCCGCGATGCCGATCTTAAACCGGATGAGGCGGTCAGGGAAGAACCTGCCCCGTTCACGCTCCCCGACGGAATAGATGGGTTGACCAAATGGGCAGCATTGCCGCGTCCCAAACGTAGCCTGGACCTCACGGTCACCGGCCTGAAGGCGTTCGAGTCCTACAAGGACCGGTTCATCAGGAGGAACGTTTTCGGGGTTCCCGAGGGCTGGC
Source organism: uncultured Methanomassiliicoccales archaeon (assembly GCA_942492955.1). Lineage (GTDB taxonomy): Archaea > Thermoplasmatota > Thermoplasmata > Methanomassiliicoccales > UBA472 > DASXVU01. Next base: position 14,595 of record OW818644.1, read on the forward strand.
TTGAAAGCGATTCTCGATCGGACGCAATGCTGTTCGGCACAGCAGCGCATGAGGTACTGCAGGGCCGCGACCCAAAGACCGTGGCCATGAAGTACGGTCTGCCAAGATCTTGGATAGCAGACCTCATCAAGGTCCGGGAACTGTTCTTCGCATCGAGAGGCGACGGCGGAATTGTGCGACGGGAGCTGAATTTCGCGGCCGACCTGGACGGGCAACGGTTCGAGGGGAAGGTGGACAGGTTGGAGATACCTGCCGAGGGAGATTCGAAGGTGATCGATTTCAAGACCGACGCGGTGAAGGACGGGGACGAGGAGAGGAGTGCCTCCGGACACGCCGATCAGCTGAAGGCGTATGCGTTCATGATGTCTAGAGCGTTGCATGGAAAGGTGCGGGGCCAGGTATATTTCACCGGATCCGGAAAATATGCCAATATCGGCGAAGATGCGGATTTCGAGACGGAATTAAAGGATAGGATCAGGGAATGCTCAGAGCAGGTCAATAAAACAGCAGAACGATGAAGGTGCTCTTCTTCCCGGTCATCAGAAATCCATAGCGGATGAACGAGGCGCCCTGGATGGTTTATCATGCTAGATTGAGGAACCATGGTGGCATTGGCGCCTATTCCATTATTCCTATTAACCCACACTACTACCGTATTGCCAGGTTATTATCTAACAGATATCTACCGATATTATCTAATAATCTAACGACAATCATTCCATCATGAATTACGTCGAATCCCAGACGTTGGAACTGAAGCGTGAGGTGGAAGATGCCCATGGGTTCCAGAGGACCGCTTGCGCATTCGCTAACACCCATGGCGGCAAGATCCTCATCGGGATCGACAACGAGGGTCGTACGGTCGGACTGCCAGAAAGAGATCTGGACACGATACAGCAGCGGCTTGTCCAGGCGCTGAGACAGCTAACTCCGGTGCCTTTCTACGGAGTCGATATATTGGATATGGGTGGCAAGAAGGTCATCCAGGTCGAGATCGAACCTATGATGTATGGGTCGATGTGCTCATTGCAGGGCATAATCTACTATCGTCATGGCAGCGTGACCGAAAGGGCCGAGGGAGCGACACTCCAGGAGCTTCTGGTCAAGAGGAAGATAATCGATTTCGAACTGACCCTCAGCCGGGCGGGATTCGAGGCCGTCGACATCGAGGCCCTGAAGGAGTACATGGGCATGCGATCCCCGGCGGTCCAGTTCGATGCCGGTCGGACCGAGAGCTACCTTGTAAGCCTGGGCGTCTTGAACCAGATGAACGGGGGCCGTCTGAACAATGCCGGCGTGATGTTCTTCTATCCTACTCCTTCAGAGATCATTTCCCAATTCGAGATAAAACTGGTCCGTTTCAAAGGGACGATTCCGGTCCATATACTGGATGCGGCTTTCGTCTCAAGGCCGATGTTGCGCCTGTTGGCCGAGGCCGAGACGTTCATGGCCCGGAACACCCGCAACTCCTACCGTATTGAGGGAATGGACCGGATCGAGGTTCCGGAATATCCCACGAGCGTGATAAGGGAGGCGCTGGTGAACGCGGTGGCCCACCGCAACTACTTCGATGCCAACGCGATCCAGGTGAACATCTTCGATGACCGCATTGAGTTCCTCAACCCCGGCGCACTTCCGGAAGGGCTGACGCTGGAGAACCTGGGGTCTTATTCCATTCAAAGGAACCCGCTGATCTACAGGATGTTACGCGACGTCCGAAAGGTCGAGGGTCTGGCCACCGGGATACCCCGGATCAAGGAAGTGCTCCGCGAAGGGGGCTACCCCGAACCATCCTTCGAGGAGCTCGGAGCTAAGTTCTTCAGGCTCACCGTTTGGAACCGTGAGTTCGCCGGATATGAATGGCTCAGCCAGAGGCAGAGGGCAGGGCTGGGTCTCATCGAGAAGAACGGATCGATGACGGTAGCGGAGTACGCGGAGATCAACTCCCTGTCAAATTCCACCGCGACCGAGGACATCCGGGAGATGATTGAAAAAGGGCTGCTCGAGCGGATCGGAAAGACGCGTGGAAGCAGATACGTGTTGAAGAAGAGATGACCGGTAGATATCGTTAGATATCCGTTAGATAATATGGCCAGTATCTAACATTATCTAACAGACATTCTTCTAGGGGCACCATTGAACATCTTATACGATGTTCCGTCATATATTATTCATATTTAGCAATACATCTCTGAGTGGATCGTCTCTCAATCAGACACTTCCAAGTCAGTTCTCTTCAATTAAATATATGAATTCTCCAGTAATCACATATCTAGAAAATATTTGATCTGGACTAGGGATACTATAACGGTCGAGTATATATATGAAAAATCTTAGATATATCCATCTATTTCTACAGCGCTAACGGTTTGTATTGTTTCCTCGTGTCCTTCGTATCGAAAATTACGAATTCGGGGAAGAATTGAAAGAAAAAGGGTTTTGGACGAAGCTTTCACAGTTCCTGCGCAAGCTTCGTCGCCCCACCAACCTTCTCCAGCCTTATCACCTGCTCGGTCATGGTCTCGAACGACTCGTCGTGGCTTATGACGAACAGCTGCTCGAAGCCGTATGTCTCCTTGATCCGGCCGATGATCTTGGCGAGTTCGTTACGTCTCTCTTTGTCCATGTTGGTGGTCGGCTCGTCAAACATCGCCACCCCCAGATCGGAGAACTCCTTCGCCAGAGCCAGCTGCACTGACAAGGCAGCGGTCATCTGCTCGCCGCCGGATAGCTGGTTGAACTCCCGCTCGCCCTTCGCATCCCTCAACGAGACCAGGTAGTTTTCCCTCCATTCGAGGTCTGCCCTCTCCTCGTTGATCGTCCGGAAGATGGCGTTCGCCAGTTCCGAGACCACCTCGCGATAGCGTTGCGCGACCAAGGGGCCGGCCTTTCCCAGAACGTCCCTGACCGCCTTGGAGGTCTGGGCCATGGAGCGGAGCCTCGACGCCATCGCCTCTTTTTCCTCCTTTTCCTTTAAGGCTTCCTGCATCGCTAGAAGCTTCTGCTTCAGCTCCTTCTCCTCTTTACGCATGCCCTTGAGTTCGATGGTATTGGCCGCGATAACTTCTGCCAGGTCGGTGAGCCTTTGTTGCGCCTCGTCCAGCGCTCCAGGAGACAGGATTTCATTCATCGCATTCTTCCTGGTATTCATTTCCTCAATCTCAATTCCGATTTGAGAAATTCTTAGGAGCAGTTCTTCCTTTTCCTTTGCTAGGCCTTCGGCCCTTGCTGCCATTTTCTTATTGATCTCGTATTTCTGATGCAGTTCGAAATTCAACGCCTGGATAGTGCGAGCTTCGGCCAAGGTGGCCGATTTGATCTCAAGGCTCTCGAGTTCTGCATTGAGGGAGGCAATGCGTTCGATCGCTTCTACCATCTTCTCCTTCTTCTCCTGGTTCCTCAACTGGTCCTTCTCGTTCTTTTTCAAGTCCTTCCCAAGGCGTACCAGTTCGTTTTCATTCTCTAGTTTGACTGCCCGTAGGGTGCCCTTCTTCTCGTTCAGACCATTTCGTTGGATCAAGAGTTTCTTTCTATCATCATCTGCGATGTCCTCCAATTCCGGCAAGGCACCATTCAAGAATTCATTGATATCATCCCCCTCGAATTTTGGGGGCGCGGTACCAATTTTCAGTAATCGGGCGGTCTTGGACCAATCTTCCAGATGAATCTTCAATTCCTCTCTGTAGTTCCTTTGGCCGAATTCTTCGATGCTTGCCTTGGCTTCTGCGATTTCCTCATCCAGTTCTTTGAGGCGATCTGTCTTGACCTCCGCATTGTCTGATATCTTGCGTTCCTTACTGAGTCTCCTTTTTTCTTCCTTTAAGGAAGCTTCTGTTGAGCAGGCCTCTTTCCACTGCTCCTTAGCCATTTCTATCTTATCTCGAATCGAAGTGGGATCTATCTCTTGGCAAGGTTGATTCGTTATTGGGCATAGTCCATCCTCGCCCTGGAGACCGAGCAGGTCCTCAATCTTCGTCTCCAGGTTCGCGATAGTCGACCTGTTATCTAGGATGCTTTGCTCTACGGCGTCGATCATCTCTGTGATTGATTTGTGGTCAGGCACTAAGGCCAACTCTTTCTCCAGGTTGGTCTTCTTAATATCCAACCGTTCAAGTTCTATTCCCCAATCCTTGAGCGATTGGGCGTCACTGGCCGAATCATGGGCAATGTCGGATATCGACTTGGTGATCTCTGCCATTTTTTCCTGCCTTTCCTCAAATATGGCCAGTTGCTGATCCTCTGAAGTGAGCTCCTTGATCTGATCAGTCAGATTGGCCAACGTTGCGTTCCTCTGTTCTATTTGAGCCTTCAGGGCTTCATTTACCGAGAACAGTCCTTCCATTTCTGTGGCGATCGTCCCCTCGGCCTTGGCAATTTTCTCCCCCAGTTGATTGCGTTCTTTTACCATTGCGTCTCTGTCCTTTAACTGGGGTTCAAGCAGTTTTACCGCTTCAGACGCTTCCTTGTATGCGCTGTGCCCGTCGGCGCTTGCGGTCATTTCCGACTTGGCCACCTCCGCCTCGTTCAGTTCATCTTCCACATGAGTGAGCCTATCGGATGCCGACGTTTTTTCCGATGTTCTAATATGGAGGGTCTTCTCGATGTTGTCCAGTTCATCTTTCTGGGTTTTGATGCGAAATACTTCCTTCTCGATCTCATCCTTCCCTTTCTGGAGTTCGATTTTTTCTTTGTCCTTCGAAACCAGCTCCGTTGAGAGGGTCGAGAATCGCTCCCTGTCTCCATCGTATGTTATGGTCCTTTCCTCCAGGCGGGCCAATGTGTTGTTCAGCGCCTCGATGTCGATATGGAACAGACCCTCCATCCCGGACGAGTTCTGTCCGGCGGTGCGGTAGCTCTCCGTTCCCATCAGCGGGTCGAAGTGCTTGCATCTTGCACCCGACGTTTCCTTGAAATAGGTGGTGATCTCGCCCTGGGGCACGCCTATCACTTGGCTGTAAAGCTCGTCCAGCTTCGCGTCCGGTGCGAGCTTGAAGTTCTTCCTCAGCCAGGTCTTGCACGGTTCCTCGCCGGAGGCCAGCTCCAGGTCATCCCCCACCTCCCGGATGGTCCAGGCGCCGTTCTGCTTGGACTTGACCATCCGAGTGGCGGTGTATGCGGTGGTTCCGTCGAGAGTGAACGTGATCTCGATCTTGCCGGTCTTGTCGCCGTTACGCAACATCATACCAGCCCTGCTGTAGTTGTGGAAATCGAATAGGGCGAAGCCTATGGCTTCGAGCAGCGTCGACTTGCCGCTGCCGTTCCTCCCGGAAATGAAGTTGATGCCCGGGTGGAACGCTATCTTAGGGCCGTCGTCATAGCTCTTGATGCCGTCGAGGTAGACGTTCAGTATCCTCATTCAGGCATCCTCCTTTCTTCGTGAACGGTGGTGAGCAGTTCCTTGAGCAGGTCTTGCCTGGTCCCGGCCGGCTGCAGCGCCAAAGCCTTGTAGCGGAGGATGAGGTCGACCTTCTCCTGTTGCGACATGCCTTCCATGCCCAACTCGATACCTTCCACCAGTCCCGCGATCACTTCGCCTTCGACCTGGCGGCGGTCCATCGAACCGCTGATGCCTCTCGATAAATGCTCGAACGACGTCTGATCGTTGATCAGGCATTCTGCGGCTCCCGTCGTTTCCATGACCCATGTCCGCATGCCGGTGACGTCGAGCCCCATCAAATCGAACTTCGCCTTGCCGGTCAACTTGACACTGACGATCGGTTCCGTCTCGGGATCGATGGCCGCGACCTCCACCACGTTCTTCACGGATGCAAGCACCTCCGAGTCGTTCCTCAGAACGGCCATGTCCACCTCCAGGATATGGCCGGGACGCCGGATGCTGTCTTGCTCGACGACAGTCATCCTGCCGCCTTTCACGTCGACGATGTTGTACCCTTTAGGCTTGAGGCACTCCTCGACCTTCCAGTTCTCCAATCCGCCCGGATTGAACATCCAACCGCCCTCGTGGTAGCGTTTGTGGATGTGACCCAGCGCGACATAGTCGATCTTGTCACGGAGCTTATCGACGTCCTCCTTCGCCACCACTCCCATGTCCATGTCGTTGAACATGTCGATGCCGGCGTGAAGCATTGCGACGGAGAACTCCGTCGGCTCGATCGCCTCGCCGAAAAGTTCCAGCTTCTTGCCGCTGGAAGCGCCGAGGTAGCCGAGCCCGTAGAATCGAACGCCGTCCAGGTCGATGTTTGAACCTTTCCTCTTTTCCTCGTTCCATTTGATGACGTTGGCCTTGCCGTTGGGATACCTAGTCTGCAACAGCTTCAGGAATCCCTTGTGCGAAAGGTACTCCATCCACGAGAAATGTTCACCGTAGATGCTGGTGTCGTGGTTGCCCTCTACTGCTACCACCTCGATTTCCGCCTCCTTCAGGATGCCGAGGATCCGCTCCGCTTCCAGCAGGATCGGCGGCTCCACGTTCGCCTTGTTAAAAAAGTCCCCACTGATGACGACGGCGTCCGCGTTAAGCTTGACCGCTTCATCCACCATCCTTTCGAAGGCTAGGGCGAAGTCCCCGGCCAGATGGTCCGTTCCGAATCTGCACGTGCCCAAATGAATGTCCGAACAATGTATGAATCGCATGATATTCACCCTATGATCTCTATAGATTGGCCATCCGACCCGGATGTGCCCGATCCCTCTTCTGACGTTTGAGGGATGTCTGAGACGGTCTCGCCGGCCATCCGACTAGTGTGCATGTTCCTCCGCACACTCGTCCTCGTTCCTATCCTGGCGACGCCTGATGTCGACGCTCTTATGCTTCTCTCTCCTCACCGCGCTTGCGATCAGAGGTTCGGCCATACTCCTCAGAACTGCGTTCTTGACCTTGGGGTGGCTAACGCAACCGTACTTATCCAGCAGGCCGTTCTTTACCAGGAACGCGGTGAATCCCACCGGGAGTGTGACGTTCTCGGTCTCCTTGACCCGGGCGACCATGCCGTTGCCGTAGACCGCATCGGCGCCGAACTTCTGCGAATAATCGAGAATGGACAGTTTGATCCGCTCCTGTCTTTTCTCACCCTCACGGATCGCGGACTCCAGCTTCTCATATTCGTTGACCAGCGCCGCTCCCTCGTCCCTGTTCATCTCGCTGACCGGCAGCTGTTCAATCTTTACCAGATGCTTGAACTCCGGGCAGATGTCGTAGAACTCACAGTAGCTGCAGAGGTTCGACGTGTTCGACGGGAACTCGGTGCAGTTCTCAATCTCCGAGATCAAACCGACGACGCTCTCCTCCATCTTCTCCAGCGCCGCAAGGCTATGCATTACGTCGACGTCCTTGTCGAAATGCAGCATGTGCCACCTCTGGGTCACGCTCTGCACGTCGGAGTACGCCCGATACACCCACAGCGCGTACATCGCCAGCTGGCGGTCGGATTGTGCTTTCTGAGCGGTCAGAAGGCTGGTCGACGTCTTGTAGTCACAGACGAAGTAAGAACCGCCAATGCAGCCGAGCCGGTCGATCTTGACCTGATACCGGTTACCGTCAGGAAGGGTGAGCGTGTTGCTCTCCTCCAAGCTGACCGTTCTCATCTCCCGGAACGATTGAGGTTGGAACCTTAAGTAGTACTCGCGCAGGTAGCTCTCTCCCCTGGCCCGGTAGTGCTCAGGTTGGTATCTGGTGTCGACGACCTTGATCGAGTCGGTCCATTCCTTCTCCCAGGATCGGTGATAGTCTGCCAGAATATCGTCAACCGTGTCGATCTTGCCGCGATTGGCATCGGTGTACAACTTCTGCAGCGAGTCATGGACGCGGCTGCCGAGGAACGCGTCGACGCTCTTTACTTCGCTCCTGATCCGGTCGATGTACCGGAACTTGTACTTCTGACGACATTCGCTGAATTTGCTTAGCCTGCTATGAGAATAATCGGTCATCCAAGCTCCCCACGGACGCGACAGACCGTTCCATACACGTCAAAGTTTTCCCTGCTCTCGCATTTTGGATAATGATAGATGCGTCCGACGCATTGCGGGTAGGCAGTTGACCAGATACTCTTTCAGTGTCCTTTCCGTTCATGATTTGCCCCTTTTGGAGGGGGCTAGCGATGCCCGCCTCGTGTGTCAGAGAATCGCTCTCGGAAAGATAAGTTTTATAACGTTATAAACGTTATATTTGTTATCAGAGATGAGATGATGCGGTCGGTCTCAGAGGCAAAATCGAAGGATGAGGTGGTAAATAGGGCGGATGAGGGTCGGTCCAACTCCCTTATGCCGATGAAGGCCCAACGCCGGGTGATGATCTGCTGCGTCACATTCGAAACAGTGAAGGTGACTCAGCCAATTGATTACATCAAGGCGGAAAAGATCTACATATTGCATTACGGGAACCCCGGGACAGTCTACGCGGAGTTCTACGATGAGGTCGTCAAATCATTGAGGGCTGAGGGCATCGACCAATTGGAGGATGTCAATATCGAGGTCTTCCGGTTCAGCATCCTCCTGGAGAAGCTGGTCTCCATCATGACAAGGGAACGGGCGGATGGAAATGATGTCTATGTCAACATCTCGGCCGGTACGTCTGAATTTGCGGCCGCGGCAACAGTGGCGGCGATGATGGTCGAAGGCGTGAAACCGTTCACTGTTCATGTGAAAAAGTATACTATAAAGGACGATGAAGGGATTCGAAAGGCCTACTTTGAGAGTGGAAAACCGGTTGGCGTTGCCAAGGAGGTCCGCGATCCGGTCACTCTCCCGGTGTTCCCTATCGAGATGCCGCCGAGGGACCTGGTCGTTGGGCTGAGGATCCTTCGTGAGAGGGTAGAGAACAGGAAGAGCACGAAGTATGGCGAAATGATCAGGGCGCTGACCGAGGCCGGCGTATGGGAACACCGCCCGGAAAATCTGAAGAGGAATGAGCTCCAGGCCGCGAAGATGTACTATTCCAGGCACTTCATCGACGGGTGGGTCAAGCAGGGCTGGATCAGCGGGAAGGAAGGTCGCGGGAAACCGAAGATAACCGATTCGGGGAATAACGTGACCGAGGTGTTCTACAAGGATTGAAGAGAAGGAATATTTTCAAACTCGGAACTAAAATAACATATATAACTATAATAACGTTATAAAGTATAATTATCGAAAACCAGTTCTTGGTTCAACAAACGCAGGATGAAGGGAAGTTGGAGATGGAAATATGGTAGAAAGTTCAAACGGTTCAGAATGGACAATGTATTCACTATTGCTAAAATTGACCGCTGACACAGCGGGAAAGATAGAGATCCTCAAGAGTATCAACACATCTATTGACAGACTTGATGCAAAAGGCGGGGAAGATTCGATTCGTTCATTTAAGGATGTAATAGGGGATCTGGAAAAAAATGTGGCCCACGATAACTTGGAAGTGAAGACCCTTGCTGCCGATGCTATCTGCAACTTCGCGCGCATTGGATTGGGGAATAGCTCTTCCATTAATCCCCTCAACGAAGTAATTATTCTTCAAGGATCGAAGGAGCCTGTTAAGGCGGCAGTAAGTGCACTAGAATGTCTTATAAAAATTGGAATTGGGGGCCATTCATCAATCGTGTCACTTAACCAGCTTTTATCTGGTGATGATTATGAATTAAGGAGTATGGCGGTGTTAACGTTGGATGGATTGGCAAAGAAAGGCATTGGTGAAACCACTTCGTTCGATAAGCTGAAGGAGCTTATGATTAATGATCATCAGTTGAAAGAATCGGCCGAATCTGCAGTCATGAGCCTAAGGAACATCGGCATCGGAATGTCTGATGATGATAGATCCAAATCTGAGGTAGAGTTCCAAGTCCTCGAGATGGTGGAATCCATAGAACCAGAATCCTCAGATTTGACATATGAGGCACCTCCACAACTTTCTACTGATCTCGAGTCTTCAGATGATCTCGAAGGCCTGATCGATGAGGATGACTGTAGCGGTCCCCAGGTTAGTGCGGATTGCATAAAAGTAGTCAGAAAGGAAAGAATATGTGAAATCTGTAAATGCCCAATTCATGTCGGCGAAAGAGCGTATATCCGTTACAAGAAAGGAGGGAACGTTGTTAGATGTCTGCCTTGCAATCAGAAGAGATTCAATGGATGGTCCGCCGCAAGGGATCCAGAACCACACAAAGCTCGAATTCTAGAACTATTAAGGGCTGGTCCAAAATCAGCCATCGAGCTCCGGGAAGACCTAGGCAACGGGTACTGTAACTACGTCAGAAAGCTCATGATGGATGGTTACCCCATCATCAAGATTAGGAGAACAGAAAACAGTGTCGACAATTCAACCACCATTTACAGCTTAGATCAGATAACACCAACCAATCTGGATGCCGGATACCCACTGGACGACGAGAATTTGGATAGGATGCTGATGACAATGCGTCAAAGTATCGCTGTGGATCTCACAAAGCAGATCTTCAAATTACACGGGTATCAGATAGGGGCGGCAGAGCTTACAGACCCGGAATCTGGAGCAGTGGGCGAGAGCGACGAGGGAAATATTCCAGACTATCTTGTTTCGAATGATGGCAAAATCTGGAACAAGTTCATAGTCAGATGCGGGCCAAACGACTCTCTCCAATCAAGGAACTATGATATTTCAGATTCCGAACTATCGACCTATGTGATCAACGTATCAAGCAATTCTGTAAGTTGTATGACGCTCAAGGAGATGGCCGGAGGCGAAACAATAACGCCACTATCGCCCAACCACCTGGCTGATCGGCACGAACTGAGGCTAAATCGCGATAAGACCATAACACTCTGTGACTACGTATGCAAGTTCGTGCACGGGACAGGCTGAATCAGATGGATGAATGTTGGGATAGGTGCGTGTCATTCACTTGGCACGTCTTTTCGACCGGATCAATTCGATGAACCGATTCACCTCATCCATGTTCTTGAAATATCCCATGTATCCAGACCAGAATTCGTCCCCTCTGTTCGCCTCGGTGTAGACCCAGTCTTTCCTGTCCTTGGGAAGGGCTTCGATAAGCTCCTCCTTCGAGATTGAGGTGAAATCCATCAGTCTCTTTGCATAAAGGTAGAATTTCAATCCTCTCTGTTCATCACTTTCTATCGGGACAAGGCCGAGAACAATGTTCCGTCCATTCTGTGATTTCACGTTGAACGTAAGGCTCGTGACATTTGTTCCAGTACCAGAGAATATTGTCCTCAAAGATTCCCAAAGTTTCGAATATTGATTCGAGACACCTTTGACCTTGGACATCTGGGTCAATTCTTCGTAAGTTAGGTAAGGGGATCTTGTCCGTGTCCCAGTCTTCCCCAGCTTGCTCTCGCTGATCTCCGGATCGAGAAGGAAGACCCTTCCCATATACTCATGACCGCCATTCTTGAAATACTGGAAGGTCAGAGCATTGATCGGCACGTCGTAGGTCTCCGAGAGGTAGTGGATTATCCTCTCCGTGCTGTCATCGATGTTCGAACCGACGATGATTATCCTTTGACGCTGGTTGATGTCATCAGGTAGCTCCTGGCCAAAGGTCTGTTTGAATATCTCTTCGAGGGGTTTTGCGAGCCCGTTCTTCTTTTCGAAATAGCCCAATGCAATCCCCTTAAGGGCATCTGCAGAAAGATCTTTGATGCAGGATGAGTAGTCAAGCGCTTGTGCTGTAACCTCCCTTGGGGTCATACCTCTTTTCAACTCGACTATAACCGTGTCCCCATTGCTATCCAGACAGAGTATGTCAAGCGGTCCCCCAAATGTCTGGACTTGATTCCCAATAATTAGGAGATTATCGGATAGGATAGTGATATCATTCAGAATCCATCTCTCCAATCGGTCCTCAAAGGACAATTTGTCTCTTTGGATTTCTGATAAGTTGCCCGTTGGATCGATACCCCACAATCTGATCTCTTCCGTCATGAAATACTTCCTCAGACTCGATCTGAATGAGAAAATGAACTTCCTTAATAAATCATTATGTGAGCCATTATCATCCAGTATTTAACCATATGAATATTATCTCGATCCTATTCTTTGTCTATATCTCCATCCTCGACCGGAAGAACCGCTCGGTGTCCTTATCGATGAAGTGGACATAGCAGCCCTTTATACCCCTCGTGAGGAGAACGCGGTATGTGTTCTTGACCAGTTCCGTGAATCTCTCACCCGATCTCTTTACCGCAGAATCGAAAGAGCACTCCTTCGACCCGATCCATTTCTGTGAGTCCATATCGTATCGAAGATCCTTGCCGAATATCACTCCGACATAATCGAACTCAAAGCCCTGGGCGGTGTAGACGCAACCGACCTGCTCGATGCCGTTCGGGTCATATGCCCATAATGGAGCTTTCGGAATATTCTTGGCCAATCGGCTCGCTTCCGGCCTCGCATTCCAGGGCCGCCGGTATTCGCCGATACAAACGTCGTATGCTAATGTACCATCCTGGGTCGGGTTGGACCATGGCCAGCAGAATCCTGCGGTCATCCTGGCCGAATTGCCATTCGCCGCTCTCTTCCGTATCTCTTGCTCCAATTCCTCCGGGGAAGAGAATATCCTGAAGTCGAAGCCCTCAGTCCATTGCCACAGGACGTTCGCGGTCCGCTTGATCCCAAGGGTGTTGTTCACCCAGTTGACAAAACCTTCAGAACCGGCGCATCTGAACTGTGCCTCGAGACCGTATTCGAAAAGCGAGCAGCCATGTCGGATAGCTGAATCTTTGATGTACTGCACAGAACCGATCTCGTCAGGCCGCACGACCTGATCGTCATCGATGAAGAAAACGGATACTTTGGAGGCGCTGATCAGCTCATCGATCTGGGGGGTGTCGCTCCTACCCGCCTTCGGAGTGTACATGCTATTGCTCGTTTTCCTGATCCGGTGTGCCTCGTCGGCAACCAGGACATCGACGGAATCCGGTTCCGCTCCCATGTAACTGTTGAAATATTTGAATTGGACACTTCCCCGCGTTCCGATGATCTTTCTCAAGGTCTCGGTGAACGCCTTGGAACCGGTCGAATAATGTGAGTTGTATCCTTTCAGAAGAAGATCAGCCATGAGGTTGATGGCGATGACCGATTTTCCGGTGCCCGGGCCCCCTCTGACGATGATGACCGATTTTCTATTTCCTGTAAACCCTTTTCGGGCCATCGCCATTATTTTGTCGTAAATAACAAGCTGGTCGTCGAGCAGGATGTATTCAGACCTTCCCTTGATGACGTTCCCGACGTGATCCATCAATTTCTTGCTCGGGCGGTATTTGCTCTCCTCCACCCGTTTGAGAACATCCAATCCGCATCCGAGGTCCAATTTGGATACGAGGAATCTCTTGATGAGGCTGAAGTCATCTTCGGTGAATATCGGGCAAGCCTCGAGCACATTGGCGTACCGTCGGTCCAGAAGCGCATCGTTCTGTTCGCACCGGTAGTTATGGAGATAAGAGCAGGCTTTCAAGGCGACTGGATTGGCACCGTCGTAGAACGCTGTGTGGGTGTCCTGCAGATAGAGGCGGTATTGGTTCACCTGGGCGGAAGGATGCAAAACCTCTCGTTGCGCACCACCGACGAAAGTTGTCACCTCATTCTCCCCTTCTGCCAAGGTGCACTTCTCCCACTGCTTGAGCTCGACGATCACGGCGTTGTCTCTGGAATCATTGTCCTTCCCGCAGATCATGAAGTCAAGCCTCTTGGATGTCTGGGGCAGCTGGTATTCCAGGAGAACACCATGATCCTCGAGCCTGGCGGATAGAAGAAGGAGGGACATGGCCCTCAGAGAGTTCCGCCACGAGTTCACCTCAGATGGGGAAGGGTAGAACCGGAAATTCTCGAAGAAGGACTGTTTGATCTTTTCGGCGATCTGATTCTGGGAAGTGTCGTCGATGAATTGAACGGATGAACCCGAATAAAGTCTCATGAACATGGATGGCAAGTGCGTATGGCTTAATATTGATATTGAAGTCCGAAATGAAAATGGAAATGCAATGTTGGAATTTAATGTGCCAATATACTAAAAGAGAGCTATATTCTCAATTGATGATTCCTCGAAGAACGATACATTTCTTCATGGTAAGAGGTCACTCTCCCACGGGAGCACCATCAACTATATCCAGGCAAATATTCTATTTTCTTTATCAAACCGTTTTTTGTATTTTTGTCATCCAGTGCGTCTATCTCAGTTTTATTCGAATGACTCGTTGACTCGTTTGGAATCTGCCCCCTGACCTCAGCGAGCCTTTGCCCGGCATCGTTTGCTTCGATTGCGGCATAGAACTGCTGGTAAGTTCGGGCATGACCATATCATAGGCGATTCATTTCTCTTCAAATGACTTGAGATCATCATCCTCTTACATCCATCGGCATTGTAGTAGCCCCTCACATAGTGTTTCTTTAAATCTTGGGGTATCTGGGACGGGAAATGCAATTTTCTCTTATCGTTGGTCCGCCCAAGAGCGATCAGGTCTGAACACATCCTTCGGGAAGATAGGTTTAAAGCGTACAAGTTCGACCATTCTGGATTATCACGAATCACACAGGAGAGTTTCTGTTCAGTTTTCAAGTGCCTACGGAACGTATCAAGGATTCGTATATCCCCTTCTTGAAGGCAAATGGATATGCCATATCCATCGCCCCTCACGCTTTGCATCGCATAGATTAGGAATTTGCCAGACATGATTTCCTTTTTTGGTCTGATTGCAAACAATCGCGGTCCAACGACAAGAGGGTCCAGCATGAATCTCCTTGGATAAGACATTCGGAGTGTTATTTCCGAATTGCCCATACATTCAATGTGAACGGTAGGAATTGTAAATACAATCTGCATCATTCACCCAACATAGACTGAAAATTCATAACAGAATAGACAGTTATGAGTTACGGGTTCAATCTAAATCTGGCAGTGCCAACGATGTGCCAAAAACGATGATGTTGGGGATAAGGGTAAGACCAAAAAGTAACGTTGACAGATCCCAAGGAGCCAGATATGTGATCACTGCTGGAATGGCGAATAATCTCATCGCCGTATAGCCAAGGATGTCTTCGATGGAATCCATGGCCTCGTATACTAATATCAAGATTATTGCTGCTCCGCCAATGATAATGGCTATCTGAAGCCCCACTTCCCACAATGGATCCGTTATGGCACCGATTACTTTGCTAGACCGGTAGCGATTGCAGCAAGAATTGAACCGATTATGGGTTTGATATCATCTAACAATGTTGTCCTACAAGCATCAGAACTGAAGTGATTAGCTTTGTCATTGTTAGATGTTCGAACGGTCAGCCTGTCAGATATCATTTTTGATCGAAGGCTGACGCCCCTTCACTCGTCCAGTAACCCTGCGCTCCGCAACCTGCGTGAAACCTCGCACCCCTCTGCATAGCACACAAGCCGATCATTCAATAGGGCCTGGTAACCCGGCGCACGGATTTATGTTGCCTTGCTAGGAAGGATTTCTTATCATGGTATCAAGTCTACGAGGTTGTGGTTGCCTCTTCTCCTTTCATTCAGGAAAAGCTCAACTGCCTTGTCATTACCAGCCATCACCTCTTGGTTAATTAGCTCATCTTCGTTTCGGCGGCAGAGGAAGTTATTCAATCTTCGAGTCGTGTTCCAAGTATCTCTATTTGGAAACCCTAGCATGTCTTTTTCTTTGGTCAGGGCTGCTTCCACGCAATTTCGGTAGGGGCCTTCGGGAATCCCGTTTAGAATGGAATCAGGATCGGATTTCATTTCCTGGATCGATTGATACTCTCTCGAATTTCTATCAAACCATTTACCATATCCTTGGAGTTCATTTTGGGATTCTTCACCATCTCCTGTATCTTCACCTCTTTTTGGTCGCCCAAATGGACTGTCTTTTACACCACCCAGAGGGTCACATGTGAGGTCTACGCCGTTCCCGAAATACGCAACACCTTCTGCTTTCGTATCTAGGATCATGATTGCTAAATTGTCATGGTTGTCCTTTTTCACAGAATCAAGCATCATCAAGAATTCCCTGATTCTTCTTCGGACGATGGAACTGTCGAGCAACCTTCCGGATCTAAAGAATTTCAGAGCAACCATCGAATGCGGTCTTGCTAGATCGATAATCAAATCCAATATTTTGCCGGGTTTGGACGCATCTCCCTTGAACACATCGCAGGATATCGGGAAGTAAATAGAAGGGCAAACCTCCGTCCTTTCGCGGATAATGGTGGTGGTTAACTCATTGACATTTTTGACAATCTCCAGCATATTGTTAGATGCCTTAGAATCGATCAGAGGTGTTGGAGGCAGGATGATATCTGCTCCGAAGTCAACACAGTATCTTACGTGCCAATCAACATACGAAAGAAGTAAATTCCTTTCATTGGCAGTTAACCATCCACCGTTTCCTTTGTAGTCAGTAAAGACGTCCTTGAATTTGGCTGGATATGATTTCAGCCCGAACACCTTATCCAATCGTGATAACTTAGTATCTGTGACTTTGTCGGTCTTCAAGAAATAGGGAAAATGATACTCCTCAGTGTTTGGATCAATGATAATGACTTTTTCATCCATTTTCATCTTGGTAGGGGTCAAGGCAATCGCATTATCATCCAGTCTTCTCTGTCCCTTTCCGACAAAAAGGGATTTCCCCATGTCAGAAGAGGACCAAAGATCCAAAACCACCCCATCAAAATCTATTTGGTTTTTATCCTCTGCGAAAATAACTTCTATGTCCTTTTTGGTTTGAAGTTTCGGCAACGTCTGGACCGATTTGATGAATTTGTTGCCAACTTCAATTTCCTTCACACATGTGCTTCCTGCCCTTTGGACCGGGTTTATCAATATCTGTTTCATCGTTCTCCATCGATCTCATCTAGTCCTGCAATCTCTTGGAGGCTCTCGACGAGGTCCTGAACATGTTCAAGATCGATCATGACTCCACCCACTGTTCTGAGCATTTTTGAGGATGGTTCGTTCTTTCGTTCTTGAATATAAACGAATTTTCCCCACGTATTCTCAATCAATTGCATGTGGATCATTGAATTTCTCATTACGATAGATTTGGAAGGTTGATCTGGAGACAACTTGCCGTTCGAGAAATAGATAGCCATTCTAGTGCCATATTCTTTTTTTACCACTTCTCGAGTAGCGGTTAAGTGCTCGAGATGTATCTTGACAGTTCGTTGGTTTAATCCTGTCAGTTCTGACATGAGCTGGACGGTGATCCCATCTGGGTGATTCTTAAGGCAATTATTGATGGCCAGTTGGACATAATCATACTTCTTTTCCGGGGCGAGTTTGTCGATTGAGTCTAGGTCGAACAGAAGTTTGTGATCTTTTTCGTCTCTCATCATTGATCCAACCGTGTATTACCGTTCATGTAACTGTAAACTTAGCGGTTACAGTTAACTGTAACAGTAAAATAGGTATGTTATATTTAATATTTGTTCTAACATGTTTGAAAATAAAAAATTTTGCTGATTGGACTTAGAGGATGTGATGCATGACCCGACCCAGGGAACTTCTGGAGTTGGTCGATCACCTGGATGAACAGATAGATGATCTGCATTGGAGAGAATGGGTGTGAAAGGACTTGAAGAGCCGAACTCTCGAATAACCATCGAATGGTAAACCCTGGCAACTTGGGTGCCTCACCCCGAGGCTCTGCCGACATGCTGACGACGTCACCTAGATCGTCATCTAATCTGTGGCAATACACTCGAGCTGGTCCACCAACGATGACGGCGACTCCTCTTTTCCCCTCTTCAATGCGGGGAAAAGATACAACGACCATCAACCATCAAGAGGGCACGATTATCGTTATGGGGCCTATGGTGGCAGCACGATGATATGGAATTCATGGAGAGTCGTCGTCATCAATCCAGGAAGTGCTGGCAACCCACATCGGGCATCATACAAAACGAGATGTGTTTAAATCAGATCGCAACGAATTCCCACTCCATATATTCTTCTTAACCGAAGAAAAAAACTAACCAACTACCAAAACTGGTTGAAGACAATACAAGATCAACGACAAACCGAAACGAGTTGTAACAACTTCATCCATCCTTCTGACGCTGTCGCTCTGAGCGAACAGTCAATTCTGCATCCAGGCAATTCTTAGCCCCCTGGAATGCGGTGATAGGAGGCTCCGGCTACGTTGCCCACGCGGCCGTCCTCACAATACTAATCATTGAAATGGAAATCCATTTTAGCAACGAATAATAACAGAATAACTCATACCCGTTTCGAATGGATGATTTTTCAATTGCGATTATCAGTGGCATCATTGGCGTTGTAGGGTCTATCATAGGAGGATATGTTGGCGCAAAACTTGGCTCGAGATTCGAGGCGAATACCAGATGGAAGAATAGGCCGAGGTTATCCATTATCCAAGAACCGGTGATTGACGATAAAAAATGGCAAACATACTATCTTGATGTGAAAAACATTGGGAAAACGACAGCCCGGGGGTGCATTATGAGGGAGTTGATTTCTGAGCAGGGTGGAATCTTGATGGATGCTGAGATTCTGAGAGATTTGATTCCAGGGGATGCGGGTGAACTACACCCTATGCAGACTGCATCAGTTAGTTGGATAAGGTTTAACCAATTGGAGAGGACGATCATTTTTCCAGGAGTAATGAATCCTAAAGAACATTCGATCAAGAACCTACATCCACCACTTTCCTGTAAGCTTACCGCATATGCCGTAGACGCAGAACCGGAACATGTGGAATTTGATTTGATATTAAGGGAGAATCAGATTGTAATAATTAGAAGGGACTTAGCAGAGTCGCGGTTTAGAACTCGAATAGCCCAACTTTTCAGAAAGGCTAAAGCTGATACCAATTGTTCCAAAGAAAAAAGGGCTTAGCCTGAAATTCCACCACTTTATGTGAAATCAATTGAATTAACCCATGTTAACTATTGTAAATAGTTCGATCCGCGTCCATTACACCTTGGGCATTTCCCACTCCCACAACAAGTGTTACAGGGTTTGGGTTTATCTCCTGACCCTGACTGGTACGTTGATCCGACTCCGTGACAATCCTTGCAGGTTCCACTGCCTCCGCACTCAGTGCATCTATCCATGATGTTTCGAGTCTTTACAGATATTTATTACTATTCCATTATTTCCAATTTTAAGAGTGATTGATTGACCAACATAATTGAACACTGGCTGCCTTAGGTGGTGAGGGCCGCCCTTCATCTTAACCACATTTTCTATTCTGAATATACTGATCGAAATGATTCAAGGCCAGCATGAACCGGACGGTTAATAATCCTGGTTAAAGAGAAAATCGGGAAAGGGTTTTTGGAAGCAGATTTCCATTTTTGTTTTTGATAAGACTTCAAGAATGTAAGTCTGGCTCGTCGAAGGTTTACCCCCCCCGGGAGCAATTAAATTCGTTCTATTAATAGTTCTAAGATTAATTAGTTCGCAAATAGGCTGTGGTTGAAGGATGCTTTCAATCATAGAAACATCTTTGGGTAATGGATATAACAAGAAGTGCGGGCGTCGGGATTCGAACCACGCAAAAGCCAGTATGTCAAATTATAATTTCAATCAATGGGTTATTGACTTAAACCCATTTCATTTATTTTATATATTAATACTTGTAACAAATATCCATTTTTACTCATCCAACATACGGCTCCTCCGTGAAGTCAACTGCCCAATAGTGCGACTAGGCCATTGCTTCTCATCCATACGACGGCATGTAGTTGCTAAAATGATTTTCCATTCCGCAATAGTTAGGTCGGACCCGCCACCATAACCATGGCCAATATTCGAGATAGAAATGTTGCAAAATAGTCGAACACGTGCCTAGCAAGATGTTCCAGTCAGCTTATTGGACGATATTTTAGAGACGATTCATATTCTTTATCGATTTTCCTAGCAAAATCCACCGTATTTTCCTTTTTAGCCGGAATTTTCGGCCAATCTGGATAATACAGAATATTCCCCTTCATGATGTCCATCCAGAGAGGACGAGGTTTATTATATTTCGATGCCTCTGGACAATACTTTTCGATAGATGGGTGACTCTGATACCAGTTCAAAGAATAGCGTAAATCCTTGTAGCCTCTTTCAGTGAACTCTTCAGGATCCAAATCTCTTTTCCAGATGAGATTGAAATCGTATTCATACAAGGGGGCGTCAAACCCCACCAAATTGTGAGGATCATTGGCGCCTTTTTCGGCGACTTCATTCGCTGAATGATGCAGGTAACCTCCCATCCAATCCTGGGCATTGCATAGATTGTATGCATCATTAATGGCTGTTCCAAAGAAAATGTTCTCCTCTTCATGAATTTCGCACTGACCGAGAGAGATTGCTCCCCGATTTATCAGCTGGAAAAATGGACTGTGCTCATCACGATACAAGGCAGGGAGAACAAGCAGGGAGTTCATTATAGAGCTCATTGCCCTTAATTGAACAATCTTCTCAATTTCGTCCTCGGATGATTCTAAGAAAAAGAACATAGAGTCTGAGAAAAACTGAGTGGATTCTACAGCACTCTTTACATAAAACCAGTATTGCTCGTTCAATACTGGACTTCCTGGGTCGCCTCCCCCTCTATAGTATTTTGTCACTGTAGGTAGGCCTCCACTTAGTGACTTTTCTCTCCATAAATCTGGAATGCCTAGGTAGCAAGCTCTCATCGTATTATGAATTTTTTCAGCATACTTTGATGGGAATTCTACAGACCTAATTCTGTCCACGAGTTTTTGGAATCCCAAAATATCTATGACGCCAACAAAATATTGTTGCATACTCCCCCATCCAACTGGATATAAAAAGTCGTGTATCCTAATAATGTATTGCATGAACTACGGCTTCTGAGATTTGGATTCCCTCGTCTAATATTATATGGGCGCCCTGATGTCGATTGATGATGCTATTCGAGCTCGAGTCCTTAGAGTCTTGTTTCGTAAAAGGCTGGTCGTATGTGCGGAATATCACACAAATCTCCGGCCGACAGATGAGGTCAGCTGAAGGAACTGCAGCTGTGGAGCAATCTAGAAATCAATTCTAGGGAGGACTTCGATTTCACAACTGAGACATCAGTAGGAGAACTATTCAGGACTGCAACACCCCAGCCTGGAATCAGTCTCGAGGGATCCAGCGGAACGATTATGCAGGAGAATGTAAACAATTACGCGGAAGGCTGCCCTTAGTTTATCGCGCCTAGAGACTTCTATTGCTCGCGCAGCGGAAATCTGGATTGCTCGCATTCCACCTTCGGATTGGCAACAATAATGAAGATACTAGCTTTGCTAATTAGTTGCGGGAGTGGCCCTCGCTGCTCAAGCTAGCCAGTGTTTCACAAACTATAGTCTAACAGCGGTGAATTGATATAAACCCTATTTTCTTTGATCATTCTTAAGGAATTCCATGAGAACTAGTTTATCGTCAGTGGTGGGTTTGCCCGAGCTCGACAGATGAGGGAAGGCCAGATGTAACGTTTCTCGCAGTAATTAGATGGCATTCACAATTCAAAGGCATAACCCTTCAATCTTTTTCATCGTGAGAATGAAGCCAACATTCAAAGGAATCGTAAGGAAAAATATCTTTTCCTCCAAAAGCTGGTGGCTCATTGTTCGGCACCTTTCAGAGGCAAACAAGACATGACAAATTTTCTACCCATGGGAGTTAGGATGTGATTAAATGTGTCATGACCTAGATTATTGGCATAGACATCATAGGTATCCGCATCAATGCTGAAGAAGCCCTGACTATAAAGATCCTTATGGGCTGCGTTAATAATCTCCAAATCAACGCCCTCAAGATAATACCTCATTAGATCAATGATGGTTTTATTCATACCCTTCTGTAAGTCGAGACTTTTTGCCTCAAGGGCTTTTCTCATATTGTAAGCAAGACGAAGTAGTTCTAGATGGACTGTTGATAAATCGTCGATCTTTTTAATGAAGAAATCTCGCTCTGCCGACACCTGTTTTTGAGTCATCGCCCCTATAAGCAAGCCTGCGTAGTAGTCTTGTCGAACTGGTTCACTTGTTTTGATATATTGCCCAGTCACTTCTGCTAAGAGATCCCAAAATTCCTCTCGTTTGATGAAGTCAGAGTTGAGCCTTTCCTCATGGCCCTCAATTCTCAAGTTTAAATCATCGATTAAATGCTGAATCCGTTGTGCTTGAATGAAGGAATACCGATCGCCCAAGGCCATTGAAATTGTTGGTCCAATACCTGGAACAAGACTGACAAGGTACTTCGTGGTAAATTGAGTAACAGTATCCCGCGCGTCCTTTTCACCTTGACTGTTACTTCCTTCTAACTTCAAAATCCCCATAAGAATGCGGATATTGAATCGCCCCTAAGTATCTAATTGGTCAAATTAGAAATTATCGAGTTTGGGGGCTATCTTGGTTAGTTCACAATTACCCGGATATGAATCATTATACCGGCGTTAAGACGGGATATGTGTGCTCCCGTGGGGAATCACTCATCACTGTTACCAGTCAATATTCTTATTCTCTTATCAAAACCTTAATAGAAGAATGGCTGTTCCAGAAACACTTTCCATTTATTATTATTCCCCCATACACTTCGACTCCATTAATGTCATTCGAGAATCCTTGGTATAGTTATCTCTGCATAATTCTATCTCAATTTGCTTCAAATAATCAGTTCAACATTTGACAATGACCCTTATGCGACTTAGTGATAATGAAATTCGAGACATTAACAAGCTCTTGCTCGAAGGAAAACCATTACCAGACGAATATCGGTTCCGATTATTCGGAGAAAAGAGGGAAGTCGAATTAGTTTGGAATGGTAAAAGCAACGAAATTTGTAATGTCGTGCTCCCATTTCAAATAATCGAAAGTGTCGATGAGCCGAGATCCGAGAAAAAGAAAGGACATCTGATGTCTTTATCTGATTTTGATATCGATATACGTGGAAGACAAAGTAAAGGATGGGCCAATAAATTAATTTGGGGCGATAATAAACTCATTCTTAGCAGTTTGAAGAATGGTCCGTTGAGGGAAGAAATTTTAAGAAATGGAGGAATAAAACTCATTTACATTGACCCACCCTTTGACATTGGAGCAGATTTTACATATAAAATTGAAATTGGAGAAGATGAATTTACCAAACAACCAGGCATACTCGAAGATATCGCATATCGGGATACATGGGGAAACGGTGAAGATAGTTATCTTAAGATGATTTATGAACGGTTGGTTCTCATGCGGGATTTGCTGTCTGAGGATGGCACAATTTACGTCCATTGTGATTGGAGGTTATGTGCCCCGCTTCGGCTGATAATTGAAGAAATTTTTGGAACCGACAATTTTATGTGTCAGATAATATGGAAAAGGTCCAGTATTAGAAAAGCAGCCTCAAATAAATGGCTATCTGTAGATGACGTAATACTTGTAGCAACAAAGAGTGATAAATATATATTTAACACAATATATATTCCATATTCGGAGGAATACAAAAAGCGATTCAATCAAAAAGATGAAAAAGGATATTATTACTGGATTGATATTGGAACTCATTCTAAGGAAAGGCTTGATAGACTCGAAGCAGAAGGAAGAGTAAGATTTCCAGATAATCCTGGGACACACCCTCGAATAAAGCATTATCTACACGAAGGAAAGGGAGTACAGCCAGATAATGTATGGAGCGACATAGCCCCGGTGAATTCACAGGCCATCCAAGCAACTGGATACGCTACGCAGAAGCCAGAAGATTTAATAGAAAGAATAATATTAGCATCTTCAAACAAAGGCGATATAGTTGCTGATTTCTTTTGTGGATCTGGAACTACTTTAGCGGTTGCGGAAAAGTTGGGCCGAAAATGGATTGGTTCTGATTTAGGAAAATTCGCAATCCATACAACAAGAAAAAGGTTGATTGGCGTTCAAAGGGAATCAAAGATACAAGGTAGACAATTCAGAGCTTTCGAGGTGCTAAACTTAGGAAAATATGAAAGGCAACACTATGTTGGAGTTAATCCAAACCTCAATGACGAAGAAAAAGCGGAACAATTGGCCACTAAAGAGCTCGAATTCACAAAATTGATATTGAATGCTTATCATGCTGAAAAAATTGAAGGTTTTAGATCATTCCATGGAAAAAAGGCAGGAAGGCTTGTAACAATTGGACCGATTAACATGCCAGTTACTCGTCTATTCGTGGAAGAAATCATTCTCGAATGTAGGGAGAAAGGAATAACAAAAGTAGACATTCTGGCTTTTGAATATGAAATGGGGCTTTTCCCGAATATTCAGGAAGAAGCCCGTAATAAAGGAATTGATTTGGCTCTAAAATATATTCCACGAGAGGTCTTTGATAAGAGAGCCGTCGAAAAGAATCAAATTGTTTTCCATGATGTGGCCTATATTGAAGCAAAGGCATTGTTTAAAGGGATTAATGTATCCATAGAGTTAACTGATTTCTCCGTTTTCTATAACCAAGACTCGCTTGAAAATGCTGCAGCGGAAATCAATGAAAAGAAGCCGGGAACAAGTAAAATTGTCGTCCAAAATGGAAAAATAATCAAATTGACCAAAATTGATGACATTTCAACTAGGCGTCAGTTGTTAACAGAAAAATGGTCGGATTGGATTGACTATTGGGCCGTAGACTTCAATTTCGAGAACCGCAGAGAGATTATTAATGTCAGTCTCGAAGACGGAACATTCGAAGAGGTTTGGACTGGAGACTATGTCTTCGAGAATGAATGGCAGTCTTTTAGGACGAAGACGAACCGAGATATAGAGCTGAAAAGTATCTTTAAAGAACTATCTCCAGGCAAACATAAGTTGGCAGTAAAGGTAGTTGATATTTTTGGAAATGACACGATGAAGGTCATTGAAGTTAACGTTGGGGGTAAATAAATGGCAATCCATCCAAATTTTCCAAAATCACCTTACCAGATCCTACTCCCCGAACAACGATGGTTCCCAGCCCCAGAAACTCTTCGAGAGAAGGGTTATGAGAAGTTATTGCCACCGTTAGTTGCAACCCTTAGAATAAAGGTTAAAGAGTGGAGAGATGCGGGCTATGCAGGAGCTACAGATACCAGTAAAGCCCTTCTTCGCTATTGGTTTCAGACCTCACATCCGATTGAAATGATTGATGGGAGTACTACAGAGTTTAGGTATTACTTCGCTCAAAGAGAGGCCCTTGAGACAATAATATATCTGCATGAAATTGTCAAGGTCAAGGATAAATTCGACTTGATCAAGTTCGATAGCTCAAAGGCCATTTCTCCTTCAATGATAGAGGAGAACTGGAATCGATTCGTAGTCAAGATGGCTACGGGCAGTGGCAAGACCAAGGTATTGAGCTTGGTTCTAACCTGGTGTTATTTTCATAAATTATACGAGTCAAATTCAACCCTTGCACGTAACTTCCTGATTATCGCTCCTAATATTATCGTTTTGGAACGGTTAAGAGCAGATTTTGACGGATTGAAAATTTTCTTCCAAGACCCAGCTATACCTTATGATGGATTCGAAGGGCACAATTGGCGTGATGATTTTCAATTGACCCTCCATATCCAGGACCAGGTTCAAATCACTAATAAAGTTGGCAACATTTTTCTGACAAATATCCACCGTGTCTATGACCGGGAAGAAAACGAACCAACAAACGAAGACGAAGATAGTAGTGAGTATTTTCTTGGTCCAAAACCAGTCAGTCAGACCAACGAATCGATGGTAGATCTAGGTGAAATTGTGAGAAGTGTCGATGAGCTAGTCGTAATGAATGACGAAGCTCATCACATGCATGATAGCAAAATGGCTTGGTTCAAATCAATCCAGGATATCCACAATCGAATGGTGCAGAAGGGAGGAGGCATTTCTTTACAATTCGATGTCACAGCCACTCCTCGTCATGATAACGGAACCATTTTCCTCCAAACCGTTTGTGATTATCCTCTCGTCGAGGCAATATATCAAGATGTTGTGAAGCATCCAGTGGTTCCTGATGAAGCCTCAAGAGGTAAATTAATAGAAAAAAATTCAGCAAATTATTCTGAAAAATATGCAGATTATCTTCACTTGGGTTATCTTGAATGGAAGAAGGTCTATGAAGAACAGCTAAAAACAGGCAAGAAAGCAGTCTTGTTTGTAATGACCGATGATACAAGAAATTGCGATGAGGTTTCAGAATACCTTCAATCAAGATATCCTGAACTAAGTGGAGCAGTGTTAACAATCCATACAAAAAAGAATGGAGAAATATCTGAGGCTAGCGGTAACAAGGACAGGGAAGAACTCCAAAAATTAAGAAAAGCGGCAAACGAGGTTGATGGATCAGAAAATCCCTATAAGGCCATAGTTTCTGTATTAATGCTGAAAGAAGGATGGGATGTAAGGAATGTCACAACCATCGTTGGTTTAAGGGCGTATACGTCTTCCAGTAACATATTGCCAGAACAAACGTTAGGTCGTGGCCTAAGGAAAATGTATCGGGGAGAAGGCGTTTGCGAGTTCCTTAGCGTTATTGGAACGCCTGCTTTCATGGACTTTGTTGAATCTATTAAGAACGAAGGAGTAATACTCGAAAGGAAAAAGATGGGGCCTGACACTCCTCAAAATGGTCCGGTTGTTGTTGAGGTCGAACAGGATAACCCAAATAAGAAAGTTGAGGACCTGGATATTGAGATACCAATACTTGGTCCCAGGATTCAAAGAGAATACAAAAATCTCTCTCATCTTGATATTGATAAATTCGAATACCAGAAGATTCACCTTATTGAATTTACAGAAGAAGAGAAAAGAGAAATCGTGTTCAAGGACGTCGCAACTGGAGAAAAGACGCACATCACAAAGATGGATGCCGCAAGTACAATCGATTACAATAGTGTAATCGGATATTTCACCCGGACCATAATGGGAGAATTGCGTCTTGTCAGTGGCTATGACGTTCTCTATGGTCTAGTCAAGAAGTTCATTGCGAATCATCTTTTTACAAATCCGGTAAGACTAGAAGACCTGAACACGATAAGGAACCTTTCAGAGACACCTGCCACAATGACGATAATCGAGACCTTCAAGAAAGAGATTAACAAATTGACTGTGGTGGATAAAGGAGAAGCTGAGATCCGAAATTACATCAAGATTAGTCATGTAAGGCCATTCATCGCAAAAGATCAAGGATTCTTAGTTCCAAAGAAAAGCATGTTCAATAAGATAATCGGCGACAGTCAATTGGAGTTGGACTTTGCCTCATTCCTGGACAATTGCCCGGACATCATTTCCTTCGTAAAGAACTACATGGCAGTAGGCTTCAAGATTGACTATCAAGATGCGGAGGGGAATCTGACCAATTTCATACCTGACTTTGTGATTAAGAAGAATTCCAGGGAAAGGTACTTCGTAGAAACGAAGGGTCTCGAAGATAAAGACGTGCCATTGAAAATGGCACGTTTAAAGCAATGGTGCGAGGATATCAACCGTAAGAATTTGGGCATCTCGTTTGATTTCGTGTTCGTAGATGAAGAAGGATTCAAAAAATATAGGCCAAAATCGTTTGACGAGTTGACGAGGACGTTTAAGAAATTCAAATAGATGGCCAAAGCACATGAGTTATGTGCCGGTTGCGTAATCCAATTTTTACCGAAGCAATGTAACATTTCACACTTCGATTGTTTCCATGAGCAAGGAAGAGTTCCAAGAGCTAAGAAGGTCAAAGATAAAACTGCTAAATTCTCCTCATTATCGGCCTGCTATGTGTGCGATTAAGCATGGCAAGATGAAATGTGATATTATTGCTCATATTGTAACATTTATGGTGTTCATTTTCACAAATCATATGTGCCCTGGATCGTGTTAATCAGTATGTTAAAATGGAAAAATGGTTACGAAGGAGCACGATTTGAACGACGCAATAGCCAGTAATTCAATTTCGATCAATGAGTTAATGAATTAGACCAATTTATTTTTTTATTGAGTATGCAATATTTCACATCAGCAATGGTCAAAAAGGCGCTGTTCAGACGCCGTCCGCAGGGTAACCAACGCCATATTCTAGTACTCTAATCAACTGGTCCCTACCTGCATCAAAGATTCTCATCGTTTCTATTTCCTTCCTGAAGTTATCATGCAACCATATGCCGTTATTCTCAATGACTGACCTTCTTTTCGCGGCCACCCCACGGTAAACGACCAGATGAGGTACCACCTTGAACTCCGGCCTTAACCGCTGGACCGTGTCCCGTTTCCTCAGTAATTGGCGAATAACTTCATTAAAGTCCATGTGGACGTCGACCTTGCATTCGTACACATCGATCCAGGTCTCGGCCTGTCCTATGCAATCGATTTGCTCTGAATCTATAGACACGTCAACAGAACAATTCAGGTACCTACCTACGAGCAAGGACTCATATACCAATCTTTCGAACAGCTTGCCCTGGGCATCGGCGAGGACTCTTTTCTGCTGGTCAATTACCCTCTCGGAGGTACCGCCCTCGAACCCTACATGATGCATTTTAAGATACCTTTCGAACGCCTTCCGGCTGATCGTGACTTCATTATGATCTAAGGTGCCCAACTCCTTCAGGGAATTGATGTGTCTATTGGCCATCTGGTACAGACTTCCTGCGAAACCAGAGTAGTCGCCAGCACAATCAAGAAAGACCAGCCAGCCCGAATAGTCTGAGATGGTACCATACGCTTCAACGTAAATGGCGTAACTATAATCGCTGTGTCCCTTCTCCACATCAACTGGATGTTTGAATGTCCTGGCCAATACTGGCTCTTCATCCCCTGATCTTCTTCTAAGGTCGACCGAGCCGAGTAACAAGGTGACGAATGCAGGAACTCCACTGAATACCATGCCCTTGTGGGAATCCAACACGCTAACGCTTCCCCAGAGGAAGTGACAATCAAGCTGTTTATGTAACGATTGGGGGTCTGTTTTTAATAAATACTCAGGTTCCGGCAAATCAGAAGGCACCATTGATCTAAATATCTTAGTGCATGTACGGCGGGCTTTTAGGCCATCATCATCAAATGGACCTCCTCTTATTGTACCCAACCCTCGCTGTCTTAGTTCATCCCAGGACTTCGAGTAGAAGTTATCAAGGGCGAGCCATGAGACCAACTTCTTTCGATCCTCCTCTTTGAGTTTATCCGCCGATTGATGGTATTTTCTTGGATTGAGGCTGAGCTCTATTATCTCGGCCTCTATCCTTGGGTCGAGATCATCATCCGGCTCAAGGGCTTTAAGATCTGCGCCGAAAAGGTCGATGCTGTCGTCCACGATTGTTTCGCCGAACAATTCGTAAGCATGGTGCAGGTCCTTGAAAGAGGTGTTAAGGAACGCTTCTGGACCGATGAGAGAACGCCAGACATACTCCAGGGTCAATACATAGCCCTGATAGGCCCTTGCCAGATAAACCTCCTTTTTGGGGAGTTCGATAAAGTAAGAAACGAAGCTACCTAGTGGCCTACCTTTTCCAGTATCGTTGAAATAATTGTGTAATGTGAACACTGTGTGGTCACGTAATAGGTTGAGCCGATTATCGATATTGCCTACGCAATAATAGCGGAAAATCCTGTCTATCGGGTCGGTTATTGTCTCTATTTCCACTATGCCCTTCTTCAGCTTGTCCCAGTCCCTGGCCTTACGGAGTGTTTTAGTAACCAGCCAAATGTGCTTAATTAATCTCGTCTGTTCGCAAGTGTTCGGTATCTCTTCGATACTCAACCCTTGGAACCTCGCTCTATAAAATTTCGCATCCTCTTGAATGCCCAATGAGGGATTGTTAGTTATTGAGAAGATAAGACCATTAATCGCTACTCTGAGGAAGTAGTTATATCCCTCGAAGCACCCGTCGACGTCCTCAATCCCTCTCTCTGTCCTGACCCAGTCGAGGAACTCTTCGGTCCTCGATGCAAGCTTGATGATATTATTAAATGCTAAGACATCCCCAACCTGGACGAGCTCTGAAACGGGGCTAGATTCCGTGGCCACAAAGGTGGATGGGCTTGCCGATGATAAGTAGATAGGTGGGGGACATGGTCAACTTGTCATAGGGAATGAGAACGACTCAGAACTAGAGATCACAATTATAGTGAAGAAAAACTGTGACTAAATGCAGAAATATTAAGTTAGGATGAGGCTCTAGTATCAAGTTGAAAAAATACTAGTTAACTTTATCATTTTGTATACTCTACAAATTTGGGTTATATGGATGATTTAACTATTGCATTAATTTCTCTAATCGGAGTGATTGGGTCGGCATCCATTGGTGCTGTATTATCATGGATCGTTAAGTCAAAGTATGAACGACTTGCGGTAGTCGAACAAAAATTGAGAGATGAACGGCGTCTAATTTATCAAAAGGTTGTCACCATGTATATCCTTCTGCTCAGTAAAACTGCAACTGATGCTGAAAAAGAGGCATTTGCAAAATCGACTGAATATAGAAACGCATGCTATGACCTGATGTTTATTGGATCGGATGATGTTGTAAAATCATTCAATGAATTGAGCCAATATAATATGCGAACAGCCAACAATCCCATTCCTGTCGATGGGGTAATAGATTATGCATTCTGGCTATTAGTAATGAGGTTGATGCACAATATCCGTAAAGACTTGGGAAATGATAGAACAAACATTGAAAAATTCGATATGTTGGATTTTAAAATAACGGATATCGAAAAAGGAAAGACAAACCTTAGAGCACTTGATCAGGATATGTATCCTGAGGAGTACACTCAATTCTCGATGACTGGACAATTGAATAAATAAGGAGTGTCCGGTAATAAATCAATAGCGAAGTTAAGGGTTGCTCATTCATCGTTGAAGGGGCGAGATCGAGATCAAACCGGTAAGGTCTGGTCGGAGGACTCCGGGCACGGCCTCCTTCAGATCGGTTTAACACGCAGGTGATGATCATTTTGACATGACATTTCGTTAGGCCAGGTAAACGCATGTCAATGAAGTTCATAATCGCTGCTCTGAAAAGTTGAGAGTTACACTGGTTTCGATGGAGAACGGGATGAAAAGGCGGTTCTACTCCAACTTCAACCCCATAATAAAGGCCATTTTGGCAGAATATCTGCACGGGACCTAGCGGAAAACCCGGGGGCGTTATCGAAGAGGTCGGGGCACCACAAAATCTCCTGTCGTCTAAAAGAAGTGAATATTCGGTGGATCAACTGTCGAGGTTAGGGATATTGAATTCGCGAGAATTGATATTGGACATCATCAATTATCGAATTGTTCTTAATCTCTAATTCTCTTCGCAATTCTTCAATCTCTAAGATTAGGTTTTCCAACTCTTTGTCGCTTAATAAATCCGAATAATTGTGATTATTCCTAATTGAGTATAGGAAGTCTCTCTCTCCATCATTATAATTGGCTAGATCCGAAACATAAGTGGTTCTAAAGATTGATTTATCTAAATATGCCAAGAATAAGATTTTTATTTTGGTCATGGTTGGAATGGATTTTGCCCTCTCCAGAGCCGTTATATCGTATAGCTCTTCAGGATCTACCTCTGGCTCTTCCGGTTGAAGTAGTAAAGCTTCCAACTTGGTCGAAATTCGATTATCTCTTGGAGGATCAATCTCCAACTCCGGAGCAGGCTCCTCTATTGTCTCTGGCATTTCTATCTTCGTAATATCTTGCTCTGCAATGAGAGTAAAACTCAGTAATTTCCCATAATATCTATTGGCAAGTTCAACAACCTCATTCATACGATCCACGAGACCATTGTCGATTTGACGCATATCATCAGCCATTCTAATTCCGACTGATTCAGCAATTGGCCGATAGTCTGTTCTTTCTCCAAAATACGTTTCATTGAAACTAATAGTCAGGTATCCTGGTCGTGTTTCAAAACTAGTCATTTTCCTTTCAAAGATGGCTTTGGCTCTTGTTGTTCTCTCCCTTAATTCGGAATCATCTTTTAATTTCTTCGCATCATCGTCTGCTATCTTCCTGTTTAGCGCCGATACAGCCAGCCAGAAAATAACATCCAACACTCCTAAGACTATTAGGATAATAAGCGGAATCCAAAAGAGTTGGGGGTCCAAATTATACGTCTTTTGGTAAACCAATGTGGAGATTGTCACAGTCGCGATAGACACTAGGAAAATGGGCGATGCCTTGATGAATGATAAGAAGACTTCAGCAATTGTATTTCTCTTCTTATTATTCTTGACCAGAGTGTCAATTTCCTTCTCAACATCTGCCAAGGTCCTGTCCCACATCATATTAGGATTCGATTCCTATGTTATCTCTTTGTCGATTATTTTATGGTCAAGCTTGCGGCTCCGGAGTGTTTCACTTGACGAGTTTGAGATTGTGCTTGGGGATAATAAAGTCGTCAATAGGATATTGAAGCCCTAAGGAAAGTTACAATCACCGTATTTCAAGAGTCCAAAGTGATTATCCAAGCATGGATTCATAACATCTACCCGATGTTATGGTCCCTTGAACCTATAGAAAATTAACAATCTTGATGCAATGGCCAGGAAGGAATATGTCATATCATCTACGAAACCAACCAAGAGGGCCTTTCTTTTTTTGGTATTTACATTTACGGCAGACTGGCATGCCCTTACTCACTAATTGATCAAGGGACTTCTTTGATGCTGGATCGGTCATGTCAAATGGATACTTCGCTTTACATTTTGAGCACTCACCGACCAATAATCTTTGATCTTTCTTGTCTTCCAGGGATCGAAGGAGCAGGTCCTTCCAACCAACCGTGCCGCCCTTTCGCAGATTATTGAGTTTTTCGTATTCCCCCTTCGATACCCTGATGGATATTATAGGGTTGTCCAGATCGTAACGAACCCGGGAAGAAATCTTATCTTTGTCATCGGGACACATATTCAATCCTACATTTGAATATAGATATTCGCAAATAAATATATAATTTGCCTACTAGCCTAAAACACCATTGTAAAGATCGAATAATACGAGGGGCGCCCCTCAAAAGATTTAGATTCAGAATTTGCAAACGGTACACGGATGATGGATTCCGCCTATTGACCCTCGTTTACTGTCATAATATCGGCTCAATATTAATCAAGGGGGCGGAGGTGATTACAATCACCCCCTCGGCAAAATCGATTGTAGCCAGCAAAATCGCCGAAGCCGGATAGTGGGGGGCCTAGAGATAAAAATAAATGAAAAAAGAAATTATGATTATTACAATAATTCAGATCTTTTCGGCTAAAATTATTCTTATATAATGCCTGGCTGCCAACGTTGTTTGCCGAATAGGGAGCTGGCAATATCACTAAACCAGAAGCGAGTGGTTAACTACGGAAAATGTGCTCATCGGCAAATAGGGAAATCGTTGTTGATTGTATTCGCTCCCCTGCCCGCTACTCTTTTTACGACTCACAAATTGCATCTTTAGTATGGGATTGTTCCTATCAGATGTCGGGAGTTAAAAAAGGTTAGTGATCGCTTTTTTTTGGGTCCAAGCCCCCTAACTAAATTTCTTTCCATATCTTCGATGGCTTTCCGGCCCTCGTCCAAAAGTCTCTATGGCGAATGCCAATGGATACTCCTCAACCATCTCCAAATGGAGAATCAACTCCTGAATCTCTTTCGAAGCAGAATTGAAAAAGTCTCTTTCCCTCTTAACCAACTGGGAAATCTCAGGTGTGCTAAACCGTTTGAAGGTCGCCTTCAGGTCTTTCAATTGAATGCTGAAGATCGCTCCATACAGGTTGTTGATCAGGTGATCATCGATCCTATTTAGCCATTCGTCGTCCAGATGATCACCGATCCGAGCAAGGTAAGCGAAACCTCCTTGAATTCTGGAAACGGATTTAGCTGCATCTCTGAACGCTTTTGCTGAATCAGGATCATCTGACCTGTCGTATTCTTTTCCAAGATCGTCCAGTTGACTCACAAGTAAAGTGAGGTTAAAGCTCCACATACCCATTATTTTCTTGTAAATGTCAATATCATACAGAATTCCTATTCTGTAGGTAGCCTGGGCAATCAGGCGATTAAAGCATGTTGGATCTGAGTGGTTTTCCATTTCCTCTTCATAATCTGTTTTCAGTTCTTCATCTTGCTCGGCAACGGTCCTACTAACACCAACAACACCAAAGTCATGGAGTGAAGGCAAGAACGAGTATAGCCGGGGATGATAGCCTCTCGCTCTGTCATACATTACCTTCTTTCTCCGTTTTACTATCAGCACATCACACTCTTTGTTCCCTTCTCCATTGCGTTTGGTTCCTTCTTCGTTCTTACTGGGGTTACCATTTACCTCAATCCGAACAAACCTGCGAGGATCAAATTTATCATGTACACATGCCGTCCCCTCGATTGTCCTCTCGCTCAACCACTTTCTCATCTCCCTTTTCTCCATGCCACAGATGAACACCAACTCTTCCAAACTCAATCCCCTTTGTAGTGATCCACACAAATCTGGAAATATCCAGTACGAACAGAAAGCGAAAATCATTTGATCTGTGACATCGTGGAAAGCATCCTTCTATTTTGACAACATCGCGTCAAAACGCATTATGTAGATAGCTTCATGGCTTGTCTTTTCATCAACTAGGCTATTTATTCTGGCCCGATGCTTCTTGTAATCTTCTTCCAGGGTGATTCCTCCGAAAAGGGTACGGGAAACCATCGTTCTTATGGACATTTTTCTTTTTAATATTCTCGGTTTACGAGCTGTTGACCAAAATGGTCTGAAGGAGAGAAAAATGGGAAGCAAAATCACCATAGCCACCAAGATACCAAGGGAGAGAATTGAAGAGCTGAGGGCCCTAGCCAAGGAGCTAGAGTATCCCACTATTTCGGACATGATCAGAGCGGCAGTAATCGCCTACATGGATGATCAGAAGAGCAAGCTGAATGACGGCCGTCGCCTCGAAGCGCTGCAACAGAGCATCCGGGAACAGTCTCGGAGTTGCCCGATGGCAAGGCTGCTCTTCGTCGATGGGTTAACCCGGGTTGCTGAGTCGACGGAATCGGAGCTGAAGAAAGAAGGTGCCCTCCACAAGAGAATATTGAGCAACAATACCCAGGTCGAGGGGAATAACGGAGAACGCTAGAGAAAGGGGGCATGGGATGGATGGCTCGAGGACGTCAGGCAACACAACCGCCCGATTCTATGAACTGGTCCCAATTGTCGATGCTATTCACTCAGACGATGACCAATCGAGTCATGTCCTCAAGCATCCTGATGGCACAATCGCGCGTATCGATCCGTTCGGGATTATGTGGATCACCCCGGACGGTAAAGAGATCAGGGACAAACTCCTGTGGCCGCCTAGAACATATGCTGCCCGACTTTGTCGCCTAGGTTTCATGAGGCAGCGGCAGTGACCTCGGATGTTGCAGGAGCAACCCTTTCAGAAGTTGCGCTTGGGAGGGAGAAGGGAGATACCCAGGGTGACCAAATTATTTCCATTCTCTTCGCCGCCCGTCGCCCGCTCCTACCGTGCGAAATCGCACAAAAAATCAAACTCCCGAAAAATCATACCAGGGCTGTTCTCAGTAAACTTAAACAGAAGAATCTAGTCATGAAAGAAGGTGAAGGATACACCCTCCCACCGCTCAAAGCAGAGAGCATCCTAGAGAGTAAAATTGGGATCATTGACCACGAAAAGCGGCTGCCAAAGCTTCATGATATTCACCTATTGTTCAAAATAGGGAATGTCTGCAAGTGCCTGAGCCAGCAGAAAAATCTCAACGAGCTATTCTATGAAGATAACGATAGTGGTAAAACAGCAACTGGACGGAAAAAAGCAGATGGTAAAGTACTTAACCATGGCAACCAAAATAAAGCCTCCCTATCCGCAACAGTTGCCTCCAAGAGTTTTAACGACTTTCCGACCCCGAGAATTATTGACCGTTTGACAAACCCTCTGGATGACGGTTTCATCGCCAAGGGTTGGCCCCGGGCACGTACCAGGGATATAAAGGGGGGATCCCAAGAGAAGTTTAAAATCTTTGAAAACTGCACCGTGACGATTCAGATTCGTCACAATGGTACGATACAAATCGCTTCTGGTAACAGTAAGCACCCTTTCGACTGCGCAGAGTTCATATCGTTCCTAAACGTCCTTGACGGAATCTTCATCTGTAGGGCGGATATATCCTTCCGAAAGATAGCTCCCTTCTTCTACATTGATTCGGTCCACATTAACACAGATGATGATCCAGCGGGCCTCGAGCTGTCAGGCGCCTCAAAGCTGAACCTTACCACAAATCAGTTTGAAGAAGGGCTGATACGCGTCTATGAGAAGGTTCTGGGTGGCGTCCCCAAAATCAGGACCGAGTTCCAACTCAATGGCAACTTCGAACAGCATAACCTTGGTAACCTTAGCCCAATTCTAGCCACCATTTTCGGTGAGATAGACTCAACCACCAGTATCGCCACCGCTCTAGTCGCCAATAAGTCCGCTCAGTCGGCAACCGAGGACGTTCGGGGCCTTGCCCGGGAGACTAGGGCCACCAACAAGATGTTGCAGGATTTTATCCGCATTAGCAATGAACGGGATCGGCGTCGAGAAAAGCACCTGAAAAGTCTCGAAGCGAAGGTGGGGCAATGAAAGTCGCCCTCTATGCACGAGTGTCCAGGCACGACAATGACCAAAATCCAGAAAATCAGGCAATAAAACTTAGGGAATATGCTTCCCGATACGAATGGCAAGTTCACGATGTTTACACGGATCGACTCAGCGGGGCGAAGACATCAAAACCCGACCTCGATAGGATGCTCAAGGACGCCAGGGCTCGAAGATTTGGTGCTATTTTGGTGGTTCGCTTAGATCGATTGGCTCGATCATCAAGGCAACTTCTGAACATTCTTGAGGATTTAAGAATGAGAGGGATCGAGCTCATTTACACCGATCAGGACATCGACACGACGACCCCTGCAGGAAAGCTGCTCTTCACTGTCCTCGCGGCTGTCTCCGAGCTAGAACTTGACTTGATACGCGAACGGACCAAAGACGGACTTGCGAGGGCACGCGCAGAGGGCAAGAGGTTAGGCAGGCCACCTTCTCCCATTCTAACGGAGCGCATCATCGAGCTCAGAACTGAAGGAAAGAGCCTTCGTGAGATTGGCAACGAACTCGGGCTTAGTCACCAAGCAGTGAAGCAACGCCTTAGAAGAGCAGGGTACAGAAAGGGGTGCAATTTGGAGGATGAGGCCAGCAAAAAGTAAGGTCACATCCCAAGGCGGGGCTTCAAAAACGGTCGATAAGTTTACAGCCCCATCAGTCAATTCCTCCATAGAGGGCATCAATGCTACGCGTAGACGTAGTGGCAGTAAGCCCTCCGTGGACAAGTCGGTGCACAGCAGGCGGGGTCCTAAGAGGGGGGCAAGGTCTATGGGCCGATACCCCTTCTTAGACGCAGCCAACCAGTATCTTAAGGAGATGAAAGGTCTACTGGCTGAAGCGACTTGGATTGAGTACGAAAGACGGCTGAGACGTATGGACAAGGATTTCAGGTCGTTAGTCGAATCGGGCGATATCGAGCATTATAATCCATGGAAGATGACCGATAAGGAAATACTAGCGTACTTGAGACTCTTGAAAGCCAGGGGTCTGAAACCATCTGGAATTAGCCACAATATGGACTCGCTTAACAGCCTGCTCCATTTCATAGGGAATGGGGCAATGGACATGACCCGTATGCGGTTCGCCCAGAGCTTCCCTAAGAGGACTTTCCAAAGGTATGATCCCATCGCAGAACACGACCGGATGAAGATCATCCTGTCTGCCAATCGCGCAAACGACAATGATTGGCAACTGATGCTGGGCTATGGCATTACCGTAATAGGTATCTGTACGGGTCTCAGGCCAAAAGAGCTGCGATTAGCGAACATTGGCGACATTAACTTGGTCAAAGGAACGATCCATACCGAGCACGTCAAAGGAGAAGACAACTATGGGCTGGCCAGGGATACTGGTATACACCCAGACGGTATACCATTTCTTATACGGTACGTCCATACTAGGGCAGCTATTGTCAGCAAGAACGCCCCGACTTGTGAGGCACTCTTCCCCGCCATACAAGACATCAAGAAGGGCGGAGACGGGTACTACTCGCCGAACCACTTAACAAAGCTTAGGGCGAAAGTAATTGCTCAGACAGGGGTTAAGTATGACAACCGGGCCTGCCGCCGAACGTTCGGTCAAATGAATGTAGACCTAGGTGTTCCCATTGATTCCGTATCGCGGATGATGGGACATTCGAGCACGAAAACCACGGAGAAGTATTACTGCCGGAAAACGACCGAATCTGCTATCTCGGACGCACAAAAAGTGTGGGCAAATGCACCGAAGCCACAAGAGATAGCCAGATGCGAAAAGGTCAATACCGCCCTGATTGAAAAGAAATTTGACTTTACTGGGTATGTATAAGAGTGCGGGCGTCGGGATTTGAACCCGAGTCTCGTGCTTGGCAAGCACGAGTGATAACCAGCTACACTACGCCCACACGGTGTGTGCCTATCCACGAATATACAAATCGCATTTAAACTTATTGCCATTTGCTGGCACACCCATCGTCAAGTAAATCGCAAAGAAATATAGGTCTTTTCCCCCCTTTATTATACAGAAACGCATTCTCATCTTGGGGATGGGAATAGTTAGACGTAGGAGACGGTATCGTTCGGTAAAACCGATAATCTCGATGTTCACCTTCGGTCTTTTCGGCACCTTGGGCTTCAGTCCCGGCGGCGTTCTCTTCAACACCCTGGTCAACGAGACTGAGAAGTACGTGCAATACGCTGCGATATTCGCGCTCCTGATCATTGTCTGGTTAATGCATGATTCGATCATTAAGCCGATCAAGACGATGTGGCGTGGCTACCGTGTATGCGGCGGACTGGGCATCATCGGCATGCTGTTCGCTTTCCTTTCAGGATTCACCATCATCGGCCACCTGCAATCCGGTCTGATCCTTCTAGGAGCGGCATTCGCGATATGGTTCATTGCCATTGTTGCACAAAGATAAGAAAAAGAAGAAAATGGTAAGTTGTTTGAAATCTTCAAGGCTGGATCGCTATGAGCAGTTCCCCGACCTGGACGGTGTCGACGGCCTTGCCCTGGAGCGTCATCTTCTTCTCGATGTCTACGAACTCGCGGCTCAGGACAACCTTCGTCCCATCGGAAAGTTCGAACTCGTAGGTCCCGTTTGCAACCGCGTCTGAATCCTTCTCCGTGTCCAGCGACTTGATGCGGTCCGTCACTTCCTTCGCTTTCTGCTTGAAGGTCGGCCCGATCTTCGCCAGCAGCGGCTTCAGCGCGATGACCTTCTCCTCCAGGTTCAGCTTCGATGCCAGTTTGAGCTCTTTGGCGCGAACCGTCGACGAGATGTCTTCCTCCGAACCAATGAACTTGTCCGACGCGTCCCCGATGATCTCCACCATCTCGATCTCCGAGTTGAGTGAGAGCTTCCTTTCCGACTTGTAGGTGCGGATCGCTCCGATGACGTCACGGATCAGGTCGCCGTCCTTCTCGGCCTGCTCGTCAGAGAGAACCGCTACCGGCCATTTGGCCACGTGGATGCTCTTGCTTCCGTCGATCAACGCAAAACCGGACTGATACGCGTCCTCGGTCACGTGCGGCATCATGGGCGCCATCATCTTGATGATGCCCAGATAGACGGTGTAAAGCGTGTAACGAACGCCTTCATCGTTCTCGTCCTTCACCCTCGACTTCACCATCTCCACGTAGTGGTCGGCGAACTCGTGCCAGGCGAACTGTTCGACCTCCTTCATCGCCTTGTCGAACTGGTAATGGTCGTAACACTCGGTCGTCGCCAGCACCATCTTCGAGAACTTGGACAGGATCCACTTGTCGATCAGGTGCAGTCCGGTCTCTTTCGGCTTCTCCTTGACCACCATTTCCACGAACTTCCCCAGGTTCCACATCTTGGTGGCTAGTTTCTTTCCGTGGATGACGTCCTTCTCTCTGAACGCGTTATCTTCGCCGAGGGCGCAGGTGCATGCGTAGTACCGTATCGCATCCGCGCCGTACGTTTCAAGCAGCGGCATCGGGTCGATGACGTTGCCAGCGGACGTATGCATCGGCGTCCCGTCCGGCGACATTATGAACCCGTGGATCATGATGTCCTTCCACGGGATCTGCCCGGTGATGAGGTACTCACGCAAAATCGTGTAGAACGCCCAGGTCCGGATGATGTCGTGCGACTGCGTCCGGACGGACATCGGATATAACTTTTTGAACTTGGCCTCGTCCCTCATCCAGAAGGTGTTGTACAGCGGAGAAACGGAAGAATCCATCCAGGTGTCGAACACATCCGGGCAGCCCACCAGCTTTCCGCCGCACTTGGGGCATTTGTCGAACGGTGCGGGCGTGACAGTCGGATCGATGTAGCAGTCCTTCTCCTCCGCAGCCACCACGTGCTTGCAGGAATCGCATTCCCAGACCGGTATGGGCGTCGCAAAGTACCGTTGCCGGGAAATGACCCAGTCCCATTGCAGCGACTCGACCCAATCCCGCAGCCGCACCTTCATGAACTCGGGGAACCACTGGATCTCGTCCGCCTTCTCCATGACCTCCTTCTTGAAGTCCATGATCCGGACGAACCACTGCTCCATCTGCAGGTACTCGATCGTCTCGTGGCATCTCCAGCAGACCGAGACGTTCTGCGGCTGCACTTCCTGCTTGATTATGAGTCCCTGCTGCTTCAGCAGTTCGATCGCTGCGGCGCGCGCTTCCTTCACCTTCATGCCGGCGAACGGGCCGGCCAGCTCGGTCATCTTGCCGTGCTCGTCTATTCCCTTTTCAAGCGGCAGATTGTACTTCATCACCCATTCCAGGTCGGTCTTGTCGCCGATGGTGCAGATCATGACTATGCCGGAGCCGAACTTAGGATCGACCTTGTCGTCGGCGATGATCTTGACCTTCTTGCAGAAGATGGGCGTCTCTATCTCCTTGCCGACCAGGTGAGCCAGCTTCGCATCTTTCGGATGAACGGCGATCGTCTGGCAGGTGCAGATGAGCTCCGGACGCGTCGTCGCGATCACGATGTGCTCGTCTGAGTTAGCAACCTTGAACTTGATGTAATTGAGGTTCGTCACGCCTTCCTGGTACTCGACCTCGGCGTCGGCGAGCGCCGTAATACAGCGGGGGCACCAGTTGACCGGGTACTTGCCCTTGTACGCCAGTCCTTTCTTCAGCATCTGCAGGAACGAGATCTGCGTTATTCTGCGATAATAGGGAGCGTCCGTCTGATAGTAGACGCTCGGGTCCATGCTCTCCCCGAGTATCTCGAACTGCTTGATCATCTCGCCGATGAACGTGTTGGCGAACTCCTCGCACAGCTTGATGTACTCTTGACGGGGTTTCGTCAGCTTCGTGATGCCATACTTCTTTTCTACCTTCACTTCGACCGGCGTGCCGTTGACGTCGAAGCACAGCGGGAACATGACGTTGTAACCCTTCATCCGGTGGTACCGGGCGGTGAAATCGATGAGCGAATAACCGGTGGCGTGACCCAGGTGCAATGCCCCGGACGCGTACCGCGGCGGGTTGTCGATGGAATACACCGGAGCGTCGGAGTCCTGGTCGAACCTGTAGATCTCCCACTCCTTCCATTTCGACTGCCATTTCCTCTCTGTCGGTACCGCCTCGTATTGTGCCATGGACAGAAGGGGGAAAGGTGGATGGGGTAAAAAGCATTGCGTCAATGCGCTGCTAGAACAGGATGAGTTAAGGGGGCGCGGGAGAAGCCAGAATGATAAGCGTCAGAGTTTGGAGGAATCTGAGGTGTGACCTTCCCGCGCTTTATCCTCGCATGCCATCCATATTAATAAAGCTTGTTTTTATATCATAAATAATAATTATAATATTCCAATCGATATCACATCTTGTTACTGGCCATTTTTCAATTTTTCTTCATTTTGATGCCTGGATGTAATAGCCACTCGAGCCTCAAAATAGTCCGTCTGGCATAGTTTTTAAGGTCCGGCCTTGTCTGACCGGTTCCTGCGGTGACTCGGACGGAAGTCGTATCCGTCGTGTCGTTAACAATAGTGCATTAACAGGTGTAGATTTTTTAACGAGGCGTCAGACGAGCAAATTATTCGACCGCTGGTCATCAATAAGCATTTACACAGGCTGTTGCTAGCAGTCTTCCATGCGCGAGTTCATGTTGCTGATCCGGAACGAGATCGACCATCAGGCGGATTGGCCGGCCGAGCGTAATCTCCGGTATCTGAAAGATTGTGAGGTCTACATCGATCGTCTGAAGAAGGACGGCAGGCTGATCGCCGCCCAGCCGCTGGTCAAGACCGGCATCATCGTTTCGCGTTCGGGGGACGACTGGAACGTGCGGCCGATGCGTGGCAAGGGGGAGGTCCAGGTCGGCTACTATCACGTTCTTGCCGACGATATGGATGAGGCGATCGCCATCGCCAAGCTGAACCCGGAGTTCTCCTACGGAACGAGCGCCCGGATAGAGGTCCGTCCGGTCCGCACGAACGAGGAAGAGACCGGCTTCGTCTATCCGAAATGATCGTACTGGAATGACAAGAGACGGCTGTCTCTCGGCAGATTCAGCATGATAAGAAAATAAGGGATTTGGGAAAGCGTTTGCCAGTCCGCCTCACTGGATCTTCTTGCGCTTCTCGACCTTTTCCTGCTTCTTCTCGGTGACCATGGCGTCGAACCGGTTCATCATGTCGGATGTCGCGGACATCAGCGACCACTCAACGCCCGACGCGGTGTACGTGTTCTGGGTGGTGTGCAGCCGTCCAGACAGCGAGTACTTGGCCCGGTTCCCGGCGCCGTTGTACTTCTGCACGTGCATCGTGAACAGCATCGGCGTCTGGATCTTGGAGATCTTGGCCAGGCCGGTCTGTATCTCCCTCTCCATCTGGTCCAGGTTGTAGCGGTCCTCCTCCTCGAGCCCGGAGATCTGCATATAGACGACGTCCCTCTTCCGGACCGACGCCATCATCTCCAGGATATCGTAGGCGGTCAGCACACCCTTGATGACGTCCTTCTCGACCACCGGTAGGGTGGAGATGTTCTCCTTCAGCATCAGTTTGACAGCGTCGTTGACGGTCGTCTCCTGCTTGATGGTCTTGACCGCCGGGTGCATCACCGAATCGACGCGCACCTCGACCGGGTCCTTGTTGCCGACCCTCTCACCGCGGGTAGCCTTGGGCTTGTGCTCTCCTTCCCAGGAATAGTTGATGATGTCCCTGATTCCAATTATCCCGTTGATCTTGAATTCCCCGTCGACCACCGGTATCGTCCTGATGTCCAGGCGCCTCATCATCTCCAGCGCGTTGCGTATCGGTTCCTTCGATTCGACGGCGGTGATGTCGTACGTCATGATGTCGGACGCCTTGATGTCCTTGAACTCCTTGATCCCCTGGGCGATCTTGATCACTTCGGACCTGGAGACCAGACCGATCAGGCTGCTTCCCTTGACGATCGGCATGTTACGGTAGTTCGTGGCGATGAAATGCTCGGCCAGCTCGGTGACTGACATATCCTGGTCGATGCCAGGCGGAATGTCCATCAATCCTTTCACTTTCATGCCGACGACCATCGTCCGCTTCTTTAAGATCGAGCCGAAGCTGAGGACACCGACCAGCTTCTTCTTCTGTACGACCGGAATCTCGTACAGGTCGTTCGCCCTCATCTTTGCCACTGCTTCGGACAATGATGTTTCCGGGTCGATCGTTTCGAACTTTTTGTTTATGAGCTCGGAGATCTGCTTCGTGTCGATGACCGACCGGAGCATTTCCCGCCTCTTCAGCGCTTCCAAGTTCTCTCCAACCATGTTTTGTTCACCTCAATGTTCTATAGTCAGCTGTAAGCTATTATAGCTTCTCACGAATCTTCGTCCCCGGTATCACTGGTGCGCCGGGGTAATCATACTTTCGACTCGCCCCTGAGCTCGCTGAACGGCGTTCCGCTCAGCAGCGACTCGACGTCCTTGACGACGTCCTCCAGGGGTATCCACTTCTGCTGCGTCGTATCGCGGTCGCGTATCGTCACGCGGCCTTTCTCCTTGGCCTCGTAGTCGACCGTGATGCAGTACGGCGTCCCGACCTCGTCCATTCTCGCGTAACGCCTGCCGATGGAGCCGGAATCGTCGAACGCGGTGGTGATGCCCTGCCTGCGCAGCTTGGCATCCAGGTCCATCGCGATCTTGTCCAGGTCGTCCTTGGACATGAGCGGGAACACGCCCACCTTGATAGGCGCCGTGGCCGTTTTCAGCTTCATCGTCACGTAGCCGTCGGCGGTCACGTTGTAGGCGTGCTCCAGACAGGTGTACATGATGCGGTCCAGGCCGTGGGACGGTTCGATGACGTGCGGGACCACCTTCTCGCCGTTCACCTTCTCCTTGATCTTGACCACGTCGAAGTACTTCGATTCGAGCGTGATTTCCTCGCCGTCAACCTCGACGGTCACTATACCGTCGACGATCTTCGACGGTTCGGTCTGCTCCAGCGCGTTGGCGACGAGTTTAGCCTTGCCTTTGTACGCCGGGCCCAGCGCGCCGAACTTCGCCTTGATGACGTCCTTCTCCACTTCCGTCGGCTCATCGAACCGTTTGAACGCGGTCAGGTCGGCGTTGGAGAACTGGATATGCCTCGATAGGTCCCACGATCCGCGGTCCGCTATGCCCGTGATCTCGGTCCAGCCGTAGCTCAGCAGCGCCTCGGCGTCCCAGCAATCGCAGGCGTAGTGCGCCATCTCGGTCTTCAGGTGCTGCCTGAACCGTAACCGGGCAGGATCCACACCGGCCTCGGTCAGGAAGCGCTGGGTGATGTACAGGAAGTAGGCGATCGTTTCGTGCGCGATGATCTTGTCGT
Organism: uncultured Methanomassiliicoccales archaeon; assembly: GCA_942492955.1. Classification (GTDB taxonomy): domain Archaea; phylum Thermoplasmatota; class Thermoplasmata; order Methanomassiliicoccales; family UBA472; genus DASXVU01. The sequence continues at coordinate 59,298 of OW818644.1, forward strand.
CCACCGCCTTGCCGAACGTGGTCTCGACGACCTTTTCGACCTTCTCCTCAGTGTCCATGTAGCTATTCGGGACGAGCGTAACTTTCGTATCCTTGATCGAGCCGAACGTCGGCCAGCGCTTGTCCGTCGGGTCGACGAACAGCTCTGCCTCCATCATGTTGAACTCGCGCATCCGGATCACGCCCTGGCGGGGGGATATCTCGTTACGGTAGCCGCGGCCGATCTGGATCACGCCGAACGGCAGACGCTCTCGGGCGTGACGGTAAAGGTTCGCGAAGTTCACGAAGATCCCTTGCGCGGTTTCAGGACGCAGATAGCCGACGCGGCCCTTGCCCGGCCCGATCTTGGTCTTGAACATCAGGTTGAACTCTTCCACATGGGAGAGCTCGCCGCCGCACGCCGTGCAGACCACCGCGTTCTTGCAGATGAGGTCCTCCAGCTCCTTCTTCGGCAGCGCGCCGGGATTCGGGTGCAGCTCCTTGCACAGGTGGTCCGCGCGGAACGACTCCTCGCACTTCACGCACGAAACGAGCAGGTCGGCGAAGTTGTCCACGTGGCCGGACGCCTTGAACACCGCCTCCGGGCCGATGGTCTCGCCGTCGATCTCCAGGAAGCCCTCTTCCAGCGCGTAGATCCGGCGCCACTGGTTCATGACGTTCGTCTTCATGGTGCAGCCCAATGGGCCGTAGTCGAAAAGTCCGGCTATACCGCCGTATATCTCGTAGGAAGGGTAGATGAACCCTCTCCGCTTGCACAGGGAGAGGATGTCCCCTGAGTTAACATCAGCCATGTGATCCACTCCAATGATTCAACGGGACTAGTTTAATCTTCCGCCAATATCGATATGATGTCGTGGTCGTAGATCATCGCCAGGAGGTTGTCCTTGGAGTCCCTCACCGGCAGCTGGCCGAAGTCGTTCTTGCGCATGATACGGGCCGCTTCGGATATCGACGTCTTCTTGAAGACGGTCATCGGGTTGCGCACCATGATATCGCGCACCGGAATTCCGGGCAGGTCGATCTTCGACACCTCGTACCACAGCTTCATGACGTTCCGCAGACCGTCCCAGGTCCACTCGTCCTCGTCCTGCGGTATGCCCAATTCTTCCATCGCCACCGTCCCGTTCACGTAGCTCTTGTTGAAGATGTCGCGGTCGGTCAGTATGCCGATCAGATGCCCGCCGTCGTCCAGCACGGCCAGCGCCGACGCCTTGCTCACCTTGAGCGTAACCGACGCCACCGCCAGCGGGGCGCCGTGGTAGATCGGGATGCATGAGGACCGGATCACCTTCTCCACCGGGGTGGATATGTTCTTCTTCTCGACGACCGAGAGCAGATCGGTCGGAGTCAGTATGCCGACCAGCTTGTCGCCGTCGATGACCGGCAGGTGCCTGAGGTTCTGGTGCAGCAGTATTTTCGCCGCCTCTTCCACCTCCGCCCGGGGACCGATCGTCATCGGCTCGCGGTTCATGATCAGCGCCGCCTGGTCCTCGTCCGGCTTGTCGAAGATGTCCTGTCTGGTGATGATCCCGGCCAGCGAACCGTCGCTGCGCCTGACCACCGGCAGTCCGGTCAGGTTGTGCTTGACCATGACCTTGAGCACCTCGTTCCGGGAACCGGGCACCTGGGCCACGATCGGGTTCGACGTCATTACCTCGCCGACCGTGGTCATGGTTCCACCTCCCCTTCCGGTTTGACCACCAGCACGGGGCACTTGGTGAATCGTATGACACGTTCTGCCACCGAACCGAGCAGCAACTTTGAGAATCCAGTTCTTCCCAGCGTGCCCATGACCACCAGGTCGTGGGTTGCCGACGCTTCCACGATCTTGCGGGCCGGGGAGCCTTCCACGATCGAGGTGAGCACGGTGACGCCCAGCTTGTCGCCCTCCGACTTGACGTAGTCGACCGCGTCCTTGCCTTCCTTCTCCAGGAGGGAATAGACGCTGACCACCGTCGAGTCCATCGGGAAATTGATGAACGAGGTCTGGTCCACAACGTATAATGCCGTGACGTCCGCGCCCATCAGCTTCGCCAATTCCAATGCCTTGCTGATGGCGGCCCTGGTGTACTCGCTACCGTCCGTTGGTACCAGTATGTGCTTGAACAGATTCATGTTAATTCCTCCAAATGTGTTTCCCGTAGCAGACTAGACACGGGTCTTCCGGGCTGGACCTCAGCACCAGATCGGTCAGGGGATCTCCCCCTTTGGACCTCAGGACCATGAAATCGCATGGAGTCCCTGGTTGTATGTTAAATGAGTCGTTTCGATTTAAAAGTATTCGTGCGTTTGTGTAAGCCATATCCACCAGCGGCGTCAGTTCATGCATCCCCTGCGAGCGGAGAAGGCGTGCGGCAGTCTCGATCTCCTGGAGCATGTCCGGCATCGAGACCATCGCGTTGTCCGTGCCCAACGCCACCTTCGCCCCGGCATCCAGCATCATTTTGAGGGGCGGGACGTTGCCGAAGAACAGGTTCGAGCGGGGGCAGGCGACGATTGGTACCTTCGCATCGGCGCAGGCGGTCACGTCCTCCTTCGTCGCCATGGTCATGTGCACGACGAAACGTGGTTTCAGGTCCAGCACCTTCCCGATGTCCTCCCGGACCCGTTCGGACGCGTGGATGGCGAAACGGGCGCCCTTCCTGTTCACGTGCTCGGCGAGAGCGCTCAGCTCGTCGTAATCCCAGTCGGAGATCGAGCTGACCGCTATCCCGTTCGCCACCTTCAGCAGAGCGTTGATCTCCGACGACACGTACTTCATCTCCGCCGGGCGGGCCATGATGATCGGTTCCGCGCCGTTACCTTTGGCCGAGGCCAGCGCCTGGGCCCCTTCGACCCCGCCCTCCCGGAAATCAACGTAGCTAGAGGTGCCCCGGGAGAACATGAACCGCGACAGCCGGACCATGGAGGCGGTCAGATGGTTCAAAGGCATGTTCTTCAGGATCCGGTGCTTCAGCCCGTTCGGGGGCGCGACCAGCTCTTCCAACGAGAGCTTCGTGTCCAGCGGGACCACGTAATCGGCGATGTGCGTATGGCAGTTGATGAGCGTGGGGACGATCACGCCCTTCACCGTCGCCCTCTTGGACGTTCCCTCGCCCACGCTCTTCACCAGGCCGTTCTCGAACTCGATGTGCCCGTCGATGAATCCGTCGGCCGTAAGCAGTTTCCCCGATGCTAGCTCCATGATGGATGTCATGCCCGCGACATTATTTCAAGGTGTCCAGCCCGGCGGTCTGTTACGGAGATAAGATGAACCTTCCTGATCATCGGCCATTTCAGCCCGGATCGCCGTCCATCCGCTCGCAGCACCTCCTGGCTCACGGTCATGCTGCTCCTGTTCGATCGTTCTCGCCTAGGCAGGTCGTCAGGCAAGTTATTAAATGCCGGCCAGTCCTCAATAATACTGATGGTCGTGCGGTGAGCCCGATCGGTTCGAGACCGGCTGCTCATCGTGGCCTCCACCCTTGGGGCGAGTAGTTTGGCCAATGACGGCGAAGGCAGAAATCTCATCATTGTCGCGGTGGACGGATCGGAAGGCAGCAACAGGGCGATCCATCGAGCCGCGGCTATGGCCAGGGCGATGCAGGGAACGAGGCTGACCGTGGTCCACGTCATCAGCTACCCGGCCCTGATGTCGGACAAGGACGACAAGGAGGCCGAGGCCAGGGCCGTCTGCATCATCAACGACGCGCTGGAGATCGCCAAATCCGAGGGCATCGTGGCCAGGTCGGCGGTGCTTCATGGCCACCCCGCCACCCAGATAGTAAGTTACGCCCATAATAACGGAGCCGACCTGATCGTCTCCGGATGCAGGGGGCTTCACGGCCCAAAGGGTCTTTTCGTCGGCAGCACTTCGGAGGCGCTCACGAAGAGGGCGGGCTGCTCGGTGTTGGTCGTCCGCTGATCGGTTGATATCTGATGCATCAGGATCTGATCAATGCAAGGCTCATCGAGCCAGCGAACTCAAACAATTACCGTCACGAAGCGTCGGGCAATAATTTTTTATAATATGTTTCGAGTTCAGGCGTAAAGGTGCTTTAAATGGCTGCAAAGATTAAGGCCGAAGAGTGCGTAGGATGCGGTGCTTGCGAAGATGTCTGCCCACAGGGTTGCATCAAGGTAGCCGAGGTCGCTGTCGTCAACGAGAAGGACTGCGTAGACTGCGGTGCTTGCGTCGACGAGTGCCCGAACAACGCCATTACCGTTGATTAAACGCTTCGCAAAACCCATTGACGGCCGTCGCGGATGCGCCGATCGTCAAGACAAAAATTTTTGTTCTGATCTTTCTATCTGAACCAGACGTGTTGTTGTCGGCTCAGGCCCAGTAGGGCTTCATGACGTACTTGTAAACCGAGTTGGCCGCCGTCGCCCCTTCTCCGCATGCGACAACGATCTGCCTGTACTTGCCGGGATAGATGACCGCGTCGCCGCAGGCGAAGACTCCTTTTCGCGACGTCCGCATCTCCGTGTCGACCTTGATCTGGTTACCCTCCAGGGCAACGTTCCATTTCTGCAGGAACTCCAGTTCCGGGGTGACGCCGATGTTGACGACCACCATGTCGACGTCCAGCTTCATCTCCTGGGCCGGCTCCCCGACGCTGAGGATGGCGCCCTCCACCTTGTCCCCGCCGAGGATCTCCTTGACCTCGGCCGACATGATGGTCTTGATATTCTTGGCCACGACCCGGTCCACGATGCACCCGTCCGCCCGGAAGCAGTCCCGCCGGTGCACGATGTATACCTGCGCGACGTCCGACGCCAGCAACGCCATCTCCAGCGCGCTGTTGCCGCCGCCTACGAAAAGGATCCGCTTCCCTTCCAGTTCCTTCTTCTCCGGCAGCTTGTGGTAGACGCCCTTTCCCTCGAGCCGCTCCTCGCCCGGCGCGCCGATCATCTTTGGTCTGAACAGTCCGGTGCCGATGGAGAGGATGACCGTCTTGGTCTCGTACTCGCCCTTGTTCGTTACTACGACCAATCCTTCGCCCCGGTCGAGGATGTCGTTCACGACCTCGTGTTCGTGGATATCACACCCAGCCGCCTTGGCGTGGTCCACCATGGACCAGCCCAGGTCATGGGCGTGGATCTCGGTGACGCTCGGATAATTGGCGATAACCTTCTCGGGATAGATGTTGATCAGTTGGCCGCCCGCCTCTCCGGCTTCTATGATTAACGTATTCAGTTTACGATTCTCCGCATATACGCCTGCCGTGAGCCCTGCCGGTCCAGCACCCACTATCACGAGATCGTAAGCCATTAAGCCTCATGAATAATGAGGGGTGATGATAATCGTTTCCATTAATATACCTGGTAGCACTGAATATGTTGGTCTTGATCGGTTGGACCTGATTAGCATGGTCGTGACTTAAAAGGATGAGAAGTCCTCAACCGTGACTTCTACTAAAACCGTAACCAAATATCATTATTATGGACCCAAAGAGAAGGTCGAGATCCTATCGAGGGGTGTCGGTCTCGATGTGATCCCTAGCTCCTGGTCATTTCTTCTTCAACTTCGTCTGTACCTTCTTCACCTCCTTGTCGACGGCCTTTCCTACTCCTCTGGCGCCTTTCTGGATCTCTTTGACCCCGGCCCTTACGTCCTTCTGGACCTCCTTGACGCCACTCCTCACGCCCTTCTGTACATCTGCGATCCCTTTGTCAACGTCCTTTTTGATGTCTCCTTTCATCTTGTTCACCTTTCGAGGCCGGGATCATATGTTGATACCGGTAATCCCGATCGTATGCTGGTACCATCAGCTATATGAGACAAGGTAGACCGATGATGCCAAGTTTTTCGGATAATCCACTGGTAGAGCGCCATTGGATGAAGGAATATGCCTTTGTTGAGCACAATGGCATATACCAGATGTAGTGAAATGGATAATATAATATTATAAAAAAGATTAAAAAAGGAAAGGGTTTTCGTCCAAGCCCTCGGTCCTATAACGGACCTGAGAGCGTAGGAAGGAAGAAACCGATTATCGTGGCAAATATCCAGATAAGAACGGCGATGATGAGCGCCTTGACCCATCCGATCTTGTATAGACCCTTTAGAGCCAACAGCCAGACTATTCCTGCCAGAACGGCTGCCAACAGGCCATTGCCAAGCAGGAAATAGGCCAAGATGTAAACAACCGTACCTATCACCGCCGCGATCAAGGCCGTGACCAGGCCTTCCTTCTCTCCCATCAACCTAGTTACAAAATAGATGATGACCGTTGAAATTACTAATGCGACCAACAAATATACGATGCTCGAAGTTTCGACCATACATCGACGTCTGAACGTTGGGTATAAGCCATGAGCCCAATGGAACGGCGGAATTTAATAAGAAATCCGGTCCTTTAGCCGTTTCCGGGAGCTAGCAGGGATTCGAAATTGTCCAAAAAATTAGGAGAGGCCAGGGAGGATGGCAGGGAAAATTTGGCATTCCCTGTCGGAAACGATCTTCCTGGCTTTCCCATCGCATCACATTATGGGCCGATCACAGTCCCAGCACGCCTATCCCCACCGCGACCAAGATCACTGCCATTATGAGCAGTATGACCACTGCGAAGATGACCGCCAGGATGGCGATGCCCAGTGCCTTCAGCCAACCAACGTTGAACAGCATCTTGTAGAGGCCGAGGAAGGCCAGAAAGGCCACGATGCCCGCCACGATCACGGCGATGGAGGAACTGGTGATGATGTTCGTGAGCAGGTATGTACCCACATAGACAAGGGCGAAGACGATCCCGCCCAGAAGCATGCCGAGCATGGCCTGTCCCATAGTGGCCTGTCCGCCCGTCCACACCTTCGCGGCGAGCCACAAAGGTATCGAGATGATCACCCAGCCTATGATCAGAACCACGATCGCAATTATCAATTGTACTAGATCCATAATATTCACATCAAGGTCGTCCTTACGACCAGAAACTTATTCGAGGCTCGAATATTAAAAGAAAAGCATCGCACGACTCCGTTCTCCTACGGTCACTTCTCCCTCCACCTGGACTTTGACATTCCGATCCACAGGAACACCGCGGTAAGGCATATCAGGACCGTCCAGTCGACGATCAGCTCCTCCGTGGAGGACACCAGAGCTCCGCTGAGGTTCTGCGCGATCTGCGCGGCGTAGGTGGTTGGGGACAGGTAGGCCAGAAAACGGTACGGTTCCGGGATGTAGGTGATCGGATAGTAGACCGGAGCCAGCGTCGAGAAGAGCGTCGTCAGCAGCCGGGTGAAGGCGAAGCTCTGAACGATGTCGGAGGAGATGGTGGCCAGCGCGAAACCGAGCGACACCGAGGTGATGAATACGAACGCCAGGACCGCGATTATCCCTCCCAGCTGGATCAGCGTCACCGGGACGAAGAAGAAGAACAGGGTCGAGAGGATGGCGATCGCCGGCAACGAGTAGATGAGTTCGGAGATCGCGATCCCGACCACGTAAACCGACGCGCTGGTCGGCGAACTGACCACCATGTCCTGCAGCTTGAAATCGTTCTTCAGGTGCGACAGGTCCGCCTGCAGCGAGGTCCCGCTGGAGAACATGGTCATGATCAAACCGCCGATGATCGCCGGCCCCAGGAGGCTGCCTTGGCTGACGAACCATATGAGGGTGAGGAACGAGAGAGGGGCCAGAACCGTGTTGAGCAGGACAACCGGGTAGTTCTTCATCTCGTAGATCGCGTTCACCAGGATTGAAGCGAGGATCTGTCCCCTGATGCGCTTCAGATTCATTTTCCCCCATCCGGAACTTCTTCTTTCAGTGGTTCGTCATCGTTCAGCGTCCCTCCGCCTACGACGTCGGAGAATATGTCATCCAGGTCGATCGGGTTGAGGGAGAACTGGGCTTTCCTCTCGATGAGCATCCTCGACAATCGCAACGCCTCTTCCTGGGTGGTCATGATCTGGACCTGCCCGTCCTTCCTTTCCAGGACCTTCCCCTCCACCTGCGGCAGGTCGACCCCCCGCGGCACCTTCACGCTGTACTGATGCCGTATCTTCATCCTCAGTTCGTCCATGCTGCCCAGCGCCAGCAGTTTGCCGTCGTCCAATATCCCGATCCTGTCGGCGACCGTCTCCGCCTCCTCCAGGTAGTGGGTGGTGAGGAAGATGAACCGGTCCTTGCTCAGTTCGGTCATCAGGTTCCATATCTCCTGCCTGGAGATCGGGTCCAGGCCGGTGGTCGGCTCGTCGAGGAAGATGAACTCCGATTCGGCGGCGATGACCATGGCCACGAGCACCTTTCGTTTCATTCCGCCCGAGAGCGTCCGGTTGAGCCTATTGGCCACCGGGGCTAGGCCTACCTTTGCCAGTGCCTCTTCACCCTTGGAGCGGGATTCCTTGTAGCTCATCCCCCTCCACAGCAGGTACGACGAGACGCTCTGCAGCGGGGTCATCCATTGGACCGCCCTCCCTTCCTGGGGGACGACCGACATCCTCTCCCGGAGCTTCTTTGCGTCCGTCATCACGTCCAGGCCGTCGATGGTCGCCACGCCTGACGAGGGTTCGAGGAGGGTGGACAAGATCCGGGTAAGCGTGGTCTTGCCGGCCCCGTTCCTTCCGATCAGGGCAAAGATGCCGCTTGCCGGTATGGAAAAGTTGACCGCGGTCAGTGCCCGCTTGCCGGTGCTGAAAACCTTGCCGATGTCATTGCATATTATTTCGCCAGAATGTGTCATGTACCTTCTACCGTATTTTCAGATCTCTCTACGTCCTGTATCAGACACAGGATACTATTTCAAAATTGTTGATGAACAGCCATCCATCGGATCGATATTGCAGAACGTGGCCGATAAAACATGCTTAGGGAATTTGCCGATCTTTTCAGTATGATATCTAGATGTCACGAGCCTTCAGTTTCTCGGAGTACGCACTTTATAAGGAATGTGCTCTGATGGGACACCGTGAAGCAGAACGTGTTGGACGGGCTTCGAAGTGCACTGTTGAGCCGCGGCTCGTTCGATACCATCCCCGGACCGGTCTGGAAGGCGATCAGTTCCATGAACACCTATGGCTCGAACGCCATCGAGGGCAACTCCCTCACCCAGGATGAGGTGGACCGAGTGGTCATCTACCGGGAGGGGGTCAAGAAGGCCACCAATGACCTGCTGGAGACAGTTCAGCACGCATCGGCGTTCGTGCGCCTCGTCGACCGAAGAACGCGGGCAATCGATATCGTCACCGTCCGCAACCTCCACGAGGAGGTCTTCAAGGGTGTGCGTCAGGACTATGGTCAATGGAGGCGGACGAACAATGTGGTCCAGGCGTCGTTCACTCCCGCACCGGCCGAAGGGCTGGGGGAGACTATGGCCGCCCTGATCAAGGAGTATGACCGGCGCGATCTGGCGGGAGAGGACGTCTTCACCCTCGGTGCCTGGTTCCATCACAAGTTCGAATGCATCCACCCTTTCATGGACGGCAACGGACGGATCGGCAGGTTGCTGCTTAACCTGCATTTCCTGAAGCACGATTGGCCGCCCGTGAACGTCATGCCGGCGGACAAGGAACGGTACATGGACGCCCTTTTCCAGGCTGACGCTGGAGATCTACAGCCTTTGGCCGAGTACCTGCGGGTCATCATGGGTGGTTCATTGCTCAATTTCCTTTCCTACGTCGGCACCGAGCAGGACGAGCTGAGGCCGCTGGTGCGGTATGAAGGGGAGACATCATACTCGGCAAAGTACCTGTCATTGCGGGCCAAGCAGGGCGATCTTCCCGCGATCAGAAGAGGTAACGAGTGGATCACGAGCAGGCGGGCGTTGGACCTCTACGTCACGGAGATCGGCAGGAAGTGAGCTTGACCGTCCCGTCACCGATCTACCCCTGTCAATCATGCGAATCTTATGCAATCAGTTATAGGCTGACTGGTCATTCACTTGTTTGATGGCGCCGAAACCGAAGAAGGCAGCAAAGTGCGAAGATGATGAAGGGGAAGAGCCGGTCACTTGCAGCAAGTGCGGTTGCACCGAATACGTGGCGGTCGTGAAACAGACCGGCGGCGGCAAGCACTACACCGTCAAGTGCAAGAAGTGCGGAACTGAGTTCGCAGATTAGACGGACGGGTGAAAACGATGGGATTGTTCAGAGGTTTCATTTCGGTCGACATCTCCGAGATCGGTGAACTGGTCAAGCTGGACCGCGAGCTGCGCACCGTGGGCGGTGGGATGAGGCCGGTGGCCATGGACATAATCCATGTCACGTTGAAGTTCCTTGGCGAGACGGACGAGGCAGCGATCCCGAAGCTCATCGACGCCATGGACAAGGCGGTCAAAGGCGTGGCGCCATTCGAGATATCGCTGAAAGGCATGGGGTCGTTCCCTTCGAAGGACAACATCCGGGTGGTCTGGGTGGGCATGCACGGAGCGGAACCGTTGATAAGCATCGCCAAGGTCCTCGGCGATGAATGCGCACGCCTCGGGTTCGAGAAGGAGGAAAGGCCGTTCTCTCCACACCTGACCGTTGGAAGGATGAAGGACCCGACCGGGACGGAGCAGGTCAAAGGCATCATCGAGCGTTTCAAGGACCATGATTTCGGCATGAGGCCAGTTCGCTCGATCAGGCTGAAGAAGAGCGTGCTCGGTCCGAAAGGCCCGGCGTACACCACGGTCGCGGAAGTCGTGCTTCAGGGGCCGTAGTTCTCGAACAGCGAGAACTCGGTCTGCTTCAGCATGTCGGCCGGAGGGTGGTCCTTCACGAACTCGATGTTGTAGTTGCCCTCGATGAAATCGTGGTTCCTGACCGCCAGCCTGTGGTATGGAATGGTGGTCTTGATCCCGGTGACCGTGTATCGGTCCAGGGCATCGCGTGCCTTGTTCAGCACTTCCGTCCTGTCCTTGCCGTGGACTATGAGCTTGGCCAGCAGGTTGTCGAACTCGGTTGGCACGACGTACCCTTCGTAAGCGTGGGAATCGATGCGGATGCCCTCGCCGGCCGGCTCGATGTATTTCTCGATGCGTCCAGGCGTCGGCATGAAGTTGTTGAACGGGTTCTCGGCGTTGATACGGAACTCCATCGCGTGCCCCTTCGGCTGCACCGAACCGAGCTCCTTCGTCACGTCCTTGTCGGTGGCGATCGACAACTGCATCTCCACCAGGTCCAGCCCGGTGCAGGCCTCGGTGATCGGGTGCTCCACCTGGATACGGCAGTTGGCCTCCATGAAGTAAAGGTGCCCGTCGCCCATCAGGAACTCGAACGTGCCCAGCGAGGTGTACCTGGCCTTTTTCACCGCCTCTTTGACCAGGGTGCCGATGCGCTCCCTCATCTCCTCGTTGACGGCGCAGGACGGCGTCTCCTCCAGGATCTTCTGGTGACGGCGCTGGACGGAGCATTCCCTCTCGCCCAGGCAGTAGGCGTTGCCCCTGGAGTCGCCGACCACCTGGAACTCGATGTGCCTTCCGCGCAGGAACGCCTTCTCCATGTAGATCGTGGGGTTGTTGAACGCCTTGGTGGCCTCGTTCCTGGCCGAGGTGAACGCGTCCTCCATCTCGATATCGCCGTTAACGACCCGCATCCCGCGCCCCCCGCCGCCTCCGGATGCTTTCAGCATGACCGGGTAGCCGATGCGGTTGGCCTGCTTCTTGGCGTCCTCCGCGTCCTTCAGCGGCTCGAGCACGCCTGGCATGACCGGCACGCCGACCTTGGTCATGAACGCTCGGGAACCGAGCTTGGTGCTCAATAGCTTCATTGCCCGCGGGTTCGGCCCGATGAACGAAAGCCCCTCCTCCTCGCATCGCTCGGAGAACTCGGCCTTCTCAGATAGGAAACCGTAGCCGGGATGGATCGCTTCCACCTTCATCCGGTTGGCCACGTCGAAAATGGCGTCCATGTCCAGGTAGCCGATCATCCCCGGCTTCGACTGCAGCTCGACCGCTCTGTCGGCGAGTCCGACATGCTTGCAGTGCTTATCCGATGGCGTATAGACGGCGACCGTGGGAATACCAAGTCTCTTGCAGGTCTTGAGGATCCTTATCGCGATCTCGCCTCTGTTCGCCACTAGGACACGGTTGAACATTCTGACGCACCTTAGACACGTCGTAGCATGCGACGCTCTCCCTCGGTATAATCATTGTTTAGATAAAGCTTACCCGCTAGTCCATCTGATTTACTAGCGGATTTTCGTAGCGTGGCTTCGGGTTACGCGCATGATATTTGAAAATCATGCCACTCATTGCATGTCCAGATGGCGATGCGAAATGCGGAGACGAATTAAGGGATTCCTCGCATCTGATTTGGCCAATACCTTCATGGGCATGGGCCCTTGTCCGTCAATCGACCCCAATAATACAAGTGGTTCGGTGGGAGATTCATTCTGGTTCGAATCTTCTGCCATCAAACCAGTTCTGCGACACGTTCCGAAATGTTGGCAGTTCGATCTCATACTTCACTTCCTGCATCGAACCGTCGAACAACTCGATCCTGGCCTGGATCTTGTTCCTTTCCAGAAAGACGTGGCTGTTCTTCAGGTTCGACCTGAAGAGGCTGACCCTCTTTCCTCCGTTGACGACCGTCCTTTCCGCACAGACGATCAGACCCGCATCCTCAAGCAGCTTGATCTTCCGAAAACAGACCGCAATGGGTATCCCTATGCTCTGACTGAGATCAAACGCCGATCTTGGATTTCTCATTGTGGCAAAGAGTATCCTCGCCGAATGTTTATCGGCCAAAAGGCTCGATATCTCGGGGGACTGCTTTTCCTTCACTTCTTTAAGATCGCCGTTCTATCGTATAAAATCCAATCTGGCGGTTATCATTATTGATAAAGAACCTGTTGGCTTGCCAGACGGTCGAGCGATAGATGGATCGACCATTTCGGGAAGTGACATTAGATCTCATTGGTGTGGGGGCGATCGATCAAGTACACGACAATGTGACAGGAACACCGGATGGGTTGTTTGTTTGCATTATTCCATTATTGTATCCTATTGTCAAATAATTAACAATAGTTAAATATGAATTAGAACCAATATTGTCTACGGGTGTATACGATGGCAGAGATTAAAGTTGATTGCATGGGCAAGAACTGTCCGACGCCCCTGGTCGAGACCAGGAAGGCGTTGCGCAAGGCATCGAAAGGGGATATCATAGAGATAACCGGGGACCATCCAGCATCAAAGAAGGAGATCCCGATGGCGGTCGCTTCATTGGGGGAGGAGCTCCTTGACGTCAAGGAAGAGGGGAAGACCTGGCGCATCCGCATCAAGAAAGTGAAGGGGTGAGAAGATGACAGAACGAACGACGATCATCCTTCACAGCGGGGACATGGACAAGGTCTACAGCGCACTGATCATCGGGAACGGGGCGTTGTCCATGGGCATGGAGTCGACGATCTATTTCACCTTCTGGGGATTGCAAAGGTTAAAGAAGGGCGGACTGGAAAAGGGTAAGCTCTCAAAGATGAACATGCTCGGCCTGGGTCGCTCCATGGTCAAGTCGAGGATGGCCAAGGCCGGCGTCGCGGACCTTGAGAAGATGATGAGCGACTACAAGGAACTGGGCGGAAAGATAATAGCATGCGAGATGACCATGGAGGTCATGGGCATTAAGAAAGAGGACCTGAGGCTGGAGCTCATCGACGAGTTCGGTGCGGTCGGCACCTACATCAACGATGCCAAGGACTCCAAGATAACACTCTTCATCTGAGATGGTACAATGAAAGACAAGGTACATTATTTGGACAATTCGGCCACCACCAGGTTGGACGAGCGGGTGCTGGAGGCGATGACTCCATACTTCCTCGAGCACTACGCCGTGGCCACGTCGGAGTTCGGTTACTCCATGGGTCTGGATTCCAGGGAGGCGCTGGACGAGGCTCGGGTATCGCTGGCTAAGCAGCTAGGGGCATTGCCGGAAGAACTGGTCTTCACGTCGGGGGACACGGAATCGAGCAACACCGCGGTCAAGGGAGTGGTCAAGGCGAACCGGAAGAAAGGCAAGCACATCATCGTTTCCAAGCTTGAGGACTTCCCGGTCCTGAACAGCGCCAAGACGCTGGCGGATGACGGGTTCGCGGTCACATTCCTCGATGTTGACGGAGAAGGATTCGTAAACATGGACCAGCTGCAATCGTCCATAACGCCGGAGACCACGCTTGTGTCCATCCAGCATGCCAACCAGGAGATCGGGACGCTGCAGGACATCAAGGCGGTCGCGGACATCTGTCATGATAAGGGCGTCATCTACCATGCTGACGCCACGCACACGTTCCGCCGCGTGCCGCTGGACGTCACGAAGGTCCCGGCGGACCTGCTGACGATCTCGGCGCATACCATCCACGGCCCCAAGGGGGTCGGAGGGCTGTTCATCCGGAAAGGCACGCAGATATCCAAGTGGATGGACGGCGGGTTCCAGGAATCCAACCGGAGGGCCGGTCTGGAGAACATCCCGGGCATCATCGGTTTCGCGAAGGCGGCCGAACTGGTCACCGACGAGGAGAACGAGTACATCAGGGGTCTACGGGACAAATTGATCAAGGGCATGCTGGAAACGGTTCCGAAGGTCATGCTGAACGGTTCCGCGACCAAGAGAACGCCGCAGAACGCCAACATCACCTTCCACTTTGTTGAGGGAGAATCGATCACCCTGCATCTGGACATGAGGGGCTTCGAAGTAAGCACTGGTTCAGCCTGCTTCAGCCGGACGCTGGAGGCCAGTCACGTCATCATCGGCATCGGCGGCGACCACGAGCGGGCCCACGGTTCCATCCGGTTCACCTTCAGCCGGTTCAACGACATGGAGGATGTCGACTCGGCCATCGAATCCTGTGCGGAGATAATAGCCAACCTGAGGAAGATCAGTCCATTGAAGAAGTGACGGTGAAAAAATGAAATTCCCATACAACGAGACGGTCCTTGAGCACTTCAAGAACCCCAAGAACGTAGGCAAGATCGAAGACGCGGACGGCAAGTCAATGGTCGGCAGCCCCGCCTGCGGCGACATGGTGGCGCTCTACATCAAGGTAGATGAGGCGACCAAGGTCATCTCGGACATCAAGTTTGAGTCGTACGGCTGCGCGTCCAACATCGCCACCGCCTCCATCATCACCGAGCTGGCCAAGGGCAGGACCCTGGACAAGGCCCGGGAGATCAGCTGGAGGGACGCGGCGGACGCGCTGGGCGGACTGCCCAAGGTCAAGGTGCACTGCTCCGTGCTGGCGGTCGAGGCGCTTCACGAGGCGATAACCAACTACGAAGAGAAGCACGGGATGTACAAGGAGAAGGTGCCGACCACGGTGGAGATCATACAGCGCCGGCTGAAGACCGTCATGAACCCGCTCGCTGGGCTGGACATCGTCAGGACCGAGATGGTCAAGGACATCAAGGTGGAGGACGGGGTCGTCACGATCGAGCTCGACCTGGCCTCGAACAACCTGTTCGCGGCGAACATAGAGGAAGAGATACAGGAAAAGGTCGGGAACATGTGGGACGTCAAGGAGGTCAAGATCAAGCTTGGCGACCCGGTGTGAAAACACTTTCATCCATCTTTTCTCCTTGTAACGACGTTGCCAATTCCGACTCCGAAACGAAAAAGAAAGCAACCATTACAGAATCGAGCCTAAGTAACCTTGTGACAACGAGCCTGAATGACCGATGCTCAAGCGCCCTGGGTCAGGGGTATCGCTCGGAAGCCATTAAGATAGGAATGATGCCTCAACAAACCTTACCTTGTCATAAATCACCTATCCGATGGTGATTGTCGATCAACTGGCGGTATGGAGTCCTTGCCTATCCGGCCATATCCATGATCACTCTGGACTTTGGAAGTGCCCCGTCATTATCTCCCTGAGTATCCTCCCCTCGGCCTTCCTCATGTGCTGCAGGAGGGTGGGTTTGCTGATGCCAACCTTCTGGCACAGCTGCTCGCTGCTGATTTTCTTAGGATAATCAAAGTATCCGTTCTGAAATGCCGCCACCATCACTTCCATCTGCTTACCGGTAAGGATGGCCAGGATGTCCGCCTTCTGGTAGGCGGCTTTCCGGAAGGTCATCTTGCGTATGGTGCCGGCGTTCCTGATCATATCAACAAAATCCGACAGGTTCTTCTGCTCCCCCATCATGCTGATGGTGAGTTTCTCCATCGAAACGATGGTAGGTATTGTATGGATCAGACCCAGGTCGGACTCTTGGAACTGCCCTTTGGTCTCTTCCGGTTCCGTGTATCTGATGAGGCAAGTATGCTTGTTGTCAATGGACTTCAGAACGCTCAGGATCTCCATGTTGCCCACTGTTCCGATATCATGGATTGAAGAATCCTCTTTCAGGGTGAACTCGACGATCTCGATGCATATGCCCTCCTTGTAGTCCATCTTCAGGGTCTCGAGAATGGTGTAGGAAAGGACATGGGCGAAGGTCGCGGCCATTTCCTCTTTCACGGTCTCGAAAGGCTCGATCTCCAGGGTTACCGTTCTCATGGTATCGTTTCTCAAATTGTGTACTCCTATATTTAAACTATAATACATGTATTGCCCAATTTGCTTGTACTTTTTCGATAATGCAGATATTGGCGAAAATCGCCGGGTGATGTAAAAGTGGAACAGAATCAGACAATAGGGGCGGGAGTGGGCGAGAAGATGAAGGTGAAGGAACTGGACGGGAGGGCCAGACCGGTCCTTGAGGAGTTAAGGATATCAACGCAAGCCAAGTTGGCCGGACTGTGGGGGGCGGTGATGTTCATGTACATCTATGTGGACATCATCGGATTCTTCAAACCAGGGACGATCGCGGATATTCTGTTGGGGAAGGCCTGGATCTATGACATCGATCAAACGTGGCTGTTGCTGAGTCTGATATTGATGACGCTCCCGGTCATAATGGTCTGCGTCTCCTTACTGTCACCGGCCAAGATGAACCGCTATGCGAACATCGGTCTGGGTGCGTTTCACATCGTGATCGCGTTAGGATTCGCTTCGGGAGAGATCAACGCCTATTACGTGTTCGGGACCGTCGTGGAGGTCATCATCCTCGCCATGATCATATGGACCGCATGGAAGTGGCCGACGGTCACGAGGACCGGTGTGGCTGATAACTGATCGTAAATGGACGTTGGGTGTGAGAAGGGGCGATTGAATGAAAGCCATAGTAGTAACTGGAAGTGGAAAGCCGGAGGTCCTGGAGCTCAGGGACGTGGAAAAGCCCATACCCCGGGACAACGAGATGCTGGTCAAGGTCCACGCATCGACGGTGACCATAGGGGACGCCATCCTCCGGAGGATGCCCCGATTCGTCATGGGTCCGATGGTGACCCTGATGGGTTACAAGCTGAAAAAGATCGCAGGCCATGAGCTTGCTGGCGTAGTCGAGGCGGTGGGTCGGGATATCAGATCATTCAGGCAAGGCGATCGTGTCTTCGGGACGACCACCGGGCTCAGATGCGGTGCCAACGCCGAATACGTCTGCATCCCCGAGGAGGGGGGAAAGGGAATGGTGGCCATGAAACCATTCAATGTATCCTTCGGGGAGGCCGCCGCCATCCCCATCGGGGGGCTGACCGCCCTCCAGATACTGAGGTCGGGGAACGTCAATAAGGGGGATAGGGTACTCATCTATGGGGCGTCCGGTTCCGTCGGCACCTATGCCGTCCAGCTGGCAAAGTATTACGGAGTCCATGTGACAGGGGTCTGCAGCGGTTCGAACCTGGACCTGGTTAGGTCCATCGGAGCCGATGAGGTGATAGACTATACCAAACAGGATTTCAGAAAGAACGGCGAGACTTATGATGTCATCTTCGACACCGTAAGGAAGCTTAAGAAATCGGGGTGCAAAAAGTCCCTGGGGGAAAGCGGGGTCTTCTTATCATCATGGTCTCCCACGAAGGAGTCGAACGAAGATCTCAACCACCTCAAACAGCTCGTGGAAGCGGGAAAGGTTCGACCGATCATCGACAGGACATATCCGTTGGAGGAAGTGGTGGAGGCTCACAGGTACGTCGATTTGGGACACAAGAAAGGCAATGTGATTATAGCTGTGGTCGGTGATGATAATGCCTGAGACGATACCGCACCATGAAAGCCATAGTATGCGACAGATACGGCCATCCGGACGTCCTCCGGCTCGAGGAGGTGGAGAGACCGACCCCTCGGGACAACCAGGTACTGGTGAAGGTCATCGCTTCGTCACTGAATGGGGCCGATTTCGAGATCCTAGGCGGCGCGGCTTTCGCCCGCATCGCCGGCCCCTTCAGGCCAAGGAACAGGATACCTGGATCGGACGTCGCTGGTCGGGTCGTGGCGGTCGGCAGGAACGTCAAGCGGTGGAAAATTGGCGATGCGGTCTTCGGGGACCTGTTCACCTGCGGCTTCGGCGCTTTCGCAGAGTATGTGGCAGCACCTGAAGATGTTTTAATGGGGAAACCGGACAGCATATCCTTCGAGGCCGCCGCCACCCTCCCCCAGGCGGCCAAGATCGCCCTTCAGGGCCTTCGCGGCAAGCGTCCCTTAAAGAAAGGGGATAAGGTCTTGATCAATGGCGCCGGCGGCGGTATGGGCACGTTCGCCGTTCAGATCGCGAAGTACTACGGGGCCGAGGTAACCGGCGTGGACAACGTGGGTAAGCTCAAGATGCTCCTCGCCATCGGGGCCGACCACGTCATCGACTACGCCCGGGAGGATTGTACAAGGAACGGGGAGCGATACGACCTTATCCTGGATACCGTCGCGCGCCGATCGATCTTCGATTACAGGCGCGTCATGGCCCCCGACGGCCTGTACGTGCTGGTGGGGGGCTCAAGATACGCCATTTTCCAGGCGATCCTACTGGGGCCTCTTGTATCCATTGCCAGCAAGAAGAAGATGGGCATCAACCCTTGGAAGGTGAACCATAAGGAGGACCTGCGGTTCTTGCTCGACCTCAATGAGAAGGGGAAGCTCTTGCCGGTCATAGACAGGCGAATCTCCCTCAGCGAGGTTCCGGAGGCTCTCGGAGATCTGTCAAAGGGGCTCGTGAACGGGAAAGTGGTGATAACGGTCGAACATGATGACAAAATCTGACATGGACATCGGGATCAGATGGTGAAATTTATACTAGCTTACATTTGTGATTTTATTCCGGATTTAATACTCGAAAACATCCTTGGAATATCAACTTCCATTGCGGGTTCATGAAATACGGCGTAGCCTGACTGTAACGGCACCGCATATCGACCCCGGGACCGGTTTGGGAACAGAGGTACTCACATGAGGATGAGAACACGATTCAAGAAGGACCGGAACGGTGGGATCGAGGGACTGCCGCTGCAGCTGATGATCATGGTACTGATCGCCGGGATCGGCTCCGCCGTACTGCTGGGATGGATGGGCAACCTGAACGCGCCGCAATCCATCGGGTCGGTCACTTCCTCTCCATCAGAGATCGTTGCGCACGATGGTAACGGAGATGGGATCTACGAGGTCGACAACATCGATCTCACCATGACTGTAACAGATGGCAAGGGCGATCCAGTAGCCGGAGCGACGGTCGTCCTCGATGGCTGCGGCATAACCAGGATGGATGGCACCAGGCCTTATGGAACGACAGATTCCAGCGGAAAGGTGACGCTGAACAATCTTCAGGTCACACAGAGCGGCAAGGCGGTCGGTTTCGTCACCGTAACGGTCACAAAAAGCGGCTACGGCACGGACACCAGCCTGAGCATCCCGGTAATCTCGGGGTGATCTTTTGGCCATAACGGACAAACGGGGGCTGGAGGGGATGCCGCTCAAGCTCCTGATCGTCTCCCTTCTGATCTCGCTATCGGCGCCCGTCCTGCTTTCCAGCATCGGCTCCTTCCAAGCCCAAACGTCAGAGTCTCAGGCGATGAGCACTGCCGAGCACATCAGGGAAATGATCACGGCCACCTACCTTTCCGGTCCAGGCAATCACCGGGTCATGGAGACGCCGCTTTCTGACAACAAATGCACCATCGAGATCGGAGGCGACCTGGATCAGACCGAGTCGATGGTCATCAAGGTCATGCACAATGGAGGGGTGGACCGAATCTATCTTTCCGATCCTGTCGTTCGGGTCACGACCGTCGATAACCATCCATTCCATCTGACATCGGATGTTGTCATGCTCTCTTTCACCTGCGTTTCGGACAACGGGACCTACGTGCTGGTGGGCAGCTCATGATGGAGTTCTTCCTTTCAAAGGTGTGGCTGTTCGTCTGCGGTATCGCAGTGACCGCGGTCCTGGTGATGGCGTTCTCCGGGATGGACCATGCCGTGACCGACGACGAGGTTCAGCAGCGAGCGACGCAGTTAGCTGCCGTCCTCGATTCCGTTTCCGATTCACCTGACAATGTCCAGATGACGATATCGGTCGCGGATTTCCTGCCTGATGTCGACTCAGTGGCATCGATCAAGAATGGGTATGTCAGCATCGAATCCGGGACCGGAAAAAGATACGCGCCATTGCACTCAGCGACCTCCTTCATCGATGACAACGCCCTTGCGGACGGAAACTGCACCATCGTCTACGGTGACCTACTGATAGTGCACAAGGACCCGTCCCAAGACCGGATCATCATTCAGGTGGCGAAGGAGCGCACCGTCTCCTTGACCGCCTGAACGAAGCGCTTGCACTCGTCCTTGCTGGTATAGACATAGAACGAGGCGCGTGCCGCTCCGTCGATCTTCCTGGTCAGGAAATACGGATGCACGCAGTGCATTCCGGAACGTATCATCATCCCGGACATCTCGTCCAGTATCATCGCCACGTCATGGGAGCGCATGCCGCTGATGTTGAAGGAATAGATGCTCCCCCGGAGCTCCGGGTCCTTGGGGCCGATGACCGTGATCTTCTCCTCGTCAGCCAGTCCAGCGGTCACGATGCGGTTGCATTCGATGTCGTGCTCCATCACGTCGTCCATCCCGATCGCCCTCAGATAGTCGACCGCCGCTCCGGAGCCGATGATGCCCGCGTAGTTGAGAAGGCCGGATTCGAACCGCTCCGGTATCGGGAGCAGGTCGACCTTGTCATAGGTGGTGAGGCTGACGCCTCCGCCTCCCACGATAAGCGGTTCGACCTTGTTGAGCAGTTCCTTCTTCCCGTACAGCACGCCGACCCCGGATGGGCCGAGCATCTTGTGCATAGAGAACGCAAAAAAGTCCGCATCCATGTCTTCCACGTCGACCTTCATGTGGGGTGCCGATTGTGCCCCGTCCACCATGACCATGGAGCCGTGGTCGTGCGCGATCTCGCAGATCTCCTTAACCGGTATGGTCGTGCCGGTCACATTGTTCGTCTGGACCACGCTGACCAGCCTGACCTTCTTGGACATCGAGCTCTTGAGCTCTTCCAGGTCGAACGATCCGTCGTCGGGAGTGGCGACAATGACCCGGTCGACGCCGACAGTCCTTTTCAGCTGCAACCATGGGACATGGTTGCTGTTATGCTCCATGTCCGTCGTCAGCACCGCATCGCCGCGCTTGAGGTCGAGACCTCTGGCAATGAGGTTGATGGACTCGGTGGTGTTCTTAGTGAAGATGATCTGTTCGTACGAGTCCGAACCGATGAAATCGGATATCTTCTCCCTGGCCTCGTCGACCTTGATCGATACCTGGGTGGCAAGCCGGTGCACGCTCCTCCCGCCGCAGGCCGGATATTCGTAGTAATAGGAATCCATGGCCTCGACCACCTGCCTGGGCCTAAGGCTCTGGCAGGCCGTATCGAGGTAGACCGGGCTCTTGTCCCCCTCCGAAAGTATGGGAAAATCGGCCCTTATCTTTTCAACGTCCATCGGACACGAGAATCAGGATGAGCGTATATCTATCCTTTTGGCAGACAGCTTTAGATACAATCGGTGGAAATTGTATCCCGGAACATGTTCCAAATATATTGTCGGTCCAAGAACGCAGGACCGATCGGAGGCAGGTCGATGAAGAGCGAAGATGGGACGAAAAAGGAACTAGACCGGCTGCCGCAGCCGTTGCGTGCATTGCTCGAGAGCGAACTGAAGGCGGGGAACGAGATCGCCGAGATAGGCCATGGTCCCCCGGCACCTCCAGCAGGATTGTTTGTTAGGCTAACCAATCCGGTGACCACCTGGCCTCACGGTTCCCGCAACGGAATCGAGTTCTATGACCGGGATACGCCGTACTACTCAGGCGAGTTCAACGACCCGAAACGGTTCTTCTTCATACTGGAACCGCCCCGTCCGCCATCGCCCGACCCGGACATGGAATCGATCCGGGAAGATCACAGGACTGGCCGGAACACGAGGCTTAAGGCCGGTCCCGAAGGCGCCTCTCCCGCTGATACCCCCATGAGCCGTTTCGTGAGGAGCATGATCATCGACTACGAGAAATGGCACGACGGGATCGGTTACGACATGGAGGCGATCGGCGAGGCAACTCCGAGCGAACGTCTGGCCATCGAGAAGCTCCTGATCTCAAGCAAAGGCCGGGATTGGCGCGACATAGAGGCACTGGCCGAACTGGACACGACCCGTTCCCGGAAGGCTCTCCGCGAGGCGTTCGCCAACGGAGATTCAGGGACGCGGATCGCGGTGATTAGCTATGCGCCGGATATCGTCAGCTACAACGAGAAGGTCAACGCGATCGTCCATTCCCTGCGGGTGGGTAACATCTACGGCGGACTGTCACACACACTGGACCTGGTGGAGGAGTTCCACCCGCCCGAGGTGGTCGAGGAGCTCTTCCGGGGAGCGCAGAAGCGTGAAGGCGATGTCGCGGTGAACTTTGCGGCGATGCTCCTCTTCGTCCACGGCAAGGCTGAAGAGCCATTCGATTGGGCGCAGAGGCCGTTCCTGCTCCGTTTCAACACCGATGATCCGGATGAACGAAGGGAAGCCTTCCTGGAGCTTTGTGAAAAGGTAGGGGTAAAGGCCGAAGACCATGAGATCAGATGAAATAATGCGGGGTGCGGTCGGTCATCGGACACGAACGGTAGAACATCAGCACTCTCAGCTTCGGTTCATGCGGAGCGCGTCCTCTGTGAACCGTAAAGAGCGCACGATGGTGACCAGTCAGGTTATTATACTGGATTCTGTGTTATCAATTGTTAATAACAGCTAGGAGATGGTTGCCGTGAAACTTACGTATTTCGACAACAGCGCCACATCAAACGTCGACCCGAGGGTCCTGGAAATCATGGGTCCATTCTTCCTCGAGGAATATGGCAACCCATCAAGCCTACACAGCCTTGGAAGGAATGCGGAAGAGGCAATGACCGCTTCAAGGGAGAAAGTGGCTGGGGCGATCAACTCCAATCCCGAGGAGATCGTCTTTACGGGCGGAGGCACGGAGGCGGACAACTTAGCGCTGCAGGGATACGCCTTCGCTAACCAAAGCAAGCGCGATCACATCATCACCACCAGGATCGAGCATCATGCGGTACTGAACACCTGCGAGTTCCTGGAGCGGGAGGGCTTCCGGGTCACCTACCTTCCAGTTGACGAATTCGGGCTGGTCGATCTGGAGAAGGTCAAGGAGGCCGTCACCGGAGAGACACTGATCGTCTCGGTGATGGCGGCCAACAACGAGATCGGCACGATAGAACCGATAAAGGCGATAGCGGAGATCGCCCATGACAAGGGGGCGGTCTTTCACACCGATGCGGTCCAGTCGATCACCAAGGTCCGTACCGACGTGGTCGAGGACCACATAGACATGCTATCCATGTCGGGGCACAAGTTCCATGCGCCGAAGGGGATCGGGGCGCTTTATCTGAGGAAGGGATTGAAGATCAGGCCGCTGGTATATGGCGGCGGCCAGGAACGCGGCCTGCGTTCGTCCACCGAGAACATCCCCGGCATCGTGGGCATCGGCAAGGCGATCGAGCTGGGCATGAACGAGTTCGAAGAGGACGTGGAAAAAATGACCCGGATGCGGGACAGGCTGATCGCCGGCGTGCTGTCACAGATACCGGACACCCATCTGAACGGTCATCCTGTCGAACGTCTGTGCAACAACGCGCATTTCCGGTTCGACGGGGTCGAGGGCGAGTCGCTGCTTCTGTACCTGGACCAGCAGGGTTTCTGCGTCTCGACCGGATCGGCGTGTTCCTCCCGGACCACAGGACCTTCGCACGTTCTGTTGGCGCTGGGTCTGAAACAAGAGCAGATGCACGGCTCTTTACGTGCGAGCCTTTCCAAGTTCAATACGATGGAAGAGATCGACCGCTTCCTCGAGGTGGCGCCAGCGGTGGTAAAGAAATTAAGGGAGATGTCACCCATATACAAATCGAAGGTGTGCTAGGATGGGATACTCGCGTAAAGTACTGGACCATTTCGCCAACCCGAGGAACGTGGGAGAGATCCCGGACGCCGACGGTATCGGAAAGGTGGGAAACCCGGCCGACGGGGACCTGGTCCACATCTATGTCAGGATCGAGGACGACGTCCTCACCGATGTCAAGTTCAAGACCATGGGATGTGCCGCGGCCATCGCCACGTCGAGCAAGGTCACCGAAATGGCCAAGGGAATGACGCTCAAGCAGGCCCTGCAGATGACCCGCGAGGATGTGGCGAATGCATTGGACGGACTGCCCCCGGGCAAGATGGAATGCTCCAACCTGGGCGCGGACGCGCTGCACATGGCCATACGTGAATACCTGGTCAAGAAGGGCAGAGGGGCGGAGGCACCGCCAGCGATCGATGAACGCGGAGATCAGTGCGTCGTCGGAGCGCCGGTAAGGCCGTACTAGTGCGCTTGCCGGGCATGATGGGAATTGTCATTGTTCTCCAGCTTATGTGAGAGATCCTCGGTTGATTCTATTCTACCGTCTGCGAAGAGGTTATTAGCCCAGACTTTATGCCCTCCATCATGTCCTCGTTGCAGGTCAGTGTGGCCGGGGTCCAGATGAAGAACCCGACCATGCTTGCGTCCGGAATGGTGGGAGAGACAGGCGGTTCGCTGCTCAGCGTCGCTTCCGCCGGCGCCGGTGCGCTGGTCACCAAGTCCATCGGCATGGAACCGAGGAACGGCTACGGCAACCCGACGCTCGTCGAACTGGAGGACGGTTACGTCAACGCCATGGGGCTACCCGGTCCCGGCATCAAGGATTTCCAGATCGAGATGGAGGTGGCAAGGAAAGGCAACGTCCCCATCATCGGGTCGGTCTTCGCCTCCAGCGCCAAGGACTTCGCCCTTCTCAGTTCCAAGATGGAGGAGTACGGGGCGGCCGCCATCGAGCTGAACCTGTCCTGCCCGCACGCTCACGGCTACGGCATGGAGATGGGCATCGACCCCGAGGTCGTCGGCACGATCGTCAAGGAGTGCAAGGGCTCGGTCTCGATACCGGTTTTCGCCAAGCTGACGCCCAACACCCACCGGCTGGTAGAGGTGGGAAGGGCGGTGGAAAAGGCCGGCGGAGACGCCGTCGTCGCCATCAACACGCTCAAGGCGATCGCCATCTCGGTCGAGTTCCGTCGTCCGGTTCTCAGCAACCGTTTCGGCGGTCTTTCCGGGCCGGCGGTGAAACCGGTAGGACTACGCTGCGTGTTCGATCTATACGCCGCATTGGAGATCCCGGTGATCGGGGTCGGCGGCATCGAGACCTGGAGGGACGCGCTCGAGTACATCATGGCCGGGGCGAGCGCGGTCCAGGTGGGCAGCGCCATCGGCCGGCTCGGGATGGGCGTCTTCTCCGAGATCACTACTGGGCTGGAAAGGTACGTGGAACAAGAGCGCTGCGGCGACATCCGGGGACTTGTGGGGGTGGCTCACGAACATGTCTGAGATCGTGGATATTCTGCAATCAGAGGAGGTCGGCAAGGGCGTCCGGACCCTGCGTTTCGATTACCACCAAGAGGTCAGACCGGGCCAGTTCTTCATGGTCTGGCTGCCCGGCGTGGACGAGATCCCCATGTCCGCTTCGTATTGCGTTGGGCGCAAGGGCATCACGGTCAAGGATGTAGGCCCGGCGACTAGATCGCTGAGCAACCTGAGGTCCGGGGACAGGATCGGGATACGGGGTCCTTACGGTCACGGTTACACGTTGCACGACGGCAAGATACTGGTCGTGGGCGGAGGGACAGGAATGGCTTCGCTTCTGCCGGCGGTCGAGGCGTTCGGCGACCCTTCCCGGGTCGACGTCGCCATCGGGGCGAGGAACGTCTCGGAGCTGTTGTTCATCGATCGGGCAAAGGCCTCTTCGAACAACGTACGCACATCGACCGATGATGGGACCCACGGCCTGAAGGGGACGGCCGTCGACCTGGTGGCGGAGATGCTGTCGCAAGAGCGATACGATTTCGTCCTGGCATGCGGGCCGGAGAAGATGCTCTTCTATCTGCTGCCATTGTTGAAAAAGCACAACGTCAAATGCGAGATGTCGCTCGAGCGCTACATGAAGTGCGGCGCTGGGCTGTGCGGCTCATGCGCGCTCGATGAGATGAGGGTCTGCGTGGACGGCCCGGTCTTCACCGGGGAACAGGTCCAGAGGATGATCGAGTTCGGCAGGTTCCGCAGGAACGAAGCGGGCCAGCAAATAAAGTTGTAAAGGAGTTCATCCTCGGAGGATGGTCAGGACGATCTGCTTGAACTCGTCGTCGGTGACGCGCCCCTTCTTCTCGCCCAGTTTCTTTACTTCGCACAGGATCTTGCCCAGCTGCTCCTCTGAGGCGGTTATTTTCATGTCGTCGACGCGCTTCCTGATGTAGTTCAGGCCGGTCTTCTTGCCCATTATCAGATGCCGCTTGTTGCCGATCTCCTCCGGCGGGATCGGCTCATAGGTCATGGGGCAGTTCAGGACCGCCGCCACATGGATGCCCGACTCGTGCGAGAACACGTTACGGCCTACCAGCGGCTGGTTCTTCGGCAGCCCCAGCCCGGAGTACTCGGCGACGAGGTCGGAGATCTCCTTCAGCTTGGTAGTGTCGATGCCCAGGTCACACCGGTAGACGTATTTCATCGACGCCACGAACTGCTCCAGCGGAACATTACCGGCGCGTTCGCCGATCCCGTTGACGGTCGTCGTGACCGCCTTCGCCCCCGCCTTGACGCCGGCGATGGCATTGGCCAGGGCCAGTCCGAAGTCGTTGTGCAGGTGCACCGAGACCGGGGTCTTCAGATGGCGTCTTACTTCAGTGACGATGTTGAATATCGCTTCCGGCGAGGCGCAGCCGAGAGTGTCGGTGACGCCTATTCGGGAGGCGTGGCACTCTTCCGCCTTCCTGTACACCTCGAGCAGGAAGTCCATATCGGTACGGGTCGAATCCTCGGCGGACAAGGCCGCCGCGATGCCGCGTTCGTGGCAGTAATCCAGTCCCTCTGCCACTTTCTCCAATACGAACTCCTTGGGCTTGTTGAACTTGTATTTCAGGTGGATATCGGACGTGCCGATGAACAGCAGGACCAGGTCCGAGCCGGCATCGATGCAGGCGTCGATGTCCGACTTGGTGATGCGGGACAGCGTTAGGATCCGGGCGTTGAGACCAAGGGAACTGATCGCCTTGACCGACTTCTGCTCGTTCTCCGAGACGGCCGGGAAGCCCGCCTCGATCTCAGGGACATGCATCTCGTCCAGCTTGCGGGCGATCGTGATCTTCTGCTCTTCACTGAATACGATCCCAGGTGTCTGCTCCCCATCCCTCAAGGTCGAGTCGTAGATAACGACGTCCTTGATGTTCAGTCTGGGGTTGTGCGGCCCGAGGGCGATCATGTCCATGTGTGTCCTTAACCCAACTGTGTTAATTATTCTTTCCGACAGAGCAACGATGGTTGAACGATATGTAATACAGTCAGTCTAGGTTGATTCTTGTAATGACTCAATAAAGTCGTAATACTCATGACGGTCAGATCGACCAATCAGATTCTATAAAAAACCAGAAGCTCGGAAAACACTAATAGCGAATACTCAATTATTTTCCATATGGCCATTCCGAATAAGGCTGATGATGGACCATCAGTGAACCCGAATTTCCTGTCGGTCAGCCATGGCAAGATGGTCATCAACGTTCCCTATTCGGTCTTCCGGAACCGTACCTATCATCTCGTCCCGGAGAAGTGGGGGGAGCTTCGCAGAAGTCTCTCCATCAAATATCCCTGGCTTTCCGTTCATGCGATGGAAGTGATCAAGGAAGAGATCATGGATGCCATGAAGGCAAAGATCCTTTCCGAGAAGAACGCCGCTCAGAGGGCCCGGGATATGATCGCCCGGGACGACCTGCGAGGGGCACTATCGTGGCTGGAAGGTCATTTTCAATTGGAACCGGACGATGCCGACGCCTGGTACGTCTACGGCGAGGTGCTGATGAAGACCGGAAAAAAGGAAGAGGGTTTTGCAGCATTGAAGAAGGCCAGGCAGCTCTCAGGGGTCCGTCCGTCCGAGCACAAGCGGGCCGAACGGTCGGTGTCCGAAAAGAGAGTTGATGGCGCCGACCACGTCAAGCACCGTCGCCCCCCAAGGAACTGACGCGACGTCTCCGTTGATGACGAAACCTTCCTTCACGGCGCAGCATTTTACCAGCGTCTTGCCCTCGGTCTCGGCGAGATTCCTCGGGCACATGTCCAATGAGTTCGGCTCCTTACGGTAGACGGAATTGAAGATGCGTCTTGACAGGTCGCATCCGATAAGGGTGATCTCTCCTTCCAAAGCGGGGGTCTCGTCCAGGAAGAAGACGTTTCTCTTCGATTCGAGGCCGGACGCCCTGCAGGGGAACATCACGCCATCTGTCTTCACCTGCTTTTCCAGCTGATTGAGGTCGATGTCCTGGTAATGGGGCACGATCGGCAGGTCGATCATGCCGGTGGAGAACGCCCTTTCCACCAGGACCGAGAGCTTGGAAGGGGATGGCGGTACCACATCGACCACATACAGATCTAGGAGGTTCTCCTCCTGCAGGAACGATACGTGATTGAACATGCCTGACACGACCACAGTCTTTCCGGGATTCGCCCTCGCCTGACGCGCCATCTGCGAGGTGCTCAGAACGTCGATCTCCTCGTCCCTGATGTACACGGTATCGTCTGGAAGCGAGACCACTTCAAAGCCGGCGATAGGTCGGAACAGGTCCTTGCCGGCCTGTTTGACCACCTTTACCACCGCGGTCTCCTCGCCGTGCTTGAGGATGATGTAATCTGTGCGGGTGTAGGCTTTCTTGCCGTCGATGTTCCTGGTGATGTTCTCTTCGGTGAGCGGGAAGTCGACGTGGCGCAGAGAAACGTCCTTGCAGTGGTCCGGGTTCATCCGTACATGAACGGTCAAGTCGCTAATAACGTTGACCGTCGCGGTCATCGAATGGTTTGATCCGGATTCGCTCCAAGAACCTGACCTTTACTCTTGTCTCAACTCTTTCCTTAGAGCATCTTTATATCGTTATATCCGAATCTATTCTTGGGGAAGGTTAATGGAGAGTCCGGGAAACGACATTACAAATCCTGCTTTACCACCTATGGTAAAGAACAGAGGGAGGAGGTTGCCAATTGTATTGGTAGCCGTCACGATCGCACTTTCGATGATTCTAGCGGCGGTCGTCTTGTCCAACACCCCATTTCGTGCCCAGGTGAATATCCATGCAGGAGATTACTTTCACTATGGAATGACCGGTTCTGGAAATGGCACGACCTTTAGTGATGAAATGAACTTCACGGTCGATAAGGTCAGTGAAACGTTGCTACAATGGCATGGTCGGGGACATGCCGAACACGGTCAGGTAGATGCTGGCGATTTCGGCCCATTTTCCTCCTCCAATGCTCATTTTTGGCTGTGGGTTGGCAATGAGATGATCTCCACCCCATTTGGCGACAAATGCGTTAAGGTCATGTGGCATTATGAAATGCTAAAGGACCAACTGTTCATCCTTAACGTCGGTGTGGATTCTTCCTTTCCGTATCGTGAGATAATGACCAATTCCACATCTTCGGATCATTATTCCATCGAGCTCGCAGGTTCCAACAACACGGACCTGATCAAAGCGGACACGGTCATGCGCTCGGCCGATATTAATGGGTGGTCAAAACTTTCGGTCAATCCAGGTATGCCAGAAGGATGGACATGCGAATCCGGTGCCCAGGGCCGGAACGGCGTCATCCTCTTCGGATCGGTACAGGCGCTTGAAGGGCAGCACTTCAGGTATAATACCACCGGGAACGATTCCTCAGTTTTCGTTCTCACATTCAATGATTTCAAGACAATAGAGGCTACGGGTAAGTTCTCCTTCAACGCTTCCCTGTCAAAGCCTTCAGGTGTCGAAGGTGAAGTGGATGTCTCCGTCAAGGCCGGGACATATTGGTACTTCATCTTACTCCGTGGCGATGAGGGCTGGTTCATCGGTTATTGGTGAAATGGAGTAATCCGGAGTTGACAAATATCCAAGGATCCGTCAAGGAGGTCGATACTCCGTTCAGCGATATTCTGGCCGTCGTGTTATTGACCCATATCTCATCAAATTGAACTCGCAGGTTTTCAGTGACATGTCGATAGATTAAGATCAAGGGTTCAAGAAAAATGCTTTCATCAAATGGTATTGGCACATTCCAGGAATCTATGAGAGCTAGTATGCTCGGTATTGTAAGTCAGGAACGGATTGGTTCAAGTACGGTGGGCTATACTCAGCATCATGTAAACATGGAGAACATAGCACATGATTGAGATAGCTCATCTCGATGAGGAGATCGATTCCCTTCAGGATTGGATATTGCGTGCTGGCAGATCTCTCGAAGCATTCTATAATCCAGAGAACGGAACCTTTTGGCGCACGATCCGCCAGTTGAACGAAAAGGACGGCAAATTACATCCAACCTCGACCAATTGTTCCTTCATCGCTCTGCACCAGTATCTGCGATTCCTATACGAGTCCGATCTGCTGGACGACGAGAAGATACCCGGTGAAAAGGATGCCATGACCTCAATCCTGAAAGGGGTCTGCGAGAAATATCTGTCAAAACTAGGGAATGAGACCGAACTGGCGAGATCGTCTGAGACGAACGGCATCAACATGTTCACGGACAGCCAGATCCTTTTCTCCGTTTCAATTCTCGGCGATCTGTTGGAAGTGACCTCACTTGACGTAGATCTCGATCTCATAAAGCAAGCTGCCCTGAAGATCGCTGATGAGAACCAAACTCTTCTGGAGGAATGGTACGGAGGAAAGGCAAGTCCCAAAGATGAAGTGCATCATTTGGTGACTCTCCATATGATCAGGGCGCTGGACATGCTGCATTCTGCCTACCCTGATTGGACCTTCGAGGCCAATCCTTTCTTGATCGAACAGATCAGAGAAGACTTCCTGCGCCTCCTGGCTTATGAATATGCGGGGGTGACCTCAAAATACGATCCGGCCGAGCTGATGTTCTGCATCGCTCTTCTGAACCGTTTCGAGGTCTCCGATACGGACCTGCTCACCTCCCGCGCGATCCAATCGATAGTGGATTCCCAACTTCATGATGGTGCATGGCCAACATCCAACATCTCGTATGAAGGGAATGTGATGTTCCACGTCTCGAGCTACGAGGTCGCCCTGTCCCTGACACATCTTCTGACCAGGCGAATTCACCAGGGCGATCTGACGTCTTGCGAAGTGATCCTGCCAGCGCTCGACCGGGCGTTCAACCTGGCAAAGTCCAACTTCAACAAGGTCGGAACGATCTCCGGATGGTCGAACGACCGCGCTCGGAAACCCGGCCAGATCGAATCTTGGGCAACGGCCACCGCGCTGTTGTTCCTGATCAGCTACTCTGACGCACTCCTACAGCTACGACAGCAGCTGCTGTTGAAGGAGTACAGCCTATCTTACCCCAAACCGACCGCGAACCTTCCAATCTGGCCGGACATGATCCCGAACATTCGAAAACCCGAGTGGATCGAGATGGAAGCATTGGACTCCATATCCGATCCCACGAATGGCTCGGCCTTCATCAGCAGCCTCAAGAACGTGATGATAGGGCCGATCAGCAGGAGCTGGATCCATCAGCCTTCAGGCATGAACTCCCTGATCATCCATGGCCCATCAGGCACAAGGAAGACGACCGCCGTGAAAAGAATGTCCGAGGCGCTGAAATGGCCTCTGATAACGTTATCCCCATCCGATTTTCTGAGCAACGGACTGGAGGGATTCGATGCCAAGGCGGCGAAGATCTTTGAAGATCTGACCAAGATACGCCGGGTCATCGTGCTTCTGGACGAATGCGAGGAATTCTTCAAGACACGGCCTCTAAGCGCGCAGCTGGAGAGCCGAACGGCCGGCGCGTTCATCACTGCCGGCATGCTGCCGCGGCTGCAGAAGTTACATGATAAAAGATGGATCATCATCATCACGATAACCAATTCAGAGCTATCGGAAATCGATCCAGCGGTCATACGTCATGGAAGATTTGACTATGTGGTGGAGATCGGCCTGCCCACATTGGATGCCCAGATAAGCTATGTAAGAAGAAAGAAACTTGACGAAGATCACAAGAACAACATAATCGAAGCACTGACCCTTTATGACAATAGAACAAGCGAGACCTCTGGACAGAAGGAGGTCGCTTTCTCCCATATCGATGTGTTGGCTGCCAAATTGAAGGGCAAACAAGGATCGACCCCGGAGGAAATTTCCAAACTCCTCGAGAAGGAGATCGCCCGAAGCAACCAGCCTCCAGACCTGATCCAATCCAAGGAATGAGGTATCCTTACCCTCGGTGAAATGAAGGAGATGTTGGGCAAAGGATCGCCAATGTCCAACAATCTACCGACACCCTTCCCTAAACGGACCTAATGATCTAGGCGGTGATGTCGATCGTTCCCATCTGGTCTGTCAGCAGCACCGTGGCATCGTGGTCGAACAGCCTTGACAGCGTTTCGTTGGTCGGGTGTCCATATGAATTCTCGCCCACGCAGATCACGGCGATCTCCGGACTGACGGCTTCAAGGAAGGCGTTGCTCGTGGAGTACCGGCTCCCGTGGTGTGCCACTTTCAGCACGTCCACGTCCAGGTCGAACGAATGGTCGGCCATCAGCCTGCTCTCCACCTCGCTGCTGATGTCCCCGGTGAACAGGAAGCTCTTGGTCAGCGTACGCATCTCCAGCACGATGCTTGCGTCATTCACGTCGGAAGCGGTCGGATCGATGCTGAGCACCTCGATCGTCGCCGATGTGGTCAACTCGAGGAGATCACCGGCATGGATATCGGCGGCCGTTTGGACCGGGCAACCTTCATCCTGGGCTGCTTGAATGAACGAGCGGTAGGAGGACGTGTTCTTGGCCACGCCCGGATGATAGACCGAGAGAACGGTAAAGTCCCTGATAACGTCCGCAGCGCCTCCCAGGTGGTCGGAGTCCGGATGAGTGACGAATAGCGCGTCAATGACCGTGACCATCCGGTTATGAAGGTACGATACCAGCGCACCTGCCGCCAGGGGCGGTCCGGCATCGATGAGGATGGTGCGGCTGTCCGCGGTAGTTATGAGGATCGAGTCACCCTGGCCGATATCGATGAAGCTCACCAGCGTAGAGGAGCTGTTCGTACCGGAGAAGCTGAAACTGCAGTTCGCCTCAGGGCCGCCCGAGAAATTGACGCCGATCCTCATATCCTGCGATGAGGTGGCACCGATCACATCCCTCCTGATCTGGATCCGGTCATCGGGACCCATTCTCCGGTCATTGTCCTGGTCGATCACGATCGCGGAGAGGTTTGAAGTCCTAAGCTTCTGCACCGAGCCCTGCCATTCGTTGGAATCGATCGTCCACGCGGTGGTCCACTCGGTCCCGTTAGGATCGGTTTCTCCCAAGCGTAGGATCGCCCCATTCAGGCCGAGGGATTGGATGGCACTCGTTCCATTGAGGCCGATCAAGGTCGTTGTGGCGTCGCTGTAGATCGCTTTTATGGATGCTTTGGCCACCATGACCCTATCTGGTGCGTTCGACAGCGGTTTCAAGGTCGACAGGAGCACCAAGGCTACTATGACGATAATCACCAGTAGTACTATCATTCCTCTCCTCATTCGAATGCATCCCGAGAGGGATGATGATGATTTTACGCAATAAACATTGACCCAGCTCTAAATGAACCGGATAGCCTCTCAGAGCTGTCTCAATTCATTGCCCTAGAAGCCTCAACTCGTATGCAGATAAGCCCTGCGAGGTCCAGATAAGGTCATAATCCCAATCGGCCATACCCATGAGGGATAGGGATGCAATCAAGCAGCGGTCTTAGCGTCAGCATCGCCTCGCTTCGGAGGAGGCTCTTCGAGGCCAGGCTAAAAGCCATCAGCCGAACGGACTTCGAACGGTACTCATCGCTGGACGATAAGCAGAAGGAGGCTTCCGTCGAAGCCAGCTGGGATCGGGTCATCCCACCGGTGGATACGGAGATCCTGCGCGCACTGACCCCGATAGTGAACGGGCTCTTTGTCAAGGTGAAGGAACCCCAGGTCCTCGAGCACATCCGGGGGCAGATGCTGCCACAGATGCAGGCCAAGATGCACAACACCACCGAGTACTACATCCTGATGACAAGGTACGGCAACGATATCGATTCCCGTACTCCGGAGGATGAGACCCGGCTCATGCTCCATTACTACCTGATGCTGGTGGAAGGGATCTATGCCACCCAGCTCAACATCCTGACGGTCCTGCTCCACAAGTCCGGCCACCGTTACGATATGGGTTATTGCCGGCCCGGGACGTCGGAGCTGGACGCCATCGCCGAGGACAGCCTGGCGAACAAGCTCCGGTTCCTCCAGGACAACGGGTTGGACATAGTCGCCCGAGCATGCGACCGCCAGCTGCGCAACAGCATCGCCCACGTCGAGTTCGTGGCATTCACCGACGGCTCCGTCGCTTACAGCGTCAACAAGGACCGGCCCAAGATAATATCAAGAAGGGAGCTTGAATCCCGCGTTCTCGAACTGAGGAAGATGTCCGATGGGCTCGGCGATATCCTAGCTAGATCGCTCGAAGCTCCCGTTGCTCAAGCCGTTCCTTCCCCAAAGGAATCAAAACCGAAAACGGTCAAGAAGACGGTCAAACCATCTGCCCCAAAAAATATATCTAAGAAGAAACGGGCATAGTACACATGATTGAACGATGCATCCATTATTATCCACAATCAATCCAGTATGAGATAAACTAATATATGTTGAACAGAATTAGCCCGATACGCAGGGATGACAGAGCGGCCATGTGGCGGACTGCAGCCTTCAACGGCGGATATCCGCATACCCGTGTTCAAATCGCGGTCCCTGCTCCATTTCACTTCTGAACCCTCAGTGCTTCTAACCAAGCGTTGAGCTTCTCGTAGAACTCGGTCAGCGACGCTATCTGCTCTTCTTCGTAGTGATCATGGCGGAGCTTGGCGTATTTGGCTCTTTCGACCGGGTCTGTGTGCACGATCTCTTCCCGTTCGACGACACCGAGCATCATGTCCGAGGACCCGTTCCAGGAACGGTTCACCCGGAACGCCACCTTTCCTAACGGCAGATCATAGGTAGGGTCGATCATGACCCACTCCCCATCGATATTGGCCTTGAACGCGGTGTGGAACGAGACCGGTATCGCACGGACGTATTGCCTCAGGGCCGAGGGGAACTCCACCCGCAGGTTCTCCCAGCGGAACGAGTAGGTGGCGTACATGACCTTGATGTTCAGCATCTCGAACAGCGTACCCAGCAGGATGCTCTTGGCCTCGCTGCTGCCGAAGTTCTGGGCGATGGTCCTCTCGGGGGCGTCCCGCTCGCTATAAAGGTTCACCGTCGGCCGGAATGGGATGTCACGGACGCGCTCGAAGAGCGCCACCCTGCTCTCGACCGGGTCGAGACCGTCCGTCCATGATCGGAATTTTGCCAACAGCGCTTCGTAGTCCACCATGATAATCTCCCCCAGGCAAATGAGAACCGGGGCCACACTGTTTAGCCCTGCGAGGATAAGAACTTGGCGGTAGTACCGTTCCGGACCGGTCGGCCGGCACGATCGCCAAAGTACCGTTCTTGGCGCGGAATCCGACTCACATCGCCACCAGTGGAAAGTATTATCTTTAACTATCCGGGTGAGTACCGGGATCGGGATGAAGCTCAGGACATTGATGATCGTCGCTGCGCTGTTGACACTGGCCGTGTCGATGGCCGGTCAGGATGCGGCCGCAGAAGCCGCTTCGGCGCCATGGCCTATGTTCATGGGCGATCCGGCCCATACAAGCAGGTCGGCCTACGACACCTCCGCCAATCCCGGGCAAGCGGTCAAATGGGTCCCCTACTGGGCACCAGGTAACGCTTCTGTGGTGATATCCGACCGGGGAACTTACTTCGCCAGCAGCGGCACCGTCCTGTACCGGCTCGGCGCCGATCATGCTGCCATGAACAGGTACGTCGGCAACGATACCCTCATGGGAACGCCTGCGGTGGGGTGGAACGACACCGCCTACGTCGGCTGCACGGACATGTTCATCTATTGCCTGGACGGGAACGGCACCAAATGGTGGGAGTACAACACCAGCGCTCCGGTCTGGTCCTCGCCCGCCATCGTGCAGAACCAAACCCTGTTCGTCACTTCGGCCGGCTTGATGTCGTTCACTCTCGACGGCCGTCTGAACTGGAGGGCATTGGAGAACGTGACGTCGCGCTCATCGCCGGCCATCGCCAACAACGGCAATATTTACTTCGGCGGTGAGGACGGGAAGCTTTACGCGCTGGATTGGACCGGCACGCCGATATGGACATTCAACACCACCGGGGCAGTGCGGACCTCGCCCTCGATCGACAGCGCTGGGAACGTGCATTTCGGGTCCAACGACGGTAGCGTTTATTGCCTCTCGCCCGACGGCGAATTGATCTGGTCCTACTATACCGGGGCCCCGGTAAGATCCTCGATCGGCATCAGATCGGATGATTGGTCGATGGTGCTGACCGGCAACGGAAGCCTCACCGCGCTCGATCCGAACGGGAGCGTCGGCTGGACCCTGAAGCTCGAAGGATTCAACGTGACCAGGTCGCTGGCCATCGATGCCGGAGGGATATGCTACGTCGGGTCCGATACCACGTTATATTCGGTCAAGACGGACGGGTCGGTCCGCTGGACCTACCGCATCAGCACAGGGTTCGTCGGTTCCCCGGCGATCACCAAGAACAGCACGGTGGTCTTCGGCTCCACGACCGGCCTGTTTGAGCTGGGTCACGTCAACGAAGGAAATGAATTAGTCGTTCTGGCTGGGGCCATCATCCCGCCTCTGGCGCTATGTGCGGTGCTCATTCTTGTTGCGCGCAGGCTACGCCGGGCCAAAACGGCAGAGAAGTAGGGCCTGTGACAATTATCAATTTTACAGGCAAGATGCTGAAGGTGATACCGGAGGAAAGCTCGGGACAATCCTCCGGCATGTTCAGATGGACAGACTCGAAGATCGACCCCGGGAGAGGGCGCCTGGGGGGCAGGCGTCCAAGCAGGTGCCGCAGGCAACGCATCTGTCTAGGCGGAAAATGACATGATAATCGGAAGCGTCCATCACGTACGCCTTCACGGGACAGATGGACACGCACATACCACAATCTGTGCATTTCTTCATATCCCTCCTGACGTAGTTCTTCAGCTCCTCGACCCGGACCCTATTTGCGGTGAGGTACTCGGTGGCTCTGGAGATCTCGCCGGGCTCGCCCGCCAGCTCTATGATCAGCCTCCCCCCGCTCTCGTCGATGTCCGCCTTAAGGATGTTTACAGTGATGTCGAAATTACGCCACAGGCCATGGGTGATCGGCTGGTTCGCCACCGATGGCGGGAACATGAGCAGGAACTTACTGCCGGCCGTCATACCATCTCCCAGTTCGCGTGAGCGTCAAGCGTCTTCTGCACTCTTTCGTCCGGCATCAGTTCCACCGGCTGGGTGAGAAGGAAGTCACCCTTCCTGATCCACTCCTTCAGGGTCGCCGCGATATCCCTCGCCTTACGGTAACTGGAGAGGGAGGATGTCCTGACCTCCTTGTCACCGATCGTAATCGTCCCGCTCCTGAGGTCCTTGTAACTTACTTCCTTGATCGACCTCCTGTCCCTGGATTGGACGCCGTAATCCAAGATCGGGGCGAATATCTCCTCATCGCTCATCGAGACTGTCCTCATCAATGATTCGTCAAGAACCGGGATGGGAACGCCAATTCCGACTCCCAGCGAAACACCGTACTTAGTGAAGTACAGCGCCTTGAGATATTCGGGGGACATGCCGCGCAGGTCACCGATGACCGCCAACGCCCTTGCCGCCCGGGTCGGGACGCCATTCTTGGTCGGAACGTTGGTCTTGAACTGAGTCCCTTCCCAGGAGACATAGCCCTTGCCGCCACCGAGAAAAATGCGGGTTCCGATCCCGATGGTGCGCAGAGTGGGGTCCTTCAAGAGCGGGGAGAGTTGGCCAGCACTGCTGAAGGTGGCGTTGCCGTTGCGCGGGAGCAGCTTCCCCATATACGTGTACAAGGTCCTCTCGGAAGAGTTGGTGGCCACGGCGTAGTTCTGATACATGTTCCGTGGATTGAAAAGAAAAGCCTGATTGATCGTCTTCAGTGAAATGTGCGTCTCGATCTCGCGGCGGGGGTAACAATCCGTTCCATAAGCGGTTGCCCTCATTTTGATCGACTTGCCTGAGACAAGGTCCTCGATGATGTGAGCTCCACCGTAACTTATCTCGCCGTTGTCACGGGTCTCCGTGGCGCCGATGTAGGCATCTACGGCTGCCAGTCCGGTGTAGGCGGGCACGTCGTTCAGCCACACCTTGTTCATTTTTATCGGGGGTTCGGCGTGACCGAAGTTCAAGAACGCTCCCGAGGAGCACATCGCCCCGAACGTTCCAGTCGTGACCACATCGACCTCATTGGCAGCCTGCTCAACGCCAACCTCGCGGACCAGTTCGATGACCTCTTCTGCAGTCATGACCACCGCCTCGCCTTTGGCTATCTTGGAATTTATCTCTTCATAGGTCCGTTTCATTGTAATCACATCCTATCAAGCAGGTTGGTTTTGCATCGACATTCTCAAACAATTGTTAATGATAAGGTCGTAACAATCGTTGAATATTTTAAGTCTACGGTTTCCGCAAATAAATTCCAATATGAATTGGAAAGTTATCACTTTAGGATCGTTAATGTCCCAATTGTTTTTTTCTTGATAATACTGGCCCATTATTCCTTGCGACTGGTCAATTTCGTGTGCTGCTAGTCCGGGATTCCGGAATTCATCCTGGCTCATTGCCGGATCGAACCTGCGCCAAGGCAATTGATAGGGTTTCAGGGCATAATTCATCCCATGATTATATTCCAAAGATACACCGATTATTCCTTTGAGGAGGGATTTGGAGCGGCAGGATTTTCCGCAAATTCCATTTTTCATCTGGCCTCTATTATGCAAAAAAATAATTTGAAAAGATTGTTGAATATCAGAATCAATAAATATATTATTGATAATCTAATTGAATTGTCAAAACATAGTATTTAAACATGGTAATTTAACAATAATCTAAAATTAATAAATGCCAGCAATGAGAAATATATTGAATAATTGACCGATTTTATTGGTATAATTATTCATTCGATTGTATTATGAATTTATCGCGTTAACAATTGATTTATATACCCGGAAAATGAATCCCCTGCCTCGGAGGAGACCCTAAGATCCTCGATTGGGATTTTGGGATATCTGAGGTGTATAAAATGATGGACCTAAGTAGTGTAAACTACGACAATATCTTCAAGCGCTACGATATACTCGTAGAGGCTAAAGAGAAGCCAGAAGACATAGCAGCAAAGATTCTCCCGAAGGACGCTTTGTTGAAGAAAGTCGCCGAAGACGTTGTATTCATGAAGTACAAGGACGTCGAGGCTGATGCAAAGGCCGCACTGGCCAAGCATACCCCGGAAGTCCTCGTTGAGCAGGGACTCCTGAAGGGAATGGATGTCGTCAGCGAGCTGTACGGACGGGGTATCTACTACCTGCCGCACGTCATGGTCGCAGCAGACGCATTCGACAAGGGCATCAAGGTCGCTGAGAAGGCCATGAAGGGCGACAGGGTCATGAAGGGCCACGTCGTCATGATGGTCGCCGAGGGTGACCCGCACGACATCGGTAAGAACATCGC
Organism: uncultured Methanomassiliicoccales archaeon; assembly: GCA_942492955.1. Classification (GTDB taxonomy): domain Archaea; phylum Thermoplasmatota; class Thermoplasmata; order Methanomassiliicoccales; family UBA472; genus DASXVU01. The sequence goes on from OW818644.1 coordinate 99,236, forward strand.
CGCTGTCATGCTGAGATCGAACGGATACGGTGTCACTGACATGGGCCGGGATGTACCGGTCGATGACGTAGTGAAGACCTGCCTGGAGACCAAGCCCCAGCTCGTCACCGGAACCGCACTCATGACCACCACCATGTCCGCATTCCCGAAGGTTGCCCAGAGGCTCGTCGAGAATGGAATGGAGATCCCGTTCATCTGCGCTGGCGGTGCAGTTAACAGGGCATACGTCGAGTCATACCCGCTCGGTATCTACGCTGCAGCAGCAGCTCAGGGACCGGGCCTAGCTAACAAGGCTATCGACGGCTGGGACTGGAAGAAGATCCGCTCCAAGTGGGACGAGATCACATCGGGGAAGGCGTAAATTAGGAGGTGCGAAAAATGGCAGTTAAGAGATTCACAAAGATGGAAGTCAAGACCGCAGACGACCTCGTCTTCGGTGACGCGAAATACCCAGTATCATACGGTCTCGGAATGAAGGCCGGTGCGGGATTCGTAGTGCCAGAGATTAACTTCGCCCCAAGGCCCGGCGCTGAGAAGAACCCGGACACCCTGAGGCGCGAGTACGTCGACTACATCACCAAGGACATCATGGACAGGGCAGTAACCCTCGGATTCCCAGCCGTTCAGCTGGAGAACGAGTGGATTTTCCAGCTCGGAAACGACCCGGAAAAGTTCGCCAAGCCAGTTGTCGCGGGCCAGAAGGAGCTCATGAAGAAGTACCACGATGAGTACGGAATCATGACCGCAATCAGGCACACCCTGCCTGACATGAGAGAGGCCGAGAAGGGCCTGAGGGAAGGAATGGACAAGAAGTCATCCTACCCGGAGAAGGTCATCGAGTCCATCGAAGTCGCAGCCAAGAACGGCGCCGATGTCCTCTCGATCGAGTCCATGGGCGGCAAGGAGATGTCCGACTACGGTATCCTGCACCAGGATATCCGCGGATGGCTCTTCGGTATCGGCTACCTGGGCTCCATGGATATGGAGTACATGTGGACCAAGATCGTTGACATCGCCAAGAAGAACAAGGTCATCGCTGGCGGAGACACAAACTGCGCCGGTGCCAACACCTCGATGTTCATGGCCGGTGGCTACCTGGACAAGGATATCCCGAGGACCTTCGCGGCAGTTACCCGCTGCATCGCTTCCGCCAGAACCCTGGTGGCAATCGAGTGCGGTGCAACTGGCCCGGACAAGGACTGCGGCTACGAGGGCCCGATCCTGAAGGCAATATCCGGACGCCCATCCGCCCAAGAGGGAAAGGGAGCTCAGGACGCACACGCTGACTTGATGGGTAACCTCATCGCGTCGACCTGCGACCTGTGGTCCAACGAGTCGGTTGAATACCACCCGGAGTTCGGTGGCTCATCCGTCCAGTGCTGGCTCGGAGTCATTGGGTACGAAGCGGCCTTGATGAACACCGCGAAGCAGCTGAAGCAGGACAAGGTCCTCAGGGACATCTACGCAGCATGCGACTCGTACAGATCCCCAGAGGCGTTCTGCCTGCGGTACGACAACGCCTACAAGATCGGTGAGGCAATTGTCGCAGAAGGCAACAACATCTACCTGAGGTCAAGGGCAGCCGGTATCAAGGCAGCCGAATTGATCGCAGAGTCCGCCAAGACCAAGAACGGTCTGAGGCTCTCCAAGCACGAGAGCGACATGCTGAACAAGGTCCTGACAGACCTGAAGGCCCTCCCAGACGAGGAAGGAAAGTTCCTCGACCAATGCCTGAAGGCCTACAAGGACGTCCAGGCGTTCAACCCGAAGAACTACGAGTTGTAAGACTCTTAAATTCGGGAAAACCTCTTCTAAACCTTTTACAACCTTTTCTTTGTGTTTCAGATCCCTTGTCTTACCAAGATCGTTCTATTTTTTGTTGCTGACCGTGACTGGACATCGAAAAAGGATCATGCCAGACCGCGACCAAATTAAATATTTAATACAATTGGTGAACTAAAACTATGATTCCTTCAAAGGCTCAAAAATGGAAAATTTGCCATTCAGCTGATTCGTGGGTTTCTAACGATTTCACAATAATTAAATGGTCTATAAATACAATCAAAGCGAATCCCCTTCTCGCGGGAAAGGTTTAATGGACTCTCGTGATTCATCACGGACAGGGGCTGTCTAATGCTCAACCTTAGCGACGTTGATTTTGAAATGATCTTCAAAAGATACGATATCCTAGTGGAGGCTAAGGAGAAACCGGAGGACATCTCAGCCAAGATCCTGCCGAAGGACCCTCTTCTGAAGAAGGTTGCCGAGGACGTTGTCCTGATGCGCTACAAGGAGATCGAGGCCGATACCAAGGCTGCCCTGACCAAGTTCAGCCCCGAGGAGCTCGTAGACAAAGGGCTGCTCAAGGGAATGGAAGTGGTCAGCGAGTTGTATGGCCGCGGGATCTATTATCTGCCCCAGGTGATGGTAGCCGCCGATGCCTTTGACATCGGACTGAAGTTCGCCGAAAGGACCATGAAGGGCCAATTCCTGGGAAAGGGAAAAGTGGTCATGCATGTCGCCGAAGGTGACCCTCATGACATTGGCAAGAACATCGCTGTCGTTCTGTTCCGCACCAACGGATACGGCGTTGTCGACATGGGCCGGGATGTCCCGGTCGAAGATGTCGTGAAGACCGTGACCAAGGTCAAGGCGGACGTTCTGACCGGAACCGCCTTGATGACCGCCACGATGTCTGCTTTCCCGAAGATCGCCCAGAGATTGGTGGAGAGAGGGATCGAGATACCTTTCATATGCGCCGGTGGCGCCGTCAATCGGAGCTATATCGAATCGTTCCCGCTCGGCATCTACGCTGAGAAGGCGGCCCAGGGCCTGGTCATGGCGAACAAGGCAATCGATGGTTGGGACTGGAAGAGGATCCGGCAGAACTGGGACGACATCAAGAACGGCCGAGCCTGACCGATACTTTTTCGATATGCCCATTTCCTAATTGTCATTGAAAATTCTGGATCACAGAGCCCGGTACGCTGAATAATTCAAAATATCAGGCTGGTTCTTTCTTCAGCGGACAGAAACCTGTTCAGCCTACCCATATAGCGAAATTCAGTCTGATTGGAATCTTAACATTGCTTACGCTATATTTCGTAGCAACAGGTCGGAAATGGGGTGAGGGTAACATGCTCTACAACAATGTGCTCGAGACCATCGGCAGGACGCCGATAGTGCGGTTGACCAAGATCGCGCCGGAAGGTGCCGCGACCATATACGCTAAGCTAGAATCTTTCAACCCGATGCACTCGGTTAAGGACCGGATCGCCCTGGCCATGATCGAGGATGCGGAGAAGAGAGGCATCCTAATACCGGGAAAGAAGGTCGTCGTGGAACCGACCTCGGGCAATACCGGGGTCGGTCTGGCGATGGTCTGCGCCTCCAAGGGCTACGAACTGATCCTGACGATGCCTGATACGTTCTCGGTGGAACGCAGGAAGCTGCTCGCGGCATTGGGGGCAAGACTGGTGCTGACCCCTGGCGCCGAGGGGATGCCTGGTGCCGTATGCAAGGCCAAGGAGATGTGCGAAAGCGACCCGAAGAACTTCATACCGCTGCAATTCGACAATCCGGCCAATCCGAAGATACACCTCGAAACCACGGCCAGGGAGATCCTTGCCGATATTCCCGATCCAGACGCCTTCGTTTCCGGAGTAGGGACCGGTGGAACGGTGACCGGGGTCGGCACGTACTTCAAATCCAAAGGGCTGGAGACCCTCATCGTTGCGGTCGAACCTTCCGGTTCCCCGGTACTATCAGGCGGGAAAAGGGGTCCACACAAGATCCAGGGAATTGGCGCCGGGTTCATCCCGGGCGTGCTCGACCTCAAGGTGGTCGATCGGATCATTCAGATCAAGGACGAGGATGCCGCCGAGCACACGCGGCTCCTGGCCAAGAAAGAGGGCATACTGGCGGGAATATCAACGGGCGCCGCGCTGGCCGCATCGGTACAGGTCGCAATGGAACTGGGAGAGGGCAAGAAGGTGGTGTTCATAGCGCCGGATACCGGTGAGAGATACCTTAGCACCGATCTGTTCGGACCGACACAGTAAACACTCATACGGTCAGGTCCGCGATCAATCCTGCACCCTTCTTACCATTTTCAATTTGGCTATGAATTGTACGGTATCCCGGCATGGAATGCACAAAGAGGGATTTCGAACTAAATGTTGCCAGCATCTCATTTGAGCAAAGATATTTGAGCCCGAATCTGGTTAAAGCAAAGGCCATGAGCTGGAAGGACTCAGTCTTTACCGTTCTTGAACGGGATCCCGCCGCCAGGTCGTTCAGCGAGGCGCTGTGGTTCAGTCCTGGTCTGCATGCCATCCTGCTCCAGAAGATATCTCACGTGCAGTTCGTCAAGGGTAATTTCAAGCTCGCGAGGGCGATCAACTATTTCGGCCGGTTCCTCACTGGGGCGGACATCCATCCCGGAGCGACGATCGGCAAGGGCTTCTTCATCGACCATGCCACCGGAGTGGTCATCGGAGAGACCACCATCATCGGGGAGAACGTCTCCATCTTCCAGGGGGTGACCCTCGGAGGCGTGAGCACGAGCAAGGGCAAACGCCATCCCACCATCGGCAACAATGTGACCATCGGGGCCGGCGCCATCGTTCTCGGCAACATCACCATCGGGGATTGCGTCAAGATCGGAGCTGGGTCGGTCGTGACCAAGGACGTCCCGCACAACTGCACCGTGGTAGGAATTCCCGGCCGCGTGGTCAAGCGGGAGGGAGTCCCCGTGGTCAAGATCGATCTTCGCCACGATGAGATGCCAGATCCCCTGAGGGATGCGATCACCAACATCTCCAACAAGATATCCGATTTGGAGCGCCGTCTTGCACTGATGGAAGAGCAGCTAAAAAAGCAAAAATAGCATTAGTTGCATGTCAGCAGGGCGATTACATGGGACTGTCACTATTCAATACAATGACCAAGCAGGCCGAGGAATTCGTGCCTATCGATGGCCGCAAGGTCAGAATGTATGTGTGTGGTGTCACGGTCTACAACGACATACACATGGGGCACGCACGCTCCATCATAGTTTTCGACATGATCGCCAGGTACCTCAAGTTCAAGGGGTACGGGGTCACCCTGGTCACAAACTTCACCGATGTGGACGACAAGATCATCAACCGGGCCATCGAGATGGGTATCAAGCCCCTCGAGCTATCGGCGACGTACATCGAGAAGTACTTCGAGGACATCGAGAAGCTGGGAGTGAAGAAGGCCGACATCTACCCGAAGGCGAGCGAATGCATACCAGAGATCATCGCCATGGTCAAAGGCATCGTCGACAATGGTTTCGGCTACGTGACCGAGGACGGCAGCGTTTACTTTTCCGTTGACAAGGTGGTCGATTACGGCAAACTGTCCGGCAACAAGCAGGAGGAAATGATCTCCGGCGCCCGGGTATGCGTGGACGAGATCAAGCGCAACCCGATGGACTTCTGCCTGTGGAAGGCTGCCAAACCGGGCGAGATCTCATGGCCGTCCCCGTGGGGGGAAGGACGTCCAGGCTGGCACATCGAGTGCAGCGCCATGTGCCTGAAGTACCTCGGCGAGACCATCGACATCCACGGCGGTGGCAATGATCTGATCTTCCCTCACCATGAGAACGAGATCCTCCAGTCCGAAGCGGTCACCGGCAAGCCGCTGGCCAAGTACTGGCTGCACAACGGCATGCTCCAGGTGCAGGATGCCAAGATGTCCAAGTCGATGAAGAACTTCTTCACCGTCAAAGATATCGCCGAGCACTACAAGACCCAGGAGATCCGGTTCTATCTGCTCAACACGCATTACCGCGGCCCGCTCAACTACAGTGAGAGCGCGCTCAACGAGGCAGCCTCCAGCCTGAAGCGGATCCAGAACGCCTACACCGAGCTCCAGGATTACGCCCCGACGGCAACTGGCACTTACGACGCATCCGACCTGGTACAGAAGACCAGGAACGAGTTCATCGAGCAGATGGACGACGATTTCAACACCCGCGGTGCCATTGCATCAATGTTCGAGGCGGCCCGCGAGGCGAACAAGCTCATGGACCACGAGATGCTCTCCAAGAAGGGGGCGGAAAACATCATCATGTTGTTCGATGAACTGGACAAGATCCTGGGGATCCTGCCGCAAACGGAGCAGAAGGCGGACCAGTTGGACGATGTGATGCAGATACTCATCGAAGTGCGCAAGGAATTGCGTAAGCGCAAGGCATACGACCTGGCGGACCAGATCCGGAACCAGCTGACCGAGAAGGGCATCGTTCTGGAGGATACCGCGGAGGGCGTGAGATGGAAGCAGGCCTAAGCGTCGCCATGAAGAAGGCCATCCTGATCACTGGCGGTCAGCTAAGAATACCCAAGGACATGGTCCTGCCGTTCATGCCGAGCCGGTCCACCGCCGGTCCGGGTGCTGGTTCCACATCGATCGTGATCGCTTTTGAGGGTGCGAGATGCAAGAAGGGGATCAGCCGCGAGAGCGGAGAGTTCGAGCTCGTCCCGAAGGCCGGAGGATACCGGATCCTGCGGAACGGCCAACCGTTCCTGGAGAACGTTGAGATACGGCCGACGATCGCGCATGCCCCGGAACAGGCGTTCTTCAATCTGGCCCAGGATTGCATCTACGACTGCAAGTTCTGTGCGTCCCGCAAACTGGACGAACGCATCACCAAGAACCTTTCCCCGGAACGCGTGGTCCAGATGGTTCTGGACGCATCGAAGAGACCGGATTTCAGGTCTGTGGCGTTCACCAGCGCGGTGGTCGATTCTCCGGAAAAGACCGTGGAGCGCCTGCTCTTCGTGGTCCGGGAGGTGCGCAAGATGCTGCCGGACGTGCCCATCGGCGTTGAGCCGTACATATCCAAACTGAGCGATGTGGAGGATTTCAAGGCCGCGGGCGCCGACGAGATCAAGCTGAACATCGAGACTTTCGACCCGGACCGCTTCGCCAGGGTGTGCGGCAAATTGCATTACGATTTCGTCCTGAAAGCACTGGACCACGCCGTGGAGGTGTTCGGAAAGGGCAAGGTGACCACGAACCTCTTGGTCGGTCTCGGGGAATCGGACGAGAACCTGCTTGACGGGATCAGGTACTTCGCGGAGAGGGGCATAGTGGCAACGCTCCGACCGCTGCGCATCAACGAACTCAACCGAGAGGCGCTTATCGAGGCGCTCGGTCCGCTGGTGCCGGTCACCGCGGAGAGGATCATTGGCCTTGCGAAAAAGGCAAAGGCCATCATGGAGGAGAACGGGATCACATCGAAGACGTACCACACGATGTGCCACGAGTGCGGTTGCTGCGACATCGTGCCGTTCCGTGACCTATGATCGTCGGTCAGTGAATGGCTTGAACCGCGCCCCCTGTTCACTCATACGAACAGATCTTCGCATTTCCGAACCCGTATTCGACAAGACATAGGGAGCGGTTGCCTAACCGGCAACGTCACCTTTCTTTGCCACGATCTTCAGGCTCGCGGCGGGCAAACCATTGTACTGGTCCTTGGTCCCCTTGTTCTCGCTTACGTTTTCGATCTTGAAGCCGGCATCCGAGATCAGCTTCAGATAGTCGTCCTTCATGATCGCCCCCCCGATGCATCCGGTTATCAGGGCCTTGTCGTTCCTCTGTTTCTGGCTTAGCTCCTTGTATAGGACCATGTCAGAAATGTACATGTTGCCGCCCGGCCTGAGGACCCGGTAGGCCTCATTGAACACTTTCGACTTATCAGGGGCCAGGTTGATCACGCAGTTGCTCAGGATGACATCGACCGAGCTGCTGTCCACGGGTAATTCCTCAATGTCCCCGTGCCTGAACTCGACGTTCGTGAAGCCATGTTTCTCGGCGTTCCTCCTTGCCTTTTCGATCATCTCCTTGGTAATGTCCACGCCGATGACCCGGCCACCGGTCCCGGTCTTCTTGGCGGCGATGAATGCATCCATTCCCGCGCCGCTGCCGAGGTCGAGGACGATGTCGCCCTCCCTGATCGCGCCCAACGCGTTCGGGTTGCCGCACCCGAGCCCCAGATTGGAATCTGGCAGCACGCTGAGCTCCTCTTGCGAATAACCGAGTGAGGCGGAGACTATGATCGGGTTGGGTGAATCGCCGCAGCATCCTTCGCCGCAACCGCAGGAACCGCCCTCTCTCGCGATCTTGCCGTAAGCCTCCTTGACCGATTCCCTGATCATGACGTCCCGAGGGCTGTCGATCTCAGAACAGCATGTATCGTTCGTTTCAATTCCCAAAGCCACCAGACGTTCCTTCATGGGGCCGTCCTTGATGCTGTAGATCAGGTTACGCCCGCTGCGCTTGTTCTTGACTATGCCAGCGTCGGCCAGTACCTTGAGGTGCCTGGAAATCGTGGTTTGGTCCTTATCCTTCAGTTGCTTGAAGTCGCAAGCGCAACGTTCGTTCTTGAGGAGGAAGCCAACGATCTTCAGTCTCGTCTCGTCCCCAAGCGCCTTGAAGAATCTGACCTGTTCTTCGGACATGAACGTATGCATTATTGTGCATATATACATATTTTCGTATCAGGGAAACGAGAGATCGCCGGTCGCAATATCCTTCGTACCAAGAAATTTAGGCTCTCCTAAATATTATATATTGCATGCTTTGTTCCGCCTCTTAATGGTGAGCGAGAACATCGAAGAGTACCTGGAAAGCATATGGGAGCTTAACCAGTTGGGCAAACCGGCCAAGACCACCGATATCGCCGAGCAGCTGAAGGTATCTCCTGCCAGCGTTACCGAGATGGTGCAGAAGTTGGCGGAGGAAGGTTATGTCATGTACGAGAAGTACAAAGGCGTCACGCTCACCGAGGAAGGGAACCGCATAGGTTCCAAGATAAAACGCCGGCACAGGCTGTTGGAGAGGTTCCTGGTCGATATCCTCGGGGTCAGCAACGAGAAGAGCCACGAGGAGGCTTGCCGCCTGGAGCACACCATCTCCGACGTCAGCGAGAAGAGCCTCTGCCAGATGATGAACAACCCGCAGACGTCGCCGAAGGGCAAGCCCATCCCGCGGTGCGAGAACAATTGCCTTGACTGCATCGGGGAGCCCACCATCTCAATGTCCATGCTTAAGGCCGGCGAGGCTGGTCTGATAACTCATCTGAAGTGCAACGAGTCCGCCAAAGTGAGGCGGATCATATCTATGGGATTTGTGCCCGGCCGCAAGGTCTGCATCGAGGAGCAGCTTCCAATGGGAGGTCCGTTCCTGGTCAGCATCGAGGACAGCAGGATCGCATTGGCCAAGGAATATGCCGCCATGGTCTTCGTGCAGAAGGCCGGCACATGCGGTAGGGACCGGAGCAAGGTCGACACAGGGGTCGCCTGATGCAGGTAGCCCTGGTCGGGCACCCGAACGTCGGAAAATCCGTTCTATTCAATCGGATGACCGGTGTGGGCGCGATCTCCTCGAATTACCCAGGAACTACGGTAGAGTTCCTCGAAGGGACCGTGGTGCACAAGGGCGTGACGCTGCATGTCTACGATCTACCTGGAACGTATGGACTGACTGGCGCCACCGAGGACGAGGTGGTCGCGGTCAAATTGCTGGCAGAGCACCGCCCAGATGTGGTGGTAGCGGTCGCGGACGCGACGCGTCTAGAGCCCAGCCTGGTCATGATCTACCAGCTCATCGAGCTGGGCTTCAATGTCATCGTCGCCCTCAATTTCATGGATGTGGCGCGGCGGCGTCACCAGATCGACGTCAAGCAGCTCCAGGACATACTGCGTGTTCCGGTCGTGCCCATGGTGGCGTTGACCGAGGAAGGCGTGGACGTTCTGGTCGAGTCGATAATCGAGAACAAGGCCAGGGTCTCCGATTTCAGCATCAGGTACGCGTCGAGCATCGAGGACATCATCCATCTGATGGTTCCAGCCGCTTCTGCCGTCGAGTCGGTATATCCTGCCCGAGGGGCCATCCTGAAGCTGCTGGAGGGCAATCAATACTTCACTGAGCATCTGCCGGCAAGCGTCAAGAAGACGGCCATGGAGGAGCGGGCAGGTTTCAAGCTGAAGTATGACGAGGATATCGACGTTCACATAAACCGGGACCGGTACGGAGAGGCCGGCCTGACCATCCGGAAAGTGCAGAGCCGGGTCGAAAGGACCCTCACCAGGGGTGAACGCATATCGGAGATCACCCTGAAGCCATCCACCGGCATTCCGATCTTGCTGACGGTATTGGTCGGCGTTTTCTTTTCGATCGTGATCATCGGAGGCGCGCTGGAAGGCGTGCTGTCGCAGATCTATCTCAGCCTCACTTCCGGTTTCTTCTCATGGCTGGCGGCCGCCATCGGGGGCACGTTCGGTCAGTCCATATCCAGCGGCATAGACCTATCGATCCAGGCGATCATCTCGATCGTCATCCCCTACATCCTGGTGTTCTACCTGATACTGGCATTGCTTGAGGACTCGGGATATCTGCCGCGTGTGGTCATCCTGCTGGATGGCGTGATGCACAAGTTCGGCCTACACGGTCGCGCGATAATACCGATGATCGTCGGGACCGGCTGCAACGTACCGGCAATACTGGCCACCAGAGTCATGGAGTCGAAGCGGGAGCGTCTGATCCTGGCCACCATCACGATATTGGCTGTGCCGTGTTCAGCGCAGACCGTGGTCATCCTCGGTACCGTCGGCAAGTTCGCCAACATCTGGTATGCCGCGCTGATCTACCTGATCCTGCTGGCGATCCTGCTTGTTCTCGGGAGGATGCTCAACCGTTTCATGAAGTTCGAGCCCTCCGGATTGATGTTCGAGATCCCTGACATGGCCATGCCCCACCCCAGGAACGTCCTGTTCAAGACCTGGATGAGGGTCAAGGACTTCTTCGTGGTGGCGTTCCCGATACTGCTGGTCGGCAGCCTGGTGCTGGAGTTCCTGATGAACTACGGGGTGCTCGGCGCGCTGGTGGACCCTTTGTCGCCATTCACCGTAGGTTTCCTCGGATTGCCAGCGGTCATCATCGTGGCGCTCATCTTCGGCGTGATGCGGAAGGAGATGTCCCTTCAGTTGCTGGTCATTCTCTTCGGCACGGCGAACCTGGCAACGGTTATGAGCCCGGAACAGCTGTTCGTGTTCGCCCTGATCATGGCGACATACGTTCCGTGCATGTCCGCGATGGCGGTCATGATCAAGGAGTTCGGGCTCAAGGACTCGATGAAGGTTACGGCAGCGTCGCTGGCGATAGCCTTCTCGCTGGGCGGATTGGCCCACTTCCTGTTCTCACTCTGATGGCAATATTTTAGCGGGATTTGTAATTGTAGGAAATTAATAGTTTGTAGTCACCGCTATCATATGGATGTACGAGTTCTTCCTGCTCTACGTTTCCGCCCTATTGCTGGGTTTGGTATTCTGTGCCTTACCTGACGCTGTCAATGCGGAGGCGCTCCGGAGGGGGATAAAGGGAGGTTTCCGGCCATCATTCTTCTTTCTTCTGGGATCCTGCGTAGGTGAAATGGTCTGGGCGGTCATCGCACTGGTAGGTCTGAGCTATCTGGTCCAGAATCAATTCCTGCGCATCGCCTTTGGCTTCTTCGGTGGTCTGTTGTTGTTCTATCTGGCATATAAGGCATTCAAAGACGTATACGGTGTCAAAAATGTCGAATGCAAGGACGAGGAAATTAAGAACGGGTTCTTTACCGGAGCTCTAATTTCTTTGTGCAATCCCTTCGAAATAGTCTTTTGGCTATGGGTCGGAGGCTCTTTCATATCGGTACTTGCCCTGGATCCGAACGCGGCGGATTACATGATGTTGCTGGCTGGATACTTGACCGGCTCGATTTTTGGGAGTTTCCTTTTCGCCGGTATCGTAGCACATGGAAGAAGGTATCTTAGCCTGCGCCTCTTCCGCGGAATCTACCTGGCCTGCGGCTCGATCCTTGTAGCATTTGGACTGGCCACAATTTGGGGGGCCATGACAGGTTAGGATCATGGTCAGAGGATCCCTTGTTAGCAATCATCTGATTGGATAGGTGTCTGAGCTTGTGGTCCGGGAAGGGCGCTGAAATGAGCAGATTTTTGTTCCAACAAGCTACAATTTCATTTCATAGTTATTAACCCACCATTACAATCCAAACGTAAAGAATAGTATCTAATTAATTGGCAGTTCATATATCATTGACGGAGTTCAAGAGAACGATACAAGATAATGAGCTCAAAAGTGGAGGGAATTTTTATGATAAAAGGGATGTACGGAAAGGGAAACAAACCGCTGCCCAGGGTGCTCCTTTTGTCCATTGCCCGCTTCATCAGCGACTTGCCTGAAAGCGGGGAATCCTTGCAGTTCCTGGTGTCTATCCATGAAGAAGGGACAGGAATAACCTGGCAGCAGAATGTGACGGTGGACCCGGAAGATGAACGATCTTTCATCGAGATGACCCGAGCACTTGACCGATCGCGGAAGGATGCCAACCCGATATGTAACGAACCGGATGAGTGCGTTCAGCTGCTTGGTGCGCGATTGTATGAAACCTTCATCGGCGAACAAGGTGCCAAGGTATTGTCAACGATCCCGCCGACAGCTGTTCTTCTCAGCATTGACGAAACGATCCTCAACCTGCCTTGGGAATTGATCGGGGCGAACGGAAAGGCCATCGCTCAAAACACGCCATTCGGTCGTCTCGTCACCACAAGGACATCTCCAAAACCTGGCCGCGATCCGGTCGCCGAGGACGAGATCGTGCGAATACTTGCCATCGCCAATCCCACGCGAGATCTGCCCGCAGCAGATCTGGAGGTAGCCGCCATTCTGGAACTTGAGGTGCGGTATAAGGGGATGGTCGAAGTGCATGTGCTCGAGCATGAGAATGCCACGAGGAAGGCCTTCGGCGAGGCTGTGGCAACGAATGACTTTGACATGATCCACTTCGCCGGGCACGGCGCCTTCGATCAGGAGATGCCCGAAACAAGCGCGATCAATTTTGCAGACGGGCAGCTCTCCGCCGACGACGTCCTTGATCTGGGGTGGAAGGCACCCCCCTATCTCGTCTTTAGCAGTGCTTGTGAATCGGGACGGGCCGCCGGCGGCAAGCGTCTGGTCACAAACGAGAGCCAAAGCAATGGCCTCGCAGCGGCTTTCCTATCCGCTGGGACAGCAGCCTATGCCGGTTATTACTGGCCCGTTACAGATGTTGGCGCGGGACTCTTCGCGAGAGTCTTCTATCACACGCTCTTTGAGAGGGAGAACGTCGGGATCGCCTTCCTCGCGGCTCGGAACGAGGTCGTCAGGGAGCTGGGCAAAAAAGGCGATCTCACAGGATACAGCGCGATCCTGTACGGAGATGCCGCTTCCGAACATCGCCGTGATCTGGCAATGGCAAAATAATGGAAATCCGGCCTGGCCTTCTGGATTCATGCCAGGATCTTGGGCGCTCCGTAGAGGCGCAAGGCCAGGGATTCCCTCACGGGTGGGTGTAGTATGCCTTGATCGTCGGAGAGACCGAATCGATACGGACGAAGCCGAAGCGCTCGAACTGGACCACCTTGTTGACCTCGAACTCGGGGATACTCTCGGCGTATCCCTCCTTGGTGGTGCCATCGGGCATGAATACTGTGGCTTGAATCGAATCTACCGGCACCCAGTGAATGATCCTGACCTTCTCCTTCAGGATTCCCAGGTCGTTGCCGATGTACTTGCCCGAGCTGGGCTCGATCAGTTCGACGTTCCCCAGGTCCTTCAGTCTCAGCTTTCCCCTCTCCTGGGCGTTGGCCAGGTCCTCGCTCACGACGCGCACCTCGATCGGGTCTCCGGCCAAGACGTGCTTCCTCACGCCCTTTTCCGGGTGGTCCGGATGCAACGGGGCGTGTGATACGAGCCCATCCATTCCAGATATCTTGAGCGATGTCGGGTTCCACACGAAGAAGTAGCGGTCCGCCTCGTTCTGCACGATGTCCCGGTTGTAGGCGTACAGGTTCTCCCAGGAGAACTCGATGTTCGCCTCCTTGATGCCGCAATCCACCCAGAACTGCCGGATGGCGTTGGGGGATATGCCCCTCTTCTCCATCGCTCGGACCGTGCCGAGACGGATATCGTCCCAACCGGAGTACTCGCCGGTCTTGATGCCCTTCCCGACGGTGGAGGTCTTCAGGATCGCTTCCGGGATCGAGACGAGTCCATAGTGATGGTACCACGGCATCTTCCAGCCGAAGTAGTTGAATATGTACTCCTGGCGCAGTGTGTTGTTAAGGTGGTCGATGCCCCGGATGACGTGGGTCAGGCCGAGGAAGTGGTCGTCGACGGCGACGGAGAAGTTCATGGCCGGGTAGACGCAGAACCTCGTCCCGACTCGGGGGTGGGCCTGTTTCACGATGCGCAGCCCGACGAAGTCCCTGACCGCCGGATTAGGATGCTTGAGGTCGGTCTTGACGACCAGGATGGCCTTCTCCTCCTCGAAGTGTCCGGCGAGCATCTTTTCGAACATCTCGAGCTGCTTCTCCTTGGGCAGGTCTCGGTGGGGACAAGGCCGGCCCTCCTCCTTCATCTTCCTCCAGTCGTCTGCCGGGCAGGTGCAGATGTAGGCAGCGTTCTTCTCGAGAAGCTGCCTGGCAATGTCATAGTAGAGGTCGAACCTGTCGGACTGGATGACGGTCTTGGAGACCTTGACGCCCATCCACTCCAGGTCCTCCGGGATCATCTTGTAAGCGTCCGGGTCGATCTTCTCCGGGTTCGTGTCCTCCATCCGGTTGATGAAGACGCCGTTGTACCGTTTGCAGTACTCGTCGTTCAGGATGGCGACCCGAGTATGTCCCAGGTGAAGCGGACCGGATGGGCCGGGGGCGAAACGCATTACGACGTTTCCGTCCGAGGCTCCGGGAAGATCGGGTAGCACATGGATGCGCTCCACCTTCTCCCTCTTGTTCAGCATGGACGAGTCGATCGTTTCCAGCTCTTTGCGCTGCTCATCGACCGCCATTGAATTCACCTTGCCTACGATATCGGCTATCAGAGGCAATATCTCCACGACCCTGGTCCTCATCTCGGGCTGTTCCGCCAGAACCTTCCCCTGTACCGCCTTGGGGTTGGCCGAGCCGTTGTGCTGGACGGCGTTCTGGAGAGCGTACTTCCGGATGACGAGCTCAAGGTTCATGTCAGACATAACGCCCTGAGAATGAGGGATGGTCGTTTTCTACCTTTCGCTGGCATGTCACGTGACAAACCGACCGATCTCCAGAACAACCTCCGCATCTAGACGAATGGTCCAATGTCGGCATTAGTGGGCGACAACTAGCTAAGTTGCCGTACTGGTGTAAGTTTCTTAAACCCGAAACTGATACTATCAAACGGGATGCACTGAAGAGGCTTTTGAGAGAAAGCCTCGATTTCCATAATTCGATGGGACCGGAAGCAGGAATGACCGATTCCATAGAGCCGATGGCCAGGCATCGAGCTGAGTCTGGCGGGAACATATGTCCAATAGCGAACTGCTGATCGAGATCGGAACGATACTGCTGGTGGCATTCATAGGTGCCACGATAGCCACCAAGGCCAAGCAGAGCGTCATCCTCGGTTACATCGTCGCTGGAATATTGATCGGCCCGTTCATGTACATCGAGATCGGCCCTTATGTTTACAGTGGGATCGTGCACGAGTCCGAGCTCATCGAGCTATTCTCACAGCTAGGCCTCATCCTGCTCATATTCTTTGTCGGTCTGGAGTTCTCCATCGACAAGATCAAGCGGGTCAAGGGTCCGGCCGTGATCCTGTCGTTGATCGATGTCGGACTCAACCTGTTCACCGGGTTCCTGCTCGCCGCATGGTTAGGCTGGGGCCTGGTCGATTCGATATTCCTGGCGGCGGTCATGTCGATGAGCTGTTCCGCGGTCGCGATGAAGACCCTGATCGAGCTCGGCAGGCTGGAGAAGCCGGAGACCGAGTTCATGCTGGGCATGATAATCCTTGAGGAATTCATTTCCATGATGTTCCTGACCGTGGTCGGCGGTCTGCTTATCAAGGGGAACGCCTCGTTCTCCCCGACCAGCATGGTCATCGGAATGGTGGTCTTCTTCCTGTTCTTCGCGGTCATGGCCGCGCTGATCATTCCATACGTCGTTAAGCGCCTGGACAAGATGAAGAGCGACGAGCTATTCGTCCTGTTCATGATCGGGGTCATCGCCATGACGGCGGCAATAGCCGAATATTGCGGCGTTCCAGCCCTGATTGGTGCGTTCTTTATCGGCATAACGTTCGCGGAGACCCGTATCACAAAGCGTCTGGACAGAAAGATCGCTCCGTTGCGAGACGCGTTCGTTGCGATCTTCTTCGTTTCATTCGGCATGTTCATAGACCCTTCGATGTTCGGGTCCGTCTGGGTGATCATCATCATTGCAGTAGTGATCATCCTCTTCAACGAGATCATCGTCATGTCCATAGCGGCATACTTGGTGGGCTTCGGCAGAAGGGAGTCGGTTTCCATAGGTGCCTCCTTCAGCGCCCGCGGCGGGGAATCGGTGATGTATGCGAGCGTGGGAAGTAAAGCAGCCGGAGCGGCAAAGGGGGCGGAACTCTATCCGATAGCCGGCGCGATAACCTTCGTAATGTCGGTGCTGTGCCCGTTCTTCATCAAGAATAGTTATGTCATCGCCGATCGAGTGGCTTCCCGGATGCCCAAGTACCTAGCCTACGGTGGGGCGATCTTCTCCCGGACGATAGGGAAGATGGTCATTCCAGGCGGATTCCGGCTGTTCAAGATGCCGAAAGGCCTTCTCGCCTCTCTTGGTCTCTATCTCGTATCCATACTATTGATCCTCTCATTGACGGGCGTCTTCCGTCTGATAGCTTTCCTGATCTCCCTCGGCATCTGTGCGGTGGCATGGTTCGCCCTCCGACCAGAGATCAAGAAGGTGGTCCGGAGAATCGACTTCACCAATCTGGGGACGACCTACGGAAGTGTCAACAGTATCTCTCATTACATAGCCTCAGCGATCAGCCTGTCGATGATCATGATCGTCGCAGACGCGTTCGTGATGATCATCTACTGGCCCTCGGTGATCATAATCTCGATAGCCTACGTGTCCTGGTTCATCTATCTCATGAAGCTGGTCCATCACCGGACGTGCGACGATTCGATGAGGATGCCTGAGTTCAGGACAGCCCCGCCAGAAGCGACCGCCCCCAGCAATCCTGCCTTCGGGCATCGGGAACGCTGGAAGGGGTTCGATGACGATGAACGTCTTTAGAACAGGTTCAATGTGATGTTCATTCTTGATCGCTGAGGAATCGATTACTAGCTATTGCTTATTAATCGGTAAAGGAATCACCCGTTCATGTCAATCAGGGGCCTCCTGAAAGGGATGCAGGATGTCATGAAGGTCGACGAACCGCTCTCGCCCGACCTCCAATTGACCAGAACGCTCGCGGATAACCAAAGGGTCCCGGTCTTGTTCAACAATGTGAACGGGGGCAAGGTCGTCGGCAACTTGTGGAGCGACCGCTCACGCATCGCCTCGGCGCTTGGCATCACGAAGGGGGAGCTCCTCCCGAAGATGATCGAGTCGATATCCAACCCCGTGAAGCCTTTGGTCGTCGACGACCCGGCGTTCCGCGACGTAGAAATGGATTCGTTCGACCTGCGCAAGCTTCCGATCCCGAAGTTCTACCCAAAGGACGGCGGTCGCTACATCACCGCCGGCGTAGCCGTCTCCGAGTTCGAGGGCAAGAAGAACGTTTCATTCCACAGGCTGATGTTGTTGGACGATCATCGTTTCGGGATCCGCCTCGTTCCACGCCACCTCTTCACAATGCACAAGCTGAGCCTCGAGAAGGGCAAGGACCTGCCGGTCGCCTTCTGCGTCGGCGTGTGTCCATCGGTACTGCTCGCCGCGGCGACGTCCGCGGATTACGCGCTTGATGAGATGGAGATAGCTTCGTCGATGCGTAAGGCCTGCATGGGCGAGCCCGTAGCGATCGCACCGACCGACAAAGGGCTCATGGTTCCAGCCTACTCGGAGTACGTATTCGAAGGGAGGCTCACCATGGACAAGGTGGATGAGGGGCCGTTCGTTGATATCACCGGTACATATGACGATGTCCGGAATCAGCCGGTGTTCGCCGTCGACAAGGTCTACCATCAGAAGGACCCAATCCTACACGTTGTCCTGCCCGGTGGACTGGAGCACTTCATGCTCATGGGATTGCCTCGCGAGCCTGTCATGTTCAAGACCATCCGCCAGGTCGTCCCGCAGGTGCACGGCGTTCGCCTCACCGAGGGTGGATGCTGCTGGCTTCATGGTGTCGTTTCCATCACCAAGAACAAGGATGGCGATGCCATGAACGCCGCCATGGCCGCTTTCACCGGTCACCCGTCGATGAAGAAGGTGACCATCGTCGACAAGGACGTGAACATCTTCAACGACCAGGACGTGGAATGGGCTGAGGCGACCCGCTTCCAGGCATCGCGCGGATTGATGGTGGTGAATAACGCGGCCGGTTCGTCGCTGGACCCGAGCGCTGATGGAACGACATCGAAGATCGCGATCGACGCCACGAAGCCGATCGGAGTGACCAAGGGATTCGAGAAGGCGGAACTGCCTTGATACACTCAGGATCCTGAAGGGGCGGAACCCGCTCCCATGGTCTGTTTATTCTTCCTCATCCAGCCCATATTTGCGAGGGAACTTTTCGATCTGGTCGACGCTCTCGATCGCATCGGCACTGGTAACGTTCAACTGTTTCAGTTTTCGAGCGCTGACCAGGACCCTCGATTCCATAGAGCCGACTGAACTGTTGAAGGCCTCGACGGCGTTGGATAACTGCTTGCCCACTTTGCCATACTGGTCACGGAATTTCGAGATCCGGTCGTACAGTTCTTTCCCGATCTCGCTGATCTGCATGGCATGCTCGGCGATGTGTTGCTCTCGCCATCCATGAGCCACTGCCAACAACAATGCGATCAGCGTTGTGGGCGAGGCCAGCACGATCTTGTGGCCAATGCCGTATTCGATCAGCAATGGATCATTCTCCACCGCGGCACTGAAGAACACTTCCCCCGGAACGAACAATATGACGAATTCCGGTACGCCCTCAAAGGTTTCCCAGTAGTTCTTTGCAGATAGCTGATCGATGTGCTTCCTGATATGTTTGGCATGTCGATCCAGGCACTCCTTCCTGCCCTCATCGTCGGTGGCCTCCAGCGCCTCAAGGTATGCTAGTACTGGAGCTTTCGAATCTACGATTATGGTCCTTTGGCCTGGGAGTGATATGAGCATGTCTGGCCGCTTCTTCCCCTCCTCTGTATCGGCCGATTCCTGTTCACAGAAATCGCAATGGTCGACCATTCCGGCCAGCTCAGCAACCCTCCTGAGCTGGAGTTCGCCCCACCTGCCCCTGACCCCTGGGGTCTTCAGTGCATTGACCAGTTTCGATGTTTCCGCTTGGAGGCGGATATCGTTCTCGGTCAGCCTAGTTATTCCCGCCTGCAGGTCGGAGGAGGTCTTGATCCTCTGTTCTTCCACCTTCTTGATCTCGACATCGAGATCGGCCAACGATTTGGACATAGGTTGGAGAAGTGTCTCGATCGATTTCTGACGTACCTCGAGGTCGGTCTTTGCCCCTTCCTGGAATTTCTTGAGGTTCTCCTCGGCGAGAGTGAGGAATGACTGATTGTTCTTGGCCAGGGCATCCGAGGACAGTGCCTTGAACGTCTCCGACAATTTGACCTCCGCCTTCCCCAGCAGCTCCATCTGCTCCTTGCCGCGATCCCTTTCGCCAGCTAGCTGAGCGGCCAGACTGGCGTTTGCGGTCATGAGGTCGTCCCTGTCCTTGTTTGCCGATGATAATTTCTGGTTTAGATTTACCATCTCAGCGTCCCTGAACTTCACCGCCTCGGTCAAGCCTTGGACCTGAGCGCCGGTTTCGTTGAGCCCTTTCAGTCTGGCGGATTCGATCCTTCCTCTTGTTCCAAAGAATATCGAAATACCGCCTATGATAAACCCGACTATCAGCAGAATGATCCCAGTTACATCGTCCAACAATGATCCCCAACCCTTTGGATGGCGAGGTCAATAGTTATAGTTTGTTTGAGACGGTATCAAAGAAGTCTACCTGATCGGATGTTCCCTCAGGAACTCCAACACCAGGTTATGATATCGGTCCGGCGCGATCATGTGTCCGCATCCGTCCAGAAGGACCAGCTTCGAACCGGATATCCTTGAGGCCAGTTCTTCGCCGAAGCGATGCGGGACCATGATATCCTCGTTGCCATGGATGACCAGCGTCGGCACCTTGATCGCCGAGATGCGCTCGTGGCTATCGAAGTTGTCCAAAGCCGCCTTCTGCCGGGCGAACCCGTCCACCAGGCAAAGGTCACGTTCTCTGGCGCCGCGCTTGTCGTTCTGGGCGACGTTCTCCCTGCCCCGGAAAGCAGCATTCGTCAAACACCAGGCCTGCATCATTGTCAGGAACGTTTCGATGCTGGCGCCTTCGCGGACGGTGTTAATCATGGCGTCGATCCCTACGCTAGAGCGTTCAGGCCGGCGCATATATGTGGACATCAAGGTCAAGGTCGAGACCTGGTCCGGGTGTCTCAGGGTCAATTCCTGTGCAACGTTGCCGCCCATCGATGCACCGAGCACATGAGCTTTTTCGATATCCAGTCCGATCAGCAGACCAGATGCATCGTCCGCCAGGTCTTCCATGGTGAAAGGTCGCCCCGGGTGTTCGGTCTTGCCGGCTCCGCGGTTATCGATGGTAATGACCTGGTATTGCTTTTCCATCAGCGGAAGTGCCCGTTTCCAGCTGGTCAGGTCGCCGCACAATCCGGTGATGAGCAGGAGTGGTTCCCCTGACCCATGCACCTCGTAATGCACCTTCGTATCCCCAACGGTCATGTGCGGCATAGAGGTCAGTAGAAATGAGGAAAGGAGAAAAATGTTTGGATTCCACAACCGGCCCAGAGAAAGGTTACTGAGGAATTCCTGATTCCTTTGGGAATCCTATGGTCACGCGTCCGGCCACAGTTTCGCCGATTGCTCTCTCAGCTTGTACTTCATGATCTTGCCGCTAGCGGTGAGCGGATATTCGTCTACGAACGCCACGTATTTCGGTACCTTGTAGAACGAGATCTTGTTCCGGCAGAAATCTTGGACGTCGGTCTCGGTCATCGTCACGCCCGGCTGCAGGATGATGAACGCCCCCGGCTGCTCACCGTACTTCTTGCTGGGCACTCCGACCACCTGAACGTCGCGCACTCCCGGCATGTGGTGGACGAAGTCCTCCACCTCCTTGGGGTAGATGTTCTCGCCGCCCCGGATGATCATGTCCTTGAGGCGACCGGTGATGGAGAAGTATCCGTCCTTGTCCCGCATACCGATATCGCCGGAATGCAGCCATCCATCCTTGTCTATCGCTTTTGC
The DNA here is from genome assembly GCA_942492955.1 of uncultured Methanomassiliicoccales archaeon. Lineage (GTDB taxonomy): Archaea > Thermoplasmatota > Thermoplasmata > Methanomassiliicoccales > UBA472 > DASXVU01. Next base: position 120,592 of record OW818644.1, read on the forward strand.
CGTCTCGGCGGGCATGTTGTAGTATCCTTTCATGACGTTGTAACCGCGGCAGCACATCTCTCCATGCACATCGTCCGGGCAGAACTCTCCGGTCTCCGGATCAATGATCGCGACCTCGACACCTGGCATTGCCTTGCCAATCGTCGAGCACTTCCTCTCCAGGGACGGTTCGTCGAACCGGGTCTGGGTCATCGCCGGGGACGATTCGGTGAGCCCGAACACGTTTGTCACCTCGGTCATGTGCATCTTCTCGACGCACTCTTTCATCGACTTGACGGGGCATGGTGCGCCGGCCATGATGCCGGTGCGCAGCGTGCTGAAATTGAACTTGTCGAAGAGGGGGTGGTCCAGGATGTTGATGAACATCGTCGGCACACCGTACACGGCGGTGCAGCGCTCCTTCTCGATGGACATCATCACCGTCACCGGATCGTACTTCTCCAGGATGACCATGGTCGAGCCCCAATTGAAACAGGCCATGACACCGAGGACACATCCGAAACAATGGAACAGTGGAACCGGAAGGCAGACCCGGTCGTTCGAGCCATAGTTCATATTGGCGCCTACCCAGTATCCATTATTGGCAATATTGAAGTGGGTGAGCATCACACCCTTCGGGAAGCCTGTCGTACCGGAGGTGTACTGCATGTTCACAACGTCGTGACAGCTCAGCGTCGACTGTCGCTGCAGATAATCGTCGACGGAAACGCCAGCGGACATGGCCATGACCTCCGGCATCGAGTACATGCCCCGGTGCTTCTCCGGCCCCAGGAACATCACGCGCTGCAGACGGGGGAACCGTTCGGTGTGCAGTTTGTCCCTTGGCTGGGTGCGGAGCTCCGGTATCAGTTCGTACAGGATGCTGACGTAGTCGGTGTCGCGGTAGCCGTCGATCACGAAGATGTTCTCGCACTCCGACTGCTTCAGGACATACTCGATCTCGGTGGACTTGTAGTTGATGTTGATCGTGAGCAGGATCGCCCCGATCCTCGCGGTGGCGAACTGGAGCGTGACCCAGTGAGGCACGTTCGTGGCCCAGACCGCCACCTTGTCGCCCTTCTTGACGCCCAGCGCCATGAGCCCCTTGGCCACCCGGTCGACGGTGGCGCTGAACTCGCTCCACGTCTCGCGGTAGTCCCGGTCGGCATAGACGACCGCTTCGTTGTCCGGAAACTTGGCCACTGTCTCGTCCAGGATCTGGCCGAGCGTGGCCTCTCTGGTGATCTCCTTTCTTATCATTTGACCACCTTAGAACGGAGTATACACCGATGCATATATCGAGGCCGGACCGTCCGTCGCCGAGCCTACATGGTGCGGCACGACCGAATTATAGTACATGGAATCCCCCGGCCCGAGAGTGAACGTTTGCTTGCCGTAGATGAGCTCTATCTTCCCGGATATGACGATGATGAACTCCTCCCCCTCATGGGAGGACAGCGGCTTCTCTCCCGCCCCGTTGAACTCGATATAGAATGGGTCCATATGCCTGTCCGTCTTGCCCTTTCCCAGCGCGAAATAGTGTGCGTGGTCCGGTCCGGCTCCTCTCGGTCCCATGGTCTCCTCCTTGCGCGCGTCCGCCCTGACGATCAGAGGGTCCTCGATGAACTGGTCGTCCATGAATGTCCCAAGCCTCTGGCCCAGTGCCCGGCTGAGCTTCACCAGCACGCCGATGGCTGGGTAGGACTTGTTGTCCTCGATGTTCTTGAGGAGCACCAGGTCTAGGCCGGTGTTCTTGGCCAGATCCTCAGGCGTGAGCCCAAGTCGTTCGCGGTACGTGCGTATTCGGGTTCCGAGCTTCTCCGGAGAACTCATTCTATCCCTGCAGTCTGATATGACGGAAAAGGCCTGCCGGTTGTCTGGATGGACGTATGGCAACCTGGTCCTTCTGGGACGAATGCCCTGGTTTTCTATTTTAAGGTTGTCCACATCGGCCAAGGCTGATTGTAAGAATAGGCACGTTCTGCGGTCATCGGTTGGAAGAAAAGGAAGAGGGGCGCCGAATCATGTGATTCGGCGGGTCATTGCCCGATCACTTTATATTGGCGGCAACCCACGCCTTCGCCGCCTCGAACACCTTCTTGTTCTTTTCCACCAGCTGCGGCTTGGCGGCGAAGCTCGATGCCAGCGCTGCAACGACCACGTCCTCTGGCAGACCGATCAGGCCCAGAGCGCTCATGCAGCCGAGGAATGCGGTGTTGGCCGCCTTCGGCACTCCGTTGTCCGTGGCGACCTTCATGGCCGGGAACGCGATGACCCGGACGTCGCTCCTGACCGTAGGTTTCACGGGCAGTGATTGCTCGTAGATCAGGACTCCTCCCTGGTTCACGGTCTGGGCGAATTTTTCCATTGCCGGCTGGTTCATCGTTACCAGCACGTCCGGTTTATCAACGGTCGGCGAGCCGATCTCATGGCCGCTCATGACGACGGAGCAAGACGCCGAGCCGCCTCTCTGTTCTGGGCCATAGCTAGGCAACCAGGATACATAGCGGCCGGAACTGCTGGCCGCCTCGGCGATGACGGTACCAAGGCTGAGCACTCCCTGTCCCCCGAACCCGGAGAACTTGAAGCGCTTTTCCTTGAAGGATGGATCCAGGTACGGGTCCTTGCCGGAACCGGCCTCGCCCATGAGCTGTTTCAGGGTGACCCGCTCGATCGGTGTCGCCTTCCTTCCCGGCTCATCGCTGCGGTCCCGGAAGTTGGCCAAGGGATATACCTTCTCCATCTCGTTGGTGACGTACTCGGCAGACTTTATCGGGTCCATCCTCCAGTTGGTTGGGCACGGTGCAAGAATCTCGACGAAAGCGTATCCCTTGCCATCCCTCTGGATCTCCAGGGCCTTGCGTATCGCCTTTTTGGCCTGCATGATGCGCTTGGTGTCGGCGACGGAAACGCGCTCGATGAACACCGGTGCCTCCAGCTGAGCGAACACCTCGCACATCTTGAGCGGGTATCCGGTCCTGACCACGTCCCTCCCGAACGGCGTGGTCGTGGTCTTCTGCCCCGGTAATGTGGTGGGCGCCATCTGCCCTCCGGTCATAGCGAAGATGCTGTTATTGACGCAGAATGCCGCGAAATGCTCTCCGCGGTTCGCTGCCTGGAAGGCGTTGTTGAATCCGATGGCCCCCATGTCCCCGTCCCCCTGGTAGGAGATAACCACGCTGTCTGGCAGGACCCGGGAGACACCGGTCGCCACGGCAGACGCCCGCCCATGCGGTCCGGCCACGTTCCCGCAATCGAAGTAATAGAAGCAGAACGCCGCGCATCCGACCGGGCTGACGAAGACCGTCCTGTCCCCTATGCCAAGGTCGTGCATCGCCTCGGCGATCAGCTTCTGGATGATCCCGTGTCCGCATCCGGCGCAATAGGTGGTGGTCTTGCTGCCGTCCTTGCGGTCGAACGTTTCGTAGAACCCATGCGATCTCTTGATCATCAGAACGCCTCCTTGACAAGGTCGTTGGCCGCTTTCATCACGTCGTCGACCTGGATCAGCACTCCGCCCATCCGGTTGCACAGGCGCACCAGCGCCGGTCTCTTCCGGTCCAGGTAGAGAATCACGTCGTTCATGTACTGGCCATTGCTCATTTCCACGACCAGGACCTTCTTCCCGGCGGCGGCTTTGTTCAATTGCTCCACCGGGAACGGCATCAGCGATATCGGTCGGAACAGTCCGGCCTTGACTCCCGAGGCTCTCAGCTGATCCACCGCGGAACGGGCCACCCTGGCGCTCGTTCCATAACCGGTGAGGATGATGTCCGCGTCCTCCGTCAGATAGTTCTCGGCCATCGACTCGTGCTGCATGGCCGCGTACTTCTCCTGCAGATGGCGGTTGTGGATCTCCATCTTGTCCGGTTCCAGGAAGATGGAGCTGATCAGGTTCTTCTTAGTGGCCAGATCTCCCTGCACAGACCAATCGGAGGTCTCCGGCCTCTGCGCCTCGCGCTCTGGGAGCTTGAGCGATTCCATGACCTGGCCCAGCGTGGCGTCGGCCAGTATCATCGCCGGGTTGCGGTACTTGAAAGCCATCTCGAACGCCTTCATGGTGAGGTCGCACATCTCCTGGACCGATGCCGGCGCCAGCACGATGCTGTGGTAATTGCCATGCCCTCCGCCCTTGACCGCCTGATTATAGTCGCCCTGCTCCGGACCAATGTTGCCCAGTCCCGGCCCGGTCCTCATGACATTGATGATGAGCGCCGGGAGCTGTGCCCCGGCAAGATAGGACATACCTTCCTGCATCAGGCTGATGCCTGGACCCGATGACGCCGTCATCGCCAGCCTTCCCGCGCTGGCCGCTCCATAGATCATGTTGATGGACGCGGTCTCGCACTCCGCCTGGAGGAACTCCTTCCCCATCTGCGGGAACCACGCGGCAGCGTCCTCTGCGATCTCGCTTGCCGGAGTTATCGGATATCCGAAATAAACGTCGCAACCGGCGTACAGTGCTCCGATGACCACGGCCTCATTGCCTTTCACGAACTTCCTCATGGTGACACCTTCTTGTCTGCCGTATGGACCTCTATGGCGTACGGCTCGGGGCAGTTATAGTAACAGATGAAACATCCAGTGCATCCCTCGCCAGAATATTCGGCTGGGATGAATCCCTTCTTGTTGACCTTGCTGGACATCTTTAGGACCTTCTTCGGGCAAGCGTTGACGCATCGGCCGCATCCCTTGCACTCGTCCTCGGTAATCACGGGACGGGGCAGTCCCGTTGGCTGGGTCTCTGACATTGAAGCCGCAAATTGGGATGAATGATACTTAAAGCATCGCAAAATCGAAAAGAAGAAATCGTGTTGTATAGACGTAAGGCACAGCAAGAGTCAGGATCGATCTGGAAAAGTCCTGATCCCAGATTCTGAGTCAGTTGGGCTTTTGGACATTTATTATAGTTCCGATGCGCATCTTCACATTATGGATGCTGACAAGATACTCCGGGAGATGGAAAAGAACAGCGGCGAGGTGTGCAACCCCCTAATATTGACATCAAAGATCATGCCTGAATGGATCCCCCGCCAGGCAGAAGAGGGTAAATTCGTGATGAGTTTGCCTGATATTCCACCGAAATACAAGCAGCTCATAATGATCTCGGTGGCGGCTGCGCTTCAGAACAAGCAGTGTACCGAGTATTTCATAAAGGTTGGAATGCACATGGGCCTTACCAACAGGGAGATAGGCGAGGCCATTCTCACGGCCAGGTTTGCCATGGCGTCGACGATATTCTCCAACGCCGAAGAGGGCTTCGAAGCGATCATTGAAGCAGAAAAGAAGTGACCTGAACCCTCCGGACCTTCTTAATCATAAACATGAGGGATCGTGCCCGCCCTTTTTCACTGAACAGCGGGCCTAATCTCCCTCAAAAGCTTGGCATATTTCTAGGTGCCACCTGCTCAAGACTTTCATTTCAATGTCGACTAATCGAAAACAAATTCCCAGGAGTTGCCTTTGACCTTCTTAGCCATGGACATGGCGATCATGCCCGCTTCCAACCTTGCCGCGTTCAATATTGCCGTAGGAACAGAGCAGTGAAGACCGACCTCTCCCTCTTTCATCCTCTCCAGGATCCTGCTGTTGCTCCAGTCCGCGATGTCCATCATGTCTAGGTTTTCCAGGCCTTCGGCGAACTTCCTAACCTTCCCGCAAGGCGATCTGATCTTGACATCAAATGTGCCGTTTTCGGTCGCCGTCACTTCGACCGTGGTGACGTAGCTGCACAGGTTCATGTTCACTTTTACCTTGGAAGTCATCGACGCCAACTCGAATCCTGAGCCTCATTTACGTTGCTCAGACGCAACACGGATATACTCCGGGCAATATTTCAACATATCTTGAAATGGAGTTTGACGATATGAACACCACCAAGTTCGAGATACCAGAATGGACATGGGAATTCCATGGGCATGTCTGTCCCTTCATGCCCATCGGGTACAGAATGGGCATTCTGGCAATGAAGGAGCTGGGAATGGAGAGAGTGAAGGATCATGGCGCTTTTGCCTTTTCCGAGATGGGGGTCGGACATCCCCAGACCTGCATGATGGATGGCACCATGGCCGCTACTGGCTGTACCTATGGCAAATTGATGATGGAACGGCTTGACTACGGAAAGGTAGCCACCATCCAATTTGCACCGGGCAAGGGGGCGGTGCGGATATACCTCCGTTCCGAATTCCAGGACGAGTTGGGCAAGTTTGAGTTCTTCGTCTACCGTAAGAAAGGTGTGGAACCTTCGGACATCCCGGTAGAGGTCACGGCCAAAGTGGTCGATTTTGTCCTTCAAGCATCGGACGAGGAGATGTTCAAGGTCGAGCGGCTGCCCGATTTCGTTTTCAGTCGGCCCAAGGGATCGTTCTCGAAGGTCAAATGCAGCAAGTGCGGCGAGTATGTTTTCGAACGTTATGTGCGTACAGTTGACGGTAAACCGATGTGCATACCTTGTTCGGGATATACCCAGACCTGGGTGAATGTCATGAACGGAGTGCAATAGGGAATTACATGGACTGGCTGTTCTGGGTCGCCGTCATATCAGTGCTCCTGGTCTCGATCATCTTCTCGATGTTCGGACAGGGAGGCGGCTCCCTCTATACTCCGGTCCTTTTCCTGCTGGGCTATACCGCCCTCATCTCTGTATCCACATCGCTGGTTTTGAATCTGATAACCGCCGCATCCGCGGCTATCGTCTACTATCGCCAGAAATTGGTTGACCTGAAGTTATCCGCGGCCTTCATCCCGGGGATCTGTGTCGGCTCCCTCATCGGAGGCGCCCTCGGTAATTTCGCAGATCCGACCTGGCTGATGTTGATCTTCGTCATCTTCCTCATCGGAGCCGGGGCTAGGATGGTCTATACGATGTGGGAGAAGAAGGCCGAGAGCGACACACATCCGACCGGTTTCTCCAGAGGGATGTATGTCACGATCATCATTGTCAGCTTCCTTGTAGGCATTCTGTCTGGATTGTTGGGGGTGGGGGGAGGCATAATCATTGTACCATTCCTCATATTCTTCCTCAAATATCCCACCAAGAACTCGGCCGGGACGGTTTCGTTCATTGTCATTTTTTCCTCGCTTTTCGGCATCATCGGTCATTCAGCGTTCGGAACCCTCGATGTCGCTTTGATCGCCGCGGCAGGCTTTGCGGTGTTCATCGGTGCGTCGATAGGGGCAAGATTGACATTAAAGATAAGATCGAACTGGATCAAGGTCGGGTTCGGCCTCATATTGTGGGTCTTCGCCATTCAACTGATAATAAAATTGCTGTCCTAGGTCGCCGAGGTATTTGAAATGAAATTCAGGATCAGAAAACTATGCTCAACGACCGAGGAGTACGAGGCGATGACCGATGGCCCATTAGACCTCGATTCATTGATTGCTGTCCTCTCCAAACGTCCCGGCATCGAAGTTGCTTTCTCCCCGCCGGCTCTCAACATACTGTTCGAGGATGAGGGTGTCGTCATCAAGCTGTACTCCAGCGGCAGGGCTTTGATCCAGGCCAACACGAGAAAGGACGTTGATGATGTGTGTTCGAGACTAGTCCTGGTCATTGAGGAAAGCAACTCTTCAAACAAAATTGAAATGGAAACAAATTAATAAGCAGGATTCGATTAGTTATTTCAAAAATATTTGAAGTGTACAAAATGACCGATCCGATATTCGATCCCTTGCAGAGCGGCCTCACCAATCTTCTGGATTATCTTTCACAGCACGTTCTGACCTGTCTGATCCCAGCCTTTTTCATTGCCGGTGCTATTGCCGCCTATGTCAAAAAGGACGCAATACTGCGCTACTTCGGTCCGCAGACGAAGAAGTACATCTCGTATCCGGTCGCGGCGGTATCGGGGACCATCCTGGCCGTGTGCAGCTGCACGATATTGCCGCTCTTTGCTGGAATATATAAGAAAGGCAGCGGACTAGGTCCTGCCGCGACCTTCCTATTCGCCGGACCGGCCATCAACGTCCTGGCCATCGTTTACACCGCTCAGGTCCTGGGATACGATCTAGGGTTGGCCAGAGCGGTCGCGGCCATCGGACTCTCCGTGGTCATCGGTCTTCTCATGGCACTTATCTTCCGGAAGGAAGAGGAGAAGAGGGCGGTGGAGATAAATGAAAGACAGGTCACTGCATTGCCGTCACAGCAGGAGGAAAGGCCAAAATGGGTGGTGCCTCTGTTTTTCATCCTCCTCATCGCGATCCTCCTAATCGGATCGTCAAAACTGGACTGGGTTCCAAAGCTCGCGGCAGTGTATGTGCTGACGGTGGCAGTGGCCATCATGCTAATTTACTTCTTCAGGAAGGACGAGACAACAGAATGGGGATTGGAGACCTGGGACCTGACAAAGAAAATATTGCCAATCCTGGTGATAGGAACGTTCGTTGTCGGCATCATTGCTTACTACGTACCGGCAGAATCGTTCCGACCACATCTTGGAGGCAACTCGCTTCCTTCCAACCTCCTTGCATCCGTGATCGGCGCTCTGTTGTACATGCCGACATTGCTGGAGGTGCCGATCATCGGCACGACCTTCGGATACTCGACAGGGGTCATGGGTGGAGGGCCGGCTTTGGCGCTTTTGCTGACCGGCCCGTCTCTCAGTCTTCCTTCCATCGTGGTGCTCTACAAGATCATGGGTGGCAGGAAAACCCTGGTCTACATACTACTGGTGATCGTTTTTTCCACATTGGCCGGGTTTGCCTACGGCGCTATGGCGGGGTGAGATGATGGAAGAGGAGAAACCATGCTGTCCTGCCGCCGCGGTCAGGAAGATCAGGAGGATCGATATCAAAGGCATAGAGGTGGGTATTGCGCAGCTCGATGAGGTCATCGAGAAGGTGGCAGCCCTGGGCCTGACCAACGAGGAAGAGATCGATATGGCATTGTTGAAGGAAATCAAGATCTATAACTATGTCCCGGCGAACAAGGAGCCGGCCTATCGACAGGCGATTCTGGAAGAGTATGCAAAGAGGAAATAACATGGTGTCAAAGATAGAGGTGCTGGGGACCGGATGCGCAAAGTGCAAGCGATTGGAGAAGAACGTGCTGCAGGCGGTTAAGGAACTCGATCTCGATATAAAGGTGGTCAAGATCGAAGATCTCGATGAGATAATCAAGCGAGGTTTGATGATGACCCCGGGACTCATCATCGACGGACAGACTGTAGCAGTCGGTCGTGTTCCAGGTGTGGATGAGATCAAGAGTATGATCTCTGGGAAATGAGAAATTGAAAAGATCATAACCTTCGGAACGGGTTACTCTGACTGCCAGCGTTCAGAAGCTTAGGTTCGGGGCCATTTATCCAAATATTTGGGACCCAAGAATTAGAATTCAGCTACCGATCAACTTTTTTCCAAGGTCGGTCAGCACGTAAACGCGCCATCTCTTTCGAGAGGACGAGGAGATCAATTTTGCCTCCTCCAGTATGCTGAGGTGATAGGACAGTCCGGAGTCTGTCAATTCTGTGATCTCCTTTAGCAGGCAAGGACACAGGTCGATCACCAGGAGGGCATGCAATATCTGAAGCCGGATCGGGTCAGAAACGGCGTGAAAACGTTCGGCTTCTGGAACAAGGTCCTTCTTTTCGGGAACGACATGTCTCAAGCCTTCCAACCCTCCTTTCTGGCGAAGGGCCGCTTCCATCTCCTCAGGAAGGTTCAACACGTCCGTACAACACTCTTTCTTTTTCGCACTCTTGACGGCCATTTCGCATCCCCTATTCTCTGGGTAATACAAGATTGTCGATTATCCACTTATTGATTTCATTCCTGCTTTTCCTGAACGCGATCAACTTATCGTGCTCAGTTCCCACAATGCCAGACGGATCATTGAAACTGTGATGAATCTGCTCTTTGCCTCCAGGAAAGAATGGGCATGTCTCCGCGGCATCGGAGCAGACCATCACGACATTGTCGAATTCCTGCCCCTTGAACTCAATAAGCCCTTTGGACCGATGATCTGAGATATCAATGTCCAGCTCGGCCATGACCTCGATGGCTAGTGGATGTACTTGACTGGGCTTGGTACCGGCGCTCTTTGCGGTCAGGGCATGTGAGTAAAGGCCGTTCACCAACCCCTCGGCCATCTGGGACCGTGCTGAATTATGCGTACAGATAAACAGTACAGATCGCATCGATTGACCACCCACAACTGGCAACACAGATAACAATGGTTAGGAACTTATTTATATCGTACAAATGTCTTACTTCAATAATAATTGAAATGTAATGGCCAGAGTCGAGAATAAGGGAGGAATCTGATGAGCGAGACCCTAGAGGGTAATAGCCCGCCCCCAAGCGGATTGAGGAAATTATCTTTTTTGAACAGATACCTGACCGTTTGGATATTCGCCGCCATGGGGTTGGGTGTTGGGCTAGGTGTCCTCATCCCAAGTTTGGCAGACTCCCTGAACAGAATGAGCGTCGGCACAACCTCCATCCCCATCGCGATCGGGCTGATACTGATGATGTATCCTCCGCTGGCCAAAGTGAAGTACGAGGAATTGGGACAGATCACGAAGCAGCCAGAAGCGAAAAGGATGTTCTCGACGTCCCTGATGCTAAACTACGTGGTCGGTCCGCTCCTGATGTTCGCATTGGCATGGATATTCCTGCCGGATCAGCCGTTGTACAGGATCGGCCTGATATTGACCGGTGTTGCGAGGTGCATCGCCATGGTCCTGGTTTGGAACCAATTGGCCGAAGGGGACAGCGAGTACGTAGCTATCCTGGTCGCCCTCAACTCGATATTCCAGATCGTCCTGTATGCGTTCTACGCATATTTCCTGATAACAATACTGTCCGATGTCGTATCTCCCGGTTCTGGAGTGATCGTGGACATATCCATAGTGTCCGTAGCGATCAGCGTGATCATCTATCTGGGTGTACCTTTTTTAGCTGGCATAATCAGCCGCTATACCCTCAGGCCGAGGATGGGCGCTGACTGGTATGATAACAAGTTCATGCCGGTGGCGGGAAAGATATCCCTGCTGGCTTTGCTCTTCACCATCGTGGTCATGTTCTCGCTTAGGGCCCAGTCAATTGTCGATACGCCTTTTGATGTGATACGGATCGCCATCCCGCTGCTCGTCTATTTCACCATCATGTTCCTGCTGTCTTTCTGGCTATCGATACGATTCAAGTTCGACTATCCTCACGCGGCGGCGCAATCATTTACCGCAGCAAGCAACAACTTCGAACTGGCCATCGCTGTCGCGGTCGGCGTGTTCGGCATCAGTTCAGCGGTGGCGTTCGCCACCGTCATCGGCCCGTTGGTGGAAGTGCCTGTGCTCATCTCCTTGGTGAACCTATCGTTCTACTTCCGCCGGAAATACTACGACAAGAACGGCAGGGTCAAGGGCACGGTTCAGGAAGGCTGATAGAATGGACCCCAAGACCAAGGAGTTGGTGGCCATCGCAGCTTCGGTAGCCGGACGTTGCCAGCCTTGCTTCCGGCATCATCTGATGAAAGCGAGAGAGCTAGGGATCAGTGAGGATGACATCCGAGAGGCCGTGGACCTTGCAGAACGCAACGGAAATGCCGGGGGCCAGCGCATGGACGAGTTCGTTAAGGATTTATTGAAAGCAGAAAAGGAGGGGAAGAAATGACCGTCGAAGAGATAGACCTGTACAAACTGAAAGCAGAAGATATTGTGAAGTATTTGCCTGAAGGGGACAGTTCGACCTGCGGAGCAAAGAGCTGGATGGAGTTCGCCCAGATGCTGATCGACATGAAGGTCAAGGCAGTGAGCTGTGCGAAGATCGATAAGAAGATGGCCGAGGCCATCGATGCGGTGCTGAGCATCGACATCCGCCTGCCCGAAAGCGACCCCATGCAACAGAAAGTGCCGGAGAAGCTTTTCGAATACAATTCGCCAGATGAGAGTTCGCCAGTGATCATCACCAGCAACTCCATCATCACCCATCAGATCTTGAAATTGATATTCGACAGATCCAAGGTGAAAGCGTTCGTGATACCGGTGGACACCATCGGCTACACCATGGATAACTCAGTGGTGGGAGGGGCGTTCACGCCGATGGCGGTCATGAAGGCCATCAATGATAGCGGGATAGCCGGCCGGTCCTCAGCCCGAAAGGCGATGATATCCGGATTTGCGAGTGAGCAGAAGAGCGGGATCGAGCGCATCACCCGGTGGGGATTAGAGGTCGGACCGATCAGCGGTTTCGAGCTTCCGATGTACCTGCTAGCCAAACAATAAGAACGGCCATGCGGCCCTAGAAGGACCGAATTCAAGCTGGGGGGGACAGGCATTAGCAGTCAGCCAGGTGATCGTCTGAAACGCCTCGTTAAGGTTAGAAAGGAAGAACCAGCTCCCTGGCTGAATGGGGACGTCAAGCGACATTGCATAAAATGCGAATCCATCGTAGACAGATCGGACCACACGTGTCCGTTCTGTTCCTCGCCTCTACGCAAGGAATGCCCCGTTTGCCATTATTGGGTTGAAATGGACACGACGTTCTGCATTTCCTGCCGACACGGATTTCCGCTGCCCCCATTACCGAAGGCTACGGTAAAAATGTGGCATGGCGATGACTCCAGATAACGTATTGTCTATCCACGATCCCATGAATCTCTCTATTGCGAAATCTTAAGCATATGATAGTCCAATAGAACCGCACCAAGTTCTGTGAGGTATTGATCTGCTGACCATGAGGGAGCGACTGCTGACCGCTTTGGACCGTGGAACGGTGGATCGACCGCCCTGCGTCAGTCCTGGGCAGACCGCCATAGCAGACCTCCAGCGGGCCGTTGGTGCGGAATGGCCCAAGGCGCATGAGAACGCAGAGCTAATGGCCAGGTTGTCATTGGCCTCGGTCACTTTGGGAGCCCAGGAGGGCACAAGGGTCCCCTTCGAGACCACAATGGACGCATCGGCCTTCGGGGCGGAGGTGGAGATGGGGACACAGCTGAGGCATCCGTATGTGAGCGGACATCCCCTGGCCGATCAGGGGTCGGTCGATCGGGCCTTAGTGCCTGACCCCCATAAGGATGGCCGGGCGCCCGTTGTTCTGGAAGCGGTGCGCAGGTTGCGTCGCGAAGAGGCACCAGTGCTATGCGCCGTCACCGCCCCATTCACTCTAGCATGTTTCCTGCATGGAGAAAGGGACACCCTCATGGACCTCGTCGTCGATCCCACATTTCTCAAGAAGGTGCTGTTGCTGGCAGAACGCTGGGCTGTTTCCTTTATCCAAGACACGGTGGAAGCCGGTGCTGATGTCATAGTCCTCGAGGATACGTGGGCCAGCGGGGAGATACTTTCGCGTGAGCTATACCAGGATTTCGCCCTGCCAGGCGAGCAGGTCCTGGCCCGGATGGTGCATAAGTTGGGCGCCCGCTCTATCCTTCAACAATGCGGCCATCCTGGGCGTAACCTCGATCTTATGGCGGACAGCGGCGTGGACGGCCTGACGATCCACCATACGATGAACGTGATCGAGACCAAGAAGATACTATCTGGCCGTTGTTCTGCTGTGGGCAATATCGACCCTCGGTCCATCGTCCATCTTGAACCCAAGGAGGTAGGTGATCTATGCATGCACTGCCTGGAGGATGGGATAGACGTTCTGGCCCCCGCTTGCGGGCTGGATCCTGCAACTCCCTTAGGGAACTTGAAGGCCATGGCAGAAGCTGCGAATCAATTCAAAAAGTAGACGAGGTTTGGATCCAAACCCCATCCGATACGAAAGATGACCAAGTCTGGACGAAGGAGTTTACTCCCATTCCACCGTCAGAGCATCCTTCTCTCTATGGTCTCCCTGACCTTGATGACGTCCAACAGTTCCTCGCTCCTCACCAGAGCCATACCAGCCCGGTCCCCCATCAGTTCCACTATGACGATCTTCTGAGGTTGTCTCAGGTCAACGACACCCTGGTTGATGGGGGCGGTCAATCGCTCAATGAGATCGGATGAATGCCTACCAGTATGCCGTTTATGAAGGTGCATCATCCATCTGTCATTGGCGACGATCTGTTTTCCGTACTCGGTCGTAACCTTTAGCATCTCGTCGATGTAAGGCTCGACCCATTTCTCCAGCGGCACCCAATGGTGTGTGTAAGGGAATTGCTCGGGGTCTTGAAAACACAGCTTCCGTAGGTCCGCCACCACTTCCTTCGGGTCCCCAAGGACTTTGACCTCGCACACGCCTTCGATGTTCGTTTCCTCGATGCTGTCCACGTGGGCGCCAACGTCCTCGAGTCTTGCTCTTATCTCACTCTCAGCGTGACCTTTCTGGTTCGGGCGAAAGGTCACCAACAAGTTGCCGGCTACCATTTTTTCACCCTCCGTTTGTTACTACGGAGCTGCTTGTAGTTCATGCTTTCGGATATGCGGCGAATGGTCATCTGATACCGGTGAATCTAACAATATTCGGCCGGAAAAAAAGGATGATGTCGATCCGTCTTTGGAACGGATCCGGGCTTCGAAATTCAGTTGAGATTACAGTCGAAGATCGCGATCGCCCCCGAACCAATGGGCGATCCGGTACGATAGTGAGGCCCAGGCAGCAGCACTATGCTTTGTGCCTGAGGTCGATGGTCTCCTCGCGCTCCTTTCCGATGCCGATGATCTTGACCTCGACCTCTGTCACTTTGGTGATATAATCGAGATAGTCCCGCATGTCCTTAGGCAATGCCTGATAGCCCTTCTGCGCGATGGCCTTGGACTCGCCCTCGGCCCAGTCTTCCCATCCGGCAAGCTCGTCGTAGATCGGCTTGGCCCTTTCCAGCATATGCAGCGAGGCGGGGAACTCATCCACCTTCTTCCCGTCGATCTCATAGGCAGTGGCGACCTTCAGCGTCTTCATGCTGTTCAGCACGTCGAGCTTGGTGATCGCCAATCCGGTCAGTCCGTTCAACCGGCATGCATGCTTCACCACTACCAGGTCAAGCCAGCCGCAACGGCGTGGCCTTCCGGTCGTGGTGCCCCATTCTCCGCCTTTGGTGAGCAGATATTTGCCCAGATCATCATGCAGTTCGGTCGGGAAGGGTCCGGCGCCTACACGGGTGGTGTACGCCTTGGTGACCCCGATTATCTCGTTGATCTTGTTCGGGCCAATGCCGACGCCGGTGCATATGCCGCCGGAGATGCAATTGGAAGAAGTAACGTAAGGATATGTCCCATGGTCTATGTCCAGCATGGTCCCCTGGGCGCCTTCGAACAGCACCTTCTTGTTGTGTTTCAGCGCCTCGTTGACCAGGACGGAAGCGTCTACGACATACTGTTCCAGGTGCCTCCCGGATTCTAACAGGTTCTTGACCAGCTGTTGCTTGGCGTCCATCTTCGGTCCGTCAAGGATCCGGAGGAACTTCTCCTTGACCGGGTAGATTATGTCCATCTTCTCGTTCAGCGCATGCTCGTCCAGCAAATCGCACATCCGGATACCGGATCTGGAGATCTTATCAGAATAACAGGGACCAATGCCACGACCGGTGGTGCCCACGCCCTTCGCGCCGCGTTGTCTTTCCTCGGCGCCGTCGAGCAATTTGTGATATTTGGTGATGACATTCGCCCGGTCCGAGATCCTCAGGGACTTCATCGAGTGGCCCCTGTCCTCGATCTGCTTCATCTCCTTCAGAAGCTCTTCCGGATCGACCACGCATCCATTCCCGATCACGTTGATCGTGTTGTCGCGGAGGATCCCGGATGGAAGCAGATGAAGCCCGAAAACGTCGTTCCCGATCTTGATGGTGTGACCGGCGTTGGTGCCACCCTGATAACGGACGACGAGGTCGGCTCCCTCGGCGATGTAATCAGTGATCTTACCCTTTCCCTCGTCTCCCCATTGCGTACCAATGACAGCGATACTAGGCAGGTGCTCACCAGCAAGCGCCAAATCCGTCTCTGTGTAATTAAGTTTTGGTTTCGGGGATGCCTATCTCCCGGTAAGCGGCCAGTATTTCCTCGAAGGTCCGGTCCGATTTGAAACCAGTGGGTGAGAAGTGGGTTCGGGACGCCGCTCCGATCTGTTTCATCCTCTCCAGCAGGACCTCGCGCTTGGGCGGGGACAGCTTTGCGACGGACGACAGCTCGTTGTTCTCGAAGAAATAGGGCACGTCCAGTTCCTCCTTCCAGAGGTCCATGTACTTGACGCACCGGTCCTTCTCCGCGAGCGAATCGGGCATCTTCATGGAGTTGAGGAATTCCTTGTCCGCCAGAGGTCCCAGCCACATCGGCCCGCAGTCCTTCGGGGTCCGAGGCTCCTTGGAAATGGTCCTTTCGTGAGTGGAGCGGTCGTACTGCAGGTATCCTATCTGGTCCAACGCCGCGTCCGCATGATACGCTGCCTGGGGCATCCTAAGGTAAAGTCTCATGTAATGATCAGCGTAGAAGCACAGCATCGGGACCGTTCCCTTGTCCAGTTTGGCCGCCTCTTTGGCGACGTAACCGATAAGGATGCGCAGACCCGCCTCATGGCAGAACTCTCCCCGGCATGGCATCGCCCCATACCGGCGTACGCATTTCTTGGTCTGTGCCCCGGCCAAAGGGGCGGTGTCGGTGGCGGTGATCGCCAGGATCCCGTTCCGCTTCAGCGCCTGCAGCGCCGCCGGAATGAACTCCACCGGCGTTCCAAATGGGTCCAGGTCCACATAATCGTAGTATTCCTGGGCCAGCTGGCACCGCAGGTCGTTGTTGATCGCGGTGCAGTTCTCAAGACCGTTAAGGATGATGTTCTCTTTGATGAATTCGGCAGCGGCGGAATCCCTGTCGCATATGTCGAAATGGATGTCAGGCCTGGCCTCCTTGGCTATACGCAGTGCGCGAACGCCCGTGGCGGACATGGCGTCTATCGCCGTGCGCACTGTGACCTGTGGTGAACTGAAGAACATGACCGACACGTCGCGGTTGAACGCCATCTGACGGTTGTAGAAGACCCTCCCCTGGATCTTTCCCGGTCCGTGATCGGTGTGATTGACAGGGATATAGATGTCTGTGGCGCCTTCCCGGGATAGCTCTGAGTCGGCCGGCTGGCTCAAAGAAGCTCTCCCTTCATGAGCTTCATGATCTTGTAAGGCAGAAGGTTCCGGTTTATCGGAGTGACTTCCAGTATCCTAACGTCATCCCTGCGGCGGATGTCCTGAAGCAATGGGTTGCGCGATTTCTTGTGCAGAGTGAGCAGAATGGGCTTCTCCACGTCCAACGCCGCCTTCACTGCGTTGACGAACTTCTCGCTCTCGACCTCGATCTTGCCCACCTCATCGATGACGATGACATCGGATTCGATGCACGCCGTCTCCAACGCCCGGACACCGACATCCTCCAGAACGCTGAGGTCGATGCCGTACTTGCCCACCATGAACTTACTTGTTATGTCCGTGGAGGCCAGCACCCCCTTCTCCTTGGTGCGCCAGTCGATGACATAGAAGCCGCTGCGCTTCTTGTCGTCCATTATTGGCTCGGTGATCATTCCTCCGACCTTGAGGTCCTCCGCCTCGAGCATCTCGATAACCTTTACCAGAGTATGCGTCTTACCCGCACTTGGAAGGCCAGTTATACCGATCTTTATGTTGTTCATTCAATTCACCGAAGGGCGAACCAGGCCCTCACTAGCAGGATGCAATAGAATTACCCGTAACGCTGTAGACACTATTTATCTTTTCGATGGAAAAAATTAGTCCCGTTGTTCGGATGGGATTCACTCCTCCAGAACAGACCTGACGTACATGAGCGGATAGTGCAGCTCTTCGATGTACCGCATCTCTGCCACGACCGTGACGCCGTCCATCTTGACGGTAAGCGTCACCTCCATCATCGGGCCGGTCAGCGTCTGGTAGTCGTACTCGTCCGACTTTCTGCGCAGCGCCTCCCGGGAGATGTGCACCTTCACGTCCTTGACGAACGGTTGTACCCGCACGCCATCCTGGATCGCCCGCTCGAGCGATTCCACGCTGGAGGAACTGAGCGGAGTTCCCACGAACTGGTGATAGATAGTGCCTAGCTTGATGCCCGCCTCGAACACCACTCGTTCTCTCTGGCTGCAGTGGAAGTATTTGTCCGCCAGTTCCTCTCGCTTGCTCGTCATCACGCGCACCTATTGCTGGGGAACGGTAATGTTGCCGGGCTATAAAAGTTGGAACGCTAAAGCACCGGGGAGAATAGATATAATCGCGGGACCAAACCAAACGCGAGGTGGATCATGAGGTCGAGGGTGTGCGTGGCGTATGGTCCTGACCGCAAGGCGAGCACCAGGAAGGTCGTCGAGGCGTTCGGGATGCCGGAGGTGGCCGACAAGAACGTCCTGATCAAGCCCAACTTCAACACCGCCGATCCACCGCCCGGTTCGACTCACAACGACACCCTGGAGACGGTGATACGGATGGTGCAAGAGGGCGGGCCGAAGCACGTGATCGTGGGGGACCGAAGCGGACCGGCCAGCACCAGGGAGGTGTTCCAGGGAAAGGGCATCATCCAGATGGGCGAGAGGCTCGGCTTCGAATGCCAGATCTTCGACAGCATGCCCAAGTCCCGCTATGAGAAGATCGTACTCCCTGGTTCCCACTGGCGTGACGGATATCTGATCGCCAAACCGGTCCTGGAGGCGGATGCGGTGATCACCCTCTGCTGCCTGAAGACCCATAGTTTCGGCGGCCATTTCACGATGTCGTTGAAGGTGACCACCGGCATGATAGCTGGATCGAACATGAGGGAGCTCCACTCCTCCGATCACATCCGCGATATGATCGCCGAGATGAATGTTGCCTACCGTCCAAAACTGATAGTGATGGACGGCGTGGATGCGTTCGTCGATGGAGGGCCGATGACCGGTACGCGGTGGCGGGCAAACTTGATGTTCGCTTCCGACGACCGGGTCGCGATCGACGCGGTGGGGGTCGCCGCCCTAAAGATGCGTGGCACGACAAAATCGATCGAGTCCAAACGCATATTTGAACAGGACCAGATCAGGAGGGCGGCGGAGCTAGGCATCGGCGTATCTTCCCCTGAGGACATCGATCTGGTGCCGGTGGACGAGGTTTCTGCTGAATTGGCTGGAAAACTGAGGGAGATACTCACTAGCGCCTGAAGAAACCGTTATTTCTCGGCGTGCGATAAGGTAGAGCGCATGGTAGCATCTGAAAGGGACGAGAATATCGTTGACCAGGTCATCTCCATTGCTAGATCATACGGCATCGCCAAGGTTGGGTTTGCGCCTTTGGACGGGATACCCGTTCATGGTGAAGTTTTGATGCAGAGTCAAGGGATGATGCATGCGATCAGCTTGGTCTGGGAGATACCGCCCCGCGCCGCCTATGATAGATCGGAAGTGGACGGATTTTACGACCAGATGGTAGAGGGCAGAAGCATAATGGACGAGGCCGCGAACGCCATCGCGAAGCGGCTGAAGGACATTGGTTACCGGGCGCTGCCCATCACCAGCGTTTTCACGATGGATCGGGATGCTATTCTCGGTCAGATCTCCCACAAGGCAGTGGCCCACCAGGCCGGTATGGGCTGGATCGGCCGCAGTCAGCTCCTGGTAACGCCCGAATACGGACCAAGGGTCCGGTTATGCACTGTTTTGACGGACGCCGAACTGGATCATGGGGTTAGACCGATGAAGAACCGTTGCGGGACCTGCCGTGCGTGCATCGATGGCTGCCCGCTCAATGCTCTCAAATTCATGGAGTTCGATGACCATCCGAAGGACCGTGCTGCCGTGTTCGATCATCTGACCTGCCACCGGCAGGAGGAAGCATGGTTGAGATATTCGCCTCCGAGATTCTGTGCGAGGTGCGTCTCCAACTGCCCATGGGGCAAACCTTCCCCCAGGATCGACTGAAAAGCAAGGATACGATATTTCGTATTGCGCACCAAAACGGAAATATACCGGCTACTCCAGTCGTTCATCCAATAATGGGAGTGATTATCACGGACGTCGTAAAGAAGTATGAACTGCCGCCGCTTAAGTACGGCTACAAGGACCTTGCGCCGTTCCTATCCGAGGAACAGCTGATGCTCCACCACGACAAACACCACGCCGCCTATGTCAACGGCGCGAACGCGATCCTCGACAAGCTTGCCGCCGCGAGGAAGGACAATGTCGACCTGGACATGAAGGCGATCACCAAAGAGCTGTCCTTCAATGTCGGCGGTCACCACCTCCACAAGATGTTCTGGTTGAACCTGGCTCCAACAGGTAAGGCTGGCGGATCCCCCGGAGGAAAGCTGGGCGACGCGATCAACGCCGAGTTCGGCTCGTTCGACCGGTTCAAGAAGGAGTTCAGCGCAACGGCCACAAGCACAGAAGGATCAGGTTGGGCGGCTATGGTGTTCTGCAGGATGACCCAGAGGCCGATGATCACGCAGATCGAGAAGCACAACGTCAACGTCATACCCGGATATAAGATCCTGGCGGTACTGGATGTTTGGGAACACGCCTACTACGTGGACTACAAGAACCTCAGGCCGAAATACGTTGAGACGTTCTGGAACAACGTCAACTGGGACTTCGTATCAGAGCAGTTCGACAAGGTGGCTCAGAAGTAAGCTTACGAAATCGATCCCTCCTTCGGTCAGGCGACCGGGCCAGCCCTCCCAGCGGCAGGGTTGGCCACCAAGTTTTTAATATCGCATTCATTATCGCAACCCCAATGCAGGACTGGGAGAGAATCCAGGAGCTGAAGAAGGAGAAGAACGCCGTCATTCTGGCGCACAACTATCAGCCCCCTGAGATCCAGGAGATAGCGGATTTCGTCGGCGACTCGCTGGGCCTTTCTGTCCAGGCGATGAAGACTACAGCCGATGTGATCATCTTCTGCGGCGTCGATTTCATGGCCGAATCAGCCAAGGTCCTGAATCCGTCCAAGATCGTCATCCTGCCGGAACCCCAGGCCAGATGCCCCATGGCCGCCATGTGTGATGGCGAATCGCTGCACGACGTGCGGGAGAAATATCCCGATGCCGTCGTTGTTTCTTACGTCAACACGTCCGCCGCATGCAAGGCGGAAACGGACGTGTGCTGCACCTCGTCCAATGCCGTCAAGGTGGTGGGCAGCATCGAGGCCAAGCAGATCCTGTTCGTGCCCGACTGCAACCTCGGTTACTATGTTCAGAGGTTCTACCCTGAAAAGGAGATAATCGTCTGGCCGGGATTCTGCCCAACGCATGACATGATCTCGCCCGAGGCGATAACGCTCCTGAAGAAGTCACACCCGAAGGCGCTGGTCCTGGTCCATCCTGAGTGCCGTCCGGAGGTTATCGACCTGGCGGACAGGGTAGCCTCGACCGAGGGCATACTCAAGTTCGCCAAGTCATCCGAAGCCACGGAGTTCATCATTGCCACGGAAGGCGCGATGACCTACCGTCTGGGCAAAGAGAATCCCACCAAGAGGTTCTACTCCGTCGAGGGAGCCGTCTGCCCGACCATGAAGATGATCACGATCCAGATGGTGGTCCGGGCGCTGGAGACGCTCCAACCGGCCATAGAGCTGCCGAACGATGTCATGGAAAAGGCCAGAATCCCTCTGGAACGTATGATGGAGATCGGAAGAGGGGATTGACCCATCCCGATTCTTGCTCCTATCTAGATTTTAGATGATCTTCAGGAATAGCAACAATCCGGCGAGCACAAGTGCAAGCCCGACCGGACCTGTGTATTTCAGGTAGCGAAAACTGAGCTTGGGCCTGTCACTGATACCGATCAGGATCACTCCCAGGCCAGAGATCATTAGACCAAAATCCACCGAGTTCGTGGCGAATATGAGGAACAGGCCGATGATGATCAGGACTCCTCCGATGATGGGCAACGGTGCATCGCCCAGATGTCCCCGGTGAGTCATCCTGGTCAACAATATGTCAGAATCCCTCGTAATCTCTTCCCCATGATGAATTAGTGTTCGATGCCTTAAAATTGAGCATGTTGTTTTCTGCAAATTACCGGTCGAAACAGGGGGAGAACTCTGGCCGAAATCCGGAAGCCGATCATCAAAGACACCCGTTTTTGGCTTTATGGGAAAAAAAGGGGCTTTCTCAGCCCGTCTCAATCTTCGTCGTCATCGTCCGATTCTGGGATAAGGATGAACTGGTCCTCTTCCTGACTGCCACGGAACCCGCGGATGAGCTCGTCGAAGACATAGATGATCTCCACAATCTCGAAGTTCATGTGCTTCTTGCTCATGAACATCTCGATCCAGGTGTTTATCTTCTCCCCGACCTCCTCAGCGTCCTTGGTGAACTTGGATACTTCCAGCACTTCATCGTCGTAGATGATGACCGATCCGCCCATCTCGCCGTCAATAAGGTACTTGATCGCCAGAACGATCTCTTCCACGGACAGGTCCGGATAAGTAAGGTCAAGCTGGTGCCCGATTGAGTCTATGAGCGGGAACATCTTGCTGACCCTGGCCTCGAGCGCGATCTCCAGCGCCTTCTCGTCCAGATCATCCAGATCGGAGACTAGGTCCTCGCGGTAGTCGTAATAATCCTTCTCGTAATACCTTTGCAGCACCCTCTCCATCTTCTCATCCATGAGCCATCGAGAAACGTTTCTTGATAAAATCCTTACCGGTCGGAACGCTAGCGTTCCTCTTTGTTTCCGCCGATCATTGAATGCAAATGATGAAGGTGTTTTGTTGGAGGCCTTTTATATCTACCTGAAAGACGGCGGGATCTGTCCTCCAATTTCTGGTTCCTCTTCCGGGAGTTCCAGCGTAGCAGCATGATCTCAGTTACATAGTGGCTACGGTCGCCCGCGCGGTGGCCGACGCCCATTTGGATGCTTATTATCCAATAAGATCCGGACATTTATCCAGACAGGTACATTCTGGCGCAATAGTAAATTGTTCCAGAATCAGAGACGCACAAAATTCGTGATCGAGCTCCAAATGGGGTCAGAACGACCTCTCATGTGAAAGTGAACAACCATTCAATCCCTTCCCATATGAACAGGAAAGCGAAAATGAATGAGATCAGTGTATGGAATATGCCAATGGGTCTATAGACGGCGATACCGAAAAGGATACAACCAACTCCAAAATAGATCATACCTGCTGGCTTGTATTGTTGGTTGTAGACCACGACACCAATCACAAACAAGATAAACGACGCTGCAAGGAAGATCAGGCTCAGGACCTTGGCTCCGTTTCTCACGGCGATCATAATATTATATGGTTAGATTGTATATTTAATCATACTTCACAGGAATTTTTCTGAAATCATCTTGCTTTCTCAGAATCTCAGCAGCGTCGTAATCGAGCTGTACAGGAAGTACAATGCGAAGAAGATCATGATGACCGCGGCCGCCAGGATGAGATACTCGTGCCATTTGCGGTCCCATAGTCCTTTGGAACGGAAGACGGTCGTGGCCACGAAATGGTTCCATCCAAGGTCCACCGCCAAGTGGGTGATGATGAACAGCGGGAGTATGATAAGCCCGTATCCAATGGCGGTGGTGACCAATGCCGCTCCGACGGTCGCCCACCAGAAGACCCAATACGGGTTAGTGATGGTCGTGATCATGCCGGTGGTGAACGACCCCTGGCCAAAGTCCTTCTCCTGCACGATGACCTTCCTGGCCCTTAGCTCCGACACGCCCATGTACATCAGGATGATGCCGCCTATGAGCGCGATGTACGCGAAGACCGTCTGGTCCTTGAAGATGAAGTCGAACCCGAGGAAGATCGCGATTATAAGCGGCACTTCGATGGCCGCGTGCCCGGCGGTCACCTTGATGCCCGCCCTCGGATCGTTGTAGCTTTTGGCGATGGTCGCCGCGAACAATGGACCCGGCATGAATGCTCCAGACACGGTGATGACGGCGACGGACGCCAGGAACACCAGGGCCGATTCTATCATGGCACGCCAACAAATGTTGCGCTGATATTTCAAGGTTGATTTTTTCCTTTATTGCCCGCTGATAACGATCTTGCTGTCTTGATGGGTGAGTCCAGATCCATCTATCCTGACCAACTCCATCTCGCCTGTGTTATTCACACCGCAGGATAATATCGAAAAATGGTAATGTCGCCCATTCAATTAATAAAGTAAATCAGGTTCACAGAAGCATGCAGCGTCAGCCGGCATCATCGCTCGATCTGTTCACCGACTCGGTCCGTCTGATGGGCGATGCCACCATGATAGCCGTGATGGAGTTCAGCCGGCGTCTTGACATGCGCAGACTGTTCGAGGCGGCCTCGCGTTGCATCGACGCTTTCCCCATTCTGAGCTCAAAACTGGTTCGAGGAAGAGGTCCAGCCTACTGGGATCTCCAGGGAAGGAAGGAGAGCGACGAGATCCTTTCCGTCAATTTCATCGAGGACCGGGATTACCGTCCGCATGTCCCATTGGCTATGGACCCATATGGGGACGCGCAGTCCAAGATCCGCCTTCTCCGTTCCCCCGACCGGGACGTTATCATCATCAACCTCGCCCACGCGGCTGCCGACGGGCATGGCCTGATGGTTATGGCGAACACGCTGCTGAATGCATATCTAGACCCTTCCTCCGTCCCGATGAGCACCGGAGGCCTTCCGGTCAGGGACACATTGTGGACGGCGGACCTGATGGACAAGCTCGACGCATCGGATGAGGCTATGGAAATGGAAACCTCTATGTGGCCATCGTTCTGCGGCCGGTCCCATGAATCCTCATCATATCATAGGGCGGTGATCCCCCAGGATGAGGTCCTTCGGATCAAACAGGCGGCGCACTCGTGCGGTGCTACGATCAACGATGTGCTTCTGTCCGCCTATTTCCTCTCACTAAGTGACCTGACCGGCAGCGACAGGCCTCAGAACCTATCGTTCCCGGCCGACCTCAGGCAGCATCTGACCGACGGCACCAGGGTCATGAGCAATCAGGCGGCCAACATCTCCTTCCCCATCCAAAGGGAACCGGGAGACAGAACGGAGGCGACTCTGGCCAAGGTCGTCAGGGAGACGAAGCGGCTGAAGATGGGGTTGGTCGGCGTACGGGAGCAGGTCGCTTTCGACCGGCTGTCCGACCCGGAAGGCAACACCGTGCACCGAATGGTCCAGGAGATGGCAAGGAGGCAGGATGACGGCCTCGCCAACATCTTCATCTCAAATCCGGGTCCCTTTCCCCTGCCGCCGGTCGATGGGCTGACGGATGCCTACGTCTGCTATCCAGGTTCTCTGATGCCCTCCACCTGTTTCGTCGTCTCGACGTTCCGCGGGGCGATGTCCGTTACCATGGGCTACCAGAACGATGACGAACCGAGGGAAGCCACGAAGCGAGCCCTGGAGGGATTCGTCGAACACATTCCGGTCGACGTTTCCAAGGTCAGATGTCTTTAGGATCCAAGTCTGACCGCAGAGACGTGACCGTGGAAGATCACCAAACGTTCATGCATACCACTGTTCGATCCGGTCGATGTAGGTCAGCGGGTCTATCTCCCTGACGGAGGCGGTGTCGACATCGATTATCTGAACGCTGTGTATGCGCGAGTTCATTATCTCGTCCATCGAGACCGGCGGTCTGGTGTAATACATGTCGCAATAATGTTTGATCCAGGCCAGCTCCTGTTCGGATCGGGTCCGCGGCGGCCTGATGAAGAACCTCGGCACGGGCATTATGTAATGCGGCGGCGCCGCCAGGCTGAACTTGTTGCAATGGTTGCTGTACCGGGCGATCTTGCTGGCGATCCTGGCCCTGATGTAGTCCATCGGGTCCAGTGCATGGGCGGGCGGGACGAATCCGGTCTCCACCTCGACGATGAGCGTCCCTTCGCCTTTCACCGCGTAGACGTCGCAGCTCAAATTGGAGTCAACGACGTGCTCCAAGTCCACATCGTACCCGTCCGAGATCAGGAACTTGGCGACGATCAGCTCTAAGACCGAGTGGTTGATCTTGAGCAGGTTCTTTTCCCGCAGTTCGATCAATCGTTCCTCAAGCCGCTTCATGTTCTCCGCGACGTCCGGTTCCGCGTCTTTGACGAGACGCGCGATCAAGGACTCGAGGTCCTCCGAAAACTTGTCCAATCACTCACCCTGTTCCAGTTTCTACTCCCCGTATGTCCTTTCTGGTCATGTTCTTTTGTATTCCCGGCTGACGATCAGGGTGAGCGTCGAACGGACGAACGGCACTTGCCGTATACGCTTCATGATCAGGGATTCGAGAAGGTCATTCGTATCCGAGGAGACCTTGGCCACGATGTCGTAGACCCCATAGACCACTTGGGAGGCCTCGACCCCGGGGATTTTGCTCATCTCTTCTGCCACTTCGTTCTCCTTTCCTATGTCCGTGTTCAGGATGACTATCGCGCTCGGCATGTTGATCATAGTTACTACTTGTCCCTCGGGGCATCAAACTTGCTATGGGTTCGGTCAGCCGGCATATCAGCGCGATACAGAAGCATCGAAGAGACGGAAAGGAACTGGATTCCCTTGTCATGGTACTTTCCTCAGCTTGAAATGAAGGATATCCGGGATGGGACATGGTCAATATTTCACCGATCCCTTAGTATCAATTCTGAGAACCGGGTCGTAACGCTAATGGCATACCCTGACGATTGGAACCTATCTATCGAGTGAAATAGGAGGTGATGTTCTGAGCTACATGAAAATGAAATGCAAGTACTGCTACGGGACAGGCAAGATCCTATCGGCGGCCTCCGGGGATTCAGATCCACCGGCATGTTCTCAATGTCGGGGCCGAGGCTATACGAAGATCTTCATGGAGGGAGTCTCGAACGCGTACGTGTGAGATCCCCATCTTAAACGCGAACATGCCAATTCTCATTTTGCGGGCATGAAAAGACCTTCCACCATCACAAGAAAGGAAGGTCCTGTTTTCTTTCTTCGGCGTCGATCACGTTCATGATCGTCCTGTTTCACGCTAGTTAACTTCGCTCAATGTCTTGGAATACCGAACGATCAGATAAACTGGGATCATGAGCACGATCAGCGGCAAGAACGCGAAAAGGAAGATCAGCTCCTCTTGCCCATTGAAGGGGAAGAACATGGTCAGCACTCCAAGGACGACCACGACCGCAGACCATATCAGAAGCTGCCGGCCTCCGTAGGCGTTCATGAGGTACCAGTTCTTCTCTGATGTGAAGCTCTTCCTTAGCCGAACCCCATAGAAATGGTTCATGGCCACCTTGCCGTTCATGAGCGGGACCGAGATAGCCATCAGGACCAAGCCAACGATGATGAACATGATCCCGAATATGACATTCACAGCTTCCACGTCAAGTCCTCAGGTCCGGTGTACTGGTTTTTCGATTATTTACCGACTATCATGAGACAAAAATGAGCTAGCACTGATAATAGGTCAGTGAAGATCGGTCTCTCCGATCTACCGTCTAGAAGAAACCACTCGGCAAGCTGCCAGCTCTCGTCTCAAGAACAGATCCTCACATCGTCTTCGCAATGGCAGCTTCATATCAAACACTCTCGCTCTACGTTTAGGCTCCAGGCTCGAACACGTCGCGGATCGTCCCGGTCTCGACAGACACCACGAACCCGTAACCGTTGGATTCGATCTGGTGCGCTACTGTCAGCGAGTAGGGGAGCCCCACGAACTTGCTCTTCATTGTGCTCAGAGATTTCTTCTTCATTTCACTTTCACCAATCGTTTGTTATCACCGGTTAGCGGCGATAGCCCCTGACGCGGTAAGGGAGGTTTATGGCCGGGCGAGAAATAACCCTTCTGTCGGCTCATCGGCAAATCGTCCTTGCCTTGTCCTATTCCCTACATCGCCCTTAGAAGAACAGATCGAGACGACGATAGGTCCTCCTCACAATACCGTTTACTGCTTCCCCAAACCTTAATAGAATAGCCAGACATGACATTGGATCATAGGGGACTCCGGCACAGCAAGCGTGGAGATGAAGAGAAGAGGGTCAGCTGATCCGAATGGAGATGATGAGCCCTATGAGTGCCGATCCAACGCCGGACCCCTATCTGTCTGGCTCTCAATATTGTCTTATTTCAGACATCTTCACTTTGCACTACATTGAATTACTGGCTCATGGCAGCCGGGTGACCTTTATCTTTAACCCCGGCGGCTGATTGCAGTCGCCATAACATTTGCTGGCCGTTATCGAGATAACCTGAGCGTCATCCGGGATCAGCACGTCCGTTATCCCATCCAGCACGGCCCTTATCAGCTTGTCCAGGTCGGGGCGCTTGGTGTTGAGCTTGTACTTCTTCGGGGTGCTCTTGGGCTTTGTGAAAACAAAACTGAGCTGGACGTCGTAGCCTTGCCGCCGGTCATCAGAGAAGAACGTGTACGTCCGAGCTTCGTCGGTGCACTGCGCCTCATGGGCGATACGCTCCCTCCAGCGGTTGGTGTTCTTGTTGCCGTGGGTGGTGACGACGCGGTTCAGCTTCTTGATGTAGAACGACTTGGTCGAACCCTGGGGAACCGGCTCTCCGCCCACGAAGAACTCCACGACGTTGAGGTCATCGACCGTCAGCCCCTCGAAGTGATCTTCATCGATAGGACTAGGTTCATAGTCATTAAAATCCTCAACTATCCCTTCGTGCGACTCCACGTGCATCCCGGATAGGAGATGTATTCTAAGGGGATATATTTTTCTGGACTGCTGGTACGCTAACAGGCTCTCCCTTCTCGAAGAACACCCTTTCCTTGCGTGCCTTCAAGAACGTGTCGATCAGGAACAGGTTGCCTGCGAGCACGAGCAGGAACCCGATGAACCACGAGCCGGGGAAGTCAATCATAGGTTTGCTGGATCCGTGTTCGGCGAACAAGACCGTCAGCGCCAGCGGGATATAGGACAGGAAGCACCTGACCATGATCTTCCGGTTCGTCGCCCCCCACACGAGCAGGAGAGCTACCGGCATCAGGTAGTAGCCCAGCAACATCTTCGGGTAGAACAGGAAGAACGCCATCATGACGATGAAGCACCCCTCCCAGAACGTCGTGGTTGCGCGCTTGCGGTACACGTAGTATGATGCCCCCAGGATCCCGGCCAGGGTCATGGGGAGGCCGATCGAACCGGGCAGGGTGAACCCGCCCAGGTCCCAGAAGTGCCACGCGCTCATGCCGCCGGTCGAGGCGCCCTGGTTCTGCAGGAAATAGTAGGACGGGAAGCTGAGGAACTTGTCCGGGGCGATGATGAGGAACGGGACGACCACCATTGCCATGATCAACACCGTTACCTCGAAGATCTTCCAGGCGTCCCTGCGGGTCGGTGCCTTGATCAGGAACACCAGGTAGATCACGCCGTTGAAGAATTTGGTCCACACCCCCACGATCTCCACCAAGGCGGACGTTTTAAGACGGCCAAGGATGTAGAGGAACAGGGGCAGCAGGAAGATGAGGGTGGTTATCGCCTCGTCCTGCACGCCGAACGTCGAATCGATGAACGCGTAGGGCATCAGGATGAACGCAAGGCCGGCTACGAACGCCGCCTGGTCGTCATAACGACGAAGGAACGCATAGAAAGAGATCCCGGTGAAGATGCTGAACAGCGAGAAGTACATCGCGTACTGCCAGGATTCACCACCCATCAGCTGGGCCGGGACCAGCATGTAGTTGATGAGCGGCGGCGATTCCACGTTGGCTATGTCCTTGTACGGTATCTCCCCGTGAAGGATCGCTATCGTCCGGTTCCGGTAGAAGTTGATGTCGTCGTTGACCGGGACGTTGGGGTCGTGCTTGATGACCAGCTCGTCGATGGCGATCAGTGGGCCGTAGAGCACCAGCCCGATGACCAGCAATACCGCTGTCTTCTGCAGCGGCGTCATCCGTGCGATGCGCTTCAGGAAGCACCTCCCAATTTCCATTCGACACCCTGTCTACGGCACGAGCCGGTTGCGGTCGCGCGGGAACAGGATCGCTTCCCGAATGTTCTGCTGGCCGAGCATCTTGACCACGAACCTTTCCACGCCGAAGCCCCAGCCGCCGTGCGGCGGCATCCCGTACGCGAACGAGTTCAGATAGAAGTCGAACGCGGCCGGGTCGAGCCCCTTCTTCTCCATCCTGGCCGTCAGCCTGTCGTGCCGGTGCTCCC
This sequence comes from uncultured Methanomassiliicoccales archaeon, assembly GCA_942492955.1. Classification (GTDB taxonomy): domain Archaea; phylum Thermoplasmatota; class Thermoplasmata; order Methanomassiliicoccales; family UBA472; genus DASXVU01. The sequence goes on from OW818644.1 coordinate 150,527, forward strand.
TCTGACCGCCGGAGGCCATCTCCTGGCCTCTGTAGTCCAGATCGAACGAGTACGAGTATGGCGTTCCATCCTTCTCCATGATGTAGAACGGTTTCGCCTCCTCCGGATACTCATGTATCCAGTACATCTCGTACCCCTTCTCCATCATGATATCGCCGAGGACCTTCTCCCCCTCGGTGCCCAGGTCCTCTCCGTGGCAGATCTTGAGGTCCGCGCCGCAGACCATGTCGATGGCGTCCGCATAGGTGATCATCGGGTATGGCGCCTTCGGCAGGACGACCGTCGTGTTCAGCTTCTCCAGCTGTTCCTTGCCACGCTCGATGACGCCCTTGAATACGTATTGGGTACATGCCTCGAGCATGGCCATGACGTCCCGCTGCGAGGCGATGTGTGCCATCTCGGCATCGAAGGATATGAACTCGGAGACGTGCCTGACCGTGTCGGAGGGTTCCGCGCGGAACGCCTGACCGATCTCGAACACCCGGTCCAGCCCGGTCGACATGAGCATCTGCTTGTACAGTTGCGGCGATTGCGCCAGGTAGGCCTTCTTGCCGAAGTAGTTGATCTCGAACAAGGTCGCCCCGCCCTCCGCCCCGGACGCGACGATCTTGGGCGTGAATGTCTCAACGAAGTCCTCCTTCTCCAGGAACTCGTCGATGAGGCGAAGTGTAAGGGACTTGATCTCGAAGACCGCCCTGGCCTCCGGCTTTCTCAAATCCATGAAACGATGGTCGAAACGGGTCTCGGCCTCGACGCTGACCTTATCGACGACGCCCATCGGCAGCGGTGAATGGGATGGACTGAGGATCTCCATGCCGGATGGGATGATCTCATAACCGGCCTTGGCCTGGGTGCTCTGCTTCACCGATCCGGATATCTTGACCACCGACTCGCGCGGTACTGAGGACAGCATCGTCATCAGCTCGGGGGCGATCTTCTTCTTCGGTGCGGTGATCTGGACGATCCCGTACCTATCCCTGAGGATCAGGAATGATATCCCGCCGAGGTTCCTTACTTCCTGTACCCATCCTTCCACGACGACCTCTTTTTCATAGTCCTCGCTCGAGATGTTCTTTGAGTTCTTCGTGGGCATAATCGGTTCCATTGCACGCACCCAGCTCGGAATACGGCAGGCCTGTATTTAATATTTTGACACGCTAGAAAGGAGAGATCATTATGCTGGCAATTGGAATTTGAAGCTTGAATGAAGCGAACAGCGACCGAAAATTAATGGGCAGGCGGCAAATCCGGATCGAAGCTGCCTTTCACCAAGGATGTTGGAGAATCATCAAGGAGAAGACACATAAGGCGAGATACCGAAGAGCATTCTTCCTTGTGCCCAACAGGCTGAAGAAGCCTGCCCGGCGTCGGCGATCGCGGTCAAATGAAGATTCGAAGACCTTTCCTACCTTCCAAAATAGCCTACAACCGAAAACAATAAAACCAGATGCTTCGCTTATAACCTCTCATGCCTAAGGTCAAGATTGACGAGAACGAGTGCACTGGCTGCGGACTTTGCTACAACGACGAATGCCCGGACGTGTTCACGGAAGGAGCGGACGGAATATCCGAATTGAAGGCACCTTTCCAGAAGGGCGGCGTCCACACGGGCGAGATTCCGGCCGATAAGAAGGGATGCGCGGAAAAAGCAGCAGATGCCTGCCCTGTATCGGCGATCACAGTCGAGTGAGGCGCGTTCTCGCTCCCTTCGTCACCGGTCACTCGACCGCTTTCTCGACGAAGGTCAACTTCTTTCTGTCCGTGGACAGCTCACACCTGGTTCCCAGAGGGATAGTGAACATGGGATCAGTGTGGCCGATATCAACATTGACGACCACAGGAAGGTCGCATTCTCCCAGCAGATCGTCGATCACCATCGCCATCGAATCGTTCGCCGTGAAGCCAGCCTCGGTCGGTGAACGGCCGATGACCAGACCGTAGACCTGGTCGAAAACTCCCATCTGTTTCAGATGCGTGATGTCCCGGTCAAAGACCTCCGGAGAAGCGGTCTCATCGTCCTCCAGGAAGAGTATCGCCCCGTTCATGTCCGGCCAGTATTCCGTCCCGGCCAGGAGCATGAGCGTGCTCAGATTGCCGCCTACTGCGTTGCCCTTGGCGTGACCTTCACGAAGAATGGTCCATCCCGGGTTGTTCTTCCATTCCCGGGGTCCCAGCGATTCCTTCATGAACCACCGGTCCTCAGCCCAGCATTTGGAGGCCTCGATCGGAACATTGGGAACTCCTTCCAACAGAGCCCGGTCGAACGACCGCTCGGTATAGGGCGATAGTTCCGGCTGGCAAAAGGTTACGAAGGCGGGACCATGGAAGTTGACCAGTCCGGATCTCGCCAGAATAGCATTGTTAAGGGCGGTGACGTCGCTGTATCCGATGAACGGCTTCCGGCTCTTCCGGATAACGTCGAAGTCCAGGTAAGGCAGCAGTTGGTTCGAGTTGAACCCTCCGATGACCGACATCACCAAGTCCACCTCCGGATCGCGGAACGCGTCCATCAGGTCATCGGCCCGTTCTTTAATGGTGCCGGACGTGTGGCCGCGCGAGCCCATCGCGTGCTTGCCCACCTGCACCTTGAGGTCCTTCGACTCCAGCCTTCTGACGCCGATGTCCCATGCCCTTGTCTCGATGATGCTGGCTGACAATGATGGGGCGACCAGGCGGACCGTGCCCCCGGCCTTCACGCGCTTCGGCTTGACCAGGTCCATGCCGGGGTAATGGACCATAACTGGTTATTCCTTTCCATCGGCAAGGTGCAGCTAATATCACGGTCCGCTCGATGTATTCTCTCAAACTCCGTTCCAGCACGGTCAACGGATTATCAATTTTTATATAGGGTCATTGCATTTCACAAACTCAATCTAGGTATGGGAATCACATGACGGACAAAGTGACTGTTTCAGTGATAAAGGCGGATGTCGGATCGGTTTGCGGGCACTCAAAGCCTCACCCGAAGATGATGTCGGTCTGCGGCGACGTCTTGAAGGAAGGCGTCAAGGCGGGTACGATCAACGACTTCTACGTCACTAGGGTAGGGGATGACATTAACCTGTTCATGACCCACAACAAGGGTGAGAACCATCGCGACGTACACGGACTGGCATGGGAGGCGTTCAAGACCGCCGCCAAGCTGGCCAAGGAAATGAAGATGTACGCCGCCGGTCAGGACATCCTGAAGGACGCGTTCAGCGGTAACATCCGGGGCATGGGTCCGGGAGCCGCGGAGATGGAGTTCGTGGAACGAGGCTCGGAACCGATCGTCTTCTTCATGGCGGACAAGACCGAGCCCTCAGCATACTCGATGCCTTTGACCAGGACCTTCATGGACCCGTTCACCACCACCGGGCTCATCATCGACCCGAAGGCGCACGAAGGTTTCAAGTTCGAGATACAGGACGTAATCGACTCGAAGAAGTGCATGATGTCGGCACCCGAGGAATCGTATGATATCCTCAGCCTGCTGGGCGACACTTCCAGATACGCCATCAAGAGGATCTTCAGCAAGAACAAGGACATGGGCGTCTCGGCGGTGGTCAGCACCGAGAAGCTTAACCTCTGCGCCGGCAAGTATGTGGGCAAGGACGACCCGGTCTGCGTCGTCAGATGCCAATCCGGGTTCCCGGCGGTCGGAGAGGTCCTCCAACCGTACATGCATCCGTACATGGTCGCAGGCTGGATGCGGGGATCGCACATCGGTGCATGGTACCCCTGCTCGGTGGCCGATTCCGATCCGGTCTATTTCGACGGACCGCCACGCGTCTGCGCTCTCGGTTTCCAGATCAGCCATGGAAAGATCCAGGGTCTGGAGGACCCAGGCAGCCCGATGGGGGTACATGAGCCGGTGGACTTCTTCTCCGGCAGCTGCTGGGACACGGCCCGCCAGAAGGCCATCAAGGCCAGCATCTACCTGCGGCAGCAGGGGCCGTTCATGCCTGGCATCCTTGGACCGGAAGAGATGGAATACACCACCCGCCCGGCCGTCCTCAGCAAGCTGAAGGAAAGGATGGAAGACATTGAGTAAGATAGCTACCCCGGCCATCATCGTCAACTTCAAGGTGTACCGCGAGGTCGAAGGCGCCAAAGCCGTCTCCGTCGCGCTGGCATGCCAACAGGTTGCCGAGGAGTCCGGGGTAAGCGTCGCGGTGTGTCCTCCGATGGTCGAACTGTCGAGGGTCGCCGCGGCCGTAAACATCCCGGTACTAGCGCAGCACGTCGATGCGAGGAAGCCCGGCTCCAACACAGGTTGGATCACGCCGGAAATGATCGCGTCGGCGGGCGCGGCCGGTTCCCTTATCAATCATTCCGAACACCGGCTCGAGATCACCGACCTCAAGAACTCGGTGGCGGCGTGCCGGGCTAACGGTCTGTTGTCCGTCGTCTGCGCAGACTCGGCGGAGACCTCTGGCGCGGTCGCATTCTTCAAGCCCGATTTTATCGCGGTGGAGCCTCCAGAGCTCATCGGCGGGGACATATCGGTGACCTCGGCAAGGCCTGAGGTAGTCTCAGACGCGGTCAACGCGGTCCACAGGGTCGACGCCAACATTCCCGTGCTATGCGGCGCCGGAGTGAAGACAGGTAAGGACGTCAAGGCCGCGCTTGAACTCGGCGCAAAAGGTGTCCTCTTGGCCTCTGGTGTGGTAAAGGCTGCCGACGTCCGCAAGGCACTGTCTGACCTGGTCAGCGGCATCTGAGCTATCTGAACCATTCTCTCAGGCTCAGAGTAATGCACCGGAATATCGGCTCTCCATCTCATCGTGCATCATGCGTCGGTGGACCTCTCCGGTCATTATCCTTGCAGTGCTTTCCCTGTTGATGGCCGCATCTCCCATCGTCCTGACGGGAGCGGTTATCGACGTGGTTCCGACCCCCTCGCTCCTCCTGACCCGGGTGGCACCATCGACGCCCCTGGAACTTGTCACCATCCAGAACGTTTCAAACCATACGGTCGACGCCATCGGCTGGACCATCGATGACGGCGAAGGATGGCTCAAGGTCAACGCCAGCATCGTTCTGCTTCCTGACGAACGACTCAGTTTCAGCCTTGACGACTCCCTCTTCAATTCCTACTACCCCGGCGAGCGGGCTATGGCCTATAAGGACGGACGTGCGGAAAGGCACGGGACCTTCGCTCTCTCTGACAAAGGAGATCAGGTGGACCTCATTGCTCCAGAGGGCTGGATCACGGACTCGTTCTGCTATGGGGCGGCCGTGCCTTCCTCTGGCTGGTCGGGAATGCCCTACGCCCCTCTGAAAAAAGGGGACATGTCGGTGCGCGAGGTCGGCCATCCTGATACTGACACGTCAGCGGACTGGCGCAGTTCATGCGTTGGCCGGTCGGAACTCGGGTTCATGCCCCATCTGGCATCGGTGTATCCTTTCACATCCCCCGAAGATGCACTCAACCGGATGATCAGGGAGATAACATATGCCCAGGCCACCATCGACGCCTGCGTCTACGATCTGAGCGACCTGTCGGTGGTCGAGGCATTCGCCCAAACCCGGGCTCGCGGTGTTGATGTGACACTGTTGATCGAGGGGCAGCCGGTCGCAGGATTGGCCAACTCCTCCAAGACCGCCATCGTCAAGCTGGTCCAAGCCGGTTGTGATGTTCGTCTCATGACCTCGAATATGACCTACCGAAGATACGACTGCCTTCATGCAAAGTATTTCGTCATCGACAGGGCCCGGGTCACAGTAATGTCAGAGAACTGGGCGGGAGGTCTGGTATCGAACCGAGGTTGGGGAGTGACGGTGGCATCCGATGAACTGGCCGCTGACGTGACCGGCATGTTCCGGGAAGACTCGTCATTGGAACGGCGTGACGTAAGGGAGGCGTCGGAATTGGTCAGGGATTGGTATGCTCCACCTGGGAACGTGGAACTGCCCCCGCTCAGGGTAACGTCCACAGATCCGGTGATTGCCGACGTTTCTCTGATCGTCTCCCCAGATACATCATTCCGGGGCGTGATCGACCTTATCACCTCGGCCACCACCCGGCTCCTGGTGGAACAGCTCTACATCGATCCGGCCTGGGTGGAGAAGAACCTGATAATGGACGAGCTAGTCGACGCAGCGGGCAGAGGCGTCCAAGTACGCGTGCTCCTGGACGAGACGTTCGTGAGCACGTCCGATACCAGGAACAATTCCATGACGGTCGACGCGCTGAATTCGTTGGCCCGGGAGAGGAACGTTGACCTCGAGGCGAGACTGGTGTCTGCGTATCACAATTTTGGCGTCATGCACAACAAGGGTGTCATAGCTGACAATAGGGTGCTGGTCTCCAGCATCAACTGGGTGGACGCTTCGGTCTTCCAGAACCGGGAGGTCGGCCTGGTCATCTCATCGCCTGCGGTCTCATCCTTCTTCGCGGATTGCTTCTGGCGGGACTGGGCTATCGATCCAGACCCGCCCAGCATCTCTCTGCCGTGGAACAACCTGACATTGATCGAAGGCCAACCGGTCGTCCTGGACGCCAAGGAGAGCCGGGACGATGCCGGGATAGTTTCGTATCTATGGAGCGACCGCCTTACCGGTGTCACTTGGAACGGTTCCTACGTGATGGCATACCTGGGACTGGGGATCCACGACATCATCCTGACGGTGACCGACCGGTTCGACAACGTCGCGACCGCCAGGATGCTGGTCATTGTCAATCCGCCCGATGCCGTCGAGGAACAGAACCACTTGATCCTCATCCCGGCAAGCGCCGGGGGCCTGGCATGCGTGTTATGGATTGTATTGAGAAAGATTAAGAATCGTTAGCGCAATCGACTGGCGTGCTGATCCGGTCCTTCAGGCCAACCGATCTTTGGGCAGTCTATGATCTGGCCTCGAACAATCTGAAGGAGCGGTACAACCCCAGTGTCTTTACCGAGCTGTCACCCTACTGGCCGAACGGATTTCTGGTGGTCGAGGACATGGGCCGGATCGTTGGTTTCCTGTTCGGCATCCTGTCCTCGGAAGTGGAGTGCAGGGTCCTCATGCTGGCGGTCAAGAAGGAGTATCGGAACCACGGCATCGGGACGATGCTGGTCACCCGTTTCCTGATGGAAGGGGCGAACCGGGGCGTTCAGTTCGTCTCGCTCGAGGTCCGCGCCAGCAACCTGTCCGGAATAAGGTTCTACCAAAGGTTCGGTTTCATGCTGACAGGACGGATCCCGGAGTACTACAGCAACGGCGAGGACGGGTACACGCTTCGGCTCCACCTGTGATCAGTGGAACATCGTATCCTTGTCCGCCGTCTCGTTCTGGAAATAATAGGGCGATTTTTCCTTCTGGGCGGACGAGATGTCGGTGCCCAGGCCTTTGGTGTACGAGCCGTACCGGTCCTTGATCTGGTCTTCGGCGGAACGGGAGCGTTTGATCGCCTGATCGATGTGCTTGAGATCGATCATCGGGTCCCCGTTGACCACGGCGATGTCCCCGGCCGCTCTGAGCAGGCCGCCCAGTTCTCTTAGCCTCAGCGTGAGCGCGTTGGTCTGATTATCGATGCGTTTCGCGCGTTGGTGGGCCTCCTTGACGATGCCCTCCACGGCGGCGCGGGTAGCCTGCGGGATACGGCCGTCGACCGTTATCTCCTGGGCGATGAACTGTGCCAGGCGGGCCCGGTTCTGGTCGTTGTCCTCCATGGTGGTGTTGACCAGCACCTCGTATCCGTTGCCGGCGATCCTAGATCGGAGCGGAGAAAGGACTTGCTCCAGGTCCTGTATGTTGCAGGCCCCGACGAATATGAAGTCGCAGGGGACGTCGTTCACCTTGACGCTGGCTCCGGCGCTCTGTGGGTTGCGTCCGCTGATGGGGAAGCGCTTTTCCTGCATGGCTGTGAGTATGAACCGTTGAATGTGGCCCAGATGTGGAAGCTCGTCTAGGAACAGCACACCTTCATGGGCCTCATGGATCGAGCCTGGAACCACCCGCTCATAGGGTTGCGTTCCCAGCTGCGGGTGTCCGCCATAGGGATCGTGCCTCACGTCACCCAGCAGCTCCGTTTCGGATGAACCGGTGGCCAGCACGAACGGGTTGCGGTTCAGCGGGACCAGCACTTTCCTCGGGGAGACCTTCTCCAGTTCGCGCCGCTTCTCCAGGGCATCCTGGTCCAGCACGCGGATCATCTCACCGCAGCGCTCGAAGACGACCACCTCTTCCTTGCCGAAGCGCTTGCGGGTGGTGGTCACCCGCTCCTTGCCTGCCGAGGCGTTCTGTCCCTGGGCGGCGTTGATCTGCTCGAACAACCCGCTCATCAGATCGCCGAACGGGTTGGCTTGGTTGGGCTGGTCCCCTCCCTTGGGCTTGGCGCACTTAGGGCAGGTGCGCTCCCTTGGCGATGAATAGGTGCCGCAGTTCTTGCACCGGTAACCGAGACGCTCCGAGACGTTGATGGGGGCGTTGATCGGATCGATGAGCTCGCCTTCCGCGGAACCCATCGACTCGAGCTCCCGGCGGACCTCGTCCCCCCGTTTCACTTCGACGGTGGGGCGCTCCGGGTTCTCCGGATTGTGCACGATGCGGATCTCCTCTTTGGGAGATGATAAATGTAAAGAAAGAGCCTGGGCGATCATTGATTTCCCGCAGCCAGGCGGTCCGACGAGTAAAAGATGGCGCCGCTGCTTGGCAGCGATGCGCGCCAGGGTCACGGCCTCTTCTTGGCCGATGACCCGCATCAGCGGGTCCGTCGGTATCTCGATGTCCGACGTGGACTCGATCGACCGAAGGTCGGGTTCCCGCTGAAGGTTCACTTTTCCAGACATGTTCAGTTCAGATCTTCCTTGGTCCAGACGTCAACACTGCTGGGCTGCTTGGTGATGTTGCCCATCTTGGTGCCGACCAGGGTCCCGATCTTTTGTTCCGCCGCGATGTCCAGTATCCTCTGGGTGATGATGCCGTCGAAGACCACTGCGGAGATGGGCTCGGTCTCTGCCTTCAGGGTGTTGACGAGCTCCTTCACCGGTACTTCCTTGCGGATCGCGCCCAGGGGGTCCATGATCTTGGCCTTGGACGTGGACGACAGTTCGTTGATCATCCCGCGGTACTTCTCCTGCGCTGCGGACAGCTTCTTGGCCTTGTCCGAGCTCTCCATCGCCATCTCAGGTGCCGCTTCGACCGGCATCGGCGGAGCCCTTTCCTCGCGCCTCTCGTAGCGGTCTCCGCCACGGCCGCGTGGTTCCTCGCGCCTCTCAGGGCGGCGTTCCTCGCGCTCCTGCCTTGGTGCTGGTGCCTCACGGCGCTGTTCTGGGCGCTCCTGCCTTGGCCTCTCCTCGCGCCTCTCTTGCCGGGGCCTCTCCTCGCGGCGTTCCTCGCGCTCCTGCCTTGGTGCTGGAGCCTCGACCGGTGCCGGCTTCTCGAAGGGTTTCTCATCGGCATCCGCCCTGTCCTCGGTGGCGCGTTCTGCCTTATCTTCCTTCTGGAAGCGTTCCAGCTTCTCCGCCTTGTCGGAACGGCCGTTCTTCTTCTCGGTCCCGTCCGACTCAAGCCCGAACATCTCCATGAACTGCTCGCCCGGGATCTTGTTGCGCAGGCACTTCATGATCTGTTTCTGGGTCAGCTCCTCGACCTCATGTGCACGGGGCGCACGAGCGACGAAGTCGACCTCGGCCACCTGGAACAGTTCCCTGAGGATGAGCTCTCCGCCCCTGTCCCCGTCCACGAATGCGGTGATGACGCGTTCCTTGGACAGCTCCATGATGGTCTTGGGGATGTTCGTTCCCTCGACTGCGATGGCGTTCTTTATGCCGGACTTCAGCAGGTTGAGCACATCGGACCGCCCTTCCACGACGATGATGGCGTCAGAGTCCGGGACGTTCGGTCCAGCGGGCAGACGTTCCTTGCCGTAGTAGATGACCTCCTCGACCTGCACCGACTGCCTGACGCTCTCGGTCAGATCGACGCCGCTGGTCTTGGACTGTTTGATGAGTTCCGTGAGCAGCTCGCGGGCACGGTCGATGATCTTGGCGCGCTTGACGACCCTGACATCCTCGATCGACTCTACGGTGATCTTGGCCTTGCATGGCCCGACCCGGTCGATGGTCTCAAGTGCCGAGGCCAGAATGACGGTCTCGACCTGGTCCAGGCTCGATGGGATTAAGATCTCGCCTTCGGATTTGCCCTGCTTCGAGTGCACGTCGACCTCGATCCTCCCGATCCGGCCGCTTTTCTGCAAATCTCTGAGATCAAGTTCGTCACCGAGCAGACCTTCTGTCTGTCCGAAAATTGCACCGACAACGTCTGGCTTCTCGACGATGCCATCTGCGTTGAGCCTCGCCCTTACCAGGTACTTAGTGGTGCTGGGATCAATGTTCATGATTAATTCACCTCGTTCCTTGGAAAATCCGCTACACTCTCAAATACCAGCCGCAATATCCTCCACGGAAGCCTTGCTTCAGCGCTCCCGCAGGCATGCCATTCTTTGGTGAGTCCCGCTTAGACGGGGGTGAATGGGTTGTGATAGTGAATGTGATATCGGAAAGCGTAGTGCTTTTCCAGACCCTGAAGTATCCAACGGGATTTAAATATGTTTCGCCGGCTTGAACGCCGTTAACAACACCAACAAAAGGTACGAACTTTCGTAACTAGATGTCATCCAGCAGGCATGATGTTGACATAGGCGGGCAGGAGAGATGCTTTAATAATCGTCAAGGCATACAGCATTCCTAGCTATATTGGATGGTTCATCCAACTCACATTGATGCAGTGGAAGTGGAGGGTTAAATTTGCGAAAATTCGTGGAAAAGATCGCTGAGGAACTAACCGCCGGAGACATCGGCACCAATTCCTCCTGCGAATACTATCCTTGTCATTTCAAGGGGCAGAACTGCTCCCTTTGCTTCTGCCCCTTCTATCCCTGCATGGACGACGACCTGGGCGAGATGGTCGAGGGGAAGAAAGGCCCGGTATGGAGCTGCAAGGATTGCTTTTGGCCGCACCGGCATGATGTGGTCGCTGATTTCTTCCTACAAATTGGCGGCAGGAACTCCGACGAGGTTTCGCATCAGGATCTAGTGGACATCAAGTCGAGACTGGAATCCCGCCACTTCAAGAAGGCCAAGCGGCTCATGGTGATGGGGGCGACATCCGGGGCTGGCAAGTCGCTGATGTGCACGGCGTTCTGCCGCATCTTCTCGAACATGGGATACTCGGTCGTCCCTTTCAAAGCGCAGAACATGTCCCTCAATTCGGTCGTGACCGACGATGGCGAGGAGATCGCCCGGGCGCAGGAACTGCAGGCCCGCGGGGCCAGGGCTAGACCGAACAGCCACATGAACCCGATACTGCTGAAGCCCAAGGGCGATGCGATATCACAGGTCATCGTGGAAGGCCGTCCGTACAAGGACATGGACGTCAAGCAGTACTATGGCGAGTTCACCGACACCGAGGGCGTGAAGATCGTCAGGCGGAACATCGAGCTGCTTTCCAAGACATCCGATTTCATCGTCATCGAGGGCGCGGGCAGCCCGGCGGAGATAAACATGTCCGAGCACGACATCGTCAACATGAGGACGGCGGAGATCGCCGAGGCCAGCTGCGTCCTCGTGGTCAACATCGAATGGGGCGGCGCGTTCGCCTATATGTACGGGACGCTCATGCTTCTGCCCGAGGAACAGAGGAGGATGTTCGGCGGCATCATCGTCACCAACATGCATGGCTCTGCCGAATCGCTTGCCGAGGGCTTCGAGGAGATCGAACGCCTTACCGGCGTCCCGGTCCTCGGGGTCGTCCCGCACATCGAGCTCGACCTGCCGGACGAGGACTCGATGTTCCTCGGGGACAAGGGGAAGGAAGGCTCGATCGTCGTCGGCGTGGTGCGTCTGCCAAGGATATCCAATTTCACCGATTTCGACGCCCTGTCGCTGGAACCGGGCGTGGTCGTCCGTTTCCTGGATGATGCGGCGGAAGTGAAGGATTGCGCGGCGCTGATCATACCGGGAACGAAGAACACCATCGACGACCTGGCCTGGATGCGGGAGAAAGGCTTCGACAGGGCGATATGCTCGGCCCGGGGCAAGGCTCCCATCCTTGGCGTGTGCGGCGGCTTCCAGATGCTGGGGCTTGAGTTGAGGGACGAGCAGGGCTTGGAGGGCAAGGTGGCCGGGACCATCGAGGGACTGGGCCTTCTCGACGTAGTCACGAGCTTCGACTCCTATGACAAGAGGACCGTCCAGGTCACCGGAATGATCATGGGGCAGGAGAACCTGGGCCCGGTGCGCGGATACGAGATACATATGGGGATGACAGAACGCGGCCATTCACTCCCATTGTTCGATATCGAGGACTTCGCAGGAAAGCACCTGGACGGTGCGGTCTCGGTCGACGGGATGGTCATGGGCTCCTACCTGCATGGGTCGTTCGACCTGCCTGCCTTCCGGAGGTTCTTCCTTTCCAAGGTGTGCAAGGAAGACGCCGGTTCCGATGACGATCCTACGGTCAAGGACTACGACACTTCCGTGGACGAAAGCATCGAGCGCATCGCCGCAGCCCTGAAGAGCTCGCTGGACATGGAACGGGTGTACAAGATGCTCGACATGGGGGAGAGGCAATGACCCGCAAGGTGATGTTCCAAGGCACGTCGTCGGGCGTGGGCAAGACACTACTGACGGCAGGGGTTTGCCGTTATCTGCAGCGGCAAGGCAGGGATGTCGCCCCCTACAAGACGCTGAACCTGTCGCTGAACTCGTTCGTCACCAGTGACGGCGGCGAGATCGGGATATCCCAGGCGTTCCAGGCATGGGCGTGCGGCATCGAGCCGACCACCGACATGAATCCGGTGCTGCTCAAGCCCAAGGGAGAAGGAGGGCTCCAGGTCATCCTCAAAGGACGGCCGTACGTCGACGTGAACGGCGAGCGCGGGGTGAGGAGGGAGGTTTTCCTGGAGGCGATCGGGGATTGCTTCGGAAGGCTGTCGGCAAAGCATGGCGATATCGTCCTGGAGGGTTCCGGGTCGCCGGCGGAGATCAATCTGCGCAAGCATGAGGTGGCCAATATGACCACCGCCCAGCTGACGGGAAGCCCGGTCATCCTGATCGGGGACATCGAGAAGGGCGGGGTGTTCGCGGCATTGTACGGAACATATCACCTGCTGCAGGAAGAGCACAAGCGCCTCGTCAAAGGGTTCGTGATCAACCGGTTCCGGGGGGACGGTTCGATACTGGGAAAGGGGATCGACCGGCTGGAGAGTGAGATGGGCGTGCCTTGCCTGGGCGTCCTGCCCTATCTGAGGATGAGGTTCCCGGAGGAGGACAGCCTGTCGATGTCGACCGGATGCTCCGGATCGGGAGATGACATAAGAAAGGTCTGGATGTCGAACCTGGACCGGTTCGTCGATGAGGCGCTGTCACAGATGGACCTGGACATCCTTGAGGACATCTTGAAAAAGGGAGTATGATCCGACCCTTTCCCGATCGGTGAGCAGCCTTATCACCTCTCTTTTTTGATGCGATACTTCGTCTTCGCACATCTCGAACAACCTCGAAGGCAAATAGTGGTCTCGGTTTCACTATCTTGAGGGATGAAAATCTCGAACTATTGCATTCAGAACATGGTGGCATCGGCAAACTACGGGGTAGAGCTTGACCTCAAGAGCCTTTGCCTCAGCCTTCCAGGGGCAGAGTATGATCCCGAATCATTCCCCGGACTGATCTACAGGATCAAGGTCCCTAAGACCGCCACCCTGCTGTTCAGGAGCGGAAAGGCGGTGTGCACCGGCGCCAGGACGCTAGAGCAGGTCAAATGCGCCATTGAGACCGTGGCCAACAACGTCAGGAAAACAGGCGTCGCGATCGATGGCTGCCCGTCCTTCGAGGTTCAGAACATCGTCGCCTCGGCGGATCTCGGACATACCGTCAATCTCACCACGGTGGTGATATCTCTAGGTCTTGACCGGGTGGAATACGAACCAGAGGTGTTTCCCGGCATGGTCTACCGCATGAGCGATCCAAAGGTCGTGATCCTGCTCTTCGGGTCCGGAAAGCTTGTTTGTACCGGGGCTCGAGTACCGCAGGACGTCGAGAGAGCGGTGGAAAAGATCAGATTGGAGTTGGAATCCGCCGGCCTGCTGAATTGAAATGAGGTTATAGGTCAGCCGCCAGACGCTACCTTTATCACTTTCAGCGTTTCCCCGTCATGGACCGTTTCGGTGATCGGCACTGGCGATTTTCCGCGGAGCACGATGTGCGCGTCGGCGTAGAGCTTCATCGTATCGAGGACCTCGGATATCTTCGTTCCCTCGTCCACCTTCACGGCGCTGGTCTTGCCGCGATAGTCGATGTTGACCATGATCTCGCTCATTGCGTCACTGGTGATGGCGCTCCCGGTTCATCAGCTTGGCGGTCGTTCCGCGCCACTAAGAATAAAATAGGGGAAAGTCATCAGCATCCCTAGGCCGAGGTAGCCCAGTCCGGTAAGGCGGTAGCCTCGAATCGCCGACAAACGGCGTTCGCGAGAGAGCTACTGGTGTTTCACCTCGGGAGTTCAAATCTCCTCCTCGGCGCCATTTCTCTCAATCACCTGATCTTAGCTGTCGTTCTGCCGGGATCGTTAGCGCATTAGTTCACCGGCTATGTGCAGAATGCGTTCCTTCCGGCCTGCCAGCCCGGTAGAGGTGGTGAGCTAGCACTAAAACGATCGAGTTCGAGAAGAAAATGATCACGAATAATGCACCTTGTGCATCCCCATCCATTGGCAAGAAGAATAGACAGATGATAAGGGCTGCCTCTCCAATGAAGACCTCGGATATCGGTGTCCATAGCTTCGGCAAAACCTTCTCATTCTTGATCCTCTGGACCACATCCTCGTTCCAGACCGGGGATTTGGGAAACAGACCGTCCGCCTCGATGATGACCGATGCACATTGCGTTAGACCAAACGCCGTCCCTACCATCGCCACTGTCAGAACAATGATCCCCATGACCGTCCCGTCGATCATCCTCTCCCCCTCTCAGGCGAATTATTAAATCTCTTATGGGATAAATTGATTTGCTTCGTATTCACATCCCAAAAGAGGCGTAACGAATCCTCGGAGCCCGCCCTCTTTGTTTCCTGGGGCCGGACGATACCCGAACTATTTTTTCGCGGTCTCGAAGAACCCCTTCCCCAGCACCGCATCCTGGAACTTGGCGGCGAACGCTTCGGCCGACGGATAGATGTCCTCTTTGAAATTTGTCATCGTGAAATCCTCGAAGTGCTTGTAGACCTGCATGTCCTCTTCCGAGTTCACCTTGGCATCGATGGCGGGAAAGATGACGTCCTCCTCTTTCCTGATGTGGGCGGTCATGTGATCGACGAGTTCCTTCGTTTTTTCGTAGAATTTGGCGTCGTCCCCGCCTGGTCGGACCGACGACAGCATCTCTTCCGCCAATATCCTAGCGGTACGGTGGTCGTCGAACAGCGATTGAAGGTCGCCCGTATGCTCCGGGTCAGCGCACATCGCCGCAGGGAAGAGGAAACGTTCCTCCTTTCCATGGTGGAAGTGGTCCATGAACATGAGCAAGAACTCTACCCCCTCGGTAGCGATCTGCCGGTTCTGTTCGATCGATTCCTTCTCCACGATGTCCTTGTATACGTCCAGGACCTGACGCAGGATGCCATGGTCATAGGATAAGAGGGTGATCGAGACCTTCATGAGTCTGATTACGATTCCCCCAATATTCATTGGTTTTCATGGGTTCGGTCCTTGTCCTGAAAAACTGCGATACAAATTAAGGATGGGACTGCGGTACTGTCCTCGGTAAAAATGGTCGAAGACCCGCGGGTCGTGTTCGGGAAGAGGGCAAAATGGTATCGGAACAGTCCGGAGCATGCCGACCAACAGATCCTTTCCGGCATGGTCTGCATGGCCAACCCTGATCCCCACACCCTCGTTCTTGACGTGGCGACCGGAACCGGGAATACGGCGATGGCGTTCGCCCCGTTCGTCAGGCGGGTGGTCGGAATCGACATCACCCCGGAAATGCTTTCCGAGGCGGATGATCTGTTCCAGCAGAACTGCGCGCATAACGTGGACCTTTGCATGGCGGACGTCATGACCATCCCCTTTCCCGATTCGACCTTCGATCTTGTGGTGAGCCGCCGCGCTCCCCATCATTTTCACGACATCAAACGAGCAATGAACGAAATGGCCAGAGTACTCCGGCCTGGAGGGGTCATGGCGATCGACGACAGAAGCGTGCCGGAGGACGACGAGGTCGATCGGACGATGAACATGCTCGATGTTCTTCACGACCGCTCCCATGTTAGGGAATACCGCCCCAGCGAATGGAGGGAAATGGTGTCGGAAGCTGGCTTGGAGCTGCGGGAGATGAGGACCTACATGCGAAATCTCCCACTGTCCCGATTAACTGGCAATGCCGAAGAGAACGATGCTGCGGAGATCCTTCAAAAGGTCGGCGTGTTCAATGAGGAGCTAAAGGGCAAGTTCGGATACCGGACCGTCTCGGGCGAAGCCCACATCAATAACTGGTTCGTGATGCTCACAGCGGTGAAGAAGATCAGATCTTCCTATTGAACGGCTCTTCCATGCTCCCGGAGCGGAATCCCTGGATGTCCAAGGTGACGTAGACGAAGCCGAGCATCTTGAACTCCTTGATGATCCAGTCCCGGTTGTTCAGCACCAGGTAGAACTCGGGCGGTGTCACTTCGATGCGGGCGGCGTCACCGTGATGGCGGACCCGCAGTTGGGTAATCCCCAGGCCGCGCAGGAATTCTTCTGCCGTCTCGATCTGCGCCAGCTTCTCCCGGGTGATCTCAATTCCGAATGGTATCCTGGAGGCAAGGCACGCGCTGGACGGCTTGACCGCTGTGGGCAGACCGAGCATTTTGGACAGGTGACGGACCTCTTCCTTCGTCAATCCCACTTCCGCCAGCGGACTGTGCGTTCCCAGCTCCCGGACCGCCCGAAGCCCTGCCCGCGAGCTCTTCAGGTCGTCGGCGTTGTTGCCGTCGGCGACCGCCAGGAAGCCCTCTTCCTTCGCTATTGAAAGGAACTTCGTCAGTAGTTCCTTCTTGCAGTGGTAGCATCTCTCGGCGGTGTTCTCCGCGAAGGCGCTGGTGTCCAACTCTTTGGTCATGACCTCGATGTGATTTGCACCTAGGCTCTTGGCCAGCTCCACTGCCTGTTCCCTCTCGCTCTTGGGGAACGTTTCCGAGACCCCGATCAATGCGATGACCTTGTCGGTGCCGAGCTCGTCCATTGCCACCTTGAGCAGCAGCGTGCTGTCCGCACCACCGGAAAAGGCAACGGCCAGGGTACCGTACGATCTAAGCAAGGCACGCAGTCTCGATAACTTCTCTTCCGGGCTCATAGGCAGTGATGGGGTGAAATTGGTATTCATATCTAGCGCCGGGGAAAAGGGAATATAAGTGAGGAGCGCATCGGGAAAATCATGAGCATCCGCGACGTCCTGGAACAGCTGAAGCGCGGGGAGATCGACGAGGAGAGGGCAGAGCAGCTGCTGAAGCTCGACTTCCTGGAGCGCATCGGCGAACACACCTGCTTCGACCATGCCAGGGAGGCGCGCCGTGGCATTCCGGAGATCGTCTTCGGAGAGACGAAGACCCCGTCCATGGTCGCGGATATCGTGATGCGCGTCATCGAGGACAGGGACGTCATTTTGGTATCAAGGGCATCCCAGGCGCACGTGGACGCAGTGAGGACCGTGATCGATCCTAAAATGGTCCATTACAACGAACAATCCCGGATGATCGTGGTGGACAAGCGGAAGGACCCGGTTCACAAGGGAAAGGTCGGGATCATGACCGCAGGGAGCTCGGACATCGCCGTGGCGGAAGAGGCGAAGGCGGTGGCCGAGGCCATGGGCTGTGAGGTCTTCACCGAGTACGATATCGGCGTGGCGGCGCTGCACCGCATGCTCGACCCGCTAACCAGGATGCTGGAGCATGGAGTCGACGTCCTGGTCGTCTGTGCCGGAATGGAAGGGGCGCTTCCCACCGTGATCTGCGGTCTGACCGACGTTCCGGTCATCGGCGTTCCCACTTCCGTAGGCTACGGCTTCGGGGGAAAGGGCGAGGCTGCGCTGATGGGAATGCTGCAGACCTGCTCTCCCGGTCTGGTAGTGGTGAACATAGATAACGGCATCGCCGCCGGGGCCACGGCCGCTCTGATAAGCCTGCGCGCTAGAAAGGGAAGCAAAGATTAAGATTCCGTTGCTCGAAAGAGCATCCGGTAATCCTATGAACCACACCATCGTGCACTTCGAGATACCAGCGGACGATCTGCAAAAGATCAAGGATTTTTACAAGGCGGTCTTCGACTGGAATATGATCGAACTCAAAGGTCCCATCGATTACATCATGCTCCAGACCGTGCCGACCGATGAGCAGGGCATGCTGAAGGAACCCGGCGTCAACGGGGGAATGTACAAGCGCACGGAACCGAACCAGGTGCCGATAAACTACTACAGCGTCGAATCGATCGAGGAGTATGTCGACAAGGCGGTCAAGAACGGCGGCAAGGTGACCGTTCCAAAGCAAGAGGTCCCGAACGTCGGCTTCATCGTATGGATAGCGGATCCTGAAGGCAACCCGGTGGGATTGCTGCAGCCGTTCGAGATGAAGGCCTGAAAACGCCGATCGAGACGGCCAGATGACCATTCCTATGAACGAGATTGAGGCGGCCAGGTAGTTGCATATACCATAATGTCGAGGATAGGCTCATAAATCCATGAGTCCATCATGTCCGAATGCGCAAAGGATTGGCGATCGCGGGCGGCATCGTGGGAGCGATCTTCTCCGGAGCCTCGTTCTGGGCATTCACGGCGAAGCACACGGAGACCGTATATGTCATGGGATTCCCGGTGCCAAGAGAGGTCACTGGATATCCAGAACTGGGCGCTTTGTTCATCGTCTTCGCCATCCTCGGTTTCGTGGTCATGGCGGTAGGCTTCCTCAGCAAGGAGGAAGGCGTACGGTCAACTCAGCCCGCCCCAGAGAGTACTGGCTACGCCTGCCCGCATTGCGGACAGCCATTCGCCAAGGGAACGCCTGTCTGCCCGAACTGCAACCGCGAGATCAAGTGGTGAACTCTGGCGGAAATTCAAATCGCCTGGTGCAATTCACGTTCAGAGGCGAAGGGTTCGGGGCATTCACCCCATCACGTTTATGTTCAGTGAAGGTCCTTTGCCAATCATGACAGGGACGTGTGGGAACATTGTAGGTCATCCGGCAAAGGGCCGGCTAATATTGCGTCCCATGATCGCCAAGGATATTCCTATAGCGCAGGCCATCGGCAAGACCACCTGGTCACACGTCGCCTCGGAGGACATCGGCAGGCCAGTAGAATATCCGACCAGGCCGGCGAAGATCATCCGCGCGTCCATCGAGGAGGAGCCACAGGGATGCTTTATCGCCACATTGGACGATGAGCCGGTCGGCACAGCATATAGCCATGTGTGGGGAAGCGTTGGCTGGATAGGCCCGGTGGAGGTATTGCCTCAAAATCAGGGCAGCGGGATTGGCAAGAAGCTGATGGAGTTATGCCATGCTCACCTCAATTCCAGGGGATGCCGGGTTTTCGGCGTAGAAACGATGAGCGACAACGAAAGAAATAAGAAATTCTATACCGGCCTCGGATACCGTCCAGTTGGTGTTACTGTCCTTGCCGAGAAAAAGCTTCGGAAGGCCACTTACTTTGTTGGGGGCATCAAGGAGCTTAACAGCGCTAACCTGTCTGATCATAGCGGGGAGATCAGGCGCCTCAGCTCTGCCGTTTATCCCGGTATGGACTGCATTCCCGAGTTCCGGATGGCGTTGGCATATTCGTTGGGGAAAGGGTTCTTGTTCCATCAAGAAGGCGTCGTCAAAGGTGTGGCGCTGTTCATGGAGGCGCCTCTGGAAGGGTTGCACATGGTATCGATCAGGCTCCTTCTGACCGACCCGAACACTACCGATAAGGGAGCGGTCATGGCATCGCTCATGGCCGCCTGCGAACAATCAGCCCTGTCATCGGGGAATGACCGGGTCTTCACCTCGTGCAGCATCACCAGCGATGTTTCCCGTATCCTCATCGAGCGTGATTACAAGATCAGTGCCAGCAATGTCCGGTTCGTCAAGGGAGATGACTATTCCGAGGCGGGCGGGACGAACATCATCGCATGGGCCGGATGAAAAGTCGGGGGCGCAGGGATGGCAGGACGGCGGATCATCGGTAACGCCCTGACCCGGCCATCAAAGACATAGGAACATCAGGTCGGTGAGATGTCATCATCTGACTGCTCCTTTTCGGGATTGGGGTTATTGAATGGTCTTTTCCTCTGCGGCATCGAGGTAACAGGTCAACCTCTGTCTTGAAACATCCGAGTTCACGCAAATCAGAAGACCGGATTTATCGCCGATCCCGTCGATGACCTTGACCGAAGAACTGTAAGAACTAGCCTCAGGCATGAGAGAGGCCAGCCTATTCTCTGATCTACTGAAGAATTCTTGATTCAGAATATTTCCATCCTTCTTGGGGTAAATTGCGCAGTAGAGCATGTCGACCTCGACCAGGTCGTTGAAGAAGTGCGTCCCCAAAGACGCCTCAGGAACCAGTCCTTCATGCATCGCCACCACTTCGCAAAGCACGGAAACCGTATTGATCTCGGAGAACGAAACAGGCACTCCGAGACTGGGATCCGTCGTTGCCCATCGTCCAGGCCCCACAAGCAGGATGGTTGGTTTTTGTTTCTTGTCCTTCAGGTGGGTCAATTTACCGATGAGCCTGGCGACCGCATACCGGTCGCTCATTTTCATGTTCCCGTACACTTCCGGCACAACGTAAATGATCCTGTCGATGGTAACCGACTTATTGCTTCCGATGACCGGTCCTTTGGACTCCAGGATGATCTTGTCCTTAGGGATGGAGCGGGGATTCTCAACGGCCAGGATATTCCCCTTGGATTGGAACGGCCTGCACTGAAGGAGGTTGATTTTGAAATCGGTAACGTCCGAGAAATTGGCGGTGAATTCGATATCGACCGGATGATTGTAGGCATCCTCAAGGATGTTCATCATGTCCTTCATGTCTTTTACGAACGGCCCTTTGGATAGCAGATCATCGAAAGTAAGCATCCACGAGAAGACCTCCTTTCCCCCGGCCTCTTGAATGCGCCTTTCTAGAGCAAGATCACGGGAGGCGAAAATGTCTATAGGATATTCGGGGAGATTTCCCACCACCTCCTCGAAAGACCGTGACGTGAGTCGGTTGCCGGCAAGATCTATGATGTCCCCCTTTTTCTGGGAGAATTTTCTTACATCTTCGGAACTTGCTTCCGGTCTTCGTGATGGGGCGTTCAAGGCCACGATGCGGGTGTAATCGTCATCGATCCGGTCGACCGCCCTTGTCCCAAGACCAAAGACAAGGCGCATCATTCCCGCCTCGGGGTCTATCTCGCTGTTCCATACGTACGGATTATAGGATACTCCGACCCCGGCGATCTGGGGGAAGAACTGATCCTCGTAAACGGAGCCGGATACGCGCTGCACCAGGATCGCCATTTGCTCATCCCGGTCGAGCAGCCCCCAATGCGCTCGATATGCCAGGGCCTCTTCGCTCAGAGTGCTCGCGTAGACCCTGCGGATGGCGTTCAAAAAGTTCTCAAGTCGGACCTGAGGCGTCCCCTGATTGGCACAGAAAATGCTCTCATATTTCCCGGAGAATGCATTTCCATAGGCGTCTTCCAGCAGGCTGGAAGAACGGACGATGATGGGGGACTGCCCAAAATATTCGAGCATTTTCATGAACTGGTCTTCAATGTCCTTGGGAAATTTTCCGGTCAGCAACCGCTCTTTGGCCTTCGCGTCCAAAACAAATCCAGACTCGGGATCGTTGAGCTTCCGCCTGATCCACCAGCAATGATTCTGGATAAGATAGGTGTAGAACACGTCCGAACCGATGAAAAAGGAGTCATGCGGTTCAAGTTTGTTCAGCCAATCGATGTCATTCTTCTTCAGGATGGCGCGAGCCAACAGCATCCCGACGGATTTTCCGCCGATCAGACCGGTCCCTATCATGCGTTTTCCGATGTCAACGACGTCCGAGAAATCGAGGTACTGCTCGATCAGCTTCTTCGGCCGAGCATCCCTCGTTATGGCCATGCGGACCAATCGATCAAAGAGGCTGCTGCTCTTCAAGGCTTCTGTTTGGTCAGACGCTGTATTGCTGACGATCTCCTGCGCAAGCGAAAAACTTCTTGTCCATATGTCCCGCTGGTGCATGGAGAAATCCAACCAGGGTTGCGGAACCTCGGAAAGGATCTCTGCGGTCGTCGTGCTCGTCAGAACAGGGATGAAATCTTCCCCTTCCCAGCGGTGAAGCATGTACATTGTTTTTGATCGCCTGCCGTCCACTTTCAGAGGATGGACATATATCTCCTCATTGTGATTGTAAATGTCCATGACGACCTGCGCGGTATCATGGATGGCATCGATCGCAAAAGAAGAATGGCGGTTGCGGATGAGAGCGAAATAGGCGACCGTCCTGTAGTCGTAAAGATAAGGGCAGGTCAACATGAAGAAGTTGCCCAGCATGCGGTCGCTGTACCAATCGACAGATAGTTCTGACAAGCAATCGAAGACATAGAAAGCCCCTTTCCCGAATCTTTCGATGACGTTGAAAATATCAGAGATGAAAATCTCGAAGCCCTCCTCGGGATGCAGCACAATGACGTGGTCGCACGATCCTTCAGGGATCACTTCCTCGTGGTCGGCAAAACGAAAATAGATCAATTCCCGTTTTCGCTTCCCCGCCTCCACACAAAATGGTTTTACAAAACGTGAATAATCATCAATGGCATCGACCTGAAAGACAACGTTATCTCCAAGTATGACACCGTTCAGGATCTTATCCAGGCCTGGGAGCCCAGTATTGGTAACTCCTCCCTTTTTCCTCATGTTTTCTTAACCTTCAGATCTGCCGATTTCAGAGATATATCAGCCTGTTGATTAAAAGACCTCGGGCAAAGGTTCATAGTATCTCACATGGAATGAATACCAAGGTGAAAGACATGGTAGCTTTGCCCGAGGTGGTCATGAAGGCGCTCAACGATCCCGCGAGCGTCAAGGTGCTGGCGACGAAAACGCCCGAAGGTGCGGTAAACGCGATCCCGCTTGGAAGCATGATGGCTCCGGACCCGAACGCCATAGTGTTCGGTGTGGTTTTCATGAAAAAGACCCACATCAACATGGTGGATATGCAGAAAAATGGGGAGATGCCGGTGGTCCTGGTGGTCACTGGAAGCAGCGCCTACCAGGTGCATGCGGCGATCAAGGAGTACAAGACGTCCGGCCCGGTCCTTGATGCGATGAACGAGAAGGTCAAGTCCCGCGGCATTACGGTGATCGGGGTATGGTACATGGAGCCAAGTTCGATCTATGATCAGACCCCGGGACCGAACGTAGGGAAGAAGATGGCCTGATAGAGGCCGTGACCTTCATTCGTTAACATTCGGCGCACCCGGGGTTAAGGTCAAATACCCCGTTCCTGCTAGGAAAGGAACGGAATGGTAACGCCCAGCGCATCGGTCAGTTCCAAAGACATTTTCAATTCCGTGGCATCGACCAGCGCAGCATCTGCCCGGGGCAGTCCGTGTGTCATCTGCAAGGGCTCGAAGAACCTGTGCGGCAAGCCCACCTGCGCCCTGATGGTCAAGTTCTATTCCCAATCGAAGACACGCAAGCTCATTGACAGCTTGGATCTGGCTGGGAGCACTCCGCCGGGTGTCTTTGTCGGCCGGTACGGATATCCTAAGGTGGACATCGGACCGCTGGTCCCGCCTGAGATGGGTGACACCTCGATTATGGACACGCCCGAGCAGTGGATGGGCAAGTCGATCCAGGAGATCGTCGATTTCCGTTTCAAACTGGTGAGGGGCAAGTGCAGCGTATCGGTGAAGGATTTCCAGAACGGCGGGAAGATCGTCGACCTCACCAGGGAGCTTGGCCTATCGATAAACTCGGTCGACGTGGAGGCAAACTTCGCCAAGCGTCCGTCAGGCAAGATAGTCCTGGATGACGAGATCCAGCCTTTCGGACCGTCCGCTCGTCTGGAGAAGCTGAGCATCACCAACCCGAAGTACGACCACAAGATAGAGAAGGCGTACTACGACACGGACCTTCTGGCGACGCAGGCGGTCACCGACCTCTACAAGAACGGCGTCATGATCTCCCGGCTGCAGAAGGCGTTCAGCGTTGGAGCGTTCGGACTGGAGAAGAACCGAAGGCTGGTGCCGACCAGGTGGAGCATCACCGCGGTCGACGACATGATCGGCAAGGACATGCTCAAGCACACCAAGACGTATCCGCTGATCAACGAGTTCCGCATCTATGACTGGGACCAGCTGGACAACCGCTGGTGCGTAATGTTCATGCCCACGTCCTGGCGTTACGAGCTGATCGAGGCCTGGTACCCGGACACGGTCTGGAACCCGCTGGGCAAGCAGATCGAGATCTGCTCGTCGCATGAGTTCTACGAGGGGCGCAAGGACTATGCCGAGATCGGCGGTTGCTATTATGCGGCACGTATGGCTTGTAACGAGGTCCTGATGAAGGAGAGGCGCCAAGCCGGGGCGGTCATATTCCGCGAGGCGCATCCTGGCTACATAATGCCGGTCGGGGTCTGGAATGTCAGGGAGAACGTGCGGAAAGCGCTGACCATGCCACCCACCAAGTTCAACACGATGAACGAGGCCCTGGCCCATGTGCAGGGGCGGATGGAGATCCCGCTGTCCCGGTGGATCGCCTCGAGCGAGATAGTTAAGGATTTCATGAGGCAGAGGCGCATCGATGATTACGCGTGACCTTGACTTCTTCATGATGGAGGACAAGATGCCTCCGCCGTCGGTGAAGGCATACGAGGTCAAAGCGACCACGGCGTTGCCGAGATCGAACCTGCCCGGGATGGACTATGCCCTCAACCCGTACGTGGGATGTGAGCACGACTGTGTGTACTGCTTTGCGCCTGACATGCTGCATAAGGATCCGGTGAAATGGGGCAAAGAGGTGGGGGTCCGCTCGAACCTGCCGATCCTGCTGTCCAGGGAGATCAAGAACAAGCGGGGAGTTATCGGCATCGGGACCGTCACTGACCCATACCAGCAGCTGGAAAAGAGCTGCCTGCTAACGAGAAAATGCCTCATGGAGATACTCAGACATGACAACCCGATCTCGATACTGACCAAGTCGGACCTGGTCGTGAGGGACATCGAACTGATCGCCGCGACAAAGAGGCCGGAGGTCGGAATAACCATCACTTCGGTCAATGACCGGATATCGCAGGCGTTCGAGCCGGGGGCGCCCCTGTCGTCAAGGAGACTGGAAGCGCTTCGCCAACTGACCGAGACTGGATTGAACACCTACGCCATGGTCGGACCGGTCCTGCCGATGCTCTCCAGCGATGACCTGGAGGACCTGGTCGGGGCTATCGCGAAGACCGGTGTGAAGCGACTCATGGTCGACCGCATGAGATACAGGCCGGGCATGGAGGAGGCGATCGCGAAGATGCCGCTGATGGAGACCGAGCCGTTCCATGAACGGTACCAACAGGCTATGGTCGACAGGGACCATCCCCAATCAATGGAGAAGGTTATCGCCAAAACGTGCGCCAAATTTTCCCTGAAGTTCGAACAGGCGTTCTAGACTTGACCACCTAAGAATTGTGTTGCCTCTAGAGAATCATGTCTTGTTGCCGAACTATTTCATCATCGCCGTGAATGCAGTCCGGTACCCCAGGCTTCGGTCTAATGTGTGGATGGAACCGATCAGCTGGTAATGACCAGAGAACCTCTCCCCCAGACCTTCCAACGCCAACGTTCTTCCTGGAACGACCTCTGTGTCGCCAATGCACTCGCCGAAACCGGTGATCATTTCCTTTTCAATATTGTCGAGAATCAGTTTCGAACGCATCTTCCTTTCATTTTTCGATGCCGACAGCGAACCCATTTTGATCGCAGCCAGGTCGTTCGTTTCCTTCCCGCCGATCAGCGATTCCCGATCCATTTCCGGACTGAAGGAGATCAATTCATTTCCATATCGTTTCAAGAGCGTTATCTTTCGGGGCTTCTTCGATATTGAGAAATTGTGCGAATCATCGCCACTGATCTCGACGGAAGGCGCTCCATCCGAAGGGAATTCTGCCCTCACGTTCGAAATCTTACCCACTATCATGTTTGTCAGCTGATCAGGCGAGTAACCCATCCTGATGGATACTGTTCTGCCCACCGAGAACAGGCCATCGTCGATCCAGGTCAATCCATTTGGCGGGTCACCGTTACCGCTGAAAATGATCGAGAAGGTTCCGTAAGAGTTCAGGCTCAGGCCGATGGTAACGGTTTGAGCAATAAGGCCATGCTGAATCACATCAATTCCATCGATCCCGATCGTATGGAATGGCGTGCTGATCATCGTATTCGATCTTATGGAAGAACGGACAGTCATTGGCATTCACTCTTTCCGCATCATACCAGCTGTATAGTAGTGTTTTTTCTTTTTATATGGAGTTTCGATCGTTTTATCGATAAGCTTCCTTGGACCGACCTTCTCCATTTCATGAGCGATATGGAAAATGACGAATTCAGATGGCCTGGTCAGCGCAACACCCACTTCAATGATCAGTCTTCCTTTGTCCATGTCGGCCTGTGTCATCGTGGATCGGTCGCATCTGACCAGGAATGCTTCCTGAGGCTTTGTGCCTAACAGCATCCCATCGGTCCATGCTCGGGTAAGGAATTCGACGACCGACCTTTTGGTCTCTGCCCATGTTGCATCATCATTCGGCTCGAAGACTACCCATTCGGTTCCTTTTGAGATCGATTGTTCCAGGTAAATGACGGTCCGGCGGATCTGGATGTATTTCCAGATCGAATCGCTGGATGTGGTCCTAGACCCCCATACAAGCATTCCCCGCCCGGTAAACTTCCTGATTACATTGATACCTATGCGGTTGAGATCATTCTGATCTGCCTGGTCAACCGCGACCTCTGTATCCACCGCGCCTATCACTGGCTCATTAGTTGGGGCTTTGTTGACTCCTTTTTGCCGATCTGTGCGGGTATATATTCCTGCCACAGCCCCGCTGGGAGGAACTACACGAATCCTCTTTGTACGTGGGTCCTGCACTTGCAGCCAAGGATAATAGATGGCCGCGTAACCCTTGGCCGACACTAGTTTTACACTCTGTAACTTTATATCGTGCGCATCCCCAACCTCGCGAGGATTCGCTGGTGAATCAACAATGGCAAATCGATAATTCATCTTCTCGCAATGTCTGATCAATTCTTGCTGATCCAATATGTCGGTCGTGTCTGGCATTGCCACCAGGTTCACATTGTTCAGGCTTTCCAGGCAGGGCAGACCGGTGCGGTATGCCACCTTCTTGCGGCCTGAAACGTCCCCTGGCGATTCTTCTGTTACACGAACGATATAGGCTGTTTGGCCTTGATTCTTGAAGAATAAATCTACTGCATGAGGCAAGAAGAAACCCTTGCTTGAATAGTCCAGTCCACCGAACTCTTCCACGAATTGTTCCCATGAGGTCACCAAGGTCGGTATAAGGGTTGGTCCCTGTTGTGTTCCTCCGATAAAAGCGACGATGCCGGTCTCGACCCCCTCTATCGGTTCCGCCATCAATGAGGACTCTTCCACATAGTTACCTGGCTGCACAATATTAGACATAATCGAACCTCTGACGAATAATTCTTATTCGTGTGCATGAAGGTAATTTGCCTTTTAACCTTCTCCCTTCTTCACCTTGAAGAATTCTCTGTGAAACATATAGTTCCAAAGGAGCCAGGTCAATTTTGACCAGGTGAGTCGACCAGTCCGATCGAAATACCTACAATTTTTTCCACGCTTCAATGGGGCCAGGTCGATTTAGACCTGGTTAGGTGGCCATGCCCGATGGGACCAATATTTTGGACCAGCTTCAATGGGGCCAGGTCGATTTAGACCTGGTTAGGTGGCCATGCCCGATGGGACCAATATTTTGGACCAGCTTCAATGGGGCCAGGTCGAATTAGACCTGGTTAGCAGGATGCCGACCGAGCACAGCATGATCCCGAGAACACTTCAATGGAGCCAGGTCAATTTAGACCTGGTTAGTTCCGTCCCGATCACATTCCAAATATGATAACGATGCTTCAATGGGGCCAGGTCGATCTAGTCCTGGTAAGGTATGCCTCGGCCCAAGTCTCCTCATCATTCGGTTCGCTTCAATGGGGCCAGGTCAATTTAGACCGGGTTAGGATCGCTACCAAAGCGAGACCGACAAGCCCCAATCCGCTTCAATGGAGCCAGGTCGGTTTAGACCTGATTAGGGCACCGTTCTTCTCGCTTGGTGGGAGGATCGTCTCGCTTCAATGGAGCCAGGTCGATTTGGACCTGGTAAGTATTGTTGGGGCGGTGAGGATGGTCCGGCAAGGTAGCTTCAATGGAGCCAGGTCGATTTAAGCCTGGTTAGATTATGTCACCATTGATGAGAACGGCTGGCTACACCTGCTTCAATAGAGCCAGGTCAATTTGGACCTGGTTAGCACATGCAAGCCGCATCGGGACGCCTCGCAATCGGTCCTTCAATGGAGCCAGGTCAATTTGGACCTGGTTAGGACCAGGCCGATCCTGATTCCGATCATATTTTCGATGCTTCAATGGAGCCAGGTCAATTTGGACCTGGTAGGCTCGGTCTTGCCTTGGACCGGCATGAACATCGGCACGCTTCAATAGAGCCAGGTCAATTTGGACCTGGTTAGTCTGAAGACCCTGTGATGCCCTCTTACTCACAGTACTGGCTTCAATGGAGCCAGGTCAATTTAGACCGCTTCTGTATCTTTCGCCATAGTTCCCTTTTTATTATCCACGCGTCGATGGGAATAGTGGCCTTCGACTGTATCGACCGACTCCCTAAAGTCTCCTTGGACCCATTCGATATTGCAAAGTCTTGGACAATAAACATATTCATTTACCATCCTTGCTGGTACGATTGTCTTTCTTTCCATAGGATCGCCTTTGCAGTGTCAGGGCCATTGAGTCATTTCATCCTTGTGCCCCGAACCTCGTCTGGCCGAGGCAACTCACTGGTCAGAGGTGGCGATTCTCCAGATTTCGGACCCGGCAATGAGGTTTTTCGAAAGGTATCGGGTCTTGTAAGACATAATCTAATTGTAATATAGTCTAGTCAAGAATAATACTATCTTAACTATTCGAGAAATATCAGAGTAGGGATTCTTATCAAATATTAAGGTAGCCAATCATCTCATGAAATCAGTTTGAGGGGAAGGGGTTGAACGAAGGCACAAGGGGCGAAGATTTCATTTCTTTTTTCAGACGAGCCACCAAGGACGAAGATCATAAGGAGGGAATCGAACCCTTTCCTTACCAGGTCAGGTTGGCGATAGAGAAGGAATTGCCAGAAATGCTGAACATACCGACCGGATTGGGTAAGACCGCGGCTGTGGTATTATCTTGGATCTGGAGGAGGAGGTTTGCCGAAAATGTAACGAGATCGGTAACTCCAAGGAGGCTTGTTTATTGCCTGCCCACGCGGGTCCTTGTTGACCAGACGGTCTCTGATATCAATAAATGGCTGACTAATCTGCAGATCATTGCTGATGCGGATTATGATCTAAAAGCCTCGAAAAGCGGATTTGATGAATGGAAGAAGAAGATTCCCGTCATCGTATTGATGGGGGGCGAGGATGAACCCAAATGGGACGACTATCCTGAAAGGGACCTGATCCTCGTAGGGACCCAGGATATGTTACTATCGCGGGCCTTGAACCGCGGTTATGGGATGAGCAGATATCGATGGCCAATGCAATTCGGACTGTTGAACAATGATTGCCAGTGGGTTTTCGACGAGGTGCAGCTGATGGGTCCAGGAACGACGACGAGCGCCCAGTTGCAAGCCTTTAGGGAAAGATTTGGGGTTGTCTTCCCAACAAGATCGTTATGGATGAGCGCGACCACCGACCCGGGTTGGCTAGGTACCGTGGATTTCGATGCAAACTCCCGGTTTAAATCTATTTTTGCTTTGAATGACGAGGACAAACATGAGTCGAAAATAATTAAAAGAATTGAAGCAAAAAAGATCCTGAGGAAGGCAGAGATCAAACCCATCGATTTGAATGAAATCACTAACCTGATAATGACAGAACGAAAGCCGAATTCATTGACCTTGGTGGTGGTGAACACAGTAAAGAGAGCCAGGGCAATATTCGAAGCTGTTGAGAAGAAAACAAAAGGGTCTGGGACAGAATCCGTATTGTTGCACTCACAATTCAGGTCTGAGGATAGAAAAAGGGCGATCAAACGTCTGTTGGATACCAGCGTTCCAGATCGGATATGTGTGGCAACCCAGGTGGTTGAGGCAGGGGTGAATGTCTCGGCTCATGACCTATTTTCCGATATTGCGCCATGGACATCGGTGGTCCAGAGGGCAGGGAGATGCAATCGTTTTGGCGAGTACGAGGACTCGAAGATCTATTGGTTCGACGTGGCGGCCGATGGAAAAAAGGAATCCTGTCTCCCATATGACATGGGACCGATAGAACTCAGCAGATCGACCCTAACGAAACTGGAAGGTTGTTCTATGTCGCCGGGCACGATCCCTTCACTTGCAGGGATAAGGCCTAAGGACATGGCTATCAGGAAAAAAGACATACTCGATCTCTTCGATACTACACCCGATCTGGCAGGAAATGACATTGACATCTCCAGGTTCATAAGAGACACAGATGACCGGTCCGCCAAGGTCTTTTGGAGGGACCTCAAAGAAGATGGATGGAGGGAAAACATGCCTGGACCAATCTCCAGCGAGCTTTGCCCTGCCCCGATACCCGAACTAAGGAAATTCTTGGAAACGAACAACGGCTACATTTGGGATGAACTTGACGGAGTCTGGAATCTAGTCAGGCCTGGTAGAGTTGCTCCAGGAATGACCATCCTCTTAGATAGCTCGAAAGGCGGGTATGCAAACAAGACTGGGTGGAACCCGAACAGTAAGACCAAGGTGGATGTTCTCTCCAGTCCCGTTCAAGACCCCTCCAATAACGACCGGAAATATGATCAGCAATCATCCGACGATAAGTGGAAGACCATAGTGGAACATACTGAAGAAGTAAAAACATCGATCGATGGAATATCACGTTCTCTGATGATCGCCAATGAATGGGCAGCGATCTTAAACGAAGGTGCCAAATGGCATGATTCGGGAAAAGCGCATCCTGAATTCCAAAAGAGGATGTTAGTGGGCACTGGGCGTTCTTCCAAGGAAGAAGGGCCGTGGGCCAAAGCTCCAAAGGATTCGTGGAAGGTCCGAGGGGGTGACCTCAGAAGACACTTCAGGCATGAACTTCTGTCCGGTTTGCTTGCACATGAGAATGGATGTTCACATCTTGTGTGCTATTTAGCAGCAACGCACCATGGCAAGGTGCGTATGTCATTAAGATCAATGCCTGACGAGATTGTACCTGGCGATCCATCCAAGAAATTTGCCAGAGGGGTTTGGGAAGGGGACGAGATTCCAGAATTTGACCTGGACAATTCAACGACGGTCAAGGCTTGGACTGTTGACTTAGACTGCATGGAACTGGGTAATTATAAAGGTAGCAAAAGTTGGCTAGCCAAGAGCATCGAACTAAGAGAGGACTCTTCCGTTGGACCATTCAGACTGGCTTTCCTTGAGGCCATCATGAAGGCAGCCGATGAGAGGGCTAGTGGAGGATTACCATGAGCGAGATCAAGCTGGAAGGAGTAAGGTCAGAACCGTTCATCTCTTACTTGAAAGCGCTTGGCCTTATCCGGATCGTCTCATCGCAGAATGATCCAACTGCAATATGCAGGTGGGAGAACGGCTGTTTTTTCATAGAAAGTGAAATGGATCGGGATCAACTCATTGGATTCTTCCTGGACGAATATTCGCCTACCCCGATCGCGAATCCGTGGAACGGTGGTAGCGGTTTTAGCCCTGGAGAGGATACGACCTCGATAGACAAGCTGCTGTTGTCGGATAATGCTAGATTTCGAGTATATTCTGACACTTTGAATAAAATCAATGAGGTACTTGGAAAGAAAGACTCCTTGCCAGCATGTGAATTAATCGATTCGTTGGTGACGGTAGCAAGGAACTCACTAGGTGAGGAGTGGCAGGAACGACTGTCAGCTCAGGACTTTGATTTTTATGAACTTGAACCACTTAAGAAGAACGACAAGGAGTCTCTTGAACTTCTTAGAGAATTCATCAAACCCCTGTCGAAGCTCAAGGACCAGGAAACCAGAGAGAATCTGATGAAATTGACCTGTGAACAGATTCGGATTCAAACTAATGGTTTGAATGGAAAAGAGAAGGAATCGATCGCAATCCACAGGAGTATCGAGAAAGCCCTAAGAAAGATACGAACGAAATCCAACCAAACGTCTAGGTCGGGTTCAAAGACCGACATCATTTCGTCCCTTAGGAACGAATTGTCGGATGTTGCTATCGAATGGATGGATACCGCGGTCCAAATCGACGATGAAGGGGAACTGAGGACGTTCCCAATATTGGGAAGCGGCGGAAACGAGGGCAGGCTGGAATATGGGAAGACATTCATGGACGACGTCTGCATGTTAATTATGCCGCCTGGAAACGAATCGAAGGCGATGTTGGAATCGGCATTGTTCGGTTCCGTTGTTCAGAACCTTCCGAAAGCGGCGGTCGGCTATTTTGATCCAGGCCGGACTGGAGGATTCAATCAAGGTCCAGGAATAGAGAATAAGGATTTCCCAGTAAATCCCTGGGATTTCGTTTTAGCCATGGAAGGCGCTATAGTATGGTCAGGAAACCTAACTCGCCGGTTCAAGGTTGGGGCTTCTGTCCTAAGCTCGCCGTTCACGGTCCGAAGTTCTGGAATTGGATACTCTTCAGCGTCGAAAGTTGACTCCGAAAGTGCGCGAGCTGAAATTTGGATACCGATATGGAACAGACCCACGGGATACCGGGAGCTAAAGTCTTTCATTTCCGAGGGAAGGGCAGATGTTGGCAGGGGGCAACCGAGGGACGGTTTGGATTTCGCCGATGCGGTCTCTTCATTGAGCGTTGATAGAGGGATCGAGGAATTCGTAAGATACGGTGTTCTGAAGAGAAGAGGAGACAGTTATGTTGCCTTGCCTTTAGGTAATTTCTCTGTTCGGTACAGGAGTGAAGCGGACCTAATACGAGAAGCAAAGGGATTGATCAACAAGGTGGAGATTTTCAACAGCAAAAAAGCCCAGCCCTCTTCTCAACTTGAGTCTGGCTTGAGAAATGTTGAAGAAGGTATGATGATCGCCCTGAAAAGGGGAGGTCCTTCAGCTATGAAGGAAGTGCTTATTGAAATTGGCAGGTTGGAAAGAAACCTCTGCTCGTTAAAACACGATTCCGATGATCGATCGGACAAACCGATCTCTGGATTGAGCACAAGATGGCTGATGGCGGCGGACGATGGTAGTTTGGAGTTCAGATTGGCTGCATCTCTCGCGTCCATCAGGAGGACGGGAGAGGTAGGATCAATGCGGTCCAATCTGGGGCATGTATCGGCGAATGGATGGGATTGGGATGATTCCCAACAATGCTGGAGCGGCAATTCGCTAAAATCAAGATTGGCCGGTGTCCTGCGCAGAAGGATTATCGATGCGAAGAAATTAGGATTGGATCGTAACCCGCTCTATGGAGAACTCGCCCTCAATCCACAGGACGTTTCTTTGTTCATAGATGGCAAGGCGGACCTGGCGATAGTTGAGGATTTGATATTCGGTTTGTGCTGGGTAAAATGGGAACAACTGGCTGAATCACAATCTTTAAAGAAGGAGCTGATTGACAGATGGGCGACGCCCACCCAAGAATATTTTGTAAATAGGGTATGGGCAGTTATGAAATTGACATTCATGCCAGGCGAGGTCCGTATCCCTTCGAAAGAGGCAACCGTATTGCCAGCCAATCTGATGACGCTCTCCCTGCTTCAGGCCGGAAGAATAGAAGAAGCATTTGAGATCGTCACTAAGGAACTTTTTCTAGCAGGCTATCAGAAGTTGAACTCTTCTGTAGCTCGTGGAAACGACACATTGGACATCATGGCCGCGTTGTTGGTCCCGGTAAGGATAGATTTTCCGAACAGCATCGGGATAAAGCAGATGCTGAACATAGATTAGGAGGAATAAAAATGGTAAATGGATTCGATATGAAAATGCTTGAGAAAGAACCAAGAATATTAGCAAAGGTCTCCCTGCAACCTATACAAGGAGACCGATTCCAGCCCACAGGTTTTGCCGATCTGGGTTCAGCGCTATATACAAGACCAGACGGAAAAAGAATGATACTTCTCGAGACCTCCCAGTCGATGGCCAATAGAATGGAGAAAGTATGCCTGGATGGTGATGGCCCCAGGATAGCAAAGGAACTAGAAGGGATCCCCTACATGCTCGTCAAGCTGAAAGGAGGGGCAGATAGCGAGACCAGTTCTCTCATCGAAGCCCACCGATTGAATTCTCCTTTTATTATGAGCAGCAAGAACTTCCAGGAAGAGTTCAAGAAGATGGCAAAGTATGGAAAAAACAAGCCCTTGGACTGGAAAGCCATCGGAGGTGCGTTCTTCTATTATGACCCAAACTCCCTGATCCACGGAGCTTTCATGGCAAATCTTGATGATGGGCGGATAAAAACTCCGAGGATACTCACCGGCTTCATCGAGGCTGAAGATGTCAACGAAGCCGCATCGGGAGGAGTCAAAAACAATCCGATTGACCCTACCGGAAAGCTAAGGGCGAAAGATCTGGACAAGGATGTCTATGGAAATGTGCCCTACTCAAGGATGGAATACACGGCATCAAACATAAACGCATACTTCAACATCGATCTGTCTTTGATACGGGGATATCAGTTGCCCCAGGAAGCGAACGAGTTCCTTACTCTGTTGTCGTTATACAAGATCCGAAAATTCCTGAACGGCGGCCTTCGGCTGCGTACTGCATGCGATCTGACCGTTATAGGAGACATCCAGGTTACAAGCCCTGCGGGATTTGTCATACCATCAGAGAATGAACTGCTGAAAATGGTCCAGGAAAGGATCCAATCCTGTAAGCCTAACTTCAATCCGCCAGAGAATCGAACCTTGGAAACCGATACATTCATCAAGAGCGACAAGACCGAAGTGAAAAATTGAGATGAATGAGGGGAAATAAGATGGTAGATCTGAAAATTACGTTCTTGACAGGGCAATATCACGCCACACCCTGGGGAAGGAACGTCAATGAAGGAGTTCCAGAATGGCCCCCGTCCCCGTTCCGAATTTTCAGGGCATTTTACGATTCATGGAAGAGAAAATGCCCCGACATAGATGAAAAGATCGTCGAATCAGTATTGGGCAAAATGTCTTCGGTACCTCCAAATTACCTACTCCCGGACCACACTACCTCACATGTCCGTTATTACATGAGCCAGAATACGAAAGATGTAATGGACAAACAAAAGATATTTGATGCTTTTGTCATCATGAATCCAGGAGACCATCTGTTGATGAGCTGGCCGGGTGTGGAATTGGACGAATGTGAAAGAATGGCCCTCGCTCGGATCGTAGAAAGCCTCAATTTCCTAGGCCGCTCGGAATCGTGGGTATCAATAGGTTTAGAAAATGATGTTGAAAGAAAATTCAATTGCGTTCCGATAGAAGAGAGAGGAAACACTGGTATGGGATGCAAAGTCGAAAGATTGGCGTGTTTATATCCCAAAGAACATTTCAGTCTCTCGCCGATAACCAAGGGCAAGAAACAGATTGGATGGCTTGAAGCGATAGCGTACAGCACAACGCAAATGCTTCGAGAAGGGTCCAATGCCCCTCCGCTCTTAACTTACATCGATTATTCCGTGCCCGATGAAAAGTCGATGCCCCAAAGGGCCTCCGATAAGATGGATATTGGCAGGGAAATAAATTGCGTCGAGTATAAGATGGAATGCGATATGCTTCCATCTGTGACAAAAACCCTTGAGATTGCAAATCAAGTTCATGTTAGACTGATGGGCATCAACAAGAGACAAAAAGGAAGCGACCACATTTCCCATCACTTTAGCGGCAAAAATAAAGATGGATCCCCGCTCAAGGGACATCGGCACGTTTTCATCATGCCTAGAGATGAAGATGGAGATGGCAGGTTAGACCATCTTTTGATTGTATGCAAGGAACGGTTGGACAATTCTGAACTTGTTATCCTCGACCGGCTTGTTTCATTATGGCAGGATGATGGTCTACCTGACATTCGGCTAATTCCGATGAGATGGACGGGCATGAAGGATTTGGAAACGTCAACGAAGTATCTAAGTGCCACGCCATTCGTTCCTCCCAGATACTACAGGAAAGGCCGCGGAGATTTTGGACTCTGGTTAGAAGAAGAACTCAAAAGGGAATGTCGCGAACTGGGAATTCCCGAGCCCAAGAAGATAACTCCCATTGCATCGTTGATAGTGAAGGATCGAGAAATTCCTTGGAGATTGTTTAGGAGATCAAGAAAAGGAGAAGAACCCAGGTATGGAGTCGGGTTCCGCATTGAATTTGAGGAGCCGATAGAAGGTCCGATCGCTCTTGGATACGGATCACATTTTGGGCTTGGACAATTCCATCCGGCCGGTGATAAATGAAAAACTTTGCCATTGGCTAGACAGGAAACACAATCTGACATGCATGCAAGATTTGTTACAATTAAAAATGAGATCGGTGCCTGAGATAGCGACTACTGTGATAGACCCAATGTGATTTCAGCGGTATCTGAGGAAATCATACAATAGATTGAGGTTATCCAAACATCTGGCGAGGTTTATTAACAACAGGTTTCTTTGATGCCTGAGTCCGCAATGTAGGATATCATCGTAAAAATTTAACCAGGTTTCAATTGACCTGGCTCCATTGAAGCACCCAGCAATTGCTGTCATTGGGGCAGCCCAGGACCCTAACCAGGTCTAAATTGACCTGGCTCCATTGAAGCAGCTCGGTCACGATCGGGTAGATGTCCGCCTCGTACGCTAACCAGGTCTAAATCGACCTGGCTCCATTGAAGGTAGCAGCAGTCTTTGAACGTACAATAGTCAGCGGTGACCTAACCAGGCCTATATCGACCTGGCTCCATTGAAGCGACGTTCCATTGATGTAGAGGTAGTTCCCGTCCGGACTAACCAGGTCTAAATTGACCTGGCTCCATTGAAGCAACTTTAAACTCAGGAATAGTTAATGGAACAATAATCTAACCAGGTCTAAATTGACCTTGCTCCATTGAAGCACGAACGGGAAACGGATGTACCATTTTCCGTCTATCCTAACCAGGTCTAAATCGACCTGGCTCCATTGAAGCGCCATGATGATCACGACAACATATAGAACCGTAACTACTAACCAGGTCTAAATCGACCTGGCTCCATTGAAGCATTGAAAAGATAATCGGGATCTCCATCGGCCTGGTCCTAACCAGGTTTAAATCGACCTGGCTCCATTGAAGCGTCCAGGACGCCGTCGCCTTGTAGATGCCTTCGCCCTCTAACCAGGTCTAAATCGACCTGGCTCCATTGAAGCCAGGCCCACTCGAAGAAACCGACCACGGCATTCCAGATCTAACCAGGTCTAAATTGACCCGGCTCCATTGAAGCTGCCATGCAAAGGTCTTGATACCGATATTCCGGTACTAACCAGGTTTAAATCGACCTGGCTCCATTGAAGCTGGTCCAAAATATTGGTCCCATCGGGCATGGTCACCTAACCAGGTCTAAATCGACCTGGCTCCATTGAAGCGTGCCTTATCCATGGATAGACCTCTGGGATACGAATCTAACCAGGTCTAAATCGACCTGGCTCCATTGAGGCTTATCCCTCCGATGAATTCTCTAATGCTGAGTAGGAAGTGTACATTCCTCTTAAGCTTCTCCCCGTACGGCGAGCGAAAAACTCTATCGTGATCGAATATTGAATTGAATATCGCCGGCCATCCTTCCTAAATAATTTCATTCAATATTCAAAATTTATATATTAATAATAATATGGTTTGAATACTTATAATACTATCTCAGTTTCCTATTACCTCAATCATACATTTTAACCATCTGGCATTCACAAATATTCCGGTCAGATCACAGGCTAAGACCATATATTTAATAATTGAACTTTCTAAACTATAATATTTGACTATTATCGGAATGTTATCGATAATGATAATAACTATATACCGTACAAGTCAAGGCGTCCTTTAGCTTTCTTTTGGGGGAAGCGGAGGATTGAAAATGAAATCTATAAGAGCATCAGGCAAAGCCTTGTCGCCAATCATGGTGATAGGGGTAATAGTGGCTATATCCGCCATGGTTGGAGCCGTGGCCGCAACGACGCTGTTCTCGACACAGATCGCTCACAGCAATGTGGTGAACTCTTCGACAGGGATCACGGTCACACCTAAGGACTGGACCCAAGGCAGCGACACGGGATATCCGTATGCCAGTGAGGCAACCATGACGCTTGGAACGACATACTCGATGGCTGTTGAGCTGAAATCATATGGCGCGTACGATGGAGTCATACCCACGTTCACCGTCTACAAATATGGCAACGCTGCTCTAGCCGACAGTGATGTAGAGATCAACCTCTACTATGGTGCCCTATCCTGGATAAACGTACCGTTCGATGATATCACCGGGGATGTCGGTAAGATAACCACCATCACCCCAACCGATGTCTTGCCGGGACAATCTGTCACCTTCTACGTCGAGATCACCTACTGGGCTACGGGCCACTACGATCTCGTTGTGTCTGGTGTCGGTACCGACGCTTAATCAGTGCGGATTTGCACTGGAAAACTATTTACAAACCTTTCCTTTTTTTATTCTGCTCTTTCACATAATACGAAAATTTCCACAGGCTTTATTTAATCGCCATTACGCTCCATTCCCAGATTCTTTTAGGAACGATGCTTCTCAGCCATCATCTCTTGGATGCGCTTTGTCTCGATGTCCTGTATCTCCTCCACCGTCAATTTCCCGCCGCTCTTCTTGATATTCACCACCTCGCTGGATGGGTTACCGTAGACGAATAGAGTGATGTTCTTGACCATTCCATCCTTGAACTTGTACTTGAACGCCAACGGCAGCCGGTTGTTCTGCATGAACTCGCTGATGCCGAGCTCCTGGTCGATGTCCTGGTCATCGAACGCATGGAGGCAAAGTTCCAGAGCGTATTTGCCGAAAGCGACCACATTGAGGTCCTTCTTTCCCAAGAGACGGACCTCTTCAAGGAACATGTCCTCACAGCGAGTAGCCGACTTTCTCCATTCCTTGTTGATATCCCGATCGCTCCTGGATGGTATGCACTTCAACGCATGGGTCCAATAGACCTTTTCTCCAGTCGGGTCAAAGTTGCCGAAGATCTGCAGGATCTTGCTGAGCGGGTTCGCCTGCTTGATCTCTGGAAGGTTAGGTTTCCCGGTCCTGCAGAGCCTCAGCAATTCCTCATCAGATTTCTTTTGATTTGCATTGAGCCAAAATCCTGGCTCTTGTGATACCACTATGAACTGAACGTTGCTGAGGGTGGCTTTTCGGTTGAACAGCACCGGCGATTTCGAGGCATTCCTGGGGCATCCGCTGCACGGTCCATTGACCTTTGCGATCAGACCTTCCCAGTCCGCGATGTCCATTTCAGCCATGAGGGCTGATGCAGATCGTCCCATAAAAACGATGTTCCCCCTGCTTGCAATCTCCCGATGTTCCCCATTTCAATACGATAGACTATAAATAGGGCCAACCTTGAGGTGTTAGGCTCGTAGTTTTAGTGTTCTTTGACGTGAATGATCCCGTCGCCCTGATCCTGCTTGCAATCAATTGGATGTGAATATCATGAACAAGAAGAAGAAGGGCGCAGAGGCAGCAAAGATGGCAGACGCAAAGGCTGGGACAACCGAAAAGAAGGGCTCATCCTGGAATTCGAAGGGAAAGGCAGAACCGGCTAAGGGGAAGAAGAAATAACCTGCGGTCCATCACGGACCACAAAACATTTTAAATTTTAATGTATTTATTTAAAAGTTACCGCCCGCAGGTCTTCGATCCTGAAATGCGTTTGTGATCGGAATCTTCAACCAAAACCGTGGTTTCTAACATTTTACCGATACAAACATTGCTGGCACTCGCCCGTGTCCATGCAGACCTTGCACTTCGTCTTCAGTGCACCCTCTCCTTCAGCCGTCCCGCTGGTAGTGCAACATTCCTCCTGGCATTTCTTGGTCCCATGGCAATAGTTGCAGTGACCGCATTTTGGGCATACCATGTCGGTATCGCAGCCGCAGCCGGCGCTCCGCTTCTTCAGATCAGAGCCACATTTCTCGCAGTTGCTCACCGCAACGGAGCATGCCTCCTGAACATCAACCCCGGCCTTGGCAAATCTCGAAGAGCGCATCAGATCCATGTAACCTTCCTCTGGTGCAGATATTCAACTCTGCACATAACAACATTCTGATGACAAGGTCCGATATGATCGCACATGATGAGGTTTAGAACTTTCTCATGCGATCGTCTCTCTTGACACCAGCGCCGCCCCTATGAACGCAAGCAGAGCGAAGATGACCAGGGCGATGAGATCCAAGGCAATATCCTCGATCCCTCCACCTCTGAGCATCACGGTTCTCAGAGCATCGATCGCGTATGTCAGGGGAATGAAGTTGGAGACCACCTGCAACCATCCTGGCAACGTAGCCACCGGCACGATGAAACCGGACAGCGCCATTGAAGGCAGGGCGATCATCGGCGCCAGCTGGACCGCTTGGAACTCATTCCTGGCCAGACGGGACAAAAGAACCGCCAGCATGACCACTCCCACGGCGAAGAGGAATATGAGGACGGCGACCAGCCACAGTGATCCCCTTATCGTAACCCCGAACACCAACAACGAGATCACCATCACCACCGCCGAGATGACCAGCGCGAAGAACGTCATGCCCAGCACATATCCGGCCAGTATCTGCCATCTCGATACTGGCGCCGCATAGAATCTCGCCTTGGTGCCCTCCGTGTCCTCCCGGACCAGCAACAGCAGCGACAGAAGAAGCACCAGGAACATGATGACGAAGCCGATGACCGGCGGTAAGGAGATGTCCAGGCCGCGAGGCGCTTCCGTTCCCCAGGTGAACTGCGTCTGCACGTTGATGGGCAGGACCACGCCGCTCTCGCTCAGCGAGGTCTGAAGCGCCTGGTTCGTGGCGGCGATGATGCTCGATGATATCGCAGGCTCTGCCTCATCCACAGCCACTACGATCACCGATGGCGTCCCTAGATGAAGGAACGGAAGGCTGGTGTTCCCCGGGATCAGTATCGCCGCCCTCACCGTGCGGTCGTGGACCTTCTGCTTGGCATAAGTGAAATCATCGGTGACCTCCCGGACATCGACTCGGTCGTCCTGTCTCAATTGTTCCACCATCTTGTCGCCGATGCTGATGTTGCCGAGCGGAACCTTGTCCAGATTGACTATGATGACCGGGTTGTGCTGGGACTCCCCTTGCAAGGCGTAACCGAAGAGAAGAATGATGATGATCGGCACCACCATTATCATGCCGATGGTGCGCTTGTCGCGCGTCA
Source organism: uncultured Methanomassiliicoccales archaeon (assembly GCA_942492955.1). Classification (GTDB taxonomy): domain Archaea; phylum Thermoplasmatota; class Thermoplasmata; order Methanomassiliicoccales; family UBA472; genus DASXVU01. The sequence goes on from OW818644.1 coordinate 192,111, forward strand.
GCTGCCGTATGATGCGCAACGCGATCGCGATCGGCGCCCTCATTTCATCCCTCCCTCATAGTTGATGAAAAGGTCCTCAAGACAATCGACGTTGATCGAGGCCATCAGCTCTTTCGGTGCCCCTGTGACGATCAGCTTGCCGCGCAGCATCAGGCCGACCCTATCGACCCGGAGCGCCTCGTCGGTGATGTGCGTCGTGATCAGGAGCGTCTTGCCTTGTGAGCGCAGTTCCTCGAAGTATCTCCAGAACTCGCGCCTGAGCAGCGGGTCCACGCCAACCGTCGGCTCATCCAGGATTATCAGGTCAGGGTCGGTCAGCAGCGCAATGCCGAGCGACACCCTCCTCTTCTGCCCTCCGGAGAGCGTCCTGGCGGTCCTGTCCCGCTTCTCCTCCAGCTGCAGGAGGCGGGATATCTCGTCATATCTTTTGCGGATCGCCTCGTCCTCCATGCCATAGATCCGCCCGTAGAACAGAGCGTTCTCCAAAGGGCTGAGGTCATTGTAGATCGCCACCTCCTGGGGCATGAAGCCGATGCGCCGTCGGGCGGCCTGCTTCTGTCCAGGGATCGTATGGCCGAGCACGTTGACCGTTCCCTCAAAACGGTAGATGCCCATCAGGCAGTGTATCAAGGTGGTCTTCCCCGAGCCGTTCGGACCCAATAGCCCGAATATCTCACCCCGGCCTACATTCATCGACACATCGTCCACTGCGACAATGTCCCCGAAACGTTTTGTCAACCGTTGGACAACGACCGCTTCCTCCGCCACACATTCGCAGTTGGCGGGTGACCTTATAAAATATGCCCTACCGCGGGGAGGCCAACAATTAATAACGGCCCATATTTATCCCCCAGCGTTCTGAATGAGAATGGTCAATATCGTCTCCGGTCGGATGCTCACCATCCTCTTTGCGATCGCCGCAATAGGGCTGCTCGTGGTGCCCATGGCATCGATGGCCCAGTCCACCGGCGTTGAGGTATTCGACATTGACGATTATCACAAATCCACGACCGCCGGCGATACCGCCACGTTCCGCTGGAGCGTGTTCAACGGGGGCAACTCATCGCTACTGATAGATACGTACGCGGGCGCACCGGACGACTATCTGACCGTGGTAACCCGTCCTTCATATCTCGTGGTCAAGCCTGGCGACAACGCGCTGGTATTCCTGAACGTTACCGCTTCAAGGTCCGCCCCGACCGCTGGGCACTCGTTCGTCGTTTCCCTGAACATCACCCGCATGGACGACCCGACCAGCGAGATCATCGTGGTGAAGCAGGCGAACCTCCACGTCGCCTCCCTCTACGGTGAGGAGTCCAGATACAACAAGATCCTGGGCGATTTCGATAACCCGCTGCCGGCGCCCTTCAACGACAGCTATGTCACGTTCATCATCTCCGTTCTGTTATGGGCTGTATTCGCCGCTGCGTTCATATTGGTCCTGATCCCGACGGCCAGGTTCCTCACTCGCAAGACCGAGACCCATATGGACGACATCCTGCTGAAGGTCAGCAAGTGGCCCATCTTCCTGATCGTCTTGGGGTATGGCGCAAAGAACTCGCTGGAGATAATGGCCTTGCCTCGTGATTGGATCTCCCTGATCGAGGACGGCTATTTCGTCCTGAGCATCCTGATACTCACTTGGTGGGCATATGGCATATTCTCCGGCGTCGTCCTCGAATATGGCAGGAGCGCGGCTGCCAAGTCGAAGGTCGAGTACGATGACGTCTTGATCAATGTGGCGGAGAAACTGGGTGCGATCATCATCCCGCTGATCGGCCTCACCATTGTTCTGTCGCGCCTTGGATATAATGTGACCGCGCTGCTCGCCACTCTCGGCTTCATGGGCATGGTCATCGGCCTGGCGGCGAAACCGACCCTCTCCAACTTCTTCGGGGGCATGGAGATCATGGTGGACCGTCCGTACAAGCCCGGCGACCTGGTCCGGGTGGATGGCAGCAAGGTCTACCAGGTCCTGAAGGTCGGAATGCGCTCAACACGCATGTACGACAATGACAATGCCACCATCCAGATCATCCCGAACAACATCATGGCAATGAAGAGGATCACGAACGTCATCCGTCCGGACCGGAAGATGCGTCTCAAGGCCGAACTGCACATCCCGTACGACGCTGACATCGAGAAGGTGAAAGGTCTCCTTTTAGAGGCGGCCATCGAGTTGCCGGACGCTTCGCATGATCCCGGTTTCATCCCGATGGTCATCCTGACCAATTTCAATGAATCATGGCTCGACTTCGATTGTTACATCTGGGTTGACGAGGTGAAGCTCCGGCATAAGGCGGTCTCCGACTATCGCGAGCGAGCCTTTTCCAAGCTGAAAAAGGCTGGAATAGTCATACCGTATCCGCAGACCGTCGCCGAGCTGCACAAGAGCTCGACATGATGCGTCGAATCCAGGCCTACTGTCCATTGCCATATATGCATATCATGGGTGGTTTGGTCAAGAAAAGCTTATATAGAAGCACTAAAATACCGCCCACACGGAGGATTTCTAATGTCATACGGAATGGGTAATGGTCAACAACAGGTCATCGTGCTCAGGGAAGGCACCGAGAGATCGAAGAACAGGGACGCGCAGACGAACAACATCGCCGCCGCCCGAGCAGTCGCTGACGCTGTAAGGTCGACCTTGGGACCAAAGGGCATGGACAAAATGCTGGTTGATTCCATGGGAGATGTCGTCATCACGAACGATGGCGTAACGATCCTGAAGGAGATCGACGTACAGCACCCGGCGGCCAAGATGGTCGTCGAGATCGCAAAGACGCAGGACAGCGAGTGCGGGGATGGAACCACATCGTCCGTCATCATCGCTGGCGAGCTGCTGAAGAAGGCCGAGGCACTCATCGAGTCGAACATCCACCCGACGATCATCGCGAACGGGTACAAGATGGCCGCCGCTGAGGCATTGAAGGTGCTGGACACAATCGCAGTCCCGGTCACCGCAGACGACGTTGATATGCTGACCAGGGTGGCCATGACCGCCATGACCGGCAAGAGCGTGGGCGGACAGAGGGACTTCCTCTCCGACCTGAGCGTTGTTGCGATCAAGGCCATCGCCGAGAAGAACAGCGAGGGCAAGTGGACCGTCGACGTCGACAACATCAAGGTGGAGAAGAAGACCGGCGGATCGATCGCCGACACCGAGATAATAAAGGGGATCGTGCTCGACAAGGAGCGCGTGCACCCAAGGATGACCAAGGTCGTAAAGAAGGCCAAGATCGCCCTGCTCTCCGCCGCGCTGGAGATCAAGAAGACCGAGGTCGAGGCCAAGATCCAGATCCGCGACCCGTCGCAGATGCAGCGCTTCCTCGATGAGGAAGAGTCGACCCTGAAGAGAATGGCCGACAAGATCAAGGCCGCCGGAGCCAACGTCGTCTTCTGCCAGAAGGGCATCGATGACCTGGTGCAGCACTACCTCGCAAAGCAGGACATCTTCGCCGCCAGGCGCCTGAAGGAGTCCGACATGGAAAAGATCGCCAAGGCAACTGGTGCCAACGTCGTCGGGAACATCGACGAGCTGACCTCCGCTGACCTAGGATCCGCTGGAATGGTCGAGGAGAAGAAGATCGGTGAGGGACAGATGACGTTCATCACCGACTGCAAGAACCCGAAGGCCGTTTCCATCATCATCCGCGGCGGCACTGACCACGTCATCGACGAGGTCGAGCGCGCTGTGCACGACTCGCTCCGCGTCGTCGGAGTGGCACTCGAGGACGGAAAGGTCGTTCCGGGAGCTGGAGCCCCTGAGATCGAACTGTCCCTAAGGCTCGCGTCCTACGCCTCCACCGTCGGAGGAAGGGAACAGCTGGCCATCGAGGCCTTCGCCAACGCCATGGACGTAATCCCGTGGGCCCTCGCCGAGAACGGCGGACTGGACGCCATAGATGTGGTCATCCAGCTGAAGAGCGCGCACGAGAAGAAGAACGGCAAGAACATGGGCATCAACCTGGACACCGGCAAGCCGGACGACATGCTGAAGCTCAATGTCATAGAGCCGCTCCGCGTCAAGACCCAGGCAGTGAAGTCGGCCGCAGAGGTCGCCAACATGATCCTGAGGATCGACGACGTCATCGCCTCCAGGAAGGCACCCCCGATGCCACCAGGCGCACAGGGTGGAATGCCGCCAGGAATGGGCATGCCAGGAATGGGCTGAACGCGACGAAGCGCCCCATCAAACACCTTAACCAAATCCCTTTCTTTTCCTCTTTTTTCTCGATCGGCCGCGTATATTATTGGATGATCCTGAATTATTCAATGGGCGAAAGTTCGTCAATTCCTCTCGACCATCGTCATGATTATTTTCAAAACTCGTTTTGCATTCAAAACAGTCATATCGTGATAGGTTATTACCTAACCAATGAACAGTTTGAACAGTACTTCTGCGAAGATGCTTTCGGTCGTAGCGATCTTCTTTCTTCTGATCGTTTCATCGGCCGCTGTCATGGCCGAGGGCGAGTCTGCCCCACCACCCACCTGGGAAAAAGGTCAGACCTGGGCGGTAGGCGGGGAGAGGGACCTTTCGGACGTGCTGGGAGAGAACATGGAAACACTGCAGGACCTCATGGTACTGTATAACATCAGCATCGACAACCTCCGATTGACCGGATGTGCCGGCGCCTGGACGGTCTTCAAGGTAGCTGACGTGACTGAGGACACATACCTTCTGGAATACTGTGTCGGGACGAACGTCGTTGCCGGGCTAAATGTGCAGCTCACCGGTGATCTGCCGCGCGAGGGAACCTATGACCTGCGCAACCTGACCATGGAGAGCAGGGTCGTGAATGTGGATGCAAGCCTTGAGTTCGCGATAACCTCCCACGGATTCGTCACCATCGATAAGGCGACCCAGGGGATCAGCAGGATCAATTCGACCGCTGTGGTGACCGAATGCATTTCGTTCACCGCAACAAATTTCCCGAAATATTCGACCAGCGGGACCATAATGGACATGAAGGTCAACATGACCTTTGCGGACTTTGCGGTCTATCAGAACATGCACCTGAACCTCAAATCCACCATGGATTTCGCCCCTGCTCTACCGCTTATCCAGTTCCCGCTCAGCGTTGGGGATGAATGGGCGATCGATTCCAAGATGACCCTCGCAGGGGAGGCTTGTGGATATTTCAACGCCACAGGCCTGCCAACGGAGCTGACATCGGCCTTCGAGGTCAATGGCGGGGCATTCAACGGATCGGTCCTCATACAGGATCTTACCAACCTCGGACCAATTCCACTCGATAATGGTAAATTCGGTCCGATCGAGCAGGATATCCAGACAACAATGGAGTGCGTCGGCATAACGTCGGTGGAGGTCTCCGGACACAACTTGACCGCGTTCGATGTGAAAGAAGCGCAATCAGGGATACACCTGTTCTACTCGCCGGACATCGAGTTCCTGGCTGGCGCGCTGGTGGAGCCGCCGCTCGACTTGTTGAGCGATATGACCGCCCTGCCAAGTGGAAGTCTCACCAGCGGTCTGGACCTGAACACCGATATATCAATGGGAGCGGCAGATCCTCTCAAAGCCACTAATGAGATATCGCAGATCGGCGCAGAACAAGGTGTGGTGCCTGTTGCCCTAGTATCACCTACTGACTCGGATAACGCCGGTGCAGCACAAGGTTTGAACTTTGAGGTCTTCTTCATAGCGGCCGCAGTGGTCATTGCAATCGGCGTAGGTGCCGTTCTGCTGCTCAGGGCGAGGGCTCCAAAAAGCCCGTAAAAACGGGCCATATTTTCCAAATTTTTTACCTACTTTTTCTTTCTATTTTTTTGATTTATCAGCCAATTGATGGACATGTCTTGATAAATTAATATTTGTATATCTATCATTTATAATTTATTAATAAGTAGCATATTATAACACTGGCTATCACAATGGAATCTTCAGAAGAGTGATGTTAAGCTTTATGCTAAAATAGTAAATGCGATATTGATAGTAATGATAATAGAAAAGGTTTGAATGGTTTTAGATTTTTTCGATCTTTCCTTTCCTGCCTTTGGAGATGTCGACACCGAAGTCCGTTTGCTTCACAAAGCAATCAACGCACTTCAACTTCGATCCTTCGACGATGTCGAGAGTCTCGATCATATCGGCATCAGCGTCCCAAAGCGCGATGCGGCAGGAGCCCGTTTCGTCATTGACGTTAACGTTCCTGACCTTTCCCTGGCCACCGTCTTTCTTGGTGAATTGACGAACTGGCATGATCTTAGTTACGGTCACTTCGATCGTGACCTCTTCCCTGTCCTTGAGTTCTGATATCTTCTTTTCAGCCATGATCCGGCCTCAATATTATTGCCGTTGCAGGATACTTGACGTTCCCTTACGACCTAGTCACGAGCATTCAATCTTGGCTATTAAAGGTTCGGAATGAACAGTAGTAATAATCATAAATGTGGTATCTTTACTAGCAATACAAATTATGCTGAATGCGATTCTCGATTGATTTGAATGTTTTGAAGATTGTATTGATGATAATTATTTTAGATGTTAACGATAATGGCTAAGCATAAAACGAATCATGCTTGTTCCATTTTTCCTTCACTGAAGAATATTAATAGTTGTCAGACAAATGTCGGCTTATTGTCGGAATATTGATGGTTTCTGACTCGATAGTGTCAGACAGGTGATTTTGCGATGCGTGCCGCGATCTATGCGAGGGTCTCGACCGAGGACCAGGCAAAGGACGGTTTCAGCATTGCCGCTCAAGTCAAACGTCTCAATGCATATTGTAAGGCTCGCGGCTGGATTGTCGCTGGTGAATATGTGGACGAAGGGCACAGTGGCCGCTCCATTGTGCGTCCAGCATACAAACTCATGATGTCTGAGATCGAAAAGTGGGATGTACTTGTGGTCCTGAAAATGGACCGTATCCACCGTAACTCGATCAATTTCACCTTAATGATGAATGCCCTCAAGGATGCTGGCAAGGAGTTCAACTCCATGCAGGAGAGCTTCGACACCACGACCGCGATGGGCCGGTTCGTCATGGACATCATCCAGCGCATTGCCCAGCTGGAGTCAGAACAGATCGGCGAAAGGGTAAAGGTCGGTATGACCCAGAAGGCCAAAAAAGGCAAGGGATTACTCGGTTTCCCAGCTCCATATGGATATGCCTGGGAAGGCCACAATCTTGTTCAAGTCCCTGATGAGGCCGAAGTGGTCCAGCGGATCTATAGGGAATATCTCGAATGCTGTCCATTGTCTCAGATAGCTGCCAGACTGAACTTCCTGCAGGTACCGACAAAACACATGAGCAGGTGGGAAAAGGGGACGGTCTATGCCGTTCTCACCAATCCGATCTACACTGGATATTCGGTCTGGGACGAGATCCTCCAAAAGGGCAAACACGCCCACGTCGTTGATGTGGAGTTGTTTGAACAGGTGCAGGAACTACTGGCCAAGAGTTCAAGGAAGAATTCTGTCACCCGTCATTCGGTACCAAACTTCCCGCAGGCAACTGCAGTATGATGACTGCTCAACGTCTTCCTGAGTTCATGACCAAATGCAAGCACAAGTTAAATCGACGCATTGCCATATCCCGAAGCAACCGGCGATAGATGGGAACTGTCCATGGTGAACGTTGCGATCTATACTAGAGTTTCTACCGACGATCAGGCTAAGGAAGGTTTTTCGCTGGACGCCCAGAAGGAGAGACTGGCCGCTTATTGCGAAGCTCAAGGCTGGGAGATCGCCGATTATTACATCGATGATGGCCACAGCGGACGGAACACGAAAAGGCCAGAGTACCAGCGGATGATGGCGGAGAAGAACCGCTGGGACCTGATCCTGGTCATGAAGATGGACCGTATCCATCGTAACTCGAAGAACTTCATGAACATGATGGAGGATCTGGAGAAGTGGGGCAAGAAGTTCACCAGCATGAACGAGTCCTTGGACACATCGAACGCAGTCGGTCGTTTCGTGGTGGACATCATCCAACGCATCGCCCAGCTGGAGTCGGAGCAGATCGGTGAACGCACCTATATGGGAATGGCACAGAAGGCCGAGTCCGGAACCGGACTTTTGGGATTCAACCCCCCATATGGATACAGCATCAAGGAAGAAGACCTGGTCATCGTGGAGCCCGAGGCTGCCGTGGTCCGGGAGGTGTTCGCCTCCTATCTGGCCGGCAAGAAAATGAAGGAGATCGCCGAAGGACTGAACCAGCGAGACGTACGAACCCGGAGGGGAAATGGCTGGACGATCTATTCGATCTCCCGATTGCTGAGGAATCCGGCCTATGCAGGATTCCGGCGATGGGACGGGATCCTGGTAAAGGTGTCCCACCAGGCCATCGTCGACATCAGCATGTTCAACGACATACAAAGACTGGTGGCTTCAAGGATCCGGGACAAGAAGAAGAGCAAGGTGAAGCTTCTAGATTTGGACGCCCAATCATCCGCTGGCCAGTGAGCTTTTCGTCCTCGTAATAACCTATTTATGTTTCCGCAATCGCTATATGCGCATGGACTCGGAACCTGACCGCTGGACACTCCCCGATTGGCCGAGCACGCTCGACTGGTGCAGGAAGAGGAACGAACAGGGCATCAGGTGCATCATAGACGTGCTGGGAGAGTACGCATCGACGAAAGAGGCCGCCGACGAGGCGATGTCAGCCTATCTGGATTGCATCAAGCAGATACGCCAGAACAAATTGAGGGCATCCATTTCCATAAAGCTCTCCGCTCTGGGCGGGATGTTCGATCCCGAATTGTGCCAGAGTAATACGGTCTCCCTGGCCAAGGAGGCGCTCTCCGAAGATGTCGGGTTCGAGATCGACATGGAGGGGAAGCAGAGCGTCGACCTCACAATCCAGGTCACAAAAGCATGCGCTGCGGCCGGAGTGCAGGTGACGATGTCGTTGCAAGCGTACCTGAAGAGGACGCTGGATGATCTCGACGACCTTCAGAGTCAAGAGAACGTCAGATTCAGGCTGGTCAAGGGCGCGTATGTCGGCGATGACTTCACTCCCCACATGACCAGCGAGAGCTACAAACTGCTTGTCGAAGCCCTCACCTATCTGAACCGATCCTATTGCATAGCGACGCATGATCCGGAGATACTCGATTGGTTGAGAATCTCCGGGGTCGTCGATACGACCAAGACCGAGTTCAGTTTCCTCAAGGGTTTGGCGGACAAGACGAAATTGGCGTTCGTCAAGAACAAGCTCATCGTCTCCGAGTATGTCCCGTTCGGGAAGGAGAGCGGACCCTACATCGCGCGACGCCTGAGATATCTGCATGATCTCGAGGAACAGAAAAAGAGTCCCGCTCCGTGATAGACAATATCTATCAATGAGAAAAACCATGTAGAGTGCTAGCACGGTGTGACGAGGGAATCGTTGTTGCCTCCCGAAGCGATCTTCCTCCCCGACAGGACCGTCTCTATTAACGCCGTTAACCGATGAGGTTCCCTGCTCGGGCTCCCGTGCACGAAACTCCTAGGCTTTTCGTGCGAAAATGCTACTTCCCAAGTAGACATTCGGGAGACCGTTGTTCACTATTTTCCGCAGTTCTGGACAATAAACTATCGTCCCTTATCGTGCTATTTGCGCTGTACGTTGCAATTGAATCATCAAAACAGTTGTAGAATATCGCACGATATGAGTGCAGCATTTCATCAGTAGATATTGTTTAATACTAACATACTGATTACATAGTGCTATAGTAAACTATAGCCGGGTTAGCTTATCGAAGGGATGGGACTCTTCGCTTAGCAGCAGAAGGGATCGCGATGACGGAAGAGGAAAAGAAGACGAGTATACAGGTTTCTCCTGCGACACGGGATCGGCTGTACAAGCTCAAGTTTCGGAAGACATACGATCAGTTCCTCAATGAGCTGTCCGATCTATACGAACAAACTCAATCGAAAACAACCGAACAGAAATGAACCTCGACCCCCACCTGCCCAATTTTCCCGGGCAGGCACGGGGGTGCCGGTTCCTAGTTCTCCTTCTTGACCATCCGGTCCATTATCCACAATCCTGAGCTCAGAGCGATGAACATGTCGACCGAGAGCAACGCAATCAGATATTCGGTGGGCATGGATACGGTCGGTTTGTAGATCATAACCAATTTGTCCTCGGTCATGGCGTAGACCGTGCCGTCCGGTCCGAACTCGGCGCCGATGATCGTAGAATCGAATCCATCGTATACCCAGCAAGATCCATCAATCCCAATCTTCATGATCGAGTTGTATGATTTCGCCAGTATGCCCAGCTCTGGTTCTATCGCACATTCCGAGGATCCGGTCAGTCCGGTATCGATGTGCCATAGGATCGAGCCGTTCGGGTCCATGCAATAGGCCTGGCCATTGGAGGAAACGAAGACCTCGATCCCTTCCAGGTCGTACATGGAGCCGCCCCAGGTGTCGTTCAGAAGGATGTTCCAGCCATTGGAATCGTTGGCCATATCGACTTTGAAGACAGATTCGACATTGCCCTCCATAGCCAGACATCCGAAATAGGAATCGGTCCTTGCAGTTGAATCATACGACTCGTTTCTCGTCCAGATCAATGTGCCTGAATCTGAATAGCCCTGGGATATCCTTGCCGATTCCCACCCGTGGACGGGATACTCATGTACCAAAACGATCGTTCCGTTATTGGCGATCTCAGTCCTAGATCTGCCGTCGGATCCGCCTTCCGTTGGAAACGGTATGTTCCATACTGGAGTCCCGTTCTCTGACAATAGGATCGTTTCGTCCGTGTCTAATACAGTAGTATAGGAATTGTTGATGAGATAGTCATCGAGGTTCATGTGGTGCAGCAGTACCCTTCCATCATCCCAGATCCGATCGATGGTCAAGGATCCGTTCTGAGTGAATGCCCATTTGATCGATCCTCCTTCTATACTGTATATGGTAGTGTTTATGGTAATGTTGTTGTTCGCATAGCCTGAGGCATACTCTCGGCCGTCTTCGCCGTGCGTGAAACGGAGGATCGGTGGGCAGGGAGTTGTCCATTTCCAAACCCCGTCCATACCGATGCAATCCAGGGCATATTGGCCTCCATCAGTGACATCGATCAGATAGATGTTGTCGGCCACGATCTCCGTGTAGACCAATTCGGATCCGTAGTCGTGCGACCACCTGACTGAACCATCCGTGTCCAACAGTGTGATCAAGTGGTGTTCGGAGTCAGTGAACAGAATGGAGCCATCCGGCGTCTGCATGTCCATCATAGGCCAGTATGTCTGGCTCCACGACGTATGCCATTTTTCTCCCATGCCACCGGTCCTGGCCTCCTCATGCACGATCCAGTTGTAACCGAACGCTGAAACGATGACCACCAGGATGACCATTGTGGTCACCAGGAAGAGTTTGGAATCCCTGATATGTATCTTCACCAGACACTGCCCCGAATTTTTAGAGTCTTGTAATTATATCAAGTGGACCCGTTGAAATAGCATTCCTGATAATGAGAACGATCATCGTTATTTGGTCTCAAAGGTCCTGGCCGTTGACCCAATGGGTAAACTCTCTTCAGATACAATTCGATTTCATGATATCAGTTTATGTTATAGCTTAATTCAATGCAATGATATCGATATCTACTACATGATTAATCAATAATGCTTAAATGTTCACTATTCGACGATGAGAGGTCATTTTAAACATGTCGGAACAAATATCGAGATCGAATATGCCATCAGGCCAGCGAGTTCTTTAGTGTTTTCAGGACCTCTGAAAAGTCCTGGAAATCCCGGTGGATCTTCCCCTTTTCGTCCAATAACTCTGATAGCCGTGAGCCTGCGACCGAGAATACCATGTCGGCAGCCAGTGCTCCTTCCCGGTCAGAGGTGCCGTCCCCGAAATACCATACATCCTTTTTCAATTCCTTTTCAATCTTCACGAAATCTTCCTTGAATGTCCTCGAGTCCGCAAATTTGTTCTTGGGAAACTCGATCGAGATCCCGCCGTCAAAGATCGTTGTTCCCGACACTCTCCTTACGTTCGTCCAGCCATACTTGGAGATGGTATGGTCAATGTAGAAATCAAGTCCCGCGCTCAATATTGTGAACTCGATTTCTTTGGTTCTGCAGAACTCGATCAGGTCCTCAATCCCTGGTCGTAGACCCACGGCAGCATCTAACGTTCGGATGATCTCTTCTTTTGAAGCTTTGATCAGTTTGAATTGGCTGACCATGCACTCCTCGAGCGAGATCTTGCCCTCGCCCAACAAGACATCGAATATCTCCCATTTTCCTGGGGCGAATATTCTCAATGTCATTTCGGCCGTATCGACGGTAGTTATCGTTCCGTCAAAATCGCATGCTATGCAGATGTGCACGAACCTAGGATAAGCGGCCTCCGATAAAGTATTTCCATCGACGTTTTGGATAGGGAATGACGTTAATCTATGAATATCTCGCATAACATTTTTTCGATTTATGAATATGTATAATAATATAATAAAATCAATTACTAATAACATATTGTGGATAATAATTAGAATTATATAGAATATTTTAAAAATGGTGTTATTAAATAGAATACAATATAATTATATTCTTAACGGTATAACATATATTCTAGAAATATTAAACCGTACAATTCACTTAGATATTGAATAATGTGGTATCAATCAAAATAACAATAATTATTGAGTACAGCTTTTGCCATTGTTATTGTTTATGATTTATGTTAAAATTAAGATATACAATAATATAATATTAATTATTACATATTATATGATATAAACTATTAGATATATAATAATATAATATTGTAATAAAGGATATAATTACTAATGAATAATATAATCAGAAATGACGGAAAATGATGGAACACAATTTCGGATTTCTCCCCCCGGTATTTATTGGTGGGGAGATGATGCAACGTTCGCAACGTTCCAATCATATGTGTTAAGGTTTGAGCTAAACTGTTCCAGTTCAATACAAGAGAGTGGATAGAGTAAAGACGCGAGCTGATCCATTAATTGGGAGCATTTAAGTGTCTAATTCTAACCAGCAGATGCTTGTTTCTCACAAGGAACATCGGTTATTATAGCAATGACAACATTGTCTTTCGGCTGGCTATGGGCCGCGTGTTCCATCAGATTGTGTGGAATTGATATAAAAAAAGGAAATTGAAAAGGTTTGGTTCAGCCTTTGAGCAGACCGAATTTGTAGTTGGTTGGCCCAGCGTCGGATGATACGATGATATAGACATCCTTATACGCAGAGAAACCCGCGAGGGTTTTGGTCACGGTCTCGTCGTTATCCTCCAGACTCAGAGTTTCCAACTTATATGGCAGCGAGATCGCACCGTTGACATATGCTGGTGCATAGACAATGACCGAGAAGTCAACTTCTACAGGTGGTTGCATTGATTCGAAGATCCTTTTGTCATCGCCATTATCAATGACATCTCCGTTGATGGCGATGTTGTCCACGAACCAACCCTGCTCAGTGGTGCCCCAGTCAGTCATGTACCGGAACGCGACCTTCACTTCACTGCCAACATAGTCAATCAGATCGAATGCCATGTTCCCTGAACCAGTTCCGGTAAACCCGGGTAGGTTTGCCGCGATATCGGGGTGGCCTTCAGCAACGATATCATCGGTGGTGAAGTCGTTTCCAAGCGATGTCCACGTACTTCCACCATCTGTCGATATCTGCACGAAGCCGAAGTCCCATGCTTCTTCGATCGCATAGGACGTGTCGAAAGTGAGTGTCGCTTCTGTCATTCCTGTCAGGTCTACCGTTCCAACAATAGCGACATCCCTGAGGTCGCTAGCCCCCGAATACCAGGCCATGCCTGACATTCCCGTGACCGCAGGGCTTGAAACGAGGCTCCAGCCCGGTTGGTAGTTGTCATTTCCGTCGAACACGAAGTTGAGCTTTTTCAGCTCTCCCACCCTCGTCCCCTGGATCTTCAGGTAATCAGTACCATATGGCCCGAGCAGGTACGTTGCAGTGTTGTATCCGTCCTGGGTCCAAGTATATTGGAAAGCATAGGACTGAGTTACAAAGCCCATTCCAGGTTTGATCTTCAGAGTGGTGAGCTCCCCCGCCAAAGGATTGTTCAGGTCGATCGACACGTAATTGTACCATCCACCACCGAAGGCATCGGAATGGATCAAGTTGGCCAGTTTCCAATAATCAAAGACCTTATCGAAATCCCAATCCCCAAAGCCAGCAGCTGCCAGGGTTGAGGTCACTCCCTTTTCTCCGTTATCCTGATTCGCGGCCAGGGCGGCAATGAAGTCCGCTCCCCCGAAGTGATCATTGAGGTAGATAGCGAACATCGCAGCAGCGCCATAATCGGCGATGATGTTGATGTCACCCTGGTCTCCCCACTCGGTCAAGGAGTTGTCAGGAGTGAACAGGAATTGCTCAATGTATCCCCATGGCTCTCCGTATCCGCAAAGCATCTCTGCGTACATCGAGCAACCCTCGTTGATGAAGGATACCTCATCCTCATCGAGGTCGTCATGCAGTAGGTGCTGGTATTCGTGGGCGATCGTGGATTCATACACAAACGGCCGGGCCACGTCCGCTCCGAGTCTGTTCGTCCAGTCATAGCTGTCGAGATGTATGACATTGCGATCATAATAGGCTTCGATGGACGGTGAGTAGTAGCCGACCACATAACTCGGATATGTCGAATCGAAGTAGCTGTCATCGACCATGTTGAAAACCATGATCATCAGCTTTCCTTCGTCATCGTTGAAGAAGGGATATCCCCAGTCCTCAAAGAGTGAATCGGACCCATCATGGAATGTGGGTTCTCCAAAATAATCCGTCTCAATGGGGTAGATGACATCCTCATACTCTTCGATGAGGTAGTCGACCTGCCAGTCATATATCGTGATCTTGTTCGGGTCGGCATTGCGGGGATCTCCGTCCGGGAAGCTCAGGTCAGTTGCGATCCATACCTCCACCAGGGTACCCTCCCCCCTCTTCTCAAACTCAATGAAATTAGATGGACCATATCCATTCACATAGAATAACTCGGTATCGCCCTCGGCGTACACATCAGCAGAGCCAGACCGACCAGATATCTCCGAGGCTGCGGCGGAGACCTCGGCCATGTTTGGCCGCAAGTCCCGGATTTCAGGTCCAATGTCCATCTTTTCCACATCAGCAATAGTTGTGCTCACAGTCATCGCTGAGCTGGGCACGGCTATGGAAATCGTCCCTACGACCATTAGCATAGCCAAAGCTAAACTTAACATCTTCGTAGTTCTCACTCAATTCCCTCCAATAATTTGACCCTCGAAAGGATCCCTGGCAACAACATATACATGTCAATAATTAATTGTTCTGATTATCAATTTCTAAGGAAATCCTCACACTTTCCTTGCATGATCTTTATTGAGGGACCGGATCATGAGAAAATATTGAGCACTAATGCATTGAATTGGTCCCCGATCTGTCAATATTCACCCTTTCCCCTTCAAAATCCCGCCCACCACTTCCTCGATGCTACAGATAAATTTTCATTGATGCGCCACAGTTTGAACCGCCTTACAATTCAAGGTCGACACGCATACCAGCCAACAAGTCAAGCCACAATATAAATATCCATAACGTGATTTATTGACCTGAATCAGCACCTCAGGTGCGAAGGGGGATGGGATACGAAAATGAAGGCAAAGATAGCAGCCGTAGTGGCAGTTTTGATGCTCCCGATATTATTCGGATTCGTCTTGGTCACGCCGGCACAGGCAGTAGTGGCCCAAATGCCAGATGTTAGCTGGCTGAAGGGAACGATTGACAACAAGAGTACGACCCAGCAGTGGCTGTCCGAAACGGTGGACCCTTCTGGATACGTTCACATAAGTTACTATGATTCGAGCTTGTCGGTGCTCATGTACGGGACCAATGTCGATGGATCCTGGAAGACCGAACAGATCGGCGGCACTAACAACGGGATGTTCAGTTCAATTGCGTCCGACAGCAGTGGTACAATCCATTTGGCATATTATGACAGTGCAAACAACAAATTATACTATATCAGCAATGGCGGGAACTCCTGGTCCTCGCCAACAATGATCGACTCTGGTGGCAAGTACGTGTCTCTCGCGGTTCAACCCAATGGATACGTTCACGTTGCTTATCAGGATGCAAATGGCCAGAAGGTCATGTATGCAGAAAAGGTAGGAACAGCATGGAGCGCACCGATTGTCATCGACAACACGGGAATTTCTGGACAAGGCATCTCGATTAGTGTGGACAATCTGGGGAAGAGCTACGTCAGCTATTTCGAGAGCGTCAATTCACAGCTGAGATTCTCTTCCAATGCGGACGACAGCTGGTCCAATGAGCAGATATCCGGAACAGGCCTAGTAGCACCATTCACGGCAATCGCCATGAACAATGCATCAGGCAAGGTAATGGTAGTGTACTATGATCAGACCAATCAGATGTTGAAGAGCATTGAAGGGAGTGCCGGATCATGGTCTGCCTCAATCACCATTGATGCCGTGGTCGGGCCTCCATTTTCTTCAATTGTAATGGACTCGAACCTCGACATGCACGTCGCCTATTATGATAAATCCAATGCGACCTTGAAATATGCGAAATTCGCAGGCGGCGCATGGACGACCTTCATCGTCGATTCATCGGTCTATTCCAACGGAGTATGTTCGATTGACCTTGACTCCTATGATAAGGTCCACATCGCTTACATGAGCGCGTCGAGCCACCTGATGTATGTCACATCGAGCGGATCGAAGTGGTCACTTTCTCCCTTGGAAACGGTGGGCGATGTAGGGTCGCAGAGTGTAATCGCAATAGACAATGCGGGAAACACGCATATCGTCTACATCGACAGAACTGATGCGACCAACCCTAAGCTGATGTATGTAACGAATGCAAATGGCGGATGGCAGGACGAATTCATCTCGAACAACGCATCATCGCCTTCCATGACCCTAAGTTCAAACGGCAAAGTCTACGTCAGCTTCTTTAACAGCAGCGTTAACCAATTGAAGTACGCGACCAACGCCAATGGGAACTGGGTTGTGAACACAGTTGATTCGGGACAGTTCGGTTCTGTCAGTTCCATTGCGGTAGGGGGAAATGGAACGCTGTTCATTGCATACCGTGATGATGCCAGCCAGAATCTGATCATAGCGGAATACGTGAACGATAGTAAGAGTATCAACCCACGGGACACAGATCATATTACCAAGACCAATGTCAGCATGGTCCTGGACTCAAACAACAAGGTCTTCGTTGTCTTCGGCACCGATCAAGGCTTAAAGATGGTCACCAACAAAGATGGCACCTGGATCACGTCCGTCGTTGACCCACGCATGATCTCTGGACTGTCAGTAGTCATGGATTCCTTGAACCAGATCCATGTTAGCTATTATATCGTCGGTACCTATGAACTGGTGTACAGGTATTACCATGACTCGACTTGGTCCGCCAAGGATGTTGTCCTGTCCAATCAGGTCATCTCTGACACATCATTGGTCCTGGACTCAAAGGGAAAACCGAGGATCGCAGTCTCGCTTGGTGCCCTGTCCGACCCCACTTTGAGAGTGGTCGAGATAATCAATGGCCTTTGGATGAGCTCTGACGTCGACACGTCGCCGATCGGCGCTTCACTATCGATGGCGGTTGACAAGTTCGACCGGTACCATGTGAGCTACTACGGAGAGAATTCAAACGATCTGTTGTACGCGATATCGGTCACGAACCCGACAAGCCCGTCCAACGTTAATGGCACACGTGGCGATCACTTCGTGAGGCTCACCTGGGCGACACCGACATCGAACGGCGGGGCCGAGGTGACCAAGTATCTCATCTACCGTGGCAGTTCCTCTGGAGCTGAAGTATATGTGGGTGAGGTCTCTGGCACATCGTTGTTGTATAATGACACGGCGGTAGGCAACTCAGACATACTATACTACAAGGTCGTGGCCACGAACTCCGAGGGTTCGTCCGTAGCCTCGCAGGAGTTCTCCATCAACGCCTACAGCACCGATCCGGGCGACGATAATTCGCTGATGCTGCTCCTCATAGCGGGAGTCGTTGCAGTGGTCGTCATCGCTGTCGTGGTCATCCTGGTGATGCGCAAGGTGAAGCCCAAGAGCAAGTGGAAGCAGTAGCCTCGCAAGGCCGGAATGCCGGCCAAACCCCCTTTAATCCTTTTCCCTATTTTTCATAATGTTCATTGCCCCCATGCTCAGTTATAAATCCATTTTCCACATAGCTATGGACGCCATGGGCGACGATTGGACAGAGCTCTACCGGCCAAAGAGCCTGAAGGATGTGGTAGGGAATCCTAAGGCGGTCAAGGAGCTGAGGGATTGGGCGTTGTCCTGGGAACAGGGCAGGCCGCACGACAAGGCGGTGGTGCTCAAGGGACCCCCCGGCATAGGCAAGACCAGCACGGCGCTGGCACTGGCCAAGGACATGGGCTGGGGCGTGGTCGAGATGAACGCGTCCGATCACCGCAACGCCGATTCCATTCAGAGGATCGCCATCCGGGGGGCGGTCGGTGAAACGTTCAGTGACACCGGCGAGTTCCTCTCGACAAAGGACGGAAGGCACAAGCTCATCATCCTGGACGAGGCGGACAACGTGTTCGGCAGGGAGGACCACGGCGGCATCCCGGCCATCGCGGAGCTTATCCGGACGACGAAACAGCCGGTCATCCTCATCGTCAACGACCTGTACGCGCTGAGCCGGCGCAGTTCGGCCATCAAGTCGGCCAAGGCCATCAGTTTCAGCAAGATCAACGCGAACACGATGAAGACGGTGCTCCGCCGCATCGCCGCGGACCAGGGGGTCGAGGTATCGGAGAAGGCGTTCGACCATATCGCCGAGAACGCCAACGGGGACATGCGGGCGGCCATCCGGGACCTGCAGGCGGTGTCGTTGGGAGCGTTGAGCGTGGGCGATGACGACGCCGACGTCATGGATTCCAGGCTGTCCACCAAATCGATGTACGACCTGATGGGCGAGATACTTCACGGCAGCAACGGCCAGAAGGCCAAGCGCATGATGATGGACATCGGCGAGTCACCGGACTTCGTGCTCAAGTGGCTGGACGAGAACGTACCGCTGGAGTACAAGGACCATGAGGACCTGGAAAGGGCGTTCGACCGGCTCTCCAGGGCCGATATCTTCCTGGGGCGGGTGCAGCGCCGTCAATACTATGGGTTCTGGTCCTACGCCACCGACAACATGGCGTTGGGGGTCACAGTGGCGAAGAAGAAACTGTATCACGCCTGGGTCCAATACCGGTTCCCGTTCACGATCATGCGAATGGCATCGTCCAAGAACGCTCGCGGGGTGGAGGGGGATATCATCCTCAAGATCGGGCGCGAATGCCACGCGTCCAAGGCGCAGACGCAGTCCGACATCCTGCCCTACTTCCAAACGCTGTATCAGGCGAACAAGGAGTTCCGCATCAGCATGTCATTGAAGCTGGACGTTCAGCAGGAGGAAGCGGGGTACCTGTTGGGCCAGAAGGTCGATTCAGCCGCGGTCAAGCATCTGATGCAGGAACTCACTGTCATCAAAGGTGAATCGACCGGCGTCATGCGGGAAGAGGACGAAAGCCGTCCGAAGTCGGTGGAGAAAAAGAAGAAGGGACGGAAGAAGGCGGAATCGCTGCTGGAAGTGGTGGAGAAGCTGCCCAAGCCGGAACCGGTGAAACCGCTGCCTAAGGAAGAGCCGAGAAAGGAAGCTGAACCAGAAAGGCCCGACAAACCGGAGCCGGCCGCCGAAGAAAGGACCAAACAGAAGTCCCTCTTCGATTTCGAGGGCTGAACATGAAGGACGACCTCAAGGCCATCCTGGACAAGCAGGGGTACCGGACCCAGGGCGGCCACGCTGCGGTCAAGCTCTGCCATTGGATGAAGGAGAGCATGCTGCACGGCCGTCAATGCTACAAACAGGACTTCTACGGCATCAAGTCGCACCGCTGCCTGCAGATGACCCCCGCGGTGAACGACTGCACGCACAACTGCCTCTTCTGCTGGCGGGTCCGTGGCTTCGAGTCGACGGTGCATGAATGGAAAGAGCCGGAGGAGATGCTGGACGCGCTGATCGAGCAGCAGAGAAAATTGACCTCCGGGTTCAAGGGCGACACGCGGTGCAGCAAGCAGATGTGGGACGAGTGTCGCGAGCCGAAACAGGTGGCGATCTCGCTGGCCGGCGAGCCGACCATGTACCCTTACCTGGGCGATCTCATTGCACTGTGCAAACGTCGGGGAATGACCACCTTCCTGGTGACGAACGGGACGTTCCCGGAGGTGCTGGAGAAGATGGACACGCTGCCGACCCAGCTGTACGTGACGGTGGCGGCGCCGAACGAGGAGCTCTACAAGAGGCTGTGCGTGCCGCGCATCGAGGACGGCTGGGAGAAGCTGATGAAGACGCTGGAGCTGTTCCCTTCACTCGGCACAAGAACGGTCATACGGCACACGCTGGTCAAGGACTGGAACCTGGGTTGGGAGAAGGAATATGCCAAGCTTGACGCGATCGCCGACCCGCTGTTCGTCGAGCCTAAGGGATACGTCTTTGTCGGAGATTCCCGCCGCAGGATGAGCATGGACAACATGCCTTCGATCGCTGACGTGATCCAGTTCGGGGAGAAGGTCGGAGAGGAACTGGGCATGTCGATCGTCAAGAAGAAGGACGACAGCCGAGTGATCCTTTTAGGCGAAGAAGGGATCGAGACAAGGATACCTGGATTGGAATGATCGTTCATTCCGCCGAAAGGTTGCCCCTATTAGGTCATGTCCAGTAGGGCCGGATACCTCCGCCGTTAGAGTTGGTTATTGAAATACAGTACCAATAGGTTCCGCTGGGCATCGCAAGATCCACTTCCCCCGGTTGGATGCTGTCCTGGGAAACATTGATCTGGTAGTGTAGATGCTGCGTATTACTGATCTTGACCAGATCATCCTGGCTGAAGAAATAGATGAATCCTTCATTGAAGGTTGTGTTGTACCTCAGGTGTTCACCTTGAGAGACGTATATCGAACCCCACATCGACATGCTGGAATTTTCCATGGCGCCGTAGATGGTCGCCGTTTCCGTTACTTTCGATACCCCGCTGCCGACCATGTCGATGAGCCTGAGGTCGGCGCTCTGAATGCCGGAGCTATTGGTCTCCATCAGTTCCTGGGATACCGTCATGTTTGGCGAGAAGTACGTCACTCTATAGATGGTGGTAGAATCGATCCCTACCTCGGTCAGGATCATGCAGTTAACCTTATCGAATGAGGAGCGGTATGAGAAATAGGTAGCGACGGTCTTTTCTCCCCATTGTGTGGACAGCCTATGATTGCCTGCCCTATAAGCAGACCCATCGTCACTCCACAAATATTTCCCAGTCTCCACGATGTTCGTAACTGCATTGTAGGAGGATACGGTAATTCCGCCCCCTATTGAGATGTTCATAACACCATTGACAGGCGTTGAATTTTCGAACCCTGAGATATTGTAGATTAGATAGTCACCATTATCGAACACCGGCCCATTCCTAGGCTGAAAACCTAAGAGTGTTACGCAGGATAGGACAACAACGATAACAACGGCGATCACAACCAGGATGGCATTTCGATTGTTACGGTATCTCCCTGATTTACCAGTGATCGGCCCTGATATTTCCTTGTCCCCGGATTGTGTAGACCTCTCCAAATTGCTTCCCCGTGTTATTATCGAGATATATTTTATTTAAATATTTGTAGAGGTTCATAATGATGGATCATTTTTTAAACCAAGTGAAAAATAGAATAGTCCAACGGGAGTCGCATTTCCCTTTTCAGACAGCGGGGGAGGGGAGAATGATCTCATGGTGCAGGCATAGCCAAGTGTGAGGAACGTAAGGACGAGGAAGGTCATGGCATGAGTTACTATCCAACAACTCGAATGCTCTGATGACGTCACTCCTTACGACTGACCTACGAGCTTTCCATGAGGTTGTGGGGCAGATGTCCGGATCACTTCATCCGGATGGTCTCCAGGTTCATCGGTGCGCGCGTCTCCACGTTGAACTTCTTGTACAGCGCGGATGCCAGGTCGAGGCACTTGTGCTCCTCCCCGTGGCCGATGATGATCCTCTCCGGCTTCGGTTCCAGCGTAGCGATGTAGTTGATCAGCTGGCGCCTGTCAGAGTGTCCGGAGAAACCGTCGATCGTCTCCGAGTCCATCTTGAACTCG
Organism: uncultured Methanomassiliicoccales archaeon; assembly: GCA_942492955.1. GTDB lineage: Archaea > Thermoplasmatota > Thermoplasmata > Methanomassiliicoccales > UBA472 > DASXVU01. The sequence continues at coordinate 214,272 of OW818644.1, forward strand.
ACCGTGATCGGCTTGCCCTTCTCCATCATGGAGAGGTCCTTGACCCCCTTCTGGATCTTGCGGCCGATCGTTCCCTCTGCCTGGTAACCGACGAACACTAAAGTGGAGGATGGATCGTCTGCCCAGTTCTTGACGTACTCCAGGATCGGCCCGCCGTTCATCATACCACCGGTGGCGAGAACGATGCATGGGTCCGGGTCATGCAGTATCTTTTCGCGCATCTCCTGCGAGTCGACGCGCTTGAAGATGTCGGAGAGGAACGGGTTCTGGTTCATCTGGAATATCTGGGTACGCAGTTGCGAGTTCAGGAACTCGGGGTAGGCGGTGTGAATCGCCGTCGCCTCCCAGATCATTCCGTCCAGGTAGACCGGCAGCTTGTCGATCTTGCCGGTGCGGACCAGCTCCTCGATGACCAGCATGACCTCTTGCGAACGTCCGACCGCGAAGACCGGCACGACGACCTTTCCCTTCCGTTCCAGCGTCCTGACGATAACGTCGCGCAGCTGGGTCGACGCCTCCACCCGGCTTGGCTGGATGTCATGGTAGCCGCCGTAGGTGGACTCAATGATGAGCGTCTCCAGCCTGGGGAACTTGTTCACCGTGGCGTTGAACAGCCAGGTGCGCTCGAACTTCATATCGCCGGTGAAGGCGATGTTGTACAGGCCGTCACCGATGTGAAAATGGCATACGGCCGAGCCGAGGATGTGCCCGGCGTTCTGGAACGTCAGGCGGATATCGGGAGCGACGTCGGTCGTCTCGCCATACTTTAACGGGATGCAGTGCTTGACGACCTCACGCACCTGCGCGGACTCGTACGGGCTCTTCTTGCCTTCCGAGTTGGCCACCTTGATGTAGTCCAGCTGCAGGAGGGACATGAGGTCTCGGGTAGGGGCGGTACAGTAGACCGGTCCGTCGAATCCGTACTTGTACAGTGCCGGCAACAGTCCGCAGTGGTCCAGGTGAGCGTGCGTTATGACCACGCAGTCGATCTGGTCCAGAGGCTGGATCTCCGGTGCGCTGAAATACGGGGTGGCTCCGTCAGAACCGACATCGACCCCGCAATCGATAAGGATCTTCGAGTCCCTGGTCGACAACAGCGATGCGGAGCGACCGACCTCGCGGAACCCGCCCAGCGCCGTCAATCGTATCCAGGACTCGCCTTCATACTTCTGCCTGGCCAGCTTCCTGCCGGTCTTCCTGAGGAAATCTTTCCTTTCCGTCTGGACATGCCTCAGATAGGAACGTATCTCGGAGACGGTCTTGGACGGTATCGGAGGGGCGCGAACGACCTTAGGTGCCCAGCCTACCTCCTTCTTGATCTCGTTAAGTATGGCGCCTTGTTTTCCGATGACCAGTCCAGGCGCGATCGCCTCGATCGTGACCTCGCCGGTCTCCGGCTCGAAGAAGATGTCGGTGATCTGAGCGTCCTCCGGAATGATCTCCCGGATCCTCTTCTCCACCACGTCCGGATCGGCCAGCAATGATGCGTCCGGCCGTATCGCTACCCGCCGCCTGAGCCCCTGGGCCAGCTGGCGGACGATGTCGTTGTTGGAGGCGAAGGCATCCATGTCCTTGGTATAGATGACCACTACCGGTCCCTCGAAGTCTATCGAGGTGATGTTGATGTGCGAAGGCACTATCTTGCGTACCTGTTCTCGGGCATCTTCCAGAATTCTCTCGGCGCTCATGAAAATCAACTTTGTTTGGTATTAAACAATCAAGAAAACGTTTGGGTAAGGGGTTTAGTACGGCTTGGGCACGTTTATGCCCATGCGCGAAGCGCGTTTCGAGATCTCCTCATCGGAGACCTCCACATAACCGTCCTTGGTTATGGTGATGATCGCCATTCCATCACCGCTTGCCGAGTCCCGCTTCATGGCGGCGTTCAGCGCGCGGATGGCCAGGTCGATGGCGTCGCTCAAGGGCAGGTCCTTCTTGTAGTGGTCCTCGAGGACACCATAGGCATACGGCGAACCGGAACCGACGGAAATGTAGTTGTCCGGGATCGATCCACCGGCAGCGTCCAGGGAGTACACGTGGCCTCCCTCGGCGTCATGCCCTCCGACAATAAGTCCAACGTAGAAGAAGCCCTGGGATCCCCCGCCTCTCCTCAAGATGTTGGACATCAATGTGGCCGCAGCCTTGACAGACATTGGCGCCTGGCGTCTGAGCTTGTAAAGCTCGACCTCTGCCTTGACGTAGCGGGCGAGCACTTGCGCATCGCCGACCAGTCCTGCCGTGGTAAGTCCAAGGTTATCGTCGATCTTGAACACCTTTTGCGTCTCCTTGTGGGCGATAAAGTTGCCCATGGTCGCACGGTGCTCTGAAGCTAGCACTACTCCGTCACTGTTGACGATTCCTATGGTGGTCGTACCCGTCTTTGTAGCCTCTACCATACATCACACCTTCCAGAATTGGTAAAAGGATGAACAGACTAATTCTGTCAGGACTCCAATTGGGACTTCTCTATATATAGATTTTGTCTGTGAGGCTATTTTCTACGCGGCATAAAGACCTCAGACCTTGTCTTCAGAAGCCTTGTCTGGCTTCTTTCCTTTCCGGTCGGTGTCCGGACCGACTTCGAGGTATCTCGCGGCGAACTCGCAGAGGAGCAGAGCCATGGCAGCACCGGCGATGAGACCGGTCACGATCCGCAATGTATTGTTGGATTGGTAACTGGATATCGCCTGCAGCCCGCCATCTAGGACCATTGGCAGCAGACCGACCGCCAGCAGGAGCGGATTGATCCGCCTCACGTATAGCAGCCCGATCGCCATGCCTATCAGCAGCCCGATCGAGATCCCCACGTCCCTGGAGCATATCGGGAGCTCGTTGCCGTTGAGATAGAACGAACGCTCCGCTATCTGGTGGCATTCGATGTCGCCCATCGTGTAAATGGCCTGGGCGAACAGGTTCATCCTCGCCACCTGCCCCGGGTTGTCCAGCCTTCCCACGGCGCCGGACAGGTCCTTCACGCTGCCGTTCGGAAGCGAAAGCGGGGCGATGAGCACCACGGCTAGCCAGGCGACGAATATCGCCAGCATCGTGATCTTCCACTTTTGGAACGGTGTCCTCCGGCCTCGCATCCAGTCCCAAGCAGTCGTCGCCTGCTAGATAATCCTTTTCAATTTTTTCCTGCCTTAGGTCATCGCATCGGAACGTCCCCGTCGGCACTGGCCGCCTGCGAGGTCGCACCTAGCGTACACAGTTCGAGCCGAATAAGCAATGTTAATCTAGCTCGAATTGATTTACGCTGAGCATGACCGACCTGCCTGAAGAGCTGATCCCGCTGAAGCGTTTCCATGGCCACCTTGGACCGTACGTCGTCATCGGATACCGGATGGGGAAGCTGGCGCGCGAGAGGTTCGAAGGCAAGATGTCCGCGGTCGTGTTCACCGGCAAGCACCCGCCCATGTCATGCCTGATCGACGGCGTCCAGATGACCACCGGATGCACGCTCGGCAAGAACAACATCCATGTTCGGGACGGACACCTGCCGGTCGTCCATTTCATCGATTCGGCGAGAACACTGGAGGTGAGGCTGGTCGACTCCGAGAGGGAACGCATCGACCGCATCATGAGCAAGCACAACGAGGAACAGTTGTCGGTCGAGATCCTGAACGCCGATGAGAAGGACATTTTCTGGGTCACAGAAGTTGGGTCAGGCCTCCCCGAGCGGCTAGTGAAACTGAAATGAACACGATCACCGCCACCGGCGCCTTGGTGAAGAACCGGTAGGAGACCTCGGTCCAGTTCTTTCCGCCGAGCAGAAACACGGTGAAGAACGATACGATGAAGGTCAGTTCCACGACGTAGATCCCCCCGATCATCGTCATGTTCTGCGCCGAGCCGGAACCGGGGGACACGGAACCGACCAATGAGAACAGGCTGCCGGTTATGCCCAGCACGATCGGGGCGAAAATGGCGCTGGTGGAGGACATCATGTCCACCACGCTCTGCAGCTTCTCCCGGACCTTGGACTGGCATGAACGTAGGTCGGAGAGATACTGGGCCAGGTTGAGGGCCACCTTTCCGGCGGCCTGCGCGTCGGACGCGGCACACTCGGCAACGGTGACGAGAGCGTTCCTCACCAGCGGGGACATGCCGACGAGTCCCGCATCATTGGCGATGATGGTGGCGAGGTCCTGCCTGGTGGTCAGGCTTCTGTATAATGCCTTGCGTGCGAACTCACCGAACGGCGATGATGAACGGGAACGGGCCACCTCCTCGAACGCCACGTCGAAGCTGGTCCCGGTCGTCATCCGGTTCCCCATCTGGTAGAGCGCGTTGACGAAATCCTTCTCGACCCCGGGCAGTTTAGCGGCGAGGGCATGCGCGGTCCTGAAACGGACGAAGAAGTAGAGCGATGGGATGCACACCCCGATGACCAGGACGATCTCCGGGAATGAACCCACCATTATCAGGGAGATGACGCTCATCAGACCCACGTAGGCGGCGATCGCCTGGATGGAACGGCGGCTGAAAACGATCGTTGGACGCCCGACGGCCTGCAGCGGGTTACGCGACAGGGTGGAGCGGGAATAGAGGAACGAGGCGACCGGGAAAACGACCAGAAGCAGCAAGGCCAGCTCGGCGTCGGATATGACCGGGGATGTGCTCGAGGCCGAACCGATGGACGAGGCGCTCCCGAGGGTGAGCAGCGGCACCAGCGAGAACATCATCACCGGCAGCAATATCCCGAAGGCAAAGAACACCATGGTGGGCAGGGCGAGCGACGAAACGTACCGTTCGACCCGGTCCTTCACGCCCTCGATGACCAAGGCGTTCGCTTTGTCCAGAAGCCGGTCCATGCCCTCCCTGGTCGACTCGTGCGTAGCGGAGATGAACAGGTGGATGGACTGGCGCAGGCTCTCGTTCTCCTCTCCGAGGGTGGAAGCGAACTCCATCATGGACGTGGGGAGGTCGTATCGCACCCGGGTGAGCACCTGCCAGAGAAGAGTTCGTAGACGCACATTGAGCGAACCGTCACCACATTGGGAAGCGAACGCCACCGCCCTGTCCAGGGAAGGTTGCAGCTGCATGCTCATGGACATCGCGCCGATCACCGTAGGCGATTCGCGCAGCATGTCCAGCTCCTCACGCTTTGCTCCCGAGGAAGGTGAACCGATGACCAGGGACGGGACAATGACCAGGATCAGGAGCAGCGGCACCAGGAGATAGGCGAGGACAGTGACGCCGAACGCGATGCAGGCGATGACCAGTATGGCAATGCTCACCGCCGCAAGCATGAGGAAGATGGAGTACGCCCGGGAATGGAGCGCCTGTTCCGTAACCAGGTGCCTCCTCATCCAATCCACGTCGGTCTGGTCTCGCTTGGCCTTGAAAGCCGACCTGAACCATTCGGGAACGTGCCGATCTCCTTTGACGAAGGAGATCATCTCACATGCCCCTGGAGACAAGCTGGGAGAAGTCCTTGACGATGGCCTCATAGTCCCTTTTCTCAGAGTCGACCCGTTCCCAGAAGAACTCGTTGCACCGGCAGGTCCACTCCGCTCCCAGGCATTCCATCCTTCCGGCGCTGGCGGCGTCCACCAGCGACTGCCTCATCCGGGCACGGGTCTCGATGTTGCTCATCGCCTCTTCGTAGCTGATGTTCCATGAACCTGCGATACGGGAAATGCACTCGGAGCGGAAGGAACGGTCAAAGACCGGGATGCCGGCGGCGTTGTCGTACACGACCAGCCGATCGAACTCCCCGATCCCCCGGCTCCGGGCGCATTCGGCGACCTCCACCACCTTGCGTTCCTGACGCTGGCCGCCGGCGATCCGGTTCAAGCCCAGGGTGATCACCAGGTCGGTGGCGCTGAAAGCCTCGCCCGAGATGCCCAGGTCGTGCACGACACGTTCGAACACCGACCGGGCCGAATCGCCGTGGATCGTCCCAAGGACGGATGAACCCGCCTTCCCGGTGCGCATGCTTTCGTAGAGCGTCATCGCCTCTTTTCCGCGCACCTCTCCGAGGACGATCGCCGACTCGCCCAACCTCAATGAGACGCGTAGCGCTTCATCCGTCCTGTCCTCCTGCTCCCGACCCATGCGGTTCTCCACCAGCATCGATTGGACCTTGTAGCCGAGGCGCTGCATCTGGCGGCAGGGCAGTTCCATGGTGTCCTCTATGGTCAGTATCCTCTGGCTGACCGGGAACTCGAAGAGCGAGGCGGAGAGGAGCGACGACTTGCCGGAGCCGCGCGGACCGCAGAACAGGATGGTGCTCCGACCGTCGATGAGGAAGGAGATCAGGCCGGCGGTCATGGCGTCGATCGTGCCGTTGAACATGAACCGGGGCAGGGTCCAGACGCTGCGCGAGTGGCGCCTGACGGCCAGCGCGGTGCCGTTCGGCGAGAGCGGTCTTCCGATGAACGTGGCCCTGGCGTCGAACCCGACGACGTCGGTCTCCAGGACCGGGAACGCCTCGGAGAACGGTCGCCGGCTGTACTGCCGGAAGCGTGAGACCAGTCCATCGATCTCATTGCGCGAGGCAACAATGTTGGTCTGGCATCGGACCACCGTCCCGCTGCCCTTGATCCCGCCGACCGTGACGTGGATGGGGTTGTCCTGGCTGGGCGCGTCCACATAGATGTCCTCGATCCGGTCGTCCTCCAACAGGACCTCGAAAAGACCCAGTCCGATGGTGTACCGGGCGGTCACGTTCGCCAGCTTCTCGATGACCGAGGTCCTCTCCCTCACCTCCGAGCCAAGATCGAGACGGTCCCGCTGGGCGATACGCTGGATCGAACGGATCGCCGATTCCCTGACGTGGCGGCGCAGTTCGTCGTATGACCGGGAGATATCGGCGGGAGGGCAGTTCGACACCGCGTCGATCGTCTCCTGGACGGCCAGAGACCATTCCTTGGGGATGTTGTACTCCCAAGGGGAGACGTGATAGAAGGTCTGGGTCCCTTTCGACAGTATCTGCACCTGGGAGTCGGAAACCGCGTAAGCGTCGGCGACCGTGGAACCGTTCGCCTGGGAAGGAAGGCTCCAGCATTGGGAGAAACGGGGGCGTTTCATGCGGTCCCGGTTCAGAACCTGCCTGAGGCCTCTCGGGACCTCGTTCTGCTGGCGGGGGGAAGCTGTCTCAGCGACGATCCGCGGCATCATCCAGAGACCCCCACGATGCGGAAGGCTTCCTTGGCCACGGTCCGGTCGATGCCTTTCGCCAGCACTTCCAGGCGGGCCATGGCCGAGGCGGTCGAGGCGACACAGGAGTAACACCCCGGACGTACGTTGACTGCTGCCGCCTGGCGGCGCAGGTCTTCCCACGGCAGCGGGATCCTCTCGGCCACGGAGGCTAACAGCTTGCGGGGATCGTTCGGGCAGGTTCTGCATTGTTCCCCCGTCGGGACCATTGCGCCGCTGGAGCGGCATGTGCGCACCAGCTCGGCGTACGCGTTCAGCACCCGGACGCAGCCTTCCCGGTAGAGTGACTCCCAGTCGCCCGAGAGCACGATCTCCTTCACGTCGGACTGTTCGGCGAGGACGGAGATCACCCGCTTCAGGCACACGATGTCGTTCAGGTCCTTGGAGTGCGGACAACCGCGGCAGTCGAACACCAAACTATCCTCCGACCGCGAGCAACTGCATTCGGACCTCATCGGTTCCAGAGCCTGGACGACCGGCCTCTTTGCCACCAATACCCGCTTTGCCCTCATTTTATCTGTTACAGGGACGCTCGTTCGGGGTAATCCCGGTTACATGTAAGTGTAAGCTACATCTCATTGACTATGACAACAATATATGCAGCGTCTGCGGGAAACAAGCGGCATTGAACGGCAATCATGCATACAATGGCTCTTAGCTGGTAACCGTTGCCAAGGAAGCAGTTCTAACTAGATTCCCCATGACCCAAATTCGGTCAACCATTAGTTGCCACCGTTCAATGGTGCGATCTAATGAGATGTTCCCCTTTAAAAAGTGCTTCAGCCTTCAAATTGCGCCTTGATTCGATTTCCAAAGACCTCGAATTCCGACAACAAGAATAGGCTGGATTCCTTCAGCTTGCTAAAGTCACACAATAAGGGATGGGTATTCTCGATCAATGCACCTGCAGTCTCCAGTATTCCCAGTTCGTCCAGAACCATACCGATCCGATGTAATGCAAGGTCAATCGTCCCGATCATCTTGCCCTGTGTCGTTGGGAGTATGGAATCGTCCGATGAACTCAAGGATAAGAGAACCGACTGAACCATTCCCACGGCGACCCCCAAACTCAATAATGAGATCTCTTTCTCATTCAGTTTCTGGAATAGGAACTCATCGATATTATCTGCCTCAGTTATATCGACAGATTCTAGATGGATGTCTAAATTCGAAAGGGACTTTGAAATTTCATCAAAAAAGGTCTTAATCGAACTGTCAAGACCAGACTCCAGACAGAATTTGCTTAGATACAAATTCCGTCCGACATTGTAAGATTCGAATTCCCTGCTCAAATATAACCCTCCGGCCTGTTAATGTGATTTGTTAATTAAGATTTGGGCGGCTTTCATTCATTGGATTCTGCAAATCAATGTTGGACCTCAATGTTGTTCTAGATCAGATTCCAGTCTCGCCAAGACGCATGACAATTATGAGGTATGCTACTCGTCGGCGGCGGTTCTGCGGTGCTTTTAAGTAATGAAGCGCATAGCCGATAACGTGGAGCTGTTAGCGCCGGTAGGTTACAAGGACGCCCTGAAGGCGGCCATCATCGGAGGAGCGGACGCGGTCTACCTGGGCGGAAAGGACTTCGGCGCCCGGCGTCTGGCCGAGAATTTTGACGACGGGGAGATGCGCTCAGCCATCAAGCTCGCCCATGATCACCACGTCAAAGTGTACGTCACCGTCAACACATTGATCAAGGAGAGCGAGCTGGAGACAGCGGCCGGCTACATCGACATGCTCCGTTCCATAAACGCGGATGCGGTCATCGTGCAGGACCGGGGGCTTCTGCGGCTCATCAAAGAGAACATCAAGATGCCGGTGCACGCCTCGACCCAGATGGGGATCGATTCGATCCAGGGGGCGCAATGGGCGCAGGAGGAGGGCATCGAGCGGGTCATCCTGGCGCGCGAGCTCTCGTTAGCCCAGATAAGGAAGATCAAGGAGAACAGCAAGGTCGGGCTGGAAGTGTTCGTCCACGGCGCCCTCTGCTACTGTTACTCGGGTCAATGCCTGTTCTCCAGCATGCTCGGCGGCCGCAGCGGCAACCGCGGACTATGCGCTCAACCGTGCCGCAAGGAGTACGAGCTCGGAGGCGAACGCGGGTACATGCTGTCCACCGCGGACACCTTCGGCATCGAGGCGATCCCGGAGCTGATCCGCATCGGCGTTAAGTCGATCAAGATCGAGGGCCGTATGAGGAATCCGCTCTACGTCTACGTCGCCACCAAGATCTACAAGGCAGCGATCAAGAGGGCCCAGGCGGGCGACCGGGAGCTTATCACGCCCCGGGAACGGGAACTGCTGGAGACGGTCTTCAACCGGGGCTTCTCCCGCGGATACCTGATGGACACGAACGTCATGTCGCGGGAGTATGCTGATTCACGCGGTCTGCCATTGGGCATAGCGGTCTCGGACGGCACCAGGCTGGCGCTCAAGACGGACAAGGTCCTGCCCGGGGACGGCATAACGATGTACCGGGGCAGCGAGAAGCTGGCCGGTTTCGAGGTCAAGGAGCAGAGCACCACCAGGGACGGAACGACCTACCTGCGCTCCCCCTTCAAGATGGAGGTGGGCGAGTTCATGGTCTACAAGACCAAGGACCGCGAGTTCGACTCGATGCGCAAGATGATCGACACCATGCAGTTCCCGGAGCTGACGGCCACGAGACGCCCGGTGCAGCTGCGCCCGGCGAAGCACCGGCGCCAGCCGAGGCAGGCCGAGCTTTCCGTATACGCTTCGAGCATCAAGGTGCTGGAGAAGGTCCTGCCGTTCTCGGACCGCATCTATTTCGAACGGAACAAGCAGACGGATGAAGCCCGAGCTATATGCGCCGATGCGGGCAAGGAGTTCGTTCCGATCATGCCCCGGGTCTCGGTCGACATGCCGATGCTAGACGACCCTTCGATCATGGTCTGCAATGTCGGCCAGGCGCACCAGTACGGCGACCGCCGCCTGTACGGGCATCACTCGATGAACTTCTTCAATTCATTGACGACACCGAGGCTGTTCCAGCAGACGATGTCGGTCGAGCTGTCGCACGATGACATCTGGGAGACGGTGCAGCACTATGATGGCCGCCTGGAGGTGTTGGCCTTCGGCAGGGTGGAGCTGATGATCACCAAGGACCCGTCCCTTAAGGAGGGGTGGCTGGAGGACCACCTGGGCAAGCGCTTCCAGGTATACCGGGACACCGAGGGTTTCGCGCACATAACGAACTCGTCGGACCTGTTCCTGCTCGACTTCCTGACGGAGATGGAGGACATGGGCATCGACTCGTTCTCGCTCGACCTGCGCCGCAGGCATCCGGACCTGGCCGAACTGGCCGCCAAGGTCTACCACGACAGGGACCTGGACAGCAAGGCGGTCCTGAAGAAGAAGTGCGGGCCGATCACCTCCGCCCATTACCAGCAAGGCGTGCCCTGAGCGGGTACGCTGATTGTAGCGGTAACGGCGAAGGCGCCCGGTGGCATCCGTCCGGTCATGAGAGGCAGAGCGGGGCTCCGCGCCGGCCGAGCCGGCATCGGGGGCTTCATGGAGGCGGTCCTGGCGATGATGGTCGTCATATGCGGCGTCATGCTGGTGACGATGTCGCTGGCGTTCGTCGGGATCGACCTGCGCCGAAATTCCGGCGAGACGGCGCTGCAGGACGGCTGCAAGGATCTGACCCGGCAATTGTTCTCGCTCAGCGTGCCATTCTTCGAGAGAGAGGTCCTGCAGAACTCGTCCCTGTCGCTGCTGAACACGTCCTTCTTCCATGTCGGCGCCCAGGTCAAAGGCTATTGCATCACCCTGCAGGACGTCACGGCGCGATCGGCCTCCGTTGTCCTGCTCCGTGCCGGGGAGATGACCTCGAACGACACCCGTTCAGTATCAACGCCCGTGCTCCTATCCGTCGAGGACCGAACAGTTCACGCGGCCAAGGCAACGGTGATCGTGTGGCGATGAGGTCGGCGATGAGAAAGCGGTCCGGCGTGGCGGCCCTGTTCGACGCCCTGATGTTCCTCTCGGTGATGTCGGTAGTATCGGTCACGGTGCTCGTGGCGTTCTCGCCCGCCCGTGACGGGGCGGACGGTCCCCAGTCCTACGTGCAGAAATGCCATGACGTTCTGCTCGGCACAACGTTGCGTTCCTGGTCGGAGTCCTCCGCCAAGTTCATGTCCGTGTCGGACGCGGTCTCCACCCTCCTGTTCCTGAAGAAGCTGCCTCCGGAAAGGATCCATATTGAGATCGACCAGATCCTTCAGGGACTGTTCCAACCGCAGTATGATGCGCAATGGAAGTGCACATTGGGAGAAACGTGTTTCGTGTTCGGCTCGAACCTCAGCAAAGTGTCGGAAGGCGACGTGTTCGTATCATCGTTTTCCGTTTCTGCGCCTTCCGGTATCTGCAGTTACGTTCTGACGGTGCGATTTGCCTAAGCCTTCTTCCTGATCCGTTCATATGCCAGCTCGGTCCCGCGGCCTATCTCCACGAAGGCGCAGACGAACGCTGCGATTATTGCGGCAAAGATCAGCGGTATCGAGTAATCAGAGAGGGACCACTTTGTCCCAAGTAGATTGATAACGATCAGAATGAACGCCAGGATGCTGAAGATGTACATCAGGTATCCCACAAAGGAGGTCGGGACCGCGATGACCACACAGGTGCCCTGGCACCTCTCGCAGGAACGCCCGCTGTACCAGTTCTTCGGGTGCAGCTCCTTGCATTCCGGACAATAACAGAACTTCACGTCCCAATGATGCGGGAACGGGGATAAATTGGTTTTGAACCCTCAGGTCTGGGCTGGATAGCCGACCTTGTTCCATGCGGTTTCCGGAAGCGACATGTAGAGATCCTTGTCGTCCACCTTCTTGATCAATTTGATCTCGCATTCCTTGAGCCGTTCCAGGTTCAAGGCCCAGTAGAAGATGCGCCAGTTCCGGCCGCTGGCCAATTGTGTCTCTTCCCAATGCGTCTGAAGCAGGTCCAGGTCCTGGAGGTAATAGAATAGCCTCCGGTCCTCCTGGTTCAGCGCATTGTCTATTATCTCATCGTGGTAGCCGAAGTAGTTGAGGATCTTGAGGGTGACCTCCTGTGCAGTATCCTGATTGAACCCGGCCCTTGATTCCAGGGTCTTTTCCAGCAGCGTAAAGCGGCTAACGTTGTGGTTGTCGGTCATTATTTTTTTCTCGTATGACAAGTTGAACCAGCGGGGTATTAAAACTTCCCCTTTGAAACCCGGCTATGGGGAAGGACATCGTAATGGCCTGAGGATCTGGACGATGATGAAACAACAATAGACGGATCAGACCCACAAAGGTCCAATCGGATCGGTGTGCGATGTAATGCCCCATGGCGTATCCTCGAACATGCGTTGATTATCGGTATCCGATGGAGTCCAGTCTGCCTGGACCGGGTCGCTGACCTCGCCTAATCGATTGCTTTTTAATATTTGATTCCATAATTCAGTTTTGATGTCAGTCAATAACAAGACCATAGCCGGTATCCTATTCTTCCTGAGCTCCGCTTGGTTCATGACCAGCCTGATGATCAGCGAGTCGATCGCTCCTGGATATAGCATGAACACCAATGCCATAAGCGACCTCGGCACCATCAGCCAGTCGAGTCTCCTCTTCAACATATCGATATTCCTGGTCGGCGTGGTGAACATCGCAGGAGGCTACCTCTACTACCAGTCCCACAAGAGAATGCCCGTTTTGCTGATGTTCGTTATCGCGGGGATCGGGGCCATCGGTGTCGGCATATTCACCCTCGATTCGCCCACGGGACTGCATGGTCTTTTCGCGCTGGTGGCGTTCCTGTTCTTCAACCTGCAGGCTATTGCCGTGGCGCGCATGATCAACGGACCGCTCAAACTGATATCGATCGTCCTGGGCATCATAGGGCTGGTCTATATCGTGGTCATGTTCGTGAGCGATTCCGGTATGATCGACCTGTTCGGACCGATCGGACACGGCGGCACCGAGAGGATGATCGTCTATCCCTCAATCATCTGGTTGACCGTGTTCGGCGGCTACCTGATGGGAACGGAAGCGAAATCCGGGGAGCCGGCCGCCAAGGTCTGAACGGCAGTGACATGTTCCGACGGACCGGGGCCTTTATTTTTCCCCACCCTGGTCCGCCTCTCCTGGATTGGCGTATGGGTGGGCATACAGCTTCAGTACCGGGTAGGAGTTCTCCACCAGGGTCTGCATCGCTTTTCGCAGATGTTCTCCGTATGTCGACCTTGAAAGGCCGTGCTTCTTCGCGACGACATCCATCCGGGCTCTTGCCGGTACGCTGAGCAGTCCATGCTCGTACGCTGAGACCAATACCTCGATCTGCTTTTCGGTCAGTCCCCCGAAGAATGGCAAAGGGGCGATACCCATATCGATCAGCGCTCCTGATTCGTTGCGGACCTTCATCGAGGCGACCTCCACCTCGCCATGCAACTTGAGCTGGGAGACACAATCTCTAAGCGCCGATTTGTTCGGTGCGAAAAGCCGCAGCATCTCCCAGCCGCCGGAATATGTGCATGGTCCGATCGATAAGCATCCATTCTTCTCGGCGATCCCGGGGAGGTATTCTCCATCGCACGCGCAGGTCCTCACCATCGTCAGCGCGGACCCCTTTTCCTGCATCAGTTCCTGGATCTTTGCCACGTTCCTGAGGGATTCCATCACCTCATCAAGGGAATCGGCCCCGCCTGCGGATATCTGGAGCACGTCGGTCGCCCCGTTGCACCATAGGAGCAGCTGGGTCTTCGGAAAGTCATTGGAGAGCCGGCACATCGTGGAATCGTGTTTGATCCGGAGCTTCGCGTCGATGATCTGCATATGAATGCATTTCCGGGGAGAGGATATACTACTTACGCCGCCCTCGGGCGGGTTTGAGGCGATCCAGCCTATGTTGTCCCGTTGCTCATGGTTCCTGGGATGCACCGCCCTCGGGCGGCGCACAGCTCATCGTTCTCGAACACCTGTTCGTTATTGATGATACCAAATTCACTGATAGGCGATCTATCCCGATATCAACGGGCAAAGGACCTGGATTTCAAGAGCTATCTACAATCCGAATGGAGGGCCGGGGGAGCGGAATGGGTAAGGTCGATGACGCGCAAGAGGAAGAGGTGGTCGATCTTCGGCCATCGTCATCGACGGGATGAGGTTCCCAAGGCAAAGGAAGGGATCCGGTCAACGCGGTAGAGGTCGCGGTCAGAACGAAATGATCGTTCGTTCCCGTAACAGGCCATGCTTCGTAGTATGAGTTTATTATTGGCATAGACAGATACGGGAACGGGTGCGAAAGTGGATGTCGTGGACCTGGTCATATGCAAGGCGCTGATGGGCAATTCCAGGGTATCGTACAAGGACCTGGGGAAGCTCACCGCGCTCTCCACCGTGGCCGCTCACAACCGGGTCCATGACCTGATGCAGCAGGGCATCATCGAAGGATTCCAGGCCGAGATCGACATCAGGGCGCTCAGAGGGGCCAGCCTGATGATCTTCGGACGAACGGAGATGACCTCACCGGTCGAGCTGTGCGGGGCATTGAGCGCTGACGATTCGACGTCGATGGTGCTCATCGGAAGCGGGAATTTCGTTTACGTTGGAGCGATGATGCGTTCTGTGGCGCAAATGGAACAGTATCTTCAGTTCGTTCGTTCGGCCGGGAAGATCCCCCAGGCAATTGCGGGGATTCATACCATCCGGCCGTCGGGCGTGAAGATGACGGACATCGCCGACCCGGGGCAGATCACGCCGTTGGAGATGCGGATCATCGCGTCCCTGCGGAAGGATTCCCGGAAAAGGACGACCGACATCGCTGCGGAATTGGGTGTGTCCGCAAGAACGGTGGGCAGCAAGTTGGAGCGGATGATCAAGGAGAACAAGTTGAACCTCACCATCCGGTGGAGGCCAGACTACTCGAACGACACCGTTGCCCTTTTCCATATGACCCTGAAGAACGGGGCGGACAAGGGGAAGGTGATAGCCCTGCTTTATGGCAAATACTCCCCGAACGTCGTGTTCCTGTCCAGCTTCGGAAATATGCCCGAGCTGATCATCGCCACCGTCTGGTCACAGTCGCCGAAGGGCATCTCGAAG
Organism: uncultured Methanomassiliicoccales archaeon; assembly: GCA_942492955.1. GTDB lineage: Archaea > Thermoplasmatota > Thermoplasmata > Methanomassiliicoccales > UBA472 > DASXVU01. The sequence continues at coordinate 229,520 of OW818644.1, forward strand.
ATCGTGGATGACCTGATGGCCGAAGGTTGCTTCGGATCGGTCACTCCGAACATCATCTGCGCCGGCAATTTCTTCGACACATGGAAGGAGAAGCTTCTTGACAAGGCCGGACAGACCAGCCCAGGGAACAGGTCCGGAGAAGCGCTGGATTGAACTATCCGACCAACTCTGTTAATCGATCGGTTAACAGAATGCATCAAACAGGCCATGTTTTTCGTGTTCGTTTAATAAACCGATTAACTCAGAAATATATCGGGTCCTGTGCTTAGCTGGATTCGAAGGCGGTGCGACGGAAGCACCCTTGAATAAGAACAAAAGGTCGGATAGAGAATGGAAAACATGAGCGCAGAGGAATACAAGAAGAAGAGCCGCGAATACGAAATGAACGAATCGAAGAAGGGCCTGATCGCGCACACGGCGATCGTGTCGGTCGTTAGCGTCGTCCTGACCGGGATAAACCTGACATTCACCCCCGAGTTCCTGTGGTTCGTCTTCCCCATGGGCGGAATGGCCATCGGCGTAGTGATGCACTACGTGTTCGGCGTCCGGCTGGCAAGCAGGTTCATGGCGCAGCGGGAGAAGAGGATCGAGGAATGGCGCTAAGCGTCATGAACGGCTGAAACCATTTACCGTGATACTTTCTTAACGTGATTCGATTGTTTCCACGTTCTTGGCCTTGATGAGGACCTGGAACTTTGAAAGGGACTTGCGGATCCGGATCAATTCCACGTTTTTTATCTCCCTGATCTGCCTGTTGAAGGTGGGCCAATCGACGGTGTCGTCAAATTCGAGAACCTCGATGTCGCTCAATACAACCGGCAATTCGACGGATTCAAGGTCAGACTTGGACACGACCAGATGTTCCATGGTCCCGATATGATAGACTGGCGCGGTGGATGTCGCGATCCAAGCTTTCATGGCGGCAGTGGTCAATTCTCCGATAGGTACCCCGCGCTTCTTGGCTTCCGCCGCGAACTGGGAATAGGTCTCGTCCTCGATCCCTCGAATGGTTATGTCGGTCACTGAATAGTCTCCCCTTCGGTTCGATGCTCATCACGGATAGTAGCTTTGACAATAAAAACCCCACCCGCGATCATGATAGCCATCGGTATTATCGAGTACCACGGGATGGTGAATCCGGCTGCCGAGAGCAGCCATAGCAACCCGAGGCACTGCAGCACCACCCCGAGCATGCCCAGATGAATGATCTTCTCAGGTGCTTTGGGGATCCTTTTCCTCCGGTCCCTGATGAACGGATCCTGTCCGAGTTTTGTGCGTCCGCGATCTTCTTTCTTGAACTCAACACCCGCCATCCTTGTGCTGAGCCTCCCGTGTTCCTTCAGCCATGCATATTCTGGGTCAACGCTTGCCGGTGTAACTTTCACCTATATCACCATTGTAACCATATTGTTACTAGGAGTATTTGTAACTTATTAGTGACTTAATGGGAGACCGAAAAAGAGCGAGAAGAACGAGACCGGACGGCCGCCGGGACCGACGCCATGGACAGTAATATTTACTCTATAGGCTCTCCATCTTCACGGTAAGATGGACGACACGGACCTGCTCATCTGCAAGATGCTCTTCAACAATTCCAGGCTGTCCCAGCGAGACCTTGCGGATTCCCTTGGCCTAAGCGTCGCCGCGGTTCATAGAAGGGTCGAGTCGCTGATCGAGGAAAAGATAATCAGGGAGTTCACTGCAAACATTTCCCGGGGATATCTTAAGGCGGTGACCGCACAGGTCGAAGGCATCTGCGGCTGCAGATCGGTTTCCGACGTCATCGGAATATTGCAGAAGAACGACTCGATCGTCGGCATCATCCTCTCCTCTGCAAACCTGACCACGGTCTCGCTGCTCCTCCGCGACATCTCCGATCTCAGTCCCACCGTCGAACTGATCAGGTCCGTGCTCCAGATGCAGGAACCAAAGGTCACCATCTCTGCCAAGGTTTTTGTCGGGAACGAGCCGATCGAGAAGGAATACAAGGGAACCAGGGAATTGTCGAGGATCGACTACCGCATCATCAACGCCCTCCGTCACAATTCTCGTAAGTTAGTGGTGGATATTGCGGAGGAGACCGGGATCACGCCGAAGACCATCAGGAACCACCTCGAGCAGATGGAGGAAGAGAATTCGATCGAATATACCATGCTCTGGAATCCCTCGTACTCGGGAGGAGCGGATTTCGTGGTAAGGATCGATCTCAGACCAGGGGCGGACAAGGCGAAATACATATCAGCGCTGAACCAGAGGTTCGGGGCCAGGGTGATCCTCACATTCATCCACAGCAACATCCTCGACTACGTTTGCGGATATTGCTGGGCCCCAACTATCGCCCAGCAACAGAATTTCGTCGCGGCGGTGAGAAACGACGATATCGTCGTCGACGTGAGAACGAGCGTCGTACAACAGAATTTGGAGTTCGGGTCCTGGCGCGACCATCTGTTGAAGGAAAGGGCCGCGCTCAAGAAGGAATTCTAGAGTCCTACCCCATCCAGATGTTCCTTGTTCAAGCTGTGACTACCGTTTTTTGGAGGATCAGCGACAGATAATGGGAGAAGTCGCTATCCCGGTTACCATTATTCCTCTTCATACGTGAACATGACCTCAAATCGTCTGGTGCGGAATCAGTGATTGGCGTGTCTTGACACGCAGGAAAGATAAGATGAAGAATGATAAGACGTTGGAACTTAATGAAGAGGGTAGGAGCGTGCGCAGAAGCAGATGGCGCAAGGATACGGATGGCCGGTTGAGCTACGCGGGAAGATGCCCATTCAAAAATACGGTCTGCTGGCTGAGGAATGCGATCATGGCCCGGAGAAATGTCAAAAAGGAGGATGATCTCCAATGACCCTGGACGAGGAGCTGGTGGTCCGGGCCCGCAAGAGGGTGGAGGCCAAGGTCCGTTTCTACACCGACCTGGGTGCATACCTGATAGTGAACTTCATACTCTTCGCGATATGGTACTACGACGGAGGAGGGTTCCCCTGGTTCCTGTTCGTGATGCTGTTCTGGGGTCTGGGGGTGGCAGCGAACGGTCTCTCCCTCTTCCGCCATTCGAACTATTTCGAAAAGATGGCCGAGTCCGAATATCAAAGGATGCTGAACCGGAACTACTGAGTCCTCCAGCATTCGTTCTTTTTTCTACGATTATTTGCATTATCTGCTTTCTACTCTACAATTTTTTTCCTTGACCTTCGCGAACCTGCGGTTTTCTGGTACCGTCCATCATGTGTCTCACCGCCATGACCGGATGAAGTACTATCATCCGTGGCCCTGAGAAACGCATGACACTCCTTACCCTATCCCTCATCTCCGGGCGATAGCAATGGACGGTGCACTTGGAGCATGTTGGTTTTTCCTCTTGGAAAGGACACTTGTCCAGGCGAACATAGGCATAATCCACCAGTTCTTCACATTCCTTACAGTTCGGACCTACCTCATGGTGGGCGCTGCAGTATATGCGGACCATTGCGGTCAGGGTCATCTTCTCTCTCTGGATCCTGGAAATCGGCATGATGGCATGCGTCCGTGACGGCAACGGTAATGACGCAGTCGACCACAGATAATGCTTCGCTGTATTGATCGAACGTTGCGAGGATGATCTGAGAGATGACACTTCCATCGTAAACGACGATAAAGAACCACCAGTCCCATGATGGAGATCGAGCAAAAGATAGATAGTCAACAGAGATCGTTGAGAATGGCGAAATCTTGAGACCATGAGACCTTCAATCAGATCTGATCCATCGTTCCATGTCGAAAAAGAATATGCTCGATGTGTCGGCTCGCTAGCTCCAACAGGCATTCTCATGACCCTTCCTCGGTCGAATCTAGAAGGGGTCATCGGTATCGATGGAAGGGAGTATCACCTGCCCACCTTGGAACAGGTCGCAGATCTGTTCGATCATAACGAAGGGCTTGTCGCCACGAAGCTCCTCCAGGGATTCGGCCGTTTGGAGCTGATTCCCATGGCGGCGCCGATCTCCCTGCTTGTCGAGAGACTGAGTTCAGCCATCCTAAAACATTCCATCGAAGGGAACATCTATCAGACCAGGCATTCCGATGCGGATCCCTACGTCACAGTCCGGGTCAATAAGGAAAACCAGGTCTGGATATGGGAAGTCCTACGGCAGGCGTTCGATACCGAAAATCTCGTCTATTTCCCCAAAGAATATTCGAGCGATCATCAAGGGTCGACGAAGACCGAAATGATCAACGATGGGAAGCTGTGCGCCGTTCCGGGATGGTCTGTTGGCTTGGTCGAGAGCGTACCATTTATGCCTCATGAAGGTCAAGGTAAGGAGAAAGGCGGCCGAAAGCAGTTGGAGATCGGTTCATCTCCGGTAGAATATCTTGAAGCGCTTAGGGGAGGCGAGTATCAAGGTGAGACGGGAAGGACGCTGGAGGATTTCATCACGGAATTCACGAGCCGCCTCGTAATGACCGATGAAGTGAGCAACGACGTGGACGACGGCAATGCCCTTTGGTGCCTGGGTCAATATTTGAGAGTGCCGTACGCGGACACTGTGCCGACTGGCCGTTGGATCCGGACCGTTGGGCGGGTTCGTTTGGACGCACATCGTTCGAGAAACAAGGAATGCGCCAAGAATTGGGGTGCTGCCACCACGGTGAGGCTATCTGGGCTTTAGTCTTACACCCTCACACGTCTTGTCCACAGGTCTCTATATAGATACTCATTTCTGCAGATTTCGCCCAGTCTGAGCATCTGCCCGCTCTGCATCGTTCATGTATACGTTGCAGAAAACAGCGATCCTCTTGCTCTTGAGGAGATAAGATCTTGATCATGCTAACGATAATTATTCGCCTGACCGAGCTAGCCAGTGCTGGCGATGGGTCAGAATCAATAATGATAACTGCCTGAACACGTTTATAAGCATCAAAGGGTGATTTGTGCTTAGAAGGAAGTCCAATCAAGAACCAAGAACGATCTTGGGTCTTACCGGCTTCGTCGATTGAGACTCCCTCCTCCCCCAAAAATATTATCACCCCCAAGGGACGAAGCCGGTACAATTTTCTAAAACCCTAATAGAACGTTCTGAGTTTTGATGAGAATATCCTCGCACAGAGCTTTCTACAAACACGATCGCATAACGAAGTGGCAGAAAAGGCTCCGCTCCTGATCGTACCCGATCTCCGAAAAGAGGATTCTCGGAACACCGTTCACAATTTCAAGGCCATCAACGAGGCGTTACCTTGTTGGATATCATTGCTGGCCCTGCAGTTGGAACCGTTGGTCTTACGCCTTGACCCCGGTGTCATTTTCTTTTCCGTCCGTATTGGCATGATGGTGGGTCTTCTCCCAGACGGAATAATTGCAGTCGCCCCGCTTGATCAAGACCCCAGTGTTCCTGGCCAATCCGTAGCATCTCATTATCGAGGTGACCTCGGCATTGGTCGCGAGGATCTTGCCAGTGCAACTAATAAGGGCGTTCGTTACGTCCAGTACAATGAACCGTTCGGTAGGAATAGACTCAATTCGTTGGGCAACTCTATCAACCAACTTCTTTCTGACGGCCATGTATTTCCTACTCCAGTATGAGATTGTGTTCTGCTGTTCGTCTCTAAACCTGTCGGTATTCCATCTATCGGATGGGTCGATATCGTATGGCTTGGACTAATCAGCACTGTGTCAAGAAGGGCATTTGACTATCGACCAATATTGGTCCCTTGGTCAAATTACCCAACTCATGACACATCGTCTTGTGATTCAAAAGCTCGAATGGCTCTTTAAGCATTGGATGCAATTATCACTACTGAAAAATTGCCTGTCCAGCAACCCTATTGTACGATATGCCAATGGGCGATCCATCAAGCCCGTTCAAAGACCTCGAGGATCCTGCTGTGTGATAATCCTAAATCGCCTTTTATCGGTTAGAGTCGGGGTAATTGTCCTTTCTGATATGGCTTTAATACCTAAGCCTCCCAATTCTTCTTTCATGACTCCCAAGGGACGATTCCTTTCCGCCCTCGACCTTGATATGCCAGATAGAATCCCCGCGATGCATATCCAATTAGGCGGTGGAGGCCATCTCCAGGAGGTCACCGGACTGACCATCAGAGACGCGTATTCAGATCCGAAGAAGTTTTCCCAGATGTGCCTCGCGACCCGGGAGTTCGGTTTCGACAACATCATGGTGGGTTGGGGCGACCTTCTCAACGAAGCGCAGGCTTTCGGGGTGCAACTCCGGTTTCCCAATGATCGGGACTACCCAAGAGGGACTCCGATCCTGCCGGAGGAGATCGATAAGCTAGAATATGTCGATCCTAGCGAAGACAATATCTGGTCCGTTTCATTGGAGGCTGCCAAGATCATCAACGGGAAGGTAGGTAATGAGGTGGCGGTCATCGGTCAGGTGAGCGACCCATTCACCCTGGCCGCTTCGGTCCGTGGTTTTGACGGTCTGCTAATGGATGAGATCATGGAGCCGGACCGAACGCACCATCTCCTCAAGGTGCTCACCGACTCGCTCATTGAATACGGAAGGTTGCTGAAGGACCGCTCCGGGGTGGAGATAATTTACATCGAAGATGGGAGTGCAGACTCGGAGCAGAACGAGTTCCAGCTTGCCAAGACATTCGATATCGACTATGCGAAGACCATGGCGGAGAGCTTTCATCGAGTGGGTTTGATGACGATATTGAGCAATTGTGCGAAGGGGGCGTATCTCGAAGCTCAATTCGAAGCAGTCAAACCCACCGCGATTCATACCTCCTTCGATTGGGAGGGTTATCCGAACGCTGTGAGCATGCTCAGAGGAAAAGGTTGTCTCGCTGCTGGACTTTTACCTCGTTTCATTGCCCGATCGAACCCAGATGAGATCAGACAGAAGGTATTCGAGTTGATCCTCTCATCAGGCGACGGAAGCGGACTCATCGTCACCTCGGCCGGTGAGATCCCGTTCGACGCGCCACTGGAGAACATTAAAGCACTGGCCAGAGCTACGAATTTCTCCAAAGAATAAACAGAAGGAGGCGCATCTAGGCATCCAGATATGGATAGTTCAGATCCCGTGAACCCATTAGTAAGGTACGGGATTTCAATTACGGAATGGGCGAAGGCAAGGATTCTCCTGCATCAACCAATAGAACTGGATTGAGTATATTCAAATGAAGGTGAGGCCTGCCTATTGGCTTTTTTGGATCTTCTTCAAGTCCCTTTCAGTGGCCTTTCCCTCTTCTTTATGTCCATGCGGGATATCCTCGACCTCACTCACCTCTCCTTTCTGAATATCTTCGATCTTCTTTTCATCTATCTTTTTCTTGTTTTCTTGTTTCATTTTGTTTGCCCCTTGGGTATTGAAGACCGGTGGTTATGCAACCGTTCCAGTGATCAGTTGATTATCTGGGGCATCAACTATTTGAGATGGTGCAGATAGAAATTATCAATTTTCAAGAAAAGTTCGCAATTGGAGCGCATTGCAGACCAGGCGTTGATCCCAGCAGGTAATCGTCAACAGCCCATGCTCAATGTGCCCAATCTATTCCTCTTTCGGTACAGATGAAGGGGTTTCTATGGGAAATTTTTTCAACTGTTTCTTCAGTTCTGCCATGTCCGCGGGTGTGAAGTCCACTCCAAATTCATCCCATGCCAGATTCACGATCAAGTTTTCGAATTCCTCATTCCCAAGATGGAATTTCATTTCTTTCCTGCCCATGGTCAAGAAAATCCTATGGATGGGTCCAATTAATCTTTCGGACTGCCCCGTACTCATTCGTACCTTGAGTCCATACTTGTTTTTCAACAAGTCCATCATATCCAATGCTTTGTCCACCATGAATGAACAAGGAATGAAAGGGCGTTAAATAATTTATGAAGAACTGACCTTGTTGATGGACTGCCAAGAGAGCTCTCATGCTCGTTTCAAGTTCCATTGGTCATCTGGCCTATCCAAGTTACACTTTTTAAAGCGAGTTTACTAGAATTAAGCACTTGATTGACTCCATTCCTTTATTAAGCCCCTGCTGTGTCGAATTATCATGGGCAATGATGAATTGAAAGGAAAAGCCAAAGAGATCAAGGGACAGATTCGTGAAGAGGTAGGCAAACTGACCGGTAACGAAAAGGAACAGGTCAAAGGCAAGATCGAACAGGTCGAAGGGAAGGGCCAAGCGGAAATTGGAAAGATTAAGAGAAAGTTAAATGATTGAAGGCTCACGCCCTCATGTATGGCTGTTACGATAATGGAACAAGTTTGTGAACCAAGCACAGGTGTTGTTCCTTCTTTCCATCTTTATCGTTCCCTTCTTCGTTACCCCTTACCGACCTTTGACCTCTCGAAGGATTTGTTGCTGAATCGGTCTACTATCAGGTTATTCCATGGATCCCGCCAAAGCGTTCATTCAATGTAGATTCGGACAAGCTCACAAATTTCGCTGTTCGTCTGTAGTAATGTCCGATTGGTAACTTGAGCGGTCAAATCATCTTCGGGATGCAATAAAAAACTGTCCAAGAGATAACAAGGCTCAATATAAATAGGGAGAGCTGGGTAAAAATAGGACGGGGAAGCACATAGGGTTGATAAAAAGCTGGCTGGCAGAGAAATGGGGAGATTCGGCCCACCATTCTGATGAGAACCAGATCGGGAACCGCCAAATGTCCCAGAAGATGCTCAAAGGCAGCTTGTGGTCATTCGGCACGAACTCCGTACAGCAGATACTGGTCTTGGCCCGTCTCGTAATTTTAGCTCATCTGCTTCTTCCTTCTGACTTCGGCCTCCTGGGGATCGCGGTTCTGACCATCTACGGCCTGGACGTCTTTTCCCAGACCGGCCTGCAGCAAGCCCTGGTGCAAAAGAAGACCGATATCACCTCGGACCTCGATGCCGTCTGGACCTTGTTGGCTGTGCGGGGGGTTCTCCTGTTCATCGCCTTATTCCTGACGGCTCCCTTTATTGCTGACTTCTTTAGAACACCGGAAGCCATGCCCGTATTGCAGGTGATCGGTGTCAGCCTGATCTTCCAGGGTCTGACCAACCTTGGCACGATCTTCTTCCTAAAGGATCTGGATTTCCGAAAGCAGTTCCTCTTCAAGTTCGGTGGCGTGCTAGCCGATTTTATCGTAAGTGTTTCTGCCGTATTCATATTCCAAAATGTGTGGGCCCTAGTGTTCGGCCTCCTTGCCAAGGACCTGACCCTTCTAATATTGAGCTACGTGATCCATCCCTACCGGCCAAGGATAAACTTTGACCTGGGGAAGGTACGAGCCCTCTCAGTTTACGGGAGATGGATACTTGTCTCGGCGGTCCTCGTGTTCCTCTTGATCCAGGGAGATGATATCTTGGTCGGTCGGATGTTAGGGGTCGCCGCCCTGGGCTTTTACCAAATGGCGTATGGATTCTCCAACACCCCCTCCACGGAGATCAGTCAGATATTCTCCCAGGTGGCCTTTCCGGTGTATTCAAAATTGCAGGACGATGTAGCCCAGTTAAAGGAAATTTTCCTAAAGACGCTCAAGTTGACCGCCCTCCTCTCCTTCCTGCTGATCGGCTTTCTGGTATCTTTAGCTCCCGATTTCACCCTGGTGTTCCTGGGCAGCAATTGGTCGCCCATAATCCCATTGATCCAAATACTGGCATGGTGGGGGCTTATCCGGGGTCTTGAGGAGGCGGCGGCCGCCCTGTTCATGGCAGTTGGTAAACCCCGCATCTATTCCAAACTTCAATTCATCCAGGTGGTCTTGCTGTTCGCCCTGTTCATACCTTTGATCAGTTACTTCGGGCTCGTCGGTGTCTCCATCGCCGTCGTTCTCAGCGCCATCCCGGTAATGTTCCTCTCCATCAGCGCAATAAAAAGCATCCTCCGGATCGATGCAAGGGAGGTTTACTCACTGCTATTCTATCCCTTCGTTCTGGCCGTCTCCGGTATCGTCCTGGTCTCAATAGCCAGATTAGTTCTGTTCCCTGTCCCTGGCCTGCTTTCCTTCGTGCTTCTTCTGGGGATATTCATCTTCGGGGTCATGCTGGCGATCTACCTGCTCGAACGATACACCCCGTACAATGTATGGGCGATATTGAAGTCTCGTTCCAGGCTCGGAATGGAAAACGCCTGATGTAAGGTATTGTTACCAGGAAGTGCTTCTCACGGTTCCGGCAATAATCGCAGCTCAATATCCTCATAACATTTCCCATTGTCGATTTTGGTAAAAGGGTGTGAGTTCCGCCCGCTCATAACCGCTGGCATTTCTCACAGAAATAGATGGTTCCACCCAAATAGGCTTCCTTGATTATTGAGGTCTGGCATATTGGGCAGGGTTTGTTTGCAGATCGTTTGCTAAGGATGGTCTTATAGCCTCCGGGACGGCCAAACAGGTCCATTTCCGTATCCCTTCCTCCCTGTTCTGCCATATCGGTCAGAGTACCCTTGATACTCTCGAACAGAGTCTCCGCATCCTTTTCGTTCATCGTATTGACCTTTTTCTTTGGGTGCATTCCAGATCTGAATAGAATGTCATGCAAAACGCCATTGCCCAGTCCGGGGATTCTCTGTTCCGTGGCCAGTAGTGCCTTCAAACTAAGTTTTTGAACCTGTGGCGCGGATACAATGGAACGGAAATAGCCCATGTCGAACATCGTCGAAAAAGGCGAAGGTCTTTGTTTTGCGACCGAGTAATAAGGATTGTTCAATTCGCCCTCTGGAAACGCCCCAATACCACCATACATCTGAACGACGGCGCTGAGGGCGGACCGGTCTTCGAATTCGACCAGGAACTGGTGTTTCTGAGGACGCTTTTCATCTATGTCGTGAAACCTTATGTTGACCCCTTCACCAAATAAAATATTGGATCCGCCAGCCTCGATCTCCACGAGTCCGCCGTAGGCATTGGCCCCTTCCAATATCTGTCCCTCAAGAAGGTCGGGATACTTGGTCAGGTCTCCATAATACCAGGCCAATTTGTGAGGAGTCTGCGCGGCCATTACGCCGACGATACGTTTTCCGGCGACCCTGTCGGTGATCTGACGAGCGATACTCAGGGCTTCTGGCAGTTCGATCATTAGGAGATCGCCTCCTCTTCCATTGAAGAATTGAACATTGTCATTATAGAATGATTGCCCGGGGTAATATCCCTTACTGTCATGGAGACGGTCGATTATGATCGTGTTAGAGGGAAGGGATTTGAACCCTTGGACCAATGGAAATGATCCCGGTTCTAACTCGGGATAGCTCGACCCAGTTATCTCAAGATAGAAGTCCGGCCGCTTCCAGCTCCTTGGTGATCTTGTCGACCGCCCTTTCGACGTCCTGCGGTACCCTTGCACCGGTACAAACGAGCTTACCCGACCCAAATAGCAGAAGCACTACCTTTGGATCGTCCAAGCGGTACACCAGACCGGGGAACTGCTCCGGCTCGTACTCGACCCGTTCCAATCCCAGGGTGATCGCGATAATGTTCAGGTTGATCTTATGTCCCAGATCCGATGAGGCGACGATGTTCTGAACTGTGATCTCCGGTTCGCTGTCCAGATTGATACCGAGCTTTCGGAGCTGCGCAGTCATCTTGTCAATGGCCAGCTTCACTTGTTCCGAACTCCTTCCCCCGGTGCAGACGATCTTGCCGCTATGGAATAGCAGAGTCGCCGTCTTCGGATCCTTCATCCGGTAGATCAGCCCAGGAAACCGTTCCGGCTCATACTCCGCCCCGTCCAGCGCGATCGCCAGCTCCTGCAGATTCAATTCCGTTCCAAGGAATGCGGAAGCCACTACGTTCTCGATCTTGTATTTGGTAATTGGAACACCCGACCTACTCCATATCCAATCGACCATATATCAACGGTCCTGTTTATAAGGGCGCTTCTCATCAACGGCTCTAGAGGCGGTTCTTTGTCTTTTAACCGAATTCATACGCTTAAGAATCGGATCTTTTTATTCCTCATCCATCGGTGCGGATACGCCCCCAATGATCCTGTCCAAATGATCGATGGCCGCCTTACACTTGCCGCCTAATACAATGACATCATTCATTTTGAACGCATTTTGAACGTTTTCCGACGTCAAGAAAGGAAAAGCCACGGCACACTCTCGGTCTGGCATCGTAGATGGTGCATTCATGATCAGAATAGAAAGGGCATGCCGCATTCTTGCCAACGGGCAGCTCATAATAATCCAGGTTACCAGGATTTTCCCTTAAACGCAAATCAAATTCTTCTATGAACTTATCTTTAGATACGCCCTTTTCCTGAGCTACCTGTGAAATGTCATCCTCAGTCAATGCAATGACCTCATGACGCCTGCAGCATTCTCCACAACGCCTGCATACGAAAGATTCCTGAAGGGACTTCAACAGCTCGATACGGCAAAGGATCTCATCATTTAATCCGAGTTCTTTGCTCGTTCTACCGGAATGGCCCCCAAACGATCCGTTCGAACTCATCCGATCAATAATTATTGAGGGACGATCTAGAAAATACTTTGTCGGTTCGATGATTTGCCACTGATAGGAAACCGCTCTCCATAGAGCGGTCACCCTCTATCGTTTGGGCAGGTGGCTGGATCGCTATAGCAACAGTCCAGCTGCCTTGAGCTCCACTGTGATCTTGTCGACCGCCCTCTCGATATCCTGCGGTACTCTTGCCCCAGCACAGACAAGCTTGCCCGACCCGAATATCAGAAGCACGACCTTCGGGTCGTCCAAGCGATACACCAGACCGGGGAACTGCTCCGGCTCATACTCGACCCGATCCAAACCCAGGGTGATCGCGATCACGTTCAAGTTGATCTTCTGACCGAGGTCCGACGAGGCGACAATGTTCTGCACCTCTATCTTCGGCTCGCTGTCCAGGGTGACTCCGGCCTTTCGTATCTGGGTCGTCACCTTGTCGATGGCCAGCTTTACCTGGTCCAGACTCTTGCCTCCGGTGCAAACGATCTTACCACTTCGGAAAAGCAGAGTAGCCGTCTTCGGATCTTTCAAACGGTAGATGAGGCCCGGGAACTGCTCTGGTTCATAATCCGCGCCATCCAATGAGACCGCCAGCGCTTGCAGGTCCAACTCGGTTCCTAGCGAGGCAGAAGCTACAATATTTTCAATCTTGTATTTGGAAATAGGAAACACCTGACCAATCCATGTATCCAACGGACATTATATGAACTACTCTACTAAACTCGGTCGTTTTATTCCGATTTAAGCATTGATTCTTGGTTTTTCAATGCAGGGAAAGGTTGTCTCCCCCACCATGGAATAATGGGCACCCTTACTCTCATGGTTCGAGTATCGGAAGTGTGCCCATCTCCCTGCTAGCCATTATGTTAGATTTGTTCTCGAGGAGTTCACCGTTTTTCGATTGGGACGAACGCCTTTCCATACTCCCCGACATACTCTGATGACGGACGGAGGAGAACCGCATCCTCGTACTGTTCGATCACATGAGCCACCCAGCCGGATATTCTGCTCGCCGTGAAGAATGGGGTGAAGAACTCCTTGGGGATTTCCAATGCGTCCATGGTCACTGCGGCATAGAAGTCCAGGTTGGGGTATATCTTCTTCTTTTCATGAACGATCTCCTCTATCTTCATGCACCTGTTGTACAGGCTCATCGTTCTTTCCCGATGACAGAGATTTTCCACCATGCCTCGGAGATGCTTCGTTCTCGGATCCTCCACCTTGTAGACCCGATGGCCAAAACCCATGACCTTCCTGTTCTCATCCAATAGTCCTTGGATGTAGTTTTCCACTTCTTCTTCCATGCCTATGTCATCCAGCATCTCCATCACCTTTTCGCTGGCTCCTCCGTGAAGGGGGCCCCTGAGGGTCCCGATCGCGGATGTTATGGCCGAATACATATCCGAATTGGTGCTCGCTGTCACTCGGGCCGCGAATGTGGAAGCGTTGAACCCATGATCGGCATGAAGTACCATGAGGCGATGGAGGACATCCGTCTCGTCGTCCCCCGGCGGGATCCCCCTGAACATATAGAGGAAGTTCTTTGTGAAGCTGAAATCCATTCTCGGGGCCAGAACTGGTTGGTCGTTGCGTGTCCTATGGAGAGTGGCAACTATCGTGGGCACCTGGGCCATCAGTCGGGTAGCCCTTTTCAAGTTCGAAGCTTCAGAGATGTCCTGAGCGTCAAGATCGAATTCCCCAAGGTGGGAAACCTCAGTCCTTAGTACGTCCATTGGATGGCAGCGTTTAGGGGTGCATCGTATGCTATCGACAATTTCATCAGGTAATCTCATCTCGGATATCAGAGCGGTACTGAACTCATCCAGCTCGCGCCGATTTGGCAGCCTCCTATAGATCAAGAGGAATGCTACCTCTTCATAGATGACCTGCCCCACCAGATCATCGATGTTATATCCCAAATAATACAGGAAACCCATTGGATTTACGAAGCTTAACCTGGTCTCTGCCGCGGCCACATCCTTCAGTCCGCGCACTACGATTCTTTCTGTTCTTTCACTCATCTTTTCTCACGATCCCCCTGGTTTAATGTGAACACGATTTGAGCAGAGCATGATCACATCGTCTTCAATGCGATCGACACATGGTAACTACATACCTGCTCGACTTGGTGTTTGCAGCCACGTATGGAATGGCATCTTTCCATAAATACCCAAATAAATGAGGTAAGCCCCTCCCTTTAACTGTTTTCCATAATTGGGCAGACTCATGTCAGTTCTGCTCCATCGATGGCATGACCTCATTTGGCAGATCCTAACCGAGTGGCACTTCCTTACCCTGATCCATTTCGGTGCATATTCATCACAGAACGATGCTCCAATCCTCCGTTTACCATCCCTGCGGAGGACCTCGCCTCCATCTCAACTTTTCGGAGCAGACCCGTGAGTGAAGGCATAGAATATTGCCGGTTCATCCCCGATAACCCAGCCATCGTGTCCGGGCGGTATATCTGATACGTCGCCAGGACCGAACTCGATCTCGGTGCCATCATCAGCCTTTACACGCATCCTGCCCGAGACCCAGACTCCAAAGTGGTGCATTTGGCAGCTATCTGTTCCCGCAAGCGATTTCATGTGCTTGGACCATTGCCAGCCTGGTTGATATGTTTGTTTCACTACGGTCATATCTCCGATCATAATCGTGTCGACCCTCACGAATGGAGGACTCTGTGTCATGTCAGGGTTGCTAAAATTCTTCTTCGTTAAGGTCATTTTCATCAATCATATTTCTTTGAGCACCTACTACTAATACATATTTGGCGAGCGTCAATGAGATTCATCCGAGACCAGGAAAAAGAATACTCATGGGTTACTAAGTACGATATCCCACCGACCGGGTTCCGATCATATCATTCTCTTATGTCGCTCCGGGGAAAGAATTTTGAGGAGATACTGGTCTTTTGAAATTATTGGATTGTCAATTCACTTTCGCGCAATAGCGCAGTAAGCAAGATTATTCCCGATTCTCCCGGTGCAAATTAGCAGGCTGATTATCGTTTGGTGGCTCCTTGATTACGTTAATATACGTCTGTTCGATTTATCAATGGGGATAATCTCATGAGGACCAAGTTTTTGACAGCTGTGATATCCATTGCCTTGCTGATGAGCGTGTTTGGCACGTCGATGGTGAGCGCTTCGCTCATCTCGACGACACCAATTGCCATAGAAGGCAACTCAGACCTCGACCTCTTCAGTTACTCCGGGACCGGAACAGCCTCTGATCCGAAGTTCATCGCCAACCTAAGCATCGACGGGCAAGGGGGCGTGGGCATATCGATAAGAAACGTCAGTCTTCATATTAAGATCTTCAACTGCACAATCTACAACTCGAGCTACGGTATTGAGATCGTCGGATCGAGCAACATATCCGTCGACAATAACACCATCACCGGTGTGAGCGGAAGCCACGGCATCTTCTTGGATTCGAGCACCGCTTACTTGGACCGGAACAAGCTCACCGGATGCTCGATCGAGCTAAGGCACAGCGATTCGAATGTCGGCGTCCAAGCTTACATCGACGCGATGAACATCACCTCGAACAACACAGTCAACGGCGCGCCGGTCTTCTTCCTCAAGAACCAGAACATGAACAATGCCTCAGCTCCCTCCGGGTCCGGCGAGGTTATCCTGCTGAACGTCACCTACGCCAACGTCAACGGGTTGAACATGCGCGGTGGAGCGGTCATCTTCTGGAGCTCACACATCACGGTCGAGAACTGCGTGATCACCGGCGCCTACGATGCCATCTACTCGTTCTCATCCAGCTACTGTACCTATGCCAACAACCGGATCGTGGACGCCTATCACGCCGGGGTGCGCTTGTACCTATCGTCGCACAACATCGTCTCTAATACAACTATCACTCACAGTGCCATATACAGCACTGCATATGGTATCGTAGCGATCTATGGGTCGAATAATACCATCGTCGGGAGCACGGTCCGCAACACATACGCTGGAATCACCATATCTTACTCGAACGGCAACACCGTCTCCAATAACATCTTGATCCATTCGATGGGTAACGGAATCTATATCGAGTCATCGAACAGCAACACCGTCTCCGGTAACATCCTGAACGGCTCATCGCTGAGGGGCATACACACCCAGCTGTCCAACGGCAACGTCCTATCCAACAACACCATCGATGGCACCTTGAACGCAGGCATCATTCTGTGGAAATCCTTTGGCAACATCATCGACTGGAACAGGATATTCAATTCGGTGAGCTACGGCATCAATCTGACCGCATGCAATGGCGCGGTCAACCTCATCAATTCCAACGTGCTCATCGGCAACCATGGCAGCACCTCGGTGTACAGCGCGGCCAATATCCAGGCCTTTGACGACAGCGTCAACAGCTGGAACAATGCGACCATCGGCAACTATTGGGGCGACTGGACGGCACCTGACGCGAACAAGGATGGCATCGTCGATTCGCCGTACGTCATCGCCGGAGGCGTATCCGCCGATAACGGTCCTATGGCTCTCACGGTGAAGATCCTCTCGCCCGCTTCGAACCTGTACACGAACTCGACAACCGCGGTCCTCTCCGGCACGACCTCCGGCTATGTCCGAGCCTATGTCACCTGGTACAATGCTGCCGCCGGAACCTCTGGTCAAGGCAGTGGGGCCAGCACGTGGACCGCGTCGGTCGGGTTGGTGTTGGGCGTCAACAACATCATCGTCAACGCGACCGACAGCCAGGGCTTGACCGTCAGCGACAGCGTGACCATCATATGCGATACGGTCAACGCGAGCTTGACCATCATCTCCCCGGTCAGCGGTTCGATCAACACCACCGGCACGGTGACAGTGCAGTGGAACACAAGCGATGCGTTGTCCGGCATCGCCAAGACCGAGGTCAGCACAGATGGGACGACCTGGACGCTCGTCAACGGGACCAGCCACAACCTGACCTTGGCCGATGGTGTCTACGTCGTTCACGTCAAAGTGACCGATAACGTAGGCAATGTCAACCAGACCTCTGTGTCGTTCACCGTCGAAGCATTGGCGCCGACGGTCACCGCCGAGTTCCCGGTCGGTAGCAGTGTCTCAAAAGACGCCACGATATCAGTCCTGTTCAGCGAGGCGATGAACACGACTGCTACGACCGTCTCGGTCAACGGCACCGCGGGAGAGATGGCCTGGAACGGCAACAATGCCACCTTCACCCCATCCTCGGCTCTTGCCTACAACACAACCTATACGGTCATCGTCAGCGGCGAGGACCTATCTGGGAAGGTGATCACCACCAGCTGGACTTTCACCACGCTGAAGGATGAGTGCAAGATAACCGGCACGCTCAAGGATGCAAGTGGTAACGCGACCGTCGGTGCAAAGGTCACACTGAGCAATGGCCTGACCACCGAGACCGACGCCAACGGGTACTTTGAGTTCAACGTTACGTCCGGTATATACACGCTGACGATCAGCAAGGATGGGTTCAGGACGGTCACGCAGAACGTCACCACCGTCGCCGGGCAGACGACCGCTTTAGGAACACTGAGCGCTGAGGCCATCCCCTCCAGCACCGATAGCACGCTGCTGATCGCGGTAGGGGCCGTTGGAATCGTGGCGCTACTGGCCGGTGTGTTCCTCCTGCTGAGGGGGCGGAAGAAGAAGCAAGCGTGAGGACAATGAGGCCTCACCGCCTCCATTTTTTTCCTGTGTCGTAGGGCTCCTTCGAGGTAAGGGTCCTTCGACATCCATTTCTTATTTTTGCTTCTCTAATCCTGAAAAAAATCAGGGTCTATGCATTCCCACTGTAATCCCGAACGAGCTAACCCATGACATCGGTCAATTCCTTCCGGTCATTGTTAAGAATGCTGTTGCGCTGATGGATCCACATGATCTCAGATTGGGAGATCTTGGAGTAGTATTCGCCATAGTCCCGCCGCCAGAGTTCTATCCATTTCAGTAGGTCCCTATGCTCCTCTACGGTGATGATAATTGCCCAGTCATGAACCCCATTCAGATAATAGCTCTCCTCGACGACTGCCTTGATCCCTTCCTTCTCTAGCTCGTCTATGATGTAGGGATGCAGTAGCAATTCCAGGAACCGGCTATCGATGGATCGAGAGGACCTCTCGAAAAGTAGGAGAAACGTCCTCTTCCTCATCTTCATGGCGTTAAGGCTGGCAGGATGCGAAAGGATTACACCATTCTCTTCCATTTTCTTGAGGACCCTCCATACCTTCTGCTTGGAGAGTCCGAGCTTTTCGGCTATTGCCACGGCATCGAGAGTCGGATCTTTGAGGAGTTCGTGCCCGATCCGTTCCTCGTCTTTCTCCATCTGTTCCTTTGAGGTCATCGTTCCCCATTTAAGAATGAATATTTTAGGTTATAATGATATTTACTCTTCATTATTAACCAAATACTGTAATTCATTAACAAAATATTCAATAATTTTAAAATTCGATTTCGGAATATGTCAAAACATTAATCTATTGTAGGATGCTTTTTTTTACACGCGGGTTAAGCGCGGACGGATGCGAATATGATCAAATCTACCGAGAGAGAAAGAGTGCGGGCAGCATATGGAATGGAGGATTTGGACAGACCGACGGTGACAGGCAAGACCGTTATTACCCCGGGATTGTTCCAAAGGACCGGTGTCAACCCCGCGGGCATGTTCGACAGGGCGAAGGACCTGGTGGCCCTGGCCAAGGAAGCCCACGATTACTATGGCTTCGAGAACTATGAGGTTTTCCAGATCTGGTCCCACGCCGAATATCTAGGCTTGGAGATTGAGTACAACGCTCCAAACCCGTACGTCAAGAAATCGCCATACAAACTAGGCGATGAGCTCGAGATGCCTGACATGGACAAGTATCTCAAGGACCCCAAGATCAAGAACGTGGTTGAGGGGTACCGTTTATTGAGGGAGGTAGCTGGCAAGGATGGTGCCATAAACGGCATAACCAGCTGGGGACCGTTGACGATGGCCGGACATCTTGTGGGCACCGAGAACCTCATGATGGGGATCGCCATCGATCCCGATGAGGTCAAGAAGGTCATCAGGTTTTGTGCGGAGTTCGATGCTGAAGCATACAGGCTGGAGTTGAGCCCGGGCAATATCGATTCGCTTGATTACTTCGCCGTGGCGGACCCGACGGCCTCGGGCGACATGGTCTCTCCGGATATGTTCGAGGAATTCGGTCTTCCGTACAACCGGATCGAGCAGGGAGCGATAAGGTCGATGGGAGTGCTGAGCGAGCTGCATATTTGTGGAGATACAACGGCCAACCTCGCTCTGATGGCAGAGACCGGGGCGAACGCCTTGAGCTTGGATCAGAAGGTGGACCCATATACCGCTTTCAAGCTGGTCGGGAAGAAGGTCGCCCTCTGTGGCAACGTGGGACCGATCATACCGCTCCTCCAAGGGACGACGGAACAGGTCAAAGAGCACACCTTACGTTGCATCGATGCCGGTATCAGGGTGATCCAGCCTGGATGCTCCATAGCCATGGACTCGCCGGCCGCCAATCTCCATATGATGTGCGCGGTGACCAAGGCTTCGAATAGGGAACACAAGAAAGGTGAATGAAGAAGCAAGATGAGGAGCATAACTAGGGAATTTTAAATGGAATTCCCTGCCTTTTTTCATTTTGCATCCAACGACAATTTTGGAAATGGAACTCGCCCATCATTTTTTTTGGGCGGCGATTCATTTTACGTGTAATACCCAGCGATGGTCGTTCCGGGCTTCACTGATTGGCCGATCGACACATAGTAGCCATAGGTCTCCCCCATTGCCATACTGGAATTTGTATAGCCTAGTGGAGCACGACCCGCAATCGATTCTAATCGATAGTCCATGGCGGCGATCGCCAAGAAGATCATCGAAAGGCAACTATTTGCATGCAAATAGATCTCCGTTGTTATCAGATTCGAAATGATCTAGAATATTCGACAAGCGAACAGATCACAGCCATTTCATATCATCGTTGTGGCGAATGATGTCTCTAATACGGGTCAATTTTTAAGTATCGATAGGGTTAATTATCTTTTGGGGAAGTTGCTTTGATTCGTCCAAAAGGCGGAACGATTTATGAGGATCAAGATATATCTGGCATAAGACGTACAATATCAATGGACACTCATCCATCAGATTGGGAAAATCAAGATCAGCTATCAACCCACAATAGCGATGAGGCGTCACCTTCAACGTTTTGGAGCAAAACTAGGAACAAATTGATTGTCGTAATTGTACTGGCGGTAATCGCTCTCCTGATAATTGCGGCCTTAACTTCGGGCATTCTAGGGGGAACCAGGTTGGGAAATGATAAGGGGGACATCCAGCTATCCCAATTAAGTTACCAAGGGTTAGCGAGCAATAATTCATTAGTATACCCTGATCCAGGAAATCACTATATCCTTGTCAATGTGACGGTGACAAACCACAAGACAACTTCTTTATCGTTCAGCACCGGCTATTTCAATCTCACTACATCCGATGGTTTAAGATATCATACAAAGGCCATACCATATTACCCATTAGGATACGTTGAATTGTTTGGGGGAGAAAATGTGACGATTCAATTGACATTTGAAATCTCAATATCGGCAAATCCGACCATCTTGGAATTCTATACACCTACTGACAATGCCAATATATTGTTTTAGGGGATTCAATTAAACCCATTCCTTCTAAGGCGATATGAAGTGCCGATATTATTATCAAGATTTTCGATCCTTTGGTTTTATCTCCCACCAGAACTTGGCATACCCAGTTTCGACACCATTTCTTCAGCGCTACTCAAGGCCAGCGCTCCTCTTTCCGTCAGCGAGTAGCGATGCCTCCGTCTGTCAAGTTCTATGAACCCAGCTTCCACCAGCGCCCGCAAGTGGAACTGCAGGTGCCCGGTCTTCAGCTCCAATGCTCGACCCAGTTCCGTCAGGCTATGGTCTCCACGCTTCAATGTGGTGAGAACCCTGATGCGCCAGGCATTGGCCAAGGGATTCAGCACCGATTGCATCTCATCGGCAGTGTACCGATAAGAATCCCCGTCCGCTTCATTCTTCAGGGCGACTTCCGGACCGAACCTCTTGGCCAGGTCCTCATATATCTGCAGGAGGACCTGCAGGCGGCGCACTATCTCCTCCGCTGTTTTGGAACATCCTTTATCCTGGCAGGAGGAAACTTCGCCTTTGATAATGGCTTCTGCCCTGTCCAACACGTTCCTTGCACCGGCCAGGTCATCCCTCATGAACGAGCCGGTGGCCATATCAACGGCCTCTTCCAGCTTCTGAAGGCATTCCCCTTTGAGATTGCATTCTGAGCTGATGCTCATGATGTTCGCATCATTCAGAAACGAGCGCTTTCCCTCATTCCCCATTGCCATCCTCATTTGTTCTAAGAAAACGGACTTGAGGTCCACATATCGCAGGCGGACCATCTGATCGCTGAATAGGTTCAGGTCACTCTTGAGCGCCCTGATTTCTGTTAGAACGTCTTGATCGGTCATGATGGATGAATAGTAAAATATTCATTACGAATATTTATATATTGTTTTAACTCATTTATCGGTGGGAGAAACATGGCAAAACTACCTGACGCAGTATTCAACCTGTTGAATGAACGCTCATCGAGCAAGATACTAGGGACCAAGAACGCCAAGGGCGATGTGCATTTGATCAATGTCGGTGGTGCGGGTGCAGTGGACCCCGAGACCATCTTCGTTGGCCAGATATTCATGAAGGCGACAAGCGAGAACCTGGAACACTCAAAGAAGGATGGTTCCCACGCTTCGATGCTTGTCAGCAAGGGTCCGGAGTCTTATGAGGTCCGGTGCAGCGTCAAAGAGCATGTGACCGCTGGCCCCATGTTCGACAAGATGAAAGAGACCTTCAGCGCAATGAAGTTCGACCTGAAAGGATTGTGGCTTTTGAAGGTGGAAGAGGTATACAACGAGAGCCCGGCCTGGGATTCCGGAAGAAAGATGGTCTAAGCCCTTCCGGGCCAATATTTTTCATATCCTGCAGTTCAATGGTGTCGTCTTTTTTGGCGCCTGAACTTCAGGCGATACCAAAGCATTCTATCGAGTGATTTTTTTCATCTACAAGATCAAAGATGGTGGCCTATCCTCCTCGCATTCTCCATCAGGGCATCATCATTTTTCGCTGTATCGTGGTCGAAGAACGTGCAACAGACGATCCTTCCGACCGGCTCGAAGAAAAAGTGCTGCTCTATGGTCTTTTCCAGTCTCTTCGAGACGTTCTCGGCCGCGTCTTTGTCTAAACCGCAGGTCACAATGGTCACCAATTTCTTTCCCTTCGGGATCGTGGTGGAAAAGTTCATGTCCATGAAACTGAAAAACCGGTTCTGGAATATTCTGTAGAGTCCGTTCTCGACATTGAAACTGATCGGTGTCGATTGGATAAGTCCCTCGCAGTTGCGGATCTCATCCATGATCTCAGTTATGGGATCGTCGAGTCTGCACATCCCAGTCTTTCTACAGGAGCCGCAGTTTTGACATTCCATAAGAGGACCGAGCTCGTTCAGATTGTATATCTTGACCTCTTTCCCGTTCTCTCTTGCACCTTCGGCCACTGCGTTCAAGATGGCCTCACCAGACCCATTCTTGTGCGTGGAAGCATTTACGGCGATTATCATTTTCCCAATGATTGAAGGTTGAATGCGCATATAATTTTGCTGGGCTTGAACAATGATTGCCGATCGATTACTTGCGTTTACTTTCTTCTTTCAAAATATTTATTAATCGGCCATCAGTTATTATTGCAGTGCCATCATGAAGACCGAACTAGGAGCGAAGAACCTTCTCTACCCGTTGCCCACTACCATCGTTGGAACAATGATCGACGGAAAGCCGAACTACATCGCCATCGCCCATGTAGGAATAATGGACCTAACCTCGATATCCTTGGGGATGAACAAGGCCCACCACACCAACCAAGGAATCAAGAAGAGCGGGGCGTTTTCGGTGAACATCCCCTCCTCGGCGTTGATGGAGGTGACCGACCACGTGGGGCTCGTGAGCGGGAAGGATGAGGACAAATCTGTTTTGTTCGATGCCTTCTACGGAAAGACCGGAGCACCCCTGATCAAGGAATGTAAGGTCAACATGGAGTGCGAGCTGCTGCAGACCGTTGACTTCCCTAATTATGACATATTTATTGGACGGATCGTGAACACATATGCCGATGATGATTGCCTGGTGAACGGGCAACTGGACTTAGCTAGAGTGGATCCAATGCTGTTCTCCATGCCCGACAAGGGCTATTGGAAGCTCGGTGCCCGTGCCGGCACAGCATGGTCCGTGGGCAAAGGCTTCAGGAAGAGCAAATAGGGGTGGCTGAGGGGATCTGGAAGTATCTCCATCAGTACAGCTAGTAATGAAAACCCTTGCCGAATCCTTCAGCAGTTCCTCTTTTCTAGGTACACGAATGTAAGGGAATCGCTGACCTTCTCGGTCTTGAAAGGCTGATATCCTAGGCTCTGATAGAATGATCTGGTCCGTTTGTTGTCAATTCGAGTAAATAGATCGTATCGTTTGGCGTCACCGAATACACGTTCGATTTCTCTCATTAGGCCTTTTCCTATACCTTTTCCCCAGTGATCAGGGTGGACAATCAATCTGTTGATGTGGCAAGTGCCCTCTTCCTCGAATGCCCTGACTGACCCTAATATAGTCCCGCCTTCAACCAAAATTAGAAATGTCTCTTTAGCAAAATCATGCTCTAATTCTTCTAGGGTTTGAGTCATAGGGTGAATATTGGGATCACCTACGAAATCAGACTCCTCCTTGAAGGCCAGTCTTTGCAATCTAAGGATTTCTGACAGATCTCCTTCTGTTGCCCGTTCAATCATCAGAACCATAAAAGGGCTTGATTGCTAAACATTTTCTGCAACGGCATTCCTAATAATTTCCTATTGTAATGGCTTCGAATTCGGGAGAAGGGATATTTTAAAAAAATGTTGTGTAGGGAATGGATTTGAACCGTTGAATCGCTAGGAATTGGATCACAAGAACTAACATAACTATCTAGCTAATGGGAACACGCCAGCCAGGGTATGGTGCTGAGTGAAGGTCAGCCAATTTGTGAACCGCTTTGCGACCGGTCGTGCCGGAAAGCTTACCGGACGATATTCATTAAATCACTTTCGGATTCCTTCCCACGCCTGATAATATCCTCATAATCGGTTCTTTATCATGAATCTCTTAGAACGAGGATGATAATAATTTCTAGACTCGTAGAGAAATGATCGCGCTGCATGGATAATTGATCTTGAAATTAAATCCAGATCAGACCCACTCCTCATGGCCAATGATCATACATTTGAAATGATAACAATTGAGGTGGACAAACCAGCCAGTTATTAGGATCTGTCAGAATTAAATGTGATAACTAGATGAGGACGTTTATATGACGAGAACGGCAATTGGCGATTAGAAGGAAGTCCGATCAATAGTCAGGAATACTCTCGACCCCCTAACCGACCTCGCCGATTGGGACTCCTACTACCTCCAACAGAATCGTAATTGAAATGGCGCGGTCGGTCCAAAGCTCCTTGCCAAAGAACACGGGATAGTGCTTCTTGGTCCGGGTATAAATCCAAAGCTGAGAACATGTCCCCCCCTGAAGACCTCGTACTGCGTCTAGTACTGACATTTTTCGCAATGGGGGTTTGGGTCAGTATCATCGTGATCGCAACAGAAAAGCACGGTGGAAAGCTCGGCGGTTTTCTCGTGGGCATTCCATCAACATCCGCGCTCTCTTTCTTCTTTACTGGATTGTACGTTTCTCCTTCCGCCGCGACAAGCGCGACGAACGTCTTTCCGGTCTTCATGAGCCTGGCCGGGATCATGCTCCTATGCTTCGGTTTCGCTGCCCGCCAAGGGTTCGCTTTCGGCTTGATTGTGTCGATCTTGGTTTGGTTCACATCGTCGTTTCTTGTTGTCTTTACCGAATTCAACAATTTCGAGCTGTCATTAGTGCTCAGCTTGGCTGTTTCAGTGATAGTTTATTACGGGTTTAGGTGGAGGTTGAAACCAAGGTCGGCAGGAAAGATGAAGCCTAAGCATACTAAGAATCTCTTTATTCTTCGATTTGTCTTCACGGGAGGCGTCGTTGCGCTGGCAGTCCTCATGGGACAGTTGGGTGTTCCCATATTGAGCGGTATGCTGGCGGCTTTTCCCGTCCTCACGATCTCATCCTTGATAGCCGTTCAGATGGACGGGGAATCTGGAGGGACCGTTCAAGCCAGGGGAATGACGATGTCGATGATGGTCTCGATAATGCTCATTTGCATTCCATACAGTATCGCCGTACATTATCTATATCCCAGCATGGGAGTAATATTTGGAACGGCGGTTTCATTTGCCGTCGCAATCGCGATCGGGATTCCATATTACTTCTTTGTCGAAGATCGCCTGGTGCCGTCTTTCAATACGTCCACAGATGTGAAGCTCCCGTTAAATGAGCCTCTAGGGAAAATTTCACGGGAGAACGAACGGAGTACGCATTGAACGGAGTCCAAGCCACCTATCAATTCTAAGTTGTTGCACTGAGACATTGATATTTGGAGAACAAGGGCAGATAAGAAAAAAAATCATATCGATCGCAATCTTGCCGGGCGAGATTGGGAACGATCATTTAATCACGTTATAAAAAAACAAATATCGATATGACACGATCATACTCCTAGACTAGGTGCAGGGTGTAAACCCTATCCCTTAAATTCTCGAAAATGACTTGCTATTCTAAGGGATGGCAATTCATGACAAAACCTTTGGCAAAAGTTAAGGTCGGGGACCTTTTGAAAGCGGAAAAGATGAATGAGATCATCGAGAGGATAAACAATTTGGAAAAGAGGCTCGACCAAATGGAGGTTAAAAATCCCAAAAGGGAGACTCCTGAAAAGAAGACTCCTAATGTGAAGACCCCCAAAACGAAGATTCCCAAAGGAAAAAGTCCTAAAAGGAAAACTCCTCAAAAGAAAACTCCGCCAAGGAAATCACTAAAGACCGGGCTCTTGTCCATCATCGACTCAGTCAGATAATGAGCTCAGCATTCATTTGTCCATGAGTTGGCCGAGTACGGCGGTTCATCGATTATGTATCGGGCCATCAAGGTCTGATGGATGATGTCTACATCAAGAAATGGCGCAAGGTTCCGTTGGACGAGATAACCATCTCTCAGTACCAATTCAAACAATGAATATTTTTTTCACAAGATATTGCCACTGCCCGCCTTCCTTTCGAGACGTGACGATAGCATCTCTCCCGTCATTTTTTCCGAGAGATCCCATGCTCTCCTGGCCAGGCTAATATCTCTTCCTCGCTTATGAGGCTTCACGAGAACAGGACGGCCTTTGAATTCCATCCAGCCATCGGGGCCATAGAACTGACCGCCCCGAACCTCGGGATCCAAAGCAGCCCTAAGAGCCGGCTTCACCCCCTCGTTGATGTTATGCATGAATGGTTTCAGTCCTAGCCGCATCGCCCTCCTATGGCGGTAAAGGGGAGTATCTACCAGCCCGGGATGGCAGGCCACACTTATGGGAGATTTTATGCCTAACCGATCCATCTTCCTCTGCAGTTCCTGGGAGAACAATAACATGGCCAGTTTACTTTGCTTGTACGCTTTCCAGGGACTGTAACTTCTTTCCGAATTGATGTCATTGAAATTGATGTTCCCGCCACGGTGAACGATGCTGGTCTGTGTGATTATCCGAGAGCCCTCGGTGTTCGTTAGCATGTCAAAAAGATGGGCTGTGAGAACGAAGTGCCCAAGGTGGTTCACCCCCCATTGGGATTCATGTCCTTGCTCGGTTTTTTCGTAATTAAGGGTCATTATGCCTGCGTTGTTCACTAGAAGGTGAAGGGCATTGTGCTCCGAGCGGAACGATCGGGCGAATTTCTCTATCGAGCGATAGTCCCCCAGGTCCAATTCTAACACCTTCGGGTATGACCCAGGGACAGAAGACCTGATAGATCCGGCTACGAGGTTGGCTTTGTTCAGATCAATATCGGCCAGCACAACGTTTCCCCCCCCTTATTGGAGAGGTATTTGGCGATGTGAGCTCCCAGACCGGAGGCCGCCCCAGTGACAATCACCGTCATGCCATCTATGCGTGGAACGACATCTTCTACCCAATTCCATCCATTCAATGACATATGCATGCGGATAGGCCGATCAGGTAATATCCTTATGCAAAACCCCGAGGCCATGTTATGTGAAATCGTGGTCCAGGGGGAGGGATCTGAACCTTGGACCACTAAGGATAGGATCTGAAGTCCTCAAGGAGGATATGGCTATCCACCATAAGACCTCTTTCGCCTTGCCCAATTGCTCTACCTCGTTGGCCAACTAAAGAGAACTTGACCGGAAAAACTCATCCTCGGAGATGCTCACCCTTTGTCTAGCCACGAAGGAAGGCTCGTAACTGCTTATTACGTGTATATGGTTATGTAGTAATCATGTATGTTCTTGGGATAAGTGGCAGCCCAACAAATAATGCCAATACGGATAAACTGGTCAAGGCGGTACTGGAGGCGACCAGTGCCAAAACCGAATTCATCAAACTATCGGATCATAGCATCTTGCCCTGCACTGCCTGCATGAAATGCGTACGCACCAATAAATGTGTCATTCAGGATGATTTCAGAGTGATAGGTGAGAAGGTCAGGGAAGCGGACGTGCTGGTGGTTGGGTCCCCTACCTACTATGGAACGGCCTCGGCATACACCAAAGCGTTCATGGAGCGCCTGTACTCGTTCCGTCATCTCAACCTCCTCATGAAAGGGAAGCTCGGGGCTGCAGTGGCAGTGGGATCTGCGTGTGAGCAAAACGTTTCTGACTGGATTGCTGGGGTAATGTACTTCGGGGGCATGGAGGTCGTAGGAAAGCTCTCCGCCAAAGGCACCATATGCTGCTCGGCATGTGGTGTAGGAGAGGGATGCGCCTATGCGACCTGGAACGCTTACTGCAAGGAGTTCGCTGGCCAGGACTATGGGTTGAAGGAGGCTTACAAGGACTACCTCGAGATCCTACCAGACAATATCCCTTATGTCAGGGGGTCGGCGAAGATTCTGGAGAGATATCGGGACGTGCAAAAGGAGCCCGAGGTGATGGCTAAAGCGGTAGAGCTTGGACGTCAACTTAGAGCGAGATTTGATGGTAAAAATTCTTTGTAGTGACAGGATACGAATAATGGTGCAGGGGAAGGGATTTGAACCCTTGAATCGCTAGGAATAGGATCCTAAGTCCTACGTCTTTGGCCAAGCTTGACTACCCCTGCTTAGCTAGGCCGCTGATGCCTTTATCGTAGTTAACCTTTATTGGACTGAATCAATGAAGCGAAGAACTCTGAAGCGCTCTTCTTCGCATTCTCGAGCTTCTTAGGATAGCTCTCGACCTTGGCCCTGATGGCGATGGCATCATCGCTGGTCGTCATCTTGAGGTTACCGAGATAGGCTTCCTGCTTGTCCAAACGGAGAAAGAGATTGCAGTCGTCGTCCATACGTCTGTCCAGGGAGTCCGCTATCTCCTGGAGATCATCCGCGCTCAATCTGGAGAAGAAGTCCTTGGAACGGCGTTTCTCCTTGAGGAAGACCTCGAGTATGATGATCGGGTTGCCATGATAACCCTCGGTCACCTCTCTGGTCTGTTCATCAGAACCGCTAACGAACTTCAATGCCTGGACTACCTTAGCTTCGTCCTCGGTGGCATGACAGAAGACCCGGAAATGTACATTGAGAATCGCCATTGGGCCCAGGTATGCAGTCCCTCGTTATTCACTTTACCGATTATTCGCTGGATCGGACTAGTTCAATCAATGGTCATGATGGAGATCACAGGGGACATATCCAGATCTCATTCCACCTTCGTCAACCGTTGCTTGCCATAACCTACCAGAACCCGCCGGAATCCTTTCAGCCGTCCGTCCAATTCCTGGTCCCCGGTGTCCACTCTCAGAGTGGCCAGAGTCTTGAGCTTGGTTGGTGTGGCGACTATCCGGATCCTGTCCGTGCCCACTTTACGGATCACGTTAGCGCTGATCTGCTGGTTCCCCCGTCCAAAGATGAAACCCTGCATGCCTATCGGCGTGACCACGATCTCAGACCGCAAGGACGATCCGAGCAGGTTGATCAACGCTTTCTCGTTGGCATCCTTGATGACCAACGTTCGATTCGAATAGACGTCGACGCCAAGCAGGGTCTTGTCTTGCTTCATGGCATCGGCGATCGCCTTCGTGGTGGTGCCTGGTCCGATGATGTAGACGAAGTCCTCCCCCATATTCTCAACGAAATACTGGGCGATCTCCTCCTTCTCCTCTTCATCGGTCGAGCCGGAGATCTCTCCCTTGGACGGCTGCACCAGTCCGTTGGCTCGTATGGTGAGGGCATAGCCGTAGATCCGGTCGCTGATCCTTCCTTCTCGGACAGCCGTCTCGTCCACATCGGCCACCTCGGCCAACCCGGTAGAATGATCTCCGCTCAGGAAATGCTCGAGCAAAGAGCCCAGCATCGACGGCGAGTTCAAGAACACACCGGAATGCATCTTGACCCCGGCGGGAATACCGATCATCGGGATGCTGTCGCCTACCGCGTCGAGCACGTCCCTGGCGGTTCCGTCCCCGCCGCAGAAGACGATCAAAGAAGCGCCGTTCCTAATGAATTCGGCGCATGCTTCCATCGTTTCGAAGGGTGACATCTCTCCGGACATTTCGAAAACAATATGGAACAGGACGCCCGCCTTGGTCGCGGCACCTTCGCCCATGCCGCCAGAGGCGGTCAGGAACTGGACGTCCAGTGATGCCGGTATTGACCTAAGGGCAGTCACGGCGCGGTCCTCGGAGATCGGCACGGCTCCCCTGCGCAGCGCCTCCTGGTAAACATCCTTTCCGTCCGTGCCCTTTAGCCCGACCGAACCACCCATTCCGGCCACCGGGTTTACCACCAGACCTACCAACATCATCGGTGGCAGGGCACTTCCGGTATGATATGGCTTTGGGTGCTGATTTAGAACATTTAACTAAAAGAGAATGAAGGTGCGGCGGGACCGGGACCCGCCCACACCAATAGCTGGGGTCAATGGACGACGATGATCACTGGATCATCGGGTCATTGTTCATATTCGCGCTGACCGCGTCGTCCATCTTCGCCTCGACAGACATCTGGGGCCGGTTGGAGATGGTAATCTCGGGCATGACCGTCCTGGCCTGTACCGGGGTCGCGACTGCCTCGTGTTGCCTTCCAGACATCCACTCGTTTACCTCCTTGGTCAGGTGGCTGACGAACTGGGTGTTCACTTGGCTGCAAAAGGAGTCGATGATCTTCACCACGTTCCTGTCGATGATGGCGAATGCCTTTCCGATCGGCATGTTGTCCGCCATCGCCAGCAGCTTATCGTTGTCCACGATGACCGTGGTCTCCGCGACTCCCTTGAGCTTGATCAGGCCCGCCTTGGCCTTCTCCCTCCTTCCGCCCTCGAACGAGAACGGGTTGATCGCTATGACGAACGTTATGGTGCGCAGCTCCTTCGCGATCCGAGCTACAACCGGCGCGGTGCCAGTGCCGGTACCGCCCCCCATTCCGGCGATGATGAACACAACGTCCCTGTCCTTCATCGAGTCCTTGATCGCATCCTTGGCACATTCGGCACAGTACTCTCCCACCTCCGGGAACCCGTTGGTCCCCTTCCCCTGGGTGACGTCCTTGCCGATGAGCAGCTTCTTGTGCGCCCTGATCCCCTGAAGGGCCTTCTCGTCCGTGTTGATCGCAATGATCTGGACGTTGCCCTTGCAGTTATCGTAAATGTTGTTTACGATATTGTTCCCTGCCCCACCAAGACCGATGACTCCGATCTTGGGGTTCATCATGCCCCGCTCGAGCACCTCCATGAGTTGCTCGGTCCTGACTGTTTGCTCTATTGCCCCGGTTTCCATTATACCCCATCCATCCCGATTCCTGGAATAACCATCCAGGTTGGTCCTGCAGAGCTTTCGCTCTGCAGGTAGTGCATCCCATATCCCTTCCACAAGCTACCCTTGCGGCTACCCTTTTCTATTGTCTTAGTACTTCGAAGGTCTTGATCGCATTCTCATGCAGACCGACGTTGTGCGCCCTGCGCTTCTCCGCCGACAGGAACTCTTGACTGACCAGACCTTCGATGACCGATTGAAAGGAGGTGAATTCGCCCCGCTTTATGTTCTCCTCAATGATGTTGAAGGCGATCATTGGTATATCGACCGTGATCCTGTTGCGTTTTTGTGACGATTCGACCGCTTCATCCTCTCCGGCTTCCTGCTCGATGAGTGAGCGGATCGCGATCCTTGCCAAATGCGACCGGCTAGAGTACTCCGGGTGCTCCTCGATGTACTCATCGATGAGTGCGAGGTCCTCCTGCTCCAGCCTCAGTGTGATTCGTTCCCCTTCAGTGTTATTGGCCTTCATTTTCGCCACGGGTTAGTATGACATTGTCATCCATAATATATAAAATCTGTGAGCTGAGTCTCATTTTGTCATACTATGGCGGCATCCAGTCCGAGCCAGTCATCCGCATGACTTTGTCATACTAGATTCCGCCCTAGACCGACAGACTGCCTAAAAGTCCTGTCGCCGGATCTTATATGACCAAAATCCTATTTAGACAAAACCCCGATAACCCGCACTCGCAGGATTATGTGGGTGCACAGATGGCCAACCGAACGTCGGAGATCGAGGCAAAGTGGCAGGAGAGATGGTACTCCGAGCGCATTAACGAGTCGGAGAGGGATTCCCGCCCTAAGTTCATGATCATATTCGCCTATCCAGGCGTCACCGGTTACCTGCATGTCGGGCACATGCGGGGGTTCTCTTATGTGGACGCATTTTCCCGTTACAAGCGCATGCAGGGTTATAACGTGCTCTTCCCGGTCGGCACGCACGCCACCGGCAATGGGGCGGTCGGCCTGGCCACGCGCATCCGCAAGAAGGACCAGAACATGGTCGAGTACATGCTCCGCAACGGCTGTCCGGAAGAGATGCTGGAGCAGCTCACCGAACCGCGCAAGGTGGTGGAGTTCTTCAACGATGTCTATGTCAACCAGTACTGGAAGAGGTTCGGTTTCCTCTCCGACTGGAGGCGGTTCACCTGCACGATCTTTCCCGACTATGGCAAGTTCATACAGTGGCAGTTCCGCAAGCTCATGGAGCAGGGACTGCTGATCCAGAAACCGTATTTCGCTCCGGCTTGCGTCAACTGCGGGCCGGTCGCCATCGACGCTTCGGAAACGGACATCATGTGCGGCGGCGGAGCCGAGACGACCGAGTACACGCTGATGAAGTTCCGCGTCGGGGACATGTTCCTGGTTGCGGCTACGTTACGTCCGGAGACGGTTTTCGGCCAGACCAACTTCTGGGTGAACCCGGACGTCGAGTACGTGAAGGTGAAGCACGCCGGCGAGATCTGGGTGGTCAGCGCTCCAGCCGCCGAGAAGATGAAGTACCAGATGGACGACGTGCAGGTGATCGGGAAGATTCCCGGCACCGACATCATCGGCATGAACTGCACCACGCCGATGACGCACCGCGAGATACCGGCACTGCCGGCCACCTTCTGCGACCCGAACGTCGGTACCGGCCTGGTCGTTTCCGTGCCATCCGACGCGCCCGACGACTGGATGGCCCTGAAGACCATCCAAGAGGATGACGAGATGATCGCCAAGTACGGGCTCGAATCGTCCCTGGTCAAGGGCATCAAGCCGATCGCCATCATCGACACCAAGGGCTGGGGGCCCATGCCCGCCATCGAGATCATCGAGAAGATGGGCATAACGCAGGCGGGCGATCCGCGGCTGGAGGAAGCGAAGAAGACCGTCTACAAGGAAGGCTTCCACCAGGGACGGATGAACCAGAACTGCGGCAAGTTCTCCGGCATGTCCGTCGTCCAGGCCAAGGACCTAATGAAACAGGAGATGCTTGATTCGATGGAGGGCGCGCTGTTCTACGACCTGTCCGAGGAGGTCGTCTGCCGCTGCGGCCAGCCGGTCCTGATCAAGAAAGTGACCGATCAGTGGTTCATCGACTACGCCAACCAGAAGTTCACCGACATGACCAAGGAGCACTGCAAGTCGATGCACATCCTGCCCGGTGACTATTACACGAACGTCCAGCCGGTGCTGGACTGGTTCCGGGAAAGGGCGTGCGTGCGACAGGGCAACTGGCTCGGCACAAAGTTCCCGTTCGACGAGAAGTGGATCATAGAGGCGATCTCTGATTCGACCCTATATCCAGTATACTACCTCATATCCAAATACGTCAACTCGGGCGAGATCAAGGCGGAGCAGATGACCGAGGCGTTCTTCGACTACGTGATCCTGGGAAAGGGCGAACTGGCCTCCGTGGCGCAGGGCACCGGTATACCGACCCAACTGCTGGATCACATCCGGGTCGACGTCGATTACTGGTACCCGCTGGACATGAACCTGGGAGGAAAGGAGCACATGACCGTGCACTTCCCCGCGTTCCTGATGAACCATGTGGCCATCCTACCGCCGCAGAAGTGGCCGAAAGGCATCTTCGTCAATTGGTATGTCATCGGCAAGGCCGGCAAGATCTCCAAGTCCAAGGGCGGGGCGCAGCCGATACCGGGCGCCGCCGAGAAGTACGGGGTGGATTCACTGCGTCTGTACTATGCGCATATCGCATCCCCGTTCGCCGACGTGGAGTGGGACGAGGAGATCATCGAGAACTACGTTTCCCGGCTTGATCGCATCATGAGGACAGTCACCGACAACGCGGCGATGGCCGAGACCGGGGAGATGGCCGGCATAGACCAGTGGCTCCTTTCCCGAATGGCCACCCGGGTCGGCAAGGTCACCGAGGCGATGAACGAGTTCGACCTGAGGACCATGTCCAACGAGGTCTACTTCGAGACGCCGAACGACTTCCGGTGGTACTCCCGCAGGGGAGGCAACAACGGCCGGGCGGTCCGTCAGGCGCTCGACACCTGGATCAGGATGATGACCCCGATCACCCCGCATGTGGCGGAGGAACTGTGGTCCGAGCTCGGGAACAAGTCCCTGGTCTCCAGCGAGTCCTATCCCAAGCCGGAGGCGGCCCATTCCGCACTGTCGGCGGAGATCGCCGAGGATTACCTGCGCGAGGTCATGGACGACACCAACAACATCCTGAAGGTGACGAAGATCGTCCCGAAGCACATCATCCTCTACACCTCGGCCGCCTGGAAGTTCGCCGTCTACCGGATGGCGCTCGAGCTGCACAAGAAAGGGGAGCTGAAGATACCATCGCTGACCAAGGCGGCCATGGCCGACGAGGAGATCCGGAAGCACGGCAAGGAGGCGCCGGACTACGCGCGCAAACTGGCTGAGGAATTGATGAAGCGCACGGGCACGGAGATCGAAAGGCTGGAGACGCTGATCGACGAGTACGCGTACCTGTCTGGCGTGGTCGGTTTCCTGGGAACGGAACTCGGCTGCCAGGTGTCGGTGTTCTCGGCGGACGATGCCTCCAAGGAGGACCCGATGAACAAGGCCAGGCATGCCCAGCCAAGGCGTCCGGCCATCTATATCGAGTGAGCGGCCCGCTCCCTTTCCTTTCTTTATGACGAAACCTTCAACTTGATTCAACGTGTTGGCCTAGCGGAGCATGCGGATCGAGGGGCGGTGATTGGCCATCATTTTCAGCAGATTAGGCAGGGCGGTCACCCGACATCACAAAGCGATCATCATCGTCTGGGTGGTCATCTTCCTGGCCCTGATATGGTTCGCGCCCCTGGCCAACCAGGCGGTGGTCTACGATGACAACTCGGGCGGAGGCAGGGAATCGCTCGAATCCACGAGGGCGGAGCAGTGGATAGCGGAGCGCTTCGGGCAGGTGACCGACCAGGGCTCGGTCATCGTCGTTCTGTCGTCACAATCCGTCACCGGCATGAGCGCGCACGACGCCGTCATGGAAATGGAAAGAACGATCGCCGACGGCCATTTCACCGCTCCGGACGGCTCGAACGTGATCGTCCGTTCGGTGTCGATCTACTCCCTCGGGGAGAACTACTCCGTAGCCTTCCTGTCGCAGATCGGGGACAGTTACCAGAGGGCATACGCCCTGGCCAATGTGTCCAGGTATGCGGTCTTCGATATCCCGCTGTCGTTCTGGGCACTTTTCAATGACTCGGCCGACATGCAAGAGATAGTCTACGGCGTTCCTTCCACATACCTCTCCAATTGGAACGAAGCGAACAACAGCCAACCGCTGGCGTCGCTGGTCTGGAAGGATGGCACGGCCTACAACGCCACCCGATCGTCCGTCAATGAATTGTTCGCCAGCTCCGCCACCATGGACCAGGCGGAAAGGTCGTTGGCGCTCGCTTGGCTAGGTGCTTTTACTGCGGCATGGAACTCCACCGTTTCGGACCCATCTCTGACCGCGTTCCCGCTCCTAAGGGAACGAGCATCCTTGGATATCGGATTCAACGATCTCGTTCAGACGGAGACGTTCAACGCGCTCCCGACCGAGGTTAAGACGCTTACGGCAGCGGTCAGGGGTAATTTCACCTTGGAGAACTTCGGCGACATGGTGGCGACCAATCGGTTCTGCGAGGGCCTGTTCGAGATCGAGCTGGACCGAAGGACCACCTCATTGCCTCAGAGCCAGAAGGACCTCGCGCGGGGTTATTTCGT
Organism: uncultured Methanomassiliicoccales archaeon; assembly: GCA_942492955.1. Taxonomy (GTDB): domain Archaea; phylum Thermoplasmatota; class Thermoplasmata; order Methanomassiliicoccales; family UBA472; genus DASXVU01. The sequence goes on from OW818644.1 coordinate 265,590, forward strand.
CCTGTTCTACACTGGTTGGAACTCGTTTCCGTCCGCCCCAGACCTGCAGCAGTTCCGTTCCCTGGTGACCAGCGCCGTCAATGTCACCGCCAAGCAGCTGCCCGCTGATCTAGGCCAAATGATGGTGTCGCTGTTCGAAACGCTGGGCTGGGAGGGATGGCGGAACGATATGCTGCTGGCCTCGTTCACCGCGGACCAGGTGGCGAAAGGCGCAGGCTCCCAGCCATGGGTCGTGGCGGAGGTGGTGTCATATGGACCGAACGCCACCGTACCGATCTCGGCGCTGGCGCATTCCATCGTCGGCAACAGCTCGCTGGACCGGTTCCCGATAATGCTCGCCCCGGCGCTGGTCGGCGAGTTCGTGAACGTGCCTTCGAACGATACCATGCTCGTATCCCTCTCGTTCTCTTCCGATACAGGCGCATCGGTCAGCGGCAAACCGTTCATTTCAGCCATCAGGCAGATCGTCTCCGAGGCGACGATGGATACGGGGATCACCGCCTATGTCACCGGCCAAGATGCCATCAGCGCCGACATCCGGACCTCGATGGACCAGGACCTGGCGCGCATCGACCCGGTCACCATCCTGTTGGTGATCGTACTCATTGGCCTCTTCTTCCGTTCGTTCGTTTCGTCGTCGATACCGCCCATGGTCATCGGGATGGCGCTCGGGATATCGTTCTCCGCGATCTACTTCATCGGAACGTACGTGCTATCGGTGAACTACACCGTACTGACCCTGATGATCACTTCGATGCTTGGCGCGGGGTGCGATTACTGCATCTTCATCCTCTCCCGTTATCGGGAGGAGCGGGCCATCGGCAAAGAGAAGGTGGAAGCCATCCGAACTTCGGTCACCTGGGCCGGGGAGGCGATCGCTACGAGCGGCGCAACGGTCATCATCGGTTTCGGTATGCTCTCCTTCGGAAGGCTCGACGTCCTGCGGTCGATGGGAACGCTGGCGATCGGGATATCGATAGCCCTGCTGATTTCGCTGACGCTGTTACCTGCGATAATAATGGTGCTGGGAGACCGGATATTCTGGCCTTCCAAGGTGCGCAAGGCCCACAGGACGAAGACCAACGACCTCTTCTCCCGGTGCGCCCGTTTCTCCATCAAGCATGCCAAGGCGATCGTCGTCGCCGTCCTGCTGGTGTCGGTCCCCGCCACCTACCTGGTCCTGACCCTGAACACCAGCTACGATTATATCGAGTCCATGCCCGATTCGCAAGCCAGGCAAGGACTTGATGTGCTGGCTGACGGTTTCGGCGGTGGCAAGCTCATCCCCACCTACGTGGGTGTGGGCCTGACCGGCCAGGTCTTCAACCTCACGGGAGGGTACGACACGGCCGCCATGAACTCGGTGGAGAACATCACGAGCGGGCTGGCATCGCTGCCCAATGTGAGATCGGTCACCGGCCCCACCAGGCCTTACGGCGATACGATCGATTATCAGCACGTTTCCGGGAACGGTTCGTTGAACGCCGTCATCAACGACCAGTACATGCGGACGATGATCGGGAGCGACAACCGCAGTGTTCTGTTGACGGTGACGTTCGAGGACGAGCCGTTCTCCCGTTCCTCCGTCGATAGCATCGGCGCGCTGAGGCAGGAAGGCGAACGGATCGATGCTTCCAGCGCGGAGATACAAGGCGTTCACGTGGCCGGCGGGACCGCTTCCACGTATGACGTCTCGGTCATGACCCAGCAGGACTTCGCCGGTATCGCTGTGCTCGTCCTGGTCGGGATATTCGTTGTCCTCATGTTCGTTCTGGGCTCTGTCATCAGCCCCATCCGGTCCATCGTAACAATATTGCTCAGCATCGCCTGGACCTTGGCCGCGACCATGCTCCTGTTCCAATACGTCATCGGCACATCGGTGGTCTGGATAGTGCCGATGGTGCTGCTGGTGGTGTGCCTGGGGCTGGGATTGGACTACGACATCCTGCTGACCACTCGAGTCCGTGAGGAATCCATCAAAGGGCTGAGCGATAACGAGGCCATCGTCCGTGCTGTGGAGCAGACCGGCGGCATAATCACCGCCTGCGGCGTTATAATGGCCGCTGCATTCGGCACGATGATGCTGTCCCAGGGCATGCTCCTGCGGGAGTTCGGCTTCGCCCTGATGTTCGCGATACTGCTCGACTCGTTCATCGTCAGGATAATCCTGGTCCCGGCGATGATGTCGCTGCTGGGAAGATGGAACTGGTACGCGCCGAAGTTCATAGCCAGGAAGGATCGGCCTAAGAACGGATGATCTCATTCTTGGCCTGGAATGTCCTCCCACAGTCCCAGCAGATTTCCCTCGGTATCCTGGACGACGGCGAAGAACGCGAAATCGAGCATGGGCCTCTTCTCCCTTACCAGCCGTCCGCCAGCGGCAAGAACGGCTTCCAGGCATCGATCGATGGAGCCGACGGTGACCTCAAGGAAGACTTGGTCCAGGCCATTCGTGCCGCGTCGGTACAGGCCTCCGGCGATCGGTTCGCTTCCACGGTCCTCCTCCGATCCTGCTCGCATGACAAGGGAATGATAATCTCCCCCGCTGCCCGGTATCGATCGGGCGTTCCATCCGAACACTTTCTCGTAAAATGCCGACGCCCTCTCTATATCATCGGCTGGAATGTTGAAGGCCCTGACGGTGTTGAGATCGCCCATGATACATCATTGGAGGGGGTGAAAATATTGTTTTTGGCCGTAGACGCGTTGCGGGCGCTATCCCCATCGGTGGAACAGTGAATTCTCCTGCCCCAGCTGATCGAGTATCTTGCCCACCACGAAGTCGATCATCTCCGCCACCGTCGTCGGCCTGCTGTAGAAACCGGGAGATGCCGGCAGAATGATCACGCCCGCCCGGGCCAGTTTCAGCTCGTTCTCGATCATGATGGCGCTTATCGGCGTCTCGCGGGGCACGATGATCAGTTTCCTTCCCTCTTTCATGGTCACGGCGGCGGCCCGGGTGATCAGCGTGTCGGCGATCCCGGAGGCGATCTTGCCCATGGTCGATTCGGAGCAGGGGCAGATGATCATACCGTCATGCTTGTAGCTCCCTGACGCGATCGGCGCGAACAGGTCCTCATCGCTGTAGACCACGCTAGCCTTGCCTTCCACATCATGGATGTTCTGTCCCGTTTCCTCGACCAGCACCCGCTTGCCCATCTCCGACAGCACCAGGACCTTCTCGCCCTCGATGCATTCAAGTAGCCTGAGCCCATAGGCGATGCCCGACGCCCCGGTCATGGCGATGACGTATCTCACGGTGCTCCAAAGGGAGGAAACCGTATTTTATCCTATGCGGGAATTGGACGTTGGCCATGTGTCCAGAGGGTGTGAAAGACTATTTATATGTCCATCTTATTAGTGGCGTCCGGCGCAGTCTAGGCCATCGAGCCAACGCTCGCCAAAGAAGGTAGAAAAAATGGTAACGGTATATGACGTACCTTCCGACAAGCTGATCGAGAAGACAGCAATCAAGCTCAAGGAGATCAACACGATCGCGCCTCCTGAGTGGGCTGACTTCGTTAAGACCGGAAGGCATACTGAAAAGGCGCCCTTGCAAGTTGATTGGTGGTACACTAGAGCAGCATCCGTCCTAAGAAAGGTCTACATAAAGGGACCGATCGGGACTTCAAGATTATCCGCCGAGTACGGCGGGTTTGCTGACCGTGGCTCCCGACCAAACCATGCAGTAAAGGGAAGCAGGTCTATTGCCCGAAAATGCCTGATGCAGCTGGAAACCTCCGGACTTATCCAGAAGGATAAGAACAACGGAAGGGTCGTGTCTGCTAAGGGACAAGCGCTGCTGGACAGCGTGGCCAAGGAAGTGGCTGACAGTATCAAACAGTGAGGTGACATCGATGGAAGACGCTGAACTCGAGGAGCTACGCCGGCGAAAGATGGCAGAGTTGCAGAGACAGCGTGACCAGCAGGCGATGGCACAGGATCAGCAGAAGCAGGTCGACGAGCAAAAAGCGGCGATCATGCGGCAGATCCTCACGCCAGAGGCCAGGGACAGGCTCGCAACCGTAAAGATGGCCTATCCCGACGTAGCACGAGCGGTAGAAGATCAGCTCATACGTCTGGTCCAGGCGGGACAGATAAACCGCCAGATCGATGAACCGACTCTGAAGTCGATACTGAGAAAGGTAGCCCCCCAAAAGAGGGATATCACAATTGAGAGGGTTTGAAATGTCACACAGTAAACCGTGCGCAATGAAAATTAGGCTCATGAAGAAGCTGAACCAGAACAGGAGGGTTCCTGCCTGGGTCATGCTTCGAACGAACAGGACTTTCCTCCGACACCCGAAGCGCAGGTCTTGGAGATACAGCAAGATAAAGGAGTAGGGACAAAATGGCAGAAGCAAGTGAGAAAGAAGTTGTCTTCACCATCCCATTGAGGAAGATGAAGATCGTTCCCTACACGCAAAGGGCCAACCGTGCCATCATTGAGATCAGGGAATACATCATGAGGCACATGAAGACCGATGAGAGCAACGTCTGGATCGACACAAAGGTCAACGAAGCGATCTGGAGCCGGAGCATCCAAAAACCACCGTCGAAGATATTGGTCAAGGCGGTCAAGTTCGAGGATGGGCTGGTAGAGGTCTCTCTCCCGGATCAGTGAAGCTCGGAAATTCATGTTAAACCTGTCGAGCTATAACGGAAACCAATACGTTGGCGTATTTTCTTGCGCCAACGAGAACATTTCTTTAATACCGGTCGACTCGTCCGAGACCTTGGTCAACGACCTGGAATCGGCACTGCAGGTCAAGTGCATCAAGACGAACATAGCCAGCACCAACCTGATCGGAGCCCTCGTGGCGATGAACTCGTACGGCGCGATCGTGGCGTCCATGGCCTCCGATACCGAGATCGAGATGCTGTCCAAGCATCTGTCCGTCTATCGGCTGGATGACCGCTACAACGCCGCCGGGAACAACATCCTGGTCAACGACAAGGGCGCGCTCATCAACCCGGACATCAACCCCGAGCTATACCGCGACATCGCGGACACGCTCCAGGTGGAGGTAGTTGCGGGGACGATAGCCGGACAGAACATCGTCGGCTCGATGTGCTGCGCGACCAACAAGGGCATGCTGTGCCACCCCGATTCCACGAAGGCGGAGTTCGAGGTATTGCACTCGGTCCTGAAGGTCAAGCCAGCGATCGGCACGCTGAACTATGGTTCCGGAATGGTCGGTGCCTGCATCGTCGCGAACTCGAAAGGGGGCGCCGTCGGTTTCAGGAGCACGCCTATCGAACTAGGCCGGGTCGAAGACGCGCTGGGCATCTTTTAAGATCGTCCTTCGCGTTCCTTTATTTAATTCTCAGAAATCGGTCTTCTCTGTATCAGGGAGAGAATATCCAGTATTCGGTCTCTTCCGGAAGCTCGTCCGGCATAAACTCGATCTCGTTGCCGACGCGGACCACCTTCTCATCGGGCAATCCCTCAAGGAAACCGTTGATCGTGTGAATCGACATCGATAGTCCACCGATGCGGAAGTGCATTGGCACCGCGACCTTGGGCTTCAGGATATCGATCAGTTCCTGCGCCTGCTTCCCGTCGATGGTGAAAACGCCGCCCACCGGCAGGAACAGCACGTCGATCGGCTGGAGCTCCGAGATCATCTCATCAGTGAGCATATGCCCCAGGTCGCCCAGGTGGCAGAACACCACCCCGCCTAGCTCGAACCGGAAGATGTTGACCTTCCCCCGCTTCGCCCCGCCGCTGTCGTCGTGGAACGCTGGCACCCCGCGGATCTCCACACCTCTCTCGATCCTCTGGCCGGGCTCTCTGACGATCTTGAAATCGCCCCTCACGATACGGGCGCAATTATGATCGAAGTGCTCGTGGCTGATGAGCACGATGTCCGCCTTAACCACCGGGGGCTTGACCCCGATCGACTTGCCGTCATGGGGGTCGGTGACCACCGTGACCCGATCCTTCACCTCAAAACAGGAATGGCCGTGCCAGGTGATCCTCATCGACCAATCACTCGCCCTGGAATTCCGCCCCGCAATCCGGGCAGGCCCTGTCAGTCGTCTTGACCAGTTCATGACATTTCGGGCAGATCAGGACCTCCTGATGGGTCTTCCCTTCAGGGGCCGGGTCCTCGGGAAACGCCGCCTTGGCGTCACCCTTTGGTAGGAAGAACTCTCCCGCCGCGGCAACCACCATCAATGTCGAGACGGTGACCATGATCCAACCTCCCGCCCTGCCTATGGTGCCTAGACCGAACGCGATCGCCACCAGGTAGGAGACCAGGCCTAGCACCAGGACCGCGGTGAAAACGGTTCTGCGCTTGGACGGGTTCTTGACCGGTGCGAACACCTTCGCCGGCCTTATCCTGCGCCTGACGACCTTTTTATCCATGACCGGTTCCGGCATCGCCTCAACTGGCGGACGCTCCGGTATCACGATCTTTTCCGGTATCACCTCTACCGGTGCAGGCTCCGGCACCGCGATCATTTCCGGTTTCGGCTCCGCCGGAGGTTGTTCCATTATCACTATCCTTTCCGGTTCCGGCAGTGCCTGGACCGGTTCAACGGCGGCAACTGGTGAGGGCGTTTCCGGCACCGGTTCGATGACCGCTGCCTTCTCCGTCAATATCGTTTCTCTGGGGGCCGCTACAGGCGGCTCGGCGACCGGGACAGGTATAGCCATTACCGGTTCGACTGGCTTCGCGAAATAATCGAAATCGTCCTTCACCGGTTCTTTGGGCTTGGCCGGGATATTGATCTTTTCGCGCTTGACGATGGTGGCTTCTATCCGCTTGGAGACGTCCTCGTCCACCAGGACCTTCTCCTCGTTACCTCCCATCTTCTCCAAGGCTTGGATATTGTCATCCCAGTCTTCTCCCGCGACGAACCTGAGTCCGCAGAAATCGCATTGGAGCGCAGACGGCTTGTTGCGTAGACCGCAGCGTGGGCATTCTTTATATCCGGCCTTCCTATCCATTTGTTCATAACATTCGTTTCGCCGTTATATTTGTTTTGGATTGCTTACCCATCCTGATAATCCAGTTGCTGTGGTGTCCATTTAGGGAAAACGGGCCAGTACCGTTCGTTTGCCATGAGGGAATAGGATCAGCAAAACCTTCATATAGCGAAGACCTGGATGGAGCGGTCGGATGAAGATACTGGTCCTCAGTGTGGACAGGGACGACGATTTCGGGGTCAAGGCGGGCATGAACAGCCCGTTCATCGGCAGAGAGGAGAACTTAGAAGCAGCCATTGCCCTAGGTTTGAAGGACCCCGAGGACTGCGATGTCAACACCGTGCTTTCCGCGCTCAGCATCTATGACGACATGGCCAAGAAGGGCATGGACGTCGAGGTGGCGACCATATGCGGCGACCCGAAGGTGGGGTTCGAGTCCGACCTGGCGCTGGCCACTCAGCTGGAGAACGTCCTGGAGATGATCAAGCCGGAAAGGGTCATCCTGGTGAGCGACGGGGCAGAGGACGAGTTCATCTATCCCATGATATTCTCCCGGGTCAAGGTCGACTCCGTCCGCCGAGTCTTCGTGAAGCAGGCCCCCACGGTGGAAGGCACTTACTACGTGCTGCTGAAGATGATGCAGGACGACAAGGTCCGTAAGCGCGTGCTCACCCCGCTCGGTCTGGTCCTTGCGGTTCTCGGGATCTTCGCGCTCATACCGAAACTGGTCGAACTGTACATGGACCCGAGCATGATCAGCCTGATCTCGGACATGGCCTTCGGGTCCATCGCGCTCGTTCTGGGCGTCTACATGCTGGTCTATGCCTACAAGGTGGCGGACCGGGTGGTGTCCTGGTACAGCAGTACGGGTCGTGCCATCCGTTCCGGGAGCTTAATGATCCCGTTCGCCATCCTGACGATAGCCTGTGTATTCATCGGATTGTTCCTGGGGGTCGAAGCGGCCAACGCGAACCCCGACGGGGACATCGTACAGAAGATCCTTCTGTTCGCCAACGCCACGCTGTGGATGTGGGCTTTCGCGATCTTCTCCTTCGAGACCGGGCGTTTCGTCAATTATTACTTGTCCACAGGCAAGGTCTACTGGGCCTACCTAGTGATCTCGGTGACTGTGTTCTCCATCAGTTTCATCGTCCAGGGCTCATTGGATGCGTCCCTGTTCTTCCTTGGCTATTCCAGCCTCAACCAGAACGTGATCTTCCTGGAGATACTGTCCGGGTTCCTTCTCATGGGCTTCAGCGGGCTGATCAACACCAACCTGAAATCTACCCTGAACCAGTCCATCAACAAACCGGAAGAGGCCGATCAGGCCAAGTCTCCGGAAGCATGAGGCGGGAAAGATGCAGTTCCGGGACTGGGAACCGGTCTATGAACGGATCTTGCGGGACTTCGGTTATTCCAGGGAGAAGGATGAGGAAGCGGCCCGGGAACTGGCGATCCTTGCCTCTGATAAGTCCCAGTGCGACGACGTTTGCTTGACCGGGCTGTTTGGGGAATGCGCCACGATCGTCGCCGGACCATCATCGTCCGGGGAACGGCTGTCCGAACTGACCAAAGGAACGATCCTCTCGGTAGGGATCGGCACCGCCCTTTTGATGGGGGAGAGCATCATCCCGGACCTTGTGGTAACGGACCTCGACGGGAACGTGGCGACCGACCTGAAGGCCAATGAGAGCGGCACTGTTCTTGTGGTCCACGCTCATGGCGACAACATCCCTTCGCTGCGCCGGTACGTTCCATCGATAGTCGGCCGTACGGTACTCACCACGCAGTCGACCCCGTTCGATCGGGTTCGTAACTTCGGGGGTTTCACCGATGGGGACAGGGCTATAGCGATCGCCGTTCATTTCGGTGCCCGCGATCTGAAATTGATCGGATTCGATTTCCGCCATCCGAGACCGAAGGATGGTTCTTCACTAGAGACCAAAGCAAGAAAGCTACGATGGGCCGAGTTGATAGTCCGAAAGCTCGTCGAAGAGTACGATTTAACCGTAGAATACCTCTGATTTCGAGGAAAAACCGGACAACAAAACCAAATATTGCGGTACCGAAATCCGACATAAAGTTCAGATTGCTGAGCTAATCCGTGCAAATAGTCAATTCATGAAATGATAATGAGAACATTGTAAGTTAAATATGCCGTTAAAACCGACTTTTACTGATTTGAGATGCTGGCAAGGAAAAAAACCGGCCTCCGAAACCAATAAGCTATTTATAGCATCAAACTCTTATCAAAAGTCAATCTCCCGATTGTTTTGCTAGAGGGAGAAAGGAGGAAAGCATATGGAAGGTTCAGGAGGCAAGCCCCTTCCAGAGGAGAAGGCCGCGAAGGGTGGCAGTAAGAAGAAGATAGCGGTAGTTGCCGTTGTCGTCGTTCTTATCATCGCCGCTATTGCAGCTGCTCTCGTCTTGACCGGGGAAAAATACGTTGAGCCGACCGCCAAGTTCACTGTCGCATCAGAAGTGGACCAAGGCGCTGTCGTCGAGTTCAACGCTACAACAAGTGCTGGAAAGTTAACTAACTATACATGGACTTTGGGAGATGGCAATGTCGGTTACGGTGGACCTTTGTTCAACTACACCTATGCCGCGGCCGGTACCATGCTTGTGACCTTGAAGGTCTTCGACGCGAAGAAGAACGTCACGAGCGACCCCACGAGGATACTGGTCATCGTGCAAGACGTTACTCCGTCCAATACATCAGCCCCAGTACCAGTGATCGTATCATCTGCTGAAGTGACGCAAAACGTTGTCGCGAACGGCACCGCGGTCACTCTGAACGGAGCTGCATCATATACCTACACTTGGAACGGTACGGCATTCGTCATCAACCCAGATGCGATCAACAGCTTCACCTGGAAACTCGATGGCGCAAATGTTGCCACCACCAAGAACTACACCACCCCGGCATTGGCCGTCGGTACCCACTACGTGTCCCTGGCTGTCACTGACACCAAGGGCGGAAGCGGTCTGTACATCCTGTCCATCGTCGCGCAGGCTGAGGCCCCAGGCCCGGTCTCCGGGAAGACCTTTGTGATGGTCACCATCGGTGAACCAGACACACTGGACCCCGCAGTCGACTATGAGACCGCCGGTGGAGAAATCCTCCAGAACGTGTACGAGACGCTCGTCTGGTACGACGGAGCGAGCGCATCCGACCTTGTCCCTCTGCTCGCCACTGAGGTTCCGACCGTTGCGAACGGTGGAATTAGCGAGGATGGGATGAACTACACCTTCCACCTCAAGCAGAACGTCAAGTTCCACGACGGGAACATCATGACCTCCGCGGATGTGAAGTACTCCATCCAGAGACTGCTAATGATCAACGACCCAGATGGTCCGGCTTGGATCCTGGGACAGGTACTGGTTCCTGGTTACGCATCACTGAGCTCAGTGAACGAGACCGGCGCCCAGTCGGTCGAGAACGCAATCAGCACCCCGGACGCGAACACGGTCGTGTTCCACCTGATAAACCCGTACCCGGCATTCCTGTACTGCATGGCATTCACCGAGGCCTCGGTCGTATCGAAGGCATACGTTGAAGCGCACGGCGGTATCGTGAAGGAGACCAGGAACGAGTGGATGGCAAGGCACACCTGCGGAACAGGACCTTACGAGCTGGTCGAGTGGGCATCCAACCAGTACGTCCTCATGAAGAGGAACGACAACTACCACCGCGCACCCGCAGCGATCCAGTATGTGATCATCAAGAAGGTCCAAGATGTCGGTACCCGAGAGATGCTGCTGTTCAACGGCGATGCCGATTCAGCATACATCCCGCGGAACCACGCGTCCGATGTAGTCGGAAAGGACTTCCTGGAGATCACCAAGGATCTGCCGACGTTCAACCTCGACTTCCTTGGATTGAACCAATTGATCAACACTAGCGGAACGCTGAATCCAGGTGTCCCGTCGACGTTCTTTGCCGACAAGAACATGCGGCTTGCGTTCGCTTCGGCGTTCAACTACTCTGGCTACCTGGAGAACACTCTGGGCGGCTCCGCAGTTCAGCCGAACGGTATCATACCCGAAGGAATGTTCGGATACAACGCTTCGATCTCGAAGTACGAGTTCAATCTGAGCAAGGCGGCGGACTACCTGAAGTTGGTGCAGAACCCCAATGGTCAGGGCAACTACGCAACCACCGGCTTCACGATCAAACTGTTCTACAACGCTGGAAACGCTCCGAGAGAGGACGCATGCTTCCTATTGAAGAACGGCCTTGAGGCGCTGAAGGCAAAGAGCCTGATCACCGGAACCATAACGGTTACCGTTCAGGCACTGGACTGGCCTACCTATCTGGACGCGGTGCGCACCAAACAGATGCCGGCGTTCTTCCTGGGCTGGGCCCCGGACTACGCTGATCCAGACGACTACGTGAACCCGTTCATCGACAGCGCTGGTACCTATGCCAAGCGGTGCGGTATCGTTAACAACGAACTCACCAACTTGTCCAGGGCTGCCGCGTCGGAGCTGAACGAGACGTTGAGGGCTGAGATGTACTCGCAGATATCGCAGCAGGTGTACGAGAACGCCTACTACGTGTGGACAGCACAGCCGACCAACTTCCACGTGGAGAGGACCTGGGTAACGGGTTACTATTTCAACCCGATGTACTCTGGTTACTACTATTACGTGTTCGATAAGACCGCGTAATCGTGGATAGGTCCCAAACCTTTTCCCAAACCCTAATTTCCTCTTTCTTTGGAAATTGGAGTATGGTCAAGTCTAGATCGACACGGGAGCGGCCAGGTATGATTATTACAAGCGAAGGGTTAGCCATAGTGACGTCGGACCGTCAGATGAGCAGAAGATGCCGCATATCCTGTACAACCATTCTTGACAAGGATTTTATAAGATAATTCAACTGAACAAAAGGTGAACTTGCCATGCGGATGATCACTTACATTTTCAGACGGTTGCTGTTGCTGATCCCTGTATTACTGGGGGTATCGGTCTTCGTCTTTGCTTTGACCCGTCTCGCCGGCAGGCCGGAATCGGCCTACATCACTGAGAGAATGACCGAGGCGCAGATTCAGCAAGTACTGGCAAGGTATCACTTCGATGCGCCGATCTGGGATCAGTACTTCTACTGGTTGAGCGGCGTCGTGCAATTCGATTGGGGATTCTCCAGGGTCGCCAACATGCCGGTCACCGATGCAATAATAAAATACTTCCCCGCAACCTTTGAGCTCACATTCATCAGCATCGTCATCGCGGTGATCATCGGCATCTACCTTGGTACGCTCTCGGCGGTCCGCAAGGACAAGCCGATCGACCACGCCACGAGGATCGTGGCGCTTTCAGGCGTTTCGCTTCCGATATTCTGGTTGGGCCTGTTGCTCCAACTTGTCTTCTATCGGTATCTGAGCCTGTTTCCCGCGACTGGGAGGATCAGTGACAAATTCATCATCACCGGCTACCCGCACGGTACCGGCTTCCTGCTGTTCGATTCATTGGCGGCCGGCAATTTCGTCGTGTTTGGTGATGTTCTTTCTCACATTATCCTGCCGGCGGTAACGCTGGCCTTCGGTACCATCGCCATAATCACCAGGATCATGCGGTCCAGCATGCTCGAGGTCATGAACCAGGACTATGTCAAGACCGCACGGGCCAAGGGATTGCCCAATAAGGTCGTCATCAGAAAACATGCGAGACGCAATGCGCTGATTCCTACCACGACCGTCGTCGGTCTATCGTTCGGAGGTCTTCTGGGAGGTGCCGTCTTGACGGAGTCGATATTCGCATGGCCAGGTCTAGGCCAGTGGTCCGCGCAGGCGGTTTTGAGAAATGATACCGCCTCTGTCCTGGGTTTCGTCCTTCTGATCGCGATCATCTATGTCCTGGCAAATCTGGTTGTCGACCTGATGTACGCTTATCTTGACCCGAGGGTCAGGCTGGAGTGATGAAAATGGACGCTTCTACGCAAAAGAATGAGAGCAGGATGAAGCAATCGATCAACTCCCTCCGGCCCAGGATCAGGGAGATGAGACATTCCCTGGTGCTGATAAGGCGGAGCCCGTTGGCGGTCATCGGCCTGGCAATGGTCATCAGCATCGTCATCATAGCGCTCGCAGCGCCGATCCTGGCCCCCGTCCCGGCGGGCCAATTGGATCCACTGGACATCCCGAAGAATTTCCTTCAGCCGATGCCACCAGGTGCCGAGGGACATTTGATGGGTACGGGAAAGATGGGCGCCGACATATACTACGGCGTCGTCTGGGGTGCCCGGACATCGATCCTGATCTCTTTGTTCGTGGTGCTGACCGCCTCCTTCGTAGGTATCCTGCTGGGAGCCGTGTCCGGCTACTATGGCGGAAAGGTCGACGACCTTTTGATGAGGATAACCGACATCTTCCTTTCGGTACCTGGTCTGATATTGGCCATGGCAGTGGCGGCGATTCTGTCCCGCAGTCTTGAGAATATCATGCTGGCATTGATAGTGGTCTGGTGGCCGCCCTATGCGCGTCTGATCCGGGGCCAGGTGCTGTCGGTCAGGGAAAATACATATGTCGAGGCGGCCCGGGCGATAGGTGCAAAGAAGACGCGCATACTGTTCCGGCACATCGTACCGAACTCATTGGCACCGATGCTGGTCAACATCACACTGGACATCGGAGGGGTGGTGCTGGTGGCGGCAGGCCTGAGCTACATCGGTTTCGGACCGCCGTCCGGTACCGCGGAATGGGGCAAGATGGTCTCGGACGGACAGGAGTTCTTCCTGAGCACCGTGTTTTACCAGGGAGTACCCTACAATCCGTACTGGATGATAGTGTTCCCCGGTGCCATGATCTTCATATTCGTGATGGGGTTCAGCCTATTCGGAGACGCGCTCCGCGATATCCTCGATCCAAGGCTGAGGAGGTAGACAAGAATGAGCGAAGACAACGTGATGGTCGAGATCGAGGATCTGTACGTCAATTTCTACACCCAGGCGGGTATAGTGAAGGCGCTGGACGGCGTCACATTGGCGATCAGGAAGGGAGAGACCCTCGGCCTGGTCGGTGAGACGGGATGCGGTAAAAGCGTGACCGCAAACTGCGTCATGCGGCTGATCCCCATACCTCCAGGCAAGATCGAGGGGGGTCACATATTCTTCCTTCGACCGACCGGCAGCGCCCAGGAGATCGCCGAGGCGGAGAAGAAGCTCACTGATGCGATGTCCAAGATGGGAGAGAAAGTGGATGACAGCAGGGTCGCGTCACTGCAGAAGGAGCTGAAGGAGATCAAGCAGAGAGCGGAACTTCGCAACCAGATCCAGACCTTATCGTCCAACCCGGACGACCCGATGCTGGCCGAGGCGAAGAAAAGGCTCAACGAGATGGACTCGAGGTACGATCTCCTGGCCCGTTCACCCGAGTATATGCAGAAGATCCGGGGCAAGTACATCTCCATGATATTCCAGGAGCCCATGACCGCGCTCAATCCGGTGTTCACAGCCGGCGATCAGATCGCCGAGATCATACTGTTGCACGAGAAGCGCGAGCTGGCGGAAGCCGTCATAGTCAAGATCGACGAGGAGCTCAAAGCGGTAAAGAGCTACTTCAGGGTCAGCAAGGTCCCTAATGCCAAAGGCGAGGAGACCTGCTCCGGATGCCGGGCCGTGGTGACACCGGAAGCTATCACATGCCCCCAGTGCGGGGGGAGTTTCGATTCGAAGCCGTTCCGTAGCGTCCGCGGCGTATCGCTGCGCTATTACCGATCGTTGTACGCTCGGCTGGCCGAGGACCCGAACGACCGTCTCGTCAAAGTAATGTCAAAGGTACCGATCGCGCGGCGATACCAAAGGATGCTGAACGCAGAAGCGCTGGACCGGGCCGACCGCATGCTCCGTTTGGTTCGTATTCCTGACCCTTCCAATGTGGTGAAATCCTACCCTTTCGAGCTGTCCGGCGGGATGCAGCAGAGGGTGATGATCGCTATGGCGCTGGCATGCAGGCCACAATTATTGATCGCCGATGAGCCGACCACCGCGCTGGACGTCACGATTCAGGCCCAGATCCTGAAGCTAATGAGGGAGCTGCAGGAGGAGACCGGGACCTCGATATTGTTGATCACCCACAACCTTGGCGTCGTCGCCGAGGTGTGCGACCGGGTGGGCGTAATGTACGCCGGGACGATCGCCGAGATAGGTCCCAAGATGGACATCTTCAAGGAGCCGCTCCATCCCTACACCCAGGGGCTCATGAACTCTATACCGAGGGTCACCATGGACATGACCAGGCTGGAGACCATCGAAGGCAGCGTACCGAACCTTTCAAAGCCGCCAAGCGGATGCCGGTTCAATCCCCGCTGCCCCTATGCCATGGATAAGTGCAAGGAGATCAAGCCGCAGATGATAGAGGTCCGGCCGGGGCATTTCACCGCCTGCCACCTGTACACCGGGGTGAGATGGTGAGCGAAGAGATACTGATCGAAGCTAGAGGCCTGAAGAAGCACTTCCCCATCCGCGGAGGCTTCCTGAAGCGGGAGCTCGGCGCCGTGAAAGCGGTCGATGGCGTCAACGTCCTGATCAAACGGGGGGAGACCATTGGACTGGTGGGTGAATCAGGCTGCGGCAAGACCACCACCGGTAGGTGCATGCTCATGCTCACCAATCCGACAGCCGGGCACATCTACTACAAGATGCCCTCCCAGACCCGGAGCCGCCTGATCGAACTGGAGGAACAGACCCAGGTGCCGGAGAACGGCAGCCCGGTCAGAAAGGACCTCCTGGACGAGATGGACGCGATCAATGACGCCTATGCCCTCGACTGCAAGGACCCGGAGTCCCTCCGGCGCATGCGGAAAGAGATGCAGATAGTGTTCCAGGACCCGTTCTCATCGCTCAACCCCCGTATGCTGATAAAGGACATCATCGGCGAGCCCCTCCTGGTCCACGGAGTGGCCCGTGGCGACGAGAACCGTGACCGGGTCAAGGATCTGCTGGAGAAGGTCGGGCTCAATCCGGACCATCTTTACCGTTACCCGCATGAGTTCAGCGGGGGGCAGAGGCAAAGGATAGGTGTGGCCCGCGCCCTGGCGCTCAATCCGGACTTTGTCGTGCTGGACGAGCCCACTTCAGCTCTGGACGTGTCTGTCCAAGCCCAGATCCTGAACATGCTGAACGACCTGCAGACGGAGTTCAATCTGACCTACCTGTTCATCTCGCACGACCTGAGCACGATCCGCTACATGTGCGACCGGGTGAACGTCATGTACCTGGGCAAGGTGGTAGAATCGGCGAAGAAGAAGGACCTGTTCGAAAAGCCGATGCATCCCTACACCGAGGCACTGCTGAGCGTCATACCGGTCCCGGACCCGGAGATAAAAAGGGACCGCATCGTCCTGAGCGGCGACGTGCCCAGTCCGGCCAACCCGCCGTCCGGATGCCGGTTCCATACCCGTTGCCGGTACCGCGAGGCGGTCTGCGAGGAGATCGAACCACAATTGCTGGACAAGGGCGGCGAGCACTTCGTCGCCTGTCACTTCCGGTGAAGCGCGAAGATGGCGACGAAGCGGAAGATCACGGTCAAGGTCCGTCCACCGGAGGAGGACGAGGGAGCGATCGACGAGTCGCAGATACCCGTCCTCCTTCGCCGTGATAGAGGATGGAAGGACTGGTTCCTCAAGGACTACCTCCGGTACTGGTATTTCGTGGGCTGCCTCATCGTCGATATGTTCATCACGATCGAGGTCTGGCGCACCGTCGATGCCGGGCTTTCGACCTCGATGCCGCTTATCGTCCTTGCCGCCCTGGTCCTGATGGAATTCCTGGTCTATCTGTACCTTTGGGGGAAGGACGGCAAGTGGCGGAAGGGGTGATTCTATCCGGCATGAAAGTTCACAATTCCAATCCAGCCTGCATAAGTATTATTTGATGCAAAGCAATCAGGCGGGGGGAACGTCTTGACTGTTGTGAGCATGAACGAAGTATGCCTAGCGCTAGGGAACACCCTGGGCAAAAAGGGCATGTCCGAGAGCGACATCAACAAATTGGCGGAGTATTTGATGAGCTTCTTCGGGTTCACCGATCAGACGATCGACAACCGTCTCACCTCCGAGGACCGGGATGTTTTCTACATGTTGGAGGAGGAAGGGTTCCTCACGACATGGCAGGAGGAGGTCCATCTGAAGAAGGGAAAGCTCTGGCGCATCCATTACTGGGTCCTGAAGACCGATCAGATCCAGAGGATGGCCCGTCAAGAGGATCCGGCACTGCGCAACAAGGATGATGCGGCGACCACCTACGACGAAGTTCCAGATGATTGCTGGAACAGAAACAAATGATCTGCCCATCATGCAGATCCACGACTATTTTTTATAGCACGTGGTAGTTAGTGCTGGCAGAGGCCCTGGATGATAGAATACGTCATCGCGTTGCTGGTAATAATCGCCTATTTCGCCATAGTCATCATTCTGAAAAAGAAAGGCATTCTGGCTAAGTACCATTTCACTCAGGGCATGATCTTCCTGATGTGGCGCACTGAAGGCGGAAAGAAGATCATCGAGAAATTGTCGAAATTCAGACGATTCTGGCTGGTCTACGCCGCGGTTGCCAAGTGGATATGCCTTGGGGTCGCCATCTTCATGATGGCCCTCCTCATATGGGAGGCGACCCTGGTAACCAGCATACCGGCGGACAAGGCGCCCGGGCCAGAGATGATCCTGGGCATACCGGGGCTCAACCCGATCATCCCGATCTGGTACGGTATCATCGGCCTGATCGTTGCGGTCGTGTTCCACGAATTCGCCCACGGCATCCTGACCCGCGTGGGCAAGATGGACATCAAGTCGCTGGGGATCGTATTCCTGGTCATCCCGCTCGGAGCGTTCGTGGAGCCGGACGAAGAAGCGATCAGAAGCTCGGACCGGAAACGCCGCACCAGCATCTACGCGGTCGGACCAGGGACGAACATAATCTTAGCGGTCATATGCGCGATCCTTTTCTCTTCGGTCATGCTGAGCTCGGCCACCCCGCTCAGGGACGGGCCGGTCGTGGCCACCGTGGCGGATAACAGCATCGCCTCCATGAACGACCTCCAGTTCGGTGCCCAGGTCGTCATGGTGAACGGTGCGGCGGTAAACGACATCTATTCCTGGCAGAACGCCTCGGCCCCCAACGCCGGTGCGATGGTCAGTGTGTCGTACTTCTTCAAGGGCGGTCAGTACAACGTTTCGATGCCATCGGGCGTCGAGGTGACCAGCGTCAGCAAGGGATATCCTGCCTACAACATCGGTATCCAGACAGGCATGCTCATCTCCTCGCTTAACGATGAGCCGATCAGGAACGAGAACGATCTGCGGGTCGCATTGCACAACACCCACGGAGGTCAGACGGTCAACATCACGGTGATGTCGTACCATGCCGACTCCCAGGCCTTCGAGAACGTAAGCAGCATCGTGAACGTCACCCTCCTGAGCCGGGCCGACTATCTCCAGTCGTCTGGAGCAGGAGTGCCTTCCGGGTTCGTCGACTACGGGTTCCTGGGCATCAACAGCGCGTATCTGGGCGCCGGAGTGATCAACGTCGAGGTCCTGTCCCAACGCCTGGCATCGCCATACGCGAACATGCAGAGCCCGGGCGACTTCATAACCGACACGCTGCGCTTCATATCGCTACCGTTCATCGGCCTGGCACCCGTCCAGTCGCCGGTCACGGACCTGTTCCAGCCGACCGGCCTGGTATCGGTGTTCGGTGCGGACACCTTCTGGGTCACGGCCAATATCCTCTACTGGGTGTTCTGGATCAACCTCATGGTCGGCATGACCAATGTATTGCCAGCAGTGCCGCTGGACGGAGGGTACCTGTTCAAGGACGGTCTCGATGCGTTCGTCCAGAAGGTGAGGAAGAACGCGTCCGAGGAACAGAGGGCGAAATACGTCTCGACCATCACCATGGCCCTGGCGCTGTTCGTGCTGTTCCTGATCGTCTGGCAGCTGATAGGGCCGCGGTTGAACGGATAAACCGGCCACCAGGTGATGACGGCGATCCGGTAGGCCGTCATCACAGGCCATTACTCGATTTTTCTTCGATCGGATATCGGCATCCCTGCATAGTCTTTGCATAAATTTGGCTTAGAGAGGTATTGCCGATACAGCAATTATTCTGCATCGATGGTAAGAAAAAGCGCGGACAACCTCCCCAATATTCTGCTCTGAATGCAACCCGAACATAATGAGTTCAGTGCAGATGTTGCCCTTCAGGTATCCGCCTGGGATGATCTTCCGAACAAATGCTGCCTATTTCATGCAATATAGAAAAGTCAGCAATGCGTGTTGAGCGGTTCGCTTGACTTGATGACAGGAATGTCCTTCATCCTCTCGTTGCAGATAGGGCACATGTCGTAGTCCAAGGACCTGAAGTTTGAGAACAATTCGTAGATCTCTCCGCATTGGCTGCATTTCTTGAATGCGATGTATGCTGATCTGAACAGTTCGCAATGCTCAGTGCCGTTCTCGGTCCTCTTCAAGCAGACATCCGCCACACAGTTATCGCAAAGACTGCGCCGGCTGATGTTCACCCAAACATGCTCACTTATCTGGACTCTTGTCAATTCCGTTCCCTGTCCATTCCGACGTCATTTTCTAGCCCAATAATGGTATATAATGATTGCCGAACATTCCTTCGAACATGATAGTGTATCAAATGGGAATTGAGAGACTGGCATTGTAATATGATCAAAGAATAATGTTAAAAAAAGGGAGGAAGAGGTTTGCTTCCAGTCCATCTGCTGTCTAAGAGATGTTGTTCCTCAACCGGTCCTTAAGCTCCCCGAGCTTTCCCTTGTTCCAGCTGGTGGTCTTGGAGAAGAACCCTGTGACACGGGTGATGCCCTCGACGTCCGGCGACGCGCAGAAGGGGCAGGTCGACCTCAGTCCACGGGTGGTCTTGCCGCAGTTCAGGCATGCGGTGAACTCCGGGCTGAACGATATCTGGGAGTTCTGCGTGTTCTCGAACGTCTTCTTGACGAAGGCGGCGATGGACTCTGCTGGCGGCTTGTGCTCCCCGAGCCAAACGTGGGTCATTGAACCGGCCTCGATCAGAGGATGGAACAGCCCTTCTGCCTTGGTCCTCTCGATGGCGCTGATCGGCGCACCGACGTTCAGGGTGGTCGAGTTGGTGTAGTAGATCTCGCCGTTCGACTTGTTCCCCCTGATCACTGTTGGCGCCTGCAGCGGATAGTACTTCATGTCCAGCTTGGCGAACCGGTACGAGGTCGACTCGGCCGGGGTCTGCTCCAGCGGCATGCGGATGCCGTATTTCTCGCCAATCTCCTCGGCGTTCTTCTTCATGGTGGATATGACCCTGAGGCCGAACTTTGTCGCGTCCTTCGACTCGTGCATCTGTTGTCCGGTATGGTATTGGACCAGTTCATTGAGGCCGACCATCCCGATCAGGAACGAGGCCTTGTTGAACCGGTAGTACTGCTCTCCGTCCAGGTTCATCGTGAGCAGCGCCAGTGTCGAGTGCTTCCCCATGTCGAGAAGGCTCTTGATGAAGTCCCTCTTCTGCACGTGGGCCTTCGCCACCAGTTCGATCCTCTGCCTGAGCAGCTCGAACAGCTTCTCATCGTCCTGGTGCGCCTCATAGGCGACACGCGGCAGGTTGATGGTCACGTTCTGCATCGCCGAGTATCTCATCTTCCATGGGGTCTTGGCGTCGTCCAGGTCGCTCTTGTCGAGCTTGAACGTCAGCCGGCAGCACTCGGATATCTTGGCGGTGTTGCCCCGGTCGAAGACGAAATAGGTGTTACCCTTCTCGGTCGCGACGTTTGAGATATGGTTCAGGAAGCCTTCGTGACCCTCGGTCTTGAAGAACTTGTCCGTCATGTGAACGTTCGGCTTGGGGAAGAAGAACGGCCGGCCGAGGGCGTCACCCTCGAGATAAACGTCGAACAGTGCGCTGATGAAGCGCTGCGATTCGGGCAGGTAGTCCTCATAGTTCTTGCCGGTGAAGGTGCCGTTCGGTCCGATCGCCGGAACGCCCATGAAATGGTCCGGGCACTCCCAATACAGGTTGAGGTCGGAGAAGATCGACTGTCCGCCGCGGGCCACCGCCTGCTGCGCGAACTCGTAGATCAATATCTGCGCGAGCTGCTTCATCCTACGGTCATCGCAGCCCACCAGGTAAGGTGCCAGGAAGAGGTTGAACGCGTCCCATCCGATGGCGCCTGCGAAGTTGCCCTGCAGCGCCGCGGAGAACTTGACGACCTGCTCGATCAGGACCTCCGGGTGCTTTGCCGGTTTCGCGATAGATATTGCATTGGGCAGGTTCAGACCGAACTTCTTCACATACTCGATCGATTGGCCGCTGCAATAGGGACGGTCGATCATGCCGAGGTCGTGAAGGTGGATATCGCCGCGCATATGGGAGTCGGCCAGGTCCTGGGAGAAGACCTCGAGCAGAGCGAACTCCTTCTTGATCCTCTCAGCAAGGGTGAGGTTCGTGGCCTCGGGGCCGTGCGGGACGTTGGCGTTCTCCTTGTTCGGGTTCATGATTATCTGACGAGCGTCATAGAGCGGGACGCCCAGGCGAGTGTGCTGCCGACGGATCTTTGCCAGTCCGTACTCCACAAGCTTAGCGTTCGTCAATTCACGGATAAGCGGTGCGGTGATCACATCGAGCTCGAGCTCGGAGATCATCTTCTCCACCTCCCGCGCGACTATTGCGGCTGCATCCTCGCTGATGGTCGTTTCCCTCATCAACGCATCGAATATCCGCTGCTTGTCCCATTTCTTGATCTCTTCGTCAGAAGTACGCACGAACAGCGATAGCTCGGTCGATTCCTTCTCGTCTGACCAGATGACACCTGGCTCTGTTCCCCTCAGATCGCGTGAGTTATCTATTGATTTCATGAGTTTCACCTTTAAGAAGGGTACGCCAGCTCTCCGATAGATGGCGTCCCATATGCAATTTCACTTTGCAGTTCTAAGGCATTATGTTGTGGGGTTTAAAGGCATTTTTGAACTCAGTATGGTAACCAAAGCCCCGTTAAGAAAGCTTTATAATTTACCAGGTCTGTTACCAGGTCTGTTACCATATGTTCCATCCAGAGCGTGATTTAAAGTTCGTTATCCTCGAACTCTTGTCAGATGATGGTCGATCCATCAGCTCTTTATCACGGGAACTGGAGAAAAACGGCTACGAGCTTCATAGATTGATACTTACCGGTTATCTGCGCGCCTTGACCGACCAACATGTGCTCAAGGAGAAGGACGTACCTCCAGCGAAGATATATGTCCCCGTAAGAGGGCGTCAGAAAGACATCTATGATGTGATCAACGAGGCCGCACACAACCTCGCCGAAGGGCGGAGGGCCGAAGAATTGAGCTTGTACGCCATGTGGCGTCTTTTCAAGCGCCCCGTCTTCGCGGAGGAATTGGTCAGGGCCGGGATCTCCGGTGAGCCTCGCGGCAGGCAGGCCACTCCAGAGGAGCGTCTAGAGGCAAAGAAGGTATTGGTCCGTTCGGGCTTCAAGATCCCCGACAGCAGCCGCGCGTATGTACCAGAGGCGAATGACCTGGGTGCCGACTATCAGACGCTCCTTGAGGTGATCGTCGCCACTCAACTTGACATATCATACCTGGTGAGGGAGACCAAACAGACCAAGCTAGTATGATGCGAGGAGCTGGCCATCTATTCGTTGAGAGAATTTATTGAATGGCATGCGGTAGCCTGGCATGGAACAAAAGATATAATCACTGCCACGATACCCCACGTCATGAAACTTAACGACCTGGTGTCTGATATTAAGGGATATCCAGGTATAACGAGGAAGAAGTCCATATCCAGCGTGATCAACTTTTTCCCCAAGGTCTCGTCCTCCAAGGTATTGGCTTCCTATGGTGAGGATGCGGCGGTACTGGAACACAATGGTGAGGCGTTGCTGCTAGCTGCGGACGGCATCATGCCGCCGCTCATGAAATCGAATCCGTTCTTTGCCGGGTATTATTCGGTCCTGGTAAACCTCAATGACATTTCCGCCATGGGCGGGGTCCCATTGGCCATGCTGGACGTTCTGTCCGTAAAGGAAGAGAAGATCTGCGCTGCGGTAATGCGCGGTATGGAGACCGCGGTCAAGAAGTTCGGCGTGCCGATCGTCGGCGGGCATACCCATCCGGACTGCAGTTACAACGCCATAGACGTGGCCATCATCGGAACCGCAAAACTCGATGAGGTGGTGTACTCGCACACCGCCCAGGCGGGTGACGACATCATCATGGCGATGGACCTCGAAGGATTCTATCCCGAGGGATTGACGTACGCGTGGGACACCACATCCACGAAGGACAATACAATGGCCCGGCGCCAGATGCTCATCATGAACAAGATCGCCAAGAAGGGGATGCTACGTTCAGGAAAGGACATCAGCAACCCGGGATCCCTGGGAACCCTCGGGATGCTTCTTGAGACGAGCGGCAAAGGTGCGTTGGTCGATCTCGCCAAGATCCCGACTCCAAAAGGGGTCGATTTCTCTCAATGGCTCAAGTCCTATCAGGGGGCTGGCTTCGTCGTCACCTGCGATCCGAAATATTCCGACAGGGTCATCGACCAGTTCAGTACCGTTGGCATCACTGGCGCAGTGGTCGGGGATGTCGATGGGACCAACGTTTTCAAGGTGTCCGATGGCGATGAGATCGCTACCTTGTTCGACCTGAACACCGAGCAGATCACTGGATGCAAGCCCGCATCCACGGTCGGTTGGGAAGAGATCAATCTCGGCAAGTAGGAAGAATAAGGTGCTAGGCCACAAGGGTGGCCGCTCAGTTCGGCACAGGTGGTCCAACCGCTGACTCAGCCCCGCTCCCCTTCGAGCGTAGGTAGTCCACGGTAAGGCTGTTCCCGTCAGGGCCTGACCCGTTCCCCGC
Source organism: uncultured Methanomassiliicoccales archaeon (assembly GCA_942492955.1). Classification (GTDB taxonomy): domain Archaea; phylum Thermoplasmatota; class Thermoplasmata; order Methanomassiliicoccales; family UBA472; genus DASXVU01. The sequence goes on from OW818644.1 coordinate 289,396, forward strand.
GATCAGAGCAAGGAGCGCAACCCTCCAGCTGCACCCCAGAGCTGCCACCGACCCCGTAGGACAGAGCCTCAACATCAACGGTTGGGCCTATGCCTCCCCGGATACGACGCCCCTCGCTGTCACCCCCGCAGCGACGATTTCGGTGTATAAGGACACGCCGAGCGTCCCGGTCAAGCCTAGCGCCCCCAATTAAGCGTACCAGCTATTTAAACGCAATGGAAGCGACTGGCACGATCGGAAATGAAAGAAATGGGGAGAAAATGGCGGTCCGCATGTCGCAGCACCGCCCCTTCATGGAAAATTAGTAAAAGCCCCTGGCTACAATATGATGTCCCGTGAGTGAAATAAGAACGCTCCCCCTGAAGAAGCCGGAGTGGTTGAGGACCATTGCGGCCGTAGGAGGGGATTTCGATAAGTTGAGGGAGATCACCCGGAAGCATTCCTTGCATACGGTATGCGATGCTTCGCACTGTCCCAACATCCGCGAATGCTGGTCGGAAAGAAGTGCCACCTTCATGATCCTGGGGGATATTTGCACAAGGCACTGCCGGTTCTGCGCGGTAAACCACGGGGATCCGAGGGGGAACACCGATGCTTCGGAACCGGGTCGTATCGCTGAAGCGGTCAAGGAGCTTGACCTGAAGTTCGTGGTCATCACGAGCGTGACCCGTGACGACCTTGAGGACGGTGGAGCTTCGATCTTCGCAGATACCGTCAAGGCGATACGTTCCTTGTCGGAATGCAAGGTCGAACTTCTGATCCCGGACCTCTCCGGGAAAGAGGAAGCCCTTAGGACCGTAGCCGATTCCATGCCTGCGGTGATCGGTCATAACATCGAGACAGTGGAGCGGCTTCAGAACCAGGTCAGGGACCCGAGATCATCATATGCCAGATCGCTCTCCGTGTTGGATGGTCTGAAGGGTTTGTATCCAAATATGGTAACAAAGAGTTCCATCATGTTGGGAGTAGGGGAAACGATACCCGAGGTGGTCCGAACGATGTCGGATCTCAGGAATGTCGGAGTAGAGGCACTCGCCATCGGACAATACCTAAGGCCGAAAGGTGGGAGCCTCCCCATCGCGGAATACGTTGAGCCAAAAACGTTTAAGATACTTGAAGAGGAAGCACATGACATGGGGTTCCGATACATCGCCTGCGGGCCATTCGTCCGCACGTCCTATCGAGCTCAGAGGATCCTAGAACTGAATGGAGGCGCATAAAATGCTGATCGAAAGTCACAACCCCCTCGAAGGGAAAATGCTGCAGATACTGAGGACCGATGGAACCGTGGACAGCGAGCTCGAACCGAAGCTCGATGATTCGGATCTGATCCACGCATACAAGACCATGGTCCTGAGCCGGGTGGCTGACGAGAAGGCGGTCAAGCTCCAGAGGCAAGGACGATTCGGCGCCTACCCGCCATGCAAAGGGCAGGAGGCGGCTCAGATCGGACCGGCGATGGCCATGAGGAAGGACGATTGGTTCGTATGGTCGTTCCGGGAGCTCGCCGGCCTCCTGTACCACGAGGTGCCGCTGATGAACCAATTCCTGTATTGGATGGGTAACGAGATGGGCAGCCACTATCCCGATGATGTCCGTGCCCTTCCATCCGCGGTCCCGGTCGGCTCTCAGCTCTCCCACGCCGTGGGCATAACCTATGCGGCGAAGCTCAGGGGCGAGGACACGATATCAGTGGCGTTCTTCGGGGACGGGGGCAGTTCCGAAGGAGATTTCCACGAGGCGGCGAACTTTGCTGGGGTCTACCAATTACCTGTGGTCTTCATCTGCCAGAACAATCAATATGCGATCTCCTACCCCCGCAAGTTCCAGACCCTGAGCCCCACGATCGCTCAGAAAGCGATCGCCTACGGCTTCCCTGGGATACTCGTTGACGGGAACGATATACTTGCCATGTACGCTGCCGCTAAGGAGGCGGTGGATCGGGCGAGGGTGGGCTCGGCCCGACGCTCATCGAGGCCTACACCTACCGCCTCGGGGACCACACTACGTCCGATGACGCCACCAGATACCGGCTCGCCTCGGAACTGGAGGAATGGATGAAGAAGGACCCGCTCGACCGCTTCAACCGCTACCTGGAGAACAAAGGCATTTGGAACGACGACCTGGAGAGCGCGGCCGTCAAAGAGGCCCAAGACCTGGTGGAGAAGGCGGTATCCGAGGCCGAGAACTATCCGAGGCCGAACGTGGAGGACGTTTTCCGCCATACGTACGGGGAGATGTCCCCCGACCTGGTGGAGCAGATGGAGAAGATCAAGGCCGAACCCTCGTCCCGGAAGGATGTGTGAACATGGCCTCGATGAACATGGTGCAGGCCATCAACTCGGCGTTGGCGCTGGAGATGGAAAAGGACCCTTCGGTGGTCGCGTTGGGGGAAGACATCGGCGTGGACGGCGGGGTCTTCCGGGTCACGGACGGGCTGCAGAAGAAGTTCGGCCCCAACCGCGTGATCGATACTCCGCTGGCGGAGGGAGCCATCGTCGGCATGGCCATCGGCATGGCGATGAACGGCCTCCGGCCGGTGGCGGAGATTCAGTTCATGGGCTTCGCCTATCTGACCATGAACCAGCTCATCTCCCATGCGTCGAGGATGAGGAACCGGACCCGCGGCAGGCTGACCGTTCCCATGGTCATGCGCATGCCCTACGGCGCGGGCGTGAAGGCCCTGGAACATCATTCCGAGAGCACCGAGGCGTTGTTCGTCCAGATCCCCGGGCTGAAGGTGGTCGTGCCGTCTACGCCGCTGGAGGCGAAGGGATTGCTGACGGCGGCGATCAGGGACCCCGATCCGGTCATATTCCTTGAGCCGACCCGCAGCTACCGCATGCTGAAGGAAGAGGTCCCGGACGGCGAGTACGTTCTGCCGATCGGCAAGGCAAGGCTGGTCCAGGAGGGCAAGGACGTGACGATCGTCGGATGGGGGGCGATGATGGTCCAGATCCAGAAGGCGGTGGACGAGGCGGCCAAGAAAGGAATATCGTGCGAAGTGATCGATATGCGCACGCTCTCGCCGATGGACTCGGCAGCGGTGGTCGACTCCGTGAAACGAACTGGCCGGGCGGTCGTGGTGCAGGAGGCCCCGAAGACCTGCGGCGTGGGGGCGGAGATCGTCGCCAGGATCAACGAGAAGGCGCTCCTTTCCCTGCAGGCGCCGGTGGTCAGGGTGGCCGGGCCGGACATCATCGTGCCTTTGTCGAAGGGCGAGGAATACTATTACGTCTCTCCGGAGAGGATATTGGCCGAGATCGAGAGGACGGTCTCGTTCTGAGGTGTTCACATGGCAATGGACTACAAGTTCCCTGACCTCGGCGAAGGAGTGACCGAGGGCGAGATCAAGAAATGGCTGGTGAAGGAGGGCGATTCGGTCGCCAAGGACCAGGCGCTGGCCGAGGTCGAGACCGACAAGGCAGTGGTGGAAATGCCCTCGCCGGTGGCCGGCACGGTGCTGAAGATGAATCATAAGGAGGGGGACCTGGTCAAGGTGGGCGAGGTGCTCATCGTGATCGGGGAGAAGGGCGAGAGCGTCCCGGAGCCTGCGGCGCCCCCGGCGGTCCAGGCAAAGCCGGATGAATTGCCGGAAGGCGAAAGGAGACCGTCGTATTCGGTCGTCGGCGAACTGCCGCTGGACGAGGTCAGTGTCTCTTCCACCGGAAAGGTGGCCGAGTCGAAAGCGTCGATCTCGGTCCAGGCGACGCCGGCGGTACGAAAACTGGCAAAGGACCTGGGGGTGGATATCTCGGTCATCCAGGGGACCGGCCCCAACGGCCGGGTGACCGACGAGGACGTCAGGAAGGCCAAGGAATCACCCCCGCCGAAGGTGGAAGCGCCTCGGATAAAGACAGCGCCGAAGTTCGACATCTATGGTTGGGTCGACAGGGTGCCGCTCAGGGGCATCCGCCGCACGACCGCGAAGCATATGATCGAGTCCCAGACCAAGGCGGCCCAGGTGACGGCCATGGACCAGGCCGACGTGACCGCGCTGTTCGCGCTGCGGGAGAAGGTGAAGAAGGACGTGCTTGAACAGCGCAAGGTGAACGTGACCTTCATGCCCTTCATCGTGAAGGCGGTGGTCATGGCGCTCAAGGCGCACCCATCCTTGAACTCCTCGGTGAACGACGAGGAGAACGAGATCCTGGTCAAGAAATACTACAACATCGGCATCGCCGTCGCCATCGAGGACGGCCTGATCGTTCCGGTGGTCAAGATGGCGGACCAGAAGGGGATAGTAGAACTGGCCGAGGAGATACACAACCTGGCGGAACAGTCGAGCTCGCGCAAGATCGACATGGCGGACCTGAAGGGAGGAACGTTCACCATCACCAACTACGGGGCGCTGGGGACGACCTACGGAACGCCGATCATCAACTACCCGGAAGTGGCCATACTGGGCACGGGAAAGATCATGGACATGCCGATGGTGGTGGACGGTAGGATCGAACCGAGGAAGGTGCTCCCGCTGTCGCTGACGTTCGACCACCGTGCTCTGGACGGGGCCGAGGCGGCCAGGTTCATGAACGAGCTGAAGAAATGGCTGGAGAACCCTGAGGCGCTGCTGCTGCTCTAGCGCGACCGGGTCCAGGCATCGCTGGCATAGCGTTCCTGGGCAATTGCCGCCGACCGTGCCAGCTCGTCCTGCGACATCGCCCCCAGGTACCAGTCCTTGCCCTCCGCGAACGAATAGACCAGGGCGGCCAGGACCTCGTTCTTGGAGGCCTTCGATTCCCTTGAGACCGAAGTGACCAGGTCAGCAACGTCATCCGTTCCCTTCGAGCCCGCCTTCTCCGGGTCAACCTTCAGCACCGAGAACATCATCTGCGGATCGACGCTGTACAGGACCGTCCCGTGCTGGGTGAAAATCCCGGAGCGCCGGGTCTGGGCCGACCCGGATATCTTCTTGCCGTTGACGGTGATGTCGTTGATCGGCCGGAACTCCGCGGTTATGCCCACCATTTTGAGCCCCTTTACGATCCATCCGCATATCTGGCGGTAGGCGGCGTTGATGTCCTTGTCGGCCATCGCCTCGGGGCAGATGACGCTGTATGTCAGCTCTCCAACCTTGTCATGGTAGACCGCGCCGCCGCCTGTCCGTCGGCGCACGATGTCGACGCCCAGCTCCCTGCATCGTTCCACATCGACCTCGTCCTCGAGGCTCTGGAAACAGCCGATGGAGACCGCGCTGGGTTCCCAACCGTAGAACCGGATCGTCGGGCTGGCCTCGTTGTACGATAGCATTTCCGCTATCGCCTCGTCGATGGCCATGTTCATTGCTGCCGGATGCGTTTCGTATCTCAATATCCTCCATTTTTGGTTCAACATTTGAGCTCCCGCAACATTTCCGCCAGATCCTTAGCGCTGAAGCCGATCAGCCGAGCGCCGCTGGCCGAGACGGTCGATTCCACCCGTTCTTCCAGGTCCGTTTCCGCTCCGCTCAGCCCCAATGAATCCAGGTCGCGCTCGATGCTGGCGAGGGCTTCTTCCGGGTACACGAAGAAATCCCCGGTGATGCGGATCTTCGAGATCACGTTCTGCTCGCAGACCGCATCCACCCGTACCAGCTTCCCCCCTGGCACCTTCCGTTGCGCTCTGAGCGCGGGCATCGGGCCGGTTTCACTCCTCGGCCCACTTCTTCAGTTTTTCCAGTGGGATCTTCGCCCCGCAGATGGCCTTCCCGGTCTTCTCGTTGTAGAACGCCGGAACTCCCAGTTCTCCGCCGCATGCCTCGGATATCTTGTCCGCGTGGGACCGCATGAGCTTGGCGTTCTCCTCGTTGTGCCAGACCTCAAGGTGCTCGATCTTTACGTTAGCTTCCTGCTGGTATTTCTCCACCATCGGCATCAGGGCCCGGCAGTGCGGGCATTCCTTTCCATAGAACCAGATCAATCTCTTATCTTCATCAGACACGTCAATCACCTCTTAAAGTACAGACCGCACCAGCATTCCCCGGTCTCCTTCCACACCTTTTGGCGGTAGAAGTTGCACGGGCAAACCAGTTCCAGGTCCTTTTCGAAATCCCCAGTGGTCATCCTGCATGGACAGTACTTCATCCCCCGGTTCTTCATGTTCTCGAGGACCCCTGCGGCCAGGGTCCTGACCTCTTCCATGTTCGGGTTCAGTTTCAACAGCGGATTGTTCTCAGCAAACTCCCGCCAAGCGATGACGATCTCCTCGACGTTTGCGTAGCTTCCACCATGATCGCCTATGGTCTTCAAGGCCTCCTCGCGATCGACCTTGACAAAGGCCATGCTCGCCCCGCACGTCGGACAGACCTGCGGTGCTTTTGAACCGTAATGGAGGTCTCCGCAAACATTACAACGCCAGAGCCACTTCAATCAGAGCACCTGGGGGCGAAATAGGCAGTCGGTTAGATATAAAGGAATTGACTGGTCGGTATAGAAAGGGGTTCAGCGGGTCCGGCCGAACTTGCGCTCGGTCTGGTTCACCGGCACGTTCCAGGTCTTGGACATCCTCTCCACCATCTCGTCGACGATGTGGGAGAAGCGGCGCCCGAGAGGCTTCTTCTTGCCGTTCTTCAGTTTCAGGGTCACGTTCTTGTTGTTCTTGAAGAACATGACCTGGTCATGGTTCTTCGTGGTCATCTCACCGGTGAAGACATAGTACTCCACCTCGATGCTTTCGATCCTGGACTTATTGATGAAACCGTTGATGCCCCGGAGCCTGAGCAGCGGGCTGGAGAAGTTCTCGACACCATTGGAATAAACCTTCACAGGGGCAATATCGGCCCAGAAGCCGTCATGCAGCAGGTAGTACGAGAATATCGTGGCTATGATGAAACCGGCGGTGATGACCAAGGCATATTCGATCGGCAGGCTGGCTATGATGGCCAGAACAACGAAGAGCGCTACCGTGATGAGCGATTCGATGATCAGGTTCGAACGGAGTACCTTCTTCTTCTGATCGATCTTGCCGTCGGTGGAGTTGACGGTGATAATTAGTATGCCCTTATCGTCCATGGCGTTCCCTCGGTCCTAGGAATGCGTTACCGTATTTTAATCTCGACCCGGAACCTCTCCGACGGTATGTTGCTGTTGTATCGAATGAAATCATAAGAGTACCGTCATCTGAGCTTTTGAAGGCAGCATCGAGCTTCAAATGTATAACGCGGAATAGAAATTTCTGTACCTTCGATAGCTTGATATTGGGACCATTGTTCCATCGCCTATGCCAGAAGGATTGACTGACCCAGCCGAGAAGGTGTTCAAGGCTATGATCCATGCGGGTCTGGTCTCTGAGGACAAAATGAAAGATGCCCAGGGGATCACCAACATGTCGAAGATTCCGAAAGCCCAGTGCATGAACGCCCTGCAAGAACTGGAGAAGAAAGGTTACGTGAAAAGGAAGTCCAGGGACAAGTCCGCAGGCTATTACATCTGCAAGACCAATTGAAAGACCCTTTTCTGAACAACGAACCCGCTCCGGACGGCAGGATCTGTCCGGCGGTCATAGTTCGATCTGAATTATCAAAGAACGGCCACATACACCAGCAGGATCGCCATCGAGATGCCGTTCACCGTCATCCCCAGGTTCGACACCGTTTTTGAGATCTTGAAATCGTATTCCTTCATTTTGACCAGCTTCCATGAGGCATACAAGGAGATCGGGATCGTGACCAGTATTGTCAAGGCTCCGGCCCTCAGGGAACCGGAGAACACCTCAACAATGACTGCCAGATAGCCTATGGAGATGAAGGAAATGTGTGCGAACTTGGTCCGATGGATGCCGAGCCTGAAGGTGAGGTTGCGCTTTCCGGACGCCCGGTCCGCTTCCATGTCCGGAAACTGCACTGCTATCAATGATTCCAGAGAGAAGAAGAACAATGGCAGGCATAATGCGAGAACTTCTGTATCCATTGAGCCCGTGATGAAATAAGACCCAGTGAGCGGAAGGATAAACGCTATCAGAAGGGCAATGGATAATTCACCGAACCAGGTCGAGGCTGATCGGATCGGCGGCACGGAGTAGGCCAACCCCCCCGCCAGCCCCAAGGCGATCAGCGGCAGGAACAGCCACCGGTCTGTGTGAACAGATACAGCTGCGGCAAGGATGATGGAGAGGGCGGATACCGCCATCGTCAACCGGAGAACGGAGCCTGCCGAGAATGAACCGGACTGGATCACCCCGCTTCCGCCGGCAAAGAGGCTGCGTTTGGAGGGTTTATCGCCATCGCGGTCGAAATAATCATTCGCCAGCTGACCGGCCAATTGAACCATGGCGGCGGTCAAGATGGCCATGAAAAGACCAATGTCGATTTCGATATGGCCTTGTCCCGCATGGATCGAACCGATCAGGAACAGCATCACACTGCCCAAAAGGAAATGTGGTCTAAGCAGTCGGATGAAGTCCTTTAAACGCCGTATCGAAATCCAAATCATCTCCTTTCATGCCGGCACTCTCAGCATTCTGCCACTTGGGACCTTTCCGATTCACTTTGGCACCGCCCGGTCAAATAGTTTGCCTGAGCCGCTCCTCAAAAAGCATTATATGGCCCCTCGGAATCTACAGGCCAATGGAAATTGAAGGGCTGATCTATGCAGTAACCTTGCTGTTCTTCATCTTCGATCCATTCGCCAGTTTACCTATATTCATCTGCATGACCAAGGACCTGGACGACAGGCAGAAGACGTCCTCCGCAAACCGGGCCGTCCTGGTCGCAGCCCTATTGTTCGTGATATTCGCCGTTCTGGGTACCAATCTGCTCGATGTTTTCAGCGTCACCCTGGACGGCTTCCGGATCGCCGGCGGCATCGTGCTGCTACTGATGGCCATAGAGATCATCTTCAGTCTCAGCCTGACCAAAAGCCAGGATGCGGACGTCGCATGGGTGATCATCGCCACGCCGATATTGACCGGACCGGGGGTCATCACCACCGCGATCCTGCTGGTGGCGAGATTCGACCTGCTGACCACCCTGATCGCCGGGGTGTTCTCCCTGCTGATCACATGGATACTACTCAGGAACGCCGCCTCCATCATCAAGGTCATCGGCCACCAGGCGATCGAGATCTTCTCCAAGATCATCGGCCTGCTGCTCGCGGCCATGGCGGTGGAGTTCATAATGCGCGGGGCGATCGACTACATCCATCACGCCACCGTTATCATCGTTCCACTGTTGTGAGCCCGGAAGGTGTTTCCGATAGGATTTTAACCGGTCCAATGCAAATCATTCAGAGGAGTCGAGATCATGCCTGAGAAGAAGGACTGTCATCGTTGTGGAGATCAGTTGGAGTACCCGGTCAACGAAACGGCGACCTTGAGCGTAGGGGGAAAGGATGTGGGCATCTCGTGCCTGGACGATGTTATGAACGAAGTTCTGTCGATGAACATAAGTGACGAGGGCGAGATCAAGAGAGAACTGCTGAAACGCGTTAAGGACAGGGACTATGTCCCAACGAACGCTGAACAAGAGTATTCAGATGCGCTCTTGGACGAATACAGGAAGCGCACCTGAGTGAGGGAACGTTTCCATCCATTTCTGTTACATCAGCACCGGTCCGACACCGACAACCACGGTCGCCGGTCCGGATAGGGTTATTGAAATTGCTCCTGAGCGAACGATGGGAAAGGACATTGAACCGTTCACATCGCGAGTAATGGATGGCGATGCGCAGTCCTCTTCCTCCATTCCCTTCGCCGCTCAGGTAGGTCCGGTGCTTAGGGATATTGCTGGTCTCCAACGTCTTGGTGATGGAGATCATGTACTCCCTTAGCTTATGTTCCAACCGCGGCGGTCGGGCACCGTCCTGACCTTTTCAGGGAATTTCGACGCCTGGTCCACTGGTCTGTCTGGACCTGAACGGGGCATAGATGCCCGATCTCGGTTCAGCATACCCGCCGGCGGTGAACTCTGCCCGGTACTGTATCGTAAACTGAGACATTAGACAGCTTTTTATTGGTGGTCGTCTCGGAAAGACTATGGGTCTGGGATCGATCTACTGGCTCCCTAGGTCGCTTCCAGGCGAACCACTATTTAGAGTTGCCATTTGAATGTATTTAATGACCAATGATTCCGCTATCACAGTTGATATCGAGTGTGACGGTCATCGATGAAAAACGGCGCTAACCTGATAAACGCTCCTTGCCTATTTCATAAAGGTTTTCGTTTGTAACGATATTTGCTGCATCTCAGTGTCCGCCTTCCATTTGAGTCACATTTCCCCGGCTCAGAAAAGATTAATGCCCACTCCCTCCATGCAAAGCCTGATGTCCCGAGTCATGGACGACCTCGAGCTGAAGGTTGATGCCGCTCACCTGAAGGCTCTCGAGCTGGCAGGTCATGTGATCGAGTATGTGAATGCCTACAAGGCATTGTCAGCGCAATCCGTTTATGCCGGAAGAAGGAGGCTTAGGTATGCCAACCTCTTGATGGCGGTCAACGAACTTGGCATGTTGATGAGGCTGCTGAAGGATTGCGAGAGGGCAGTCACGGCAAAGGACCCGATCGTCAAGGTCCTTGGTTACTACTCCATCACAGGTATGACGAGCAGCGAGGCAGTGGATGAGATATTGCGGGAGGCAGGGAAATCGGAGACATTGTTCCTGTCGGTCAAGAAGATGCTCGGCAGGGAGCCGTCGGACATCGATTTCTCCCGTTTCAAGGACATACTGTCCCGCAGCGGCAAGGATATTCCCGAACTTGCCCGTGAGATGTTATTCTTCGATATCGACGATCCGAACGTGGAGGATCGGATACCGGATGACGAGTCGTTAGACATGCTCCTAATGGCGGTGGAGACGAATGCCCGCGGTGCCGCGGACTTCTTGAGCGAGTGGGCCCGGGCGAAGGAGCTCGGTCCAGCCTTCCGGTTCAAGCTGGTGGAACCGACAGCGGTCAGGACCGGCATCAAGGACCGCAGGTACTACGTCAAGGAGCCGATCTTGAACGTGGGCGAGAAAGAGGCAAAGGAAGGGCAGGGTTCAGAATGAGCTACGAGCAGTTCGAGATCGACCTGAACGCAAAGTGCGTCTGTGGCTGCATGGAAGGCAATCGTCTGCACAAGATCTACCGTTTCCCGAACAACTACGGAGCCTCCGTCGTATCCGGACCAAAGCAAAGGACCGGCAATATGGGCAATTTCAGGATGTACGTCCTACGGTTCGAATCATCCCCGCCAGATAATTGCTGGGAGCTCGCCAAGGATACCCCGGTGACGGACGATGTGGTGGAATGTGATGACTGGCCACAGGTAGAGATGTCCCTGACCAGGGTCTTCGACCTTCCGATATCCCCGGTCAGCGATGACTGTCACTGCCATTGATGTTCCTCGTCAATTAGAACAACAACCCGATTCCTGCCGTTGTATCTGAACCGCGACCGATGGTGATGACGCGGATTGCCATCCTAGCCCAAAACCTAGATTTACCCGTCCAGTTATCTCCCTTTTATGTGGCAGGCGCTCGAGCCCGTTCAATGGATGGAGAAAAGGAAGTCAGGTCTCCAGGACGTACGTCCGGCAGTGGCGGGCATCGTCGATGAGGTGAGGAAGAACGGCGACCGGGCGCTCATCGCGTTCACCGAAAAATTCGACAAGGTCAAGCTGGAGAGGGTGGCCGTCAGCAGGGAGGAGATCGGGGCGGCGTATTCCAAGGTGGATGCAAAGCTTATCGACCTGGTCAAGGACGCCGCGGCCAACATCAAGCGGTTCCACGAGCTGCAGAAGCCCAATGACCTTTGGCTGAAGGAGGTCGAGCCAGGCGTCACCCTGGGAGTCAAGACCACGCCCCTGGACCGGATAGGCGCCTATGTTCCAGGCGGGCGGGCATCTTATCCCAGCACCGCACTGATGTGCGCGATCCCGGCCAAGGTGGCGGGCGTGAGGAGCGTTGTCGCCTGCACACCGGCACCGGTGAACCCATTGACATTGGTGGCCATGGACATCGCCGGCGTGGACGAGATATACCAGATCGGCGGCGCACAGGCGATCGCGGCCATGGCGATCGGAACCGAGAGCGTCGCTCCGGTACAGAAGATAGTCGGCCCAGGCAATGTATACGTCACTGCAGCCAAAATGATGTTGCGGGACAAGGCCGAGATGGATTTCCCGGCCGGACCGAGCGAGGTGGCGATCATCGCCGATGATTCGGCCAATCCGGAGTTCGTGGCTGCGGACGTTCTGGCGCAGGCTGAGCACGACCCGAACGCGGCGTGCATCCTGGTCACGCTGTCGGAGCAGCTTGCGGTCGCCGTGGGGAAGGAGATCGAAAGGATGCTCCCGAACGCCGAAAGGAAGAACATCATAGAGATGGCGCTGGGGAACGCAGGCTACGTGGTGGCCGAGACGATGGAGAAGGCGATCGCCATCATCAACGATATCGCTCCCGAGCACCTGTCCATCCAGGTAAGGGACCAGATGGGCGTTCTTTCCGCCATTCGGAACGCCGGTTCCATTTTCGTCGGTCCATATACCGCCGTGGCCTGCGGGGACTACGCGTCCGGCACGAACCACGTACTGCCAACCGCCGGATACGCCAAGCTGTACTCCGGCCTGAACGTCGCCATGTTCTGCAAGACCTCCACGGTCCAGATCATCGACCGCAACGGATTGGAGCGGCTGGGCGATACGGTGGAAGGCCTGGCCAAGGCCGAGGGGCTGCACGCTCATGCTCGTTCGGTCCGGATCAGGAGAGAGTGAGCCGGATCATTTGCTCACCTTTTCCTGATGTTCCGATGTACGGTCGATCGATTCCATGAAATGAGTAACAAGGGAATCAAAATGCCTTTGTTTGTCACCCATTCTTTAATATAAGCTCCCGAATGACAGGTCCGTGTCTTCGAAAGAGGGGCAGTCCCTGGGCATGCCGGCATTGATCGAGTATTCGAGCCTGGAGGAGAACGTGGCACTGTGCACGCGGCTCGGATTCGACTTCATCGAGCTGAACATGAACATGCCCTACAGCTTTCCGGAGAACCTTCCGGCAAAGAAGGTCCGGGAGACCGCCGATGCAAACGGCATCGAATTCACGCTGCATGCCCACGACGAGGTCGATCTGGCGTCATTCCATGGATCAGTTAGGGAGGGCCATATGCGCCGGTGCGCGGAAGCCTTGGAATGGTGCGCGGAATCAGGTGCCAAACTGTTCAACTTGCACATCAACCAAGGCGTGTACTTCACCCTGCCGGACCGCCGGGTCTGGATCTTCGATCAGTACCGCGACCGGTTCAAAGAGAACCTGGTCGAGTCGATGGCCCACCTCATCGACCTGGGAAGATCGATGGGAGTGATAGTGTGCACGGAGAACTCCAGCAATTTCCATCTTCCGTTCGTGACCGATGCGCTCGAGGAGCTCGCAAAACTGGACGGTTTCAAGATCACCTGGGACACCGGGCATGATGCCAAGGTGGCCTATGCCGAGCGGCCCGTGCTGATGAGGCACAAGGACCGCATCGCCCACATGCACCTGCATGACTATGACGGGAAGAGCGACCACCAGGTCCTGATGACCGGTGAGATCGACATTCCGGGGATGCTGAGCTTCGCCAGAGAAAGAGGCGCCCGAGTGCTGGTGGAGACGAAGACAGCGATCTCGCTGCAACAGTCCATGGAGCGCCTGAGGCAGGCGGGTCTCATCTGAACCATTTAACGAGATATTGGACGCCCCTGTCGCTTCCTTTTCAAAAAGTTATAAAGCATGTAAACCCATCTTGCGGCCAGGGAATACTTTCATGAGTTCCATCAGAGCGCTGATCATCGAGGACAATGCCGGGGACGTGCGACTGATCAGGGCGCAACTGGCGGACCAGAGCATAACCACCGTGACATTCGCTCGGGCCGATCGGCTCGGTGAGGGTCTGGACATGCTGTCGAAAGAGCGATTTGATGTCGTCCTGCTCGACCTAAACCTGCCGGACAGCAGCGGGCTGGACACGGTCAGGACATTTCTGTCAAAGATAGGCTCCGTTCCGGTCATCGTCCTGACCGGCCTGGATGATGAGACGACCGGTCTGAACGCGATCCAGGTCGGGGCACAGGACTACCTGGTAAAAGGAAAGACGGACGGACCGCTACTGGCTCGGACGATGCGCTACGCCATCGAACGAAAGAAAGCGGAAGAGGAGTTGCGCAAGAGCGAGGAAAAGTACCGCCAGCTGGTCGAGACCGCTTATGAGGGCATATGGCTCATGGACGACCACTCCGTCACCGTCTTCGTGAACAACAAGATGGCGGAGATGCTGGGGTTCACGCCGGAGGAGATGATCGGGAAAGCGATGATATCGTTCACCGACCCGGAATGGCGAAAACAGAGGCAGGAGAAGGGGCTGGAGTACAATCCCGACCCGGCCATTGTGAATGATTTCAAGTTCAGGAGGAAGGACGGCACATCCATCTGGGGGGTCGTTTCCACGAGACGCATCCTGGACAACGCGAGGAATCACATCGGCACATTGGCGATGATCACCGACATCAGCGACAGGAAGCGCATGGAAGAGGACCTGCGCCGGGCCAAGGCGGAGCTGGAGAGGAAGCTCAACGGCATCCAAACGAATGGAAGCGAGGCATCGATCGATGCCAAGTGAGGGAACCTTGACGATTCTTTTTTGCTCAGTGATGAATACTTTCGTTCTTGATCCGCGCCGGATCGCCATGAGCGTCCGTTTGGACCGGGGAGGCAGACTGGGATGATATACAATCGGACCGACATGTCCCGGTCGATCGAGCTTTTCCTGGTGGAGGACAACCCCGGGGACATCAGATTGGCCAAGGAGATGTTCAAGGAGGTCAACATCAAGCTGAACCTGACCGTGGCGGAGGATGGGGTGCAGGCCATGGACTACCTCAAGAAGGTGTGCAGCGATCCTCATATCCCCATGCCCGAGCTGATCATCCTGGACCTGAACCTGCCCAAGAAGGATGGCAGGGAGGTCCTGGCGGAGATAAAAGCCCATCCGGACCTCAAGCGCATACCGGTCATCGTGCTGACCAGTTCGACCTCCGCCGAGGACGTGAGCAAGGCGTATGGGGAGCATGCCAACTGCTACATCGCCAAGCCTGTGGATCTGGACGAGTTCGCGCGAATCGTCAAGATCATCGAGGAGTTCTGGTTCAAGACGGTCATCCTGCCCAGCCGCAGCCGGACCTAGGATAGCCCGACGATGATGCGGTGCAGCACGTCAACCGTGATGCTCATGTTGCGTCCCGCGTCCTTCAGGTGATGGTAGATCTCGCGTTTCTTCATGGCGGCGATGGCGTCGTTCTCTCCGAACACCAAGGCCATGTTCCGAACGTATGTCTTCTCGATGTCGTGCTCGTACTCGCGCAGGCGTCGGATCAACTTCTCCGCCTCATGCGGTTTGTCTTTCAGAAGGGAGACGCACCGGGCCACCAGTTCCGTTCCCTCCAGCAGCGATCTGGCCATGCTCATGGTGGCCACGTCGGGCTTGACCCCGAACGCCCTCATCTCATACGCCGTAGACATGGAGAAATTGAGGATATGGTCCATCTGCCTGGATATGGTGTAAATGTCCTGGCGGTCGAAGGGGGTGGAGAACGCCTCCTGGAGCAGCCTTTCCATATCCAGGCGCAATTCATCCCCCTTGATCTCCTCCTTGATCAGGTCGGTCGGTTCCGAGGCGGCACCCGACTCGAGCCAGGAGATCAAGGTCTTTACCCCCACCGCCGTCTGATCGGCCTGCTTGATGAGCATTCCGTAGAAATCATAATCGGTCGGGAAAACCATGTTCAGTACCCCGCGCCGTTTCTCGTTGTTGTCCTTCTTTGATGATTCCTCCATTTGCCATCCCTCAGATGTTCAAACTGCCTTTCAATATGATATAGATGAGTCCGGAAACGACCGCGGTCAGCGGCATTGTCAGGAGCCACGAGACGACCATGTCCTTTCCGACCGACCACTTCACCATCCTGGCGTTATCCGCCGCACCGACCCCGATGATGCTGGAAGCCACAGCATGGGTCGATGAGACCGGCGCCCCCACCGCGGTCGAGAGCAGGATGGCCGATGTCGAGGCCACTTGCGAGTCGAAGCTGTGTATCGGGCGGATCCGAAATATCCTGCGACCCAAGGTCTTCATGATCTTCCACCCCCCTCCCAGTGTGCCGACTGTCATGGCGATGGCGCTCGCCAGCATCACCCATAGCGGGATGGTTGTGTCCGATGTCCATTCCACCGAGGCGATGACCAGGACCATCATGCCCATGGCCTTCTGCGCATCGTTGGCACCATGGCTGAATGCCAGTAGTCCGGAGGTTACATACTGGGACAACATGAGCGGCCGGTTGATGCTCCGTTTGGCGTTCCGCAGAAGGATCCTGGTCATCTTGAGCATCAGGAACCCACCGACAAAACCGATACCGACCGAAATGAACAGGAAGAGCACGACCTTGGTGATCCCCACCATATGTCCAGAGGATAATAGCTCGTCCAATCCCCAGTTCACCTTCTCAAGGCCGGCGGCTGCGATGCCTGCCCCGATCATACCCCCGACCAATGCATGGGTCGACGAGGATGGGATCCCCCAGATCCAGGTTACCAGGTTCCAGGCCACTGCGCCCACGAGGGTCGAGAATATCACATAGACCAGCGTGTTGCCCAGCGGAATGGAAAGGAGGCCAAGCATGGTAAGTGCGACCGCGGTGCCTCCCAGCATAGCACCGGCAAAACCCCAGATCGAGGATAGAACGACCGCCCTGCGGGGCGAGGCCGCTCCGCATGCGATCATCGTCGCGACGGTCGAACTGGCGTCATGGAACCCGTTGGTGAATGCGAACGACAGGGCGAGGACAATCGCCGCCATAGCGAAGACGAAAAGAACGAGCTCCATCCAACCCAGATTGTGTTTTGCACACTCATAATGCTTGCCGTCGCGCACGATAAGCAAAGCCTCAGGGGGAATGGCGGGGAACAAGCAGATAAACCATGAACACAAATCAATCATGCGATGATTCGGAGCAAAGAATTGCTGGTATGGTGAGATAATGGACATGAGGGAGCGGTTCTTGAACGCGATGACAGGATCGGAAACGGACAGGATGCCCGCCGCCTGTCCGCTCCAGACTGGCACGCTGGACCTGATGAGGCTTTCCGATGCATATTGGCCGGAGGCGCATCGGGATGCGAAGAAAATGGCTTTACTTTCACTAGCAGCCAACACCTATGCCGGCGTAGAAAGCGCCCGCCTTCCGTTCGACATCGTGGTGGATGCGGAGGCTCTCGGGGCCAAGATCGGTTACGCAGACCATGTGACCGCCCCTTTCGTCGTAGGATCACCGATCAGTTCACTGGACAATGCGATGCATCTTGACGTTCCAGAAGTCCGGGACGCTGGACGTGTTTCGGTTGTTGACGAGGCTATCGCCATCATTAAACAAAAGAGGCCGGACCTGCCCATCGTGGTCACCATCCACGCGCCATTTACCCTCTCAGCCCAACTCAGGGGCGAGGATAAGGCAATGCTAGATCTGGCAGCAAATCCGGAACGCTACCGGGATTTCGTCGACTTCGTAGCCCGATGGAGTTCCTTCATGGCCACCCATTTCATCGGATCCGGTGCGGACACCGTCATGATGGTGGATGGGGAGGCGGACGATTCCATACTTGGT
Organism: uncultured Methanomassiliicoccales archaeon; assembly: GCA_942492955.1. Lineage (GTDB taxonomy): Archaea > Thermoplasmatota > Thermoplasmata > Methanomassiliicoccales > UBA472 > DASXVU01. The sequence goes on from OW818644.1 coordinate 306,984, forward strand.
CCAGAGCTTTATGAGAGCTTCGCGCTTCCTGGACAGAGAAAAGTAGCCGAGGCGATAAGGGGGAAGGGGCTCCATCCATACTGCATATCTGTGGTGATATCCGGATGTCCGCGGACATGATGGTCCGTTCGGGGACCGATGCCATCAGCATCGGCCAAGCGATGAGCGTTCCCGTGATCAAGGAGATCGTGAGGGACAGGTGCAGGATCATCGGCAATATCGATCCGAGCAGGGTGCTCCTCAGCGGGACGCCCAAGCAGATCGGGGCGGACGTCAAGCGGTGTGTGAAAGAAGGTGCCGACATAGCGGCACCCGGCTGCGGTCTATCGCCCAAGACACCGCTGGTGAATTTGCTGGCGATGACGGATGCGGTCAGAAAGTACGGAAGGAAGGGCCAGTAGCAACCGCGATCAATCAGATACGATCGTGAGAATGCACGGAACCCAGTAAAAAATAGTTGAAATAAGGCGACCGATATCTCGTCTGATCGGTAATCAGAGGAAGTCTCGATGCTAAACCAGCAGCTCTCCGATGCGTTCATTTCCCTGAGGAACAAGCACCCCCTCGTTCACCATATCACGAACTACGTCACCGTCAACGATTGCGCGAACATCACCTTATGCATCGGCGGAGCCCCGGTGATGGCGGATGCCCCTGAAGAGGTCTGCGAGATGGTATCGATGGCCAGCGCTCTTGTCCTGAACATCGGCACGCTTAATGACCGGCAGGTGGAATCGATGCTACTGGCCGGGAAAAGGGCGAATGACCGCGGCATTCCGATAGTTCTCGACCCGGTAGGTGCAGGTGCCACTAGATACCGGACCGAGACGGTGCACCGACTGATGGACCAGCTGGATATTTCGATCATCAAGGGGAACGCAGGCGAGATCGGAGTGCTGGCGGGGACAGGCGGCATTGTCCGCGGTGTCGATTCCGCCGGGATCACCGGCGACCCGCTTGTCATCACCAGGGAACTGGCCAGATCCTCGGGGAGCATCGTTATCATGAGCGGGCCGACCGACATCGTGAGCAATGGGGACACGACCATACTGGTCGAGAACGGTCACGAACTTATGGGGAAGATCTCCGGCACCGGCTGCATGGCGTCATCCATCGTCGGCGCATTCGCGGGGGCCTCAAAGGACCTGCTCGTCGGTTCCGTCGCAGCCCTGGCTGCCTTTGGAATTGCCGGGGAGAACGCCTCCAGGAGAGCGTATTCTCCGTATTCTTTCAAGGTCGCCCTGTTCGACGAGACGGCACTTCTCACTCCGGAATCCCTCGCTGACAGATCGAAAATGAGGACTGGTTAGATGAGGTTCGGACTTTACGTCATCACCGATGAGGAGATATCGCATGGCCTCAGCCATGTAGAGGTCGCAAGGAAGGCCGCAGAAGGTGGGGCGGACGCCATCCAGCTCAGGGATAAGGCCCGCACCAGCAAGGACCTTCTCTCCATAGCGTTGCAGATCAGGGAGGTGACACGAACAGCCGGAGTCACTTTCATCATCAATGACCGTTTGGACCTGGCGCTGGCGTCGGGCGCGGACGGCGTTCACCTGGGGCAGGAGGACCTGCCCATCCCGTTCGCCAGGAAGGTTTCCGGAAGGGGGTTCATCATCGGAACATCCGTGAGGACCGTGGAAGAGGCTTTGATCGCTGAGACCGAAGGGGCGGATTACATCGCGCTCAGCCCCATTTTCAACACGCCGACCAAGTCTGACGCCGGTCCCGGAAAAGGCTTGGAAATGTTGAAACGGATCAAAGCGGCGGTCTCGATCCCGGTGATCGCCATCGGGGGGATCGGCAAGGGAAATGTCCGTCAGGTCATGGACGCAGGCGCGGACGGCGTCGCGGTCATCTCTGCCATCGTCGGTCAGAAGGACATCGTCAAGGCAACGGCAGAGATGCGTTCGCTCGTCTATCAGGCAAAGAAGTGATTGTCGGCCAAAAAAAGGCTAACCATGCTTCTATTCATTTAGCGATGTCATATTCATCGAACCTGTCCACGAGCGGATTCGAAATCCATTTAATATCGAGTCAGGCAATCTGAGGTTGAGTGGTGTTGGATGAACCTGAGAGTCAGCGACCGTTCCAAGCTCATCGTCCAGTCGGAGATCAGGAACATGACGATCGAGTGCAACAGGATCAAGGGGATCAACCTGGCGCAGGGCGTTTGCGATTTAGACGTTCCAGAACAGGTCATTAAGGGTGCGGAGGACGGGATGAGGGACGGGTATAACCTATACACCCGGTACGATGGGCTTCCGATCATCCGTGAGGCGCTGGCAAAGAAGATCTCCGGCTTCAACAAGATCAGGACCGACCCAGAGAAGAACATCATCGTCTCCGCCGGGGCGACCGGTGCGTTCTACTGCACCTGCATGGCCTTGCTCAATCCGGGGGACGAGGTGATCGTCATCGAGCCATACTACGGCTATCATGTCAACACACTGTTGGCGGTCGGTGTGGTCCCGGTCTTTGCCCGCCTAGATCCGCCCGATTGGAGGTTCAGCACGGAGATGCTCGAGCCACTGATCACGGAAAGGACCAAAGGGGTGATCGTCAACACCCCTGGAAATCCGTCTGGAAAGGTTTTCACGAGAGATGAGATCGACCAACTGGCCGATTTCGCTGTGGAGAAGGACATCTTCATCTTCACGGACGAGATATACGAATACTTCGTTTTCGATGACCGGAAACATATCTCCCCCGGTTCAGTATCGAAGATCGCGGACCGGACGATCACGATCTCCGGCTATTCGAAGACGTTCAGCATCACTGGATGGCGCATCGGGTATTGCGTGGCGGATGAGGAATGGGCCAGGATGATCGGCTACGTCAACGACCTGGTGTACGTCTGTGCCCCATCCCCTCTCCAGGTGGGTGTGGCAAAAGGGGTTGCCTCCTTGCCCCAGTCGTATTACGAGGATGTTTGCCGTTCCTATGAGCAGAAGAGGCGGCAGATCTGCGACACGCTGCATGACGCCGGTCTCGAGCCGTACGTCCCGGAGGGCTCATACTACGTACTAGCGAACGTCAGCGGGGTGCCTGGAAAAGACAGCAAGGAGCGGGCGATGCACATCCTGAAAAGGACGGGGATCGCGAGCGTCCCGGGCAAGGCATTCTATCATGACAACGCGGGTGAAGATCTAGTCCGATTCTGTTTCGCCAAGAGGGACGGTGTCCTGGATCGGGCGTGCGAAAATATATGCAAGATGAAATGAACGGAAATGAACGGGAATGACCGAAGGCAAGGATGACGCCCCAGTCCCGGAGAGGTTGGGGTATCGAAATCCAGAGTTTTCTGTCAATTCTCCATCTGACTTAGATTGATTTAATCGAATAACCATGATTAAAGAAACGATAAATAGTACATGCTCCAAAATTCAATCCGATCACCATGGTTTATGCCAAGAGATTCACCTGTCCAGAATGCGGCTGGACCGTCCAGAGCGTTAAGGGTCCAGAGAACTTAATGCAGCATCTGATCATCCATCGCGATCAGCACCATGACAAGATGAAATGGTCCGAAGAAGACATGAAATCGATGATGAAGGACTTCTATTTCGGCAAGAACATCACCTGCACCATCTGTGGATGGAGTGCCACCGATCCCGATGCCAAGGACGAGAACCTGCTGAGGCACATGATCATCCATCATGACCAGAGCCATCCAGATGTCGAGTGGACCGAGGCGGACATGAAGGACATGATGACCGAGGTCACCTTAAGCGAGGCCTACAACGTCAAGTTCAAGCCGCGGAAATAAGCCAATTGTAGATGAACAATGCCCGGAGAGGACCTATCGGTATCCTCCTTGACGTGTCCTATCCGGCAGAAGAACGGCGGAGAGAAAGACTCCGCCCATTTTCCCTTCTCACTTGCGAATCGATGCTGGCTCTGGCACGAGTTCGTCCGTCATGATGACGCGGTTTTTGTGGAATCGGTGACCATTAGGGATGTAATATCTCGGGTCATGGCCAAGTCCGTTCATTGCTGGCGGTCCATTAATTTGTAGCCGTTGCCCTGAAAGATGGCCACCATTTCGCCGTTCTCAAAGACCTTGACCTCATAGACCGAGGTCCGCTTTGTCTCTCCGATCTTCTTGGCGATGGCCAGAAGCTTTCCTCTCGCCGGCCTGATATACGTCATGCTGGCGAACATGGCGACCTGGAGCTCCGGACCTAGATTGGATGCGATAGCGAACGCTTGGTCCGCGACGGTGAACACGGCCCCGCCGTGGGCTGTTCCCAGCGCATTGTGCTTATCGCCGGCATCCATGGTGATCTGGACCTCTCCATCGTCCGATATGCTGACCAGTTCCATGCCGAAATCACGAATGAACGGTGCATTATTGATATCGCGGATCCGTTCCCTGATACATTCTGGGAGATCGATCTTGTCAAGGTCCATAGAACCGACTACCTGTGTGTTGGGTAAATGCCACACTGTTTCTTAATCGTTAGGCCGACGTTCGACGATTGCCGTCACCAGCATCTGCAACAGTACCTGACATCCCTGGTCGACCAATGTCGTTAACGTTAATTATCTTCAGGCCATCCACCAAGACCATATCATTGCATGAGGCTTCCAAAATGGAAATATCGATGGTTAAGGTCAACAGCGGCAATGTCGACGATCTAGCGAGAATGATCACCGAGCTCGCCGTGTTCGAGCACCTGGAGCCCCCGACCCATGAGGCGGTGGACCGCCTGCGGAAGGACGTGGCTTCGGAAACCCCCTATTTCTATGCCTACATCGCATGCAATGCACAGGGCGATCAGGTTGGATATGTGTTCTTCTTTTTCACCTACTCCACCTTGCTGGCTAAACCCACATTGTTCATTGAGGACATCTACGTGGTCGAGAGGTACCGCCGGCACGGCATCGGGCGGAAACTATTGGCATTTTGTGCGGCCGAGGCCAAGCGCCGAGATTGCGGAAGAATGGACTGGAATGTGCTTGACTGGAATTCCAAGGCGATCAGTTTCTATCAGGGCTGCGGAGCCACCGTCCATACCGAGTGGAGCATGGTACGGCTCAAGGAAGATGCTTTCAAGAATCTGCTCTGAGGGGTTCGGGACCTGCGAACGAGGTAATTGCCAGGCAACTTACCTGATCATTCCCTATGGTCAGCGCGGCGCAAGCGTACTGATCAAAGTTTTGCAGATAGGGCAAACGACCACGTCGATCTTCCTGTGATTGACCGCCTTCCTTTCATAGTCGCACAGGTTCACGAGCTTGTGATCGACCACACGGGAGTCCTTGAGCCCACCGCCTTCCTTGACGTAGAGCGTCCTGAACTCATAGCCCTCGAACGACTTCATACCCATCAGCTTGCCGATCTCGTCCGCGTTCCTACCGCATATGTAACAACGTTCTTCGATACGCGCATCAACATTAGCTGCCGTGGACATGTTTATTACCTGATAACTGCTGGAATGCCACCTTCATGCTATTAAAACCTCATATGCAAATGTTTCAATAATTGACGCGGGGGTTGACGACCCTCACCATCCAATTTCGATCTGAGATCCTGGGTATTTGAATTGATAGCCGTGCTGGACCGGTTAAATAATCGGCCGCAACATTTCCACCCGGAACTCCATGGGTCAAAGATCTAATAATCGTCGGATGGTTCTTTCGGCGGTAGGTCTGGCCATTTTCCTGATCTTGTCCTCCTTCATCGGCAGCTTCCTGCTTGCCAAGGACGCCAAGGCTGGAGGGTTGGATGTTGAATGGAGGGTACCATTGCCAAACGGCTTCAGTCAGATGCTGCGAGCTGAGGACGGTTCGCTCATCGTGAAGGGTGACGAAGGTCCCATAATGAACATCGACCGGAATGGGACCGTCATTTGGTCCTTTGATGGTGGTTATTCTGAAGATCTGTCCTTTGGGCCTGAGGGGAACGTATATTTCGTTGAGAGAGAGGGCTACAACGATTCCATCTACTGCCTCTTCATCAATGGAACGCTGAACTGGAGATTCGAGACAGACAAATTATTCCTGGACATTCATATCGGCGCCGATGGGAACATCTACTTTATCGAGAACCCAGGCTCTGACTCCGTCTTAGTGTGCCTGACCAGCGACGGCATGGTGACATGGGAGTACGACCCGCGCATAGGAGACGTCTCCCGATATCCGTTCGCTGTGTTCAGTGACGGAACCGTCCTGGTCCGGAACACCGAGGCAAATTGGAGCATTAGTGCCGATAACCCCAGGGGTGGCTACATCACGACCGTGGATGAACTGGTATCTGTCTCCAGCAATGGAACGGTAATGTGGACGATGGACTTACTATCGGAGACTGGCGATTCTGGCATTTGCGTTGGCCCGATGATCACGGGCAATGGGACCGCGCAACTCGTCTTTACCACGAACGGGACCCAAACCTTCGTCGGACTTGACCGGGACGGTTCCGTTGAGTGGACATTTCAGTGTGAGCATTACGCAACCCCCGGGACCGCCGGTCCTGGCGATGCTCTGTATCTCATCGAGAACTATGAGGACCAGCCATGGGGGTATCCTGAACATGTCGTCAACCGCATTACCAGCTGGAACACCGCCAATGGCACTCTAAACTGGCAGCGGGTGATGGAAGGTTGGGCATATGGTCCGGTCGCGATGTGTGACAACGCTTCGATATTCATTCTAAATGGAGAACTTGTGAGATTGAGCTCGAACGGGGGCGTCGAGTGGTACTCCGGGTTCTTCATCTATGATCTTTCCCGCACAACTATCCTGGATGATGATGGTAATTGCGGCCTATTGATCGCATCTGGTTCGAATCTTTATAAGATCGAAAGCGATGGCTCCAGACCGTGGCAATATCGCCTCGACTCACCAGTGAAGGCAGGCGTACTCGGACCCGATGGAAGTATGATGGTCATAACCAACGGCTTCGTGATCTCGATACATAAGGCGGTACTGACCACCACGATGAACTACTTCGTCGTGCTTTTGGCGATCGACCTTTTCGTCACCTTGATGTCGGCCGTCTGGATGTTCGACCTCATGTGGCCGAAGGACAAGGCCAGAATCGAGTGATCTGACAACAGGAGCCACAATGGCATCATTGTTCCCAGGACTTCGACAGGAGCCATCCGGAAAGCTCAGGCGACGAGGTGCAGCGGTATTGGTAGGCGCCCCTTGACCGGTTCATTTAAGCAATCTATCGATCCGGTTATCGATGTGCTTCAGAGCACTGCGCACGATGGGATGTGGTCTGACCTCGATAGCCAAGGCGTCCTGCGGACACAGATGGGTACACCTTGCACATCCGCGGCAGCGACGCTCATCTATGCGCGCCATAGAGTCCACGATCGTGATCGCCCCAAAACGGCAGAACCCCTTTTTGACGCAGACCCCGCATCCTTTACACCGACTTTGTCTTACGATTATGTGAACCCCCGGTACCCGTGCGTACCTTACTGCCAGGTCCTTTGCCATCATCGGGATGGCCTGGCCAAGATATCGGGGCTCGTTGTCTTGGTTCACCAAAGGACCGTCCCCTTGTATGAGGTCATTTGAGAAGTGGAGCAGTAGAACGCTTAATAATCCTGCGGTCGACCATTCCGGCCGAGAATAGAACTCTCTGCGTCATGTCATTTTTGCAGCAGCCTCGTTCCTCTCTCCCGCTCCGGTCCCTGGGATGGTGAAGAAGAACGTGGTGCCTTTCCCTTCCTCCGACTCTAACCAGATCCGGCCTCCATGTCTTTCGACGATCTTCTTCGCGATTGCCAGTCCCGACACCCGTTCCGGGATACTGATCCCTGGTGTGGAGTCTCTGGAAAATCTGGAATATCTTGTCTGCATATTCCATGTTCATCCCGATGCCGTTGTCCTTGACGCGGAAGGTCCATTCATTTGAGCCGCGCGATGCGGTGATGGATATCTCAGGTCTTTCCAGCCCATGGAACTTGATCGCGTTCCCGATAGGTTCAGCATTAATTGCGACATCTGGGATTCGTCCGCGGTTACTGTCGGCAGAGATTCAACCACGATGTCGGCATTCTCATTCTCAATGGACACCTTGAGATTGCTGAGCGTGTCCAGGACGATTTTGTTCATGTCCACGGGCGCAAATGGCTTTTCCTGGATATCTACCTGGGAATAAGCCAGAAGGTCGTCGATGAGGGCCCGCATTCTTATCCCTCCTTCGGCGGCGTTATTGAGGTATTCGATTGCCTCGGGTTCGAGTTTATCTCCGTACTTGCGATTCAGCAACGATAGATAACTGATCACCATGCGAAGTGGCTCCTGGAGATCATGAGAAGTGATATTGGCGAACTGATTCAGCTCATCGTTGCTGCGTTTCAACTCGTCCGCATAATCGCGTAGTTCCAGTTCAGATCTCTTCTTCTCCGTGATGTCCTCAAAGATCGTGATGAAATAACCTTGCTTTGGACTGTAAGCGGATATTGTATACCATCTATCCAATGGAGGGAAGAAGGTATCGAAACGGATCGATTGGAAATCCAGCGCAACATGTCCATAGGTTCCGATCAAGTCCGCTGGGTCGTTCTCAATACCAGGCAGGACCTCCGTGACCCGTTTCCCAATCACATCTTCTTTCTTTATCCCGGTGTTTTTGACGAAGGCATCGTTGACCTCGAGGAAGACATAATCGATCGGTTTTCCTTCCTTGTTCGTAACTATCTTGTGATAGGCAAAAGCGTTGATCATATTAGCGAACAAGATATCGATCTGAGCTCGATCGCTGATGAAGGCGGCCGCCCATTCCTCCGCCAAACTAGCTTCCTTCTCCAGTTTCGAGCTTCCGCTCAGAATGGCGAGAAGAAAATAGAAGCCCGAAAGATAAAGGCCCCGGGTATAAACGATCCGGTTCACATTCCTTTTCTTTTAATAATATTTCCTTCAATTGAATGATCATGACCGCTCTAGTTGCCTATGAGCTCATTAACACTATCGGGCTGGTGGAGATCCGAAGATATCCACCACTGTCACTGGCCACGGTGTTCGCCGCTTCCGACAATGTGGCGTTCTCCATACTCTTCGATTATATCTCGGGCAACAATGAACCGAAGCAGCGTCTGGCCATGACCGCACCGGTGATCTCGAAGAGACCCACGGGGGAGAAGATCTCTATGACCGCCCCGGTCATCTCCAATGCGGGATCCTTTTCATTTGTTCTGCCATTAAACTATGATGGTAAGACCGTTCCGCGTCCAATGGACCCCCGCATCAAGATCGAGCAGATCCCTTCCCGTCTGATGGCGGTGGTGAAATTCAGCGGCCTGGCCCATGAACGCCAAGTTAGCGCTGAAGAGAAACTTCTTCTTGACACTCTTGAGGAGAATGGGCTCCGATCAAAAGGGGAACCTTTCCTGATGCGATACAATGGTCCTTTCACGCTCGGGTTCATGCGCCACAACGAGATCGGGGTTGAGATGCTGGATTATAAGCCCGCTTGATCAACTCTTAATATGGAATCGCCGAACTAGCAACTTAAGAAAAGACAAATTAGATATACTGTGCGCTCAAAATAAATTGTCATAATATATGGGGTGAACAAAAATGCCAGACATAGTGGATTTAGCCATATCGGGAAATTTCACGACTTTGGTAGCAGCAGTCAAGGCAGCAGGTCTTGTAGAAACCCTAAAAGGTCCTGGACCGTTCACGGTATTCGCACCGACGGACGAGGCGTTCGCAAAATTGCCCGCAGGAACCGTGGAAGGGTTGCTGAAGGATATCCCGAAACTGAAAAGCATACTGCTTTACCATGTAGTGCCCGGTAAGATGATGGCCGAGGATGTGGTAAAGCTCAAGACGGTAAAGTCGGCACAGGGGCAAGAGCTGAAGATCGATGCGGTAAAGTGGCATCTTCATAAAAGCGTGAAGATCAATCATGCGAACATCGTCAAGACCGACATAGTGGCCAGCAATGGGGTGTGTCACTCCATCGATGCAGTTCTCCTGCCCAAATAGAAAAGGGAAATTAATGGTCCTTGGGGCGAGCAAACCCAATTTGCTTTTGCCCAAGCTTTTTTTAATATTCGAAAAGAAATTGAGCCGTTCAATAACCTTCTTTTTATTTCTGTTTGACTGGTAAAACCTTTTTTTCATTTCCGGAGCATTCAGATGAGTTACTCATCTCAATGCCTATTTCAGACAAGAATATGGTCCGATGTCTGCGGCGCCTTTTATCCAGACGAGGCTCTGAACGAACATTTCATCGATCTATGGACTGGGACTCGGGACACAAAAAATGTATTACTCCACAGCATGTTATGGCATAGCTATTCACGAAAATCGTATAGAGAAATTTGCCAGCGTTCGTACGACCTACGATATTGGGCCGATCGTACAGAACTGATACGCTACGTTGAAGGAAAGAAGGAGGCTTCACCTCTAACCAGGCATATGGGTGAGTATTTCAAGATGACCGATTTCAGGATTGTTGATCCAGAGAGCATGGACGAAAGGTTACGCCGATCGGAGGAGAGATATCGCCTGCTCCACGACACCATGTCCCAAGGGGTTGTTTTTCAGGACGCTGACGGTAAGATCATTTCTATGAACCCTGCGGCGGAGAGGATACTCGGCAAGGATCCAGAAGAATTTATCGAGAGCAGCTCAGTGGGCCAAGAACGTTATTGCATCCGCGAGAATGATACCCCATTTCCCGGAGAGGAGCATCCAGCGATGATCGCTCTCAGAACCGGGAAAGAGGTCAACGATGTGATCATGGGAGTGTACAACCTCCGTGAAGGGACATATCACTGGATAAACGTGAACGCAAAGCCTCTGTTCCATCTTGGAGAGGACCGGCCATATCAGGTATATACGACCTTTTACGACATCACCGAGCGAAGGAGGGATGAGGCCGAACTTCAGGCCGCAAGGTCCTCTTTGGAGAACCTGATCGACTATGCCAACGCTCCCATCATCGTCTGGGACCCAAAACTGAACATCATCCGGTTCAATCATGCGTTCGAACACCTTACTGGGTACGGATCATCGGATGTCATCGGAAGAAAATTGGAAATGCTGTTCCCTGACGAGAGCCGGGAAAGGTCGCTGACCCAGATCGCTCGAACGAGCACAGGGGAACATTGGGACTCGGTCGAGATACCGGTTCGCAGAACAGACGGAACATCTAGAACGGTACTTTGGAATTCGGCAACCCTGTACGTTCCGGGCACTTCCCACGTGCTCATGACCATCGCCCAGGGCCAGGACATCACAGAAAGGAAGAAGGCCGAAGAGGAGCTGCAGGAGAGCAGAGGCAAATTCGAATCTTTGTTCTCTTCCAGCAACGAGGGGATTGCCCTCCATGAGATGATCTATTGCGGATCGGAAGATGCCATCGACTATCGCATCCTGGATATTAATCCAGCCTTTGAAAAATTGACCGGCATCACCCGGGAAAGAGCCGTTGGAGTATTGGCTTCCGAGCTATATGGGATCGGCCGCGCTCCATATCTTGCCCAATATGATAGGGTGGCTAAGACCGGTGAACCAACTTCCTTCGAAGCTTATTTCCCGCCCATGAAGAAGCACTTCCGGATCTCGGCCTTCTCGCCGGTGAAGGGACAATTCGCCACCGAGTTCACGGACATTACGGCGCCCAAAGAGCTTGAATCTCAGCTCAAGCTGAGAGCTGACGAACTGGCCCATTCCAATGCCGAGCTGCAACAGTTCGCTTACGTCGCTTCACACGACCTGCAGGAACCGTTGCGCATGGTCATAAGCTACCTGACCCTCTTGGAGAAGCGATACAATGACCAGCTCGATCCAGACGCGCGCGATTTCATCCGCTATGCCGTCGATGGCGGGAAGAGGATGAAGGACCTGATCGATGACCTCCTGGCATACTCCAGAGTGGACACCGGCGGCAAGGCGTTCGGATCGGTGGACATGAACGAATTGGTGGCGAAGACCCTGCTGCTGTTGAGGGTTCCGATCGAAGAGAACCAGGCAAACGTCACCATTGATCCGCTGCCTACGATCGAAGCCGACGGATCGCAGATAATGCAGGTGGTCCAGAATCTTGTAGCCAACGCCATCAAGTTCCACGGTCAAGCTCCTCCGGAGGTTCATATAACCGCAGCGGTAGGAACGAACGATTGGACCTTTTCGGTCCGGGATAACGGGATCGGAATGGACATGAAATACGCAGACCGGATTTTTCAGATGTTCCAGCGGCTGCATACCCGGAACCAGTATCCCGGCACCGGAGTCGGGTTGGCGATAGCAAAGAAGATAATCGAACGCCATGGTGGGCGGATCTGGGTTGAGTCGGAGGAAGGGAAAGGCACCACGTTCTTCTTCACCATCCCGAAAATGTCCGGTCCCATTTGACCGACCAATGTTCATTTAAAGCGTGTGTTCCACCAGGATCTTTATTCCGATCAGTATGAGGATGAGGCCGCCAAATATCTGGATCTTCTTGCCAAAGACCTTTCCCATGCCAGAACCGAACACGAACCCCACGAGCGAGAGCGCGAAGGTTATTGCCCCTATTATAAGGATCGGCAGTAAGATGGACGTTTCCAGTAAGGCGAAACTGAGACCGACCATCAAGGCGTCTATGCTCGTTGCGATCGCGAGGGTAAGCGCCAGGTAAAGGGTAACATCTTTTTCATTGTCCTCCTCATTCTTTGTTGAGTCTAAGATCATCTTTACGCCAATGAACCCAAGGAGCCCGAATGCGATCCAATGGTCGACCTCCATGATAAGGTCCTTCAAGCCCAGGCCTGCGAGCCATCCGATCACGGGCATCAGCGCTTGAAAGCCACCAAAAAGGGAAGCCAGCAAGATCGCGGTGTTACGTCTGTTGCGTTTAACGGTGATCCCTTTGGCAATAGAGACTGCGAACGCGTCCATGGCCAGACCGATCGCGATCAGAATCATTGTCAATATGTCCACAAGATCACCGGTGAATCTTGGTCTGAGTAACAGAACAGATAGATAGGTGTTTCCATTCAGACCGAATAACACCGGTAATTTCTAGAAATCTAGACCGCTCATTTAAAGAACAGTCTCATTGGGAAGGTCCGTCATCTTGAGCATGAATAAAAATCAGACGCACAGATTTCCCCGAAAATAAAAAAAATGTCTAGATTGGACGTTAGTGATCTAATCTGGGCATAAAAGGGAAGGAAGGATCATTGTGACGATTCCTGAGCCATTGTGGTCTTCTCGGTCGGTCTTGGTATCTTAACGACCAGGAAACGGAAGTCCTCCTTCCCTGGGTTCATCAATCGATGCGGTATCTTTGCAGGACTCTCAATAATCGAGTCCTTGCTGACAGTCTGCACCTCATCCCCGATCTCCACCTGTCCTTCACCTTCCAGAATATAGAAGAACACGTCTACTGGCGTCACATGTTTCTTGAGGCTTTCGCCCGACTTCAATGTCATATGAATCGCCTGTGCATGCTCGTTATCATAGATCTTCTTGGCACTCACTCCATGAGGATTTGCCTTGCCCGAAACCTCGCTCACTTTAACAACCTTCATCCGTTCACCTTCTCATTTCCACCAATTGCATTGCGGCAACAACGCTTTCAAGTTGTCGCTCGCTTAAACAACCCTTTTTGCTTACCCAGTACAGGATTCAGATCTTTTTTCCTCGTTCTGGGATATTCGTTAATGTCGGACGGTTTCTATTCCAGGTCCTCATGGGGAAAATCCAATCCATACAAGGACTTTGCCGATTGAAGGGGGGTCCGGCAAACAGGACATAGGAAGTTGCTTCTCTTAGTGCCCATGACATAAATGGCCGAATCGAAATGGTCATGTAGCCTCAGCTCAGCTGGCTCTTTTATGAGTTCTGATTCTTTCCCTTCCCAACCGCATCTCGGGCAATTCATCGGATGTCCGTGGGATAAGACCTCCAATCAGAGGCTTAAAACTTGGCGTCGTTTTTCAATTCTGATTCCCCCTAAACTGTGACCAACTCCGGTCATGAGCATCAATGAAAAAAGGCCGAGACCCATCTTTCAAGGGTCGACCACCCTATACGCATGATCGAACCGATCATTGGATGAGCCACATCATTGTCGGAGAGGATCAAGCCTGGAACAGTTTGGTGCTGAGATACTTCTCGCCACGGTCAGGGAAGATTACAACGATGTTGCCGGAAGTTATCTTTTTGGCTGTCTCCGCCGCAGCATACATCGCAGCGCCGCTGCTCATGCCCACAAAAATTCCTTCTTTGCTGGCAATCTGCCGTGCCATATCGTAGGCGGCTTCCGTCTCGACCATGATCGTAATATCAATCTTTGAGGGATCGTATATCGATGGAACGATGGCTTCCTCCATGTTCTTGAGGCCCTGTATGTAATGTCCCTTCACCGGGTGGGCAGAAACGAGTTTGATGTTAGGGTTATGCTCCTTCAATGCCTTTCCCACACCCATAATTGTACCGGATGTTCCCAGCGCAGAAACGAAATAGTCGACCTTGCCGAAGGTTTGTCTCCATATCTCTTCGCCAGTGGTACGGTAATGGCAGATCTGATTGTATTTATTGGAAAACTGGTCCGGCATGAAATACTTGTCCGGAAATTGTTGCACCAATTCCCTGGCTTTTCTGATAGCTCCATCGGTACCTGATTTAGCATCAGTAAGGACGATCTCTCCCCCCAGTGCCTTTATCATCTGTCTTCTTTCGACTGAAACGGCTTCGCTCATGACGATTTCGACGCGATATCCCAATACGGTTCCGATCATGGCCAGAGCGATGCCGGTGTTACCGGATGTCGGTTCAATGATCGTCTTGCCAGGTTTCAGTCGCCCTTCCCGTTCGGCCTGTTGAATCATCTCTAGAGCGATACGGTCCTTTATACTCCCTGTGGGATTAAAACCCTCCAGCTTTGCGTAAATGTTGACATTCTTGTTTGGATTTAACTTGTTGATTCGAACGATGGGGGTATTCCCGATTGTCTGGAGTATATTGTCCATCATTTTTGTTCCTCGCTTTCTGGTAAGAAGTATTTACCAAATATAATCGTGTTGCGGAAGATTACTCAATAAATATCACAGCGTAAGATCAAAAACAGAGATCATTCTTGTGAGATGAAGTCCGGATCAATTCCTTGATCGAAGCATCACAAAAAGCAATTGCTGGCGTTCCGATGTTCGAAAGACGTTGCTGGCCGGCAAGTTTCTTGGGACCTAAGAAGAATGGATCACAGCGATGACTATCACTCTATTCCCATCTATTCATAAAACGAACATAATGGCAGCTTGCCAAGTAGCTTATCAAAACATTTTAAATCCTGATATTTTGAAGGAAAAATACTTCTTAAGATAACAGCACAAAATTTCCCTAGTTAGCTGAGGTGGAGAAATCAATATGGCGAAGATATCGGAAATATGCATTCCGAAGGAAACCAAGACGCAAGATGCCACCATAATCGTGGACGGCATCCTGGAGATTATCAGTAAAACCTTTGGAGATATTAGCTTGGTCGCTGGCAAAGCTTCTAAAGGGGATATGGACGAAGTTGAGGCGTTGTTAGCAATTGAATCGTTATCGAAAAAGATAACGAAATTGGTTAGCGTTTTAGGCGAGGTTTAGGACTGCGGATCGAACTTGATTTGCATCGTCACTGAACACTCTCACCTATTCCGCAATCTTCACCTTTTCGATCGAGTGTCCTGAGAGCATTCCGTATCCAAAGATCCATCCAAGCGTGGTTCCCCAGACCAAGTGGGGAAGGATCGAAAAAGCGATCACGTCGAGCACTGGCTGGTTAAGCCATAACGCGAGCGGGATGCAGCCAAATGGTATGGTTAATGCTCCAGCGGCAATGCCGAGCACAAGACCTTTCCGCCTGCTCTCGAAATTAAGACCCCGGATATTCAGCACCAATAGGGAAAAGACGAATCCGCCAGTGAGACCGACGAGATTATGAACCATGATCCCGGCCAAGGCCCCATCCCCGAGTTTTTCCCCGACCGTGGAGAAGAAAGCGTCTGCTGGTTGACCTGCGATCAAAAATGTCAGTACCATTACAATATCCATTAGAACAGTGCCCGCAAGGCCTCCGACAATGCCGAATCCGACGCCCTTGAGGAATGAATGGTTGAGCACGATTCCTTCACTGGAAATGATTGGTGTCTGCCGTTGATAAATGTGTTTAGTTCGCCTCATCTAATGGTTTGAAGAGCGCTCAATTGTGGCATACGGATTCCAAGAACGAAAAATAGCCATACTTCAACGCAACCAAGGGATGTCGCGGACAAGCATCTTTCCCTCGATCCATATACCTTTTCCTAACCTTTTTTTTAAATAATTTATATATACAAAGAATAGACAATAATTTAGGGAGCGCCTCCATCTGCTTGAGCTTTCTAATATTTTTCAGCGGAAATACATTGAGATATTCGAGAAGGCACATCACATTCATCGGAGGGGTGGGCACACCCTATTGGATAGGTTGTGCCATATTGGCACTCACGTGGCTGCTCCTCTTTTTTGTTTTCTATATGACCGGATTCATGAGACATCGGCTCATCTCAGCAGAGAAGGGGACGCTATTAAATTATTTGATAGGGTGATGGAAGCATTGGAAGGCTAACGTGTCCCATGTAATAGTTTCTCAAGGAGAGAAGAGAGTGAAATCAAGGAAATGGTAGTCTGTTGGTCGGACATTGCATAGGGAAGGATGAGCTTGTCTTTGTGAGGGAGCGCCCCGCAAGTGTATACAACGTTCGGAACGTAACCCGATCGGGTATTCTCCGTCCAATTAATGAGCGGCTCTCTCAAACGGCCAAGTATTTTCGATGGATCTTCTTTGTCTAGAAGAATGGCGCCAATAGAATATTGCCGAAGAGGCCCAACGCCATGAGTAAGAAGAAGCCAACCATCCTTAGTTTCAATCGGTGCACCGCAGTTCCCAATCTGCACGAATTCCCATGGATAAGAAGGCTTCATGAGCAATTTAGTTTCATTCCAAAAATGGATATTATCAGAGTACATCAAAAATAGGTTCTCATTGTCCTGGCGTGATATCATCGCGTAACGGCCGTTTATTCTGCGTGGGAACATGGCCATTCCTTTATTGACGACGGCGCTCCCGCACAGGGTAGCCATTTTAAAATGCACGAAATCCTGTGTTTCCATCAATTGCGGAAGAATAATCTTGCCGTCATAAGCTGTGTAGGTTGCGTAGTACTTCTTACTTCCATCGTCGTCAGTAAAAAGAACGAATCGCGCATCCTCAATGCCATTCTGTTCACTCGGAGAGAGCGGGAACAGTACCCGTTCCGATAGGGGAACCGATGGTTCGAATTCTGCTTCATAGTTGCATCGGGCCAGCCACTGAATTTTATCTAAGGCAAGGCTGTCAACCGTAGAAAGCGGTTGATGCTCGCAGATCTGAATTTTGACCTTTTCCATAAGTTCGGTAAAAGTGAATTCATCCGATAACGAATTGGTAATTAAATTCGATAAATCGGTGAAAACGCCCATTTCTCGGAGTTTCCGAATAAAATGTATCTTGCTGTAAAAGGTATTTACCTTCATCTCTGCGGTGGTGGCAAGACCAAATGAATTATCGACGGATATGTTGTAATCTTCGTCAATACATCCGGAATTAAATTTCAGAGATGAAATGTGTCCTTCGCCTGTAGCCCGCAATGATAGTATAAACCTAAGCGAACCGGGTGGCAACCCCGACTGGTCCGGGTGTGGAACGATTGAAGGATTGAAAAGGGCTGCTGATTCGAATGAATATTCGGACAAAAATAGTGAGCCAATGAGGTACCTTCGTTCTCTCGAAGGTAACACATCGGACGGCACGAACCTGCGGAGGGAGTCAAATTGGCGCTCCAAAAGAGCCTCGAAATTATGATGCCGGTGTGAAAACTTGGAAAGCATGCACTCAGATTCTTTCTGGACCTCAGACTCATCGAGCGCCAACACTCGTAATATGATCCCTTCTATCCGCGACTCGTTGGCGGGAATGTGCGGGCGTGCAATGACCCGTTGTCTCTCGGGCAATAAAATAATGCCCGTATCCTTCACAAGCGCGGATGGGTATTCCTCGGATGGGTTTATTTTTCCAATTATTAGATCGGCATCTGCAACAGTAATTCCCATCCTGGCACCCATCCGATATGTCCGACGACCGTCAGACGAATAGTCAAGTTATTCTGAAGTGGATACTTAAAGATTGGCTCATAATTTCTAAGGCATAGAAATAATGCCCGTATCCTTCACAAGCGCGGATGGTTATCCCTCGGAAGTGCTCATTTTATTGATTATTAGATCGGCTCTTTGAATGACTCAATAATGTTGGTTATGTTCGTCATCTCGTATAGGGACAGAAGAAACGCAATCGTCGATTCAGCGCCTTGATTACGGTTCACCCTGTCCACGTGCAACCCGTCATAACAGCCGCCATTCATCGGCTCGTAGAGCGGAATTCCCAGATCGTTGGATCCAAGAAACCATTGAAATGCTTTTTCAGCTTCACTATACCAATACCTATCTTTCGTTGTTATGTATGCTTCCAGACAGGCCGAGGTTGTTGAATATGCCTCTATCGGCTGTTGATCGAAAACAGGCTTGGAGCTGCCACGTTCAAATACCTTGTCGCTGCCAACAGGCTGAAAATGACCGCGGGAAGAAGTCTGCAAAGTGATCAGCCATTTTAATGATCCAATCCCACATTCGAGCATTTCTTTGTTGGCCAGGCCTCGACCGCTGGCGATGAGTGCGCGGGGGATCGCAGCATTGCAGTAACTTAAAGCCGGTTCAAACCACTTCCATTCAGCGATACAGTTCTCTTCATGAAGTCTCATAAGATTTGTTGAAAGCACTTCCGTAATATTGCGGACAGACCTGTCGCCCGGGAAACGTCGCTGATATTCCTGGACCCCAATCAACGCAAAGGCCCAGGCTCGCGGCGATGAAAATGAAGATACGGGAGTGAGGGCGTTCTCGAAAATTTCTGCAGCCATTTGACTAAAACCTTCGTTCCTGGAACGGCCGATACAGGTTCCGAGAGCCCATACTGCTCGGCAATGGCTATCTTCAGAAAATTTATCGTCCCATTTGCGCTGAAATGTGAGAAGAGACCTAAATCGTGACTTTTTGTCATCCCAGGCATATCTCACGAAGGCAAGATAACGGGTTGCGAGGTCATCAATCAACAAGGAATTTATTGTGCCGAGATTCTCAAGCAATACTGTGAGAATTAACGCTCTTGAATTATCGTCCGTGCAATATCCTTCGGCGAAGTTGGGAACATTATATTTTGCATGCTGAAATATTCCTATGGAATCGGTCATTCGTATCAGATGGTCAAGTTTGATTTCTGGTAAGATTAGCGGTTGTTCATCAAGAAACCGCATCGATATCTTCTTTCGCATGACCGCTGACCGTTTTTGGCGAGCTTCTGCGAAAAGGTTGCCATATTGTTGCGCCACTCTATTCCAGGTCATTTCGCGGCCTAGCAGATAAGCATTCTTTCGCATTGTATTGAGTTCGACCTGGTTTTGAATAAGTCGTGTGATTGCTTTGGTTATGGAGATCGAATCTCCAAATGGTACAAGAATGCCCTTACCATCCGCAAGTAACTCTTGAGCATGCCAATACGGCGTTGATATTACTGCATTGCCTGCGCCATAAGCATAGGCGAGCGTTCCAGATGTAATTTGCGTTTCTTCAAGATATGGAGTAATGTAAATATCGGCAAGAGTAATGAGTTCATAGAGCTCTTCTATGGAAACAAATTTGTTATAGAATATGACTTGCCTTTTAATACCAAGTTCGTCCGCAAGACGCTGCAGTGAAAGCCTGTATTTCTCACCCTCGTGCCGGAGAAGATTGGGGTGTGTAACCCCGACGACCAAGTAAACGACATCGGGATGGTCCTTCATGATCTCAGGCAGCGCGCGTAGTACGACCTCGATGCCTTTCTGCGGAGAAATCAGACCAAAAGTAAGAATGACTGTTTTGCCTTCGACGCCATACTGATCCTTATAGAAATTGGGATCGATGAAGGGCATATCGTGTATTCCGTGCGGTATCATACGAATCTTGTCCAGAGGTGTTTTATACACATCATGGAGAATTTCGACGGCTTTCTGGATCATGACAATTACATAATCAGATCTCGCAAGCACTTCATCCATAACACGCCGCTGTTCTGTATTTGGATTTCTGAGCACCGTATGTAGTGTTGTTATTATGGGCATTTTCAGGTTGCGCAACAATGATAAGATGTAGCTGCCCGCTTTACCTCCAAAAATGCCAAATTCGAATTGAAGACAGACGATATCGATGTTATTGAGATTCAAAAAGTCAGCGGCTGCCTTGTAGCTGTCCAGATCCTGTTCCTTTATCTCTAAACGAACGCGTTCGGGGTATCGATAACCTTCTTCAATGTCGGTTATGGGAATTGCATAACATTGGACGCCGGGATTGCTCGATGCGAAAGATTCGCATAGGTCGGTCGTAAATGTGGCAATTCCGCATTGACGAGGTTGATAATTACCGATGAATGCGACTTTCTTGATGTTATTCATAATGATCCTTTACTTTTTCGTCCTTTCCATTCTCTGGTTGCGCATATAGTCAAGAGAAATTATTGGGACGGTATCCAAACCCGACCATTGCTATGATTTGGAAGATCTATAGCATACGTTGGGAACAAGCCCTAGATAAAGTTGAGTAGCATTGCATTATTTGGCCTGAAACCGCATATTCTACATGATAGGCGATCGAGAGAAGGGGGACTGGAGCAGATCTTATCGCCGTCTCCGGGTATCTTGGAGGGACTACTGGTACTGGCCCTTTTCGCTCCTTTCTTCTCGATCTCTAGCGATTCCGGCAACAATCCAGCCAACAGAGTGCTCGCCTCCACGAGATAAGAATTTTTGATCCGTTTCTTCAATCCTGAATCGGATGATTGGTGGTTCTGCCGCCCCAACTACCGATCCATCGCTGAATGGATATAAATATGAAATACAAAGTATTGAATTTACCAAATATAGGAGAGCAGAATATTTATTGATGGCTGGATGGGGAGAAGAATAAAGGAATAAACTATGATTGCGAGTCCTGCAACGGGCTACCAAGCACACCATCCTGCTCCACCTGGGCACCGAGCTTGGGATGGATCCGCAGCTCGGCATGAAGATGAGGGGAAGGGCATCGCAATCGGGCGCAGAAAAACGAAGGAGTGCTGACGATGTGTTGATCCCTGCTGAAAGTCCCGCTGACCGGTTGGGGGATTTCTATTCCCGGAGCCCTCCGGATATCGAATTCATCACTGACCTCAACAAGCGCCATTTCCGGTTCCTCCTTCCCAATGGAAGGTTCTTCAAAATCAAGGATGTCATCCGATCCTCATCTGATTTACAGGGATGGCTCTTGAAAATGAAGCCGCTGGACGTCTATTACTCCACGTCCACCTACCTCAATCCCACCACCGTGGCCCCGAGACCCAAGAACAGCATGGACTATTGGGGGCCGGGAAATGTGGTCCTGAGCCACGATGTGGCCTTCGACATCGACAGGCAACCGCTGTCCCTCTCCAATCTCGAGCGAGCCAGGAAGGACGCGGTCCATCTCCTGGATTTCCTGACTGAGCGCAAGTATCCTCTGAAATATGTCGCCTTCAGTGGAAGCAAAGGGTTTCACTTGATTTTCGATGACGTCGACAAGAGCATCGAGCCTGATTTCCGAATCAGGGAGAAGTCGATCATCCAGAGGAGGAAGGCCTTGGTCGATGAAGTGGTCATGGAAGGGATAGCGATCGACAAGGCGGTGACCGTGGACACGCGCAGGATCATCCGCCTCCCCGGGACCATCAACTCCAAAACAGGCTATTGCTGCCATCTCATCTCATTGGAGGAATTGCGTTCCCCCTTGGCCGATTGGATCGAAACGGTCCCGAGGCTCGAGGACCATATGGCCATACCTCGGTTCAAGATGAGGCCGTTGTTCAAACAGAAGCGCACGCCCAAGCCCGTTTTCGCCAATCTAGGGGCTGAGTACTGCTATACCACATTCATCACCAGTTCCGTTCTGGGGACGAAGGGCCGCCATGCGGTCCTGATCTCACTTCTTAACTGCTCCCAGGAAAAGGCGATCAGCATCCTCCGGCAGGCCCAGACCGATTATGACCTCACCGACCTCTACCTCTTCAAGCTGCCGCGGGCCTTCCAGGCCGTCTGCCTGAAGACCGTTCAGCGCAACCGGTACCAGAAGATTCTGGACTCCGTGCGTTCGCCCTCGGCGGAGCAGCTCAGGAGGTATGATCGAGTATCACTCAGGATGGGCCCGCTCGTCAACCGGGACATGCAGGAGGTGGAGCCTCCGGCGCGATTCGTAACATTTCTGGAGTGCCATCAAAATGCAAGGGACAACAATTTTGTGAGCTTGGGGCACGTCAATTTTCTGATGAGGCACGGCCTGACTCCTATTCAATATCCCAAGATGCATGGGAACGGAGATTTCCAGCTGGTCGATGCAGAGATCAGGCTTTGATCATTTTCATTGAAAAACTATTTAGTCATCACATCCACATACATGGACTGCACTCCGTGTGATTCCTTCGGGAAGATGATGAGGACATTCGTCTAGAGGTACTACACCGGGCGGCTGAACGGGAGTGGTTCTCCGCCCTAATATTTACACCACAGAGGTTCAATATGGGTCTGTTGAAGGGATTATTGGGAGGCAACAGCCCGGAAGTATATTCTGGAAATAACCAGAATGGTTTTGATGCGAACAATGTCTCAAATCCACCACTCAGCCCTCAGTATGAGCGCCTCAACGTGTGGATCGAGTCTCGGATCGGCGGCATGGACCCATCGGATCCAAATATTAACGCAAGGCTGGAAAGGTTGTTGACGGAGGAGGGGTCGAAGTATCCGTCCCCCCGCGGCAAGCTCTTGTTCACGCCAAGCGGCAACGATACCATTGTCTCCGGCGATACGAAGCCGTTCAAGGGCAGGATTAGACGGCTGGGCGGAAAATGGGAAGGCAAGCTCAAACGCTGGGTCATCAAGGGCAGGAGTATATCGGAGGCAGACGTCGAGAACCCGAGCGAGCTCGCGGGGTTGAGGGCGTACATCAATAAGGCGCCCTACAGGAAGAACCTGGGCGGCAAATAAGCCGCGGAAATGGCGCTGATTTTTCCGCCACGGAATTTTGTTTGAGTTGATGACGGTAATATGTCTTTATTTTGCCCAAGGTAGGGGCTCACACTATTGAATGCCTCGATATAGCTGGCCATATCGGCAGCATATCAGGCCAGTGAATTTCTCCCGAAAAAGGGAGGAATCGAGGTTAGCCAGGAAAATGGTGGACTGGGGGGGATTCGAACCCCCGGCTTCTGCCTTGCGAAGGCAGCGATCTTCCGCTGATCTACCAGCCCAATGTACGGACAGGGAACACTACTTGGGATATAATTGTTTCTGACCTTGAGGGATACTGGACTCAATGGTCCAGGCATAACGTCGTCGTAGAAAAATCACATTTTGTTGTCCCTTGTATCTAGTTCGTGATAATCCGCAATTATCGTTTCTTGAAGATAGCGAATCATGAGTACTTTCAGACCCGACCGAATAACAATCCATAATATGGACCTTCGAAAATTCACGCCATATTTATTCAATTAATAATATTCATAATCTGCTATTATCATTTTGTGTAATCATGACCTACCAGTATTTAAAAAACGGACCGAATACCAACACATCCTTTGGGGGGATGACTAAAAAATGAATACAAAAAGAATAGCGAAGATATTTGCGTTAGCCGTCTTGATGCCAATGCTGATCGTGGCATTCGCGATCGCACCGGCGCAAGCGAAGAATCCGGACGTGAAGTTGGTAGAGAACATCAAGGTCGATGCGTACAAGATCAACATAGACGACCTGGTGACGGATGAGCAGAAGATGATGTTGGCAGAATTGGTCCCGTCAGACTTCCTGCCGTACCTAGAGCAGATTCAGTACATCATGATCGATGGAACCGCCCATGTTAACATGGTCATATCGGAGAAGAATGACAACATCAGCATCAAACTCCATGTGAACTGGTTTGGGACGATCTCGCTGCTCAATGTCGACGAAGAGCCACTTGTCGAGCTCGATTCGAGGAACATGCAGCTCGTGGCTCACCTGATGATACCGTCAAGCGGCGACATCCAGCAGGCAGACCTGTGGCTCAATTTCCACACCAACTCTGAATTGGTGGTCTATGGGGAATCGGACAGCATGGAGGTCGACCTGAAGGTCCACGTCATTCTGACCTTCTCCGAAGGGCAGTTCGACCTGATCAAGGTCCAGCTGCCTCAATTGGGAGATGCGCAACTATTCTGAGCACGTGAAATAAACCTTTTACCTTTCTTTCCATTTTTATAACATGACTCTATCCATCATGCTGAGGAATGCAGGTCGGCGATCGGTGTTCGCTGTTCAATCCAGGCCGTTATTCCTGAGCTCGGTGAAGTCTTCCAGGAATACCAAGGCCAAGCTCTTGCCGTAAGAGCGTATCGGGGCCGTCGAGACCATCAGGACCGTCTCACCGTTCCCCGATCCTTCCAGGGTCGGGATATCCGCTTTCACCCTCAGACATTTCTCCCCCGTGCTAATGGTCCTCTTTATGGCGTCCCACAGGTTGCATTCACTGCAATGCGAGCTAAACCCGCAGCCTTGGTCGTTCTCCTTGGAGTTATGGCATCTGAACGCCAGTCCGCAGCGGAGACCGAACATCTCCAGCGGCGAAAGCTTGGTGAACTCGAGCACTGCCTTGTTGAATGTCCGAATTCTTCTCTCCTCGTCGACGATCATGATCATCAGCGGCGCGTTGTCGACGATGCTCTGGACCAATTCCTCCGCACCTTTTTTCCCTATGGCATGCAGGATGGCGTTCCTCAGCTCGGCATACTGCGCCTTCGGATCCCCGCCCTTCTGTATGTAGAAATCCGCCCCATTGTTCAGAGCGGCGATGGCCACGTCCTCCCTCCCCCTTCCGGTGAAAAGGATGAAAGGAACATTGACCTGCTTCGCGCGGACCGCCCTCAGCAGTTCGATGCCGTCCATCCCGGGCATCTGATAGTCGGAGACGACGGCATCGAAGTGTTGGACTGTGATCAACTGAAGTGCCTGTTTTGCCGATGTCGATGTTGTTATCCGCAGATTCGGCTCCATCTCCATGTATATCTTCGCCAGGTTCAGCAATGATGGCTCATCATCGATGATGAGGATATCGTAAGAGTTGTCATGCAGAAACACGAGAATCCATAATATAGAGCTCAATGCCGTTCATATCTACCTTTGCCCAATGGATACGTATCGTAAACTGATCCGGGTCAGGTCTAGGCGAGATAGAAAAAGGGACGGAGCGCGGTCGGCGGGGCCTGACCGCGTCCTCACAAAATGGTCTTTTTTGCCTTCTTCGTTGACCTTTTGGGTGAGACCAACGCCTCCGCTTTGGCCACGACCGAATCGACGATCTGGGGCGCCACGCCTACGTAGTTGGCTGGGTCCATCACCTTTTCCAGTTCCGACCTGGTCAGGCGGGACTTGACCTCCTTGTTCTTAAGGAGCATCTCCTTGAATGTCTTACCCCGGTCCTCCGCCGCCATGCTGGCCCGGCGCACGATCTCGTGCGCTTCCTGCCGGCCCAGCCCCTTGCCCACCAGGCAGATCATGACCGGTTCGGCCATCATCAGTCCGCGGGACGAGTCCAGGTTCCGCTGCATGTTGTCGGCGTGGATGACCAGACCAGAGAACACCGTGTCCATCTTGGTCACGATGTCGTCGGTCAGGACCATGATATGCGGGAGGATGAAACGCTCGGCGCTGGAATTGGTGAGGTCGCGCTCGTGCCACAGCACCATGTCCTCCATGGCCGGGATGATGAACGCCCTCGCGATCCGCGTCAGGCCGCAGAGGTTCTCGGATATGACCGGGTTGCGCTTCTGCGCCATCGTTGAACTTCCCACCTGCTTCTCGTTGTCGAACGCCTCCGACACCTCCATGATCTCGGAGCGCTGCAGGTTGCGGACCTCGGTCGCGTAACGTTCGCATGAGGTGTCCAGCATGGCCATGATGGCGACCAGCTCGGCGTACCGGTCGCGGCAGACGATCTGCGTCGCCGCCTCCTCGATGCCCAGCCCCAGGTCCTTCATTACAAGTTCCTGGATCTCCAGGACCTTCGGGCCGAGCGCGGCGCCGGTTCCGATGGCACCGGACATCTTGCCCACGCAGAGCCGCTTGCGCGCCTCGGAGATCCTCTCCTGGTACCGCATCATCTCGGTGATGTACCCGGCGATCTTGAAACCGTAAGTGGTCGGTATGGCGAATTGGCCATGCGTACGGCCCATCATGATGGTGTCACGGTGCTTCTTGGCCAATCCGGCCAAGGTGGCGATGAGGTGGACCACGTCCCTCTCCACGATGTCCAGCGATTGGGATATCTGGATGGCGGAGGCCGTGTCGACGATGTCGTTGGAGGTGGCGCCTAAATGCACGTAACGTCCAGCCTCGCCGGAGCATTGTTCGGACAGCGAGCGGACCATCGCCATGACGTCATGCTTGGTCTCGTCCTCGATCTCCTTGACCCGCTCCGGTTTAACGAAGCTCAGGTCGGCCTTCTTGGTGATCTCGATAGCTGCCGCCTTCGGAATGTTGCCGAGCTTGGCATGGGCTCGGGCCAGGGCGGCCTCTACCTTCAATTGAGTGAGGAGACGGTTCTCCTCAGTGAATATCATCTTCATCTCGTCGCGCCCGTAGCGGTAATCCAATGGGCAAAGAAGCATCAGTTCAGCTCCGTATAGCTAATAGACACGTGCTATGCCCGACTCCGCATAAAACCTTGTCGGGCCCGGCCCTCAACTTCCATAACTTTACCGGCAATCAGGTTTACAGACTATCGTATGCCGACTGTTTTCATTAGCTGGAACGAGAATAAGCCGGGAAGGTTTAAGTGGGTCGAGTTGGTTCTTGGCCTGAAGTGGTATGAATGTGCGCTGATACTGGCAATGGGAGGATACCAAAGGAGGTACTTGACTTCTTCAGGTCGCCCGGTGGTCACTCCCTGATAATCAAGGGAGACGCCGGAACTGGCAAGACCACGTTCGCCCTTCAGTTGATAGAGGAGCTGTCTCAGGAACAGCCCGAATACTATCTTTCGATACGCGTTTCCGATGAGGCGCTCTTCCGCCAGTTCCCCTGGCTGAGGGAGAAGGCCAAGCGGAACGAGATCCTCAAGGCGGGCAAGGCCTTCCTCAAGAAGACCACAAACGTTGAAAGGGAGGATGTCAACCCGAAGCAGGAGGCGACGCTGCGGGCGACCAAGAACCTGCTGCGGGCCCTGACCGTCACCGATACCAACCCCTCGGTCGTCCGGACCGAGCTGAACAAGCTCGAGGGCCAGGTCGAGGCGGGGGAGATCGACCATGACGATGACGATGATTACAACGTCCTCGCGCCGGACGGATCGCTGGTCCTGGAGATCGGCACCATGCTGCCGGAGCTGGAGTTGGCGTACGACATCACCGAGAACAACCTGCCGAAACGGTCGCTGATCATCCTCGATTCGATCGAGGCGCTCTCGGAGATATACGGAATAAGTGCGCAGCGGATCATGAACGTTCTCCAGAAGGACCTGGTCGAGCATTCCAATACCAATATCATATACGTCCTGGAAACGTCCAACAAGTCCATCATGGACTATCTAGGCGATGGCGTCCTAATATTGGACTCGGACGAAAGGGCGGGCCGGCGCATCAGGCAGCTCATCATCGAGAAGCTGCGTGGCGGCAGCATTCACCGATGGAAGTACATGTTCACTCTGCAGGGCGGACGGCTCAGCGTCTTCGATCATGACTCTGAGAGTTTGCCGGTGTCGAAGGGCAAGCACGTATCGGTCCCCGATCCTGACCTAAAAACGATATCATTCGGCTGCTCCGCCTTGGACTCGGTCATGGGCGGCCTGCCCCGCGGAGGGATGGCGCTCCTCGAGATAGACCAGGGCGTGCCCCAAAGCACGGTGCAATGGCTCGAGACCAGCATGATCGTGGACCATCTTTCGAAGGGCAGGGGCCTGGTATGGAACCCGCTCTATTCACTCGACTACGCGGAGATCCAGAAGCGTCTGCAGGGAAAACTGGAAAAGTCCGTCATGATGGACGGGCTGAACATCCTGGACACGAGCAACCAATCCACCGAAGGATACCGGTTCCTGCGTGCCATAGAGGGAACGGACGCATCGCACGATCTGCGCTGGGAATCGCTCAAGTACATGCTTTCGAAATCCCAGGCGCCATACCTTTCCATCCTCGGCTTCGATTCCATGGAGGCGACCTACGGCGGCGACGTGCTGCCCCAGACGTTCCACCATATCGATTCCATGAGGCGCGGCGGTCACGTCGTCGTGGCCGAGGCCACCCCGATCAGCAAATCGCTGCCCCATCTGGCCAACCAGGCCACGATGCACATCAAGCTGGAGAGCGTCAACGGAACGGTGCTGCTCTGCGGCCAGAAACCGTACACGCCCTACTACCATCTCGAGATCGAGGTGATCGACGGGGTGGATTGCCCCAGATTGATGCCGATGGTCTGAGCGGTCAGAGATAAGAAACGAGGAGAATGATGAACCGGTATGGGACGACTTTTCTCACTGGATCGCGACCAAACGCTTCGGCCAGGGCCACCCCTTGCGGCGCAAGGCGAGAATTCGGATTTCTAAAAAACAGCCTGCCGGCTTTTTATTCTCATTCGACGATAGGGGTGTCCACATGGTAGACCTTCTGGCCGCCTCCCAGCTCCTCACGGACCCTTACGCGGTCAAGATACTGGTGGCCACGGTGAGGGTTTCGAAGTGCGCACAGGATATCGCCATGCAGTTCGGGATCCCGATCGCCGCTTGCTATCGCCGCATCCGCGATCTCGAGGGAGCCGGCCTGGTGGTCTGCACGGAGCGCAAGCTGACCAAGAACGGGAAGCGGGTCAACTATTATGTCTCGATGGTCAAGAGCGCCATCGTGTTCTATGAAGAAGGGAAGCTCAAGGTCAAGTTCCAGATGAAGGACGGGACGCTCGGTTCCCCGAACGACGGATGGCACGACATCGATGTGGAGCAGCGTGAGGACCACCTCGATCCCGGGGATAAGGACGACAGCCTCGAAGACGACCCGGGAGACGGCCGCTAGGCCCTGGCTGGCTCCGCCTACGAATCTCGAAGGTTATCGAAAGAGTTATAAATAGTCTGCATTATGTCCAACTCGCCTTAATTGTCAAATGCACAATTGAGAGTGAGATTTATGACCGAACTGTTAGAGGACCTCGACCAGAAGCGTCAGCTCAACAACAACGAGGCGGAGAAGCACAGGCGGCTCCGGGATGAACTCAACGAAAAAACGAAAGAATGGGTTCAAAAAAGAGATGAGCTGAACGCAAAGGTCCGTGAACTGGTAGAAGAAGCGGCTAAGCACCGCGAGACTAGGGACGCATTGAACGAACAGGTCAAGGCAGCTAAGGAAAGCCGCGACCAATGGAACAAGAAGGTCAACGAGCTCAACGAGAACGTTACCAAGCTCAAGAAGGACACCATTCCTCATGAGGGACCATCTGTCCAACGCATGAAGAAGGACCTCAAGGCCCTCGAGTTCAAGCAGATGACCTCTTCCCTCACCAAGGAGAAGGAGAAGGAACTGGTCGACCTGATGAAGTCCCTCTCAATGCAGATCAAGGAACGCGAGAAGTCCCTGGAGATGAACTCCGATGTAAAGGGCGCGATCCACGACCTCCGCGAGGCCAAGGACCAGGCCGAGGCGCAGCACAAGCTCGTCTCCGAACTGGCCGAGAAGGCGCAGGCGGAACATGACGCGATGATCCAGCTCTACGAGAAGGCCGACTCCCTAAGGAAGGAAGCGGACGGATCGCAGGAGAAGTTCATCGAGACCAAGGTCAAGGCTGACGATGAGCACAAGAGACACATCGAAGCCATCCGTCAGGTGCACGACTACGATAAGATCATCACCGGCCTGAGGCAGAAGGCCCGCAAGGCGAGGAAGAAGAAGGATGAGTCCTCCGCCATGAAGGAATCGGAAGAGATCTTTGACAAGTTCAAGCGGGGCGAGAAGCTCAGCACCGAAGACCTGATGACCCTTCAGAAGTCCGGCTACCTTTAAGCCGAAACCCCTTTCATCCCGTTTTTTTATTTATAGCCAGCATTCCAGTGGAAACGTTGGCCTCCGCTGATTATCGCCGTTGAGGAATTTTAAGAAATCCTTATATATTCTATAATTGATAGTAGTATTGGGAAGGTCTGGGCTAGTTTTCAGAGTGCATCCCATCCCTTCTGACAAGGCTAGCCCTTCCCAAACCTTTTTCCTTCTATCCAAATTTCTGCACAAAAAGGTTATTATTGTTGAACCCTACCGCTGGCAGAGGACTTTGAAATGGTGCTTGAGAACCTTGGTCAATCGTTGCGCGACGTGCTCAAGAAGATAGTAAACGCCAGCAACATCGACGAGAAGCTCGTCAAGGAGATCACCAAGGACATTCAGCGCGCCTTGCTCCAATCGGACGTGAACGTCAAGCTCGTCCTAGAGATCACCAAGGAGGTGGAGCGGCGGGCGCTGACGGAGAAGCCTCCGGCGGGCAAGAGCTCGCGCGAACACGTCATCCGCATCATCAACGATGAGCTGGTGAAGATCCTGGGAGAGCAGAGGACGCTCCCCATCCAGAAGCAGACCATCATGATGGTCGGCCTGTACGGTCAGGGCAAGACCACCACATCGGGCAAGCTGGGACGTTATTTTCACAAGAAGGGCATGAAGGTCGGGCTGATCGCCGGTGACGTCTACCGTCCGGCGGCCTACGACCAGCTGAAGCAGATCGCCGACAAGGTGGGCATCCACTTCTTCGGCATACCGGGAGAGACGAACGCGTCCAAGATCGTCGCCGAGGGAATGAAGGCCCTGGCGAACCAGGACGTCATCATCGTCGATACCTCCGGCCGGCACGCGCTCGAGGCCGACCTGATCCAGGAGATCAAGGACATCGCCAACGTGGCCAAGCCCACGGAGCGAATACTCGTCCTCGACGCTTCCGTCGGACAGCAGGCCGGACCCCAGGCCCAGGCGTTCCACGAGGCGGTGGGCGTCACCTCCGTCATCATCACCAAGATGGACGGCACGGCCAAGGGCGGCGGCGCGCTGAGCGCGGTGGCCCGGACGAAAGCCCCGATCGTCTTCATCGGCGTGGGCGAGCACCTGGAGGACCTGGACCCGTTCATCCCCTCACGTTTCATATCGCGCATGCTGGGCATGGGCGACCTCCAGTCGCTGCTTGAGACCGCACAGGAGAACATCAGCGAAGAGGCGGCGGAGGAGACCACCAAGAAGATCATGTCGGGGAAGTTCACCCTGAGGGAGATGTACGACCAGATGGAGATGCTCTCCAACATGGGCCCGCTCAAGAAGCTCATGGGCATGCTGCCCGGGATGCCTGGCGGCATGACCGACAAGATCAACGTCGAGGAGTCGCAGGCCCGCTTGGCCAAGTACCGCATCATCATGGACTCGATGACCGACGCGGAGATGGAGGAGCCGCGCCTGATCAAGGGCAACCGCATCAACCGCATCGCGCGCGGTTCCGGGACGGACCCAAAGGACGTGCGCGAGCTGCTGCACCAGTACAACAACTCCAAGAAGGCGGTCAAGGGCTTCATGGGCAACCGCAAGCTGCGCAAGCAACTGATGAAGCAGGCGGGAGCGGGCGGTCTGGAGGATCTCCAGTGAGAAGGTTCGTGATCGTCGGCCACAAGGCCGTCACCACCGGGGACTTCAAGCTGGACGACATGGCTGGAGGGGCCGGCCGATTGGACATCCTGCTCAGGTGCATCAATTCGGCGTTCTTCCTGTCGCACAAGCTGCGCCGGGACGTGGAGGTGTATCTCGTCCTGCAGGGCCCGCCGCACCCGCCGCGCATGGTGCGCCTGGTCGGCAACGAGCTCAAGTACCTCAACCCGGACGAACGGAGCACCGGGGCGCTGGTCCGAAACGCTCTATTGCAGACCGGCGAGGAGGAGATGAGGAGCTCGCCCGGGATCTATGTCTCGAACCGTTCCTTCAGCGACGTGATCGACGAACTGGCGAAGACCTCCGAGATCATCTACCTGAAGGAGGACGGCAACGACGTCCGGGAGAAGCAGTTCACTGGCGACGTCACGTTCGTCCTCAGCGACCACACCGACCTGACCAGCGACGAGGAGTCGCAGCTGCTCAGCCACACGCCAGGGGTCATCTGTTTGGGACCGATCTCCTACCACGCCGATCACTGCATCATCATCATGAACAACGAGTTGGACAGGCACTGCGAGACGGGGATCGGGGAGATGCCTGAGTCGCAGCACCGGTGATTTGATTGGGAAAGTTCTTTTAAGGGCCCTACATTACAAATCCGATGCAGTTCAAGGACAAGATCGCCCAGCACAAACATTGCCGCGAGTGCGGCAAAGCATTCGTCGGAGAGGACCGATTCTGCTCCGAGGAGTGCGGCGGTTCTAACAAGGCGGTCATGCAGAAGAAAAAGAAGCAGCTGATGATGCTCTACGTCGTCAGCTTTGTCGTCTTGATCATCGCGGTCATTCTGATGGGATTGTAATGAAGGTTGCTGTTGGCGGAACGTTCAGCGTGTTGCACAAAGGGCACCGGGCATTGCTCGACAAGGCGTTCGAGGTAGGGGATGAGGTGGCCATCGGCCTCATGTCCGACGAGTACGCCATCCGGCACAAGATCAAGATGACCCCGATGGTCGAGCGAAGGGCCGAGGTCATCGAATACGCCGAGACGAAGGGGAAGCCCTACGTCATACAGGTCATCAACTCATCCAAGGGGGAGGCGACCAAGGACGATACCCTGGACGCCATCGTGGTCTCTCCGGAGACGATCGGCAACGCCGCCATCATCAACGCCGAGAGGGAACGCCAGAACATGAAGCGGCTCATGATCATCCAGATCGGCCACGTCCTGGCCGACGATTACTGCCCGATCAGTTCCACCCGTGTCCTGGACGGGGAGGTCGACCTGGAAGGGCATCTGAACCGGCCGCTGGTGGTCCACGTCGGCTCAAGCAACCCGGTCAAGGTGGAGGCGGTGCGCAACATCTTCTCCCAGTACTTCATCGAGCTGGAGGTGGAAGGTTCCGTCACCCGGACCTCGGTTCCGGACGAGCCGTGGGAGGACGACGTCAAGCGCGGGGCGAAGGAGCGTGCCTGGCAGGTCATGCAGAACGCCGATATCGGCGTGGGCATCGAGGCCGGACTGTTCCGCCGCGAGGACGGCATCTACGACGTGCAGTACTGCGCCATCCTGGACAAGATGGGCCGTTACACTTTCGGTACTGGTCCCGGTTTCCGTTACCCGTCGATGATAGAGGCCGAGCTTAGGAAGGGATCAACCGTCGGTGACGTGTTCTCGGAGAAGATCATGGGCGAGAACCCGGGAAGGCAGGGCGGTGCGATCGGCTATCTGACGCGCGGAGTGATGAAGCGCCAACAATTGACCGAGTCGGCCATACTGGCGGCCATGGTGCCGCGGATCAACAAGGAACTCTATTTCGAACGATTCTAGGCGCGCGCTTTTTCGCGCCTCTGTTTTACGAACTCCATGTATTGCTCAAGGGTACCGCAGTTCTCGGTGCCGACGCATTCGAAGCGGCGGTATTTGAGGCAGTAGAATCCCTCCGGCGTGCTGAACTCGCAGCGTCTGCGCTTTTCGGCCTGGCACTTGTCCTTGATGCAGCCGAACCCCTTGTATTGCCCGTCGCATCTGCCTTCCGGCGTGAGATAGTCGCAAGCCATCAGTCCGCCCCCGTCCGGAACCTCACCAAGGAGCCGAAATAATCCTCCGCGGAAGCGCAATTCTCCTTTCCGGCGCAGAAGAAACGCTGATACCTGGCGCAGTAAAGGCCGCACCAATGCTCCTTAGAACAGTCATCGTGGTACTTGTGGCGGCGCGCGATGTTCGCGTGCCCGCAGGATTCCTCACCGACGCATTCGGTCGAGTCGATCAGGCCGTGGGCGCAACGGTCGCCCTTGTAGCGGTACTTGCACAAACGGTCCATCCCCTATCCGTTCCGAGCATGCAAGCATAACCTTTTCAGAATATAAATATGTCTGAATGAAAATGACTGACCCATATAGAATCGGCCGCTCTCATGGCGGCCGGCTGTCAGCAATATCGGGGCAGCGACCCGGGCACTGCCCGGTCGGCATCACCACCCAGGACCTCAGACAACGAGCCCGTTTGATCATTGATGTCTCGGCGTAGAAGGAGCATTTCCTGAGGGTATCGACCAGCGAGCTCAGGGTTTTCGCCCGGATGACGGGCAATGACGACGTGCACAAGCTCAGCGTCGAGGACCTGTGTACCGTGAACTCGGAGATATCCGGTCACACCAGCAACCACGCTTGATGGGGTCATTGGATATCCTGTAGAGTTAAACGATTGGAGGGGATGGACGATTAGGTCGATCTCCACGGCAAACTCCTTTCCGCCTTCCCACGGATTAGCTGTTCTTCACGATGATGGCAACATTTCCTTTTTTGTGCCCCTCGTCCACATATCTGTGGGCTTCCACCATCTTTTCCAGCGGGTATCGCCTGTCGATGACCGATCTTATTTTCCCGGCTTCGATAAGCTCCCTGAGCTGTATCAAGCCGTCATCCTTTTCCCCCACTCCCCCGGATACTACTTTCTTGCTTCCCGTCTTTGAGGTCCATGCCCCTCGGACCATATGCGAAAGCGACGGGTTCGCCAGAAGCAGTGATCCGTTCTTCTTTAGAGATCTTACACAAGCGGAAAACGAGATATTGCCGGTCATATCGAGGATCACATCATAGGCCTTCCCGCTTCGGGAGAAATCCTCCTTGTAATAATCGACGATGTGGTCCGCACCTATCGAAAGCAGCATGTCCAGCTTCTCCGCCCGGTCCACGCCGGTGACCTCGGCCCCGAACGATTTAGCGATCTGCACCGCGAACGTGCCTATGCTGCCACCGGCACCATTTATCAAGACCTGCTGTCCGCGCCGGATATTCCCCTTGCTGAGATAGTGCAAAGCCTCAAGTCCTCCCATGGGAACGCAGGCTGCCTCCTCACAGCTCATGTTGGCCGGTTTGATCGCGATAACGCCGTTCTCAGGCATACATTTGTACTCGGCATAGGCACCGAGACCAAAACCGGTACGGGCAAAGACCCGGTCCCCCTGCTTGAACCGTTTCACGTCCTTCCCCACCGATTCGATCTTCCCGGCCAGCTCCTGCCCCAATATCTTGTTCCTCGGTCCCCGGATGCCGAACCCTAACCGTGCCGGCAGCCATAACCAGGCAGGCATCTTGAATCGACGGATCTCGCAGTCCCCGGTGGTCACCGATGTGGCGAATATCTCGATCAGCACCTCGTCGTCCTTGGGAACCGGCTTTTCCACCTCATCTGTTTGAAGCACCTCAGGCGGTCCGTATCTTGTGCACACGATCGCTTTCACGGTTTTATCCTCTGAATCTTCATTGCGGGCTCATCATTATTCAGTTCTTCGTCCTGACCTCTCCCTTCAAACCACTTGGTCAGATCTCCGGTCACGCGGACATCATGTGGAAATGGCAGCTTACTTGGATGTAATAACAAACCCAGCTTGCCGATCATTCTCCCAATTCTATGACGGCATTTCCCTTCTTGTGACCCTTTTCCACATACTCGTGGGCTTCTGCGATCCTCTCCAGGTCGTATGTCCTGTCAATGACCGGCCTTATCTTGCCGGCCTCACAAAGCCCTTTAAGGAAGAAGAGGTCGGCCGCCTTCTCATCGGGTGACCTTAATCCGGTGGCCGTGAATTTCGCTTTCTTTCGATTTGCACCGGCAGGCACTAGCCTGCGCATCATTACAGACGCCGAGGGGTAGGTGGTCAGATAGACGCCTCCCTCTTTCAGTACGCCTTTGCATCGCGAGAACGAGCTCTTGGCCACCGCGTCAAAGATCATGTCATAGGTCTCCCCGGTCTTGGTGAAGTCCTCTTTTGTATAGTCAATGACCTTCTCGGCACCGATGGATCTCACCAATTCAATATTTGTCGTGCTGCATACCCCGGTCACTTCCGCCCCATAGTGTGCGGCAAGCTGCACGGCCATCGTCCCTACCGATCCGGAAGCGCCGTTGATAAGGACCTTCTGACCATCATGGATGTTCCCCTTGTCCCTCAGGAAGGGCAATGCCGTCAGTCCCCCATCGGAGACGGAAGCTGCCTCGCCGTAACCAAGATTGGCCGGCATGATCGCCAATGCCTCACTTTCCGCCAGACACTTGTACTCAGCCTGGGCGCCAAAACTGGTGCCGCTCGATCCATAGACCCGATCCCCTTTCCTAAATGCCTTTACATCCTTGCCGACCGCCTCTATCTCCCCGGCAAGCACGTCCCCCGGGATGTTCTTGGGTCTAACGAGACCGGTGAAGAACCTGGAGATGAACGGGTTTCCTTTCCGGAACGCGACATCCGATGGCGTCACCGTCGTGGCACGCACCCTGATCAGCACTTCATTGTTCTTGGGAACTGGCTTCTGAAGCTCGGCTATCCGAAGGACCTCAGGTGGTCCATATCTTGTGCATTCGACCGCTTTCATGTTTTTCGCCTCATTATTCGTCATCCGTTCAATTCTTCGTCTTGACCTCGGAGACCATGGCGCATTTGGTCAGGACCTGGAACCTGGTCAGCGTCGGTGGTATCAGCACCTTGGTGCAGTTCTTGATGGACATGACGCTCCGATCGAACATGTCCCAATCGATGTCATCGGTGAATTCCAGCGCCTTGATGTTCTGGAACATGACCGGTCCCTTGAGCGATTCCAGGTCCTTCCTTGAAACAGTAAGGGAGTTCAGGTTGCCGATACGATAGTTCGTCGTGCTGATGTCCTCCACCAGCGCACGCATCACGATCGTGGTCAGCTCCCCTATGGACAGGTCACGTTTCTTCGCCTCCGCGGTGAACTTGGCATAGACCTCGTCATCGATGCCCCTAATCGTCACGTCGGTCATTCGACTACCTCCTCAACTTGGTCAGGTCCTTCCGGGTGGCTAGAGCCGCCGTTATGAAGAAACCGCCGACGAACATGGCCAATATCGGGAAGACAGCGTACCATGGCACGGTGTAACCGAGTATTGCCAGGAACCAGATCGCCCCAAAGAGGAATAGCAGCGAGCCGATGACCGAGCCGAACCATCTAACGGCTCTGCCTTCTGCAGGTGGCATCTGTACCATCGGCACATAGGCGTCTATCGGGTCCGTCGTTCCCTCTGCTCCTTTTGCCAGCAGCTGGCGGCGCACATTTTCCTTAAAGGTCTCGTCATGCCCCAGATCGTTCGGTATATTTGTTGAATCATTCATGCAATCACCATTGCACCATATCAACAAATGCACCTTGTCGTATTAATATTTTATTAAAGGGTCCAAAACGGCCTTTCCGAAGAACTGTTCCAGAGATGAATGCATAAGAATGAACACGGCTGGCAAAGAATCATGGATTTACGACAGATCCTTGAAGAAACAATGGAATCCATACTGGCCAGGTACTGTTCAATTGAATAAACTTGGTCGAGAAATCTATAGGATAAAATGCCTATATAGGCAAATATTCCGATGTTTACGTGATTATTTTGAATCTCCTGATCAGCCAATCACAAAACACGGATCGGATATTCTATACTGACCAATCATCGGTCTTTCGATTATTCCATAATTAACCAGCATCATGAGCGTTTTTTGGAATATTGGCCAAAGGTTTCCTACCTTGGACCTAAGGGGGCACTCGCTCAAATACCGATTTGGACAGATCCTTATTCCTTCCACTTGGCCTTTTCGTTTGAATGAAGTAAAAGTTGGCGCTGAGGGGGAGATTCGAACTCCCGAGGTACAGGGTACCACCAGCCCGAGTTAGGAACCAAAGGTGACCTAGGTCCACGTGTTCCAAAATCAACACGAACCCGCAAACATCTAATAATTCTGAATTGGATAAATGTCAAGCATCAGGTGATGTCGTGGGGAAAAAACTGGTAGCCGTAATTGCCATCATTGTGATCGCCATTGTTCTGGTCTCAGGAGCATTCTACTTCCTGGTCATCCAGAACCCATACAACAACCGGCCGATTAAGGCTGGACCGAGCTCCATCGTCATGAGCAGTGCCGATATGCCCAGCGGCTGGACGGTCTACTCGTCGAACGCCTACAGTTACGAGAACTCCACCGTCTATGGTGATATAGGATGGAACTGGTGGACCGCGACCGATTACAACTATACAACCGAAAGTAAAACGTGGCATCTTGGAATCACGGTAACTTCCTGGAACTCGACCGGACTGGCCGATGAACAGTATGCTTGGACGGTCGATGATGGGGGCAACATCGATTGGACCTCGATATCCCTGGGTGAGGAAGGTGGCATCCTCATCGGCAGTTTCGCTTCCAACGATAGCGCTGGTAGAGAGTCATACAATGCGGTCTATGCTTTCCGGGTGGGCAATGTTCTGGTCAATGCCGTTTTCGATGCAAATGGATCGAACGTATTCTACGACACCCCTTGGATGAAAAGCATACTGGATATCCAGGCGGCCAAGATATCTCAGAACGATCCGTCCTGATAATCTGCTGGGTCGACGAAAGCTGACTCTCGTTATAACAGTAACGAAATGAAGTAAAAGTTGGCGCCGAGGGGGAGATTCGAACTCCCGAGGTACAGGGTACCACCAGCTCTCAAGGCTGGCGCCGTAATCCGGGCTTAGCTACCTCGGCTTGGTTTGCCGGAACAGATGTTTGGTTAAGACGTTTGCGCTCAGAATATCTTTCCGACCTTGCCCTCGACCAGGACGTCGAGGTTCACTTCGAACGCGATTACCGGGTACCCCAGTTCGAAAGCGGTGATCACTTCCGGGTGCAGTTCGCCGAACGAGCCGACGCATTTGCCGTTCACGAGGACGGACGCGCCCCTTCCGGTGATGTACATGCCGGACTCGAGCGGCTCCAGGTCGAACTTGACCGACAGATCTCTCATCACGCCTTCCACCACCGACTTCATCTCGGTGAAGCCCGCCTTCGAATGGATGGCCATGACCGCCAGGTTCTTGCGGCGTTTGCCGTCGACGACGTCCCCGACCTCGAATATCCTCTGGGGCAGGTCGCGGTGCTTGCTCTTGCGCAGAACGGCCAGCAGCGACGGCATCAGGCGGATACGAAGGCAAGTATGGTCCTCGCTGACCGGGTTAAGCACCTCGACGACCTCCTGCTCGTGCACGCGCATGTGCGTGAACTGGTCCTCCTTCGACGTGAGTGTGAGCGTGGTCGCCTCCCAGAACCCGTAGCCGACCATGAGCTGGCGGACCAGGTCCGCGGCCCTCTCGATCGGGCGTTCCGAGCCGACGGTCTGAGTTCTCGGCAGGACCTTTCCGAAGTTCTCGTAACCGTAACCGATGGCGATGTCCTCGATGACATCATGCGGGTGGATCAGGTCCATGCGCACGGCTGACGAATGAACGTTAAGCCTCTTGCCGGTGCCGTCGGCGGAATAGCCCATCCGGGCCAGGCACTTGGCCATGCCGTCCGCGTCAAGCTCGAGTCCCAGCCACTTATTGGCGGCGGCGATGTCGATCTTCCACAGGCCGGGTTCCAGCTTCG
This sequence comes from uncultured Methanomassiliicoccales archaeon, assembly GCA_942492955.1. Classification (GTDB taxonomy): domain Archaea; phylum Thermoplasmatota; class Thermoplasmata; order Methanomassiliicoccales; family UBA472; genus DASXVU01. The sequence continues at coordinate 346,652 of OW818644.1, forward strand.
GCGTGACGTCCTTCTTCCGTCCACGGGTTATCGTGACCGTTTCGACGTCCCCGCCCCTCTCCGCGATCGATGTCGTGACGATGTTGAGGACGCCGCTGATGGTGACATAATCCATGCCGGTGACGTCTATGAAGATGTTCTTGGTGTCGCAGGTGACCGTGGTCAGCCGTCCGTTGATGATCGGCGGGAACGAGAGCACCTCACCGTTGACGTCGAGGATAACCGGGTAGAGCGGCTTCCCTTCCAGTATGGACTTGTACGCGACGCCCTTCTCGTGCTTTTCCAGCACCTCTCGCATCGTCATCGGCTCTTCCTTGGCCAGTGGTACGAAGGAGACGCTGTCCGGTTCCGCCCCTTTGTAGACGAATGGAGGCGTGACCTTGTCCAGGTCGTGCACGCCGATGGCGACCTTCACGCGCTTGCGGCCGACGGTCAGGTGCAGCTTCTCCTGGAGCTCCATCAGCGAGCGGATGATCTGGTCGGTCATAACGACGTTCTTGATAACCGCGGCGACGACGTAGGGGCGTACCTCGTTGACCGATTCCTCCACCTTCATGACAATGCCAGAATCCTTGGTCGGATAGATGCGCAGCCCAGGCTTGATGTCCATGAACGCGCGCAATGCCCGCGCCACGCCTTCAACCGAGTACAGGTCCGGCCGGTTCGGGAAGAACTCGATGGACGTCTCCCCGGTGGCGGCGTCGAACTCGTGCAGGTCCGCTCCGATCATCGGGATGCGTTCCAGCACGACCGAGCTGGGAAGGTCCTTGCCCATCAGACCGACCAGGTCGTTGAAGTTGAAGTTGATTACTGGCATGGTGGCATGCGATGAATATGAGACTATTTTATCTTTTTCCGGTTCACCGGCCGAGCGCCTTGTGCGCCTTGCCCAGCTCTCCGGCGGACTGCGCCGCCAGCGTGGACAGTTCACCGGCCAGCACAACGGCGCCGACGATCTCCGCCAGCTTCTTCGCCTTGCCCAGACCGACGCAGTCGATCATCGAGAGCGCCTCGCCCTGGCACGGCAGCCGGGTACCGCCGCCGACGGTGCCGACCTCTACGCAGGGGATGCGGACGGACAGATACAACCCGCCCTCGACCACTTCCGCGGTGGTCATGCCCATGCTTCCCTCGACGACCTGGGCCGGGTCTTGGCCCGTGGCGAGATAGAGCGCCGCGATCATGTTCGCCATGTGCGCGTTGAATCCGTAGGAGAGCGCCATCGCCGAACCGACCAGGTTCTTGCGGAAGCAGGTCTCGACCGCCTTCTCAGCGGTGGTGTGCAGCTTGTCCTCCAAGATGTTATTCGGTATGGTGACGTCGGCGAGCACGACCTTCCCGCGGCCTTCGATGGCGTCGATGGCGGCCGGCTTCTTGTCGGTGCACATGTTGCCGGAAACGGAGATCAGAGTGGCTCCGGTCTTCTCTTCGATGAAGCGGGAAGCGGCCTCGGTGGCGATCGTCGCCATGTTCATGCCCATGGCATCGCCGGTGTCGTACGAGAAGCGCAGGTACAGGCTCTTGCCTGAGGCGAAAGCTCTCACCTTCAGCAGCTTGCCGTGCTTGGTGGTGCTTTCGGCGGCCGCCCTTATCTCGTCGATGTGGTCATTGACCCAGCAGGCCACCTGGGCGCAGTGCTTGACGCCCTCGGTGCGGAAGACCGGCGCCCTTGTCATCTCGTCCTTGACGATGACGACGTCGGCGCCGCCTGACGATGATATGACGCTGCAGCCTCTGGAGACGGACGCCAGCAGCGCCCCTTCCGTCGTGGCCATGGGGACCAGGAACTCGCCCTTGGCGTGGTCGCCGTTGATGAGGATCGGACCGACGAAACCGAGCGGGACCTGGACGCATCCGATCATGTTCTCGATGTTCTTCTCCGCCAGGATCGGGTCGAACGAGCAGTGCGAGATAGCGCTCAGCTTGGCGCCGGTGAACTCCTCCGCCGCCTGACGACGCTCGTCGACGTCCTGCTTGGTCTTGCCCCTGTTCTTCAGACCGCCAGACATGTTGATCGCTCAGGTATTGAGGTTCGGCATATAGTTATTGTCCATTGGCATGCGAGTGAGTTTTCGCCTATCCTCTCACTTACCCGCGCATGGAGTCCCTTAAATAGAGTTGCTTCCTATTTTTTACTCATGGAGCAGGAAGTTCGTTGTCAGAGCTGCGGGATGCTGATGGGAGACGGGATTTTCGGTTCGTGTGCCAATGGCAAGGAGACCAGGGAGTATTGCCGGTTCTGTTTCCAGGACGGGAAGTATACCGACCCGGAGGCGACCATGCACGGGATGATCGAGAACTCGGTCAGGATCATGGTCAAGAAGATGGCCATTCCCGAGGACAGAGCTAGGGAGATCGCCGGCTCGACGATACCCCAATTGAAGAGATGGTCAACGCCAGGCAATGTGAGGGAGAAGGTCTAGAAAGGCCGTTTTCCGGTGCCATTTGGTCCCAGGATAGAGAAAGCTTTAAAATAGCCCTTGGTATTCCCTGAACTCAACCAGAAAAGGGCCCATAGCTTAGTCTGGTTGGAGCGTCCGGCTGATAACCGGAAGGTCGGGAGTTCAAATCTCCTTGGGCCCACTACATGTTACTGGCTTAGGTGTCAAAATGCCCCTTTGGGGGGCACTTAAGGCTTTTTCGTACTGGCTTACCAAGTCGAATGCATCGGCTTGGTCGTCTAGGTTTATGCCTAGATACTTGATCGTTTGAGCTACGCTTTCATGTCCCATGATGTTCGAGATGGTTGCTAGGGGCACGCCTGCCCGGAACATCATGCGTCCCCCGGTCCTTCTTAACGTATGGTTCGAGAACGTGAAGGCTCGTCCGTATAGCTCCTCCATCCTAACTCTTGTGCCACAGACGATCTTGTCGATCGCGGTATCTCCATAGGCATGGAGTTCGCCTCCTCGTTCATAGATTAATAGATTGCCGGGGTCGGATACTGAAGGATTCTTTTTCCTTGCTCTTGCTACAATCTTCCTTCGTTCCAATAGCCACTCACCGATTATCTCCTTTGTATCCCTGGAATAGTGGACGGTCCTCCACTTGCCACCGTTGCGCCCTTTCCCTAGGACATTCACATACGCCCCACCGAAGTCATGGCACATAACCCTTCTAACCTCGATGCGACGCATGAGTAGGTCCAGCTCGAGATGAACCACAACTCTTGCCATCCCCTCGACCGAGGACTTCAGGGCCTTCGCCTCTTCAGGTTCAAGCCAATCTACGTTCGTCCTCATATCTTGGGGCCAACCCAGCATCATTTTGCTAACCACCCTGTTTCCGCACCATTCCAGGAATGTCTCCAGTATTGAGAGCCTCCAACGCCGATTCCCGGCGCTGCCTGAATACCCCTCGGTCATAAGGAAATCGATATCATCAGGACCAATCAGATTAGTTGCTGTTTGTTTTCCCGCTTTATCGAGTGCCTCAAAGGAGCGGTCAAGTTCGTATCGGTAGGACTTGATCGTGTTATCGCAAATACCGCTCCTTTTCTTTGCCGTAAGATACTCATCCCGTTTCGCTCGGAAGCGCCTAATGCTGTTTGGCATCTAGACGCCTCTGGGGGTATCATTGACGGCATTTGACTTAAGGGTGTCCATTCTCCTACCTTTTGGAATTACCTGACTTTTCTGTCGTTTCTGTCAAATTTCCAGTGTCTGGGCCTCCGAAGTAGTTCGGGTTATCAAGTGACGAACATCCTGTCGAGTAGTCACCCAGGTTGTATTCGGGGCAATATTTGGTCAGTATCTTGTCGCGCTTCTTGCCATCGCCCAATGACCATCCCCGTTCCCGTCCCCTTTTCTGTTTCAAACCTAGACCGCTGAGGTGTCTTCCGACCGTGACCGAGGATATTTTGTCCCCGAACATCTCCTCGATCTTCCCGGCAATCTTCTTCGAGCTTGGAGTGCGGTCAGGATCACGACCCTCGTCCCCGCATTCGAGGTTGTATAACGCTCTGATGATGTGTCCTACTTCACAGTCATAATTAGCCTCGTTACCTTCCCTATCCATTTCCTGGAGCATACTAACGATTTCGGGGAATAGGTCTGGTTCGAGGGATTTGACCAGAGACAGCATCGGTTGCATCACCTGGAGCGTCCTCTTGCGGACCTTCGGTACAACTAGACGGTAATCATTCTGCATCAACGAAAGATTACGGAAACGGAACAGGAGCAGTTTGTTCCTCAAAGATGCTGCTTGGGTAATGAACTGCGGAGCATCTGGTGACGATTCCTTTGGATATGGCAAGTTTAGGAGTATGTCATCGCGTTCAGTTTCCGTCATCCGAAAATGGACACACCTAGATTCAAGGGCATTATCTGAGAATGGCTGCCTTGTCGTCATAAGCGTCGGACCGAACACCAGGAATGGTGTTGGGACCCACCCACCGTCACTTCCAGGAATATTGAGCAGGACTGCGCCTCTCGGGTCTGTCCGTTCGTTCAGCATCTTGGCGTATGGAGATGTCATGTCTGACAATCCAAGGTCGTTCTCGTTAAGGCAGAGGGTTGGCTTCCAAATGTCGATCAATCTGACCAGGGCGGCATAGGTCGAAGCGCCCCCAGCCCGGTACCCCCTGTAGCTGATATGGGCAGCCACCTCCAGTGCCCTGGTCTTCCCAGCACCAGAGTCGGCCCGAAAATCGTTGATTGGCAGGGCTGGGCATTTCTCATAGACATATGTCTGAAGCACTGCCATGCAGAAATAGCCAGACATACCAGGCGGGAAATCAACCCATGATTCAATCAAGGCGGAGATGTCCTTAACCAAATCTGCGATTGACCCATATTCCTCGGTGCCGCTCGGCAATAGCATTAGTCCAGATGTCACATTCTTATCCCGAAGCGGGATGAGTTTTTCCGTACTGCTCGGGTCTATTATCTGAAGTATCTTTTCAGCCCTTTGTTGCGCCTCAATCCAATGCATGAAGAATGATTCTCCAGTCATCGGGTCGTAGCACGATTCAACCATGTCCCCATTCTTGAATATCTTGGCCGCAACCGATCGTGGTTTCTTTTTTTCCTCCTTGCCCTTTTCCTGCCTCTTTCGATAGTATTCGGCCACGGCTTGTTCTATTTCTTTCGTTAACGATTGTGGATAGATTTCCTTGTTGTTCGATTCTGACAGCCAGGACTCGTAATTCATTTGAGTTCCGTCGCTCTCTGGGTAGGGATAGATCGTGACCAGCGGGTTGTCCGTATTCCCTGGGTTGGTCTCGACTAAGATCTTGGTATTCTTATAATCGGACGGAACCAACCTATCAGACTGGTTCTTCACTGCAATCCCCCCTCAAGGACAATCCATACGATAGTTCCGTGGTATTGCCAGTTATGATAGATCCTCGGACTACAATCCGGATTGAAATGTAGTTTCTTAAGCACCTGTGGGCGCAAGTCCTGAGGGACAACGAGAATGATTGGGTATGTCCAGTATCCATCTGGAACAATCAATTCCCTGCCTGGAACATTCGGCAACGTCATTCAATCACCGCTTCCTCTCCTATATGTGTGAATGCCCACTTTGTGCATCCTTTTTTATTCCAATTTTTCATTTTTAAATCACCCAATATTTTTTATAGACTCATGGACTATTCTGGTCCATCGGGCCTCCCCGGACAGAGAGGATGAATCGGTCATTACGGATGGAATGGATTGACGGGTTGATTATTTAATGATTGGGAAATTAGACCGAACGGGATACACAACCTATTAATATTATTAATTACATATATGTATTATGAGGCGACTAGGCACGATCAGAATCTCCACCAACAAGCGGATAACGATTCCAGAGGAACTTCTCAAAGCTCTTAAGATTGAAGAAGGAGATTTTCTGGATTTCTATAGATCCGATGATGGAACGATCATTGTAAAAACTGAGAAAGGCGCACCTGCTGAAAAGTAATGTCACGATATTGGCCTTAACCAAATACCATTCATTTTGCTCATCGAAGAGTCTGAGCATATGATGAATTGTTCTCTATATGGATTTTCGACCGAGAGGAAAAGACGTCCTCATCGACCTGATTATTTTTCTCCAGAAAAGCAGGATCTGAAAAACTCCATTTCCCCCCCGTTTGAAAAGAGACGGCCTCTATTTTTAGATACGGCATCGACTCTCAAGGCACATGCAAGGGTGAAAACACATTCTTTCAGTATTTGGTCAGGAGCGTTCATCTGAGAGTTATCCCTCCCGGTTAGATTTCCTTCAGCTCCCAGAAGCATAGCGGTCGGGGAGTGCTGAAAAGCCCAAATGATACTATCTCTTGTAACGCCAAAATCCACGTTGTTGCTCTTGGCGACGTAGTCTAATAGAAACATTTCAACGCCCATCCGGCCATATTCGCTTTCCAGAAAAATGGTAAGGTTATTCTTCATTCTCTCGACGATTGAAAGATAACCATCTATATGCTCAGCTAGTCGGTAAAGGATTACCTTCTTACTTCGATAGCCGGTCGTGGTCATCGATTCTAGTACTGTTGGTACAAGACGCTTACATATTTTCGCCGCTCCAGCCCTGGACAAGGTAAGTGTGATTTGGCCACTTTCGTTCAGGACGCCGATGCTAGCCCCTGGCATCTCTCCTCTGGCCCATTTCCAAATGGGATCGACATTACTCCAATCGTTCCCATGGGTCAAAAAGAATAACAGGACAATCTGCTCTTTGGTATATTCCTGAATTGGCATTTTTTGCACTTTCTGAGTATTGGTATAATATTGATTGCTTAAGTAGCTGTTTCTATGGCCAGACAAATTTTTCGATGGCAAACTATTACTATAAGTCAAGTGAATTACTACAGTAGGCATTAAAAATACAATCGGACTGAATGCCTATCGAGGTATATTCATGGATCCAGACGCTGAAGATAAGTTGCCTCGCGAATACTATGAGGCCGTGGTAAGCATCAAGACCGAAATGGAAGACAACGATGTTCCAGACGACATCGTTGAGGAAACCCTTGACGCCATCGAAGAGCTGATAATATCTGCAATGCAGCATGCCAACGAGGCAGAGGACGAAATCGAGGTGGAAACTGCGTGAGGGCTGTTCCGGGAGTAAAATCCCCACGACCTTCCCTCAAGACTTTGAGAACACTTTTGGGGCGGCCTTTTTTTAAATCATTCAACAAACTCAATACAAGTAGTCACACCTATCCCCACATCAAGGTCTTTTTGTCGGGACTGAGAGGTATCTCTCGTCGATGCACTGATCGTTGCGTGGCCCTGAGAGAGGATGACTTTTATTGCACACTTTCAGAACGGGTGACGAGTGCCCAAAGATCAGTCCGTGCAGCTATCGATGCACGGAGGATAGTGAAATAGGTGCACGATGATTGACACAATCTCTACCCCAAGCATCAAGAAGGATGATTCAAACAACCCGGTTTCTAATATGAAGAACCGGACCATCCACGGCATCGATGAGAAGTTGCATGAGAAGATCGTAGCGATGGTCGGACCACCTATCCGAGGAAAGTTGCCGATAAACGTGCAACTCGCGGCGAAGATGCATCGGGCGGGGTTCTCATACAAGCAGATCGGATTGTATTTCGGGATGTCCGGATGCACTGTAAAGCGAAGACTAAAGGAAGCAGGATTGATTTAGGAAAACAGTGGATCCTTCCATCGATCAATTCATTTCTTCACCCGTACGGTTGAAGGTTTATTGTGATAATACTTTTATAGGGAGTTGAAATATATTTTCATCTTCTGCGCCATTAGCTTTCGCCTTTCAGCCAAGAATTTAGGATAATCAGTTAGGGTCATGTTTTCAATACCTTCTGGAATACAATGACCACGAAGATTTTCCCTTAACATATTAAAGTCAGTGATGTTGCCATAACGCTTTTGTCCACCCTTGGTTTGCTGAATGACCTCATTGAAATACACTTGAGGTTCCTTGTTTCTGATAGGGATATTAATGTCAGTTTGAGCGATTACGTAATTTGCTATCTGGTTATACTGGCCTCGTGTCATTCCTCCACGCTTAAGGAAATCTTTTGGAAATATGTGGTGGACATCGGACTTAATTTCTATCAGTTCACGTACCGTTATATCGTTGGAAAGGAACCCTTTATCATTCATTTTGACCTGAGCGGCTTGGAAAACAGAGAAAGCAGGGTTTGAAGTAACTGAGCTGTCCAACGCCTGGGGCAGTACCACTTCCCAGAACGCTTCGGATAGTTGTCCGCTGATGATGGAGTCGAGATAGGCCTGTATCCCCAGTAAATGAATCTGGCGAATATCAGAGTCAAACGTTGACTCTGGAGAACCGGAATAGCGAGATGTCAAAACAGACATTATATACCAACGTCGAACGAATCTCTCTATGTCCGCATTTGACATGTTCTGAGACCTTAAGGTCAGGTATAGGATGTAAGCCGAGTTTAGGGCATTCTGGGACCCTATCATCGAGATGTTGACAAATCCAGTTGACCGAATTATCATAATGAATCGTTTGAAATTAGTCTCATTCATAAATCGGTCTATCCCTTGTCTCAGACGGTCGAATGAGTCCTCAACGATGGCATCCTCGTATTGTTTAGTTTCAAAATTTCGGCCCGACAATAAAGCTACCAGATCTTGCAACTTCCCCCTTTTGAACTCCGAGGTGAATGCTACCCTTAGCATGTCGGTATACGAGGGCACATAAAGATCACAGCTATCGCTCTTCAGCCAAGACATGTGAGGGAAAAAATCCGTTTTGACAAAGTTTTGGTCACTGGCAATGACTCGATAGAAATCTGGAGAGACAGCAAGATGGCAGAAATAGTCGATTGCTTTACGAAGGGCATTTCCCCCATACGTCTCATTAACAGCAATCTTTGACATGGCAAAATCTGCCTGACTAAGCTGTACGCCTTCCTTGTTCACTCTGATGAATATGTCAGTTACAGTTTCAATATCAAGATCGGCAGCCAGTTCTATCAAACCTATTTGATTACTGGTTATTCCCCTTAGCAGTTCTATGCTACGGAAAATTCCCTCCTCAGTCAATCCCGGATTCTTCTCACAATAGGAGGTGACTAAGTTGAACAAACTGGTATTTGAGTCGAATACAGTGGCTATGTCTGAAATCCAAGATACATCTTTGACAATTGCGGGATTTGAGACTTCGAATCGTTTCTCTATTGGGTGAAATGCAATACGAATCCTGATCTGCTTGTATTCGTCGTTGACCACTTCCTGGCCCAGCAAGGATGCCATCAAAGCTGTCACTCTTTGTTGGCCGTCAATAAGAATCCGTTTGCCAGAAGATGTCGTGCCATCTTTTAGTTTCACATCTGGATTTCTCCAAGTTATTAAGTATCCAACTGGATAACCTTGGAAGAGCGAGTCAAGAAGATTGCGAACCTGAGTTGCATCCCATACAAAGGGTCTTTGTATTTCTGGAATGGCAATTTCGCCTGTTCTTATCCATGTAAAAAGTGTATCGACGGGTGCCTGTGTTACAGTATAACGCTGACTTGACATATTCTCCTCCCCCCAATGGCAGTTGATTAACACAGCCAAACGAGATAGAAGTTGCGGTTAGTCTACGACCATCGCTCAATCTTGAAGTTCACCGCATAAGACAGCTCGCAGATGGCGGTCCATACAACCCAGAATCGATTATTGTAATCCGCACCTAATTGCCATAGCAGGGCTCACGAGAAACCAGATAATTGAGTCGATGATGGATTTGGTCGGAATCATGATGAAACAGTAGACCAGACATCGGTCGGGTCGGCGTTCCTCTCCGTTTATGACGAAGATCATGAAGAGAATGAACAAGTGCTACGCGAAGGAACGATTATCCGAAAAGTACGGAGGTTAAGGCTCAATAATGAATGGGTCGGAAAGTCATATCTATTCTTCGGAAAAATGAGCCTGACCGGATACTAATCGAACATTATTACCGCCTCCCCCCTTCTCATCGAGCCTCCACACTTTGGACAAATACCCACCTTCCATCTTTTTACAGGTCCAGAACAATCTGGGCATTTCAAATCCTTGACTTTAAAATCATTCTTTCGATCCCATGGCGTATCCGAATTGTCGCATATTGCCACATCCGCGATTGTTTTGCAGGAAGGGCATGTTATTGTCAAAATGGCAACATTGAAACCATAATCTCTTCCAGCACTCACATCATTTTCATAACCGCATTGCTGGCAAGTAAAAAGGTATATTGCTCCCATAGAGACCCGATGTATTTTCAAAGTAATGAATTGTCTCAATCATCATGCAATTGAAACTAGTACCGCCAAGAAATATGATATTTCCGAGAGGCAGATAAGGCGGATGCGGAAATGCATCAGGGAAGGGGTTCCGCTGAAGCCATCAAGCAAGATGAAGAGGCTGAACAGGTGCTATGCAAAAAGAGAAAGCGAGACCAAGCCAAGTTATTGGTCGAGAATGAGCTTGCCCACTTATGTTATCCCCAGATTCTAATCGTGAAAAATTCTTCATCGTTTGCCTATTGATCTGACAGATTCGATTCTTTTCTCAATCTCGTCTATGCCGATGTAGTTCATCGCGTCGAGATACGCCCTTTCAATTCTCGGGTTAAGCCCCCCCTCACCAGAGTCGATAATATGCAATGTAGCGAAAGTGTCCAAAGCAAATCTCCTGTAAAGGTCATATTTTCCATACTGGTCGATCCGCTTCCTTTTTACTGGATCTATTGATTGATAATCATTGATTATGTCTAATGAAAACCTCATCAATTCCAACAAATTCGTGATTTTCCTTTCACCGGTAGTCTTTCCGTACCTGATTAAGAGTTGTTCATCTCTTAAGCGAAAAAGATCATACCTATACTCGCTATCCTCAACGCCTGACACAATAAAACCCATACGTCTTATTGCACATCCATAACAGCAGCCCAAATTACATCCAAATCTAGATGAGATGCACGAATGAGTGAATTTCAGGAAATCTTTTCTCTCGGATGCAGCGAACATCTCTGCCTTTGTATTGTTCTCGAATGGCGTAATAATCTCGATTTTATGGCCTAGAAAGGCTTCGATTAGTGTCTTACAAGTTTTTTGGACGAAGGGATCTGAAGTATAGGTAATTCGGTCGAACAATCCGAAAGCTGGTTGATACATGGTGGTTCCGCATTCGCTAAGGACCAAGTTCTTTGCGTGATGTCTATCGGCAGAAATGCCTCCGAGTAATTGATACAACACACCTCTAGTTTGAGAATACCCTTTACCAATCTGTTTTGGTACCTGGATTGTTTCTAGGGGGATATTTTTCGGGTTCAAGACTTGATATTGAAGTTCTCTAATGTACCGATCCAGTCTTGTGGATTTTTCGTGTTTGATATTCAATGCAATAATATCTTCATATTTTTTCTTTGAATCCAGAACTCCAACATAACTGTCAGCACCCCCAGAAAACAAGCAGACAGCATCAAATTCAAATTCATCTTGTTCAAAATTGGTTTGGTAAGATGAATGAGATTCAAATCTGAAAGTTATGTCTTTGGAGAAAAGAACAATACCCAGTTCATTTAATATTTTGATAACCGCATTTTGGTCAATATTTCTCAGGGATGAACGAGTAATCGGAAGAACGACTTGGATTGTTCCTTTTCTATTTTTGGTGTAATTGAGAAAGTATCGCTCCAATTCATGGAATGCAACTGCTATCAAGAAAAGGTCATATTCATTTGTTGAATTTTCTGGACTTATTTCAAATCTGGATGCAATTTCATAAGATTGAAGGATAGGAATTTTGGTTACGATTTCATTGCAAATGATTTTCAATTCAGGCGGATTCAATGTCTTCGATGACCTCATTGAGCACCTGTTGAATCAAAGATTCTTTAATTTCGCCAGAAATCGAATTTACTTCATATTTATCATCAATTAAAGTGTCGAATAATCTATCGGCCACTTTTTCGGAATATTTCTTTAAAGTCAATTCTAAGTGTTTCTGATCTTCATAGGATAAGTTAAGCTTGGAAGCTTTCGTTTCTTTGGAATCGATGGTTGCATTAAGAATCATTTTCACCGAGGTTGAATAAACCTCCTTCAGGAAGTATGATTGATCAATTGTTTGACCTGATGCTAACGACATAAGAACGTTGGTGGAGACATCTACGACGAAATCGTCAATTTCAGTATGAGCAATCGTTATTCCCTGTGCAGATTTCATTCTTTCCCAGGCGACCCCCATTCCCTCTTCAACAAGGGATCGTCCGATATTGGTAAACTCTCTCTCGGCAATTTTAACAATGGCGTGTTCTAGGGCTTCTTCATAATTCCCGGTCCTTGAATATTCTTTTTCTGCAATTGTATACGCTTCAAAACCGATTTTTGCCAGTTTTATTGAAAACAAAATGCTCTGGATTCCAGGATCAGAAGCAGCTATGACCTTAATCGCAGTTAATGAGGCCTTTTCAAAGTCTCCTGCGTTTAATGTCGTCTGGATTGTTTTTATTCCTTCTTTAACGCCAACACTACTCCCAAGAAATGAACTATACTGATAATCCTTCCTTCCCCCCATAGGGACGCTATTCACTTATTGGCCTATTAAAATGATTCATTGCATTCAGTTGCGGAGAATCGTGAGCACACTGACACTCTTCACCCATACGCGTGACATCGCTTCATAGACTTTGATCACTACCTAAGAATCATGCGTCAGTCGATAAATACCCAAAACCTCATTCGAACTCCAGGGGATGTCTGGATTGAATGCAAAAGGCGGAGCATTAGTTATTGGTTCTCTTTACTGGGACTCTGAAGACGGTCGAGAAGAATGGTGGAAGGAATCACTCAATAAGAATGAGGGAATCCGTGTCCATATACCGATAAGGTATGGGAGATATTCTGAAGTAAAAAGGAAATGCTATACAATGGTCTTTTCCGTGTCTCTTACCAACAAAGAAATGGGTAGTGGGTACGTGCTACCACACCGGTATGTTACCCATACCAAAAGCGAGCTGGAAAAGGAAGCAAAAAGGATGGGGAGTGCAGAAGGGCCAAAGGTGGATCTAGTAGCGAATTGGGTCTCAGTGGCCTTATTGATCAATATAAATAGCCAGTATCATAGTGAGTTGAGAGATTCCTGGAAAGAAATTATTGGTAATAGATTGATAAGTCATCCGTTGCTAAAACCATTCAATGGTGATCCTTCTCCCATTAGCGAAGATGGGTTCTTGACGATTCCATGGCCAACAACATTAGACGATACCGACCTAGAAAATTACGATTATCTCCTCGCAACGACTACGCTGCCTATGCACAAAGATGAACGCGATGGAGTTCATAGATACCCTACCGTTAAAGAGATTGCATATGACGTAGTCTGTGAACGAGATGATGACTACTTTAGAAATAATCTAAAAAATAATATCACAACCTTCCAAGATCATGAGATACTAACGCGCCTGAAGAAATGAAACCCTCATTCAGTTGGTATTCAACGATTATATCAAGACTACCGAGTCATTCGATAAATACCCAAAATCTCATTCAATTCGAGCCTGATCGATATGCAATTCCATACTATCCTTGATAAGCATCGTCAATTGTCCTTTTCTGAGAAAGACAAGGGCACTCGTTTTGAGCGGCTCATGCAGGGGTATTTGCTCACAAATCCGATATATGAAAACAAATTTGAAACGCTCTGGCTGTGGAGCGAGTTCCCGTACAGAGACCAATTCGGGGGATCCGACACTGGAATCGACTTAGTTGCCCTTACTAAAGAAGATGAGTATTGGGCAATCCAGTGTAAGTGCTATCAGGACGATACCCAGATCGACAAAAAACATGTGGATTCCTTTTTGGCAACCTCAGGCCGAGAGTTCACCACTGAAGGCAGCAAGAACGTGAGATTCTCACATCGACTGTGGATTTCAACCACAAACAAATGGGGAAAGAACGCAGAGGAGGCCCTGACGAATCAAATCCCTCCCGTATCGCGTATCAACTTTGCTGATCTGGAAAACGCCCCTGTTGACTGGGAAAAACTTGACGAAGGGATATTCGGCACAAAGGCACGGCTGGCCAAAAAGACGATCAGACTCCATCAAAGGGAAGCGATTGACAAGGTTCACGCTCACTTCAAGGAGTCCGACAGGGGAAAGCTCATCATGGCTTGCGGGACAGGCAAGACATTTACCGCCCTGAAGATAGCCGAGAGCGAGACTGGAGGTAAAGGCCTCATCCTCACCCTGGTCCCCTCCATCGCCCTCATGGGACAGACTTTGACGGAATGGTATTACGACGCCGAGAACCCCATCGACGCAGTCTGCATCTGCTCCGACACGGGGGTCTCGACGAAGAAGGGCAACGCTGATGACGTGGACACCAGCAGCGTGGTGAACCTTGCCCTCCCAGCCAGCACAGACGTCGGCAATATTTTGAATCAGTTTAAACACATCCAAAAGAGCGGCGGCAAAGGCCTCACTGTGGTATTCTCCACATACCAGAGCATTAACGTTATATCAGAAGCACAAAAGCAACTAGGTACCGTCTTTGACCTTGTTGTGTGCGATGAAGCACACCGAACCACCGGCGTTACATTGGCCGGCGAGGACGAGTCCGCTTTTGTGAAGATTCATGACGATGGGTTCATTAGGGCGAAAAAACGCCTCTACATGACTGCCACGCCTCGGTTATTTAGCGACGACAGCAAGAGCAAAGCGGACGCTAACGACGCTGTCCTCTGCTCCATGGACGATGAGGGGTTGTATGGCAAGGAGATACATCGCCTCGGCTTCGGTAAGGCCGTGGAAGATGGGTTACTTGCTGACTATAAGGTACTGGTCCTGACCTTGAACGATCGAGACATCTCACCATCTGTCCAAAGGATGGTGGCAGACAAGGACCACACGATAAACGCCGACGACGCCGCGAAGCTAATAGGCTGCATAAATGCGTTGTCAAAGCAGATCGTCGGCGACGGCGGGGTGATAAAAGGGACAGACCCTCTGCCCATGAAGAGGGCTGTGGCCTTCTGCCCAAAGATTAGTGCAAGCAAAGAGATTTCTAAAAATTTCAACGATGTTTCCGAGAAATATATCACAGATCTACCGAACGAACAGCAGGAAAGGATTCAAAAAGTGGAGTCCAGGCATGTCGACGGAACGATGAATGCAACGACACGGGATGCCTTACTGGGCTGGTTGAAGGAAGAAAGTGCTGAGTGCAGAGTACTCACCAATGTCAAGTGCTTAAGCGAAGGGGTGGACGTTCCTTCCCTGGACGCAGTGATGTTCCTGGCAGCACGTAACTCGCCAATCGATGTTGTGCAGTCCGTCGGCCGTGTGATGAGGCGTTCCGAAGGCAAAAAGTACGGTTACATTATAATTCCTGTAATCATCCCCAGCGGCATCTCCGCCGAGAAGGCTCTGGACGACAATGCACGGTACAAGGTGGTCTGGACCGTTCTAAACGCCCTCAGAGCACACGATGACCGATTCAACGCCACAATAAACAAGATCGAACTTAACAAGAATAAACCGGTCAATATTTTGATTGGCAGACCTGAGGTCACCTTTGGTGAGAACGGAGAGATAATCCCTTATGAGGCCCGCCAGGCAGACAAAACAATACAAACACGACTCCAGCTGGAGTTTGAGGAGCTTCAAGGTGCGGTCTATGCCCGCATGGTTAACAAGGTTGGAGACCAACTTTATTGGGATCATTGGGCCAAAAGCGTTGCAGAAATTGCAGAAAAACAAATCGACCGACTGACGAATTTGGTGAAAGAAGAAGGTGTCAAGGACACCTTCAAAGAGTTCCTCACAGGCCTTCAGCAGAATATAAACCCCGAAATCACCAAAGAACAGGCCATCGAAATGCTGTCCCAGCACATGATAACCAGGCCAATCTTTGAAGCCATCTTTGAGAACTACTCCTTCGCGGAGCACAACCCGATTTCCAAATCGATGCAAATAATGATCGACCTGCTCGAAGCTCAGGCAATAGAAAAGGATACTCGTGCCTTGGATAGCTTCTATGACTCTGTGAGAATGAGGGTCTCCGGTATCGACAACGCCGAGGGGAGACAGCATGTTATCGTCGACCTTTACGAGAAATTCTTCAAAACAGCCTTCCCGAAGATGACTGACCAATTAGGCATCGTTTACACCCCCGTGGAAGTTGTGGACTTCATAATTCACTCGGTAGACGATGTCCTGAGGAAGGAGTTTAAAAGAGGACTCACAGACGAAAATGTTCACATACTCGACCCATTCACTGGCACCGGCACATTCGTTAATAGGTTGATTCAAAGTGGGTTAATAAAACCTAAAGACCTCAAACGAAAATATTTAGAGGAAATACATGCCAATGAGATTGTCCTGTTGGCGTACTACATCGCCGCCGTCAATATTGAAAACGCCTATCACGATTTATTGCCGGATTCGCAAGAATACCAGAACTTCAATGGTATTTGTTTGACTGATACCTTCCAACTAAGCGAGGCCCTACAGGGCGATTTCCTTCGCACGAATTTCTTCCCTAAGAACAGTGAGCGAGTAGGGGCACAACAAAAGACCCCGATCACAGTTATAATTTCCAACCCGCCCTATTCCGCAGGGCAGGATTCGGCTAACGATGACGCTCAAAACACATCATATCCAAAACTGGAAAAACGCATTGCAGAGACCTATGCTAAAGATTCGACCGCCAATAATAAGAACTCGCTATATGACAGCTATATCAAAGCGTTCCGATGGGCGTCAGATAGATTGGACGAACTACATGGTGGAATAATCTGTTTTGTCTCCAATGGGGGCTGGCTAGATGGCAACGCTCAGGACGGTTTCAGAAAGCATTTGGAAAATGAATTCACTTCTATATATGTATTTAATTTGAGAGGAAACGCTAGAACCCAGGGCGAGCAGAGAAGGAAAGAAAAGGACAACGTCTTCGGTTCTGGTTCTCGTGCCCCGATAGCAATAACGCTGCTCGTAAAAAATCAAAAATCGTCCAATAAAAAAGCTATAATCCATTACCACGATATTGGGGATTACCTCACGAGGGAACAGAAACTTTCCAAGATTAGACAGCTAGAGACAGTAGCTAATCCTGACTTTAATTGGGAGATGATTAAACCCAACAAAGAGGGGGACTGGATAAATCAGCGTAGCATTTCATTCAACGGATTCATATCTATAGGAGACAAAGATGATAATGTTTGCAGATCGTATTTTATACCAAAATACTCAAGGGGCGTGGCGACTGCAAGAGATGCTTGGTGTTATAATTCCAACAGAAAACTTCTTGTTCAAAATATTGCAGACTCAATTAACTATTACAATTCACAGGTAGGTAGTTTCTCGAAGGCCAAAACCCAAAATAACAACCTTGTTGCTGAAGATTTTATTCCTTACGATTCGAAACAATTCAGCTGGGCTAGGCAACAAAAGAAGGACATAAATAGCCTTAAAAAATATTCTTTTAACCCCGACTCGATACGAATCAGCACTTATAGGCCTTTCTTTAAACAACACCTATATTTCAATCGCCAGTTGAATGATATGATATATCAAATGCCTCAACTTTTCCCGACATCGGAAAGTAAGAATATTTCAATCTGTATCCCTGCCCCTGGCGGCAATAAAGAGTTCTCTGCCCTAATAACGGATCATATTCCTGACCTACACTTTATCGGAGACTCCCAATGCTTCCCATTGTTCTATTATGAAGAAGTTGGTTCAACCGGAGAAAAATCCGTCAATCAAACCTACCTTGAAATTGGTGTGTCCAAGCCATCGCATAAGCATATCCAAAGGGATGGAGTGAGTGATTTCATTCTGGAAAAGGCCAGAAATCAATATAAAAACTCAAGCTTGTCTAAAGAGGACATATTCTACTATGTGTACGGAATTCTACATAGCCCTAGTTATTGTGAATCATTTTCGGAAGATTTAAAAAAGATGTTGCCCAGGGTACCTCTTGTTGACAATGCCGAGCACTTCTGGAGCTTTAGCAGAGCTGGCAGAAAACTGGCGGAGCTACACTTGAATTACGAAACAGTCCCTCCGTATCCTGATGTTAAGGTTTCAGGCGACGAAAGTGGTTATTTCGCGGTAAGTAAAATGAGGTTTCCTCAAAAAGGCCATAAAGACACCATCGTGTACAACAGCAAAATCGAGATTTCCGAAATACCAAACAAGGCGTACCAATACGTTGTAAACGGAAAATGTGCCATTGAATGGATAATGGAACGTTACCAGGTGACAACGGATCAGGACAGCGGAATCACAAATGACCCCAACGATTGGGCCAAAGAAAGTGGCAACCCTCGCTACATCTTGGATTTGCTACTGAGTATCATCAATCTCAGCGTCCAGACGGTTGATATTGTAGATGGTTTGCCAAAGATGCAATTTGAATAGGGTTCGACTGGAAATCTAGTCCAATCATTGAAAATAACATTTATTCAATAATTATAATATATATTTTTCGTAGGCAAAAGTGGCGGGGGGGGGGTGACATTTCTAAAAGATGTCTATAACCCCCCGATTTTCGGTGAGGGAGGGATGATTTGAACCCATCTTTCCTGTCGAACCATCGCCGTCTTCACTCACATGAGTGAAGTGCTGGCTTGAATTCAGAAAGAGATATTTTATTATATTGCATGTCTATTGTTAGAACATCATATGATTCACTACACGACGTACGACAAGATTTTGGATTAGGGGTTAACTATGGCTAAAAAGAGGAAAAAAGAGACCGACACGGCGGAGACTAACTTCGATATGGATAAAATTCAGGTCGGAAATGTTGTCGCTATCGTTTGGCATGATGCCACCTCCTTCGATAGGATTGAGATTTCCGAGATTGATGAACTTGACGAGCCGGAGGCGACCCGATGCTGGGGGGCAGTAGTTCGGAAAGGTAAACAATACCTGTTTATCGCTTCCGAGATAGGTGACCCGGATTCTGATGGAGCATGGATTGAAGCCATTCCGTATCGAATGATCGAATCTTGTAAGGTGATCAGTCAAGTCAAGCTCAAGGAGTCTTAGCTGCTGCCCTAATGACATATGTCAGATTACTAGCTTCTACCGACATCACTTCTGACCCTCTTCGATATTTAACCCGGACTCTCTTTTTGGTCACAATTATTTCGACACCCACTTTAAGTCGGAATCGTGACACCCTCCCCGCATATTTTGAGGTCAAACTCACTTCACCCGTGTGAGTGAAACCGCCAGGAAGTTGGAACAACGGGAATGAATGAGAACTAATCAATTCAGGATCTTATCTAATTCGACCTCGGCCCTTCCCCCAGCCCGCCTGATGTAATATTCGGCCATCTTGAGTTGCTTCCATCCGAAGATGTCGCAAAGAATCAATGGATTATGGACCTTGTAAGCTAGCTTCGTCGCCGCTGTAGCCCTCAGCGAATGAGGATAGACCCTTTTCTTGAGTTCTGCCCTAGAAGCGACTTTTTTCACGATGCGGTAGACTGTCATCCTCGTCATATCTAGCGTAGAATGGGCGGTAAAATACGCCCTTACAGCTTCCCAAGCTCTAGGGCCCATCTTAAGCGCAGGAATCGTCCTAGCGCTGTCCGGGCGCTTCGGTGTCCAACCTTGGTCACTCTTCGAGGGGATTATGATATGCCCCCTTTGAAAGTTGATCCATGACGATTGCATCGCAGAAATCTCGCCTTCTCGCAGACCAAGCTCCCCAGCTAGAAGGATAATAAGAGCCTCCCTCGGGTCGTTTTGGTTGCATCCCTTCAGGAGGACTTCAAATTCCCGGTCAGTGAGTGCATCGTCCTTTGACGACATCAAGAATAGATATGTTACATTCTATATTTATTATGTAACATGATGTTACAAAATAACTTGTGGGGTATATAAATGGACCGCAAATAGATAGCCTGAATGTTACAAAATAGTCAATATTGTAACATTATTTTATTAGGTATTTTAATCGTATCAATGAAAATAAATCGATAATAACTATATATCAAATTTCTTCTTCAACTATGGTGGTGGAAAGTTTGAGAAAAGTGGACATTACAACAAAAATTAACATGTTCGAACCAGAAATAACGATGCAAGGCGAGACATTCGATGGCGTCCAAGAAGCATCCTATGTTGTTCTTGAAGAATCCAAAACGGGTGGAGGTATAGGCGGTTCAACCTATACGGTAAAGACGGGAACAAGATCATTTTTGGATATTGTCGTCGAATCAAGAAATCAATTCACTAGCTATATTGTTAATCGGATGAGTTCCAACCAATCACAGACAATCGAATTGAAAATATCTGGATTGGATCAGGAGGGTTTGATGAGAATCATCGAAGGAAAATTTGCCATATCTACAATGGAAGGAGTGGAAATTGTCCAGATTAGACTACTTGGCATGGCTGGGGTTAAGATTCAATGATTGATATGCCATTATATGCATTTTCTAACAATAAAATTAACCAGTTCTTTATGAATGACAAAGAAGTTGGTCAATGATGTCGTCACCATTAGTTTTCATAAGCCATAATCGGGCTGACGAGATGGCGGCCGGCGAGATAGCATCATTTCTTGTCACAGAAGGGGTCGATGTATGGTTTGACAAGTGGCAGATAAAGCCAGGAGACTCGATTGTAGAGGGGGTAGATTTTGGTCTATCCAATTGTGATTTTTTCATAATTATTTGGTCCGAGCATGCGGCAAAAAGTTCATGGGTAAACAAGGAATGGACTTCGGCACTGTCAAAATCCATCAAGAAGAAATCACCAATCATTATCCCAATCATATTGGACGAAACGGAAATTCCGACCATTCTCGAAGATCTAATGAGAATTTCGTACAAAGGAGGTATTGAAGAAACAAGAAGGGCTTTGATTGCCGCAATTCTTTTCCGAGAGCCCTCTATGAATTATGTAAAGGCTGTGGTTAAGAAGTATCACGAACTAATTTCTGACGAAAATCCCGGAAATCCAGTGGGTCTGAAAGCATGCCCAGAATGTGGGAGTACGCACTTTGTCATACATACGCAAAATGATTACGAACATGATGAAACATATTACATTTTTGAATGCAAAGCATGCAAGCATACTGAATGGACTCAATGATATTCAAATCGACATGAGATAATGCTACACATCATTGTTGATCCAGGTGTTTGAACATACGGAATTTCCTTCCAGTCAATCCCCTTTGTTGAACTCTTTAAGAAGTGGGTTATTCCTAGGGACTTTCTAGGACAGATTGGACAGATGAAAATATATCAATCATAAAAATAATATCATCAGCCAGTCATTAAAGTTACGACAGATAGTACACATTTGACAGTTATTGACGGGAAACTCAAGAAAAGATAAAGGGTTTGGAGGGTTATTGCCCCTATCTCTCTAGCTTCCGAGCGATTACGGTTGCCCTGATAAGGGGCATTTCTGTCTCAAGCCAGTCAGGTTCGTTGTTGCAGCTAAATCTTCTTAAGAAAATAGTCGTTAACATCGGTGTTAGGTGAAATCTGATTCTCACTAATTTTGACAGAAATTTCAACCCAACAATTTTTTGGAATGGGGTCAGTCTCGCACATTACCTGGCCCTCATCTCCAAAATCTACATCTTCAAGATTGTCCATAATCGTTGAGAAACCTGCGTCATAGGAAATTTGACCACCTCTGAATCCATATAATCGTAAGATTGCGTCGTCCTGACCTTCTTCCGAGTCTCTTGGTCTAAAATCAGCATCTTGAATTATGCGATTATCAGGGATCCTATTCGTCTTTGCCAAGTCCCCAATGGCAAGGAATAGAATTTGAAAAAGCAAGTGCTCAATCTCTTCAAATCCTTTCTCTCCGACCTCAATGATATTGCTTTGTTTCCATTCACCGAATAAGAAGTATCTCAAGGCCTCTGGTGAAATACTAATGAGGCCGAGTATTGGTAGAATAATGTTGCTCTCCTGCCATATTTCATAGTGTTCGATTATCCCATTCCCATATTTGTTAAGATCCACCAAGTCTTTTGCCATCTGGTTTGTTTTCAAAGTCTTTGACATATAATCGTGAGACAATTTGCAGTCAAGAATTGGAAGATCTAGCCCAATTCGGCCTTTGTTTAGCGAGGGGTCGAATGACCCCGAATTCAATTCTAGAATCCAGGATGGATCTTTGTTCAATCCTTGATTGATCGAGATGTATCTTTTGACCTTGACTTCTTTCTTCTGAAGAACATCAATGACCAATTCCCGAGTGACCCATTTTCGAAATATTGGATAGCTAAAATTTTCGATACGATCTTCAAAGTTTGGCACGTTCAACATGAACCTTGCCATTTTAATGAATCCGGTTCTTGAGTTATCTAATTTGTAATGCTCTGTATCATTCTTCTGTCTTGGTGGTCTATGCATTTCATGCTTTAGAAAACCCATTTGCTCCAACTTCTTACATATTTTTGATGTAGAGACCCGTGACACCCCTCCATAGAGGTCTCTTTCTAGCTTAGCTGGGTAAGCAAGATACTTGTCATTTCGAAGGAACTCGTTAAAAACTAACCATTCTTTTTCACTTAGATCTTTAATCATAAAATCTTGATTATCGAATGAGTATTTTATCATATATCTTTTCCTAATAATCAAGATTTTTGTTTACTAGTAAACTTAATAATTCGCCAATTATCACTTAAATACACTTTATATGTTTGTAACTATATACACATTTGAGGAATATCATGAAGAACTCAAAAATGACACCGAAGGACGCATCCAGAATTCAATCGAACGCCGATAAGTCCGGATCTAATCAGGAATTCAAGGCGAGATCACAATCGGCTGCAGAGAAAAATTCCAAGAAATCAAAGTAAACTGATAATTAAACAATTTTCATACTTTTTTGTTTACTAGTTCTATATAATTATTTGTGAAAATACAATAATTATTCTCGAAATCTTGACACTCAAGTAATTCTTGACATAGGTATGAACAGAAACCAAAAAGAAATTTGAAAGGGGTTTGCAGGGCTCTTCGCCCTATCTCTCTAGCTTCCGAGCGATTGCGATTGCCCTGATAAGGGGCACTTGGGCCTCAAGCCAGTCAGGTTCGTTGTCACAAATCTCCTTGGGCCCACTACATGTTCTCAATTTTCTTTTTATGTGAAGGCCGTTCGAGTCTTCTGAGTCTTGTGATCAAGCAAGCGTCGAACAACAGATTCATGCCGAACCATTCTGATATGGAAGATCGCTTTGTTCAATACGGGGTGAACTGATTGGTTGCCGCCCAATTCGACAAGGAACAGGTTCTGACGGTTCTCCGGCCGTCAGGTCTATGATCCCCTCACCGATGTCAAATCGGCGAATCGGGCTGCAAAGATAGTGGGTATATCAAGGCCGGCGATACTCAAACACAAATATGGACTAATAGCGCGTGGATAGCTGTTTGTGTCGTCCGCAGGTTCGCCCTCACCCAGGGAAGAGATCGAAATTACTCCTTGGCCATTTGATACTCCGGTTCGTTCGCTCGACCCGGAGGCAACTGCTTTGAGCTTCTCCTGCATCGCTGGAGTCAGCTGCTTTATAAGTTCCGCGTTGTAGGAAAGCGAACCGGTGGGTTGGATCGGAAGTGAGCTATTGAAGATCTGATAGGCTGCGATGGCGTAGGAACGCGACTTCTCCGCAAGCATGTTGCCTTCTACGATCGGATCGACATCGGTGACGAAAATCGAGATCGTGCTGTCGCTGTTGAGGGCCACCTCAAAAGTGCGGAACTGCTGCGGGAATTCCCTCAGCGACGGCGTTTCGACGACCCAGAATCCAAGCTCTGGATGCTCTGGATCAGGAGAATATTGCGCCGTGACATTGTTCAGATGGCGGTGTCCGGAGGTCCACATGAGAAGATTCGGGTAGGTATGAAGTTTAGCGATCAGATCCCCTTCCGAGACTGCAGCCTGTGTGCTCCAGCCGATGAATGCTCCGAGTCTGCCATTCATCTGGACACCGATGGGTATGTGTGCTGCAACGATCATCAGCTTGTCCTCTGCCTGGCCTTTGTCGAGCTCACTGACGAGCCAGTCATAGCGTTTCTGATCCAGGGTGCCGTGTCCGTAACCATGAATATCCAAGTCAGCCTCTGATTGTGTGTCATCAAGGACGATGATCCGTATCGGTACATCCGGGTCCGGCTCGAAGGTATAGCAGGCAAATCCCGGTTCAGCCCCGCTGAATCCATGCCCGGAGGGCGACGAAGTTGTGTTGGAGAACTCGTTCATCCATTCCTCTACGGAAATTAAACGCCTGTTCGAATCCGAGGATACCGTGATCGGAGCCGTGGTGTTGACCGGCCCAGCGCCTATCGGAGTGCCGTCGGGCGTGGAGCCGTCGATGGTTCCCACATAGAAATCTGAGCGGTACAAGCCGCCCGGCGTGAAGATATCCCCCACTTTGAGGATATCAGAACCGGTGTACGAACTCCTTATGTACTCTGTCGGAGGGTTCGTTCCCATCCAGAAATGATCATGGTTGCCGATGGCGGTGTACCAGGGAATGGATCCGTCAAGCCCTGCTGCCTTGAATTCATCCTGATAGTCGTTGTTCGGCCCCGGGACAGGATCGTCCTTGATGCCTGAATCTGGGTTTATTGTCTTGCCATCAAGGGTGTCAATGAACCATCGGAGTTCGTCGTACTGCCCGTTGTTCCCGAGATCGCCCAAGAAGATGCCGAAATCGAGGCTGTCTTTCTTGTTGATCTCGTTCACAGTCTGCACGGCCGCATCCAGCATTTGCGTTGAATAGGACATCGCCGGAGAATATCCCGAGATAATTCCATTTTCCCTGACGCCGAAATAGACTCCTTGCGTAGGTGACTCCTCATCCGTGACGTGTACGTCGGCCATGGCGAAGAATCTCAGCAAACTGGAAACCTTGGTGACGTTTGCGTTTGAATAATCGGCGGACATGAGGTCCAACCGTTCATCATACCCCAGCCCTGCCCCATATTGGTATTGACCATAGCCATATTCAGAAAATTTTGATACATCATAAGGATGGATCGTCGATGAGGTCGGAATAGTTGGAACAATCATCCGGTCTATAGTCGTATAGACGGTTGTGGTTTTATTTCCGCTTAGCCCAATGGCGACGCTGAAGCAGACCAAAATTAGCAGAACAGCAAGCGCGAGGGCAAGCATTCGATGAATCCCGATCTTGTTCTTCATTGGTTCATCTTAGGTCAGCACCATCCTCTTGAACTTAACAGTTATTGGTCAAAATTTCCACTTCAGGAATATGGCTGAGTCGGGATATCGGGAACTTGATGGAAAACATGGCCGAAATGCGCACTTCGTTTCTCATAGAAAGCCTCGGCGCCGCCAGAGAGGCTTGATTTTCCAAAAGGCGTATCCTTATCATATTGAAAGCGTGGTTAGGGTCGTCAATAACAGAGGATATGGAAATGAGGATAGCGATTGCTGGGGCCGGCATGTCTGGGGCCTATCTGTATAGGCTTCTAGCAAACGAAGGGTTCAACGACATCGACCTGTACGACCAAAAAAAGAACACCGCCTGCGGATGTAGACCGTGTGCCTGGGGTTATGCTCCCACGACCGAGACCCGCCGCCTGATTGCGAAGGTGGCCGATCCCGCCCGCTACGAGCTGCACCGTTCAGATCTGATATCGTTCGATGGTGTCGAGATTCGATCTGACGTACTGACGATGAACAAGCCCGCCCTGATCAAAGATATGGTGGGTGACAAGGAGATCAAGGAAGGTCCAGTGGACCTTACCAAGTATGACCGGGTCATCGACGCAACCGGGGTGAGAAGGGCCTACCTCCCACCGATCCAGAACGATCTCATCGCCGAATGCAACCAGTATAGGGTAAGAAGCGAAGAACCACTTGGGTTCTGGTTCAAGACCTCCTCAATGGGCTACGAATGGTGCTTTCCCATCGGCGGGAACGAATACCACATCGGTTTCGGGAATCTCGTGGCGGACGTCAGATCGTATCGGCCGCCCCATGAACTGGACGGGCGTGACCTGACGTTAAATATGCGCTGCAAATGCCAGAGCACTGTCAGGATGACCTCGCCCTTCTATTCACAGCCATTGGTCACCGACAATAAGATAGTCGGTATCGGGGAGAGCATCGGGGCGGTCGCTCCGCTGGCGGTCGACGGAAACGTGTACGCCATGCAGTGCGGGGAAATGCTACTGGAGAACTGGGACGACCTGGATCGATATGCGGAGACCGTACTCCGCCGGTATGATTGGATGAGGAAAGAGCGCAGGGCCTTGGAAAAGCTGATGGCCGGACGGATACCTTCAATCTTCGATGCCCTGACAATGAAGAGGCACAGCAATATGGTAGGCGTCGAAATGAGAACCTCGCACATCTTCAAGATATTCCGGAACATGACGAGGAAATGACAGTGCAATGATACCGCATATTCATGGCCATCAATGACCTGGACCATGTTATGCAAGGTAGGCGATCGCTCTTTCCTCCCGCCTTTCGATCGACCCCATCTCATCTCCCCTTGCATTCATTCGATGATTGAGTCGGACGAAGATAAGATAATAAATCCCTAGCGTCGTTGTGCTAATTGCAATGGATTCTCAATTCTGGGGTCAGGCACTAATGACGCTAGGGGCAGTGACGGTGCTCTTGTTCTTACTGACAACACTGCTTGTCCTATTCATCGCCAGCGTCGTCTTTATGTCGATAAAGCATGGCAAGTTCATTTTCCCTAGGTTGCTTAGGATCGCCTTTGAGAACATGGAGACAGTATTGCGGAATGTGTGCCGGCTCATGGGGTTGAAAGAACAGGAGCTTACTATCTTCTTCATCCATCTGCATAACCGGATGAGCGAGAGCGACTTCTCAAAGGTGGCGATGGAGGAACGGGCGATCTTCCTCCCGCATTGCCTAAGGTCATCCAAGTGCCCGGCGGAGCTTACACCGGAGGGATTGAACTGCAAGCACTGCGGGGGCTGCGACCTGGACCACTCGATAAATGAGCTGGAGGCGATGGGCTACAAGGTTTTCATCGTTCCCGGATCCACGTTCATCGGACGCATGTGCAAGAAATACCTACCCCGCGCTATCATCGGGGTCGGTTGTCTGATGGAGATAAAGGAAGGGCTGAAGTTCGCTGACAAGATCGGGCTCGTCGCCATGGGAGTGGTCAATAAGACCGATGGCTGTATCGAGACATTGGCCGATTGGCCAGAGTTGATTTCTGTTGCTTCGCTGCGAACGCCGAAAACCTGATCTACAGTAAAGTCAATGGGTGAAGAGGTCAATTTTATTATGTCCTCAGGAGCTAGGTGACGGCATTGACCTCCTTCGACATCTTGACGCTCCGTTTGTTATTGTCGTTCGTCGCCATGGGAATCTGAATAAGTATCGTTTCCCTGCCACCGAAAGATATGATACATTATTATCTTCTTGGAATATTTATTATTTGTAGCGCAATATTCCGCCGATCTTGACAGTTGATGTGAATGTCTTACCAAAATACTCGCCCTCACCGATCATTAGCACCTCGGTATCGTATCGGTCCGCAATTTCTTTCAGACCTTCGATCGTTTCGATATCCAGTGAATCGCTCATGATCAGGGTCTGCATCTGACCGACCTTCAGTCTTTTCGAGGTCTCGGCCATTCCGGATACTCCCAGGCCGCCACTCCCGGACTCTGACCAGAACCGGTCCAATATTCTCGTCTCCTGAAAAACAGGGCAAGTGGTCAATTGACCTTCCGACGCGGCCACGGTTTCCTTCAAGCCCTTTTCGTTCGTATGATCGACATCGAAGACCCCCGTCACAATCTTCTGGAGTTCGTGATGAAGATAGTTTCCGGCCACGAAATCGTTCTTCGTCATCGCCGGACCGCCGATGATCACTCCCTTGAGTCCCTTACCCAAGAATGCCTCGGTGCATCTTTCCGAGACCTTCTTGAAGTATTCATTGATGGCATCATCCCTCAAACGTTCGAACCTCAGGCTGGACATCCCGCCATGATGATGCTTGTTCGAAACCTGAGATTTGATTTCCTTGTAGAACCGGACGTTAGGCCCCTTGAGATATCCGATGCTGGCTTCCGCCAGGTCCAATACTAGGATCCCATATGTCTCCTCGGTGGATATCATCTGGTATAGTGGATCAAGATAGAATCCCCGCCCACATTTGTAGATGAAAGACTCCACGGGATGAGGCGGTTCCAGCGCCTGACGATGGAGCGTGCCGTTGATCTCCCCGAACAAGAGAACGATCCCATTTCTTTTCGCGACCGGCTCCATGTTGCTCAAATGAGTCATGATCTCTGATATGGAGAGCCTGATCGACCTTGCTATTTGGTTAGACGATTCGTCAGGGATACCTTCATTGAGGTCTTGGAGCTATTCGCTGACCTCATCGATCGGTTTTCCTGGGGGGACATAGAGGGAGATCAGGACCGCATGCGGTGCAATGATGTTGCTGACCATGTCCAACCGTTTCCGGAAAAGGCAGAGATTGAACTCCATATCCACGCATTTGAGCTCCCTGATTAAGTAAGCTCCCCCTCTTCTGTGTGGGTAGGTTGATCCCTTCCCTTTTCTCCATGAGCGATTCGAGAGGGAGAATGCCCGTCTGTACATCTCTTAATCATGACCCTTGCGATCCAGATGGTCTTCTCTATTGCCGTGTACCATTGTAGGCTAGAGTTGCCCGCCAAAGGGGCATCATAGCCAATTAAAGATAACTCCCACGAATCGCCCTGTTCCTCTAGCCTATTGAGATAAGATTTGTTAACTGAAAAATATCAGCATGGCAGTATCGATTTCATACGTTCATCATTTCAATTACTGGAGAGGATAGCATGTTTCGAGAGATGCGAAGGAAGAAACAACTCCTGCCAAATGAATCGGCGGAGTTCATATTGAAAAATGGTTTGACTGGTGTATTAGCTGTCTTAGGTGACGACGAATATCCCTATGCTGTCCCTCTTAACTATGTGTACGAAAACGGGAAGATATACTTCCATTGCGCCAGATCGGGACATAGGCTGGACGCTATCAGAAGGCACAGTAAGGTATCATTCTGCGTCATTGAAAAAGAACAGATCGTTCCTGAAATATTCGCAACGAACTATAGAAGTGTCATCGCGTTTGGGAAGGCCAGAGAAGTTGAGGATGACGCTGAGAAAATGAGTGTGATGCAGCTCTTAAACAACAAATACGCTCCTGGACTTCTTGCGGAGGGAGAAAAGGAAATTGCGAAGGATTGGAAGATATTGACCGTGATTCGAATTGATGTTGAACATCTGAGCGGCAAAGAGGCGGCAGAGCAGGTAAGGAAGCACATTGAAAAGTGATTACTGGATCCTGGCGAGAAATCATACCAGGATAGTACCAGGATCCATCATGTGTCCTGATCGCCTTGACTATGAAGATTTGTTTGTCATCACAGCCTCTTGTATGCATACCCAATGGCTATCCCAAGAGCGGATATCCTCAGCACGTTGAACAACGCGCCGATGAGGAAGTAACGCAAGGCATCGCTCGGCTCAAGAAAATGTGCAGGACCTTCGAGCAGGACCGTTACCAGGATCAGGGCGACGGAGCTGAGGATCACGGATTTCAGGACCGGCTCCTTTGTCGGGATCTTGTCATAATAGTGGAGCAGGAGATAGCTGACAAAGAATCCGATGATCAGACCGCCGATCAAAGACTCGACAAGCATCGGCAGATAGGAAATCGAGAGGGCGGCCCTGTACTCGGCCGCGATGGGGGTGAGGGAGATGGCGAAATTGGTCGCCCAGAACGCCACTCCTCCGACAATGCTCATTTTGTAAAGCTTCCTGTTGACCTCTTGCGAAAACTCCCCATTGCCCAGTTCTGTGGTTAGATTCTCCATAACCATCAGCCACTCCTTGTCGGGACCGCCCCGTTTTCCTTCACTCCCTTGACCAGTAGCCACAATGTCAGCGAGACCTCGGCGATGAAGCCTGCCGCATACCCAGGATAGGATAGGACATCGTACCCGGGGAGCAAGAAGTACTGCATAAAATGAGTCAGCACACCGACGAAGTCGATGATCAGCAGGACGCCTATGATCCGCGGAAGGAATCCCGATCGGTAGACCAGATAACCGAGGGGGAGCAACCAGGCGCCGAAGAATAGCTGGGCGATGATGAACCCGTCGTGGTACATCTCCATATGCAGCAGTGCCTGGGCCTGAAGCTGACCGGTTGAGAACACCGTCAGGTAATCGGCCCCGCTCAGCAACGACAGGGCCGTCGACAGATCGAGCACGCTAGCGCATTCGATCGCGACCCCTCCCAGGTTCAGCAGCAGGAATAGCAGGGCAAGGTTCTTGTTGACGCGCTTCAGCAGCGCATACAGGGCCCAGGCCGCCAGGACGAAGAACAAGGCCGAGACCAGTTCGGTCATGATGCTGACGCGGAACAGGAGCTCGTTCGCCAGAATTTTCTGTGCGGTGGCTGCGGCATCCCCCGAGATGATCAGCTGAGACCGAATGGATGTGGCAATTGGTAACAACAATATGAAGATCAAATAGAACAGTCCAGCGATTTTAGCCGTCCTGTTGATAGAGCCCGATTCTCCGTCTCCCGCCTCTGAAGAGCGGAACATACCTCCGAAGATGGAAAGGGGCTTCACTTCCCACACCTCCGGTCGTCCATCGATCCCTCATCTTTCCTGGGCCGCAGATGCAGGTCGTTCACAGCGAGATCCAGCCTCAGCTCGCCGTTGCTTCCGATCACTTCCAGAACAAGGTCATCCAGGAATTGGGCTCTGATCAGCGATCCGATGGAGCCCTCAATGAGCACCTTTTCTTCGCCATCCAAGGATACGTTCTTCACATCCCCCTTCGATCTGAGCTCGATGGAGAACATCCGTTCATCTTTCTCAATTTTCATGCGGGTCATTTTCAAACCTTGGAACGGATAAGTGCGGACCGGGGCTGATAACCATTATTTGACTCGGATGTGTTGTTGTTAGCAGCAATGTGTAGGTGTTGAATTTGGCCGTAACAAAAGCCGATGAGGACCGCATCTCTGAGCTTCATTTTCTAATGTCAAACGCTGACCGGCGCAAGATAATTGAGGAACTTCAGACCCAGAGCCTCAAGCTAGGCGAGGTGGCAAAGAAGCTGGACATCACCGCCACCGAGGCGTTCAGGCAGTTGCAGCGGTTGACGGATGCCGGTTTCCTGGAGAAGACCTCGGAGGGCAAATACCGATCCACCCCATATTCCAGGCTCATCCTCGAATCCTCCGCTGCCATGGATTTTCTTTCCAGGCACCGGGAGTATTTCTTGAGCCATGACACATCGCTCATCCCCCCTCAGTTCCACGCCAGGTTCGGAGAGCTCTCGAAAGCCGTCCTTTATACCGAGATGGTCCCCAACATAAACACTGGCACCGTTGTCCTCAAGGACGCCGAGGAAAGGATCGATGTGATGTCCGATCAGAGCCTGGAACAGCATGGCCAGATAATCAGGCAGAGAATACAAAAGGATGGCATAAAGGTCAGGACCTTGGTTCAAGAGAGCCTACTGGAGAGCATAAAGGGAGAACTCATCACCGCTGACTCGGAAGAAATGAGGTGCATCCCCCGGGTTTGCGCTGTCCTCATCATGACCGAAAAGATAATGGGCTTCTCGTTACCCAAGCTGGATGGAAAGATGGATTACCAGGTCTTCGCCGGCAAAGATCCGGAATCGATGAGATGGGCGAGCGACCTGTTCGAGGACCAATGGAACCGGGCTAGGCCATGTCGTCATTAGAATGACGAGGAGCTAGGAACACATTCTCGGGTGACAGCCCTGGAAACTTCGATACCTAGGAGCCGCATAGTACGTTGATGGTTTCCCGTCGAGCGATTTTAGGTGAAAAATTCTCCGATTCGGGAGATTTATGAAATGGTACTCAAGGATACCGCCAATTTGGGCATCGGAGAACCTGGGGGCACACGGGTTTTTTGCGCATCGATTCATATTTGTAGAGCATCGACCAAAATATTCCTTCATGGAAAATACGAACAAGCAAGCCGCCAGAAAGGCTGCCGCACGCCCCGCCCCAGGAGCGGACAAGGTAGATGGGGAGAGCGCCGTGCTCGAGAGGATTGCCGCGATGCCGGAACCGTATCGTGCTCTGGGTGAGCGGATACATGCGATCATCAAAGCCAACGCGCCAACCCTCTCACCGAAGGTGTGGTATGGGATGCCCGCTTATGCCAAGGACGGCAAAGTCGTCTGCTTCTTCCGCAGTGGGGACAAGTTCGAGGAGAGGTACATGACGCTCGGCTTCAATGATGTGGCGAAACTTGACGAGGGCGCCATGTGGCCGATTGCTTTCGCGCTGACGGAGTTGACAACCGCCGAAGAGGAAAAGATCGCCGCGTTGGTGAAGAAAGCGGTGAGCTAACTTTTGAGCATATCACTTCACCCCGGTTGCCATGAAGATAGTTGAATGTAAAGGTAATTATTCAGGCTATTATATTTATCATCATGATTAAGAAAATGGCATTTCGTTAGTTTATTAGTCAATAAGCCGTTATTCTGATTCATGGCCTTATGTCCGGTTTGCAGGAAAGCTGGGATAGGAGTAGACAAGATCACTGTGGCAAATCATGCCAAGGAGTCCTGTTGGCCATTGGGCGACGCAAAATATTCGATATGCGAGAACCCCGATTGCGATGTCATATACTTCACGACCTCAAAGGGACGGACATTGAGGAAGGCCGACTTGAAGACCAGGGTGACCTTCAAGGAAAAGGATTCTCCGAGACCTCTGTGCTATTGTAAACAGGTGACGGAAGAGGATGTGGTCAGGGCCATAGAGAACGGCGCGACGACATTCGACGAAGTCATGGTAAGTACGGGAATAGGGGGCGGGGGACAGTGTAAGATCACCAACCCAGCCGGAAGATGCTGTTCCCGCAACTACAGGCCATTCATCGAGAATGAGCTGAAGAGGAGATTCTAGGCACAGGTTCATTGATCTGAAGGCCGCGATGACGACTTGGATCGTCGATCATTCCCAATCGGCGAAATTTGCAAATCAGCACATGCCGCCGCTTCTGCCCATCGACGATACGTCTCCCAACAGGTTTCCAGATGGTCGATGAGTATCCTTGACGTATTGCTCGACCGGCACTTCATTGTCGAGTCTGGTCAATTTTATCTGCCTGAAATTGGAATACGCAATCGCCAGGGCATATTTCATCGTCCATTCCTCGCTGCACCGGTGGAACAAAGCATATTCCTTGCCCCAGAATATTCTGGGTTTGGAGACCGGGCTACCTCCAAAGAAAGACGTCCTGGACCACCTTACCAGAGTGTCGGCCTCCTTGTTCAGGGGCTCAGATACCCATATCTGCCAGATCATCGAATTATCATCTGACACCGTTCCCTTGTTGCTTTGATCATCATTTGGCATTCTTTCACTGAGTGTTGATACTCGATCGAACTCGAATTCAAAAACGTTCTGCAGATGATAAAGTTTCGTAATTCGGGAAAACACTTTCTGGAAATCAGATGCTCAAGCTCGAAGCGCTCTTGGTTCTCCTGGAGGGCCATTCTTGTTACTGGGCCAGGCTTGCGAATCGTCCATCATGACCAAACTGATCAAAACCGGGAATGGCCTTCTATATTGGAGAGATCGGTTAATTGTCCCCCTCCCGCTTGTCCTTTCGCATGCGAACAAAGAACAACAATGCTGAAAATGCACAGCCGATCAAGAATATCGCCACAAATATCAAGTCGGTATTGACGGTGTTCGAACTTTCGCCTTTTATGATAACACCAGGAGTAGCGTTCAGGTCAGCCACTATATGGTGGGCGCTGTGATGATATGTGAAGTAGAGCAACCACGCTGAATCGGTCGAGCTTAGTGTGTAGCTAATATTGGCTCCATCCATCGATATCCTTATGTCACTTCCATTTGCGACCAGACCTTTACTGACGGCGATCCTGGCATATCCCGATGTCCCGGATGCCCCATTGACATTGAAGCTCAGGGCTTTGGAGACCGAATCAAATGCCAGGATGGATATCGTCGAATTGGACTGAACGGTGAGATACTGATTGTCGTAGGACGTGACCGCCAGATTCGTGGTCGAGACCGTCGGCAGATACTCGTCATTTCCCACCCACGTGGCCTTTATGGTGAAGTTGCCAGTGGCCACAGGTATCCATTCGACCGTGCAGTTTCCATTCGAATCGCTGACTCTCGAAGAGATACTCTTCCATGTCGACCCGGCCGTCACGCTGTATTGGAAGACGACACCAAGCCCCGATATGTTTTGGCCATCCTTGACCTGGGACACGTGAGCGGTGAGCTTGATAGAGTAAGCTGGTGTCGCTGCAGTGGCGTAACTGATTGTCTCGATCTTTACCAGGGAATATATGTGTATTTGCGGGGTAGTCTCCGAAGGTGCGGAATCCCCATACTGGTTGCTGGCCTCGACGAAGTAAGAATACGTCTTCCCCTTGACAGTCGTCCCATCCACAAAGTTCAATACATTTGGTCCGACAGAACCGACCAAGCTGGAAACGTTGCCAGGATCGGAACGGAATATCTTGTATGAGGATAACGGGTATCCTCCATTGGTGACCGGTGCTTGCCAGCTGAGAATTGCTGACGTGTCGCCAGAAATTACCCTAACATTTCTGGGAGGTGATGCTACTCCCAGCGGTTCAACTGATAATGCAGCCGCCGGCCCGTTGCCCGCTGCGTTGATGGCAACGACCTGGTAGAAATAGGTAAGACCGTTTGTCAGTCCTTCGTCCAAAAAGTTCCGCTGGGAGGTGTTGTCGACGATCATCATCATTGAGTTGGCCGAGAGGCCGCGGTAGACGGAGTAACCATACAGCGGCAATCCATTAAGATTGGACGGAGGTGCCCAGGATAGGGTCACGTTCTGATTACCGGCGATGCCGGAAAAGGATGTTGGGGCACCGGGGACAGTGAAGGGAGTCGCATATATCACTGGGGAATTTGCTCCTAGCCCTGCTGCATTATGGGCCGACACCGTGAACGAATAGTCCTGACCATTGACCAGGCTGGATACAGTTACTGTCAGTCCGAAAATATGTCCCGGAAGGGCAAGTCCGTTCTGATAAACGACGAAGTAGTCGATGGGGCTGCCTCCGTCATAGGCAGGCACTGACCATGAAAGAACGACCTTTGCGTTGCCAGCGACCGCTGTGAATCCCGTCGGAGCGCCAGGCGTGGTATAGGGTTTCGAAGTGGCAGGTTCGGACATCGAGGATATGCCTGCGATGTTGTGAGCGACCACCGTGAACGAATAGGCTTGACCGTTCGTCAGGCCAGAGATCACCGCCATCGGGTCCGTAGCATGATCCGTTAAGGCAATGCCGTCCTGGTAAACGATGTAATAATCGATAGCGGCTCCACCATTGTCCCCTGGAGGTGCCCAGGACAGGGTCACTTGGCCGCTGCCGAATACCGCTGTCAATGCGGTCGGAGCACCAGGTATGGTATAGGGTGTTGACGGCATCACCGATGACTGTATGCCATTGCCGGCGAGGTTGTGCGCGGCCACGGTGAAATTGTACGTCTTGCCGTTGACCAGACCGGTTATGACAGTCATCGGTCCGGAATATTGATATGGGAGCGCTACGCCGTCCTGGTAAACGATGTAGTGGTCGATCGTTGCCCCGCCGTCGAATGAGGGCGCGGTCCAGGATAGTGTCACCTGGCCGCTGCCAGGTACCGCTGTATTTCCGGTCGGCGCGTTGGGGGCGGTATAAGGTGTAGGATCGATCGAATCCGAATTAGGTCCTGTTCCGACACTGTTGTGAGCAGCTACCACGAACGTATAGCTTTGACCGTTCGTCAAGCCGCTGATCGTGGTGGAGGTGGAAGTGACGTGTTTGACATCGACGGTGTCCTGGTAGACGACGTAATAGTCGATCGCTGCTCCGCCGTTGCTCGGTTCGCTCCATGAAAGACCTACCTGTTCATTCCCTGCTGTGGCGGTCAGACCGGTAGGGGCACCTGGAACTGTAAGAGGGGTTGTGCCGATGGCAGGAGTCTGTGCACCAACACCAGCGAGGTTGTGCGCGGCAACCGCGAAGCTGTAAGATCTTCCGTTCTCCAGACCGATGATCGTGGTGGAGGTGGAAGTGACATGTTTGACATCGACGCTATCCTGGTAGACGACGTAATAGTCGATCGCTGCTCCGCCGTTGAATGAGGGTGCGTTCCAGGACAGGGTCACTTGGCCGCTGCCGAATATCGCTGTCAATGCGGTCGGAGCACCAGGTATGGTGTAGGGTGTTGACGGCATCACCGATGACTGTATGCCATTGCCGGCGAGGTTGTGCGCTGCCAGCGTGAAGCTGTAAGATATTCCGTTCTCCAGGCCGCTGATCGTTGTTGATGTAGAAGTGACATGTTTGACATCGACGCTATCCTGGTAGACGACGTAATAGTCGATCGGTCTGCCCCCATCAAAGGTTGGTGCAACCCAATCCAGGACCACTTGACCATTGCCAGGTACCGCCGAATATCCGGTCGGTGCGTTAGGTACCGTATATGGAATTGACGTGGTTTCTTCGCTCTGAGCTCCAATAACTATGGAATTATATGCTGCTACCATGAATGAATAGCTGTGACCGTTGGTCAGGCCGGTGATCGTTGTTGATGTGGAAGTGACATGTTTGACATCGACGCTATCCTGGTAGACGACGTAGTATTCTATCTCAGCTCCGCCGTCGCTGCCAGGTGTGTTCCATGCAAGAACTACCTGTCCATTCCCTGCCGTGGCGGTCAGACCGGTAGGGGCACCTGGAGCAGTGATAGGAGTACTGCTGACGGCCGGAGTGAGTGCTCCAACCCCTGCAGTGTTGTGTGCCGCCACCCTGAAGCTGTAAGATCTACCGTTCTCCAGGCCGCTGATCGTGGTGGAGGTGGATGTGATGTGTTTGACATCGACGCTATCCTGGTAGACGACGTAGTAGTCGATCGCTGCCCCGCCGTCGCTGCCAGGTGTGTTCCATGCAAGAACTACCTGTCCATTCCCTGCTGTGGCGGTCAGACCGGTAGGAGTACCTGGAACGGTAAATGGAGTACTGCTGACGGCAGCGGTCTGCGCTCCAACCCCTGCAGTGTTGTGTGCCGCCACCGCGAAGCTAAAAGATCTACCGTTCTCCAAATAACTAATCGTGGTCGAGGTGGATGTAACGTGTTTTACATCATCGTCGTCCTGGTAGACGATATAGTAGTCGATCGCTGCCCCACCATCGCTGCCTGGTGCGTTCCATGCAAGACCTACCTGTTCATTCCCTGCCGTGGCGGTCAGACCGGTAGGAGTACCTGGAACTGAGAAAGGAGTTGTGCTGATGGCCGAAGTGAGTGCTCCAACCCCGGCGAGGTTGTGCGCTGCAACCGCGAAGCTGTAAGATCTTCCATTGGTCAGGCCGGTGATCGTTGTCGAGGTGGATGTGACGTGTTTGACATCGTCGCCGTCCTGGTAGACGATATAGTAGTCGATCGCTGCCCCGCCATCGAATGAGGGTGCGGCCCAGGACAGGGTCACTTGGCCGTTGCCAGGTAACGCCGAATATCCGGTGGGTGCGTTGGGAACTGTATAAGGTGTAGAATCGATTGAGTCCGAACTAAGTCCTGTTCCGACACTGTTGTGAGCAGCTACCACGAACGTATAGCTTTGACCGTTCGTCAAGTCGACGATCGTGGTCGAGGTGGAAGCAACCTGGTTGACCTCAACGGTGTCCTGGTAGACGATGTAATAGTCAATTGCTGCCCCGCCATCGCTGTCTGGTGCGTTCCATGCAAGAATTACCTGTCCATTGCCAGCAGTGGCGGTCAGACCGGTCGGGATGCCCGGTACTGTCGAATCGTCTGCTGCAACTGTACTGGCTCCGAACACGATCAACGCACTCGAAAGTAGAATCAGAGAGATGACTATCGCTCTCTCAATTTTCCTTATCACCTTTTCCATCGGAAACCCCAATGATACATGATAGATTGGTTGATAGCTTAAGGATTTAGGTAAACCATCCTGATTCATTGCCTCTAGTAACCTCGATGGTACCAAGTGATTCACTCTATCCAGTAGAGAAGAGATAGAAATCGATTGATTAACAGTGCTTATAATTAAGTCTGACAGAAGAAGAAATCCAAATTGTTCAATTTTTCCAAGAATACGAAAAAAAGCATCATTGGCCGAACTCGATCGGCTTCTTTCTTCCATTCTCTTCAGGCAACGAGGGCCATCGAAAATGCTATTTCATGA
Source organism: uncultured Methanomassiliicoccales archaeon (assembly GCA_942492955.1). GTDB lineage: Archaea > Thermoplasmatota > Thermoplasmata > Methanomassiliicoccales > UBA472 > DASXVU01. The sequence goes on from OW818644.1 coordinate 384,848, forward strand.
CTGTTGTGTCGTCCTCGCCTTACAAAATATTATTTTTCGATCAGGAATGGGCGATCAACAATACTGCTGCTGTAACCCTTTTCCAAGGAATTCGGCGTTCTCCTCAAATTCGAAATAAGTCTTTCGAACGAGATGGGGGCAGATTAGGTTATCATTAATAGGATACTGACGTTTCATTGACATTCATTTTGAAGGTGCGTGACTGATATTTCTTTCACAAACAACGATCCAAAGATCATCTATGGTCTCGGCATTGACGCAGGTGGCACATACACAGATGCAGTGATCGTAGATATTCAGAAAGCTACTGTGCTGGCCAAATCCAAGGCGAGGACCACCCACTGCGATCTCAGTGTGGGCTTGGGGGAGGCAGTCGACAGGGTGTTAGGCGTTATCGGAGATGACGGTTTTGAGCCCCGCCTGGTCGGCGTATCCACCACTCTCGCAACCAACTCCGTTCTGGAAGGAAAAGGGGGGAGGGTGGGACTCATCGGCCTTGGCTGGAAACCGGAGGATGGCCAGGTATTCGGCGCCAGGAAACAATATTTCCTGTCCGGGGGTCATGATGTCAGAGGCCGCATCCAGGATTCACTGGACTTGGCAGGGGCGAGATCGGCGATCGAGGAAATGGCCAATGACGTCGACTCCATCGTGGTTTCCAGTCTTTTCAGTGTCTACAATAGCTTTCATGAGACCGAGGTGAAGCGCCTGATCACCGAAAGATGCGACATACCGGTGGTCATGGGCCACGAGCTGACCGGGGAGCTCGGCATCTATGAACGCACTGTCACTGCGGTGCTCAACGCCGGATTGATCCCAGTCCTGAACGACTTCCTGAAAAAGGTCCAAGAGATAATGGACCGGCGGGGGTTCAAAGCCCCGATAATGATCTTCAAGGGCGATGGGACGCTGATGAACATCAAGGCGGCCATCAGGCGACCGGTGGACACGTTGCTCTCCGGACCTGCCGCAAGCGCCATGGGCGGTAAGCTTCTTTCCGGGCGGGACAATTGCATTGTGATCGACATCGGAGGCACATCCACCGATATTGCGATCGTAGAGAACGGAAGGTCGAAGATATCGGCGGATGGCGCGATCGTCGGATCATGGCCGACCAGGGTCGAGGCGGTTAACGCCTGGACCGTTGGCCTCGGGGGAGATTCCGAGATATGGGTGTCTAAGAAGCAGGGTCTGAGGATCGGTCCGCAAAGGGTGACTCCGCTGTGCTTTGCCACCTCCCCATTCCCAGGGTTGATCGGGAGGATGACGGAACTCGGTGAGGCGAGGTTCATATTCGCTCCTCCCCGGCCGTGCGATCACCTGACCTCGTCCGAACAGAAGATCATCGGACACCTGCGGGCGAACGGCCCGCAGACCCTCGATGAACTGAAGCTGGCCCTAGAAGAGATCTATCTCATGGAAATGCACATAAGATCTCTATGGAGCCAAGGGGCCATCGAGGTCATCGGACTGACCCCTACTGACGTTCTTCATGCCGCGGGCATCTACACCGAGGGCGATACGAAGGCCGCCGAACTCGGTGTCCGGATATTCTCCATCGCTCTGAATATGAAAGAGAGCGAGCTGATGAAGAAGGTTATCGCAATGGTATCGTCGCGCATAGCCGAGGAACTGGTCAAAAAGGTGCTCTCGGATGAATTGGGTGAATTGCCCAGATCGGATGTTCTTCAGCAGATGATCGAAGGGATGAGCGGAGGCCGATCATACCCCAATTTCGATCTGAAAGTGAAGATAGGCCATCCAGTGATAGGGCTGGGCGGGCCAGCAGGCGCGTTCATCCCCTCTCTGACCGAACAACTGGACGCCGATGTTGTGATACCGGACAATCATGACGTCGGGAATGCGATCGGAGCCGTATGCGGTCATGTCTCTGAATTCGTTGACGTGTTCGTGTATCCTCGGGATAAAGGCTATGCGGTCTACTCGGTCTTCGCCACCCCCATCTTCTACACTTTGGAGTATGATGCCATCTCAAAGGCCAAGGAGATGGCGTCGCTCTATGCCTTGGAACGGGCCAAGAACGTTGGCGGATTCGATCTCAATGTGGAGTTTAGGATCGAGGAAGAAAGGGAAAGGTCGGAAAGCGTCATGGGAAAGGACGCACTCCTTCAGATGCGCGTTCGGGCCCGAGCGGTCGGAAAACCTGTAGTTTCATGAACGGTGCGTTTAGAGTAACTCGTGGTAATGACCGTTCTTTGAGGCAATCAGCTCGAATCCCGAACGTTCAGGGATGAACCCGATCCGGATCTGTGATTCGGTGAGAATGAACGTCGAAAGAATCGAAATCTGAATGGATTTGCCGTATGGCCTTTGGAGCTCTTAGCTAGATCCTGTCGTCACGCGAGAGTCTCTCGCTGTTATCATGTATACCATGCAGAAGTAACTTATCACGAACATCATCATGCTGATCGGCCAGTATGGTGGGGAAGGGGGATTGGCCAAGCTCAAGTACGTTAGGTAGCTCCAGACCGATATGCTGAACAACCAAATGATCAATGTCAGGTTCGTCCTTTTTATCAGGATAATCAAAGACCGAATTGCCTCTTTCCCACTCATCAATACCTTCTGCCGTCCGAAATTTCTCCTGATGGCCAGATATAGGACCAGGGACGCGAGATTGATCACCAACAGACAAATTCCAGTTATAAGGAATGTAAAAAATGGGACATAATCAATGAAAAGATCGTCCAGATGAACATGATCGGCGTTGAACGTTAACCTGAATAGGAGATACATCAGAAATAGCAGACTATATACCCAGGTGGCGAATGATACCGCCCTCGCAAGTTTTAGACCCATCAACTTCATACGGTTAACCAACTCGTTTCTATAAGCATTTTCTATCCGATCTCTCTCCTCGGACAAGAATCCCAATCTCTGTTATCTACTATAAAAATGACTCTCATCAACCATCCGATTATATCGAAGCCACATATCTCCAGGTTCAACGACCGGGAGACACCCGAGGCCGTGTTTCACAACTCTGGCGCAATATAAAGAAAATGTACGCTGGTATAGCAGGTCTCCAATAATGCGAGAAGCCCGTCAAACTCCATGTTCCGTTGACAAAAAACCTGGAACTCTCGGTTGATCGCTCGAGCGATGAATCGGTCAACAGTCTCATGAAACGACCCATACTCTTTTCATTGTCGTCATGGATGAGAAGGCGGTAGATACGCAAAAGTAATTGAAAGGCGGAAATTCAGGTAAATGGAAAATTTATATTAGGCAGTCGTTCAATTATTAACAGGGGTAAAGTGGTTTATAGTGAGGTCACGTTCGTTTGTAATAATAGCATTCACGCTGATGCTTTCATTGGCAATCATCTCGAACTTTGCCGACCCGAGAGACAGCACGCGCTCAATAGCTCAGACAAGCGGCAGCATAAATGATGTATCTCTAAACTCCGCTAGTCTTGGAGAAACCGCGAACGGAAGCATCGTCATATACTATTTTTGGGCGATCGGCTGCTCACACTGTGCGGCTACAGAGCCGTTCATAGACGAAATGGCTGCAAAATACCCGGAAACTAACTTTTTAAGGTTGGAGATAACCCATAACGTTACCAATTATTATCTATTCAAGGATTTCAACGCCGCCTTCAATATCGGTGGCGAGACAACTCCTTCGCTCTTTATAGAAAACGAGGTAGCGTTGATAGGTTCGGACGCCATAAGGGCCGACCTGGAATCGACCATACTGAGATTGATTGAAGAAAATAGCATCCTCCCGCCGACCGCACCTCAGAACCTGATTGCGAATGCCGGGAATGGCAATGTCGTCCTTACCTGGTCCATACCGGCCAACGATGGCGGTGCCACGGTCACCGGATACAAAGTGTATCGTGGAACGGTTCCTGGCGGGCAGGGAGGAACCCCGATTGCAACGCTGGGCAACGTACTCACCTATACCAACATCGGTCTGAACAATGGCCAGACCTATTACTATGTGGTAAGTGCGGTGAATTCTGATGGAGAAGGCGCACGGTCCAATGAAGCCTCAGCCACTCCGGTCACGGTGCCGACCGCACCTCAGAACCTGATTGCGAATGCCGGGAATGGCAATGTCGTCCTTACCTGGTCCGTACCGGCCAACAATGGCGGTACCACGGTCACCGGATACAAAGTGTATCGTGGAACTACTCCTGGCGGGCAGGGAGCGACCCCGATTGCTACGCTGGGCGGCGTTCTTACCTATACCAATACCGGCCTGACAAACGGTGTGACCTATTTCTACAAGGTCAGTGCGGTGAATTCCGTTGGAGAAGGCGCGCGGTCCAACGAAGCCTCAGCCACTCCGGTCACGGTGCCGACCGCTCCCAGCCTGATATCGGCTACGCCAGGCAACGCTCAGGTCATCCTCGTCTGGACGGCTCCGAGCAGCAATGGTGGCAGCACTATTACCAACTACACGGTGTACCGCGGTGTGACATCCGGGGGCGAGGCGATCATAACCACCGTCGGCAACGTCCTTATGTTCACCGATACCGGGCTCACTGACGGCCAGATCTATTACTACAGAGTGAGCGCCGTGAATGGCGCAGGCGAAGGGGCTCGGTCGAATCAGCTAAACGCCATTCCGGTCGGGCCGCCAACGGCCATCCAAAACCTCCAGGCGCATCCTGGTGACGCCCACATCAACCTTACTTGGCAAGCCCCCGTCAGCAACGGTGGCTCCGCCATAACCAACTATGAGGTATGGAGGGGCACATTCTCAGGATCGGAAACGTTCCTGGCCGATGCCCATCTGGATCTCTGGTTCAACAGTACTGGGCTGACCAACGGTCAGACCTACTACTATATCATCAAGGCCGAAAATGCGCAAGGATCCGGGCCAAGTTCAAATGAGGTTTCCGCTAAGCCCAGTCAGGTTCAGACCGCGCCTGCCGCACCTCAATCCCTGACCTCCACTGCCGGTAATGGTCAGATCGTTCTGACCTGGTCTGTGCCTGCCAATAACGGCGGTGCAACGGTCACCAATTACAGGGTCTATCGCGGTGCGACACCGGGCGGAGAGACGCTATTACTCACCCTAGGCAGCGTTCTGACCTACACCGATAGGGGTCTGACCAACTGCCAGACCTACTACTACAGAGTGAGTGCGGTCAATTCGATCGGAGAGGGAGCTAAGTCCAATGAGCTAGGCGCCACCCCCGCCACCGTCCCAACCGCGCCGAAGAACCTTCAAGGCACCTATGGCAACGCCTACATCAACTTGACCTGGCAAGCACCCTCCAGCAATGGTTGCAGTGTCATCACCGGCTATCAAGTTTGGAGGGGAAATTCCTCAGGATCGGAAACGTTCCTGGCCGATGCCCATCTGGATCTCTGGTTCAACAGTACTGGGCTGACCAACGGTCAGACCTACTACTATAGAGTGAGTGCGGTCAATTCGATCGGTGAAGGGCTTAAGTCCAACGAGCTCAACGCCACCCCCGCCACCGTCCCGACCGCGCCGCAGAACCTTCAAGGCAGCCCCGGTGACGCCTACATCAACTTGACCTGGCAAGCACCCGTCAGCAACGGTGGCTCCGCCATAACCAACTTTGAGGTATGGAGAGGCACTTCTTCGGGGACGGAAACGTTCCTGGCCGATGCCCATCTGGATCTCTGGTTAAACGATACCGGCCTGGCCGCCGGTCAAAACTACTACTACAGGGTGCGGGCGGTGAACGCTCAGGGCATAGGGTCCAGTTCCAACGAGGCAAACGCTGCAACGCATATTGAGATGGTCATTGCCCCTTCCGTTCCTCAGAATCTTACCATCACCGCAGGAAACGGCATGGTCTCCCTGTCCTGGAATGAGCCAACATCCAGTGGCTCAGCGGCGTTATTGGGTTACCGGATCTTCCGGGGAACGAACCCTGACTCGATGACACTGATAGACTCTGTTCTTTCGACCAACTATACCGACACGGACCTCACCAATGGTCAGGCCTACCACTACAAAGTGTGTGCCTACAGCTCTGCTGGAGATGGCATGATGACCGATACGGTCGTTTCTATACCTAGGGACCGGTCGTCGACGGACCTGACGATCGGAATGGTGATAGCCGCAGCAGCGGTGGACAGCATCAACCCTTGCGCCATCAGTGTCATGATATTCCTGCTCATGTTCCTGACAAGCCTCGGAAACAAGAGGAGGGTGCTTCTAGTCGGCATCGCCTACATAGTCACGGTATTCCTCGTCTATTTCATTGCCGGGGTCGGACTGCTGACCTTCCTGCAATCGACGTCAATGACAAGGTACGTCTATTACGGTGCTGCCTTGCTGTCAATAGCGATCGGCGTCATCAACATAAAGGACTACTTTTTCCCAGGCAACAAGCCCACAGTGGCCATTCCGGAATCCAGGAAGCCGTTGATAAAGAAGTACATAGAGAAAGCGAGCATCCCAGCAGCGGTGGCGCTCGGAGCTATGGTAAGCGCTTTCGAACTGCCTTGCACGGGCGGCATATACCTGGCAATACTGAGTCTGCTGGGAGACAGCATGACCGCGGCCCAGGGAATACCATACCTGGTATTGTACAACCTGATATTCGTGGTGCCCCTGATCGTAATATTGGGGATAATCTACATGGGGGTTTCGCCAGAGAAGGCGAACGAATGGCGCTTGGAGAAGAGAAGCAAACTCAGGCTCGTGGTAGGTCTGGTGATGCTGCTCCTTGGAGCGATGATGCTACTCGGAGTGGTATGATCATCCAGTATTGTTCGAAGAGCTGCATCTCTCTAGATTTGAGAGTATGTGGTTCATGGACAATCATTTGGACCAAGACCGACGTCAACATGGTCGACCGATGGTCATTCCATCGGTATCTATGGCAAGTCAGAAAAACATTCGGGATCATTCCAACTCTCCTGGGCTCGACCCGGCATAGGAACGATATTATCTCCAAATTCTTGAGGAAGATATTGGCAAACCCTTCAAAATTCATGGTTCAAAAAGTTGAATTACGAGGCAGACTCAAAGATAATCATGACCGATCTCTACGTTAAGGTCCTCGGTGAAGGGACCCCTGTCGTCCTTGTCCATGGGAGCGGCGGCAACTCGGAGCAATGGGAGAAGCAATTACCCCTCGCCACGCGGTTCAAGCTGATAATGCCCGACCGCCGTGGTTATGGCCATAGCCCTCCAACTTCTTTCATAGACTATAAGACGGACGCGGTCGACATCGCAGACCTAATAGGCACGGGAGCTCACATCGTCGGAGAATCATACGGCGCCGTCGGGTCGCTATTTGCGGCCGCCCTCAAGCCGAAAGCGGTATTATCCCTGACCGTCATCGAACCACCTCTTTTCTGGCTTGTGCGAGGCGATCCCGTTGCTGATGAAATCGTAACGCGAACCAACCTGGTCTTCGAAACGATGCGGAATGCTACTCCCGAGGAGTTCGTTTTTGCGTTCAATAAGGCGGTTGGTTTCGAGGCGTTACCTATGACAATGGATCAGGAGTCGCGAAGCGGCGTGGAGTCTATGATGAAGGAGAGGGCTCCAACCGATGCTCGAGTGCCACTCGATCTACTGAAAGCAGCACCCTTTCCTAAGCTGGTCGTTTCAGGGGGATGGTCGGAAGTTTTCGAGGCTACCTGCAACGAGCTTGCGAAACGGATCGGCGCTAAGAGGGTTGTGATGAAAGGGGCGGGGCATGAGGCGTTCAGGGCAGGGGATTCTTTCAACAAACTGCTTTCAGATTTTTGGGGATGACCATCCACCAAACTGACTAGACGAACAAGGATTCATGCATCTCCTCGCAACCGGGGCAATGGAACATTGCCTCTCGTTCGAAGTCGATGAAGATATCCAGCCGCTTCTCGACCTTGTCCAACTTGACTTCGCTCACGAAAATGGGATTTAAGCCCCAATGTTGCCCTGAAAAACTGCATGTAGTCCAAGGACCAGGTGAAGTTATCCCAATGAAATCCATTTACCCGCTCAAAGTTAAAGAGAACCAAAATATTTGACTACCGGAATATTTAGACCTTATACTCGTTGAATATTTGTTAATGAACGGTGAGTTCCGTGATATAGTGCAGTAAGTGCGATTGGGAAGGAAAGGAAAGCGACCTGGTCGAGAAGCCAAGCAACCTCATTTTCTATGATTACATAGCCGTCAGCATGGGGATGCCGGACATAGTTCGTATTAACTATTCGTGCCCCAATTGCGGTGAGATGTTAAGGACCCATCGCTTGAGCTGCGGCATGGTCTTCGACCAATAATGCTGGTCTGATTAACCCAGTGACAGAATGATCTGGATACTAACGGCTTATCATGCCCGCTAGCATCCTCTCCCCCTGGACGAAGCTCGGGACACCTCTGAGCCAAAGGACGAGCTTAAGAGTCTCATATATCTCTGCATCGCTGGCACCGGCCCGCTTCGCCTTTTCCAATACTTTGTGCGTCTGACCTTCCTGCCTTTCTACCAGGGCCACGGCCAAAGCGATAAGGTGCTTCTCTTTCCTGGTCAACGCCCCCTCTTTCCAGACATCATCGTACAGGTCTGCGATGACCTTCTCAAGATTGCCACCAATCTCCTCGTCGATCTTTCCTGCCCCGGTCAATGCTAGGGGTATGTAGCCGATCTTCTCCTCCAGGTCACATTTCGCGCGCGATTTCCTACATGCTATGTTCGTTTCATCAACTGGCATTCCTGTCACGATATGTCATTCTCATCGCCGCCTATTTCAAAATTGCCGATTGGGTTCATCTAGAACTTGTACAAAACCTAGGCAGGGCAAGATATTGCCCGTCCTCAGCCTTGCCTTATGTACTGGCCCAATGGACATTCTCGCAGTTGAATTAGGGCTGCCAGGAATCTATGCGCATATCGCTGAGGGCATTTTTGTGTCATTTCCGTGTCGGAAGGAAAAACTGACCAGATCAGTTCTTCAATATCGGAAATAATGTTTTGAGAAGAAAAGTGGAAGGTGTAAGGCTTTGCCTGCACCTTCAATGATTTAAGGTTTAGGCGACGATGCAGGATCCGTCCCTAAGGCGATCCTGGTCCATTTGCTTGGTCCCAAGCAGATCGCAGGCCCGATCTTGGCTCATGGTCCGAGCGCCGGTTTGTGGTCCCGTCCCGTCGCAAGTACCGTCCTGGGCATGTAGTTTGTCCATTGTCCTGTCACAGTCGCCGTTGCCGTTGGCGGATACATCGACTCCCTGTCCTGCCATTGCAGTCGAGACTCCAACAGCAACGAGTGATGCTACCGCCAGCGTTGCGAACGCGGCGATCATTATTGCACTTAGTTTGTGGGCCATTTTCTACCACCTGAGACCTGATTAAACAGCCTTAACTAAGGCATTTATGGTGCAAGGCTCGAACCTATTAGTGCAGTTGTCGAACTGAGCAGGGAATATCAAGAACAAACGGGAAATCTAGATTTCATTCACCTTTCATCTGACAATTTATTCCAAATATCAGCGAATCTGTCAACAGCATCGGATGACAAGCTCTCCTGAATGCCGATCAACAGGTCTGCCACCCGATCGCTATCATCGATCCGATACACCATTTCCTTCTCTATCTTGGTGACCTCGATCACCCTGATCTCCCTCAATCGCTTCAGATGGTACGAAAGGGTGGATTTGGCAACGCTCATCTCTGTCTGCAGGTTCTGGAAGCTTGTGGGGCCATTGACCAGAAGGTGCATCAGTATCTTGCGGGGAGATTCTTGGCGCAATGCACCGAGGGTACGCCGATCCTTTTCGATGAATCGATCTGGAATGAAGTACATCTTCCGATGACCATCGTCCTCCGCCCGAACCAACTTTCTCTTTTCAAGATAGTCGAGATGATAGGAAAGCAGACCTGGTTGCATTTCCAGCGCTCGCTCCATCTCCCTCACATGAGTTCCTGGATTGGCCGATATCAATTCGTAGATGCGACGTCGGTTCTCAAGGTTCAGCGCCTCATCCATCTTGGTTCATCTCTTGAGCACTGCAAAGTAGAGTGAGAGCAGGATTGCCAGATTCAGGAGCACAAGGTAAGAGCTCATCTGCAGGTCCCTCCAATCGAGGAAGGGCGCCACCAGGGTAAGCAGAGCAAGCAATGAATATAGGGTGAAAGCGATGGTGACTATTGCCAGTCTCGGTATTTTATGACGGAGATAAGCCTTCAATGACACGGCCATGAGCACTAACGCGAAACCTGCCAGGCAGGCATTCAAGAAAAGGTCCAATGGCGTCATAACAGACCTTTATATCGGGTATGGTAAAAAAACCATTTGAATTCCATTCTTCTTTAATCGAACTTGACCAATTAGATGTTCGATACCTGGACCACGCCGTTCGACGTTTGCACCATAAAGCGAATATGCCCCGATTGTCTCTGTGATTGAAATATGACATTCAAGAAAGCATTGTTTAGATCACTCACAATTGCCACAACTTTACTGGTGCTTCTGAGCATGCAGACAACAGTGGTTTTGGCAGCCGGCGGTACCAGCCAAGGCAATGGTGGTCAGATGGGTACCGGCGGCAATGGAGGGGGAGATTCCTCTGGATTGATACCCCAAGGCAACAGGATGATGAACCAGACAGAACAGGATGCAAACATTCAGCAAATGATCGGCGAGGGCGCTCGCCTCGGCCTTTTCGGAGGATTCAATCAGAACAACTCAGATTTCCAAGGTCGCTTCCTCTCCTTCGAGCTCAACGAAACTTCAGGGTCGATCGTGAATTATTCCGTTGCGACCTTTGGAGGAAACGAGATCCTGTTCTCACAGATTAACCTCAAGGATTTCATTCCCACCAATGTGAGCACCATCGGTTCACTAATCATCGAAAGGAATTCGAATGCCTCGGTCGTTGTTCATGACAATCCTGTTGCTCTGTTGCATGTGAGCTCGAATCATTCGATGCAGAGCGCGAATTTCACGCTCGCACCGGGGATTTCGGCTGCATTAGTGCCCAGGGTCGGCGATGAAACCAACATATCGTTCGCGTTGATCGGCGGAACTGGCATTCAAGGGATCCTGATGGTCAGGAACGGCACTCTGGCGATCGAGACAGATGGAACTGGTGATGAGATCATCGTGGCCAACTCATCAGATATCATGCTCCGCATGAAGCCAGCAACGAGGGGATATAATGCAATGAATGAAGCGGTCCAGACCGCCATTGCAAACGGAAAGGTAGCTGGTGAACTGTCCATGATCGTCAGAAATGGCAGCGCGATGTTCGACCTTCTGCAATATCAGACGGGCTTCAAGTTGGAAGTCCAACAGGCTGGCGAGAACCATGTTCGGTTGACTGCCTCATCTGATGAGCACGAAGGCAGGGTGGCGATAATCAACCTCGACCAGGGCACATTTGATGCACGAACGAACAAAGACATCGTAATCACCTTGGATGGGAAGACCATCAGGCAAACGCAGGACCCATTGGACGTCTTGAGCAATTCCGGTTCTCAGGATGGGGATGCGGTCTACTGTATCGAGAGCACCCTCAACGGGTCACAAATAATGATCTACGTCCCGAACTTCTCGACACACGAACTGGATATCTCAAGCGTATCCCCGTTGGCGGGCGTTTTGAACATCACGGGGTTGCTGGCTTTCCTGGGGGCGATGGCCACGGTAGGTGCAGCGACCTACTTGTTGTTTGGAAGGAAGCGTAAGAAATAGAAACAGCCAGTAAAATCCCTTCCCCTTTTTTCTCAGATCTTGATCCAATGGCTAGTAGTGAGGTTTCGGGTTCCGAGTGATGGACCGATGAATTCTACGATCAACGACCCTCCTTTGTGAAGGCCGTCAGACTTTCTGGTGGTGGATCGCAGACATCACAGGCATTGAAAGTGCATTCCTCGAAGAACGACTCATCATCGTGTTCGAGGGTTGGACCAACGTGTTCGAATATTGAACCATAAAGCACTTAACGCCTCTAAACGTCGATGACCCAGTGATAAAAATGAAGCAAGCAAGATACGCTTTGTTGATACCAATGATCGCGGTCGCTTTGATATTCTCAGCGATAATGCCGGTTGTGTCGGCCGATGCCGGATCAGGCGCCAAGGATTTGAATGACCAGAGTACTGGTGATAAATGGAATTGGACTGAAAGCAATACCTCACAGAATGGCATGGGATATCTGAACCAGGGTGAAAAGCCATCTCAAAAGGCTCTGGAATGGATGTTGCAGGAAGGAGCCAGATACGGCTTGATGGCCCAGTTGAACTACTCCGATGGAGTTGTCACAGGCGATTTCATCCGGTTCGAGCTTAACGGGACCACTGGAACGATCACGAATTATACACTTATGACCGGGGATCAAGAGATCGTGGTCTTTGACTCTGTGAGCGTCGCCGGTTTGTCACCTGAGGATATCTCGGCACAAGGATCTGTCATGTTGATCAAAGGGGGAGCGATCCAGATCATTATCCACGATAACCCCACCTGCATGATCCACATTATTGCGAATGGTACTCTTGCTGCTGCTTCCTTTGTCGTATCAGAGAACGTGCATGTGACCGAAGGTGTGATCGGTGATAGGGAATATGTGAACATCAACGGTACAGGGGTCGACGCTGTTCTCGCCACGGACAACGGGACAATAGTAGTTGACGAAGTGGAGGGACGGACATTCCTGAACGCTACCTTCGAGGATGACCACCTAATGTTCAGGGCACTCCCGACGTTCACGAACAGGAACATGGAAAGCGAACGGATGTTGATGAACGCATTCATGCACTCTCGTCTGGCCGGGGAGATATCGGTTCTCGTAAGGAACGGAACGGCCATGTTCAACACCATGGAGTACCAGCATCAGTTCAGGATCCAATTGATGGAAGCGCAGCAGAACCGCATCATGCTGCAGGTCTCTTCCGATGATCACGAAGGAAGATTGGTTGTCATGACCATGGACCAGGAGACCCTGCAGCTCCAGAACAGAGAGCTAGTAGTGAAGATGGATGGAACGGCGTTAAGGGAGGGATCCCTGACGGATGTGCTTAACGCCAACGGACAGCAAGCAGAGAATGCGACGTTCTGCATGCTCAACCAAGGGGACATCTCACAGGTCCTGGTATACATCCCCAGCTTCTCGGTGCACTCACTGAGCGCCGAAGCGGTTGCTGCGGAGACGGATGCGAATGTCTTGGGACAAACGGGTCTGATCGCCCTTATTGTAGTTCTGGGTGTAATAGGGGTCATAGCGATCGTTCTGATAAAGCGCCGTCGCTGAGCAGGCTCGAAACCACTTTCTCTTTTTTTCCACCGCCCCCAATGCCCTCAACGATCTTTTCGAAAAAAAATCACTCACCAAAACCAAATATCACCGAATAACAATTCCATTGGGGGTTGTGGAATTGCATATGAAATGTCTTCTGGTCCTTTTCTCGTACCATCACAACAACACCGAGAAGATCGCCAAAGTCTTCGCGAAGGAACTCGATGCGCCCATTAAGACGCCACAGCAGATCAGACCTGAAGAGCCTCTTCAGTGTGACCTGGTCGGTTTCGGTTCTGGAATATATGGCGGAAAGCATCACCGAGACCTGCTTGAGCTTGCTGATCGGCTTCCACCGGTCACCAACAAGAAAGCGTTCATTTTCTCGACCAGTTACGACCGGAGGATCGATTCGATCCACTCCTCGCTCAGAGGAAAGCTCGAATCTAAGGGTTACCAGATAGTTGATGAGTTCAACTGTGGAGGTTTCAACACCAACAGTTTCCTCAGGTTCTTTGGGGGACTGAATAAGGGCAGGCCCAATGCCGATGACCTCAAGCATGCAGAAGAGTTTGCCCAGAACTTGCTGGTCTCTAAGCGGAATGGAACATAGACCATTGACCTATCCGATGAACCTTCACTCCGCTATCTTGCGCGATACTCTCATCGCCAGAGCTGCCGTTGTCAGGATCGCGGGAAGACCTTGGGAGCGGGGGAGCAAGGAGAGGTCAGCTACCCAAAGACCCTCGGGCAGAATGGAAGGGCGCATGCTCTCAACGTCCTCTTTCATCAGAGGCACAGTGCCACCCAGATGGCCGCCGTGGAGCAATCCGTCGATGTAGGGGGCTTGGACCCCGGCCTTGGCCATGAGCTCCCTGACCTCATCACCTGCCTTCCGCAGCCTCTCCCGGTCCTCCTCGGTGACCGGCTTCTCCACCGAACCATCCTCTAGCACTTTGCCGTTGGCAGCCTCGGCCATTTTCACCATCACTCCGACGCGGTCGGTGAGCCCCACCTCCCTCCAGGGCCGATGGAACCAATGCGAGAGCACATCCAGGTAGGGGGAGATCATGTACCCGTTCCTCTGGGAGAACCACACCATGGGCGGTTCCTCCAATTGTCTCGCTCCCTTGGCTGTTCCGCCTATGGTGAGGACCAGGTCGGACCACAAAGTATCGCTGGGGGTGATCCCGGACGATCGCAAAATCTGGGCGGTACCGATGCCCCCGGCAGCCAGGACGACCGCGTCTCCCCTGACCGTTTCCAGGCGACCGCCTTTCTCCACTTTCACACCGACGGCCTTGCCTCCGTCAAGGAGGACCTCCCTTACTCTCGTCTCTGTGCTCAATGCGCATCCGGTCCTCACGGCCTCGTGCAAGAACCTCCGTGAGTCCCATCTCGCTCCGGTCCTGCAACCGACCTCACACAGCCCGCATGACGTGCAACGATCCATATCCACGGCCTTGGGCGTCGCCTTGGGTTCGAGCCCCATCTCCTGTGCGACCCTGAACATCTCTGTCGTAAGGGGCCGCCATCTCTCCTTTGGGACCATTCCCACCCCGATGCAGCTTTCCAGTTCCTCATACTCCTTGGTGAGGTCGAGACCGATCTCCCTGAGGCTGCCCTCAGCCCTGACCATGTTCCCGCAGGAGACCACCGTGCATCCGCCTTCGGCCACGGAACGGACCAGCACCAGTTCCTTGCTCGGCCAGGTCGTTCGGTAGGCCGGGATGAACCTGGAAACGTTCTTTGCCCCTCCCATTAGGCCGACCCGTCTGAGCGGTTCCGTCCACCCTACCCGGCGGGTGAACGGTCTGAACGGCGCTCCCGCTTCCAGGACCACGACCTCCAGCCCGCTCCTGACCAGCTCCCGAGCGGCGGTAGCCCCTCCCGCTCCCGAGCCTACTATGATCGCTCTCATCATCCCTCCCGGAATTGAATTCTGGCCACGCATTTGGGAGACCCGTCCGTGATCTTTTCCTGGAAATGCATCACCACTCGATTATTGAGACCGCTGAATGTCCCCTCATCCACCGCGCTCAGGATCTTGCAGGTATCCTGTGAGTAGTATCGGGAGAGCGGGCAGCGGAACACCTCCATCCTCTCGCCGTCCGGACCGGTCATGATGCTGAACTCGATCCCCAATATGCGGTAGAGCAGTTTGGCGGCCCGGAAAAGGTCCTTCTTAGTGTCCCTCACCCCGAGGCGGGCTTTGGCTTCCTTTCCCAGCGCCAAGCCGGTTCGGAACAAAGCCTCCCTCCCCAGACCGATGGCCTTCTCCTGACCGAGTGCCTGGACCAATGCCCTGACCTTCCTCTCATGACCGCGGGCCATGGCTGCCCTCTGCTCTTCCAGTTGGCGGTATGGTCCATCTCGCCCTTCATTACGGATCTCCGGAGCATGCTCGGACAGCAGGGCATCCAGTGCAACATCGGTGCTAGAACGGATCCTTTCGATCTCCCGGGCCATCATGTAACGGGGCATCCAAATGGACGCCAACCAGAGCCGTGCGCTCATTGCCCCCTCCCCACCCGGCCCAAATGCAGCACCTCGGATGGAACGGCAGACCCAGAATAGATCGCCTCGATCACCGGGGCGAAGCGATCCATTACCTTCTGCCTGCGGAGCTTCATGTTGGCGGTGAGCTCCCCGCCCTCTATTGACAGATCGTTTGTGAGCACCGCCCAGGCCTTGACCTGTTCGGGATGTGACAGCTGGGTGTTCATCCGTTCGACCAGAGGGTCCATGTCCGGAGAAGCCCCTTTCTCCACCCAGATCAGCGCGCTGCTGTATGGACGACACTCACCAACGAGCACGGCCTCGAACACCCCGGGCAGGTCGCGCAGCATCGTCTCCACCTTCAAAGGGTTGACGAACTTGCCGTAGGCGGTCTTGATGAGCTCTTTCTTGCGGCCCTCCAGGACCAAGCTGCCTTCAGCGGTGAGATGGCCGATGTCCCCGGTACGGAGATATCCGTCGATGAAGGGTTGTTCCACGTCGCCAAAGTAGCCCCTGGTCACCTGTGGCCCCTTGACCAGCACCTCCCCGTCCCCGGCTATCGTCACCTCGGTCAGAGGAAGCGGTTCCCCCACCGTGCCGATGCGATTGCGGCCAGGATAATTGATCGTGATCAGGGGCGCCTCGGTGAGTCCGTAAGCGTTGTGCAGCTCGATGCCCAGTTGGTGAAAGGAGGTCATTATCTCTATGCTCAGGGGAGCGGATCCGGAGATCAGATAATCGCAACGGTCCAGGCCGGCGGTCCGAAGCGTGCCCCTTCTGATCATAGGTGCCATGACCTTTCCCTTGATCCCACCCGGTCTCTGCAAGCATCTCCTTGCCAGGCTGTTCGCCATGATCCTATCCCTCATCTTCTCATAGAATCTGGGGACGGAGAAGAAAACCGTTGGCCTCACCATGACCAGCGCATCCTGCAACCCCCGGAAATCCTCGAGGAAGTATAGGTTCACCGCGGCCGGCGCATAGAACGGCGAATAAGTGGCCAGGATGCCTTCCACCACATGGTTCATGGGCAGGAACGAGAGATAGAACACGTCAGAGTTCCGAACCTTCCACGGGGGCAGGGACGCCGTGGATTCGGCCATATATCTTAGGTGTTCATGATCGAACAGCACCCCCTTGGCCTTGCCGGTGGTGCTGGAGGTATAGCGCAGCGTAGCTAGATCCCCGAAGCCAGCGGGGGAGCGGTCGGACCATTCCCCCCCTTTATCCAGGAACCCTTCCCAGGAGATGACCTGTTTCCCCTCGCTCCCGGTCCCGGAACGGCAGAACGAGACGAAAGGAACGGACACCCGCATCTCACCGACCCTTTTCAACACCGCCTCTGAGCCGATCAGCACCAGCTTGGCGCCGCTGCCTTCGATGAGCTCGTCCAATTCCCGTGGCGGACTGGTATAGTACAGCGGCACGCTCACCGCGCCGATCATGCCGATCGCCACGTCCAATGTGAGGTAACGGGTGCTGTTCGTGCCGACGATGGCGACGCGATCACCCTCGTCGATCCCAAGTGAATGGAGTGCGGCCGCGGCCTTGAGCATCTCCTTGCGTACCTCATCGGCAGGACGAGGTACCACCGAACCGTTCACGATGTCATACAATCTGACCGGTCTCCGTTTGCTCTTGAGCCGGAATAGCACCTGCTCATGCACGGTCCGGTCGGTCTGGTGCATGAAACCCTTGAACGTCCCGAAATCCAGCAGGCGGGGCAGCAGCTCACGCCAGTCCCCGTCATAGGGTCCGAGCAGCTCATCCACATTGTCCCTCCGGAACACTCTACGCTCCCGAAGATACGGAGCTATGACGGCTAGGTTGTTCTCCTGACCTTTTCCAGATAGATTCGCGGCCAGGGGCAGGTAGATCGGGCGGGGGAGGGAGATGTGCAATTTCATTCTTGCCCATGTCCTGGTGAATTCGACCACCTCCCTCACCGTGGGAAGCGCATCCGACGCCGCCACCAGATGGAAGATGCGTCCTTCCGCCCGAGGGTCCAGGGTAAGACTGCCCATGGCCATGGCGACATAGTCGACCGGGACCAGGTTGACCTTCTGTGACGGGGGGAGGGGGATGACCCTCAGCTTCCCGGAGAGATACAGGCGGAGGGGATAGTACAGCGTGTTGAAGGTGCGGATGTAACCATCCTCGGAACTGCCCACCACCATTCCTGGACGGAACACTGATGTCGGGATATCTGTTGCCTCCCGGACCAGGATCTCGCCTTCGAACTTGCTCTGTTCGTAGTTGCTGAGAAAGCCGTGTGTGTCTAGCAGGTCCTTCTCGGGGACTTCACCTTGACGATTTCCGGCCACATAGGCCGTGGATACGTGGGAGAATCGATGGAGACCATGGTCCCTTTGCACGTCGCCTGCCAACCTGAGGACCGTTCTGACTCCTTCAACATTGGTCCTCCGCAGCTCATCCAAGGCTGCGTTGAGCCTGATGTCGGCCGCCGTATGAACGATCCAGCCGACCCTCTTTACCAGCTCGCCATACCTTTCTTCATCGAGTCCAAAATCCTCTTCGGTCACGTCACCGGCCACAACCTCGATCCTTGTATCCAGCGCAGCGGTCAGCTCCGGCCAATCCCACCACATTTTCATCAGGCGGCGCTTGGCGATCTCATCGTCCTTGCCCCGTACCAACGCGATGACTGGTCGGTCGGTGTATCGAATCAGCCAACGGGCGACATAGGTACCAATGAACCCTGTACCTCCGGTGAGAAAGAATGCGGTCATATCCGTACATCCCATCCTCTCGACCTCAGGAACTCGCCCACCAGCTGACGGGACCGGAGGGCCCTTGCCGCCTGTTCCCGATGGGCTTTTGCCATCCTTTCCCTAAGATCTCCAGGGTTAACGAGGATTTTATCCGCACGCTCCCTGACCTGGCTGAACAGATTAGGGGCATCATGTTCGAAGAAGAGCTCCTGTTTGATCCCTATCTCATCGTGCAGATCCGCCAGCCGGACGTCGTGAGCCACGGCGATCTGAGGCACATGACCCTCAAGGGACAAGGCGCCAGCGTGATATCGGGAGGTGACCAGAAGTTCCAGGCCGCGAAGCACAGAAGCCATCTGGGAAGCGTTGTACTCGCTGGCGGAGAATATGTGGGCGCGGTCATGATTCCTCATACGGGCAAGGATGTCGCTGGCCATAGTGTCGTCCACCGATTCCATGCACAAGAGGGCGATAGCCTTGCCGTGCTTCTCCACAGCCCAATCGGCCAGATCCGCGAAGTTCTGCGCCAGTCGGGCCGCCGCCTGTCTTCTTTCCTTCGTCCAGGAAAAGTAATATGGCCATTTATAACACCTGGCCCGGCGCCCCCATAGGCGAGGCACCACGGGAAAGAGATAGAAATCCACCGCAGCAATTCCGATGACCCCTTCCGAAGGCAGTTCCCGGTCGAGAAGGCCCATATCGGCTGGGTCCGGTTTGAACAGGAACGCCGTGTCCGCCGCCACATTGATGGGAGCGGTGACGCCCCATTTCTTCATCCGCTCCGCCCCGGCGTAAGTGCGCATGATGATGAGATCGGTCTTGCTGGCATCGATCCTGATCTTCTCTTGGCTTGCAGACGAGACCATACCCGAATCCACTGCGTAGGCTATCGAGGGTTTCCCGAACTCTGCAGCGCATCGGGTCGCCCAGAGATAGGCGTCAAGAAGTGCTTTGGTGAACGATTCGATGTAACAGCTGCCCTCGACCAGGATCACCAGGTCATGTTCACGCACCAATCTTCGGACCGTGCGCCGATAGGTGGTGGGGATCTTGACGATCCTGAGGTTCACGTCCTCTTTGAGATATCGACGGAGTTTGGACACGTCTAGACTTGGTACGGTCAAAAGAGCATCGGGTCCAAGCAGGGAGCGCATATCCGCTATTGTCGCCAGTAGTTTTGCTTCCGCTCCAGTGTTGTTCGCTCCGTTGTATCCGAATAGGAGGATCTTAGGAGCATTTTTGGTACTTACTGCCAACGTACGTTCACCCCCGAGATCCTAACCGCATTCCGCTTTTCGACATTATAAATCTTCCACCGTTCTACCCTTTTTTACTCACCAAAAGACCGTTAACGATTACTCAATTCTTGGTTCTTAATCACCGAACATACTGCTCATGGAATGGGCTTGGAGGCAGGTTGCCGAGGACAGGACCGGAACGTTGGCGCACTTGATCGACATTTCGCCCCGTTTCAATGTCCTTTCCCTCCTTGGGTCTGTTGCTATTGATGAGTCTGTTCATGTCCGTCACCATATCACCATTGCACCATTGTAACAAATGAACCATGTAATATTAAATAATTATCTTCCCAAGTTTTCATGGTTGCCTAGCAGTTCCGTTCCGGACACGATTCCGCAACAAACCCATGATGGCCTGTATCGGTAACAATCATCTAGTGCGAAGGTCAATATCATTAAAATCAGGAGCTTTGGAAATGGAGGATTTTGAGAAGCTGGGAGCTTTCTATCTAGGAAGCTCTTATGATCTGGCCACTAAGTCTAGGAAGGACGATCTCATCCTTTACGACTCGAAGGACCTGGTGACGCATGCGGTTTGCGTGGGCATGACCGGGAGCGGAAAGACCGGGCTCTGCATCTGTCTTCTTGAGGAGGCCGCTCTCGACGGCGTACCATCGATCGTGATTGATCCGAAAGGGGACATAACCAACCTTCTCCTGACGTTCCCTGAGCTAAGAAAAGAGGACTTCGCGCCCTGGGTTAATCCGGAGGATGCGATGAAGAAGGGCATCTCTGTCGATGACTATGCTGCGAAACAGGCTGAATTCTGGAAGAATGGCCTGGCTTCATGGGGCGAGGATGGGGCACGCATCAGGAGATTGCGCGATGCCAGTAATTTCACGATATACACGCCAGGAAGCAACGCTGGACTACCGGTATCGATCCTCAAATCATTCTCCGCCCCTCCTCCGGAGATAATCCAAGATGACGAGTTGCTGCAAGAAAGGATAAGCACTACCGTAACGAGCCTGTTGGGACTGATCGGCGTTGAAGGGGATCCGATCAGGTCGAGAGAACACATCCTGATATCAACGATCCTGCTGGAGGCCTGGAGCAAAGGGTCCAGCCTCGACCTCGCAGGTCTGATCCATCAGATACAGGCCCCTCCAGTTAAGAGGATCGGGGTCCTTGAGCTTGAGTCGTTCTACGCATCGAAGGACAGATTTACCCTGGCGATGCAGCTGAACAACCTTCTGGCCGCACCAGGCTTCCGACTTTGGCTGGAAGGAGATCCGCTGGACGTGAAGAGCTTCCTATATGGTCCGGACGGAAAGCCTAAGACCTCGATCTTCTCCATCGCGCATCTAAGCGACGCCGAACGCATGTTCTTCGTATCGCTGCTGCTGAACCATGTCGTCGGCTGGATGCGCACGCAGTCAGGCACCACCAGCCTACGGGCAATCTTGTACATCGATGAGGTCTTCGGATATCTGCCTCCGGTCGCCAACCCGCCCTCCAAGCTGCCCCTGCTGACCCTTATGAAACAGGCGAGGGCGTTCGGGGTCGGCGTGACGCTGGTCACACAGAACCCGGTTGACCTGGACTATAAAGGACTGTCCAATACAGGCACCTGGTTCATAGGACGGCTCCAGACCGACAGGGACAAACTGCGCATCCTTGATGCTCTTGAGGGTGTATCCGCCGGCTCTGGAAAACAATTCGATCGCAACGAGATGGACCGGATCATCGCCGGGTTAGGGAATCGTGTATTCCTCATGCATAACGTCAACGATGATAGACCGACAGTATTCACATCCAGGTGGGCGATGTCCTACCTCAGGGGGCCGCTGACAAGGGACCAGATCAAGGTCCTGATGGACCCGATCAAAGCCGCCACAAGAACGATACATACATCAGATGCGGCCAAGACAGCACCTCCAACCGGGCATGCTTCCCCGGGCACAGCCCCGCAAGGGTCACAACGACCGGCCCTGCCGTCCGGAATACCTCAATACTTCCTGAGATCGAGCAAGCAACCGACCGGCGTCGTCTATAGCCCTATGTTGCTGGGAGTTTCACAAGTACGATTTTCCGATGCCAAGAAAAAGGTTGACGAAAGCAGGGAACTGTATTTCCTGACCCCGGTGACCGATGATCCCATTCCGGTCAATTGGGAGGTCGCGAAACAAATTGACCTGGACATGTCCGACCTGGCAAGCGCGCCGCTTGACTCGGCGAAGTATTCGGACCTTCCAGCCATGGCGTCCGTCCCAAAGAACTTCGCGACGTGGGAGAAGGACTTGGTCAAATGGCTGGTGAGGAGCCAAAAGATCGAGCTGCTACGGAGCCCGAGCCTTGACCAATATTCCAGGCCGGGCGAGAAGGAGAGCGACTTCAGGATACGCATGCAGCTCGCCTCGAGGGAGTCCTCGGATGAGAACACGGACAAGCTCCGGAAGAAGTATGCCACCAAGATCGCCACGCTGGATGAGCGCATACGGAAGGCGGAGATGACCTTGGAGAAAGAGAAGGACCAGGAGAGGCTCCAGAAACACCAAAGTACCATTTCGCTCGGATCGACGTTGCTTGACGCATTTGTCGGAAGGAAGGTCAAGAGCAGCGCTACCAGGACCGTGAAGGATTACGAACGGGCTAGGAAGGAGAAGAAGGACATTGAGTTCGCGGATGAGAATCTTGACACACTGCGTCAGCAGAGGAAGAAACTAGAGGACGATTTCCAGGCAGAGGTCAGGACATTGGCGGAGAAGACCGACCCGTTGACGGAGAAGCTGGAAATCGTTCCAGTGCCGACAACCAGGACGAACGTCTCGGTCAGGCTGGTTGCGCTCGTCTGGAATCCTGGAACCTGAAGACGTCATTAGCATGCCGTTCGATACGGAAACTGATGAATCGACCTTGGATAGGATCTTGACATTTGCCAGTGTCGATTCGGATGGATCCCGGAATGATATGGCCATGCCATTTCAAGCGTCCTCTAGGGGCCTGATCTCGATCTCCATCCGTTCGAGCGCTCTGAGCGCGCGGTTCTCTCCCATGAGAGGAAAACGCTCGAACAGCAGTGTTTCCGTAGGGGCCCAAAGGGCGACCCACCCAATGATGAAGAACCCCTCGCTGAGGACCGATGCCAACATTGTAGGTAGGATCGTGACCGCCTCGCTCCGGAATAGAAATCCCAGGCTCACCGAGAAGATGAGGAACACCATCGCATACGGAATCTCCAGAAGACCCCGCCGGCGTATAGCGGCCATCCTGTTCTGGTTGTCCTTGATCTTGGTCGCCGTATAGCGGTCCATGGCCTCCTCGCACTCCTTGGAAAGGTTAGGAGTTATCTTGCCACGGTGCATCAGAAGGACCAGTTTGTGCTTCTGCTTCTCCAGACCCTTCTGCAACTTAAAGTGCTCAAGCATCCTATCGACGACTGACTGGCCCATATAGACATATGGTTGTGTGGAGAAGACATCCCTCTGTGGGGCCATCATCATGTATCGGATGTCGTCGATCTCCACGAAAAAGGTCTCGGAACCATCCACGTCCTCTTCAATCCGGTCTCCGCTCATCAAGATTGCACATCAAATTCCGACAAAATAAAGAGATGCTCTCGGCGCATGAATCGATCAGGAGCCCTAACAAGTAAAAAGTCACTAGACCCTGAACGCAAATCAATATCTACGCCCCTGGAACGTGGTCGAGAAAACGGCCCGCTATACCGAGTGACCAATCCTCTGCAAAGGCGATCCCATGAAATGAGATAGCGCTCTCCGTCTACCAATGGAGTCGGCGAGCGTTTGCTGTTTCTTGTAGTGGATCTGCTAGTAGCTTACTTGATGAACTCCCTGGCCTCTTCAGCGGGAATGGCTACCATTGTCTCTGTAGCCATGCATGATCCTCTCCTGAGCGAGATTTTTAAAGCTTCTTTTTCGTCAGGCGCTTCCATAATTATGACGGCGTCATAGCGACCAAGCGTCCAATAATAGCCGATCAATTCCACGCCTTCCTTCTTCGCCTCTTTCGAAATGCAATCAAGGTTCTGTTGGATGCTTTCTTTTGTGGGTTTCTTCTTGAACTTTACTAGAGATATGAATCTCATACTTTTACCTCCGGGAAATTCCCGAAGGATTTATTCGTGTACTTAAGCTTAAATTTTACTGACCCAGCAAGAAATAAAGTGTGAAAAATATATCATCTGCTTTATTGTAATACGGAACGAAACGATGGAAAGAGTGGCTCTCAGGGGATCATCATGTCCCTAAACCAAGCCACACTGTCGTCAAAGTTGACCATTTAGTCTTTTATTTTCTTTTTGATCTTTGAGCCCAGTCCGGTAATGTCCTTCTTTAATTCCCCTCCATGCTCTTTGATCTCATCTCCAACCTTAGAGGCTCCTTCCTTCAACTTGTCATCGAACTCAAACTTTCCTTTTTTCTCTGCCAACGTTTCCAACTCCTACACAATTAGTGCGTTGTTTTACACTGAGGGCATATTTCTTAAATCTATGCCATATGTTAGAAATATGTTGCAATAATTTACTTTACAATGAAATATTCTCCATCTACCATTGGCATTGATTGTTCTAAGTATCCATTGATGTGATGGATGCGTATATTCACGATGACAGCCATATTAACATTGATTCTGACCCGAACACTTTTCCCATTGGACTAAGCTGTTACATATGGGAAATTTATATATAGAATATTTAACAATATTTTCATATAAATAATCTAGGCGCATCCAAATCGAAATATGCACCTAGAATTCCTTTACGGATTTGGTTAAGGAATTAGTTGGGGACGAGGTTAGCGGGTCGGTAAATTCAGCAATTGGAGGGATGAGAAGATGGACGATACGATGTATCTTGTTATAGCCATAATACTGGTCATTGCGATAGTCCTTGGTTATCTCGTTTTTAAATGGTGGCAGGGGAAGCAGAAGGGGAAGGTCATACCAACCGATGTTCTCCCGCCTGGGTGGCAATTCTATCAGAATCTAACCACCGGAGATCCACCTGGGACGATCTACGAGATAACCAAGGAGAAGCACAGACAAACATATTCTTATCCTGAAAGCATCGAAAAAATTCACAGATCGAAGGAAGCGCAGGGCAGAATTAAAAGCAAGATCCAGGCAAAATTGGGCGATTTTGTTAATTTCCTTGGCTTGAATGTCAACCTAGCTCTCAATGCCAATCATGTCCAGGACCTAACCCTGGTTATGGACGATACAGAAAAAGAAACGCTGGTCGAGAAGGATGTGGTCGAATTGATCGACAAGAGCTTCAAGGATATGAAACCAGATCCGTCCAGCAGATACATCATCATCCGAGAGGCTAGATCGACAAAGGAGATTGACTACATGTTCACCAAGAATCAAGTTGATAATCTTGGTGGAAAGGTAGAGATCGAAAAAGCCGTTACTAGTGCGAACGCCAATCTTGAATTCTCGAAAACTGCCGATACAGAATTCAAGCTGCAAAGAAAATTCGATCAACCGATGAGAGTGATGTTCCTAGCGGAGGAGATTCAGTTTCCCGAAGAAGAGATACGTTTTAGAGGGGCTGGAACAGACAAAACCATCCCCGGCGTTAAGCAATTTTCTAGAAAACCGTTGAAGGAGCCGATCGATTGGACAGGCATCAAACAGGATTGAGGATGTTCTAGCGTTACCTGCTTGAGGGTCCGGAGCAGGAGGGTTCCTGCATCTCTTTTCCTTCAGATTCCGACGGCCGTTTAATTTGATGTTCGTTATGATGCTCGAAAATCTTAACGGCGATTAAAAAAGTGATATAAAAAAAAGGTGCCCGCCCCGCACTTTCCAAGCCAATTATCTGGGCGGTGCGGGACCAAGCGTTTGTCTTCGAATTCAAGCGTGCTGCTCAGAGAACGCCCTGATCCATCATTGCGTCCGCAACCTTGACGAAGCCGGCGATGTTAGCACCGACAACATAGTTGCCCGGGCTTCCGTACTTCTTTGCTGCATCGGCGGCGTTCTTGTGGATGTTCACCATGATCTGGTGCAGCTGGCGGTCGACCTCTTCTGCGGTCCAGGAGAGTCCGATGTGGTTCTGGCACATCTCCAATCCAGAGGTGGCTACGCCTCCCGCGTTGGCGGCTTTGCCCGGCCCAAAGAGCACACCGTTCTTGATGAACAGCTGGGTCGCTTCGAGCGTGGTCGGCATGTTCGCGCCCTCGGCCACGGCGATGACGCCGTTATCGATGAGCTTCTTTGCGTCGGCCTTCTCCAACTCATTCTGGGTGGCACACGGCAAGGCGATCTCGCATTCTGCCTTCCAAGGGTTCTCCCCTTCCCAATACTCGCACTTGAACTTCTTCGCGTACTCGCTCATCCGTCCGCGCTTGACGTTCTTGAGGTCCATTATGAACTCCCACTTCTTGTTGTCGATGCCTTTAGCATCGTAGACGGTACCGTCAGAGTCGGACATGGTGACGACCTTGCCACCGAGCTGATTTACCTTCTGGACGGCGTATTGTGCGACATTCCCGGATCCGGAGATCGCGACGGTCTTGCCCTTGAAGTTCATCTTCTTGGTCTTGAGCATTTCCTCGCAGAAGTAGGTGCAGCCGTAACCGGTCGCTTCTGGCCTTACCAGCGAGCCACCCCAGTTGATGCCCTTTCCGGTGAGAACGGACTCGAACCGGTTGTTGATCTTCCTGTATTGGCCGAAGAGGAAACCGATCTCCCTCCCGCCCACTCCGATATCGCCGGCTGGGACGTCGGTGTTGGGGCCGATGTGCCGATAAAGCTCGTTCATGAAGTTCTGGCAGAACCTCATGACCTCTGCATCGCTCTTTCCCTTGGGGTCGAAATCCGACCCTCCCTTGGCCCCGCCCATTGGCAGACCCGTAAGGGAGTTCTTGAACACCTGTTCGAAACCTAGGAACTTCAAAATGCCTAGGTTGACGGATGGGTGGAGGCGGAGACCGCCTTTGTACGGGCCGATAGCATTGTTGAACTGGACCCGGTATCCGCGGTTTACCTGGATATCTCCCTTGTCATCGACCCATGTCACGCGGAACATTATCTGGCGATCGGGTTCAACGATCCTGTCCAGGATCTTGGAGTTCAAGTATTCGGGGCGCTGTTTGAGCACTGGCTCCAGAGATTCCAGGACCTCTCTTACTGCCTGGTGAAATTCTTTTTCCCCTGGGTTCTTTGCTATTACCTTTTCCATCAAGTCCTTAGTTAGCATGTTATAAGGCTCCTGCTGACCGCTCGATTACGACGCAGTGGGAGGCGAATGATATTTGCCCTATTTATTACATATTCCAAAACGAATCAATTTTTAGTTTTTTTCGCCGAATATTCGTTATTTGCCCTTCTTTTCATTGAAAAACTGGCTATGTGTCTACTCTATTTAACGGTGTTAATTCCGGCCGTTTAGCTCCCTGATGAAGAAATCGAAAAAAGCCAGAGCATTTTCCTGGAATTGGAAATACTGATTATCGAAGGTCCGTTCTCCCGTTATCGGACGATAAGGATCATTTTTCTGAACTTCTAATGAATTCGAGGGCGGAGTTGACGGCCGTCGCGCCTTCACCCATTCCAGTGACGATCTGCCTATACTTACCAGGGTATGCCACCGCGTCCCCACAGGCGAATATCCCCTTACGAGAGGTGGTCATCCGCTGGTCGACCTTGATGCCGTTGTTCTCCATTTCCAGGTTCCAGCGTTTCAGGGTCTCGGACTCCGGGGTCATTCCGACCTTGATGACCACCATATCTATGGGAACCTTCTCTCGGGCATCTCCGATACTCAGCAGGACATTCTCGACCTTGCCGTTGCCCTCGACCTTCAGGACCTTAGCGTTCATCACTGTCTTAATCTTGGAGTCTTTGACCTTCTCGATAACATATGGCTCTGCACAGAAAACGTCGCGTCTATGCACAATACAGGTGTCCGCGATCTCACAGACCATTAGGGCCATCTCAAGTGCCGCATTGCCACCGCCAACGAACATGGCCTTCTTACCGACGAAGTCCAACTTATCTGGCATCATGTAGTGGACGCCCCTGCCTTCGAACTCCGCAACTCCAGGCGCATCCAGCTTCTTTGGTTTGAAGAACCCGTTGCCGATTGCGATGATGACGGTCATGGCGGTGTACGCGCCCTTGTTGGTGACGACCCTGTGGCCGCCTGGAATATCAAGTATCTCCTCGGCGGTCTCGTTCTCTTTGATGATGCAGCCTTTATTCTGGGCATGATCCACAAAATTCTTGGACATTTCCTTGCCCGTGACCACCTTGAAGCATGGGAAGTTGGTGATCTCCTTCTCCGGGTAGAGAACGCCGGGTTGTCCGCCTGCCTCTCCTGCCTCGATGATGACGGTGCGCATGTTCCTCTGGACCGCACAGACCCCTGCCGCCAGACCGGATGGCCCGCCCCCTATGATGACCAGATCGTAGTCCATCGAAGAGTAATGATGAATGCGATATTAAAGATGTTCTTCCTGGCTCATCTGGAGTAGGTTCGATAATCTTCAAAAATAAGATAATCGCAGGCCAAAAAATGAAAAAATACTGGGCTGGACCAGGCCTCATTTTATGAGGAACGAGTTCACAAATATTCCGGTCCCGAGCAAGTAGAACTATTGAATTCATATTCTCGGGGCATGAAATACCTTCAGGGAAAATGAATTAAATAATACACCTCTATGCCACTTAAATCAAGAAGCTAGGTAACGATGTCTTCTTAGATGACGCCGACTTAGGAGAGATGGGGCATTGATAAATAATCTGAAGCGCATGACACCGCCTGACATGCTCGTCCTGGCCAATAATTATCAATTACCATTTGGGGGATATCGGGGATGAACGATGACCATCTGACCGCCGTGAGGATAAACCAAGACCTATGCAGCCGGTGCAAGGTCTGCTATTCCCTTTGCCCATTCGATGCGATCGATCTAGATCTTGAAAGTGGCAGACTGAGCAACAATATCCAGAAGTGTCAGGTCTGCGGGATCTGCTACAGTGCCTGCCCGGTCTCGGCCATTGAGATGTCGTATTACGATTACGAAGGCCTGCTTGACTATGTCCGTTCAGCGACCAAGGACGTGAATGCTGAAACCCTGGTAGTGATGTGCAGGGGCAACTCACCCAGGAACGGCGAGGTCGAGGACATTCTCACGAGCCAAGGTCTGAGCGACAAGGGCTACATTCCTATGCGAGTACCCTGCGCCGGCAGGATCCCCACGAATCTTATTTTCCATGCTTTGAAATCTGGCATGAAGAACATCGTCTCCATCCAATGTCACGACGAATTCTGTCGCATGAAGGAGGGG
This sequence comes from uncultured Methanomassiliicoccales archaeon, assembly GCA_942492955.1. GTDB lineage: Archaea > Thermoplasmatota > Thermoplasmata > Methanomassiliicoccales > UBA472 > DASXVU01. Next base: position 413,823 of record OW818644.1, read on the forward strand.
GCCAAGATCGGGAACCGGCGTATGCTTCTCGGCAAATCGGTCATACAGCAGCTTGGTTACCCGAACGATACGCTCAAGGTGGTCAGATACTCCCGCAAGGTGGTCAGGAACAACAAGGAGTGCGTCGGGTGCGGCAAATGCGTCTTCATATGCCCTTACAATGCCATCAGCGCGGAGCCGTTCTCCTCACCCACCACTGACCCAGAGAAATGCATGGGTTGCGGCTCGTGCCAGATGGTCTGTCCGCACAACGCCATCGAGGTGAGGGGATACGAGTTCGAGGATATCCTGGCGTCCTATGCCGGAGTGGCGGAGAAAATGAAAGCCAGCGGCAGCAAGTCATCGATCCTGATCCTCAGCTGCCAGTGGTCCGAGTATTCAGCCTTGGACGATCCCGAGAAGACGCTCAAGGGCAAGAACGCCATGATCCTCGAGGTCCCCTGCATCAAAGGAATAGACCCGATGCACGTCGTGAGTGCCTTCGCTCGGGGGTTCGATGGGGTCATGGCCGTGGTCTGCTCCGCCACTGATTGCAGAATGCATCAAGGAAGAGACACCTCTGAGAGGCAGCTCGAGGTCCTGCATGCTTACTTGAAGAGACTGGACCTGCTGGATCGATTCGAGATACACGAGCTCTCCCCCAGAAAAGAGGGCGAATTCATCAGCAAGCTTGACAACTTTTACGAGAAGCTCGCTGTCCTGCCACCCCGGACCTGTATTCAAAAGGAGGCTAAGTGATGACGTACAAAATTTTAGCTAAGAAACAACTCGCGCCCAAGGAGACCCTGTTCGAGGTCAATGCTCCGGACGTGGCGGCGAAAGCTCGTCCGGGGCAATTCCTGATCGTCATCGCTAGGGAAGGAGGCGAAAGGGTGCCTCTGACCATCTCCGATTACGACGCGCAGAAGGGGACCGTGTCCTTCGCTTTCCATGAGGTCGGAAAGACCACGAAAGAGCTGGGCACCTTCCACCCGGGGGATCGTCTTTTCAACGTCACCGGGCCTCTGGGAAACCCTTCCGATATCAGGAATTACGGACGTGTGTTGTGCGTGGGCGGGAGCATAATGATCGCTCCGCTGCTCCTCCAGGCAAAGGCATTGAAAGCTGCAGGAAACCATGTGACGACTGTCCTGGGATGCCGAGGCGATGCGTTCCTGTTCATGAAGGAAGAGGCGGTGGCCTTCAGCGACAAGGTCTACGTGGCCTCGGACGACGGTTCGGCCGGGGAAAAAGGACTTGGATTCCTGAGGGATCTGCTGGAGAAGGAAAAGTTCGATCGCTGCGTCGTCATGGGTCCGGTCGATATGATGAAAAGGGTCAGCGAGATCACGAAACCCTATGCCATCCCGACCATGGTGACCTTGACCCCAATAATGATCGATGGCATGGGGATGTGCGGTGTCTGCCGGGTAACGGTTGGCGGAAAAATGATGTTCGGCTGCGTGGACGGCCCGGAGTTCGACGGTCACCAGACGGATTTCGACGAGCTTATAAAACGCCAGCGCACCATGCTGCCAGAAGAAAGGTTGAGTTCGGTCATCTGGGAAACGAACGGGGGCCGAAAATGATCAACGGGGATGGACCCGACAGAGGGGAGACCGCCTCAACGTTCGATGAAGACGTCGAGATGCCGAGACAGGACCCCTTGACGCGGGTCAAGAATTTTAGCGAGGTCGCGCTAGGCTACACGGAAGAGATGGCGCTCAAGGAGGCACATAGATGCCTTCGATGCAAGAATCCGCCGTGCCGAAAGGGATGCCCTGTCGACGTGCCTATACCTGAGTTCATAGGACACATTTTGGAAGGAAATTACGCTCAAGGCATAGCCGTCATCAAGTCAAAGAACGCATTGCCCGCGATCTGCGGGCGGGTATGCCCACAGGAAGGGCAGTGCCAGATGAGGTGTGTCAAGGGAAAGAAGGGGGATCCGGTCAACATCGGACGCCTTGAACGGTTCCTCGCCGACTGGGAACGGGAGCATGGTGGCGAGATACCGGAGAGGGCCCCTCCAACCGGAAAGAGGGTGGCCATCGTAGGGGGCGGCCCGGCCGGATTGACGGCAGCCTCCGACCTGGTCAGACTAGGACATGAGGTGACCCTGTTCGAGGCGCTGCATGTCGCGGGAGGTGTGCTCAGCTATGGCATACCGGAGTTCCGCCTGCCGAAGGAGATAGTCAAGAAGGAGGTCGAGTACGTCCAGAAAATGGGCGTGGAACTTAGATTGGGCAACCTGATCGGCAGGATACGCACCATACCGGAGCTCATGGCCCAAGGATATGACGCGATATTCATAGGCAGCGGCGCAGGGCTGCCGCAATGGACCGGTTGCCCCGGGGAGAACCTGGGCGGGATATACTCGGCCAACGAGTTCCTGATAAGGGTGAATCTCATGAAGGCCTATGCCTTCCCGGAGAAGGATACCCCGATCCGAGTTGGCAAGCATGTTGTCGTCATCGGCGGGGGAAATGTTGCCATGGACTGCGCCAGGATATCGATGCGGCTTGGTGCCACGGTCTGCCTGAACTACAGACGCTCGAGAAAGGAACTGCCTGCCAGGCGCGAGGAGATCGAGAACGCCGAGGAAGAGGGATTGAACTGCAGGTTCCTGAGCGCCCCGGTAGAGTTCTACGGCGACGAAAAAGGCTGGGTCAAGTCCATGAAGTGCATCGGCATGGAGCTTACCGAACCGGACGCAAAAGGGAGGCAGGGCGTTCAACCGATCCCCGGCTCGGAGTTCGAGATCCCGGTCGATACCGTCATCATCGCCATCGGACAGACACCGAACCCCATAATCCAGCGCACCACGGAGGGACTGGAGACGAATCCCCGGAACGGGACCATCACTGTCGATGCGGAAGGCAGGACCAACCTGAAAGGGGTCTTCGCCGGCGGAGACGTGGCGACCGGGGCTGCGACGGTGATCAGCGCCATGGGGGCCGGTAAACGCGCCGCCAAGGCGATGCACGAATATCTCATGACCGCCGCTCCGAAGGGGGAATGAACATCGACCGAAAACCTAGGATCGCGTTCTATTGGGCTGCCAGCTGCGGTGGCTGTGAGATAGCCGTACTGGACATCAATGAGAAGATCCTCGAGCTGGTGAAGTTCGCGGATATCGTCTTCTGGCCTGTGGCAATGGACATAAAGTACGCTGATGTAGAGGCGATGCCGGACGGTGACATCGATATCACTTTCTTCAACGGCTCGATCCGAAACAGCGAACAAGAGCATATGGCGAAGCTTTTCCGCTCGAAATCCAAGACACTGGTCGCTTTCGGTTCCTGCGCGAACGAGGGTTCCGTGCCCGGGCTGGCGAACCTTAGCGATGCCAGGAGCATACTGGAACGGGTCTATCTCAACAGGCCTAACGAATCGATCAAGGACAGTGTCATCCCGAAGCCTGAATCGAGCGCCAGGGAAGGCACCCTTCATATTCCGATACTCTACGACACCGTGAGGACCCTGGGTCAAACGGTCGAGGTCGACTACTACTTGCCTGGATGCCCGCCCCCGGTCGTTCTCATCAAGAATGCCTTGGATGCGATAATGAAGAACGAACTTCCCCCGAAGGGATCGGTCCTCGCTCCTTTGCCTGCGGTGTGTGATCAATGCCCTCGCAAGCGGGAGAACAAGATGATATCCAGCATCCACCGTGTGCATGAGATCGTCCCGGAGCCGGAACGCTGCCTGATGGAACAGGGCATCATATGCATGGGCATGGCAACCCGGAGCGGGTGCGGAGCCCAGTGCCTCAAGGTGGACATGCCTTGCACTGGCTGCGGCGGAGCAGCCCCTAACCAGTCCGACGTCGGCGCGGGAATGATCACCGCCTTGGCCGCCATCCTCAACTTGGACAAGGAACCGGGAAAGAACGCGGATGAGGACATCGCCAAGCTCATCTCGCAGATCAAGGACCCGGTAGGCATATTCTACATGTACAGCCTGCCGTCGTCCATCCTGCAGGGAAAGGTGATGAAACAATGAAAGAGATCAATATCGATCCGATCACTAGGCTCGAAGGGCATGGCAGCGTGTCCATCTTCCTCAACGACGATGGTGAGGTGGAGAACGCATACCTGAAGGTCCCCGAGCTGCGCGGCTTCGAAGCCTTCTGCATCGGCCGTCCGGCCGAGCTCATGCCCATAATCACCACCCGTATCTGCGGGGTCTGTCCGGTGGCGCACCATCTCGCCTCGGTGAAGGCCTTGGACGCGGCGTTCAACGTCACGCCCCCTTCCGCCGCCAAGAAGCTGCGTGAGCTCCAGTATATGGGATCATACATCGCCGACCATACCCTGCACTTCTACTATCTGGGCGGACCAGACTTCATCGTTGGACCGGATTCACCGCCTGAAAAGCGCAACATCCTGGGCGTCATCGAGAAGGCGGGCCTCGAGGTTGCCCAAGAGGTCATCAAGCACCGTGCCTTCGGCCAGAAGATCACTGAGATCATCGGGGGCAGGGCCACCCACCCGGTCAGCGGGTTGCCTGGCGGAATGAGCAAGCCCCTCAGCGAGGAATCCCGGGTCTCCATCCTGGAGATGTCGAAGTCCTCGGTGCAGTTCGCCAAATTCACCCTGCAGCTCTTCCACGACCTGGTCCTGGACAACTCGAAGTACATGGAAATGATCAAGAACGACGCGTACACCATGAGGACCTATTACATGGGAACCGTGGACGCGAAGAATCGGGTCAACCTCTATGATGGGGAGGTCCGGGTCGTTGATCCTTCCGGCAAAGAGTTCTCGAGGTTCCGGGCTGCGGACTATGCCGAGCATATCGGAGAACGGTCGGAGGAATGGACATATTCCAAGTTCCCCTTCCTGAGGAATGTTGGATGGCATGGATTCTCGGATGGGGCGGGCAACGGCATCTATAGGGTCGGCCCCCTGGGTCGGCTCAACACCGCGGACGGGATGTCCACCCCCCTCGCCCAGGCGGAGTTCGACCGGATGTTCGAGACGCTGGGCAAGCCGGCCCACGGCACCCTGGTGTTCCATTGGGCACGGTTGATCGAACTGCTTTACGCGGCCGAACGGGCGGTGGAACTGGCGAGCGATCCGGAGATCACTAGCACGAACGTCCGGGCTAAGCCAGGAGAGCCCGGCGAGGGGGTAGGGATCATCGAGGCGGCCAGAGGGACGCTGATCCACCACTACAAACTGGACCGGGAGGCCCTGATCCAGAACGTCAATCTGATCGTGGCCACTACGAACAATTATCCCGCGATCTGCATGAGCATCCGGGACGCCGCCAAAGGCGTGATCCACGGTGGCGTTGTGGACAAGGAAGTGCTGAACCGGGTGGAGATGGCCTTCCGGGCCTATGATCCCTGCTTCGGTTGCGCCACCCACTTCGCGGTGGGTCAGATGCCCCTGGAGGTCAGTGTATATGATGCGGACAAGCGTCTGCTGAACACGGTGTCGCGCTAGCGATGCCCGCTCCAATTTCCTTCGATATCATGACCAGGCGGTTGTAGCGTTTGATAGAGCATACCCGGGAGATAGAAGAAGAACTGAGGACATGGCTGAACGACGCGACCAGCGTTGTTGTGGCCGGGATCGGTAACTCCATCCGCTCAGATGATTTCGTCGGGGTCAGGATCGTGGCGGACCTGCAAGGCAGGGTATCAGATGCGGTGCGGCTCATCGAATGCGAGACCGTACCGGAGAGCTTTGTAGACGAGATCGTGATGATCAGGCCCACTCATGTGCTGCTCATCGACGCCGCCTTGCTCGGGCTGAGACCCGGAGCGGCTCATTTGTACGAGGCCGAGGAGGTGATGAACGTCCCGACGATCTCTACCCACACTCTGCCTCTCAGAGTGTTCTGCGAGTACGTCAAGAAACTGACCGGGGCGAGGATCGCCCTGATTCTCATCGAGCCGAAGAACGTAGACTTCGGCGAGGGATTGACGCCCGAGGTCGAGATGTCCGCTTCCAGAGTTGAAGCGGCCCTTCTAGACAGATTGCCTTGAGCTAAGGCTCCGTAGAATATCCGAGGATCGCTGATCCTGATATCATCTAACGAATATCCCAATCATTTGATGTAACAGATTTCATGCCTCGAACTGAATGATCTTATCCACAATCTTACCATCTGGCTCGATGCATGGTATCAATATCAATACCGGTAAGCGACTAATCTTGATTATATACCAAAAAATGGCGTTCTTTTCAAAGGTGTCAGAAAATGCATGCTCTCGAAACATCGAGATTATTGACAGAGGAGTACACTGCGAAGATACTTCTTGCTACCATGGGAAAACCGAAGAGCGCTTTCGAACTGAGTGAAAAACTTGGTGTCCCGATCGCCGCTTGCTACCGAAAGATCAAGATCCTAGAGGATTCTGGCCTGATCTTTTGTGTGGAGAGGAGACTTACCCAGGCTGGGAAGAGGATCAGCCTGTACAAGTCGAATGTGAAAAATGCGCACATCGTGTTCGAGAGGAACAAGATCAGGGCCAATATTGAGATGATCGATGGAACCTCCCAAGACTCATCGTACGACATTGACATGTCCGCATTCCTGGAAATGTCCAAACAGCCGGTCTGAGGTCTTACTAGGGCCCAATATTCAATTTTCGTAGATCCTTGCCAGGAACGGTCCGGCACGGAGTCGGGAATTGAAACGAATTCGATCGGCCATTATAATAGGTCAGATTAACAGAGTTGAGAACGATGGAAAACACAACTAACAATCGATCATCATATACACCGGATCAGATAGATGCACTGCGAGAGATCGGCAACATAGGGGCGTCCCACGCCTCGACGGCCCTGACCACTATGCTGCATCAAGACATTCTCGTGGACGTACCAGAATGCTTCGTGTGTAAGACCCTGGAAGCGCCGTATGCACTCGGGGACGCGGAACAGTCTGTGGTCGCGGTTTACCTGGGCGCCAATAGCAAAGAAAAAGGAAGCATGCTTCTCGTTCTCACAGAGGAGGTCGCCAAAAAGATGACCGACATGCTGTTTTCCCAGGACCATGATGCCACCAGGGACTTCAACGATGAGGACCGGGAGGCGATATCTGAGATCGGGAACATCTGTGGTTCGGCTTACCTGAACGCTATCTCCAGTTTCTTGGGGATCACCATTCTCCCGACTCCCCCGGGGGTTGCTGTTGGGATGCTAAGTGCAGTGCTGGAATACCCGGCATTGTTGGCAGCCGAAGACTACGAAAATCTGGTGATCATAAAAACGCAATTCATAGCCGAACTACAGCGGTTCCCGGCGTATTTCATATACATTCCAGACCGAGATACCGAGAGGCTCCTGATGGAAAAGTTCGGGATACAGTGACCCAAGGTGTCCAAAATATAGCGGAAACCATTTCAAGTTCTTCTCATAACCTCAGGGAACATTTCCGGTGGTGAGGTCTCGAGTCAGCGGTCCATGAACGGACCGATCCTTTACGCAGGTGTGACCAGAGCGGGCCTTTCATTCAACGAGAATAGGATGTCTCTAAGTCTCGTTACGATCTCTTCCATCTCTTCCAGACCCATCGGCTTGAGAATATAGGCATTGGCCCCATCATTTCTCGAACGCCTAATGTCCTCGCAAGAGCTTGACCCGGAGCACATGGCGATAAAAATGTGCGCCATGTGGGCGTAATCCTTGATTGATGACAGCACTTCATACCCGTTCTTCTTTGGCAGATTGATATCTAACAAGACAAGGTCCGGCTCCGGACCTTCACCCTTTGCGGCGCTTTCCATCATTTGGATCGCCTTCTCCCCATCTCCTACCGTTGTGATCTGGGTGGGAAATCCAGTTTCCTCTATTAGAGCTCGGACCAAACGTGCATCGGCATTATTGTCCTCCACGATGAGTACCCGCAAGGGGCGCTGCCCAATCATATTCCCTGCCCCGTCGGCCATGATACGAACCGAATCGTCCTGCATTCGGTCTTCGGAAGGATGATTTGAACTGCTCACTATATCCAAATCTGTCCCCACCGAAAGTGTTCGCCCAATCATGACCAAAAAAAAGACCGAGCCTTCAGTATATCAATTCGTGGACATCTTTCAGCGGGGAAAGGAAGGCATAATGGTAATTTCTCGTGAGAACGGAGGTCTCTAGATGTTCGATCGGATGCGCTCGTCTGAGTTACCCTTTCTTGAATCTCTGATGATTTGAGAAAGTAAATGAAATAACGCCAACAGTCTGCTGGCCAGAAAAGAACGATAAGGTTTGAACATCAACTCGCTGATATCGGAGCTAATGTAGAAACGGTGTGACGGACATGAATAGCGAGTCGCAGGCTCGAACATTCCTCAGGCCGCCTGGGATCTGCCGAATCTGGAATTGATGAGAAAACAGCGACGCTGATGGATATTCCCGATTATTCCTGGGCAATATCGATGTTGTTGTTTCCCAATCTATTCGTTGTTCGACTCCATTTTTATTGCTCTAGCTACCAAAACAAATCTGATTGTAGATTTAATTCATTGATCCGATATCCAACCGATCCGCACGCTCTGGGCCTTGGCAAATTGCTCCATCTGATAATCTGAGAAAGAGTAGGTTTGCGTGTTCCAGAGCAATACTGCCACAATGTTCCCTTGAAGGAACTCGATCTGCTTAGAATATTGACCCATGGGAATCAGCACAGCCGCCTCCCCAATATTCAGGGAACTGCCATTCATGGCAAAGATGTCATTGTCATAGTATGATCGGGCAGCTTCGTGCGATGTGAATTTTAGGATGTGGACATTGAAGACGATGCCGCTGTTCTCCAAGGTAATATAGGCCTCTGCATCGGAACCTATTATTGTGCCGCTCCAACCATTTCCCAATGCATCGGGAGTAAGGACGACATCGGTAGCCGGTCTCGTCACCAGCACTCCGGAGGATTCTTCGACGGTTCCCGATATGGCATAACCGACCGCGATGAGCACCAGGACCGCGCCCACGATGACGACAGGCAACCTCCATGAGATCCAATGGGATCTCCGCTTGGCACCTTGATGTAACCGGAACTGGTTCGCTGAGCATCTGGGACAGATGACCTGATCGTCCTCCAATTGAAACCCGCAGCTCCAACATCCTACCGTTTTCTTCCCCATTCGATGATGTTCCTCAAACGACTTAATCGTTTTTCCATCTGTTCAAGGAGACGGGATAGGTCACGGGCATAAGAAGATCGCAAGGCTTCGAATATCGGTCTAGAGCTGGAATGGCATTTCTTATACCTGCTATATCGATACTGGATATCGATGGGCCTACGTACCGACCTAGCCACTCGCTTGATCCACTCGACCTTCCAGCGGCGTTTCTTGGTCGCCAAGATGACCCATCTACCGGTCGCTGGCAAAGCCATCGAGTTCGCTCTTTTCGAGAATGACAAGATGATCTACCTACCTCGGGACGAAACGGTGAAGAGGAAGGTCATCGCCATGAACCAGGATGTGGGATCGACCAACATCGTCCTACCTTCCCAGGTGATCGATCACTTCCTTCGCCGTTCACGTTACATATTCATTATGAACGCTTGCATGTGCCGGGACTCCAACCACTGTCACGAATATCCGCATGAGCTGGGCTGCATCTTCCTGGGTCGGGGCGTAACCCAGATTCCGGAGAAGATGGGCCGGCGTGCCTCCCCGGAGGAGGCGATCGAGCATATGCGGAAAGCCCGGAATGCTGGTTTGGTCCATCTCATCGGAAGGAACAAGATAGACAGCGTGTGGCTGAACACTGGTCCGAAGGAAGATCTGCTTTCCATCTGCAACTGCTGCCAATGCTGCTGCCTGTGGAAGATGCTGCCAGAGATGAACGATACCATCAGTTCCGGAGTCTCCCGGATCCCTGGGCTGGAGGTCAATGTGCTTGACGACCGCTGCACCGGCTGCGGTGCCTGCGTCAAAGAGAACATCTGTTTCGTTCGCGCCATCTCCATAGAGGACGGTATAGCAAGCATCAATGAATCTAGATGCAAAGGGTGTGGCCGCTGCGCCGAGTTCTGCCCAAGCCACGCGATCGAGGTTTCGCTAACGGACCCGGACTTCTTTGACAAGGCGGTACGTAAAGTTGACCCATTGGTGGACATCACCGCGGAATGATCGGTGAAGGTCATGCCGGGGCGGGTCAATTTACCCGTCTTCGGCAAGGAAATCGGATTAGGCGTATAAAGCCGAATAATAATTCAGTCAAAGCTCGCAGGCTTCAGCCATTAAAAAAAGGGAACTGAAGAGGGCACCAATCCGCGGATAAGGCCGAGGGATGCGCCGTTGGCTCAGTGTCGCCATCTTGCATAGAGGGTGCACTTCGACTGGAGTGGGGCCGGATCATAGACCTCCTGTCCATACATCCATTCTTGATGGATGCTCATGAATCGATCCCACCGTTAGTCTTGACGCCACTGCCGATCGAGCGCCCTTCCAAATAGGAAAAGGCGTCCGACCGACGCAGGTCTCGTTTGCCCCCAAGTTCAGCGCACTGAGTCGATATCGTCGTCGTTGCGCTGCCTTGCCTGCTGGTATTGGGGCTGGGGTGCCGGGTTGCGCGCGTATTGGGGCGCTCCCTTTTGGGCCGATTGCGAGTTCATGCCGCGGCCATCGAGCATGTACTGGCTCTTCGCTCCGGTAATGATCAGCAGGATCTTGATGATTCCCGTCAGTTCCGGATCGATGGAACATCCCCATATGATCCGGGCCCTCTCGCTGACCGCCTTGTTGACGAGTTCTGCCGCCCTCTGAGCTTCGCCGACCGTCATGTCGGGTCCGCCAACGACGCGGATCAACGCGCCTTTGGCTCCCTTCAAGTCCACTTCCCCGAGCATCGGGGATGTGAGCGCCTCGTGGACCGCCGCTCCGACGCGGTCGTCAGATTCCGTACCAGCCTCGCCGATGCCGACGAATGCCACCCCACCCTCGTTCATGACTGTCTGGATATCTGCGTAGTCCAGGTTGACCAGGCCGGGTTTGGTGATGATCTCCGTGAGACCCTTGATGGTCTGCATCAGGACCTCGTCCGCTACCTTGAATGCCGCTTCCACGGGAAGCTTCGGGACCATTTCCAGGAGCTTGTCGTTCGGGACCACAATGGTCGTGTCGCAGACCTGTCTCAGCTTGTTCAGACCAGAGAGTGCGTTCTCCATACGCATCGTGCCCTCCGCCTTGAACGGCAGGGTGACGATTCCGAGAGTAAGCGCGCGGATCTGCTCCTTGGCGATGCCGGCAACGTAGTGGGCGGAGCCGGTCCCGGTCCCGCCACCCATGCCTGCGGTGACGAATACGATGTTGGCGCCGTTGAGGAAGTCCCTGATCTCGCCGTCGTTCTCACGGGCGGATTCCTCTCCGACCTCTGGCCTGGCTCCTGCGCCCAGTCCCCTGGTGCGGGATTTGCCGATCAGGATCTTCTTAGGGGCGCGGATGGTCAATAGGTGCTTGGCATCGGTATTGATGGCGCAGAGCTGTCCACCGGCTATACCTGCGTCAACACATCGGTTGATGGTGTTGCTGCCGCCGCCACCACACCCAATGATCTTGATGCAGACATCCAATGATGCTGCGATCCTTAGCAGTTCCTCGTCCGAGGCGCTCATGACTTGCGCAGGCGGTTGGTAGGCCGGCTGGGCTGGTGCCTGTTGGTTTTCCGTGCTTGCAGTGGCTGGTTGCTTGACTCCAGCGTTAGCTAGCGCTTCTTTTACAAAAGAACTTGGCATAGTGCATCCCTCTACTCCCGTAATACCATTCCAGTATAAATATTGCTAATCTAAGAAATATAAACTGGCGCGGTTGGGCAATTGCGAATCTTCGGATACTGCCTCTCTATCGATATGAACAGGCTCGCTAAGTTTGAACATCCGTCGAGGAATACCTTGGCAAAGATGGATCATTCAGCTTGCGGATATCATCCCAGATCAGATCTCGCTAGAAGGCGAATGTAACTGACCTTTCTTTGGGACGGTGAAGAGGAATGTCGCCCCTTTGCCTTCCTCTGACTCGACCCAAATGCGCCCACCGAGCCTTTCGACGATCCTCTTTGATATGGCCAAACCGATCCCCGTTCCATCATACTCTTCTTGTGTATGAAGCCGCTGGAATATCTGGAAGATCCGCTCTTGGTGTTTGGGGTCGATTCCTATGCCATTGTCTTGAACGGAAAAGATCCATTCATTGCCTTCTTCATGAGCCTTCAGATGAACCTGCGGGGCGATATTCAATCTGTACTTGATCGCATTGCCAATCAGATTATTGAATAGCAGCACCATTTGCTGTTGATCTGCCATGACGGATGGAAGTTCCTCATTGGTGATCGAGGCTCCGCTCTCATGTATGCCCACCTTAAGGTCATTCAAGGTTATGGCGAGCACATCGTTCATGTTCACCGAAGTGAAGGGCCTGCTATTCGTCGCCACCTGCGAGTATGCCAGCAGGTCATCGATCATGGCCCTCATCCTTTGAGCACCGTCGGTAGCGAAGTGCAGATACTCCTTGGATGCGGCGTCCAATTTTCCTAGGTTGATCTTCTCCAGCAACTGAAGGTAGCTGGTGATCATCCTCAGTGGCTCTTTGAGATCATGTGAAGCGACATAGGCGAACTGCTGAAGATCGGTATTCGACCTCCTCAACTCTTCCTGCAATTGCTTCTGGACGGTGACATCGACGCTCGTGACTATGGTGTTCCCTTTACCAACCAATACATAGGTGGTCAGATAGAATCGACCGTCGAAATCCGATCGCATCACCTCAGAAATTGGTGTACCGACAACCATTACTTTACGCGTCTTCTCCAATGCCATTTCTGTCATCTTGGGGCTGAATACCTCGCTGACCTTTCTTCCTCTTATCGACTCGATCGAAATGTCTCCCATATCCTTGAGCGCGGCTGGATTCATGTCGATCACAACGGCATCGATGACGGTACCGCGCTCATCGAAGATCAACCGGTTCAGGGTGACCGCCTCTCTCAGATTCTCAAACAGCCCTCGGTACTTCGCCTCACTAATGCTTATGGATTCATAAAGTCGGGCGTTCGCCAGCGCAAGCGAGATTGAGGACGCGAGCTTCCTGGTGAAGTCCAACTCAGCCTGGGAAAAATCTTTTTTCTCATCGAAATATGAAAAACCTAAGATCCCGATGACCTCACCGCCCACAATCAATGGCGCAGTAATGGCCGATCTCAGTCCATAGATCTGGGTCGACCAATTGTTTGTCCTTGGATCACTTTGAGCGTCCCGAACTGAGATAACATCCCTCGTCTCAGCAGTCAGGCTGGACATTTTCGCGAGTTTATCCCCAATTGGAGGATGATTGATCCTTGGAGGCAGATTATGTTGATACCTTATCACCCAACCGCTTCCTTCCTTCATGGAGATCGTGGTTCCCGCTCCATCCATAGCCCTAGATGCGCTGATCACGACATGGTCCATGATCTCATCGAAATTAAATGATGAACTGATCCGTGAATTGATATGGTTCAACCCTTCTGCGAATCTCTCTTTCTTTTCGTGCTCCGTGATATCGGTCAGTATTGATCTGAAACCGAGACCGAACTCGCTGCTGACAAGGTTGCTTTCCAGTTGGACGTGGATCTCCTTCCCATCGTCTCTTCGGAAAATGATCTGGTGAATTTGTTTTTCATTACCCTTTGCCAGTCTTCTAAAATGAAGATAAAATGATTCCTGTGTTTTTGGTGAAACAAATGATGACAAACCTCTATTGATAAGGGCGCTGCGATCGACTCCAAGTAGCTTCGATGCCGCCAAATTGGATTCCTTGATGATCAGTTCCTTAGTGAGAGTGATATATCCCACCGGTGCCAGATCATACAGCTCGAAGTATTTTGCTCTCGATTCTTCTAATTCAACCTGGATTCTCTTGAGTTCCTCATTCTGGATCAAGAGTTCTTCCTGATGGATTCCTAGCTCTTCGACCAGTTTAAGGGCATCCACTTCTGAGGTTGAGACCTCCAAACGCTTTTCTTCCAAGCGTTCTTTAGCAAGTTGCCTGAGTTCTTCGTTCCCTAGTTCTCTTTCCATCTTCGACCCATACCAATCTTTGCAGCCCTGATAAAACATCGCATCATTTGTTATTATGGATTCAACTTTTAACCGATGTTCATATGTAAATATGTAACTTATCGGACAATTTCCTGAAATTGTCGAAAATGGGAACTCAATTTATTTTTAACAATAGAATCCAAGTAGGTCGAGGAGTATGGGTTTAGTCATCCGGACAATTGGTGTGTTGAGATGGCCGAGGGGAGTGGGAGTAATAATGACGCAGAACAAACGAACCTTCAGGATAACCATTCATTTCCGATCGTTGCCCTCGGCTCATCCGCCGGCGGTCTGGAAGCCAATGAGGCATTCTTCAAGAACGCCCCTCCTGATTCAGATATGGCCTACGTGGTCGTAACCCACCTTGAACCGCATCATCCAAGCCTTCTCGTCGAGATCATCGCCAGATGCACCACGATGGAGACATTGCAGGCTGAAAGTGAGATGGTCGTTCAGAAGAACAAGATATACGTGATTCCCCCAGGCAAGGGAATGATGATAGCTGATGGGACGTTACACCTGTTCAGCCGCGAGTCGGGGCACGAACCATTCATGCCTATCGATTACTTCCTTAGGTCCCTTGCTGAGGACAGGAAGGACAATGCGGTAGCCGTCATCCTGTCAGGCAATGGTTTGGATGGTTCCATTGGAATTAAGGCGATCAATGCAAATCTAGGTCTTGTCGTGGTCCAAAAGCCAGAGTCGGCAAGATATGACAGCATGCCCCGAAGCGCCATTGGGACCGGGCTTGTAGACTATGTCATACCGGCCGATGAAATGCCTGGAACCATAATGAAGTACCTTCATGCACTGGGCGACAAAAAACCACCAGCAAAGTATGAGCAGATCGGCGGTACCGACATCATCCAGAAGATCATGTCGATTGTCAAGCGTGAAACGGGTCACGATTTTTCATATTATAAGAAGAGCACCATCAATAGAAGGGTAGAAAGGCGTTTGACCGTCCACCAACTGGAGAATATGGAAAGGTATGTCAGTTATCTCGAATCCAATCCTAAGGAGACCCACCTTCTATTCAAGGAACTGTTGATCGAGGTTACTAGTTTCTTTAGGAACCCGCAGGCGTTCGAATCACTCAAAGATGTTCTCAAGAAATATGTGATGGACACCAAAGGGAACAAGGACACTTTGAGGGTATGGGTCACCGCCTGCTCGACAGGGGAGGAGGCATATTCGATCGGGATCATCCTGAAGGAGGTCATCGAAGAGACTGGAAAGGATATTCAAGCCCAGATCTTTGGATCGGATATCAACGATGAGGCGATCAGTTACGCTCGGGTCGGAGACTATCCGATGGCCATCGCAGATGACGTCGACCCGAAACGGCTGGACAGGTTCTTCGTCAAACATGAGAATGGATACAGGGTCAGGAAAGAGATCAGGGAGATGGTGATATTCGCACCGCATGATGTCATTCGGGACCCGCCGTTCCTTCATCTTGATCTTTTAGCCTGTCGAAATCTGCTGATCTATTTCGAGTCCGTGCTCCAGAGACGGGTCTTGGAGATATTTAGCACCGCATTGAACCCCAGTGGCATCCTTTTCCTCGGAGAATCGGAATCCATCAACGGCTTTCATGACCGGTTCTCCTCGATCGATGCAAAATGGAAGATATATCAAAGAGGCACATCCACAACTTATCCTATAATAGCGGAGATCGGAGTCCATACTCGCCCGAGATGGGAACCGGTCCGAAGAGAAGCCATCACGACAAAAAACTCGAACATGAACGAAAAGGCGGAAAAGATCCTCCTTTCCGAGCATACTCCGCCAAGCTTGGTCGTCAATGAGAAGAACGAGATAGTCTACTTCCACGGCCGCAATACCAGATATCTCGAGCATCCGCAGGGCAAGGCGACCTTCAGCATCAGGGACCTGATCAGGGAGGACCTGAGATACGTAGTTACCTCAGCTATCAATGAATCGCGGACAACCCGAAAAAAGGTGCTCAAGAATGATATCCAGATCCTCGAAAATGGGGACGCATCTTTTCTGGGCATCACGGTCATGCCCCTAGAGATGGAGGATCAAATCTCCGACATCTTGGTGGTCTTTGATGAGAAGATCATCCCCCAATCAGCCCTGAAGGGCAATCAAGATCTTCTTATCGCCCCGAACAGAGAGGCAAGGTTGGATGAGCTCGAGGGGGAGTTGAAGTTCACCAAGGATAGCCTCCAATCGACCATCGAGGCACTGGAGACGTCCAATGAGGAATTGATGTCCACTAACGAGGAACTCCAATCGAACAATGAAGAATTGCAGAGCGTTGTAGAGGAATCCGAGACAGGCAAGGAGGAACTGAACTCTCTGAACGAGGAGCTCCTGACCGTCAACTCGGAGCTGGAAAGGAAGAACCAGGAATTGTCAAGGATCAACAGCGATCTCAGGAATCTGCTGAACAGCGTCGACGAGGCCATTATTTTCCTGGACAGTGACCTTAGGATACGGAGGTTCACACCCCAGATCGACCTGATCATGAATCTGCTTCCCGGAGACCTTGGACGTATGATTTCTGATATCGCAATGAAGATCCGATATGAAGATCTCATTGTCGACATCAGGTCAGTACTTGATACATTGAACACCAAGGAGAAGGAGGTTCAAACAAGGGAGGGCCGCTGGTATAAGCTCAAGATCCTCCCCTACAGGACGATCGAGAACGTCATCGATGGAGTGGTCATTACCTTCTCGGATATCGATCTGCTTAAGAAGATCCAGGAGCGCAGCAAACCGTTCTGATTAATCTGGGTTTATTGCTTCATCCACTCAGCGGCACCGGAATGAGGCTTCACAACCCCTTATGCTTTGTATTTTTTTACTTTCCGAAAAATTTGATATCAGTCCAATTATGCGTATTGGATAGTTGCATTTCATCGAACGAACCTGAGCTTCATCTGACCGTAGTTCGTTCTTGCCTACAGAATTTCAGACCCCCGTCCGTTCAGTTGATGGTAAGAAGAAGAACATAGTACGGTTTTTGATAATCAGCCAAGAGGCCGCATATACCTATAATCGGAATTTAGACCATTTATGGAGGTGAGGACAGGGAAGCATCACCGAGACCGATGAAAAAAGTGACCCATGGCATGGAACAGGGAGCAGATGCTGTCCGTTCGTGCGCCAGTTGCCTCTTTTTCAGGAGCTGTCCAGCCGCAAGAAAGGAACTGTGCAAGGTCACTCCAGACCGGAAGCGCGGCCAATACGTGGAATGGAGGCCTCGAAGATGAGACCTCCGATCATTCTTTTTGTTCAACAAAGCGCGATCAGGCCACGGTAAAGTTCGAAGATCACTCGATGATGTTTCTTCGAACGAGCCGAATGCATAACCTTCATGGTCAAGCCCCAGGTGTGTTGTCCGTCCTTGAACTCTGGAGCCCCCCGAACGATTTCTGGTTCAGGGTCGGATTGCTCTTCAAATGACCGGATATTGAGAAAGAATAAAGTGCCAGAAGGTTCAATAGAACGTCTGTAACGGTGATAGAGCATGGCAGATGATGAGATAATCGAGAGCGAGGCCGACAAGAGGAATGATCAATGGTTCAAAGAAAACTATTTGGACCTTATCACGAACCATCCGAGGGAATGGATCGCGGTCATGGACCAGCGGATCATTGCGACAAGCTCGAACGAAGTCGATGTCGAGACAAAGGCGAAGGAGATTGCAGGAGACAGGGAATTCTCGAAATACTTTGTCGCCCCAACCGCCACCGTTACCGATACCAACTACTCAGATCGGTCCAGTTAGAAATGCGATCCCAATCTTTTCCAAACCTTCGTTGACCATTATTGGATTGAAAAGAGGTTTGAGGGCGGCAGCCCTAATTCTTTATCGGGAATAACGGAAGGACGTTCCTTCCGAGTGTCTCCAACAAGACGTGGGACGCTGCCATGTATACTGCGCCGGCACCCGCTAGAATGCCCACGTAGCCTGCCAGGACCTTGATGTCGCCATTTCCGAATGCATCCCCGGCTGCAAGCATGAAGAGCACCGCCGCCAGTGCGGCGAAGGTGAACTGCATCATCCGGTTGGTACGGAGTGTTCCGATGGTGAGATACACCACATACACCCCCCACAGGAAGAAGAGCCATGCCATAGCCTGAGCGCCTTCCGCACTGGCAAGGCCAAGTTTGGGAGCCAATATGGTGGTGATCACGACGATCCAGAAGAACCCGAAACTACAGAAGACCGTCATTCCGAAAGTGTTGCCCTTCTTGTATTCCATCATACCGGCGATGATCTGGGCCGCCCCGCCGAAGAATAGGCCCATGGTCAGTATCGCCGCGCCCAAGGCAAAATATCCGGCATTGCTTAGACTCAATAGGATGGTGGTCAATCCGAAACCCATCAGCCCCAGGGGGGCTGGATTAGCAGTGGTGTCATTGCTCAAGACCGCTTCAACTCGCTTTGCCGGGGTTATGCAACCATTACATTTGAATGCTACCGTGGCCGTGTCAGGACACGGATGGTTTCCATTTTGTTGAACATATTTCCAAATGCCATGAAAAAGGGAAACAAAATACCCTCATCATACCCAAAACGTAAACCGATAGTCACAGAAATTGTCGTTTTGATCAAAACACAAGAAATGAAATCATCAATCCGAGGACATCCGGGAATCTATCGAGAAATTCTGCGTACGACTTTTGGAAAGTATATTGAATCCCACCGTATAGTTAGGACCTTAACAGGGGTTAGACAATAATGACGGTAACAAAATCAAGGACCCTCGGTCTGGGAATCGATACCGGAGGAACGTTCACTGATGCTGCCATAGTCAATATGGAGACCCTGGAGGTATTGGCCACATCGAAATCACCGACCACATATTCAGACCTCTCCATAGGCATGCTGGGAGCAGTGGATGGGGTCCTTGCCTCCCATAAGTTCTCGGTCGATGAGATCAAGCTGGTCGGCCTATCCACGACGCTTGCCACCAATTCCATACTGACCGGGAAGGGCGGTTCTGTCGGGTTGATATGCATAGGCTGGACCCCGGAGCCAGGTGGCGATCTTGGGACGAAGATGGTCCATTCCATCGCCGGCGGCCACATGGTGAGCGGAAGGGAACGGGTACCCTTGAACATGTTCCAAATGGAGCATGCCATCGATTCGATGTTGGGCAAGGTCGACGCGATCGTCGTCTCGAGCATCTTCAGTGTCCATAACCCTGAGCATGAAGAGATAGCCCGCAGAATGATCCTTGAGAGGTCAGACCAGCTTGTCATCGCAGGTCATGATCTGACCACGGAATTGGGAATCAAGGAAAGGACCATCACTGCCGTCCTGAACGCCAAGCTCATCCCTATCATCGGCGAGTTCCTGACCGGTGTAGAGAAATCATTGAGAAAGAGGAATATAAACGGTCAGATCATGGTCTTCAAGGGCGACGGTTCGATGATGAGCATCGCTGTCGCCAGAGAACGGCCGGTCGAAACCATTTTGTCAGGACCGGCCGCCAGCCTAATGGGGGGACGCCTCCTCTCGAAGTTAGATAACTGCATCGTGCTGGACATCGGAGGGACATCAACTGACATTGCGTACCTGGACAAAGGGTTCCCACGCATCACCAAGGAAGGGGCCACGGTGGGTAACTGGCGGACCAGGGTGAGGGCGATCGACATATGGACAAGCGGCCTGGGAGGAGACTCGGACGTCCAGGTGGACAGCCATGGCCGTATCGAGATAGGTCCGGAGAGGGTCACGCCATTGGCCATCGCGTCGAAACGCAATCCTTCCGTGTTAGAAAAGATCAAGACCACGAGAATGACCACATTCTACACCTGGTATGAAAGGGACCCCAGCAGCCTGAGCTTGGAGGACGCCCTGGTTTACGATCACATCAGGACGTACGGTCTTTGCACCCTGTACGAATTGCATGATGCCCTGAAGGACAGGACCTACGTTACCGAGAACCTCAGGTCCCTCAAGGCCAAGGGATTCGTGTCCCAGACAGGGCTCACGCCCACCGACTTCATGCATGCCAATGGGAAATATCTCTCCGGTGACGTCAATGCTGCCCGTGAAGGAATTGAGATATTCGCTAACCGGCTGTGTATGTCCTCGGAGCAATTCATTGGAGTATTCATGGATGAGATGGTAACCCGGGTAGGTGCCGAGATCATAAAGAAACTGATCTATGACGAGGCAGGGGAGTTGACCAATTCCAAGTCGCTAGACTACATGATCCGCGCCAGCCTGGGTGCGGCCGGATTCCGCACCATGTCGATCGATGCGAAGCTAGACCGGCCGATCGTCGGTATCGGAGCACCAGCACACATATTCGTTCCGGAGCTGGAGAAGCGACTGGATGTCAAAGTGGTCATCCCACCCCATGCGGATGTCGGCAACGCGATCGGAGCGGTGTGCAGCAAGGTCTCTGAATCGATCACCCTCCAGGTCTACCCCAGAGGAAGTCACTTTTGGGTATTCTCCTCATTGACCGATCCGGAAAAATTTGATAGCCAGGAGGAGGCGGTCATCCGAGCCAAGGAGGTGGCCTCCACATACGTGAAGAACAGGGCGTTATTGGCCGGGGCAAAGGACGTAAAGGTGATGGTGGAAGCCTACGAGGGTTCAGGAAAGACAGACTTGGGCATGCTGAAGCACAGCTCCAACTGGATACGGGTCTGTGCCAGGGCTAGTGGTGACCCGGTATGATCTGCCGACATTCGAATCACCATCCGACCTACGCGTCTTCTAACCGGCCTATTCGATGAAGCAGCGATGAGAAACCGGGGTAAGACCAATGCGAGGATAGATGAACCCCAGGATGCCTTGAAGGGCTGAAGGGAAAGGACAATGACGCTCAAGATCGAAGTCTATACCTCCACTTGCGGAAAGTGCAAGAAACTGGAGCAGGTCGTGCATGAAGCGGTCGATGAGCTGAAGATCGACGCTGAGATCGTCAAGCTGCAGGATGGCATCGAAGTCCGAGAGCGCGGAGTAACTCGGGCACCTGCGTTCTTTGTCAATGGCAAGTTGGTCCTTGAGGGAAGGGTGCCGCTCATCAGGGAGGCCATGGACCTTATCATGGACGCGGTCAACGACATCTCGTACGCTTAGCATTTCCAAGATAATTCTCTCGCCAGAGACCGTACATGATCGGCTAGGTATTGATTTCGTGACCAAAGCGATCAATTGGACCATTTTGGTCGACTAAATTCCCGTGGAATACTTCGTTTGAACCGAGAATACTCGTTTCATCCGTGAGGGACATATATATTTATCACCAGAGCATCAACACTATTTGTATGGCACAAAAAACGGCACCCAAAACGCCAAAAGTTGAAGCCAAGAAAACGGTAAAAAGCACCAAAGCTGTCGCTCAAGTCAAGAAAGTGGCTGCAGCAAAGGCAAAGAAGACCGTTGTCAAGGTCCAAAAGGTGAAGGATGAGGCGGCTAAGATCAAGGCCGCTACGAAGGCCAAGGCTAAGAAAGAATCCAGCGCCAAGGCCAAGAAGGCCATTGAAAAGATAAAGGCCAACAAATTGTCAGATGCCAATTACAGGAAGGGCGTCGAAGAGATCCAGGCTAAGAAACTAGAAGCGGCCAAGAAGGATACACCGGCTGTAAAAAGGGTCAAAGCCAAAGGTCGAAAGGCTGAGGCGGACGGCGACCAAAAGAAGACAGCCCTCAAGTCAAAAGCGGTATCTGACACCCATAAAAAGCATAGTGCACAGCCGCAACCGAGATGGAAATAAACAAATTACTTAATTGGAGAGAATAGCCAATTGTTCTAGTCCATTGGCATCTCCAATCCATTTTAATTCGAGTGTGTACGAATATTTACCGTTCATCCATGGATATCTTCAAAGAACACCCGACCGCTACTCCAATTCCGCCTTGCTGGTCACAATAAGTTTCACCTCGACCCCGATCTCGCCGAACCATTTCTTGCCCAGGTCGATTACATCCTGGTGCTTCCCTTCCTCAAACAAGGCCTGGGGAACCCGCACCGTCATTTTCTTGTGGAGCCTCATCTCCTCTGCCTCTTCGATTGTGGCACATGTCGAAGCCCTCTCTTCGTACATCACATCGATGTCGCCACCTTCCATTTTGCACTTGAAAGACACTTCCAGGCCACTTTCTCCAGTCACCGGGTCCTGAGTATAGCTGCCAGATAATTTGCTTAGGTTTGCGTTCTTTTTCTTAAGCTCAGAGAAGAACCGTTTGATATCCTCGCCATTGCCATGGAGTTCCAGCCGATCTACATCATTGTCCGCGGTCATGATCGTAACTATCTGACCTTCGATGGTAAAAAACTATCCTCTGCGATGCCAGCGCAATTACCGGGTTTTCAAATAATTCTTAAGCCAGGCATAAACACGCTCCACCTAAGTCCGACAAAAGACGCCCCATATGCCGAAATATTTGGAATTTTTGATATATCGAAGCTCTAAGAGCGAAAATAATATGGTAATTCATAATTAATAGCGTGGCAGGTAGATATATTAAAGATCGCCAAATGTTTTCCATGAGTTCCGGATCAGATGATATCGGCAGTTATCATTCCACCAGCATCTCAATACGAGTGCCTGGATCCAGACCTCATGATGGCAGGTACCGGGACGGGGGTCCATACCCAAGGGGCTGGAAGGGTATCGCATTGGCATTCTTGGCAAGACGTACGGTGTTCCGGGCTGATTGGGTTGCACTGCTGCCGATCCACGAAATGTAGTACGGGGACTCCGCCCGACTGGTCCGGTCTAGCATAAGACAACCGCCTACACCAGAAGATATATGGAGCGCGGACACCAAATAGGGGCCGAGTTGGTCTGATGGACGCTAATCTTCGAAAGGCAGCTTTCGCCGGTGGATGTTTCTGGCATGTAGAGGCCGATTTCCGGGAGATCAAAGGTGTAGTGGAGACGGCAGTAGGGTATGAGGGAGGAAATTTCCCGAACCCGAGGTATGAGGACACGCACGATGGCAAGACCGGTCACGCTGAAACCGTCGAAATCACATACGACCCGGCCGTAGTATCATACGAAGAACTTCTGGATGCATTCTGGGAAATGATCGATCCGACGGAGCTTAACCGCCAAGGCCCGGACAGAGGGAGTCAGTATCGATCGGCAATCTTCTATTTTGATGAGGGCCAGAAGAAGGCTGCCGAAGAGGCAAAGATCCGATTAGGGAAGTCCGGAAAGTATGAGAAACCTATTGTAACCGAGATAGTCCCAGCATCTAAATTCTGGAGAGCCGAGGAATATCATCAAAGATATTTCGAAAAACATGGACTTAGAACCTGCCACATGTGATCTCTAGATGTAAATGCTCAGCCCGACTGAAGATATTTTTTTAAACCAGGGTGTAGGGCGAGCCTTTTTCTACAAATCGCATCATAATTAATTATTATTCATAATATCACATCTAGCATCTAACCGTTAAAATTGACCCCGAGAATATATCTTGAGGCTGGTCCGATGCAAATGCCGCACAAATCAAAAATGCACGCCGGAATAGCATTATCGACCACATTAATCCGCCCTAGACGCTGATAATAACCTTATATTATATTGGGTAAGGATATTGCGTCAGTCGCGGAAATCACATTCCTCCTCCTAGGAATCTCGTGCCGTTTTCCCCCCTCCGTGCCTGACAGCCCCTTTTTTACGATAACCCCTCTCTAATAGGTTCAAGAACGACAGCCCGTAGAAATTGCCGAAGTTTTTGATAGCAGGTTTTCATCGCCATCTAGGCCGATTCGCAGGGGCAACAGAGCGTACCTGGATACGCCTGTACCTGATGATCAGGAAGATTACCGTGATATTCAACCCCAGGGCGATCAAGTTCCAAAGCATGATCGGGATGTCCCCCAGGACAAGCCCGTAGAAGAACCATAAGGCCATGCCCGCGCTCAGCAGTATCGGCATCGTCAATGAAACATCGTTCATCCGTTTGGTGCGGTAACCCTTGGAGATCTGGGGGATGAAGCTGACAGTGGTGAGCATCCCCGCCAACAGGCCTAGCACGGTCCACGATTCCATCGGATGAGCAACGCCCCTTCTGGATATCACGCTTTCGCCTGGAGGAACGTTCACTTCTCCTCGACCGGCATCAAGATCTTCGAATAGAGGATCATGATTCCATCAATCATCTCAGGTTCCTTTGAGTATATTTCAATGCACGGCCCGGATACGCGATATCCCTTTCCCTCAATCCATTCATCCATCTGTCCATATGCTTTCACGTATTCCGTCCCTGGACCTTTGAAAGACATTGCCGCAACCTTCTGGGCAGGCATGTGTCTGATCTTTATCCCGTCCGATTCCTTTGCCTCTCCCTTGAAGGTGATGGCGATATCGCTCCGGCGTTTCTCAGGAGGGACCTGCTCGGGATCATCGTAGTAGATACCCATCGGATGGAACCCGGGCATGACCTTCTGCTCCCCGGCCCAGCCGTATAGCCGGGGCATGAGCTCGTCCCAGGGTACCTTGTCATATGGCCCGATGAATTCGATGTACGCGATATCCGTTTCCTTCCTGTCCTCTAACTTCGGCTTTGCCATTTCTTTCCCCGAGAAATACTAGCCTAAAGGGGATAAAAAGCGTTATCCCGAGCTCGCTGAAAGTGTCCTAATCGGTAAGGTCACTTTAACTTTGATCCGATGCGATCATTCCATCTGCAATTTTGCTCTGGTCATAATTTCGAATACCGCTTCCGACCCGACCGACATTATGTGTTTCGGTTTCATTTGCCCCAGGCTACGGCCTTCCCTCATTCGGCGATCGATCTCCCCCTGGATGATCTTGAATGCCGCGGCCTTGCAAACCCTCACTTCAACGCGGCCGAGATCGTGACCGACCTTTAGGGTGTGCAGGAGGTCGTCGCATTCCCTGAGCAGGTGTTGGAGTATCTCCCTCTCATACCGCTCCCTATTGCCGACATCCTTGTCAGGAATGATAAGGAACACCAATCTGGCCGGACTGCCCTTGATATTGTAGAGCTCCCACCATCTAACGTTTCCAGCGCTCTGCAACGCCTCGTTGATGTGTCTGGAATAGATCTTGTTGCCGAGGAAGTTGCCCGATTCGTCCTCGACCTCGAAGTCCAAAACGTCGACCGATCGGCCGAGGACTTTGATATGGGGAAGGACCACTGTTCCGTTGCCCCTCCCCACTTTCACCTCACTCGTGCCCGCTGGGTCCACGACCTCGATGATGTCCCCGGTCGGATATCGGACCAGTGGGAGGCACTGGCCGGGCCTTGTGATAAGCAGCTCTCCCCTCAGGCCGGCATACCATCTGTTCCACGGAACCCCTTCGACGCGGATGTTAGGGTCCTGTCTGCTGGCCAGAACGTCCTTCGGATCGGCTATCTCTGGGATGACAGAATTGAGGAACACGCTGAGACCGGCATCGTCCTTTGAAAGCTGAGCCGCTATCAGGGGGTTTTCGGTGCTGCCGTATACATCGAACATGGTGATGTTCGGATAGCTCTTCCCGATGTCCTTCATGTATGGACCGAGCGCTTCCGCGTATGATATACCGATACGGGCCTTGCTGGCGATGTTGACCAAAGCCCGATGGTCCAATCCAGCAAGGTAGAACCGGGCTATCAGTCCCGCGAGGAAGTTTGGAACTTTATAATCCTCATGAACTCGATGGCGAACGATGTTGGTCAGATATTCCGGTTCACGAGCGATCCGGCCGACGATGTAAAAGACAATAGCCGCTCCTGCCATAGCGTCGATCCTCCCCTCCTTGCTCACCCTCTTCAACGCCGCTACCAGGTCGGAATCGTCACCTAGAAGGGTGGTGACGCACCTTCTCAAAGGGATCGTCCTGACCACATTGTCCATTAGCATGCCGGAGACAAGCGGTTCAGTGCCTCCGAAATTCCAGCCGACGTCGTCAACATCGATCCCTATCATGTGAGTGAACAGCAGGTAATCGAGAACTAGGGCGCGAATGTCCTCCTTGCTGTAGTAGAACTTCTTAGAAGAGCCGGTAGAACCGGAAGTATGGAAGAACCTCTCATGCTTCTCCAGAAGGACACCTTCAACCCCGAGTTCGTCCATCGACCGGAAGATCAGCTCATAATTGGTGAGCGGCAGGTCCGACAGGTCACCGAGGTCGCTGATATCCTTCAATCGTCCTTTGTACACCGGCGATCCCACCGCTTTGGTGACTATCTCCTTGAGCATCTTCCCGTGACGCTCGATGTGAGTTGCATAAGGAACGAGCAGCCTCTCCTTTACTCCATCCTCTGCCATGTGAGATGCCTGGTCGTCCGTGCTCATCCCTTCGGCATCGGGTAGCCTTTATTAAAGCGTAGAGAAGAACCTCCATCTTTCGGTGGCCATTAAGGGATGTTATGATCTGGTCTCGCTTCTCTCATCCAACGGTCTTATGTTCCGGAAGTTGATGAAGAAGGCCGATATGGCGACCATGTACAGCATGGCGGCCATTATGAAGGGCAGTTCGAACATGCCGGCGGCGAACATCATTCCCCCGATGACGGTGCTCACGCTGTTTGGGATCCTCCATATGATGGAATTGATGGCGCTTGCCAGGCCCCGCTCCTCGGGAGTGATGATCCCCATCAGGTACGAGTCTAGGATGGGGCCGGCCATGTTCATCAGCGCGGTGCGGATGAAATAGACGATGGCCGCCGGTGCCGCTCCGGGCATGAAGGGGATGGCGAGCATGAAGACCGTTGATATGCCTTGGGTGAACGCGATCGCCTTGACCGGACCATACTTCTCGGCGATCCTTCCGCTGAACAATGACGCCAAGCCCATCGAGATGCTACAGGCCGCCAATAGAGGGCCGGTCATGGAGTCTGGGATCCCATATTTCAAGTAAAGCCAGGTCGGCACGAGTGGGATCACCAGCCCGGCACCGAGCCCGATGAGACTGTTGAAGATGGAGAACTTGAGCATGCGGCGCATGTATGGGCCTTTTACCCTGGCTAACCTTTTCTCCCCTGGAGCCCTCGCCCTCAGGTTCTCCTTCAGATCCCGTAGAAGGCGGTGAAGCATTATCGGGGATACCGCGGCAAGGACCGCCAGGACCACGAAGAACGCCGAATGCAGAGTGTAAGAGTTCCATCCGGTCAGCGGGATAAGGAACGGGATGATGAACGGCAGCGTGAACCCGAGGCTGGTGAAACTTCCGTTGAAGATGAACGACATTGAGAACGCTTTGGTGCGGCTGCCCGGAGGCGTCAGATCGGCTATCATCGCATTCCAGGCTGATAGGAACGCGCCTTCGGCCGCACCCGCCACGACCGATCCCAGTAGAAGGAACGAAATATCACTGGTGAACGCGTATATCAGGAGCGTCAAAGGGATCAAAGCGAGGCTGACTACCAGTATCCGCTTCCTGCCGACCCTGTCAGCCAATATGCCGAAGGGTATGGCGGTGAGGATCATCGCTGCACCGTTCACACCGAGCAGCAGTCCGATGCTCGAGGAACTGATGCCGATCTCCGGAAGGTACGCTGAGATCACCATGGTGAGATAGCCGTTGGCGACAGCTGAGAAACAGCTCAGGTAGATGATCCACCTGACCTTGTGCGGTACGCCATAGAAAAGGCTACGTCTTGCCTTTTTATTTCCTTCCGACAGAATGCTCACAACCAGTTAGATGCCTTTGATTCCAATCGTAACCGAATGAAGGTAAAATGAAAAGGAATACTTCAATACTGTGGGCGAGGAGCGTTATGTTTCGATGAGTTATCGGACGGGGCTGTCACATTCGGTATTTTGCCCCAAAATATTCCATGAATAGCTCGACATGGTTTGGAGATCGGCTCATCGAGCAGGGCAATATCCAGGAGGCGGTTGGTCTATTCAAGGAAGCGATCTTGCTCTATCGCCATATAGGAAACCTAAGACAAATCTCCAAATTAGAAAGAATGATTGCCCTCCGTGTCAAGGATTTCATAGGTCATATGGAAATCATTCTCTAAAATAATCACCCATTAATATTATAAACGTCAATAATCCATATACAATCGAATGTAGGGTACGAGGGAATGTCAATGGCCGAAAAGGTTACTTCGGGCGTAAGACTTCAACTGCTCAGGAACCTACGTGAGTTCTATCCGATAAAGGTAGACGAGATCGTTCTGATATCTGCCGTACAGAAGGTCCTCAAGGACGTTACAATCGACCAGATAGTGCAAGAGATCCAATCCCTGAAGGAACAGGGGTATGTCGAGGTCTCCTCGGTCAAGACCCCATTTGGAAAAGCTGAGAATTATCGTTACAAGATCACTGGTCAGGGCATCGAACACCTTCAGGTGCTTGAGGAAAGGGGAGTAAAGGCGGAAGTGATCCCTCCAAAGGAGATCGAATCCAGGCTGGTCGAGACCTACGACCGCATCAAGTCAGACATGGAGGAGATGAGGCAGAGCCTGGAGACGAGCCAAAGGGCCTTGGATAAGGAAATGACAGATATGAGGAGGCAGATCGGCGACCACGACCAAGTGATCAAGACCTACTTCATCCGGGTCATCGAGACATTCGGCGTCTTCGTCGGTATCTTCGCCGTGGTCGTCGTCGTCATGTCAGGAATGGGGGACTCGATAACCGCTCCAGGAACCACCTTTGATACGCAGATGATCATCCTTTTCGGAGTTCCAGCCGCCCTGACCATCGTGATTCTCATCTTGTTGCTAGGCATCAAGTTCCTCATCCTTATGCCCGACAAGAAATGATTTGGGCAAATTCAAATATCAGCGGATGCCCTTGGCTTACAACCAGAAGGATGCAATATGGTTCTAAAGATCGAAGTGTTCACCTCCACCTGCGCGAAATGCAAGATGCTGGAGGTCGTTGTCAGAACCGCGATCCAGGAGATGGACATCGAAGCGGACGTCAAGAACATCCACGATGCCATATACATCAGGGAAAGGGGGGTCACGCGCGTACCGGCCCTGTTCATCAACAACAAGCTTATCGTCGAGGGAAGGGTCCCGACAGTAACGGAAATGAAGGGCATCATCAAGGACGAGATGCTCGACATGACGTACGTATGATGTTCCTGTTATGGGTCAGGAATGGACCTTCATTACGATTCTGGGCATCATCGACGAGAGGAAAAGATGATCACCAGCGGACCCGGTCTCCGAACGCTGATATGAGCAGGTCCCGAGAATCCCTGTCGTTCTGGATCAGGAATTTCCTGGACCCTTTCTGCGTCTCGAAAGAGAGAAGGTAGAATTGCTCTCCTTCGGCGTTCTCTTCGGAAGATATTCGGATACTGTCGATCTCCCTGATCTTGAGGTGATCATTCTCACCTGATTCCGCAATGATCTCTTCCGGTTCCATTGACTGATATTTCCGTGAATAGGCTCCCAGGGATTTTCTGTGTCGTTCCGGCTCAAGGATCGAACCGCCCAAAAAAATTGAACCTGATGCCTTGCGGACCTTATCATCGTCCTCTTCGGTGGTCCTCGCGAAAATGATTCGGAATCTAGTGAGTATCAGAGTAAAAATCCTTCCCTCTTCCCCATTCCTGGCCAACGCTAGAGGGATCGCTCCTACGACCTGGTCCTGCCCATCCATCACGAGTGGGATGCTCTCAGGCTGGATCTTTGTCCCGCAATAAGGGCAGAACATCATGTCCTGAGCCAATTCTCTCCCGCAGGATGGACATTCGATCATCGTCACAAAGGGCAATTGGGAACCTACAGATAACTAACTGTCGGCACGCCCGAATGTCTGATCATAAGATAATTGAAAAGGGGCCGGTGTCCCGCCAGGCGCTTTGTCTCCTGCATGTTTCACAGATTCCATGGGTTCTTCAAGACCTGCTCGGAATAGTATTCAGAGAGCTTTCCTGTGGTCGCATACCGGTAAAGCGCGGTCAAAAGAACGCCGCTGACCGCCGATGCCAAGACAGCAATGCACAGCCAATAGCCCACGGCGATGACTATCCCAATGATGATGGCGAGCGATCCGCCGATCACGAAGCCGATGATAAGCGGTATCAACCCGACCAATGCAAGCAGGAAAAATACTATTCCGATTCCAAGGTTGGAGATCAATGCCTCACCCCAGGAGTTCTTCAACACGCTGACGCTCCGTTTTATCGCCTTTATCGGTCCGACCTGTTCGAATGCGATTACCGGGACCACGAAGTAGGTCGCTACTGACCAGCCCAAACCGATCAAGCCTATGACCAGCTTCCCAATGATCCCCGACCGCGAGCTGATCATCTGCAGGACGAGGCCGACCGTTGCCGACAGCAGCGCCCATCCCAGTATGTGCTTGAGGCGGGCCGATGCCGCTTTTATGCCGTAGGAGAACGTGGGGTCTCCTCCATTCAATCGCAGCATCGCGCAAGAGACCAGGGCTACATTGAAGAACACCACGATGAACGAAGATACAAAATAGAAAGCGATGAAGAACGCCGCCATAAGGTAGGCGTTCGTGTTCTCAAATCCGAAGGCAATGAAATAGACGCCGAAGAACGATGCCGCCATCGCGATCAGCGCGATTCCTGAGATGATAGGGAATAATAAGATCTCCTTGTCCTTGCCAATGACATTGAAGCTCAGCTTGGTCAGCTGCCAACCTCTCGACAATCTTCCCATATCGATCCCTTTTCGAAATGAATGATGGATTGTGCTCATTAATCTTCCCTTGGAAAAGATCCATAATGACCTGGAAGTGAGTTCTTCCCGGCCATTTCGACCGATCTGGACCGCTCATGTCTCTTTACAAATCATTCCTTAACAATTGAATCTGCCTCGGGATCGAACGGGTTCGTCCTGGTGGCCAAGGAGAACAGGTAGGGATAATGGTCCTGAAGGTGCTTCATATGCATGATCCATTCTCGGATGATCAATCCGTACGCGCGGTTGATATCCTTGTTCAGATGGGAGATGTCCGATCTTGGCAATGCCTCGATGTCCCCACGGAACGTGAGCTCCTCTTGGACGTGGAACAGAGCAAGCAACACCTCCGTGAACTTCTCGTGTTCCAGCAGATTGGGGTTCTCCATCATTCCCAACAGGAACCTGCGTTTATCGATCAGCATTTGCTTGATCTCAGCTATCGCTTTCGCGTCCAGTTTGAGGGAACTGCCTTTTTCGGATATCTCATTGACCGCTTTCCTGTAATCGTTCTCGGTCCAATTCTTGGTTATGCGTAGGTCTGTGACCCATGGTCTTTGCTCTGTATCATGCTCCAATATCAGCACGATCATCGGCCTGCCAAGCTCGCTGAAGAACGCCCCCACCACGGTGCTCATCTTGCCGATGAGCGCCTCCTTCTCCCTCCTATCCAGGAGTTCATGGATGATCAACGTGACCAGCAGCACTTCGATGAACACGAATGCCACGTCTCCGACCAGGTATATCAGTATGTGATGCAGGTCTTCAAAGACGAGGAAATGAATGAAATATGTGAGCGCGGAGAGGAGAACTAGGAAAAGGCCGAGCCGCAATTGCCAGGATTTCATGAAGTGCACAGTCTCCGTACCTTATCGGTCGTACCATATTTGCGTACCCGGTTAAAGACGATTTCGGACCGGGGGATGAACTGGACCGGTCAGTATGTGATAGCCACAAGGACCACTCCCGATCCGTCAGTCGATTGCGTGTCTTCCAAGATACGGATGTGGTGATGTTCTCAGAAACGTCCCTTGGACCCGCCGCCCCCGGTGCTGCCGCCACCGAAGCCACCCCCGCCTCCGCCCCTGCCGAACAGCAGGCCGATCCATAATAACGCCCTCCCTCTAGTGACCACCATGAGGACGATGAAGACCGCTATTGCGATGACCAGTTCGGTGGCGTTCAGCGGGATGAAGTCTATCGGATAGGGACTGGGTGCCGGACCGGTGTTTATGTAATTATCCACCAGTTCGAGTCCGATCGAGTATACGAAGAGCTTGATCCCTTCCGAGTAGTTGCTCGGTTCGTCCATGTATGGAACCAGGTAGGCATTTTGGAGCTCCGTCAGCCTTGCCCCGTTGAGTATGCCTTCCACGCCTTTTCCAGTGACCACGCGCCAGCTCTGGTCTGCCGTCGAGAGGACGAATAGGACGCCATTGTCCTTTCCTGTCTGCCCGATCCCGTTCTTCTCGAAGACCTTGATCGCCAGGTCGTTGACCCCTACGTGAACGCCGTTGTAATTGGTGCCGTTCACGATCAGGACGGCGATCTCGCAGGTGTTGTTCAGCTCCACATCAGAGCAGAAATCATCCAGCTCGTAATAATCGGAGTATGGGAGGACGTTCGTATCATCCGTCACATAATATTCCAGCTTAGGGACCCAGCCCGTATCATCGGAATTCGATGGCTGAAGAATGAGGTACGCCCCGACCGCGAATATGATGGCCATTACCAGTACCACGGCAATGGCGGCGATCCGAGTGGAGCGGTTCATCCTAGACCCGATCAGAGGTTGAGCGCGGTCCCATCGTCGATTCCGGTGCCCCAATAGGTCTTCTCGCCGAAGCCGAACGATCCCGCGAGCAGGCTGTTCGGGAAGGACTTGATGGCGGTGTTGTAGTCCTGGACGGCCCTGTTGTAGTTCGTCCTTGAATACGATAGCTGTTCTTCCTGGTTAACGATCTCGCCCATGTACTGGCTGAACAGTGCGTCGGCCTTCAGGTCGGGGTAGTTCTCCCAGGTCAGAACGATCTGGCTAAGTTGTCGATCGAGCTGATCGCTGGTGTTGGATAGTTCCGCGGCCGTTGCGCCGCTACTAGATTGATTCATCCATTGGCTTCTCAGAGAGGTGATGTTCGTGAGGAGACCGGACTCATAGATCGTGTAATTGTTCAGGGTGGAGAGCATGGCCGGCAGCACGTTGAGCTTCACGGTGTAACGGTTCTTGATCTCCGACAGCTTTGAGTTCACGTTCTGGTCCTTTCCTACGATGCCGTTGTACGCTAGGACCGTCCACAGCAAGATGATGACGATCACGCCGACCGCGACGATCATGTAGATGGTACGTTTGTTGATGCCCGACCCCTCTGCCATGGCCAGGAGTAATCATTCTGTTGATATCAATCTTATCTATGAGAAAGTAATGGGAAGGGGTTTTCTCGTCAAAGGTCAGAATGCTGGGACGAGCCCGCGCTGCGTGCTCACGAACGGCAGGTACACCAGCTTGGCGTCATGCACGGTCAGCGAGTAGTCCAGGCTTTGGAGCACTCCCGGTTTTTCCGCTTCGATCGTCACGATGACGAAATCGGCCATCTCCATGGCCTCCTCCCGCTTCACCGCCGTCGGCAATTTCGGTACCAGGCCGAAGTCCAACCTGGTGCTGTAGGGCGGCGGATTGACGGTGAAGTCCACGGCCATCGCCTTGAATCGGTCGACGTCCATCTCCGAGGCCGGGATCCAGATGAACAGATTCCCGGAATTGCCCTCGCCCCTCAGCCAATTGGAGAGCTTGCGGAACCCCCCGCCCGCGCTCTGGTGGTTGTTGATGACGACGGTGGAGTACATTCTCCAGAACGGCACATATACCCGGTCCGGAGGAGCGTTCACGTTGAAGTTGCCGATCTCGATGTCCAGGATCTGGATCCCGCCATTCCGGATGTGCATCGTGCCGCAATTGGTGCAATGGAACACGGTGTCCTTCTGCTTCGAATAGATCGGGTTCCCGCACTTGGGGCATTTTACCTGTATCACCTGCATCAGATATCACCCCAGTTGTTGCCGCCGGACCTTCCCCCGCTCATCTGCGCGGCGATCCCTTTCAGGTCGTTCAACTTGAACCCCCGGTCGGAGAATTCGCCCTCGCTGATCTCCGAACCGTGCCGGAAGAACAGGTAGGTACCAACCATGACGATCAGGCCGACGATGAAGCATGCCGCCGCCGCCTCGATGGAATTGCTGGCTATGATGACCCCGACCGCCCCGAGCAGGCCGCCGATGGACGTTCCGGCCGTGACCGCCAGACTCTGGAAGAGCGGATCTCCCGGAGCCCTTCCCGAGAGCACGTTGCCGGTCACACCGTCGACGGTGTTCAGGTACATCCGGTCACGGTACGAGTAGCGGACCACCCAGACCGGATAGTAGATCATCGACATCGATTTGGGGAAAACGTGCACCCTTTCGAAGGTGATGTGCGGTACGTGGGCATCGGCCCTGGCATTGGACATCGCGCTTTCCTTCGCGTGCGTCGTCGCGTCATCCCTGCTGGTCGTCGACTCGAATGTCGGGATGGTCTGGAAATCGGTCAGGGTGGTCTCCCCGTCCATGTTCTTCATCGTCCTGATCCCCAGGTCGCCCGGGTCACAGGCTATCTCAGAGAAACGGTAGTCACGGAGCACCAGTTCCTCCTTCGGGATCCTTTCGGTGTAGGTGCGCTTGCCGTCGCTATGGGTCCTTTCCTCATATCCGCATATCCAACCAGCGACTCGCGTCGTCGTGCTCCAGAACGGTATGTAGATGGGGTAGCATTCGGTCACCTGGCCGACCTTCTTCAGGTCACGCGCCTTGAACCCCTTCTTCCACCATTTGGCCGAGGCCATCACTGCTGTATCCCGGGTGATCAGGTTCTTGAACGAAATCGTCGTGACTCCTGCGTCACCCTCCACGAACAGCATGGAACCGCAATACTGGCAGTTGACGGTGTTCTCCCCTTCGACCACCTTGATGGCCCCGCCGCAGGCCGGACAGTTCAAACCAACTTCGATGCCCATGGTCACATCCTCTTCGCAACAAAATAAGCGACGCCGAATACCGCCAAGACAGTCACGAGCATCATGATCACGGCCACTCCGAACATGTTAGTGCTGTTGGCAAATATCCCCTCGGCGATGAACGCGATGAAACCGACGATCGCCACCAGCAGGTATGCCGCCGAGCCTCTCGTCGGGAACTCCGCGGCGAACACCTCGCCGGAGGTGGCGCTCACGACCACCTTGTAGCGTTTCTGCTCGAACACGTAATCGATGGTCCAGATCGGGAAGTATACCAGTGACTGCTCCTTCGGTTTTCCGGGCAGGCTACCCATATAGGATGACATCTCGATGTCCGGCTTGATCAGTTCGGCGCCGCCGGTGTCGAACTTGTTGTCGAACACCTTCATGTCACCCGCCGGGACCTTGAGACTGTGCAATCCAGGCAGGGTGGTCGAACCGGCCGGCTCCACCTGCACCTGCTCGACGCCGTTCACGTCGCGCTTGAACAGATAGACGGGGAAATACTCCTTTTTAGCCCCGACCACCTGGGCCAATTTGTCCAGGTCCTTTGCCTTCGTGGGTCCGCTGGCCCATCGCCGGAACGTACCGATGGCATTGTTCTGGTCGATCATGAACGGGACAGCGTAATAGAAGCCAGCCCCGCTCTTGTCGAGGTAGATCAAGGAACCGCAGTACGTGCACTGGATGAACTTGTCCTTGGCGTCGAACTCGACGGGTGCCGCGCATTTGGTGCATTTGATGCTTGCCATCAGGTGCCCCTCAGAAGGTCGTTCCGCATTCACCGCAGAACTTCGCGTTCGCGGCGGATTCCGTACCGCACTTCGGGCACTTCTTGGTCGCCTTCATCGAGGTCCCGCATTCGGGGCAGAACTTGGCGTCGGCGTTCACCTTGGTGCCGCACTTCGGGCATGGGATGGTCTCGACGATCAGCTTTCCGCCGCACGTATTGCAGAACTTGGCGCCTACCGCGTTGGATGCACCGCACTTGGGACACAGCAGGACCTGCTGAGGTGCAGGTGGTGCAGCTCCAGGCGCTGGTTGCTGCTGACCGCTCCGCATGGCATCGACCATGGTGTAGCCCATGCCGATACCGGCACCGACCCCCACTCCGGCCGCGGCCGCTCCTCCGGCCGGGTTTGAGGCAGCTTCCCGCATAGCCTGCCCGCTTTGGTACTGGGCATAGTTCGTCCCGGTGATCTGCATTGAAGCCCTGGTGTCGACCGCCTTTTGGACCTCATCGGGCAGAGAGACGTAGAGACCGGATATCTTCTCGATGCCTACCCCGTATGGTCCGAAATGGTCGTTGGTCTTGGACAGGACCACCTGCTCGATGTTCGGCAGGTTGCTGGCCAGGTCCGCGACGCCCATGCCCTCGTTCTTCATGTCGCCGAGGGCGGCATAGATCAGCAGCACCATCTGTTCCTTGATGCGTTCCTCGATCTCCGCGCTGGTGGCGAAATTGAGCGTACCGACGAACTGGTTCACGAAGTTCTCCGGGTTCGATACCTTGTACCTGAACTCGCCGAAGACCCTGAGGTTGACCATCCCGAACTCCTTGTCCCGGAACTGGAACGGCTGCTTTGAGCCGAACTTGCCGTCGAAAGCGCGCTTCTGCAGGTAGATGACCTCTGCCTGCTGCTCGGCTCCGGACAACGCCTTCACCAACTTGCCAATGATGGGCACGTTCATATCGGTGAGGGCGTACCTGTCTGGCCTGTCCATGTAGGCCAGGACCTTTCCGTCCCGGTAGAAAGCGACTATCTCGTCCTCGCGGACCACGACATTGTCCCCATACTTGATGTTCCGGTTCATGCGGAACATTATGTTGAGACGCTTGTCCTGGTCCTCCCACTTGAAGGTATCAGCGCCAATTAAGCTCATTCAGAATCACACCCCTATTCCCTGGATGACGGAGATGCGCTTGGCGAACTTCTCTTCGAAACCGGTGATGCGCATCTTCACATTCTTGAGGTGCTCTTTGACCTTGGAGTCCTCACTGTCGTCCACTGCGCTACGAAGGTAACCGATGGACTGCTCGATGAAATTGATGCTCTCGACCATCCCGGCGTCGTACTCGTAGAGCACGTTCAGCTCTGGCACTCCGATGGTTATGTCCGACGCGATGCCCGAGTATCCTGACTCGCCATGTGCTACCAGGCCTTCGACCTTTTTGTACTGGTTGATGATGCCCCCGATGGGCTGCAGGTTCTTGGACATCGGATTGTTGGTGACCATCGTCTGCCTGAACTCCTCCAGTTCCTTGCGTTGGAGCGCGAGCCGCTTGCCGAGCTCAAGCCTCAGGATCTTGTCTGAGTCCCTAAGGTCGTCCTTC
Organism: uncultured Methanomassiliicoccales archaeon; assembly: GCA_942492955.1. Taxonomy (GTDB): domain Archaea; phylum Thermoplasmatota; class Thermoplasmata; order Methanomassiliicoccales; family UBA472; genus DASXVU01. The sequence goes on from OW818644.1 coordinate 450,808, forward strand.
TGCCTGTAACCGCGATATCCTGGGACCATGAGCTGGATCTTTTTGATCAAACCCCGGTCCTCCTCAACCTTTTGCCTGATGTCTGGCATGGTGAACTCCTCCTAACTGGAAGGTCATATGGTATAGCTAGACTATTAAAATGTCGTCCCCGCGCCTGGGTCAAAATGAACATCAGGGGATGGCGATGATCACCTTTTCCTTGCTCAGATACCAAGTCAGGTAGAATGTGAACGTCAGGAGCGCGGCCGCCACCAGGAACATTGTCGCCAGCATCGCCCCGGTCATGGAGCCGGAACCTCCGACCAGTTGTCTCATCATCGGAGATGCCAATGAAACATAACAAGGACGCGATTACGACTTTTATTCTTGACTTAATGATTATCCCCGCACCCGAAAACAATGTATATTATTCAACAAGTAATATCCAATAGCGGGATGGTTTATCCATCCATCCGCTCCTCATCCAGATATAAAATATTATTGTATTTCATAATGACCAAAAGCATCCAATGGATGACCAAAACTGCAAAAGCATTAATATCGACTAATGCATTGACTTTTTTGCTCAGCTCAGGGGAAATGAGCTGGAATTCGTTCAGGGGAACGAGAAGCGGACTTTCTTAGGAGGAGAGGATCGCATAGGAGCGGTGAGCCACCGGCCCAACGAGCTCCAAACGCCTTCCAAACCAAGGTATGAGGTCAATAATGGCCTCTACCTTTTTAGATATCTTTCAATGATCGTCGTTCAGAATCTTTCTTGACGCATACCTTAATCTAATCAGCATTGGAATTCCTTGGTTGTCAGAGGTCATCCATGGAGCCCAGACCTAAGTTCTCCAATCATCTTGTCAATGAGAAGAGCCCGTACCTCATCATGCACTCCCATAACCCGGTCGATTGGTACCCATGGGGGGAGGCTGCCTTCACAGAGGCGAAGCGCTCCGGAAAACCGATATTCCTTTCCATCGGGTACTCTGCCTGCCATTGGTGCCATGTGATGGAGAGGGAGTCGTTCGAGGACCCGGAAGTGGCACAGGTCCTAAACGACAAATTTGTCAGCATCAAGGTGGACCGGGAGGAGAGGCCGGATATCGATGAGCTCTACATGAAGGCCTGCCAGGCCATGACCGGAGGAGGGGGTTGGCCGCTCACCATCGTGATGACTCCGGAGAAGGTGCCTTTCTTCGCCGCCACCTACATACCGCGTGAAGGGAGGTTCGGGATGTCGGACATCATCTCCGTCCTGAATGCCGTGGCGAAAGCCTGGAAGGAAGAGCAGGATGAGATCCAAGAGATCACCTCGACCATCCTGAAGGACATCGCGGCGATGGAGATCGTGAGACCGGGCGAGCCGAACATCAGGTACCTGGACGATGCTTACCAAGGTCTCAAGAAAACGTATGAGGAGAAGTTCGGCGGATTCGAGAAGTCCCCCAAATTTCCCATACCCCACAAGGTCGTGTTCCTGCTACGATTCTGGCACGATACAGGTAACGAGGACGCCTTGAGGATGGCCGATTGGACCCTCACCAATATGATGCTGGGAGGGATCCACGACCATATAGGGGGAGGATTCCACCGCTATTCCACCGATGAGCAGTGGATACTGCCTCATTTCGAGAAGATGCTGTACGACCAGGCGCTGATCACGATCGCCTATGTCGAAGCTTACCAGGCCACTGGCAAGGATGAGTACATGAATGTCGCCAAGGCGACGATCGAGTATGTTCTCAAAGACCTTGTCTCGGAACAGGGGGCTTTCTGCGCCTCGGAGGACGCTGACAGCGAGGGGGTGGAAGGGAAGTTCTACACGTGGACGCAAGATGAGATCGAGGAGGCTCTCATCGATATGAGGCCAGAGATCTTCATGCAGTGCTATGACGTGCGTCCTGAGGGAAGCATCGGTTCTGGCATCGAGGGGGACATCGATCGGAACATTCTCCATCTAATGGCGGATCATGCCACGCTGGCGGCCAAGTTCGAAATGAGCCCGCGTGAACTGGCAGACTATCTGGACACATGTAATCAACGATTGAGGGGGATCCGGGAGCTCCGGGTCCGGCCGGCCAAGGACGATAAGGTCCTGACCGATTGGAACGGCCTCATGATCGCCGCGTTGGCGAAGGCGGGGAGGGCGTTCGGCGAGGAGCGCTACGTCCAGGCGGCAAAACGGGCAGTGGATGCCATCGAAGGGCTGTTGGCTTCGCCCGATGAAGGCCTGTACCACATGTACCGGGAAGGAGAGGCCAAGGTGAACGGCATGCTCTCCGATCATGCTTACTACATCTGGGGGCTTTTGGAGCTTTATCAGGCCACCTTTGAGTACCGCTACCTGAATCGGGCGGTGGAGTACGCACGGAGAACGATCGACCTCTTCGGCGATGAAAGGGGAGGCTTCTACAACTCGGTCGCCAAGGATGACCTGGTGCTCCTGAGCAAGGAGATATCGGACGGGGCTATGCCATCAGCAAACTCTGTGATGGCCTATGACCTGGCGATCCTTTCCGCCATGCTCGAGGACCGGAAGATGAGGGATGCGGCGATGGCCTCGGCAAAGTACTACAACTTCTATCTCAGCCGGGTACCCGACGCGCTGTCCTTCTTCATGATGGCTCTGAGATCGCTGTTGAAGCCGAGCCAGGAGCTGGTCATCGCTGGCGACCCCAATGAGGAACGGACCAAGGCGATGATCGGTTCCGCCAATTCCGTCTACATCCCGTACACCATTCTGATGTTGAACCCGGTGCGCGGCGGGAAAACGGCGGACTGCAGGAACCTGGCCAGCCTGAAGGACAAGCTCCCCATCGATGGGAGACCGACAGCGTACCTGTGCCAGGGTGGCAGCTGCCTCAAGCCAACGAATGACATCGACGAGCTGATGGATATGCTCCGCGCGACGAAACGCTAGACCTCATCCGGAAGCCGGGCCGGTACGTTGTCGACATAGGTCACCTGGAACCTTGACTGGAATCGACGGAACGCGCGCATCACCGGCTTGGCCAGCGCCACCGTGAAGACAACGTTCCCTCCGGCATGCAATATTCCGAACGGCAGCCCCATGGCAAACACCGCCACGAAATTCGCGATGTTCATGTTGTACAACCACACCCAACTGCTGAAGTCGAGTATCTCGTTGTACAACCATCCCAGACCGAAGCAGAGCAACGCCATTTTTGCCACGCTCATGTCCTTGCTCCTTCTGCCGATCATCCCGGACAAGAAACCGACCATGCCCCAACCGGCCATCTGCCAGATCGTCCAAGGACCCATCCCGAGGAACAGATTGGAGACGATGGCCGTGGTGCCCCCGACCATGAAACCGGCCAGTGGCCCGAAGACCAGCCCCACCGCCATGATCAGGAAGGTGCATGGCTGTACGTTGGGCAACGCAGCGAACGGAATGCGCGAAGCGGCGATGATGGCGCCGAGGATCCCGATCAGTGCCACTTCCTTGGAGCTGACCGAGGTCTCCTCGAAACGGCCGAAGAATGTGACCAGGAGGAGCAGCATGAAGGCGTTGGTAAGCAACGCCGCGTAGGTCCTCAGGTCCGATGGGTTCACGAACGTCAGATACAGGATGAACGCTCCGACGATGATCGTCGCCAGGGTCGGGACGACCGATTTGTATGTGATCGGCGAATGGGGTCTGACGCTCACCGTTTCCATCGTCCCTGCTTCCATCTAGACCACTCCCAATTCTTCTTTCGCTATGGCCATCATCTCGTCCAGCGGGATCTCGGTCAGGCACCCGTCCTTTAACCGCAGCACCCGGCTGGAGTATTCCGCGATGAAACGGTAGTCATGGGTGACCAGGATGGTGGTCTGACCTTCCGCCCGGAGCCTTTCCAGGATGTCCCCCAGTTTTGCCTTGTTCCACTGGTCCAGGCCTCTGGTCGGTTCGTCCAGTATCAGCACCTTAGGTCTGGCGACGAGTATCGAGGCCAGGGCGGCGCGCTCCCTCTCCCCACAGCTCAGGTCCCGGGGAAACCGCTTCAGGTAGCGTTCCATGTCCAGGATCTTCAGTGCCCAGCTGATCCTCTCGTCCCATTCCTTCTCGTCTATCTTGATGTTCCTCAGGGTGAACTTCAGCTCCGCCTCGAGGGATTCCTCGAACAGGTAGTCGTTCGGGTTCTGCCCCAGATAACCGATCGTCCTGGCGATGAACGCGGTGGTCATGCCGGATATGCTCTTACCGTTGACCTTGACCTCGCCGGTGCGTGACCTCAGCAATCCGTTCAGGTTCTTCATCAAGGTGGACTTGCCGCTCCCGTTGTCGCCGGTGATGGACACTAGCTCACCGGTCTTGACCTTCAGGTTGAGGCTTTTCAGCACCTCCCTGCCCTCATAGCCGAAGCATATGCTGTCCGCCTCTATGATCGCCGGATTACCGTCCGGGATGGGGACGTTCCTGCTCTCGGGCGAGTCAAGCAGGCCCATGCCTTTCATGTGCTCGATCATCTCGTCCCTCGGACCGTCCTTCACGATCGTGCCCTGATCCATTATGATGATGCGGTCGGGATAGTCGATGCAGCGCTCGATGCGGTGCTCGACCAGTATCACCGATATTCCCAGCTCCCGGTTCATCTGCTTGAGGAACTCCAGGAACAGAACGGCGTTGTCGCCGTCAAGCTGCGACGTAGGCTCGTCCAGAATGATGTATTTCGGGCGCATGGCCAGGATCGATGCCATGGCCACCTTCTGCTTCTCCCCTCCGCTCAGTTCGGGGATGAACCGGGTCAGGTATCTCGACAGGTCAAGGTATTCGGAGTATTCCTGCACCCTTTCCTTCATGGTCTCGGTCGGCACGCACATGTTCTCCATGCCGAAGGCCATCTCGTTCTCCACATTGGTCATGACCAGCTGGTTCTCGGGGTCCTGGAACACCATTCCGACGATGTTCGCATAGTCCGACGGCGTATTTTCCCTGGTGTCCTTTCCGTCCACCACCACGCGACCGGATATCTTCCCCCCGTAGAAGTGCGGGATGAGCCCGTTCAATGCCCGGCAGAGGGTTGACTTGCCGCATCCTGACCTGCCGAGTATGAGGATGAACTCCCCTTCCTTGACCTTTAAGTTGACATCGTTCAACGATCTGGTGTTCGAGCCAACATATTGGAACGACAGCCTGTCCACCTCGATCATCTCTTACCCCCAATGAAAATCGGAGCCAACAATAGAATGATCACGCCGACGATCTCGAAGTCCACCAGTGACGGGTTCACGCCATACCCCTGAAGGTAGTTGACCTGACCGTATCCGAGGATGAACATCGCTACCGCAAAGACCATGGCGGCGACGAACGAGATCACCATGGCGATCTCCCGGGGCAATATCTTGGCGATCATGTAGGACGTGCGTTTTCCGGAGCCGAATCCCCGGGCCTCCATCGCCTCCGAGATGCCTACGGACCGCTCGAGGGAGTTCAACAGCAAAGGCATCACTACCGGGGAGCGGGCGCGCGCCTTCTTGAGCGCACCCCCTTCGTCGAACTCGACCCCCCTAGCACGCATGGCGTCCATAATGTTCCGCGAATCGGCCGCAATGGTCGGGTACATCCTTGTGGAAAGTGAGAACGAAGTCGTGGTCTTGTAACCGAACCGGGACATGGCCCGCAACGCCTCGTCCGGATGCACTATGAATGCCAGCAGCGAGAACGAGCCCACCGCCAGGAACAGACGGAGGCACATGCTGGTCGCGAACAGCACCGATTCAGATGTTATCGTGATTATCCCGTAGCTGAAGATGACGTTGTAGCCCGGGGTGAGGAAGATATTGAACAGGAACACGAACCCGGCCACGTACACCGTGTACTTCAGCAGGGAGAGCGCGGACCTGAGCACCCTTCCCACGATCGCCACCAGCAGAACGAAGATGAAAAGGAGCGCCAGGTACACGATGTCCGATATCAGCACAGACATCACGAACATTGCCACTACCAGAACGATCTTCGGTCGGGCATCCAGCTTATGGATCCTCGAATTGGTGTCCTTGTATGGAAATATCATTTCAATTTCCCTGCAGCGTGATGAACTTCCAATCGACAACCTCTCCACCGCTGAGGACGGTCTTGTCGACTGCGACTAGAGCGTAGGTCCCATTGACGTAGTATTGCCACCCTCTGCCTGGATTCTCGTTGGCCACGCCATCGATGCCCTGGATGATCGTTCCCATTCCAACGTAGGCCTGTCTGACTATCGGGAAGTCACCGACCTTCGAGCACTCCATCAGCAGGTCCATGACGTTCGACGAGAAGGACACGTTCTTGAAGACGAACAGAGTGGTACCGTTCCCGCTTGCGTGGCTTTCGTACGTCCAGGTCCCGCTCGTGTTGCTCCATGTCGTTATGTTGTTACGGAAGTGGACGGCTGAGGCGTCATTGAAATCGATGGTCATCGTCGCGATCTTGTTCTTTGTGCCGTCGGTATTGCTGGGGAACAGCCCCATGCCGCTCACCAGCACCACCGCTGCCACGACCACGACGATTATAGCCACCAGGGTCCATTTTTTCATCTTCATCCCCTACTTCTTCTTGCCCCTTATGTAGAAGAGGACGATCGCGCCCACCAGAACTATCGCGATCGCGGCGATCACGGAATAGAGCACGGTGTTGTCGGCCTCTTTAGCTGCTGCAACGTTAACGCTGAACACTTCGCTGGCGTTCCCACCCTGGACGTCCTGGGCCCAGAAGGCGACACTGTAGTTGCCCGCCCGGGCGTATGTGTGGTTGACGACCAATCCGGTGCTGCTGTTGCCGTCTCCGAAGTCCCAGGTGACCGTGACCGGTTCTGCGGAGGTCGCCTGAGCCGTGAACGTGACCTTCAGGTTATCAATGACGGCACTGGATAGGGTCAGGATCGGCGGCAGGTTCTCCAGGCAGTAGATGTAGCCATTGTCGGATGCGATGTATACCCTGCCGTTAGCGATGGTCGGCGAGGCCATGGCGTATGCGGCCGGCAGGAGGGTCTTGTTGAACATTATTGTCCCGTTCAGGTCCAGCATGTAGGCCGCCGCGGGGCTTCCGTAGGTGACCAGGTATATGCCCGAACCGCTGACGCTGGGCGAGCTCTTCACAACTCCCATGTTCTTCGTCCAGAGCACGGTGCCATTGAACGAGACCATGGTAACGCCGGTCACGCTGGTGACCACCAATCCTTTCGAGGTCAAGGCTGCGGAAGCGGATGTGGAGTTGATGTTCACGTTCCACTCTTGAACCCCGTTGTAACGGTAGGAGGCGACCCCTCCATCGACAGCCACCATTCCATTGTAAACGGCGTAGGTGATTATGATCTTGTCACTCATCAGCAACGGCGAGGAGCGAACCTTTCCAGGCACGGTCACGTTCCACGCTTCTCCGGTGCCGTTCGCATAAACCGCGTGGAGCTTGGAATCCTCCGATCCTACGTAGATGATACCTTGTTTTGCTGACGGTGCGGAGAAGTAGACCGAGGAGGCGATCTTCGTGTTCCATATCTTGGTCCCGTTCATTGCCAGCGCGGTCACGTTGCCGTCACCGCTGGCGATTATTATCAGATCGCCGTAAACGATGGGCGAGGAGGTGACTCCGGTCCATGAGAACGGCATCGAATAATTCCACAAGTGCGAGCCGTCAGTGATGTTCAACGAATACACAACTCCGTCCGTGGAAGGTACGATGAGCTGTTCGCCAGCGACAACGGGGGAAGCGAGCTGCCAGCCGCCGCCAGAGATGTTCGCGGACCAGACGACGCTTCCTGCCTGGTTCAGGCAGAATACCTTGGGTGACTTGTCGTATGCGAATGAGGTGTAGTTGTAGATGCCCTGAGTGACCACGAAGATGCGCGATCCGCTGACCACGATTGTCGGATCGATGTCCCCGTTGTTCAGGTTGGTCGTGAATATTGTATCATTGGAAATGCTTGTTGCGATATTACAGAGGCCAGTGTTCAGATTATCGAACCTGCTCTGCTCCCAGTAGTAACGGTTTACTGGATTCTTTTGTGGGGAAGGCGCCGAGTAATCGACTGGATCGTCCTTGACATAGTTCCAGGCGTAGGCGGAATAGCTAGAAGCCTGCACATCGGCCGCTCCTTGCATAGACATCATCCACGTGCCCGAGGTCGCGTTCCAGAGCCAGAGATGCCACCACTCGTTTGGCCACTGATTTGCGAAGCCACCGATAGAAACAACTAATCCGGGGTCGTATTCCATGTCGCTGTGTATGGCCATGACCGCATCGATGGTCATGTTGAAGGCATCCATGCCCGGAGTTAACGGAACATCTGCCCAATAGGCATCGCCGTTTCCGAAATCGATCAGAACCGACACGGTCGATTGAGATGCAACCGCATTGAAAGGAACTGCGCTCACTGCCAACAAAGAAATGACCAGGAAACATGCGACGATGCCTTTGATTCTCATAACGAAATCCACCCGCCCGGATATGTCCGGTACTAGGTAGTTGGATGTATTATCCAATATATCAACCCTCGTCCGTCTAATAATGATACCTCCTAAGAAATACCGAATGTCGAATGTGCCTGTTTCGCCCAATCCTCTGGTCTAACAAAAATACTGCTCATTTTTCAGGATAATCAATTAAACGAGGTGCTAGAAAGCGTGAATATATCGTTGGCTAAGAGGTGGACGATATTGGAAAGAGCAATCTTGAATCAGGATATACTGGACCATGAGGACAACGGGATGATGAGGCTGTACCATGTGAGGGCAGCATGACCTGATTTTTCTTAACCATTTCATGTAGGAAGAATGATGTTTTCGGGCTTCAGATCAGCTCGAACGCGGCCGACAAAGCTCCATCCTCGGCATGATCGTAGGTCTTTGCCGTCCCGATGATGATGACATCACCCTCGCTTACCGCCAGAAGCCGCCTAAGCGTTTCGGCGAACTCCGGCCTCTCCTTGTCCAGGTCATAGTCCGGAGGAACGATCAGACGGTCACCGGACACGATGACGGTGGTGGCTCCTTCGGCCCCGGCCTTGATGGCGCTGTCCCTTTGCTCGACGCCCATCTTGATCTTCATGCTCTGACCTTTGACCAGAACGGCAGCGCTGCGGTCACCGAGGGTGCTGTCGGTGGGCTCCACCCTCTCCATGTAGATCGGGAGACTGCTGAGGAACTCATGCCCTTTGCTCGTGATCTTGACCCCGGTCTGCTTGACCTCGATCATCTCGCGATCGCGCAAATACTCGACGATGGTCCGCATGCTCCCCTCGCCCACATTGACCATGTCCGCAAGCTGCTTGCGCCCCTTGCGCCTTCCATCCGATAGGATGGAAAGGGTTTTGAAGACGTGGTAGTCGGCGAAGCGATGCACCGGACCATATCTAGGCAAATCAACGAGTTTCATCGCCTAGAATACCGTCACTTCGCCTTTTACAACTTTCTCCGTCACTTTGTTGATGTTCTCGAACCAGTTGTCGGCCACGGCGAGCGCCTTCTTTTGGTTCTTCTCGAAGTTCGCACCCGGCTCCATGATGAGCTGGACGCTGCAGGTCTGCGGGTCGCTGATGGGCCTTCCGATCTGCGACAATATCCTGACCTGTGCCTCGGCGACGTCCCCGCCCGCATCCTTGACGATGTCCCTTGCGATCCAGTTGGCGAGGATGTTGTACATCTTGCCGACGTGGGTGATGGGGTTCTTGCCTGCGGACGCCTCCATGCTCATCGAGCGGTAGGGGGTGATCAATCCATTGACCCGGTTGCCGCGGCCGACGGATCCGTCATCTCCGTTCTCGGCGCTGAGGCCGGTCACGGTCAGGTAATAGTTACCGTTCTTGTAATCATCAGCGTGGTTCACGTCGACCTTCACGCCGTACTTGGTGAACTTGGTGGCGTAATCGGCCACGCGCTCTGTCATTTCCTGCACCACGTTGATGTAGTGGTCGGCGTCCGGAACGAACTTGTCGACCATCGCGCAGGCGATGGTGAGGGTGATGTCATTGAAGTTCCTGGCAGCCATGACCTTGACGTCCTGTCCGGTCTCCTTCAGCTTCTTCTTCATCGCCCCGTTGATGTACTTCTCGACCTCGAGGGTGACGGTCTCGGTCTGGGAGAGCGGCGCGAAACTGCATCCGAACGAAGTGTCGTTCGCCAACATGCAGCTGTTTGCGTTGCCGTTGACCTTGCACTTGTCCGCGAGCGATTCGAAGTTCTTGATCAGGTCGATGCTGCCCTTTCCGATCTTGCAGTCGACGATGACATCGTTGTTAATGTCCAAATGCGGGAAGTTCTTGAGATATTCCTTGGCCGCGCCGATGGCGGTGGTGGCGTAGGGCAGCCTCTCGCCGTCAACCTGGGTGATCGCCCTTCCGATGAGGACGATATAGATCGGCTCCAGCATTCTTCCGCCGCCGAACTTGGGAGCGCTCTGTCCGCCCACGACCTCATTCTGGTCGGTGTTGTGGTGGAGGACCTCTCCGTACCTTTCCATATACATCTTGCACAATGCCCGGCTGACCGATTCGGCCAAACCATCCGATATGGTGTCTGGATGGCCCAAGCCTTTCCTTTCCACGAGTTCGACCCTTTGCTTTTCTATGGGCGTTAGGTCCATGTTCTCGATGATGATGTTCTTCGCGATCTTCTTTACCGCTGGCTTCTTTACTGGAGTCTTCTTAATCGGCTTTGATGCCATGATGGTCACCTATTTGCTGGAGTAATTCGCAGTCCCCGACCAGTCTTATCCCTCGACCGGACTGGCCATGGACCGAGTTAGGCGGTTGTAATTAGTTCGCTCATATAAGCCCTATTGACTCAATTATTCATATACGACTAATACTATGAGGGTAACGACATGAAGTTCCCCGACGAGACCGAGATCAAGAAATTGCGGAAGAGCCTAGACATCACCCAGTCGGAACTGGCCTCACTTTCTGGCGTCAGTCAATCGACCATCGCAAAGATGGAAAGGGGAAGCATCAAGGGAAGTTACGCGGCCGTCGTCAGGATCTTTGAAGTGCTGCAGGAAGAGATGAGCAAGAGGCGCGAAGGGATGAAGGCTAAGGACGTGGCTTCCACCAACATCGTCAGCATCCAGGCCACCGAAATGGTCAAGCGTGCCACCGAGGTCATGAGGGAGAGCGGTTACTCCCAGTTGCCGGTTTTCAATGGTGTACAGCACGTCGGCAGCATCAGCGAGTTCAGGATATTGAGCCTTCTGAGGGACGGCTCGAAGATGGAGGACCTGGGAGAATTGACGGTGGGCTCGGTCATGATGGACTCTTTCCCGATCGTCAGCGAGGAGGCGGCGGTGGAGGTCGTCACTTCATTACTGTCAGCGTCCAACGCTGTCCTGGTATCAAGGAAGGGCTCGATCGTCGGGATCATTACCAGCTCAGACGTCCTGAAGCTTCTTTGAGGACACGATGCCTTCGTGAGTGACCTGAAGGACCATGAGGTCCTCCGAGGCATGGGTGTTGGGGAATATGTTCCGTGCCTCGTCGACCAGCAGACCGATATCGTCATATCTGCCGCTGAAATGGTTCAAGAATAGCGCCTTCACGCCTGCCAGCGACGCGATGGTGGCGGCGTCCCTGGCGGTGGAATGGCCAAACTCCTTCGCTTTCTCATGCAATGAGACGTCAGCGGTGGCCTCGTGGACCAGGAGGTCGCATCCCAGGATCGACTCCATGAAATGCTCGCTCGGCCTGGTGTCCCCTGAGAACGCCACCTTAAGCCCGGGCCGGGGATCGCCCATCACCATATCAGGCGAGATCGTCGCACCCATGACGGTGACGTTCGATCCAGATTGTAGCTTCGAGAATAACGGCCCTTCGGGGACGCCGAGCTCCATGGCCCTTTCCCTGTTGAACTTGCCAGGCCTGACATCCTCGATCAGAACGAAGCCGAACGAGGGAATGGTGTGGTCCGTCCGCACGGCCTTGACCGAATAACCCTTGCCCTGGACGATCTCATAATCCTCAACGTCATGGCCGGACACCGGGAACCCCGCCTGGAAATAGCCCAGGTTCAAGATCGTATCGATCACCGACGCGGTACCTTCGGGGCCGTATATGTCCAACGGATCCTCCCGTCCGGCAAAGTTCATTGACTGGATGAGACCGGGGAGGCCGAGGAAATGGTCGCCGTGGAGATGAGTGACGAAGATCCGGCTGATCTTCATGAAAGAGACCGTCGAACTCATCAATTGCCTTTGGGTACCTTCACCGCAATCGAAAAGAAGGACCTCCGGCCCGACCCGAACGGCCGTGGCGCTGGTGTTGCGATATCTGGTGGGCACGCTGCCCCCCGTTCCGAGGAAGACGATCTCCACGCCACCTGCATCGGCTCACAATGCATTAAGCTCTTTTGCGTCGTGCCTGTCCATCCACTTGTTGCTGAAGAAGAACACGACCAGGCCGAGTGCGGCCATCACCGTGGCGAAGTACATCGTTCCATGATACCCCAGACTGAACGCGGCCACTCCCCCGATGAGGGCGCCTGCGATCGCGGAGACGCTCAGGAAGGACTGCAACAGCCCGGCGCTGGTGCCCTTCTCCTCGTTCCGCTCCATGACATATTTGACCGAGCCCACATAGAGGCAGGACCAGGCCGCCGCGATCATTATCTGGCTCGGTATTATCATCCAATAGGTCGTGGCCAGGGTGTAGGACGGGAACGTCAGCATCGAGAAGATGAACCCGAACAGGACCAATCTCTGGGATCCGAACCGATCGACGTAGTTCATGAAAACGAACTGGGCAGCGGCGTTTATGGCATAGACCACACCGATGAACAGAGGGTCCGCCCCCAGGTCCGCCAGGAACAGCGCGTACACGACCCAGATCATGTTGGCCCCGATATGCCTGAACATCACTGAAAGGTACACCGGAAAATTCCGCTTGATGATCTTGGTGGGGAAGAGCGGGACCCGATGGCACTTCTCCGCATGATACGGAAGGTAGAGCGAGAAAACGAACGCCGCGAACAACATTGCCGCGCTGGCGAGGAAAATGCCATAGTATATCCCGATGGCGCCGGCGAGGAATGTGCCGAACCCGAAACCGAGGCTGCCATAGGCGCTGAACTTTCCTACTTTCTTGTCGTTCTCATAGACGTGGCAAAGCAACGCGGACGGGTATATCCCGCAGGCCATCCCGACAAAGACCCGAGACATCCCCACCATGAACGTGTCATGGGCAAAGATCTGCAGGAACAGGGCAATGGATGTGACGAGCAGGCCGATCTCGAGGATCCGCCTCTTCCCATGGACGTCCGAGGCCCTGCCGAACACCCATGACGATGAGAAAACCGCGACATTGAACGATGCCGTGATGATGCCAATTTCGATCGTGTTCGCGCCGAATTCGCCCCGAAGCAGGTTCGGGATCAGCAGCGCCGAGCCGGAAAGCCCTGCGCTGGACAGCACTTGGATCGAAGCGACCTTCATCCAATTGAGGAACCTTTCACGGGCTTTAATCCTTGTTACTGTACTTCCCGTCTAACGTATCGATCCGATCTTGCGCTCGGTCTTGGTCGCCTTCTTGTAGGCCTTGTAGTGTTCCTTGCACAGGTGGACGCGCTTCAGGTCCTCATCCACAGCAAGCCCTGCCTCCTGGGCGCTGTTCTGGGATATTGATCTCTCGGCCGGCTTTCCGCAACCGGAAACGTCGCATGGTTCTTCTTTCTCCACAGCGTGGTGGGTCTCTGCCATGAGGCTGGCATTCCATCACGTTCATTTTAACGTTTTGCCTCGATCACGAACAATCGACAACATTATGTCAGCCTGGAACCATACCCCGCCGATATGACCGAGTTCAAAAAGATCTCATTTAAAACTGTCGAAGGTCCCGGTCATGGTGGTCCCATAGGCAGGTTCTGATATGATCAAAGTGGCACCATCAATACTATCGGCGGATTTCGGCGCGCTGGCAAACGAGGTACACCGAGTGGAGGAGGCAGGAGCGGACTGGGTACACGTGGACGTGATGGACGGGATGTTCGTTCCAAACATAACCATCGGGCCGGAGGTCATCAAGAAGATAAGGCCGCACACGAGATTGCCTTTCGACGTTCACCTGATGATCGTCCAGCCAGAGAGGTACATCGACGCTTTCTCAAAGTCGGGTGCCGATTTCATCACGATACACGTAGAGGCCTCCGAGCTGATCCCGGAGACGCTACGGAAGATTCGGTCGCTGGGCAAGAAAGCGGGCATTTCCATCAACCCCGAGACCCCCTTTGAGGTTGTCTTGCCCTACCTGGGAGAAATCGACCTTCTTCTGGTGATGACAGTGCATCCCGGGTTCGGAGGTCAGTCGTTCATTGAGGAAGTGGTCCCGAAGATCTCAATGGCGAGGGAATTCGCCGACCGCAATGGGCTTGATTTCGATATCGAGATCGACGGAGGCATAAACGCGTCCACGGGTTTGAGGTGCGTAAAAGCGGGCGCTTCAGCGCTGGCTGCAGGCAGCGCCCTGTTCGGCGCCAAGGATATGAAGGCAGAGATTGGAGCTTGGCACAAGTTCTGATGATATCCAGACATCCGAAAATGCCTTATTTTGAATCCTCCGAGGAATCGACATTATATTAACGGAGAACGCTATCACCGGGCAGGTACACCGAAAGTGAAATGCCACTTGAAGTGTGTCAAGCTCCCCGAAAGGAAATCACATGGCTCGAATTGGATCTAAAAAGTCATTGGTCACAAAGCTAGGCATCAAGGACGGGATGAAACTACTGTTCATCAACTCGCCTCAAGGGTATGACGAGGTCCTAGGCAGGCTTCCAAAGAATGTTGTGGTGGTCGATGATATCACCGAGGAGCTTGATTTTGTTCAGATGTTCAGCAAGAGTAAGAAAGAAACCGAAACGACATTCCCCAAGCTTCTCGCCGCGATAAAGCACGAGGGGATCATATGGGTCTGCTGGCCGAAAGGGTCGTCAAAGATGAAGACGGACCTGACCGGCAGCATGGTACGTGATGTCGGGGTTACCAACGGCATGGTGGACGTGAAGGTCTCGTCCATCGATGACACTTGGTCCGGACTAAAGTTCGTCAATAAGGCGAAAGAGAAGGATTAACCACCCAAGAATAGTGCCAGATCGCACCGGTGAATCACGCCGATGCACATCTGGAATCTTTTGGAAGGGGAAAGATAAATAAACGCCCCCTCTCATTCCGTGCTGAGTGGCCCCATGGAATTCACGAAGAGACACCTGCTGGTACTACTGACGGTGGTATTACCTCTAATCCTGTTGGTAGTGGCGATGGCCTTCAATGCTGGTATCTGCATCTTCTTGGCCATCCTGACCTGGATCGGGATCGCCCTGGTCATGATCTACATGCCGCAGTTCAAAGAATGATCATTTCACGATTGAAC
The DNA here is from genome assembly GCA_942492955.1 of uncultured Methanomassiliicoccales archaeon. Lineage (GTDB taxonomy): Archaea > Thermoplasmatota > Thermoplasmata > Methanomassiliicoccales > UBA472 > DASXVU01. The sequence continues at coordinate 466,128 of OW818644.1, forward strand.
CGAAGGCTACCTTTTTACTGACCCGGTTGATGCGTACTTGAACCGTATCGCCGATTTTCGTGTCAGGCACGATGATGACAAAACCTTCGATCTTGCCAACACCATCCCCCTGGGACCCGATGTCCGATATCGTCACAGTGTAGGTCTGTCCCTCCTCCACTGGTTTCTTCTCCTTGAACCCGGCCGAGCTTTCCATGGTGATTAACTACGGAAGCATCTGGTAATAATATTTTGCATTTTGAGGGTCAGCGAATGTTGCCGCAATTGTCTTGACCAATTCTGGATCATGTGGCCGGGCTCCTTGTTCCGGATATGTATCCGTTGCATCGGATGATCGACGCAGAACCTGCTCCTCGAAATGGTTATCATCCGAATGGTCGATTCAGATGGCGAGGCGCGGTCCGCCCTCAGGGAAGTGACGATATGGGAGTCAATCTGGCAGACATCATCAAGGCGAGAGATGTGACACCGGAGGAGCTGCGGGGCAAGACCGTGGCAATCGATGCTTACAACGCCATCTACCAGTTCCTGTCGGTGATACGGCAGCCGGACGGGACACCTTTGAAGGACGGAAAAGGCAGGATCACCTCCCATCTGTCAGGGCTCCTCAACCGGAATGCGAACCTGATCGAGATGGGCGTGCGACCGGCCTACGTTTTCGACGGGATCCCGTCGGAGATGAAGAGCGGGACCATACAGGACCGGCACGAGCGGCGAGTGAAAGCGCAGCAGGAATGGCAGGTCTCGATGGAGAAGGGGGAGACAGAGAAGGCGTACTCCAAGGCCACCCAATCCTCGCGCATCACGAACGAGATCGTCGAATCCTCCCGGATCTTGCTGACCCACCTTGGCATCCCAGTCATCCAGGCGGCGGAGGAGGGGGAGGCCCAGGCCGCCTATATGGCACAAACCGGGGTAGTATGGGCGGCATCCTCGCAGGACTTCGACTCGATTCTATTCGGCGCCCCGAGACTGCTGAGGAACCTGACGCTGGCAGGCCGCCGGAAGATGCCCGGTCGGAACGAGTACCGGGACGTGAAGATGGAGATCATCGACGCGGACCAGGCGCTCAAGGAGCTGGATATCTCCAAGGAACAGCTGATCGACCTCTGCATCATGATGGGTACTGACTACAACAAGGGCGTGAGCGGGATCGGTCCGAAACGGGCGCTCAAACTGATCAAGGAGCATGGTGACTTCGTCCGTGCCATGGCATCGATCGACAAGGTCTATCCTGAGTATGAGAGGGTAAAAGCGCTCTTCACGGATTTCGAGAAGACCGATAATTTCACCCTGGAATGGAAGGAGCCGGATCGGGTCAAGGTCGTGGAGATGCTGGTCGGCCAGTACGATTTCTCGGAACAAAGGGTCAACTCGGCTCTGGACAAAATGATGCCAAAGCCGATCAAGAAGGAGATCAAGAACCAGTCCAGCCTAGACATGTTCTGAGAACATGTTAGTCCTGAATTCCATCCGTTGGTTCCAGGGGTCCGCCCCATCTATTCGTTTTTCAAAATTAGGGCGCCAACTATAATATCCCGATATCACAATAATGTCCCGTTTCCCCTTGTGCCGAAGAAACAAGGCACAACTTCTGGACCATGTAGTTTATATTGTCTGGCGGCATCGGGGCGATAGAAGGGACGGCGATGATAAAGCAAGTCCAGGCAAGTTACAATCCAGCTCAACTAGAGAAAGCGGTCCGGGAGTTCTGGACCAAGACCGACGCCTACAAGAAGACGAAGGAGCTTCGCGCAGGCGGACCTGACTATTACTTCGTTGATGGTCCACCGTACACCACCGGTTATATTCACCTGGGAACGGCATGGAACAAGACCATCAAGGACACCATCATCCGGTTCAAGCGGATGCAGCGGTTCAACGTCACGGACACTCCGGGCTACGACATGCATGGTCTGCCCATCGAGGTCAAGGTGGAGCAATCCATCGGCGTGAAGAACAAGAAGGAGATCGAGGAGTACGGTATCGACCGTTTCGTCGGCACCTGCAAGGAGTTCGCCCTCGGCTTCCAGAAGAAGATGAACGAACAGTTCTCGGAACTGGGCGTATGGATGGATTGGGACAATCCCTACCTCACCATCAATTCAAGTTACATAGAGGCAGCCTGGTGGACGCTGAAGCGTGCACACGACAAGGGACTGCTGGTCACCGCGAACCGGGTCCTGCCCGGATGCCCCCGTTGCGAGACGGCGTTGGCCGAGGCGGAGATCGAATACTCGGACGAGAAGGACCCTTCCATCTACGTCAAGTTCCCTCTCCGGAACGATGAGAAGGTCTCGCTGCTGATATGGACCACCACCCCGTGGACATTGCCAGCGAACATGGCCGTAGCCGCCCATCCGGATTTCAAGTACGTCAAGGTCCGCTATCGCCGCATCGGCGAGACCGAGACCGTTATCGTCCTCAAGGACGTGGTGGAGCAGATCCGAGAGGTCGGCGGCTGGGAGAAATACGATATCCTGGAGACCATCGAGGGTGACGACCTGGTCGGTACCGAATACCTTCCCCCGTTCGGGGATGAGGTACCATACCAGAGGAACGTCGACGGGAAATGGGTCCATAAGGTCATCCCATCCAAGACCGTCGAGGCCTCCAACACCGGCCTGGTGCACATCGCGCCCGGCCATGGTCCAGAGGATTTCGAACTGGGCAAGGAGTTCGGCATCGAGCCGTTCTGCCCGGTCGAGGCCAACGGAAAATTCAGCGCCGAGGTCGGGGAAAAATACCAGGGGGTCCACATCAAGAAGGCCAACCCCCTTCTTATCGAGGACCTCAAGGAAAAGGGGATCCTGTTCTGGAGCGGCATCATAGAGCATCGCTTCGGTCATTGCTGGAGGTGCAACACCCCGGTCATATTCCGATCGACCCAGCAGTGGTTCCTCAAGGTCACCGCGATCAAGAACCTCATGCTGGAAGAGGTGGAGAGGATACGCTGGACCCCGGATTGGGCCGGATCCTCACGCATGTATGATTGGGTGCTCAACGCTCGGGACTGGTGCATCTCCCGTCAGAGATACTGGGGAATACCGATCCCGGTGTGGACCTGCGCCTCCTGCGGCGAGGTGAAGGTCATCGGCTCGGTCGCCGAGCTGGAAATGCTGGACGGCTACCGGAAGGACATGGAACTGCACCGGCCGTGGATCGACTCGGTGACATGCGATTGTCCCAAGTGCACCAAGACCATGAGGCGCGTGCCGGACGTCCTCGATGTGTGGTTCGACTCGGCTGTAGCCTCATGGGCGCAACTGGGCTTCCCCGGAAAGCGGACCGAGTTCGACCGCTGGTGGCCAGGACGCTGGATAACCGAGGCGCAGGACCAGACCAGAGGTTGGTTCTACTCGCAGCTGGCCGCCGGATGCATCGCGTTCGGACGCGCGCCGTACGAAAGCGTGCTCATGCACGGATGGATGCTGGACCCGTCCGGCCAGCCCATGTCGAAGAGCAAGGGCAACGTCATCGAGCCGATCAAGGTCATCGCGGACTACGGCGCCGACGCGCTGCGTTTCTATATGCTGAGATCCTCCGCCCCGTGGGAGGACATAGCATTCCAATGGGAAGGGGTGAAGAACGCCCGGAAGATGCTCAATGTCTTCTGGAACGTGGTCAACTTCGCCGCCCAATACATGGCCATTGACAAGTTCGATCCGAGCACCGTCGACTACGACCGGTTGAAGGGTCACCTGCGCTCCGAGGACAAGTGGCTGATTTCCAAGACCGAGAAGCTGAAGCACGAGGTCACCCGCAGCATCAATACCTACGATCTGCACAAGGCCTGCCGGGCCATCGAGGAGTTCGTCCTGGATGACTTGTCCCGCTGGTATGTCCGGCTCATCCGGGACAGAATGTGGAAGGAAGAGGGCGACCTGGACAAGCTGGCCGCCTACAAGGTCCTGTTCGATTCGGCCATGGCCACGAACGCGCTTCTGGCGCCGTTCTGTCCACATATCACCGAGGAAGTGTACCAGCACCTGGACGGGTCGAAGGGATCGGTCCACATGTTGGACTGGCCGGTGGCAGACCTCACCAAGGTCGACGAGCGTCTCGAGACCTCGATGAAGGAGTGCGCGGAACTGGTCGAGATCATCACCCGGGAGCGCCAAGCCCGCAACGTCAAGCTGCGGTGGCCGATGAAGAGGATCATCATCAAGGCATCGACCCAGGAGGCAATGGACTCCATCATGGCGCTGGACGACATCCTGCTATCCCAGTCCAACACCAAGTCGGTGCAGTACATCAAGCCGGGTCAGGAATGGGAGGAGACCATCCTCAACGTCATCCCCAACCCGCACGCCATCGGCAAGGTCTATCGCCAATGGTCGTCGAAGATCGCCGTTCTCCTGAAATCGAGACCGGCCAAGCAGATCAAGGACAGCATCGACAAGGGCGAATACTCTCTCGGTATCGAGGGACAGCTGGTCAAGATCGAGCCCAACATGGTCTCCTTCACCACGTCGTTGCCGAACGAGGTCATCGGGGCCAAGTTCAGCGGCGGCGAGGTCTATCTGGACTTCCAGGTGACGGCGGAGATCGAGGCGGAAGGATTCGCCCGGGAGATCATCCGGCGCATACAGCAGATGCGAAAGGACATGAAGCTGGACGTGGAGGAGTTCGTCAAGGTGGAAGTGACCGCCCCGGTCAAGATCACCGAGTACTTCAAGATCTGGAAGGAGCACATCATGTCCGAGACCCGGTCCAAGAGATTGGACTTCGTCGACGATGCACAGGGTACCTACAAGGTCTCCTGGGAGGTCGAGGGCCACAAGATGGAGATCGGGATCACCTCGACCCACATCAAGGAGGCACTCACCAAGCTGGCGGGGATACCCGGGCTGACCCAGAAGATGGCCATGTGCCTGGCGGAGAAAGGGTTCTGCTCGGCCGATGACCTGAAGAACCTGGGCGAAGAGAAGCTGGGGAACATGGAAGGTTTCACCAAGTCCGATGCGAAACGCATCTTCAACCACCTCATTAGGAAGGACGAGGTCAAGAAGTGCGAGACCTGCGGAGGAGCCCTGGACAGTGACGGCAAATGCCTCACATGCGTCGCCGCGCCCGGGACCGGCACTCCGAAGGAACGCCTGATCCCATTCCTGCTGCGCGTGCCCAGGATGAACAAGCTAAAGGCGGAGATGCTTTACGACGCGGGATACGACAACGTAGGGAAGATCGAGGCCGCCGGAAAGGATGATCTGGCAAAAGTGAGCGGACTGGGCGCCAGGACCATCGATGGATTGCTGGTCTACGCACAGGGCGGCGGATTCAAGACCGTAGTAAAATGCCAATCATGCGGTGCGGACATCAGACCGGACGAGCTCAAGTGCCCCAATTGCGGGGTCGCCTTCCGCGAGGACCTGGTCGATGAAGAGGAAGAAGAAAAGGCCAAGGCCAAGCCAGTGGAGGACCTGGAACGTTCATTCGCCTACCTCATCAAGGAGGACAAGTCGGAACGGTCATATGCCTTCTTCGAAAAGGCACTGTCACAGGGACTTGCCGGCTTCTGCGTCACCAGGAACTATCCGCTGAAGATAAAATCTAAGTATAACCTGGGGGACACGCAGATCCTCTGGCTCTCGAACGTAGGCAAGGAGAACTCCCTGAGGCCGAAGGACCTTGAGAAACTGAGCTATTCGCTCGAGCAGTTCCTGGCGAACAACTCTGGAGTGATCATATTGGACGGATTGGAATACCTCATCACCAACAACAACTTCCTGACCGTCCTTAGGTTCATCCAATCGTTGAGGGACCAGGTGGCCATAAACCGCTCGATACTGATCATGGCGCTCAACCCTTCGACGCTGGACCCGCACGAACTGAACTTGCTGGAGAAAGAGGTCGACGTGGCCTTGTAAGAAAACCTGACGGTGGCTGAAAGGCCACCAAATATTCCTTTTTCTTTTTTGACCAATTCGATGTTCGAACCGAAGCCTGCCTTTCATGCGTCCGATTGATTACTCCGACGACGATCTCAGACCAACTTCAGGTCCGACAGCAACCTTAAGAATCCTGGCACCACGTCATAATCCTTGACATCTGACGGTTGCACCCATTTGTACTCGGTGTGCTCCCAGTCAATGACGACGTCCTCGCTCATCGCATCGAAGAGGAAAGGATAGATGGTCCAGATGTGCCCCTGTTCCCTGATGATGATCGGGTCGGCCTTCTTGGCTAGAACGAATTGGTCGATCGCCAGCTCCTCCCGTATCTCCCGGGGAGCGGTCTGCTCCGGACTCTCTCCGGCTTCCACATAGCCGCTGACGCCGGCCCATTTTCCTTTATTGGTCCCGACCATGTCGCTGCGCTTCAGAATGAGTATCCTGCCATTGTGACGCATTATGCTGGTGGTGACCTCATTTTCCTTCACCCCCGCGATGCTGACCGCGCCGGTGTTTCCATCGACGAATATCTCGTCATCGTCACGGAATAAAGACACATCCAGAGAGTCGACCATCGGAACGTTCGCCATGACCGCTCCGGTGGCCACGATGGTTTCCGCCTTCTCGTTGATTATGGCGCTCGGCTGGTTGCCATGCTTCCTCATGTCCAAGAGCGTATAGGAACCGACGGTGCTGCCCCTTCCCTTCGGGAAGATGAAGACCTTTCCTTTGATCGATGTACCGGCCTTTCCAGTGGCTACCGAGAGTTCGCCGGTCTTAGCGTTGACTCCCCCGAGGAAACTGAAGGCGTCCTGCAATACCACTGCCTTGCCTTCCCCTTTACCGGGCGAGATGGATCGTCCTTTCATTGCATCACCGTCTCCAGAAGGGTTTCCGCCGATTCACATACGACCTTTTGAGAACAGAGGGAGGGCAGATAGTTGCAGGCCTTGCACGAGTTCGTGGCGGTGCAGCGGTAGACCCCTTCGATCGGAGTGACGATCATGCACGTGTCGCAAACCACCTTTCCGATCCTTTCCAGTTCCCTGACCTCCTTCGGACATTTGTGCACGACCTCCCGGGAAGTGCAGAACCAGACATCAGTGTCCTTGACCTTCCTCCTGCCTTTGACGGTAGAAGCCAGATGGCGCACCTCATTCTCGCTCAGATGCGGGCAGCCTAAAGCGATCAGATCCGGGTCCTTACCGGTCGAGATCTTGTCCTTGAAGGTCCGGAGCTCTTTCTCGTCGACCTTGATGACCTCCAGTCCTCTGACCTCCTGCTGTTCGCTATCTGGCGTGATCCCTTCCACGTGGAACAGAGCCACCGACCCTGCCGCGGCCATAGCGGCCGCCATCATCTTGAGCTGGTCGGTGTCCGGCCTTACCCCTTTTATGTAAGGCACGGCACCGCCGATCTTCGAACCTATCGCTTGACCGAGGAGGGCAAAGTCCAGCAGATCCTCTTTCATCTCCGCCTCAATGACGATGGTCGGTCTGCGATTGGCATCGAGGTGCAGCCCGTATAGAGGTGTCTTGCCGATTATCGAAGCGGCTAACGCCCCTGGCCCGCCCTCCCGGTTGGTCCTGGCCCCGATGACCGAGTTGGCGTAGGAAAGGGCCGATGATTCAGCCCAGGCAATGGTGTCACCCTTGGAGGGGACATTCGTGGATAGATAGGGGGTACAGCTGCACGTCGTCTGAACTCCCAGTTTCGCGTAGCATTCGATGATCTCCAATTGCTTTTGGGCGAATTCCTCCGCGACATGCATTTCCTTCCAGCGGACGCTGTCCATGCCTGACGGATTAAGCGTTGTCTTGATCGAGACCTTGCAGTCCTCTGACATCTCTTTCAGGAAATCAATGCCGCCGTCGCCTATTGTCTTGTAAGAGACTCCGGACAGATGGGCAGATGTGATGGGGACCAGCTTTTCAGCCCCGTATATCTTGCCCACCGCTACCAACAGCTCCATCGCGCGACGCTTGCCGTGCCCCTGCTCCCCGGCAAGGATCGATTCCTCTTCTTTGGTCAGGAACATGTTGGATGGGCGAGGAGAGTGATAAGATAAAATGTTTGTGAAATCATCCGGAAATTACTGGACCTGACCTCCGAGTATGTTGTCCATTATTTCCTGACCATTCTCTTGAGGGTGAAGATTATCGCCTTACTATTAACAACTAGATGCAGCAGAAGGAGTAGCGCGATCAGGCAGGCGAATATACCGCGGATCCCGGCTGGTCTTTGCCCGATCGGAAGACTCTCCGCATTGATGGCTTTCGCTTCCATCGACTCCTCCAAGGCCATTCCAGTGAGTATCGTCACCCCCAAATGATCAGAGGTCCGATGAACACCAGACCACTTATACACGCTCGATTCTTGCTTGCCATCGACAAATAAACTGCCACTTCGGAATTTTATGATTTTTCAGCCTAACGGATGCTTTCAATCATGAATAGACTGCCAGATGTTAAAGTGGAAGGCTGTAATCTTTTTCAAATTGACTATGGACTTCATTGTTCGCCTGTGGTTTGCTTTCATTATTTCTAAGAAAAAAATTGACGATTCATTCGACAAAATTTGGAAACTATCGAAAGCAATAATGACATCTGGCCCCATACAAATTATTAAAATCAATAGTGATAATAGCCGGGTTTGGTTTATATACCCTGAATCGGCGTTCTTGGATTAGGTGTCCAAAAATGCATGCGCTTGAAAAATCGCGGCTCTTTACTGAGGAATACTGCGGCAAGATACTCCTAGCAACGATGGGAAAACCGAAGGACGTATACGAACTGAGCAAGATGTTGGGAATCCCAATAGCTGCTTGCTACCGAAAGATCAAGCTCCTGGAGGAATCTGGCCTAATGTTCAGTCCGGAAAGGAAGCTTACTCAGGCAGGAAAAAGGATCAGCGTGTACAAATCGAATGTCAAGAACGCTCAGATCGTATTTGAGAAGAACAACATTAAGGCCAAGATCGAGATGATCGACGGTACTACCCAAGATGCAACGTACGACATTGAGATATCGGCATTGATGGGGATGGCCAAGCAATCAGCCTAAACATATTCAGATCCTATCAATTCTCCTTAAACGGGCGGGAGTTCAGACGACAAAAATGTCCTGAACTCCGTCTCTGTTTCTATCATAATGTCTTCTACACTGTCTTCTCGAAATACTTTCGAAATTCGATCCTATAACAGGAGAGAAAGGAAGAGCAAGCAGTATAGGGTGATGGAGAGGACCGGGACTATCCTTATCGACCATCGATTCACCAATCCAATCCTGTCCTGATCCTTTGCCTCCGAGAACTTCAATATCAAGACCCCGGAAACCAGTGCCATGACCAGTGTGGCATAGGTGATCATCATGAACAGGTCAAGGAACGTGGCATAGGCAACGAGGGGGATGCTATCGGCTACTCTCCAATGTATGAGGACAGCAGCAAGGAACATCGAGGCGTTCAGCCCAAGTCGGGATGAGACCTTGATCAACAGAGAAGAGAGGGCAACGATAACGATCAGCATGATGGGCAGGAAGAACTTCAGGACCGTTGATGCCGCATCCCTTTCTATCCCAAATCCAAAGATCACGCGTGAATACGGAACCTCGCCGATCGTATAGGTCTTGTTCTTTGTGGATGAGCTGGAGCTGGTGAATTCCCACCCTGGGAGATTTGCTTCGGGATCGAGACCGGAGTTGGCCGTATCGATGACGAGGATCATTTCCTGTTCGTTCATGGACCGGGGCTCTATCTCGATCGGGATGATATGCCGGTCAAACGGGAAGCGCCGGAGATCGGGATCGACGGTCAGTATGGCATTGATCCGGTACTCTTTTTCGTTTGGATTAGAATAGATCGTGTCCACCGAGGTCGCCCGCCCATTCACGATCTCGAGATCATCGAATGAGACATTCGTTTCGGACGTGATGATCAAATAGAAGTTTGCCTCGATCGTTCCATCCGCCACGCTGAACTCGTTGAAGTCCTGGACATAGACACTGATGTGCACAGCCTCGGTGGTTGTCGCTTCCGGGAGCGCCGACACACCTGTGATAAACAAAGTAGAGAGCGGGAGCACTACCAGGATGAAGAGGATAGCGAAGACGAAAGCGCTCTTCGATCGACCGCCCGGTCCATTTCTTGACGATCCCATCGTGTGAGAAGATCCGATGCTGAGAAAGGTACTGAGGGAAATGCTGGTCGGTCTCCTTAAAAAATGGATGATCTTGATATACAAATGACTATGCGAGTGAGTTCCGGATCTGATATCCTCGAGTCCAGGGGTTTCTTCCTGATGAGCGCACTGCAAAGAAATATCAACGCAGATACAATGACCAGACCAGGACGTAGCTGAATGAATTCCGAGACTGCCCTGCTATTCGATATCACTATGATGCTCATAGTGTCGGGCGTCTGCTCCATCGTCCTGAAGAGGCTGAAGCTTCCCACCATAATAGGTTATCTGATCGCAGGCTTCCTTCTCGGCCCACATATCTTTCCCGAGTATGTGATCCAGGATTCCACTGTCACGATCTTCGCCAGCATGGGTATCGTCCTGTTGATGTTCTATATCGGCCTGGAACTCAATCTGCGGGGGCTGAGGAAGGTCGCCTCGTATGCGATGATAATTGTGGCGATCGAGATGACCATGATGGTCGTGATCGGCTACTCGCTCGGAATCGCACTGGGGATGGATGGTGCGCAAGCACTCTTCCTGGGAGTGACGATCTCCTGTGCCAGTACTGCGGTCGTTCTCCGAGTGATGAAGGACAATGAGCACATGCAGGGCAGACTGTCCAAGGCTGTCACCGGCATCCTCATAATGGAGGACATCGGCCTTATCGTAATATTGGCACTTGCCACACCGGTGATGGGAGTGGAAGCCACCACCTCAACTCTCAGCACGATAGTCCTTATCATCGCGTTCATAGGTTTCACGGTCGTAGTGGGGCTGGCGCTCATCCCACGGCTCATGGATTGGGTTAATGCTCACTACTCCGGAGAAACGCTTTTCCTGGTCGCGGTCGGGATAGGTTTTGGGCTATCATTCATCTCCAGCATACTCGGCCTGTCGGTCGCGATCGGAGCATTCCTCGCCGGCATCCTGATCTCCCAATCAAAAAGCTCCCATGCGGTAGAACGCAAAGTGGAGCCGATGAAGGAGATGTTCATGGCCATCTTTTTCATATCGATCGGTATCCAGCTCGATCCGGACCTGATCTGGCTCGGCCTCCCGTTGGCGATCATGATCGCGGCGATTTTCATCGTGGGCAAGATGTCGAGCTTGGTCATAGGATGCTTTGCCGCTAATTTTAAGACTCGTTCCAGTTTCCTCATCGCCACCAGCATGGTCGCTATGGGGGAATTCACATTCGTCGTCGCGAAGGTGGCGTTGGATGGCTCGCTCATCGATATCGAGCTGTACTCATCAGTGATCGCCGCCGCGGTGATCACGATGGTGATGTTGCCGTTCATCTCCAGATCTTCTCCACGGATGTTCGATTGGATGGTATGCCATATGCCCTCAAGGCTGATCGGTGCCATGACTCGGATAGAATGCACCCGTCTTGATGCCAGGGAAAAGATGGCGCATTCCAAGAATGTCAGGGGGACCATCCGAAAACAGATCTACCTGATATTCGTGGACTTCATACTGATCGTCGCCATTCTCCTGGCGATCGATATGCTCTCGATCCTGAGGGAGTGGATAGTGGGAGCGACATCGGGCAACAATGCCATCGCGTCTGTCGTTTTGTTCGCTCTGGCGTTGATAATGGTCATCCCAGCGGTCATCCATTTGGTCAAACGCATCAGCGTGATCGCGATCACCTTGGCCATGCCAGCTCCGGATGAGAGCGAACACAGCCTTGCCACCAGAGTTCGCACCTATCGACTGTTCATGAATATTGGATCGGCGATCTCCTTCGTCCTGCTCATAGCTTTGATATTCCCGCTCCTGCCTGATGTCGTGGGGGTTCCGATCTCCTCGCTGGAGATAATCGTGGTCGTTCTTGTCATCGCATGGCTGGCATGGGACGCCATTGATCGAAGGTATGATCGGGTGACCGCCGCTTTGTCCAAACCAATGGCCAATATCCCGGAAGAGTCGGACGAGGAGTGAATCGGCACAATATCGATCAGATCAAGAGCGCTTCTAATCAGGGCTTGGTCCTCGTTTCACCCTATGCAATTGGTTGAGTATAACCGATAAGGGCATTAGGGCCTTCACCCTTAGGTACCTTTATGGAACGTACGATCGAATGCACGGAATGCTGTTTCCACAAGGGATGGAAATGTGTCATTCCTGTACCCCCATCACCTAGAGAAATCCTGTATGGCTCAAGGGGACGAGTCATAGGATGCGTCAACGGAAAGCCTATTCCGGTTGTCCAAAACCCTTAGTTTTGATCGAACCATCATCTTCCACGTTGATATTCTCAGATAAGTGAATGTGTCAATTTTATAATCATTTAGTCATTGAATCGACGATAACCTTCTTACATCTGAACGTCAAGAAAAATCAGGGATACATAGGGATGCATTTGATGTTTGACGAGCTCTGAAAGGCAAAGATAACCGATCGACCTTAATTTCCTCCATAGACTTAACTATCAAATTCTGCCATAGTTACCCAATGGGAGTATGGTTGAACTAAAGCGGGCATTGAGTTTTCCCAAGCTACTGATCTATGCCATTGGCGTGATCTTCGGAGCAGGTATCTACGCAATCATAGGAGAAGCAGCGGGAATCGCTGGACCTAGCCTTTGGCTTTCCTTTCTGTTCGCTGCTTTGATCGCCTCCCTTACTGGCTTGAGCTATGCCGAGCTGGCTTCAATAAAGCCCACCACCGCTTCTGAGTATTATTACGTCAAGCAAAGTTTCAACAAGCGGTTCGCCTTTCTAATCGGATGGATCATCAATATCGTCAATACAATTGCTATCGCCACGGTCGCCGTTGGTTTTTCCAGCTATTTTGTGGCTCTGTTCTTTCCGGAGGATTTGGGAACCGTTCTATTCGGTTTTTCTTTTCTGATTATAACCCCCGCGGTCTTCATAGCGATGGTGGCCATCCTTGCAATGGCCTTGATCAACTACATAGGGATCGGGCAGTCCGCTTCGATTAATGTCGTGCTCACTTTGGTAGAGACTGCTGGGCTGCTATTGATATTGGCGATCGGTCTTGTTTACTTCGGAAACGGAGGAGCCGCTCCCAATCTGCTGGAGATGCCTTTTGGGATCTCAGGCATGTTCGGGGCTGTCGCCCTGGTTTTCTTTGCATACATCGGATTTGAAAGTCTGGCCAATCTCGGGGAGGAGGTCATTGAGCCTAAAAGGAGCATACCGAAGGCTATCGTTTATTCCATGATCATAACCTCCGTCGTATACGTGTTGTTAGCCATCGTAGCCGTTAGTGTCGTTCCGTGGAACGAACTGGGTTCTTCCCCGGAGCCATTGACGGCTGTGGCAGAGGTTGTTCTTGGCTCGGAAGCCGGTGTTGTGCTTTCCTTCATCGCCTTGTTTGCGACCGCCAACACCGTTCTGATAATGATTACGACCAACTCCCGTTTCTTGTATGGTATGGCAAAGGACAATATCCTGCCTTCTTTCCTGAAAATTGTAAGCGAGAAGCGTAGGACTCCTTTCAATGCAATAATTGTCGTTGCCACTGTCAGCTGCTTGTTCGTTTTGGTGAAAGATATCGGTACTCTCGCTGAGATGACCACACTAGGGGTCTTTGTTGTTTTTGCGATGATAAATGCATCTTTGATTAGGATGAGGGTCAATGATGATCTTCCGGAAGACCGGTTCAAGAGCCCGGTAAACATCGGCAAGTTCCCGTTATTAGCTCTTCTTGGACTGATCTCTTGTATTTGGATGGTCAGTACCTTTCTGATAAAAGTCACACCAGAAGGAATTTCTGTCGATATATCGAACCCTGCTCTCATTCTGTTGGTAATCGAAATAATTACTGGCTTCATTGCGTACGAGCTCATGAAGGAAAAAGATCCACAGATAGGATGATCTTAAATTCCAGGCAAGTGAATCCTTTTATTTCTTATGATGACTAGTGACAAGACGTGCCCTCTCGTATGCTCGATGGGAAGGATTCACCGATCGCAGTTGGCAAGGAGTTACTAATCGAGATCAAGCCAGGCATCGGTCGATCCCTGGCAGGGTCCAAGGCGACAGGCCTAGCCAGCCTGATACAGCTGGGTGCCCCCGTGCCAAGGGGCTGGGTCGTTATAATACCAGCATATGAAGATCAATTTGGAGACCGAAAAGGTACGATGGCTCAACTGAGGGAGGAGCTAGAACGGAAGCTACCTAAGAATACAGCGTTCGCAGTGAGGTCAAGCGCCAACGTTGAGGACCTGTGTTCTGTTTCCTTCGCAGGGCAATTCCGGTCGATATTGAATGTCACGGGAACCGAAGCCCTGCTCGATGCCATCCTCAAGGTCTGGAGCTCGTCACAGGACGATGATATTAGAAGCTATGTGGACCGGTCCGGTAAGTCAGAGCATCTGGTGTTGATGGCCGTGGTGATACAGGAGATGGTCCGACAGGAGGTGTCGGGTGTATCGTTCAGCCTCAACCCGATCACGGGTATCTCCAGACCTGTGGTAGAAGCGGTGCATGGGAGCGGGGAGGCGTTGGTACAAAAAGGTACTGATACAGCTCGCTGGGAGGACGGCGCGGTCACAGGAATGGAGTATGGGATCCCCGCCGAGCTACTCGCTCAGGTGGCAAAGGAAACCGAACGGTTCAGGAATCGGTTGAAGTTTGATCTGGACATGGAATGGGTGTTCGATGGGAATAAGGTGTGGTGGGTGCAGGTGCGTCCGGTGCATGATGTGCAGCGCAAGACCATGTATTCCAATCGCCTCGCCAAAGAAATGCTCCCCGGGCAGATTAGGCCATTGGTCTGGAGCGTCAACATCCCTCTGGTGAACGGTGCCTGGGTGCGATTTTTCAAGGAGATTATAGGGGTAAGGGACATGGATCCATTGACATTGTGCAAGCCTTTCCACTACCGCGCCTACTTCAACATGAGCGAGGTGGGCAAGGCTTTCCAGCAGATGGGATTGCCGCGGGAGTCGTTGGAGATGATGATGTCTGGGCAGAAAGGGATACACTTCAGAATTAATCCTAAAATGCTCGCTCAGGTGCCGCGAATGTCATTTTGGGCTCTGATGAAGTTGAACGTAAGGCACGAGGTCAACGACTTCATCGAACAGTCTGAACCCTATTACGACATGTTGGTGGCGGAGGATCTGTCCGACCTTTCGGAGACAGAGCTCATGGCCCGGGTCGACTCCTTATTCCAGTATGATCACAGAGCGGCCTACTACAACATTCTCTCCATCCTCTTCGCTATGATTTTCGATCGCATGGCTAAGAGAGCGCTGAAGCGATATGAGCTGACGACGGACAAAGTGGAATGGCTCTCAACGAAAGAGCGCTCTGGGAACACCTACCCACACGAAGGTATCGAGCGAATGAGGAACCTGTATGACTCATTGGACCAGAGTGCCAAAGGCAGACTAGCCAAGATCGGATACATAGGTCTGAGCGATGAGCCGACGGCAACCGCCTTGCGCCAAGAGTTCGATGCACACATCCAGAGGTTCGGCCATTACAGTGAGAGCGGGAACGATTTCAGCAATTCGCCGTGGCGGGAGCAACCCGAGGCAGTCTGGAAGTTGATCATGGTTGCGGAGCCTCAAGACAACTCGAAGGATAAAAGGAAGGAGCTTTCAGAACTGAACCTGTCGATAATGTCCAGAACCTACGTAATGGGCATTGGGCGGAGGGCAGCATTATTTGCTGACCTTCGAGAGCGGATGAGCTCCACCTATACTAAGGGGTATGGACTATTCCGCCGCTACTTTCTGTCCCTCGGATTAAGCTTTTCGGAAAGAGGTCTACTAGAGCGACCAGATGATATCTTCTATCTTTACTTGGAGGAATTGCGGAGGGCGATGAAGATGGACGCCTGCGTCGACCTGAAGACACTAGTCGTCTCTCGAAAATTGGAGATGTCCAGGTGCGAAAATGTCTGTCTACCCGAACTGATCTTCGGAGAGGAAGAGCCACCGTTCCAAGGCTTAAATGCGCTAGCCCTGCGCGGAATAGCAAGCTCGGGAGGTTATTATAAGGGACCGGCGAGGATGGTGCGGGGCTTGTCTGACTTCCCTTCGGTGCGAAAGGGTGACGTCATCGTGATACCGTTCAGCGATGTAAGCTGGAGCAGCATTTTCGCTAAGGCGGGAGCGGTTATATCGGAATCTGGAGGGATGCTGTCTCACTCATCCATTGTGGCTCGGGAATTTGGTATACCGGCTGTCGTATCGGTAAAGGACGCCATGAGCATACCGGAGGGTAGCATCATCGTGGTGGATGGGTACAGCGGGCAGGTGCGAGTGGAGAAGAGCTCATGAAAGCTTGCTCCGGCCGTTCATCATACTTTTTCTTACACCAAAATCGTCCATGTCTCTCTTCAGTTTAATGATATAGATGAAGGCGGCGAAGGTGACGAAGGCTATGAGCACCAAGCGTTGGTCGATGATGGCAACTAGGAATGGCCCGACCATGTAGTTCAGCAGGGCCATGTGGTAAGAGTCTTTCATCAGCTTCATAGCGATGACCATGAAGATGAGTAATGCCATGGCGGAGAAGGGGGAGAGGAAAAATAAGGACCAGAGCATCATCGTCGTCCCCATCCCTCCCTTGCCATTGAGGAATATGGAGAAGTTGGTTCCCAGGTAGCTGCCGACCAGCAGGGCGCAGGAGATGGTAAGGGAGAAGTCGAAGAATAGATAGGAGATGGCTAATGGGACCAATGCTTTGGATATCTCCCCTATCACAGTAATGATGGCCGGGACCATGCCTCCGACGTTATAGGAGTTTGCCATACCCACATTGGTGGACCCCTCAGCGGAGAGGTCCCTTCCGGTCCAGTATTTTGTGATTATGAATCCGAAGGGAATAGAGCCATAGCAGTAGGTGAGTATGGGTCCGAACTTTTCAATATTGCTGGATCCGATGATCATTAGCTCGATGAGGCAAGTCGCAACGATCGCGACCTTCAATCCCCAGGTCAGTTGAATCTGGTTAAGGAAGCGATCCACCGCGTTCTCCATGACCCAGGGTCTGATTTGTGAATATTTAATGATATTCAAGCTGCCTTGCTATCTTTCGCCACGATACCAGGACGTCAAAAATAAAAAGAATGAAAGAGGTTTTCAACCACCGCGCAAGGTACCGGCGAACACTTGCCACGCCAAGGCAGTTTTAGCCACCAAGCTCAGGACAATGTATAGGTACTCGCCATAAAGGTAGTCCTTGAACTTCCCCTTCTTCCTATACTGGAGCAGCATGTTCACCGCGAAGATGTTGAAGAAGAAGGCGATGGATATTATGATTCCGTATACGAATAACGGGGGGCTTCCTCCCTTAACACCGGTGAAGTACATCATCAAGGCGATCCAGGGGACCAGACCGGCGAAGCAGCCGAAGATGAAGGAGGTCCAGTTGGTCTTTTCCGTTGTCTGGTTATGCAGCTCCATCATGTAACCGAACAGGTTCATGCAGGCGTTCAGAGAGAACAGCAGCATTATGGAGACGAAGTCCCACATGCCGCATAGCCAAGCGATGACGACCAACATGAATGAAGAGGATACCGCATATTCGAACCATCTCGCCTTGTTTATGTTCATCTTGAGGTTCTTTACATACCAGTCATAACCGAACGTCGATACGCAGAAATGCGCAATGGCAGACATCAGCAGGAACGCAGCCACCATGGGACCAAGAGGGACGGAAAAGAACTCACTGGGGTTTGATGGTACAACAGGTGGAAATCCATTCGACGCATCGTAATATGAAGTCGTGAAGTACATTTTCACACTATAGTTAGCGATCGCAAGCATCAACATCGCCTGCACAAGGTGCAGGAAACCTGCGATCAGGTTGAATCGCCTCAATTTCTTGAACTTCTGTTCATTCGGAACATCGGCAAATTTTACCATATTTTACACAACCCCCAAAACAGTCATCCAGCTTAATTGGACTTAACGGATATTTATATATTATCAATGGGGAATATCTGAAAACCGAGGGTTCGAGATGCTACACGGATTGTAAAACCGATCCGCACCTTCGAGGAGAAGAACCTGTAGAAGATATTCCGGGCCCATGCGAATTTGATAACTAATGGCATGGGTAAATGATCTATGGGCATTCGGGTAATATTCACCCGTTATTCGGTCAAAATTCGAGATAACTGGCTATAATTGAAGCGGGCCCGTCGGGATTCGAACCCGAGTTTGAGGCTTTCTCTGTTCTTAATGAAAAGAACATCGGAGGCCTCAGTGATATCCAAGCTACACTACGAGCCCGTTAAGCGACCGATGGCAAATCGGGTCAATATAAGTTTGCTCCGCGAACCACCCATTCTGATGAAAGCGAGGAGCTTCTTCTTGAAATGGAAATATTAAAAGAAGGGTCGGTTCACTATTACCGCATCGCAGAATCTACTTCATATCTCTGCAGGTCGGATCCTATGCTCAAGGTCACCACGTCGATAGGGATTAAGGCAGAATCGAAGACAGTATGGGAAATTCTGAAGGATACCAAAAGGTACGGCGAGTGGAATCCTTTCATCAAATCCATCGAAGGGGAAATGAAGGTTGGTTCAAAGATCAGAGTATTCCTTCAACCGTTCGGTTCCAAGGGCATGATGATCAAACCTAGGCTCCTGCAATTTTCCGAGGACGAGGGGATCAGATGGATCGGGAGACTGGGGATCCCTTATCTCTTTGACGGAGAACATTCCTTCAAGATCATCAAGAACCCGGATGATACCGTGATCTTCCTTCAGGAAGAAATGTTCCGAGGGCTGCTGGTCCCGTTTTATAAAAAGAGTCTGAACACAGGTACGAAAAAAGGATTTGAAGAGATGAACCGCGCCCTGAAGGCACGGTCCGAAAAAGGACGTTAGGGTTTACTTCGATTTCTTGGCGAATTCGGTGTATCCACACTTACCGCAGGAAACACGGTCCTTGTGCTCGCCGAGGAATACGCCTGGGCCACACTTCGGGCAGTGCTTCCTCTTCCTCTCGATCTTTCCATCCTTGGAAACCGAGTAGAGGTCCTTCTTGTTCTTTTCCTTGGGCTTGGCCTTGGCCTTTCCAGCTGCTTTATCTGCCATGTCATGACCTCCTTACTTGATCTTCGGCGCTGCCTTGGCCTTTACCATCTTTACCTTCTTCGGTCTCTTTTCGGCCATTCCCTGGCGGGCGAGGATGTAGTTCTTCTCGCTAGACTTGGCCACTTCAGCGGTCTCATAGACCTTGGCATATCCGTGCGACTTGCCCATCCCGAACTCCGAGTTCGTGTGGTCTATGACCACGCGGTCCTTGTTGACGCCCAACTTATCGGCGATACCGGCCCGTAGGTCGCTTCTCTTCGGTGTAGGTTCGCCACTGTGTTCGGCGGTGAACTGTACTTCTGTCCTCTTGTGGAGAACGTTCTCTTTCTTGCTGTCAATCTCGACCTTCATATTGATTCCTCCATCTGGTAGATGATTTCCTTAGCCTTGCTCTTGATCTCTGGCGTGATGTGAACCAGCGCCATTCCCTTCTTCGGGATCCCGTATACTAGGCAGGAACCTGTGGGGGCGACCGCTGCGCATACGAGCGCGGCCAGGTCCTCCTCCCCTTCGACCCTGATTTTTGTGGGTGAAGGATTGGTCACTGCCTTCTCGATTTCCCGGACCATCTGCAGGGTGATCATTCCCGCAGGGTTGCTTACCTGCACTTTGATCCCGGCGATATCTTCGACCTTCCTTTCAAGGGTCGTCATCATCGACCTTTCAGTCTGGCAGTCGTAGATGGTCACGTGCGGGACCAAACCGTTCTGTATCAAAGAAAGGGAAACCACATCGCCGACCGAGATGACGTTGTCGCATCCCTTCAACTGAGAGATCACTGTTCCTTCAGACAACATCTCTCCGAGCGGCATTCCTAGGTCCTTCCGCATTCTTTCCGGTAACTTCCAACCTTTGTTGGGGACCTTCAGTCTATCGCACCTTGAGGGCGAATTTACCATTGACATTTATGCCCATCCTTTTTGCGATCTCGGACTTGGTATGGTCTATGATGATGACATAGCCCTGCCAGTCCTTCGACGTAGGGTTTCCGCAGAGGGGGCACACGTCCTCCTCCGTTATGAAGCTGCAATGTTTACACGCCTTCTGGACCTTCATTGGGCGGCGCCTCCTTTCTTGGCGCGATCTTCGGCGATCCATTCGACCTTGCCGAGACCCGGCTGCCTCATGGTGAGGCCGATCTTGCTCTCGCGCGGATTGCGCTCGTTCAGAGAGAGAGCTACGATCCTGGCACGTACGATGTCCCCGACCTTCAGGTCCCTCTTGGTGTCCTTCCCCAGAAGTCTCTGGCCGGAGTCATCCACGTCGATCCTGTCATCCATGATCTGACTGATGTGAAGCAGGCCGTCCAATGGTCCGAAGCGAACGAAGGCGCCGAACTTTAGCACCTCAACTACCGTTCCCTCGATTATCTCTTGGAGCTGCGGGCGGAAGATGATCGCCTCGTACTTCACTGTCTGATAGACTGCGCCATCGCCATGGACGATACGGCCTTGACCTACCGGCTCTATGTTCTTGACGAGCACGGTCAGAGCGTCATTGCCCTCTATCTGACCTTCGTACGCCTCCCTTGCGAGTGAATTGACGACACTGTTCAGATCGTCGCCCAACTTGTCTGGAGGGATACGAACGACCTTTTCTCTCTGCGTCAACATGTACATGAGAATACCCTTAACTAGCAAGGCATGAGGTATCTCTTATTTAAATATTGATAATCAGGAAAGACAGAATTATCTAAGCTGGATAAAAGAAAAAGGAAAGGAATTGGGAAAGGGTTTTTTTCCTTGTTTACGCCACGACGATGACCGAGGCGAACACCAGGGTGATGGTCGAGAGCAGCTTGACCAGCACGTGCAGGGACGGTCCAGCGGTGTCCTTGAACGGGTCACCGACGGTGTCACCGACAACCGCAGCTGCGTGGGTCGGGGTCTTCTTCAGACCTTTCGACTCGACGTATTTCTTGGCGTTGTCCCAGGCTCCTCCACCGTTGTTCAGGAAGAGAGCCATCAGGACACCGACAATGGTGCCGACCATCAGCATGGCGCCTACCGCCTGGTATGGGATGGTGTAGTCGCCGGTGTAGGCGAACCGCATGAGCAGACCGAAGGCGACCGGAACCACGACCGGCAGGAGACTTGGTAGGATCATGGCCTTCAATGCGCCCTTGGTCGAGATATCGACACAGAGCGCGTAGTCCGGCTTTTCCTCTCCCGTCAGGATCCCGGGGTGCTCCCGGAACTGTCTCCTGACCTCATCGATCATCTTTCCGGCGGCCTTTCCGACCGCTCTGATGGCCAACGAGGCGAACAGGAAGACCATCATGCCGCCGATGAGCGCACCGACGAATACTGGTGGTTTTGCGATGTCGACCACGAACACATCTGCTATTGTCAAGGCCGTACCATCTGGGGCCAGCCTTCCTCCCGCGGTAAGGATTTCTAGGACCCTGTCGAAGAACGCGCCGAACAGCAGATAGGCGGCCAGTGCCGCGGATCCCATGGCATATCCCTTGGTGAGCGCCTTTGTCGTGTTGCCGACAGCGTCCAGCTTGTCGGTCCTGTCCCGGATATCCTTTGGCTGGTCGGACATCTCGACGATGCCGCCGGCGTTGTCGGTGATCGGGCCGAACGTGTCCTCAGCGAGGACGAAGGCGGCGGTAGCCAGCATACCCATTGTTGCCACTGCCGTACCATACAGACCATAGATGAACGTGTCTGCTGCGGTGGGTGCGGCCAGGCCGCCCAGGTAGAACGAGGTCAGCAATGACACCGCGATGGCGATGACCGGTGCTGCGGTGGTCTCCAGACCGACCGAGATACCTGTGATGATGTTGGTTGCCGGACCGGTCTCGGATGCCTTGGCGATCTCCCTGACCGGGCGGTACTCACCAGCAGTGTAGTACTGGGTGATGTAGACGATGACTATGCTCAGGATGATACCGACGACTCCGCATGCGAAGAAGTATCCCCAGCCATTTCCTAGGAGGGCATATGTCGTATAGGCGAACAATGCCGCCGCGATGATGCAAGCGATATAGTATCCGCGGTTGAGGGCCTTCATCGGCTCCTCGTCCTCATTCTTCAGTTTGACGGTGAAGATACCGATTATACCGGCAAACACACCGAACGCACGGACGATCAGCGGGAACAGTATCCAGCCAGTGTCACCAGTGAGGGCGTATATAGAGAAACCGAGGATCATTGCGCCGATGTTCTCGGCGGCGGTCGATTCGAACAGGTCAGCACCACGACCAGCACAGTCACCGACGTTGTCACCGACGAGGTCAGCGATAACTGCCGGGTTCTTTGGCGAGTCTTCCGGGATGCCTGCCTCGACCTTTCCTACCAGGTCAGCACCGACATCCGCCGCCTTCGTGTAGATTCCTCCGCCCAGTTGGGCGAAGAGGGCCGCGAAGGACGCACCAAATGCGTATCCTACGACCATGAAGAGCGCAGTACCGATACCCCGTTCAAAGGTGATCCCATTGATGGTCACCTCATCCACAGGTACGAGGTATCCCTGGAACAGGAAGAATATGCCGGCCACACCCAATAGGGATAGCGAGACGACAGCCAATCCAGAGACGGCTCCTCCACGGAAGGAGACTTGCAGGGCCTCTCCGAGCGACCTTCTTGCGGCGCTCGCGGTCCTGATGTTCGAATTCACAGACACATACATTCCGATGTATCCCGACAAGGCTGAGAAAAAGGCACCCATCAGGAAAGCCACACCAGTCTGCCAGTTGATGCCGAATATGATGATGACACCAAGGATGGCGCTGATGACAGCTATCGTCTTGTATTGACGAGCCAGGTAAGCCATAGCTCCTTCGCGAATTGCATCTCCGATCGCCTTCATTTCAGGCGTTCCGGTGTCCTTCCTGAATATCTGCCAGGAAAGGATGCCCGCGACGAGCAGACCAACCAAGCCCGCAATTGGTATAACGTAAACCAGAGGATCCATATACATAGTTTAAACCCCTTTGCGAGTTTAGGGCATAATAATGGTTCGCATATAAATCGCTTATCCTGATATTCAAACCGAAAACCTTAATCTGGGTGGCATTGCCAAACCGGGATGCTACAATCGCACCCTATAATTACTATCAGAATAGCAGCCTTTTTGATGATGGCCGAATACGGGACTGAAAATGTGATTCGTATAATACTCAATGTCGAAATGTGGGATGTAAAAACCGATTCTTGATAGAAATCGTATAAAGAGAAAATGGAAAAAAAATGGCCTGAGCCGATCTCAGAACCTTGCCTTCAGGACGACCATCCCTTCCTTGCGGGAGATGTCGATCGACTGTTTGCCCGTCTGATGATTGGTCCCTCTCATCTTCAACACCTCGAGGTATTTCCGGCGAGCACCCATTTCCTCGGACAACATCAGCAGGACGATGCCGTCGACCGCATATGAGATCTCGGTGGGGTACAGTTCCCCCGGGTTCACCTCTCCAGTTACCAACGTGGTGGCGTTCCAGTTCTTCAACCGGTTGGACAGGTCGAAGAGGAACTGGCGGTAGTCTCCCTTCATCATGCCGCCGATGACCGTTATCGGATCGATGACGATACGCTGGGGGACGACCTCGGCGATCTTCTCCTCGATCATCGACATCAGGTCTTCCGGCTTGGCGTCCCTGATCATCGCACCCAGGTCCATGTAGACGATCTCATCGTTGAAGTAGCCAGGGTCCATGAAATCGAACTGCGACGCATAGCGCAGCATCCACTGGGTCGGTTCGCTCAATGTCGTGAAGTACAGTCCCTGCTCTCCCTTCTTGGCCCCTTCGCACAGATATTTCAGTGCGAAAGTGGTCTTTCCAGTACCTGCCGGACCGGCGAGTAGGATGACTGAAGGGAACGGGAACCCTCCCTCGATCATGTCGTCAAGACCAGGAATGCCGCTGGTCAACCGGATCAAATCTAGCCTTTTCTTACTCGAATCGTTTTCCATTAATGGCTCACCCCGTTGAAACTTATGTCGCTTATCCGCCCATATCGCCTCTCCATGTTCACGTCTGGAAGGCCGGTTGGCGTATCGTTTATGTTTACCTCTTTCTTGCAAACGGCCCGGACCATCTCATACAAGGCCTGGTTCCGTTCCTTGTCCACCACTAGGGGAATTGCCATTCGCCCGTTCATGCTGATCACGTTCACGAAATCATGCAGGAACTTCTCCACGGACGAGAAACTGTTGTACGTGAGGAGCGCCGCCAGATTGTCTATCATGGCAAAGCCGCATCCTTTGAGGTCGATGGAGCTT
Source organism: uncultured Methanomassiliicoccales archaeon (assembly GCA_942492955.1). Lineage (GTDB taxonomy): Archaea > Thermoplasmatota > Thermoplasmata > Methanomassiliicoccales > UBA472 > DASXVU01. The sequence continues at coordinate 490,461 of OW818644.1, forward strand.
CCGTTAGCCCGGAGGGTCCATTCCTTGATGGCACCGGGCAGATCGTCGATATGGAACGGTCCATCGACGAAGCTTACATTTGCCTGAGCCACTTTACAGTCGGCTGCGAATTGGCTGATCGCATCGATGAAGATAAGGCCCTGAACATTGATCTGGTGCATGGTCAGCAGATGTACCATGTACTGATGCGGCCGATCAACGGAAATGAACATTCCAGATCTGCCGTTCTCGTTCGAGAGCGCTTTGAGGAGAAGCATGTTGACCCGGACGAACTGGGTCGATTTGACGTCGAGAAGGATAGGGCCGGTAAATGAGGGATCACCTAAGCTCTCCTTTAGGCGTGCTGTCAACTTAATGTCCTTCTCATTCATGCCAGTCTTTCGATAAATCGTGAAATGTAATATTTAAACCCTATTCGGTGCTTATCCATATGGATACCCAGGTCCTATTGAGCAAAAAGAGCAGCCATTGTTCAATAAACCGATCGGGGGCACGATATATCGTCCTCCAATATACTATTCTAGTATTAGGACGATGACGGGGGGAGTGTTCCATTGGACCAGGCAGACCTAGTCGGACTACTGTTGGTTTATTTGTACATCGGATCAGTCGTCCTGATCGCGATCCGTTCCACCTATCTGAACGAAAGGGGCTGGAACCGGAAGTTCATACACATCATGATCGGGAACATAGTGTTCCTCTGGTGGATATTCCAGGACGAATACATCATGGCATTCCTGGCGGCCGCCCCGTTCATTCCGATCCTGATGTACTCGTCATTGAAAGGGCACAGCATCAAGGAAAGGAATCAGCACAAGACGATTCGGGCAGCGCTTGCAGACGCTTCGCTGAACGGGCACAAGTTTGGTCTGGTCTACTATGCGATATCCTGGACGATATTGGCGTTCTTGCTTTTCGACCATCGTCTTATCGCGTCCATAGCCATCGTTTCCATGGCATATGGTGATGGAATGGGCGGGGTCATCGGCCGGAAATTTGGAAAACGGAGACTGCTGGGGAAGAAGACGCTTGAGGGCTCGTCGGCGGTCTTCGTGTTCACGGCCATCGTCATCCTCGTTGTCATCGCCTTCTATGGCCTTCTCTCATCGATCGGCTGGTTCCCCGTCCATTACATTCCATTGACCATGGCGCTGACCATCGCGCTCCTCACCGGCATCTACGTTTCCTTCGTGGAACTTATTACTCCCGGAGAGTTTGATAACCTGGTCATCCCTTTGTCCGTCGGGATCATCCTACTGCTCGCAGGTGTATGAATTGAGATGGATTGTGGTCGACGGTATCGACGGATCGGGAAAATCGACCTATGCCGGGCTCATAGAGGCATATTATCGAGATAGGGGAGAGAAGGTGATCGTCCATGTGCACCCGTCTACCGGCATCTCAGGCCGGATAACCCGTCGGGCACTGGAATCGAGGGGCAAGGCCATGCATGCGGTGGCCTCGATCTTCTTCATCGCTGACGTGCTCCGTTCATTGAGGATGCTGAAGATGGAGACGAAGCGATACGATACCGTGATCTTTGTCCGTTATATCATGGCGACCGCATATTTGCCGGATCGCCTTGCCCCACTAGGGTACAAGTTCATAGCGAAGCTGCTTCCTGTTCCCGACAGGCTGGTGCTCATCGACATCGATCCCTCGATCGCCAACCAGAGGATCTCCCAACGGGCTGAGAAGAAGGAAATGTTCGAGGACCCGGCCAACCTCATGAAGGCAAGGGATAAGCTGCTGAGATTGGCATCAAACGGGTGGAAGGTCATCGACAATTCCGCACCGATGCAGAAGGGCAAGGATTCCCTTTATCGGTTGCTGGAAGAATGGGATCGAGTCTATGGTTGAATTGATCCCCAGTCGGTTGTCTGAAGTACAGCGATGATTCGGGATGTGGTCAGGAACTTTTTTCTAGGAGCATTCCTTCAGATGCATACGGAAGTGTTGTGATGGAAGAGATCAAGGTCAAGGACATCAAGATCGACGGCCCAATGACAGTCGACGAGTTGATGCGCCAGATGAGCGAGTCCGGGGGTTTCACCGGACGGAAGCTCGCCGACGCCACCGATATCATCGAGAAGATGGTGAAGGACGAAAAATGCGTTACGTTCCTATCATTCCCGGCATGCATCATGGCCACCGGCACGAGAGGTGTCCTGGTGGAGCTGGTAAAGAGAAAGCTGGTCGATGTGGTCATCACCACATGCGGCACCTTGGACCATGACCTGGCGCGGACCTGGAAGCATTATTACAAAGGCGATTTCCTAATGGATGACGCTGAGCTGAGACGGGAAGGCGTCAACCGTCTGGGTAACGTGCTGGTCCCGGACGAGAGCTACGGTCTGGTGCTGGAAGAGAAGCTCATCCCGATGTTCGAGGAGATACTTGAGGGAAGGGACTCCATCTCCACGAGGGAGCTCATCGATGAAGTGGGCAAGCGCCTGGACAACGAGGAGTCGCTGCTCTACTGGGCACACAAGAACAACATCCCCATCTTTGTTCCGGGGATAACGGACGGTTCCTTCGGGAGCCAGGCCTGGATGTACTGGCAGACCCACCGCAATTTCAAGATCGACCTGTTCGCCGACGAGCAGGAACTCTCGGACATCATCTTCCACGCCGATGATACGGGCGCGATCATCGTTGGCGGAGGGATCTCCAAGCACCACGTCATCTGGTGGAACCAGTTCAAGGGAGGACTGGACTATGCGGTCTACCTGACCACCGCGGCGGAGTACGATGGTTCATTGAGCGGGGCCCAGGTCCGGGAAGCGGTCTCCTGGGGCAAGGTGAAGGAGACTGCCGCCCAGATAACCGTGGAAGGGGACGCTACGATCGCGCTGCCGCTGATCGTCGCCTGCATCATAGAGCGAATGCAATGAGCAACAATGTCGTCGTGATCGGCGGGGACGGCATCGGGCCGGAGGTCATCGCTTCTGCGGTGAGAGTGCTCGATGCGGTCAAGGCTCCCTTGAACTTGATCGACGCCAGGATGGGGCTCGAGTGTTACCGGCAGACCGGGTCATACCTGCCTGAAGAGACGATCAATGCACTGAACGGCGCGGACGCGTGCCTTTTCGGTGCGATCACATCGCCCGACGCAAGCGTGAAGGACTACCGTTCCCCGATCCTCTATCTTCGAAAGCACTTCGACCTCTATGCCAACGTGAGACCGGTGGCAAGACTGGTGCCGGACCTGGGAATCGGCGATCTGAACGTGGTCATCGTTCGCGAGAACACGGAGGGAATGTACACCGGCATCGAGCACGTCGAGGATGGCGTGGTCACCCTGGAACGGAAGGTCTCGGAAAAGGCATGCCGACGCCTGGTGCGCTATGCTATCGAACTTTGCGGTCGAGACGATATCCGCAAGATCACCTGCGTCCACAAGTCGAACGTGCTCCGGCTATCGGACGGGATGTTCAAGCGCATCTTCTACGAGGAAGTGGCCGGCACCGGCCTGCAGGCGAACGACCTGCTTGTGGACGCGGCGGCGGCCGCGCTGATCATGAGACCTGAGCAATTCGGTTGCCTGGTCACGCTCAACCTCTATGGGGATATCCTGTCGGACGAGGCCGCCGCAGTGGTCGGCGGTCTGGGATTTGCTCCTTCCGTCAATCACGGTGATGGTTTCGACCTATTCGAGCCCACCCATGGGTCAGCCCCAGACATCGCAGGCAAAGGCATTGCCAATCCGACCGCGGCCATCCTTTCGGCGGCGATGATGCTGAAGAGCCTGGGAATGAAGGAAGCGGCCCAGCTCATCAACGACGCCCTGATATCCGCCCTAAGCAGCGGAGTGCGGACCCCCGATGCCGGTGGAAAGGCCACCACCGGGGATTTCACCCAGGCGGTCATTGACATAATAGCAGGCACTCAGCGGTAGAGCGGGTCATGGGATGTGGCCAATCTGCTCTCGCTGGTCAGGCCGGCCATCTTCATGACCATGTACTTCTGGGCGTCCCGATAGCTTCCCCGCTTGTCGTGGATGGAATTCGCCTCCCGCGGCGTGACCGATGTGTCGGTCTTCCTCATGAACCGGCAGAGCATGTCCGTGCTAGGCAGGTCGAACCTGATGCCGAACATGCGGTTCTCGATGGCTGGATCGATCTCCCGGTCGTTGGATGCGGCGATCATGTAACCCTCGAACTCGTCGATGAAGTTGAGGAAGGCCACCACCGACTCGAGCAAGGAACCGAACGATTTCATGTCGTTGCGGTTATGCAGGATCAGGTCGCAATCGTCAATGAAGATCACGCTGTCCTTGCCCACGGCGCGCTTGACCGAATTGATCACGCGGATGGTATCACCGATGTACTCCCCGAGGAGCATCGATGCCGGTATCGAATAGGTCTTGAGCCCGCGCAGTTGGGCGTTGGCCAAGAGCTCATGGGCGAAAAGGGTCTTCCCCGTTCCTGGCTCTCCGCTGAGAAGGATCTTCTTCCAGGGCTCTTTACCGTCCCGGAACAGTCTGAGATATGCTTTGGCCAGGTCGGATGATATCAGCGATTCGTCGATGCTCTCATCGACGCGCCTGACGAAGCCGAACTTCTCCACGTCCATCCCGTCCTCCTGCACGGTAAGGTCGAGACGGGTATGGCGATCGGTGTGGAGGGCTTCGGCGGGCTCGATCTTCTCCACCTTGACGTAGATCATTTCGCCGATCTTGAAGTCCTGGATATCCTCGTCCTTGAAGTATTCGATGATGAAATGTTCGAGCGAGCGCCGGTTCATCGCATCTCCGCGGAACAGCGGGAACACCCTTACCTTGACATTTTTAGCTCTGGAGAACATGTTGGATCACCTCAGGTGGAAGCACCGAATCGATCATGAACTTCGATTTTGGCTCCAAGTACTTCATCTTGATGAATGCTTTGATCTCATCGACCTCGAACAGTGGAACGTGGTCCTTGTCGATCACGCTGCCGAATGATGGCGAGATGATCATGCCGGTAAGATGCTCCAACAGATCGTCCCCGATCCCGAAGGCCAGGCGGGTCAGTTCGTCATAACCGTTTACCTGGAACTCGGTGTCCCGGTAATCGGTCTCAGAGAACATAAGATACCTGTCTCCCTTCAGACCCTCCAACTGGGACATGATCCGGCCGTATGCCCTTATCCGGTCATTTAGCAGATCAGCATAGTCGTCGAGAACGGAATTGGCCATTGCCCAGACCCAGACCTCCCGGGCGAATGCGGCCTCCTCTCCATCGTTCGATTCCAGCGGCCTGAGCTCCATCCGCGCCAGTCTGTCGCCCAGGTCGCTCATGCCCAAGGATTCGTCGCACTGCGGACAGGAACAGCCATAACTCACCAGGTTGCCGACGGTGACATATGGGTCGTCGAAATGGAAGAGCGGAGGGACGATGTTCGAGAGGACGTATCCCCTGACCGAATCGGCATATGGGGACTCGTTTATTGCCAGGGATATCATCTCGACCATCGGCGCCAGATCCGCCTGCGGGCAGGCAAAGCTTGACCTCGCACCGCTGGAATAGAGAGCCCGCATCCTCTGCGGCAGGTTCATGCCGATGTTCACACCGACATGGAGCGCCCCGAAACTATCGACCAGTGCATCGATGCGGTCTGCCGATGCGTCGTCGTCAAGGATGCTGATGTCCACTAAAGGTACTGCTTTTCCATCAGAAAAGAGAAGCCTATGGCCTTCTTCGAAATTCATCTGTGCACCCCTCTCGTCAAATCTGAGATCAGAATCAGGACGATGATATCGAAGAAGGAGTAATTAACCGTTCAGGAAAATTGCCTCTTGAAGCGGTAATATTTATCACGCCATCACCAGGCAGACCTTTTCCTGGCCAGCTCTTTCGTCCTGTCGACAGCCTCCTTGATCGCCTGGATCGTGCCCTCCCTTCGATCGTGCTTCATGCACAGCATGCATGCGAGCTCCCTCGATTTGGCTTCGCTCGCCTGGATGTCCCCTGCGCCGGTGTCGATGAAGAGCACCCGGGTAAAGCCGTCGAACATCATCTTCATGAAGTACAAGGGCTCGTACCCTTGATCTCTCATGCTGTCCAATTTGAAGAGCTTGACGAGTCCGTCAGAACCGTTCTTGGCCCACCCCGAAGGATAGAACCAGGTTATGCCGCCGGATTTCTTTTCTCGGTGATACTCGTCATCGGGGAGCATGGCGGCGATGCAGTCCTCGTACTCCAGCATGACAAGGGGCACCTTGACCTTGTCCGGCAATCCTTTGAGCGTCTGGCAATAGGCATATCCGAGGAAGACCGCGTCGTACTCGCCCTCCATCGTGGCCAGACGCTCCTGGATCTTGCTCAGTAGCTCCTCTGTATAGATGTGAAGGCCAAAATCCAGATACTCGCGGTAGACGATATCCGGGTCGTCCTTGGTCACCTTTTCTATCTCTTCCTTGATCGCGTCGCAGCCGAGTATGGCGATCCGCATGGCCCCGGTGATGCGTTTTAATGTCATTAACTTAATGGCGGGACTAGATTGAACTGGACAGAAACAACTTCGATCTCACATCGGAACGTCCAACATCATATAGTGGGAAAGCGGCAGGCCGAGACGACGGTAGGCTTCTATGGCGTTCACGTTCTCTTTGTCGACGTAAAGCCGGATTCCGAAGACATCGCCTTGTTCCTTCGCCATCCTCCTGATCTCTTCCAACAGTGTCCGGAGGACGCCCATCCGGCGATGATCCTTGCAGACGTAGATGCTCTGCACCCACCAGTATTCCCCGTTCTTCCAGTCGCTGAACTCCGTGGTGATCATGCATTGACCGACCGCGTGGCCGTCATGAAGGACCAGAAGGTAGAAACCTCGGCTACGGTCGATCAGGAACCGGTCCATGGCCTGGGTGACCGTCATGCGGTCAAGGGCCTTTCCTTCCGATTCCATCGCCATCTGCAGGATGTTGTCGACGATAACGTCCCTGTCGTCCAGACTTGCCTTCCTCGTCCTGATGTCCATGTGACCGACCTTGCTGCCACCCGGCATGGCACAGGATGTCCTTATCCTTGGCGATTTGCCTTGGGGCCCGATGGCACGGCAGGCCATCCGGTTGCCAAAGGTTTTGGTTATCCCTGATATGTCCTGCTCATACCGGCCGAAGGGTGCCTGCGAACACCTGCCAGGCCAGGGCTGTCTTGGCCACCAGGCTCAGCACGATGTAGATGTACTCCCCATAGAGATAGTTCTTCCACTTTCCGACCTTCCGGTACTGGAGGATCATATTGAAGGCGAAGGAGAAGAAGAACACCGCCAGCGAGATGAAGATGAAGTACACGAACGTGGGCACCGATGCGGAGCTCGAGGAGCCCGACCCGATCAGGTATATCGTGATCCCTATCCAGGGGACGAGACCCGCCAGTGTACCGAAGATGAAGGGGGTCCAGTTGACCTTGTCCCTCTTCTGGTTGAACATCTCCATCAACATTCCGAACAGGTTCATGCAGGCGTTCACCGAGAATATGGCGATCAGGCTGACTATGTCATAGATCCCGACCAGCATGGATATGACAACGATCATCACCGAGGAACTGACAGCATACTCGATCCACCTGGCGTAGTTGATGTGGTTCTCGAGGTTGGCCACGTACCATTTGAACGCCCGCGGCGTAGAAAGGATGATATGGTCAGTTGCGGAGATGAACAGGAACAATGCTATCATCGGAGCGATGGGTAGATTGTAAACCACCTGGAGAGTTGGATCTAGTTGCTGTGTCACCGTATTGTATTTCAAGAAAGAGCTGGTGATCGGCAATGTGAAACTATTGCTTATTGCCAGCAGCAAAACTGCTTGAAAGAAATGCAGCAGTCCCATCGCGATGTTGAACCGACGTAGTCCCTTGTATGTCGGTGCTTCCCTTGCCATAATATTTCCCGCCTTTCGAATGGATTCCAGCTGTATAAATTATCGACCGTCGACATATTCACATTCTCCGAAAAGGTTCACCCTTTGGGGTCCGAATGGTACTGCATGGCGAATCTGGCCTCTCCCTATTGACGAACTTGCCCTTGTCACCGAAATCCAGAATCTGACCCCGGGCTCGCCTGCTTATCTTATTATAAATCATTGATTATTTTACAAAACGGTCTTTTTTCATCTTCTTTCGTGACAACGGATCAAGATGCCTATCCTATCTATGGAAGTAATAAATACGACACCTGAGAATATTTTTACAAGGAGAGAAAACGGATGTCGATATGGCTTGCGAGGTCTGTATAACGGGGGCCAAGTCCATAGGTCCATCGTTCATTCCTCGGCGTTCCTGCGAGATCCGATTCGTATGACGCGGAGTCATGGGCATGAACGAGAAGGATAGATTGGTTCGCCTTCTTCAAAAGGAGGAGGTCGACAGGGCTCCATGCATCTGCCCTATGCAGACCGGAATACTGGGGCTAATGCAGGCTAGCGGTTCCTTCTGGCCCGAGGCGCATCACGACCCCAGGAAGATGGCAGACCTGGCCCTGGCAGCGAGCAAGTTCACGGGTTTGGAGAGCGTGCGGGTGCCTTTCGAGATGGCGGTGGATGCCTCCGCCTTCGGTGTCAAGGTTTCCGACAGGGGTCTGAGACGCCAGCCGATGGTCCTTGAACGAAGGATCCGGACCCCTGAGGAGTTCGCCGAGGTCAGCGTACCTGATCCGCGCAAGGATGGAATGGTCCCTCTCGTCCTTGACGCCATTAACGAATTAAAAAGAAGGGCTCCTTCCCTCCCGATAATTTGCGGCATCATGGCGCCCCATATGCTCGCTTTCGAACTGCTCGGAGAGCAGGAGGCCATGAGCATGATGGTGAAAGACCCGAGCCTATTGAAGGCCACTCTGCACAAGGCGAAGAAGTTCTCCATCGAATATGCGAGCGCGGCGTTCGATGCAGGAGCGGACGTCATAGCCTTCGTCGATCCGTTGGCAAGTGGCGATTTCCTCTCCTACCAGCAATATCAGGAATTCGCCTTCCCGTTCCATCGCAAGATATGCGACGAGACCGAGAAGCTTGGCATTCCGGTCATACTCCACATATGTGGGAACACCACCAAGATCCTGCCCTTGATCGCCCAGAGTGGCGCAGACGGCATCAGCATCGACAGCAACGTCGATATCTTGTTCGCGAAGGGACTGCTCACCGGCCGGAGCGCGGTCATCGGTAATGTCAGCACTTCCGACATCCTTCTTCACGGTACGGAGGACAAGGTCCGGGCTTGCACCGCAGAATGCATCGCCGAAGGAGTGGATGCGGTGGCGCCGGGATGCGGGCTGGTCCTGCAGACGCCCCTCAACAACCTAAAGGCAATGGTCGACACCACCCTCCGTCTGGGAGGAGGAAGGTTTGGATGAACACCGATGGCCACCGCGGAAAAGCGATGGGCATTATCGGCTGTCAGGTTTTCGAGGATGAGATCGTTCACCTTCTATCCAATGATAATTCTATCGATCATGTTGGAGTAGTGCAATCACCGGAGTCGAAGAGCCTATTCGACAAATTGTCGAAATCAGGCCGGGGCGACCGGATCGAGCTAAGAAAGGATGTCTCAGTGGAAGAAGGACCGCCGGGGGATGGATTCACGGTGATCGTCCGCATCCTGCCAATTTCCCTCCACCAGACGCCGGCGGCGTTGCGGGCCATGGTGATGTCCGAGATATGGAGGATGGAGCCTTCATGCGCCTCGGTCCTGGTGTTCTATGGACTGTGCGGAAATGCCTTCAAGAACATAGACATGCTGGCATCCGGCCTGAGGACCTCGGTGGTCATCCTGAAGGATTGCCGGGACAAGATCGTGGATGACTGTGTCGGGGCCGTCCTGGGAGGCACCGAGGAGTACCTGAACTTCCTGAGGACGGACAAGGGAGGCTATCCCCTCAACACAATGTGGGCATCCAACTTCCGGCAGTTCATGAAAGAGATCCAGCTCCTTGGTGAGACCAGTGAGATCGAGGAAGCGAAGTTCGTCTTCCAATGCATGAACTATTCCAAGATAATTGAACTGGACACCGGTCTGGGCGGAGAAGAGTATCATCATAAGATCCAGGAGATCGCTTCATTGTTCGGTTTTGAGGTGCGCCGGGTGCCCTGCACCCTTAAGGTCATGGATTTTTCGTATCGGCGTGCCAAGGAACATCTGGATAATGGTAGCCGCCGTTTCATTTGAAGGCCTGTCCGTAACAATTCAGAATTGTTTGTTCTGTAGCTTCCCAATAACCCTTAGGAACTCCCTTTGGCGCATTGGGGAAATCTGCGCCTTGATCACATCCCTGGTCAGGATGTCCCTGAAACAGTATCCATCGCCCACATCCTTGATCAGGTCGGTTCTCGTCTCTACCGCATCAAGCATTTCGGAGACCGTCGTGCGGTCCTGCTCCAGCGCATCCGCGACGATGCAATGGTCGAATCTGGTTCCCATCACCGAAGCCAGCTCAAGGATGCGCCGCTCCGATCTGGTCAGGAGATCCATCTGACCGAGTATGGCTTGTTTGACCGGGTCATTCGACGTGATGATCGTTCCCGGTGCGATCTTCCACACGCCTTCATCAAGCGTCATCCCGCCTTGGGAGACCATCGACTGCAACGTTTCGATGAAGTATTGCGTGTTTTCTCCGGTGCAATCCAATAGATGCTCCAGACTGGCCGATTCGAATGGATGGTCCAAAATGGTATTTGCGATCATCCTCAACTCCTGCCTCCCCAGAGGCCCCAGCACCATCTCCTCGCAAAGACCTTCTTTTCTGATCTCCAACATCGCCTCATAGAACGGATGCATCCGGTTGGAACCGGAGCCCAGTATCTCTTTGGGGCGATATGTGCAAACCATCAGCACCTTGAGGTTCCGTATCCTCTTTCCTAAAAGGTGCAGAACGGAGGCCGATTCCTGGTCGGCCCATTGCATGTCCTCAAGAATGATCACAAGCGGTCTGTCCTTACTTATCTCTTCGATGAGTCTGAGGATCTGGGATGGGAACCGGTCCTCCATGACCGGGCCATCCTCTTTTCTTCCGCCTTCATTGGGATCGACAACGCATCCCCGGGGCAGCATATCACGGAACGGGAGATAGGGAAAGGGAGGGCCAGCGATGCACTCGCCATACAAGACCAGGCAATCGGCCAGACTGCCGATCTTCTTGAACTCGTTCATCAACCGGGTCTTGCCGATCCCCGCCTCCCCGGCGATGGCGATGATCGTGCCATTTCCCGTTAAGGCCGCGCTGAGTCGTGCTAGAAGGAACTCGAGCTCCGCGCTCCTCCCCTCGAACGCCACGGCCATGGAAGACATATGATGATTCAATCATCCGGTGTCATAATAAAGATTGCAGAACAGGGCTTGGGCTCCTTAGATGATGTAATAAAATATCGTTAGGGAAAGAAAGGGAGTGGCCTGATCTTAGTCAAGAACTCTTGATGGACCGTAGCGTCTCTGTCAGAGATGCTCCGATCAATATGCCCTGGCAATTACATTTTTTATATGCGCCTTGTTCAATATTATCTTGCCTTGTACCTCAACAGCTCTCTCCAAAACACTGGTGTGAGAATGACGAACACTGAGATGAATTCCAGCCTTCCTGCCCACATTGTTAGTGTAAGCGTGATCTTTCCGATCTCCGGGATACCGGCAAACGATCCCATCGGACCCAAAGCGCCCATTCCGGGACCGACGTTCGATAAGGTAGTGATGGCCGCGGACATCGAGGTCGTCGGATCGATCCCCAAGATCACCAGTACTATTGTGCAGGCTAGTGCCGACAATATGTAACATACGAGCACGGCCATGAGCGATGTCAGAACGTTCTCGTTCAGAGGCTTCCCGTCCATCTTTGTTGTGTATACAGATCTGGGATGAACGGTCTTGTATAGAGTGGAATAGACGAATTCTCTGGTCAACACGAATCTGGCAATCTTCAACCCGCCGGCTGTCGACCCAGTGCATCCTCCAATGACCATTAGACCGAATAGGATGAATAATGCCGCCTTACCCCACAATGCAAAATCTGTGGTGGCAAACCCGGTCGAGGTCATGCTGGAAACGACCTGGAACATGGATGTGCGTAACCAGTACTCGAAGTTTCCCAGTGATTCATCCCAAACCAGCAGGAAGACCAACGCTGATGCGATGGCCATGAGCGTCAGATAGGTGCAGAACTCGGAACTCTTGAAGTATGTACGGATTCGCCTTGAATAGATGACTGTATGATGAAGATAGAAGTTGACCCCCGAGATGAACATGAACACAATAATGATCCATTCCATGATCGGGCTGCCATAGTAGGCTATACTCTGAGAATGTGGGGAGAAGCCTCCGGTAGAAACGGTGGAGAACATGACGACCAACGAATCAAAGACCCCGATGCCGCTCAACAGTAACAGAAGGAACAGAATCGCCGATATCCCCAGGTAGATGCTGGTGAACTTTCTGGCCTCGTCCTTGATCCGGAACGCGATACTGCCCTGAGCGCTGCTGCTGCCGGGAGATTCATTTCGGGTAAGGTACCGCCCTCCGACACCGAGCATGGGCAGCACCGAAACAAATATCATTATGATTCCAGCGCCACCCAGCCACTGGGTGAGACTGCGCCAGAACAATAGGCTGGTGGGCCATGATTCGATGCTGGTCATGATGGAAGCGCCTGTAGTGGTGAAACCGCTCATGGTCTCGAAGATGGCATCGACGAGACCCATGCCATACATCATGAAGGGTATGGCGCCGATCACGGATGCCATGAGCCATACGATGGCCACGATGAACATCGCTTCCGTCGGACGCAATCTCCCTGACGACTTGCACCGGGAAAGGACCAGCACCCCGATCATGCCAGAGAGCAATACCGGAAACAACCAAGGTCTGACGTCCTCCCCGTAGATGATGGCGACGATTAGGGGAAGCAGCATGGAGATGGCGAGATAGAAGGACAACAGCCCAATCATGTGTGGAACTGGCCTTTCTTTTCTGGCGAGCCCTTCCCTGACCAAGTACATGTTGATGCCCTTGACCTTCAGGGTCCTCTTGATCTCCCTTTTTAAATGTTTGAGGATCTGTCCCATCACTACCATCTCCTCATGGATTTACCGGTATCTGGATCTTCAATATCCGTTCCATCGCCGATATGTCGGCTATCACCGTATAGAACAACACAACGTCGCCCTCCTGGAAGACCATTCCGAGGTATGGCACCAAGGCCATGCCATCACGGAGTATCATGGCGATCTTGGACCTGTCGGGCAGATCGATCTGCTCGACAGGCTTTCCCCATATCTCGCTTTCTTCGTTCACCTCAACGCTCAACAGCATTTCAGAAAAGGTCTCCAATAAAAGGAGGGCTTTGAATCCCGGATAGATTATCCTGATAATCTCGTTCGTCACCACGTGGTAATATCCGATGTCAGCGTCGATCTCGGACATGTTGAATACGTCCTCATAATCACGCTTTGAATAGAGGGCGATGACCTTGGGAACACCCAACTGTTTTGAAATAAGCGAGGTGATGAGGTTCTTCTCCTCACTCTCGGTCACCGCGAACACAACATCCGCCATGTTCACGTTTTCCGCCTTGAGGATGGATGGATCGGAACCCTTGCCAACCACCACAACGGTCTTCTTTGAACTCTTGGAGAGGTTGTTGCACCTCTTCTCATCCTCCTCGATGACCTTGATGGATGATCCTCTCGATTCCAGAATTCTCATCAGATGCTCTCCGAGGATCCCTCCCCCAACAATGACGAAATCCTTGAGCCTCCTTCTCTTCCCGAGATACTGGTCGAAGTTGGCCAGGCATTTGGGTCTTCCTATCACCGTTACCTCGTCCCCCGCGACCAGTCTGCATTGCTCATCGGGAACTATGGAGGTCCCCTCACGATGAATTGCGAGAATATTGCATCCTTCTGGGATGGGAAGCTGCATTATGAACGAACTGAAAACATGATTGAACACTCCTGATATCTGGAATTTTCCTAAGCTCACATCTAAGCCAGGCAACTCCTCCCAGTCGACCAGATTCTCCATCTCGGCGATCTTGATCATCTTGTCCGCAACAATGCGCTCAGGCGAGATGATGAAATCGACGTTCATCATCCTGGAAATCGCATCGCTCTCCTCGTATTCCGGATTGCGGACCCTGGCAACCGTTATGATGTCTCCTTTGACCTGCTTTGCCATCATGCAGGCGAACATATTGACCTCGTCCTTCGCGGTAACGGCTATGACGAGTTTGGTCTGCTCATCGATGACCTCGTGAAGGACCTTTGGACTGGCTCCATTGGCGTTCATTGCCGCCACATCCAGATAATCAAGGATATAGCCGAACTTTTCCTCATCCCCCTCGATGACCATGATCGAATGTTTCTTGGATAGAGTCCTTGCTAAGGCATACCCGATATTTCCCGCTCCAATGATGACTATCTCTGCAGATATCCCCATCCCTTCCACGTGGTATATTTCGTAATAAATGAAATATTTATCCTGTCAATATTCAAGGTATGAGTGGGCTAGATAGACGAATTAGCATGGAAAATTGACAGAAAGGGTTTATTGGATCCTATTCAGACCTAGAAGTAATACCAGATGCTCCAGTAATCCTGGATTCTTTCTCCGATATCCTTGAGCCGGTCCAGATAGCTCATCAGAGGCACATCCTTATGGATGTGGTTCGGTGCAAGGGCTATGTTCTTTTCCCAGGGATGGAACTCATAGACCCTTTCCCCTTCTGGCGTTATGGAGATCAGGTCATGGTGCTGCCAGGCCCCCAGGGGGTTCTTTCCCAGGGCAGGGATATTGAACACTGGCTCGTCCGTCCTGGTGAGGCCAGGCAGCAATCTTGCCTCCTCCTTCCTTTCTTGCAGGATCCTCGCGATCGGCACCCTGAACCAGTTGGTCTCCTCCTTCCCCTTGGCATTGAATGTATAATATGGGTCGACACCGGATAGCTTTACCAGATGCCTGAGCAAGGCGGTCTCGAATCGTCTGCTGTTCTCGAAAGTGAACACTGACTGATTATAGACCGACATCCCTGCCTTTCTGATGGATTGCACCGCTTGGACGAAATCAGGCGTCACCTCGTACGGGTGTTCCACGTGGGTTACCACGCAAACCTCCCTACGCGGAGGGTCATGGGCCTTCTGCAGGGCTTGAACAAAATCGGCGTGAATCCTCATGGGGAGCACGACCGGCAATCTTGTACCGATGCGTATTCGGGATATATGGTCCATCTTGGAGAACCTCTGCATGATCCTCCCCAATGCCTCGGAACGGAGAAGGGCTGGATCACCGCCGGTGATGAGCACCTCGGTGACCATCGGATGCTCTTCGAACCAATCGATGGCCCTTTCGACCTCGTTGAGGACGAATGGGGAGGTGGCGACCTCCACATCCTTCAGTTCCCAGTTCCTCTGGCAATAGACACACACCTGGGCGCAGGAATTGTATGGTTTCACTATCGCGATCATGGGATAGCGGCGTGTCACCAGGTTAACGGGGCTGGTCTGCCCCTCCTTCATGAAATCCAGCTCAGAGTGGCTGGCCGCACCCTTCTCGATCACACTGTTGAGATAATCCATCGTGGGGATGACCTGGGCCCTGATCGCATGGTCATTCCGCCGGGTAGACGCCTTGTCCATCAAGGAGGCGTAATACGGCGTTACCCCGAATGGGATATGGTATTTGTTGGCGACTTCGATGGCCTTGGATTCCGATGGCTTCAGTGCCACAAGACTGCCCAAGACATCGGCGGTCTTGATGGTGTTGCGCCTTTGCCAATGATAATCTTCCCAGTCATTGGCATCGGCTTCGAAATACTTGAGGATCCTGGTCCTATTCTCATCTCGCCGCCGAATGACATTATCCTGAAGGCCGTGAGGATATCTTTGCATCCTTTCCCAGCATCCTCTCGACAGGCCATCAAGGTAGTCGGACCGCAACTTTGCCGCTTTTCTGTTTTCCAATCTTTGGAAATCGGGTGCCTGTACTCGATAGATCTCCGATTTACCCAGGCTCCCCTTTATGATATTCATAAGGTCAACATAGAATTCATAATCGAATTTCGGACCTGTCTCTTTTCTATGGAACGCGTTATGTAAACCTTCTATGACGCTGCATCCTGCGATCTTTTCGTTCCTTTCGCTCATGAAATTCTTCAGTGTCTGGATGCAATTCAATGAGTTGACGCGTTCAAGGTCCTCCATGAGCAGTTCCGGAGAATGATATGTCGATTCCCTTTCGATGAGGAGCTGTGTCAGCTTCTTTCGCACCTGGGAGATCTCATGGGTGGCGTTGAGGATGCTATTCATCTTAGGATCTAGCTTGCGAAGATGATCCTTGAAATTGCTTACAAGAGAATTTTCACTTCTTTCTCGGGCCAATAGATAGAAGAAAGGTTTGATTTCTTCTGATTCAGCATTGATAGTTGGTTCTGTATGCATATTTCTCACCGCCAGCTCTCCGAAGAGGACACCTGAAATGCCGGGTCAAAAATATAATTTCTGATTCCCCGGCCGATTCATTCACGTTAGCAGTTTATCCGCTGGTATATAGACTTGACCTGAAGGTCGAATTTGCAGTCGAGTTCGCCAGATCATTGGTCTAGGATCTCAGGATCGAGTCTGGAAGGAGATCAATTTGTAGCGCCGGCATATTTTGATTGAATTGGTGCTGCTGATAATCACGCACCTGATTAGATTCCGAAGCCCGGTTCAATCCCCTAAACAAGATAGGAAATCGATGTCATCGAACATATAATTTTGTCTGCCATCACACTACGGACTTATGGCAATCACCCAAGGTTTAACTGATTCGATGTCATTTTGTGTACCATGGTTCGAATCGTTCCCCAATCGCTTGAGCCCCGACAGATTGCTCCTTGTGGGATGAACTGTGCTTTGTGTCTAGCCTTTCAACGAATAAAAAGGAAATGCCCAGGGTGTTGGGGGGAGGATGCTGACAAGGCAAAAAGCTGCCAATCGTGCATCATCCATAATTGTGAAATGATAAAGAAGAATTCCTCTCATTTCTGTTTTGAATGTGAGAAAATGCCTTGCCTGCGATTAAAACGGCTGGATGCCCGCTATCGCAATAAATACGGCATGAGCATGATCGCCAATCTGACTGAGATAAAGGACCATGGCATGGACGTGTTTCTAGCCCATCAGCAAGAGAAATATACCTGTCCCAAATGCAAAGGCTTGATATGCGTCCACCGTTCCCGCTGTCTCGTGTGCGACCCATGATGCGGTTTCACTTTTTTTACTGCGGAATTGGACTGCCCGGACAGAGTTATTATTCTATGGATCGCAATCACTCATCATCGAACGATTCGGCACTCATACAGCCGCAACTGCGACTCTGCTCGATCTTCTTCACCGGCTCGATCACTGTCGCAATCGTTTCCAGCTGCAGATTCAGATCTCTAAGGTTTGATGATGAAAACGCTTCCTCCAATTCCTCTCTGGCTGTCCGAACGATGAACCTTCGGAAATCATCATCTGTGGATTTGAACACATACCGAACCCCGCGAACGGTCAGGATTACTCTTAGAGGGTGTTCCCCTTTATCATGAACATTGGACCTGCCAACCTTGACCTCATACTCCTCATTTAGAAGCCTGAACATCCTCAAGACCTTGCTTTCCTTCGGCATGAATAGCTGATTGAACGTTCGAGTAAATGAACTAATAGTGAACTGATTCTGGAGCGATAACCGACAAGATGATCGACCGATACCGAATATGCTTGACCACCTGGCTTAAGAAATGGGAGTGAGGCCTTACTCTCTCGATCCGATCGATCATCTCGGATCAAGTTCCTTGCCCCAGGTCCACTTGTCTACACTGATTTGAAATGACTATACAATAATCATACATGATCGGTCAATCTGATGATCGGTCAATCTGATGATCGGATCCTCGCTCCCATACTCACCTTTCGGAACAGTCGCCAAGTCAGATGGAGCAAATTGCCAGGATAGTGACGGCGAGGAGGCAAGGCACCAATCCTTCTAATTTTTCCCCGCAATGTCTGGTAGGATTCGCTTACCTGGATCCTCATAGAGCTCTGCCTCGATGGGCACATCTGGTTTTTCGCTAGCCACGACAGGCAGGACTTGATTCAAGATTTTTTCAGGAGTCGTCTCAAATCTTCACCTTCTTCCAATATTCTCAAAATTGGAAATAACAATAGGAGACATATAATGCCAGGTAATTCTTATGTTTGTTATCAGATTTGCAAATACTTATATCCGTTCGACACAAGAACCAATAATATAATATATCGACCATCGAGCTATTTTCTCATAATTTCGAGTGCTCCGAAGCACTCGAATTGGAGGTAAGTGAGAATGTTAATAAAGCGAGCGATAGCTATGATGATCGTTTCCTGTATGCTTTTTGCAGGCATGACGGTCATGATGCCCAACGCATCAGCGGCGATTGAGGCAGACCCTGATGAATATCCGCTTTATGCGGGGCAAGATGAGCTTATTGGAACTGTGAGCATATGGAATGATGATACATGCATATACGTGCATGTTGAAATCTCCGCACCGGGCTGGGTTTTGAAAGAAACCCATGTGGCATATGGAGATATGATGAGTGACATCCCACAAAAAAATGGTAATCCAATCCCAGGGAAATTCCCTATGAAGGAAGTATATCCTGTCGAATCCCCCTATACCACAGAGGATGATTTCTGCATACCGATCTGCTCTTTTGCAGATGCCGAATCCTGCGTTTTAATCGCAGTTCATGCAGCAGTCGCCAAATTGTCGTGTGAAGGGATAATAATCCAGGAAGAAACCGCATGGGGTGGAGACGAGGATTTCTTTGGGAAGAATTGGGCTACATTCATGACATATTGCCTAACACGTGAGATAATCTGGCCTCAGAGTGGAACAGTGACCCTTGCCTATGAGGACGGTGCTCCCGACTATGATTACAACGACTTCGTTGTCAGCGCGAATATCAATGCATTGTTCAACCCAGAGGGGATGATGAGCATTGAGTTCAGCTATGAGGCGAGGGCAAGGGGAGCTTCATGGAATCATGCATTCCAGATGGAGATACCTGCGGGCACGTTTACTCAGCCCGGCACCTACACGATCACTAACTATGATAATGCAGGCAATGTGATCGGCGTAACATCTGGAGATTTCGACAACACCGCTATATTCACCGGGATGATCTTTGCGAATACCAA
Organism: uncultured Methanomassiliicoccales archaeon; assembly: GCA_942492955.1. Taxonomy (GTDB): domain Archaea; phylum Thermoplasmatota; class Thermoplasmata; order Methanomassiliicoccales; family UBA472; genus DASXVU01. The sequence continues at coordinate 509,620 of OW818644.1, forward strand.
TCAGGCGTTGCTGGCAAATGCTGCAAATGGCTGGGCAGGCAACACTGTAGACGGAACTGGAACAATGCCGGGACAGGAGGCTGTGCTCACGATCGAGTTCAATAACCCGGTAAGCTTTGACCTGAGCACCTATACCTATAGTTACGTCGGCGTTCATGCGGACAACCTGTTCTTCAACCCTGTCCTGATTGTGAAGAGCAATGGTGACGCAATTGTTGATCAAGGTGATGTAAGAACCCTCATCGTACCAACGGATTGGCAATGGCCCCAAGAGCAGGCCCGTATCAACCTGGCCTACCCCTTCAATGCAGTCGAGAATGAGGGAGTATCGAGCGCAAACCCCCCAGTGTTTAGCGCTAACTGGTATGAGGTAACTCCAACGGGTTATATTTGGACACCTTAGGTCTAAACCTTTTTCTTCCTTTTTTTATTGCATATTTTGAAGATGAGTGATTATAATAATCAAATTGTAATATTATTAGTAAACATCCACACCGTCAATTTTCTTTGTTTTGTGGGGCTTAACGCGTAGGAAAAGGAAACCTCAGCAGATACATAAAAAAAATCGTTTGATTTTTGAATGGATAACTGACAATAAGTGATGGTGCGGGGAAAGGGATTTGAACCCTTGGACCGCTAGGGACTAGACCCTCGATCTAGCGCCGTTGGCCATGCTTGGCTATCCCCGCTTAAACGTCCGAATGTTGGCTTCGGTTATTAATGTTTGCCTTTCCGATGGTTCGCCAGATTAGTCGGTTTTAACGATTACAGAACCACTGGCATAGATACCGATCTTGAGGTGAAATATTAATACTCGCTTTACTTAAGAAAGAAAGCCAGGAGAGGGAGGGCGGCTGACGGTAGGACTTCGGTCCAGCTGAGGAAGTTCCCCACTCCATGAGAAATGTGGACTGCATAAGCGGTCGGGCGAGAGCCCGGGCAAGGGCGCAGAAACGACACAGCCCCGATCAAAGGATGATCCGTTAGACGGTGACGTTCTCGGGGATTTGGTGAAACGGCGACACCACACAGGAGCAAGCCCAAACAGCCGGAATGACAGCTCAGGACTGGCAGGTAGGGCGCTAAGTTGAATGCTGCCTGAAACAGAAAGGGGACTACTACCCTCACCTGGCACAATATCTTCCAAATGTAAGGGATAACGAACATTCGCAATTTTCGCGGATTCAGCGGAAGTCGCGCTCTCGGCTTCTCGATATCTTTCAACATCGATTGAAAATGACTGGCATTGTCATGCGGATAAACAATGACCAACGTATCTTCGTCTAGTTGACCCCTACATTTCCGCTGCAAACCCCATTTTTTTCGCCTATATTACGGAATATTACGGTTTTTCCGATTTGAAATCGGGCAACTAGTATCAATGCACTAACGTAAGGGTGTACAGCAAGGGTGAAAGGAGCGGGGATTTGTGAAAATATCATCTGGAAAGCTATATCTGATCGAGGAGAGAGTGCCATTGAGAACGCATCAATTGCTAAGGAAGGAACTGGCTCGAGGCCGGGCGGCGCTTTATATTTCGAAGCATTCGCCAAGCCAACTAGGAACGCAGTTCAGCCTGAACTCTGATCCACTGCAGACCAAGTGGTTAACCCCCAGACCGGAGAGCAGCTGCATCCCGCCGATGAACCTGCAGAAGTTCGAGGAAAACGTCAAGGAATTCCTGAAGCAGAACCACGATGGCATCGTTGTTCTGAACGGGGTCGATGTTCTGGAGATGTGGAACGGCTGTAGGCCGGTGCTTGATGTGATCAAGAAGGTCCAGATGGAGATGAAGACCGGCGAGGGCAATTTCATCATCAGTCTTGACCCTAAGAACCACTACCAAACCAGCCTTAACGCCTTGGAGAAGGCATCGGACGAGGTCGTCTACCCGACTGTGTAGACTCCTCGACCTCAATCCCCATTTTTCTGTTCTTTACCGACCAGCATCTTTCATATCAGCGTATGAGATTCAGGTCTGTATGCTGACCGATCTCGATGCTCTCGCAGATAAGGTGGGGAAGGATTCCATTTCCGGTTCATCGGAGACAGCCGTATATGTCCTCAAATCCCTTCATGAGATCCTCAGCGACAACGAGGCCAATCGGGAACAATTGCTTGATTTTTCCAATCTATTGAGGAAAGCGAAGCCAGCGATGGCGCCATTGTATAACATTGCTCGGATGATGGAGGCGGCGGCCAACGAAGCGGATCCGACCCGGGCGGCATTGCTTTCGGTGGAAAGAGTGACGGCCAACGAGAAGTCGGCAGGCGCCCGGATCGCTGATAATGCCGCGGAGAGGATCGAAGGGACGGTCATCACCTTGTCTTACTCGGGAACTGTCATGAACGTTCTGAGATCGTGTGCGAAGAAGAAAGAGATCAAGGTCATCGTGGCTGAATCGTTCCCGTTGGGAGAGGGGCGCAGGACCGCCGAGACACTTTCCAAAGCGGGCATCGAAACTGCTCTCGTCCCTGATTCCTTGGTATTTGCCGAGGCAAGAAACGCCGATCTCTGCCTGGTCGGAGCCGACGCCATCATGCCTCAGGCCTTGATCAACAAGGTGGGGACATACGGAATGGCACTGGCTGCGATGCAGGCCGGCATACCCTCATATGTTGTTTCCAGCACATTGAAGATAACATCAGAGCTGAAACCGGATTGGATAATCGAGCAGCAGACGAACGGCAGGCTCACAGAGCGGAGCCAACTTTTCGAACCGACGCCTCTAGAGCTTTTCGCCGACGTAGTGACCGAGCTGGGAATCTCGAAACCAGGCCGATTGTTCTGATCACTTGCCGCCGATCATCTGGACGAACTGCTTCACGTGGTGGTCCCACTCGGTGGTGACGATGTCGATCTCGCTGTCCCTTTCCCCACAAGCGGTGACAGTGACCCTGCCGCCGCCCCCTTCCATGCAGACGCTGCCCAGGTCCTCACTGACGACCGTAAGACCCAGCTTGCCAAAATAGGTCTTCGCTTTGGCGATCACTTTCTCAGGCGGGAGTTTGCTGCTTGCCCCGTAACGCATACCAGATACCTGAAAACGGTAGTGGCTCGGTGAGTACTTAATCCCTCCTCGCGGAGCCGCCAGGCTCAATAGGTTTATGCCCATTGAGCTCCAGAATGGACAACGATGTCCGGAAATTTCCCCGCGCTGAGCGAGAACGCGCTGAAAGTGCTTGAGATGAGATACCTGCTCAAAGGAAGGACCGGCAAGGTCATCGAGACGCCCGAGGATATGTTCTGGCGCATCGCCCGCAATGTTGCTTCCATCGACCATTTTTACCGGGACAGGGACGCGGATAAGGAGGGAAAGGAGTTCCACCGCATGATGCGTTCCCTGGAGTTCCTCCCCAACTCTCCAACGATCATGAACGCGGGGACGGCGATGCAGCAACTGGCAGCTTGCTTCGTGATACCGGTCGGGGATTCCATAGAACAGATATTCGACGCCCTGAAATGGGCTGCCATCATCCACCAGACCGGCGGAGGTACCGGATTTGCTTTCTCGCGGCTGAGACCTTCGGGGGACTTCGTTTCCTCGACTGGCGGGACCGCATCCGGCCCGACCTCGTTCATGAAGGTGTTCGACGTGGCCACCGACGCGGTTAAGCAAGGCGGGCGTCGCCGCGGGGCCAATATGGGGGTGCTCAGGGTGGATCATCCGGACATCCGAGACTTCGTCCGAATGAAGGCCGATCTCAAGACCCTCTCAAATTTCAACCTCTCCGTTGGTGTTACTGACGATTTCATGGACCGGGCGGCCGAAGGGCGTCACCTCGAACTTATCAACCCCAGGAACTCGACCGAGGTCGGAACGGTCCACGCCGGCTCGCTGTTGGATGACATCTGTTCCCTGGCATGGAACACCGGCGACCCGGGATTGATATTCCTGGACGAGATTAATCGGAAAAATCCCACCCCGAATCTGGGGGAGATCGAAACAACCAACCCATGCGGAGAGGTCCCTCTCCTTCCCTTCGAGGCATGCAATCTGGGCTCGATCAATCTGGAACGAATGATGGTGGAGAGAAAGGGCGAGCACGAAATGGACTTCAATAAGCTGAAAGACACGGTAGATATGGGGATCAGGTTCCTGGACAATGTCATCGACGTGAGCCGATACCCATTGAAACAGATCGATCGCATGGTCAAAGGGAACCGGAAGGTCGGGCTCGGGGTGATGGGGTTAGCCGACGTGTTGGTGAAGATGGGGCTGCGGTATGGTTCTGGAGGCTCGGAGCAGTTGGCGGAACGCATCATAAAGACGATAAGAGATCAGGCGGAAGCATCCACCAAAGCCATAGGCGAACAGCGTGGCAGTTTCCCAAACATCGGGGCCAGCAAGTTCCACTCCCCTCGCCGTAATGCCACCGTTCTCAGCATTGCTCCCACCGGCACTATCTCGATGATCGCCGGCTGCTCTTCCGGGATTGAACCTCACTTCGCGTTGTATTTCGATAAACACGTGTTCGACGGAGAGAGGTTGAGGGAGAGGAACAATTTCTTCTTCCAGAAGATCGAACAACGTGGGATCGACCCGAAACGCGTCATGGAGCTTATGACGAACACGGGGTCGGCCCAGGGCATCAGTGCCGTTCCAGACGACATGAGAGAAGTGTTCGTTACCGCGCACGAGATCGAACCGGCGAAACAGGTACGGATGCAATCGATCTTCCAGGAACATGTGGACAACGCGGTCTCGAAGACCATCAACCTGCCGGAGTCGAGCTCGATCGAGGATGTGCGGATGATCTACACGCTGGCGCATGAGCTCCACTGCAAGGGGATCACCGTGTACCGGGAAGGGACGAAACCGGGCCAGATCTACACGGCAACAGGAAGGGACGTCGGGTGCGCTTCCTGTGGGCAATTTGTGTGATCGGTTCTTTGCATGACCACCTGCCCTAACGGATGATAAAAATCCGATACCATGAATATCAGCGATGATAGCCGTTTGATGGCCTTTATATTCAAAAAAATGCGATGTGTGATCAGAAAGGAAGTCCAATCAAAGTCAAGATATTATTCTTGACCACCGACTTCGCCGATTGAGACTCCTCTCCCCCAATATTTCCCCCTAGCAAGACGAAGTCGGTACTTTTTCTTCTTTGAACGATTTACACTGGACCGATCAGAAAAGATGTAAAGAGGTTTGGTCCGGGTCTTACTCGAAGCGCAATACCTCGGCAGGTGCCACTTTCGCGGCTCCGCGCGCCGCAGGAATGACACAGAGCACCGTGGCCAGGAATGCTGCCAGACCGAGAGCGACGATCGGGATCCAGGCTATTACGAAATCCATTCCCATGTCCTTCAGGAACAGATTCCAGATATCGTACCCGACGACGATCCCGAGCCCCGATCCTATCGCTATTCCGAGCGCTGAGATGAACGCCGATTCGATCGCGAAGTTCATCATCACCATGCGTCTGGTGTAGCCCATCGCCCGCATCATGCCGATCTCCAGCCGCCTTTCGTGGATGGAACGGATGGTTATGATGCCGAGCCCGGAGACCCCGATCACCAGCCCCATGCTGAGGAACGCCTGGAACAGCGTCATGAAGCTGTCGATCGTGCTTGTTATCTGCTTTGCCAGGGTCTTGATGGCAATGGTCTGCACGCCGAAAGCCACGAACTCCTGCTTGAAAAGCGCCGCCTGGTGGTCCACATCCATGCCGGAAGCGAACGTCACCAGGAATAGGCTGTAGCCGGTCGGGTGGTAGGTGTCGTTGAACGATGAGGCCGAGATGAACACGCCGTTCAGGTTGCTCTGCTTCATGAACCCGATGACGGTCACGTTCTTGACCGTGAGATCACTCGACACCATGGTGAACTGCTGCCCGACGTTGAGCGTGCTGGGCGTGCTGCCGCCAAAGCCGAAATTGCTCGAGGATGGGTACTTCGATCCATCCAAGATCACCAGTGAGCTGTTCTGATGGACCGCCGCCCATACGTCCTCTTCATGGGGGTAGATGGTGGTGTTCCAAGCAGTGAGCGGATAGTCCCCCAGCTTATTGAAGTTCTCACCCACTCCAGCGACCATATAGGTGAACGATCTCGCTTCCACTGTACCATTCTTGTCGGTGTTCAGATATTGGACCATCACATTGGTGGTGGACAGCGCCATCATCACCGAGATATTCTCCTTTTGCAACGGACCAGCGGTCGTGTTGACGTGCTCCCACGGGTCGTAGGTGATCGGTGACATACTGAATCCGATCACGTCGAACCCGCCCGACGTCTCGCTCACCATTTTGGTAATGCCTACACCAAGCATGCCGGTCATCATCGACAGCGCCGTTATGGTGAAGATCACGATGGCGAAGATGAAGATGCTGATACCGGTCCTGAAGTGCGCCTTCAGCGGGTATGATATCGAGGTTTTGATGACCGCCCGGTATCCGTTCTTGAACCGGAATATCGACGTGAAGAAGGACACGAAGACCTTCGAATTGAACATCACGATCAGCAAGCACGCTACGATCATGAACATGCCCGAGACGATCAGCATCTCGATCCCGGAAGGATAGTCGAATATCTCGAAATCACCCTTGGGAAGCCAGACGAACAACACGGCCAAGCCCGCTATGACCCACGCCGGGCGGTCGCCAAGATAGCGGCGGAGCAGTAGGCCGGCGGAAATGCACATGATCGACAGCCCGCTCGCCGCCGGGGCCAGACTTTTCTGACTGATGCCGAATATCATCAGGACGAGTCCGAGGGTGAATATCCCCAAACCCGACCTGAAGGCCCTCTTGTCCTCCTTTCTGACCGGCGGCTCCGGAATGTTCCGGATGGCCCGGACGATGTTCAGGTTGGAGATCCTGCGGGTCACGAAGTACACGGTCACGATGGTGATCATGAACCCGGCGGCGAACGATATCGCCATGGAGAAGAACGAGAAAGTGAAGTAGTTGCTCAGGTTGACGTCCCCGAACATCGGCATGCCAGATATCCCGAGGATGATGATGCCTGCCATCATTATGCCGACGACCATTCCGATCCCAGCCGCCACGCAGGCATAGACCAGGCCTTCATAGACGAAGAGCTTTCTCAGGTGGGTCTTCTTCATGCCGATGGCACGGGACATGCCCATCTCGCTCTTCCTCTCCTCGCCCAGCATCGTGAATATGTTCACGATCAGGAGCAATCCGGCTATGACCGAGAAGGAACCGAGCACGAAGAACATCGATGTGAACTGGCTAAGGTTGCTGCGACCATCGTCGAGCATCTCTTTCTTGTCCAGCTCGATCTTCATCCCGGTGCCGGGCATGAGGTCGGCGATGCTGCCCTTGATGTCCTCGCGCACCTGGATGGAATAGCCGAACGGGTCGTTCCCCTTAGGCTCTACCGAAACCAGGACTGTGTTGACCATGCCTGGGTGGCCGGTGAACACCTGGGCCGCGGTGAGGTTCATGAAGACATTGGCGTTCGAGTTGAAGCCGCCGAACTTGTCCCCGGTCACGATCTTGTCCACGGTGGCCACCATCGGCATCCCTTGATAGAACAGGATGACCTGGTCGCCTTCTTTGGCGTTCAGGTCTACCGCGGCCTTCTCGTTGATGATGACCGTTCCGGGCGCGGGCATCGTGTAAATTGAATTCCCGTTCTTGTCCACCAGGCCCCCGAAGTCGGTGAGACCTTGATCGTCCATCCCGAGCAGGACGACCGACGGAGAGAACAGCAGGGTCCGATTATCTCGGATGGATATACTTGATAGGATAAGCGTGTCAACGGCACTGACATGCTGCGTGGAGCTGATGTTCGAGGCCAGCGGCGCGATCTCGGTTGTATTGTAGTAGACAAGTGACCCGACGTTGACCGACTGTATCTCGAAGTCGACCTGACCCATCCCCCTAGTGACCTGGTCAGTGATCATGTTGTCCATCGTGTCCCCGACCACGAATGATGCGGAGATGATGGCCGTTCCGACCATCAGACCTCCGATCACCAGGGCCGTGGTTCCGGGACGGCGGATGACGTTCCTTATCGACATGCGGAATAATATCTTGTTTCCGTGGGCGTCGACGAGGATCATTATCACGATCAGCACGACGACGGCCACAAGTGCATATGCCAGCGGAAGGAGGAAGAAAGGCAGCATCAGCAATACGGCCGACGCTATCATGACTAAAATGGACCGAACGTTCAAGACGCTCACCCCATCTCTTTGATCTCTTTGGCTATATTATCCACATGTCCATTGGTGGAGACGACCATTCCATCCCTCATGTGGATGATACGATCGCACTTGGCACCGACCTCGGGATCATGGGTAACGATGACGAAGGTCTCTCCCACATCCTTATTGAGTTTCCGCATCAGGGCCACGATGTCATCGGCGGTCTTCTTGTCCAGATCCCCGGTGGGCTCATCCGCCCAGACCAATGCCGGTCTGTTTGCCAAAGCGCGTGCGATGGTCACCCTTTGCCTCTCCCCTCCGGAAAGGGAGGCTGGCCGTAGAATCGCCCTTTCCTTGAGGCCGACCAGCTCAAGGAGCTCCATGGCCCTCTTCTTTGCCACGGACGGTTCCTCGCCACATATCAACAGAGGCAGTTCCACGTTCTCACTGGCGGTGAGCACCGGCAACAGATTGTAGAATTGAAATACGAATCCCATTTTCTTGGCACGGAAGTTAGTCTTCGCATCGTCATTCATCGATGTTAAGTCACTTCCCTCGATCATGATCTTTCCTGAGGTAACATCATCGATGCCAGATAGACAGTTGAGCAATGTCGTCTTTCCGCAACCAGATGGTCCCATGATCGCCACCATCTCTCCTTTTTCGATGTCAATGCTGAGACCTTTGAGAGCGTGAACGGTGACGTTTCCGGTGACGTATGTCTTCTTTACTTCCTCGGTATGGATGATAGGCATTGATGACCACCTTGCTGGGTAAGGTTGCATTTGGCCTGAGCTATATAAGACCTTGCCATTAACTTCTCAGCTTATTGACGCTGTCCATCATCCTGAAATCTTGAGGAAAATTACTTAGAAAACGGGAGGTCAAATACCGAAGGCAAATCAGTCAATCGATATGGCAATTGTCGAAGTCAGTATATTATTTGACCGTCATTCAATTCTTCATTAGGTATGTAATGCACATATCAGTACATCATTACTCAAAATTGTTATATATTCCCCTTTTCATTATCAGGGACATGACGCTCAGACCTGAAGATATCAGGATCAACTTGGGTATGGAAGAGATCCCAAAGAAATGGTACAATATCGCCGCAGATTCACCGGTACCGATTCCCCCTCCCTCAGACCCAGCCACAGGAAAGCCGCTACCTCCTGAAGCATTGGAAGCGATATTCCCGAAAAACATCATAGCCCAGGAATTGTCCACCGAACGTTACATCGATATTCCGGATGAGGTGCGTCTGGCATACGCAAGGCTTTGCAGACCGAGCCCGCTCCAGAGGGCGATACGCCTTGAAGAGGCCCTCAAGACCCCGGCAAAAATCTATTTCAAGAGGGAGGACCTGAGCCCGACCGGCAGCCACAAGCCGAACTCGGCCGTCCCGCAAGCATACTATAACATGGTGGCAGGTACCGAGAACCTGACCACGGAAACCGGAGCTGGACAGTGGGGGTCATCGTTGGCCCTGTCGTGCGCATTGTTCGACATGAACTGCACGGTCTTCATGGTCCGCTCTAGCTATGACCAGAAGCCATACAGGCGCTACGTGATGGAAACGTACGGATCGACCGTCCACGCGTCCCCGAGCCCTGTGACCAACTATGGCAGGCAGGTCCTGAAGGCCAACCCGAACAATGGGGGATCATTGGGAATCGCCATCTCCGAAGCCGTTGAGATGGCAGTCTCCACCAAGAACACCAAATACTCGCTTGGAAGCGTCCTCAACCATGTGATGTTGCACCAGACAGTCATCGGAGAGGAAGTTCTTGCCCAACTGAAGAAGATAGACACCGTGCCGGACTACATGGTAGCCTGTGTTGGCGGCGGAAGCAACTTCGCTGGATTCACCTTCCCCATGCTTGGTCATAAGATCAAGAAGAAGTGCGACACCCAGTTCATCGCTTGCGAACCAAAGTCCGTTCCGTCGATGACGAAGGGCGAGTATCGCTTCGATTTCGGAGATACAGCAGGCATGACCCCGTTGCTCAAGATGTACACCATGGGCAAGGACTACATGCCTTCTCCGATCCACGCGGGCGGCCTGAGATACCATGGCATGGCGCCTACGGTAAGCTTGATGGCGAACCTAGGCTACGTTCAGGCCAGGTCATACGAGCAGACCGAGACGTTCGATGCGGGCATCATGTTCGCCAAGGCGGAGGGCATTATCCCGGCTCCGGAATCAACGCATGCAATCAAATGTGCGATCGACCTCGCCCTGGAGGCCAAGAAGAACAACGAGGAGAAGGTCATCGTCTTCAACCTGTCTGGACATGGACTGATGGACATGAGCGGATACGCGCAATATCTGAGCGGAAAAATGACGAATGCGTAAACGCACCGGACAAAACCCCAGCAAACCCCTTCTCCTTTTTTCCTCCTGGAATTTTGTGTATGATTTCCCCGTCGTACCTTTCGGTCAGATGCGGGTTTGTCATACGGCAACGATCGTGGTTAATTTCGGGGGCACGGGATATTCCGTTCGCGGATCAAGATGGTGATTGACCTGTCATAGAAACACGCCGTATATGCCGGCGTTATGCATCGATATGGATCGAAAACAGACCCTGGACTTATGTGAGATGATGGCGAAGCTTTATTATCTTTCATGGGGTTATAGAATCGCCGACATTCTCCCCGAAGGTGCCGTCTAGTGGAAACCTACCTACCTCTGTCAACAATTCAGGCTTTCCCCTCCATTAGCGTCCGCTCCCTTCATGGAGAACAGATCCTTGATTTTGGACGCATATATCTTCTCAAGGATGAGCGTCTCGAGAAGACGCTGAGCATAACAAAATCCCTTGCCGATACGGGTAAGGACGTCCTATGTGTCTCCCGTTACCATCCCAGCATTATGGTCGGGAGACTTCCGCTGGGCAATATGCAATTCATATGGCTGGGTGAGAGGGCTGGCGATGACAGTATCTCGCCAGACAACCTTAGCAAGTTGAAACACCGGATATCCGTTTTTGCCAAGGAGCATAGGAATGGCGTGGTTGTCGTTGATGGTCTGGAGTACCTATCGCTCTTCAACGATTTCCACAGGCTGAACGTTTTCTATGAGGAATTGAACGATATCGTCATGGAAACCCGGAATGTGCTATTGATCCCCATCGACGAGCGTCTGATCGAACCATCGGATGTTGCGAGACTAAAAAGATTCGCCGAGATCATCTGATTTGATGATTTTTAAAAGGTTTGAATCAGGCGATAGCTCCCGTTCCGGTCACCGGTTCCTTGATCCTCAAGGCGGCTCCTGCTCCGGTCTGTTCGGTCTCGGCGATCGGTTCCATCTTGGGGTACAGCGCCCACAGCTTCTTCAGATCGTTCTGCTCCAGCGTCAACGGGTCGAAGCAAATTACCATGGTGCCGTTGGTAGCGACGAGAACGTCATGTATCTCGTCCAGGGCGGCGATCACCTTGTTCATCTCATTCCACAGAAGAAGGTACTCGAGACCGTCCAGGAAGACTACCGGCTTGCCTGCCTTGGCATCCGCCTTGACCATCTTGACGATCTGCCCCAGGGATTTGGGAGAGACGACATCCTTTCCCTTGCAGCCGCTTAGCCAGTAGGTCTTCCTCCCCCTGACGTTGAACTTCTCAGCCACGTAATCGGGATGAAGACGTGTGATGCAAATGCTGTTCTCGTTGACCTTTGATAGGCTCGAGAAGACCTTGAACCCTGACCTCGGGTATCCTTCAACAAGCAGTGATATGCGTGAGTTGTCGTGATTGACTGCCAATTGTGCACTCTCCTACTATTCTTAATAGTACCATTCCGCATTGAGCATATTTAAACCCGATTTGAGCATGCTCATTTTCTTAAAAAGCGCTCTTTTGTGTCTCAGAGGGTGATTTTCTCACGGTAAACTATTATTGCCGTATCGTGATTGATGACTGTGAATCGAGGCTCCCGAAAGACTTTGCTCACCGTCAGGGAAAGGGTGATTCTGCATCTGCTAGCCCAACACAAATACTGTCAGGATGCGGACGCGCCCAAGGTAGTCACGCAAGACGGGATCGCCTCGATCATCGAAGTGGGCCGCAACAATGTGGCCAAGATCATGATGACGATGTCGGAAGAGGGCATCGTAGACATCCAGAGCAAGCATGTCAAAGGCCTTCCCTCGGTCCGTCTGGTCTATTTCCTGGCACCCAAAGGATTCGAGGAAGGCAAGAAGCTCAAGGCCATGATCGAATCCACCCCCGTTGAGGTCCTTGATCTGAACGGCGAGAGCCATCTGGACGAGGTGGGCAGGATCGGCGTATACCTTCCCAACCGCTATTCGCTCCTAGAGCTGGCCATGGGTGTGTCGCGAGGCAAGTTCGATTGCGCCTCGTTCCATGAGGGCAAGGTCAAAGAGGAACGAAGGTTCGTTGATTACTCGGACAAGAAGCCCGCCATCCGTACATTCTTCGGGAGGGAGCAGGAGCTTGAGAAGCTGTATGGGCTCATTTCCTCCCAATCGATCAAGGCGGTGATGATCTATGGTATTCCAGGCATCGGAAAGACGACCCTTCTGGCCAAGTTCACCCAGGACATCCGCGACAGGATCAACGTGTTCTGGTTCAAGATCCACGAGTGGGTGGATTACAAGGGCGTGCTGAAGCCCCTTTCCGAGTTCCTATCCCAGATCGGCAAGAAGAACCTTGAGTACTACCTGACCCAGACCGACAACCCGGTCCTGGGGGAGGTGTGCCATATCATCGAGACGGACCTGCGTGGGTCAAATTCACTTCTGATCTTCGACGACATCCACAAGGCCGACAAGGGCGTCAAGGACCTGCTCGGGGCGATCCTCACATCCATCGAGGGCATCCCAGGCTCCTGGATGATCGGATCTGCCAGGGAGATGCAGTCGTTCTATGACCGAGGAGCGGTCTTCCGCGGTTACGTCGTCGAGTTGCAGCTCGATGGACTGGACCGGGAGAGCAGCTTCCGCATGATGAGGACCCGTTCACTTCCCGAGATGGACCTTGAATCGCTCTTCAACATCACCAACGGCCATCCCCTGTTCCTGGAACTGATCGAGGATCCGAAGCTTGCGCTGGGCAAGAACATCCGCATGTTCATCGAACAGGAGGTCTTCTCTCGGCTGGACGTTTCCGAGAGGAGGATCATGGGCATTGCCGCCATCTTCCGCTACCCGGTCATGATCGACGCCTTCTTCAGCATGGAGGAGGAGATCCAGAACGAGAGCCGGGGCATAACCGTCGAGCTCGAATCCTCGGACTACACCATCTCATATGAGACCGTGGACTCGCTCATCTCCAAATCCATATTGCACGAATCGGTCGGGCGCATGATCGGCATGCATGACCTGATGCGTGAGTTCGTCTATTCCCGACTGACACCGCGTCAGCGTAACATATACCACAAGGCAGCGGCACGATTCTATCTCCAGGATAAGTCCGGCCCGTCGTCCGTTGAGGCGCTATACCATTGCCTGATGGCCAAGGACTACACGATAGCCATAGATATCGCCGCCGGTAATGGCCGCAACATCATCAACCGCGGTTATGCGGTCCAGTTCAGCCCGCTGCTAAAGACACTCCTGTCGAGCGCTCCGAAGATCGAGCAGAGGGACAGGATGGAAATATTGAGCCTTCAAGGGGAGATCATGGAGATCCAGGGAGAATGGGACCTGGCCATCTCAAGGTTCTCAGAGATCATCGAGATGGCCTCACCGATCACCGATATCCGCCTGATGGCGGAAATGAACCGCAGGATCGGTGCCATCAACCTAAGGCGCTCCCGGTTGGACGATTCCGAGATGTACTTGGAGAAGGCTTTGAGCCTGGCCCAGAAAGCGGACGAGAAGCAGACCTTGGCGGACGTCTACTACGATCTTGGGGGAGTGTGGGAACGGAGGGGCAAGTGGGATGAGGCCTACTCCAATTTCTCCCAATCCATGGACCTATCCAAAATGGTCGGCGACGAGGCCAGCCTGGGCAAGTCGATGTATGGCCTGGCCAAGACGCTGGACTGCCAGCATCGGTTCGATGAGTCCATCTTGACCAAGAAGGAAGTGCTCCGCATCCTGGAGCGTTCTGGCGACATCACCATGATATCAAAGGTGAGCACCAGCCTGGGCAATGATCTGAGACAGATCAACAAGTTCGAAGAGGCCAATGAGTATCAGGAAACGGCGGTCAAACTTGCCCGGATGGCCGGCGACCTCAACACATTGGGGTTCGCACTGGCAAATTCCGCTGCGATCTACATAGAGGAGGGCAACTGGCTCCGCGGGGAGGAGATGATAGACTCCGCCACCTCGATATTCAAGAAGCTGAACGACCTCCTGATGCTGTCCACACTGCACCTTTACCGGGGCTACCTATACGCCAAGAAGGGCGAATGGGAATGGGCCAAGGTCGAGTTCAAGGAAAGCATCGACATCATACGCTCGGTGGACATGCCAGTGAGGCTAAGCGAATGGCTCTACCAAGTGGCGCAGGCCTATATCGAGAACAACGATGGAGAGCAGGCCCTTCAGCTTTTGCAGGAAGCTTACCAGGTGGCAGAGAGCGTTGGACACGAGAAATTGATGAAGGACGCGATGTCCAATATTGAAAGGATGTGCACGGTCCAATAGTCGCCTTTCTTAGTGAGCAATGATCCAGAACCGATACCTTTCAGAGGGAGGATCGGAAAGGGTTTCAGGGGGAATTCTCCGGTTTAGTTGTGCGGTCCGACACCGGGGAGCGGCATGTGAGGCCCAACTCCGGGCAGTGGCATGTGCGGGCCAACGCCTGGTAGAGGCATGTTGTGCGGTCCGACACCGGGGAGCGGCATGTGAGGCCCAACTCCGGGCAGTGGCATGTGCGGGCCAACGCCTGGTAGAGGCATGTTGTGCGGTCCGACACCGGGGAGCGGCATGTGAGGCCCAACTCCGGGCAGTGGCATGTGCGGGCCAACGCCTGGTAGAGGCATGTTCTTTCCGCGGCTTCTCACATTGTGATAATTTACTGTGGACTTTACCTTCATTTTTAACACCCAAGGACTTACTATAGTAAGGGTGTGGTTTTGTGGATATTTAAGGAGTCTTTGAGCATGCTACAGTTAACATTATATACGATGAAAATAAATAATACCATTCCAGATAATCGAAAAATGACCCATTTTAGCTAATATATTCTATGACAACAATGCTGAATCAAAATAGTCATTTTCATATTCACGTGTGGATGTTCAAGTATTGGATCAATCATGCCGAACACCGATCTTAGCCATATCGAAGGACTCGTCTTCGATCTTGACGGCACGCTCATCGAAAGTACCATCGATTTTCTCCTGATGAGGCGGCGCACTTTCGAGAGGATGGCGCGGGCAGGTGTCCCGGAACCCTTACTGGATAGAACAAAAAGCATCGCGACGAACCTGAATGAAGCCTTCCGTTATCTGAGCGAAAAGGGGTTGGAGGAGGATTCACGCACATTGTACCATGACGCTGGCACAATCATGAGCGAGATCGAGATGCTGAAGGTATCGCAAACAAGGGCAGTGCCGGGGGCGAGCGGGGCGATCGATCTGCTGGTCAGTGAAGGATATTCCGTAGCGGTCCTGACAAGGGGCTCGAGACGATATACTGAAGCAGCCCTGTCGGCTTCTGGATTGGCGAAATATTTTGTCAACACCATCTGCCGGGACGACCATCCGGATAATGAGGCGAAACCCAACCCGATCGCGATGGCCAGAGCCGCCGAGAAATTGGCGATGCCAAAAGAGAAATGCCTTCTGGTGGGCGATCACGCCATGGACCTGGAATGCGCCGTCTCGGCGGGAACTCAATTCGTTGGCGTGCTTTCCGGGGCCATGGGCCGAACCGCCTGGACAAAGCTGGGGGACATCACCATCATTCCAGATGTATCATATCTCCCCGACCTCCTGGCAAAACACTGATGGCTGTTGTTGGACAGGTAAGTTGATTTGCGTTGCGGCATCTTCATCCATCCATGATGAGAAAAGTGAGGACCGAGAATGCGCCGGTCCCGGTAGGTCCCTATTCCCAAGCGATCGTCTGCGACAGGATGGTCTTCTGTTCCGGACAGCTGGGCATCGAACCGTCAACCGGGAAGTTGGTCGACACCGGTACCGTCGATGAGGCGAAGCAGGCTCTGAAGAACATAAATTCGATACTGAAAGCAGCCGGCACCTCGATGGATAAGGCGGTCAAGGTCACGATCTACATGACCGACCTGGATCGGTTCAAGGATGTCAACGCGATCTACGCCGAGAGCTTCACCGAAACGTTCCCGGCCAGGACAACGGTCGGGGTGGCCCGGCTGCCGCTCGGGGCGACAATCGAGATCGACGTTGTAGCGTCGCTCTGATCAGGCCTTGGACTTCAAGGCCTCGATCTTCTGCTCCAGGCTCTTCTGGCACACCGGGCAGCAGACATAATACTCCTTGTCCCCTTCCCTGACCTTGAAGGCGTCGTCCCGGATCTCCTTGTTGCAGTAGGCGCATGTCAGGACCACATTGACCTCGGGGTTGATGACCGCCCTCTGCTGCTCCTTGACGACCGTTATGATGTTGGTCAGCTCGTACTCGACGATCTCTGGGATCTCGGAGAGGTTCATGACGAACTCGTTGATGAGGTGCTGCTTGGTGAACGTGACAACGATAAGGATGCGGCTGTTGCTCAAAATGTACGCCTTCCGGACGTGCTCGTCGCCCGCGAAACGGTCCGAGACCTTTCTTATGTCAGCTGGCCTGGTCTTAATATCTAGAACTACGCTGATGCCACCGAGCTTCTCGGAATCTAGCTCGGCCTGATATCCCTTGATCACTCCCATGCTCTCCATGCTGTTGATCTTGCTGCTGACCGTTGGCACGCTAACCTTGACCTTCTCCGCTATCTGCCTGAAGGAGAGGCGGCCATTTGACTGAAGAACCTTAAGTATCTTGATATCAGTTGCATCCAAGTTCATAGCGCCCGAATTACGTCATTCAATTTATAAGATTTCCCTGGCAAATTCTTCCATTCGAAATTAGTCAGTCAGGAATAATAACATCGATTTGCCGTTTGATTCGTTTCCTGCCTCGCAAGAATGCCAATCGTTTATCGCTATCTACTTGAACATTGGGCTGCATCGCTTCAATGGATGAGCGACAAAGAGAACGGAGCCACGCCTTCAGTACCTGAAAAGGGAAAGAAGACCGCCTCTTTCGGACTGACCGGAATGACCTGCGCAACTTGTGCCCAGACGATCTCCGAGAGCCTGTCGGGCTTGGAGGGGATAGAGAAGGCGGACGTGAACCTGGCCACGGAGAAGGCGACGGTGACCTATGATCCATCCAAGGTCGATATCGATGAGATGAAAAAGGCGGTCATTGACGCTGGCTATAACGTCATCATCAATGAGGTGACGTTCTCGATCGGCGGCATGACCTGCGCTACCTGCGCGTCGACCGTCGAGGAGGCGGTCCAGGGTCTTGACGGGGTCCTCAGCGCCATGGTCAACCTGGCGACAGACAAGCTGACCGTCCGGTACGATCCGCAGAAGGTGCGTGTCCCGCAGATGAAGAAGGCCATCACCGATGCCGGGTACGAGGTCTTGGAATCCCAGGACTCCGACCAGGAGAAGGAGGTCCGGGCGAAGGAGCTGCGTCGCCAGAAGATACTGCTCGTCACGGCGCTGGGCCTCGCCATCCCCATCATGGTCCTGATGCTCCTGATGCAGTTCACGTCATTGGGGGAGAATCATTTCCTGATGGAATGGGGGAACCTGATCCTGTTCATCGTGGCCACCCCGGTCCAGTTCATTATCGGGTACCAGTTCTATTCGGGCACCTACAAGGCGCTGAGGAACAAGCGGGCGAACATGGACACGCTCATAGCCGTCGGTACATCGGCAGCCTACTTCTACAGCGTGGCGGTCACGTTCTTCCCCTCATCGTTCATCACGAATGCTGTCTACTTCGACACCTCGACCATGATCATAGCGCTGATACTGTTCGGCAAGTACCTGGAGGCGAAAGCCAAGAGCAGGACGTCGGAGGCGATCCGCCGTTTGATCGATCTTCAGGCCAAGACCGCGGTGATCATAAGGGACGGGGTCGAGGTACAGGTCCAGGCCGATGAGCTGGACGTCAGCGATGTCATGGTCGTGAGACCGGGCGAGAAGATCCCCACCGATGGGGTGGTCATCGAAGGCCAGTCCTCGGTCGACGAATCCTTGCTCACCGGCGAGAGCATGCCGGTATCTAAGTCGGAGGACTCGGAGGTGATCGGTGGCACGATCAACAAGAACGGCCTGCTCAAGGTCAGGGCCACCAAGGTGGGCAAGGACACAGCGCTTGCCCAGATCGTGCGCCTGGTAGAGAACGCTCAAGCGTCCAAGGCACCGATCCAGAGGCTGGCGGACCGGGTGGCCGGGGTATTCGTGCCGGCGGTCATCTCGATCGCGATCATCACCTTCCTGTTCTGGTTCTTCATCGGATACGATCTTTTCAACGTCACCCAGCCACAGTTCATCTTCTCGCTAACGGTGTTCATTTCCGTGATGGTCATCGCATGCCCATGCGCATTGGGACTGGCCACGCCGACGGCGATCATGGTGGGGACCGGAAAAGGGGCGGAGAACGGCATCCTGATCAAGAGCAGCGAATCGCTGGAAACGGCCGGACGCACCACCACCGTGGTGTTCGATAAGACCGGGACGCTGACCAAGGGCGAGCCGCAGGTCACCGACGTGGCCGTGTTCGACATGCCCGAGGAGGAGCTGGTCAGGCTCGCCGGGATCGCGGAGAAGGGATCGGAGCATCCATTGGCGGAAGCGGTGGTCCGCAGGGCCAAGGAGAGATCCGGGGAACTGCCCGATGCCGAGACCTTCGAGAACGTACCTGGAATGGGCATCCGGGCAATGGTTGACGGCAAGGAGGTGCTGGTCGGCAGCCGAAAGCTCTTGGCGTCGCATCAGGTCGATATCACCGAAGTTGATGCGAAGATGATCGACTTCGAGGCTCGGGGAAGGACGGCCGTGCTCATTGCCTACCAGGGTAAGGCGGTCGGCGTGATCGCCATCGCCGATGTCGCCAAGGAATCAGCGATAGAGGCGATCGAGGCCCTCAAGAGGATGAAGATCGAGGTCTACATGATGACCGGGGACAACGCCCGGACGGCCAAGGCGATCGGGGAACAGCTCGGCATAAGCAATGTGCTGGCGGAAGTGCTCCCGGAGGACAAGGCCAAGGAGGTCTCCAAGCTCCAGGCGGAAGGCAGGATCGTCATGATGGTCGGCGACGGCGTCAATGACGCGCCAGCATTGGCCCAGGCGGACATCGGTGTGGCCATCGGCTCGGGCACGGACGTGGCCATGGAGACCGGGGACGTGGTCCTGATCAAGGACGACCTGAAAGACGTGGTGGCGACGATCCAACTGAGCAAGCAGACCATGAAGAAGATACGCCAGAACCTTTTCTGGGCGTTCGGGTATAACGTCGCCGGCATTCCCATTGCGGCCGGCGTTCTGTTCCCCTTTACCGGGGCATTGCTCAGTCCTATCATCGCGGCCGGGGCGATGGCCCTGTCCTCTGTCTCGGTGGTCTCGAACGCCGCTCTGCTGAAGAGGTATACTCCTGAGATCAAGAGGAAGAAACAATAGGATGTGAAGAAGAATGGCTGAAGACGTGATATGCAAGATGCAGGTGGATGAGAAGACCGCAAAGTGGAAGTCGGAGTACCAGGGAAAGACCTACTACTTCTGCGCACCAGGATGCAAGAAGAAGTTCGACTCGAACCCTGAAAAATACGCGACGAAGTGACCCGGTCAAACCTTTTTCTCTTTTCCCACCAACCGGTCGGAAGTCATTGAGTGCGTAAGGGTATTTTTCGCACTGGCTCATTCATACATTTTTTAAAAAAAAACGGGTAAGGTGCGGGTATGGTGCCCGCATTTGAAAGGAAATAGGGTTTAGTGCTTCGGGTGCTGGTGCCCTTTCTCGGCCCGTTCCTTGATCATGCGCTCGTTGGCGTATGCCTCTGCCTTGTCGTCGACCTGCGAGTCGCGGGGCAGCATTACCTTGATGACCGCCATGGCGTCCATGCCCTTGTCGAACAGGATCGGCGGGATCTTGATCCCGTAGCGGAGCGTCGTGCCCGTGAGCTTGCCCGGGTTCATGATGTCCTGGGGGTCGAAGCTCTTCTTGATGGTGCGGATGTACTTGGCACCCGAGCCGCGGATGGCGTCGAGGTTCGAAGCGAAGAACGCTCCGAAGCCGAGCGGCCTGCCGCCATACTCCATGGCCATGTCCCCGCACTTCTTGTTGAACGAGAAGGCGGTCATCTGGACCAGGTCATCCGGGTTGAACAGGTAGTAGGGCATGAACATCACGGTGTTTCTGTCCGCCATTATTCCGATGCATGCGCCGGTCATCTTCATGTCGTGCATGAGCTCGCCCAGGCGCTTGGCGTAAACGGCGAAGTCCTTCACCGGGACGATTACCTCTCCGGGTATGCATCCGAGGCCGATCTCGCGGCAGCGGAACTCGTAGCAGTTCTCGGCCCACTCATGGGCTGCGGTGGCATCGTCTGCCTTCCTGCCGCCGTGCTTGGCCATGACCGCGTCGATGACCGCTTCCTCGTGCGCGACCGACTCCTTGTCGCCTTCCAGCACGATGTTGAGGGCGGTGGCGATCTCGGTCACGTGCTTGCCAGTCTTCTTCAGGAGGGCAAAGTGGTTGGCGTCCGAGAAGCTGATATGCAGTGGGACGACGCGCTTGTGCGCCAGCTCGTGCATCGGCGCCCCGATGGAGGGGAGGTCGTTGAACCAGTAGGTCAGCGGCCTGAACAGTTCCGGTGCCGGCGTCAGTTTGAATGTGATGTTGGATATGACGGCCAACGTTCCCTCTGCCCCGCATATGATGCGGGTCAGGTTGTAGCCGGTCATGTTGTCGCAGACTCCCTTGAAACCGGTGTTGACGATGGTCCCGTCCGGCATCACGACCTCCATGTCGCGGATGTTGTCCGCTGCGCTGCCGTACTTGTATGTGCCTACGCCGATCCCTCCGGTGGAGGACCATCCCGCGATGGTGGCGCTCGGGTAGCTGCTTGGGTAAGAGCCCAGCAGCATGCCCTTCTCCAGACAGGCCTCATAGACCTGCTTCCAGGTGCAGCCAGCCTGAGCGGTTACCTCGAGGTTGACCTCGTCGATCTTGATGATCTTGTTCATCGCGCCGGTGAAGTCGATGAGTATCCCGGCGAAAACTGGTGTTGATCCTCCCAGCCCCCAGGTGGACGAGCCGCGCGGGGTGATCGGGATGCCTTCCTCGGCCGCGATCTTGACGATCTTCTGCAGGTCCTCGGTGGACGACGGGCGGACGACGATGTCCGGAACGTTCTTGAAACCAAGCTGAGCCAAGTTCGGCAGCGGGGCAAGATCGTGGCTATAGAGAAGCCTCTCCATCTTGCTGGTGTTAACGTTCGCCTTTCCTATTGCATCCTCCAACTTGGCTACGGCTGCCTGGAGGTTTTTGGGTACGTGCTCAGCGGCTTCCATAATCGAAACCCTCGAAGATATAATAAACGAGATTGTAACCCCGAAGCATATCAACGTATTAAAAATCTATCTAGTGCAATGGCTAGTCAAAAGTATAGGTGTGTTAAGTGGGTTTTCCGCTCCGGATTTCCCAATAAAATGAAGAGGAACGATGGCCCGGAGTTTACGAGGCCGCTGGGTATTTCGTCCGCCGGTAAGGTCGAGTCAATCTGCAGATGAACTCGTGCCTGAATCCTGGACGCACTGTATCGCTGGTCAAAGGAAGCTTCCGTTAGGATGAGTCCTCTTTCCATATGCGAATCCATGTATCTTTTCGAAACCTGCAGGCTTCGACCGATCGCACAGACCCAACTTACGTCGGAACAGAGACAGATTCCATAGGCATCGTCCACAAACGATGCAGGTACCTTTCTGTTTTCCCCAGATGCATTCCGCCTCCGGGCCTAGATATTACTAGTCAGTGGCGAGTATATCTAATCTTCGACTAGGAAAAAATCACTCGTAAAACATGTTTACAAATCATCTTTATCTTCATAAACCGGGAACGTTCGATCGGAACACCCAGCAAGCACTGCTCAATCATGGACTGTAGAGAAATGGTGCCCGGAGATTACGAGACGAACCGGATTCCGACGATCTGCGGAGGTCATTCCACAAAATGACCATCCCCTCAGGCGGCCGTATTCCCTTTCTGCCTGCCGGTTGCCCCGATCAGCCTGAACGGGACCACCTGCGACTGCAGGTGCACGTCTGGAATCAGGTAATACCTGCTCCGTTTATGACGGACCGTGGTCTCAGCCACGAAAGGAATCAGGATCGAGCAGGAAACCTTGGGGAATTCCTGAACTCTTCCTGTCCGGAACGCATTCCGCCTCCGGGCATATGTTATTTAGTGATTGTAAGTATAAGAATATTAGGATTCATCCAGACGGTTAACCATTGCGAATTCCATTTTATTCACGGCAATAATCGTTACTTCGAAAATTTCGCCCATCACCCAGATCTCTCGCCTGTCGTTATGCCTGAATGAAAACGAACTTGGTCCTGACTATTTCTTGGTACGCAGTTCATGCAGTTCTTCGTGACAGGCCTTGACTTTCTCGGTGATCTGCGCCATCTTGTCTTCGCACTTCGACTTGATCCGCTCGTATTCCTCTTTCGATATCTTGCGCTTCTTGTAATGGGCTTCCGCCTCATCGACCTCGGCCCTATACTCACCCCTGATCGCGTTGAGTTCCTTGATCCGGTGCTCGACTTTTTCCACCTTAGGGTCTACCACGATCATTCACCATACCAGTATTGTGATTGATAGGAGTATCATGAATATTAATCATTTTCCGGGCTGACCCTTGATCCTTGGGACATATCACCGATCCGTCCGATCAAATATGGGATGGATGATTCCTCGATCCAGTATAGATGGGAATGGCACGAGCAATCCGAGGAACCGAAACCGATCACCGGCTCCGATCCGACCAGTGAGGAAAGTATCCTACTGAGAACGCATTCGATATCGTGGCCGCCTTGGACCAGGAACGCTCCGATCGGTTCTGCCTCCTCCAGCAGGTAATCGATGTGCCAGCGCAACTTTTTGTCATGTGAGAAATGCCGCCCCACCCGGCTCCGGTATCCAGCCATCGCGGACCCGCTGTAAGCGTAGATGCCAGAACGGAACCTGATAGGGCCGAGCTTGCCTACCGATATCAGACAATCCCGGTCGAGGGAAACGATCAGGACATAGGTCCCCCGTTCTCCATTTAACACTCCAGTGATCAACAATGCCCCCTATTGGTGGGGGTCAGTTTGACCGCCAGCCCCGAGATGCCGATGATCCTCATGAACGACCCGTTAAGAGTATTCGGCTTACGGACTATTAACGTATCCGCTGAGAAAAAGATCAATGCCTGAGCGCGTCCCTCGACTTGACCTCGCACTCGGTCATGATGCGGATGAGGGTGCTTCCCTTCATCCTCGACCCAGTGATGCGGGAGATGTCGCCCAGCTTGCGGCCGTATACCTCCAGGTCAGCGATCTGCTTGCCGTATTCCTCGAACGGCACCTTGACCCTGAGCCCATCGAGGTGCAGCACTATCGGCGCCGGCCGCAACGACTCCCGGACCGCCTCGATATCCTCCAGGCGTTCCTTGATCTCGGAAGGGTGAACGAAGAGCGGATCCTCGTCAATCTCCTTGCGCCGCTTTCCGATGGTCCTGTCCACCGCGGTGGATACCTCCTCCAGCTTTTCGATCTCCTCGGCGTGGCGCATCCTCTCCACCTTGCGGCCCACCCCGGAGACGAGCGCTTCGCAGTTCGGCAGTTCCGGTATGTCCGGACCGCAGACCACGGTGACCGGTACCGAGATATCCTGGAAGAGCCGGACCTTGTCCTTGACGATGCAATCCTTGAAATTGCCCAATACGAAGACAGCGGCATCGTATTCGTCGATGATCGCCTTCTCGTCGGCCGATATCTGCGCAGTGGCACGCCCCTTCCCGCGGGCCAGTCCCATGACCACGGTGATCGCCCCATATCGCCGAAGCTGCTCGGCTATATCGCATATCGGGTGGGGCATATGATGCCTTCCCAGTGTCGGGCCGACCACCGCTATCTCGGTCCCGGCCAGCGGTACGTCGATAAGCTTGGCCCCGAGCTCGCGCGACTTCGCCTCGATGATCGGCTGGTCCTCCTCCGGGATGGCCATCGTGACCGATATCATCACCTGGATGGTGGTCTTCTGGATGACGAACCCGCCGATGTCCTCGATCAGCTCGAAGAGCTCATTGATGCGGTATACTCCACCGTCGAACAGCAGGACCTTGTACATCAGGCCGCCTCCATTTCCTTCTGCGTCGCCATGCCCAGGGCGACCTGCTCCGATGTCAGCGTCCTCTCCGTGGCGGTGATGGTCATGGACGTCTCAGATGCCACCTCATGCCGCACCTTGAAACCTTCGGGCAGGATCCTCCAGATCGCGTCCAGGAGCTTCTTCTTCAACTCCTCCTCGGGGTCCAGCTTCAGCGTCTCGATGTCCCGGGCGGTACATCCCTTGGCGAAGATCTCCATCCTGGTGATCTGCTCGATCCTTTCCCGGCCGAACTGCCTCCACAGCAATGAGAGCAGGCGGGGGGCGTAGTTCTCATCGTTAATGGTCAGGAACGTCCCTCCCTCCTTCTCCTCGATGGTGGCGATGTCCGAGACCAGCCTCGAACCCCCGGCCTTCCTCATGCGGATGGAGATGATGAATAGCGGCTCGGAGGGTCGGATGATCAGTTTGACCTTCTCGATGGAGGTGGTGATGCCCATGTCGACCAGTGTCCGCTCCAGCAGCTGCTTGTAGCTGTCGTTCGCGTAACTCTCCGGCCCCTCGACGATTATCTCCATCTCAATGTCCCTCGATCAATCCTGACGATAGCAGCGCTGCTCCCGCTGCGCCGATGTATTGCGAGTGCGGGGGGACGATCGGCCTCTGACCGAGAGTGTCCTCCATTGCCCGGACCATGCCGCTGATCAGCGACGTGCCGCCCACCTGGATCACCGGGTAGCGCACCTCGATCTCCTGAAGCTGCTGCTCGAATATCTGTTCCGCCACGGAATGACAGGCGGCGGACGCCACGTCCTCCAGGGTGTTCCCGGCGGCGAGCGATGTGACCAGGTCCTGGATGCCGAACACCGAGCAGTATGAGTTCATCGGCACTTTACGGTAGTCTCCTCTGTCGGCCAACTCTCCCAACTCCGTGATCTCCACGTGGAGGCGCTTCGCCACCATCTCCAGGAAACGGCCCGACGCACCGGCGCAGATCCCGCCCATGGTGAAGTTGTCCGGGATGCCGTCTCGGACGGTGATGGCCTTGTTGTCCATACCCCCGATGTCGATGATGGTGGCCTCTCCCTTCTGCCGGTCGGCCAGCCAGACCGCGCCCTTTGAGTTGGTCGTCAGCTCCTCCTGCACCAGCTTGGCATTGAACCTCTTCCCCAGCGTGAACCTGCCGTATCCGGTGGTGCCGATGGCCTCCAGCTGCTCCCGTTTCACCCCCGCCTCCTCGAGCGCTTTCGCCAGCGCCGTGTCGGCCGAGCTGAAGACGTCCTGCGTCGGCAGCCAGTACTTGCCGATGATCTCGTTGTCCCGCATGATCATGGCCTTGGTGGTGGACGATCCGGAATCGATGCCGGCGGTGAGGCCGACCTGGCGTTCCCTGGCGAGCAGTTCCTTCCTTTCCACTATGGTGACCAGCGCTTCCATCCTGGTGAGCATCTGGGCGGACTTGGTCCTCTCCGTGAACGAATAGGTGACGACAGGCAGTCGGGTGTGCTCCTGGATATATTTCCTGAGCTCGGTCCTCACCAGCGCAGCCTCGGCGCAACGGAAACATGACGCGATGAACACCGCGTCGGCATCGTAGTGACCCTCGGCCACGTTAACCCCGCGGGCGATCATCAACTTGAGCTGCGGCGAGACCGGGTTGAAGCCGAACTTTTCGACGGCCGAGTTTATGTTCTCCAGGTCGACGTCCGGGTAGACCATCTTCCCGCCGACCGCTCCGGCGGCCCGTTCTATCTCGTCCTGCACTCCAGAGTATTCGGTCCCGCAGGACAGCTGTGCGATCTTGATCATTTCTTCAGTCCCTCCAGGAACTCCTTGACCTTCTTGACCACGACCTTGGCCTCCTCGTCGGTGGCCGGGTAGTCCAGCTCCAGCAGCGGGATCTTCCTCTTCCGCACCAGCAACTTGACCATTTCGTTGGTGCGGGCGCATCCCACGCAGCCGAACATGTAGGGCGCGTCCTCCATGAATATTGCCGCCTCCGCATCGTCGATCAGCGGTCCGTAGACCGCCAACCTGCCACGGATGCCCGACGGGACCTCTATGCCGGCGTACTTGAGCCCTTTCTTGACGTCATCGACGGTGACGTTCAGCGGCGGCGATTCGATCTCCTTGGAGGTGACCTTTTCTGCCAACGCCCCCATGATGCTGAGCGGCTTGTGCCCGAAACGTTCCACGAGATCGAACAGTATCAGGCTGTTAGGGGGGACTATGAAGACCTTCATTGTTGACACACCTCATCGCATATCTTTTTCATTTCCGAGACCGAGAGCTTCTTCCGCTTCGGGACCTCGCAAACCTTGCCGTCCTTTTCGGCGCATACCAGGCCCGCCTCGAACATCGGCAGGTCCTTCCACTCCTTCTCCAGCTGGGTGAACCCTGGCCTGGAGCCATGCTCGGCGCGGCATCTCCTGCCATCGCCGATGGGAAAGCCACGAACCTTTGAGAACAGACGGTTCGGGTCCAGCTTCCTTACCTCGGCCAGGACCTTCGAGATCACTTCTGGCTCGCCCTGGATTATGACCCCGAAACAGGTCTCCTTGATCTGGATGTCGACCGCCATGGTATGGATGAAACGGGTGATCTGATCGGGAGTGATGGAAGAGCTCGGCGCGATGACGATGTACCTGGTCTCACTTTCCTGTGGCATCCTGCTTCACCTTCTTCGCTGCTGGTTTCTTCTTGTTCACCGTTTCCGCGACCGGTTTGGCCTTGGCATTCTTGACCTTGGGTGCGGGTTCAGGCTTCTGAACGTTGCGCACGTAGACGATATCCCCATCCTTCAGTCCGGACATCATCGCATTAAGGTCAGCTACGACGGTCCCCGCCATGTTGGTCCCGTGATCCTCCTCACCGGTAGGTCCGAACTCGTTGCTTGTTTCCAAACGAATGCCGATGAGCCCGCGGTTGGGGCGGGCCATGTTGGTGACGCCTATCTCTCCACGGGCCACCCCGATCTCTTGGACGAACGCGTTCTCCGGGGTCAAGCTCGAGGCGATGGATTCATTGCCTTCGAAGGTCACCAGGGGCATTCCCTCAAAGGTGAAATGCACCTTCATGGTGCCGATCGGCTTATGGTCCAATCCGGTCATCTTGCGGATGTAGTTTGTGGTAACCGGTGCAATGTCGTCGGCCAGGATGATGTCCCTGATCTGGTCCGGACGGACCCCGAAGGTCTCGATCTCCGGCGAACTGATGGCCTCCAGGGTGAGCTCGGGTTCCTGCTCGACGACGATGCTGTCGTCAGATTCATCCCCGATCCTCTTCTGCTTCAGCCCATTGGATTCCAGGAATGTTTTAGCATCAGATTGTGTCAGGCCTACGGTCAGTATCCTGACCGGGTCGGTGACGATGGTGACCTCGGAATGGTCCGGCACCAAATGGATCAGCTGTTCGCCGGCCACCGCCATCCCCACGGTGTTGTGGTTAGGGTTGATCTGTCGGCGTAGCTTGTAGATGTAGACCCGGCCGGTACCGCTGCCCTTGTTCCTGACCGTGACCATGTCAGGTTGCCGGATGTCGTTGGCCTCAGCAATGAGGGAAACGTCCATGTTAGTTGAGCTGGCTGTGTAAGCGGCGGTCCTCTCGGTGAGCTTCAATGTGCCCGACCTTACCGTCACCAGGAAATGTTCACAGCTCACCGGTGAACGTGGGTCGAGCCTTACCCGGACGTGGGTCTCGACGCTCATCCCATCCTCGAGCTTAGTGGAAAGGTCTGTGGTGGCGAAGGCATCCTTGGAACTGAGCTCGAAGACGATGGGGCTCACTTCGAGCACCTTATCCGCCTCTTTCAACGCGGCCAGCACATGCCGGCCTTTAGTGACATGGCCTATCACCCCACCGGCCAGGCCATATTCGCCTTCGTGGTCCGACTGTGCGAACATGACATACGTGGTGTTGGAATCGAAACCGCCCAGCGACAGGAAGGCTTCATATCTGGAGTACTTTACCTTACCCCTGACCGCGATCAATTTCGTAGGGAACGAACCGATTGCAATGACCCTGGAAGTGGACCAACGCACCGATTTATCGGCCATGAGGGTATGGGCGTCCTTCCATATCCTAGCCTCATCTGATGAGTTCAGCTTGACGACGAAGGCTCCCTTTGTGGTGGTGAACTTGAACTCTTCGGTCTCTTTCCGGACCTTGTCTATCGGACGGATGACCGCTACCATCGTACCAGGCGTATAAGGCTCTCCAGCGATGATGTCGCTGACCGCCGCCCCCTCCGGTGCTTCCACCGACCTACCATTGACAATAATTCTCATCTGGTCCCTCAAGTGATGCTATAGACCGTTAATAAGCTTTTTATGCAGTCTCGCCGAAGGACCGTTGCTTGATCGCCAGTGATCTGTGCTGACGGAGTTGGTCGGTCTTTTGACCCGGCGGCCCACTATTGCCTGAAACAGTTTTATACCGTGCCGACCGCTCTGCGTATGCATGGATAAAGAGGCGATCCTGAAGCAGGTCGAGGAAAAGATCCGCATCATCCCCGGGGTCATGGATGTCTGGCTCCTTGACCAGCAGGATCGGTCTCATCTTGAGTCCATCGAGAGGGAGGCCGAATCCCACGGGGCCTGCGGCGGCATGATGCCGTTCGTGAACCGGGGGGTATGGGCCACCATGAGCCGAGAGGTCGTTATGGTGATCGTCATCGGATCATCGATGGCGCTCATCGGGGACCAATTCAACATCGTTTACATCGAGGACCAGAACAAACAGGTCATCGGCGAGTATCTAACTGCAGAGCGTCTCGAGTCCTTCAAGGACCGGGATGATGTGTGCCGGATCGGTCCCGATTTCATCATCTACAATGACCGGCTGCCTGTCGGTGAGCCATTTTTCGTGCTTCCCGAGCTCGAATTCCATTTCCTCGATGACATCAAGGATGTGACGGAAGTCACGTCTGGCAGCATATCCACCATGGCTGACGACTGGATCCGGTCCAGGTTGGGATACACCGAAACGAAGCATTGGACCCATGTGGTCGGTTTCAATGTCAAAAAAGGATGATCAAAGGTGCTTCTTGACCTTGGACACGATCTCATCCAGCTTAGATTGGGATATCGTTGACCCGCGGATGACGCCAGTCACGATCTCCACTATCTCTCCCTTGGTCCCGATGTTCTCAGGCTTGGGCATGACATAGCGGGTCTTCACCCCGATGCGCGCGAAGTCCTCGAAGTCTACCGGCGCCTGACACACCACGACCGCTGGCATATCCACGTTCCTCAGGATCAGTCTAGCCTTATAGATCAGATGGGCCTTCACGTTACCCAGGTGGATCAGGGCGATCTTGAACTGCTGCATCCTCTTGATCTCGATATCGTCCAGGCCGAAGATCGATCCGGTAGATACATCCGGCGCATCCACGGGTACACCCGAGCCGGCATTGATAACGATGACGCTGGTGTCGATACCTTCTTCCCGAAGTTCATAGGTGATCTCGCAGACTGGCTTGGTGATGTGACGCTTACCCGGACCCATAGCCACGGCGACCACTTCCCTGCCGCTCTCCGATATGGTCGCTTTCTGTGCCAGGCTGCCGCCGACCCCTAATCCGCGGGCTTCGCGGCACTCCACGAACCGGGTCTTCCGACCGATGCTCTCTTTCACTGGTTAACCTCACAGGGCTCTACCGATGGCTCTCCGATTAGATCGGCTTCCGTCAGGTTAGCCACGACCTCTTTCGGGTCCCCCAGGGCGATGAGCTTTCCACCTTTCATGAGAGCGACCCGATCACAGCAATCAGTCACGAAATCCATATCGTGACTGACGATCATAAATGTCTCGCCCAGTTCCTTGCGCGCGTTCAGTATGGACTTCGCGACGGAAACCTTGGTAATCGGGTCCATGGTCCCGGTCGGCTCGTCCAAGATGACGAACCTCGGTTCAGCGATGAGCACCCGGGCCATCGCCACTCTCTGTTTTTCACCCACGCTCAATGTCTCCGGGTAGGCGTATAACAGACGGTCGATGTCCTTGGGCAGGAATCCCACTCCGCTCAGTACCTGAATGGCCTTCATCTTGGCCAGTTCAGCGGGCATTTTCATGCCTATGCACACGGTGAGGTTCTGCAGGATGGTGTTGAAAGGGTATAGGCTGTACTCCTGGTGTAGCATGCCGATGTACGGTGTCGCCCGGCCACGGCCGAACTCACCTATTTCGGACATATTGATCCAATCATCGCCGATACGGACCTCGACCGATCCTCCGGTCGCTGGAGTCAACCCGGAAATCATGTTGGACATGGTGGTCTTCCCGGCTCCGCTCAACCCCACCAGTCCGAAGATCTCCTTCTCCTTGACATCGAATGTGACGCCGTCCACTGCCTTTACGACTCCGCGGACGATCGAATAGTAGTATTTCTTGGCATCCTGACACCTGATTATGGGTTGACCGACCGGAACGGTCATGTCGGGGGTCTTCTCGAAACCTACCTCGAACTCCTTGACCACTTCCTCGGGTAAGCCCCTCTTCACCATCTCTCCCGACTCCAACCAAATGGCCTTGTCGGACAGCTGGCTGATAGCCTTCGGCCAGTGTGATGTAACGACCATGGTCATGCCGGTGCTTTTTACCGCCTCGGAAAGCGCCTTGTGCACGATCTCCGCGGTCTGGGGGTCAAGCGTCCCGGTCGGCTCGTCCGCCAGGAACAGGATGGGATCCCTAGCCAGCTGACGCGCCAGTACACACCTTTGCTTCTCGCCGCCGGATAGATCCCGGGCGATGTGAGTGGTCCTGTGCGTCATGTTGACCATTTGCAGCAGCTCGATCGCCCTTTCGACCCTGCGATTCTCATCCATCTTCGCTGGAAATGCCTCGAAGATGTTCTCGATGACCGACATGTCGCCGAAAAGAGCAAAGGACCGCTGAAGCATGATCGCGATCCGCTCCTTGACAGCCATCCTTAATGGGTCCCTATCGTCCAGGCCCCAGAAGTCCACCTCTTCGATATGGGTGGGCGCGCCGCACCTGGTGCAATTCTTGCCCGGTGCTGGTAGGTCAACGCGGTTACACTTCACGCAATGGTTGACCCGGTAGATGATCTTGCCCGATGTGGGGCGGTATTCTTCTGTTCCTCTGAGGGCATGGATAAGAACGGACTTGCCGGAACCGCTCCTACCTATCAGACCCAGGACCTCGCCGACACTAATGGTGGTGCAAATATCCCTTAGCACCTGGCTGCCGTTGAAGCTCTTGCTGATATTGTCCACAATGACGAAGACCTCATTATTCTCGGACATAATCGCTCCCGAATGTCTTAACAGGCTTAATAAACTTGCTCCAGATGGTCAATTATCGTTAAGTTTGTTAACAATAAACAACCTTTAGTAAAGTTGCTGAATTGTATCTAAGCTTTACGCTATTTAGCTCGAGGCATTATGTTTTAACAATCTGAAAAACCATATCTGAGCATCCTCTGAATGCCTCGCCGAAAACTTGCTGGCAGTTCATCGAATAGAAAGTTTTAATTGGATGGATTATATATCCATCCACAATGTCATTGGCGTTCAACTCTTATTTTGCCGGGGGCCCAACACCGAAATTTAGTCTTTTCCACATTTGGAAGGCTTATCAAGTAATTGACAGTCAAGGACCGATAGGGCGAAAGGCATTGGCGGATGCTTTGCAGATCGGTGAGGGAAGCATCCGGACGATCTTGGACAAGATGGTGCGTGAGGGATCGGTTGAGAACACCAGGATGGGAACGGTCATTACTGACCGGGGTCGCAAGAAGCTAGAGACCTCCGGGGTCGAGGTGGCATCCGTCGACATGTCGGACCTGACTCTTGGAAAGCACAACTGCGCCGTATTGGTCAAAGGCATGGGTCACCGGATCAAAATGGGGTGCGAGCAAAGGGACGAGGCAGTAAGAGCCGGCGCGGTCGGAGCTACAACCCTGGTGGTCAAGGAGGGCAAGATAGTGTTCCCTGGGGACGAGGATTTCCCCGACCAAGAGACCGTTGCGCCACTGCGCAACAAGTTCAAGATCGAGGATGGCGATGTGATCATCATCGGGTCGGCATTCTCCTACGAGGCCGCGGAAAAAGGGGCGGTGACATCGGCTCTGGCATTGGGGAACCAATCTCGCAGATGCTGGAACGAGGGGACCAACCTGCTCTCCCAGGACACAGAGGCGGACGAGCTCAAATGCCTGACATTGGCGATCCACGAACTGCTGGGTCGGCTACCGGTCACGATGAGGAGCAAGAACCATTACGGAGTGAGGTGCGACGAGGGTGAAGTGGTAGATACCAATTTCACCGGCCCTTTGCTGGAGGAATCGCTCAAACGGAACACCATCATCAGGAAGACGGCTTCCACCGGACCGTTCCGCGGACTTCCGGTCGTGGTTGTTCCGATCATGCGGAAGAAGGAGGCGATAGCGGTGATAGGCACCCTGGACGTCGGAAAGGGTGCGGTCTTCGAGATGCTCAACAAGACCAGGAAGGACAAATACTGAGGCTTCGCCTCTCACCTTTCTTCCACCGGATGCATCATTCTGTGCCAAAGACATTTCTATCTCCTTCATTCATTCATGGGGGTATGGACGAAGCCGTAGCGAAAGCGGGTCCGGTCGTGGCCATCATGCTCGATCCGGGTGTCTGCCAATTCAAGAGCAAGATCAGTGTCACCATGGACGATAACAACCAACTGGCCTATATGGTGGAGAGCCAGTGTCCGCACGTTAAGAAGATGGCGGCCGCTATGCCGCTATTTGATATGTTTGACATCGTCAAGATGCCCTTTTGTGAGAACCCGATCTACGAGCTGGGCGGAAAGTTCCTCAAGCACAGTGCCTGCCCCTTGCCAATGGCCATGATCAAGGCTGGCGAAGTGGTCACCGGGATGGGCCTGAGGAGAAGCGTGACCGTCGAGTTCATAAGTTGAAAGATCACCCAATGATCTCGTCGATCTTGTCCGTCCAGATGACGGTGCTGGGACCGGCGAGGTACATTGCCACCAGTAGTGACTCCCTGAGTTCGTCCTTGGTGGCGCCTGCCTCGACCGCCTTTTTTGCATGGACGATCAGGCACTCATCGCATTTTAGCAGCGCCGTCACCGCTACGGCGATCAATTCCTTCTCTTTGACGCTCAGCGCCCCGTCCTTGAAGACGGCCCCCTTGAGCCTATAGAGTGCGGCGACGACCTCTGGCTGCTGCTTTGAAATGAGCTCCAGACTCATGGAAGCAGTAACATCAATCATGGCATAAATATTCACGTTCAACCCCGTTAATGGAAAGGGTATATTATTCGAGAAGACATTCTGGCCAAAGATGGCAGCGATCGACGAGGCTCTTGTGATCATAAAGGGGATGAAAGGCACAAAGATCGTGTTCTCCCTGAATAAGAAGGACGTGGCAGAAATCCTTGAAAGAGAAAGGGGTGTCATTTCTCAGTTGGGTCAGAAGGTCTTCAACATGGGCCTCGAAGAAGTGATGAAGCGGGACCACGTCATATGCATCATCAAGGATGTCACGTTCCGGCCGCCACCAGAACCAACTGTGTTCATGCTCGACGAGGAGGGTACGATTCTGGGTACCGAAGTGCTTCCAGGCGAACACAGGAGGTACAAGGAGATGGACAACGTCATGTTCCTGTGCCAGGATTTCGTGGTCTTCACCGACAAGAAGCAGAAGACAAAGGAGTTCTGGATGATGCCGCCGGTCTCGTTCCCTGAGCTGACGACGATCGATGGCGTGACCGAGGTCGTATCATGCAGCCCCTCACCCCCGAGCGATATCATCATCAAGAACAACTACAGTCTCGAGGACGATCCGAAGTTGGCTTCGATATTGGTCGGTTTCAACTGCCAGAATTGAACGACGCAGGAGATTCTCGGAGCGTTCGGTTCCCGTGATCATAGGATGACGAACCGAGCGTTATCTGGTTGCCATATCCCGAACGGGGAAGGTGAATGGACGAGATCGAAAATGCCGTTCATATTCTTTCTTTTCAATTTTGCGGGTTTTCATATGAGGTTGATGTCCGCCGGTGCGACGGAGAAGTTTGATGTATCGATGGTTCACGGTCCTCACTAGGTTAGAACATGCCATGGGAAGAAACGAAGGACTACATCAGGAGCGGTCATGAGAGCGTTGACAACTACGACAAGGATTCCTTGCGGACCATCACCCTGGATGAGGGAAAGGGGATCAAGGGAATCGTGGGATGCCCAAAGGGTCATTTTGGAAACAAGAAATGCGAGATCGGCACCCACATCATAAATTTTTTATTCGCCAAAGAAAAAGGGTGGACAATGTCCACAGCGCAGGAATGGTTCGATAAGAACAAAAAGTAACAATCTCCTCTCCTTCCGTCCGATAATGGGAAGATCGGACAATGCAGGAGAAGGATCATGGTCGAATTATCATTGTCGAAGATCGCTCAGGTGCTAAACGTATTGGGCGGGATCCTGATGATCATCTATGGATCCTATGGCTTCATCATGGCTTCGATCGGCGGATACCAAATGAGCGGCGGCTTCACATTTGGTATGTTGCTAACGCTGTTTTGCGGCATCCTGGCGATGGTCTGGTCGAATAAAGTCGACACGATAATTTGGTCTATCGTCCTGATCGCTGTCGGCGTACTGGGAGTAGCTGGTGGCAGTGTGGGCGGATTCATGGTGGCCATCGGTGGCGTGATCGGGCTGATGGAAAGCACCTTTTGATCAAGCATTGCCTTAACAGCTGGAACCTCAGAGATCTGCTGAAGCGATTTGACTTATCTCAGCGAGATCGAGCAAATAGCCAGAGGACAAAGGTTCAGAACAAGGATTTAAAAAAATGAAAGGTAAAGGGTTTGTTTTGAAGGATTCAACCGCCGCCGGAGGCGGTAATCGAACCATACCGCTCAACCTTGGAGATCTCTTCCTTCATGGCCTCGATGTCTTCCACCGTCTGCCCGCGTGACCTTTCTTTGACGGAGAACGTCTTGTACTCCTCCACCGAGCCCGGCTCGAGGGTCGTGGCGTCGTAGTAGAGGTTGTAGGTATCGAGCAGAATCCACTCGACGCCTGCCTCTTGCTTGACCTCCAAGACCTTTCCGACGGTCCCGGTGTTCTTGTACCTGGCGTAGTCTCCGACGTTCATTCAGGATCACATCGGGGGTATGATGGTCGTCCGCTCGCCAGCAGGCATGAACTCGCGCAGTGCGCCACGGCCGAACTCCTTCGTTATGTTGGCGAAGTCGAACGGGAGGTTCTTGTCTGCGAACGCGATCTTGATGAGCGGGTTGCAGGCGAAAGCGTCTCCCCTCGCAGCGTGCGGGGCGAGAGCGATTCCGGTGTATCCACTCAGGTGACCGACGTTCATGGCGTAGTTGGGGTAGTTCGGGCCACGGAGTTCGTGCGGGAGACCCTCGTCGGACCTGTACGACAGCGAGTTGGACGCGCCGCACATATCCTGCAGGTCGTAACCGTAGAATCCGAGTCTTCCGAGCCTCTCCCTGTGCTGGAGCATGGACAGATACCAGGCGTTGACACCGGCGTTTGCGTTGGCGGTAGCCATTGCAACACCGATTCCGCTCGCGGCAGCGGCGACGGTTGCTCTCTGTGAGCCACCGAAGTGCGCTTCCATCGCGGCCGGGAATCTCTCGTACTGCTCTAGTGCGTAGGAGTTGATCTCGGTTCCGAGCTTGTTGACGAGGTCCATGGTCGGCTTGCTCTTGCAGAACCCGCCGTACTTGGACTTGACCAGGTCAGCTGCCCAGTAGACGTAGTCCTCGAGGATGTTGTCGGTATAGGCGGCAGTTGCGTACTGCGTGAATCCGACACCGCCGGACATATACGATCCGAGGTAGATCTGGTCGAGAACGACGGCACCGAGTGCCACAGACTCGAGAGCAGCCCTGCACGGGTCGTCCGGGTACTTCCTCTGGGACTGGACCATATCAGCCAGGAATCCGAACGGAATTCCGCCCGGCTCGTTCGGGCCACGGGCCCTCCTTGCTGGCATCATGGTACCCATTTCTACGACCGAAGCGTGCTTCGCAGCGTATGCGAAGTCTGCGATCGCAGCCTCACCGGCAGCCAGCTTGTAGCTGCTGATGAAGGACATCGAGATCTGCATTGCAGACCATCTGGACATCGTACCACCGTCGCATACCCTTCCAACGATGGTCGGGCAGCGGATCGCTTGCCACAGGGACTTTCCGACGGCTTCCTTCAGCTGCTTAGCCTGGTCTGCCGGGAATTCCTTGTTGATGTCGATCCTGTACGGCTTGTCGATCTCATCCATGAGCTCGTCATCGCCGGAGAAGACCTTCACGTAGCAGTCCGCGGTTAAGGCGGGGCTACACTCGGCCATGTGCTCCTGAACGACTGCGCCACCAGGCATTGCGTGGTTGACGGTCTCCAGGTAGTGGTTGATGGTCTCCGGGGTAACTTCCTTCTGCAGTCTCTTCTCGATAACGTTGTGGGCGGTGTCCAGACCGGATATTACGGTCCTCCTGATATCGTCCCAGCACTGCTGCATAGCGGCGTTGTTGACGAAGTGCAGGTCATCGGCCTCAGCGTAGATGTCGGTGTGGGAGAGCTGGTACGGCATCAAGACACGCTGTCCGAGTGGGACACCGATATCCTGATTCATCATTGGGATGCCGCGCTCTTTGGCGATCTTGTTAGCCGCCTCGACCCATTCCCTCTTCCTCTTGGACTGCTTCCAGCCGCCGAAGGAGTAGTAGTTCGTGTTGACCTCGGTTGGGGCCTCCTTGAACTTCTTCTTCATGGCGGCCATGAACAGCTTTTCCTTTTCCTTTGCCATTGTTTACTCCCCCTTGACGTCGAACGGCTTGTAGCCGCACAGGGTCCTCAGTGTGTGGAGCCTCAGGTTCTGGGCCATGACTTCTGGGTCAGCCCTCATGTCCACGTCGTCCGCACGGAACATCGTGGTGTGAGCCTTGAGCCACTTGTCATCCATCGGCTTTCCGACGGAAATTGGCTTGTCCAACGGGATAGCGACCTGGTCCTTCACGTACTCGACCATTCCGGTCTTGGCGTTGAACCTGTATCTCTGCCATGCGTCGAACATGAGTCCGTTCTCGTCCAGCCTGCATGCGTGTCCGTGCACTGTTGCGCCACGGATACCAGTTCTGGCTGTATCGAAGGTCTCGTTGTCGATGTACTCCTTTGCGATCTTTTCGAGGTCCCTCTCTCTCATTTCGATGATCTGTCTGCCGGACAGGGTACCGGTATCAATCCCACGGAGCCTGGACATGTACATCTGGGCCCTTACGTACGGGATGGCCGGGGCGAAGTAGACGGAGTCAGTGAACTGTACGTACCTGATTCTGTCTCCCTTCTTTGCACCCTCGATCGGCGTGACGATCTGTCTTATCGAGCAGTCGGGCTCGGTGCCTTCGTCCAGTGGCGGGTGGATCGACTTGTAGTCCGATCCTGGTGCCCTGTGACCCAATATCTTCACGACATCATCCATTGCGATGTCACGAAGCTTTTCGAGCTTCTTGCTCGGATCGATGAACCTGCGCCTGTTCTTCGCCGGCACAGTCATACCTGGATAGAATTGTCTTTCGTACTTTGCCATTTTGAATCACCTGTTTTTCTTATAGTCGGTGACAGTTGGTCTGAATTTTGAATACCGCCCCACTTCGAGATTGAATCCAAAAGGCAGCAATTCCTTGCATACCTCTTCGATGTCCTCCAGTGCCTTGGGTACGTTGTCGATATCATTGATCTCGACGAATATCCTGCCAACGAGCAGCCTTAGCTCAACCTCTTCCCCCTTTACGGATATGATGTGTCGTTCGGGGTGGTTGACTGGCTGTCCCTTACCAGGACCCGCATTCAAAACAGCTGGAAGATCCTCTCCGCTTACGGTGACGTATCTGACGTTCGCTACTGAGTAGATCCGGTTTAGGAGTTTCTCGGTGGTTTCAGCTCTTAAGAGCCTTGCCGGGAAAATCAATATTTCCGGTAGCGGAACCCTTTCCGAAGCGGAAGCAGAATTCATTTTCAGGCCACCAGGTCCTTAATTTTCTTGGCCTCCTTGCCGACCATTTTCAACGGTGTCTTGAACTCAGGTATGTCGCCGAACACATCCTTCACCAGTGGTGAGGTGGATTCCGGAGAGAACATCTGGGTTCCAGCATCTAGACAGCATCCGGCTGCGATCACTGGGTTGACGAATCCCTTCGAGTGCCTGGTAACTACGTGGTTACCATGGAACAGGCCGGGGCCGCCGCCACCATAGATCGAGTGCGAGAAGAATGACATACCGACGGACGTACCCATCGATCGGCCATAGTCTACACCGGGTAGGCTGGTCTCATGCTCTAGCAGGTCGTTATAGTATAGGATGGTTGACGGGATACCCTGGGAAGCCCTTGCTGCACCAATGTTGACCATTATTGCGGCGAGCATTCCAGCGGCTGCATATGCGTTCCACAGCGGGAAGTCATTGGTGGTGTACACCTTGAATCCCGACGGCAACTTTTCCTTTACCTTTATGACCTTGTCTTCAATCGCTCGTCCAACGATGGACTCGACGACGGTACCGACTGTGCCGGTCTTACCGTTGTCCTTGGTGACCGAATAGACAATGTTGTTTGCGTTCAGTCCCTGGTATGCGAGACCGAGCAGCTGTTGCCTTTCGAACGGGCCGATTGCGTCGCCCATCTCGAAGGATGCTGCCATCTCGAATATCGAGGATAGCGC
Source organism: uncultured Methanomassiliicoccales archaeon (assembly GCA_942492955.1). Lineage (GTDB taxonomy): Archaea > Thermoplasmatota > Thermoplasmata > Methanomassiliicoccales > UBA472 > DASXVU01. Next base: position 548,774 of record OW818644.1, read on the forward strand.
GGCTGCGTTCATGGCGCTCTTGCCGGATAGGGCAACGATATGGTTGGCCATGATGTTTCTTAGGGCGTATCCTGCGCCTTCGTTCAGCTGCGGAACATCCAGAATTGACTTCAGGTTGGAGTTCGCGAAGTTGATGGTCTGCGGGTACCTTCCCCAAACGGCTGCCTTGACCATGCTCGCCTGGAACATGTCAACGTCGAACTCGTCGAGGATGACCTGCGTCAATGCCGCGGCGGCAGCTGTGAATCCGGTGGTGTACTCTACACCAGCGTCCAGCCTGACCTCCGGGACGATGACGATCATCTTCTTCCCGTCCATCAAGGTTCTGACCTCAGTGTCATCATCCTTGGTAGTCTTCAGGATTTCCTTGGTCTTCTTTGCGATCTTCTCTGCGTTTGCCACAATAGCGAGGTCCATCTCTCTTCCGCGGAGAACTCCACCGCCGACCCGGCCGGTCTTGAGACCTTTCTCAATAGCGCCTAGGTCAACTGCGATCGTTCTCTTTGCTAGAGAAACTGTTCGCTTTATGGCTGGGTTGTATAGAGGACTTATTGCCTCGAGGGGCACTTGCTTCTCGATAATCTTGCCCCTGTCGTCATACAAGTCCACCTTGTCCTTGTACTTTGCCATGTTTTACCTCCTTTTTAATAACTCAATTTCCACCAGAGATTTGCATCAATCTAGTGAAAATCGGCTCCCCTTGCGAGGGTATAGTATCCGACAACATGATTTAAGCTTGATGTTGGATGGATTATCCATCCAACTTAAACGATAGTAAATGAAAAAACATCGACCAGATGGTCAAACCCTAAACTTTAACGGGGTTAAATTTTTTCGATTTTAGGGCGTTAACAATGGTTTCCTATTTTGCGTTTTTTTCAATTTTTCACGATTTCTCGCGATTAGCATTTTTCATGATTTTCGCGATTTCTAGCAACACCGCGATAGCATCCCTCCTCTTAAGGTCTACCGATGATTTTCCTACGAAATCCGAAAATTCCGTGAATATATTTGGTTCTAGGACCTCCTTAGCGATCCCTACCAATCGGGACATTGACCGCCGGGGATAGAATTCCGAACGAACCTTTTCAAGCAAGATCCGCGAGGTGTCCGCCTCCAGCACCCCGCTCTCCACCGCAAGCGCCAGCGTTGCCCTGATATTGACCAATGGTTCGGAAAGCGGGTCATTGGTCTCCGGGTTGAAGGTGAGGGCGACCTCGTCGTCTCCCTCGATCTCACCGTTCATGTACATGCTGTATATCTTACCGATCCCGATCATCCCGAGGTCGCTTAGCTCCGACGCCCTCAGAGCACCCATGCTGCCCCCTCCGACCACGGTGACGCCTCGCTTGAGTAGGGCGATTATCTCCCGGTGTCCCACGGAACAATCGTTCATGAATACACCATCTATAATGCCAACATAACGGACATGTTCGTCCAGCAAGGGCAGGTCGCCCCGCTTGACCGGAGGACGGTAATCAGCATCCAATATCTTCATGGCCTCGGAAACGGGCAGGCTCATCCCGATGAAAACAACGGGCTTCATCCCCTGGTTCTCCTTTCTGCTTCCATCACCCTCCGACCGACACGATCGGAGTCAATGGAGAAAACCTCAAGACCAGGAACGATGACCCTTACCACCGGGATGCCGAGCTCCTTCCGGGTCAGATCGGCTGCGATGACCGATCTCAGTCCAACATCGTGTATTCGTCTGACTATCTCCTCGACATTGGATCGGAGGTCGCCCTTGTCGACGCTTTCCATATCATCGATGCTCTTGCTGGCGTCCGCCTTGCCGAACCAGAGCCTGTTCATCCGTTTCACCCGCTCATAGCCAAGCTTCCGATTGCCGTCGGCCATGACCGCGTCCTCCCTGGCTCCGTGGATCTGGGTAAGCCTGCTCTGGGCCACTTCGGTAAGTGCCTTCAAGGCGGCGACCTTGGGTGAAGGATGGGCCCCTATGCCAAGCGTGAGCAAACCGGCATCCTGCAATTGGGTATCGTCGGCTGCGGCCGCGATCACCGGAACCCCGATGTCGCTGGTGAGGTTCTTCAGGTGGACCTCGACCCCTTTTGAAGTGAACCGGTCCATGGTCTCCCTAAGGATCCCGGCCTCGCCATCGATAACCACGTCCGAGACGACCTTCCGTTTCACCTCGGACAGTGACCAGGCGTCCCTCTCGATGACCTCGCACAGTCCATGCAGGGTCGCCTCCTGAAGGGTATTGCCGGAAGCCAGCCCGTTGGTGTTGCTTCGGAACAACGACAGGTCGGCGGTAGAATTATAAGGATGGAACACCGCGCTCGCCGGGACCATGATGCTTTCCCCACTTCCGATGTCCTTGCCTTCCACCCAGGCGATGGGCATATCCTTCAGTCGCATCTTGGTGTAGATGGGCAGGATCAGTTCAAGCGGGTCTATGCCTTTCCCGGAGGAGAGCATTTGCTCCATGCCTTCCCGGACCAGGGCGTCCCCGTGCAGTTCCGCGCTGTACCGTTCGATCCCTTCCATGATGGCTGAGATCCTGGCCTGCGTCGGCGTGAGGCCCTTTCCGTTGTAAATGGAGATCGCGCCGTTCTCGGCGGATGGACGTATGGTCGAGAAAACAGGAATGCCGATCCGGTCCAGCCCCGTTATGTCCGCGATGCGGCTGATGCCGGCTTTCTTGGTGAGAGGTTCGATCCGGGCTAGGGTCTCTTCCGGATCTTCGGTACGATATCCTTCCGGGCCGATTGCGGCCTCCTTCACCTTGCGGCTCATGAACGGTGCATGCGATTGCCGATTATAACGGTTATGCCGGTCATTCCAGATGCCCCGTCAGATGATAGAGGATACCTTGCTGAGCATGTCCAACTCGGCGTCGGGGTTAAGCGAGATCTTCTCAATGAGAATGTCAACCTCCACATTCTGGATGCTAGCCACCTTGAGGATCCGGCTTTGAATGAGATCGTACAGTGAATCGACGCTCTTGGTGTAGACCTCGCAGATCAGGCTATGGTCGCCGAAGACCTTGAAGATGTTCTGGATCTCGTCGAACTTCTTGAGCTCCTCGATGACCTCAGTGAGAGAGGAACCGGACACCTCGATTCCGATGATGGCACGCATGAGGCCGAGCTTTGTGGAATTGGTGATGAGCGTATAACCGGATATCAGGTCGTCATCTTCCATCTTGGATATCCGACGCGAGACCGTCGCCTTGGATATGCCCAGCCTCTCGGCGATTTTCCCAAGGCTTTCTCTAGAATCTTGCTTCAACATCTTCAGGATGTTCAGATCGATCTCGTCCAATCCCCCACCAACTATTGCAAAAATCGAACATTTTTTGTACGATTCTTGTTACAATGTTTCACAAATTGACGCAATACATATAAATTGTTGACGGTCAAAAGAAAAAAACAGGATTGAGGAAGGGCCTTACCCTTCCTCATTGAATATGTTTTATGCCTTGACCCTTGATTTGGGAATCGCAGTCGCACCCATCTTCTCGATGGCCGCAACGAGCATCTCCATCTTGGAAGCCGGGATCCCGACCAGCATCTCCTCCGGGGCGATGTCAGTGGTCTTGCGGCATCCGAAGCAGCCCAATGAAAGGTTGATGTTGCCAGTCAAATAAGGCACGATGGTGGAGTCGGCGCAGGAGGCTTGAACCGCTGCCATCTCCACCGTAACCCTTCCGCCCTCCTGGAATGTGCTGGCGGCTGGAGCGATCCAGAAGATCTGCTCCGGCATCCCGACCACGACGACGACATCGGGGGCGATGGTGGCCTTGCTCAACGGGGCGACTGCGGTCGCGATTATGCTGCCGGTCTCCAGGGATGGCCTAGAAGCGCAGGTCTTGCACGCGGCTTCTGCCGATTCATACATGCCCATGTTGTAGTGGAACTCGCCCGACTTGACCTTTTCAGGCAAAGGCACCATTCCCAGTGCCGAGGCGCCGACCGGGCAAGCCTGTTTTGCGGCTGGGACCACCAACTTTTCTCCCTTCCTTGCCCTCATGATGCTTTGACAGTGACGAATCGGGGATTCGGTTACGGTGTATCCATCCGGTATCGGTTGGTCCTTTTTGATCAAAGTGACCGCGACCGGTTCTGTCTTCAGACCGAGGATATCTACCATCTTCTTGGAAAGCTCAGCGTAGTTGCTCATTCAAAACACCTTAAGAATCTAAACATTCTCGATTTATTTAATCATGTCGTTATTCATATATTATTATTTATCGGATGCGGAATTACAATCATATTGTAGAATTATGGTATTATTTTACATATGTTATCTTAACAATTGTCTGGAAGAATATGATTCCATTACGAATCGCTGCGCCTACCCGCATCCTATCATTGCATTCGATGGATCGAGATCGGAACATACCAGTAACTAATCTTGTGATATGGAGCACACCCACCGGTCGTAGAAAGCATCGCGGTTGTTCTCAAACACCTTGACGTCAAGATGCCTGCCTGTGCACCACCCTTTGACCCGCACTGCCTCCTTCTCCGTTTCGACTGTCACCAGGGTCTTCACGGTCAATTTGAGCGTCTCATCGAAAATGGCCTTCCATATGTACTCGTTGAAGTTGTTGATCGAACCGGCCATGAGGATCAGCCCGAGCGTGGCCTTGGGGGCCAGAAGGCTTGCCCTTGTGGCGTCGATGCACATTGTTCCTTCGGGCATGAGACGGCCGGTCCTCATCCCTAGGGCTAAGAGGCCCGGGTCATTGTCATAGGCGATCGGCACTATCCCCAACTGCCTCAGTGCGGCCGAACCGAGGCCGGAACCGCACGCCACATCCAGGCAGCCTTGCCCGATCCTTTCCCCCCACACCTCATTTATCAATTCCTGTACTTCGGAGCACCTTTCCGGCGAGAAATCCTCGATAGCCTGTGGGATCTGCTGAAGAAGCTTCTCTGAGAAATGCTCGCGCATCGCCGCGGCGAACTCCGCCCTATCGGTCTGGAGGACCTCGCCACCGAGCGTCTCATATCTTTCGACGACCTCAACCCTGGGCTTGCGGACCAGGAAGCTGGTCGCCTTCCATCCCTTCGGCGTCTTGACCGCGAACGAGAGAGGCCATTCGTTCTCATCGATCAGCATACGGCTGTCAGAGGCATCGATGAGCCTAACCTCTTCAGTGAACCGATCATCAAGCATTTGCTCATAGGATTGCTCGAGGAATTCCACGCCCTCAGAGAGCTCGAAAAGGTCAGATGCCCAGGACATACTTGATCCCACCAGGGAAGCTCTGCGCACCTATAAGCCCATCGAATGATCGGACGGTTTAGAGATAGGGCAGTTGCCTTCGCTCATATTCGTCGATCAACGCAGTCCTGTATTCTTTGTTCAACCCCTCATCAATGTCATTGTGAAGCAGGAATCTGGACATGAGCTCCTCGATGATCCGGTTACGGTCCTTGAGGTGCAACCTGAAGACCTCTTCCATGATGTCGTCAATGCCTTTGGCGTCGACGAACCGGTCCTTGACCCATAGCTTGCTGGCGCCCTCCAAGCCGATACCGGGATCGGCGCAGTCAGCACACTCCAGTTGTCTTTGTTCTTCTGCCATCAGCTCACCTCGGTGTTATATCGAAAAATTGCCTGATGCGGCTGGTGATAATCATTGATACCCCTTGGTGATATAATGTTCGTTGAGCGGGGATCAGATCCCGTCCATCGCGTCCAGGGAACGCAGGTACCTCATTCCCTCCCGATGCAGCTCAAGCATCCAAGACATCATATCGGAGTCTTCCAAAGAAGGGGGAAGGTCGAAGAAACGGGCCTCTTCGATCTTGTCACTGTCGGTCGGGGCGAGAAGGCTCGATATGGTCTCTGCCACAACAATCAAGTGCCACCTCTGAAAGGTCATGTTCTTGAAGTTAAGCGTGACCCTTTGACATAGGGGCACCCCGACAGGATGGATCTCGACCCCGGTCTCTTCCCTCGCCTCGCGCCGGGCGGCATCGATTATTCCCTCTCCCATTCCGACCCCCCCCCCCATCGGGAAGAACCAATCAAGAGCACCTCTCCGCCTTACGAAGACACAGGAACCGGCCAGATTGAAGATGAGGAGGATCACCTCACTGGAGCAGGTCGGAGGTTCGACATTCTCGATCCGCTCCGGCATGTTCCAGACGCGGTCAGCGAACCTTGGCGTTCCGTAGTCTCGGACCAGCTCCTGCCACTGCTGTTCGTCCGGCCTTTCTACTATCATTTGATATGATGTTATTGGAACGAGAATAAAAAGGCTCGTTCCGGGAACCGATTAGTGCCTACCAGATGGTTATCTCGCTGCCGGAAGGAAGCATGTCGAACCCGACGAACCGGTCGGACATCATCTTCAGCGCCTCGAAGCCCGTACAATGGGTCGGGGCAATCCGATCGATGCCCAGTGCCTTCAGTCCGTCCATTGTCTTGAGGATGCGGTCCTTGTTCGCCGAGCTTAGATGGAAACCGCCGATGACCATGTAGATCCGCTTGTCAAAGGATTTCTTCGCCTGGGTGACGACGTTCACGATGCCTGGGTGACCGCAGCCGGAAACGATCACCAGCCCCTTCTTGGTCTGGACGAACAGCGCCTGTTCCTCGAAGACCTCATCATTGATCTGGCATCCTGGCTCCTCCTCCTTGAGGAAACGGTCCTGCACCTCGAACTTCGATTCGCGCACGATCTGGCCGGAGGTCCTCACTCCGGGAACGATCTCCACGCTTGTCGCTGACAGTTTGAGCTTGGCCCTAGGCAGCGCATCGATGAGCTCTCTCGGAGCGCTTATGTCCTTTTTGGTCCCGTCGACCGCGACTGCGAAGCGCTTTGAGGAGAATACCTTCGGGTCGCCGTAGATCGGGACCCCAGCATCGATCATTGACACCAGGCCGCCCATGTGGTCGTAGTGCCCGTGGGAGATGAAGACCGCGTCGATATCGCTCGGCCTGTAACCCAGGAGCGCGAGGTTGTGCGAGAACACCGTCGCCGACGCCCCGGTGTCCACAAGGACCCGTTTTCCTTCGTCCGTCTCGACCATGATCGAAAGGCCATGCTCGGAAAGGAAATGTCGATCGGGCTTGTCCACTCGCTTCACTATCTTGGAGTAGTTGAAGGACGTTCCCGACATGTTGTCAACGACTGATACGATACGCACTTACTGGTCATCTCCTCTTCTTACCACTGCGAGCTTGTTGAACTGGTAAACATTTTCCGGACAGACCGTCTCACATTTCTTGCATGCAGTGCCCAGGCAGAACTCGGTCGCGATCCTGACCTTGAACTTCTTGTCCCCCATCGGGAATATCTTCAGCGCCCTCTCCGGACAATCTTTCTCGCACTTCTTGCAGCCGATGCAGCCTTCGAAGGACCCGATGAGGTAGACCCCGACATCCTCCAACGTCTTAAGCCCTCTGTCTCCGATGACCGGAATGTCGCTGCTCACGATGCGCAATGTTTCCTTGGGCCGGACGATCTCGGGCAGCGGTTTATAGCCTCCCTCCTGCAGCATTCTGTTGAACATCTCGAACGGCATGCCCTCGTCCCAGTATGCCAGCTCGTTGACGTAATGATCCTCGAACACCTTGCTGGTGGCGAACATGATGTGCTTGGAAGCGATCGAGTTGGCCACATCCTGCATGTGGTCCAGGCCGTTGTCATCGACCAGGATATCGTACGCCATCATGAGCGATGTGTTCCCCGCCTGAACTGTTCTCTCTAGCACCCGCGGCACCAGTCCCACGGTCTGTGCCTTGATCGGGTCGACATAGGTGCCGGAAGCTCCTGCCAGGTACATCGTCTTCACCTCTGCGTCGTCTATGCCCACGTCATGGATGAGCGTCCTGTGGCCGGCGCGAATGGCACCCATGGCCTTCCCCGCCTCCTTCAGGTCGTGCTCAGTGAAGGATATCCCGTTCATAAGGTGCATCACGCGGTCCGGCGTGTCGATCCGGGGCAATTTGATTATTCCGGTCTCAAGCCCGACCGCCACCGCCGCGACCACGCCGGTCCCGGTTATTCCCCTGGCCGATAGGTTCTCGAGTATCTGGACCTCGTTGGTGCGGGGTCCGACCAATGCCGCCTTGCGCGGATGGAGATGATCGTCCAGGACGTAGTTGTACCACATTCCGTCCGGGCCTATCGACAGATCGGATATCGCCTCGGGCGCCGCCAGCATGCCGTACTCGATCGACTGGCCTTCCATTGCCGGGCCAGCTGCGGCCGAACCGGTATACAGCTCGCCATTATGATAGAGGCCCATCTCGGCGTTCGTACCGTAATCGGTGACCATGCAGGTCTCATTCTTTTCCAGGAGCTTGGTCTTGATGATCATGGCCAGTGCATCTGCCCCGATCTCGTGCCTGATGGACGGGGGGATCCTGACGTCGGCAGTTGCCTTCACTGACTTGAGGCCCAGCTCTTCCGCCTTGATCACATGGGCACGCCGTTGTGGGACCTTGATGTTGAGCCGGTTGATGAGCGATTGACCGGCAAAGGCCAGGTCTCGGATCTCGATGTTCTCGAACATGGACAATTGGGCTGGATTGCCGCATACCGCGAGCCGCTCGATCTCCTCTGGCTTAGCTCCGTGGAGCTCGATCAGATGATCCACCGTCTCCGCGATGATGCTGTGACCGACCTCGCTGCCGTTCTCCATCCAAAAGTGCAGATGGTCCATGATGTTGGCACCCGGAAGTGGGTGCCTCATGGTGATAGACGTGGAGACTATCTTCCCTTTCTTGGATAGATCAACCAGATGTGAACGATAACCGCTGGTTCCGAGGTCGAGAGCAACACCGTATGCCATGGAATCGTGCCGAGATTGTGTACTGTCTATTTATCAACTATCTCCGCACCGCTAGGATGTCTGGACGGTTCAACAATCGTTTGGCGGGTTGCTTCTCAATATGCTTTTATGACCCGTAATCCGTTACGCTGTCATGAGCCCAAAGCAACGGTTCCATGCCGCCCTGGAGCTTCGATCGGCCGACCGAGTACCCGTTTTCTACCAACATTTGGGGGCGGCCAAGTGGATCCTAGAGTCCACCGGGCTCAAGATGCATGATGGTTTTCACGATCCGGACATATTCACAAAGATCGCACTGGAGGCATACAGACTTTACGGATATGACACGGTCATGGCCGGCTGGGGGGATCTTCTGATCGAGGCTCAAGCACATGGGATGGAATGGAAGTTCCCGGAGCGGGATTTCTATCCCCGCGCTTTAAAGTACCGTCCGCTGGAAGAGGCCGACAAGATGACTTCGGTCGATCCGATGAAAGACAAGTTCTGGTCTGTTCCGATCAGGGCGGCGGGTAAGATGGTCGAACAGATAGGGGATGAGGTCGCGGTGGTCGGCTGCACCAACGCACCAATGCTCGCAGTCTATGAGATATTTGGGATGGAGGCGGTCCTTATGGCAATGTTCTCCGAACCGGGACCGATCGACAAGGCCCTAGGTACGGTCACAGATTCCCTACGGGCGTATGGTGAGGAGATCCGGAAGACCGGGGTGAGCTCGGTGTTCATCGATTGCAGTTCCGCCGGGATGGAGATGGTCAGCAAGGAGATGTACGAGGCGCATGACCGGCCCTGCCTCGGTTCTTTGACCGAGACATTTCATCGATTAGGTTTGAAGACGATATTGCACAACGATTCCTCCATGCCACTATGGCAGTCACAGATGGAGCTTCTTCCCGATGCCATCCACCTGCATCTGAAGAATGTCGATCCGAAGGTTCTCATGAATGCGGTCAGGGGCAGGACCTGTCTCTTCGCCGGGATCGACCACCAGGAGCTACTCTTCAGGCATACCCCGGCGGAGATCGCCGAAGCGGTGGAAACAACGATCGCCGAATGGGGCGATTCCCCAGGTCTGGTGATCGCTCCGGGTTGCGAACTCCCTTACAAGACCCCGCTGGACAACATCAGGGCACTGAAGGATGCCGCCATCAGCTGCACCAGTAAAACCCCTTAGGAATATTCAGCGATATATTTTGAAGAACTGAAAAAAATAAGATCGATAGGGGGATCTCTCCCCCTTAAAATGTTCATCCCTTGATAGCCTTGACCATCGCTTCGATGTTGGCTTTCGGCACGCGAGCCGCAAGTCCGCATCCGGGTGCGATGAGGTTGAATCCAGCGTTCAAACACGCCTTGGCGTGCTCGAAGCACTCCTCAGGGGTTCCCTGTAGCAACGGCCTGACTACACCGATGTTGCCGACGAGGGCGCATCTTCCACCGACGAGCCTTACGGCGTCCTCGGGCGTGACCTTCTCTTCGACGGACAGGGCGTTGACGCCGCAGTCGATCATGTGGTCGATCAGCATGGTTGTGTTGCCGCAGATGTGCAGAACGGTCTTTGCCTCGCCAACGTCAGAGAACGCTTCCTTGATCGACGGCTTGCTGTACTGGTCGAACAGCTCTCCCGACAGCATGTCGGTCGAGGACGATGGGTCGCTCATGACGATGACATCGGCTCCGGCCTTGGCCAGCGCGGTGATGTACTGCTTCTCGACTTCGGCGGCGATGTCCACGAACTTCTTGACAGCGTCCGGGTCGGTGATCATCCAGAGCAGGAGGTTCTCGGTTCCGACCAAGTGTCCCGCGATGGTGACTGGTCCGGTGGTTCCGACAACGATCGGGTATTCCTTTCCGGCCTTTGCCTTAGCGATCTTAACAGCTTCGATGACGGTCTTCATCCTGCCCATGCTGGTCACGTTCGCCGGGATCTCGATAGCGGATTCCGCTTCGTATCCGTGCTTCTTGACCATCGGGGTCCTGTCCTGCTTACCCAGGTCCACGGTGCATCCCATTACCTCAGCCTCAACGGTGAGGCAGTATGGGAGCCTGACGCACTCAAGACCCAAAACCTGCGGGACACCGATGGCCAGATCGGCCATCTTTTGAGCGTCAGTGTGGGCTTCTGGCCAGTAGATCTTGACCGCGTCCATCACATCAACAGTTGCGCTCTGCGTGAAGCATACAACTGGAGGCCTGTCAACTTCCTTCATATCCAGAGCGGCGAGAACGCGCTCCCTCGGAGTCATTTTGCTTACCACGAAATTCCCTCCATTAACACCATTAAGAAATTTACGTCGGTTTATCTTGATTATATTACTTCAATGTTTCTCCGGCCTCAAAGAGGGTCCCCGGTCGCTCTGGCTCGTACCTCCGTCCAGTTTGACGTCGGAGTGGTGGTTGTCGATCCTGGAGCGAACCTTTTCTCGTCCACATCCACCATGACCTCGACGTTCTTGGCGCCTGCTGCCAGTGCCCTGTTTTTTACATACTCACCGGCGATCTCCTTGGCCTTCTCGATCGCCTCTTCCCGATGGTGGAATTCAAGCGGGTCGGTGAACGGTGAGAACACGAAGAACTTGTAGTCTCTGGGGTAGACCTGCACCGAAATCATCTCCGAGACCTTGCTGCAGACCGCCCCGACCGCATTGCCGACATCGTAGTTCGGGGGGATGATCACCTTGACGTTCATCCTTTTCTCCAGCTCTGGCACGAATACATGCGCCGGCGCTCCGATCCCGACGATCGGCCGGTCCAGCGAAGCCTGGATGGACATGGTCCTGAAACCTGCCGCTCCCAGCGTAGCCTTTATCAGGTAATCGAGGGCACGGGACGGAAGTATATCGCCCGCCTCGTCCGATATGATCTTCTTGACCACCTCACCTCCGATCTTGGTGACCATGACGTCCATGAAGTTCTCTATGAACTGGTCCACGGTCATGCCTGCCAGATTGGAGAATATCTCCACACCCTCGCGGGATGCGTTCACATCCCCGGGCGTATAGATGCCCTTGACGTGCATGACGTCGGTGGGCGTGAGCCCGGTCTGCACCAGGTAGCCCTTGGCCTTCAGAGAACGGAGGTTCTCGGTCACATAGTACAGCTCCGGCAAGCCTTCGTTTGCCTCGCTGAGCGTGCTGACCTTGTTCTCCTTCAGGAAGTTGTAGACAAGCCGGTCCTCATGACTGAGCTTCTCGACGTCCCTGTCATAGACCATGTAGTACGTGGTCTGCCTGCACAGACGAAGCTTGTCCAGGACCGCCGGGTCCATCTTGGACGCCAATGCCAGCGGCATCACCCGTTCCGGCCCGATCTCCAGATGTCCGAATCGATCCACCTGCATGTCCGAGTCCCCACCAAGGCCGCTGGTCCAGATATCGATGGCCCGCACCCTGGTCCTCCAGTTGCCCACCGAGGCGCCTTCCCGATTGATGCGCGGAAATCCCCGGTCAAGATACGCTATGTCGGTCGAGGTCCCTCCGATATCCAGGACGATGCAGTTCTCCAACTTTGACAGCAACCTTCCGCCCATCAGGCTGGCCGCCGGCCCCGACAGGATGGTATCGACCGGCCGGCCCCTGGCCACAGCGATGTTCATGAGCGACCCGTCGCCCTTGTAGACCATGATCTTGCCTTTGATGCCCCTGTTCTCCATGGATTGCTCGACACTGCTGAGGAAATCCCCGATGATTGGGATCAACTTGGCGTTCAGGACGGCGGTGATGGTCCTTTCCTTGATTCCCAGTTCCGTGGTCAGGTCATGGCCGGTTACGGTGAGCATGTTAGCCCTTTCCATGATCGCCTTCCTGGCGCGTTCCTCGTGGTCGGGATTGTAGACGCTGAATATTCCGGAGATTGCGATCGCGTCGACCTTTTTCGTCATGGAGGAGATGGCCTTGTCGAGTGCGGCGACGTCGAGCGGCTGATTCTCATACCCGCGGACGGTGTGACCTCCTTCCACCGTCTCGATGATCTTTGTCCCCATGTCCCATTCCCGGTCGGGGGACCACCCGATGCATATGAGGCCCACCTGACCGCCTTTTCCGGTCAATATCGAATTGGTCGCCAAGGTTGTGGAGAGACCCACGATCTTGATCTCGTCCACGGTGAACTTTCCGGACGCTATGACCCCGTCGACCGCTCCCAGGAGACCGATGGATAGGTCCTGATAGGTTGTTGGGGACTTGGCCTTGGCCAGTATCTCCATCGTTTCCATGTCGATGACCGCCGCATCGGTGAACGTTCCTCCCGTGTCGATCCCAAGTCCCAGAGTCCTTCCGCCAACTGATGCCATTGAAGACTACGCTCCGTTAGAATGAGGGGTAAAAGGCACCACGAAGGTCAATAAGGTTTCCTAGTGTTGCTGTTCACATCAGGATGGCCGGCGGGATCAGCAGCATCATGAAAAGTGCAACCAAGTAGGATGCACGCCTCATCCTGTTGGATATCCCATCCACGCGAAGTGCCCACGTGAGCACCATGATCGATGCCAGCAATATGAGCTGGATCCCTGCCAGCTCGATATACTTCGCTGACACCGACCCGAAACCGCTGATGAGGACGTTAACGGAAAGTGCGGATAGAGCAACGCCGCTCAGGCCAGTGACCAGGCTGACCAGGACCATAAGGACGTCTATCCGTCCATTTCCGGCGATCCTCTTTACAATGCGATTTGCCCTATAATGCCAGGCAAATACAACGGCCAGTCCGAGGAGGACCAGTACCAGACCGGCTATCATGACAGTCCGGGTCACGACACCTCCGATCTCATTAAAGATCTTGGTGTAGCCGGATATTCCCAGGATCCATGCCCCTTCCGTTGCCAGGACAATGCCCGATCCCATGCCGAAGAACTCGACCAATATCTTCCGATCGAGCTTTGATTCGGCCAACTTCATGAACGAGAACACCATGAGACCGAGGGCGAACAATTGCGCCGCGGCCATGGATACGAAGATCTTCCTCACCCCGTTCGTCAGCGAATCGGTATACTTCAGGGTGACCGGCTCTGCAAAGTAGGCCATTACCAGACCCTCGAATACTATGGCCAGTATCAGCAACGAAAAGAGAATGTTCATCCTCTTCTTGCCCAAACGGTTCACGAAGATCCCATTCTCGCGGAACAGTTGCATTACCAACAGAATTCCAGAGAGCAGGAACAGCTGCAGGCCAGCTACTGATGCCGCCCACTTGGGAACGGTTCCGATGTTACCAATGGTGGTGTCTGCGGAAATGCCCATGACCAGAAGGCCTTCTCCCATAAGGACGACCGTGAGGACTATGGCTCCCCATTCGAACAACCAGTTGCTCTCCCCTTTATCCCGCCGGATCCATAGGCTGAACTGGAGCGCCCCTATCAGGAATAGCTGGGTTCCACCCAGTGCCACGAGCATCTTCGAGACTCCCTGGACACCCCCTATCTTGATATCGCTGGAAAGATAGGCTACAATGATGCCTTCGATGATAATCGCTATTGAGGCCAGCAGCATGACGATGGGTATGAGCTTACCCATCTTCCCTTCCATTCTCTTGTTCTTGTATAATATCCAAGCAAATATCATTACCGCACCGAGGACGGCTAGTTGGACCCCGGCCAGAACGAACGTTGATTGAGTAATTCCTCCGATGCTGTTTATCGAGGTGGGCTTGGCTATGTATATGGCGAACAGTCCCTCTATGATCGCCATAATGCCAAATAGGATCCCCATGACCCTCTTTCCATTCTTGATAGTTATCAGCCCACCACGGCTCCGGGTCAAGCCGACCCTGAATTAGGATCGTGCTCCTTCGTCCATTGAAATACAAATACTGATATTAAAGATTCCATCCAATTTACTTAATCTGACTTTGACATCTGACCATATAAATCGTCAGGTAAAATGCTCGTTCTCTTTTTATAGCTCTCCTGAGATTGGCCGAGTTATGCTGCTGATGTGCCATATCTTCATCGGCCTGATCATCGGCCTGTTACTGTTCCAGATTCTGAATGACCGGAGAGTGATAGGGCTGGCAGCGATAGGCAGCATACTCCCTGACCTGATCGACAAACCATTGGGCCACATTGTCCTGAATGGTACGCTCGATTATGGCCGTATCTACGCACACAGCGGATTGTTCCTGATCGCCATCCTGGCTGTCGGAGTCGTGTACAATCAAAGGAAGAACACCTGGATCATGATGGCGCTGGCGGCAGGCCTGGTCTCCCATCTTCTATTGGACTCCATGTGGGAACTGCCAGTGACCGTGTTCTATCCACTCCTTGGCGATTTCGGGATGCACTACTTCCCGAACTATATCGAGGACTCGCTCCTGAAGGAGATCGAAAACGCTTATGAATGGATATTCGGCGTGTCCGCATTGGCCATGCTCGTATTCACTTACAAGGAGAAGCTGGGAAGATTCAAAGAGGACATTACCAGGTTCGCTCCGATGACCATGAAGAACCTCGCGATATTGGTTATCGTTACTGCGTTCTTGTCCGTTCTGTCGGCTGCTATGGGCTCGTACAACCCCTTGTCCAGAAGTAGCGGCGTGGAATCGAACATGATCATTGGCATAGCGGGCATGGTCGGCGGGTTCTTCTCGTACCGTATCTGGGCCCGGTATAGCTCAGAAGCCACGGCAACGGTTCCACTGAATCATTAATGATGCAAAAAAATGGGAAAAAAAGGATTTGGAAAGATTGAAGTAGTTTTCTACTTCAGAAGGTCAGCGACGACCTTGACGGCTTCGTTAGCGTCGTATCCCCAACCGTCGCATCCGATCTGGTTGGCGAATTCCCTGGAAGTAGCACCGCCGCCGACCATCGTCTTGATCTTCGGCTTCAGGTTGCCTTCCTTGCACATTCTCTCGATCTCCTTCATTCCCGCGAGCGTCGGGGTCATGAGGGTGGAGGTCGCGATAATGTTGGCGTTCTCGGCCTTAGCCTTCTCAACGATGTTCTTGACTGGGATATCCCTGCCGAGGTCGAAGATCGTGAGGCCAGCACCGGTCAGCATCGCCTTTACGATGTTCTTTCCGATGTCGTGAACATCTCCTTCAACAACGGCCATGACTACCTTTCCCTGAGCTCCAGCGGACGTCTTGTCGAGTTTCGGCAAGGCGACATCGAGAGCCTGGTAGAGAGTCTGGGCGGACAACAGAACCTGGGGCAGGAAGTATTCCTTCTTCTCGTACTTCTGACCAACGATCTCCATCGCCTTGTTCAATCCCTCAAAGATGATTACCTTCGCGGTTATTCCTTCAGCAAGGGCTTTCTCGGCCAATGGCTTGGCCTCTTTTATCTTTCCCTTGACAACAACATCAACCAAATTTTGCAGTGTCTCACTCATGCACTTTCCTCCCAAATAATGAAAGAATTTACTCATCGCATGCCAATTGATTGTAATAAAGCCTTTTATGGATGGATGTACCATCCACGAATCTGTCGATACAATCGTTAATCAATGCCAGTCAGGTAGGTTTCTCGAATCGGTAACGACTCGTCGCAATAATAGCAGCATCCAACACCTGTAAGATATTTGACCATGGAGAAGGTCAGACAGAAGCAACCTATCAGTTCCTTCTTAACAAAAACCTCTTCCATCGCTTCTTCCGCCTTACGTGAAATCACAAACCCTCCGCATGCCAGAGAAAGCGTGTCCTTGTCCTCTCCAGTCACTCAACCCAGCTATTCGGATCGAATTCCTGCGTCACCTGCAGGGACATGGAAGATACGATGACGCATCCCATTCAGGGTGCCGCCATTCAGCGAAGTGAATGGTACGATCCTGATTCAATAATCGTCGTCCTCATCCTGCGATGCCCCGCAATTGGGACATTTCTTCTGGTTCTTCTTCATGACTGACCCGCAGACTATGCACTCCGACAAGCGTTTTCCCCCGGAACCTGAACGCATGTGTATCTAATTAGTGTTACGACGACCTCTAATGATAAATGATCATAGTCTGGCCGATTTCAATAATTCTTCTGGACGGCAAATATAATATGGGGGGGATTGGAATGTTGTTCCGGTTGATATGCAGGTCGCAACTCTGTACCTTCTTCTTCTGATAATGGTCCCGACCCTGGGCGGTCTGTTGTGCCTGACCAGAAAGCGCGGCACCTCGCCTTCGATCATCGTCGCCGGAATCTCCGCAGCCACGATGGTACTGGCACTTGGCCTGCTGGGATATATGTCCATCAACAATATCACGACCATTTCGATAGACGCCGACGAGGTGTTCCCCATGGAGTGGGCCATATTGGCGCTTGACCTCGCGCTGATGGCCTATTTCATCTATATCGGTATCAAGGAGAAGAGCAGATGGATCGTGGCCTTCGCGCTCCTGCAGATCGTCCCGCTGATAATCTTCGAATCACTGGTCATGGACAAGGGTGCCGACCCAGTGATCTTCGCCGACTATCTTAGCGTCGTAATGATGCTGATCACCTCACTGGTCGGATCAGTGATCATTCTTTACGCGATACGGTACATGAAGGCCGACAGTAATCAACCGAGGTTCTTCGCGGTGATGCTCATCTTCATCGGGGCGATGAATGGCGCGGTCTTCAGCAATGACCTGCTATGGCTGTTCTTCTTCTGGGAGGTGACCACCCTTACCTCCTTCCTGTTGATCAGACACACGAAGACCGAGGAGGCGAGAAGATCGGCGAGGATCGCCGCCGAGATAACACTGGGGGGCGGCGTGCTCCTCTTGGTCTCGATAATCCTTTCCTACTACTACTTCAGCGCCCTCACGATCTCGTCCCTGCCGTTGGGCACCAGCATCCTCGGGTTGCAGCTGCTGCCGTTCGCCCTGATGGCCGTGGCGGCGTTCACAAAATCGGCCCAGGTGCCGTTCCAGAGATGGCTGCTCGGGGCCATGGTCGCCCCGACCCCGGTATCGGCCTTGTTGCACTCGGCCACCATGGTCAATCTGGGAGTATATTTCCTGATCCGGCTTTCCCCGAACCTGGTGGGGCAGGATATCATAGCTTGGGTCATCGGTATCGTGGGAGCGACCTCTTTCCTGGCAACTTCATTGCTGGCCATAGCCCAGAGTAATTCCAAACGCGTGCTGGCCTACTCCACGATCGGGAATCTGGGCCTTATCATTGTATGCGTCGGGCTGAACACCGCGCTATCGATCACCGCAGCCGTGATCATCCTCATCTTCCATGCTATCTCCAAGGCCCTCCTGTTCATGTCAGTAGGCGTGGTAAAGGAGGAGACCGGGTCCGAGGACATCGACGTCATGGCATATCTGCGCGACAAGATGCCTTTCATATCCGTATCGATCTTCGTCGGAGTCTTCATGCTCATGCTTCCCCCCTTCGGCCTGTTCGCGGGCAAGTGGATCGTTTCTGAGGCGGCTTCCGGCTTCCCGTTCATATCGGTCCTTCTCGCAGTCGGCTTTGCAGGGACTATAGTCTATTATAGCAAGTGGCTCGGTCGTCTGTTCGGAGCGGGTCCGCGTATCTCCAGAGCGCCTGTTCTGAGCGACAGACTGCCCGCATTGTACAAGTATACCATAGGTGGGCTGCTCGGGGCTGGGATCGTCCTTTCCCTGGCGATCGGTCTGGTCATAAAATACCTGATCGGCCCCTACCTCGAGCTCCATTACGCACTGGCCGTGGGGGACACGTTCCTGTCCGTGAACACAGAATTCGGATCGTTCCCAGCGTTCTATATCCTGCTGATCGTCGGGATCCTGTTCCTGGGATTCGGTTTCCTGTTCAAGTTGGGAAGGAAGGAACTTACCCAGGCATACGCCTGTGGAGAGGACCCGGAGTTCGACCTGGGCGGTTTCTACTACCTCAATGAGAAGATCGAGGCTTACTGGAACAGGATCATCCTGGTCCTCGCCACGGTGTTGCTGGCAGTACTCCTGGCTATGCCCATGGCATTGGAGGTGATCAGATGACCGACCTCGAGCTGCTGGCGATCACCATCCTTGTCGGGATATTGACGCCGTTCGCGATCGGCCTTCTGATCGGGATCGATAGGAAGTTGACTGCCCGGATGCAGAATCGGGTCGGTCCACCGGTCCTCCAGCCATTCTATGACATGATCAAACTGTTCGGAAAGGAGCGCAGGGCCATGAACAATTCCCAGACGGTGTTCGCGATAGCCGCCATGTTCTTACAGCTGGCAGCATTCGTTCTTCTGGTCACTGGCGGGGACCTGATGGTGGTGTTCTTCGTGTCCAGCACCGGTTCTTTCGCCCTCGTCCTCGGCGCCTTCAGTGCGCATTCGCCTTTCTCATATTATGGTGCGCAAAGGGAACTGCTTCAGATACTGGCATACGAACCGGTTGTTTTCATGGCGATCGTCGCGATAGGGTTCAGGGAGAAGACCTTCCTTACCGGGAACATCGCACATGACCTGTTATTCGTGCTGCCGTTTGCCCTGCTCGCCCTCCTGCCAGTACTGGTCATCAAAATGGAAAAGTCCCCGTACGATATCGCCACGGCGCACACGGAGCTGGTGTCCGGCCCCTATGTGGAATATTCCGGTACCTACCTGGCTATCACCGAGATAGCTCATTGGTTCGATGTTGCCGTCTTGTTCGGCATCATGACCCTTTTCTTTTGGGACCAGAACATCTGGGTATCCATTGGGGTAAAACTGCTGATCGTTCTGGCGTTCTTCTTCACCGCGGTAGTGATCGACAACGTTACCGCAAGATTGACCAGGGACCGGATGGTCAAGTTCACGCTGGCGTTCGGTCTGACACTGACGGCGGGGAACATACTGATACTGTTCCTCGCGGACCAGGGGGTTTTCACATGGCCTTGAAGGAGAGGATGCGGATGAAATCGCCATGGATCCTTCACTTCGATACCGGCAGCTGCAATGGATGCGACCTTGAGGTCTGGGCATTGCTGACGCCGAAGTATGATGTGGAGCGGTTCGGCATGCTCAATAAGGCGAACCCCAAGCACGCGGACATCCTGCTGCTGACCGGCCCCGCCACCAAGAAGACCGAGGACCGTCTGATGACGTTGTACAACCAAACGCCTGGCCCGAAGGTGGTCGTGGCGTGTGGTAACTGCGCAACGAACGGCGTGCCGTTCTTTGACTGCTACAACGTCGAAGGAGGGGTCGACCGTGTGATCCCGGTAGACGTCTATGTCCCGGGATGCGCCTGCCGCCCGGAAGCGATAATCGACGGAGTGGTATTGGCCATATCGAAGTGGAAGGAGAAGGTGGCTGCCGAGAGTGCCAAGACAGCCACAGCTGCAGAAAAGGAAACAGCAGCGCCGGAGACCGGCCCCGCCCCGGAGGCGAAACCATGACTGAAGAGAACAAGAGCAAGGAACCGAAGCCGGTCAACGACATCAGGACCAAGGTCGACCGCATGACCTTCAAATTCCCGAAACCGAGGCTGATCTCCATATTTGCCATAGATAACGCTGACGGGACGTTTGAGCTGATCTACGCCTTTCATTACAACAACCAGTATACCGAGGTCCGTTACCCGGTCAAGCTCGAGGACGAGCTCGACAGCCTCTCCTCCCATTATGCCGGGGCGGTCAACATGGAAAGGGAGATCGTGGACATGATGGGGCTGCATTTCAAAGGCATCGAGGGAGGTCTGCTCCTGACGCCGGGGAAAGGGATCGTGACGCCATTGAGAAAACCGCTCAAGCCGCCAGAGGCAGTTCCGGTAGCGGCGTCGCCGTTGGAACCGGCCGTGCCAGAGAAAAAGAGCATACCGGAGGTGAAACCGTGAGCCGGACCAGTGTCATACCGTTTGGGCCGCAGCATCCCAGCTTCCTCGAGCCGATGAACCTTAAACTGGTCATGGAAGAGGAAAAGGTGGTCGGTGCCACCATCAACATCGGATACAACCACCGCGGGATGGAGCACGCCATGGCCCAGGATTACAAGCGGACGGTGTTCCTGTGCGAACGCGTCTGCGGCATATGTTCCTACCACCATTCATCGGCTTACGTCCAGGCCATGGAGAACGCGTACAACGTGAAGGTGAGCGACCGGGCCAATCTGGTCCGCACCATCATGATGGAGTGCCAGAGGCTGACCTCACATCTGCTGGCCCTGGGGCACACGGCCGAGGCGTTAGGATACGAGAACCTGTTCATGCAGTTCTTCCGGGAAAGGGAGGACATAATGATGCTGGTGAACCGCGTCTCCGGAAATCGGGTGCACTACAGCATGAACGCGATCGGCGGGTTGAGGAAAGATGTTACATATGAGCAGCTGAAGGACATCGAGACAACGATGGATGTCATGGAGCCGAAGTTCCTCGAACTGCAGAAGGTCATCCGGACGGACAGCACTTTCCGCAAAAGGACCCGCGGCATAGGAGTGCTGAAGAAATCGGATGCTGAAAGCTATTGCGTCGTCGGTCCGGTCGGCCGGGGGAGCGGCATGCCGCACGATGTCCGCCTTACCGGTTTCGCCGGATACGGGGTGGATGGGATGAAGTACCAGCCAGTCTACTATGAGGAAGGGGATGTCTACGCCCGGAACATGGTCCGGATGGACGAGGTGATCCAGTCGGTCGACCTCATCCGACAGTCGCTGAACCTGATACGGGACGAACCTTTCCTGACCCCGGTCAAGGGACATCCGACCGCGGAGGCAGTGGGACGGGTCGAGGCACCGAGAGGCGAACTGTACTACTACATCAAGGCGAAAGGAGAGCTGAAACTGGACCGGATCAAGCTCAGGACGCCGGCGTTCGTCAACATTCCAGCCATCGCCGCAATGATCGGCGGGGCGCAGCTGGCGGACGTGGCTCTGATAGCCGTTTCGGTCGATCCATGCATATGCTGCACTGATAGGTGATCCAAATGTCCATGCTGAAGAGCACCCTGAGGAACCTGTTTTCCCGGCCTATCACTGTATTGTATCCCTATGAGAAGGCAGATATCCCGGAGACCAACCGGGGACGGGTCGTCTGGGATATGCAGAAGTGCATCTGGTGCCGGCTGTGCGAGAAGAACTGCCCCACCTTGGCCATCGTTACTGACAAGGAGCACAAGACGCAAACGATCGTCCGGGCCCGGTGCATCGCCTGCCGCACCTGCGTGGATGTTTGCCCCACCAACACGATAACCATGGAGCCGAAGTACTCGGAAGCGGTCTACCTGAGGGAGGTGCACGTCTACGGTCTGAACATGAAACCCTTCGAGCACAGCACCATACAGCTCCCGCCCAGCCAAAAGGTGACGCTGAGCAAGAGGCCGGGCGAACCGGAGGTAAAGGACGAGACCCCGGCGGCGGCCGAGGCACCCCCGGGGTCCGGGACCGCTTAGGAGCTGGCATGACGATCACATTCGCCCCGCTCACGGAGGTCGCTCAGTACCTCACCTTGGTGTTCAGCGCCATCGGAGTGGTCATCGTTTCGGCCGGGGGATTCATGGCCGCCGGCAAGCTCGGTTATCGGGCCATCAGAAAGTTGCCGATGAACTACACCAGCGTCAAACAGGAGTTCACCCAGCTCATCGTCCTGGGTCTCGACTTCTTCATCGCCGGGGATATCCTGACCTCGTTCGTCGCTCCCACATTCAACGACCTGGTGCTGCTGGCGGTCGTTGTCGGCATCAGAACGGTGTTGAGCGTGTTCCTGGCCTGGGAGGTCAGGACCCCCTCGAAAGAGGATTCCGAATAATAGAAATCCTGCATGGTAAATAAATACCGGGATTCCATTTTGGCCCCGGGGGGTCTCGGTTGGAGAGAGGTGCAGGGATCGCTATCAAGCGGCCCAGGGGAAGAGGCGACGCGGTGGTTGCATTGCTGATCACCGCCATCATCATACTTGGCGTGATCTTCATGATATCGCAGCTGGTTACGAAATGAGCCGATCGATCAGAAGGTCCTGATCTGGCCCAGGTCCCTGATGGTTCCAAGGGCGAGCAAACCGATCTCGGTGCAGGCATAGACCTTGGCATCCTCGATGTCGGCCTCCTCCAGCACCGGGGACATCGTATCCGCCCGCCCCAGGTTGGTGAAATCCGTGCCTGAGGCCAACGGTGAGAATGCCGGCAGCACCAATATCTGCTCCTTTTCGAAATGGAGGAAACTGGGCAGCTTCAAATAGGCCCCCACCCGGTCGAAGATGCGCACGGAGGGATGCTCATGCCCGATCACCAGAGGCCGATGCGCGCTCTTCGCATGCCCATGCATGAACGATATCCCGTCGACCTCGAAACTGTCCGCCACCTCGATCCCGAGCCTGTGCGAGATGTTCGCCAGATAGTTGTCATGGTTCCCCTTCGCGATCTTCACGGTGGCGCCGTCCCGCAACATCGAGAGTATGTCCCGCACATCCTTCCATTCCTGGTCCAGGTTGCCGGAGAACTCATGCTTCAGATCCCCCAAGATAAGGATGGTGTCTGGCTCGTAACGGTCCAGGATGCGGATCAGCGATTCCTTCATTGTGGCCGACTGGATCCTCGGGATGTGGACCCCTGATTGTTCCAGGGCCGCCTCCAGGCCGATATGGAGGTCGGCCATGGCAAGAATCCCCCTTTCCTCCATCCAAAGACAGAGGTCATTGGTGATCTTGACCCCGGGGAATATCTGGAAATTGAACATCTAGCGCTTCCTTGTTCCGGCAGAACAATCGGGCGATCATGACTTGAACCTTTTGAGCCGATCTGCCACAAAATTGAGATGATTATAGGACGTGCACTTTCGAGGGACCAATCGAAAACGATTTGACTAGGCAGCGCGTCCGCTCGGAGGATGATACGCCGTTCATTTGTGTTCCTGCCAAGCATCGGCAGGGCGACCGAAAGGCGCATCTGGAACAAAGGGGCGACGACCTGGAACGAGTTCCTGTCCACCGATCGCATCGATGGTTTCTCGAAGAATAGGAAGGAAGATCTGGACTCGCGCCTCACCGAAGCCGACGAGTTCCTCAGCGGGGAGCGCACGGAATACTTCTGCGGGCTCTTGCCCTCGACGGAACAATGGCGGCTCTTTGACGAACTGAGGCGGGGCACGGCATATCTGGACATCGAAACGGATGGCGTCGGGCCGGGGCATGTCGTCACCATGGTGGGCATTCTCCATAACGGCAAGATGACCACCCTGGTCAGGGGCCAGAACCTAGATCAGGCCGCGATCAAAGAGGCGCTCGAGGGAGTGAAGATGCTGGTGACCTTCAATGGAAGCTCGTTCGACCTTCCTATGATCGGGCACGAGTTCCCGTTCAGCGTTCCTCGGGTCCCCCACTACGACCTGCGGCATGTGTGTCCGAAGGCAGGATACCATGGGGGGTTGAAATCCGTGGAGCAGCAGATCGGCATATCGAGACCGCAGGAGCTCGAATATGTCACCGGAGAGCAGGCAGTATACCTGTGGCATCTGTGGAGCAGGAAGGGAAATCGGAATGCCCTTAACCTTCTGACCAGATACAACACCGAGGATGTGAAGAACCTCGAACCGCTGGCGGACATTGTCTACCAGATCATGAAGGAGAATATGCTGAGGGACATCAATGCAAACCACGAGCGAAGACAATAGGGACCTGGCCGGATTCGATCGCCAGGCCAAGGAGATCGCGGATTTCCTCCTCAGTTGTAAGAAGGTCACGGTGGTCGGTCATATCGATGCGGACGGGATAACCGCCACCTCCATAGCGTTCAAGTCGCTGCAGGACCAGCGCATTGACGTCCATTACAGTTTCATCAAGAAGATCGACGAGAACGAGATCAAACGGATCAACAAGATCGAATCCGATGGCGTTCTCCTGGTCGACCTGGGCAGCGGCTACGCCTCGAAACTGGACCACCCTGGATTGTGCATCGCCGACCATCACGAGGTGGACCCGGCCGGTCATCCCGCGCCGAAGAAGAGAGGACAGGTCAATCTCTTCGATTTCGATACCGGGAAGAGCAGGCACCTGAACCCTCACCTTTTCGGGTTCGACGGCTCCAAGGAGATGAGCGGGGCCGGGGCTGCCTACTCCATCGCAAAGGCCATGGACGGACGGAACCGGAATATGGCCCACCTAGCCATCGTTGGCGCCGTTGGCGATTTCCAGGACTCGTCGGAATGCCGCCTCATCGGTCTGAACCGAAGGATCCTGGAGGACGCTGAGACGGTCGGTGCTGTTCGCACCTCGTACGATGTGCGTTACTTCGGCCGGGAGAGCCGACCCCTGGTCAACTTCCTGAAATACTCCTCGGACCCGAGGCTCCCGCGCCTGACGAACGAAGAGGAAATGTGCTATGAGTTCCTGAGGGAACAGGGGATCCCCCTCAAAGAGGATGGCCGCTGGAGATGCTGGGCAGACCTAGGGCCGGACGAGAAGGAACGAATAATTGTCGTCCTCAAGGAGATATTGGCAAGCTCCGAACCGGGCTCTGACCAATCGTCCCGATTGCTGGGAGAGGTCTATTCCCTCATCCGGGAGGAACCGAGGACGGTCATGCATGATGCCAAGGAGTTCGCCACATTGTTGAATTCATGCGGCCGCTATGACAAAGCGCCAACTGGTCTGGAGGTCTGCATCAAAGGTCCGCATCTTAAGCGGGAAAGACAGAACGCATTGCGCAACCTGCAGAACCACCGGAACAACCTGAAGGGCGCCATTGACATGGTGAAGGGAAAGGAGCTCAAGGTGCTTGGCTCCATCCAGTACCTCCGGAACGGGGAGAATGATTTCTGCCTGCCGATCGAGGATACTGTCGTCGGCATCGTGGCCGGGATGCTGCTCGGCTCGGGAGACATCCCATGCGACCGCCCGCTGCTCGCCTTCGCGGTCAGCGTGGACGACAACAACGCCGACATGACCAAAGCCTCCGCCCGGGGAACAAAGGAACTGGTGGATAAGGGCCTGGACCTATCCTCGGCGATGCGCCGCGCGTCCGAGGCGGTGGGAGGTACCGGCGGCGGCCACAATATCGCCGCCGGCGCGACCATTCCACCGGGGAAGGAAGCGGACTTCCTGGCCGAGATAGACCGGATCGTCACCGCTCAGATAGGCTGACCGAGCAAGGTCAGGACTATCGCTTTCTGGGCATGCAGGCGGTTCTCCGCCTCATCGAAGACGACGCTCCTTTCGCCGTCGATGACCTCGGCGCTGATCTCCTTACCACGGTGCGCTGGCATGCAGTGGAGGACGATCGAATCATCCTTTGAGAGCGAGAGCAGATCGGAATTGATCTGATACGGTTTGAACACCCGCTCCCTCTGTGCCGCCTCATCCTCCTCACCCATTGAGACCCACACATCGGTGTACAGCACGTCGGCGTCCTTGGCGGCGACCTTCGGGTCCTCCACCACGGCGATCGTGCACCGGTTCTTCTTCGCTATGTCCTTGGCCTTCTTTGTGATGTCGGGGTTCGGCTGGTATCCCTTTGGACATCCGGCCACGAAATCCATGCCGGTCAGTGCGGCACCGAGCATGAGCGAATTGCAGACATTGTTCCCGTCTCCCACGTATGACAGCTTGAGGCCGCTGAGCTTGCCCTTGTGCTCCTTGATGGTCTGCAGATCGGCAGATATCTGGCATGGATGCTCCAGGTCGTCCAGGGCGTTGATCACTGGAACGGTGGAGTTCTTGGCCAGTTCCATCATGATCTCATGCTTGAAAGCGCGGTACATGATCACATCGACATAACGGCTCAGCACCTTGGCCGTGTCCGCCACGGTCTCACCCCGGCCGATCTGCATGTCCTTCGGGCTGAGGAATATTGCATGACCACCAAGCTGGGTCATCCCTACCTCGAACGAGACCCGGGTGCGCGTGCTCGCCTTCTCGAATATCATTGCCATTGTCTTGTTCTTGAGGGGCTCGGCGTTGCGATACTTCCCTTTCTTGAGCTGCGCTGCCAATTCAAGTACGTCCTCCAGATCGTCCTTGAGGTCCAGCATAGAGATGACGTTGCGTTTCTTAACCACCATTAGTATTCCCTTCGAATCATCATGGCCATGGAATGGCCGGAAGTAGTGTCATTGACAGGAAATTCTTAAAAGGACTGACATCAGGGAGACAGAAGTCCGCCGTTGTGTCCATATGGCAACTAATGTTCGCTTTTCATCCCATTTGGACAGGATCCTCAGAACTTGATAGCCCATCCATTGGGCAGGAACGAGAACAGGAAGAAGTTCAGGGCACCGTGGATCAAGGCAACGAACACCAGGCTCCGGGTCTTCCAGAACAGGACCGCCAACACCAGCCCGACGAAGAACACGAATAGAAGGTATGGAACGCTCGAATAACCAGAGTGCATGATGGAGAAGGTGAACGCAGAGGCGAGCACCGCGGCGTACGCCCCCCAATGGCCCTCCATCCTGGACTGGAGGAATCCTCTGAAGACCAGTTCCTCGCCGAAGCCGACGAACACGATCATCACCACGGCAAGGGCGGTCAGGTTGAACAATCCCAGATCGGGTATGAGTGGGTTCGGGCCGAGCACCAGGTATTCCATGTTAGCCAGGACCAGGCCGATGGCGATGCCCAAGGGAATGTATAGGTTCTTCCAACGGGACCTCTGCTCCATCCCCCCGCCGTTCAGGAAAGCCCAGACATTGTGAGCTTTTTTCGAAAGGGCGGCCTTCATATTTGCCTTGCCGGTCAATACCTTGGCGATCGAGGGAGCGGCCAATCTCCACAGGATGTAAGCGGACAGGATTATTGAGCCGTAAACGAACGGCATCCAGTACAGCGTTACGTTGAAGAATATCGGCATCCCGATGTTGAGGACCCGGAGCAATGAGATCAGCATGAGCGCCTGGAAAAGGTCCGAATAGCGCTCAATGAAAATGGCCATCAGGACGCAGACGAAGATGTTGAGCAGGTGCAGGGACAATGTTGAGGACGTATCCTTCACGAAGAAGAACATCTCTGCTACGATGATCAATGTGAATGGGACCAACACCGTCGCCTTGTCCCGCATCGCGTGAGGATTCTGATTGCGTTATTAAACCGTTCGCCTTATTTGATAAAAAACTGGAAAATGAAAATGAAGAAAAGGAATAGGTTTGGAAGTGCGCGTGATCGGTCAAGCGCTTATCTAGGAGCCATGTAAATGGAAGATAGTACCTGGTTCGAGCACGAGACCGTGACCGATTTCTTATTCTTGTTCATGTTTTCACCGTATCCTACGATTGTTATCGTTCTAATTTCATTTTAGCGGTAATAATCGTAAGTATTTAATTATTATGGCTCCGTTACAACGTTGAAAATAGATTTGAGCGGATACCCATGAAGGACATAGGAGTCGAACAGATCAAAGTACTCTCAGACCCCAACCGACTGGCCATCCTCTCGCTCCTCACGATGAAGGAGATGACGACCTCCCATGTGTCGGAACTTCTGGGGCTGAGCATCCAGAACGCCCAGTACCACATCAAGAAACTCTTGGAGGCGGACCTCATCGCCCAGACCAGGACCGGCATGGTCGGCAACCTGGTGGAGAAATATTACCGTTCCCAGTTCGAGCCAGGCATGGTGAGCGATGCGACTGACAAGGAGACCGTCGACATTTCCGAGCGGCTCAACCTGGTCTTCGCGGCGATGGGCGCGATCAAGGGCATTCTGAACCACGGCATCACCACCTTGGACGAGAAGAGGGAATCCTATTTTGTGAAGGTGGGGGAGAGGCCGCGCTATCCCTTCGGCGTCAACTATGTCATCCTCCCCATCAATGAAAAGTCCTCCAAGGAAGCGGACCAGCTGATGTTCGAGCTAGATCAGAAGATGAAAGAACTATCGGACGAGCATGATGAGGGATCGAAGGCAAAATTTGCCGTCGTCTACGCCGTATTCCCTTATGAATGAGACACGCAACATTTATTAATTGAAACGCGTTCCACAACTCCCAGCACGGCCGCGTTGGGGTAGCCTGGCATCCTGTGGGACTGTGGATCCTTTGACCCGTGTTCAAATCACGGACGCGGCCCTTCTTATCACAATTTCCTTACGACCTTGAAGTCCCTCTCGAATAAAGCGAGGTCTTTGACATCAAGGACCCTCGGGTCTAGGGTCATCATCATGCGTGATCCGTTCATCAATATCTCATCCCTCAACCCGTAGAGCATGCGCAGCACCTTGGGCGAACCGTTGTTGGATATCAGATACTCAAGACCATCGATCGCCACGAAGGTGTTGTCTCCCATCTTCAGGAAATCGATGATGGTGTGCTCCAGGATGGTAAGGTTCGTTGGCTCTACGCGGTCCTGGCCAGGCTGGGAGCATAGCCATATCACGGGCGTCCTCTTCAGCCCGTACTTCTCCCGGAGGTCCTCCGGGTAGGTCCGGGTAACGATCAGTCCCTCCATCCCGTTGGACACCTGCGACAACAATGATTCGAACATGCCGTCAGCCTTCGCCTCCTCGAAGAGCAGATAGCTTCCAGGTGGCAGCATCGCGGCTTCCTTGGCACCTTTTATTCCGTCCCGGTCCTCCGAAACGGGCACGACGGTGAACAGTCGATGGCGATAGACGGCAAACGCGATGATCATCAGGGAAACGAGGAAACCGGGGGAGAGCTCGCTGGGGACCCTGATAGCTAGTATATGCAGGAATTCCAGTACTGATCCCCACAGATAGGGCAGGAGCACGGCCATTGAGAGCAATACGCATTCGCTCCGGATCATCTCATCATCAGAAGCGAAATAACGCCTCACCATGAGGGAGATGGCAGAAGCGGCGAAGGTCGTGACCACCCCGAGCGCCAAAACTGTTTCATAATTCCTCGGGGGGCCGAAACCGAACTCGTTATGTCCGACGCTCTTCAGATTGTATGCGACGACCATCCCGATCATTGCCGCGGTCGCGTAGTACAGGTATTGGTGCTTTCCAAACCACCTGCTGAAAGGCAGGAAGGTGAGCTGTATGGAGATGTAAAGGAACCCGGCGAAGATCATGACCAGAGAGAAGAAGACACCCCTGGCATAGAAAAGGGCGGTCTGTTCGTCTTCGGCGTTGATCATCATGAAATCGGAGACGCCAGCTATCAAGAAAATCAGCATGATGATGAAGAATCCGTTAGAGGCGATCTGCCTGTCCTTGCGGAAGAGCGCTATGCCCAGCAATAACGCCATGACCCCCGTCACCAGGGGGAAGGCTGAATACAGTTCGAGATTCTGAATCATCAGGCCTGCGCTCCCATCCCGATGCCCATATGCTCTAATTATCCTTTCTTCGTTGGAGCATTTGAAAACTTTATCTAACCCGCGCCATGTACGTGGTCTGGTGTGACATTTGGCTTGGAAGGGTACCATCAACAAGATCGACGATTACCGCTGGGAAATACCCCAGGATTACAAACCTGGCATGCGCACCAGCGCCGTGATCTATTCCAATGATAAGATGATCCAGCACGTGCTGAGCGACAATTCACCGGAGCAGGCGGCCAATGTCGCGTGCCTGCCGGGGATCGTCGGGAGGTCCTTGGCCATGCCTGACATCCATTGGGGATACGGGTTCCCCATCGGAGGGGTTGCCGCCATGGATGCCCAGGAAGGAGTGATCTCACCCGGTGGGATCGGCTTCGACATCAACTGCGGCGTCAGGCTGCTGAGCACCAACCTGGACGTTAAGGATGTGGAACCCCGCATCAAGGACCTCATCGGCACATTGTTCAAGAACGTGCCTTCGGGGGTCGGGTCCGAAGGAGTGGTCGACATTGCGGCCAGCGAGATCGACTCGATCCTCACGGAAGGGGCCGAGTGGGCGGTCCGCAAGGGATTCGGCTGGAAGGAGGACCTGGAGACGACCGAGGAGGGAGGCCGGATGAAGAACGCCGACCCGTCCAAGGTGTCCCAGAAGGCCAAGCAGAGGGGCATACCGCAGGTCGGTTCCCTCGGTTCAGGGAACCATTTCCTGGAGGTCGACAAGGTCGACAAGATCTTCGACGCCGAGGCGGCCAAGACCTTTGGCCTGACCCATGAAGGGCAGATCACCGTCACCATCCACTGTGGCTCCCGCGGATGCGGTCACCAGATAGCCACCGATTACCTGCAGGTCATGGAGCGGTCGCTGAAATCGATGAACCTGAACCTGCCGGACCGGCAATTGGCATGTGCCCCGGTCACCTCCCAGGACGGGCAGGACTACTTCAACGGCATGAGCGCCGGCGCAAACTATGCCTGGGCCAACCGGCAGATGATCATGCATTGGGTCCGTCAATCGTTCGAGGCGGTGTTCCACCGCAAGGCCGAGGACATGGAGATGCGTCATGTGTATGACGTTGCCCACAACATCGCCAAGCTCGAGGAGCATGAGGTCGACGGCAAGAGAAGGAAGGTCTATGTGCACCGCAAGGGAGCCACCAGGGCATTCCCGGCCGGACATCCAGACGTTCCGATCAAGTACCGGTCGGTCGGTCAACCAGTGATCATCCCGGGGGACATGGGCGCCGGCACGTATGTACTGGTGGGAACGGAGCGGGGCATGAAGGAATCCTTCGGTTCCACCTGCCATGGCGCGGGTCGCATGATGTCACGGGCCACTGCCATAAACACCTATAACGCTTCCACCGTGAAGCAACAGCTCGAGTCGAGGGGCATATACCTGAAGGCAAGCACCAAGGACGGTATCATCGAAGAGGCCCCCGGGGCTTACAAGGACATCGACGAGGTCATCGCCGTGGTCAGCGGGGCAGGGCTCTCCCGGCCGGTCGTGAAGCTCACGCCAATTGGCGTGATGAAAGGCTGAGAGGGGCCGCCTCGGGCAGGTCGAATCCCGGATCGGATCGGACCACCAATAAACCCTCATGGTCCAGCACGACCATGTTTCTCATCAGCAGGGCGCGGTCGCGTATGGACAGACCGTTCGGGTCGAAAGACAGGATCAGCCTGGATCCTCTGATCATTGCCTCATCCTCGAGTTCGAACAGGAACCTCATGGCCTTTTGGCTGGACGTCTCCAGGATCATCTCGTCCAGCCCCTCCACCAGGACCACGGTGTCCTCTCCATCGCTCATGAAGCGCTTAACGGTACGCTCCAGCAACGGGAGGTTCGAGGGCGAGACGGCATCCTTGATGGGACGATGCGCCAACCATATCATCGGGGTGTTCCGGAGGCCGTACACTTCCCGGATCTGTTCCGGATGCTTCTGGGAAATGATGAGCCCCTTCCTCCCGGCGTTGAGCTCAGATGCGAATAGGCGGAATGAAGTGTCCGTCCCCTTCTCCTCTACGGCATAGGACCTCCCTTCCTCCAGCTCGATGGGCAGGTTCCTCATTGAGACGCGAGGCGAGTCAATGGATGGTAAAATGTCGAATAGGTGCTCGCGGACTATGGCATAGAAGAATACCGCCGAGGTGATGAGATATGCCGGGGCCATCGGTGACGGGACCAGTATGCCTACCAGCTCCAGAAGAGAGGCCATTAGGAGATGGGCGAACGGAATGGCCATGGCCAGGGTCAGACCGGCCACCAATGTGCCGTAGTGCGGATCGCGGCTGTCCCGGTGAGCCCGGCCGAGGATGTTTAAAGCAGATGCCAGGTAGATCGCTGTGATCAATCCTACGCCGACCAGCTCAGCCGAGTTTGGCATCATCCATCCGAAGGGACCCATATCCACCTTGCCGAACAACAACGCTGAGAATACGCCGGATATGATGACCAACGCCGCGTATCTGATCCAGTGCCGCGCGAAAACGGCACAGCTGCTCTGCAAGGCGAAGAACGTGGCCAGGTAAAGGAAGCCGCCGAACAGGCAGACCAGGCAGAACGTCAGGAGGCGACACATGAGCACGGCCTGCCCATTGGTCGGAGCATTAAGGAACAGACAGTCCAGAGCCGACGTCGCCGATAGAAGTGTCATGACCACGAAGAATGCCCTCGAGATCCCCAGGTGTGGGTTCCTGAAGAAGACGTAGCCCCCCATAGCCAAAGCTGTGATGGACACAACAATGGAAATGGATAGGAACAACGGGTCGAACATCGTAAGCATTGAACGTATGCGGCGCGATATGAAGCGCTTTTCGACCCAAATATCAGGAGCGATCTTTAGCGCTTAGCCAGACCTGTTCCCCAAAATCGTCGTCAGGAGAAAAGGACCCTCTCCGCCGCCTTTTGAACGATCTCTCGGTGGTCCTCCGGAGACGAGACCATGACCGCCCAGTCGTTGACGCTGCGCGTCTGTATGGCCTTGGCCAATGGACTGTATTTGGAAAGAGGCCTCACCCGATCGCCGTTGATTATGGGCACCTCGGTCTTTCCGATGCGCGGTTCGGTGATCAGCAGTTCGCGCTCCGGCATATCGAGGATCACCTCCGATTCATCCACGCCCGCTTTCTCGGCGATCTCCCTCTCGACGTTCTTGCGCCTGGCATAGTTCGTCAATGGCAGCAGGGAATCCAGCTGCTCCGGGTCCAGGTCGGAGATGAGCATGGAATATGCTCTTTTGTAGAGGTGCCGGTATTTCAGCAACGTCATTATTCGGCCGGCGCTGCCACCATCCTTTAGCAAACGCTCCGACAGGCTGGCATCCGTTTGGATCTGTATGTCCTCGAGCGCTTCAGGGCTGGCATGCTCTACCGCTTTGCATAGCATCATTTCCGCGATGCGCACCGTGTGATGGAAGTATACTGACGTGTACATCAGCGCCCTCGCCACCATCAAGCCCTCGATCGCCACCACTCCGCTCTTCCGCACCGCGATGTCCCCATGGTGGAGCTCGATGGTGTCCATGATGCGGTCGATGTCGATGGTGCCGTGAGCTACGCCAGTATAGTAGGCATCCCTCAGCAGATAGTCCATCTGATCGGCGTCGACCGGTCCGTGGATGACCTGCCTCAGGTAGTTGTTCTCGTTGAAATAGGTCTGCACGCCATCCAGCGGCAACTTCTTCTGGCCGCTCAGGTCGGGGCCCCGGGGCGAGACGATCAGGTCGGCCACCAGGTCAGCGGAGATGCCCTCTTCCTCGAGGACCTCGGCGATCGTGCCCTGCACGCCGATTATCTTGCCCTCTTCCGGGTCTATCGTCTTAAGATCGCCCTTGATGAGTCCGGTCCCGATCTCGGTGTGGGTCTTTCCGGTCCGCTCCTCAAGGACGCATTCTAGGGTGTGAGAATAGGGCGCATGGCCAACGTCATGGAGCAGCGCGGCGGAGAGAACCGCGCTCCGCTCATGCTCTGGTATGTTCAGCGCCAAGGCCATTCGGTTTGCGATCTGGAAAGTGCCGAGCGAGTGCTCCATGCGGGTATGGTGGGCGCCGGGGAACACCAGGTAGGCGAGTCCGAGCTGGTGCACGCCGTGCAGGCGCTGCATCTCAGGCCTTTGCAGCAGGTCCAGGTACACACCGCTCAGCTTTACGCTGCCGTGGACGCTGTCATGGATCACCTTGTAATCTGGCACGGGGGGAAAATCAAGATTGGACTATATATTGACTTTGAGAAACCGGGTTCCGGACGACCGCCTGGGGTCTTATGCATACCCAGGGCATGATATTCTTGTATAATCCAGCGCCCTTGACCGTAGGGCGATACGTGGCGATCTAGTTCCTGTTCTAGACTTGCAGATGAGTGATCTGTATCAGATTACCGCAAGTATCATCCAATCTCGCTATCGTAGCTGGCGTCCCGGGTAGCTTCGTGGGTTCCATGGTAAACCTGACTCCAAGCCCCTTAAGCCGTTCATATTCTTTTTGGACGTCGTCGACAACGAACATGGTTGCGCTGATATCTTGCTTGAAGATCCCTTCCTGGAATGCTTTCGCGACCGGATTTTCGTTCGGCTCAAGGACCAATTGGACGCCATCCGGGTCCTCAGGCGAGACAACGGTCAACCAACGAAAATCATTGGCCTTGACATCTTCCTTCTTCGCAAAACCGAGGATCTTGGTGTAGAACTCGAGCGCTTTCTCCTGGTCGTCCACGAATATGCTGGTATGCTTGATCTTCATATGAACACAAAAAAATAGCGGGTGATTCGAACCTTAATAAATCTTACCAAAGGATTTGACTAAATCTTAGAGAACTGCCCTTTCAATACCGGATTTTGTTTGACACCCCATTATTCGATAATGATCCATTCATCAGTAATTTGATAATGATCACTCCAATTTTTTGCCTTCTAGAAAAATTAGAAACCGTTTACGCATTTTCCCATTGATCGATTCAAAATAGTATTGTCTGGATGAAATATGGTTGAGGGCCAGACGCCCCGGGAAGAACAGGTCTAGTTGAAGCCGCCCTTTATCTTGTGCCTGTCGATCTTGATGCCGTTCGGTGCAACTACAATCAGGTTGTTGCCGATGGCCGCCACGTCGCCGCCAGTGTCCCGGGCGATGTTCTTGAGCTCGTTGGTGATCTTCTTCAGGGTCTGCTGGTCGTTCTCGATCGGCGAATAGTCGATCAGGACGATGTTGCCATTGTAGACCGGCTGGCTGACGGATGTGACATCCTCGAACCGGTAGACCTCTGCGACCTTGATCATACCGTTCCCGGCGAGCGGGCTGTCCTCTTGGAAGTACAGTGCCCCGAGGTCGATGTACTGATCTGTCTCAACGGTCTGAACGTCATCCTTCCCCTTTCTCAACGGCTTCTTCAACAGCGGCAAGTTGCATCCCTCTTAGATTGTTCCAGAAATGGGGTGACTGAATATTAACATTTCGGCGATTAATTATCTGGACGGCAGCAGCGGTGGAACGCCTTGTCTGACAATGCATGGGGTTTTTGTGGTGTTCTCGATGCCCCAGACCTGTAGACACACTACCCTTTCGCCCTTCTTCTGTATACCAGAATGGCCATCAACAGGATGGCGGCGACCGCTGCCACGCATACGACCGTAATGATCATCAGTATGATCCCGTCAGATGAGTTCTGGGCGCCGGCAGTGCTATTCGACTCGTTCGTAGTACCGGTTGATCTGACGGTGAAGGAGACCTGCTGTGAGGTCAGGTTTCCCTCACCATCGGAGGCGGTGACGTTCGCAGTATGCGGCCCGTCCCCCAATCCGATGATCGAGTAGTTCCTTGCATTTGCAGATAAATTGACCTGCTGACCCTGGTCCACTCGGATTTCTATGAAGGCGATGGCTACATAGTTCACGACCGTCCACCTAAGGTCGACATTCCCCGAGTCGAGGGTTGAGTTCTCGGCTGGCAAGGTGATCGTCACGCTGATCGGATCCGGCATGTCGGCGGGGCTGGCCGATAACCGGGAGGAGTTCCATCCAGGGCCGGACAGGGAATGCGCCACCACTTGGTAAGAATACGTGTGACCCTCGGCCAATCCCCCGATCTTAACTGGGATGTCAGAGGTGACATGCTTGATATCCATCCCATCCTGGTAGAGGATGTAATAGTCGATCGTTTCACTGCCATTTCCGTTCAGCCATTTCCATGATACCGTAACAGTGCCAGGACCAGCAACGACGACCATACCTTGAGGTGCGGCCATGGTAGATCCGACCATCTCCGTCTGGATGCCTTCCCATGTCGGTGCGGTAAAACCGCTCGCACCAGAATAGTAATGGATGACCAAGCCGGGATTATGATCTTCGATCCAGTCGCTGGCAACAGAAGGCGCGCTGCTCCTGAAAGTAAGGGAAGAAAGGTATTGGCAACCTTCGAAGGCGGATTCGCCGATGTCGGTGACCCCGCTTCCGATCACGACCGAGGTGAGGGCGGTGCAGTTGTAGAACGCGCCGTATCCGATGGTGGCGACCGAATCAGGGATAATGGCGGAGGTCAACGATCGGCAGCTGAAGAATGTCACCGCTCCGATACCGGTCAGGTTTTTTCCCAGCGTTAACGAGGTCAGCGAAGTGCAGTTGTAGAATGCGCCGTATCCGAGGGAAACCACGCCGTCAGGGATCGCGACCATGGTGATCGAGGTGCAATCATAGAAGGCAGCAAAGCCGATCGAAGTCAAACCATATCCCAATCTCACTGTGGAAATTCCGCTGCAGCCCTGGAATGCACTATTTCCGATGGTGGAAACGTTATTTGAGATATCGACCGAACTTAACGACGTGCAATTATAGAACGCCCCTTCCCCGATCCCGTTTATGCCTTCCGGAATCGCTATTGAGGTCAGACTGATGCATTCCGCGAACAAACCGTTCCCTATGCTCGTCAGGCCCACAGGCAGAGAGACGGAAGTGAGGTTATGACAATTCCGGAACGCGGAATTCCCGATGCTGGTTACGCCGTCGGGAATGTCCACCGAGGTCAGATTGCTGTTATGGAACGCGTACCCGTCGATCGAGACGAGACTGTCGGGTAGCTCGATCGCGGACAGGGAAACGCAATCGTAGAACGCCCCATTGCCAATGGTTATGACGGTGGCGGGAATCGATACCGATGTAAGTGCACTGCAACCGTAGAAAGCGGCATAGCCGATATTGGTCACCCCGTCGGGAATGGTGATCTCAGTCAGTGCGGAATTGAAGTAGAAGGCGAAGCTTCCGATCGAGATGACCGAATATCCCTCGATGGTAGCGGGGATTTCGACGATGCTGCTCCCTCCTGTATATGTGGTTATCTCTGCAGCGGCTCCATCGTTGATCAGGGAATACTCGAAATCACCGCTGGAAATGGCACTGACTGGGCTCTGGATAGCGATGAAGGTCGAGATCGTGATCAATAGCATCGAGACGATGGCGGCTGCCTTGTTCCGCATATTATAACCTACTGGCAACTGTAATTGCTACTATTCTATAAAGTAGGCAGCCCCTATTTGAAAGTTGCATTATAAGCGGGAAGTACAAGATAATGATCTGAGGAAAACCGGATCATGCCAAGGATCGGATGGCGCGCCTAGGTCAGCGCTCATCATATTTCCAGAGCTTGTCGCCAACATAATGGAAATTCTTGATGGCCTTCCCGGATTTCTTTTGCAGCATCTCTTCGCCAGAGACGATGGCCTCACCGATGGCCAATGCCCGAAGGTTCTTGACGTCCCTGACCCAGACGAAATCCCCGGGCTTTATGTCCCTGTCGGCGTCGACTATCCCCGGACCCATTATGTCCGCCCCCTTCACGACGAACGGGACCGCACCCATATCAACCGTCACGTATGATTTGGGGGGATTGTACTTCAGCGCCCCCTTGACGGTCAGGAACGCCTTTCCGGCAATGACCAGGGCAAGGATCTCGTTGTTGACGAAAATGACATCGAATTCGGAGCTCTCGGCCTTATCGATGGTATCCTTCAGTGTGAATACTTGGATACCCACCTTCTGTGAGACCTCTTCTGATAGTGCCTTGATCTCCTTCTCCCGGAGCCTTCCCCTTTTCTTAATGCGGATGTCGCTCATGACACTGGTCACTTCTTCTTGCCGAAGAACTTCGAGAATAAGCCCTTTTTCTTACCTGACTCGACGGGCGCATCATCTTCCTTCTTTTCTTCCTTCGGTTTCTCCTGTGATGATGGCTCGACCTTGATGTTGGAGTCGGTCGTTTCAGGCTCAATGTGCTCTTTGTTAGAACTGACCTCTTCCTCGGAGAACACCGGTTCTGTTTCGGCCTTCACCAGCTCTTCTCTTTTAACCGGTGCGTCGGCTATAGCTGTGCTGCCAGAGATATCGTTGGCAAGATTTTCAAGGTCCTGAAAGTCAGCCATGCCCAGGTCAGCGCCGCATTTGGGGCACGAACGAGCGTCAATGCTCATTTTTGCATCGCAGACCGGACATTCGATCTCGAGCTTCTGTTTTGGCATAACGGTCCACTCAGATAAAACAGGATAGCCGATTTAACTATATCGGTCAGAGCTGGATTATCCGATAATTAGGGTACTGGCTATGCATTATATAAACAAATCATCAGTTACCGATCCTGATAAATCGGATGTTTTTTTGATGCCTGAATAAAAAAATGCAAGGACTATATTATTGTCGTCAAACTTGCTTCTCAATACGCTGGAGGATAGAAACTGGTCTCCTGCGGGAATGACTGGATCGCCCAGAGGTTCGAATCGGTGGGCGCAAAGCAGCAGAGCCCCGATGGCGCGAAAAGGATTGAGAAGGGCTTGGGATAATCAGGGGCGGTCAGGGTAAGATTAGGTCGACCGGTTCTCATTGCGGATCTGGGCAGGACGGATCAACTACTGCCTGCCACTTGCATTCGCACAGGCCGTAAGGATGATCTTTGTCGGTTAGGTTCTTGCATTGCTTGCAGGGGACTGGGATCAGGGCTCTGGCGATAGAGATCTCGAATACCTGCCGGCCGGAGAAGCAGTCTTGACATCCTGAGATCACCTCTACCCGTGAATATTTCGTCCGGAACGCAGATGCATCGTCCAGCTGGATGAGCTGATATTGCATGCTCAGCTCCACCATGTCCTTCGGATCCTCCCCCGCATCGTAGGTCATGATGGCCATCGTTCTGTACGTTCGTTCCATCAGCTTATTGTCATTGGTGCGATGGGCGGTGAGGTTGATCTCGTAGATCATTCTCCATATCGCCTCATGCTCAGGGTCCTTGCAGTCCGGTCTAAGCCTTAATGCCTGTAGTTTGCTGAGATACTGATCCTCGGTGATTCCATACTCTTCGAGATATTTTCTCCAAATTCCCAGCCTGATACCGGATAGAAATAGCCCGTCCCATAAACGGCGTTTAGTATCAGACAAGGAAGACAACAGAATGCGATAGGGGCATTCCGTATTAACTAACGAGGTGACCCTGTGGCGAGTCTTCCGATTTATCTCGCTATATAATCATTTTTGCTGAAGCGATCGAAGAAGGGTTCTGGACAGAGCACGCAATATCGTTCCGGATCTCCAAGGATCGATCATTTTTCCGATCCGCAAGACCCGGATAATTCAGGGGAATCGTTCTGGCAGAGACATGATGATGCATGGTTGAGGTTCAATATTTTCGACAATGATCGAAGCCCCCAGCATGATTATTCGGCTTAGATTCCTATTCTATCCTCAATAATTTAAGACGGAGAAAAGAGATTAAATAATGCCCGCCGTGTAACACAGGCCTAGAAGGGATAGCACATGGGAGTTAGCATAGCTATTTGTGAGTTAGACACGGATGCGTCGGCATGCAAGAACGCCAAGACCTCGATCCTGAAGGTCAATCTGAAGGATGTGACCGGGTTCGAGTCATGCGCTGAGTTCGATCTGCTCGTCCCGATGGACGCTGTGAAGTCAGCCTTTGCCACAGATTTTGATGCGTTCGCCAAGCGCAACCGGGTGGATGCCGAGACGGAGAACATTTATCTGGACAAGGTTAAGAATGATGCCGATAAACAGAAGTTGACTCCGCTAGCCAAGAAGCAGTACACCGGCTGGATCGCGGTAGATAACGCTTCCGCCGACACGAGGAAGAAGCTTCTCGATCTGGCTGATCCAGATAACCGATTGACCAAGTGGGACATGCTCTCCTTCGACGAGATGGGAGAGGCGTGCAAGAAGTGCGAGGTATCTTGGGATGAGGGAAGGGGCTGCATCGGGACCTTTGGACCGGACAACTCCGCCCTACCGGAGATCGCCGCGAAGTATGGCTGCACCATTATCGCCAGCGTTCCCAACGCAGTCAAGAACAAGACCATGTTCAACAAGGAAGATGCCGCCCGGATGCTGGAAGAGGTCAAGGTCATGCGCGAGAAACTGCCGCTCGAGAGCAAGATGATGGTACGGCGCTACTCTGGCGTACTGGACCGGCTTGAGAAGGTGGCGAACATAAGCATCAAGTACGGGACGAAGTTCTACTTCCTGTGAACTGATCACCATGGAAAAAGGAATGAAGCCAGAGGAACCTACGATCTTTCCGGAAATTCCGGAGGCGACTCACCTAAAGAAGGCCTTCCACAAGTATGGGTTCAAGACCGGGTTCCTCAAGCTCGCCATCCTCAGGCTGGTGGCGGAGCGGCCTATCCATGGCTATGCTCTCATAAAGGAAATCGAACGGATAACCTCGGAGGACTGGAGGCCGTCCCCGGGGTCCATTTACCCAGCGTTGCAAGCGCTGGTCAAACACGGACTGATCACTTCCATCGAAGATGGAAGGAGAAGGATCTACGACATAACACCAGCCGGGCGGATCGTGCTCGAAGCGGCGATTAAGCACGCCAACATCGTGCTTGAGCACATCACCATCTTGCTGAACTACAAGCCACCGGAGAAGGTGGAAGAAGAGAAATGAGTCAGGGACATATCCGTCCTTGACCCTCCGCTCCCGGCTCGATCGAGGACACGTCCTTGATGACGATCACCGGGTCGCTCATGCGAATCCTAACGTTCTGCTTTCGTATTGCGATCTCGATCCTAGCCATCCGGAAGTTCAATTCCTCAACTCCCATACACATCTTGTCCAACGAAGTCTCAAGGTCCATCGGTCATCTCTCCATGCCGTTTGATGTATGAGTGGACCGTGGTGGGGCTAGTTTCAGTTCTCCGCTACAGTGATGCTAATTAATGCCTGCCACAAACCGGGCAAATAGGGTTTCGCTCCACCTCGACTGTCTCCCAGTAGTTGCTGTACAAATCGCCTACGAGCATCTTCCCGGCCAGCGGTTCACCCAGTCCCGTGATCAATTTGACCGCTTCGGCAGCTTCCATGCAGCCAAAAACGCCAGCCGTGAATCCTATGATGGGCACGATCTGTTTCTCTCCTGGTGAATTGGGGAACAGGCAGTTTAAGCATGGTGTTTTGCCTGGAATGACCACTGTCAGCTGTCCTGAATAGCTCTCGACCGCCGCATGAACGAACGGGACACCTTCTTTCACGCAATGGAGATTGAGCATTTTTCTGGCTTCAAAATTGTCCAAGCAATCGACGATAACGGCACTGTCCTCGACAACCTTACAAAGGTCATCGACTCCAATCCTCGCGACCTTGGGAATGATCTTGATGTCGGTGTTCATCTCATGTAGCTTGTTTGCCGCTGAGACCGCTTTCTTTGTGCCATTGGCGACATCGCTCTCCCAATGCAGCACCTGCCTGTTGAGGTTAGAGAGGTCGGGGGATTGGAAGTCGACCAGGATGATCTTGCCGACGCCTGCCCCGGCAAGATACATTGATGCCGGAGATCCCAGGCCGCCTACCCCCATGACGGTGACGGTAGATTCCTTCAGTGAACGTTGAGCATCTTCCCCGAACCCTTCGATCGCCATTTGCCTTAGGTATCTGATCCTATCGTTGTCATTCAGGGCTGGGTTTCCTGCTTTCATGAACCTACCGCAACGATGGAACTCTATTCTCGGTGATAATACTTTCACGTAGCTGAGGTATAGGGTTTCATTCTGAGAGGATGAGAATAGGACTTTCATAGTCCAGTTCGAGACCATTAGGATTTGCACATGGCATTGATCGCCGTATCATGACACAGGTGAGATGAAAAAGAGAGATACTGTTTTTGTAATTGATCCCTTGATCTTTCGTTAAACGATCAATGCAGGTTGATCATTAAATCATCAAGTAGACCGAATGGCTTTCAACATAAATTTTCGCAGGATTTTCAGGGAATATTCAGAATAAAAAAGGAGAAAGAAAAGGAAGGAAAAAATGTTGAAAGGAGGGGTTCTCCTCTCTTAAGACCAGCACATTACGGACAACTGCTCATCGAATTGGCCGCTTTCCGAACCGGTGAAGAGGTCATCGCCGAGGTACACCGCCCGGAAGAAGTACTCGCCCGTAGACATGGGCTGGTACCAATCCGAGATAGCCATCCCGTTCTCTAGGGTTACAGTGTCGTATGTTACGAACGCTCCTCCATTGTAACTGACCTGGAACAGGATCGTTCCGGTAGGCGCCGGGAATCCCTCCCCCAGACCGACAACCGTCGCATTGTCTGTGACGGATTCGCAGGGTCTGACAGCCAAGGCACCTAGATCGGTGGTGGTTACCGTTGATGCCGGCTCGACGTCCATCGGTTCGGAGTTCTCCGGACTGGTCGATGTTTCGTAGTTGGAGTCGCCACTGTAGACCGCCTGGAACTCATAGTGGCCTACTGCCACCGGTTGGAAATCTACAGAGGTGGCGGATCCACTGACCAGGTTCTGTATGTCGTAGGACACGAACGGTCCGTAGTTGTAGCTGACCTGGAAGTCGACCGTGCCGGTCATTCCCGGCATGTTCACGCCATCAGACACAACCGCTGCGTAATCGAAGACCATCTGACCGTATGTTATGGTCTCCGAGCTTAGCAGGGTGATGGTGGTGGTCGGTGCTTTTGCGACATCAAGGGGCTCGGAGTTCTCAGGACTGGTCGAGGTCTGATAGTTGACGTCTCCGCTGTAGACCGCCTGGAACTCATAGTGGCCTGCTGCCGCCGGTTGGAAATCTACAGAGGTGGCGGATCCACTGACCAGGTTCTGTATGTCGTAGGACACGAACGGTCCGTAGTTGTAGCTGACCTGGAAGTCGACCGTGCCGGTCAGAGCCGGGAGGTCGCCCACCGGGCCTGTGACCGTTGCTACATCGTAGACGGTCTGGCCAAGGAGGATGTTGACCTCGCTCAGCACCGTTGCTGTCGTGGTCTCAGATGGCTCTACAACTAGTGCCGGCCTGACGTTCAGCGGCTCAGACTCGAACGCGCTGGTCGATGCCTGGTAGTTGCTGTCTCCGCCGTAGATCGCCTGGAAGAAGTAGCTACCTTCCGCTGCCGGCATCATGAATGCCGAGGTCACGGTGCTGCCACCCAGAGACACGATGGAGTATGTGGTCCAGCCTTCGTCATTGAAGTTGTACTGGAACGTAACGGTTCCGGTCGGTGACGGGAATTCTCCCCCTAGACCGACCACCGTTGCGTTGTCAGTTACCGACTGGCCTAGATTTATTTCTGTTACACCAAGGTCAGTCGATATCTCAGACGCGGCTGGGGCGACGTTCAAAGGCTCGGAGTTATCGCCGCTCATCGAGCTCATGAAATTGCAGTCACCGCTGTAGACAGCCCGGAAGAGATATTCTCCGGCCTCTGTCGGCACATACCATCCTGAGACCGCTGATCCGTCGACAAGGACTATCCCCGCGCTGTACGTGATCCAGCTGGTTGCGCCAGCCTTCTTCACCTGGAAGTCTATTGAGCCGGTCGGGACGATCCCGAGTCCGGTCACAGTTGCGTTGTCGGTGACGGATCTGCCCAAGGTTAGGGCGATCGCGCCAAGTTCTGTGCAGGCGTACGATATTCCTTTGTCAACTGACAACGGCTCATCGCAAGATCCGCTCAGAGA
Organism: uncultured Methanomassiliicoccales archaeon; assembly: GCA_942492955.1. Classification (GTDB taxonomy): domain Archaea; phylum Thermoplasmatota; class Thermoplasmata; order Methanomassiliicoccales; family UBA472; genus DASXVU01. The sequence goes on from OW818644.1 coordinate 592,593, forward strand.
GGGCTTGTAGTTGCTGTCACCAGAGTATATGGCCCGGAAGTAATAGCTACCGGGACCTGCTGGCGTGTACCAACCCGAGATCGCAAAGCCGTCCACCAGGGGCACATCATTGCTGTAGGTGACCCAGTTGCCGTTTCCGATCATCACCTGGAAGTCAACACTGCCAGTTGGCACCGCTTCTCCGATCGAACCGATGACAGTCACATTGTCGGTGACGGACTGTCCATAGGTGATCGAGCTAACCCCAAGGATCGTGGTCGTGCGTGAGCTGTCGCGTGCATCGGCTGTGCAGCCACTACTGTACATTGCCCGGTAATTGTAGCTTCCAGACAAGAAAACCTGTGGCGAGTTGCCGCCATAGAATGCCAAATTTAGCAGCTCATTATCTTCCGAATTCCCAGGACCTGATGGGTTCGATGAGCTCTCTCCCATGTTCAAGGGATTCTCCGATGGTGCAGTTGAGGCGTCAACTGATGCTACCGAAGATGCACCTTGGTTTGCCAATTGCAACCCTATGCCGACTGTTGAAATGCATAGGACCAATACTACGAGTATTGTTGTGAGCTTCAACGCTCCAGATCTATCCATATTACCCCTCCTCCCCTCTGCATCAAAGATGGCCCTTCATTATCATTTATCGGCCGATCTCTGAGCAATTATCACTCCTAAACAATTGGGGAAAAAGATATATATAGTTTAGTGAAAACGTATTTTTAAATGTTGCAATTATTTCTTGATTTCTAATGATTTATTAAATTATTACTGGTATTACCATTATTCAATATTAGATTTGATATTATTCATATTTGAACCTTGGGTGGAATAGTTTATTATTTTTGACTGGATTATATTGACTGTATGAAATTGTAAGTAATATTATTAGAGTAATTGAGATTGTTCATATGAAACCAGGCTTGTTCATAGACCATCCAGTATATCGATATTCATTTTTAAAATATGATTGTCCGAAAACAGGATTTGATTTTTATATAAAATCATTATGTGAAATAATGAGAGAAGTCAGCCCTTCTGCATCAATAGAACATATTCTCGAATTTGATATTGAAAAAATAATTGGAATTTTTCTTCCTACCGATGTTTATACCTAGCACTAAATCACAATCGTAATACAAAACGCAATTCTTGTTAATATCTTCAATATTTTGCCGCTGAGCAGAAAAGTATCAGGAAAAATCGATCACATTTTGTCTGCATCCACATCATCTTGATAATGACACCACAAATTCTGTGATATCATTTCAAGTGTGAGAAAGGCAAGCCTTACCTCGAGTTCTTCACGGGCGTTCTTTACTTTTTCCTCGAGCGCAGGAAAACCACGGCCCCGATGCATGCACCGATGAACAAAGATATCCCGATGAGGATCGGAGCATTATCCTGGGTAGTTGGCTGCCCGATGCTCATGGCGACTACTTGACCCGCTTTGACGTCAAAAAGGCTGTAGACATACTGGTCTTCGGTCTCAGTTAGAAGGTAATGACCCAACAGGCCATCGATAGAGAAGCCGATCAGGTTCGGATCGCCGATCGAGTCCTTGGGAATGGATATGTTGGCGGTTCCGGACTGCTCGAGTGTGAAGATTATCGTATTGTCCGTACCGATGAGCGATGTCTCTGCCATTGTCGAGTTGGTCGTGATGCTTGCCATGTCTCCGCTCTTTAACAATAGGGAGCCCACGGTACGATCGATGGCTATCGGAACGTGTGTGCCATCATCCTCGAGGACCGCTCTGAGCTTCATTATGCCTGCGCTGCTGGAGACCACGACCGAGAATTTTCCCAAGCCAGATGTGGTAAGCTGCGCCACCTTCGTCCAGGTCTCATCCAGGCTGGTGCTCCTATAGATGGTCACCTTCTGGCCGCCGATGCCGTGTCCGGATACGTCAGTGACACTGCCTGAGATGGCAATGCCCTGGGAGAACGGCACGATCTGCACTTGAAGCATAACGGCACGCCAAGAGCGCACCGTCACTGGATCGGCCATGGTGGAGCCCAGTGCGTTGTCGGCATTCACTCTGTACGTGTAGTTATGACCTGGGATCACAGATGTATCGGTGTATTGTGCTATGTCTGGGTTGAGGGTTGTCGAAACGATCGCTCCACTTTCAGACTCGGTCCGAACGATGGTGTAACGGAGCAACGGAGTCCCGTAGCTAGCTGGGATCGTCCAGCTTAGTGAAACGTTCGAATTCCCGGTAACTGCGGTCAGGTTGAAGGTCGAGGGAGCAGAGACAGCCATTATGTTAACCGAGGGACCGGCCCTAGGGCCTTCCCCAATGGCATTGATCGCGGAAACACCATACTGGTAATATACCCCGCCCAGAGCGGACTGGTCTTGGTAGGAAACGATCGTGGCACCGGATATTGTGCACAACAATGTCCATTCGGCTCCAGTCGAGCGGTAGACCTCGTATCCGGAAAGGCCTATGCCCCCGTTGGAGCTGGGTGGGGTCCAGGAGACCAGTATGGAGGACGTGTTCGAGCTGACCGTGACCGCCGATGGCGCATCCGGCAACACTGCGGCCACGGCGTTCGAAGGACCGGCTTCCGGACTGACTCCGATGGCGTTGGTTGCTGTCAGAGCGTAGTGGTAAACGGTCCCTGGGACCACCGATGTGTCCGAATAGGACCTGCTCGTAGCGCCGAGGTTGGCAACCAGCATGCTGGTACCGGTGGTGGAACGCCACACCTGATAGGTGAGGTCGCTCAGACCGCCATTGGATATTGGAGCCCCCCATGAGATGGAGACATAACCGTTCCCAGCGCTTGTTCCGAAGGCCGTGGGTGCGCTCGGGATGGACCCGACAGTGCAGGACGCCATCATGCTGGCCAGACCTTCTCCCGCCGCGCTGCTGGCGGAGACCGAGAACCAGTACTTGACACCATTGGACAGTCCGCTGAGGATCGTGTTCGTGGCGCCCGGACCTACCTGGTCCATTATGGAAGGCGCACTGCCTGAGGTCCACGAACGGATGGTGTAACCAGTTATCGTAGCGCCGTTCTGCGCCGGGGGGGACCAGCTCAACGCGACGGTTCCCGTCGAACCTGACGCCACCAGGTGAGCCGGAGTGCCGGGGACGATGGCATAATTGACCTGTATTTCGGAAGACTGGTCGCCGACCCCCTCATTGTTCTCGGCAGACACCGCATAGTAATATGTCTGCCCGGGGGTGACAGAGGAATCGTTGAATGCCAGCACGTTTCCGAGATGAGCGATGATCGTTCCGGGACCGGAGACGAGGGACCGGTAAACGCAGTATCCTGATATGGTCGAGGATCCGGAGGACGCCGGTGGGGACCAGCTTAACTGGACCTGGTCAGAGACGATCGTCGAAGTGACCATCCTGGGTTGTGATGGCACGCTGGAGACAAGGACCGAATCGGACAGCGCGGGGCTGGATGTGCCGATCGAGCTATTGGCGGTGACAAAGTAATGATAGGTCGATCCTACGACCACCATCGCGTCGTGGTACACGTTCCCTGCTATTGACTCGGCTAGCAAAGAGGCAGAGACGAAGTTCGAAGAGTCCCCGCGATAGACAGCATATCCGGTCACCGGCCTTCCGCCATCATCGGGCGATGACCAGACCAGCTCCACCATTCCGCTGGAGAACGACACGCCCGTGATGACCGGTGCGGAAGGGACCGTGGCGGGGGAATCGTAGACCTCAACGCATTGAGGCCCTTCGCCCATGGCGTTCACCGCCGAGACCCGGTAGTAATAGAAATTGCCGTTGACCAGGCCAGCATCGGTGAAGGTTGTCCCGGTGACAGTGGCAGCATATGATTCACTGCCGGACGTCCCGGATCTATGGATCTTGTAGGCCGTGATCGGCGAGTAACCGTCGCTGGTGGGTGCAGACCAGGAAAGAACCACGGTCCGGTCCGAGATGTGGCTGGTGAGCGCGTTCGGCGTGCCTGGTAGTCCTTTTATCAGAGCAGAGGCGACGCCGCTGGATGCGGAATCGCCGACAATATTGACGGCTTTGATCGAGTAGTGGTAGGTATTCCCCACTGTGATCAGGGTGTCGTCATACGACGCCGGTGTCGCGGTGGCTATCTGGACATGCGTTGACGAATCGGAAGTCGTTCCCCTATACACCTTATAGGACGTGACCGGACTTCCACCGTTCGAGGCTGGTGCGGTCCATGTCAGAAATACATGCCCCAGGGTCGTCACGACCGTCGGAGTGGAAGGAGCATCAGGAGCGTAAATGATCTGGCTGGATGCTTCGTTGGTCGACAAGGAGCTGCCTACCGAGTTACTTGCCTTTACTACGTAGTAATAATGGGCGCCGAGGATCACTGTGGTATCGTCATAATATGTTGAACCGGTAATCCCGAGCGGGGTCGCGCTTTCCGCACCCGGGGATGTACCGCGATAAACGCTATAGTGGGTGATGAAGGATCCACCATTATCCGCCGGAGCCGTCCAGGTCAATTGAATGTACGTCCCGGAGACGAGGGCGGTCAATGAAGTGGGCGCGCCTGGAACCGTTGGCACCCGAGCAGATGCCTCGTTCCCGGCCACGGAATCGCCGATGGCGTTGCAGGCCTTTACCACGTAGTAGTATCTAATGCCAGCCGTCACGGTCAGGTCATCGTAGGCCGCTGTTCCTATCATGCCTATTGGAATGGATGATTCCTCGCCGGCGGTGGTGCCGCGGTAGACCTTGTAGCCCAGAAGGGGCGAGCCGCCATTATCCACCGGAGCCGCCCATGCCAGATGGACGCCGGACCCGTAGATGGTGGCCACCAGCGATGTTGGCGCGTTCGGGACGACAGTTATTCGGGCGGACGCCTGATCACTGAGAGACGAAGATACGAGATCGTTGAAGGCGCCGACCCGGTAGTAGTAGGTAGTGCCGGCAGTGGCCGTGATGTCACGGTAGGAGCGGGCTGAAGAGGAGAGCGTCTGGAACAAGGACACATTATTCTCGGAAGTGCCACGATATAGGTGGAAACCGGTCAGGCTGGCACCATTGGATGACCATGTGAGGTCGATGTATGACGGGCCCGCGGACGCGGTCATTGAAGTGGGGGCCGCGGGCACTGAGGCCGGAATCTTCCCGCTGGCCTCGTTGGATGGGGAGGATTCGCCGATCGTATTCACAGCGGTCACCTGATAGTAGTAGGTGACATTCGTCAAGGCGCTGGTGTCTACATGGACCAGGGACGAGGACGGAACGCTTGCCAGGAACGACACCGTTCCAGCCGAGGTCCCCCGGTAGATCTTGTAGGAGGTCAATGCCGATCCGCCGTTGGAGGAGGGAGCCGCCCAATCGAGCTGGATGTTGGAACTGATGCTGGTCGTGAGCCCGGTCGGCGCAGAAGGAGGAGAGCTTCCAGGGGTGGCCTCTACCGCATCGAGCAGGACCAGGTCCTGGTTGCCGGATATGGATGCGTCCTTGCCGTATTCCCACTTGAGATCGTGCGTCCCGGAGGAGATGACCGCGCTCACCTGTTGCCAGGCGGTTACGCCGCTGGCGGTGGCGGTTGCCACGTTATCGATGTAGAACCGTACCACATCGGTCGATTGCGTCGATGTCTTCCACCAGAAGGAAACTGTCGATGGACCCTGGACGGTCGTATGGAGGGTGCTGGTACCTCCATTGCCGACGTTGCCGCTCTGCATGGCGCTGCCGCCGGAATGTGAATCCCTTGTCTCCACAGACCACTGCGCGTTGCCCGAACCGGTCAGCGTCAGCCCGGTGTTGTCCAGAGCCGTCGCCGGCGATATCGTCGGATACGGTGCCATGGTGACGGTCACCGAGCCTGGGTTGGCATCCGGCACGTCAGGTGACTGGCCGGAGACCTGGGTCGCGGCGTTGGAATAACCGTTCAGGTATTGTTCGATGCGGAACGAGGACACGTTGCCGGCGGTCTTGGTGCTCCCCAGGGTCAGGTAGAACGTGGTCTTGCCTGACTGGTACTTGGCCAGGAGGTCGGTCACGTCGATCGCCATGAAGGAGGGGAAGGTGGCGGTCACGGAAGCGTCGTTCTTCATGAAATAGGGCAGAAAGGTATCGGAACCGCCGACGGTGCCCACCCCGAGGGTGATGGTGGTTTCTCTGGTGGGGAGGTTGTTGAACTCGATGATGGAAAGCAGGCTGGGCTGATACGAGGGCTTGTCGGTGATGTAGGTCAGCCACAGGTTGTTCCCGATCTTCCTCATGGCGTCGTACGATATCCAGTAGTATCCGCCGTTGCCCCAGGTCTTGCCCCAGGAGTTGACCACCTTGAACGCGCCCACGTCCGAATGTATCCCGTCGGTCTTGGCATCGTCGTATCCGACGATGGTCTGGGCATGGTTGATGCTGGTCGAACTGTACTCGTCTGCGACGATGATGTTGTCGTTGGTCAGCCCGGAGGAGTACCTGCTTGCGTCGATCGCGAAGGTGACCGGGGAGTTCGCGGAGATCAGGTTCTTGACGTTCGTGAACGCAGCGTTCGGGTTGGAAGAGCTGTAACTGATATAGCTAACCGAAGCGGCCCGGTGCAGCACGGCCTCGCGGAACGCATCCTGGCTGCCCCAGCTGGTCAAGTCAGAAGTAACGTAGGGCATCGTCTTCAGGCTGGCCGCGCCCCAGTCCTTGATGACCTCGGCGACGTTGTCCATGAATGTGCCGTGGTCTAAGCCGTAGTTCACCTTGTTGTATGTCCAGGCCGGGCTCAGAAGATGGGCGGTGTTGCCTGTGGAAGCATCGGTCCATTCATTGTCCCGGGCTTCGATGTAGCCATAATCGTAGTAGGTCATGGCCCACGCGGCGCATGAACCCTGGCTGCCCTGGTTGCCGACGACTGGGAAATAGGGTTGGGAAGAAAGGTCGTAGGAGGCGGGGGCCGTGAGCCCGGTCACCACCACATCGGTAACCAGGACGCTTCCGACCATTTCCGCGTATTGGGAAGCCGTCGGAGGAGCCAATCCGGTTCCGTGCCCGTCGAAGATCACATTATAGTTCGTCCCCTCAACATACACGCCTGAGGTGAGCTGCAACTGAGCTGCCTCATCGGACGTGAGCGCATGGGTCTGCACCGAGATGGTTTGGGTCCCTATGACCGTTGATGCCGAGGTTCCGGGGAGGAAGGTTGCTGGCATTAGTACGCCGGACAGTAGTAGCGCAAGGACGACGAGGAGGGGTCTTGCACTAAAGGGTTTCCGGTGCATTATAATCTCAAGTGACTTTATTTCCTTATAAACGACCTCATCTGGGAATCATAATTGATTCCATCGCCTGTTCATTCTGGTCGATCGACATGTCACGTGGAGAATATGCGCTACGCTGCAGGGCCGTGAATACCAAGGACCGATATTATTCACCCGACGAGGAGAGAGGGGTGCCGGCGGATGATGTCCTCGATCACTTGTCCCTCTTGACTTGGACCGCCCCTTTCCTTACGAAGAACACGAAGGAGAAGAAACCGATCACCAATATGGTCATGATCAAAATGATGCGGAACCACATCTGGTCGAACAGGCTGCCTGCCTGGACCGCCTGGTCCTGGGCGGCGAACGGTGTGGCCGTGGCCTCCTCGGAGAGCTCGCTCTCGCCCTGCATGGTCATGGCCGAGACCCGGTAGTAGTAGGTCTGACCGATGGTGACGTTGCTGTCCACCCAGCCAGTGGCAGGGTAGTTGGTCAGGAACTCTTCCGCTCCGGAGGAATTGCCCCGGAAGATGCTGTACGTGAACACGCTCACCCCGATCGGCTGGTTCCACCCGAGGGTGATCTTGCCCTCCCCGGCCGTGGCAGTGAGACCGATCGGCGCATCGACCTTCACCGGGGTCGATACGGCCACTTCGGCGGTGGCATTTCCATCGCCCGCAGCGTTGTAAGCGGTGATCCGATAATAGTAGGTGGTTCCGGACGCCAGACCGGTGTCATGGTAACCCAGTCCGGAGACGGTGGCCACTTGGCTCAGGTTCCTGCTCTCGAGACCGCGATACACGTGGTAGCCGAGAATGGGGGAGAACCCATCGAAAATTGGAGCGGTCCAGTTCATCGTCGCCGCAGTGTTGGAACCGGAGGCGTCGAACGAAGCGGGAGCGCCTGGATAGGTGTAGGGGGTGGCGTTGGCCTCGTTTGATGCCGGACCTTCCTCCATCGCAGTGACGCCGGCGATCTGGTAGTAGTAGCACTGCCCCGCGATGACACCGGTATCGGTCATCTCGGTGACGTTCACATCGATCAGGAACGACTCCCCATGGCTGGCGGTGCCCCGGTAGACCCGGTATCCGGTGAGAAGGTTGCCGTTCGTCTCTATCGGAGCGGCCCACCGGAGAGTGACCTTGTCCAAGCCTGGCGTTGCGGTAAGCCAGGGTGCGGTGAAGGTGTTGCTGAACAATACGTTGACCTCGTTCGAGGCCGGACCGGTCCCGGCGGAGTTGACCGCCTTGACCTGATAGTAGTAACGGATGCCGCTCTCGACGGACGTATCGTCGTAGCTGGTCGAGTCGGACGTGCCGATCGGCGTCTCCGATCCCGGGGTCAGGCCGCGCAGCACCTGGTAGGATTGGACCGGGGCACCCCCGTCGTTCAACGGAGCCATCCAGTTCAGTACCGTCTTGGTTCCCGCAAGGGCGGCGGACAGACCGAACGGGGCCGATGGCGCGGTCTCGATGGTGGCATTGACCTCGTTGGATGGTATGCTTTCTCCCGTAGCGTCGACCGCCGTTACGCGGTAGTATACCGTTCGTCCGGAGGCGTAAGGGCCGTCCACGTACGAATTGGAGATCACCGATCGGAGGTAGGTTTCCTGACCGGAGGCATCGCCGCGGTAGATCCGGTACGTAGCGGCGCCTTGGGACACTGTCCACATCAAATGGACGTCGAGTCCGCTCACCTCCGTCTGGAGGAAGGGAGATTCTGGTAGGGAGAAGGTCGTGGAGTTGGTCTCGGCGTACGGACCTTCACCGGCCGGATTGATCGCGGTGACGCGGTAGAAGTACTGTACACCGTTGTCCAGATTGGTGTCGGTGTATGAAGTGGAACCGAGGGACACGATCAGCTCGTACGATCCATTCCATGAGCTGGACCGGTACAATCTGTAAGAGGATATACTGGCACCGCCGAGGTCCAATGGGGCTGACCAGCTTAGCGCCACCTGCCGGATCCCACCCTCTGAGATCAATTGCATGGGTGCGGAAGGCGTTCTGGAAGGGATGGCCGCCATCGGGGCGGTCGTTTGACCTTCGCCCACGGCGTTGGTGGCAGAAACCGCATAGTAGTAGGTCTGTCCGTTCGTCAATCCGGTGTCATCGAATGAATGTGAGGATATCGAAGTGAGCATGGACATCGATGCCGGGGCACTTCCCCTATATACGGTATAGTATTGGATCGGGGTCCCGCCGTTGGTGATCGGTTCGGACCACCTGAGGGAGACCGACCGGTCGGAGCTGGTGGCCTGCAGGTATGTCGGAGCGCTCGGCAGGGAGAACGTGGTGGCCGATGCCTCGTTGGAGGCTGGTCCGTCGCTCAACGCGTTGAAAGCGACCACCTTATAGTAGTGGGTCTCGCCGTCGTCAAGAGATGAATCTGTGAATGATCCAGTACCTACGTCGGCGTACTGGGTCTCGCTGCCCGGGGCGTTCCCCCGCAGGATATGGTAGCCGAGGATCGGCGAGCCTCCGTCCGAGGACGGGACGGTCCATGAGAGCGCTATGGTCTTCACACCTGGAACGGCGACGAGCTGCGTCGGTTCCGATGGTGAAGTGGCCGGCACTACGGGGAGCTGGGCGGTGCGTGGTCCTTCGCCCACGGCGTTGACCGCCGCCACCGAATAATAGTAGCGCTGGCCGTTGGTGAGTCCCGGGTCTGAGTAGCTCAGTGAAGCGGTGTTGCCAATGAGCACATAGGTGCCCAAAGCGATCGACCGGTACACGTTGTAAGAGGTGACCGAAGAACCGCCGTTGTCGGTCGGTGCGGACCATTCCAGCGATGCCTGGGAGTCGCCCGCGGAACCTGAGAAGCCGATGGGCACAGATGGCACCGCGTTCGTCCTGGCCGAAGCGTCAAGACTGTGGAGGCTCTCGCCCCGGTTGTTGATGGCGGTGATCGAATAGTGATAGGTAGTGCCATTGGAAAGACCGGTATCGGTGAACTCAAGCGAAGGCCCCAGCGTGGCGATCAGCGATTGGTTGGTGGCCGAAGGCCCACGGTATAGTCTGTAGCCGGTGATGTTAGAACCGCCATCGATCAGCGGAGGCATCCAGGTAAGCGAGACCTGCCTGACCCCACCTATGGTCATCAGAGACTGGGGGGCCGATGGGTTGGTCATCGGTATGGCTGAGTATTCGGAGGATAGCGGTCCCTCGCCGACGGAGTTGATCGCCGAAACGGCGTAGTAGTACCGGACCCCGTTCGTCAGGAACAGCTGGAGGAACGTGTTGGACGAGACAGTCTGGTTTCCGCTGTAGTTGCCGGAGCCGGTGCCGTAGAACACACGGTATGCGACAAGGGCGGAACCGCCGTCAGAACTGGGGGCGCCCCATTGCAAAGAGATCTGCTGATCCCCAGCAGCCCCGGTCAGCGGGGCGGGCGCGGTGGGCAGTCCGAACGTGGTGGCGCTGGCCTCGTTCGACCTCAGGCTCTCCCCCTGGGAATTCCAGGCGGTGATGCGATAGTAATAGGTCATGCCGGCGATGACCGAGCTGTCGACCATCGTCGTTGCCAGACCGGCATCCCGCAGGAAGGTCTCCGAACCGCTGGATGTTCCCCGGTAAACGGAATACTTGGTCAAGGCCGACCCGCCGTTGTCGGAAGGGGCGGTCCATGACAAGGTCACGCTTCCGACCCCTCCGGTCGCGGAATCGAAGACCGGGGCGGATGGCACCGTGCGCGGAGTGGCAGATGCGGTCAGCGTTCTCGGTCCTTCACCGGCAGCGTTGACCGCCGCCGCCTGATAGAAGTAAGTGTGACCGTTGGTCAGGCCGGTGTGGGCATAGACCAGTCCGGCGCTGAGCGTGTCGATCTTGGTCCAGGGGCCGGTGGCCGACTCGGACCAGTAGATGTAGTAGCGCAGTATCGATGAACCGCCGTTGCTGAACGGAGCAGCCCATCCCAGGGACACTCCGCCGTTGCCCCCGACCGCGTTCAAGGATAGCGGGACGGACGGGATGGAGAACGGTGTGGCGCTCGCCGCTCCGGATTTCAAGCCTTCGCCGACGGCGTTGACCGAACTGATCTTGTAGAAGTACGCCTGACCGTTCGTCAGGCTGGTATCCTGATAGCTCGTCTGGGTGACGGATACCAGGAAAAGCACGGTGGTGGCGGTGGTACCGCGGTAGATCTTGTAGGAGGTCACGGAGGATCCGCCGGTGTTCGCCGGGGCGGTCCAGCTCAATGAAATTGAGGAATCGGAAGGTGTCGCGGTTATCGAGGTCGGGGGAGCAAGGACGGAGGATGGTGTCGACGCTACTTCATCGGACATCTGGCCTTCGCCGACGGCGTTGACGGCCGAGACTCGGTAGTAGTAGGTGACGCCGTTGACCAGGTTGAGGTCCTGGTATGTGGTGCCGGTGACCGGGCTCAGCACGGTCTCATGCCCGGAGATGACGGAACGGTGAACGGTGTAGCCGGTGATCGGCGAACCGCCGGTGTCGGAAGGAGCGGTCCAGGTCAGCGTGACCTTGGAGTCGGAGGAGACCGCCTGCAGGTCCAATAATGGTCCCGGCGGGGATGCGAGCGTCCCGGAGAACACTGTGCATTTCGCACCCTCTCCGACCGCGTTGACGGCCGTGATCTGGTAGTAATAGGTCTGCCCGTTGCTGAGGCCAGTATCCGTGCTGGATGTCTGGGCCGAGTCCTTTAGGAACAGCAGCAGGGAGGATGTCGTTCCGCGGTAGATGCGGTAGTTGGTGACCGGTGAACCGCCCTCGTTGTACGGCGGGTTCCAGCTCAGAGACATCTGTCCGATGGCCGGGGTCGCAGTGGTCGCCGTCGGCGCGCTCGGGACATTGAGCGGCATGGCGGAGACGGTGGATGAGTACGTGCTCTGTCCGAGCTCGTTGTGCGCTACTATGTTGTAGTAATATGTCTGACCGTTGACGACCGTGGTGTCCACGAAGGTGAGGGGCAGCGTGGGCAGGACATTACGATAGAAGCTCATGGACAGAGGCGTGCTGCCCTTATACACCAGATATCCGTCGATGGCCGCTCCGCCGTCATTGACCGGGGCGGTCCAGTTGAGCGTGATCTTGGCATTGCCCCCGTCAGCGGTGAGATTCGTAGGCGAATCGGGCACCGAGGCGGCGGCGACGCTGACCGAGAACAATGGCACTAGGAGCATCAGCGCCATTAGTATACAAGCGGAATCATATCGCGTCCGGGTCTTAAGCATCGTTCTCAGCCTCAAGAATGAATAGCTTTCGAGCGGCACCTGTTTATAAAGACGTTATCAGTCAGTTATCAAAATATGGAATATCGAATTATAACTACTGGACGACCATTCCCAGACCCGGTTCTATCTTGAAACGGATCTCCTGTTTCGCCTCCAGTATCGCGTCCGGATATTTGAGGACTTGAACCGAGTGCACGGCTTCGTTCTCGGTCAACGCCATGCTCATCCTGGCCCGGGCCTCTTCCCGGATGGTGTCGATCCCGTTCTGCTTCTCATCGGTGACCAGGATGACCGTGCGGTCCTTGGTGACCGCGCCTTTCAGGTAGGAGAGGAGCTTGAGGTGGCCGTTCTCATCGAGGTCATTCTCAGTCATCGTCGACAACCGGTCGATGATCATCACTTCGTTGAGCAGCTGGGGTGAGCGGATCAACCGGTCGATGTATCCAGCCATGGCCCGGTCCTTGCGGATCAGCGAATCGATGGGGATGTAGAGTATCTTCTTGCCAAGAAGGTGGTTCGCCATCAAGAACCCCGAGCCATACATCTGCTTGATGAAATCGCTGGTGGCGTTCTCGGTGGAGATGTACGTGACCTTGACCTCGTTCTGCAGGAAGCCATATGTCAAGCGTTGCACGAATTGCTCCACACCTGAACCCTTCTTTCCCTCTATGAGGACGATCGAGCCGCGGGGGAGACCCCCGCCAAGCATCTGGTCCAGATCGTCCCGGTCCATCGAGACGGGCACGACGACTGAGCGGTCCGGTCCAATTTTCTCAGGTTTCTCCGGGATGATGAGATGATCATCCGTTATCGGCTCCTCAGCGGGCGGGAGCGCGTCCGGTATCTCCTCATCCAGATCCAAGTCCAGGTCCAATTCGTCCAATGGAAGCGAATGTACCGGTCTAGGTCCCTCGTTCCCAACATTTGCTGGTGGGATGGCTTTGGGCGTGATGATGCTCTCGGTGTCCGCATCCGGGCGGATGATGGCGTCCGTCTCGGGATCGAACTCTGCCACGTCCCTGTCCTTCATGCGGTCATTTTCCCAGGGTGGCGAGAAAAGCGTATCTGGCAATGGAGCTTCCCTGATGCCCTCGATGATCTCCGCGACCTCTGCCTGAGCGAAGTGCGGCCCGGTATCCTTCTTCTTTCTGGGAAGCGCGATGGTGATGCTGGGTATGAACGACCATCCCGGCAGAATGGTAATGACACCTGGGTCGTCCCTCTCCGATTCCTCGGATAATTTGGAACTTCGCGATTCGAGCTCGTCCAAATCCATGTTCTCCAGGTCCTCGAGGGAGAGCCCGTCGGGAGGTACGTCTATCTCATCCTCTTCCTCGCGTCTCCTGGGCCTCTTCTTCTTGTCGAAGAAGGTGATCGAAATGACCGGCAGGTTAGCAAAGGAAAGAGGAATCACGATTCCTTTGGATAGCATAGCTCACCTCCCGGGGGTTTCGATGGCTTCTGCATTATAGCGTTGAGATTCGTACTAATCTTAAAGTGGCTTTGCCTGAGATTATCATGTCGGATAATGTGAATACGCTTTACCTCATGGGGGTCATGGCTTCCATGAAGATCTTGCACAAATCCTGGAGAGAATCAAGTGCGACTCTCAGGTTTCTCCCTTGTTCCTCTTTCTTAACACAATAATTGCAGCCATTAGCAAGATTGTTATGGCGATCAACACCATGATCAAGATCGTGCCATCGCCAGATGATGTGGCAGATGGTTTGATGTTCAGATCGGCCACGATGTCATGCGAGCTGTGGTGATAGGTGAACATCATTATCCATGATGTCTCCGTCGAGTTCAGTTCATAGCTGAGATTGGCGCCATCCAGAGTAATCTTGACATCATTCCCGTTGGGAACGAGGGACTTGCTGACTGTGATCTTCGCATATCCAGACGTGCCTGGTTCACCGCTGACCGTGAATGACAGCTCCTTCGAGGTCGAATTGACACTCAGGTTGGTTATAGTGGAATTTGACTGGACCGTGAACGTATCGTTGTTCGACGACACAGCTAACGCCACGTTCAGCAAGGACACCACCCTCCAGTACTGAGCGCTTCCCTCATACGTGATATTGAGCAAATAGACACCAGTTGAAGGAGGGAGCCAACTCGTGGTGAACGTTCCATCAGAGGTGCTGACGATGTAAGGAAGTACGGTCCATACTGTACCATTGTTTATGCCATAGGCTATGGAAAGGTCCAGGCCAGCAATACCTTGGCTGCTGTTCATGATCTGCATTTTGCCAGAAATCGCGAGCACATTGCCCAGTATGCTCTTGGAGTAATCGCTGGTTATTATCATCTCAACGGGTTTTGCACCAGGGGCATTCAGCTGAACGCTCCTGACCCCGTTCCACATAGGAGATGTGAAACCGCTCGATCCAACGTAATAATTCACGATTACTTTGGAATGGTAGTTTTCCCATCCAGGAGCACTCGGCGCGTCCCCTTCGAAGAGAACGGTAAGATTTGAGCAGCCCGCGAAAGCTCCAATTTCCACATTTGTGACCTTGCCTGGAATGATCACAGATCTTAGGGATTGGCAGCCAGAGAACGAGTATGTAGAGATCGTCGTCAGGTTCCTTGAGAGGGTCACGTTTTCCAGCTTGACACATTGAGCGAATACATTTCCAATGGTGGTATCGACGCTGTCCGGAAGTACTATCGATTTGAGATCGCCACATGACACGAACGCCGAATCGTCGATACGTTGCACCCCATAGCCCAAGGATAGAGATGAAAGAACGCTGCAATATGAGAACGCATTCTTGCCTATGTACACAACACTGCCCGGGATGATGACAGACACCAGAGAACTGTGGCCACTGAACGCCCAATCAGATATGGATGTGACACTGTTCGGAATCGCGAAAGCCCCAGTTTTGCCTCCAGGATATTTGATTAGCGTGGTAATTGATTTGTCATACAAGACCCCGTCGATGCTGGCATACTTCGCGTTGACAGGGTCGACATTGATCGCGGTCAGGTACCTGCAATTGGTGAATGCGCCATAACCGATGGTCGTAACGCTGCTGGGAATGGTGATAGAGGTTAGATTGGCATTTCCAGAGAACGCATCGACTTCAATCATTAGAACTGGATACCCCCCGATTGTCGAGGGAATCGTTGCCACTCCTCCCGCTCCTACATATCCAGTGATCCTGACGGAAATGGGATCGTTCAAGTCCATTATATAGGTGTAGTTGCCTTCATCGGCCTCAGGAATCGCTGGGTAGGATCCGTCTGGACTCCATGATGCAGAAACCAGGTCCAAACCGAAAACGAGCGTTGAGCCAGACAGAAGGAATGTCAACGCAATAGTAACCGCCAATTTTCCCGTTCTCCTCTCCAAAGATAATCCCCCCACGGAAACCCACAATATCGATGGGATTCGACGAATTCATGATTATCCGGTATAGATAATGATTCTCATTGAAAACTACATTATGAAATTGTTCGATTCAGATGTGGAACATGACTCGATCGCATAATACTCCTGATTCCAGATAGACAATCCATGTCATTCAAGAATTATTAATATTTATATATATATTATTACTTTCATATCATACTGGTTTGGGCAGTATATCAGAGAATAGAATTCTTTGTCAATGGACCCTATAGAATAAATTCGTCATATTCGTGATGAGATGGAAATCAGCGTATCTTCTCGAACTATGCGAATAGAATTCTGAAAAAGTCTAATGTTTGTTAAGTAGATATCGGAATGAATACCAACATTCTAGTTATTTTCAATGGCCGGGTATTTATATGCCGGGCACTAACGATTACTGGGAAGCTGCAGAATGTCCGTTATTAAGGTGTTACTGATCGATGATGAATTGGACCTCTTAGAGATATCCAAACAACTGCTGGAACGTGACAGGTACATATCGGTGACGACAGCGTCCTCGGCCGCTCGCGCCTTGGAATTGATCGATCTGCACGACTACGACGTCGTCGTATCTGACTACCAGATGCCGGGCAAAGATGGGATCCAGCTCCTGAAGGACATCAGGCAGACCAAGAACAAGATCCCCTTCATCCTTTTCACCGGCCGGGGGAGAGAAGAGGTCGTGATAGAGGCGCTCAACAATGGAGCGGATTTCTATGTTCAGAAGGGGGGTGAGATCAGATCCCAATTCGCTGAGCTCGCCAACATCATAAAGCAGGCTCACTCAAAAAAACAGGGGGAGTTGACGTTATTGATCAGCGAGGAACGCTATCGCTCCCTTTTTCAAAACAGCGTCGATGCTGTGATACTTTCGACGATCAATGGAGACATCATCTCAGCCAATCCATCAGCTTGTCATCTATTCGGAATTACCGAGGACGAGCTGAAACACGTCAATATCGAAGAGATGATGGTCGAAAAGGGGAAATGGAATCAGGCAATCCATATTGGAAAAAGTACTGGCATAGTCAATCGTGAGTTCAACTTCAAAAAGAGGGACGGATCGACCTTCACCGGGGAATCCAACTTGGGCTTTTTCACTGGTCCAGATTGCAATGCTAGGATCAGCATCATCGTCAGGGATAATACGGAAAAAAAGAAAAAAGTAGAAGAGCTGAAGGCATCAGAAGAAAGGTATCGCAGGCTGTTCGAGACCGCGCAGGACGGTATCTTGATCCTTGATTTTGAAAAGGAGATCATAATTGATGCGAACAAATTCATTTTGGACCTGACCGGATACTCGCTCGAGGAAACGCTGGACAAGAGCCTGTGGGAACTGGGTTTCATGAAGGACAAGGCCCTGGCGGAAGAGGCGTTCAACGAATTGAGAACGGTAGGATATGTCAGATATGATGATATCCCGCTGAGAAAGAAGAATGGAGAGTCCCTACCAGTAGAGTTCATCAGCAATGTCTACACCGTTAATAACGACAAGATCGTTCAATGCAACATCCGGGACATCAGCGAAAGGGTCGAGAACAAGCGTAAATTGGAGACGTCGGAGCTCAGATACCGCCGGCTGTTCGAGACCGCACAGGATGGAATCCTGATCCTGGATCTTGCCTCCGGAAAGATCATCGACGCGAACAAGTTCATCCTTGACCTAACTGGATATACGCAGAATGAAGTTACGGGGAAGAGCCTATGGGAGCTCGGGTTCATGAGAGACAAGGCCCTGGCGGATGAGGCATTCTCCCAGCTAAGGTCTGAGGGATACACCCGATACGAGGACATTCCTCTGAGAAGAAAGAATGGTGCCATCATTCCAGTGGAGTTCATCAGCAATTCCTACATGGTCGGTAGCGCCAAGATCGTTCAATGCAACATCAGGGACATCAGCGAACGCGAACTGAGGGACGCGAAGATCAAGGAATTGGCAAACATCGTTGATTCGACCGCCGACGCCGTCATCGGCGCGAACCTACAGGGAACGATAACCAGCTGGAACAATGGGGCGGAAGGTATCTACGGATATGCCAAGGGAGAGATCCTGGGAAAACCGGTCCCATTGCTGGCCGCACCTGAATCCAAGGATGATCTGGAGAATATCCTGGCCCGGGTCACGAAGGGTGAGATCGTAACCCACTTCGAGACGACAAATATGAGGAAGGACGGAGGGAAGATCGACGTTTCCCTGACCGTTTCCGCCGTCCGAGACAATCAGGGCATCATTATCGGTTTTTCTACAATAGCCAGCGACATAACGGAGAGGAAATATCTGGATACCGCCTTGAAGGAAGTGAAAAAGAAGCTCAATCTTCTCTCCAGCATCACACGCCATGACATCAATAACCATCTCACGGTGTTGATGGGGAACCTAGAACTGATGGAGAGCATCGATCTAGACACCTCTCCGAACAAGCATCTGCATCAGGCAATGATGGCTGCCAAACGCATATCAACCACTCTCGAATTCACAAAGACATATGAGGACATCGGGGTCCATGAACCCGTTTGGCATGACGTCCGTACCTTGGTGGCTGAAGCGGTAGCAGATGTCCCGACCGGCCGGGTCAAGGTATTGAACGATTGTCCTCCAGGGATCGAGGTTTTCGCTGATCCGCTGATCGCGAAGGTGTTCTTTAACCTGATAGACAATGCCATACAGCACGGGGTAAGGGTGACCACCGTCCGTGTCTATCTAGAGGAAAAGGATGGCGCCTATTCCATCGTGTGCGAAGACGACGGTGCTGGTATCGAGGCGGCGGCGAAGGAAAAACTGTTCACCCGGGGTTTCGGGAAGAACAATGGTCTAGGCCTGTTCCTGAGCCGCGAGATAGTCTCGATCACGGGTGCATCCCTTGAAGAAACGGGCATACCTGGCCAAGGAGCAAGGTTCGTCATGACGATCCCACCGTATGGAATCAGGGTGAATAGAGATCCAATTGATGCATAGGCATGCCCTTTGTCCAAGATGGAGGGGCTCCACGCCTCATTGCAGAGAGCGATAGGGTCATTTCATTTTGATAAATTTACTCCAATAAATGAAAAAAGGTTTCCACCGAAGTTCGAAAGTCTGCCTACTCGATGATCGAAACATTCGGATGGCGTTCTGTCAGCGCCGTCATGATCCATTTCCTGTCCGATTCGTCGCCATATTTGATCTCCCCGATCTTCTTGAGATCGGACCCAACGACCTTGTGGATATGGATCATCCCGCTGACCTTGCCCTCTTCATTGACGCACTTGAGCTTCATTTCCATGTGTACCGCCCCTACTTCTTGAAGTAAATGTCCACGAAGTTGCCGATGGTGACTTCCATGCCGATTACTTCTACATCTGGACGGTCTCTTATCCAGATCTTCCTCAGTTCCTCTTTCTCTTCATCGTTCTCGTAATCGATATATCCTAGGGGCAACCTGCAGGTGAACGACTTCCGCTCGTAAACGCCCAATCTTCCACCGGTCTTCCCTTCCACTTCTTCAAATCGGACTGTGGCCATCATATGCTGTTCCATCCAGGAATGCCCGGCAATCATCGTTTTCCTACTAGAAGGATGCGTATTATCGAACCGTCAGATGATGATCGATCGCTTACCTTCCACAATTGTATTGTCCTGGCATTGTCGATTCTCGATAGACATTACGTGCCATGTCATTCCCTCTAATTTCAATCCTTCACAATAGATATTAGTAGGTTCGGCATATCGGGTAGCGGGGGTAAAATGTCCGAGAATGTGATCGAGGTAAAGGACCTCGTCAAGAAATACGGCGATCTTACGGCCGTGAACGGGATAAGTTTCGAAGTGCACGCGGGAGAGGTATTCTCCATTCTGGGCCCCAACGGTGCCGGGAAGACCACCACGGTGGAGATCATGGAATGCCTGCGCAAGCCCACTTCCGGTTCGGTCATGGTGCTGGGGAACGACATCAACCATCAGCAAAAGGACATCAAACGGAGGATCGGCGTTCTTCCCCAGGATTTCCATTCATACGATCTGCTCACGGTCAAGGAGAGCATCGAATATTTCGCCGGGCTGTACGAGAAGAATCTACCCACTGACGACCTGATCAAGGCGGTCAACCTGGAGGAGAAGCGTAATGAGATGTTCAAGAACCTGTCCGGCGGACTGAAGCAAAGGGTCGGGGTAGCCATCTCCATGGCCAACGACCCAGATATCATATTTTTGGATGAACCGACGACCGGGCTCGACCCCAAAGCGCGTCGGGAGGTGTGGGATGTCATACGTAACCTGAAGTCCAGGAACAAGACGGTCATCCTCACGACCCACTACATGGAGGAGGCAGAGGTCCTGTCCGACCGGGTGGCCATCATGAACGCTGGCAAGTTCATCGCGTTCGGAACGCCGAAATCTATCATCGAGGAGCATGGGATCGGTTCTCTTTGCATCATAAAGGGCGCTTCATCGGCGGCAAGGGAATCGCTCACCGCGGCCGGACTGGTCTTCGAACCCAAGAACGGGGATGTTTGGATCCATGTCGAGGACAAGACCGTCCTGCCGAAGATCGTGAAGACACTGTCCGATAACGGCTCTATCTATGACGAGATCCTCTTGAAGCGGTCGACGCTGGAGGATGTGTTCCTCAAGCTGACCGGGCGCAAGATCAGCGAGGAGGTGGAAGCGTGAAGAACCGGGTCCTCATCGATTTCGTGGCCACCGCCAAGATGTTCTTCAGGAACAAGGGCGGGGTCTTCTGGACGCTGGCATTCCCGGTGTTCCTGATATTCATCTTCGGGGCGATATTCTCCAACAGCGGTGCCCCGTCCAACTACACGGTCTATGTACAGGACAACACCGCCGTGTTCGACGGCCAGAACTCCACCGGATACCAGCAGGTGATCATGCCGCTGCAGAGCACAGGGGTCATTACCATCGTGAACGTCTCCACCCACCAGGACCTCGACCAGTACATCAAGAACAGTTCCGTAAGCAACGTGCTTGTCATCCCAGCCAACTTCAGTCTGGCGCCTATTCCTGGAGCCACCGGGCAAGTTTTGCTGCGCGTCGATCCGACGTCGGGTTCGGCGCGGGTTGTCCAGAGCATCGTTTCATCGGTCGCCGACGCCACCAATCTGGCCTTGGCGAACGGCACCAGGGTGATGTCGGTCGCTTCAGGCGAGATCAACCAGAAAGGCCTGAGCTACATCGACTTCTTCCTGCCTGGCATCATGGGAATGACCATCATGACGACCTGCACGCTGTACATGCAGGGCGTCCAATCAAGGTTCCGCTCCACTGGAATATTCCGTAAGCTGGCGACCACGCCGATGACCCGCATGGAATGGCTGCTGTCCCACGTCCTATGGTACATAGTGGTGTGCTTCATGTCCATAGCGGCGATCATGATCGTAGGCATACTGGCCTTCAACGTCCACATGACGCTGACGATCGAGGCAATCATGCTGATCGTGGTCGGAGCCGCCATGTTCACCGGATTGGGCATGCTGCTCTCCCGCTTCGCCAAGGACGAGGAGACGGCGAATGCGGCCGCCTCCGCTGTGACGTTCCCGATGATGTTCCTGTCCGGATCGTTCTTCCCACTGGAACAGATGCCCAGCTACCTCCAGGAGGTTTCCAAGGTGCTGCCGCTGACGTACCTGAACAACGGTCTGAGGGACACCATGGTCTACGCCAACAGCAACTCTGCCCTGGGCAATCTGGCGGTGATCACGGTAATCGCGGTGGTGTTCATGGTGCTGGGAGCGTACATCTCCAAGTGGAAGGAAGAGTGAACGGACCCGGAAAAAACCCTTGAAACCCTTTACTCGTCCAATTTTTCTGACCAGCAACTGTTGTCCAGCGCATTCTCCGCCCATTCCAGGACCTCGCCGGCGCGGTCCAGCATCTTCCCGACCCTTCCTGGGTCCGGGTCCTGCCAATACTGGCCCTTGGCGATCAGGGCGCATTCGCCCCTGACCTCGTCGATGATCTGGGAGATTTCCTTGGGTGCTTCGATCAGCAACGCCAACCCCGGCAGGTCGATGGTCTCATGCGGGCTGAAACCCTTGTCGATGGCGACCGCGCGCAGTGAGTAGACAAGCCCCAGCTGAGCATGCATCAGGGCGAACCGGTGATAGGATTGTTTGTACATGTCCAGTGCGGATTCGTATTCCCGCTCTGCCCGGGCCATCCATTCAGCCGACTCCATGTTCATGTCGATGCACCTAGCAAAACGACTTATCGCTTCTCCCGTATCAATATTTTCTACTTGGAAATGCCGAAAATCCGCTTGATTGAGGACGGTTGGACCGCCATTATCCTTTGCCAAATTCTGACACTTCCATATGCGGAATCAGGATCGAGCGATGGTTTTCTTGTTACCTCGCACTTCTGATGGTGGCCCGCTCATTGTGCGGAACCTCATAGGTTATGTTATCTCCCATGTCGAATCCGAGGAATATGTCCTGCCCTACAATATAGCCTAGAGTATCTCCAGGGTTCATGCCATTTACCGGATCGCGCGTGGATGCTCTGACATTCAGTACGAAATAAAGGGAATAGCCCTGGCCCCTCAACTCGTCTATAAGGACCTGTTCCTGTGATTCGGTGAGATCGGTGGCGTTCTCGGGTACTAGGTCCCTGATCTGGGGGTTCTTCACATTTATTCCATGGGGCGTGTACATCACCAGCGTGTAACTGGTACTGTCTAAAACACCATTGATGGATTTATGGTCGACCTGGCCTTTTACCTGCTCGGTCGCGATATATTGGTAGTAAGTCAATGCCAGCATCGCCACAACTATGATGGTCAATACAAGAATGACCTTTCGGTTCTTCAGTGGTTTCAAAGTTCTTCCCCATCGCTAGCAATGCATGTTCCAAATAAAAAAATCATCGATGGTAGAATCCAGAGCTGCCGATCCCTTGTCTGATAATGATGCCCTACTTCCACCGTATCAATATTTCTTCCCTGCGGAAGACCTTGAGCGCCAGGAACAATACCAGGGCATCAACGCCCAGAAGGACGATCGAGAACAGCACCATCAGCGTCTCACTGGTGGCCGCCGATTGGGTGAAGATCAGCAGGAAGAACAGTATGATCGGGAGGATGACCAGGGAACCGATCTGCTGCGCGCTCCTGACGTCGGAGACACGGGATGATACGATGACGTTCGCCAATATGCTGAGGATGGCGATCAGCGGGCTCATGACGAAGATGGCCAGGATCCACATTGTGTTTGGCAGTATGAAATAGCCGAATGCGGGCTGGGTGATCACGTCGACCAGGATGACGAAAGGAATGAAGGGAAGCCATGCGGCCAGCATGGTGGGCAGGAATATGCTGAGCGATTTGCCTCCCAGCAATTCCAGGTCGGTGGTGGGGGTGGCTAAGAGCGGTTCCAGGCTCTTGTTCACCTTCTCCCCGACCAAAGTGTAAGAGGCGATGATGGTCGGCAATACTGCCGGCAGGACCATGAACATCAGCATGAGCAGGCTGATCAGGAGCAGCAACGTCCCTATCATATCTGACTGGCCGCCAATGACCACACTGGAGATGAGCACCACGTCGATGCGCGTGTCGTTGTTGAGGTTGGAGAAGTAGAGGGTCGTCGACTGCATCCAGGAATCGTTGACCTCGGACGACCTCACCAAAGAGAAGTTGACGTATCCCCCATTAACCTGGCAACCGTCGAGGATGACGTTCGTCAGCTCGCAGTTCTTGAACGAGGTGTTAGTGAAGTAACCATTGGAGAAGTCCATCCCCTCATAGGTGTTCTCGATGTTGAACGTAAGCTGGACCGGCTTTGTGTTATCGGTGGACAGCGCCGTGATCGGCACCAGGTAAACTATCGGCAGTACGATGGTCATTACCAGCGGCATCAGGACCAGGGTCATGAGCACGTACCGATTGCGGCGGAACTCGGAGAACTCCTTCCTGGCGATGGCCCACATCTTCTCGAAACGGATCATTGGCCGTTGCCTCCGATGATGCGCAGGTAAACGTCCTCGAGCCCCTTCTTCACTTCTTCCACGTGGACGATCTGGGAGCCGGACCGGACCAGCTCGGCGACGATGGCCGGATTGTCCTTTGTCGGATCATCGATGGTGAGGAAGAGCTTGTTGCCCTCCTGCCGGAACGCCTTGACCCCTTTTGAGTTCTGCACCACACGCAGCGTTTCTGGGGTTATCTCGCTGAGCTCGACCATGGTGGTCTTGCCGAAGAACTTGTTAGCCAGGTGTTCGGGGGAACCGGTCGCCAGCAGGCGGGTCTTGAGGATGCCGATCGTGTCGCACAGCCTCTGCGCCTCGTCCAGATGGTGAGTGTTGATGAAGATGGTCCGGCCCTCCCGTTTCAGATCCATGAGGTAGTTCCGAACGGTCAGGGACGAGACCGGGTCCAGTCCCGAGGTTGGTTCGTCCAGGAACAGATATTTCGGATCGTGCACCAGGGCGCGGGCTATGGCGATCTTCTGCTTCATCCCCTTTGAGAACGAACCGACCGGATCGTCCTTGCGGTCCAGGATATCCAGGGTCTGCAGCAGCTCAGTTATCCGGCCGGAGCGCTTCTCTGCGGCGACCCCATACATGCGAGCGTAGAATTCCAGGTTCTGATAGGCGGAAAGCGACTCGTATAGGCCGGGATTCTCAGGAAGCAGCCCGATGTTCTGGCGGATCTTGATGCGTGACTCCTTATCACGCACGTCCATGCCGTCCACGAACGCCTGGCCGGAGGTGGGGTCGATGAGGCAGCAGAGCATGCGAATGGTGGTGGTCTTGCCCGCACCGTTCGGGCCAAGGAAACCAAAGACCTCCCCATCATTGATCGTGATGGTCAGGTTCTCCACGGCGATCGTCTGTTCGAACTTCCGCGTCAGCTCAACTGTCTCGATCAGGTCAGTTCAACCCCAGGATCAGCTCTTCATCGATGCGGGCCGGTTCTCCAGCCAATGCCTCAGCTCTTCCATGTCGATCTTCAGCATCACCATGTCGCCGACGGTAAAAATGTCGGCGGTCTGGATGACTATTGAAGAACCAGACATCCTCTTCTTCTTGATGTTCAGGTCATCCTTCGTGGATTTGTCCAGTTTGACATCGATAGAATTGATCTTCCAGTTGTCCTTGGGGTCGAATACCAGGTTGTCCACATAGCCGATCTGCCGCCCCTTCCTGCAGATGACCCTCATGCCCATCATTATACCGAAGTTCAAAGGCCACATGCCCTCGCCGACCATTGCCCCTTTGAGATCGATCATCGGAACTCCGAGTGTGATCGTGTCAGAGACGCTGGTGACAGCGCCAGTGTTGATGAAAGCGCGCGAAGCGCCGATCTTTTTCTTCTTCTTGTCCATGGCCATTTCCAGGCCTTTGGTCACAGTGACGCGCAGCGCAGGGATACGCCAGTGTTCCGGATCCACGCTGACCCCTTCCACGGTTCCCATGATGATCGCATCCGAGGAGATGACCTCCTTCCCCATGACGTCCTCCATTCTAACCATTTGTGCACCTTACCCGATAATTGAGCGTAACAATGATAAGTGTTTGCCAAGTGGAGGCATTTCAATTCCCCATGGAAACCTATGAAGATATCTTGATGAAATTGTCGTCGACGAACGAATAGTTACCGTCTTCCTTATTTTCACGTGTAACTATTCCTCATCGTATGGCGAAAGGTCTTCAAGATTTTTGAAGAAAGATCTTTGGCTAGCATTAACAATAGTTTGGAACAGAATATCGCAAATTTCTCGTAGTTTCATTTATATTTTATTTTTGTTTTAGATATACGATACTTCGCAAAATGGTCAAATTCTGAACATTCGTAATGAAAATTATCAGAATAGGTAATCGATTGTATCGTGATTCTCGTGAGAATAACGAAACCATGTTATATATTGACATGGTCGTAATCACAACCGTGGTTATCCATGATGATGGACGATGATATCCAAGACTTGGCGGAGCGGAGGGTCGACTACCTCCGAAGAAAGCATCGGGACATCTCACTTGACTACGTATTACAGCATGGTCCGTGCGGCGATTGGGCGATCATCCTGTACGCCGAGTATGACTTCAGCTTGACCGGTTTTGACATCATTGAGTCGAAGACCAGCTGGAAGAGACCAGATGCGGTTGAGATGTACAATGCGCTTGTGGACGAGGGGTATTGCTTGATGGTCTATGTCCCCGATGAGGTCAGGAACGACCTGGTGAAAAGGATCAAAGAAATGGGAGGAAGAGAGAACGTAAGGGTGTCCACGAAGACCAAACTCCTTCCATTGATCATGGCCAGATGATGGCGAGTAGGATGGTGCTGGGTTGAGGGTCGGCGTTATCGCGTGCGATATGCTCCGGAAGGAATTCGAACTTCTGGTGACGGATGATCCGGAAATCGTCCACGTGGAATATCTTGACTTCTCACTACATGCGGACCCGAAGGCGTTGATATCCACCATCGAGGAAAAAGTCAACTCACTGGAAGGCAAGGTCGACGCGGTGCTCCTAGGCTACGGGATGTGCAAAGGGTTGAAGAACATCGAAAAACGGTTGTCCTTACCCGCGGTCCTCCTGGAGGGCGATGATTGTGTGGACATTCTCCTGCCTCCCGAGGACTATGCCAAGGAACTGAAAAAATGTGCTGGGACATGGTTCGCTATCCCGGCCATTGCTGAAAGACATGAGGAATACATCAACAAGACCTTGAACCTGGAAAGCTACAACAATGATGAATACGATGCCAAGTTCATACTCAATATGGTGTTCGAAAACTATTCCAGATGCCTGTTCATCGATACCGGCGTGGAGGACCACAAGGAGTGCAAGCGCAAGTCCATCGAGTTTGCAGAGAACCACAATCTGCGACACGAGACGCGATGTGGTTCGATCGTCGGGATCTATCTAGGCCTGGTAAAGGTTAAAACACTGGCCGAATGCATTGGCACATTGGAGGGCATTCGGGGATCTAAAACAACAAGAAGGTCGGTTCTGGACGAATCTACGAAGGATGATCCGTCTAACGGACCTTCTTGATATGATAGTAATAATTGCCTTCTTCCTCTCTCATATCGACCATCTGATTACCGGTCCTTTTGCACCAGGCCGCTACATCGAGTCTTGAATTGGGCTCGTTCGAGACCATCTCCAATTCCTCCCCGACCTTCATCTTCTTTATCCTCTTTGTCAGTTCCACTGTGGGCAGGGGGCATTCCATACCAATGCAGTCAAGGATTTCCATTTGATAGCGCTCTCCAGTACGAATTATAATACATACATGTGCCACGGATATTCATAGTACTTTGCTTAGACACCACATAAAAATATCTCCTTACTCGAGCTGAGGCCGATCATCACCTCACTAAGCCCTTTGGCACCTGAAGAAAAACCATGAAATTTGGCTGATTATAACCAATGTCTAAATAGATTGAGTAGGACACATAAACGCCGTTAAAGCATCCTAGATGGCTACCACCATGAAGACGCCGTGCGAGCTTATTGTTTGGTATGTCCTACCGATGATCAGGAGAGGTTTAGCGGACGAGTTGATCGATTGCCACCACCTCAGGAAAGCTGATGTCGCCAGGCTCTATGGGGTCACTGATGCTTCGATCAATACGTACAGAAACAAGAAACGGGGTTTTCATAATCAGGTAGTGGGAATCAAACAGTACTTCGATCTGACAGAACTGTTCGTGATTGGAGGCTACAGAATAATGAACGGTATCAGTGTCCAAACGGTGATATGTGATATATGCACCGAGGTAAAACGGTCAGGACTGCTGGACCTGATCCATGAGATCGTCACCGGTGAGAAAAGCAATGGAAGATACGCCTATAGTCACGTGATCTTCAACATAACCTATCAGTGAATCGTCTAGTTACTGCTTGCCGACTTGCACCGGCTCGAACGAAAATGGAGTGCCTGATCCATGCGGTATCGGCTTGTTGTCAGTTCAACACCATTAATAATTAATATCTATCATATCTTATATTTACTATTCTTGGAATCCTTCCGTATTCGGGTCCCTGCGGAAAACCTGTGTCGAGTCGGGCAGATATCGAGAACGCCTCCTCTACCGTGCCTGGGAGGACTATTCATATGTTACCATACCATGATAATAAAAAAAGGACGAGACCATTGTCGGTCTTGCCGCCGATTCTTAAAGAGGTTCGTTAGAACGTAAGGACACGTGGATACGTTTGGCTCATTTCCACCAGGTCCATGAGGCTGCTGAATTGCGTGTCAGCCAGGAATTCGCTTGACTTCACTCCCCTGGCATCCTTGCAGGGAATGCATACGTGGATGACCCCGCCCATCTCCTGGAATGTGGAGATCAGGTCATCCATGGGTTCCATGCCCACCATCTTCGGTAGGCTTTTGGCATAACCTTTCCGAGCCAGGTTTGTGCCTTTGGACATTAGGAACACTGTCGTCTTGACCCCCAATGCTTCGGAGGCATTCGCCACCATGAAGGTGAGCATCGCCTTCTCAAGGTTGTCGTCACTATGCGTCCCGATCACCATCAGATTCTTTTCGTCTGTCTTTTTCGCTGGCATGCTTATGACGATGTCGTGCGCCAATAAACCAAGAACGGCGAACATGTAAGCCTGATATCATCGTCCGGGAACGCTGGTCCATTTCTCCAGTCGTTCAGATAATATCTTCTTCTGTCCCCGACGCAGGATGATGTTCAATGTCGCCTTCGAAATGCCCGAGCGCAGGGCCAGTTCGTCCAATGTGATCCTTTTTGGAATGTCGAAGTAACCCAGGGAAAAGGCTTGCCTTATAGCTTCATCCTGGATCTTGGTCAGTTCATAAGTGGAAGACGCTTTCTTGACGCTTAGCAGCTCAACCTCGCACTCCTCCTGCCTGAGTCGCTCGATCATGCCTTTAAGAGCGGTATTGTTCGGCGTGAAGATCTTCCAGATCACCGCCTCGTTCTTCGTGCTGCAACCCGATTCCAGGAAACAATCGGACCCTTCGAATGCTTTGCACAGACCGCAACGGGCATTCCTCACCGTGGCCAGATGCTTCCCTGGTGAAACTGAGACGATCGAGATGATGCGGCAACTGCCAGCCGCTTTAAACCAATTCCTGATATCTTCCGCAGTGGTTCCTAGTCCGGACTCGATCCTCAGGATGCTGGTGCCTCCATGAGATACGTTCGGTTTGCATCGAACGATCTCAATGTGGACGTCCAGGTCGGAAGATAACCGGCTGATGATGTTGTCCTTCGAGGATATCTTGATCTTGGTCAGCAGCATGGTGTTTCGGGCATTTCGCTCTTGATGACTGATACCACCTAGCGGCGTTAAGATTTAATCATAATCGTAAAAATGAAACGTAGCATCGGAAACGTCCCATCCAATCGTTTCATGATCATATGGAAACGCTGCTTCCATTATCACTTCGAGTAGATGGAGTTCATCCGCAATCACATGATTTAAAGCGGCACATACATAAGCAGTACCGGTGTTGGATTAATCCAGGGAAGCTGTGGCAAGGTCAATAAAGGTGCTCTATGTGGATGACGAACCAGGTCTTCTAGAGATCGTCAAATTGTTCCTGGAGGACTCGGGCGAATTCTTAGTAATGACCTATTCGCGAGTTTCGGACGCGCTCAAGGCACTCGCATCCGAGCATTTCGATGTGATCATTTCTGACTATCAGATGCCCGAAATGGATGGGATCGAGTTCCTGAAGAAGGTGAAACAGAGACCGATCGCCATCCCTTTCATTCTCTTCACAGGAAGGGGAAGGGAGGAGGTTGCCATAGAGGCAATAAACAATGGTGCCGAGTTCTACATCAGGAAAGGAACTGACACCAAAGCACAGTTCGCTGAGCTGACAAATGTCATACGTCAGGCCGTGGCAAGGAGAACTGCCGAAGAAGCCGTGACCTACAATCTCCGCCACTACAGGACATTGATAGAAAAAACGACTGACATCATTACAGAGGTTGGACCGGATGGGATGATCAGATACATTAGTCCGTCCGTCAAACATGCGTTAGGGTATGAATCGGAGGGGATGATTGGTCGGAACATCAAAGAATTCGCCCATCCCGATGATGTCGCCAAGATCGATGGCATGATGTTTCAGATCACGAATGAAGGCGTGGGAGAACCGTTCGAGGTGAGGGTGATCTCCAAGTGCCATGCATGGAGGGTGTTGGAGATCTGCGGGACCAAAAGCGAATCCAAGGATACATCGCTTGTCATTAACGCTCACGACGTGACCGAAAGGAACCGAATGGAATTCAGGCTCAAGAATCTGAACAGGATGCACACCTTCCTGAGCGGCATCAATCAGTCGATCCTCCATTCGAACGATGAGAACGAGATCTACCGGAAATGTTGTCTAATTGCCGTGGAGAAGGGCTTGTTCAAGATG
Organism: uncultured Methanomassiliicoccales archaeon; assembly: GCA_942492955.1. Classification (GTDB taxonomy): domain Archaea; phylum Thermoplasmatota; class Thermoplasmata; order Methanomassiliicoccales; family UBA472; genus DASXVU01. The sequence goes on from OW818644.1 coordinate 622,699, forward strand.
GCGTGGGTGGGGGTCCTAGGTTCCGACGGCCGGATTAAGCCGGTGGCCAGACAAGGTGAGGCGGGCGACTATCTGGACGATATCGTCATCACGATCAACGACGACCCTTCCGGATGCGGTCCGTGCGGAACCTCGATCAAATCGAACCGTATCGTGCTTTGCAATGATATTGCCAACGACCCGATCACTGTGCCGTGGAGGGAAAGCGCGGCAAAGAATGGCTATAATTCGATGATCATTATCCCAATAAGGCTCCATGGGAAACCGAGAGGGGCCTTCGGCCTCTACTCGGAAGAGATAAATGTCTTCACGGGGGAAGAGATCGCCTTGCTGGAAGAGATCGCTGAGGACATCTCGTTCGCCATAAGTTCGATCGACCTATCATCGAGACAGAAGGTGGCGGAGGAAGCTCTCAAGGACAGTGAGGAAAGGTACCGTTCCCTTTTCGACAATATGCGCGAGGGGTTCGCGTATTGCAGGATGATATTCGATCCGGAAGGAAGACCGGAGGACTGGATCTATCTGAAGGTGAATCCTGCATTTTATAAGCAGACCGGCCTAGAGAATATTGAGGGTAAGAGGGTTAGGGAGGTTATGCCGGACATAATGGACCTGAATCCGGAACTGTTCGATATCTATGGCGATGTTGCCAAGACCGGCAAGGCCAAGGAGTTTGAGATCGAGTTCAAACCGCTCAAGCTATCGCTCAAGGTGTCTGCGTTCAGTCCTAGACCAGATCATTTCGTCGCGATCTTTGAAGATTTCACCCACCACCTCAGGATGGCGGACGAGAGGCTCACCGGCAAGAAACTCGAACTCCTAGGCAAGATATCGATGCACGACATCTTCAATCAGATTATGGTCATCAACGGGACCTCGGAATACCTGAGGAAGAAGGGCAACAATGAAAACCTGGATAAGTATCTGGAGATGATTTTTAATGCCTCTGAAAAGATCGACCAGGTGCTGCAATTCGGGAAGCAATACGCGGCGATTGGGGTCCAAGCCCCGGTATGGACAAATGTCCAGGAAACGATCGATAGAATCATTGGCGGGTTCGAGGATTTAAGATTCAATATCGACAGTTCCCTGAACGATGTCCGAATATACGCTGATCCCCTTATCGAACGGGTCTTCTTCAACCTCTTTGATAACTCCATCAGGCACGGAAAGCGGACAACAGAAATCAACATTACCTGGACTGAGACATCGGAGGGGACGGTATTGGTGATCGAGGACAACGGGATCGGAGTATCCGCGGAAGATAAGGAAAGATTGTTCAAATATGGACAGGGAAAGAACACGGGATTCGGACTCTACCTGTGTCGGGAGATCCTGGCGATCACCGATCTTTCCATCGAAGAGACCGGCGATTATGGAAAAGGGGCGCGGTTTGAGATCCGCGTGCCTTTGGACAAGACGGAGGTTGTCGGCCAATGAATGATCTCAGGTCCGATCTTCGATCATCGGACGGTACTTGTTCCGATCATCAACTATCCTGGCCCATATTTCTCAAACGGGCTGGATATGAGAACGCAATAAATGCAAAGATGCACAGAAAATACTGAACCACCATGATAATAATATGAACGGGGGACGAGCTGGCAGGTCTTTTGAGGAAAGCCCTACAGATTGAGGAGGGCCTCGAATCTGTGGCACAATGGGTGGCCAATATCTCCGCAAAGAACTACAAGTTCAGGAAGATGATATTCGAGATGCTCTCCAAATCGGAGAAGAAAAAATCCTTGATAGAAGATCTGCTAAGCAGGGTTAAGGTCACCGGCTCCCGCGAACTGGGCTCATAAAGACCCACGTCTTCAATTTTAATGGAAAAGAGGACCAGGAGGTCATGGATGAGCTGTATCAGACCGAGCTTCTGATGCTCAACACCTACACTCTTATCCGGGAAGCGTTGATCGGTGTCAATCTGGATGGGTTCATCGAACCGAAAGATCCGGAGCACTTCATGAAGACCTTGAACGATCTCATCACGAAGGGGGAAGACCACGCCGCCATGGCATCGAGCCACATGGGCAGCGTGCAGAGGATCAGATAGGCCTGGAATGAAGGATCGCGCCATGCCGCAATCATCCCATTTCGAGTGGTTTTCGTCTACGTGGTTCGCCCACACCTTCTGTTTGCACTAAACCTTCTAATAGCAAATCCTGGGAGCTGGTTTACGATACTTCGTACAAGGTCGGTGGCCAGTTGAGAGCAAAGACGAGCGAATTGGCAGCGATGTCTCCTGAAGATCTCGATAAATTCCGTCATCTCATGGCGATGAAGGAGGTCATCGGACAGATGATAGCTCACGAGGACAGGTTCGGCAAGGCGATGACCCAAGAGCAGATCGTTGAATCGCTCGCTTTCCGTGATTTCAACACTGAGGTCCTGCTCTTCGAGCTGATGGAGCTCTCATACGTGTACTGCTCGGTGGGCATGTTGCCCAGAAAGGAGAAGGGGAATTTCTCTGTCACCACCCTATGCTATGCATGGGGAACGACCTTCTTTGGGAATGGTTTTCGTGAATGGCGAAGGAGACCCACAAGAAGTGAGGTAAAGGCCAGAGCCATCGGCAGAGCCTAGAACGGCCTCAAGCCCATGACCGTCCGTGCCTGCTGCCTGACGTACTGTTGCAGATACTCCTTCGTTCCCGATCCCTTTCCGGTCGAACTGGAAGCCTTCCATCCTCCGAACGCCTGTCCACCGACCATGGCGCCCGTCGTGGCGCCCCGGGGACGGTTGGCGTAAGCGACCCCGGCCTGGATATTATCGAGGAAGAACTCGACCTCGACCGGGTCGTTGGAATAGATGCCCGAGGTCAGCCCATATTCGACGGCATTGGCTCTCGCCAGCGCTTCTGGCAGTATCTTGAACTTCTGCACCACCAGGATGGGCAGGAACAGTTCATTTTGGACCAGGAAATGTTCTTCCGGCAGACCGATGACGATGGTGGGCTCGGCATAGCATCCTCCTTTCCCCTCTTTCATCACGTTCCCGCCGAACAGCACCTCGCCATCCTTCTTGGCCATGGCCACGTACTTCTCGTAGTCCGAAACGGCCTTGGAATGGATGACCGGACCGAGACCACACTCCTTCAGCCTGGGATCGCACACCTTGAGGTCCATGGTGCTGGAGACTAGCTTGCCTGCGAACACGTCGAAGACATCTTCCTGGACGTATACGCGCGAGCATGCCGAGCACTTCTGTCCGGAGTAACCGAAGGCGGAGTTGACAACACCTTCCACCGCCTTGTCCAGGTCGGCGTGGCGGGTCACGATGCATGGGTTCTTGCCGCCCATTTCGGTGATGATCGGTATAGACCAGCTCCGCGGGTTGGAGCGTAGCAGCCTGAACCCTACCTCCTTGGACCCGGTGAAGGCAATGCCGGATATTCTCGGATTGTTGACCAAGTAATCGCCGACCTCGGCACCGGAACCGGTGACGACGTTCATCACACCGGCGGGCAGCCCGGACCTTACCAGGAGGTCATAGAATAAATAGACCGCCAATGGGGCGTCTGAGGAGGGTTTTGCCACCACAGTGTTGCCAGTGATGAGCGCCCCGGTCGTCATGCCTACGGTGATCGACAGGGGAAAGTTGAAAGGGCAGATGACGGCGAACACACCATACGGGAGCATCACGCTCACCGGGTCCTCATCATCGTATGGTGGGTTCTTCTTCTCGCGGAAGCCCTCGTTCGCGATGATGGTCTGGGCATAGAACTCGAGGAAGTCGACCGTCTCGTCCACTTCGCCGATGGCCTCGTCCCGGTTCTTGCCATTGTCGAATGTGAGTGCCGCCGCGAACCGATAGACCTCCTTGGCCATCAGCTCGGCCGCCTTGTGGAATATCTCCGCCCTTTTCTGGTAGGGGGTGGATGACCATGCGTTGAAGGCATTCTCGGCCGCCGCGACCGCACGGTCCACGTCCGCCTTTGAACCTTTCGGAAATCGTCCGACGATGAGGTGCTGGTCGATCGGGCTAAGGTCGTCGAAATGCTGCTTCGCCGATATCGCCTCACCGTTGATGTACAGCGGATAGGACATCGCCTTTCCTTGGAGCGATGAGTTCATCGCTTCGACTGCCTCCTCATAGTTGGCGTGGAACTCGTCCACCTTGTTCTCTTTGACCAGTCGAACGTAGGTGTTCAGGTTTTGGAACGGCATCTAGACCACCGATGATGTTGTAAAACCAGTGCCGCCGATTTGTAATTATCCATGGGAACCAGCGAACATTCTTGGATTCCAGAGAGGAAGTTGTTAGGGATTTCACCTCTGGCCTGGCAATGCGAAATGCTGACGATTCCCGGTCGCTTTCCTTTCGGTATCAGAGGATAATTGGCATCGGAAAAAGCGCTCCATGTGAGAGTGCTTATTACCTCCGCCGTTTGATCACGATGAAAGCGACCGCCGCCAGAGCTATTCCGCCTAATGCTCCGATAATGATTAGCACTGCCTGGTCCCCTCCGCCATTGTCACGCGTCGGTCCTTCGACCGAATAGGTTCCCGTGGCGACCGTTGAGTTAATGCCGTGTCCGTTCTGGTTCGAAGCATGTACGCAGTAAAGGTAGATCTTGTCGCTGGTGACGTTCGAATCGGTGTATATTGGATCGTCCGTGGTGGCGATCACGGTCATGGCATTGGCGAACTCGCCCCGGTAGATCCAATATGATTCCGATCCGGACATGGGCGTCCATGACAGGGTAAGGCTTCTGCCATTTGCCTCAACATTCAGCCCGGTCACCTGACCTGGGACGCTATCCGGCGAAGCCGTCGCGATGACAACACTCTCCGCCTTCACCGCTTCGGAATTTCCGGAACGGTCGACCGAGTAATATTCGAAAATGTGCGTACCCACTGTACCCACCAGGACCGGTCCCGAATAGTTCAGCCACGGTCCGGCGTCAATACGAAATGAGGTCCTATCGATCCCGCTGGCATTATCTAACGCCACAAGGGTCACCGTGGCGCCGCCATACCACTGGTCGGAAGTGCGGTTGCCGGACAGGCTAGCGACCGTGTAAGGTGGGGATCTATCGATGGCGAAGGTCGTCGATCCGACAGATCCCCAGTTCCCAAGATTGTCCAAGGAGCGGTACTCTATGGTGTGGGCACCAGTATTCGACTCCCAAATTGAGATGTAATCTTGCCATGCGCCGCCATCCATCCGGAAGATGGTACGGTTGACCCCACTGACATTATCGAAGGGGATTAGCAGGATTTCGATGGCACCGCCGTAGTATGCCCTCGGCGGATCTCCGCCTACCATCACGGTCACCATAGGGCCTTCTGTGTCCAGACGGACCCAGGTATCGCGGGAGGAAGGACTTGATTCCATGTTCCCTGCCTTGTCCACCGCCACCGTATAGAACAGGTAGGTATCGTCGCCTCCAGAAAGCGTCAATGCGATCGGTGAGGAGGTGAACCGTCCGTTCGGCACCTCGGGGGTTGTCACCTTTGAATAGGTGGTTTGACCGGGAACCTGGCAGTAAAGCTCCACGTAGTCCAGGCCGCTGCCGCCGATGTCGTTGGCCACAAAGGATACAGAAATCTGGGTATTGTTGGTGAAAACATCGAGTCCGGAGGCCTGGCTGGTCGGTGGCTCCGATTCACCCATGGATTCGGAGTATCCGATGACCCGGACCTCGTCCACCCACATCCCGAAGCTGTCCCATAGCGTGTTCCCGCTGTGGAACATAACCCGGACCTCGTCGGTGTCGTTCGAGACCGGCAGGAAAACGTAGGTCCAGCCGAATATCTCAATGACGTTCGGATTGGGCGAATAGGAGGGCATGACCCATTCCCTGGACCAACCGGTCGAGTTGTGCTTCTCCAGGTAGATGTAATCCACCATCTCCCCGTTGATGGTAAGGACCGAACCGTGATAAATGAAGTCCACTGCCATGTACTGGTATCGCTTGCCGCTAGGCAACCGGAAGTCCAGATAGGATTCCATCCCCATGTCGTAGTAATTGGTGTAGGTATTGTCGTAGCCTGGGTAGTTGCCGCTGTTGGTGCCGATGTTGGCACACCATGCGACGTGCCCCTGGTGTTCGTCCAGATAGGGTTCTACACCCCAGTAGTCGAGCCCGTTGGATTGGTTCAGGTCACCTACGGTCCAGGATGTGCTGGCACCACCCTCGAAGTCCTGCTCCCCGATGATCCTCCCCGATGTCCACAACAGGTCGTCGATATAACCAGCGTCCGACCCGGAAGTAACAGCCCCATCCTTATGATATGTCCAGGTAAGGGTGTGGTTCGCAGCCTGGACGATCTGGGAGACCTTGCTCCAGCCGACAGTCCCGTTGATCTGAGAGATCAGTTCACCGTCCATTCGGAAGGTGAGCGTGTCCCACTGCACCTCTGACGACACCTTCCAGAAGAACGTGAGAAGACCGGTCCGGTTCACCGTAAGCTTCAGCCAGGACGATTCCATTGCGCCGATGGTGCCGCTCTGTACGGAGTACTGTCCGGTCCTGCTTTCGTATGGGGCCGAGATCCAGGGGACAAGACCCCCGCTGCTCAGATTCAGTCCGGAGGCGTCCAACGCATCACCCCAGGCAGGGGCTGTGTAACTTGCGTAAGTCAAATGGACCAAAGCGGATCCCGGCGAGGTCAGTGTCGTAGGCAAGCCCAGAGCCTGGCCCGATACCCCGGAAGGCCCGGCGTCAAACCCATCCCCGTACTCCTCGATGCGGAAGGACGCGAGGTTCCCGACCAGATTCGAGCTGGTGATGTTCACGAAGAAGTCTTGCTCGCCGGCCGAGAAAGCCTCATACAACTTCGAGATATCAATGGCCATGTAAGAGGGCAGCTGCGCATAGATGGAGCCGATGAACTGATAGTTGACCTTGGCTATTGGCGATGCGACCGGGCCGATACCGATGGTAATGTTCGCGTACCTGTCAGGCGCCGGATCGGCCTGGACGATGGCGACCAGCTGGACCGAGGGGCTTTCATCCACTGTCATATACGTGGGAAACGACTCGTTACCGATCTTTTTCAATGCTTCGTAGGTCAACCAGAAGTATCCCCCGAGACCATAGCTACTCCCCCATGAATTGACCACCTTGAACGCGCCGAGATCGCCGTTCTCGTCGATCGAATCATCATAACCGACAATGCAAACCGCGTGATTCGTTTCGGTGCCGTAGTACTCAGAGCTGGAGATGATGTAGTCGTGATCCGGGTTGTAGCCCCCGTTGTCCAACCCGTGACCCTCCATATTAATGACCAAGGGCGTCTTTCCGGCGAGCAGAGCCTTCATCGCCAGCACCGTCTCGTCGTCGGTCACCGAGAACGTGTAATTATCCTGTATGTGATTGGGCAGAGCGCCCCTCCAGGCTGAACCGTTGCCGAAATCGATGGGGGCGAGAATTCCACCGTTGTAGGGCATGACGGACATCGGGGGACAGCCAAGGACCCGGATCACGTCAGCGTTTTCCCAAGGCCATGAGCCTCCGTCCCAAGGGCCGGCGGATGGTTCCCCGACACCGTTCTCGCACACCTTGTCGTAGGTCCATTCCGGGCTCATCAGGTGAGCCAGATTTCCTGTGCTGGCATCCATCCAGTTGTTCGTTCGGGCGGCCATATACCCATAGGCATAGTATGTGATCGCCCAGGCAGCGCATGTTCCCCGGTTGCCCTGATCCCGCACCGGCGGGAAAAATGGTTCGGATGATAGGTCGATGGAGGTTGCGGTCGCAGGCATCGAACCGGCGATGCTCTCTGCATCGGCGATCCTCAAGTTGCCGACCAAGGCGTCCCATCCCTGATCGCTTGGCGGAGACAGACCGGTCGCTCGTGCATTGGTAGCAACTCCGGTAGATACGGGCACCGAACTCGTCCTTATTTCCGCGCACAGCAAGGCTATCTCTTCACTTGTCGCAAGATGGTAGCTGAGATCCAGGTCGGTTGACGATTCCGGGACTATGATCCGTTCTGACAAAGATGAAGGTCCGGTCTCATTGAGTGACGATGTCATCAGGATGTTGAACGAAGCGCCCAACAACGTGACGACGAGGAGGAAGACAACGACGACCGGAACCCTCACGGGATTCGATAGTCCTCATGGCATATAATGATTATCAATGCTGAAAATAACGGCCTAAAGAATTGTGATTGCTGGCTCGTTGTTTGGTCCATACTGGGTATCATTTTTTTCGTCTATCGAACGGCACCTTATCAAAAATGAGAATAAGGAAAGCGTTTCGTCGCAGCCCGCAGCACATCTCCGCGGTTGAATACTGTGGATAGAATGCAACGGAGCCTGCTCGTAGCATATGTTTATCCGTGTTAGGTTGCATTGATAACTTCAGTGAGCACATGGCATCCAGTCGGACACTTATCAAGATCGCCTTGGTGATCTCGGCGCTGATCATCGCATCGACAGTCATTGCAACCTCGCCGATCGAGGCAAAAAGCCAAACCACCCAGTGGACCTGGAATGGCGGTTCCGGGGTAAGCTACGGGTATCCGTGGCTGTCGCCGACCGGAGACCTGATGCTCTACTCTACCAATGATGTCCTCTACACGCTATCGCCCCAGGGCAGCCTCCTGCGGAACACCACTCTGTCCCTGACCGGGATGCCGCTGTTCAGCACCGATGGGTCTGTGTTCGCCCTGGTGAGTGTCTCTTCCACCACCGTCAACGGCACGGAACTGATCGTGATGTCCCCGACGGGGGATGTCAAATGGAACCACAGCATCGCGGGCATCGCCATGGGCATGAACATCCTGCCGGATGGTGGAGTGGTCCTCGGGATCATGCCTACCTCGGCGGGCCAGGTGAAGCTCGAATGCCTGAATTCCGATGGCAGCACCCGCTGGACCAAGGGCAGCTTTTATGCCGAGGCGCTTGGTTCCATGATGTACCCGATCGGCATCCATGGCAACAACGTGATGGTCGCCAGCACGAAGAACGCCACGCCGGACACGGCGGTCGTCCACGAGTTCCTGCCGGATGGAACGGAGCTGCGCGCGTTCAACACCAATTTCACGCCGCTCAGTATCTTCTTCGCCATCGACGGGACGATGCGCACGGTAGGATACCAGTTCTCACATGACACCGACTTCGAGGCAATATACTGCCTGAGCAACAACGGCTCGGTCATCTGGCAAAGGGCGATCAGTAATCTATACGGCGACATCGTGGTCCTGCCGGACGGGACGACTTCGTTCGCGGAACGGAGCGGTTCGATCAACTTCAGCCTCACCGTGTACGCGGTGGACCGGAATGGCGGCCCGCTATGGCAGCTGACCAACGCCGACAGCGTCCCGGTCGTTTACAAGGGCAACACCCTGGTGTCCAACGCTGCCAGCCTGATGCTCGTCTCCCATGATGGAAAAGTGATCTGGAGCATCAACGGTCTGTTCTATGGACAGCCAGTGGTGAAGGGGAACACCATCTACGCGGGAACGAGTTCCGGCCTGACGGCCATAACCGATTCCGCCTGGAACGTTTCTTGGCAGCCGGTAGTGCTGATGCTGACGATCATCGTCGCCATCGCTGGCGTTTGGCTGCTGAGCGGCAGAACGCCCAGGCTCCGGTGAGCCGTGCGTTCTTCTATGCCTATTGGGCATTGTTAGAAAATCCCTTATTTTTTTATCTTCAGGCGCGCCCGATGCGCAGCGACCGTTCCGATTCCGTTGACGGTATGAACATGACCCCGGCATAATCGATCCCTGGCGCGAAGACGAACGCGAGGAAGCTATTCTCGGACCGGGCGGAACGCACCGACACCGACTGCGGTATCTTCGACCGGACCACGTCCTCGATGACCCTGACCAGTTCGGCGCCGTCGGAGACGTTCTCCGCCAACGCCCCGACCTCCATCCCGTTGATGGCTCCGTCGAATCCCATTGCGTCCAGGAAAGCGTTGCTGGACGCTTCCACCGTCAGTCTGTGCCCGATTCCGCCCTGGGAATCTTTCCGGTCGACCACGAAGGTGGGGCGGTGCATCTGGGTGAAGCGTTCATGGAACAGTTTCTTCATCTTGACCATGCTGAGCTCGAGATCTTCCTTCTCCTCTCCCAGGAGCAGATGGTGCATCGCGAACGAAACGTCCTCGGCGATCTCCGCCAGAACGGACAGCTCCTCCGGGGAGAACAGCTCGATCGGCAGAGTGACCGACATCTGCCCGAAGACATGCCCCGCATAGGTCAAGGGTTTGGCGACATGGATATGGTTTGCAGGATGGCCGTTCAGCGGGCAGTCCGGGCAGCTTTCCAGAGGCTGCTCGTTGACATATAGGTCCTTCCCAAAGGCGATGTGGTTGGTGCAGGCGAGACGCCCCCTCCCTAGGAACGTGGCGCGGACCTCCTCGAAGCCCTGCCCGATGCCGCTCTCGACCATCCGGGCCGGGTTGCGACCATCATCGAAGATGACCGCCCAGGCGGTCGAGTAGCCTCTTTCGACGGCAATGTCGCAAACTGACTTCAGCAGGGTGATCGGGTCGGTCTCCTTCGTTATGACCTTGTTGACCTGACGAATGGCCTTCAGAACGTTGATGAGGTGAGATATCCTCCTCTCGTCCTTTCTGCGCCCGGTGATATCATGGGCATTTATCAGCACCTCGTTCGGGACACCGTTCTTGGTGAGGACCTGCCCGTTCATCTGCATGTACCGGACCGATCCGTCCTTGTGGAGCATCTCCGCTTCCAACTTGAACATCAGCTCCGGGGACATCGACTTCATGCCCATCCGCGGTCTCTGGGCGAACAGCGACGGATCGACGAAGAACTTCGAAACGTTCTTCCCGACGAATTCATCAGGCTCGTAGCCGAGGATCCGCTTCAATGAGCTGGACACGAAAGTGAGGTTGCCGTTCAGGTCAGAGAGGGCGATGATCTCGGACTGGTTCTCGATCATGGTGCGGAACCGGCGGGCGTTGTGCTCCAGCGCTTCCTCCGCCTCCTTGCGAGCGGTGCATTGCCTAATGGCATTGATGAGCTCGGCGAACTGGCTCTTGGCATCTCCGCCTTTCTTGATGTAGAAATCGACGCCGTGACGCATTGCTTCTATAACGACCTCTTCCCTTCCTTTGCCGGTGAATAGGATGAATGGCGTGCCGTTGCCGGTGATGCGGAGACGCTTGAAGAACTCCAGGCCGTTCATGTCCGGCATCATGTAATCAGAAACTATGATGTCAAAATGCCGGTCATTGAGCATTGCCAGCGCCTCGACCGGACTGACCTGCGTGGTCACGGATAGATCCTGCTCGAGTTCGAGAAACTCCTTCCCAAGTTCGAGCAGTGAAGGCTCGTCATCAACGTAGAGCAGTTCCATTTCCCCACCAGTGTAAACGATTGACATCCCGACCACCATCGCTGATTAAAGGGTTTCCGTTCTGAATGACGGAAACCAAGAACCAGCAGGAAGGCCTGCATGGTGCTATCTGGATACGATGTTTCATTACAAAGATCATGGATCATCATTCGGAAATTCTACTCCCAGGATCGAATGATCACCCACACCAAATGATCGGACTCGGCAGATGCCGACCTTCTGTCCTAGAATAGGCCCGAGTACGAACAATCCCACAATAGCATTATAGTCGCCTAAGATGTTTTGATGCCTGATTTTTATGAAGCGCGGGTCAATTATTATCGTGGTCTGGGCCTTGATGTTGATCACTCTATTGAGCTCGATCAACCTGACCCAGGTCGCTGGGTTGTCATCTCCGGCGGCATCCGAGGCCGATGTTGGTCTGAGCTCTCAGGAGATGAGCGAACCGATCACCTCCGGATCGATCAGGTATCATCTCGCCACCGAGGCGGACATCCAGCTGATGAAAGAACGATTGATCGTTCCGGCGGAGGAAATGACCTCCGAGACTTCGACTTCTTCTAAGACCATCTACGCCACCGGCCTTTTGACCCCCACCGCTGAGCAACTTGAATCGCTGGTCGGCAAGATCGCGATATTCGATGGATATGACGATGTAATAAAAGCAACAGCGATCTCCAACTACGACATCTCCACCCAGCCCTATTTCCCGATAGTGGGGAACCAAGGATCGGAGGGTTCCTGCGCGGCATTTGCCGCCATCTACTACAATTATGGATACCTCGAGGCACTTGACAATGACTGGTCCGATGCCTACCTAGGGAACGAGGAGCACCTCATGAGCCCTTCGTGGGCGTACAACAAGGTGGTGCTTGGAGATGGCGGCTCCTTCATCTCCCACGAGGCGATGGTGGCGACGACGATCGGCATCAGCACCTGGAACAACATGCCCTACGTCAACGGCGACACCATCAGCTGGGGGAACGAGGAGGCATGGAGGAACGCCCCATTGCATCGGGCAGACGAGATCATCTACTACGAATACAACGGATCTCAGACCATCCAGGACATCAAGGGCTCGCTGATCTCGAACCATCCCGTGACCTTCGCTCTCGAATCCGAACCGATAAACGGAGAGCAGACCGCTTTTGCGGACGGCAACTACATACTCTCTTCCGCCGAGTATTATTCAGCCGTTACGGACCATGCGGTGACCATCGTAGGATTCGATGAAAGCATCATGGATGACGGAGATCTGGGAGCGTTCAAGGTCGCCAATTCCTGGGGCGCTGGTTTTGGGGACGGTGGCTATTTCTGGATAACGTACGAGACCATCAAGGAGATCGGGGATCGGCTCCAGGCCATATCCCTGACCGATAAGATCGATCATCAGCCGACCGACCTGGCAGTCTATCATTTCGACTACGCCGCCCCGTCCGTGGACACCACCGTCAACTTCTCCGCGGTCCGGGATTCGGACGACATGGTGATGGAGCAGATAACTCAATTCTTCGTGACCGACAACGACCTGTACGAGATCCCGTCCAGGTTCATGTGCCAGGACATCTCCGAGCTGTCGGAGTACTTGAGGGACCCATTGTATCGTATCGAGATGCACGTGAGCAATTCCTATCTCAGCGGTACGCTGTCATCCTTCCGATTGGAGCATTGCAGCTCCCCATATGTCGATGGCAAGGCCATCGCGATCAGCCCGGAAGCGTCTGGTCTTCCCCTCGATACTCCTATCAGGGTAAGTACCCAGTTCCCTGTGGAACCGTTAGTCACGGCGCAGGAGGCGCTGTCCTATTTTGACGGGGCGCTGACATTCGCCAATGATGCCCGGACCCAATGGGTCGGGGTAAGGGACGTTCAAGGCAGACCGCACGCGATGCAGAGCGGTGACGTCGGCGATCTAAACACTTCGACGTTGATGGCATGGGTCCGCGGACCGGGCACGTTCAGCTTTGACTGGAAGGCCTCCTGCGAATCCGGTTTCGATTTCCTCAACGCGTCCTTGGACGGGGCTCGGGTCGAAAGCATAACCGGTCAGACCTCATGGTCAACGGTGGCGGTCCCGATCCCTTCGGGGTTGCACATCCTCTCGTGGTCGTATGCCAAGGACATCTATGTCAGCGAGGCGGACGATTGCGGTTGGATCGACAATGTGGTGTGGGATGGGAGCTCCGTCGTCTTCTTCGAGGACTTCGAGCCATATGAGCTGAACGACTGGTATGGGACGGACCTTGACGCTGCGTCGGGTCTGGACTCATGGGACGTGAGCACTTTGTGGTCCGCGACCGGGTCGCACAGCCTGTGGTGCGCCGAGAATGGGACCGGGGCGGACGGCCGGCCGAACCATATCGATCAGCTGTACGACTTGAACATGGACTCATACGCCCAGGTGGCGCTTCCGGACCTGACCGGCATAAACACCGCTAGGCTGTCGTTCGAATACTGGGCCTCCACTGACGCCTCCGATCATGCCTATGTATTGATCCTCAACGGTTCCGGCTGGTCCGAGATCTGGACCCAGCCCTCCCTATCCTCCGGAGGCTGGGTGCTGGTGGACACGGCGATCCCGGCTGGGACCCTGTCCATAGCGTTCTGCTTCATCAGCGATGGCAGTACCGGATCGGGAAATGCCGTCGGGGTCTTCATCGATGACGTGCTGGTCACCACATCGGACGATCAGGCACCATCATCGTCGGTCGACCCGCTGCCTACCTTCACGAAAGATCATTACTTCAACCTGACCGTCAACGCCTCCGACCAGGGGGGCAGCGGAGTGGCCTTCGTCCAATTGTACTACCGCCTGGGGAGCACGGGCAACTATACGATGTACACCAACGGATCGAACCCGTCCGGGCTTTGGGCCCCGGGCGTCATCAGGCTCGATACGGCATCCCTTCTCGGGGACGGCATCTACAATTTCTACTCGGTGGCGACGGACCTGGCCGGGAACCGGCAGGAAGCGATCGGCCCTACACGAACAACCGAGCTGGACACGACAGCGCCGGTGACCGCGGCATCGAACAGCGGGAACCCCGCTCCGGGATGGAACGTTGGCCAGGTAACGGTCACACTGACCCCGTACGATGCGCTGAGCGGCGTGGCCTCGGCCTACTTCCGGATCGATTCCGGTGACTGGTCAGCATATTCGTACCCGTTCGTCGTCATGGGCGAGGGCGTCCACTCGATCCAATTCTACTCGGTCGATAACGCGAGCAATGAGGAGAACGTCAAGACACTGACCGTGAAGATAGACGAGCACGACCCGGTGAGCACGATCGGATCGAGCGGGGTCGGCACAGGCTGGAACCTGGGCAGTGTTAACGTGAACATCACCGCCTCTGACCCGGTAAGCGGCGTACAGAAGATCGAGTATCGATTGAACAACGGTAGCTGGATCAATTATACGGGAAATTTCCCGGTCACGACCCAGGGGCATAACACCCTGTGGTATGCGGCCACCGACAATGCCGGGAACCGGGAGCTGGAGCGGAACATACTAATCGACATCGACACGTTGGTACCGGTGACGACGCACGCCCTGACCGGCCAGCATGTTCCCGGATCGACGATCTACGTCGGCGACGTGACCATCACCCTTACATCCGAGGACGTGGTCAGCGGAACCGCTGGCACGTTCTATTCATTGGATGGAGGGGCATTGACCAGATACATTGGCCCGTTCACCGTGACGTCGCAAGGCGGGCACACGCTGAGGTTCAACAGCACCGACCTCGCCGGCAATTCGGAGACCGTCAATACCGGGCAGTTCATGATCGACCGGACCGCCCCGACGAGCAGCATCGCCTTGAACGGGATAGCGGGGACGGCCGGATGGTTCGTCGGGAACGCGACCGTCAATCTTACCGCGGTCGATGGTATCAGCGGCATCGGGAAGATCGTGTACGTGCTGGACGATGGGGTGTGGACCGACTATGCCGGCAACTTCACCGTCAGCGGCCAGGGGAACCACAGCATCAGGTACCTGGCGATCGACAACGGGATGAACGCCGAGGCCGAGCGGAGCACCGTCCTGAGGATCGACAGCGTGTCCCCAGTGACCATGATCGGGTTGAACGGCACCGGGAATCCAGACGGCATCAAGTTCAACGGCTCCGTCACCGTCTCGTTCGTCTCGATGGACGAGAATAGCGGGAACGCGGCCACAAAGTGGTCGGTCGACGGCGGGGCGTGGACCACCTATTCCGGCGCGTTCGTCCTCTCCTCCGAAAGGGTTCATGTACTTCGGTTCCAGAGCACCGACCGGGCGGGGAACGTGGAGACATTGAGGACGGTCAACATCACCATAGACCTGACCGCCCCGAGCAGCGGGCTGAGCTTCGAAGGCAGCGTAGGGACCGGCGGATGGTACAACGGAACGGTCCAAGCCATCTGGAACCCGACCGACAGCCTCAGCGGGGTCCAGGTCGTCCGCTACCGGCTGGATGGGGGGGACTGGGTCAACGCTACGCACACACTGATGATAACCACCGACGGCAGCCACACCCTGGATTATTACTCCGTCGACAACGCCGGGAACACCGAGCCCTTGAGGTCCGTCCCGTTCAAGCTGGACATGAGCATGCCGACCGCGATCATCCATCTGGATGAGGGGGCGGCAGTGGACTCGTCCCATTTGACCGTGATGGTCACGTTGAACGACAACCTCAGCGGCGTCGCATCGACGGTCTATCGGGTCGACAACCAGACCTACACCTCGTGCATCGGGGACAAGATCATCCTGACCGGGCTGAGCGACGGAGAGCATACCCTCACCGTCAAGATAACCGACCAGGCGGGGAACGTGGCGGTGCAGAAGGTGGATTTCAAGGTGCAGCCCCCGAAGGCATGGATCGAGCCTCTGCTGGGTCTGATTCTGGCGCTCTTCGCTATCGCCGCTCTCATCGTCATTACCGTGATATACGTTCGGAAGAGGAGGAATAGAAAGGTGTGAAGGACTGTCTATTTGCAAATAAAATGACGGTCCGTTCCGAGGCCGCTCATTCCAGATGAGCTAGCTCCATCTATATGTCAAACCTATTCACCGAGGGGGAAGTTGGATGAAGGCGATATCTGCGCTGATGGTTCTGTTTATCGAGGCATTGGGGGTATTGTCCGCCTCCATCCTTTTCTTGGCACTGGAAGGATTGGGCTCATGGCTCGTCGCGGCGGGGTATGCCCTTCATTTGGGTCTTGCGGTCTCCGCGACCTCCGGGGGACTGATCGTCCATAACATGCTTGTCGACCGGATCGTCTCCGAACTCAATGCCGAGGATATGTTGACGTCGATCGAAGAACACCTGAAGGCAATAGGATACGTCGTCGGATCGACAGACCAACGGGTGAACGTTCTCCTGGACCAAAACCGGAATGCCGGGATAACGGTGCTGCCGAAGATCGATGGATGCGAACTGCGCGTGCACCCGTCGCTGACCCCGACCGGTCTGGGTTCCATGATCTCTTACAGCGTCATACTGCCGTTCTGCGGGATCGTCGCGCTCATAATGTCATACCGTTCGGCCCGCAAAACGGCGGATTTTTCCGCGCGCGTACTAAGACCCACGATATCATATCTGGAGGAAAGGGAGAGGGGGAAGGGCAAGGAATCGGAACGGCAGGTGATGAAAAATGTCATCACCAAAGCGCTGAAGAAGGCCGACCGGCTCGCCACCGAGGCTTTCATGGCGTTGAAGGCAAGCTACATCGATTCGAAATGGTACCTAGCACTGGCGGGTTTCCTTTCCTATGCCTCGATATTCTTTTTCCTGATCTGGTCGAGGAATTGGTACGATGCCTGGCCCGAGCATTACACGATCTTCATGGGATTCATGTTGGCATCGATCATCATCCTCGTCGCGCTGGCGATCATCTGGTTGAGAATGAGGTACCGCAGGGAGTCGGATGCGGTCAACATGAGGATCGGCGAACTTCAAGCGGCAATATTCCGAGAGGAAGGGACGCTCCCCACCAAGGACGGCGACGAGGCGGCGCTGGAGACGTTACTGAACGTCTGTCCGGACATTCCTAGCTGGACCAAGTACCGCACCAGGAACTTCTACATGAGGAACCCGAACATCGCCAGCACATTGGCATGGGCGATGTTCTTTCTGTTCATCATCTGGTCGTCCCTGTCATCGAGCAATCTGGCCATTCCCATCGGCGCCATATTCGCGGGGACGGTGGTGCTGCTATACGTGGCCACCAGGATGAGGAACAACAGATCAGACCAGAGGTCGTTGGAGGAATGGAGATCGAGGATCGGCACGCTCAAGGCCGAGCTGGAAACGAAGCTGCGGGAGCTGTGACGGATGGGCGACCTGGAGAGGCCGGACATCTACGTGCTCTCGCGCCTCCTCGACCGTCTCTGGAAGGAGAACGGGCCGATGCTGCGGACCAGGCTCCAGGTGGCCACGAACGTCAGCTATGACAACCTGATCCGCTATCTGGACTGGATGCAGGTCCGGGGCTTGGTCGTGGTCAACGAGGGAAATGACGGGCACCAGACCGTGGCGCTCACCCAGAAGGGGAACGACGCCTACCGGACCGTGGTCCTCTGGATCAATGAGATGGTCTGCGAGCAGACCAGGAAGAAGAGGTGAGATTAACCTCGGATTATGATACCGCAGTCGGCTGCTTGCGCAGTTCCAGCGCATTCGTCATGGTGTAGGTCTCCTGTGAATAGAATTCACCGTGCGTGAGATCGTCCCAGGTCCCGGTCATTGTGTTATCGTCAATGGTGAACACGGCCTTCACGTCGCCTTGGACCAGCCAGAAGACCGTTCCGTTGCGTTGTCCTTCACAATAATCCCGTGTGGCATCAAGAGATAACCATACTCCTTGTGAGGATATGATCGTGTAGTACACGTCCACGTTCACGACATCGGGGTTCGATGTCCCGGTGATGACGAAGGTCATGTTCCTCAGCTCGTAGCCTATGTCCTCCAATGAAGTGTTGTACAGGTCGGATCTTACATGGAACACCACCGGCTGGGTCGTCGACCATGTTCCTTCCAACGGTCCGTGCTGGATCACTCCATTCTGTTCATTCAGTGGTTGGCCAATGGCGAATGCGATCAGGATCAGGACGAGGATAACGGCCACGGCGATACCGGCTATGATGCTGAGGTTGTTGGACTGCTCCCTGTAGAGGTCCCGCAGCGGCGGCTGGTAATACGGCTGGTCCGGTCGATATTGGCGTTCGTATTCGCGTTGACGTTCAGCCTGCGAAGCCTTGGGTCCGTTCTCCGATGACCAGATGATCCCGCAATGGGCGCATTCGGTCGCGCCGACAACGTTCTCTTCCCCGCACCATGGGCACTTCATGCGATAACCCCCCCTGCATGTAAAATGTTGAAAGGGGGGATAATGATTTCCTAATTCCGAATGAAATGGAGAATGTTTATCATTTCCTCTTCGGGGATCGAGCACCGCTTATACAGCGTATTGCGTTTGTCCCATGTGCACCTGTTAGCCATCCATCCTTGCTTGCATAAACCTTAATTATTGACCTCTTTTCAGGTGATGGATATCATAAATTTTTGGATTGGCTCATGTAAATCTCCGGCGATGGTTCACATTATTCCAATTCAGCAACGACTGGCCATATTCAATACAATTACCCAGAGAAGGACTTCCAATTATCGAGCATCTAAATGAAGAAGCTGCCACGCTATTGAAGGATGATCCTCAAGACCTTCAGAGACACTAAAACCGTGGAAGAGAAGACTGGGGTCGACGTTTCGTTCCTGGTAGAGCGTGTCGAAGAACGTGCGTTCCTTGAAGTTCAGTTTCAATACCTCGTTAGCCAATGACATCGCGTTACTTTTCAACACACTGATGTCTACCCCTTCAGTTCTGGATAACATCGGAAAAAGCGTATCACGAATTTGTGTGGGCGAGATATTTTTGATGGCATTTGTGTTCATTTGCCGCGGATCTTCCTTCTGCATTGCTAAATAGAATCTTGATATTTGCATGAACAACGGCCGGTTGATAGCATCTAGTTTCTGTTGGATCATATTTGCATCATATACATCCCTAGCAGTGCTACGAGTAAGAAGCGCTCGAGTCTTTCCAGCAAACAATTCCTCAGCACAATAGGTCAAAACCGGGAACTGACCGATGTCCTCGAAAGGATGAGAGAACAGTCTCTTAGCCACCTCAACGACTGGAAGCCTTTCTAGGAAATTTACTTCGACCTTTAGATGGTCCTTCCCTCCACTTTGGTTGAGAAAATGAGCGTTGAATTGAGTAAGCGCATATGACTCCCTTGGTGTGTCCACCTTATAGCCTAGATCCATGAACAGAAAGAGAAGAGCCCTCCTGATCTCCGGCCTTTCTCTCATCATGTCCTCCTTTAACACGCTACCAATATAGTTGAGGTCGATGTCAACCGAAAGTCTCTTGAATCCGAATTCAAAGCCTTGGATTGCCGTACCTCCTTTCAATGCGAGGCTTGACAATTCTGGAATATCCTGCAGACGTCGGAGGATTATCATCAACCGGTATACTTTCTCGAGTGAATCTACCTTAAATCCCGTGTTGCTTGACAATCTTGAAAAATACATCTTTCCAGGCGTTTCAGGCAAACCGGGACACCTCCTCGATATTACGAGGAATGAAGATGTTCCATTCTTTAACAAGTCTCCCTCCAGAATGGTATTTTTCGGGGACTAGGTAGTATGTATTGCTCCCGACTCGATTTCGAAGGACCGTGAGAAGGTCTTCCGGAATCCTTATCCTGTTCTTGAGGTAGGTTAGTACAAATCCGGCTCGCTGGTACAGGCTTTGCTCACCGAAGCGCTCTAAGTAATCCAGGAGTTTAGGTGCACTCATCATGGTGAATCCTTCGACGCTTTTAAGATACTCTTCTAGTCCACCGCAAAGATCCAGTCTTCGGAGGCAATCTAGGAACGTGCGCTCCTTGTCGGTCACTCTTACCGATACATTGTCAACATAAGTATCCATGATTCCAAAGATCTTCTCATTCCACACAGGCCGGTAAATAATGTTTTGGAAATGAAATGGATTTGATCTCTTGTCACTTAGGTAATAGACAGTATCGTAGTGAGAATATGATACACCGTGAACCTCCAAGGCACTATGGAAGGCTATAGCACCGTTAGGGCGACTCAATCGATTGGCTAATAAGTATCGATTGACCTCATATCTACCCGGATCGCCCTCCTCCATTGGGATGGCCGCGTAAAGACCGGCCTTTAATCTTACCAGACGCCCCTGTTTTGACAGCCTATATAGGACCATGCTTGCCGTTTTGTCATTTTTTGCGATATGTCTCGCTTCGTCTAGCGTGATGAAACGATTGATCAAAGCCTGTCTGAAAATATCTTGATGAACTGCATTGTCTTTCTTGTCTGATGATTTTGTCTGCAAATCTGTAGACATATTATGCATTATAACAATTAATGATTAAAAATATTGCTAATGGTGCTCATATTGTCTACAATTATGTAGATTAATAAGCATACAAGAAAATCAATATTTATTAGAATTCATTTTCAATGTAACATAGAATGCTCATGTCACTTCGACAGCGCCCTCCGGAACATCAGCGTGGTCGCGGTCAGCGTTATCGCCCCGACGATCAGGATGGTGAGGAACGCCTGCCCGATCAGCGTCCAGTCGTAGCCATGGATGATCAGCCCGCGCACCGCGTCTGCCACATAGCTCACCGGATTGTAACCGGAGAAGTCCTGCACCCAGGGCGCCAGGAACTGCTTCGGCATGACGGCCGTGGACAGGAACAGCATCGGGAACACGAACATGATCGAGATGACCAGCGTCGATTCCGAATTGCGCGTGGTCAGCGCCACGAACGTGGAGATGCCGGACCAGGCGATGCCGAAGAACATGGCCATGACCAGTATCAGCACTATCCCCGGAACGCCCGTGATCACGTTCACGCCCAGCAGGTAGCCGAGCGCGATGATGATGGAAACTTGCATCACGATGCGGAATCCGTCGGAGAACACCTTTCCCAGTAGTATGGACGAACGGCGGACGGGCGTGGACCTCATCTTGTCCAGGTAGCCGGACTCGACGTCGTCGACCATGCCCAGGCCGGACTGAAGGGCGGATGTCAGGACGGTCTGCACGATGACCGCGGCGGAGAAGAACGTCAGGTACGAACTTGTGCCGGTGATCTGTTGGAAACCGGGGATGTTCGCCACTGCTTGGAATGCTTGTGTGAAAAGCAGGAACCAGATCAGCGGTTGGATCATGGAGAAGGTGAGGTTGGTCGGACGGCGGATCAGCTTGCGCACCCAGCGGCTGAAGATAGCGGCAATCTCTCCCGGAAAGTCAAGCTTCATCATGTCAGCGCCTCCGGTGGAAACCGGCCTTCGGCGGCACCTTCTGCAGGTCGGTGCGGAGCTGCTTGCCGGTGAACTTGATGAACACGTCGTCCAGGGACGGCTTGGCGAGAACCAGGTTGTCGATCTCGATGTGCTCAAGGTCGAGGGAACGAACGATCAGCGGAACGAGGTTGCTGCCGTCGGCCCCGTAGATCACCACGCCTTCGGTGCAGTCGATGCCGCCCTTGGTGCAATCCTGAACCTCCTTAACTCCTGGCAGCTGCCTGACCGTCTCCTGTACCCTGCTGATGACGTTGGCGTCGCCATTCTTCACCACTAGCCTGATCATATCGGCGCCGATCTGCCCTTTCAGTTTTCCTGGCTCGCCCTCGGCCACGATCTTGCCATTGTCGATGATGCACAGCCGGTGAGCGAGCTGGTCAGCCTCGTCCATGTACTGGGTGGTGAGGAATATTGTTGTCCCCTTTCTGTTCAGGTCGCGGATGTGGTCCCATATCGCCCGGCGGGATTGTGGGTCGAGTCCGGTGGTCGGCTCGTCCAGGAATAGTATCTCTGGATCGGATACGAGCGCGGTGGCAAGGTCCAGACGTCTTTTCATTCCTCCGGAGTACGTTCCGGCGAGCCGGTCGGCGACGTCGGCCAGACCGACCGTTTTCAGAAGATCGTTCGCTCTCTGGCGGGCCTTGTCCTTGGGAATGTGGTAGTAACGGCACTGGAGGATGATATTCTCCCGGCCGGTGAGGTCGGTATCGACCCCAATCTCTTGTGATGCGTAGCCGATCAGGCTGCGTATGTCACGCGCGTCGTTCTCAATGTCGAAACCTTTGATCTTGACGTCGCCTGATGTTCGCTTCAGAAGGGTGGTGAGGATCTTGATGGCAGTGCTCTTGCCCGCACCGTTCGGACCGAGGAAGCCGAAGATCTCGCCCTGGGTGACGGTGAAGGAGATGTTGTCCACAGCCCGGATGTCCGGGTCGTAAAGTTTGACCAGGTTCTTGACGGCGATGATGTCGGCCATGATCGATTCGACCTTGGCTGATTTGATATGAGCCGTTTCTATTTTAAATCAACCCGAGGGAGAAGAGCGACGATCGAATCGAATTGGACGATTTTCGCCAAATAAGGTTATGTATTTCACCACTAATCTACGCTCGTATTATGAGCTTAATGATGGCGGAATCACAGCTTACGTCAAGCATAGTGTCGAGGCCATATCCATGACCGTGTTCAGCAGCGGCGGAATCGCGGGGGCAATTATAACCATCCTGCTCATCGTGCTTCTGTTGTCGAGAGAGCTGATCAATGCGTCCTCGCTTAGGTCGAAGAAGACCATTGCGACATTGGATGCGGTCATTATTCCACTGTTGCTGGTTTTCGTCGCATTGATCGTTTTCCAGGTTCTGGAGATCGTCCATCTATTTTGACCGAGCAGCCGGACAGTTGGTAGCAGAGCACGGATCCGTAGTATCGAATGCGCTGTTCTGTAACTTCTGTCGCAGATGATCGACCTACCAGCTGCTTCTGCCCAGTCTTATCGGCGGCGCAGAATATCCGCATCAAGGTCAGGGAAGATCGAGCCGGTCGATCGTGGATGTGCTCATACCTTCCTGGAGCGCTTCTTGGAACTCCCCCTAATGGCCAACATTATTCCGGTCAATAGGACCTCGATCCCCACAAGGATGAAGAACGGCATCAGAACGCCGGAGGTTTCCGTAACCCCTTCGCCACCCAATCCGCCAGATTCGAATATTCCATTTGTCGAATTGAGGTCTTGAACCGTCAGGATCGGATCGTTCAGGATCGACGATGGGAAGCTCGACACCGCACCATTCTGTTTGACCCCGTGAGCCAGTACATCATTCACCGTGATATAGGGGGTGGATGACGCCCCTATCGAGTTCAGCGCCACCACTCGGTAGGAATAGTCCTTTCCGGAGGTTGCCGTGAAATCGATGTACTTCACCTTGGACGATGCTACTGTCTCCAGGATATCCTCCACTCCTGATTCCATCCTCAAGATCTGGAAGCCAAGCAGTTGTGACCCTCCATTGGAAGGTACTGTCCATTTCAGGATCACGCCCGCTTTTACCTGGGTCGCGGTGACCGTAAATGGCCCCGGGGCGGAAGATGTGTTGTTCAGACCAGGGGTTAGACCGGGGGTTAGACCAGGGGTTAGACCGGGAGTTGCTGAAACCTCTGAGCTCAGTGCACCCTCACCGATGGCGTTGACGGCCGAGACCTTATAGTAATAGATTTGGCCATTGGTCAGGCCAGAATTTGTAAGGTTCAGGACCGGTCCCAGAACCGTTAATAACGTTTCCGAACTGGATGTGGTAGACTGGTAGACCTTGTACCCGGTTATGGCCGATCCGCCGTTGTACGGTGCTGTCCAGGTCAATGTGACCTGACCGTCGGAACCGACCGCGGTAACTCCGTTTACCGTTCCGGGCACTGTGTTAGATATGACCACTATTGAGATCGATGCGCTGGCTTGTGAAGATCCGACCGAATTGACTGCCTTCACGGTGTAATAATATGTTCCATCTGGCACGGCAACATCGATGTAGCTGGTCGTGGCGACGGAGGCGATCGAGACCTGGCCGGTCAGGGCGGAATTTATGCCGCGATAAACCGAATAGCTGTTCACCGTGCTGCTGCCACTTGATATCGGTGCGGTCCAGCTCAAGGAGATCTTACCGGCCGTGAGGGTCGCTGCCAGGTTGGTCGGTGCGGAAGGTACCTCGCCAGGGATGGAATAGGACGCCTCGTTGCTGGCGGCCGAGGTACCGGCGGAGTTGATCGCCAGGACCTGGTAATAGTAATCCATTCCGGCAACGACGGTTGAGTCAACGTATGACAGGGTGTTGCTGGAACCGATGGCGGAGGTCGATTCCGATCCGGTGGTGCCCCGGTAGATGCTGTACGAAGTGATGGAAGACCCGCCATTGCTGGCCGGTGCGGTCCAGGTCAATGAGATCTTACCGGCCGTAAAGGACGCCGCCAGGTTTATCGGTTCGGACGGAACGGTACTGGGCACCGAGTAGAACGCCTCGTTGCTGGCGGCCGAGGTACCGGCGGAGTTGACTGCCACGACCTTGTAATAGTAGACATTTCCCGCAATGACGGTCGAGTCGGTGTAAGTGAGTGTGGTGCTGGAACCAATCGCTGCGGTCGATTCGTAGCCGGCGGTGGTGCCGCGGTAGATATCGTAAGAGGTTATGGAAGACCCGCCGTTGCTGGCTGGTGCGGTCCAGCTCAGGGAAACCTTGTCATCCGCAAAGGACGCCGCCAGGTTGGTCGGTGCGGAAGGTACCGCACTAGGGACCGAGTAGGACGCCTCGTTGCTGGCAACTGACAGACCGACAGAATTGACCGCCTTGACTTGATAGTAATAGGATGTTCCGGCAAGGACGGTTGAGTCTGTATAAGTCAGAGTGGTACTGGATCCGATCGCTGTGGTCGATTCCGATCCGGCGGAAGTGCCGCGGTAGATGCTGTAAGAGGTTATGGACGACCCGCCGTTGCTGGCTGGTGCGGTCCAGGTCAATGAGATCTTACCGGAGATTAGGCTCGTCGCCAGGTTGGTTGGTGCGGTAGGCACGGTGGCTGATGGCGAGTAGGACGCCTCGTTGCTGGCGGCCGAGATACCAGCAGAGTTGACCGCCACGACCTGATAATAGTAGTCCGTTTCGGAAACGACGGTCGAGTCGGTGTAAGTGAGTGTGGTGCTGGAACCGATTGCCGTAGCCGATTCCGAGCCAGAAGATGTTCCGCGGTAGATGTTATAAGAGGTGATGGCCGACCCGCCGTTGCTGGCTGGTGCGGTCCAGGTCAAGGAGATATCGTCATCCGTCAGGGTCGCTACCAGATTTGTCGGTGCGGACGGAATGGTACTGGGCACCGAGTAGGATGCCTCGTTACTAGCGGCCGAGGTACCGGCGGAGTTGACTGCCACGACCCTGTAATAGTAGACATTTCCGGCAACGACGGTCGAGTCGGTGTAAGTGAGTGTGGTGCTGGAACCTATCGCTGTGGTCGATTCCGAACCGGCGGAAGTGCCGCGGTAGATGTTATATGCGGTTATGGCCGACCCGCCGTTACTGGACGGAGCGGTCCAGCTCAAGGAGATCATTTCATCCGTAAAGGACGCCGCCAAGTTGGTCGGTGCGGAAGGTACCGCACTAGGGACCGAGTAGGACGCCTCGTTGCTGGCATACGAGGTTCCGATGGTGTTGACCGCCCTGACCTTGTAATAGTAGGTCATACCGGCAACGACGGTCGAGTCGGTGTAAGTGAGTGTGGTGCTGGAGCCGATGGCCGTGGTCGATTCAGACCCGGCGGAAGTGCCGCGGTAGATGTTATATGCGGTTATGGCCGACCCGCCGTTACTGGACGGAGCGGTCCAGCTCAAGGAGATCTTACCCGATACCAAGCTCGCGGCCAGGTTGGTCGGTGCAGACGGAACGGTACTGGGCACCGAGTAGGACGCCTCGTTGCTGGCAACCGACAGACCGACGGCGTTGACCGCCTTGACCTTGTAATAGTAGGTCATACCGGCAACGACGGTCGAGTCAGTGTATGACAATGATGTGCTGGAACCGATCGCTGTGGTCGATTCCGAGCCAGAAGATGTTCCGCGGTAGATGCTGTACGAAGTTATTGCCGACCCGCCGTTACTGGACGGAGCGGTCCAGCTCAATGATATCTTCCCGGCCGTCAGTGTCGTCGCCAGGTTGGTAGGTGCGGTGGGCACGGTGCCCGCCGCCGGCGTTGCATACGTGATGGAACCGGAATAAAAGTAGAGGTTCTTGACGCTCTTGCGGTAGGTATCCACCACACAGTTCGCGTTCGAGCCTAGCTTCGTGAATATGAGTTCATCGGCCGCCCCTGGAGTCCCTGCCGGATACCATATGCCTGTCGATGCTCTCCCATTAGTGGGATTCATCCAGATCTTCATATTGAGGCTGCTCGCCGTCATGGCGATCGGGCAAAATCCTTCGTAGTTGCCGACGCCGACGAGATTGACACAGGTGACTCCGGGCACCTGGAAGTTTTGGAACTTGAACCCATATCCGTAATATTGAGGGCAGCTGGGTCTCTGTCCGTTGTAGTTGCTAACACAATCGATCAACAGAATGCCCTTCGGGGTGGCTCCGTATTCAACATGGAACCCGGAACACCAGTTGTAGTTCGCTATGCACCTGATCAAGACTATGTTCTCAACGCTGGTACATTCCACCAGATCAAAGCCGGTGATCCAAGCGTTGATCCATCCGACGTTGTCGTTACCGTTGTGGCTGGCCTCGCAGTCGGTGAAATACACGTTCTTGATCATGCTGTTGCCCGAGTAAGCGAGATCGTCGCCGAACAGCAGGAATCCGTATGTCGCGGAATATGTGGCGGTGCAGCGGGTGAATGTAACGCCGTCGATTATCCCGTTCGCCCCGACGTACAGCCAGAACGCGGACTCCATGTCCCCGGTCAATTGGGTGGCGTGAACATCGGTGAAGGTCCAGTCCCCGGCGGTCCCTCCGGCCTTGTATGCGTAGATCTGCAGGTGTCCGGTGAACTTGAACGATGACAAGGTGACATGCGAGACCCCGTTGATATAGAAGAAGTGAGATGAACTGGCTGTGAAAAGGGTTGTATCTCCATCACCGTAAAGGGTGGTTCCAGCAGCGAAGTACACGTGAGCCGTGAGGGAATAAGTACCGGCCGGGACGTATGTGACAGTGTTAGTGTGGGTTAAGGCCCAGTTCAAAGCGGCGGTGAATGATGCCGCGGTGTAGACCGAACTTCCCGCCGAGTTACGGACGACGTTCGATGAGACCTTGTAATCAAAGGTCCCCGCGGCGCTAGCATCGTCGGCAGTGATGGTGATGGCGGGCATTATCAGCCCGATGACAATGAACATAAGAAGGAAGTTTCTGAGGTTCATTCCTCTACCTCCTTTCATTACAACACGCACTGGCAACCAGCGAGATCGTGATCAAGGTATTGTTATCAAAGTGGTCGATACGACTAGCTTTGCAGTAGTTTTCACTCGAATTGGTCCAAGAATGTTTGATGAAGGTCAGGGTCGTCATTTTCATACCTCCGGGGAATGGGTTTGCGTGTTGCCTATTGAGGGACTAACGCCGCCCTTTGACATCAAACGATAAGATACGGTTATCAAGAACGGCCGCCAATATTGATATTATCCAGCATCGCAAGATCGCCGATTTTTCACGTTTGATTTTAGCTCTGTTATGTCACTAAATCCAAAACATACAAGTCAAAAAGTGCTAAAGATGCCGCCCGCGAGAACGATACTTCGCTTGACTTTTTCTTCGGGCAAAAACTCCCATTTTTACAAGTTAAAAATTGCAACGCTTGCTTTGCGGGAGGACGGAATAGAGATGCATCCCGAACGAGCCGGCGATGGTCACGGATCAATCTCATGAAAGTTGATCGAAAAAGGTCGCCAAATGGACATATCGCTATAGCAAAGTTATATTGAGTCGGGTGTCGCCGGTCTAGAGCTGACAATAAGATGGCCAGATAATGTGGATCGCGCAGAGGAAAATTCTAAAAAAAAGATCGGAAGGTGTTTGGGTTTTCTTTCAAACCAAATTGACCTATGTTCACACAGCCACTATCTCACGTAAGGTACCGCCTTGACCTCACTGCTCATGGCACCTGAGCCGATCGCGTTGACCGCGACAACCTTGTAGTAGTAGGTCACCCCGTTCGTCATCCAGGTGTTGGTAAACGACGTGGTCGCGCCTATCGTCGTCACGTACGTTTCCGTCCCGGAAGACCAGCCGCGGTAGATCTTGTAGCCAGTTATGGCCGATCCGCCGTTGTACGGTGCGGTCCAGGTCAGTTTGATCACTCCGCTGGCGCCGGTCGCGGTGGCGGTAAGTCCGGTGACTGCACCGGGAACCGTTGCGGTGGCCGTAGACGTGGTCACGTGCGGTATTGCCTTGACCTCGGCGCTTATAGCGCCAGTTCCTTTCGCGTTGACCGCGGCGACCTTGTAATAGTAGGTCACTCCGTTAGTCAGTCCGCTGTTCGTGTACGACGTCACCGAGCCTAGGGTCGTCAAGAGCGTTTCCGCCCCGGAGGCTGTAGACCGGTAGATCTTGTAGCCGGTTATGGCCGATCCGCCGTTGTACGGTGCGGTCCATTTCAATGTTATCGCGCCGCTGGTTCCGGTCGCCGTAACTCCGGTGACCGTACCAGGCACGGTTGCCGTGGTCGAAACCGGAACGCTGGTGGTCGGTATTGTGGTGGAGCCACAGTTCAGGACGGTCGCATACTTGTTCAGCATGCTCAGCCCTTCATGGTTGCCGACTCCCTTGCAGTTGATGGCGGAGACGCCCGGTACCTGGAATGACTGCCATCGGAACCCATATCCATAGTAGGTGGGGCAGCTGGGTCTCTGTCCATTGTAGCTGGCGACACAATCGATCAACTTGACGTTCTTCGGGCTCGATCCATATTCTACATGGAACCCGGAACACCAGTTATAGTTCGCTATGCACCTGGTCAGGATTACGTTCTCGACCCTGGTGCACTCCACCAGGTCGAAGCCGGTGATCCAAGCGTTGACCCAGCCGATATTGTCATTACCGTTATGGCTGGCCTCGCAGTCGGTGAAATAAACGTTCTTGATCAGGCTGTTGCCTGAGTAAGCGTTGTCATTACCGAACAGCAAGAATCCATAGGTCTGGGAATAAGTGACGCTACAGTGTGTAAAGGTTATGCCGTCAATTGTTCCATATGCCCCAACGTACATCCAGAATCCCGCCAGCATATCGCCTGTTAGAGCGGTGGCGTGAATGTTGGTGAATTTCCAGTCTCCGCAAGTTCCCCCGGCCTTATATCCGTAGATCTGCAGGTGTCCGGTGAACTTGAACGATGACAAGGTGACATGCGAGACCCCATTGATGTAGAAGAAGTGAGACGCGCTTGCTTTGAACAAGGTGGAATCTCCATCTCCGATTAGGGTGGTTCCTGCACTGAAGTACACATGAGCCGTGATGCTGTAAGTTCCAGCCGGAACGTACGTGACCGTATTGGTGTGGCTCAAGGCCCAGTTCAGAGCGGCGGTGAATGATGCCGCGGTGTAGACCGAACTTCCCGCCGAGTTACGGACGACGTTCGATGAGACCTTGTAATTAAAGGTCCCCACCGCATCGGCCTCACTGGCCATGATGGGGAAGGTAGATATTGTTAGTCCAACGATGACAAACACCAGAAGGAAGGTTCTTAATTTCACTTCCTTACCTCCTGTTAGACGTACATCTCGCATCCCGACAGCCAGCGAAACCGTTGACCAAAGAATCGATATCCATTCGGCGTTCGATACTGCCTCCTCGGCAGTGGTCAGAGCTCCGATCGGTCCAGGATTCTTTGATCCTTGCTGCATTCCCCACACAGTTCAAAACGGACGAGGCAAACGCCGCACCGGGTTCCGTTGCGACGAAGATGGCCGTCTTCCCGACGCCCATCTCTTGCTTGTCCTTCTTCCATGATGGTCCCATCCTCATGTTTTTCAAGCTCCTTTTCGTTACGTTGCACTCAGGTAGACTGAAAGGAGACAGTTTATCCAGACGATCCGATGATCATCTTGGGTCTGTCTCGTATACCGGCGATTGGAAGAAATCGCTCAGAAAGCATACAGCCCGAACATCCTGAATCAAAACGATCCGTGGATGGTGATTGCAACTGACCTGGCGGAATCTCTTTTCCGACAGCAGAGGGAACGATATCCTCACCGAGGACCCTTCCGTTTGTTCTCTCATAATTGGGAGATTGAACTATCAGATATAAACCAAATTATATAGAGATTATTTATCATAATGATAACTGACTAATCTTTTGTTGCTTAAAATATGTATTTTGTCGATATTAATTTAACAAATGAAATCGTTAAGTTATTATAACATGTTCCAATGCCAGATTTTATACCGTATGCCTCAATAGTATGAAATCGATGATCGTTTTTGTAGGAATAATATTGACATGGTAATATTCATATATGCCTAGAAAAGAACCCTGGATTATGGTGTGAAAGCATCAAGAATATGCGATCAACGATGATTATAGTAACGTAACTTCGTCCATCTCCTATAATGTTAACGGTGCTAATCTCGATGAAATCAAACAAAAATACATCAATCAATTTATATCACTTTAATTAATTGAGATTACATGGAAACGAAATCCGTTCTCGTCACCGGCGGGACCGGTTTTATTGGGACTAACTTGGTCAACGAGCTGCGTTCCCGAGGCAACCAGGTCATTGCATCTGATCTACTGAATTGTGAACGTGATGGTTTCATCAGAGCCGATGTCAAGAACTACAGACAGCTTGAACGGCTTTTCGAGAAGAACAAATTCGACTACGTCTATCATTTGGCCGCAGAATATGGTCGGTGGAACGGCGAGGACCATTACGAGAACCTGTGGGAGACGAATGTAATCGGTACCAAGCACATGCTGCGTCTGCAGGAGCGGTACAAATTCAAGATGATCTTCTTCTCCAGCGCCGAGGTCTATGGCGACTATTCTGGTGTCATGACCGAGGACGTGATGGAGAACACCCCGGTCAAAGAGACCTACCAGATGAACGACTATGCCATCACCAAGTGGGCTGGTGAGCTGATGTGCATGAACTCGGCCAAGATGTTCGGCACCGAGACGGTCAGGGTGCGGCCGGTGAATTGTTATGGCCCGGGTGAGCATTACACACCGTACCGTGGTTTCATACCGAAATTCATATACCATTCACTGTACGACAAACCCTATGTCGTGTTCCGGCAGCATAAGCGGATAATCGACTTCGTTGAGGACACTTGCAGGACGTTTGCCAACATCTCTGAGAACTTCATTCCCGGAGAGGTATACAACGTGGGCGGCAAGCAGGAATGGGAAAGGAACATCCAGTGGTACTCGGATGCGATCTTGAGGGCGGTCGGCAAGGATGATTCGAATGTCATCTACAAGGACGCGGAAGGATTCACGACCGATATCAAGACCATAGACTGCAGCAAGGCGAAGAAAGATCTGAGGCACGATCCGAAGGTTACCCCCGAGGAGGGGATCAAGCGGACCGTTGATTGGATGAAATGGTATTACCGGATCGGTGAGTAAATGCATTCATTTAACGAATTCGAAGGAAGAACCATCCTGGTCACGGGCGGCGCGGGATGCGTAGGGTCCAATCTGGTTCGCAGATTGTCAGAATTGAAGGCGAAGAAGATCATCATACTGGATGATCTGTCTTCTGCGTATGAGTGGAACATTCCTAAGGAGAAGAATGTCCATTTCGTGAATGGCAGCATCCTAGATGACGAGATGCTGCGCCGGGTCTTCAAGGAACGCCCCGAGTACGTCTACCATCTGGCTGCACATTTTGCCAACCAGAACTCGGTGGATAATCCGGAGAAGGACCTCATGGTGAACGGCCTGGGCATACTGAAGGTCTTGGAACATGCCCACCTGGTGGATGTCAAGAGGTTCGTGTACTCTTCCTCCGGCTGCGGTGTGTATGGTCTCGAGAGCAAACAGCCCTTCAGGGAACACGACATATCCATAAATCTTCACACGCCGTACCAGGTCACCAAACTGCTGGGCGAACTGTACACCAACTACTTCCATAACCTTTACCAAATGCCGATCGTCAACGCCCGGTTCTTCAACGTGTTCGGTCCCGGGGAGGTTCCCGGAAAGTACCGGAACGTGATCCCGAACTTCATGTACTGGGCCATGAATGGGCAGCCCCTCCCCATCACCGGAGAGGGATCGGAGACCAGGGATTGGACGTTCATCGGGGATATCGTGAACGGTCTTCTGGCCATGGGCTTGGAGGAGAAGGCGATCGGGGAGGCGATCAACCTCGGCTCGAGCAAGGAGCACCGTGTCCAGGAGATGGCGGAGATGGTCAACCGCCTCACGGGGAACAAGGCGGGAATAAAGTTCACAGAACGCCGGGACTGGGACGTTAAGAACCGGTTGCTCTCCTGTACCGACAAGGCAAGGAACATCCTCGGGTACGAGCCGCAGACCACCTTTGAGGCCGGGCTTGAGGCGACCAACAAATGGTTCGTGGACAACTGGGAACAGATAAAGAAAAGCGCGGAGTTCTGAAGAATGCGCATCCTAGTCGTTCAGGAGTCCGACTGGTTAGAGCGGGGACCGCATCAGAGCCATCATCTATTGGAGAGGATGGTGCATAGAGGTCACGAGGTCAGGGTGATCGATTACGAGATAGGTTGGATGAAGAGCCTTGAAAAGGGTCTTGTTTCGGCCAAGACGTTCAAGGAACACCAATACAAGGTCGTCCCGCCCGGGGTCACAGTAGTTCGCACTCAGATGATCAGGTTGCCTTTCTTGAGCTATGTCTCGCTCATCGCGACCCATCGGCTTGCCATCGAACGGGAGATCCGCGATCATCGACCGGATGTGATCGTCGGTTTCGGTCTGCTCAATGCAAGAATGGCCATCCGGCAAGGCAAACGGCATGGGATCCCGTTCGTCTATTACATCATCGACGAACTGCACCGTCTGGTGCCTGAGGATATCCTTCATCCGATAGCCAGGTATGTGGAACAAAGGAATTACAAGCTTTCCTCCAGGGTAATCTCCATAAACGAGGCGCTTCACGAGTATTGTCTGGGGATGGGTGCAGACCCGTCAAAGACATCGGTGATCAGGGCCGGGGTGGATTTCAGACGATTTGCGGATGCCAACGGCTCGGAGGTCCGCAAACGCTATGGATTCACTGAGAACGATACGGTAATGTTCTTCATGGGCTGGCTCTACGATTTCTCTGGACTGGATGACGTGGCCTTGGAAATGGCCAAGTCCAAGAACAAGAACCTGAAGATGCTGGTCCTGGGCAAGGGAGAACTGTGGGACCGCCTTCAGGAGATACGGAAAAGTGAAGGCTTGGAGGACCGCCTGGTCCTGGAAGGGTGGAAGCCGTACACGGAAATACCAGAATATCTGGCCGCGTCCGATATCTGTCTGCTTCCGGCTAAACGCATCAGATTGATGGAAAATATCGTCCCGATCAAGATGTACGAATACTTGGCAGCCGGGAAGGTAGTCTTCGCCACGGACCTGCCAGGGATCAGGAAAGAGTTCCGGGAAGGCAATGGCGTAATATACATCAATGAATCCAAGGAGTCGGTGCATCGTGCAGACGATCTGATATCGAGGTCTGCCGTGAAATCTGAAGGATTGAAGGGCCAACTGTTTGTCAAGTCAAATGACTGGAACATCATGACCGACGAGTTCGAGGGACTGTTGGAAGAAGCGATACGGACCAAACCCGTTGCCAAGAATTCGCAAAGAGCGCCCCATTCAACAGACCAACAGAACCGAACGAGATGAGCACGGTCTTTCTTCCATGACCGTCAGCTCTTCTCGAATGCCTTAAGATATTGTCTGGCGACCAGATCCAGTGTGAATTGACCCTCCACGATCTCCCTGGACTTCCGCCCCATGGACCTCATCTTGGATGGGTCCCTTAGCAGTTCCTCGATACTGCTTGCCATTCCGTTGATATCGCCGGGTTCAACAAGATGTCCGTTCACTCCGTCTATGACAACTTGACCTGCCGCTCCGACATTTGTCGCAACGATCGGTAGACTGGCCGCCGCATACTCCAGAATGTTATAGGCGAATTGTTCCATGTATGAAGATGATACGCCGATATCGCACCCCTTCAATATTTTTGGAATTACGCTGTTATCCAGTTTACCGAGGACCAGCACGGAATCCTGAAGACCCAGATCCTTGATCTTGGCGGATATTTCCTCGAATCTTGGCCCATTGCCTATGAAGATCAATACTGGATCCATTCCATCGTCTTTTATTTTCTTGAGCGCCAACAAGAGATCATCATGACCTTTCTCCAAGAGCATGAACGCAGAGAACACTATTCTCGGTCTTGTTGGATCGAGTTTATCGAACTGCTCGGTCACATTTTCCGGCAATGTCTCACTTTCGGATAGGCGG
This sequence comes from uncultured Methanomassiliicoccales archaeon, assembly GCA_942492955.1. Classification (GTDB taxonomy): domain Archaea; phylum Thermoplasmatota; class Thermoplasmata; order Methanomassiliicoccales; family UBA472; genus DASXVU01. The sequence continues at coordinate 657,342 of OW818644.1, forward strand.
TCGAACACCGGATAATTGAGCCCGTTGGGTATCTGTTCAACTTTTAGTCTTCCCAAGGGTAGATGAGACACGTACTCTCTGGAGGTGCCATTCAGGCAGATGATCCTGTCCAGCAACAAAACGGACAGCAGGATCATTAAGCGCCCTGGCATGGACCTGAAGTAATAGGATGAATGAAAGGTCAACAGTATCCTTGGGCGGCCCCTCAAACCAAAGCATGCGAGGAAGGCGGTCAGACCTTGTCTGAATCCATTGCAGAGAATTGCTTTGGGCCTATTCTTCAATATGAATCGCCTCAGAATGCTTGAGGTCTCCAATTCGTTTGTTAGATTCTTATACGGCTTGGAAGCATCAAAGATCTCGATTCCAACATCTTCTTCTCGCAACTTATCAATGAGGCCAGGTATCTGTTCCATCTGAGGGCCGAAAGCGACTATTCTCCAACCGGCCTTCCTCATTGCTATGCTAAGATTGCATAAATGGTAAGCGAAACCTACATTTTGTGAATATGCCATGACAATGGCCGAATTTTCTGGCGGTATTTCTTCAACGGGTTCCTTCCCATTTTGGGCCATCGGAACCAAATCTATTCGACATATTAAAAGCAAGAGCATAGAATTCCAGTTAACAAGGACAAGGAAGTCCATCCAGCGCCTCTCCGAGATCATTTTGTTCGATCCGGGTCTATATGAGACCCTTGTACCTGGCTCTCCTGGAACGAGTCACGCATTCTGCTCGAGAGGCAAGGACCGTCTGACCGGTTCAGCCGATCAATGGCCAGGAGGGTTCTGAGGTCGTCGCTGAGCATGCATGCCGTTAATCCGTGAGCAAGGGCTTCCTGCAATATGCCTTCGGCCACGAGCGGTCGGTAAATATCCTAGATCGGTTGGATCGATGTCCCCCCTTCCAATGTCTGACCTCAGATGATGATTAAATATGGAAGTAATGATTATCGAATGAGAGAATGAGTGGCAAGGAATTGTACAGGGAATTCGCAAAGACCGAGGAAGCACTGCCCATTTTTTCAAAGAGTTGGTGGCTCGACGCAGTATGTGATGATACTCTGGCTTGGGATGCGATAATGGTGACCGACGAGGATACGAACATGGTTGCCTTCCCATTTTGTCATACGATGAACCGGTTCGGTCCTACGACAATAATAATGCCTGGACTGACGCAAACGTTAGGGCCCCATTTTAAGATCAAAGATACGAAACTATCCAAGATCCAGGAAACCAAAAAGAAATTGTGTTACTCCTTGATCGACCAACTTCCAAGGTTCAAGTATTTTGAAATGAAATTTAACAGGAGCTTTACAAATTGGCAACCTTTCTATTGGAAAGGATTTCAACAAACCACTAGATACTCCAGTCGCATCCAAAAGGATCAAACCGAAGAGCAGGTCTTCAGTGGGATAAACAAGCGTCTTAGAACCTATATTAGGAAGAACGAAGCCGATCTGAATGTTGAGATAGGCAATGATATTTCTGAGATATGGGATATCAATGAGGACACATTCGACAGGAAGGACAACACGATCCCATACACTCTGGATTTCCTGAAGCGTTTGGATTCCGCATGTCAGGAGCATGATTGCAGACGAATCCTGATCTCAAGAAACGAATCTGGCAACATCGTGGCATTTTCATATCTTGTTTGGGACAGTGAGGATGTCTATCTTTTGCTGGGGGGGAGGAATCCGGCATATGATAAGACCAACATAAAGGCCAGCCTGGTTTGGGAATCCATAAAATTTGCTCTCTCGATGGGAAAGAATTTGGATTTCGAAGGAAGCATGATGGAGGGCGTTCAACATTTCAATAGTCTATTTGGCTCTTCAGTCGAACCATATTCATCAATCAAGAAGTCAATTCTTACGCCTTACAATGGATTGATTCAAAATGCTTGCAAGAAGCTCATTCCCTATCCGATCAATAACCTTCAACAACGGGCTGATTAAGAGATGAATTCCGAATTATCATCCGCTCAGAAGATAGATGAAATCGAAAACGTAAATGACGATCGTGATCCTCAGATGGAGGACGCCTACTTCATCCGGTCGGGCTGGACGGATATCACCCCGACGGCTTCTCTTCCATTGGCCGGTTTCTGTAACCGGACCTCCAATTACGAAAACATTAATTCGCCGCTTGAGGCAGACATAATCATTCTGCAAGATTCGAGACAGAGAATTGTTCTCCTGTCATTGGATGTATTGTATGTAGGGAGAGCTCTAAAAGAAGCCATATTGTCTAGATCGGGAGGAACAATAAAAGAAAATGAACTGTTCATCTGGGCAAGCCACAATCACTTTGCACCTTCGACTGATCCAGACAAGCCCATGATAGGCGTCTGCGATGCGCAATACATCGAATACGTCGCTGAACGGATCGCAAAACTCATAGAGACACTACTTCGAACTGCTCCGAAAAAGGTCCAATTGAGCTATGGTGCGTCACGAAACAAGAATTTAGTGGTCAACAGACGCAGGAAGGGATTGATCCTTGAGAAAAGATCCTCTTTGTACGTACCGCATCTGGGAACCAAAATATTGCCCAACAAAAAACAGTATCGGGACGGTAAGATATCTACCATTTTGCTGCAAGATCAAGAGGGCGGCCAACCAATAGCGCTGATCTGGAATTTTGCGTGCCATCCAGTCAGCTCACCTGGAAATAATACAGTCAGAGCAGAGTATCCAGGCGAGATTCGAAAGATGTTAAGAACGCAATTCCAAAGTGAAATCCCAGTAGTATTCCTTCAGGGCTTTAGCGGAGATATCAGACCTCCCTCGTTAGCCAAATTCCCAAGAAAGGGCGGATACAAGAAAAAAATTCATCACGTTGCATTGAAAACAATATATGGCAACTATTTTGATAGCTTTGACGAAACCGATTGGTCGAACCATCTGCTGTCCCTATGGGACGTCATGAAGAATGCATCCAGGATCGACGATCGGGAAAAATTGGGAACAGGATTGAACACTAAGACCACCGAATTGAATCTGAAAGATCTGGGTATTGCAAAGGACAAAAAACTGAAAATCTGCTCAATAAGGATCGGGAAGCTTCGCATCATAGGTTTTTCTGCGGAGGTAGTGGCAGAGTGGGAAAGAATCGTCAATAACGTGTTCCCGAATGATATTCTAATTTTTGCAGGTTGTTTTGACGACGTTTTCGGCTATCTCCCAACCGAAGAAATGATCCTCGACGGTGGATATGAGGTTGAGGGATTCATGCAGACGTTCAATATATCTGGGAAATATGAATTCGGATTGGAGGGGCAAATAATCACTGCCTTAAATAAATTGAAATGATCCCCATATTGGATCTGAGTCAGGCGTTAAATATGTGTAGCATTGTTGATTTCTCGGTCCTATGATATACATTAGCACAATAATTGATTTTAAATTGGTCAATGTATACTACTACAACAGATCAGAGAAGACCATTTCTCCATCATCTGGAAATACCTCTTTGGATGACCCCAAACCCGTTTCAAACAATGAGATCACATTTCTCTCCGACATTGGAAATAAGAACGTGAGCGAGGACATTAAAAAATCTGTGAATATTGCTCTTACACACAAGGATCATGGCGCAATTACCCACTTTGCATCCATTAACGATGAGATCGTGGGCGTGTATTGCTTCAGCGACTTGGACAAATACATACCATATAATTTCATGAAATCAATTGAAAGAAGCGGAAAATGTGGGATGATATTTCATTGCAGAACGTCAACAATGTACCGGGGAAGGGGGATCTATTCCACAGCCCTAAGAATGATCTGCGAGGAATACGGGCCATCATTTGACAACATCATGATCACGGCTGGTTCACGCAACACCGCATCGAACAGAGCAATAATGAATTCTGGTTTTGAAAGAAAGAAGAGGATAACTCGTTTTAAGCTCTTGAGCTACGAAAAAGCCTGGAGCAAGAACACGAAATCTCTCTAGTTCTTCCTTTCATTATCTGATCAGGCTGGTACATTATCCCATAGTGCTGGTCGCATTTCTTCAGAGGGAAACGGTCTTCGGATAAGCCCATACATCGGCAATTATCTTTGAATGACAAATGATTGTACGGCTCCATTATCGTATATCCTATCTTGAGGGATCAGCTGAAGGGTTATGTTTGTCTGTGGATCATTATGATCGATCTTGTAACTGTACAAATTCTTATCATTGGCTCCAAATGGTAATACCCCTCTGCTCTCCAGTTCACCCGATCTGAGTATTAAATATCCATTGGCGATGTTGCTAATATTACCACTAGTTATTATTCTAGTTTTATAATCATTTAGCTGGTAAAGATTTCGAATTGTATAATCATCTGAATGTAATATCTGAGAGTGGTTTCCTAAAGCTTCAAAGCTGGCGAAGGCCGTTATCTCCTCAACGGTGAAGTAATCCGAGCTTGTTCCTTCGTTCCAGGGTAAAGCTGAATCTCTGATAGTGCCGGTCATGGAAAAAAAACTGCAAATCGAGATGATAGCCAATATCGAGATAAGCGAGATCATCGGGTGGATAGAGGCTTTTACCAATGATTTATTGCCCATAACGAAATAAAATATACCATAACCTAAAGTGATGACTATGAATGGTGTGACCAGCAATGGAAGCCTATAGATCAATAGAACCCCTGATCCGGGAATAACATCAAGAAAGCCCGGAATGAAGAGAGGCAGGAATACAAGGCTGGATAGAGCTATGATGTATTCTTTGGAACGATAATTTCGGCCTCTTTTTAAAATGGACCATGATCCAATAATAGCAAAAAATATGCTTAGAATATAGAATAGATTCCTTATAATGATAAATATGTCGCTTCCAATATTTGCTAGATTGATCTCTCCAGCATCATGCGTCAACGGACTTAAATAATAAGTTAACAATAATCTTGTAGTTTCATAAGATGCGAAGAATAAATATCCCATGATAGATATTGAAAACAGGACGATGTATGTTCCCGATATGCCCAATCCTTGTTCCCTATTTCCAACACCTAGCCTCTGGATTACATAGACCACAAATAGCAAGGGTATGACAAAGAATACTGTCACCGAATGTGTTAAAATCAGAACCCAGCTCATTGCTATGGATAGTATGGTGAATATCAATCTGTTATTTTCGTTCTTGTTGAAGATTAGATAGATTATGAGCATGAAAAATATGAATGCCAGAGATCTCGAAATGGTATAGCTGCTGTAGAATATTATCTGAGGGCTGATTGCGAACAAAAGAGATACGATAAGACCGATGGTTGTGGAATTGAAAATCTTGCTTGAAATCAAGAACGCCATTCCAATTCCAACCAGCCAAGCCAGCGCCATTATTATAAACAGGGCCGGGCCAATTCCTAAACCTGTTATTAGGACCCCCTGCGAGATCAATATATGAAAAAGCGGGAAATTTTCGTAAGTCAATGGAAGTTCTGATGTATGCCCAGAACCCAATATCGTAGAAATAAAATGCATATGCGATAATGTATCGGTATATCCAAAATATAAGGAATAATTCAGAGTTAGGCTCCAGGCAAGCGCCAGCGATAGGGCGCAGATTTGTAACAGAATTGCATAATATTTTCGGGGTGTATCGGCATGGAAAATTTGCAGCACGATCACGCAAGCAACAGCGGAAGACAGGAGAAAAAATATTATATTTCTAGAATCGAATGATAATAGGACAATGATGCTCCATAGGAACAGTAGAACATTGATCAATACCAGATGCCTATAACTGATACGATTGCGGATCATTTCCGCAATTCTTCCATAACTATAGGCTTGAATGCTACCGTTGTTTTTCCTTAGCAGGAATAAACCTGCCAAAGCTGCTGGTACAAAAATTACGGAACTACGCAGTGAGAAAGCCAAACTCTGTAAGAGAACTAGCTGGACCGTGAAACCGACCACGGAGAATATCAGAAGCAGATATGGAAGATAGTCAATGAGTTTTCTTGTTGTGGATGATTCAAGAATTGGCTCTTCGTGTTTCATGGGTTGGCCTTAATAGGAATGAGGAATCCCATATTCAAGCTATATGCCTGTTTGGCTAACCGCAAGTGACTGATAGCAAGTTGGTACACCGTATCTATCGCCAGAAGGATCATCTTCGCTGTTACTTTTACCGGATAGTGGATTTCCATTATTTGTGATATAGCCAGAATCATGAAATGGACCCGTCCTTCATGTTGTGGTTCAAATTCGAATGGTTACCAGATAAATGGTTTATCTATCAGCATGACAATGATGAATATCGATTCGCTTGCCCATTCTGTCAAAGGAGGATTACAAATTCTATCTTGAGGCCGATAGAATTGCGTTGCGTATCCCTGATGAGCCAATAATACGGTTAAAGGTCAGATTAACGACCCCGATTTGGAAGTATGAGCGTCTGTTACGCCGGGCCGAATTCTTCACTAATTGTAAGAAAACGAGAATATGGCGACCGATTACGACAATTATGCGAATACGGGCTTATAGCTATGGCTATAAACTTGGTTTCGAAATTCCTTTGAATACATTCGGTGCAGGGCTGTCTATTGCTCATCATGGATCAATTATTGTAAACCCATTGGCAAAGATTGGTGAAAATTGTAGGATACATAACGGTGTAACGATCGGCGCCGATCTGAGAGAGGGAGATCATTGTCCAACAATCGGTGACAACGTTTTTATCGGACCCGGTGTGCAGATATTCGGTAAGATAACGATTGCTAATAATACTGCAATCGGGGCAAACTCGGTTGTTAACAAATCCTTCATCGATGGAGGTATTTCGATTGCGGGAGTTCCTGCCAAGAAGATCTCTGACAAGGGCTTCGACACGGCTTTTTGTGGTACAACAGAATTACTCAAGAAAAAATTTGGAAAAATCAAATAAGGCGAATAATTTGGATGAATAGAAGAGAAAGTATCGGTTTGTTGGATCACGAAACCGCAATTGACAACTTTTACTTGATGGTCGAAATTCGCTTTATTTATGACAATTATATATGAGAAATAAGACCGTTATTTGTTAGGTTTTTCTCTGAGATGACTCATTCTTGGACCGGATCTCCATAAGGAAATTTTTTAACAATTTCATTTTTCTTTCCCAGGCCAAGTTTTGTTCTGCATATTCTCTCATTATTCCAGGGTACTCATTCAATGCGCATTCATTGAAGAATACAATCAATCGTTCAATGTCGATCGGACTCTCATCAGCCTTGATTTGATATCTGTAGGGGAAATTCGTAAAATCGGAATCGATCGAATCTTCGATGAATGGAATGCCTCTTGCGCAATATTCCCGACTTTTCAATGTTGCTGCCTCTTTGATACCCTTCCTGTGAATCCCCAATGCCCCGACTGCCATATGGTAATTATTCATCTTTTGATCTAATTCTAAACCATTTTTATGACCGTGAAATATCACGTGTTCGTCCAGTCCATAATTCTTGGCCAAGGATCTCAAATTAACAAGCTCCTCGCCCTCTCCAATAATGTGGAAATACACCTTTACAGGTCCTGAATATTTATTCAAACCTTCTATCACACGATCGTATCCATGCCATCTGGATACATTTGCCAAGCCAACGATATGGAATTCATCGCCGATGACATTCTTCTTAGAAATCAATGGAATATTTTTCAGGGTAATTCCATTTGGAATGACGATATGATCTACTTCCCCGTAACTGCATTCGAAGTCCGAAATCTCTTGTGATACAGCAACGAAGTAATCCCGCAATTTCCTGTTGATCCTTCCAAAACATATTTCCAAGAGGAAGGAGAAATGAGATCCAGACTTATATTCCATTAACTCTTTTGTTTGATGCTCTGTGATAACGATACAACTTCTCGGTATCATGAATATTGACTGCGGCGCGTATCTGGTATACAGGACGTCATCTTTCTTAAGACCGGCTGTAAATCGCAATAGAGCCACAAGATCTTCGAAATAACCGGTAAATCTATTATTTGATTTTTTATTCAAATAAATAATTCCAATGTTCTGCACAAGAGCCAATTCACTTGAGATCGCCTCTTCCTCTCGGCTAACCACTATGGTGACATCGATTCCATTGACGACCATTGCTTCAGCTTGTGCAACGATCTTGTTGCGGACGCTTTTTATGTTGAGAACACTGGAATCCAGATAATAGTATAACACTCGCTCACCAATTGACGGACAATGAGATATGACGCAATCCCTATATTCTATGTTTTGAACAATATGGGTTATGATCGTGTGTCACAAGCTTCTTCCCGCAGTCGCCACCATTTCACTGCAATGGCCGATTATCTTCCTCGACGCATGACCATCGCCAAGAGGGCATGCCCATCCGCCCTTCTTCTGAAGCATCGTTTCCGCTGCTGAGACGATCCCTTCCACTGTCGTTCCCGCAATCATGTTTGCCCCGACCTCGACGGTCTCCGGCCTTTCCGTGTTGTTGCGCAGGGTGACGCAGGGAATGTTGAGGATGCAGGCTTCTTCCTGCAGGCCGCCTGAGTCGGTCATTATGAGTCTCGCGCCGTTCTCTATCAACAGGAACTCCAGGAAACCGAGGGGGTCGATCACCTTGATGCAATCCTTCACCTTGATGCCGAACCGTTCCATGTTCTTCCGGGTCCGGGGATGCATCGGCAGTATCACCGGCAGACCGGTCGACCGAGACACTGACGCAATTCCCTCAAGGATCTGCGATAGGGTCTCTGCGGAATCGACGTTCTCCTGACGGTGGAGGGTGGAGAGTATGTAACCGGCATTTGGCAGGCCCATCGAATTGACCTTGCCGCGGGCTTTCCTTTCTGCGATGTCCAGGTTCTGCTTGACCGCATCGACTATCGTGTTCCCGGTGACCTTGATCTTCTCTAGGGGGATCCCTTCCCTAACGAGATTGTCCTTGGCCATTTCCGTTGGCGGAAACAGCAGGTCTGCTACATGATCAGCGGCGATGCGATTGATCTCCTCCGGCATCGAACGATCGTTGCTGCGGAGCCCGGCCTCGACATGACCCAATGGAATGCGCATTTTCGCTGCGACCAACGCGCCGGCGAGGACAGTATTGGTGTCACCCTGGACCAGGACGACATCCGGACGATCCTTGATGAAAACATCCTCGATCAGTTCCATCATCCGGCCGGTCTGGTATCCGTGGGAGCCTGAACCGACGTTGAGGTTGTACTTGCACTCAGGGAGCTCGAGCTCCTCGAAGAATATTCGGTCCATTTCATATGAGTAGTGCTGCCCTGTGTGTATGGAATAACTGTCAACGTCCATATCTGGGCAAGCGCGAAGAATTGGAGACATCTTAACAATTTCCGGGCGAGTGCCCAGAACGGTGCATATCATCATCGGTCATGATTACCATGATGATTAGATATGAACCTTACATCATTTTTCAATGATTTATCGATAGAAATGAAGAAAATGGGTGAAGGATCGGTGTCGACGATCCCTTTTCGTAAGAAACCAGTCGGGTCATTACGCCCGGTTCCAGGAGATCATTCCTGACCGTCTTTCTTCTTATTCATCCTAAGGACCATTGCTAGAGAGTTCTGCATCAACCCGAACATGATCATCAGGAGACCCAGTGCCAGTGCCAGCTCTGCCAGCAGCAGCTGCAGCCACCAGGAGGTGAAGAGATAGACATTGAAGTAGGCCAGAAGCCCCAATATTGCCCCAATGATTGCTAGAATGAATCCGGGGACGACGAATACCAGCAATGGCCGCTTGTACGCCACCGTCGTGATCACATTCTCTAAAAGTCCCAATCCCATCGAGGTCGAGCCTTGTTTATGCCCGTTCGGCACGTCATACCTTACTGCTACCGGCACCTCAACGATGCTCAGTTTCTGATTGGTGAAATAGGTGATCATGTCCGATTCGACCGAATAACCGGAGGATTCGAAGTCCAGGTTGTCCAATGCTCTAGGGCCGAGCGCCCTATAGCCGGACTGTGTGTCGGTCAGCTTCTCATTGGACCCCATGTTGGTGAACTTGTTGAGCACCTTTTGACCAGCCTGGCGGTAGGCCGGGATCGTGTTTTCCTGCATGAACCGGGAACCGATGACGAGGTCGATGGAATCGTCGATCACCGGAGCGACCAGAGCCGGTATGTCCCTTGCCTTATGCTGCCCGTCCCCGTCCATCATGACGACGACCGGATAACCGTCGGCCTTCGCTTTTCTAAGTCCCTTCATGAGCGCCGCGGCCTTGCCGCCGTTGGGTTGAATTTCCAGAACAAATGCGCCGGCGAGCTTCGCTACCAAAGAGGTCTGATCGGCCGAGCCGTCGTTGACCACGTAAACCTTGTCGCAATATCTTGACGCCTGCAGGACTACGCTTCCTATCGTCAGTTCTTCGTTATAGGCGGGAATCACGACGGCGATTAACGGTGCTCTGCTCGGGGAACCGTCACTCTCAAGAGTCTTACTCACCTCGTCGATTGATTTGTTTGGGCCAGTTTTAAGCGGCTCCGAAGACTCCATACTCATTTCGAATCGAAGTAAGGGAATTAAACTTATCTATGCTAAATATCGATTTGCAAACTGAGAAAGGGCATGGTTTTTATAATTCCTGGGCGGGGGACAGGGTTGTGCTGGATAAGGCCCGGATGGGATAAGTTCGAGCTATTGAGGCGATGTGAATAGAGTCATCAGGGTCTGTATTGACCTTGGACGATTGTTCGCGCATCGGAGAGTATGATTACCCTGAGTCGGTAAAACGGAAAGGTCGTATCTATCCAAGGTGAATCAGTTTCGAAAATATTCGGTTAGGACTATCAGAATATTCTTAAAAAATTCACGCTTTTATGTCTAGATTCAGGTTTAGACTGTAGTAGTCTTTAGAATTGACCATGTTGAGGAAACGGTCCCTGGCCGATGTGTTGGCGTAATCTTGATATTTCACACCGCTGAATGGCGTTCCATCGCTCTGTAGTACGAACCAGATCTTGTAGATCCCTGATCTAGGTGCGGAGAAGTTGTATGACTCTTGCCATTGCTGAGTCCAATTGCCCTCTGTTGTCACCGGCACATGTTCAAGAACAACGGAGAATTCATCGACATACAGGAGCTCGTTGACAGTGGTAACGTTATCCGCAAATGTTTCGTTGACCAACCAGACTTCGACAGTATAGTTGACCGTGCGGTACTCGTGGTTCGCAATTCCCAGATACACAAGAGCTGGCTGGTTTATTGTCAGATTGTGAGGATAGTCGGTTGCTTTTCCACCAGGTCCAAGAACATAGAATTCTGTGAAATGTTCGCCTTCTTTTGGCACAGCGACCACATAGGCGAGGGCCATGACGGAAGAAAGGATAGCAAGCACAAGCACAATAGTAAGCACCTTGTCTTGCTTCGCACTGCTTTGATACCGTTCCTTTGATGCCCCGATCATAGCGAATGGATCAAAAGGCAAGAACGGCTCCGAAGAATCGTTACGCCTCCAGATACCAAGGACACTCAGAATCACATTGAATAGTATTAGCGACCACAAGATCGGGTCCAGGCGAATTCCGAACGGTGTGTAATTGAGACCGAAGCCAATGAGCGGCACGACGGCAATGCTCAGGCCTAAAGATAGAGCAATGCGCTCAATTGTTTCCAGGGATTTCTTCTCGGGGAAGAGTGTAGCGACGAGCGCATACCCAGGGAAGAATATGATGAACGGTATGCCTATTATTATTCGGGCAGGAAAATCAGGAATGAGATAGATGAATAGGGCTAGGAGAAGGGACAGCAAAACGATAATAGTAAGGTCCCATGAACGCTTCAGTTTCGGTTTTATCTCCTCGTACAAGATAGGGTGGGGAACGAATGTGGGTATTTATCATTTATCGCATAGGAAGACTGTCAATGGATCATACTTCTTTGAGTCGTTCTCATTCCATTTAATGGCGCACTGCATCTAGCTCGATCGAGCCACTGGCACTGATATCGACTTTGTCAGTGAAGGCAAAACGCTAAGAGGGACATGGAGTCCAGGATTGTCGATTTCAGCGAAAGGCAACATCTATGCTGCGATTAATCTAGTCGATTGTTACCTATTGGCGCATCATCATTCTTTTGTATACTCTACAATTGATGAGGGCATTCTTTCTTTCACCAAGTACTTTGATTTAAGCCTGAATAAGTATGATCTTAATAAGAAGCAGCTCGTATTGACAATGAACTTTGTATAGATTATACCGGATTTTTCTATGCCATACCTAGCTGGTATGGCTGCATTTTCCATACGCAATCCGGCAATATTTGCTCTGATCATGAAATCATTCTCAAACGCATAACCCTCATACATAGAAGATGGATCCATCAGGCAGATTGCTTCTTTGGTTGCTCCTACATAGCCATTCTGTGGATCTCTAATGTTATAGTACCCTGTTGCGATCTTAGTGATGTATGTTAATATCAAGTTACCTGATAGTCTCCAAAGGGACATTCCTTTCCACATATCTCGAACCAATCTGTTTCCTTTGACAATATCGGCATTACTCGCAACAATTGGATCAAGAATTGATGGCAGGAATGATGGATCCATTTGATTATCGCCTGCCATGATAACCATAATATTGGACTCTGATCGAGTAAATTGATTAAGCCCTGATTTTATCGCCCCTCCAACCCCACGATTCTTTTCATGATGAATGACGGTTATTCTAGAATCGCTCTGAGCACATTCTCTCATCATTTGGTAGGTATTGTCCGTCGAACAATCATCTATGGCAATTATCTGATCAATAAAATTTGGCATTGTTTGGAGTGTTGTTCCAATTAGTTTTTCTTCGTTAAAAGCAGGAACGATAATTGTGATAATTTTTTTGCCATACATGATATTCCCAGATAGCAATAAATCGGATGTGTCTAGAAGAGACCATTAATTGTAGGTATTTAAACAGGTGGTCTAAAATTTCAGATAATTCCCCACTGGTATGAACTCATTGTCGAAATAAATATTAACATATTCATATTTTTAAACATCAAATTCTTGTGAAATATTATAAATCATAGCAGTCTGGTCCGGGTTTGAAGAGTCTATTGGATAAGTCTAGGTTGTGTCAATTTGAAAATTGGAATTTTTGAAAACACTCCTGCACAGTTTCATTTTTATAAAAATATAATTAGTAAACTAGAAAATAGGGGACACGAGGTATATGTCGTAGGTCGGGATTATGGTGAAACCAAAAATCTCATCGAGGAATCTGGAAGTCAATGTTTCTACTATACAAATTGTCCTTCTTCAAAAATTGGAAAGGTGATTGACCTTCCATTAAGCGTTCTTAAGGCATCTAAATGGCTTAAGGAGAATCAAATCGAGATTCTATCTGGTTTTGGCACCTATGATGCGTTTTGCTCAGCTCTAATTGGTGTTCCCGACTTAGTCTTCAATGATTCGGAACCGCGAATCAACGTGATGGCATATCGAATCCAATTCAGGACGATGATGCAGTTTCTTGACAAAATAATTACTCCAGATTGCTTCTCCGGTAATTTAGGACATAAACATGTTAAAGTTAATAGCATTAAAGAATTGTCCTATCTTTCATCCAAGTACTATTCGCCAGATCGTTCGATACTAGATATCATAGATGTCAGTCCAGATGAAGATTATGCGATCTTGCGTTTCAATGCTTTTGATGCCCTACACGATAGTGGAATTGGTGGTTTCTCAATCAAAGATAAAGTAAAACTGGTGCAGCAGCTAGAAAAGCATTGTAAGGTCTTCATTTCGAATGAAGGTAAAAAGGTGCCCGGTTTAGAAAAATTCGCTCTTAACATACCTAAGTCAAGGATTCATGATGCAATCTACTACTCAAAGCTAGTGGTCGGAGATACACAGACAATCACGACTGAAAGCGCCTTGCTTGGAACACCTGCGATAAGATGCAATTCATTTGTAGGTATGAAAGATATGGGCGTATTTAGAATGTTAGAAAATAAATATAATGCAATATATAATTATTCGAACCCGAATGATGCAATTTCGAAATCGATATCCCTTATCCAAGATCCGAAAATTAAAATCATAAATAAAAATATAAGAAATAAGATTAATGAAGATATGATCGACATTGCAGACTATATGACATCATTTATCGAAAATTACCCAAACAGACATAGTTGACTTAGGGATAATCTTACTTTTTTAGATTGATTGTGAATTCGAAGATATTATCGGAACCTGCAGGGACAACGACATGCCAAGAATGAAATCCCGAGATCGCCCCAGATGCGTTCATCTCTTTATTCACGATGGACTGAGGTATGATTCTGGATATATCATTTATCGCGTTAGGATTTTGTACAAAAGCAAAAGAAATGAATGGGGGCCGTCGTGGGCATGGGATTTCACCCATTTTTAGCCAGATATGGTGAAGGCGATTTTTTATTTATTCCTTCATCATTCACAGTAGATGAGAGCCAATATTTAACACCGTTTGGATAAAATTACCACCAGCAATAATGGATAGGTGACATTCTTAGATAGGAGGATGATGTGGGGAGAATTGTGAATGCCGGGAATCTTTTAGTCATCAGCCACTCCTATAATGCCTTTCAGAAGGATACTATTGACAGCATGTCGACAAATTTTGATAAGGTTGATGTTCTTGTACGCAGCAATCCATTAGCAGAAATTGGGAATATTATCCCCATGAATCGTTTTGAAAATTTTAGAAAGTGCAATCTAATATCCAAATTTACTCCAGCAAATGTTCGAGTAGTCAGAACACCGATAATGTACCTTCCATTCGATCGTTCATATAAGAATCTCGGAGAACGACATTATCAATCAGTAAAGAGGACTATTAATAGGAGTCGCGGGGGATTTGATTTAGTTCATTCCCACTTCCTATGGACTTCAGGGTATGTTGGTGCAAAACTCAAAAAAGATTTAGGGATTCCATTTCTTGTCACGGCTCATGGATTCGATATCTATTCTTTACCTTTTAAGAGCGAATATTGGCGGAATAAAATTGAATATGTCCTGAATTCGGCCGACCACATCATCACTGTCAGTCAACGCAATCTCAGATGTATTGAGAAACTGGACGTGTCGACAAAGGTCACTGTTATTCCCAATGGCTTCAGGACTAATCTCTTTTATCCGCGTAACTCTTCAGAATGCAGAAAGATCCTCAATCTACCTCAAGATAAGAAAATCATCCTCACAGTAGGAAATTTGGAACCTGTCAAGGGTCAAAAATACCTTGTTGACGCTATCAAGATGGTCAATTCGGAGAAAAAGGATGCGATATGCCTCATAGTTGGTGAGGGAAGACTCCATCATGCTCTAAAACGTCAGATCCATTCACTTGGACTTGATAATATCATTATGCTCATAGGGGGAAGGCCGCATGAAGATATCCCACTCTGGATGAATGCCTGTGATCTCTTTGTACTCCCAAGCCTGAATGAGGGCAATCCTACAGTTATGTTTGAAGCCCTTGGCTGTGGGATTCCGTTCCTCGGAACGAGGGTCGGCGGTGTGCCTGAAATTATCATATCCGAAGACTACGGCTATCTTGTCGAGCCTGCAGACTCCAATGATCTGGCTCAGAAGATTCTAACTTCCTTGAATCGGGCATGGGATAAGAAGATGATCCTAGCATATGCAGAGAGATATGATTGGGCTAATGTCTCTAAGGAAATAATGCGTGTATGCGAACAGCTTTTAAACTAGCGGACCAACGGGAAAATACAAATGCCCTTAATTTCATATTTAGGGCGAATCTGATTGGTTCTTGAACAAGCAACAGGATATAAATCTTGCTTATCCAACCAATTTCTTCTAGCTATTACAGTGAAATATTATGGAATAGATAATAATAATAGAGTAAAAGCAAGTATGCGATTGTTCAGACCAGTGTCAACTTCAAGACGTAAAACAGCAAAAGGACATTTCATTTATAACTCAGTTGAGGAGAAGAGATATTTCCATCAAGCTTGTCAAAACCTCAAATAGCCGAATTCATATTGATATCGGTTGCGCAGAAGGCTTCATAACTAATGCTCTGGAGTAAGCTTCACCAAAGGTGTGAGCATTTGACTATTGAATCCGGACTACTTAGAAAAAGCGAGAGAGGATCCTCAAGAAATGAATATTGCGAGCATCGGTTACAAACCTACCTCTCCCAAATCGTTCTGTAGATTCAATTTCTATCTTCGAGGTTTTAGAGCATCTTCCAAGGGATGTGATTCATAAAGATATGGCAGAAATGGACAGAATATTAAGAATTGGAGGGAGTCTCTTCATTTCTGTTTCATACAAACAACCGATAAATTTTTCACGATGCCAAAATGTGGGAAATGGAAGCCTGAGAAGCATGGCATCTTCATACTCTTGATGAAAATGTATTATATTTTCTTTTGCCTAGATATTATCAACTCATAACTGTTATTAATGGACCGAATCTTCCTTTGATTACCTGCTCAAAATCCTTTTCTCGAATACCATTCCATATTTGGATTAGAATAAATAATCTAGTTGGATATGTAAAAACAGGATCGAGGATTTTTGAAAAATTTGTCAAATGTCCATAGACTAACGATGCTACTTTATTAGGAAAACTCGGAACCGATATGATTCTTTGATATGTCATTAAAACAAGAATTGAAATAACTCGGAGGATTTTGATAACCGTGGATATTTCGGTATTAAGGATTGTTTATGAATTTGCACCGGGAATCGGCGGGTCTATAACACATATTATTGAATTATCAGAAAAAATAGATAATTTATTGTCTGACCAAGTTATCATAGCTCCAGATCATCCCAAATCTGAAAGATCCGATAGTGAATTCGGGTTCGAAGTGATTAGGGTACCCATTAAAGCATATGGAATCTTCCGTCGTATACCTAGTGGAGCTCTTGTTCAACTGAGCTATTCCATGAGTGTGGTAACTCAGATTAAGAATATCTATAGTTCTGGGAAATGCTTTGATATTCTGCATGTCCACGGACCACTATTAGGATCCTACATTAGATTCTTCTTAAAAATGAAAAGCATAAAAATCCCACTTATTGAGATGAGTCATGGAGGTTATGGAGAAAATGGTCAGCAAGATACAATTGCTTCAGGTCGATTTAATAAACTCTTAACGCGGGTCTTAATCAGATTGTTTCCAGCAGATTCTTACTTAGCACTTGATGATGGGACAGGTGTCGAGATATTCCAGAAGACAGTCCGGAGTATTAACAAGGAGTGTACTACAGTATATCATGGAATAGATACTGATATATTTTGTCCGATTTCCGAAAATGTTTCCAAGGATTCTAATGGTCCCTTCAGGATTCTATTTCCTCATAGGATTATACCATTTAAAAGGCCAGATATCGCTCTGGAAGTAATTAAACTATTAATTTCTAGATATAATATTGTTAATATCGAAATAATATTCATCGTAAACGACGAAGATCGGATGAATATCGAAAAGCTGGTTCGATTGAATGGTCTCTGCGATTATGTTCGATTTGAATCGAGGAAGAAACCTCTAGAAATGGTCCGGATGTATGCTACATGTGACGTTGTAATAGGTACATCAACAATATCGAATCTAAACAGAGCAACTCAGGAAGCAATGGCTTGCGAGAAAGCAATAATAATATTTGATAGTGGGGATTTGAATGGCTTTATTTCCAATGCGAATGGTGTATTGGTGAATAATGGAGACATCGATGGCTTTGTGGAAGCCTTGTGGAAGCTTTATCTGGATCCTGATTTGAGGGCCTCTATCGGGAAAGAGGCCAGAATGACTATCCTTAATGAAAGAACTTGGACGAAACGGATTGACGCTGAGTTGAAAGTGTATGAATCGATTCTGACTAAATAACAAGTTAGGAATAAACGCCCTATACGCCCTATTAGACAATATAGACGTCAAACCCTCCATTTGAATATATTTTCGCCACTGTATAATCAACATCCAGTTTCTTAAAATCCGAATCATTGAATCTTCCAACAACCTTCCAGACGCTCGAATAAATCTCTCTATCAAATTCAGAAACTGTCAAATATCTATTGCTAAGAGTTGCCCCCATGGTACTGTTCTCAGCATAACCGAGGTGATTGGGTAATTGGATTAAATCCCGGCTAAGATCTGTTCTTTTATGAGCTTCTACTGAGCCCAAGATCGCATCAGCCATTCTAGAAGGTGGAGTCATAATGAAAGCACAGCCAATCGTTTCATCCTTTTCTTCTGCGAACCATTCCGAGCCTTGGAAGAGCATGTGTGTTACTTGAGTACTGGGCTGAATCGTATGAGGCGATGGATACAACGATATTATGCTCGGTACCGATGCGAGGAATATTATACATATGACAACCCCAACACGTATCCAACGAAGAGCATTCTTTTTTGTTAACACCATAAACAAGGCAGGTACTGCAAGTACTGGTGTCATTATCTCCAAATAGAACAAAATTCGTCCACCAGAGAGCGCCTCAAGACCTGGAACTCCAATTAGATACGCAGCATACGAGGCACCGGTTAAGAAAAATAAACCCACCAATGCCAGAAAGCGGTAACCCTCCACATTCAGACCGACTGAACGAACCTTTTTCATTACAATATAGGTCCCGATAAGTGAAAGTAAGATGAGGACAAGGACCGCCCCATACATTTTAAATAACAGGGCAACGAAATCAAGGCCATGGATACTGACCTTGCTAAGGTTCCAACCTATCTCTGCCACAGGATCCGGGCCGAAACCCGTAGAAATTTGCTGCCAAATCAATCGAATGTTGGCCTTAAAACTCTGAAAAGAGAGAACCCAAGTAAGAAAGCTAACTAGTCCAATTAATACATAAATCATCGAGGGCTTATAATTAATTTGAGAATTGACGCTTTGTCTCCGATAAAAAACAAATGGAATTATCCATTTCGATAACTCTAAGAAGGCAATGGATACAATGACAATTAGGGCAGATAATGGATGAATGAGCGGATATAATATAAGTAAGAATATGAATAATATCTTAAATGGCAGAGTTATACTTTTAAAATAGAGATAATAAACTAAGGGCAATAAAAAGATAGACCATCCATTTGGCATTAGGTAGACATTATAGCCTCCCCCGATCAAAATCGCTGAAGCAATAAGGGCTGCCAAAATTTGTTGTCCTTTGTTGGGGAGAATTTCCTTTGCCAGTAAATAGGTAAACAGCACAAATAGAATAGAAAGCATCGCTGTGACAAGATTGGCCACAAAAATTTCTGCGCCAGTTATTGAGATTATTGTGAAAATAAATCCATGAGTAACAGGGTAGAAATCGCCTGAAGGAAAATGGCCGCTAAGTAGGATGTCCTTGACATATCCTAGATGGGTAAGATGGTCGCCTGCCCAACCCACATATCCCCTAATATATGGTATCAGGAGTAAAATCGCTTTAGAAAACAGGAGAACCACTAAACCAGTAATCCATATTTTAGAATTTTTATACCCCGCCGTCGCAACTTGGTGGACAATTATTGTAATGCCACCGATAAAACCGATAAATAGTAATAACCATACTGGCCATGGTGTTGAATCATAAATTGAGAGTTCATAACCTTGGGCTGGAGAATCATGGGCAATAAGAAGAGCTATAGTCAAAGAAAACAAACAGAAAATTGCTAGAATTTTGATCAATCTTATTCTCTTCTTCATTCGTTTCGACTCGGCATTGAATAGCTCGAAGGTCTATTATGATTTGCATTCGAATTCGTCCGATGTGGCTATGATAAGAGTCTACAAATTATCGGTAAATTGTATCTTCGATACGAGAATAAACAGATACCTACAGCTATCATTCGGATTCACATCAACTGGAACATATTTAACTGATTGTTGAAGGTCAGTCGACATAATTGGAAATGACATCTACCCTCTACAGTAACTCCACATCCATTCCAAACTTTCATAACCGATGAAAGTGCTCGACCCATTCCAGATAGGGAAGAAATGGCCAACCATCTGCTTATCACCTTCGACACCGAAATAGACAAGTCGAAGAACTGGATGGTGTCTTCTAACGAGAGATATTCCTCGGTCACTGCCGGCATCCCAGAGAAGCTCGGCACACTGTTCTCCAAATACGGCGCCAAGCCCACCTACCTGCTCTCGCCTGAGTTGATCAGGGACGAAACATGCGTATAAGCCCTTAAGTCACAAAAGAACTGCGAGCTCGGAATCCACATTCATGGCGACATGATCGAACCCTCCGGCCATCAAGGCCCTATGGCTGGCATGGACACCAACAACATGCAATCCTCATATCTGTAATATGGAAATAATCTTCATGGCAAACGATATTGAGAGAATACGAATCGAGAAGATGGTTCGAGGTATTGGTTTATGCTACCATGCTCATATAAAATTACAAAATAAGCCTAAAGAAATGGTTCAGATGAATAATTCATGTGATGTAGTAATGGTACATCGAATATCTCAAATTTAAATATAGCGTTTCAGGAAGCAGGCAGTAGTCGTATTTGATTGTGGAGATTTAAAAGGATTCATAAACAATACAAATGGTATTATTGTAGGAAATGGAGACTTTGATGAGTTTGCCGATGCTCTACTCGAAATCTATTAAAAACCAGATTTTTAAAAATCAAGATTGGTAAAATGGCCAGAAAAATTATCAAACAGCGTAGGAGTTGGAGAAAGCGCATTGAATCTGAATTTATTGTTTATGAAAAGGTGTTCAATTGAACAAATTACGCCTTCGATCGACACTACCTGTCAGTATGGCCCCTAAAAAATTCTAAATATCTCATCATTAGGAGTTCCCTTTCCTACACCTCCATCAAAAACTAACCGAACTCGGAAAAACAGACCCTCCTATTTGATTTGTGTTGTTCCTGAGGCTATGTATTATCATTGACCGTGAATATAGTACCTGCAGGCATTTATGAAAATTCTACATATCGGTAACACAGCAGGGATTGCAGCAATACTTGCAGATGCTCAGAACCGGTTAGGACACGAAGCCAAGGTTCTGGAAATTTCCCCATCATATTTGAACTATGCATATGACTATTTGCATAATTATCACACCAATGGTATAGCAAGAGTCGCGATGATGCTTAAAACTGTCAAATTGGCAAGAGAATTCGATATTGTTCACGCTCATGGAGGACTGGGTTTCTTGAGCTTAGATAGAATAAGCATCAAAAGAATTTTAAAGAAACCCCTAATACTTCATTACCACGGAACTGAAACAAGAAGCGACAAGGGTATGCGATATCAATCTCTTGCCAGTGCAAAAATTGTGTCAACACCTGATCTACTAAAGTGGCATTCTAATGCAGTATTTATACCAAATCCTTGTATGCGTTTTGATATTTCTGATTGGCCTATCGGAAAGCCGAGACTTTTTCATTGCCCAACAAATCGCAACGTAAAAGGCACGGAAGGTATCTTAAAAGTAGTAGACAATTTGCAGGCATCTGGATTGGAGTTTGATTTCGAACTTGCAGAGGGAATGCCTCATGAAGAATGCATTCGAAGAATGATGAAATCTCATATAGTCATTGATCAGGTTGTATCTAAACAAGCTGAAGTCTCTGGCGTTGCCGGAGTTGTTAGCCTTGAGGCTATGTCATTGGGTAAAATTGCGATTGCCAGCCTTTCAGATGATTATATGAAATATTATCCAGGAATCCCCATAGTTCGGGCTTATCCAGAAACACTGGCCACCATCCTGGAAGATCTAATTAGCAATTGGGAAAATGCCAGACAAATCGCAAAAATGGGACCTCATTATGTCGCATCTCATCATACTCCGGAAATTGTAGCACTAAAGTGCTTAGAGATCTATGAATCGCTCCTATCAAATAACGAAACGAAAGAATCCATCGCCAATTGCTAAGTTGGTTCGCGATTTTCGAATATTTTACACTTCGGAGTTGCTGATACTCTTTACTATCGAAGAATGGACATGTCTTCTGAGAAAGATGGAAAAATCATGTCTTAGCAAAGCATATATTGTAACTTAAGTAATTAAATGAAGTTATGGTTTCAGTGAGTGTATCTTATTCACTCCGAAATCCTTTTTTTTAAAAATGTAAATGGCTCCATATTGATCAAATGGAATCATCTCATGTCTTATCAAATCGAAATCATTGAATAGCTCAAGTGGGATATTCCTGAACGCCTGGTATTTTCCATCATCTTTCGAATTCAACGGATTATTGTCCCAGGTATAAATTATCAACCATTTCTTGGAATAATTCATAAGATTAACGAGTATTTTGTTAAAATCCTTATCATCCATAATATGAAACAACATATCCATACAAAACACGATATCTCCCCGTAGAGGATATCGAATTGCCGCATTGCCGCAAATAAATCCCCATTCTGGTCGTGCTTGTCTATTTTTCATTATTATTGTAGGAGAAATGTCCAAACCCACATAGGAATCGCATTCCATTCCCTCCCAGAACCTTAAATCTCCACATCCAACATCAACAACACAATTTAACTCCGGAATAACAGAGAGTATTAGGTTCCATTTCCAGGCTCTTGTTTCGCCGCCCGAACCTTCCCCACTATCTTTTCCTTTTCTATACCGCCTCTCCCAGTACTCCTTTTTCAATATTGACATTTTGTTCATCCCGTTTATTGTGCCAATGATGTAAAGCTCTTCTCATATTCAGATTATTTCGGTTTTGAAAAATGACCTCAATATTTATTTCAGTAACCTTAATCTTCAATATACGAATATGTGAGTTTCGTTTACCGTAACAAAATATCCTTACAATTATTTCATAACCGATGAAAGCGCTCAACCCATTCCGGATAGGGAAGAAATGGCCAACCATCTGCTCATAACCATCGACACCGAGATCGACAAGTCAAAGAACTGGACGGTGTCCTCTGACGAGAGCTTTTCCTCGGTCACTACTGGCATCCCGGAAAAGCTCGGCAAACTGTTCTCCAAGTACGGCGCCAAGCCCACCTATCTGCTCTCTCCCGAGGTGATCAGGGACGAAGCCTGTGTATCAACCCTAAAATCACAAAAGGACTGCGAGCTCGGCACCCATATGCATGGAGACATGATCGACCCCTCCGGCCACCAAGGCCCCATGGCCGGCATGGACACCAACAACATGCAGTCCTCTTACACATATGAGATCGAGCGCCAGAAGATGGTGAACCTCACCGACCTGTTCGTTTCCCGATTCAATTACCAACCGATCTCATTCCGCGCCGGACGCTTCGCCGCCGGCGTCAACACGCTTAAGATCCTAAATGAGCTCGGATACAAGGTCGACTCGTCAGTCTCACCGAGAATGGACTGGAACTTCAAAGAAGGCCGGGCCAACTTCCTCAGCGCCCCGGACCAACCCTACTATCCGAAGGAGAACGACATTCTTGCGCCGAACGGTCATGGTGTCCTCGAGATACCGGTCAGCATAATCGAACCGGAGAAACGCAGGAAATGGCATTCTAGCGCTCTGCACACCCTTACCGACCGATTGTACCGCCTTCAATGGCTTAGGCCTTCCTACAATACCGGCCCGGGCATGGTTGAGGTCATGAAACACTTCATCAACCGCTACGCCGACAAGAAGGATGTCACGCTGACCATGATGCTCCATTCCATGGAGATCATGCCGGGGAGGTCACCCTACGCCGCCACGGAACAGGATTGTCAGCGCATCCTCGACAACATGGAGATAGCCTTAGCCTACGCCAAGGACAACAACATCCGTTTCTCCACCCTGGGCGAGATGCCACAATACTTCCACAAGCCACCGCGGATCGTCGCCGCCTACGATAAGGACGGCAAAGAGATCCCGATAAAAGAAAGATGAAGGCGTTACAATAGAGCGCTCACGTTCTTACCATTGGCTAACGGATCACAATCAACGGTTTTGAGGGATCCCTGATCGCCAAGTATGCAATGAGAGAGATATACCCAATAATGAATATGAAGATGCCAGTGGTCCAGTAGGAAAAATACGGGACACCATCGATGATGAGATCACTCACCCAAACATCATTAATGACGACCCTGAGAACGATATACGCCCAGAATATAAGGGAATAAACCGCGTTCGCCAAGAGCACTGCCCTTAAGACCCGAAGCATGACCTGGCGCCCGTTTCCTTTTCGTTCGTTCAAAGCATTCTCATTTTCCATTTGCATCAGTCCGGATCGATTCTAAAATGTTAGGAAGGGTATTTGGCCATATTGGCGCTTGAAACGACATAACCCGTCATATTTGGGATTCGGACCCCAAATGATACCGAACAGATCCGTCGGGATTCGTCGATCATTTCCATACGAATTCTTCGGGGATGACAATCCGGTTCAAGACCGCGTTTTCTTTGAATGGTCCAGATATGTCGGCATCATCTCTTGTTCTTCATCTCTTTCCCCATGTAGCTGAACATCTTGGAGGGACTGATAAGGTCGAGGAAATAACGGATATCGACCCTCGTGAATTCCTTCAACGCCGCCAACACCGCAAGGAACGCCGTCAACGTGACCACGCCGAAGATGATCAAGGCGATGATCCCGGAGAAATGGTATACCATGTTCAGCAGAACGATGGCCGCTCCGGCGGCTACCCCGGCCATAAGGTGCCTCAGGATCCTCGGGTTGCTGCTTGTGCCGGTTAGTCTCCGTACGATCATCCGGACGGAAACGAACAAAGCCAGTGCCGTGAGCGTGGTGGCGATTGCGGCGCCGGTATAGGAAAGCCCCAGCATCTTCACGCCCAGCACCTCCTTCGGCACGAACACCAGCAGAAGGGCGACGTTCAACAGGAATGTTCCCAGGATGATCTTGGCACTGATGTCCGGCCGGTTGACGCCCATGATCTGCGACGAATACACCCGATTGAGCATGGTCAGGCCCAGAGTGACCGCGAGGAACCGCATCGTGTCACCCGATGGCGCGAACTCCGATCCGAAGATCGTGACGCACACCTCGGTCGGGAAGAGGATCATCAGCGTCACGATCGGTATGCTGATCATGGAGATGTACCGCTCGGCCGCGTGTGTCACCGCTCGGATGCTGGCGATATCCCCTTTACTGTGCAGCTGAGAGAACGAAGGGAACGCCAGCGCGGATACCGCGACGCCGACGACGCCGAAGGTGTTCAAGAATGCCTGGGCTGAGGAATAGTACGCCACGTTACCGGGCGTATCGAAATAGCCGATGAGGATCTTGTCAAGATTCACCGTTACAGCACCGGCGATCGCGATCAGGGAGATGGGAAGGGCGAACTTCAGATAGGAACGGAACAGCGTGGGTTTCTTCCAGCGGAAGCTGCCTCTTTTCAGCAGGTAGATGCTGACGAGCAACACTCCAAGCATGGCGAACACGTACGCATACGCAAGTTCGATAGTGCTGAAATGGTTCACGGAGACGAAGACGACCAGCGGAATGCGGATCAGGGGGTCGGTCAACGCGATCAGCTGGGACTTTGTCGTTTCCATCCGACCGTTGTATGTCATGATCGCGACGTTCGCGAGGTCGTACATGACATAGTACAGCATGAACAATAACACCAGGTTCCATGCCTCGGGCGTTATGCTGGTGCCGGAGATCTGGTTCCAGACGGTCAACGCAACGAAAACGAACGCCACCATGAAGGCGATCAGGATCACCTTGACCACCATGTAGGTCGAGATGCAGTCGTTCTCGTCCTGACCTTCGGATATCCTCTTGATGTGGGCGCTGCCGAAACCCAGATCGGCCATCACATTGAGCGTGCCTAACGTTGCCAGCACCCAGGAGAGGTTGCCGTAGACGTCCTTGCCCAGGTAGTTCGTCATCGCCAATAGGCCAACGAATGCGAGCACTGATGACAGGATCGTCGAGATGACGATCAACAAGGACCTGCGGCCGATCATTACGAGTTCCAATCAGCGAGAACCTACATAAGGAATTGTCTGCTATCGCAAATCATCGTAATTTCATAACATTGGTAGCGATCGACCCCCAGATTATCGAACGCACCTGATCGGGCGGCCGACCGTGACAACCCTTCAGATCGTTCTGGGATGCAGCGGTGAGGTATCAACTCAGATAGTTGGATGAGAACGTTCTTAAACTTCCATGGTAAATCAAAGGCCGAACGAGTGGATGCCGATCATGAGCATTAAAGACCAATTATATTACAAGATCAATAAACTGGATCCGCCCGGGTTCGACATCTCAAGAAAGGCAGTTCGGAAAGTGCTGTCAATAACTCCAAATTTCGTCAACAACGCGGAAATGGCCGCATACGTTGGTGAATGGATCAAGAAGTTTGACACGCAATATGATCTGATCGTGGGCATACCGAGAAGCGGGTTAATGGTCGCAAGTCTTATCGCGACCAGTATGGCGAAGCCTCTGGCCACGCCGGATAGGATAATGTGGATCAGCAAATCGATCACTCCGCGATCGATCAAGAACATACTGGTGGTGGATGATTGCATCACCACCGGGAAATCAATAAACACCGGTTTTGAAAAGGTCAGGGAACAATATCCCGAAGCCGTCATACACAAGGGTGTGCTTTTCGCTAATAACGACAACAAATGGATGGTCGATACGTATTGCCGGACATTGCATGGGAACATATTCCAATGGAATCTGCTGCATTTCAAGATCGGGGCGGTGGGTTTCGATATGGATGGCGTACTGTGCGAGGAGTGTTCGGAAGGCAATGACGAGGAAACCTATCTAAAGCAAATGGATTCCGCCCGCCCGTATCTGGTCCCCGAGTTCGAGATCGACTTCATTATCACCGATAGGCTCGAAAAATATCGGCCGCAGACGGAGAAGTGGTTGAAGGATCACGGCGTGAGGTACAAGAGATTGGTGATGTGGAACGTCCCGAAGAGACCGGAACGGGATGCGTCGGCTGCGTTCAAGAGCGAGATCATCAAGGGCATCGATATCCGGTACTATCTGGAAAGCGAGCTGAAACAGGCAGAGGCGATCTGGCATGCCACAAGAACGATCTGCGTGTGCACAGATGAGATGAAGATGTTCTCCTGATGGTCCGGCTCAAGAACGCAATAAACCTCCATTCCTTCTGGATTCTCAGAGAGTTCAGGTCATCATTTCGTTTCGAAATATTGAAATCGCCAGGATTGTTTAGTATCATCGTATAGGGGTCAAAACGTTGGCTATTCACAACCCATTTCAGGACAGGATGGTTTCTTTCCTAAGGTCCAATGACGAGCTTGCACTGATCGCCGCTCGTTCAAGAGACTATTTCCTTAATTTAAAGTCCGTTCTTTGCACCGGGACCAGCTTCCTTTACGGGCATTGGCTGCGATCGTCCCTGTACCGATATGTCTTCCATGTCAGGATGCCCCGGAACTCGCATATCAACAGACGCTGCAGTTTCCGGGGTTCCTTCAAGAACCTGAGCATAGGCGGGCACACCATAATCGGCACCAATGCGATGCTGGATTTCAGGGAGTGGATCCGCATCGGAAACAACGTCAACATCGGCGATTACGTCAAGATCTTCACCATGGAACACGACATCGACGATCCGGGGTTTGGAGCGATAAGGGCAGGCGTCAAGATCGAGGACTGGGTCTATATCGGGGCCGGAGTGACGATCCTTCCTGGCGTCACCATACATGAAGGGGCGGTCGTCGCCACCGGAGCGGTCGTCACCAAGGACGTTCCCGCCTGGACCATGGTCGGCGGCGTGCCTGCCAGATTCATAAAGCAAAGGGCGGTAAACAAATACACGATCAATACTGACTGGAAATCTCCGTTCAGGTGATCATCCGGTCGATCCAATGGTCGATGTGAATCCCCGCTCTTTCCAGATCATGATCTCCAGATCGATTCTAGGTTAGCTCGATCGGACATGACACCATCGCTTGATCGCAGAAAACATCGGCCAGTCGATATTGGCATATCCATTGTCGAAACGTGGCGTTCGTTGGTTATAGAATTTTAAGAAAAAAAATAAACGACTGGACCTGTCCCATTCAGGTCAGTCTGTTTCAGAGGTTTGGTCACCGATATGATTGTCCGTTCTTAGGCGGATACCCAATCATATGCTCCATTCAGCGTGTTCGAGGTCTTGACATTGTGCGTTCCGCTCAGGAACAATCCGCAATAGCTGCTCTTGACCACGTTGTACTGGATCGTCGCATAGTCGCTTCCCGTGTTCGACGTGATGGCATACCTGAAGCCCGTCACCGTGTTCTTCTTGATGATGTTGTTGGCTGACGTGCCGCTTGATTCATAGAACCTGATTCCGTAATCGCTCTTCGATAGGGTCGAGTCGGTCACGGTGTTGCCCTCAACGAGGAAGTTCCTGCAGTTGACCATCTGGATGCCATTCTTCGAAACGGTCTTGATGACGTTTCCAATTATCTTGTTGTCATGCGAGTTGGACGCATACAATGCGACCTTCAGGCCGGCGGTGTACGTGATGACGTTGTTGCTGACGACACAGTAGTTGCTCGGCGTCATGATGAAGAACTCGCCGAACGCACCATAGGCATTGCAGCCGGTGATGGTAACGTAGTCGTTCGCAGCGTATCCGTAGATCGCGTAGACCGTGATCACTGGGGTGGGCGCTCCGTTCCAGGTCATAGCCTCACGGAACACACAGTTCTTTATGGTCACGTGGTTGGCCGGTTCCAGGTCTATCGAGGACATGGAGCACTTGGATATCAGGCAGTTCTCGATCACGATGTTCGAGCTGGCTACCTTGGTCGAGCTGGCCTCACCGAATGCTATTCCCGAACCATAGTTCGCGTATGCCGAGCTTCCGATATTGTACACCCACGAGTTCTTGATGTTGCAATATTGGGAGTTGGACATGTAGAAGCCCTGTCCGCCGATTATGTCGTGCGAATAGACCCTGTAGATGTTGCAGTACAATGCGTTGATGAACCCAATTCCTTCCAGGGTTCCGCTTGTCCGCACTGCCCTGTTACCATCGATAGCCAGGTTGCTGATCGTCACTCCATTCGGGCGGGCCGTGCTGGCCTTTGTTCCATCGGCCTTGTAATAGTTGTTGGTAACCATTATCACGGCGCCTCTTACGGCGGTCGTGGCCTTTAGGACGGTTCCGTTGCCCTCGCCGGTTATGGACGTCGAGCCGGTGTATATGGTCCTGGATATGTCATACGTTCCAGCTTTTATCAGTACGCTCTTGCCTGATGACTTGTCTACGGCCTTCTGGATCACCAGATATGAGGTCGTGGACCGGATGTCAACAACGCCAGTTGCTGCGTTCTTTGCACAGGTGTATCCGCTGGAATCCTTGTATACAGTATAAGCGATCGTGGATGTGGCTGCCTCAGATGGCACTGCACCAATGAATGATGTGCCGATCATCGCACCGACGAACAAAATAGCAAAAAAGGTCAATGACCTGCTACCTAACCGGAATTTTTTCATAAATATCTACCACCGGTCATGGTAACATCCCGGTCGACGAAGCCGTAAGCGAAATACCTGATCGCTCCGCCGATGTATCGGACATTTCCTTTCGCCTTGTTCGCTGTTCCGATCAGAACGGACCTAGCAACTGCCTCACCGGGCACGATTGCGTCGCATTTGGTTCCCGTCCTGACCCCTTTCCTTGCTTGCCTATTGTTCAATGACGTTCCCATCTTCATCATTTCTTTTCTCCTTGCATTACTTAGCAATCCAGGCATACTGAATTGGGGAAGTTGCCCGCGCAATTCGCGACGCGGGCCAACCTCCGGTCAGTCGATCGGAAGAAATCGCTCAATAGAGCATGTGCCTGCACATCCTGCGGTCATGAAATGATCCACAAGGTGTCGATTTGCCATCTGGCCGGCGGAGCGCTTGCTTCGACGGCAATGCGAACAACGCCCCGATTAACGGAGCTCTCCCATTTGTCCGACACATAAATGGGAAATTAGGTTATGGAATATAAACAAATTTATATTGATATTCTTAATCATAATAACTAATCTAACGTGTTTTCTCGCTGGATATATACATATTTCAGATATTTAACTTACAAATGGAATCGTCATATTCATATACAATGGTCTGACACAACATCCAGACGATCATTCAAGTACGCCGGGAAAACGGCATATTTGCACATGCTGGGTGGGATATGCCATTTGCCACTAAATGGAGCTGAGGATCGTTCCCCCCGACGACAATGCAGGCACCTATGCCGCTGTAGAATTGGGTTCCACTATGGAATGACGTCACTTTCATAGCCATTCTTGGTATCTGGACATCCTTTGCGTCATCGGGATCGAGAGGTCACTATTCATGTCCATCACGAACCATCGCCTAAAAGCGTGAATGATGAAGATTCAATGAGAACCCTGTTCATTCTTCATCATTTCTTGTTCCTCATCTCTTTCCCCATGTAGCTGTACATCTTCGAGGGGTTCACAATGTCAAGGAAATATTTGACATCCCACCGGGTGAACTCCTTCATTGCGACCAGGGCAGCGAAGAACGCGGCCAACGTGACCGCGCCGAAGATGATCAGGGCGATGATCCCAGAGAAGTGGTATACCGTGTTCAGTAATACAAGGACCGCGCCGGCGGCGATCGCGGCCAGAACATGTTTCAGGATCCTCGGGTTGCTGCCGGTCCCGGTGAGTCTCTTGACGATCACACGCACCGATATGAACAACGTCATTGCCGTGATCGCAGTGGCGATGGCCGCTCCGGTGTAGGCCATCCCCAGCATCTTCACGCCCAATAACTCGGTCGGCACGAATACCAGCAGCAGGGCAACGTTCAGGAAGAACGTCCCCAGGATGATCCTGGCTGTGATATCGGGCCGGTCGATCCCCAAGATCTGGGATGAATATACCTGGTTTAGCACGTTCAGAAGCACGGCGAGCGAAAGGAACCGCATGGTGTCCCCAGCAGGTGCGAACTGGCTCCCGAACAAGGCCACGCAGACCTCTGTCGGGAAGAGCAGGACCAATGTCGTGACCGGGATGCAGATCATAGAGATGTACCGCTCGGCCGCATGCGTCATCTCGTTGATGCTCTTCAGGTCACCAATACTGTGCAATCGGGAGAAGGAGGGGAACGTCACCGTTGCCACCGCAGAACCGACGACCGCCAGGACAGCCAACATGGTCTGGGCGGAAGAGTAGTAGGCGACATTCGCGGGCGTATCGAAGTAGCCGATCAGGATCTTGTCAAGGTTGAGGGTTATGGCTCCGGCGATCGAGATTAGCGAGATGGGAAGGGCGAACTTCAGGTAGGAACGGAACAGCGTGGGCTTCTTCCAGCGGAAGCTGCCCCTCTTCAAAAGGAATATGGCTACGATCATGACACCAAGCATGGCGAACACATAGGCGTAGGCCAGGTCGGTGATGGTCAGGTGGTTCACGCAGACGAAGATGACCAACGGGACGCGGATCAGCGGGTCCACCATCGTGATCAGCTGGGATTTCGTCGTTTCCATTCGGGCGTTATAAGTGAATATTGCAACGGTGGCGACATCGTACATGACGAAGTAGAGCAAGAACAGTACCACCAGGTTCCATGCCTCCGGGGTAATGCTGGCGCCCGCGATCTGGTTCCAGACGGTGAGAGCTACGAAAACGAAAACGACCATGATCCCGATCA
The DNA here is from genome assembly GCA_942492955.1 of uncultured Methanomassiliicoccales archaeon. Lineage (GTDB taxonomy): Archaea > Thermoplasmatota > Thermoplasmata > Methanomassiliicoccales > UBA472 > DASXVU01. The sequence goes on from OW818644.1 coordinate 688,889, forward strand.
AGAACAGTTTGATCACGATGTAGGTGGAGATACAATCGTTCTCGTCCTGGCCTTCGGAAATCCTCTTGACATGGGCGCTGCCGAAACCCAGATCAGCCACTATGTTCAGGGTGCCCAACGTTGCCAGCACCCAGGATATGTTGCCGAATACATCCTTTCCAAGATAGTTCGTCATGGCAAATAATGCGACGAAACTAAGGATCGTCGACAAAATCGTCGTAATGACGATCAACAAGGACCTTCGGCCTATCATTCAGGCTCGCATTGTTTAAAACATATTTAAGGAATCGTCGCCAGCGGATATTCTGTAATCGTCAAAATCAAGATCGATCATGGGTTCGGGGACCGATGAATCCCACGGCCCTATAAAGAACATTCCCGTAGAGAATTGATGACTGGCTCATGGCTTGGAAAACTGATAAATGATGCCAACGTAGTATGGTTAAAGATAAATAAATCTAGTTGCGTGGTTGGAGCGGCCATGAACGTGATATTGGACACATCATCGATGGCGTCTAGCGCAGCGGCAAGCGCTGATTCCTTGACATCGATCATCAGCAGTGGTGTGGGAGGGGTCGTCATCGCGATCATTCTGGTCGTTCTGTTGGCATCGAGAGAGCTTATCGGCGCTTCCTCGAAGGGTTCAAAGAGGATATTGGCATTGCTGGATGCGGTGGCCATCCCCGTTTTGATAGTGTTCGTGGCGACGTTGATATTCCAGATCCTGGAACTTTTGCATGTGTTCGGATGAATCTCGAACATCATGGAGCGATCGTTTTTGGAATGATTCTCGGTTAGGACCGCACCGAGAGCTAGTGCGTATGACCTGAGAAGTTGATGCTTCGAACGCCAATATTGATCCATTCTCATTGAGGCAGCTGGGTGACAGACAATATGAGATTGAGATCTATCACCTTGTTGTTCACCGCGTCGAGGATACGGTAGGATTCGGTGGCCGCGTAATCACGATAGGGGACCATGGGCGATTCCGGGAATGCCGGTTCCTGATCGAGATAGAGAAGGAAGAAGAGCCTGTATTGCCCCGGGATCTCCACCTGGAAATTGTAGGTGGTCTCCCATTGCCCGGCCCATTCCCCTCCCAGGGTGTACGGTTCATGGGGCAGGGAGATGTTCATCGTATCGAACAGATACATCGTGTTTACGATGGTCAGGTTGTCGATGACGGTCATATTGCATAACCAGACCTCGATCTTGTACTCCACTTGGCGGTGTTCGTGGTTTGCGATTCCCAGATAGACCGTGGTCGCCTCTCCCACGATCAGGTTCTCAGGATAGACGGTTTTGTTCCTACCGGGGCCGAGCATGCTGAATTCCGTGAAGCTCTCCTCCGGAGGAGGATTCATCACCAGATAGGCAAGGGCCGACGTCGAGGCGATGATCGCGACCACCAATAACAGACTGAAGACCTTGCTGGTGACGCCCCCCTTGCCAGAGAGAGAACGGATCCTGCACCAGGCCATGATCGGATCGATGGGCAGGTATGCATCCACTATCCTGTTCCTGGTGTAGAAGCTCAGGATCGCGAGCACCAGGGTCATGATCGAAATGATCAGCATCATCAATGCTAGACTGAACCCGGACGGGGCATACCGCAGTCCGATGCCCACCAGTGGAGCGATGGCGATGCTCAGGCCGAAGGACAGCGCGATCCTCTCGATGATGTCCAGCCTCCGGTCGGGGAACAGAACGGTCATTGCCGAATAGCCAGGCAAGAACAGCACGAAAGGAACGCTCAATATGATGAGGAACAACGAATCGGGCAGGACAACGGCGACGCCGACCAGTAAGAGAGAGCCGATAATGATGGACCAAAGGTCCCAATCCTTACGTTCCAGCATTTTCATTCGTGAAACCTCCGCCTAGATCTCGAACATTATCCTGGTAGTATTGGAGTGATAGACCGTCGGATTCTTCCAGAGTGAATCGATGGATATCGGCACGTCCTTTGCCTGCGGATCGATATATTTCAATTCTTTTATATTGCGTTCCCCCAGGAATATCAACTCACCACGGTCCACGTGAATGATATCGTCATTGTCGCGATCGATGGTGAACCATCCAAATCCTCCGACCACCATCTTCTGGAAACCGTCGACGGTGATGTATTGCCCTTGTGAGAGGTTCTCCTGGGCCCACATGGCTCCGTTGATCTCCGAGTTGGAGAATTTCGGATATGTCAGATCGTTCAGTGCGATGGAGGTCGGCCCGTCGTTCATTACCGAATAGGCAAAACCGGAATTGATCAGGACCGCCCCGACGATGACTATGGCAGCGAAGTACATCATCTGGTTCTTGAGCAATCTCAACACCGGCAGGCTGAATACGAATTTCAGGCCGAAGGCGACCATTGCCCCGAGGACGATGAGGAGCAGGGCGATCATCCTTATGTCGCTGAAACTCCTCAGGAAATTCGACAGCGTCAGGGAGACGACGAGCAGACACCCGAACGATACCGCCAAGGCTGTGTAATTATCGATGTTCTTCCTCTTCTGGATCAGCCTGGTCAGAATACCGAGCGCCAAGAGCCCCATGATCACGATGAAGACCACTTTTCCGAACGTGTGCAACAAGGATGCCGCGGAGCTAACCCTATCAGAAACAACGCTGCTGGTGATCGACATGTCGTTGACCACGGCGTCATAGATGCCGCCCCCGACCCCGAGGATCGATTTAAGAACGCCGAAGCTTCCCACATAAAGAAGCCAGGTCACCTCGATCGATACGATGGTCAAGAAGTGCCGTTTGGTGAAGATCGGCTTCTCTTTCGCCCTGAACACCATGCGCACGATGAAATATAATAAAATGAGGAATATGAATATCAGCGACGTCGCGTAATGGGATGCGATCAGGCCGAATCCGAACAATATACCAAGGGTCGCCTTCTGGAGATCATCGAACTCGCCCAGGAATCCGACCAGGAGGATCGAGATGAGAAAGAGCTCGGCGATCTCCTGACGCGCGATCCCGGGCATCTCGAAGAGGAATCCCTGTATGAAGATGAAGAGCAGCGCTCCGATTATGCCGGTGTTCTCATCGACCAATCTTGACGTTAAAAGGAAGATGCAGACCGGGACCAGTGAGAATATGATGGGGAAGATCAGCTTCAAGGTCCACAACGAATCGATATTGCCGACCCAGGACACCGCCGGGGCCAGGACCGCGATGCTGAGCATGGAGTTCACGTTCGACCCCAGGCCGAAGTTCCACGACCCTTGGGCCATGGTCGCGTTGGCTATGTTATACTCATAGAAAATATCCCACCCGGTCAGGAAATTGGAGATCAGGGTTAGGTTCAATAAGGCAGAGAGGGAAAGGGCGAACAGCATGATCAATTTTGTTTGCGTGGTGTGGTTCTTCTTGGCGACCAATATGACCACGGAGAACGCGACCAGGACCCAGAACATCAGATTCACTCTGTTGTCGTTGTACTGGGTCATCAATACCGATCCCAAGGTGCTCACGATGATCAGCAGTGTGGATAATGCCACGAGATTGAACGAATCGATCTTGGTGGACGGGACCTTGAGGTCCCTGGAGAATATCATGAACAGAAAGGTCGCTGTCCCCAACACCATCAGCACGGGCCCTCTGGAAAAGAGCGGGTAATTGAAGACGGTCCCCGCCAAGGACACCCACATGCCCAGGAATTCGATTACCACGATGCCGACGCCGACTGAGAGGATGGTCAGGAACGCGATCGAGTTCATTTTTAGATTCAGAAGGGCGAGAACGTGCTTGCCCGGGTATAACAGGATGAAGCCGATGGCGTATGCCGTAACGAACGGACTCTGAAAGTGAAAATACTCCTGGCATAGAACGGCCATCAAGAATACGAGGAATAGAATGGCATCGATCAAGTACTGCCTTGAATATTTCCTCAGGTGCATTCATTCTCCAATGTTCCAACTAAGATAAAGAGAATTCCTAGACTAACTGCTTCTAGTTAGGAAATGAAATGGAAAATGGCCTACCTGAAAGGCATATGGAACAGCAGGCGGATAACTGGTCATTTCTCAACTCCGCACCTCGTGCGGCGCCTGATCATTCTATGCGAACGTTTGCTTTATGAACTGACACCGATCAACCTTTCTTGCCGCTGAAAAGGGAGAGGAGGGTGTCCACTGCAGGTTTCCAGGTGAAGTCGACCCGGTTCTCCCGGGGGTTCCCGGCATTCTGTCTGACGTATTCGATCAACTGCTTGGACGCGATCTCATCGCTGTCGTAATCGAAGCAGATGCCCAGGTCCATCTCTTCCACGAACGTTAATGACGGTATGTTCGGAACGATGCATTTCAGCCCTCGGTTGACACCATCCAACAGGGTGAGGGGGCATCCTTCGTATTGCGACGCCATGATGAAGAACTCGGCATCGTCATAGTAGGGGAGAAGATCGTCATGATTCACGAAACCCTTGAAAACGATCGAACTATCTTTGTTCTCAGAGACCAGGCGAGAGTACTCCGGCCCGTCCCCGATGATGGTCAGGGAGCAGCCATCGATCTCTTTGCTGATCGACCGGTAGAGCCTGATTATTCGGTCTGGATTCTTGATCTTGTCCACCCGCCCGACGCTCAGGAACCTTACCGAGCCTGGGACAGGGGTCCGCGGTACGGACTTCATGACGATGGGGAACATCGAACCGTTCCTGACGATCCTCTTCTTCTCTGGCTTGATGTTCACCAGCTCATTGTAGACGCTGTTGGATACGCAGGTGACCTCGAAATCCGACCTTCTCACCGCACGATTGGACCACAGTTCCAGGACGGAGAAGATCGCCACATAGGCGGAAAAGAACAGGGAACGGAATTGCTTGTTCTTGCCGATCGTGGTCGAGTGGACCGTGACGACGATAGGCTTCTTCATGACATAGCGCCTGAGGAGGATCGGATTGTGCAGCCAGATGGCGTCATAATCCCCTTCGACCGATCTCAGTCTCTTCATTGCCTTCTGCCAGAAGAACAGCAACCCCACCCTCGCGGGCAGTCCGGTGGTGGGAATGACGATCTGCGGTCCCTCCGGGGAGCAGATATCGACCTCCACTCCGCGTTTCTTCATTTCCTCCGCAGCTTCGAAGACCACCCGGGCGATGCCGCCCCCTCGCCGATTGCTGACGCTCAGATTCACATACTCTGTTGATACGATCAGGATCCGCATTACGGTATGGGGATGGCGAGCATCATTTTTAAAACCCAGTGCCTTATTCTCATTCAAACGTCCTTAGGCAACGAATTAGGCCTGTTCTGGGTCAGGTTTTTGTGAGGACCATCAACTAGTTCATGGTAGACGTCGACCGTGTGGGAGACGGTTTCTTTCCAAGAATAGTGGTCCAACACCTTCTGCCGGCCATGCTTCCCATTCTTGTCAGCGACGGCATTGTCGGTGAGGTACCTCTCCAGGCCGTTCGCGATCCCCTCTATATCCCCGTATCCGGCGGTGCTCCCGCATCCGACCGCCAGGTCCACGAGCTGCGGCAGGTCAGTGCAGACGAACGGCGTCCCGCAGCTCATCGATTCGAGAAGGGTTCGCGGCATGCCCTCCGATATGCTCGGAAGGGCGAACACCGTCGACTCCCGATAGAGCTGGACGGCAGAACCCTGGTCTATTACGCTGATCAGAGTGACCTGATCCTTGAGCCCATACTGCGACAGGAGCTGCTGCACCAGTTCCAGGTCGGGTCCCCTTCCGACCAGGACCGCCTTGAACACGATCCCTTTGCTCTTCAGTATCCTGAACGCCTCGATCAGGTACACCAATCCTTTCCCCTTGACCATTCGGCCTATCCAGAGTACCTGCGGCACCTCCGATTTGCCTGAACCGGGGGTGAAAAGCGATGAATCGATCCCGTTGTGGATGACCTTAATATGGTCCTCGCGGACCCCGAGCCCCATGATCTTTTCCCGGTCAGCATCGGTATAGCAGAGAACGGCATCGGCGGCCCTCAAGGTGGGGCTCCCGACCGCCGGAAAATAAAGGTCCTGGAGCATGCTGGACGCGCTTGTTGAGAATACACCGTGATTGGTGATGACCAGCGGCGGGCCCCCGGTCTTGCGGAGCATCGCAGTCACATTGGTCGAGAAGAACAGATGGGAATGGGCATGGATGACGTCGAACTTGGAGCGGTTCTCCAGAAGATAGCTGATCAGACCGATCTGGAATGAATTCCCCAGCATGCGGACCGGTGTCGGTATCCGCACGATGTGGTAACCGTCGCGTTCCTCGTAACGCTTGCGGTTCGATGAAGTGATCGAAGTGACCACGGTAACATCGCAGCCCATCAGGCTTTGATGTTTGGACATCTCATGAACATGGATGCCAATTCCTCCAGGTGTATCTGGATAGATATCGCTCGCGACACGGAGGACCCTCATCGCCCCAGATGAGCGATTGTCCATATTAATTAAGTTTGGAGGTAATTGATATTCCGAGATAATCAGGAACGATGATTCGTTCAAGACATACCCTCAAGTTCCGATGGATCGAAAGAGAATATCGATCTCGACCAGCGCGGACGGATGTTTATTTCTTGGTGTTGATGGCACGCCTGTTCCGCAGAATCTCGGTCGAACGGATATAGATCATTTTGGAGCCTTTATCGGAGATCTTTTTGGCCGGCGCACCAGCGATTGATATGCCCTCCTCGAGGAAGGACTTGTTCACGACCGAGTTGGCCCCTATCGCGATATTGTCAGCGAGCGTGATCGTACCGAATATCTGCGCTCCTGGACCGATGAACACGTTGTTACCGATGGTCGGGCTCCAATCGGAATGGCCCGCCTCGGTTCCGATGGTAACGCCATTGTGTATCCGGCAATTCTCCCCGACCTTGGCGGACGGATTGACGACGATCATGCCATGGTGTGCTATCGAGAGGCCGGCTCCGAACGTGTTGGGCGGGATCTCGAAGCCCAGCTTGAAGCCGTACCGGCTGAGACGATATTGTAACAGTAAGCTGAAAGGCAGCCACATCGCACCTTTCCTACAATTGATGTAATATTCGGCCTTGCGGAGTATGCGTTCATACCTCCAGATCTGGTTCATTATTCTTTCCCTGAGGCGCCCCCTGGCCCCCTCGGGGATCTTCAGGGCGATCTCATCCGCCTCAAGATAGAATATATAATCCTGTTTCGATTGAATGGGCATGGCCAAAGGCTGTCAGGACCGTGCCGATACATAAACCTTCGCGAATGAGTGACCTAGCCAGATAGTATCGTCAAAAATTTAATGAAGAATGATTCCCCTGACCGATTCATGGTCAGGACGACCGTCGAGCAACAGACCTCGACGGTCATTGCCCTGACGCGTCCCCAAGAACAGTATGGTAGGCTTTGAGGGTCTTTCTGGCGATGGAGTCCCACTGGAGGAATTCATCGGAGTATTCCTTGGCATTTCTCCCCAGTTCGTTCCGGAGATCCTTGTTCTCCAGCAGCTCCAGTATCGCATCCTTCAATTCGCCGACCTCCCCGGGAGGGACCAGCAGCCCATTCTTGCGGTCCTCGAGGATCTCCTCAAAACATCCGACCCGGGTGGCGATGGTAGCTTTACCGAGGGCCATGGAGGTGGCCAACACCCCGCTTTGCGAACCGTCGATGTACGGCAACACCACGATCGATGACCGCTGGAAGAGTTTCGCCACATCATCGTTTGGAATATAGTCATTGATGATCTCGATTCCATTCCCGCTCTCGATGTCGATCCCGATCTCCTTGAAATCACCCTTTCCCGCAATGATCAGACGGGTCTGGGGACGGAGGCTCATCACCTCCCTCATTGCCTTGATCAGAACATCGATGCCCTTGTACTTGTTGATCCTGCCGAAGAAGAGGACCGTGTCCTCTTCCTCTTTCACGTCGCCATCGAACTTGAAACGCCCGTACTCCCCGTGCGGCAGAACGAACACCTTCTTGTCAGGATAGTAACATCTGAACTTCTCGCCGTGAACGATGATGCTGGGGGCCTTTTGCAGGAAGGCCTTGGTCTCGATCCCGGAATACCAAGAACCGGAACCGGAATGGGGCACTGGATCGTGTATGGTCAGGACGACCTTCTTTTTGTCAAGCATAGCCAGGATCGGGAAGAAACCCAGGTTTCTTTCGTTGATGTGAATGATATCAGGGTCGAACTCCTTGATCTCATCAAACATCTCCAAGAACTGATTCGGATGGAAGGCCATCCTGGCGAAATCGATCTTGCTGCACGGGATCGGCATCTCATGGATATCGACCTTGTCGATCCAGCCCATATCGAACTTCACCGGTGTGAACACGCGCAGTTCACAGATCTTGCTCAGCTCGTTGGCCAAACACGAAACATAATGATTGAGACCCCCGCTAATGTTGAATGTTACCAAGGCGACGCGCATAGTGATGACCAAAATCAATGGATTAATTCATTATGAATATTTTGAACTATTTGAACAATTGTGGTCAACCGTTCAGAAGATCGTCGTCATTCGATGTCCACTGGTGCTGCCGAAGTTGTCAACTCGGAGAATCAGTTCCTTGGTTTAAAATACATTAAGAATCTAATAATCACGAAGAGGTAGGTTTACGATCGAATTACTCGGATGGTCTGTTCGAGCCACAGCATCCATTGATACAAGTTGCCTAGCAAATTGAATATAGCATTAGTATCTTGAGTTTACGAACGAAATTGAAAGAAGAAAAGTGTCGGTTGATGTCATGATTGAATTCCAAAGAAAGATGGGACCGTTCAAGATCAAAGAGATCTGGTTTAGCGACGATATCTACGATGTAGAGGGCGTCGATGCAGTTCAATTCAGAAATGCTATTTTCAAGGGCGACAAGCCGGGATTCACAAGAGAGGTCTCAACGACCTTGATCATTGACCTTACACAGAGCCTCGATGATATCTGGAAAGCGATGGACAAGAATGCGACCAGACACAACATCTCGAGGGCACAGAGCGATGGCACCATCGCTGTCCTGTTCAACGATAAATACGATGAATATGATGCGATCAACCGCGATTTCCGGAAACGCAAAGGATTGCCATCCGCGATGATCCCCATGGATGAGATGAAGAAGAACTACTTCCTCTCCACATATGAGAAGGATGGCGTGGTCTTGGGCGGGCATCTTTGCATAAAGGACAAACGCAGCTTCAGGCTGTTGCTGGCCTGCAATAGCATGACCCCGGAAAGCAAGTTCTCCCGTTCCATTTACGGTCGGGCAAACAAACTCTCGATCTGGGAAATGATAAAATACGCTAAGGAAGAAGGCATCGAGGAGTTCGATTTCGGCGGGTTTGCAACGGGTCAGCAGGCGGAGGACCTGAAAGGGATAAATGAGTTCAAATTGAGCTTTGGTGGCGTCGTGGCTGAGAAGAACAGCTACTCCAAGACCTATTCCAAATCGTTCGATATGGGCAAATCGATCTACTTGACCGCGGTTTCTGCCGGACATAGGATCGGCAATATGACCCGGAGAAAGGCTGAGAAAGCGGTTGAGAAACCGCAAGAGGCCGAGACCGAGCCTGCTCAGAAATCAGGATAAGGAAAAACCTTTACCCCTCATCCCGAGGGGAACAGTACTTTGACTGTAGTCGCTGAAGCGCACCTTCTTGACCGCTGGACACATCTTTACACCCTGAATGGCGATCTGCTCCTCAGAAGTGTTCCCATCCATACTCCCTGACCTTCCAGCTTGGATCCGGGATCACCAATACGAAATGCCTATCGCTTAAGATGATTCGATCTGAGCTCCCGTTTATCTGTGCCAGAGCTCGAAACCGAGAACATCAAAGTGGTCGATATGGCGCTTCTACCCTCGCAACAGCTTGGCCGTGCGTTAGAAGTTGAGAGAAAGATAATGACCGACCTGCCCCACGCAGGCCAGTCCGATTGAATGGGTTTGATCCTCTGGTATGGTGTTCAGTCGTGTCAGGTTACGATCACCATTCAGCTGAACCATTCAAGATGTTCCCGGTCCTGACGACGTCTGTGCCCTTCAGCCATGTCCCCACGGAGCAGGACTTGATCACATTGGACGTAACGATTATATGGTTACATCCGGTGGTGATCGCCTGGATGGCATACTGGAAACCTGTCACCTGGTTGCCCTTGATGACATTGTTGTAGCATGTGCCAGTTGTCGAGTAGAACCGGATGCCGTAATCGCTCTTCGATGTCGTAGTGTCAATGATCGTATTGTCACTAATCAGGAAGGAATTGCAGTTAACACCGACAAAGCCATCCTTCGAGACGGTCTTGATGATGTTCCCAGTGATCTTGTTGTCATGTGCGTCGCTTGCGTATATCGCTGGAGCCGTTCCCGTAGTGTACGTGATGATGTTGTTGCTGACGATGGAGTAGTTGCTCGGGGTCAGGATTATGAATTCCCCGAACGCGCCATAGACCTTGTTGTTGCTCACTATGATGTTGTCACACGGTTTGTATCCAGGTATCTTGTAGAGCGTGATCACCGGTGTGGCAGCTCCATTCCAGAATGATGCGTCCAGGAACTGGCAGTTTGTGATGGTTATGTTGTTCGCCGGCTCCAGGTCTATCGAGGACATGGATGCTTTGGATATCTTCACGTTGTCGATCAGGACGTTCGAGCAGGCGGTCTTGGTCGTACTGGCCTCGCCGAATGCGATCCCTGACCCGTAATTTGCCAGCGTGGTGTCTCCGATATTGTAGATCCACGAGTCCCTGATCGAACAATAATGCGAGTTGGACATGTAGAAACCTTGTCCAGCAAGTATATCGTGCGCGTAGACCCGGGAGATCTGGCAGTTCAACGCGTTGATCATGCCGATCCCCTCGATCACACCGGTGGTCCTGGCAGCCCTGTTGCCATCGATCTGCATGTTGTTGATGGATACTCCGCTCGGACGGATCGTGCTTTGCAGCGCTGTGGGAACAGCTGTCTTTCCATCTGCCCTGACATAGTTGTTTGTCACAAGTATGACCGCGCCCCTCAGATCCTTGGACGCCTTAAGGATGGTACCGTTACCATCGCCGATTATGGACGTGCTGAGCGTGTAGATCGCAGCGGTGATATCATAGGTTCCAGATTTGATCCAGATGTTCCCATTTGAGGAAGCATCGATGGCCTTCTGGATTACCAGTTTTGAGCTTGTGGCACGGAAATCAATGGCCGATGTCGTACCGTTCTTGGCGCAGGTGTAGCCACTGGCGTCCTTGAAGATGATGTACGACGCCTCCATGACTATCGGCCCAGATGAAGTGGTCGGCAAAGAGGTCGTACCTCCTTGAACGAACATTGCCGCACCGAACGAACTGCCGATCATTGCTCCGATGAATATTACGGAGAGGATCGCAATAGAACTTCCCTTGAGTTTGAGTTTAATCATAAGAACGACCTCCGGTTATTATGAAGGAATCCCTGGTATCGATGACATCCAGAGAAGAAGTGGAAACAGAATGTTTGATCGAAAGGCGACCATGATGCTGGGCATTTTTCTTTGCTTGCTTCGAATGGATCAAAACGGACCTAGCGATCGAAATGCCAGGAACAATTCCGCTGAAGGCGATCGTTGTTCCGATCCTGGTCCTTGCATGCTCGGTCTCATTCCGTGACTTGCCCATCATCATTGTTTTCTCCTTTGCGTTTTTGTTGCGAGAGTATGGACTGGTTTGAGAGGTTCGTACAGAAGAGTACAGTTACCTCTTGGTCAGTCGAGATAGAAAATGGAGCCTTTATGAAGCTAATAAACCCGAACACGTGAATATCATATGTGATTCCGTGATAATGATGAAAAAAGACACGCTGGCGTCTATGCCCCGATATCGATATTAATTCGGAAATTTCCGATCCGAGGTCGCCTTCCTTGGTCCGTGAGGGGAATCACAAATTCGATGAAAAAATATAATTACAAATATTCTATATTAATAATTTCAATAACGGCTTCCCGGAATCTTCTCTCAAAGAAAGATGCATTTATTTGACAAATAAATGTCAAATGATAATTTTCAAATACTATGCGGGCTTGGCCGCGACTCTAGACATCGATCATTGCATTGTGCCATCACAATGATTTCGTTATCTGCATTGACCAGGAATCACTGGAACCGAATTCTCCTTCATCGCTTCCTGTCGGTTAGCACCGTAGCGCTCTTATCCACGCATCTTCCTTCTAGCTCTCAGATGCACGTCATTGACATCACGTTCCGGTCAGCCTCCGACACACCGCTTTCGTCCATCATGACCACTGCCGGTGTCATCGTCTTTTGGTCCCTGGCCTCTAAAGCGAACCCCACCTGCATCGAGCGCGGTTTCATACTGCGCCACCTAGCAGCGCACAGCAACCAGCTCGATCGCGGCACGGACGTCATCATCGGCATGGTCAACCCCAACGATGACATGACCAAGGAACTTCTCGACATCGAACTGGCCGAAACGATAATCGTAGAGGTGGGGAAAGCGATCAATTGCGAGGCAAAGGAAACGGACGATCACAGCTTGGAACTGCTCCAGATGTCGGTAGAAAAGAACCACGGCATCCGACTGCGAGTATGGGGCCGTCACCCGTTGCGGCGGCCGAACGCGTCAAACTCCCGCCTCAATGGACCGGTCGATATCACCGTAACGCTGGACGGTAAGGGCTATCTCCTTTTCAAGGCACCATGGCGGAGACGGACCGGATGAAATTCTCATGATCGGCCGTCTTGAGCCTCAGACCGCCCCATTCCGAACAGCCGCGAACCGTAATATTACGTGGTAAGAGCGAGTATATGCCGGTATTGGCGACTGGTTGGATGCCCAGGGAAGCTCATTCGAATTTAAAAATCGATAGAAATCAATAATACGTCCAGAGCCCATGTCCCCTTCAATGTCCTCCCTACGGATGACCAAACGCCAGTGGCAGAACATTGGCATGGGGATGGCGTTCCTGGTGGTCGGGATCATCGTCTTCGCCGTCCTTAAGATGATGGAGGGCAACATCATCAACAAGGATGGCAAGGATTACATCTACACCGTCGATCCGAACGTCTTCCTGGTCATGTTCCTTATCATGCTGATTGGACTGCTCATCATATTCCTCACGCTGGTGGAATACCGCTGGCAGTCCCGTTCCGGCGAGACCGAGGTCGGCATCATGGACCTCATCAGGAAGAAGGAACCTGCACCGCGGACAGAGCCGGTGAAGGAGAAGGAAGTGCCTGATTGGAGGAAGAGACGGGAGGATGCCGGCCGGACAAATGAAGGCCAGGCCCCGAAGAAAGCACCAGTGAAGGTGCAGGCGAAGGAGCCCACCCTTCCTTTACCGGGACAAACGGAACCGGTCATCGTGAAAAAGCCCGAGCCACCCGCGAAAGCGACGGAACCGGCACTGCAGAAGAAACCGGAACCGGTCCTGAACATGGGCCCTGCGCCTATCGGGAAAGAGCCTGAGCCATTGCCGGTCAAGAATATTGAACCAGTGGTGCAGAAAGGAATGGAACCGGAAGTCATGATGGGTTCAGCGCCGATACCCCAGGGCGTTCCTGACATGATCAAGGTCAAAGGACCAGAGCAGGAGGTTCCCAAAATACCGGAACCGAAGGAATCGGCCCAACCGGTCCTGGCTCAACCGATCATGAATACAGAGACAACCCAGAAGGACGCATCGGAACAGCCGAAGATGGAGAAGTTGGTCCCGATCAGGGTTGAGGCCATCGGTCGCTGCCCCATGTGCGGCAAGGTCATCATGCTCAACCAGGTGGAATGCTTCAAGTGCGGCCTGAAGGTCAATCCGAAAAAGCTCATGCCGATCGGGGGCCATGACGATCTGAACTAGTCCAGCTCTTCCTGTTCCTTAAGCCATCTCCTGCCGAAGAACGTCGTACCGTACACTTCGAAGAGATTCGTGATCCTGACATCCCCGCTGGTCTCCTCATCGCCGCTCTCGGTCGAGGATATGACGTACTTCGACGCGATCAGATCGTCCATGGCCTTCCTCGGCCTCGACATGCCAGGCGACGCATGGATGATCTCCTCCCACTTCATTCCCCGAGAGCGCTTATCCTCTGATTCAACGAGCACTTTGATGATCTTTCGCATTACTTCTAGATGCGCCGATTGAGCCTTCTGCTCCTCGCTCATCAGAGCAGAGGCGTGAGACCCCTTATCACCGATTATTTAACTCCCCGATACAACTAGCCCTTTGTTAAATATTAAATTATTGCGGACAAAGGCATTTGAATTACTGAAACCGAGCAAAATACCGATGCGTAATAGACAAACAGATAATTGGATGACGCGCCCGACCGGATTCTATCAGAAACGTGGGGAAGTTGGAGAAGGTCCCGGTCGGACGCGCATTCTCCCTATGGCGGAGGGAGGTTAAAAGGGTTTTTGCTCCAATTATTCAAATTCGGGGTGTACGGCTAGGCAACAGACATTGACTGGCATCCGTTGAACCGTCAATAAGCGAGGATGGAAACGTCATTTTCACGGCGTTTCAACTTTAGCAATGCAAGCATATTTATTAAATTACGTTACAATTGTAATGAAACAATATCGAGTTACGATATAGAGGTGCAATGAAAGTCTGTTTTCCATCGACTACGTTAAAACCGAGACTTCGACCCGGTCGATTTCTTGACTTGGAATCGTCCTTTGCCGAATCGTGATGGGGAGAACAGTCAAGAATTCCGAGGCCGCCGATCAGGACGAGGAGGCAGAAAGGTGCTCTTGTGAAGGACTTGGCGGATCGGTATGGCAAGATCAGTTCGTCTTCGCCGGCAGTGTGAAGTAGAACGTGGTCCCGACGCCGACCTCGGAGTCGAACCATATCTTGCCGCCGTGACGCTCGACCACCTTCTTGCATATCGCCAACCCGATCCCGGTGCCGGGGAACGTCTCCCTGGCATGCAATCGCTGGAACATCTGGAACACCTTGCCCGAGTATTCCTTTGCAATCCCAATGCCGTTGTCCTTGACCGAGAACACCCATTCGTTGCCGCTCAATTTCACCGAAACCAACACCGAGGGCGTCTCGTCCCTGCGGAACTTGATGGCATTTCCGATCAGGTTCTCCATGAGCTGCACCATCTGCTGATGGTCTGCATGCACCTCTGGCAGTCCACCGAACCTCACCTCACCGCCGCTGGCATCGATCGCCTCCTTAAGGTCCTTGAGCGCCGTGCCCATGACCTGGTCCATGTCCACTGTGCTGAACGGCTGCACCGAGGTCTCGACTCGCGAATACGTCAGCAGGTCATCCACCAGCGAGTACATGCGCTTTGATCCCTCAACAGCGAATCCGATGTACTCCTTGGCCTGGTCGTCCAGCACAGAGCCGTAACGCCGCTGGAGCAGCTGCACGTATGTGGTCACCATACGCAGCGGTTCCTTCAGGTCATGCGATGCCACATAAGCGAACTGCTGCAGTTCCTTGTTCGAACGCACCAGGTCCTCGGCCTTCATCGCCAGTTCCCTCTCGATCGCCCTCTCCTCGGTGACGTCCACGGCGACCATGACGGCAGCGGAGATACGCCCTTCATTGTCCCTGATCGGTGCTGAGGATATCAGCAACGTACCTCTCGTCCCGTCCGCACGCTCGATGTCGATGGTCTCGCCAGTAACCGTCTCTTCTCTCTGCACCGACCGAGCCAAAGGCCATTCCTCCAGTCGAAGCCTCGCCCCGGAGTCTGGCCGGAATCCCTTATACGATTGGAACTCGGCGGGATTGCGCGCTATCGTGAACTTCCCTCCCCAGATGGTATCCATCTGTTCATTTGCCTCGTCCAGTCTGCCCTTCGAATCGCAAATGGCGACCCCGACCGGCAGCGTGTCCAATATCGCCCTCAGCCGGTTCCGTTCCTCAGACAGCCGATGGTTGGATATGATCTGATAGTTGCCCAGCACAGCAACCACCCAGATCATCACGAGGGAAAAGGGTCGGTTGATCGCCAGGTTCGACGTGACCCCCGCCGGAGCCATGAAGAAGGCGAATAAGCTGGCAACGGTGGAGACCACCGCTATCAGGTAGATGTTCCGGGTCTTCTCCGTGAAGTAGCTGATTATCACCGGGATGGTGAAGAAGTACCCGATCATAACCTCCGGAGAACGTTCCAGGTCGATGACTGTTAGGGCCATGATGACGACCAGCGACAGATATAGGAAGATCCGCGGGTCGTATTTCCTGACCTGTTCGTTCGCCACTAGCACCATTCCTTAAGATGCAATACGGATCTGGGATATAAGCCGCATTTGGGTTTCTAGCATCGCCCAAGCGATTTTCCGCCCAACCAGCGGAGGAAGACTCGCGGCCCCAAGAATTCGACGCCGACTAACATACCTCGCAGTCATCCGTGATCCTATAGGAACCGCTTGGTACGAATATCTCGAACCGCGCCCCTTTTCCGAACTCACCGGTCTCCTTGATCGACATGCCGGTGATTGCCAGCATCTCAGAGACGTGGTGCAGGCCATGGCCCATGCGGTTCTTGTAGCCCCATTCGAAGATCATCTTCTTGTCGCTATCGGCGATACCGACGCCATCGTCCTCGAAAACCAGGATGAGACCAGATGGTGTGTCCTGGTAACCGATCGATATCTTGGTCACATGCTCGCCATGCTTGGCCGAGTTCTCGACGATGTTGCGGAAGCCCTTGGGCACCATGGGATCGGCGAAGATCTCTACCCCGCAGATGCTGCAGTCCAGTTGGATATCTCCCTGTTCCAGACCGGAACTGATAACCTGGCACTCCTGGGCCAACGATATCCATCTGGCCTCTTGCGAGCCTATGATCTGGTATTCCTTGGTGAAATCCATCTGGCCAGCGATGTCCACGGATAGCTGAGAAGCCTTGGACAGGTACGACTTGAGCACCGGGTCGGTGGCCTTGAGCTCGGCCAGTTGAAGGAAGCCGGACATGGCCGAGAGCCGATTCTTCACATCGTGCCTGGTCAGATCTCCCAGCAGGCTCAGTTTGCGGTTGGCTACAGACATCTTCATCTCCGCCTGCTTGCGCTCGGTGATGTCCAGGACCACTGCCATGATCTGCTTCGGGTTCCCCGAATCATCGGTCAGCAACGAAGCGACCACATGCCCCCACCAGGTGCTGCCGTCCTTCCGGACCCACTGCAGGTCGACGTTGGCGTTCTCCACATCATGCTTCAGGAGTTCCCTGACCGGCTCGGACTCCTCTGGCAATAGCTTCGGAGTGATGAGCTCGTAGATGTTCTTGCCTTTGAGATCGTTCGATGAGTACCCCATCATATTGGCGAACTGTTCGTTCGTGTCGACTATCTGACCGTCCAGCTCGGTGATGGTTATCGCCAGCTGGGTATTCTGGAAGAGAGTCCTGAACCGCCGTTCCGATTCGGCCACGATCTCCTCCACCTCCTTCTTGGCGGTAACATCATGCACCATTCCCAGCAGGTGCCGCTTGACGCCGTCCTGGTCCTTTAGAACGGCCAAGGACATGGACCCGTACCATACGATGCCGTCCTTGCGTTTGAAATATGAATCGGTGTCGGTGTTCTCCAGGTTCTGCATCATGAGCCGCTTGACGGCAGCGGTCCGTTTCACCTCCACCGACGGCTCGGTCACCTCGCTCATGTTGGCGTGCATCAATCCGTCCATGTCGTAGCCGAGCATGTCGCAGAAGACCTGGTTCGCCTCCAGGAAGTTACCTTCCAGATCGATTATGAACATCCCCAGCGGTGAATTCTCGAAGAGCGCCCGGAACCGTCTCTCCGACGTCTTCAGCGCTGCCTCGGCGTTACGCCGTTCGGAGATGTTGTGGCTGACCCCGATGATCGATTCGAACCTGCCGTGCGTATCATAGAGACCGGAGACGGTCACCTCGGTCCATACCGTGCCGCCGTCCTTTGTCGGCTGCTCCACCTCACGCGTGCCTTCCGGGAACCTACCAGTACGTTTCAGGACCTCCAGTCCCTCGGCGATGTATTCATACACGCGCTGCGCGGATTCGGGCATGAGGGCCTGGTCCAGCGTCTGGTTGATCACTTCCTCTGGCGTGTAGCCGCGCAGTGCCGTCACCGACGGCGATATGTAAGTGAACCGGCCGGTGGTGTCCATGGTCCAGATGACGTCGTGGACGTTCTCGGCCAATGCCCGGTAGCGCCGCTCGGAGCGGACCAGCTCCTCGTTGGAAAACTCATACTCGGACTTCGACTCTATGTAAGTGACCAGGCCCCCCACCTCCCCGGTGACGTCATGCCATGGTCGCACATCATACACGATGCAGGCCGTGCGGTTCTCCAGCGGGAAATCGATCTCCCCCTTCAGGGTCTTGCCCATGAGCGCCCTGTCGCAGATCGCCTCCCATTCCTCGGGGATCCGGGTGAACACCTCCTGCGGCGTCCGTCCGATCACATCCTGGTCATACAGGTCGAAATCGGAGAGGTACTGGTCGGAGACCATCAGGTAGCGCAGTTCGACATCCTGGATCGCCATGGCGTTGGGCGCGTGCCCGACGATGTACCGCACCATCTCCTCGGAGTGGCGCAGCTCGTCCTCCTTTTTTCTCCGTTCGGTTATGTCGCGGCCGTTCACCACGATCTGGTTCGGACCGAGCTCGGTGGGCATGACGGCGATCGACGCCTCGATCAACCGGTAGGCGCCGCACTTGTGCCGGAGGGATATCTCATAACGTTCCGTCCGTCCAGCCCGGATCGTCTGAATGACCTTGGCCAGGTTTTCCACCAGGTCCGGGTGCGAATACGTCTGCAGGTTCGTCCCGATGACCTCGTCGACGGTGTAGCCTAGGATCTTGGAAATGGAAGGCGAGACGTACCGGAGGGTGCTGTTCCGGTCCATGACGCCGATGATGTCCATGGAGTTCTCGATCATGGCGCGGAACCGCCGCGCGTTATGCGTCATGGCGTCCTCGGCCTGACGGCGCCTGGACATCTGGATGAGCAGGTTCTTCAGTTCGGCGAATTGCGAGGAAGGTTCGCCGCCCTTCTTCAAATAGAAATCCACGCCGCTGTTCAAGGCCTCGATGGCCACTTCCTCCCTTCCACGCCCAGTGAAGAGAACGAACGGCGTTACGTCACCCTTCGAACGGAGCGCTTTCAGAAACTCGACGCCGTTCATGGCCGGCATCTGGTAATCGCAGATGACCGCGTCATAATCCCCATCCATGACCCTGTGGATCGCTTCATCCACGGAGGTTGTCGTGTCCATGGTGAACTCGACTCCGTCCTCGATAAAGTCCTTAGCGAGCTCCAGCAAAAGGGGCTCATCATCGATGTAGATCGTCCGGATCATGAGTAGGCACCGCGATATCTCGCGACCGTTGCGTATCTGAATCTGCTATGGCCATAAAACATTAACTACGCATTAACGGCGTTAACTGGATGCTAGGAAATGGTGCAGACCTGAAACCGACATGATTTCCCGGAAAGCAGGCGGTATGATCCGATGCAGACCGTGAGGGTCGACGCACCGTTCAATGCGGATCGTCACGATGCTCAAGATGATTCGGACCCTTGCCCATAGTTGCTATGCTTCTTCAGTATCATGAAGAAGAATGACGCTCGGGCGACTCGTATTCTCAGTGTCGCTTTACCAGCTCGCTGTACAGGCGCTCGTGCTCGGAGACCATCCGCTTCACCGTATACTTCTTCTCTACGATCTCACGGCCTTTTACACCGAACTCCTTAGCCAGTGCCGGATCCTCCACGAGCCGGAGGATAGCCTCCGCCAGCGGTTCAACGGACTTCACCGGGACTATCGTGCCCGAGACGTTATTGACCACTGCCTCGGGATTGCCACCGACATCGCTGGCGATGCACGGAAGCGAAACTGCCATGGCTGCGATGAGCGCGTTGGAGAGCCTCTCGTTCAGCGATGGAAGGGCGAAGATATCGAACGACCTCATGACCTCGAAGCGGTTGCGCGGAGACGTGAATATCTTGGCCCGGTCCTCGATCTTCAGCTCTTTGATCAACGAGCGCAGGTTCGATTCTTCCGGACCTTCGCCGTGAATGACCAGGTAGACCTCTTTATCGGTCCTCCTGACGACATCGGCGAATGCTTTTAGCAAGTACGATTGACCCTTAGCCTCGCGCAGGTCGGCAACGTTGCCCACGACTATCGCTCCGGAGGGAATGCCCAGCGTGTTCTTGAAATCCTGACCGGAGACCACCGCATCGACC
The DNA here is from genome assembly GCA_942492955.1 of uncultured Methanomassiliicoccales archaeon. GTDB lineage: Archaea > Thermoplasmatota > Thermoplasmata > Methanomassiliicoccales > UBA472 > DASXVU01. Next base: position 709,009 of record OW818644.1, read on the forward strand.
TCCTCCAGATCGACGCCGGTATAGATGACCGATATCTTCGTCGCGGGGATGTGCTCGACGGCCATCGTAATGCTCTTGACCGTCTCCGAGTTGGCGATGATATGGTTGGTCATCGAGTTCCGAAGCCGGTCGCCCACCCTCAATTTCGGCTCACCGGCCCAATGCCGGAGGTTCCTTCGCGAAGTCATGAACACTTTGACGCGGGCCAGTTTGCACACTAAAGGGTCGACGAAGTTCGGACCATACTTCACCGAATGGACGATGTCGAACCTGTTCCTGCGGATGAAACGGAATAACCTCAGTACGTGGTCTGGCCGGGTGGGGCGGTTAGGACGCTGGATGACCGTGGCCCCAGCCTTCTTCATCTCGTCCCCGGCCGGCCCCCAATCTTCCTCGCACCAGACCGTGACCTGATACTGTTCAGGATTCATATTCTTGATCAGATCGAGAAGGTACTTCTCTGAACCGCCCGACCTCAAGCAGACAATGATGTAGAGGATCTTGATCATAGGAACGACTGCAAAAAGGGTATGGAAAGGGAGATATTAAGCGTTGACCCGGAGCACGAATTAACGAATCGAAGATGAAAATGTCCTATCTCTGAAAGATATCGCATAACTCAGGTAATGATTCGAATGAATCGGCGGGCCATATCGACCGATCTTTGCGGAATCAATCGTTGTGGTCCCGATATTCCGTCCCCTGAATATCGATCATTGAACAGGCTATGCAGCTGGTTCGGTGCCAATCGGGTTCCTTCTCAGCGGGGAGGGACCACTTCCATCGGAGGCCCTTCTCCGTTAGGATATTTCCTTCCCTTCAAGAAAAAGGTGGATGTGGAGATCAGGTCAGCCCACATCTGTTCATACTCCTCTGGAGATAGGTCAAATTTGACCGACATCATATCCAACCAGTTGTACGCGTCTGATCTTATCAAATTTGCATTTTCATTCTCCCGCACAAAGTCGTCAACCGAATGAATGCCTATATCCCACATCTTCGCGGCGTTCTTTGCGCTCACACCAGGCACTTGGATGATCGTCCGGATGAATTCTGATTTCTCTGGGATGGATTTATTCTGTTCAGCTTCCTTGTTGGCGAACGCGATGGTCAATCGGATATCATTCATCAGCTGTTGACATTGCTCATAGTTCATCTGACACGATTCATTCTTCACGATATCGTTGTAGACCTGGATCGGTGAGAGACCGACGAATTGCTCAGTTGTCTGCTTCTTTGTCCACGCCCTCAAATTACCATGGCTCATAACGAATGGGACAAGCCGTAATTCCACCATATTCTTACACTCCTAATATATTATAATGATTATCTAGTGTTATTGTAAATATTAATGTTTCGCATTTGTTTGAACAGCAATCTTGCCTGTTCCGACGTCTCCGTTCATTAGCTGTCTTTTTTATCTGTGACTTCCTATTATCTTTGTTGGCACAAAATAGAATAGATGAGCCCAGATTCCAGGCGAGGACCGAAGAGCTTGAGGAGCTGCAGGTCCGGATCGCGGATGCCTTATCGGGGAAGGGCAGTCTGACCATCATCTCGGGTGAAGCGGGAATCGGGAAGACCCGTTTGGCATTGGAGAGCCGCAGGATCGCGGAGGCAACGGGGTTCATCGTATTGGATGGGCGGTGCCTTCCCGGTGGTCTTCTTCCGTATTCCGCCTTTCTTGAGACGGTAAGGGAACTGGATCTCATTGGTTTCAAGATGGCCCGGGATCCCTTTTTGGGTAAGGAATCCAAGGATGAAGTCCTCTTAAATTTTTCATGGTTCTTGCAGGACCTATCGAACAAGCGCCCCATATGGATGCTTATCGACGATATTCAATGGGCTGACTCCGCCTCGCTCCAGCTCCTTCACTTTCTGGCGAGGGAGTGCAGCAGGACGCCAATGGTGCTGGTGGCTACTTACCGAGATGATGAGGCCTCCTCTCCGGTGGGCAACTCTGATGCATTGAGCACGATCCGACATCTCTGCCGGGAAAGAAAATGCAACCAGATATCATTAGGTAATTTTGACAGGAAGTCAATTGCGAAAATTGTCGACGATCTCCTTGAGGGAAAAGCGGACAAGTCCCTGCAGGAAAGGATCTTCCAGGAAAGCGGAGGCAATCCGCTTTTTGTTGTAGAAACGATAAGGATGTTACAGGAGAGTTCCCGCCTGGTCATTCGAAAGGGAAGATGGCAGGGCATTTTCAAAGAGGGAGAGGTGCCTACGACCGTCCAGGCAATAATCGAACAGAGAATTATCGGCCTCTCAAGACCGCAGCGCGCGATTCTTGATTTTGGGGCGATAGAAGGATCCGAGTTCAGACTTGAAACATTGTCATCTTTGCTCCAAAGAGGCAAGATGCTACTCGCTGAGGATCTGGAGGATATCGCAACATCAACGCATCTGATCGTTGAACGTGCTGACAGATATGCCTTTAGCCATGAAATGGTAAGACAGGTTATTCTAACACACATGTCAGAGGCCAGATCAAAGGAGATTCATCATCTGATTGGGCTATTCTTGGAAGAAAATGGACCGAGAGATCATGATTATGTCGACCTCTCAAATCATTTTTTCTACGCAAACGATCGGGATCGATGTGCAGAATATTCCCTTCTCGCTGGGAGACAATATTTGGTCAAGGAAGCATTTGGTGAGGCTCTTTATTTTCTTAGGAGAACTGTCAAGACACCTCTTGAGGCAGAAAATGCAAATTCTATCCTTTCTGAGGCTTGGGAAGGAATCGGGGACTCAGAAAAAGAATTGGGAAATTACCGCCATTCATCGGATTCATACGATTTATCGATGATCTATTCCAGCCCGAAGGATCGGGCTCGATTACTGAGGAAAAAGGCAGAATGTTGGTATCCTTCATCATTGACGCAAGATTCGGACATAATCAAAAGGATCATCGAAGAGGCGATCGAGGCAGGTCCTGATGACTTTGAAAAGGGTGAGATAGAGTCCATAAGAACCGGCCTCGAAAGATTGGATGGCAGTCTGGAACGGGCTGAGATTCATAGCGTCCAAGCGGTCAATTATTTCAAGGGAGTGAACAATCCTTCACGATATTCCCTTGAATTGATGCTGAGAGGCACATTATTGCTGGACCAGGCTCGCGTGGATCAAGCCCTGGAATTGATTGAGGAATCACTTGATATTCTATCGAAACATCCTAACTTAACGAATGAATCGGAGTGCAGGCGCAATCTAGCCAGAGCCTACTTCCACAAAGGATTGCTTGATCGGGCAGTTCAAGAGTATTTTAAGAGTGCGGAACTGGCCAGGAAGATCGGGAGCAATGAAAGAAAAAGAGCAGCGTTGTTTGAGGCTGCCCTTTGCAAGTTGCTCGCAGGCGATATCGATGAGGCAAGGATGGTTGAGGAGGAACTTAGGGATGAGGCGGCGGAATCTGGATTTAAATGGGCCACCTCTTGGCACGACGTTCTCCTTGCGCACATGGAGATAATTGCCGGTGATCGGGATAAGGCATCCGAACTCATAGAAGGAGCGCTTAGTATCATGAACCAACTTGATCCCAAGATGAAACTTGCGGCCAGGGCGCTTGGCAATACGGTGATGGCGGAGCTTCTGATTGCCGACGGAAAGATCGATGATGCGATCTCATTATTCGATTCTTCCCGCAGGGAATTTTCAGGATCGATAGACGGCATGTTTTACGAATCCATCGCCTGCCTATGGTATTCGACAATGATGGAGGATTTTGGGCAGTACGGGGAAGCGGCTGCCAAATATCGCATCTGTCAGCACCTATTCGAGAGGTTTGGCAACGAGAATGCGGTCAGGGCCATCAATTCCGCGCTGGATCGAACAGAGCGTTCGGAACAAGGTCGAGCATGACTGAATCACTCGGAGTGAAGCGAATCCAGGAAATGGGATTGACCAAATACTGAAAGAGGGCGACAGGCTTGAAATACTTGGTACGTTGCAGTTTTTCAAGGACAGAACAATGTGAGATCAAGTCGCCCAAACTGATTTCTAGCACTATGCTCAACAACCGAACATTGGTGTCCGTACCTTAGATCGTTTTCACGGTTCTGACCATCGCCTTCACGTTCACCGTCGGCGTCCTCGGCGCGAGGCCGCATCCCGGCGAGAGCACGTCGACTCCGGCCCGCAGGCACGCCAAGGATTCCTCCTCGACCTCACCCGGGGTCCCGAACAGCAATGACCCGGTGGGACTGACGTTCCCTATCAGTGCCATCTCTCCGTCCAGAGCCCTCTTTACCGTGGCCAGGTCCATGCACTGATCGACGCTCAATCCGGTCGCTCCGGATCTCTTGATCGAATCGAGCAGCTTACTTGTGTCCCCGCATATGTGCAGCACCGACCGCGCCCCCCCGAAACGCGCCCTAAGTGCCACCCCGATCTCGTACGGAAGGGCAAACTCCTCGTACTGTGTCGAGCTGAGTATATCACCGGTCGCAGTGGCGTCGATCAGCGTTATCACGTCAGCGCCAGCGTCTATGGCCGCCACCACATACATGTGATCGAACCTCTCGGCCTTCCGCACCAGCATCCTGACGAACGAAGGTTCCTTCACGATGTTCATCAAGGCTCTCTCAATGCCCAGAATCTGGCAGGCCAGCATGAATGGCGCCACGATGCCGCAGATGACCGGCACCCCTTCCATCCTGGAGGAGAGCATGTCCACCGCCGACAGCACCGCCTTGGTCGCCTGGCCGGATATCGGTTCGACGATCTCCAGCCGGTCCAATTCCTCCGGATCTGATAGCGCGGTACGCGAGATCGACGGTTGCCGGTCGACCCCTTCCCGCCCGGTCTTTGCACCAAGCACGCTTGCCTCCGCGGTCACATCGAACGGGACACGCACCCCCTCCAGCCCTGCGATGTCATGAGCCGCCTTGCTCAGGCAGTACATCTTCTTCGCATCCCGGAACGCATCTGGCCAGTAACATCGGCTCCGTTCCATCAGCTCTACTGTGCCAGTCTGGAGCGGGCTGACGCAGGGTATCCTGTCCAAAGGGTCCATGTCCAATGCCCGTAATAGGCGCGCCCTTTCGTTCAGCTCTGGCCTCACAGGATCTCCGTCATCTCAGGTTGTGACAATGGCGCTGGAGGTTCATCCGCTTTGCCCCATCATGAAGGGATCGGACCGGACTGACCTCAGAGGCACGCTAGTTCGACATAAAACGATATTTCGTTAAAATCATCACTCGGTCTGAGCCTAGTAACGAACTCTGCAAATCACCTGAATAACTATAATACAAACGAAAACGTTGGTCAACAGATAAGAATGACTGGCAGCTTCAAACGGATTGCGACACGGCTTGTCCTTGCAAATTTGTTGGTGATGCCGGTACTGTTCCTTTTGATAATGCTCACGACCTCGAACGTGGCCGCGGAAAGCGTGTCGGGGACGTGGACATCCAACACGGCTGGAAAAGGATATATCCAGAATTTCAACGTCTTCAATGCGAACTATGACGCGACCCTCCGCCTGACCCAGAATGGCGACTCGGTGACCGGTACGGTCACTGAGAAGTGCACCTATTCAAAGCTCAATCCCGGCTATGAGACCTGGCAAAAGACGCCGGTTGGCACAACGGGCACCTATAATGTCTACGGCACCATGTCCGGATCCACGCTAACCCTCAACTGCTACACCCCTGCCCAATCCGGGATCACGGGCGGCATCAGCTGGACGACGGAAGCGTCCACGGTCACCTGGACCCTTCACTTGAACGGTACCCGGCTGACCGGCAGCGGGCACTATGTGAACGGTGGGATAACGTACGCTTATCTATGGGACCTCAAATCCGGTTCTTCGGGGGGTTTTGCAGTTGGAGACTTATCCCTAGCCCCACCAGCACTCATCGCGATCATCGGCGGAGTGGCCTGCATAGCGGTCTCCCTGTCGCCGATGCCAAAGGGCAGGATCCCTCAAGGCCCCGGTCCGAACGCCGGCAGCTACGCCTACCAACCATCAAACGTCACCACTACGGGAGGGACCAATGGACCGCCGACCGACCCGACCTACATAGGCGGGGCAGGTCTTCATTATCCTCAGAACTACGTCAACGGCGTTCCGGTCAGCCCCAAATCCTGGCAGGGCCAACAAGGTCCAATATGCCCGGTCCATGGGACGGTTTGCACGCCGCATTTCCTTCAATTCTCCAATGACCCAGGTGCCTGGCTGTGTCCCAGGTGTCGCGATCAGGGCATCTCCTACGGATTCCCATGGGGGCGGCAGTAATGGCCGGTCAGACAGCAGATTATCAGACCTTCAAAAGGCCAATGACGGACCCGGAACGAACGAGCATGAACAAGGTATATAAGAACGCCCAGAAACAGGCCATGCCCGCCGGATTCATGGCGCTCGTTTTCGCAGCCATCGGTATCGTCAACGGTGCGAACAGCTTCGATTTCTCATCCTCGACGGGAATGATCTCGGTGCTGGTCATAGTGGTCGGTCTGATGGCCTTTGTCATGGCATATACTACATCCCGCCTGCGCAGGACGATCGTCGCCGCGCACAACGATGGAAATGTTGTTGTGGTCCGTGGTCCGGTCTCCAGATCTCAGGGACGGGCGAACGGCTCTTTCATGATGGTCGGTCCATTGTCGATCGGATCGGGCAAACGCGGGGCCAACCCGCTGCAGGAAGGGACCTATGCGGAGGTTGCCTGCATCCCGAAGCTCAAGTCGATCTTATCGCTCAATGGCGCCGGACTTGACCAGCCAATGAGAGTGGGGATCCCGAACGACTTGGAATCAAAGGCCTCCATTGGCTCGCCCACCTATCCTGCACCACCATTGAACGTGGCGGCCCCGAGCGTAACGCCTTCGAGCAATGAAATGAGCTTCTGCTCCTCGTGTGGGAAACCGACCCAAGGTCTGACCTATTGCTGGAACTGCGGGAACAAACATTGAGGATCGTGGTACGGAGCATATCCTCCCATAGACCGAGGGAATGATGTCATTCCAAAATTAGGGGTGCTGGTTCGGAAACGCGTATTCCAAGTTCTAAATATTGCCTCTCTGATTCCCTCCTCAGTGCATCTATGAACCTTGGACTGGGAATTGACACGGGCGGTACATTCACGGACGCGGCGATCATCGACCTGGATACGACCAAGGTCTTGGCCAAGGCGAAGTCCCCGACAACCTACGAGGATCTTTCCATCGGTATCATCGGGGCGTTGGACCAGGTCATCACCCTTCCCGGCGTGGATATCGCCGACATCAAGATGGTCGGTCTCTCAACGACGCTGGCCACGAACTCGCTGCTGCAAGGCAAGGGCGGTGAGGTCGGTCTCATCGGTATCGGCTGGAAGCCGGAGCCGGATTGGAAGCTTGGATGCAAGCATTCGCGCTTCATCAAGGGCGGCATGGATTCCATCGGCCGGACCGCCGAGGCAGTGGACGAGGCCGAGCTGAATGACGCGATCGACGAGGTCAGCAAGGGCGTCGACGCCATCGTGGTCTCCGGATTGTTCAGCGTTTGCAATGGCATGCAGGAGATGGCCGCCCGGGACGCCGTCCTGCGCCAGACCGGACTGCCAGTGATCATGGGCCAGTCGCTGACCATGGACCTTGGCATCTACGAACGCTCGGTCACTGCCATACTGAACGCGAGGCTGCTCCCGGTCATCAATGACTTCCTCAACTCGATGCAGAGCTCCATTTCATCAAGGAAGATCGACGCCCGCATCTTTGTGTTCAAGGGCGACGGGGGTCTGATGAGCCTGGAGACGGCGCGCGAACGTCCGGTGGAGATGGTGCTCTCCGGACCAGCCGCCAGCCTGATGGGCGGGAAGGCCTTGGCCAAGGTCGAGGGCTGTATCGTGGTGGATATGGGTGGCACCTCCACCGACATCGCCATCCTGGACGAGGGTTTCCCCCGGCTGAACAATGAAGGGGCAACTGTCGGCCATTGGAGGACCCGGGTCAAAGGCATCGACATCTGGACCTGCGGACTGGGAGGGGACTCGATCATCCGGGTCGACAACCGCAGCACGGTGACCGTCGGACCGGAAAGGGTGATCCCGCTGGCGATGGCATCGATGAGGTATCCATCATTGGTGGAGAAGATGGTCCATGAGAACGAGATGAACCTGTATCTGCCCAACACGGTCAAGATCCCGGACGGATTGACCCAGAAGGAGAGGCAGGCGCTCGAGTTCGTGATGGCGAACGCCCCTTGCACGCTCTATGACGCCATGAAGGGCTGTCCGGACATCCCGATCGTGGAGTACGTGCTGAACGCCCTTCGCTCCCGGGCACTGGTGATCAGGACCGGGCTGACCCCCACGGACCTGCTGCATGTGTCGGGCAAATACGTCGCCGGCAATACCCACGCATCCACGGCTGGAATCGCCCAGATGGCGGAGAAGATGTTCATAGCCCCGGAAGACCTGGTACCGAAACTGACCGAACTGGTCATATCCCGGGTCGGGGAAGAGATAATCAAGAAGGGACTGGTGGATGCCGGGGGCGATCTGTCGGAAGGCAAAGGGTTCGATATGCTGCTCCGCGCCTCCACCGGGCATGGCGACCTGGGCGGAATCGAGCTGAAGGCGAGACCGGACCGGCCTATCGTCGGCATAGGGGCACCCGCGGCCGAGTTCATAAAACCGCTGGAGGAGAGGATGTCCTGCCAGGTGTTCATCCCAGAAGGTTACGAGGTAGGGAACGCGGTCGGGGCGGTGTGCAGCCAGGTCACCGAATCGGTGATGGTCCAGGTGTACCTCCGGGACGACAAGTACCTGGTGTTCTCACCGCTTTCATCGCCGGTGCAATACTCGCATCTGGGCGAGGCTCTTTCATCGGCCCGCTGCTCCGCCGAGCACTACGTCAGGGACAAGATCACCGGACCTTCGGTCGAGGACGTAAAGGTCCGCGTCGAGACCTTCGAGAAGCGTTTTTCGGACGGTTACGGACTAGAAAGCAAGTTTGTGAATTGGGTCGATGTCAGGGCAACGGCTACGGCAAAACCGAAGCTTAGGAAATAGAAACGAGACCGTCCTAAAAGCCCGGATAGAACCCGAAACTCGACAAAACATTAAATCTCTACAAGTCAAACCCTATCTCGTGGCGCTCGCAGAGAGAGATAACACGCTGTTCGTCGGAAGACGGAACGAGCTAGACGGAATACTCGGTTGCATCTTCGATGTAGCAACGGACCGTCCTGCGATGATCGCCATCACCGGACCGGCCGGGATCGGCAAGTCAAGGCTTGCCTCCGAAGCGGCCAAGGCCGCCAAGGCCAAAGGTTTCTTTGTGGCGAGCGTCGGCTGCGGTCAGGAAGCGCCATTCCCGTACTCGCCGTTCCGGGAGCTTGTTGAGCAGCTAAGGATGATGGCCGAACCGATCGCCAGTCCGTTCAGCGAGGACCGTGCGCTCAGCTCCAAGGACGGCATCCTGGTGGCTTGGGAGTCGTATCTGGCGAGGCTCTCCAAACAGCAGCCGGTCCTTATCGTTCTGAACGATCTGCAAAGGGCCGATTCGTCCACGGTCAAGCTCCTCGGCTATCTGCTGCGTTCCGCGGACCCGAATGGGCCGAGATTCATCTGCACCTTGTGCCGGGAGGACGTCACGCTGGACGAGGAGGGCCGGTCCATCATCAACGATCTTGTCTCGAACGCCTCATTGGACGGGCTGTGCCGCAACGTGGAGCTGGGGGGACTCTCACCGGAAGAGACCACGAAAGTGATCGCTGGAAGGTTCCAGCTCACATTGCCGAAGAACGTGGTCGACAAGGTGGTGAAGAGCAACCGGGGCAACCCGCTGATGGCAGTGGAATCGGTCAAATCGGTCGCTTCCATGGGTGCCTTCGAGTTCCGTGACGGTGTGCTACGTTCGGGAGACAACCACAGCGTTCCCATGACCTTCGGCGACGCGCTCAGGCATCGCTTGGACGTCCTGAAGAACCCGCAGCGCCAGATGCTCTACCGGGCATCATCGTTCAGCCCCGGGACCGACGTCTTTACGCTGGCCAAGGCGGTCGGCGCCAGGCCCGACGAGGTCACCAGGATGATCCGGGAAGTGTTCAAGCTGAGTTCCCTGATCGATTGCCAAGGCAGCGAGTTCAGATTTTCGCATGAACGGGTCCGCAAGGCGGTGCACGATCTCATCCCGGCGGATGAAAGGAAGGCTGTCCACCGATCGGTCGCGGTCGCGCTGGAGGGCGAGGGTTACGGCGAGGAGGTCCTGGGGGAGCTGTCAAGACAATGGTTCATGGCGGGCGACACGGACCGATGCGTCAAGTTCTCGCTCCTGGCAGGCAGGATCTGCTCCGTGTGGGGGGCGCATCGGGAATCAAAATTGTATTTCGGCAGGGCGCTGGAACTGGTAGGAGAGGCGGGAAGGGGCGATGCAGTCCTGGAGGCGTGGGAAGCGATGGGCGATGCGAACCTCGGTCTGGGCCGCAAGGACCGCGCCCTTGAGTGCTATGACAAGGCCATAAAGAGGTCCTCCTCGTCCGACCGGGCACGTCTGCTGAGGAAGAAATCCACGACCTGCAAGAACAAGACCAGCGAGAAGGGGAACGACCTCTCGCTGTCGCTCGTCCTGCAGGCGCTCATAGAGTCGGGTGACGATTACGAGACCGCCGAATGCAAGAGCAGCATCGCCGGCGCGATCATGGCCAATGGTGACATGGAAGGAGCGGAGAAGCTATGCCAGGCAGCCATGATGGTGTTCAAGGACCATGGTGCGAACGACAGGCTGGCGAAGGAGATGATGCAGTACGGCGACCTGCTGCTGAGACAGGGCAAGGCCGACCAGGCCATCGACATGCTCACACATGCCATCCGCATAGCGCAGGAGCATCCCAATTTCGGTAACGAGGTGGATGCGAACGAGGCGCTGGGCATGGCCTACCTATGCAAGGGACAGGTGGAGAGGTCGATCCCGGTGTTCGACCATTGCCTGGAGATAGCCAGACGGGCCGGGGACAGGAACCGGATCGACATGATCCAGTTCGACAAGACGTTCACCTTCGACCTGGCCGGTGACATCTCCAAGGCCAGGGAGCTGGCCGTCGAGGCCAGCTCTGATTCGCTCAAGAGGGGCACCAGTCCGCCGTGGCAGGACGTCGTGATGGCGCATATCGAGCAGCGCGGGGGCGACCTGAACATCGCGGAAAGACTGGCCGACTCTTCGCTCACGACCTTCACCGGTAATGCGTTCGGGCAGCAGGCCATCGGGTCGCTTGCCATCGCCGTGAAGGCATCGGTGCTGAGCCGGAAGAAGGAGTACACCAACGCCAACGAGCTGTTCCAGAAGGCCTTGCCGAAGTTCCGGGGGACCAGGTTCGGCCCTCTGTACGAGGCTACGGTGCATGCCTGGTTCGCCGAATCGCTGGCAGAGCAGGGGCAGATGGAACAGGCGGTCGAAGAGTACCGAAAAGCAAGGGCCCTTTTCCAAGGGTTCGGCAACTCGCTCTCGACCAGCATCATCGATGAGGACATCAGCTTACTGAGCGCGAAGATCGTTGCGAGAGAGTAATTGAGAGTTAGGGGCAAACGTATATCCAACCCCTTTATCATTCTCAAATCGACATGAGCGCAAAACAGTCATCTCGGAAGGGTAAGGATCTTAAGATCGCCATCGTCGGCCTGGGCTACGTCGGGCTTCCTACCGCTGTGCTGTTCGCAGAAGCTGGCTTTACTGTCACCGGCTGCGAGATGAAGAAAGATTTCGTCCGCATGATCAACGAGGGAATATCCCCGCTGACCGATCTCGACCTGGACGAAAGGCTGAAGGTAATGGTCGCCAAGAAGAAGCTGGTCGCAACCAGCGACACCGCTACCGCGACGAAGAAGAACGATGTCATCATTATCATCGTCCCAACCCCCACCAAGGAGGGTGAGGAGCCGGACCTTAGCTACATCGAGGGAGCAGGGAGGGACATCGCCAAGGGATTGAGCAAGGGAAAGCTCGTCATCCTGGAATCGACCGTCTATCCAGGCGTCACCGAAGGGACACTGAAACCGATCCTGGAGGAATCGGGCCTGAAAGCCGGGATCGACTTCGACCTGGCCTATTGCCCGGAGAGGTACAACCCGGGAGATCCGCTGCACACCATCGACAAGACCACCAGGATCGTGTCCGGGATCAACCAGCGCTCCACCGAGACGGCCGAGTTCCTTTACGGCCACATCACCAACCAAGGGGTCGTCCCGGTCCGCAACATCAAGACCGCGGAGGCGGCCAAGATCATAGAGAACACCCAACGCGACCTGAACATCGCGCTCATGAACGAGGTCGCCCTCATCATGGAGAAGATGGGGCTCGACGTGATGGAAGTGATCAACGCCGCCGCCACCAAGTGGAACTTCAACCGGTACTATCCCGGCGCCGGGGTCGGCGGTCATTGCCTACCCAAGGACCCGTACTACCTGGTCAAGACGGCCGAGAAGCTCGGTTATCACGCTCAGATCATCACCGCCGGCAGAAAGATCAACGACATGATGCCGCACCACGTTTTCGAACTGCTTGTGAAAGGCCTCAACTCCATCGGCAAGCCGGTCAAGGACTGCAAGATAGTGGTCCTCGGTGTCAGCTACAAGGAGAACGTAGGCGACACCCGGAAGACGCCATCGCTGAAGCTCGTAGAGGACCTGAAGTCGATGGAGGCCGATATCGTCACGGTCGATCCGTTCGTCACCGCCAAGGTCGTCAACTTCGAGTTCGGGATCCCCGCTGAGAAACATTTCGAGGACCCGTACAAGGCACTGAAGGGCGCCGCCGCGGTCGTGTTCATGGTACCCCATCAGGGCTTCAAGGAACTGGACTTGAAGAAGGTCAAGAAGCTCATGGGCCCGAACCCGGTCTTCATCGACGGGCGCCGCGTGTTCGATGCGGAGGAGCTCAAGAAGCTCGGTTTCGTCTACAAAGGGATAGGCGCGGGAAGGGATAACTAATGCAATTGGAGAGCATCATCGAGGGAAAGCGCATCTGTGTCACCGGAGGATGCGGCTTCATCGGATCGAACATCGCGCAAGTGATGGCAAAGAAGAACGATGTGATAGTCATCGACAGCCTTCTGACCGGCCACCAGTCAAACCTGGATAAGATCGAGTGCAAGTTCATCGAGGGCAGCATCAATGACGTGGAGAAGCTCCGGCACGCGTTCCTAGGCGTGGACTATGTGTTCCACCAGGCGGCTCTGCCGTCGGTACCGCGCAGTGTCGAGGACCCGATGCCCTCCAACCTGAACAATATCGAAGGCACGCTGAACGTGCTCATGATGGCGCGCAAGTGCAACGTCAAGAAAGTGGTCTATGCCTCGTCATCATCGATCTATGGGGAAACGCCCACGCTTCCGAAGGTGGAGACCATGAACCCCAGCCCTCAATCGCCCTACGCGGTCACGAAAATGGCAGGCGAGGAGTATTGCCGCGTGTTCTGGAAGAACTACAAGATGCCTACGGCGGCGCTGCGTTACTTCAACGTCTTCGGGCCGAGGCAGGACCCCAACTCGCAGTACGCGGCGGTCATCCCGAAGTTCATCCAGCTGGCAAAGGCGGACAAGAAGCTGACGGTCTATGGGGACGGAGAGCAGACCCGCGATTTCACCTACGTCCTGGACGTCGTCCAAGCGAACTTGAGAGCAGCGATTGACACCGAATCGAACGGCGAGGTGTTCAACATAGCCCGACAGGAACGGATATCACTGAACGAACTGGCCAAGATGATATTCCACCAGTTGGGGAAGAAAGGGCAGATGGACTACCTGCCGGAACGGGCCGGGGACATCAAGCACTCACTGGCCGATATCACCAAGGCGAGGACGCGGCTGGGCTACAAGCCGGAGTACACCATCGAACAGGGCGTCGGTCTGACCATCGCCTCGATGTGAGCGACCCGGTTCGTAACCCCCCACCCGTGAATCACCCTTTTAGGGGAATCCTTTTTCCATTGTTACAAGTACGTTCGGTTATTTGTATACCCTAAAATAATTATTCATTTTTATTGTCATTTATTACATTCATCAAAATTGGATATATACTCATAAACATATGGAAAGAAAGTATGCAGTTTGTGTCGTGACAGATATGGGAGACCTCTTGCCAGAGATGCATGCGGAACTATCGCTCCAGATGATTGGAGAATGGTGGGTGATCGCCTTGACTGGTTTGTTCAGAACTGTTGATTTCAAGAACGCTCTTGAGTGCATAAAGCCCTATTTTCGACAGTCCGGAATGGAGGCGGGATTCTACACAAAAGGTGACGTGAAATTTGGGGAAAGCTCTCTTGAAAATATCGCCAATAATATTGGAATGGGGCTGGGCAACAATAGAATTCCATGCGTGCTGGAGATGGTAGAAGATGGGTTAATCGCCACGATGCCTGGATGTTGGGCGATAAGCACCGGTATTCAAGAAGCTTGCTGCAGAATCCACGAGATTCACATGAATGGCCTTTGTGAGGCTATCGATCCTGAATTTGCTGCCCGCATTACCCAGATGGCTACACCAGACATTCCCTTTTGTAAAGCGGTGATCAGAAAAAACACCGTGCCCGATGAAAATTGGGAGGAATGCGGTCATGTTGTTGCCGTAATGCCAAAGGCTGAGATACCGGACGAAATCACAAACAATAGACCAGACCTACTCCTGGATGCTTGGTTAATGACAGTCAACGGATTCGTTGATGAGGCAGGCAAGGATGCGGTCATAGGAATTTTGCGTCCGTGTATGATCAAGAGTGGGATATCATGGGGCCTTAAGCTGGCTGGATCTAATCAATTTGTGAATGCGGAAAGTGGCGTGGCCCATTTGGTCGACATATTCAGCAAGATCATGCATCTTGAAGGAGATATAATGGTCACGAAGGGAAGGGTGGACAAGGCCATTGGCGCCTGTAAACTAGCAAAGGCATCAAAGGAAGCATGTGTTCTTTTCGACTCATTTCGTCGAAGGGCTTTGCCTATCCGTCGATCCAGAAATGAGGTTGATCCATCGCCGTATCGAGTGCGATCCCCTCCCAGTTTGCCATTGGATCATCAGAGGAAGATGTGAATGAGATCGTCGGTCCGTGGTCCTCGGTAGTGTCGATCGAACCAAGACCGTCAAAATCGTAGGATGATAAACAACCTCTTGTTCCTTACCGCTTGGTCATCACCCTGGTTCCTGCTTGCATTAGCAGGGCACAAGCAAGAGGTTCGTCGGTGACTGACGGATGAGATCCTCGGCCGTCGTGCCCAGGGCGATCTTGTGCCAGATCGACTTGTTCCGGACACCCATGACGATCACGCCGGCGCTGATCTCCCGGGCCGCCTCGATGATGTTGTACGAAGGCGTTCCGAAATGGATGTGCGTATCAAGCAACAGATTCGGCTTCTTGATCCCTTCCATAATCTGGTCCAGTTCGACCTTGACGGCCCGGAACTTATCATCGTCCCCTACGTCGTGCTTGGAGGAGTGGATCACATGGAACAGCGTCGCCTTCCTCATCCCTACATCCCCTAGCTCTTGGGCGGTCTGCTTGAGCTGCTTGGTGCAATGGGTCAGCTCCAAGGATATCAACGCTGAATCTAGCAGCCCGCACTGCCTCAGGGAGCCCTCCTCCTTCAAGGCAGGGAACTTTCCCAGCAGGACCGGTATCTTCGACCGCCTGATGACCGACAATGACACTGAACCGATCAGCAGCTCCTTGGCCCTGCCCTTCCCGGTGGAAGCCATGGCGATCATCGTCGCCTTCTCCCGCTTCGAGACCTTTATGATCAGGCTGGATGGATCACCGTTCTCCTTTATGGTGCGGGTCGGGATGCCGTCAGCGGTGATGATCCGGGCAAACTCGTTCATACGGCGCTCGTCATAGCTGTCCGCCGCCCGCCCCTTCGGCACGGCGTAGAAGAGAATGACCTCCTTCGCCCCATAACGCTTCAACTGTGCGATGCAGTCGACCATCAGGTCGGACTGGTCGGAGAAATCAAGGGGAAGGAACACTCTCTCAAACATCATATGGCGCACAATGCAGACCGACATGGATAATCTTTTCTATTAAAAATATTAATTTTAAACCACGAACGGCTTCAATGTTTCGGAACGCGAGCGGGAGATCATCTCACTTACACCACTACACTATGTGAACGCGGGGCGAACCGATAATTGATATCAAGCATCTGCTACTCTCCCTAAAGAATTGGGATCCATCCGGGAGGAGAGCTGATGAACGGCAAAGAGATGCGGAACGAGACCAGGATCATTACACCCAGGACCGTGGTCCTGATCATCGTTCTCGTAGTGGTCTGTGTCGCCCTGACGACTTTGCTCCAATTCAAAGAGATCACTGACCTGGATGTTTGGTTATTCCAAGAGGCTCGGGAAAAGTATGAGACAGACCTGAAGTCCTTCATGAGGGCATTCACGGAACTGGGTTCCATACTGGTCTGGATCCCTGTAGTGCCGTTGCTGTGGCTGATACATAGGAAGAAGGAGGCGACAACCCTTTTCATAGCACTTCTGACCGTCGTTGTGTTCGCCGCATCGATGAAATACGCGATCGACAGACCACGCCCATACGACGTCATCCTGGCAGTGGACCCGCTATATCGTCCCCTTGACCCGTCGTTCCCCTCCGCCCATGCCATGACCGTGTTCGCTGGCGCTATGGCTATAGGCACGAAATGGCGCAAGATGCTGATCCCACTGCTCGCCCTGGCCGTCGCCGTCGGATTCAGCCGGGTGTACATCGGGGTGCATTTTCCGTTCGATATCGTGAGCGGTGCTCTCATCGGCATCCTGATCGGCCTGTTGGCGGACAGCCTGAACCTGTCGAGAATGATCCAATGGTTGGAGCTAAGGGTGCAAAGCATTGCACGCAAGCTCGGTCTATACCCCGGCACTTCATAGATCTTTACGGCCCATGACCAAGATGAAATAGAAAGCTAATGATTCCGGAGAGCCTTAGCTTGGGGCAGGCCTGAGAAATTGAAGAACACAAGGATCGTTTCAACTGACGAATCCAAGGCGCTTCTGATCACCATCATATCGAGCGCTATGCTTGGCTCTTCATACGTGGCTGCCAAGATGGGTGTCGGGAACACCGATCCATTTCTGTTCGGGGCCGTGGCCATGGGCATAGGCACCCTGGTAATCCTCACATTCATGGCCTGTAGAGGTTCATTGAAACTCTCCATGTTCAAGAGGTGGGAGTTCTGGATTGCTCCTGTCCTGAACACCGTCGTGGTCGCCTGCCAATATATCGGGCTGACCCTTACCACTGCTGCAGTTGCAGGGTTGATCGTGGGCTCGAACGTCATCTTCGTCGCAATATTCTCCCGCATCGCCTTCAAGGAGAAGTTGGGCATCAACCGTACGATCGGCCTCATCATCGGCTTCCTCGGACTTATCACGCTGACCACCAAATGGGACCTGACCGCCCTGAACGTGGATCAACTGGTAGGAGACCTGCTGATCCTCGTCTCTGCGATCTTCATCGGGCTGGTGGTCATCATGTCGCGTGTCGCGCTCAAGAACATGGAATACGACCAATGGTCGTTGAGCCTGCACATGTTCCTGCCAGCGACATTGATGATCTTGGCGCTGACAGTCGGGAATGTGGCAAACTACAGCGGGGACGTCCTGCCCCTTATGATATATGTCGGGATCATGTGCTCCACGGTGCCTACCATGCTATGGGTGAAGGCGCTGAAGCACATCAGCGTGGTCACCTCGGCGACCGTGCTGATGCTGGAATCGACCTTTGCCGTGGTGCTCAGCTTTTTGGTGCTCGGGGAACAGATAGACCAATTCGTCATTGTCGGCGCACTGCTTACGTTCGTCGCCATCGTGTTCGTGGCAAAAGAGAACTAGAAAGGAAATGGAAAACGGTTTCTGAAAAGAAACTACTTCTTTTTCTTCTCATCCTTCTTCTTGTCCTTGTCCCCGCCCTTGGGCGCGCATTTACCACATGCCATACGATGCACCTCCTTTGGGGTCTTCACTTATGTTATAAACGATTGGCCATGACAATGATAAATCTTCTCGTCAGAATGGCAAGTGTTGATCGGAAGGTGAAGATCGTGCGCTATTCGCATAAGGAAGGTTCATTGATGGACTTCAGTACCTTCTTGAGCTGAAAAACAATCTCATCCATCTCATCGCCGGTCATCGGTTTGACCAGATATCCGTTCACGCTGCTGGCCTCCGCCCTTCTCCGGTCCAGCGGCGACGTGGAACCGCTGTAGATGACCACTGTGACGTCCTGATCCTGGCGGCGTATGAACTCCAGCACTTCCTGGCCATTCCGCTTGGGAAGGTTCAGGTCGAGCAAGACCAGGTCCGGCGTGCTTTTTGTTCCATTGCTTATCGCTTCGAAGTAATCGATCGCGGCCTTCCCATCCTGGAGCCTTATGACCGAGACCGGATATCCGGTATCGTTCAGGTATTCGCATGCCAGATATGCATCGGCGGGGTTGTCCTCAATCAGCAGGACTTCAAGAGACCTATGCATCTAATTCCCTCGCACCTATTGAGAAATGGATCCTAGCACCGTTTCCGATCTTGGACCCTGCGAACAACTTTACTCGGTGGCATTCGGTCTTCTTGTCGATGACCAGATCGGCCCGTGTCCTAAGCCAATGCTCCATCACAGAACATGTCTGGCCATATCCTTTTCGAAATCCTGCATCATATCGGATGCCGTTGTCAACTACGGTGAACTCCCTCATGTCGAAGCCCTGGGTCGCGGTAAACGTTATCTTCGCTTGATTCGGGTCCATGGAATTCTGATCACATGACCTGGTTCTGTGGAACCGGACCATCTGTGATCCATCCGCAAACATTTCTGGCATTTGAGCATCTGTTATATAATCTTCATTTCCTGATAGAGCGGTATTTGAAACAGAATTCAATGATATCGGTAATTCACCTAAAGTCTACAGTTGGAAGGAACTCATTGATCAAGTAAATTCATCCCTATTGACCAATCATCGAGTTTTGCAGCAAAGAAGGGTCGGTGAAAGGTCACAGGGTGTCGGCTCTGAAAACCCTCACCGACTAGGATATTTATCCATCGCTAATATCTAATCGCTCGCATTAATCGCAGCGAAATAAATCCCAATAATCCGCTATTATCACGAAACAGAACACTTAGTTTCACATCTCAGAATGATTGGTTTTGATTAAAATTTCACTATCTGGCTATGATAAAAATACTGAAATCAATAGTGATAATCGTCCGATTTGCATTATATACCCTAAAATGGCGTCCTTAGCTTAGGTGTCGGAAAATGCACGCTCTCGAAACATCGAGGTTATTGACAGAGGAGTACTCTGCAAAGATACTCCTAGCCACAATGGGAAAGCCAAAAAGCGCATTCGAACTGAGTGACAAGCTCGGTATACCGATAGCCGCTTGCTACCGCAAGATCAAGCTGCTCGAGGATTCCGGTCTAATGTTCTGTGCGGAAAGGAGGCTTACCCAGGCAGGGAAGAGGATCAGCATGTACAAGTCGAACGTTAGAAATGCCCAGATCGTATTCGAAAGGAACAAGATCAGGGCCAAGATCGAGATGATCGACGGTACTACCCAGGATGCTTCGTACGATATCGATATGTCCGCATTCCTGGAGATGGCAAAACAGCCCGCCTGAGTCGAAAGAGCTAGAACAACAGGGAGAATGCATTTTCCCTTCCCGTGCTTTCCTCCGGGAAGGGCTCTTCTCCCTTTGATCAATATTCATAATGGAAAATGCTCGGCGGTCAATGATGAAGTCCAGTTGAACCAGTTGACCGCCAATGGCTCAATAACCCTTGATAGTAAGGCGAATTCTTGCCGTTCATCGACCTGCCTCAGATCCAAGTAACGTGCCGGATGATCATCCCATCAGACCGGTTGATGCCAATTTTCATCGACCTAGGATCGGTTTCGGAACAAACGAACTCCGATGCTTCAATCTGCAGGAATAAGTACTTGAAGGACAAGTAATGACCACGGTCAGCAAGCTCTTCAGAAAAACCGGACAATAATGCGGAAGGCATGACCAATTGCAATACAATGGTACGAATAACGTATAGTAAGTACGCATTAGTACATAATATTGTATGAAATCGTCATCTATCGTTGTGTATTCTCGAAAGGTTTAATTATCCCTGTGGACCTGAATGGCCTCGGCGTGCTTTCGAGATAGGGGATATGCTTCGTCGCAATTCCCAGGGAAGCGGCCGAACCCGGAGGATAAGGGATGACCGACCAGCATACCATCGAATCAGTCATGGAAGAGGACAGACGCTTCGACCCCCCGAAAGAGTTCAGCGAGAGAGCTTTGGTAAAGAGCTTCGACGAATACCAGGCACTGTACGACGAGTCGATCAATGACCCGGAAACGTACTGGGCGAAACAGGCCGAGATCATCCATTGGTTCTCCAAGTGGCATAACGTGTTCAGCTGGGACAAGGCGGAGGCCAAGATCAAGTGGTTCGAGGGCGGCAAGACCAATGCAGCCTACAACTGTCTGGATCGCCATGTGCTCGGACCGAGGAAGAACAAGGCCGCCATCATCTGGCAGGGAGAGAAGGACGAAGAGGTCGTGACCCTCACCTACCAGCAACTGCTCAATGAGGTATGCAAGTTCGCCAACGTCCTTAAGTCCAAGGGCGTGCAGAAGGGCGACCGGGTGTCCATTTATATGCCGATGATCCCGGAGCTGGCCATAGCAATGCTCGCCTGCGCCAGGATCGGGGCAATTCATAACATCGTCTTCGGCGGTTTCTCATCAGAATCGCTGCGCGACCGGATCAACGACAGCAACTGCAAGTTGCTCGTAACCGCCGACGGGAACCACCGTGGCGGCAAACCAGTCAACCTGAAGGTCAACGCCGATCTAGCCTTGGAGAAGGGCGGTCCGGTCGAGAGCGTCATCGTGGTCAAGAGGTCTGGCTCGGAAGTGGACATGGAACCAGGCCGTGATTTCTGGTACCATGAAGAGATGGCCAAAGCCTCGCTCTTCTGCGAGCCTACCTGGATGGACGCCGAGGATCCGCTCTTCATCCTCTACACCAGTGGTTCGACGGGCAAGCCCAAGGGCGTGCTCCACACCACCGCAGGGTACCTTATGTTCGCTGCGATGACCCACAAATACATCTTCGACGTCCATGAGGAGGATACCTATTGGTGCACGGCGGATATCGGATGGATCACCGGACATTCGTACATCGTGTACGGGCCGCTGTGCAACGGCACCACCACATTGATGTTCGAAGGCATCCCGACCTACCCGCAGCCGGATCGATTCTGGCAGATAGTGGAGAAGTTCAAGGTCAATACTTTCTACACCGCACCGACCGCGATCCGTTCCCTGATGAGGGAGGGCGAGAAGTGGCCCAAGTCAAGGGACCTCTCCTCGCTCAGGCTGCTCGGTTCCGTGGGAGAACCGATCAATCCCGAGGCCTGGATGTGGTACCACCATAACATAGGCCAAGAGAGGTGCCCCATCGTGGATACCTGGTGGCAGACCGAGACCGGCGGCATCCTGATCACCCCCCTGCCGGGAGCGACCCAGACCAAGCCCGGATCGGCCACCAGGCCGTTCTTCGGCGTGGAGCCGGCCATCTTCAAGGAGGATGGCTCGGAGGCGGCGGTCAACGAAGGAGGATACCTGGTCATCAAGAAGCCATGGCCCGGCATCATGAGGACCGTCTATGGCCAGCATGACCGGTTCAAGGAGACCTACTGGAGCAAGTTCCCCGGCTACTACTTCACCGGTGATTCTGCCCGCATGGACAAGGACGGTTACGTCTGGATCATGGGAAGGGTGGACGATGTCATCAAAGTGTCCGGTCACCGGATAGGGGCGGCAGAGGTGGAGTCGGCACTGGTCTCGCACCCGAAGGTTGCTGAGGCGGCGGTAGTCCCGGTCCCCCATGACATCAAGGGCGAGGCCATCTACGCATACGTGACGCTGAAGTCTGGAATCGAGGAGACCGATCAACTGAAGAAGGACCTGGTGATGCACGTCCGGCACATGGTCGGACCGATCGCTTCACCGGATACGATCCAGTTCGCCTCCGCCATGCCCAAGACCCGCAGCGGCAAGATCATGAGGCGTATCCTCAGGAAGATCGCTTCCGGACAGGCAGAAGAGCTGGGCGACGTCAGTACGCTGGCCGACCCGAGCGTGGTGGACAAGCTGGTGACCGACCATAAGCTCCAGACGAAGAAATGATTCCGTAAGGCTGAGGGAAGGGTCACCAAGAATAATATAGAGGTTCGACCTGCCAGGGATGCCAAGGGAACCACCCTTGACCCCCTAATACTCCTCTCTGAGGAGATCTTCTAAAACCTCTATGTTAAAATGGGGCCTACTCGGCCTCTCTTATTCTTTTTCTAACCTCTTGATTCTTTCGCATATTTGCTGCCGATTTGATCTGAGCGGACAAACCTCTATCCGCGGTTCTCCCGCACTATGGCCGCTCCGTCCATTGTCTTGGATGTGCCCCAATCCTCTTAACGCGGTTAGGCCGCAGGTTTATGCACGGGGTTGTATCCATGACTGTGATAAGGCTCGTTGTTCTGGAGCATCCAGAACAATACGTGCAGCAGCTTCCGAGCTGCTGCCGTGGTAGCCTTCTGTTTTCCCCTCTTCTTCTCGATCTTGGAGTGGAACTTCGATAGCTGGCTATCCGGATTGTATCGTTTGTGCACGTGTACGGACTCGATCAGGATCCATCGAAGGTGCTTCGAACCTTCCTTGCTTATTGCTCCATAATGTACCGTCGAAGCGGACTGGCTGACCGTCGGGGTCAGCCCGGCATAGGAGCTGAGATGCTCCGGGTCGGGGAAACGGCGTATATCGGCAATCTCCGCCCAGATCAATAAGGCTCCGTAATATCCGATGCCAGGGAATGAAGAGATGAGCTGAGCCTCGGGTCGTTTCTGATACTCGACGTACAACCTCTCGTTCATCAATTCGATCTGTCCCTGGATAGCCTGGATGCAATCCAGGTTGACGTTGATCGTGACGATGTTAAACGATCTCATCCATTCGATCGATTTGTCCGTGAAAGGAGATTTCAGGTGGTCCGGTCTCCGGATCCCTCTCCTGGTCAGTTCTGAGTGGACCTTGTTCTTAAAGCTGGTCGAGCGTTGGACAAGGAAGGTCCTCTGCCGGACCAGCTGGCGCAGGTCCCGGATGTCCTTGCTCGGGATGTACGAGCAAGGCACGAGATCCGCCCGCAATAGATGAGCCAGTGTCCTAGCGTCGACCTTGTCCGTCTTGATCTTCGCCTCGGCGATCGCTCTCACTTTCAAAGGATGTGCCAGCACCGCTTGGAATCCTCTCCGTTCGATCCCCTCGTAGATGAACTCCCATATCCCTGTAGATTCGAGGACGAACTTCGCGTCCTCGAATCTATCTAGGAACTCATCCAGTGCGTCGTTCGTTGAAAGGAACTTCTCGTTAGAGAGTTCCTTTCCAGTCTCATCCAGCACGCTTGCCTGACAAAATTCTTTATGTACGTCCAGTCCTACATATAGCATGGTCTTCTCGCCTCGTTTTGGTTGGCGCTAATACATTGGCGAGAGGCCACATTTAATCATACCATCCTCTTAGGACATCACCCTCCGCTTAGTTTTCTACATCCATCAATCCCAACCCAACTGAGTTCAAATCAAATGATAGGTGGATCGACCAATCACGATGCGGTCAGCGCTCATCCCTTGAAGGAGATGTCGCGACCATGATTCTTCGACAAATCTCCAGTATGAATCGGTTACAACCATGTTCGAGATTGCCACTGACGTCGAGGCGTACTAACCGCCTTCAAATGAAAATTCAATATACCGCCTAGTAAAATAAATCATCATGCAATATGAGCGGCCCTGTTTCTGCGTGCAACATCGTCCTCATTGGCGGAATCCTAGTTTCAGCGCTAGGAGTCGAGATGAGCGTATGAACACCAGGCCACTAATGGTATTGAAATGAAAGATGACCCGCACGAACATCAAGCCTCCAAGGACGGCAGCCCGGCGCCCAGTGGCCAAGCTGATCATCGATCCCACGGAGGCCATTCAAAGATGCTCAGAGATTTCAGAGACCGCTTCATCCTCTCCTCTCTACTGACCATACCTATACTCGTGCTATCACCGATTATCCAATCATGGTTTGGTTTTACCCTTAGTTTTCCCGGCTCTGACCTTCTCCTATTGATCCTTTCTTCCGTCGTTTACCTATATGGCGGATATCCATTCCTGAAGGGCATTTGGGAGGAGCTCTCCAAGAAGCTCCCGGGTATGATGACCCTTATAGCAGTTGCGATTTCAGTAGCCTATTTCTACAGCGTTGCCTCGATCCTTGGAACTTATGGTGACGTCTTCTTTTGGGAGCTCGCCACGCTCATAGACATCATGCTTCTTGGCCACTGGGTGGAGATGCGTTCAGTGATGGGCGCATCGAGAGCGCTGGAAGCCCTGGTCAGGATCATGCCCTCCGAGGCACATCTGATCAAAGCTGACGGTATCTCCGACGTTCCTTTGGAAATGCTGAAAGTGGACGATAAGGTCCTGGTGAAGCCGGGTGAGAAGATCCCGGTCGATGGTGCAGTGATCGAAGGGGAGAGCTCGGTCAACGAGTCGATGCTGACCGGCGAATCCAAGCCCATAGCCAAGAAAGTTGGTGACGATGTCATCGGAGGGGCCATCAACGGCGAGGGATCCATTACTGTCAAAGTAACGAAAACGGGGAAGGACACCTATCTGAACCAAGTGATCTCACTGGTGAAAGAGGCTCAGGAAAGCAAGTCGAGGACCCAGGACCTTGCCAACAGGGCAGCGCTTGTGCTAGTGATAGTAGCCATCGGAGCAGGAGTGTTGACACTGTTCGTTTGGTTGCTGCTCGGCATGGGGGGGCAGTTCGCGATGGAACGGGCGGTCACCGTCATGGTCATATCATGCCCTCATGCGTTGGGTCTCGCGGTCCCGTTGGTTGTCGCCGTCTCCACGGCGCTGGCCGCCAGGTCTGGGCTCCTCATTAGGGACCGGCAGGCCTTCGAACGGGCAAAAGATCTCCAGGCCATCATCTTCGACAAGACCGGAACGCTAACCGAGGGCAAGTTCGGCGTGACTGAAGTAATTCCCTTTACCGGCCGTGAAGAAAATGAAGTGCTGAGCATCGCCGCTGCCTTGGAAGGCAGGTCTGAACATCCAATTGCGCTGGGAATCATAACCAAGGCAAATGAAAGAGGCATCGACCTGCTCCCTGTCCAGGACTTTCGAGCGCTGTCGGGTAAGGGAATTGAAGGGACCGTCGATGGAAGGAGGGCATCCGTAGTATCACCCGGTCATGTTGTCAGCCTTGCATCAGGCTTTTCATTTCCGGCAGCGGAAAGGGCAATGAACGAGGGAAAGACGGTCGTGTACATCCTTCTTGATGACGCACCGATCGGGGCGATAGCTCTGGCGGACATCGTTCGGCCGGAATCCAAGGAAGCCGTCACCCGCCTCAGGTCCATGGGGTATCGATGCATTATGCTGACGGGAGACAACCAAGCTGTCGCCCGCTCTGTCGCCGAGGAGCTCGGTCTGGACGAATATCATGGGGAAGTGCTGCCCGACCAAAAGGCCAAGATAGTCCGGGAGATCCAGGAGAAATATACCGTGGCGATGGTGGGGGACGGAATAAACGACGCTCCGGCATTGGTCCAGGCCGATGTCGGGATCGCCATCGGTGCCGGCACGGATGTGGCAGTGGAATCGGCGGACATCATCCTGGTGCGAGACGACCCAAGGGATGTCGCCGGGATCATGTCCCTGTCAAAGCGGACCTATTCCAAGATGCTCCAGAACCTGATCTATGGAACGGGGTACAATGCTTTCGCCATCCCCATCGCCGCAGGGGTTCTCTACAACTATGGAATATTGCTGACCCCGGCGGCCGGGGCTGTGCTGATGAGCATCTCGACCGTAGTGGTAGCGATCAACGCAAGAACGTTGAGATCCGGTTAGTCCTTTTCGGGTCACTTCGACCAGAGGTCCATCGTGACCATGTATGTGTCCTCGACCAACCTGGCCTCGACCTTCAGCCCAGTTCGGTAGAACATGTCGAGCATGCGGAAGTTCTCAGACAATAGCTCAGCGGTGAACGCCCTGACTCCCTTGTCCTTTGCGATCTTGATCAGCATGTCCATGAACTGCATTCCGATGCCTTTGTTCTGCCAACGGTCCACGACGACGAAGGCGACCTCAGCGGTGTTGCTGTTCTTGTCGACATCGTACGACGCCATGCCGATCACATGGAAGTGGTCCGCGTCCTTGGTCATGGCGATCACCGTGATCGAACCTTCATAGTCGATGTCGATGAGACGCTGGATCTCCTTGCGGGGCATCTGCTTCTTCGGACCCATGTAACGCTGGTACATGGTCGCTTCAGACAAGGAGTAGAACATCTCCTTGATCAACGCCTCGTCGGTGATCTTCGAAGGCCGGAAGTACACCTCCACGCCTTTCATCATGAGGACCGCTTCGTATTGCTCCGGGTATATGGTCCCGGTGAAGGTCATCCCCGAGACGTCCTTGAAGATGTAACCGAGGGATTTGGCATGCGCCAGCAGCTGCGGGCGGAACTTCGGGTGGGCGATGGAGATGAGGGCCAGCGCCCGCTGCGATATGCTATTGCCATGAAGTTCGGCGATGCCGTACTCCGTCACAACGAAGTGCACGTCCCCCCTTGTGGTCGTGACCGCTGAACCGGCATCGAGCGTGGGCATGATCCTAGAGACCGAGCCGTCCTTGGCCGTCGATGGCATGGCGATGATGGGCTTGCCGCCCCTTGACCGGGCGGCACCGCGCATGAAGTCCACATGGCCACCCAGCCCAGAGAAGAACTTGTTCCCGAGCTGGTCGGCACAGACCTGACCCGTAAGGTCCACTTGCAATGCCGAGTTGATCGAGATCATGTTGTCCAGCTGTCCGATCACGCACGGATCGTTCGTGTATGACGACGGACGCATATCGATGACCTCGTTTTCATTGATGAAATCGTAGACGTGCTGTGTGCCCATGACGAATGAGGCGACCACCTTGCCCTTGTCCCGGGTCTTCCGGGACCCGTTCACGGCGCCAGACTCGATCAGGGAGACCAGACCATCGGAGAGGAGTTCGGTATGAACGCCCAGGTCCTTCCTTTTTGCCAGGTATTTTATCGCCGCATCTGGGGTAGAACCGTAACCGATCTGCAATGTCGCCCCGTCCGGGACCAGGTCGGAGAGATATTTGCCGATCTTGCTCAGGACCTCGGACTTCTCCTCCCTTTCCGCCTTCCATTGGAATATCGGCTCATCGTATTCGACGACGTAGTCGATCTCGGACAGGTTGATCAGCGAATCGCCATGCGTCCGGGGCATGTTGTGATTGACCTGGGCGATGACGATGTCCGCGTTCTCAGCGGCTGATTTCGTGATGTCCACGGACACGCCCAGCGAGCAATCGCCGTTGGCGTCGGGTGGTGAAACTTGGATCAGGGCCACGTCGATGACGATCTTCCCCGAATCGAACATCCTCTCGATCTGCGACAGGTTCACGGGAGTGTAGTCTGCCCGACCGTCGTTGACCGCCAATCGCACATTTGGACCGATGAAGAAGGCGTTCAGACGGAACCGGTCATTGAACCGTTCCTCGTTATAGGGCATGAGGCCGAGGGAGAGCGTCTGAACGATCTCGTTGTCCCCCAGATTCTCCGACTCGGCGATCAAGGCCTTGACCAGCGCCTGGGGTTCTCCGCAGCCTGTGCCAATGAAGATGGTCTTTCCGCGACCTATGGAGCGAACGGCGTCTACTGCCGTGGTGGTCTTCTTTCCAAAGGTCTTCTTCCGATCTTTCGCCATCTTTGAACCTGTCCGTTGTTAGCCACAACGGAACCGGACGTTTAAATTGTTTTCACTATGGTTATTGATTTCCGGGCGGCGTCATCATCATTGACCGTCGAACAATCGTTGAAAGAACGTATCAATCCATAAATTAAAAATTAATTGCTGCATAACAATATTGTTGATTACATTATTACATTTGTAAATTATTATATTATTTTGATTCAATTTTGAAGGATTAATATTAATTATTAAATAGATACTGATGCGCTTCTAAAGCGACTTTGTCTTAAGAGTTGAAGATTCGGTCTCACTCATATCAAATAATTGATGGTCTCAGGTGTTAGTCGAACGAGGGAGATTGGAAGTATCCCCGTTCATAAGGTGAAGGATATGGATATCGACCCCAAGAAAGAAATCAAAAAAGGAATTGAGGAAGTCGTGGACAAAGTACCGAAAGAAGATCTGGGTAAGGTCAGGGATGTCAAGGATCCTTTGACCCGGGTTGAATCTGAGATACGATCCACCGCTGATAAGGAACTCAGGATCGAGGAATCTCCACCACTCGAGCCAAAGCAGTTGAATGATATGGAAATCGACCCCAAGAAAGAAATCAAAAAAGGAATCGAGGGCGTCGTGGACAGAGAACCGAAAGAAGATCTGGGTAAGGTCAGGGATGTCAAGGATCCTTTGGCTCGGGTTGAATCTGAGATACGATCCACCGCTGATAAGGAACTCAGGATCGAGGAAACTCCACTCAAGCCGAAGCAAGTGAAGGACAAGATCGTTCAGGAGATACAGCGGTAATTAGAACGACCCTTTTGGGAATCGAGAGCATATAGGGTTCCTCAAACATTTTCCTTATTCTAATTCTGAATGATTTATTGAGTATAGTTGTTCAATCGAGACAATTGTGGATTGGATCAACTTGATCCGATTGGGCTTCGTCATTTCAAGCGTGTGAAACACGGAGACTACCATCCAGGTACGAATAGAATATTATGATTTTTTGGCTATGGCTCACCCGAGGTCTTCATATCGAATATATCTTAAACTCGAGGCACTCCTAAAGTCATTTACACGGAAGTAAATCCTAGCGAGAAAAATCGACCCTAGATTGAAAGAAGCTAGGAACAAGGTCAAGTGATAATGATACACGTGCTCAGGACATGTACATGAGCTTGTCTTGGACCGGAGAGTAAATGGCTGTCGAAGGCGAAATCCTTCGAACATTTGATAAGAGTGAGGTGAAAACGATATGGCTAAGATCATCGGAATAGACCTGGGAACAAGTAATTCGGCCGCAGCCGTTATGGAAGGCGGGAGGCCAACGATAATACCGAGCGCGGAGGGCACCAGCATCGGGGGGAAAGCATTCCCTTCATACGTTGCATTCACAAAGGATGGCCAGTTACTGGTCGGTGAGCCCGCGAGACGTCAGGCGGTCACAAATCCGGAGGGCACCATTGCCGCCATTAAGAGGAAGATGGGAACTGACTACAAGGCCAGCATCAACGGCAAGGATTACTCACCCCAGCAGATTTCGGCGTTCATCCTCCAGAAGATCAAGAGGGATGCTGAGGCATATCTGAACGATACCGTCACCAAGGCGGTCATCACCGTCCCTGCCTATTTCAACGACAATCAGAGGACTGCCACGAAGGATGCCGGGGAGATCGCTGGCCTGGAAGTGATAAGGATCATCAACGAGCCCACGGCAGCCGCGTTGGCTTACGGTTTGGACAAGAAGAACACCTCCCAAAAGATCATGGTCTTCGATTTGGGGGGAGGCACTCTGGACGTCACCATCATGGACTTCTCGGAAGGAGTTTTCGAGGTGGTCTCGACGTCGGGCGACACGCAACTAGGCGGGACCGACATGGATGAAATCGTGATGAAGTTCGTCGTCCAGGAGTTCAAAAAGCAGTCCGGCGTGGACCTGACCGCGGACAAGATGGCCATGTGGCGCGTCCGGGAAGCATGCGAGAAGGCCAAGATCGAGCTCTCGACCACGATGTCGACAGAGATCAATCTGCCCTTCATCAGTGCCGACGCCACCGGGCCGAAGCACCTTTCCCAGACCATAACCCGGGCGACGCTGGAAGAGCTGGTCAACCCGGTAGTTGAACGATGCAGAGCACCGGTGGAGAAGGCTCTTAAGGACGCGAACCTGTCCCAGGCGCAGATCGACAACGTGATTCTGGTGGGCGGTCCGACCCGTATGCCGTCGGTGCAAGAGTTCATCGAAAGGATGGTGGGAAAGAAGATCCAGCGTGGGGTCGATCCGATGGAGTGCGTAGCAATGGGTGCCGCCATCCAGGCCGCCGTCCTTTCCGGAGAGGTCAAAGATGTCCTATTGCTTGACGTGACGCCGCTCTCACTAGGGATCGAGACGCTGGGAGGTGTATTCACTAAACTGATCGAGAGGAACACCACCATCCCGACCCGTAAGTCCCAGATATTCTCCACCGCGTCCGAGGGGCAGAACAGCGTGGAGATACATGTGCTGCAGGGAGAGAGGGAGATGGCCGCCAACAACACGTCGCTAGGCAGGTTCACTCTATCAGGGATCCCGCCCGCACCCAGGGGCGTGCCTCAGATCGAGGTAACGTTCAACATCGACGCCAATGGCATAATCAACGTCAGCGCCAAGGACCTCGGTACGTCCAAACAGACCGATATCACCATCACTGCCTCGACCAAGCTCTCCAAGGACGAGATCGACAAGATGGTTCATGATGCGGAAATGTTCGCCGCGGACGACAAGAAGAATCGGGAACGGGTCGAAACGATCAATCAGGCGGACAATCTCATCTATACGACGGAGCACGCCCTGCAAGAGCTGGGGGCGACCGCTACCAACGAGGAAAGGGTTAGCGTCGAGAACGCTATCGCCGATCTTAAAGCAGAGATACCGAAGGGCGAAACGGCCACGTTGAAAACGAAAATGGAAGCATTGTCAAAAATATTCTACACGATCTCGGCCCGCATCTACCAGAATGTCCAAAAAGAACAACAGGCGGAACAGCAACAGGCGGAACAGCATGAGCCCAGTCCTGAAGGTGCGGAGAGGAACGAGGATGGGACCATTGACGCCGATTACAAGATAGTCGACGACGAGAAACCGTAGGCCGGATGAACCATCATGGCCGATAAAAGGGACTACTATGAGACATTGGGCGTCGCCAAGGATGCCGGCATCGATGACATTAAGTCAGCCTACCGCAAGCTTGCAAGGCAATACCACCCTGACGTGACCAAGGAGGACCCGAAGAAGGCGGAGGAACGGTTCAAGGACATCTCTGAAGCGTACGAGGTCCTCATGGACCCGGAGAAACGGAAGCTCTATGACAACTATGGCAGTGCCGGTGTCTCTGGCCAGTTCTCGGAGGGCGACAATTTCTCATGGCAGGACTTTTCTCATGGACAGGACCTGAACGACATCTTTGGCGACATGTCGGGCTCGGAGTTCGGCAATCTGTTCGATTTCTTTGGCGGAGGTCGGCAGCAGGGACCTCGCCCAGGGCAAAATCTCCGATTGGATATCGAGATCACCCTGGAGGAGGCGGCTCGCGGCATCAGGCGGGAGATTACCGCACCCATGACGGTGATGTGCGATCTGTGCAACGGCACTGGATCAAAGGATGGCAAGAGCCATAGATGCAGTACCTGCAATGGCAAGGGTCAGGTCAATCGCGTTGTCCGCCAAGGTAATAATCAGATCGTTACGGTCGGCATCTGTCCCAAGTGCAAGGGCAAGGGAAAATTGATAGACCACCCATGCCCAAAGTGCAATGGGGAAGGATACATCCACAAGCCGCAGAAGATCGAGATCACCATCCCGAAAGGTGTGGACTCGGGAATGCGGCTCAGGGTTCCCGGGGCAGGGGAAATATCACCGAATGGAGGGAGGCCGGGCAACCTGTTTATCGTCATCCACGTGCGGGATCATCCGATCTTCAAGCGTGACGGCGTAAATCTCTCGATTGAGCAAGACATCTCTTTTGCCGATGCTGCACTGGGGGGAGAGATAAAGGTCCCGACGTTGTTCGGATCGGCCAGGTTGACCATACCGGCGGGTACGCAGACGGGCACGGAGTTCAGGCTTAGAGGGGCAGGCCTGGACCGTCTCGATTCGAAAGGGAAGGGCGATCAGGTCGTGCGCGTCAGGGTTAAGGTTCCGAGGAAACTGAACGATGAACAGAAGGCGCAGTTGCGCAGGTTCGCTGATCTAGACAACTAATTGTGTCCTCCTGAGCACGAATTTAAGCCAGCTAATCCTCAGTGTATTGCTCTTTTACCAGCTCAACGGATGTCTCGTCCTTGTGGGCGCTATCCTTTTTGTGCTTTTTCCCGCCCTCCGTGGTGCCATCCCAGCCCCGCATGAACCCTTCCTCCGTTGCCGTGATCTCATCGTCCTCCAGCATCTCCTGTCTCGAGTCTTCATTGTAGATATCCTCGGGCTGCTTTTCCTCTTCGTCAGTGAATTTTTCGGAATCTACCTCACGCTTCTTGGGCTTTCGCTCGTTCATGACTTCACCTCGAATGCATATTGGGAGGAGGACATTAATAAGGCAATTTGACACGGCAGAAAATCTAGGCCGCCCTCGAATCGATATTTTCCGGATTACCAATTATTTCTCTATCATTTCCTTGGGTCAGGTCTCGTAGACTGGAAACTGAAGACCTGCCATGATGTGCTCGAATTCGATTTCGCAAGGCAAAGGTGTCGGTGGGAATAACCTGAGCAAACGATCCCCAGGAATTCAACTGATACATCTGGATGATCAACAGTCAATGGCGAGAGATGAACCCAAACCTAATATACTGATGGACAAGAAGATAGTCTAGAGGCCTGTGTCGCTTAGATTAGTGGAAGTTGTCGTGCCGGAAAGCGGTGCGGAAAAGGTGGAGGCTGTTCTTAAGGACCAACAAATAGATAAACTGCCGACCGTCCCACTCAGCGGCAACATGATGCTGGTTCGTGTCATCCTCGAGGCTGAGGAGGCGGAAGCAGTGACAGAAAGGTTCAGAGATGCATTTGGCATCGATGACAGTTTCCGTGTAAACCTCATTCCCCTTGAAGCGACGATACCGGCGCATAAGCCAAGGGAAGACGCCGAAAAGGAAAAGAAGAAGGAAATCGTGGAGAAGGCGAAGGAGGAAAAGGCAGGGGCGCCGAACAAAACGGGTGGAAGCAACATACCGCCGAGTCTGGCACCACTTGATGCGGAAAGCACTTCCCCGGCGTCGGAGGAGATCGCGAACAGCCCGCCCGCGGATATGGTTCAGCAGTCGGAAGTTAGCGATAAGGAAGAAAAAAGGAAGAGGTCACGCATCAGCAAGGATGAACTATATTCGGATCTGAACGATGCGGTGAAGGTCAACAGCACTTACTTCGCACTGGTGATGCTTTCGGTGGTAGTGGCGGCCGTCGGGTTGGTGCAAAACAACATCGCGGTGATCATCGGAGCAATGGTTATTGCCCCGCTGCTGGCCCCCAACGTGGCTCTCTCCTTATCTTCAACCCTTGCGGATAGGAAGCTTGCAGCAAAGGCATTACTTTCGCTAAGCACGGGACTGATATTGGCCTTGGTTCTGTCCATCGTCTTGGGTTTTTTCCTGAGAGTGGACCCGACCTTAACGGAGATAGCACTCCGCACAAATGTGGGAATTGGGGATGTGATCGTTGGCCTGGCGGCCGGAGCCGCGGCAGCTCTCTTTTTCAGTCTCGGCATTGGGACCGCATTGGTAGGCGTGACCGTCGCCGCAGCGCTATTGCCACCTCTGGTTGTCACAGGCCTCCTCATAGGGATAGGCGAATATCATATGGCCTCTCAATCCCTTCTTCTCCTGGTCAGCAACCTTATCGGAATAAACCTGTCCGGAACGGCAGTATTCATCTGGAAAGGAGTATGGCCCAGTTCCTGGTGGGACGAGAAGAAGGCAAAACGCACCGCACTTAGCGCCCTAGTGGTCTGGATCGCGATGTTTTTGGTGTTGGTCATAATCCTTCTGGTAATACAGCGCGTCCTCGTTTTCAGTTGGCCATGACATGCAGATGACGGCAATGCTTACATCATGACGCACGAAAAAGCCCCAGTGGACTAAGAATGTAAGAACCTAAAGAAAAGTATATTTATTCGTAACTATACTATTCAAATAAGCAGGGGGATAGGAATGCCACAGGAAATATTGAGCAGCGAAAAGAAGCACGTCATAACGAAGAATGGCATGAATCTCGGAGAAATGACCGGGTGTAATATCGACACCTCCAAATGGGTCGTCACAAGCATAATTGTAGAACTCCACAACGATATGACCACGCAGCTTAATGTCAAGAAGCCATTCATGAAAAGAGCAATGATCAAAATCCGACCCGATCAGATCGGTGTTGTTGGTGACGTGATACATCTGAGCGTTGACCTAGAGGCTCTCAAGACCAACCTCTAGTCGTCTATCTTGAAAGGTCGTTTCTGTGATTGGATCCTTTCCATTACTTGATATTATATCTTACCAGGAAATAGATGTGGAATGTCATTTTGTCATATTCCTGACATGAATCGGATCGGCGTTGTACGAGGATGATGTTCATGATAACCTTTGTTGGAGTAAGTTCTGAACCTCCCTCATTCCTCTTGGTCAATTCTTTCCTCGATTTTGACAGTCCTTCAGATTCCTTGATGACCCATCATCGAGATCGATGATTCGAATTTTGTGTCAACAAAGGATTCTTACAAAACTGTCAAAAACGATACATCGTTATCACGGATTTTTATGCAAAAAATGCAACTAAATCCGAATATCCAGATAGGTATTTTAACTATCTAGTCCCAAAGAATATAAATAGCGTTGAAAACGTATAATTCCCTGATTCTTTTCACAAGGTTTCCCTCCTTTTCAATTGGGACTTGTGAAACATTATCGGTAGAGGGGATGGGTTGTATGAACAACGAAGAAACGATCAGCATAGAAAATAATCAGACCGGTTACGAAGGGGATGTGAGGGCGGGGAACAGAGGTGTGTCCCCTCTTGAGATCACGCACTCTGATCACTTGAGGAAGTACGACCCCGAGCTGTACCGGGAGCTCAATTCCCCGGATGATCTCGAAACCATTAGACAAAACATCTTCTCGCTTCTGATCAAAAGGGAAATGTCGCTCTTCTCGGGCGATTGTGATATTGATACCTTGGAACGGTCGAACGCGCTCAACTGTATAGGCGTGCTGAAGAATCTTTTCTCACAGAGGAATGAAGGAGTCTCCGGACACAGTACACTATCAACGATGAGAGAGATCATCAGGGAGCATCCTGGTAAGATCAGCGGCAAACGCAAGGCGGCATACTCGGATTTCTTTTACATCGATCTCGGTTCATTGGGACTTTCAGACATTTATCGAGAATCGGCACCAACCTTCCTCAGCTACGGTGGTAGGGAAGCGGCTAGGGTCCGATCGGATTACCTGGACGTCCTGGCCGAAAGATGCATGAAAAGGATCACTGCCTACCGCTCTGGACTGGATCCCGAGACCATTTCAAAAAGGAAGCAGAACCGGGACCGGATACTGAAATATCTGGGAGCGGACCTGAACGACTGGGAGGACTATCAGTGGCATCGAAGGAACGTGTTCACCAATGCCCATTCGATCGCGGAAATTGTAACGTTATCCAACGAGGAGGGTGTGGCGATCGAGCTGGCCAACATGCACGGATTGCCCTTTGGGATCACGCCCTACTATCTATCTTTGTTCGACCGGAATCCGTCGCGGACCTTTGATCATGCGATCAGAGCCCAGGTCATCCCGCCGCTGAGCTACATTAATGGCATACTCGAATCGAAGGCGTTAGGGGCATCGCGCCTGGACTTCATGAAGGAAGGGCAGACCTCCCCGGTGGATCTTGTCACAAGACGATATCCGATGATCGCGATCCTGAAACCATTCAATGCCTGCGCACAGATCTGCGTCTATTGCCAAAGGAATTGGGAGATAGGAAATGTGTGTGACCCACAAGCTCTGGCCTCTCCGGAGAGCATCTCCCGTGCGCTGGATTGGTTCAGATCCCATCCCATGGTCACCGAGGTCCTGGTGACTGGTGGAGATCCCGCCCTTATAGATGATAAGGTGCTGGTCGATCTTCTTCAACGACTTTCGGACATCGAACATGTGAGGAGGATCAGGATCGGGACCAGGCTGCCGGTGGTCCTCCCGATGAGGTTCACCGATGAACTGGTCGAGTCCATTGGTAAGTTCCATCATCCTGTGGAATTAGACCTCTGCATCGTGACCCACATCGAGCACCCTTACGAGATCACACCGGAGTTGGTAAAGGCCATCCAGAAGTTGAGGATGCAAGGTATCGCAGTCTACAACCAACAGGTCTTCACTATGGAGAACAGCAGAAAATTCGAGACCGCCGCCCTAAGATTGCTACTGAAGCAGATTGGGGTGGACCCATACTACACGTTCAACACGAAAGGCAAGAAGGAGACGAACTGGTACAGGGTCCCGATCGCGAGGTTGCTGCAAGAAAGGAAGGAAGAGGCCAGAATGATCCCAGGACTGTCGCGGACGGATGAGCCTGTGTTCAATATCCCTGCCCTGGGCAAGAACGATCTGCGCTCGTGGCAGCATCATGACCTGATAGCGATCTCACCTCGGGGCGAGCGCATCTACGAATTCCATCCATGGGAAAAGAACATCAGCAACGCGCCTACGTTCGTCTATGCCGACGTGCCGATACTGGACTACTTGATGAGACTGAGGGAACGGGGAGAAGAGTTGGACGATTACCGCAGCATTTGGTATTATTTCTGAGAACGGATCGTCGTTCTCATGATATTTGCATCTGGAGTGCGATGATCAAGGTCTCCATTATATTCATCCAGTGAATATCATGACTAACAATATTTATAGAACAAAATACTATTTGTGGCTGGGATGCAGGATGCCGATAGAACTTTCAAGTATCGAGCGAAAGCACGTTATTACGAAGGACGGTAGGAATCTCGGAGACATGGTGGGCAGCAACATCGACACCTCCAAATGGACGGTCACGAGCCTTGTCGTCGAGCTCCATAAGGACATGGTCAAGCCGCTGAATGTCAAGAAACCGTTCATGAGCAGGGCCAAGATCAAGATCCGGACGGACCAGATCGGCGTCGTTGGGGACGTCATCCAGCTAACCATGGATCTGGATACGCTAAGGACACAACTCTAACAGCGGATTCAGTCCCGGTCACTTTTCCGGCCACCAATATCCTCTGGAACGTCGGTTTCATCACGTTGGCGAGAACACTTCCAGCAAATCCTGTTGCGGCTGAGGTTGAGTGCACCACACTCGCAGGTCCATAGTCCCTTCAGATTGTACGTATCGCATATAGCGCATCGGGCAGGATTGTCCTGCCTTGGTATCTCGGACATCGGATATGTTTCGATTCTCCAGGTATTTCTAGCTGGTGAGACAATGTTCGCCTGGAACATCAAGGAAATGTGACCGGGATCACTGCTTCTTGGTCCTCAATATCACCACGATCAGGATTATGATCGCCATTATCGTTGATATCCCCACGCCGATAAGGGTACTCGAATCGATCCCATTGGCCTTGTTCCGAATGCTTCCCACGTCGACCATGACCTTACCTAGATCGGTGTCGACGGTTGCCAAGGTCCCATTGATGCTGACCACGGTGCCATGAATGATCCCGAGCGTTGACATCATCGTTGCGGTGTCGCCTTCTAGCGAGATCACCCTCAACCAGATGTCCGCGACATCGGCCCTGACCGAACCCAGATCCGTCAGGATGATGGCGGTTGTACCGTTCAGACTGTCGATCTTGGCATTCACGCTCGATAGGTTCACCCGTGCTTCGCCCAGATCTGTCTGGATATTGACCACCGTTCCATTCAGGTTGTCGATCTTGGCATTGATGTCCGTAACATTGACCGTTATCATGCCGAGGGACGTGTTGATCAATGCCAGATCGCCTTCGATCCCTATCACCTCGGCCTGAATGCTATTCACGGTGGCGTTGGTGAAGCCCAGGTCGGTCTGCACGGTGGCAAGCTCTCCCTGGATGGCGATGACTTTGGCATGGATGTCGTTCAAAGTCGTATTGACATACCCTAGACCTGTCTGGACCGTCGCCATGATTCCCTGGATCGAGATGACCCGAGCATTGATGTCATGAACGGTCGTGTTCACGGTTCCAAGATCGGTCTGGACCGTCGCCAGGGTTCCCTGGATCGAGATCACGTGTCCATGAATGTCGTTCAACGTGGCTTTAACGGACCCCAGGTCGGTATTGATGGTCGCCATCATGCCATTTATTGAACTGACGGTCGCATTGATCTGGCCTACCGAGGCCTGTATGACGCCCAGTTCGGTCTGGATCAAGACCGCCGCTCCGTCCGTTGAGATTATCGTGGCGTTCATGTAGCTCAGATCGATCTTGATAAGGCCCAGCGTGGTGATGATCGTCGCGGTGTCGTTCTGGATCGAGCTAAGCCTGTCGCCATAGTCGGTCAGGGTATGGCTGATAACGAACACGGTCACGGAAGCCCCAGAGTGGACGCCCATGTCGCTCGCGTTCAAGACCATCGCATGGTCGCCCTGAGAGGCGTTCATCGGGATGGTCGTAGTGATACTGTAGATACCCGTGGATATGCGGGTCACATTGGATGACATATCGAACACGAACCCGTTCGGTCCGTAGAGAGTGGCGTTCAGCGTGTCCACGTCGACCAGGTGTCCGTTTATCGTGGTCGTGGCATACCAGGAGATGATCTCCCCGGTGAAGTGCACCGCACCCACATCGATGGTCGCGATGATCGGGGTATCGTCCAATATGGTGAAGTTCGCGGATCCGTAGGTTCCCTGGCTTGCGATGACCGTAATATCATAAACGCCTTCCTGCGCCTGCGGGATGACCACTCCGAACGGTACGATGTTCCCGAAGGCATCGGTCTCGCCGACCCCAATAGGGGTTCCTCCGAACAGCACTTGGACGTTGTCGTTGGCCGTGAACCCATATCCAGAGATCTGGATGAACGATCCTTTCACTCCGTTGTCCGAGGAAAGGTCGATGCTTGCGGTTCCCATTCCAAATATCGTCCCGGTCAGCTGGGTAAGCGAAGGCGATGTGCCCGCGCTGATATTGGCCCATACGAAATGAGATGTCCCGTTCACACCTGTGTCGGAGCAACTGGACCATATGGATCCGTTCCACCAGTGCATGCGCAGATCTCCCTCGATGATGCCCGACGGCAGATCTAGGGAATCATAGTATACTCGAAGGATCAACTTGTCAACGCTGGAATAGGCGTTGAGCATCAGGTCGACGAAGGAGTCCGCGGAAGTGAACGGAGTCGCGTCCGCCGGGTTTGCCTCATACCTCCAAACGGTTATGTTGGCCGATCCGGGACCTTCCATCAATACCTCGATCCCTGCTGTACCGATCGGGTCCAGCGGGTCACCCTCATGTATGACCTGGTTGGTTTCATTGGTGATCGGCAACCCGCCCGGATATGGAGCGTTCAACCAGGGGATGTAGTTGATGTTCGATGAGATGTTGTCCATGTTCCCATCGGTGAAGGCCCCACCAGTCAGTGTTGCGCTTGCACCCGAGAAGCACAAGATCATCAGGGCCATGAGGCCGATTGCAGTCGCCAAAACTAACTTCGTCCGTTCGAGGCCCTTAATAACCATCCCTGATTCCCCCATCCCGTCTGACCGCCGGATAAATCGGCATAGATGTGGCTAGCTCAGAGAATAACAGACCCGAGCCTCTCCACAAGAGGGCCATACCAAATCTAGCCGAATCGATGATGTCCATATCGTGCACGCATGCCTTATTAACCTTTCCCGAACGGCATCGTAATATGACGATGCTGGCTAAGAAAATAATAGATATTTTTGATATATTTACGGGAATAATAAAAAGTCCATGGGGAAGATGCTGGTCGATAGGGTCAAGTTCCAGCCTTTTCCTTCTCATGGAATCATGGGTTGATCTTATTCAGCAACCATGCCATGTTCTGGCCGAGGTTCCTCATGGTTTCGATCCCTTCTGTATCGTTCATGAACTCTCCCTTTCTCAGGGCCGTTCCGACGTTCCAATAGCTAGAGCCAGGAACGATCATCTGCCCGATGAGGAAGAAATTGTTTATCGTATTGAACGTCTCCAGGGCACCAGCCCTCCGGTTTATTGCGACCGCTGCCCCGACCTTGCGCTTGAAGAGGTCCCCATTGGCCCGGTTGACGTAGCCTACCCGGTCGATGAAAGCCTTGGTCTGCGAGGAGAGCCCTCCGAAATAGACCGGGGAGCCGATCACAAGACCGTCGCATTTGTCAATGAGCTCGACGTACTCATTGACCTTGTCATCCTTCATTATGCATTGTCGGTCCTTGTTCTTGAAACACGCACCACATGCCTTACAGCCGTGGATCTCCTGCTCGCACAGGCTGATCATTTTCGTTGAAATATCGTTCTTTTCAAGCTCGTCCAGGACGACCCGGAGAGCTTGGAAAGTGTTCCCGTTGGTCCTCGGGCTTCCGTTGAAAGCTATTACTCTCATTCTTTTCCCCTCACTAGAAACGACCTTGTCTGCAATGTATTCATCGGTCGGTCCCGCTTATGGTGTCGAGCATAAACTGTACAATAATGTTCAATAATGATTATATATGGTCATTGATGTACCCTGATACCATGACGGTCATCGACAGCAGAGTAAGCATCGAAAAGTTGGACCTCGGTCCCACCCCGGCGGAGCTGTATGACCGGTTGTCATGTGCGTCCAAATGCTCGTTCCTGCTGGAGAGCGCGGTTGGTTCCGAAAGGACTGTCTCCCATTCGTTCATGGGATTCCAGCCCGACTATGTTGTCCGCTGCATCGGCGGACGGGTCGAGGGAGGCCCGGACTGCGGCGTCCCCCGCAACGATCCGATCGCCTTCATCAACCGTCTCTCTTCGATGACGGCCATCAAGGATGACCGGTTCCCATACCTGGGAGGTCTGGTCGGATATTTCTCCTACGACTTTGCCAGGTTCATCGAGCCCTCTGCGGGAATGACGGGAGCCACGGATTTCCCCGATTTCGAGCTGGGCATGTACAGGGAAGGCATTATCTTTGACCATTCCAGCTTCCAGGCGTATTATTTCTCTATCGACGGCGCGGACCGATTGCGGCGTCTGCTCGCCTCCGGTCTGCCCCAGGCAAGCGAGGAACCGTTCCGTACCGGAGAGCTTGTGCCGGCCATGTCCCAGGAGCGATACGAGAAAGTGGTGTCCGTCTGCCGTGATAGGATCGGGGCAGGCGAGGCCTTCCAGATCGTCGCGTCCCGATCACTGGTATCGACATGCTCAGGCAACTCGCTCGACCTCTACCGCTCGCTGCGTGAGCTCAATCCTTCGCCCTACATGTTCTATTTCGACTTCGATGGACGGGTGGTCCTTGGCTCCAGCCCGGAAACGCTCGTCACGGTCAGGAAAGGCGAGGTAATCACCTTCCCGATCGCCGGGACCAGGCCTCTGGGCGCCACGCCGAAGGAGAAGCGCATGTTCAGGGAGGATATGCTGGCGGACGAAAAGGAGCGGGCGGAGCATTGCATGCTCGTCGACCTGGCCCGGAACGACGTGGGCCGGGTGTGCGAGACCGGATCGGTCCACGTACCGGTGTTCATGCAGGTGGAGGAGTTCAGCCACGTTCAGCACATGGTCTCCAAGGTGCAGGGCACGCTTCAGCAAGGCAGGACGTCGTTCGATGCGTTCTGCGCGGTGTTCCCCGCCGGGACCGTATCGGGAGCGCCAAAACCGCGGGCCATGGAGATAATCCAAGAGCTTGAGCAGAGGCCGAGAGGACCGTACGCCGGTGCGGTTGGCTATCTGTCTTTCAACGGCAACCTTGACTCCGCCATCGCCATCCGTTCCGCGTTCATCTCGGACGACCGCATCTACATCCAGGCGGGGGCTGGCATCGTCGCCGATTCCGACCCGGCAAAGGAGTACGTCGAGGCGGAGAACAAGCTGAAGGCGGTCAAGAAGGCCATCGAGGCCTGCAACGGGAGGGTAACGGCATGAGGATATTGTTACTGGACAACTACGATTCATTCGTTTACAATCTGAAACAGTACATGGGGGAGCTGGGTGCGGATGTCACGGTGTTCCGCAATGACGCTATCGACGCGGAGGGGGTGCGCCGATTCGATCCCGACGCGATCGTGATCTCTCCTGGACCGGGGCACCCGGCGGTGAAGCGTGATTTCGGCGTCTGCGCCGAGGTCCTGACCGGGATTAGCCATGCCGTACCCACACTGGGCGTCTGCCTGGGACACCAGGGCATCGCCCACTGCTACGGCGGAACCGTGGCCAAGGCGGAACAGCTGATGCATGGCAAGACATCGGTGATCGGGCACGACGGAGAAGGGGTGTTCGCCGGGCTCGAGGATCCGCTCGTGGTCGGGAGATACCACTCTTTGGTGGTCGGTCATGACCTGCCGCCGAACCTGAAGGTGACGGCCGCCGCATCGGACGGGACGATCATGGGCATCAGGCACCTCAAGTTCCCGATCGAGGGCGTGCAATTCCATCCGGAGTCGATCCTGACTCCCAAAGGAAAGAGCATGATGGCCAATTTTATCGCCGGGGCAAGGTGCTGAACATGATTGAGACCGTGACCAGGGTGGACCTGAGCGGGAACAGCCTTTCCTGCTTGGCCGATGATATGGTGGCCGGCAGGGCGAGCCACGAGGAGATGGCCGCGGCGCTCTCATCGCTGGCCGCAAGAGGAGAGACGGCGGAGCAGATCAGGGTTTTCGCCGAAGCGTTCGCGATGGCGTCGATCAAGGTACACACCAGGCATCAGGCGGTCATGGACCTGTGCGGCACCGGCGGGGCCTCGTTCCGCACCTTCAACGTCTCGACCATCTCGGCGTTCGTGGTGGCCGGATGCGGCGTCCCGGTGGCGAAGCACGGGAACCGGTCGAGCAGCGGTGTCTGCGGCAGCGCTGACCTGCTCACCGCCCTGGGTGCCCGAACGGCCATCGGTCCGGAACTGGCCGAGAGGATGCTGGATGATATCGGTATCACCTTCCTGTTCGCCCCGCTCTACCATCCCGCGATGAGGAACGTGGCCGCGGTCCGCAGAGAGCTGCGCTCCAAGACCCTGTTCAATGTGATCGGCCCCCTGCTGAACCCGGTGGAGGCGGACAAGATGCAGCTCATGGGAGTGTACGATCCGAGATTGCTCGATATCGTGCCCGTGATGATGAACGATCTAGGCATCAAGCGGGCGCTGGTCGTGCACGGTTTCCCGGGCATGGACGAGGTATCCACCTTAGGCACGACCCAGGCGGTCCTGCTCGACCGGGGTAGAACCGATCGGTTCGAGATCGATCCAAGGGCGCTCGGGTTCGGTCCCCCGCGGCCGGAGGTCATTACGGAACTGACACCGGAACTGGCGGCCAAGTTGGCCCGCAGGGTGCTGTCTGGCTCCCCCGGTCCCAGGCGTGACATCGTTGTGCTCAACAGCGCCTGCGCGCTCTTGGCATGCAACAGGGTTAATAATATCGAGGAGGGAATCGATATGGCATGCGTGTCCATAGATTCCGGGAAGGCCATGCAGAGGATGATTGAGTTCGTCGACATGAGCAAGGCTGAGGTATAATGCAGGATACTCTGGAGAAACTGGTCCGGAACGCGGAGCTGCTCATTGCCTCAAACTACTATGAGGTCGAAACGGCCAGTTCATATGCCCGGTCCACCCGCCGTTCGCTGGTCAAGGCTCTTTCGATATCGAGATCGTACCCGGTCGTGGCGGAGGTCAAGAGCGCCTCGCCTTCCAATCACCACATATCCGTGCATGACCCGGAGGTCCTAATCGACAAATATCTCCAAGGAGGTGCCACCGCCCTCTCGGTGCTCACCGAGCCGAAGTTCTTCAAGGGCAGCCTGCAGCTGCTGGAGGTGGCATCCTTGAACCCGGTCCCGGTCCTGATGAAGGATTTCATCGTTTCGAACAACCAGATCGATGCGGCGGCCAGGCACGGAGCGAGCGCCATACTCCTGATCCAGAAGTTGTTCTCGTCGCACATGGTCAAGGTCCGCAGGGACAGCCTGATAGGTTACGCCCACGAGCGAGGTCTGGAGGTCGTGCTCGAAGCGGCCGATGAGGTGGAGCTGCTCCAGAGCCTGAAGAGCAGCGCGGATGTCGTTGGCATCAATCAGCGGGACCTCCGCACCATGGCCATCGAGCAGGGGAAGGGGGTCCGTTTGCTGAACAGCCTGGCGCACAAGACGAAACCGATAATTGTGATGTCCGGCATCACCACCCGGGAACAGGTCATCGCGACCCGCGACAGCGGGGCGGCAGGGGTGCTTATCGGCACCGAGCTGGCGTCGTCCGATGACCCGGAGAAGAGGCTCAGAGGCCTGGTGGTGCCAAGATGACCAAGGTGA
Source organism: uncultured Methanomassiliicoccales archaeon (assembly GCA_942492955.1). Lineage (GTDB taxonomy): Archaea > Thermoplasmatota > Thermoplasmata > Methanomassiliicoccales > UBA472 > DASXVU01. Next base: position 753,266 of record OW818644.1, read on the forward strand.
AGATCTGCGGGATGATGAGGGACGAGGACATCATCTCCTCACGCAAGGCGGATTATGTCGGTTTCATCGTGGAGACCAATTCCAAGAGGGAGCTCACCATATCTCGGGCAGAGCAGCTGATGTCGATGGCGAAGTGCAAGAAGGTGATCGTCACCACCTGCCAGAGCGAGGACGTGCTGAAGCAGATCGTCCGCGTCCTGAAACCGGACGTGCTACAGCTGCACTCGGTGATGGACGTGGAGAACGTGGAAGCGGTCGCCAATGCCATTCCCTGCGATGTCTGGGCGCTCCAGCCGATGGGCTGGGGCGACGAGCTGGAGCGGGCGGAGAAACTGGTCGGCAAATGCTCCGGACTGGTTCTGGACACTGCCTCCGCCTCGTTCGGCGGGGCGGGCATGAAACACGACTGGACGCTGAGCGCGGAGATCGTGGAGGCGGTCGATCCGTTCCCGGTGGTGCTCGCCGGCGGCCTCAACCCGGGGAATGTCGCGGACGCCATCATAGCGGTGCATCCGTTCGCGGTCGACGTTTCCTCCGGCGTCGAGACCGGGGGCCGCAAGTCCATGGACCTGGTGGAGCAGTTCATCTCAAACGCTAGGAGTGTTCATTGATGCTAGATAGGACAAGATTTGGCGAGTACGGCGGGCAGTACGTCCCGGAGATACTCATGCCGGCGCTGATCCAGCTCGAGAAGGTATATGACCAGACGAAGAACGACAGAGCGTTCCAGGAGGAGCTGCGGTGGTACAACGTCAACTATGGCGGCAGGGAGACGCCGCTGTACTTCGCCAAACGCCTTACGCAGAAGTACGGCGGGGCCAAGATCTACCTTAAACGGGAGGACCTGGCACACGGCGGCGCGCACAAGTTCAACAATGTCATGGGACAGGCGCTGTTGGCGAAACGCATGGGCAAGACCCGCATCATCGCCGAGACCGGGGCCGGGCAGCACGGGACCGCGACGGCGATGGCGGCGGCAGTGCTGGGAATGGAGGCGGAGATCTACATGGGCGCAGAGGACGTCAAGCGGCAGCGGATGAACGTGTTCCGCATGCGGCTGATGGGCGCCAAGGTCAATGAGGTGCAGATCGGTTCCAAGACCCTCAAGGACGCCATCAGTGAGGCTTTCCGCGATTGGGCGGCGTCCGTCGAGACGACGTACTACATGTTCGGGACGGCGGCCGGGCCTCACCCCTATCCGACCCTGGTGCGGGATTTCCAGAGCATCATCGGGAAGGAGATCAAAACGCAGCTGAAGGCACAGGAAGGCAGACTGCCGGATCTTTTGGTGGCATGCGTCGGCGGTGGCAGCAACGCCATCGGCACGTTCTATCCTTTCATCCGGAACAAGGGAGTGAAGTTCCTGGGGGCCGAGGCGGCCGGATGCGGGATCGAGACGGGAAAACATTCGTGCTCGATCAGCGCCGGGTCGGTGGGCGTCTTCCAGGGCTCCAAGTCCTACCTGCTCCAGGACAAGGACGGGATGGTCCATGAGGCGCACAGCATCGCCGCCGGTCTCGACTATCCGGGTGTGGGGCCGGAGCACTCCTACCTGAAAGATATAAGTCGTGCCGAGTACCTAGGAATCACCGATGAACAGGCGCTCGGGGCGTTCGTCGAACTGTCCCGCCTGGAAGGCATCATACCGGCGCTCGAGTCAGCCCATGCGGTGTATGCCGGCGTGCAGCGGGCGAAGGCGATGGACAAGGACCAGATCGTGGTCATAACGGTATCTGGGCGAGGGGACAAGGACCTCGAGACGGTGTTCAACATGGGGTTGATAAGGTGACGTCAAAGCGATGTGTAAGGCCGGACGACCAGTCCGGGACAGCGGGGCGCATTGAAGAGGCGTTCCGGAACTGCAAGGAGCGCGACGAGAGCGCGCTGATCGTCTACCTTACCGGAGGGTTCCCTTCCTTCGAAACATCGCTTAGCTACTTATTGGCCTGCAAGGAGGGCGGTGCCGACATCATCGAGATCGGCGTCCCGTTCAGCGACCCCATGGCGGACGGCGCGGTCATCCAGAAGTCCAGTTTCGAGGCGTTGCGGGCCGGCGTCACCCCGGAGAGGGTGCTCGAGCTCACCGCCAGAGTGAGGGAGAAGTGCGATGTCCCTATCGTGCTGATGGGCTACTACAACCCGGTCTTCCGCATGGGAGAGGAGGAGTTCGTCAAGCAGGCAAGGAAGGCCGGAGCGGACGGACTGATCGTCGCTGACCTGCCTATCGAGGAATCGTTGACGCTGGAGCTGTTCTGCATGAACGAAGGCATACACCTCATTCAGCTGGTCGCTCCAACGACCCCGGAGGACCGCATGATGCACATTGCCGGAAGGTCGAGCGGATACCTGTACCTGGTGAGCAGATTGGGAACAACAGGGGCCAGGGGCAACCTGAGCGAAACGCTCCCGGCGCTCATCGGACGGGCCAAGGAGGCCGCCGGGGATCTTCCGCTGGCCGTCGGTTTCGGCGTATCGACGAAAGAGCATGTCGAGGAGATCACCTCTCTGGGCGCGGACGGGGTCATCGTCGGCTCGGCCATCATATCCAGGATCATCGATGGAGTGAAACCGCACGAGATCAGGGATTTCGTGAAGGAGCTGAAATCCGGGTGCAGCAAGCATTGAGGATCCGAGCTTAGGGAACCTTGGTCATCCGGCTCCGGACCGGAAACGTAACACATTTACCGAATAAGTGTTACGCTAAATATTATATATCTCTGGCTATTACCGAGTAACACAAATTAGAAAATCGTGTTACGGAGGTTCGAAGATGCACATCCCTGACGGATTGATGTCCCCGGAGGTCCTGGTCCTAGGCTGGTTGATCGCGGTCCCCGCCATTGCGTTGGCGATATGGAAATTGAACCGTGGGATGGACGAGCGGCTGATACCGTTCATGGCGGTTCTGGCCGGGGGCATTTTCATCGCTCAAATGCTGAACTTCCCGGTCGGGGGCGGAACCACTGGACATTTGATCGGAGCGGCTCTTGCGGTCATCCTCCTGGGACCGGCGGCCGCCATGGTCGTGATCACAACGATCCTGATCATCCAATGTTTCGTCTTCGGTGACGGCGGCATCACCGCCCTTGGTCTGAACCTCTTGAACATGGCGGTGATCGCTCCGCTCATCACGTGGGCCGCTATGAGGACGTTCTCCGGCAGGTTCGAGAAGACAGGCATCGTCATCGGAGCGTGGCTCTCGGTCGTCATGGCTGCACTGGTGGCGGCGCTCGAGCTCTCGCTCAGCTACGAGCTGTCAGGCGGTGCATATGGCATCGCGCCGAACATTGCGGTCACGGCGATGCTCGGTTATCACATACTGATAGGCATAGGCGAGGCGACCATCACCGCTGGAGTCGTCCTGTATCTGGCCAAGGTCTCTCCCGGGACCCTCAGGTTCAGGCATGGTCTTGACGGCACCGCTCCGGTTGCCGCGAAGGGACTGGCCAAGGCCGCGTTCGGACTCATCCTGGCATTCTCGATCGGACTGGTCGGGTTCTTTGCCTTCTCCGCAGCGTACGGGGATGGATTGGAGGTCACCATGGAACAGGCAGGCCTGAACGAAGTGGCCCCACTGTTCACGTCGGTAATGGATTACGGTGACAATTACGGCGCGGCGCTGGTCGCTGGGATAGTCGGGTTCGCCCTGACCGTTGGAGTGGTCCTTCTCTATTGGAGGGCCAGGGGACGATCCCGGGAGAATGACATCCCCCAGGCCTGAGCCCGCAAACACTGGGACGGTCTCACGTCCGTCCAATTCCCTTATTCACCATCTACGATCGGAGGATCATCTTGTCCCATCACGATGAAATGGACCGGTTCGCAAAAGGCTCCAGGTTCTTCCTTTTCGATGCCAGGGTGAAGCTTGTTTCGACCGTGGCGCTAATCATAACGGCAGCCTTCTTGAGGGACCTCCAGTCGCTGCTAATCGTTCTGGCGTTCGCGATGCTGATGGTGCTTATGGCCGCCGTGCCGCTGCATCACGTGGCCGAGAACTACCTGCTTGCGCTCCCCTTCATCGCGGTGACGTCGATTGCGCTCGCATTCACCTCCTCGCTTGTCAATGCGGAAATGATGTTCATCCGGGTCTCCGCCTCGGTCCTGGCGCTAATACTGGTGACCACCACGACGCCTTTCTTCGAGATGATGGCGGCGTTCCGGTGGTTCCGCATGCCTAGGTTATTGACGAACCTGATCCTGTTCACCTACCGGTTCATCTTCGTACTGCAGGACGAAGCAGCAAGGATGAGGTTGGCCCGTAAGGCGAGGGGTTTCTCCGGCGGTGCTCACCTCTTCGAGAAACAGGCGTTCCGGACATTGTCCAATAGTATCGGCATGATCTTCGTCCGTTCTAGCCAGAGAGGCTCCGACATGTACGATGCCTTGCTCATGAGGGGATACGACGGCGAGGTCAGGACCCTGAGGAGACCGAAGGTGCACATGAGGGACGGTTTCCTCGCCCTGGCATTCGGCCTGGTCTGCTTTACCTCGATAATCGTCCAGAACGGGGTGATCGCTTGGCGATGATGAAGCTTGAGAACGTCATGTACCGGTATCCCGAGGCAGATATCGCCATCGAGAACATCGACCTCGTGATCGAGAAAGGCGAAAGGGTCGCATTGGTTGGACCGAACGGGGCAGGCAAGAGCACGCTGCTTCACATCATGGCCGGGCTTTTCGTCCCTTCCTCCGGCAAGGCATGGATAAACGAGGTGGAGCTAACCAAGAGGTCCGCATCGACCGCCCGAAAGGGTGTCGGACTGCTCTTCCAGGACCCGGACGACCAGATCTTCATGCCGACGGTCTATGAGGACGTGACCTTCGGACCGATCAATATGGGACTGAAGGAAGATGAGGTGAACCAGAGGGCGCGGAAGGCGATGGACCTGGCCGGGGTCGGTGGTTACGGCGACCGCGTGCCGCATCGCCTCTCCACCGGGGAGAAGAAAAGGGTGGCCATCGCCGGATTGCTGGCCATGTCGCCACCGACGCTACTTCTGGACGAGCCGACGGCTAACCTCGATCCGCAAGGCCGAAGGGACCTCGTGAAGGTCCTTGACTCATTGGACCAAACGATCGTGCTGGCCACCCACGACCTGTCGGTGGCGTTCGAGCTGACCGACCGGGTCATCGTGCTCAAGCGGAACAAGATATTCGACGGAGGATTCCAAACGCTGATCCACGACCAGGTTGTCCTGAAAGAGGCCAGCCTCGAGCTTCCCTCGTTCTCCAGACTGATGTCGAAGTGGGGTGAAAGGACCGGGATAGGGTTCGAACCGCCGTTGACCGTGGATGAGGCGTTGGATATCTTGGTACGAGAGAGAAAGTGAGCGGAACGTTCAACCACGAAGGCCGATCTTTATGGCGGTCAGAAGATCCTCGAAAGTGGCTTTCTCCGGCATGATGTCGACCCTGTACCCCATGTCCTCCAGCATCTTCTTTGTCGGTTCGCCGATTGCCGCCACGACAGCGCAATCCAGCATGTCCTCGACCTCCTCGTCGGAATAGTGCTTCTTCGCTTCGTCGATGAACGATTTCGTCGACATTGAGCTGGTGAATGCGAACACGTCGATCTCACCCCTGATCCCTTTGTAGAACATGTCCAGCAACGGCCGGCCGGTCTTGACCTTGGTGAGGGTGTAGACCTCTATCTCCTGAACGGTTGCGCCCATGGCGCTGAGCCCCTTCATCAGGACATCAGAACCTTGATCTGACCGAAGGATCACGATCTGCTTCCCAGCTATGCCTTTCCTGGACAGAAGGTGGACCAGACCCTCCGAAGTGAATTTTTCTGGGAGGGTGTCCACTTTGATCCATTCGTTCTCCGCCGTTTTGGCAGTGACTGGACCGATGGCGATAACCTGGATCTGACGCAGGCCCCGGCTTAGTTCCTCGACAAGACCATGCTTCTTCGCCAGTTCGAACGCCGATTTGACCGCCGTGGACGATGTCAGGACGACGATATCGACATCGCCGTTGGCCAGACCTTGAAGGAACGTCGCGAACTCCGGCGTGTCCTTCGTCCTCAGCTCTATCGGTGAGGCGAAGACGGCATCGAAACCCATGTTCTTGGCCAGCTCCAATGATTCCTCCATACGGTCCGCAGGCCGCAGGATCGCGACGGTGGTCATGGGGTGACCTCGGTGTGATGGGTAATGGGGGATCGTTCAAGTGACATTACCCCGCTCGTTTTTTGACTGATCTTTATCATCGGACCAAATCCCAACTGTATCTCAATTCCTTGGCGAACGAGTTCAAACCATCCTCTAAGCTTACCAGTTCGATGTTCCGGTCTAGACGGAAGGAGGTCATCCCATCGTCATCCAGGACTATGGCGCGGACACGGATTTCATTCTCCTCGTTAGTTGCCCAGATCCCTATGGGAACAGAAATGTCGGTGCTCACGGCATTCAGCAGAAACCTTTCCGATTCCACGCATATCCTGGTGTCGTGATCGTCGAATCCCGTTAGTGTTTTCCAGTGTCTGGAATTGGGACCGCACAGTATCGCTATTGCACCTTGTCCTGGGCTCGGAATGAACTGCTCAGGGTCCAGGATATACGCTGGACAATCGATCTGGAGCAGTTCCATCCCTGCCCGTGACACGATGAAAGCATCCAATCCATTACCGATGTCCAGGCATCGGTTCGTCTCCTCCCTCATGTCCTTCACACATAGGTCAGGCCTGAGGTTCAACAGCTGACTCTTCTGTCTTGCCGAAGAGATGCCGATGACAGAACCGGGCCTCATTCGTTCCAATGACAATGCAGAGACCAGCACATCCTCTGCCGGCCCCCGGGGGAGGACGGCCGCGACCTGGGACCAGGCCGTTGGATCTAGCGGGATCTCGTCAACGGCGACTGCCATCGCATCGATCTCGCCGGTTCCTATCTTTTCATGGAGCGTTGTGAATTCGTCCATCCTCTGCACAACGAAAGGTCCGTCTCTCTTCGAATCGTCAACCGCAACGATCTTTAGTTCGACCGCTTCGGTCGCATGGTTATCGGACATGCGTTTCAGGACCTTGTTGACAATTGCCATCGAAGACCGGTTCGATCGGGTACCGAGGATCATAGGACAGCCTCACCTAGCGAGACGAGGATGGCGTTCACCGCTTCATCGATATCATCTTCATTGTGCGCGGTCGAGATAAAGTTGGTCCCGTTCTGTGAAGGAGAGAAGAGAACTCCGTTCTCAAATGCGATATCCCAAACCTTCCTGTACAGGTTCCGCTCAGTTGCTCTCCTTCCACCGACGTCCACGCCCATCGGGTCCAGGAACACCTGGAACATGGAACCTACCGTTGAGGCCTTGTACCGCACATGAAATTCGTTAAGGACCGCCTCGAGACCCCTGCCCATCCTCTCTCCCATTTGATTCAGATGAACATGATCGGCCATACGTAAACGCCTCACGGTCTCCATGCCGGCGGCTATCGGGAACGGATCAATATTGGAGATATCCGCTTCTGTCATCTTAGAGATCCTGGCGTCCATAAGGTCCTCCGATGCCCCGCAGATACCAATGGGATATCCCCCACCGGCTACCTTCCCCAATATGGTTATGTCCGGCCTTACGTGGTAATGCTCCTGTGCACCGCCCATCGCCAATCTGAATCCAGTCGTTCTCTCGTCGAATATCAGAAGGATGTCGTTGGCGTCGGCGATCTCCCGAAGCTGGTGCAGATAGTCTTCCTCCGGGACCATCGGTCCGGGAAAGCAGGGGACTGGCTGGAGTATTATTGCGGCGACCTCGTTCTTGATCATCTCTCCGGTCATGCAATCCAGGTCATTGAAGGGAACCGAGACCATGTTCTCTATTTCTCCCTCATTCGGACAAGACTGTTCTGGGACTGCCCTGACGATGACTTTTCGATCAGCATGCAAACGCGCTATCTCCATTGCTTGTGCCGTTGCCATGTCTCCTGATTCCATGAACAGCGTTCGCTCCATCGAGGGGAATGCCTCGTGGATCATCCTGGAATAATTGGATATCAGCTCTTGTCTCTGCCCTATTTGAGCCGCCAGATTAGTATGATATTGGACCGCCTCTAAGAAATCCTTATCCTGATGACCCAGGACCAATGATCCGTTCGCCAAGCAGAAATCTAGGTACTCCTTCCCGTCGATGTCCTTGATCCTGGCATCACGCCCACTAATTATTCGATCTGGATAACAGTTCTCACTGGAATATTCATTCGGTTTCGATGGGTCCGGATTAATGATTCCGAAATTCCTCTTGTAAATGATGTCTTTGTTCAACGGAATCTCCTCACCGATCTACCATTACCCTATGTCGCAATAGAGGATGTTAGTTTGAATCTTCCCTACCAACGGTCCCCTACGAAGGAAGGGGCATCGGGATCGCGGATAGTGGTCCAACGATGAACGGTTTCCATTTATTTATTGCCAGGACGTTTAACGTATGACCAGATCGGAGCAATCGCTCATCTTGGTCATCGATAGTCATAATCATCGAGCTTACCCAGCTGTGTCATTTTTTACCTTCTAATACGGTATATTATAGTAAATATCAGTATATAATTGTTATTACATTATATATAATTGATTATGTCATAGTTAATAGTAAATGTTATATTTGTTAATAACATTCAAGCATTTGAGGAATTTGGAAATGGCTCTCGGAAAAAGATCTGTGATTGTGATAGCAGTGGTTGCGATTGCGACAGTCCTGGTAGTAGCTGGAATTTCGGCAGTGTTGTCTTCGAATAACGCGAATGCTTCAACAAGCAAGATAAGAGTGGTCGCGGCTGAGAATTTTTGGGGGAGCCTGATCTCTCAGATCGGTGGAGATTATGTCGAGGTAACTTGCATTGTCTCTGACCCTAACGCTGATCCTCATGAATACGAGAGCACGACCTCTGACGCCAAGGAGTTCGCAACGGCCAATTATATCATCATAAACGGAGCGGGATACGACTCATGGGCTGAGAATCTGATCAGTTCCGGTACCAGCTCAGGCTGCGTCGTCCTTAACGTGGGCGCCTTGATCGGCATATACGAAGGAGACAATCCTCATTTCTGGTACTCCCCCGGCTATGTGAATCTGGCAGTGAAGGAGATGAAGGATGACCTCACGACCATGAACCCAGGCCATTCGGAATATTTCGGTAGACAATACGCCAATCTCACTGCGTCCCTCCAAGAATATCAGAATATTTGTGCCGAGATCGCTGAAAAATACAACGGTACCGAGGTGGCTGGCAGTGCGGAGGTTGTGGAGTACATCGCGGATGCCGCAAACCTTAGCCTTGTCACCTCCACTGATTTCATGGAAGCCATCTGCGAGGGATATAACCCATCCGTGCAGAGCATAGTGGAGTTTCAGGAACAGCTCGAGAGCGGCAACGTGAAGGTACTGATTTACAGTTCTCAGACAGAAACGCCCATAACCGAGAACATGAGGACGCTAGCCATCGAAGAGGGCATTCCGATCGTAACTGTTACGCATACCATGCCTTCCGGCATGACATTCCAGGAGTGGATGATCTCAGAATACGATAGTCTTGAGGCAGCTCTCAGTTAGTGCAGCGGAGAGGGATCATCATGGCATCTTCAGACATCATCGTGGCCAATGACCTGACGGTCGGGTTTCCAGGAAAGACCGTGTGGAAAGGGGCGAGCTTCAACATAGCTCGTGGCGAGTTCGTTGCTATCATTGGCCCGAATGGGGCGGGGAAGACGACCCTGATCCGGTTGCTTCTGGGTTTGCAGCAACATGCTGGAGGCAGCATCGCGGTATTCGGCGCCCCACCCCGTCGTGGCAACGCTAGGATCGGTTACGTGCCGCAGAGGCATTCGATCGACGCCGAGGTGACGACCGAAGCCCTGGAACTAGTGCGACTGGGATTCTCCGGAGGACACTGGGGAATGAGCCTGTTTGCCAAGGACGACTATGAAGCAGCCTGGGAGGCATTGAAGGCCGCAGACGCTGAAGGATTGGCGCACCGCTCTCTGGGCGAACTATCAGGCGGAGAATTGCAGAGGGTGTTCCTCGCCGAAGCACTGGTGAGCGAACCGGACCTGCTGCTTTTGGACGAGCCCCTGTCGAACCTGGATATTCGTCGGGAACGTGAACTGGTACAACTTGTCGACAGAGTGGTCAGGTCGCGAAACGTTACAGCCCTTTTGATCGCCCATAACATCAATCCACTCCTCCCGGTGCTGGACAAGGTGATCTATATGGCAAACGGAAGGATCAGGATCGGGACGCCGGAAGAGGTCTTAACTTCAGAATCACTGACAGAATTGTACCAGACTCCGATCGAGGTACTCCGTGACTCAAAGGGCAACATCGCCGTCATAGGCATCGAAGAGGACCCGCATCATTGCGAGTGCTGATCTCGATGTCCTTCTCCATCAACATACTGGCAGATCTCCAGGAGATGTGGCAATACCCCTTCATGAGACACGCTTTCGAAACGGGGACGATCGTGGCCATCGTAGCCGGGATCGTTGGCTATTTCGTAACATTGCGCCGTTCCTCATTCGCGGCGCACGCTCTTTCCCACGTCGGTTTCTCCGGGGCGGCAGCAGCCGTGCTCCTCGGGATCAATCCAGTCCTGGGTCTGCTGTTGTTCACAAGCTGTGGAGGAACGGCAATGGCCTTCCTTGGCCGACGTGCCGCCTCTCGCGATGTGCAGATAGGCACGGTCCTGTCGTTAATGCTGGGATTGGGGGTATTGTTCATCAGCCTCTACAACGGCTATGCATCCGCAGCATACTCCATCCTCTTTGGGCAGATACTTGGGATAAGCGGCGACGATGTGATCGTGACGCTGTTGGTCAGCCTTCTTATCCTGACCGTGGTCGCAATAGTGTACCGACCCCTCCTGTTCGCATCACTTGATGAGGATGTGGCCGAGGCAAAGGGGCTGCCGATGCTTGGGCTCGGGATCGTGTTCATGCTCCTGGTTGCAGTGGCTGTATCGATCTCAGTGCAGGTGGTGGGGGTACTCCTGATATTCTCGCTGATGGTCACGCCGGCGGCCATAGCCCATCGATGGACGAAACGCCCGCAGATGGGAATAATGATCTCGATGACCGTAGCCCTCATCGCCACTTGGACGGGGCTGTTCATGGCGTACTATCAACCGTATCCAGTGAGCTTTTTCATAACCAGCATCGTTTTCATCCTCTATGCGACCACATTATTATTCCAGAGAATTTCCAGGAAGCTCAAATCGCATAGGCAAGGTGAGGTCTGCCATTGAACGACAGGGGGCGGAAACGATGAATGTTGAAAGAACAAGGATGAGGCTCACGATTTCTTGGGAATGGTGCCCAGGATCGTTATCTCATATGAACCGATCCGCTCGTCGAACCGTACCTCCGCTCGGATGTTGAAGACCCTGGCCAGGTTCTCTGATGTCAGAACATCCCCAACCTGCCCGGCGGCGGCGATCTTACCCTCGTCCAGCGCTATCAGCTTATCGCAATAGCGGGCCGCCAGGTTAAGATCGTGCGAGACGATGATGACCAGCAATCCCTTCTCTTTCGCAAGTGAACGGATGAGCTCCATCAGCTCGAACTGGTGGTTTATGTCCAGATGCAGGGTCGGCTCATCGAGCAACAGAGCCCTGGGCTCCTGTGCGAGCGCGCGGGCGATGATTACCCTCTGTCTCTCACCGCCGCTGATCTCGTCGATCGGCCTCGAAGCGAGATAAGTGACGCTGGTCGCCTCCATTGCGTCCATCGCGATCCTCAGATCGTCCTTGGACTCGTTGGCGAACCTCTCCAGCGAAGGGAACCGCCCCATAAGGACCATGTCCAGCACGGTGAACGGGAACGTGATGACGGTGTTCTGTGCGACCACGCCCACTTCCTTGGCGATGTCCTTGCGGGACATGGAGAGCGTGTCCTTGCCATCTATACTGACGATGCCGGAGCCGGGATGCAAGGCCAGGTTGATGCATTTGAGGAGCGTGGTCTTGCCGCAGCCGTTATGGCCGATTATGCCGATCACCTCGCCACCCTTGGCTTCAAAGGAGACGCCGTCCAAAACGGGTACGCTAGTGTAGTTAAACGTTACCCCGTCGACCTTAAGGTCCAACTCACCACCCCCATATGTCGCGCTTACGCGACCGCAAGAGCCAAAGGAAGAACGGCGCCCCTAACAGCGCTGTGATGATGCCGACCGGTAGCTCAGCCGGTGCCATGATGGTCCTGGCGATCGTGTCCATGGCGATCATGAAGGCGGCTCCGCCGACAATGGACGCTGGCATGAGGATGCGGTTGTCCGGACCTAGGATGATTCGCAGGGTGTGCGGAACAATGAGACCGACGAAGCCGATGACCCCGCTGACCGAGACGGCTGCGGCGGTCACCAACGACGACAGGATCAGGATGATCAGCCGGGAGCGTCTGACGTTCACCCCGAGATTGGTGGCGTGTTCCTCACCGACCATCATCAGGTTGAGCTCCTTACTATAGAAGAGTAAAGCCGCTGAACCGATGACCACCAATGGCATCGTCACCCAAACCTGCGACCAGTTGCTATCCCATAGACCGCCCATCATCCAGTAAACGACGGCGCTGAGATTGTCGCCAGAGAAATACTTCATCAGCGAGACCAGGGCGGTAAAGAGAGAGCCGACCGCTATGCCCGCCAGGAGCAAAGTTGTCACCGGGACGCCCATCTTGGTGGCGGAGATCCCGTAGACGATGAAGAGAGTGATGAAACAGAATATGAAGGCCATCGCCGGGACTGCGAAAGCGCCACTGATCACTGAGAATCCCAGTACAATCGCCAATGATGCCCCGAACGCTGCGCCGGACGATAGTCCGAGAATGTAAGGTGAAGCCATCGGATTCCGGAAGATCCCCTGCATCGCCGTCCCGGCCACGGCAAGAGACGCACCGACCAAGGAGGCGATGAATATCCGAGGCAGGCGAATCTCAAGAACCACGGCGTTGATAGGGTTAGAAGCATGCTGACCGGTAATGACACGTAGGAAATCATTGGAGAATATAGCGGAAACAATTCGGTCCGGGGAAATGCTGGTTGAACCGATACCGATGGCCATTATGGCGATAGCGATCAACGCGAGCGCCAATGACACCATGGTGATCGCCCATCGATGAAGCTTATTGGCATGCATCTCCTCGATACCCTTCTGGTCCATCGTCATTCACCCCTGGAATTCAGTTCAACTTCATAAAATGTGGCGAAAAAGGGAATCGGGGCGCCGGGGGCGGCATCGTGGGAAAAGGAGGCAAAGGGGAAACTCCACGATACGCGCTTGGCCGCGCCCATTATGAGTTTACTTAAGCAGGAAACAGCTCCGGGTGGAACCAGGAGGCGAACGTCTCGACGGCAAGGACGATCCTCGGTGAAGCAGTCAGCCATGCCCCATCGACACGCATGATCTTGTCGTTGATCACTGCACTTATCGTTCCATATCCAGTGGTGTTCTTGACCTGATCGTTGGTCTTAGTGTTCTGAGTCTCCAAAACGATGAAATCCGGGTTGCTCCAGGTGACATTTTCCGGGGTTATCTTGGTATACCGCGTGTTGGTGTTTGTATTTATGTTGAATCCTCCGGCGAGACCGATAACATCGTCGGTCATAGTTCCGGGACCGGGGGACTTCCCACCGGAACTGAGCAGTTCCATGTAGACATTGGGCCTGTTGGTGACATTATCAATCTTCTGCTGCACCGCGCTCACCCGGGTCTGCATATCGGTAACCACCAAGCTTGCCTCACTGGACTTGCCGGTCACGTTGCCAAGAGTCAGAATCATCTTCTCCACGTCGGCCACCGATTGGGGGTCGAACGCGACAATGGTCAAGTTCATTTCAGTCAATGCATTGAGTGTATTCGTGTACGATTTCCACATGACAACGAGGTCAGGCTGGAGAATTATCACGTTCTCTTTGTTCAAGGTGTACCCGCTCCCGATGTTGGTCTTGTTGCTGACCGCCGCCGGATACTTGCTGGTGCTGTCCACTCCGGCGATCTGGTCCTGCGCGCCTATCGCGTACAGGCATTCAGTGAATGCCGTCCCGAGTGACAGGATGCGCTGCGGGTACTTTGTCACGGTCACATTGACCCCGCGGTCGTCGATGACGCTGATCGTTGTCGATTGATCGGCACCGGCCGTGTCGTTGTTGTTCTTCGCGGTCAGTACGATGACCGCTGCCAGTCCCCCGACCAGCAGGATCGCGATAACGGTCAATGCCATCAATTTTCGTGAAACAGCCATTTTGAATCCCCTATTGCTCGTCAAGACGGCCGATGAAGCCCCTAAATATAAATGGTTTGTCCTTTTCATAGGGATTACATTAGGGGGACGTTAACAATAATTTAACTCACTGGCCAAGCAGACAAGGAGACGGAAATCTTTATCATAGTTTATCCCCTATTACCGTACAGATGGATGAGTGGGCAGCGAGTTGGCTCAGGGAGCAAAGACAGAAGGGCGCCAAGGGGCTGGAGATCAAGAGGATCGGTTCCTCATACTACGTTTACCGGTCCACCACCGTCTGGGACAAGGAAGAGAAGAAGAGGAAGAAGAGGTCCAAGTACCTAGGCCGCCTGGACGAGAAGAACGGCCTGCAGGAGAAGGAGAGTATGCTGGTCCCTGCCACCGAGAGGGTGGTGAAACAGTATGGCAACGCGGTCCTGCTCAACCGGGCAATGGCCGACATCTCGAACATCCTGAAGAGCTCATTTCCCGAGGACTGGCAAGAGCTGTACGCTTTGGCGATGCTGAGAGTGCTGGGCGATGTGCCATTACGCAGGGCGCAGTGCTCCTGGGACAAGCTGTACAACATCTCCGGGATCAAGCCCGACCTTGCACCGAACCATCTCGGCGAGATGCTTCGCCGCGTTGGCATGGACAAGAAGGCCCAGGCCAAGGCCTTCAACGGCATGTGCGTTGCCGGGGAGGAGGTGGTCTACGGCATGTCCGCCTACTTCACCAGGTCGGAACAGACCGACCTCGTGGGACGCGGTATGGACGAGTCAGGCCTCATGCAAAGGATCAACCTGGCCATGATATTCTCGAAGAACACCGGCGCCCCCACCATGGTGCGGACCCTGGCCAATCCGGTCGGAGAGCTCGGACCGATGCGCAAGCTTCTGGATGAGATCGGCGGAGAGGGCATGACCCTGGTCCTGGAGAGGGACTCATTCTCCGAGGATGTGATCTCCTTGCTGTTGCAGAGGAAGGCGTCGTTCGTCCTGCCAGTGAACCGGGACAGCGACCTGTATGACATGGACATCCCGCTGACCAGGCATTTCTTCCACGACAAGCACCTGATCAAGTGCGGGAAGAGGCGGCACAGGAACATGTGGCTCTACCTGTATCAGGATGCGCAGCTCAAGATGGAGGAGGAGATGACGCTATACCGGATGCTGGACGAGAACCGGCTTGCGGAGCAGAGCGTAATGGACCGGAGCCACATCGCCGGCTGCGTCATGCTCGCTTCGGACAAGGACATCGGCGAGGAGGACATCTACCGTCTTTATCGCAGAAGGGACGCCATGGACCGGCTGTTCGCCGACTACCGAAAGACGATGGGCCATGACAAGGAGTTCCTGGTCGACCGGGAGACCATGGACGGTCACATGTTCGTCGCGTTCCTTTCGATCAGGGCATATACCGGGATCGAGGCCATGCTCTCCGAGGGTTCTATGTCCGGGGTGACGCCGCAGGAAGCGCTCGACGAACTCTCACGAACGTACTGGATCCAGTACGAGGGAGGGGGACAGCTGGCGGACGTTCCGCGGAGCGCCAAGGACCTGGGGAAGAGTTTGGGCTTCGAGGTCTTTTCCAAATAGTCATCGGATGTATGAAACTAGATAACTAGGCAGGACAATCGTGCCCAGCTGGAGATTGAAATGAACGTGCTAGTGCTCGACCTGACCCACGGAGGGGACGTTCTCGCTCTCACTTATCGCTCGCGGGGCGAGGAAGTGACAGCCGTCGATGTCTATGGGACCGCGCAGCAGTACATGGTCGACCACCTGCGGAACGAAGGAATTGCGGTGGTCCGGACCACTCCGTCGAAGAAATATGACCTGGCGGTAGTTCCGATCCACTGCCCCGACCACTATCTGGGACGGGCCAAGTATGAGCATAAGATAACATTCCACCGGGCAGTTGGCGAGCTGGCTCATTTCAACTTTCCCACCATCGAGGTCACCGGGACGAAGGCCAAGACGACGGCATGCCACGCCATCTCCCACATCCTCAAGAAGAAGGGCGAGAAGGTGTTGCTCCTGACCTCGCAGGGACTGTTCTCCGTCGGGGAGACCGTCCAACTCTTAGAACAGGACGTCATGATCTCTCCGGCAACGATACTGCGTCTGTCGTTCATGGAAGGGGAGTGGACCCGGGGTGTTTTCGAATGCAACCTGGGAGGGACCGGGCTTGCTGACATCGGGGTCGTGACCACGGCTTCCGGGGACAATTATCCGATCGCCGCCGGCACCCGCCGGGCGGTCGATGGCATCATTCAAATGGTGAAGGCGACCAAGGGTACGCTGGTGCTCAGACATCCCGAGATCAATATGTGGAAGGTGTTCATCCCGAAGAGCACCCAAGTGGTCGAGTTCGGGGAGTTCGGCGACATAAACGTATCCTTTGAAAAGGGCATGAAATTCGGCAATAAGCCCAAGTGCTGGCTCAATGTGAAGAAAGGCGATTTCCCGTTCACGATGCCGGCCACTTTTCTGGCCCCGTCATATTCCACGGCGGTCTCCGCGGCGGCAGGAGTGGCTTCAGCGATCGGCCTCTCCCCCAAGAAGATAACGGAAATGCTGACGGATTTCGAGGGAATCCCCGGCCGGGGCGAGCTTTCCCGCGTGGGCGAGGCATGGCTGGTCCGTGACCGTAACCCCTCGGTGACACCGATCTCTATCGACTGGAACATCCGTGTTATCGAAGAGCACTACGCCAACAAGGACCTGGGGGTCATGATCGAGGAGGCCATTCCCAAAGCAAAGGCGCCACTCGACCTGGAGGCCATCAACAAGAATCTGTCCTCACATAGCACGGTCAAGGGCAGATACCTGCTGGAGACTCGGTCAAGATCTGTTGAACCGCCAGACAGCTTCGAGATGGTGAGCGACCCCAACACGGCTATACGGGCACACAAGCTCACATACTGGTGTGCAAGGACCGGCTCGGATTGATGGTCTTTGATCCATCCCGAGGGACAGACGATCACATTGATCCATGAATCCGATCAGGGTTCTATCGTTTCAAGAATTCATAGATCGAAGCACATTGTTCACCGTGATATTCATGGACAACTAGTCGATCCCGTCAAGTCCGTAGACCTTAATATCTCCTGAATTCTTGCCGGTCAGACCCGTTTTTCACACACACTGGCATGATCATCTAGTAGATAGCCGGCCAATACTGGAATCTCACTTATTGACCGTGCCTTCCGCTGTTTCATTGCCTTATCTATTTCATTATCCCGCTCTGAATCATTTTGGACGGCTATGGGACATCTCACTCTCAAGAACATCTCACCGGGACTTGTGATAGCTGTCCTGGTCGTCTTATCTGTGTCCTTACCGTTTTCTCTGGGGATGTTGACTACCAAAGGCAAGTATGCTCCTTTGGTATTGGATCAATCGACCGACATCAATGGCAATGGGCAGAACAACAACTGCAGCTCCGGCGCACAGCAATGGAGCGGTTCCTCCCTGGTAGGCTCGAATGGGAACGCAGAGATTCTGATGACGGCATCCATCGTGGCAATAGTGATCATGGTGATCGTGCTCGCATTGGCTACGTTGATGCTCCTAAAAGGAAAGAAAATGATGAAGGGGAAAGGCCCCCTCTTTCATTTCTGATCTGCATTCCTCGAGACGCTAAGGTTTCTGCAACACTACCTCGTATAGCTTCTTGGTGAATGGCGGAGAGGTATCGTCGAACTCCTTGATCCAAAGAACATCATATCCAGCTGCAAGACGCTTGATCTTCTCCTCGCTGAAGAAGTGCACCACGAATCCAAGCGGGTTCTGCCACATGTCCTCACCGAAATGCTTCCCCTTGCCGAAATGTGGGTCATGCACGTTCCTGACCGAATAGATGTTCAGGCCTCCGGGTTTCAGCACTCTCAATACTTCTGAGAAGAGGAATGCCAGCTCCGATTCGGGGAACTGCATGGTAAAGAACATGTGGGAGAAGCATCCATCGAAGGAGCCGTCGTCGAAAGGGAGGCCTTTGCGTGCATCGCCGACCTTGAGGACGACTGACCCAGCCACACCCCCGGATGTTGCTTTTTCCTTGATCTGGCAGAGCCCGGTCTCGGAGTAGTCCAGAGCCGTCACTTCTATTCCGTTCTGAGCGAAGAAGAGCGTATCCCTGCCCTGCCCGCAACCCAGTTCCAGTATCTTCCTGGCCTTATGACTCTGGAACACGGGCAAAGCGCTTAACCCAAGCTCGCTGGCATCCTTCCCGAAAAAGTCCTGGTTCGAGGAATAGGCATTATCCCACCTCGACATCTGGTCGTTACTCTGCTCCGGTGTCATTTTTTGGCCTAGCGTTTCAAGGGGTTCGCGCCACTTAAAGCTTCGTCAATGGGAAAATTTGCCGGACTTCCACTCTGACATCGATACCGAGGTCTGCACCGTCGCCATCCAGCAAGATTAAATATGGTCGAACCGGATGAACGTTCATGCCGCTCGGGGATCCCATGGGAGGAGATACTCAATATGACAGCCGAGGCGTCCTGCTCGGTGTCTCTGCGGTTGCCATACCGGTCAGGGATCTCGCCGGCGCTGTCTCATTCTACGAGCAGATGTTCGGCCTCGCCGTACAACGGGATTCGAGGACCGAGAACTGGGTCGAGATGGGTTCAAGTAGAAGCCTGGCCAGAATTGCTCTCTACGTCCCGGACAAAGGTGGACGCAAGCCCGGCGGACCGACCGGGATCATTCTGGCAACGGAGAGCATATATGATCTACACCGGAAGATGGTGGACCGCGGGGTGCGGTTCGTGGTCAAACCGGAGAAGAGGGGGGTAGGCGGGCTCATCGCGATCTTCCTTGACCAGGACGACAACCAGATCGCCGTCGTCGAGGAAACGCTTACTCAGATTCCTGAAAATGGTGAGGTTGCCAAACAGGCGCCGGCAGAAATGGCGCGACCAAAAAGGACGGTCACCGAGTACTGAGCTGTCTCTTGCGAAGTCCCAGGAAATGAACAATAGCGTTGGCCCGATTGCTGGCCTGTTCCAAACATGACACGACATCCTTGGGAGATTCCGCGCAACCGACCGTTATGACCGGGGCCATACCGGGGCGCATTTCGTCATCGAATAGCAGGCCCTCTTCATCCAAAGCCATTCCCAGTTGTCCGGCGATACGAAGCGTTTCCTGTGAAAGTCGAAGACCTACGTTCAGCACGACCATATCGGCTGGAACTTCATACAACTCGTTCAAAAGTGTGTTCTCGCCACATACCAGGAGCTTGCTGTCCTTCTCTCTGACCATCGCCGGCTGGCCCCGGACGAAGCGCACGCCGAGATGTCGAGCCTCCTTGTATGCAGCTTCCTGGCCCCGACCGCATGTCCGGATGTCGATGTAGAAAACGTGAACCTGCACCTTCGGGTCAAGCCTCTTGAGCCTGATCGATTCCTTGACGGCGTTCATGCAGCAATAGTACGAACAATAGGGCACGCCCCTTTTTTCCACGCGTGAACCGACGCATTGGACGAACGAAACGCTGCCAGCCTCGGATCTTCCATCCGTCTCCCAGTTTGAGAGCATTCTATCGAACTCGACCGAGGTGACCACCCCGCGAAGCCTGCCCGCTCCGTACTCTGGTATCGCTTTTTCGTTGATGGGCTCCATCCCAGTGGCGATGATGACGGCCTTCGCCTCGATCTCGCTCATGTCCCCTTTATCGTCAGCCAGGATCGCCGTGACCAGTTCCTGCTCCCTGGATATGTTCCCGATATGGTGACCGAGCAACAGCCTGATGTTGTCAATCCCGCTGACCTCCTCCTTTAGGCGACGAACCTGATCAGAAGGGGATGTGCCTCGGATGACCGTGTGAGTAAGTGTCTTGGAAAGACCGCCCAGTTCCATCTCCTTTTCCACCAGGACAACGCTCAGACCGGCTCGGGCAGAATCCAGTGCGGCTTGCATGCCGGCCACCCCGCCGCCGATCACCAGGAGATCAAATCGATCAATCATAGGAACACGATCGCCGGTAGCGGGGTCATATGACATAAGCGTTGTTAAACAGGATATTTCTAGATTCCATTGATGTCCAATTTCGTTGATCGGTGGAAAAAAATAAATTGGTATCTGAGGAATTGCATACGGGGTAAGAGGGGTCAATAATGGCCAAAAAGGTCCTATCTAGAAATATTGTGATCGCCACATTTGCGATCGTAGTCACCGTGTTAATCCTGGGATCGATCTTGCTTGTTTTCATGAAACCATCATCCACGGCAGGATTCATACCTCTGGTACAGGATGGCGTCAGGGAGGGTGACCATTTTGACTATGATGTTACCGGTACCTTCAATAACACAACCGTGACTGGAACCTACCGCATCGATATGGGATCGGGGCTGAGTTGGTCGATTAAGAAGAATATATCCGATCCGAGTCTGAATTCCACATTGGATCAGGAAAGTCAGTTCGTTACTATATCCAAAGGCAACGAAGTGGGGACGGGTAAATATTCTACAAGCTATGGTGTGAAGGATGTCGTCTGGTTGTTCAAGGCGAATCAGAAATGGGTATCCATCTGCTATAGCGGAACGAACCCGGCCATCATTTATGGAGCCGTGGTCATTGGACAAAACTTCCATCTTGATATCATTCTCAAAGATACTGACAATCCATGGGCGATTTCTAACAACACCTCGATTCTGTCACTGAATCCTGAACCGACACCAGACTCCAACCAAGGTGGAAGTGGGAGCGTGGACCGGAATGGACTTACAAGCGGTACAAGTTTCTACACCGAAAACGGTGGGTTGCTTCAATACTTCCTCAACGCCACCGACGTTGACGTCCTCGCCTACAGCGACGGAAATATCCGCTCCATGGCTGAAGGAGGCCCTTACGCCTTCGATCCGAGGCTGACCAGATTGCATTCTGGCAATATGACTGGGGAGATCATTCTTCCTAGAGGGTTCTATTGGATCGTGTTCGTCGGGCACACCGATTATACGGACATAACTGATCCCTATCCTCACCACTCAGCGACCTGGGCCTTCACCAAATATTGACAGCGTTAAGAGTATGCACGACCAGAACGATGGCACCGAAGATAAAGAAGACCCATTCCGCAAAAGGTAAATAATCATTCCTGCGTCTCAAAGAACTGGGTCTAGTCACATGCTGGAAGTCGAGAACCTGAGCGTGGAGGTCGGCGGCAGAGAAGTGCTGCATGACCTGAGCATTAGCGTCATGGACGGTTACACGAACGTATTGTTCGGACCGAACGGTTCGGGCAAATCAACGTTACTGATGACCATCATGGGATTCAGCGGTTACAAGGTTACCCAGGGCTCTATCAAACTCAATGGTGAGGATATCACCGGGCTATCGGTCTCGGAACGGGCACGCAAGGGCATAGGCATGATGATGCAGCGCCCGCCGAACCTGGCCGGCGTGAGGCTGCGGGACCTGGTCAAGGTCACCAGCCGGGGAAGGACCGACCCGGACAAGTTGGCCGTCGATCTGGACATGCAGCCGTTCCTGGCTCGGGACGTGAACGTGGGATTCTCCGGAGGAGAGATCAAACGCTCGGAACTGTTGCAACTGGAGGCCCAGAACCCCTGCCTGTTCCTATTGGACGAGCCGGAATCAGGAGTGGACATCGTCTCCATCCAGAAGGTCGGAGCCAAGGTGAACGAGCTCCTCCACGACAAGATGGGCTGCGCCGGAAAGCGAGACATGAGCGGAAGGGCTGCATTGATCATCACCCATACCGGTGCGATACTGGACTATGTCGAGGCGGACCGCGGCTACGTGCTATGCAAAGGCACCGTGGCATGCTCCGGAAATCCTAGGGAGCTGCTCTCAGAGATAAGACGCATGGGCTACGATGAATGCATAAGATGCAAGCTGAACCTGAAGAGGCCCAACGTCGAGATGGCCAAGGAGGTCTGAAAATGGCCGCTGAAACCTTAAAGAAGAGGGCGGAAGAGGCCAAAGGGAAGAAGGCAACGTTCGGCGAGGACATCGAGCTCGATCATTTCAAGGAGGCCAGGCGGGACATGCCCACGACCGAGTCGCTCGAATCACTGAGCGAATCCGACCGGAGGACCCTGCTGAACGCAGGCGTCATGCCGAGCGGTGAAGGCCGTTCCGGTTCGTTCGTCCTCATGGACAACACCGTGGTCCACGAATCCATACAGGGAACCGGGGTCGAGGTCACATCGGTCCAGCAAGCCCTCAAGAACCACGACTGGGTCAAGGATTACAGCTGGAAGGCGGTTGCAGTCGATGCGGACAAGTATACGGCCAGAACCTACCTCGAAGAGGCGGATGGATATTTCATCCGAGCGCTGGCGGGGCACAAGGTGCAGCTGCCGGTGCAGACCTGCCTCATGGTCAAGAGCAAAGACGCGGCGCAGACCGTGCACAACATAATCATCATCGAAGAAGGCGCGGAACTGGAGGTCCTCACCGGATGCTCGACCAGCAAGGGTGTGGAGCGGGCGCTGCACCTGGGCATTTCTGAGTTCTACCTAAAGAAAGGGGCCAAGCTGACGTTCACCATGATCCACAACTGGTCCGAGACCATGGGAGTGCGTCCTCGCACGGTCATCCTTCAGGAGGAGAACTCAACCTTCATCTCCAACTACGTCGCGCTCAGGCCGGTCCAGAGCATCCAAACCTATCCTACCACAAGGATGGACGGAGCCGGGTCGGTGGCTCGCTTCAGCACCGTCGCCATAGGACACCCGGGCAGCGAACTGGACCTGGGAGGGCGGGCGATCATGAACGCGCCAAACACCCGATGCGAGATCATCTCCAGGACCGTGTCGACAGGCGGCAAGATCATTTCCAGGGGCCAGCTCATAGGCAAGGCCCCGGGGATCAAGGCGCACCTTGAATGCAAGGGGCTGATCCTGCACGAGAGCGGGATCCAGATCGCGATACCGGAGTTGGAGGCCTACGTTCCCGATGTGGAGATGACCCACGAGGCAGCCGTCGGCAAGATCGCCCAGGACCAGGTCGAGTACCTGATGTCCCGCGGCCTCACGGAAGAGGAAGCCGTCGGCATGATCGTGAGGGGGTTCCTCGACGTGAGCATCATGGGCCTGCCGGACCAGCTGAAGGATGAGATCGACGCGACGATGCAGCAGGCAGACATCGGCAAGATGTGATGAGGCAACGGGTGATGCCACCCACCCCTTTTTCCCACATTTTACGATAATCGAAGCAATATTACGGTGAAACGGAGCATGCTACGGCCTGTCATCGATGGTCTTTGAAAAGCTTTAATTTGCCCCCGTTTATTACGGTGTGGGGTTAAGATTGGTGGGGGATACATACGAATTGGACATGGATAGTGCAATACTAGACGCGATCGGACGCCTTAATAAGCAGGACAAGGCGGAAGTTGCGCATTTTATCATAGATCCGGTAGTGCTGTTCATTCTGGGGGCGACATCGAGGAGAAACCTGACCGTGAGCGAAATGGCACCGTCTATCAACCTGCCTATCGCCACCTGCTACAAGCTGGTCTACCAGCTGGAGGCATTCGGTCTGATGTCGAAGGTGGGAGTGTCTAGAACGTCTGGAAGGGGAAAGGCATCGACCTACACCTCGATCCTGAAGTCATTGAACCTGGAGCTCAGGAACGGCACCATATTGATGACGGTCACCTGGAAGAACAATCAGCGTGAGTCGTTCCGTCGTGAACTGAACACGGAGCCGACTAACACCGCATTCTCGCTTTTAGTCAGCCCGCTGGACCAGGCGATCGCCGGAGAATACATAGAGCCACGTTACCGCGGCTATCTGAACCAACCGGTCAAGAACGTCGGTGCCACCGAGTAAAACAATTGCCTTTCCCGAGTAGGGGATAGGCTCAATCCCTTTCAATATTCCAGTTCACCAGCTGTCGCTCAGAACCGATAGCCTGCCTGGAATCCTAGTTCTTTGATCATTGACACTAACAGGTAGCGATGTTTGAGCGCATCCAGCATACCGCGCGACTTTGACTTGGAACGATGGAATGTATCGATCTTCATCTGATCGCGGTAGGCCCGCGTCCTTCTCCCGATGGACCTCTGATGTCTGTAAAGCTCCCGCGCGTTGCTTTCCTCGTTATGCCATACTGCGTCAGGAACGATGATCGAATCCGTGCTCTTCTCCCGCACCTTCGAGTACACCAGCGAGTCCTCGTAACTTCCCATGGTCGGGATCATTGATTCGGGGATCTGGGAATAGGCATATTCCAGCAGGGGTCGTTTGAATAGGCGAGGGTAGACATTGTAGCCCTCACCCCCGTTCATAGCCTCGGTCTCGAAGAACAGCCTCTGCCGGTCAAGCTCCCGTTGGACCCAATTCGAGGGTTTGTAGGAGCGTTCTCCCAGGACGATCATGTCATGCTTCTGCATCTGCTCGATACAGCGGGAAAGGGCGCCTGGTTGCATCACCTGATCAGCGTCGATGTGCATGATCCAATCACCCTTCGAGGCTTTCAGACCCTCAACCCGGGCACCGAGAAGCCTTCCAGGATAATCGACCACTTTGGCGCCGAATCCGGCCGCGATCTCTTTGGTCCGGTCCTTAGAGAACGAATCGACCAGGATCACCTCGATATTCTTGTATTCCTGCTCTTTGACGGACTGTAATGCCATGCCGATATGCCTCTCCTCGTTGAGCGATGGTATGATGATGGAGATGAGCCCGATTTCCATGTGATGACCGCATGGCCAGTATCCAAACCTAGATAAATAGAAATATCGGTCATCTCGTCCAGAAAGATGTCCAGGCCATGCCCGATCGGTGTCCGAGGGCGCGGAAAATGGAAGGGAAGAAAGTCATATGATCATCACCAGGACCCCTTACCGGATCAGTTTCGTCGGTGGCGGCTCCGACATGGAATCGTTCTATGAGAAGCATCAGGGAGCGGTTCTCAGCTCCACCATCAACAAGTTCGTCTACATCTCATCACATCATTTCTTCGAGGAGGAAAGCATCCGCCTGAAGTACTCTAAGAACGAGACTGTCAAGTCGATCGCCGATATCCAGCATCCCCTGTTCCGGGAAGCGCTGTCCCAGTTCGGGGTGAAAGGGTCATTGGAGATGAGCTCAAATGGAGACGTGCCCGCAGGGACCGGGCTCGGATCGTCATCCGCCTTCACCGTGGGGCTTCTGCACAATCTCTACGTGCGCGAGGGCAAGTATGCGACCAAGGCCCGTCTGGCCGAGGAGGCCTGCGCTATCGAGATCGATCGCTTGAAGGAACCCATCGGCAAACAGGACCACTACGCCGCGGCCTTCGGCGGTCTTAACATCATCCGCTTCAATACCAATGGGACCGTAGAGGTAGAACCGATCCATCTCAACCAGAGAACGAACCGGGAATTGCAGACGAATCTGCTGATGTTCTACACTGGCACCCAAAGGAGCGCATCCACCATCCTGCAGGAGCAGAAGGACAACATCGCCGCGATGAAGAAGTCAGATGTACTGATCAAGATGGTCGATCTGGTCTGGGAACTGCGAGACAGTCTGTTCAGCGGGGACCTCTCGTCTTTCGGAGAGATCCTGGACCGCAATTGGGCGTTGAAACAGAGACTGGCGAACGGCATCGGAACGGACCAGGTCACCTCGATGTATCGCAGAGGCATTGCGGCCGGAGCCTTGGGAGGCAAACTTTTGGGTGCTGGTGGGGGCGGATTCCTGCTCTTCTACTGCGAAAAAGAAAAGCAGGAGAGGTTGAGGGCGGAGCTCGCGGCACATCAGGAACTGAGGTTCAAGTTCGAGAACGAGGGTTCAAAGTTAGTTTTCGTAGGAGATGAGTATGAAGGCTGATGGGATCGACCGATATCTTGGGGAGGTCAAATCGACCTTGGACAATCTCGATCGCGAAGATCTGGAAAGGTTCGCCGATGCGCTCATGAAGGCGTACTCGGAAGGGAACCAGATATTCGTCTTCGGGAATGGCGGCAGCGGTTCCACGGCCTCCCATTTCTGCGGAGATTTCCTGAAAGGAGTATCATACGGTTTGGAAAAGAGGTTCCGGTTCCTCTGCCTGAACGACAACATCCCTGCTTTACTGGCCATCGCCAACGATATCAGTTACGAGGATGTCTTCGTGGAGCAATTGAAGAATCACATGCGCAAGGACGACCTGGTGATCGGGATCTCCGGCAGCGGTAACTCGATGAACGTGGTCAAGGCGCTGCAGTACGCCAACGACAACGGCGCGGTCACCGTGGCCATGTGCGGCTTTGACGGGGGCAGGATCATCGGCATGGCTGACATCCATATACACGCCCGGATAACGAACATGGAGGTCACCGAGGACGTGCACCTGATCGCCATTCACTGCCTAAAAACGATTTTGAAGGAAAGACTTCAGAACCAGCAGATTCAGTGCTGAACGATAACAATCCATAGGAGACACAAACTTGAAGATCATAGTGACCGGCGGCGCTGGGTTCATTGGTAGCCATCTATGCGATGCGTTGTTAGAGAAAGGGCATGAGGTCCTCTGCGTAGACGATCTGAGCCTCGGTTCAGAGGAGAACATCAGACATCTCCTAGGGAACAAGGATTTCCACTTTTACCGGATGGACGTCACGAAGGGGAACGAATTCTCTAACCTGATGAGGGACAAGCAGATAGGGTGCGTCTTCCACCTGGCGGCCAACTCCGACATCCAGCAAGGAGCGGCCAACCCGTCTATAGACCTGGAACGCACGTTCATGACAACTTACAAGGTCCTGGAGGCAATGAGGCTGAACGGCGTGCGAGACCTGGTGTTCTCCTCCACTTCTGCCATATACGGCGAGAAGGACAGGGCTATCTCCGAGGACGAGGGTCCACTGCAGCCCATATCACTGTACGGGGCGGCCAAGCTTTGCTCCGAATCCTATATTTCGGCCTATTGCCACAACTTCGGGATCAAGGCCTGGATATGCCGGTTCCCTAACGTAGTGGGTGACCGGAGCACGCACGGCGTGATATATGACTTCGTCAAGAAGCTGAACAAGGACCCGAGCCGGCTCGAGATCTTGGGCAACGGCAAGCAGCACAAGCCCTACATCTACGTCAAGGATCTGGTCTCCGGCATCCTCTTCTGCTGGGAAAACTCCGGGGAAACGCTGAACGTCTACAACCTCGGGGTGGACTCAGAAACGACGGTCACGGAAATAGCCGAGATAGTGGTGGACGAGATGGGGCTCAAGGACATCGATTTCGTCTACACTGGAGGGGACAGGGGCTGGAAGGGCGACGTACCGTATTTCGCGTATGACCTGAATAAGGTGCATGCCCTCGGATGGTCGGCGTCGAGGACCTCGAACGAAGCGGTGCGTCACTCGGTCCGGATGTTCCTGGCAAATCGCAAGAAGTGACCTCAGTATGTATGGGATCAACCGGACGGAACCGCGGGTATCCGTCCCCGGGATTCGATTTCCATGTAGGTCCAGCTGACCAAGGTGGTCCCGCCGAAAGCCACCAGCATGTCCAACGCGATGGTTACCAGGGAATCGTGGAACAGCACGATCAGGGCCACCTGAAGTGCGGTGAAGAACACCATAATCGCCAAATAGACCTTCGAGTCGATCGCCAGACCGTAGTTCATGAACAGGTTGGCGATGCCCAGCAAGGCCATGGACATTCCCAGGATGCCCATCCCGGCCGCCGCCCCGATGTATTTGTCTCCCCCATAGAGAAGCCGAAGGATCTCGGCCGGGAACAGGAAGAAGGTGAGGACCACCACGCCGGTCACGGCAAGGGCGATCAGGACGGAGAGGCGCATCATGACCACCGTACCGGCCTTCTTGGCATGCGCCGCCGCCAACTTCGGATAGATCACGATATTGATGGATGAGGGCAGGAACAGGATTATCTTGCTCAGCATCGAACACACCGCGTAGAGCCCGGCGGTGTTAGGATCGAGGTACTGCCTGGCCAAGATAACATCAATATTGACCATTATGGTCAGACAGGCGACGGCGATGATCACATGCAGGACCGACCCACGCATTTTCGTCAACTCCGATTTTGGCATGGGGGTGGGTCTGAGGCGGATGACATCCCGGATCGAATAGATGGCCACGATCAGGGCGAGAATCAGACCTATCAGGACGCCCCCCAAGGCCCCCATGATGCCAAACCCGATGACGACCAAGATTATGCCGGTTCCGAGTTTCACCACTGGCCCGGTGATGCCATAGAACGCATTGTAACGGAACCTCTCCAAACCCTGACTGGTTCCATAACCGACCGGAGAGATAAGCGAGATGATGACCCCGGCCATCAGCAGGAAGACTGGCAATGTCGATGAAAGATAGATGAAACTGGATATGCTGGGCAAGAGGAGATACATTCCCAGGGCAATGGCGGCCCCGGTCATCGACCCGTATACCACCATTTTCCGGACCAACCAGGAGATCTCGTTCTGTCTCCCCTCGACGTTTAGGCGAGAAGACTGCTTGACCAGGAATGTGCTCATCACTTGGGCCGGCGCTATGGCCAAATAGAACATGGACAACAATGCAGAAAGCTCAGAGAAGCTGGCCGGCGTCATCGTGCCGCTCATGTAGTATTGGAAAAGATAATCGCATCCTCCACCCAATAGAGTGGCCACTGCCATCATCAATGCCGGCTTGGCCATGTCCCCGACCCCCCGTGGGCGATGCAACGGTCGGGATAGGGTATTGAATATTATTAATCGATGCAGAGAGACCAGTGGATCCAAGCGCACGATATGGCTCAAAGAACGTTGACGGCCGATTCTGGCTTCCAAGAACGATCTCAGATTCGGCGAGAGCCCGGAGTATTCATCGGCTGATGGCGCAGGCTTATTGTCCCATGCATCGGATCGCAGGACCTCCCGCCTCCTCAAGGAATATTGATTTATCCCTGGCAAGCGCTCCACGTGGTGTCGGTGAGCATTTGAAGGTCACGAAGCGATCCGGAGAAATCGAAGAGTTCGACCGTTCCAAGACCAAGATCGCGGTCATGCGAGCAGGAACCTCGCCAGATGAGGCTGATGACATCATCAATCGGCTCATGCCAAGGCTCTATGAAGGCATCACCACTGAGGAGATCTACCGTCAGATCCGAGGGATGCTCAATGCCCGAAGTGCCGCCCGCTATGGTCTGAAGAAGTCGATCCTAGCCCTGGGACCGGACGGACGCAACTTCGAGACCTTGGTCTTCCGTCTCTTTCAGGCGATGGGGTACGATGCAAAAGTGAGGCAACTGGTCGACGGACGTTGCCTGACCCATGAGGTGGACGTCATGATGGAGAAGGACGGCAAGCACTTCATGGTGGAATGCAAGTTCCATAATTCCCTGTCGATCAAATGCGCCATCCAGACCGCATTGTACACCTATGGAAGGTTCCTTGATGTGGATGCCGGAAGCGACCTCGAATGCCCCTATCTGGTCACCAACACCCGTTTCTCCAGTGAGGTGGTGAAGTACGCAGAATGCATCTGCATGAGGCTGATCGGATGGAAACAACCAGAAAAGGGCGGTCTTGAGGAGCTCATCGAACGGTACCATTTGTATCCGGTCACCATGCTGGAACTTAAGAGATCAGAGATCAGGATGCTCCTGGAGAAGGATATTGTCCTGGTGGCCGACGTTCTGGAAAGAAAGGATGATGTCATCAGGTCATTGGGTCGGGACTCTGCCTCGAATGCCTTCCATGCGGCGGAGATGCTCGGTTTCGTCGGACCGGAGAATCGGACCGCGGGAAAGAACTGATGGAACGGGAGAACATCCCTACTCGCTGACCCGAGCCCGATATCCATCTATCGCATCCTTGTAGATGTCGAGGTATCGCTCCGACACTTGCTGCCAGGAGATCAATTTGTCACTGAGGGGTCCGACCTTCATGCCCCCTCCGATCGCTTTCTCGATCAGGGCGGCCACCTCCGTGGCGTCTGGGGGATATTCAACCCCAAAACACCCAGGTTCAGACGTGAACTCGGTGAGTGCCGACGTTCTAGCCACGATGCATGGAGTGCCGGACTTCAGCGCCTCAGCGATCACCAAGCCGTAGGCTTCCAGGGCAGAGAGCAAGACCAGGACGCCGGCTTTATGGTACTCTACGTTCAGCTGTTCATCGCTGACTCCCTCTAACCATTCCACTTGCCCGTCCAGACCAAGATCGTGTGCGGACTTGACAAGAGAGTCCTTCTCTGGCCCGGTGCCGACGATGCGGAGCCGGATGACCTTACCCCGACCCTTAAGAACGGACATCGCGGAAAGGATGTGGTCCACTCCCTTGTATTTCACCAGCCTTCCCACGTAGAGGATCGATCCTTCCCTCGGCACCTCCACTTTCTGGAGATCCATTCCTCCGTTGGGCACTATCACGATACTATCATCGAGAAGATGGAAATCATTCTGGACCAAGTTCTTCTCGAAGTTCGAAACGCAGATGTTCTTTTCCGACCAATGGTAGATGTTGGCGCCGTAGACCCGATAGACGCGGAACAGAAGGTCTCGCTTCCTATTTTGCCCATGCCCATGGTAATGTGTCGTAAAAACGAAGGGAAGACCCTGCGAACGGCAATAGAACGCTGCCATCAACGCCTGCGGCGAGTGAAAGTTATGGATGTTGACAATATCGTAATGCTCCGGAGTGGCGTTCTTGACCAGCCACTCCCTCATTCCCAGATGAATTCCCATCCGTGCAAGACCCTGCCTGCGGAAGCGTATCACGTGAACCCCGTTGATGACCTCATCGGAATCCTTTAAGAGGTCCATGCAGACCACGGTGCACTGATGCCCAGCAAGAACATGACGTTCGGCGAGCGTGCGGACCAGGGTCTCCACTCCGCCTATGACCGGATGGT
This sequence comes from uncultured Methanomassiliicoccales archaeon, assembly GCA_942492955.1. Taxonomy (GTDB): domain Archaea; phylum Thermoplasmatota; class Thermoplasmata; order Methanomassiliicoccales; family UBA472; genus DASXVU01. The sequence continues at coordinate 784,277 of OW818644.1, forward strand.
AGTATTTGGTGACCACTAGGATACGCATATTCCCCTCAACACCGCGATGCCTGAATGGGTATGGAAGACAGGTCCAAAAATGTATGGGATAGAAGATATTCAGAATATCGCATAGCTCCGCTCGACTGATTCGCGCAAATCCCTGCGGGTCTCATGGGCACCAAAACATCAGACATGTCAAACTAAACACCTATCGGCGGACATCGTAATGATTCAGTATCAGCACCAAGATCGATTCGTATCAAGCTGCCCGATGTCGCCATTTGTGAGTAATAAATTTGCGCGAAAATTCACTTTCCTAAGATTTGACCGGGGCACTGGATCGAATGGGAAAGGATCTCGGTTATTTTCTACCTTTGAAGAGGGCGGACAATGCACCCAGGCCAGATGCGATATATCTGCTGGCTTGATATACCGAAAAACCGACAGCCATGTCTGGGTGTCTGTAGAATTCCCTCCAACCCCGTAGGATTGCCGGTCTTATCACACTGATTTGCTTCATCCCTCTTTCCTCATTCTTATCCACGAATGATTTAATGGATTTTCCGTAATAATAGTGCTTCTTTAGGACGTCGACAAGATTCGTTGGTTCTCCAAGATGCAATTCTGTTGATTTCGTCATACCGATCTTGAAATTCTTCTTCATTATCCGATTGTGCAGATCGTAGTCCTCGCCTGCCACTAACTTCTCGTCGAACCCTCCAACCTCTTGGAGAACCTTTCTCGAGAAAAATCTCGCCGCAACGTTAAGATCGTCATCGACGTAAAAATTCCTTTCAAAGTTCCTCACCTTCGACCAAAAGCTCACGGTCGGATCTGAAATATTGGGTATGCACACGGCATCAAAACCTGATTCGCATAAGGCCACAGCCTCTGAAACGACATTCTTGTCCACTACGAAATCAGAGTCTACGCGGTACAAGTACTCCCCCTTGGCCTTGCTGAATCCGAAATTGATCTGAGTGCTCCTTTCAGGTCCAATCTGGTAAATGGTATCGGTGAATCGTTTTGCTATCTCTAAAGTGGCATCTTTGGAAAAATTATCAACTAATATTATCTCTATGTACGGATGGGTCTGTTCTTTTAATGATCTCAAGCACCTTTCAAGGTATTTTGAAGAATTCAGCGTGGGTACGATAACGGATACTAATTTTCCAGGAGCTTCCATAGATAGATCACTAGCAGCTTCATTCCTGAATCCAGGGCCGCCATAAAAGAATTGTGGTGAACCGTGGTGTGGTGGTATTCTGATAGATCACTCTGAAATGACCGATTGTAACTGCCTAGTTGCCGATTTCAGTTGGACAATTTGGTACGCCTCCCGATAAATGGGATTACACTATTTTTACAAATTCGAGCGCCCAGTTTTTCATATGGTTATTATATTCGAAATTGGTTGGAGTACAGGAAAGGAATTGAAATGATTGACTCATTGCCGATTTTCGATAAGATAACCTGGCTTCCGTACCATTATTTCAACAAAATCAGAAGTAACGATAACAAGACCATTTCTTTGGACATGTCCAAGTATGGAATAAATACAAAATTCAAAATGCGGCTACCGGAGAAGGACGATGGCCTGTCGCAACAACTGACCGTTTATGAATTCAGAGAGCCGATCAACTGCAGACACTATTGCGAATTCATTACCGCCGAAGACAGACTATTGGACATCGGGTCGAATGTCGGGTTCTTTCCAATTTTAGGAGGTCGGGCATCCAAGATCATATGCGTGGAGCCTCTGGAAGAATTGATCCCGTTGCTGATCGAGAATATTCGAGCGAACAACCTTTCCGACAAGTGTGAAATAATCCAAGCGGCAGTGGGAAACAAACAAACGCTACATCTGGAAGCCAACCATCAGATGAATCTATCCAGAATCGTAGATGGGGCGAGCGGTAAGACCAGAGAGGTCAAGGGTGTGACCCTCAGGGAACTTGTGTCCAAATATGACACTAATGTCATCAGAATGGATGTGGAAGGATATGAGCACGAAATCCTGTACAACCAAATACCTGAGAAGATCAATAAAATATCACTAGAATTTCACACGGGGCTCATGGGAAGGGAAAAATCAGCCGAATTGTTGGAATACTTCAAGAAAGAAGGATTTGTGTTCAGTTACTTCATTGAAGATGTTCCATTGAGACTGTATCCATTCCTTCATGTCCTAAGAAATGCAGATCTGTTTCATCCGATATCATATGCTATACAGAATCTTGATGGCGATGAGGTTAGCAGAAGGATATTGACGGGGAGATCCCTCAAATATCTATTCTTATCAAGATGATGGACATTTAATCAAATGATTCACTTGATGATGCCAGTCGCAATGTTCGAAGTTCAATCTGTCATTTTAGAAGAATGAAATGTGATGGTTGTTCCATGGTATCTAAAGTCCGCCCCTCGGACGATCTCTCTGCCAGAATTTAATTATGACATTCGGGATTATCCGGAAATGAGAAGGCTCCTTGTTGGACTTGGCGATAGATGCCGGTCGAATGTTGGGAGATACCAGATCAAGGCATATGAGGATGAAACCGGTCACGAAACAGTAGAATGCCAAGATCCCTACAAACCTAGCATTATCTGGTGATTTTGTTGCCGAGAAACCAGCAGACAGTATGAGCAGGAATATTGAAACGACTATCGATAATCTTGAATCGACCCTGAACCCATACCTTAGAATGACCAGGAGAATTATTATTGAACACCCGATGATTGCTAAGAAGTCCAAGGTTCACACACCTTCAACAGTGTTTCCGTATGATGCATCCAGAATATATGGGTTTATGTAAAATCAATTTCGGGCAAATTCATTATATTGATAACAACAACGCATTAAACCGACTTTGAATGAAGTTGCTGTTTCTATCCGATAAGGTGGGTTCAAGGATGGTGGTGAGGAACCCGGGACAAACAAAGTTCGAATCACGCTTGATTTCAACCATGCCTGGACTGAAGCTGGGAACTGATCTCGATCGCCCCATGATCTTCAACGAATCGAACCTATTTGCCCAAGTCACCATTCCATTCGGGCCAAGCTTTCCTAATCAGTTCAAGATCGTCCATGGCCACCACCGACCAGTCATATCTTCCTACGAAATTGATCCCCTTCTCAGAAATGACCTTTCTGCCACTCTCATCATCCAGTAGATGGGCTACTGTTGAAGCGAAGATATCACGATTCGCGATCGGGATCCAACTCACATTGTTCCCCCACACCGGACGAATTTTTGGCAAATCATATGCTACTACGGGGAGGCCAGATGCGAGCGCTTCTCCGATCACGATTCCCCAATTCTCCCCGTATGAGGGAAGAACAAAGACCTTGCTAGATCTCAGGATGGAGTTCTTCCTTTGGAAATCCGAAATCCTTCCCAGTAACACGATATTTGTCTCTAGACCCTCCTTCCTGATTCTGCCCTTTAGCTCATCCTCGATCGCCTCCGAGCCAGAGCCAATAATTGCCAATCTGGCATTTGGCTTGACCTTGCAGACAGATTTCCATATCTCAACCAGATCGAAGATGCCCTTTTCCTGAGCGAAACGGCCGATGAAAACGCCATCGAATCCGTTCTCCGGAGGCGACTCAATTTTTCTTATGCCAGCATAGTCAACACCACAAGCAACCGTTTCGACCTTTTCCTTTGGTATTCCGATCTTGTTGACTATATCCTCTTTAGTGGGATTGGAAACCGCGAGTATCACATCTGCCTTCCTTTTTGCTATAAAGTATCCGATCCGATCGTTCAGATAGAACAGGATTGAGTTGACGTAGGGCACTCCGGGTCTCTTGATTGGAATGACGTGATGGGCGACTACTGCCAACCGTGAGCTGTGGTTTCGGGACCGGATGAGTGCTCCCGGGAGAACATCATACAACAGCTCAGTTGTTGAGTATATCAGACCTTCAAATCGCTTCAAGTCGTCTGGGATATTGAACGAATTGAAGACCCGGTCGACATAATCGATGATGCCAGTTCCTGTGCCTGTCGGCAGAACGTGAAAAATGGCCTCTAGTTTAAGTTGAGTGCATAGTTCCAGGCCAGCCTTCTGGGTCAGAACGTGTACCTCAATCCCTGATTCCTTCCAGACTTTTGCCACCGATATCCATCTGACATCTCCTCCACTGATGTTCACAACTCCATTTGAGACGTCGATTCCGTGGGCGATGAATAGGACTTTCATGTTATGCTCTCTTTGCGAATGTCGTCTGACGGTATCACCGATTTAATCCAGCGTATCCACTGATAATCACTTATAGGCTTCGATTTTTGGAAACCGAAGCCAGGATCACTGAATTCTCGACCCGCCACCAAAAAGGAGCTCGGAGGTCATTCTTCCTAAGCATTAGACGGATCGGAAATAGCTTTCTTACTATGGTTGGCCCTTTGACACCCTGATCTCTCTATAGCGGTTCACAACCACGTATATGACGATGCATGACAGGACGGTCAAGGCGATCGCTCGCCCCCAATCGAATTGTTCCTGCAGACGGAACCTGATCTCCAAATGCACCGGGCCGGTCTGATTTATCCAGAACCCGTTCATTGCAGAGTAGGAGTGTATGGGCTTGATTTCCTGGCCGTTAGCATAGAGGACCCAATTACTGTTGAAAGGCATTGAAAGGCTGACCAGGGAGGGCGAGGCTAAATACACGTCGGCTGAGAACGCGACGTCCGATCCAGTGATATTTGAGACCTTGTTCAAGTCCTTGACATCGAAGATGCTCTGATGGCCCTCATTTGAGTAGACGTAGACACCTCTGACGGTCGACAAGCTCGTCGCGTAAATTCTCAGAATATGCTGTCCTTGGTTCAGATAGAGGGAGGCGTAGTAGTTTCCATCATCGCCTAGTGTCAAATGACGAATGACACCGTCAACCGTCAGTATCAGCCCTTCACCCCCATTCAGCATGATTCGGTAGGAATCGTTCCTTAGCAGGTTTAAGTCGAGGGACGCGCTCCTCCCTCTCTTCAGAACAAGTTCGCTCTGATTGTTCCGCAGGTTCTCCGAGCTGGACAGTGCCTCGCTATCGAAGTAGTGGACAAGAGGAACGTCCGCCAGCGTCTGATATGCCTGTTGGATCTGACTATCATTCATGAGCAATATGGAATCGATGTAATTCGCCGGCAGACTGCTCGTAATATTGATCGTACTTGACCCATCGATCGGTCCCAGGTCTACCCATTTCATGTAGTGCTCGGTCATATTGGTATTTAATGTTGCGAACTCCACACCATTATTTGAAAAACTGATCTCTCCCCCTTTGGGCCAATATAATACCTTGACCATCAGATGGACATCGCCAGTCGACTGGAGTGGGACTGACAGTGTGCTATTAGAGAGAGTAAATGCGCCATGATGGGTCGTTTCCGCGAAGGTCGCATCGAACCAGAACCACTTCTTTGCATCTATCCACGTTGTAGTTGCACTTGCACCGGATGTCAGCAGACCAGGCTCGATGATCTTCCCCTCCACGAGTGAAAGGGCATCCATCGGATCATCGTTCGTGAAATAGACGCCTACCTGTTCTTTTCCTTCCAGAGGAGCGGTTACGTATCCGACGCTGGTCAGATTGATCAGATCGCCAAGCGGGAACAATGACGAGAGATCCGCGCTCCCGTGGACCAAGATGGAGGACGCGATGATCATGTCTCCAGATTTGTTATTCAGATATGTCGTGAAGGTGGAACCACGATCGACCTCGTACAAATCCTCCTGATTGGAGATAATCTCCGTCATGTTCTTTTCATTCCATTTGGCCAATACCTCCGGGTAGCTAGTGGCGCTCTGGTAATACAGGTATCGAGAATGAAAATCATCCCTAACGACGACATATTTGAATCCGAACGGGGCCAGAACACTGCCGATGTTGGTTGTCGCATTCTTGGTCAATTCGGTTCCTAGGAAAGCGCTCAGCTCACCATAGGGAGACCCATAGGAGGGTTCGACTGGCAGCGTAGGTTTCGGAGAAAGCTGAAGAAACGGATCCACACCCGCATACTTTAGGTCAGCGTAGTTCACCGGGGACATGAAAGGGTACCATAAAATGCGATATTCTCCGGGGTCGTTATCGAACCCGGCCACCGTCTTGACATAATCGGAATTCAAATTGTATGTTTGGACATAACCATAGAAATTCCCGGCAATGAGAGGATACCCTGCCGATATGATGAATAGGCTGGCAATAATGACAGCAGGTATGGCGGTCATAATCTCATGCCTAATACCTTTCTCTGGCCAGCGCAATCTTACCCAAGTTGTCAAGTCCTGCAAGAAGTAGGTCGTCAGAATGACAGCTGGGAATGCCACCAAGAAGATGATGTGCCAGAGTTCTCTGAATATGAACAATGGCGTGTATTTGAACAGGAAAATGAAGATTTCGGGCGCAGGGTCGCTCGTGCCCTTGGAAAGGAAGATTCCGATTATCATAACGGCCGCTAAGGCTATTGTGATGCGGTTCCTACGGAAATATAGGGATGAGATACTGGCAAGCGTTATTATTATGGCCAAATATGCGATGATGATCGGAATTGTGCCAGCAATTTCCATCTGCTGATAGCTGTATGATTGGCTTACATACCCCATTAGCCTCATGCTATCCAGCAACGAGGAGGAGTGGGTTATCTCGTGATAGTAAAGAAGATTCTCGGGGGCGAAATTCGATAAAGAAGCTTGGCTCTGAGATAAGGGCAGAACCCAAGGTAATTGGAACGTGAAGGCGACAAGAAGTATCACAGCGAATACTTTGAAATTGGTCCTTAATTTTCCGACATCGGCTATCATGATGACGAACAATAAGAAGGCACCCATGACGATGAACTGAAGCTGTGTGGCCATCAGCGCAAGTATCACACCCGCGATCAGGGCCTTTCTAAACTGGATACCTTTCTTTTCAGCCCTCGAAGCCTCGAGATAATAAACAATGAGCAAAGGGGCAATGGCATATGCCAGCAAATAGTATCCATGACCTGCTATCGATCGTGTCCAAATGATGGGCGTAAAGATGTAAAGGATTCCCATTACGATTCTAAAAGGGTATCTTATCCCCAAGGACTCTCCAAGGCGGTACATGCTCCATCCGCTCAAGGAAATGAATAGGAAGAGCAGACCTTTGGTGACGATCTCGCCGCCTAGGCCAGAGAATGGTATTAGTAACAACCGAAAGAACCAGTCCGATGGATATAGCTTATATCCACCATCAGGGCTGAAAATATAGTTACCGTCGTTAGCATAGCTTGAGACCATGTCGGGTAACGGGCCGAGGAACCAATCGTGATAAAGACCAATGGTTCCGGGACTGAACAAAATTCCTCTTAAAATAAATAATGCCGCTAAAATGAATACGACAGGAGGCAGAACCCGAAGAACTACATCAAGCCTGGCGGCACCGATTTTGTTGCGAATGACCTCGGATATTGAGCCTTCCTTCATTGATTTGCTATTACATCTCAAAAGTAAATCTCGAAGCAAATCCAGTTCCCTTCGCAACCAATTAGTCTGAGAATGGGTCAATACTAATAAAATGTTTCTGGGTGAATTCGACCTATCTTATTTTATGTCCAGCCTTCGTGCCGGCTATCAAGGCTGCGTTGCTCTGAGGCCTACACAGGAACCACATATTTCGTACGCGGGTGACGTGTTTAAGAATAACTTGCTTCATATCCTGAGAACATCTGGATTATCTGTTTCAATAAAATTAAACACCCGAACGGCTCAAATAGTCATTCATCCGTGTATTTTTCAATGAGATTAAGGCGAGGAATGATGGACATAGAAAAGTATTCCGAACATGTCCAATTCTATACTGGTGATATCCCTCCCACTCTCAGGGAAGTAATGGAAGAGCATCGGTGGAGAACATTCCTGGATCTAGGTTGTGGAGATGGTTCCCTGTTGTATGCCATCGAAAGTCATGGATTATTCTCAGGGAAAGAAGTCTATGCGGTCGACCTCTCGATGAAACACATTGCCAGGACCAAGAGGATAAACGAACGGTTCACCTGCTATGTTGACGATGCTTGTAAATTATCTAATATTAAAGATAATAGCATCGATCTGTTAACCTCAAATCAGGTCATAGAACATGTTCCTAGCGAAGATGGTATGTTAAAAGAAATATTCAGGGTTCTAAGGAATGATGGAGTTGTATATTTATCCACAGTCTTTAAGAAAAAATACGCCTGGTACTTCCATCGATGCAATGATAAATGGACACTTGATCCAACACACGTTAGGGAATATACTGACGACACGCAATTATTTGATAATATAGAAAAGAATGGATTTGAGATCATCAGATCAGACAAGAACCGGTTAAAATATCCGCTATTTCATTCAGCCCTCAGACTTATGAGATATGACTATCGCCTAAAGAATGCGTCACCAATCGTTTCCAGGCTGGAGGTACCGATATTTGGTTACTATATTTGGGATATGGTCCTAAGAAAGAAATCAGATATCCCGGACCTTGACGGTTGATCTGTAGGCGATCTTCCATATTTGGAGAGTTACGGGCGATCTAGGACTTGTGGACCTTCCAAAGCAATTCTAGTCTTATATTGCCATTCAATAGATCAAGGGTTTAAGGCATCCTCTGGTCAGAACATCAAATTCTTGATGATGCTCATGGGTCGAATTGGGGAATTTGTTTCGTTGAGTGTCGATTTCAGATGTATCATGAAGCTTTCAGATTCGCAACCCAGTCCTAGATAGAGATATATTTTTCGAATTCTTGGACACTTCTATCCCAGTTATATTGGGCTGCGTCCTCTAAAGCAGCCTTGCTCCTTTGTTCCAGGATATTTCTATCGGAAAATATCTCCACTATCCCTCTTGCCATTGCGACGGGATTCGGATCACAGAGCCATCCGGTCGTTCCCTCCTTTATGGAGTCCTTCAAGCCCGGCACGCGGTATCCTAGAGCCGGCGTTCCCATTGCGTTGGCCTCGGTTACGACCAGCCCCCAGCCTTCCCTTACTCCCGGGACCAAAAGGAGATTGGCCTTCGACACCAACTCAGATTTCTTGGCCAATGGTAGCCTTCCATAGAAGATGGCTCCCTCGATCTTCTTTTCCTCTAGCTTACTTTTTAGATAACCGTCCCCAATCATCCACAGACGCAGTCCCGGAACCTCTTCCCGCGCCAGACGGTATGCCTCCAGGACATGATCGGGGAGCTTCGCCTTCTTGAAACGTCCGACAAATATCAGTGTAGGGGTCTCTTCCTTCTTGGCCAGCTCAGGCAATGGTTCGAAATCATAGCCCATGTGTATCATGCTGATGTTCTTGAAACCAAGAGCCAACAAATCTGATTTGGTTGAGTCCGAGATGGTTATTGTGGGTACGTCCAGATACCGGCGCAGCCAGCGATCCTCAAGGAACTTGTTGCCGATGTGGCTGATCAAGAAAGGCGTTTCATAGTACCAGAATTCACGGGCCAGCTGATGGATCAGGGCAAAAACCTTTTCACCACGGTTGACGAAGCGCGGGGCATTGAACGGAATCGTGTTTATCTCATCGATGACGACATCAAAGCGAGTGCTGCTCTTCTTATACCAACACTTGGCCTTCCAATAGACCGTGTACTTATTTCCCACTCGAATGAACTTCACACCATCAATGGTCTCTTCTGAAGCCCCGTTCAGGAAACCTGAGGATACCTGGGTGACTTCATGTCCCATCTTGACGAGCCTCTTCATTATCTGATGGGTAAGTTGTTCAGCCCCACCAGCGTCCGGATTCTTCGGATCTCTCCAATTAAAAACCAATATGTTGATTTCCGCACTCCCCAAGATGTCAGGTTGGGATGGAAATCAATCATATTAACGTTATTATGGCTGGTTGTGATTCATGCTCAACATGGACACCTCGAAGCCTATCCCTGGACACCGGATGTTTGGATAAAAGGTCCCCAAGGGTCGAGATCAAGCTACCTTCAATGATCGTTTTGAGAATGGCAGTTGAATCGTTTCGAAATATCAGGACAAAGAGAATAATTAATAACATATTTCCATTACTAAGCTGACCCCCCACATAGTCAGACAACTTAAGGCGGTGTCGTCATCAGGATGCAATAACTGGAAAAAGAAACATGAGAACCGCAGTCATCACGGGAATCACTGGCCAAGACGGGGCATACCTAAGTAAGCTTCTCCTCGACAAGGGATACAAGGTTGTTGGCATCATAAGCAAGGACAGACGCAGCTCCACCAAGAACCTTGATCACCTTGGCATCACAGGGAAGATCGGATTTATCGAATGTGATCTCTTGGTCAAGGATCAGGTCAAGAATGTGCTCATCAGTCAGAAGCCCGATGATGTCTATAATCTTGCGGCCCAGAGTTCAGTGGGAAGTTCGTTCTCCAATCCATTTGATACTATCCGTTTCAATTCAACTTCCGTTCTGAATCTCATAGAAGGTATCAGGGGGATCGGAGAGCCGACCAAGTTTTTTCAGGCATCGAGTAGTGAGATGTTTGGCAGGGTTAGCCAAATGCCCATTACCGAGACCACGCCCATGAATCCAGTGAGCCCATATGGAGTGTCCAAGGCTTCGAGTCACTGGATAACGGTCAACTACCGTGAGAGTTATGGTCTCTTCGCATGCTGTGGCATATTATTCAACCATGAATCCTACCTGAGGAGTCCCAATTTCTTCGTCAAGAAGTTGATCATGGAATCGCTTAAGATCAGCAGAACTGGCAAAGGAGTCGTCAAGTTAGGTAATTTGGATATCAGGAGAGACTTCGGCTATGGTCCTCACTATGTTGAGGCCATGTGGAAGATGATGCAGCTAGACGAGCCAGACGATTTCATCGTATGCTCGGGAAAGTCTATAGCCCTCTCTGATATCGTCGGCTATGTCCTCGACCGTGTGGGTCTCAATTGGGACAGCGTAACATATGACAAGGCGCTCAAAAGACCAACTGAGATGGATGATATCTATGGCGATAGCTCCAAAGCGAGGCGTGTCCTCGGTTGGGACTATGCACTTGATTTCTATAAGGTCTTGGACATCCTGATTGAAGAGGAGAGATCTTCATCCCAGTGAATTTCGATCATGATTTGGAAATTTGCATCGATAGAGTCTAACTCACGTATCCATTTCTTGACATGAACGTATTTTTTAAACTTGTGGCAAGGAGTTCCAATAGGTTAAAAAAAGCGACTAACCCCACATTTCTGGGCAATGCTATCGATGACCACCTAGAAATTGTGGATTAGTACTTCTTCCCGATCAAGAAAAGTATCAATCCACTTTCCACCAGCGATCTGGGAATAGTATCTTTATTGCCCTATCACCCTGTCCGACTGGTTCTAGTCCGGCCGAGCGCATGTCGGAGTCTACCATGATCTTGATCAGGTCTTCGAACCTCACCTTTGGTTTCCAATCGAGCTTCTGTTCTGATAACGATATGTCCGCTCGGAGAGCTTCTACCTCGGTCGGACGGTAATATCGTGGGTCAGTACACAAGTGGTCTTCCACCTTCAATCCAGCATATTCGAATGCCAAATTGACGAATTCTTGGACAGTATGGGTTTCGCCAGTTCCTAGAACGTAGTCACCTGGAGAGTCCATAACCATCATTTTCCACATGCCTTCAACATACTCGGGGGCGAATCCCCAATCCCTCTTGGCATCCGTATTCCCCAAATACAATTTGTTCTGTTTCTTGGACAAAATAGCCGCGATCGCCCGGGTGATCTTTCTTGTGACGAATGTCTCACCCCTCCTGGGAGATTCGTGATTGAAAAGGATGCCGTTGCAGGCAAACATGTTGTATCCTTCGCGATAGTTACGAGTCATCCAGTAGGAGTACAATTTGGCACATGCATATGGACTCCTGGGTTCGAACGGGGTTGTCTCGCTCTGAGGCGGTTTAGCTGCTCCAAACATCTCGCTGCTGGACGCCTGATAGAAGCGGGCCTTTGATTTGAATCTTCGAATAGCTTCGAGGATGCGTATGGTTCCAAGGCCATCGATGTTGGAGGTATATTCAGGGATGTCGAAAGAAACACGTACATGGCTCTGTGCTCCAAGATTGTATACCTCATCGGGCTTGATATCGAAGATGATGTTGCCGATCATTTCGGAATCTGCCATGTCGCCGTAATGGAGCGTCAGGCTCTGGTTATCATACTGTGAGCCCTGATGAATATGGTTTATCCTACCGGTGTTGAATGTGCTTGCACGCCTAATTATTCCGTGGACTTCATATCCTTTCGAGAGAAGCAATTCGGCCAGGTATGATCCGTCCTGACCGGTTATTCCGGTAATTAGAGCTTTCTTTGTCTCCATGATATCCATCCCCGAGGTAGCTGTTGAGCGCAGAATGAGTATCTCAAATATAAACCCTGACCCATAGGGCTCCTTCAGCAATATTTAGAGATATGACTTGATATTTTAATTAGCTGACTGATCGATTTGAACGAAGATATGGATAAAGTTCTGCAGGTCGCTGAAAATTCGTATGTTCTGGCTTACTACTAGGTCTATGGCAGAATTTTAAAACATTAACCTGGACCGTGTTTTCACACGAAGCAGCGTGCCCAATGATGCCCAATATTTATAGATTTGAAGGAGACTGGATTAAACGTAGATCTCATGAAAAACTCTTAATCAATGAATAATACCCCAATATTAAAATAGCATTAAGATAAACCCTGCATTGTTTGCGAATAACATATTTATGATACTGAACCATCATTAATGCAATCTAAAAAATGGTTCGGAATTATAATATATTCAGTTGGTTTATCCGCAGATATCCCGAATACGAATATGGGAAATCACTATGAAGGAATCGATGGGAGTTTCGTTAGTTTCATATAAAAAGAGCATTTCCGGGGCGATGATTTCTGTCATCATGCCAGCCTTCAACGAGGGACAACGGATTAGTTCAAATTTGAATGATGCATTAAAAACCCTTAGTGGGCTAGGGCATCCGTTCGAAATCATTCTCGTTAATGACGGAAGCACAGACGACACAGAAAGCCAGGTGCACAAAGTCGAGCTGGAGCATCCTGAGGTCACCTTAATAACATATACCAAGAATGGTGGAAAGGGCAATGCCCTCAAGGAGGGCTGGAAGCATGCACATGGCGAACTGGTCACGTTCGTAGATGCCGATCTAGAGCTTCACCCGAAACAACTAGCCCGGTTCCTTCAAGAGATGGAAGCAAAAAATGTCGATATCGTGATAGGTTCTAAACGGCATCCTGAGTCCATCATCAAATATCCTTTAAAACGCAGGATACTGTCTAAATGGTACAATATTCTGGTCCGTGCACTATTCCAGTGCGACCTTACGGACACTCAGCCTGGACTTAAACTATTCAAAAGAGAGGTCTTGGCCCAAGAGTTCCCGAAGGTGTTCGTGAAGAGGTACGCTTTCGATCTGGAGCTCTTATTGAATTCCATCAAAGATGGCTATACCATCGCGGAAGTGCCTATCGAGATCAACTTTGTCAGAGCGAACGGTGGCAGGATCAAGCTCAAGGACATAGGGCACATTTTTAAAGATACAATGGGCATCTTCTATAGGATCAAAATGACACATTATTATGATTGCCCACCAAAGAAGGATGTCACCGCTTCGATCGAGAACCTCGAAGTAAATGTAGGGAAGTAAGGAACGTTGCCGTTCCCATAACGACCAAAATTGACATTATGGCGTAGGCGGTAACCTCCTTTTGAGGCTGATATTCTATTGTTATGTTTGATGAAACATTTTGCAGAGACCATCCGTTGAAGAATAGGTTAACGCGGAAGTGCTCCGTCGTCCCACTTTCGCTGGTCATTGTCCAATCTTGATCATACCTTTCGGTGAATACCAGATATCCTGAACCGTTGTTCAATGATAGCGTGTGCTTCGTCGCCTCATTGTAGGTATCGTTCAAGGTGACTCCGAAATTAGGTTTCCAACTTTCATTACTGAGAATGTTGTTGTCCTTGTAGACCGCTCCGACATTGAAAGGTAGTTCGTCAATATCGTCCATGGACGATACTTCCACGAATGCAATTCTGGAAACATCATACCAGGGCTCCCTGGTCAAGTTCTTCACCGCAGACAATCCCCCAACCATAGCCAGAATATGATCTACCTGGAAATAGTGAACGTCCCTCCAGGACGGATTCTCATAGAGGTGGAGTTGACCGAAGGTGGCAACGTGTTTCATTCCGACATTCAGCAAACCCATTTCGTACATCGTAAAGGTCGCAGTAGAGGCTGCCCACCATGAATATTCATAAATGAATGCCCAATTCGCATCTTCGTGGAGCATAACATACCTTACATTCAGTATGGAAAGCATTTTCCCAAGATCGAAATTCAAGGAATCATTCACCAACCGAATGGCAATATCCGTTAGCAATACATTGACTGAGCCATATTCGGTGGTCAAGATCACTCTGTCGAAGATGCTCGAACTCGGATCTGCTGCCCAATAACCATCTTTCCAACTATATGCAGCATAGCCAATCTTGCAAAAGGGAAGGGCCATTACCCTGAAGTCACCAGAGGCATTGTTCAGGTAATTGTTTGCCTGATCATAGTAATCAGGTACCTGGACCTTTGCTGAGGGGATAACCTCACCACCTGAATAGATAATCTGCCCGGTGAAGTACGGCGTTGCGACCACAGAAATGGCCAAGATGACTAGGACCATCCAAGCCATGATACCCCACGCTTTTTTCGTAAGATTCTTAGGAAACGTTAGTGGAAATCCGGGCCAGGATACCTTTCCCGCTAGATTCGCCATGCTATATCCTAGAAACAGCGCATAGCAGAGAGCCAACAAAGGTCCAAAGCGTTGGAATAGGCTACGGAAAGCGTATAGATCTGGAAATAGATCGAACAGTCCGACTAGAAAATAACCCGTCGGCGGATAGTATCCATTTATCATGATTAAGCAGAGAGCTGTAAAGCCGCCTAACAGGATGATGATCGGATTCCTTGGCCGTATCAATAATGCATACAACGCCGTTATCGCTATGATAAGGCATGAGGCGATGAAAACGGCTGATGAGGCCAATTCCCACCAGGAGAACCAATGGTCACCTTTGTAAGACCCGTACAGGGCCCAATATCCGGTCTGAAGGATTGCTGCATAGATGGGTACAGAATTTGATCTGAGGAGGTCCGAATTACTTACTCCGACGATGCTAACATCTGCCTTGGCAAACTCCTCGCTGGCGTTTCCAATACTTGGCATGATCCAAAAGAGATTGATCAACAACCATAACACGGTCAATGTCACGGCGAACTTGATAACCTGCCCTCTTCGTTTTGACTCTTTTATAACATAAACCAACAAAAGACCGGCGATCAGCAGCCAATCCATGGCTGCGTTCAGCGGATTCATGTAGGAGGCCGTGATGAGGAGCGTCCACGCCAGTACAACGGAAAGAACGTAAAGGGACCCCCGCCTGGTTCGGATCCCATAGACGACCATGGCAGCGATTAGTGGAATGAAACAGTAAGAGTAATAATTGGAAGCGAATTGGTTCCAAATGAATGTGGACGCGATCGGGGAGAACATATAGAGGGCTGCAGCAAAAAAAGCGCCTTTGCGAAACCGTTCACCAAAACCTAGGGCGCGATAGAGCAGGAACATCGACAGACCAGAACCTGAAAGAATAACGTAGAATAGCAAGGTCTGTGATGTATGTAGGGAAAAGCCAGCGAATTGCATGAAAACATAGTAGATATTCGTTGGTAGGGTACCTGCGATCGCTCTTGGGCTGACTAACCCGATCCCTCCATATTGATCCCAGAGATGAAGTGACCGGATCAGCGTCCGTTCTGGAGCGAATGAAAAGCCATAGTCGAAGGTATTAACGAGTAAGTTCGGCGAATACCATGTGAACACGACCAAACCTGCAGCCATCAGGATGAGAATCTCAAAAAGCTCCAATCTGGTGAAGTTACCCCTGATGAAACGGATTGCCTTCCATCCGCTGACATTTGAAAAAGGCACCCGATTAATTAACTCCTCTATCCGGCCCATCGTTCCCTCCATTCATCGGGCCAAGAGCTGCAACCGAAAGTCGAATATCGGAATCTCTATCCTGTACTCCCCCTGAGTGATGAGGGATAGATATCGAGCCTATTTACGTTTTTATCATGATGTCTGGTATGAATAATTGTCCACTTAAGGTGTTTTGGCTATCGATTTCCTCGAACTCTGTTTCGGATCGATGACGGAGGCTCCATTCCCCCCCCCCGAACGATAGCGGATCGATCTAATCCCTCGAGGTTGTCCGCCCCCACTGTAATTCCTGGACGAATTCCTGAAGTATCACACCACATCTAGGATTGATGAAGGAGGAAATATTCGGTTTTGAAGGCTAGCCATTGATTTGATGGAAAATGGTCAGTCTTAAAACCAGCTTGCGGTTGCCATAATAACCTGGCGAAGCTGGAATCTTATTAAATCGAACAACAAACTCTAATATGGATTCGATGTTGGAGAAATATTGAGAGACGGCCTTTTCAAATCTGATGGATTGGCGAAACCTGCCCTGCTGATGTTCGTAGCAACCGTAATCGCAGGAGGCTGCAATTATGTATATCAGATCATGATGGGGCGATATCTGGGAACCTCGCTTTATTCCGAGCTCTCCGCCATTCTCTCAATATTCCTGATCGTTTCGATACCAACACAGACGGTCAGCACTATGTTGGTGAGATATGTCTCTAAACTTCGGGCGGAAGGCAAGAATCCGGAAATGGCCTGGCTGATAAGGGTTACGATAGGATACCTTACTCTGATAGCCATAATAATGGCCGTCGCGGTCTTCCTCGCAATTCCATTCTTGGTTTCATTCCTAAACCTCAGCTCTGACACGGCTTTAATGATCCTGGCGGCTGGACTTTTCGTCTCCATGCTCTATCCTATCGGAATAGGCACGGCCCAGGGTTTACAGAGGTTTGGGATGGTGGGGATTTCTAACATCGTCGGACCCTTGGGCAAACTCATTTTTGGTCTACTTTTTGTGATAATGGGATATAGCGTTGCAGGCGCTTTCGGAGGAGTCATAGTGGGAAGCGCGGTCGCATTAATAATCATGTTCCTCTCCATCAAGGACATATTCCGAGGCGAGAGACGGTCCTTCGATACGGGCGATCTGCGAAGATATCTTGTGCCAGTGACGATTGCTGTCCTCTGCTTTACCGTTCTCACCAACATCGATACATTCCTGGCCCGCCATTATCTGAGCGACATCGACGCAAGTCTATACTCAGCCGCATCGATGCTCGGCAAGATCATCCTATTCTTGCCAGGAGCGATTAGCGCAGTAATGTTTCCCCGAATCTCGCAGGCTCACGCTCGAGGTGAAGGTACCTATGCTATTATGCGCAAATCCATAGTCTGGACTTTAGCGATCTCAAGCGCGGTTGCTCTGGTCTATCTGTTTATCCCGGAGTTTGTGGTCGGCCTTCTTTACGGCTCCGGCTATGTAGCCGCCGCCCCTTCATTGGCAATTCTGGGGATCGCTATGGTCCTCTTCGGATTGGCAACCTTGTTCATGAACTTCGGCCTCGCGACCGATTCGAATGCCCTCATCGCCATCCTTGCCATTTTCACAATTCTGGAGATAGCGCTCATCGCCATCTGGAATTCTACCCCTCTGGAGATATCGTTTGATCTGCTTGTCAGCAGCATAGGGATCTGTGCCTTCAGCTGGATCCATCTAGAGCAGAGGCACCGATCGGGTAGATTGAAATAATTTGGATACGGGGCGTGGCTTTAGTCCGAACCAGAAGGGCCCCCATCCACGCGAACATGAGCGACAATAATAATATACTATATATTTAATTCCATTTCACTCATCTGGATTGAATAGGAACAGTGTACCTCAACCTGTCAAAATTTACCGAAGTCATTAAAACCTTAGTCCAAATTACATATGGATTTGAAATGAAAGGAATAATCCTTGCTGGTGGAAGCGGTTCCCGATTGTATCCGATGACATCAGCAATCAATAAGCACCTCCTTCCAATCTATAACAAACCTATGGTCTATTATCCACTTTGCACCCTGATGCTGGCGGATATCCGGGACATTCTTATCATCTCCACACCCGAGGACATAAACAACTTCAGGACCCTGCTCGGCGATGGCAGACGATTTGGTCTTCGCCTGAGCTATGCGGTACAGCCGTCACCTGACGGACTGGCACAGGCATTCATAATCGGCGCTGATTTCATAGGTTCAGACGATGTGGCGATGATACTTGGAGACAATATTTTCATCGGACTTCATATCAGGGAGAAATTGATCCAGGCAATTCAAAACGTCCAGCAGGAGAAAGCAACAATCTTCGGCTTCAAGGTTAATGACCCTCAGAGATTCGGGGTCATCGAATACGACAACAAGGGCAATGTGATCTCGATAAATGAAAAGCCCAAGAACCCGAAATCGCACTATGCCGCGGCCGGTCTGTACTTTTATGACAACCACGTCGTGAAATTCGCCAAAAGCGTAAAACCTTCCTGGAGGAACGAGCTGGAGATCACCGATATCAACAACCTTTACCTGGCGGAAGGAAATCTCGAGGCGATCAGATTGGACCGTGGCTTCACCTGGATGGATGCTGGCACGCCAGATGCGATGATCGAAGCCGGCAAGTATGTCCAAACTTTGGAGAGATACCAACACGTCAAGGTTGGTTATCCGGAGGAGATCGCGATAATCAATGGCTGGATCGACCGCAACGACCTGGGGGATTTCCTCACAAAGTTCTCGAAGACGGATTATGGCAAGTACATTTCCAGCGTACTTGAGGCTGAGGAAGAGAAAAAAGGATGATATCATTGATCAGAAAATCGACTGGATTTGACGATATAGTGGTCATTGAACCGGATCTGTTCAGGGATAATAGAGGATGGTTCATGGAGAGCTACTCTCTGATCAAAATGAAAGAGATCGGTATCGATGTTGTGTTTGTCCAGGATAACCATTCATTTTCCTCGAAAAAAGGTGTGATCCGGGGCCTGCATTTCCAAGACAGGCCAATGGAACAGGCGAAATTGGTCAGATGCAGCCGGGGTTCCATTCTCGATTTTGCGGTCGACGTGCGGAAGGACTCGCCCAGATATGCACAATGGTTTTGCATCGAACTTTCCTCCGCCAATATGATCCAATTATTCATCCCTCATGGCTATGCCCATGGATTTGTCACACTGGAGGACGAGACCGAGGTGCAGTACAAAGTTGATCGCCCTTACTCCAAACCGCATGAAAGGACCATCAGGTATGATGACCCAGACATTGCGATAGATTGGAAAACCAAGGACCCGGTGGTCTCTGAAAGGGATTCAAAGGCCCCTTATCTCAGAAAGGTGGAAAATGGAATGATACTCCACCGGACATAATCACCGAATTTACTGTCGAATAATATAAGAGATGATGCCCCAGCAATGCGGGGACGAGCCGAACTTTTTTATTGATAGACAGGTTGTCACATCCTATCGATGGGAAATCGAGAAAGAATTTCAAATTGGTCTCAAATAATAGAATAGGCACACGGCCGCGTAACCATTATTAAAATATTCGGGAAGATTGCGATGAAAATTCTTGTCACAGGCGGGGCCGGTTTTATTGGTTCCAACTTTATTTATCATATGCAGGAGAGGCACCAAGGGGTCGAACTTGTTTGCCTCGATTCACTGACCTACGCCGCGAATATTAGGAGCTTGCAGGAAGCGTTCCAGGAGGGGAACTTGGAGTTCAGGGAAGGAAGCATAACCGACTCGAATGTTGTGAATCAGATCATTCAGACCGGTGATTTCGATGCAGTGGTGAACTTCGCCGCTGAGTCCCATGTGGACCGTTCGATATCAAATCCAGATGTATTCGCCATAACTAATATCATTGGCACCCAGGTACTGATGGATGCGTGTCGCAAGAACGACGTGAAAAGATTTCACCAGGTGTCCACAGACGAGGTCTATGGAGACCTACCGCTCGATGAGCCAGAAATGACCTTTAAGGAGGATTCCCCATTACAGCCATCCAGCCCATATTCGGCGAGCAAAGCAGGAGCTGACTTATTGGTGATGGCCTACCATCGGACATATGGACTGAGGGCCACGATTTCCCGTTGCTCGAATAATTATGGGCCTTACCAATTCCCCGAAAAGCTGATACCCAAGACGATCATGCTGGCGAGCCGGAATAGATCCATACCATTATTCGGAAACGGTTTGAACGTGAGGGATTGGCTGCATGCTAGCGATCATTGTAACGCAATAGACCTTATCGTTTCCAAAGGAAGATCTGGCGAGATATACAATGTTGGGAGCGGTATTGAACGCAGGAATATCGACGTGGTCCGCCTAATCCTCAGGGAGATGGGGAAGGATGAAGGAATGATCGAGTTCGTAAAGGACCGGCCCGGTCACGATTTGCGATATTCTGTTGACGCGGGAAAGATCAGAAAGGAACTTGGATGGGAACCCCGATATGATTTTGAAAGTGGTATCAGGGAGACCGTGGCCTGGTACTTAAAGAACCTTGACTGGATCAGCAACATCGAATCGGGCGAGTACGGAATTAGCAATCACACGTTCAAATGATGCGCATGATCAGTCAAGAATGCCAGAAAAAGTGCGCATCAGGGCATATGCCTTATTACACAGTAATTCCGATATGCCCGTGCCTTGGTACCGAACCGAGCCTTCAATGTCTAAAGGGATCATCATGGAGAACGACAATATCGAACTGCGCACCGTCAAGGAAGAGGACGTAAAAGTGCTTAAGAGCCTGGCCAAAATAAAACATAAGATCGTCGTCATGAGCGGAAAGGGGGGCGTAGGCAAGTCCACCGTGACCGTGAACCTGGCCATGGCGTTGGCCATGCGCGGCTATGAGGTCGGCATCCTGGATGCCGATATCCATGGCCCGAACATCCCGAAGATGTTGAACATCGAGGATGCCCAGATCCAGGGAGATCAGGAAGGGCTCTACCCGATCGATGTGCCTCCGCATGTGAAGGTCATGTCGATGGCCTTCCTGCTCCAGGATAGGGACTCCCCCATCGTATGGAGGGGGCCGATGAAGATGGGCGCCATCAGACAGTTCGTGGCCGACGTGAAATGGGGCGAGCTTGACTTCCTCATCGTTGACCTGCCACCAGGAACCGGTGATGAGCCCTTGACCGTCGCTCAATTGATGCCTGAGGCGGATGGAGCGGTGATCGTGACGACACCTCAGGATGTGGCACTTCTCGACTCACGAAAATCCGTGACGTTCGCGAAAGCCCTCAAGCTGCCGGTCTTGGGCATCGTCGAGAACATGAGCGGCCTCATCTGCCCACATTGTGGCAAGGAGATCGACCTGTTCAAGATGGGAGGCGGGGAGAAGGCCGCTAACGAGATGGGAGTGCCGTTCCTGGGACGGATACCGATCGACCCGAGCGTAGTAGACAGCGGAGATTCCGGAAAACCGATCGTGATCTCCAACCGGGACTCGCTCGCGACGAAGGCCTTCGATGAGATCGTGGACAAGATAGTGGCGATCTCCAGGGAGAATGAACAGAAGAGGATGAAGTGAAGAGATGAAGATCTGCGTTACAGCCTCTGAAGGGAACCTAGATGCCGAGGTGGAGGAAGAGTTCGGGCATTCCCCCCTTTTTGTCTGTGTCGACCCAGAAACGATGAAGTTCACCGTTCATGACAATGTCCTACAGGACACCGACATAGGATATGGCATCCAGACCGCCGAGAATCTCATCAAGCTAGGCGCCGATGTGGTGATCACCGGTTTCATCGGACCGCATGGGATCAAGAAGCTTTCCTCCAACAGCATCAAGGTGGTGGCCGACGAGGAGGGGACGGTTCGGGAGGCCATCGAGCGTTACAACAGAAGGCACCCGAAGACGCCTTGATCTGTCTGGCCCTGAAACGGTGACCTATCTGGCGGATAACACCGCCGTATCTTTTTCTGGTTGAGGATCAGACAGTTCCTCATTTCCTTTGCTCAGACTGGCTAGTGATCCTAGGTTTCACGTGTAAGCGGGGTCCTCAGATATTCGACGAAATTCGTTCTTCGACAGCCGTCGTCATGAAGGCCGTTTGGAAACCGATTGTTAGGAATAACTGGCACAAAAATGTCTAGAGTTAAATAGTATGAGAACGAATCTTTCCAATGGAAATAGGGTCGACGTTTAACGATGCTTAGACACGTCTATTGTTCATTAATTATAGTTTTAAGTATCATTGCTACGAATATCGTGGTTATCATTGAAATAATCGACAATTATCGTAGTGTAGCTGAATAAGATTTAAGTATCCAACTTCGAAATTGTGCTGACCATGCGGGAACCATTCCCCAGACCGGATCGAAGAAGAAAAAGGCGATTCCTCGCCGACGCCAACCATCCGCCCGCATGCGGAAGGATTGACAGGGCGAGACGGATCCCGGAGCTGCCAACAAGCTCGGCGCAAAGGGATACCGTCGTTTGGATAGAAGGACGGGCAGGTCACGGACCGAACGGCAGGAGGATGCAGCAATGACCGAGCATATCCTATTGCCGACCGACAGTTCAATGCCAGCGCTCGTGGCCACCGTCAAGGCGGTTCAGATGGCCAAGGCAAACGATTCTACCCTAGTGGTGCTCAACGTCATCGAACAGACACCAACAGTGGAGATCGAGCGTATGGCAGAGGACAAGGCATTGAGGCGGTGTCCATTCTGCGATGGTATTGCCTTCGCCAAGGACCAGGCAGAGAAGTTCAAGGTCCCGTTCATCGTGATCACCCGAGAAGGTGCGGTCACCGGGGAGATATTGAAGGCGGCGGAAGAGTACAAGGTCACGACAATAGTCATGGGAACGTCGAGCCCTTCGGGTCTAAGCGCGTTATACCTTGGGGACGTGGCTGCGGCCGTGAGCAAGCATGCGAAGTGCTCGGTCGTCATAGTCAAACCCACCGAAGCGGAGGCGAAATCTGTCCTGGAGATCGTGAACCGCATCAATGGAAGAGCTAAGGGAGCGGTCCAAACGGTGGACAGCATCATCCATACCAAGCAATTCATGGTCGGCTTCTGGCTCTTCATCATATTCAGCGTCATATACCTGGTGTTCACGCTGCTGGGCACGTATGGCAGGAGCATCATGGGAGAGCGCGCGCTTGGCGTGAACGTCGGGATCGTCTTCGGCGTCTTCGTCATCCTGCTCGCGATCATCATGGCCCTTGTGTTCAACTGGTACGCCGGAATGAAGGAAGCGGAGGGATAAGAAAATGGCATCGGCACTTGATACGACCAGCTTTAAGCCTCTTGCTTTCGCGATGTTCGTCGTGATCATCATAATCACCCTGGCGATATCGGTCTACTTCTCCAGGCGGGTGCGTACCGCAGGCCACTACTATGTCGCCGGAGGAGGCGTCAAGTGGTTCGTCAACGGTATCGCGTTCGCGGGAGATTACCTGAGCGCCGCATCGTTCCTGGGAATAGCCGGACTGATAGCGTTCAGCGGATACGACGGCTTCATGTACGGGATCGGTTTCCTGGCCGGATGGATAGTCGCCCTTTTCCTGATAGCGGAACCGCTGCGGGTCATGGGCAAGTACACCTTCGCGGACGCGCTGGTTCACAAGTTCAAGAGCAAGCGCGTGCGGCTGGCGGCGGCGATAAGCACCCTCATCGTGAGCGTGTTCTATCTCATACCGCAGATGGTCGGCGCCGGAACGATAGTGCAGCCGCTGCTCGGCTTCTCCTATGAATGGGGCGTCCTGATCGTCGGGGGCATCGTCATCCTGATAGTCGCCACGGCGGGAATGGTCTCCACCACATGGGTGCAGTTCATCAAGGCGATACTGCTACTCATCGCAGTGATAGCGCTGACGATAGGCGTCCTGTTCGCGGCCGGAATGGACCCGATCACGTTCATAGCGCACTTCATCAACAATGGTGCCTCGAACCCGTCCACCGGAGCGCCGAACGCTTACAGCGGCGACACGTTCATGTCACCCGGTCTGAAGTACACGAACCCACTGGACTATGCGTCGCTGGCATTGGCCCTGATACTGGGTACGGCTGCGCTGCCGCACATCCTGATACGGTATTACACCGTCCCGAAGCCATCCGATGCCAGGAAGTCGACGGTCGTGGCCATAGTGGCCATGGGTGTGTTCTACATCCTGATCCTTTACCTGGGTCTGGGGGCGAACTACTTCGCCGGGCAAGGAGAGTTCCTGGTCACGGACTCGAACTTGGCGGCACCCACGCTGGCCAACTTCATCGGCGGGGAAACCTTCTTCGCTCTGATATCGTCCATAGCGTTCGCCACGATCCTGGGGACCGTCTCGGGCCTGATAATGGCGGCGGCGGGAGCCATAGCGCACGATATCTACACCGAGATAATGGGCAAGAAGACCACGGAGAAGTCGGCGCTCAGGGTGTCGAAGATCACCGCTGTCGCTGTCGGACTAGTGGCGATAGGTCTGGGGATCATCATGAAGGGACAGAACGTGGCCTTCCTGGTCGGCCTGGCGTTCGCCATCGCGGCATCGGCGAACATACCCGCGCTGATCTGCACCCTGTACTGGAAGAGGGCGACGGAGAAAGGCATAGTGATGGGCATATTCGTCGGCCTGGCACTATCCCTGCTGTTGATCGCCGCCAGCCCAACGGTGATGGGTGCGGGAGCGTTCTTCTCGCTCAACAACCCCGGGATCATCAGTATACCGGTCGGGTTCGCCACCACGATCGGCGTGTCCCTGTTGGACAAGAAGAAGTACCCAGAGCCAACGCCGGCCTGAGGCTGGCGGTCAAACCTTTTTCCTTTTTTCACATAATTATTTCCCGCCGGCGCACAATCATCATTCATGGAACCGAAAGCGGCATACTTCCGGAAGACGGAGGAAGAATTCAGACCGGATCCTTCACTGAAGGCCATACACTATCTCGATCTGCTGCTGTTCGTACTGATAGGGATCATGAGCTGGTTCTTTCCCCTGATGGTCTATGGACCACCGGAGGTCGTTCTGCTGATGGCCGTTATCCTGATCCCGGTCCTGGCAATGTCAGTAATCTACATTCCGATCGCATACCGCCATACAGCCTACAGGCTCACCGAATCGGAGATAACGTGGAAGAGAGGGGTCTTCTTCAAGAGAGCGTCCATCGTCCCCTACTCCAAGGTGACGAACGTGGACATATCGCAAGGACCCCTGTCCAGATACTTCGGCATCGCGAACCTGAACATCCAGACCGCCGGCTACAACGCCTCCAGCGGCGGCCAGCCGGAATTGAGGATATCAGGAATAAAGGACCACGAAAAAGTCCGTGACATGATCATGAGCAGGGTCAGATCGAACAGGCCACCAGCTACCCAAACCGGATCGCGCCCTGATCTCAATGAGCTGATCCTCGCTGAACTGACCAAGATAAGGGAGCTGCTGGAAAGGCGATCTGGACCATAAGACGCCGGGAGATATCGGCATCGGTCCGGACAAGGTTCTCAGAGCTTGAGCCCCGGTATCTCGTACCTCTTCTGTTCCGGTCTCTTCGCCGGCACGATCGGGTTCGGACCCAGGTCCTTGATCTTCTGGATGTAATCCTCGATCGTGGAACGGTATTTCTCTGGCTGTTCCTCGTCGACGAACTCGATGAGGAAGCGGTCCTCGTCGAAACCGAGCTGCTGAAGCACGATCTTGAGGAGCGTCATCCGCTTGCGGGTGCGCAGGTTTCCGACCTCATAGTGACATCTCCCAGGCGAACCGGCCATGATCAGGACCCCGTCGGCTCCGATAGACAATGCCTTGAGCACCCACTCGGGATCGACACGAGCCGAGCACATGACCCTGATGGTTCGGAAATGCACATCGTTCCCCAAACGCTTCAATCCGGCCATGTCGGCGGCGGCATAGGAGCAGTGATGGCATGAGAACACGATTATGTTCGGGAAGGTGCTCTCATCTGACGAATTGCGGAGGGCGGCCTCAATTTCCGCAACTACCTGGGCATTGGAGAAGCACGTCTGGTCCATGGCCGCGGTGGGGCAGGCGGAAACGCAGGCCCCGCACCCCTCGCAAGCCTTGGGGTTGACGGTCGCCTTCCTCTTGCCCTCTGACTCAGAGTCCTCCGAGACCTTGATGGCATTGACATTGCACACCGCCTCGCACACCCCGCAGCCAGTGCACCTAACCTTGTTCACTATTGCTACGTTCCCCTTCTCGGACGGGAACTGATTGCGAAGTTTCGCCACCGCCATGATGGTCATGTCCTCGGCCTTGATGGTCTGGAGCTCCTTGTTTTCCCAATGGATCCAGGAGCACTGCTCGCGGATATTGGCCATCTCCAGCATGCATGGGTCAAGCCCGCCGTCAACCAAGGCCTGTTGGAATTCCTTAAGGTAAAGGCGGGGCGAACAGGCAGAAACAGCCACCCGATCGAGCCCTTCGTCCTTAATGGTCTTGGTGATCGCCTCCCGTGATGATTTGGAACAGAGGAAATCGTGGATGCTGGCGTGGACGACACCGGCCTCCGATCGGATGGAATTGACCATCGAGTCAGTATCAACGTTGTTGTCAATGTCTCCGCCGCAACGGCAAACGAATACCCCTATCCTTTGGTTAATGGCCTGATCCAAAATACTCTCCTCCGCAAGTCGATGCAAGTATTGATGGAAGCCCGGATATTAATCTTGCTCAGATATTGGGTCGACATGGACGAAGCATCGGGCGAAAATAAACACGGAAGGGACATTGACCATTGTCTGCATATACATGTCATCATCAGACCGTTTCAGTGGCCTTCATGTCCTCGATCCCGGTCCTGAACGGCATCATGGGCATGTCCAGCTGCGCCTCGATGTTCTCCACGTTTAGGCAGGAGTACGCTGCCCTCTTGGCCAGGAAGTCCGCGTCCGCCATACTTGATGGTCTTATGAGGGATTGGTCCAACTCGAAGACCTCTGCGATGATCTTTCCCATCTGATAACGGCTA
Source organism: uncultured Methanomassiliicoccales archaeon (assembly GCA_942492955.1). Lineage (GTDB taxonomy): Archaea > Thermoplasmatota > Thermoplasmata > Methanomassiliicoccales > UBA472 > DASXVU01. The sequence continues at coordinate 811,240 of OW818644.1, forward strand.
AGGCAGTCGGGACCGCTGGTGTGGAACAATCCCTTGAGGCCGCGCTCCGACACCTCATTCAGTACCTTGGCGCAGTGCGGCGCGTAGGTGGCGGTGACAAATTGGTCTTCGAACAGATTGACCGCATTCCCGGCCCTCATGGTACGGATGACCCAGCTAGCGAAATTGTCCTTGCTGGACAACCTGTTCCAACCATACAATACCGCGACCCGGCAGACTGCGTTTTTCTTGGATGAATCTGCGACCAGCCGCTCCCCTTCCAATTTTGTCCTTGAATAGATGCTGAGCGGGTCCGGGGTCTCGAACTCGTAGTATTTCGAACCTTTGAACCCGTTGAACACATAGTCGGTTGAGATGAACAGCAAAGGCACCCCGCTTTGCCTGCATGACTCGGCAACGTTCATCGTCCCTTCGACATTTATGGAAAAGGCCAACTGTGGCTTCCTTTCGCACTCGTCGACGTCGGTCATCGCTGCCGGGAGCAAGACCCGGTCAGGTGCTTCCTTTGAGAAGAAATCCTCTACGGCCTTTAGATCGGTCATGTCCAGCGATACCGCTTTTGCACCAGGGCAAGCCTTGCCGCCGTGGTAGGTGGAGACCACCTCGTGACCGCGTACAGAAGCATCGGCGACTAGATACTGGCCAAGTAACCCGGAACCCCCGATTATCGCGATCTTGCTCACGAATGAAAGAAGGATGACCGGATACATATCGGTTGTGAACCGCCGTCATGACCGAGTGCGCCGAGTTCCACTACTAATGACGATTTACCACTTAATATCATGATTGTGCTTTCAGATCTGCATAGCTGGGTGTGCATCTATTCGTCCAAGAGGCGAGTGGACTGCAATTTTTTATAGTTGCATAGAGGTCTACCTATCGAAATTCGATATAGGTGTAAGAAATGACCAAGAAAAAGGATGGCGGCGCTAAATCGGACGAGAGACTGTCTCTCAAAGGCAACGGCATCATACTCCTGGAGTTGGCCTTCATCTCCATGATGGTCATGTTCGTTGAGATCATGTTGGTTCCCGCCCTTCCAAAGATCGCACAGGAATTCCCACGGGACGCCTCGTGGGTCTCCTGGATCCTGGCCGCCTATATGCTGGTCGGTGCGGTCGCCACCCCGCTCCTGGGTCGACTGGGGGACATCTATGGGAAGAAGCGAGTGATGTTGATCGCCCTCAGCGTATACGTTGCTGGACTGGTGGGGTGTTCCATCGCTTGGTCGATCCCATCACTGATTGGGTTCCGTGCGGTGCAGGGCATAGGCATGGGCATGTTCCCGTTGGCATTCGGCATCATCAGGGACACGTTCCCGCGCAGGCTGGTCCCGATGGCCATAGGCATAATCAGCGCAATGTTCTCCGTCGGCGTTTCGATCGGCCTTCTGGCCGGAGGTTACATCGTGGCGGTACTCTCCTGGAGAGACTGCTTCTACATCGTAACCCCTCTGCTGGCGATCGTCGGCATCGTGGCGTTCTACACCATTAGGGCGGACCACGTCCGTTTGAAGTGCGGGATCGACGTGGTGGGCGCGGGGATGCTTGGGACGAGCATATTCTGCCTGCTGTTCGCCTTGACCGAGGGGGAAACCTGGGGCTGGAGTGACATCAAGACCTTGGGGTTCCTTGCGTTCTTCGTCGCAATGCTCGTCACATTCGTCGCTTGGGAGCGCCGGGTCAAGGATCCGATCGTCAGGCTGAGCCTCATGGCGAACCGAGGGGTGCTCGGGGTCAATCTGACCGCCCTTTTCGTGGGTGTCGCCATGTTCCTCATGTTCCAGACCTTGCCGTTCTTCCTAATGACCCCGATATCGTTAGGAGGATTCGCCCTGGCCGACGCGTTCATGGTCGGGCTGTACATGTTCCCTACCGCTATCGGACAGCTGATCTTCGCACCGTTGGCAGGAAAATGGTCCAGGAGGATCGGTGCTGATAATGTTCTAATCATCGGGATCGTCCTCCTAGCGGCCGGATATGGCATGCTCATCGTGATGCATGGCTCCGCATTGGACATCGCGCTCAGCATGTTCGTTTCAGGTTCTGGACTTGGTCTTTGCATGGTCTCCTTCATCAATGTCATCGCCATGACAGCGCCCAAGAACGAATTCGGAATCGCTTCCGGAATGAACACCCTGTTCCGCGTGGTCGGCGGGTCCATAGGGCCGGTTATCGGGGCGGTGATCATGGCTGGTTTCGTTGTCGCCTGGATACCTGCTCCATCGGTCGGTCCGATCAGCATGACGACCGAGACCGGCTATATCTGGGCATGGGTGGCTGGACTCGTTGCCTCGTGCGCCGCACTGGTCATCGCGATAGTGCTCCGACCGGGCAAGGGAATGGATTTCGAGAACGCGCCCGAGGCAGAATCGATCATATGATGATAGGATGACCGGCACTTTCAGGGAAAGGATAAACTAGTTATCAGGCATGCTAGTTGCAACTAGACTAACATGAACCGCATACGGGCGTGTCCTCACTGCGGCAGCGAGGATATCTTCCCCAAAGTTATATTTGGAGGCCCGCTCGCAGGAGTGGACAACAAGGATGGAAGCTATCGCTGCCGTTCCTGCGGCGAACAGGCCGTTCCACTCGATTTCATAAGCGATGAAGAGCGAAGATCATTCCGAGGTATCAAGATGGATCAAAATGACCAGGCAGTTACGTTCAAGCACATACCGATCGTTCCGGTGGATACGCGATCTTTGCTCTCGATCGGAAGCATTGATATGCCTTTGGGCAGTGTCGCTGAGGTCGTCAGCGTCGGGTGGGACGGGAAGCGCATTGCCAGGACCGAGTATTCCGCCAAGTTCAGCAAGTACTGGAAGGCGGTCTCGGGCCAACGGTATAACGCTTCTGAGATCATGATGATGGATCTGGCCGGGATCGTCGAAGCGCGTCCGAACTTCGATGTGCTGAGACAGCTCCTCAAGAGAAAATTCAATGTCTGGCTCGAGATAGGCATGAGGGACGAGGAAGATCTTTTCGATGCTTTCGCAATGGGAGTGTCGTACGCTGTCGCAGGGAGCCTGTGCTGCAGGCGAATCGAAATGTTCACCGAACTTTTCGAGCTCTCCGACAAATGCATACCATGCCTCTATCTGGACAATGGAGTGGTGTGGGAGCGGCCGGGAGCAGGTCCTAGGGACATGGGAGAGGCGATCAATGCCCTCAAGGAAATTGGGTTCGAGGAGATCGCCATCATCGACCTTCCCCGCCTCGGCACCCGTTCCGGATACTCCAAGGATCTGGTCGAAAAAGCGCTGGGATATGGCGTTCCACTCAATGTCGGTGGCGGGATCACTGAGAAAGACTTCGAATCGCTCGAACGCATGGGAGTTATTGGGGCACTGGTCGACCCGTTCACCCCGGTGATCTCTGACATCATCGAATCCCCCGAGGGTCCCGCCGCGGCATCGGTCACGGCGACATCCTCGCGGTTCGAAACGACTTCGGGCACGACCTCGAGCAATTCGATCTGATGTTCGTTCATCGGACGTTTAGATCCGACTAAACGGACCTCCGACCCGCGCCTTTCCACCATTGATGCGACCTGATCCAAGATCGTCTGGATCATACTTCCCAAGTTGAACACGATGATTCGACAAAAAGACCACGGATGGTCGGATCGTTCGCCAAGTTCGGGGCGTTAGGATTATGTATGCAAAATCAGGTTGAGTGCTGGGATTCCACCAGAACTGGCGTCAAGGAGATCAAGGAATGGGACTGAACGGCATAGCCTTCGCAATGATTGGCCTGGTTTACGGGCTCTGCCACTGGATCTTCTTCTGCAGCGGTACTAAAGAGGGACCTGCATGGTGGAGGAAGAAGTCCCGCCCCGAGGACATGGTGCCGGAGCAACCGATCGGAGCCATGGGCTCTCTTGCGGCCGGTATCAGCCTGTTCCTGTTCACTTTCTGGCTGATCTTCAATCCGGGATCCAACCAGTTCTTGGTCATGGCATTGTCTGGGGTATTGAACGGGCTGCTGTTCGTCGGCACGGCGGTCGTAGCAGTGAAGGGATGGGACTGGAGGCCGATAGGGAATGGAGCGATCGCCTCCTCGATAGCCCAAATGATCATGATACCGTTCGCCGTATTCTGGGGATTCCCGGCCGATGCGGGTTTCGGCCTGTTCATCTGGGCGTTTCTGGCTGGCTCATGGGGGCTGGTAATTCATGAAAAGGCTTCCCTAAAACTTCTGCAGGCCAGCTTGGTGCTCTCCGTGGTGGCAGCTTGGTGGTTCATGGTATTCTATGGCAACATCCATACGCCGCTTTCCATCATCACGAACCTGGATAATTCCCTTTCAGGCGAGACATGGGCATTGGCGTTCGCGTTCTTGGCGGTAGTCTTTGTTGCCTTCCTGATGTTGAGCAAAAAACGTCAAAAACCTACCTGACCGGACGGTAAGAACCCAGACCATCTCCTGTCTTGCAGATGGAGAACCTTAATAGCACCATCGCACGAATCATATAATTCGATTTGAAATGGCAGACTTCGTAGGCCTAGTGCTGATCGTCCTGATCTCCATCATCCCGCCATTCGTCTATCTGATCTGGGTTAGGAACGCCGAGAGGTGCCGGCCGGAGTCTATGGGTTCCGTTCTGATGGCGTTCAGTTTTGCGGCGATCGTCTCCTTGGGAGCGGCGTTCGTCATCGAGTCATTGCTGGTCAATGCCCTTTATGCTCCTGGCAGTGTGCTGAGCCGAGGGATCTGGGGGATACCGCCCAATGACCAGAATCTGCAATTGGTGATCCTGGCGGTGTTCATCGCCCCGGTCGTGGAAGAGTTCACCAAATCCTGGACGGTCCTATTCATGAGACCAAGGCTCAATGAGATAGAGGATGGACTGGTCTATGGGGCGGCGGCGGGGTTGGGTTTTGCTGCGATCGAGAACATCTTGTACAACGGTTCGGCGTTGATCGAGGGAACCGAAGTGTTCCTGGTCGTGGCCATCAGTCGGGCTTTGACATCGACCTTGCTGCATTCCTCGGCAACAGCCATCACGGGATATGGAATCGGTCTTTCCAAATTCCACCGTATGGCGGGCCATCCACAATCATGGGTGTTGTATTACATGGGGGCGGTGGTGCTGCACGGTGCGTTCAATCTGTTCGCGATCATGGGCAACTTCGCGCCGGACGTGGGCCTCGTCTCGTTGATAGGGCTTATATTGAGTTTCCTGCTGGCTTGGATTGTGTTTTCCTGGATCCGTGCAAGCATCAAGCGCCTGGACCGTGTCAATGGCTGCATCAGATAGGATGGAAGGCGGCTTCCCGGCCCATTTCATAAGCCCTGTCAAGGTCAGCTTGATGGGCACGGACATCTCCCTCTGATTCCACGCCGGGGACGGTGACCTCACCTTGATATGCGATGCCGACCGCAATGCAGAACGATCGGACTTCGGACAATATGTTCCTGAAGTTCGCGCCCTCCATTGCACCGACGGCCACCAGATAACCGCGCTTGGCCTGGAGCCCCTTCCCAGCCATTGCCCTATGCCAGAGACATTGGCACCGGTCGATGACCGCTTTCAATTGACTGCTCATACCAGAAAAATACAATGGCGAGGCAAGCACAACGACGTCTGCCCGCTCGATGGCATCATAGACCAATTTCATTTCATCATCGATGACGCATACCCCGGTGTCCCGACAATCGTTGCAGGCACTGCATCCTGATATGTCCATCCGGGTTGCATCCAGTAGGATCGCCTCTGCCCCCGCGTCCGTGGCTCCCTGCAAGAAAGCTCCGAGCAAGATCGCGGTGTTGCCGTGGGGATGAGGGCTCCCAAGTATTCCTAGGACAACGACCATTCACTTCCCCCGGTCATCGGCACCGATTGCGACGGAGATCACCCCGATTCGCAGGCATCCAGGTTCTCTATTATGCGATCCCGCAGTCTGCTGTAGTACTGGAAGGTCTTGACGATATAGTCACATGCCCCTTCCTTCATTGCCTCGAAGCTCAGATCAGCGTCGTCCATGGCAGACACGAAAAGGACCGGGACGTTCAGACCTAACGGCCTTACCTTCCTCAACAGGTCTATGCCATTGATGTCAGGCAGCTTATAGTCGAGGATCACGATATCGTACTTCCTGGTCTTCAGTTTTTCAATGGCCTGACCACCGGTGTACGCGGCATCGAGCTCGAATTCATCTTTCGGCAAGAATTCAGAGCATAGCTGGATATGTTCCACATTATCATCGACCATGAGCACTTTGATCAAAGGTTCACCTCCTAAAAATAACCCCTCGGCATGATTATAAAAGTATAACCCATTCAACATATTTCACCTTACCCTTGGAATAATCAATATGAATATCGAGCCCTTGGTGAAATCTCCCTTCTCCCGATTGTCCACCCAGACCTTTCCTCCATAACGCTCGGCCAAGGCGTTGACCACGGACAGCCCCAGACCATGCCCTTCCGCCGCAGACTCGGAATCCAGCTGGTCGAATCTCCGGAAGAGGAAGTTCTTTCTTTCCTCGGGAATGCCGTGTCCGTGATCGGCCACCGTGATCCGATAGAACTCCCCTCCGTTCTCTGGGTGCTCGGTTACGGTCACCTCTATGGGCTTCTGGTCACCATATTTGCAGGCATTGCTGAGTAGATTGTAGAACACGTCCTTTAGGAAACTGTCGGCGTTCACCATCAGTTGACCCGGTGGGGTCTGATACGATATCTTGATATCGCCATAGAGGGCGTTCATCTGAATATCGTGAATGGCCTGCGCGAGGATGGGTGAAAGATCGACCTCCAATAGCGGGCTCTGCTCTATGGCCTTGAGCTTCCACAGTTTGCGCACATCGGATATCAGGGAGGATATGTTCTCGGACTGTGCCAAGGCGCTTTTGACGTAGCGCCGCTGTCTCTCATCCAGCTTGGGATCGGTGAGCAGTATCTCGAGGAACCCGTGGATGGGGACGTTATAATTTGCCACGTCATGCGTCAGCAGGATGTTGTAGACCTGCTGGCGTGATGCCTTCTCCTTAACCCGGGTGAAAGTACTTGCGTTCTTGATGGCGGTCGCGGCCAGGACGGAGAACATCTCGATGAGCTTGTACTCCCTCATGGTGAACGGCAGCCCCGGTCTCTTCTCCAGCGTGATCACTCCGAGCAGTTCCTCCCCGAACTTCATCGGGACGCTGATCAATGAACTAGGCTCATCCTGAGTGCCATCAATCAGCTTTGACCGTTCGTCCAGGTCCGCCCTTTCCAGGAGCATGCCCTGGCCGGTCTTGCCCACCAGCCCGGTGATGCCAGACCCCAGTTCGATCTCTATCCCGACCACGTCCATCGGAGTCTGGCATACGTTATGGGTGCAGCGCAGTTTGCCGATCTTGTGATCCATCTCGAACAATATGCAGTTCTCGGCGCTGACCAGCTGCCTCGCCTTGTGCATGATGGCGACCAGCACTTCGTTATGATCGAGAGTGCTTGACAACACCTTCGATGCATCGTATAGTATCTGGATCTCGTTGTTGCTGCGGACCAGCCGACGGTGCAGCTTGCCATTGCGATGGGATATCGCCACTTGGTTGCAGAACACCTGTAGAACGGTCTCCTTGCTCATGATGTCGGACATGGTTTGAAAACTGCCGAATATCGCGCAACCGTAGGACTCGCGCCGGAAGTGTACGGGAAGGCAAATGATCGCCCGGGGCTTTTCGAACTGGACCGATATCCTGCGGTCCTTCTGCAGATCCTCGGATGTGAAGATGCTGCCATTCTCGACGCTAAGGAAAAGAGGGGTCCCGTCCTCAAGGGGGGATTCCAGTAGAGCGCGGCCGTTCCGGAAATCAATGCCGGAACAGAACATCTGCGGAACGTTGCCATCGTCTATGAGGCGGAAGACCGCGAAGTCGAAGTCCAGTGCCTCGACCATGCGGATAAGCTCCTGGTCGATCGACTCGGAAGGGTCGAGGTTGTCGCTTATGTCCCTGGTGGTCTCCGCCAGGATCTCCATGTGCCGGCCAAGCTGTTCGATCTCCTTCTCCATCCTTACCGCCGGAGTGGGGTCGTTGGTCAAAGCCAGTACGCCGGTTATGTTTCCGATGCCGTCCTTGAGAGGTGTAAGCCGCCAGTTCATGAACAAGGTTCCGTGCGATGAGCGCAGAGGCATTTCCAGCATGGTGGTTCTTCCCGACAGAACCTCTTGAACTGCCTGCGATAACTCCCTTTCCCGGATCTCCTTCGGGTCCAGCAGGTCGAAGATCTGAGAGCCAAGCACCTCCGAGCTGGGGCGGGCGACGACCTCCTCCACGGTCTTATTGTACACGATGACCTTGCCAGTATGGTCAAAAGCGATGACCATCAGGTGAACGAACGTCATCATCTCCTCCAGGAGCTGTGACGACAAATGCATGGATCCCATTATGGCGTTCTCTACCTGCATCCTGCGGCCGAAGACGCTGACCCCGGTCACGGTGTCCCTTTCCAGGACCGGACTGACGTTCAGCTGGAATACCGCTTCTGTCCCGCCGAGGACCTGGAGTTTGACCGTTACGCTCCTGGCCCCACCCACGTCCTTCGAGCAGTTTTGAATGATCCCGGCAAGCAGCTCGGCATCGGATCCGCACGCCAGGTCGGACAATTTGTTGCCCAGCATGGAATGGTCTGAGCATCCCAGCGCCATTTCGAATGCTTTGTTGTAGTACTTCAGATGACCTTCGCGATCAAGCGAGCACATCAGTACCGGGACTGAATCACCAATATGTGAGTTGGGAATCGATGGAATCGGCGAAACCCCGGGTTGAGAATTGTTCTTTGACTCGTCCTGTTCCACCAAGAAGATCGAACTACCAAATCACATTCTGGGACATGAAGGCATCGATTCAAAATCATGTACTTTGCAATTATGCCGCAACATTTGGGACGATTGCATGGATGATGGAACGATATCGGAATCCGATTCATGATTCTTTAATGACATCACGATCAGGTTTCATCCGATCAATTGATTTTTATCTCATATCGATCGGACAAAATGATGCAATTCGACATTATCCATACGGTATCCCGGGCATGTTCAATCTAACACGTATTATTATAATAAATGGCCATCCGTAATCTCAAAGCGTTTCCATTGTATTTTACATTAGCCAGTCTAAAAATATTATGGAAAAATTCTGAGTACCCTAGATAATCTGATGATTACAATACGATTCAGCATGTTTATATAATGAAATTATATTCGAAGAAGCACAAGAGGCATCCGGGGAAGGCTCGTTTCCTATTCTCCTCCTAAGAATGGTAAAATTTCATTCCACCTTGCAGAGCCTTCCCGGCCCTCTTTTCTAGTTTGTCAAATCACACATTTGACCGCTAGTCCCCAAGCCAGCAACTGGCTTATTCCAAACTGGCGGGAGCTTGTACCGATAACTTGAATAGAGTGCATCTGCATAAACCTCCGTTCAGGGTGCTTGGATGGATGAGGGTGACTTCACCAAGGCTCGTTCGATGCTTTTTCCAAGACAGGTTCTTGCGGGGCATGGTGCTATCGAAGCAATCCCCCAAATGTGCAAGGATTTCGGTCTGACTGGAACCGCATTGATCGTTGCTGGTGACAAGACCATGAAGGTCGCGGGAGATATTGTATCCGAAGGATTGCTCAAGAACGGCTATGGTGTCCAGTCCATCATGGTCGGAGAAGCCACTGAGGACAATCTGAAGAAAGTGGAACAGGCGGCAAGAGAGGCCAAGGCGAGATTCCTTTTGGGAGTCGGCGGCGGCAGCAAGATCGACCTGGCCAAGATGGCGGCGATGAACACTGGCACAGAGTTTCTTTCCGTACCAACTTCAGCTTCTCATGATGGCATCGCATCTGGACGAGCATCGATCCGCAACGATAAGGGGCCGATGTCGTTGGACGCCAAGGTCCCGCTCGGTGTGATCGCAGACACGAACATCATAGCGAAATCACCATACCGGTTGCTGGCCTCGGGATGCGCCGATGTCATCTCGAACTCTACCGCCTTGATGGATTGGGAATTCGCCAGGAGGCTTCGGTACGAGAGCTTCAGCCGATCGGCCTATGCCCTGTCGAACTACACGGCACAGACCATCATTGACAACGCTGACCTGATAAAACCGAATCTGGAGGAATCCGTCTGGATCGCCATCAGGCCGATAATAATTTCTGGGATCTCAATGAGCGTGGCAGGAAGCTCCAGGCCGACGAGCGGTTCGGAGCACATGTTCTCCCACGCGTTGGATATAATTGCACCGGGGAAGGCATTGCATGGGGAGCAGTGCGGAGTCGGCTGCATCATGATGATGTACCTGCACGGCGGAGATTGGTGCCGCATCAGGACAGCATTGATGAAGATCGGGGCACCCACCTCCGCCAAGGAGCTGGGCATCTCCAAAGAGCAAGTGATCCAGGCCTTGGTAACGGCCCACAAGATCAGGAAGGATAGGTTCACCATCCTGGGCATGGGGTTGACCTATGAGGCTGCAGAGAGGATCGCGACGATAACGAAAGTTATCTGATGGATGGTGAGATTTGATGGTCATAGTCACATTGATTGGTGAGAGACAGGCGAAGGAAGGCGTCGAATTCGTCTACCGGGGACCGCTAACGGAATGCAAGGAGTGCAAGCTGAAGACGGTCTGCTTCAATCTTGATGCGGGAGGACGCTACCGGATAAAATCGGTCCGGGATGTCCATCACGAATGCAAGATGCATGAGGACGGGGTCAGAGTGGCCGAGGTCGAACGGGTCAAGATACAGGGTTCCGTCAGCAAGAAGGCGGCCTTGGAAGGCTCGACCATCTCCTTTGAGGACATCAAGTGCCGCACCCTCGGATGCACCCACTATCGACTGTGCCACCCCATAGGGCTGGAGAAGCACGCCAAGATGCGCATCTCCAAGATCCGGGGGGACCTGGTGTGCGCGGAAGGGAACAAGCTGGTCGAGGTCACCTTCGAGTGATAGGTCAACATAGAGGCTCATCGAATGACCACTCCGCTCGTCGAAAAGGTGGTTGAGGCCCGTGTCGGGATGATCAAGAACGAGCTATCTGGAATCTTCCCAAACGCATATATCGAGGTCGTCACCGCAGTGGACGGTCGGGCGGTTATCAGGATGATCGAGGAAGGGTCGGTCATCGGAATGGAGTTCGTGGAGACGGGCATTTCCTGGAACGACCCAAAGCGGGTGCGCGACTATTATGTTGCGCTTGTCAACAAATGCCGGGTCGGTGTGATCGTGCCGAAAGAGCACGCGATGAGCGCCAGGATGAGGATGCTTGAGTTCAACCAGCGTTGGCTGTTCTATTACCAGGTCTTTTCGTACGATGCTGAGGGCAATCTGAGAAAGATCGGCAGGCCTCACGATGATGGGACCAGGCCGGGAATTATCGGGACGATGCCCGGATACACATAGGGAATGGAGTAGGGTTACCGGAACCTTTCTCCGGTAAGGCGCTCGTAGAGGTCGATGTAAAGCCTCGAGACCTTCTCCACCATCTCCGGCGGCAGGGCGGGGATGTCCGGCTCTGGCATATGATTCTTGCGGGCCGTGTACAGCTTCTCATGGTACCCGATGTCCCGGTAGTACTGGCGGACCATTTCCTTGGAAAGCTCGACACACTTGCCCTGGGCATACTGCGCCGCATCCCACCAGCGATCCTCGTCGGCGGTACCGAACGTGTCTACGATCATGAGATTGCGATCCTCGTCATAGGCGAACTCCTTCTTGCCGTCGACGTGGATGAGACCGCGCTTTCCCACCTCGGTGGCGATGATGGCATCGATCTTGCCAATGACCTCGAAGACGTGGTCATATTCCTCGCCGGTCAGGCCGGATATTCGGATGGCTTCGTCGTGTGTCAGCTCGCGGTCGGTCTCCTCTAGCTTGGTGGTCGCCTCGATGAAGTCCTTCGGCAGCCGCTCGCCGTAAGCGGGGTCATGTCCTTTGGGGAAGCCCATCATCTCAGGGGTCACGCGCCCTTCCTTGACCCGGTCATTGAGCGACCCGGCGTTGTAATGACGGCAGATGAACTCCAGTGGGATGAGGTAGTTGGTGGTCTTGTGATTCAGTTTGCTGTAGTCCGGAATGACGTCGACACGCTTCACCAGCATACGGTTCGGTCCATTCATCTCCTTGAAATCGGAGCGGATCCCATTCTCCTTCAAAAGCTTGAACCAGTGGGCTGATGTCCGGCAGAGCGTCTCCCCTTTGAACGGAATGTCCGAGGGTATGATCTTGTCGAAGACAGAGATGTTGTTGGTGAACTCGAACTCCAACGTGTTGGAATCGACCTCGTAGACCTTCTTGACCTTACCGACCCGGAAGAGCTTCTTGTCTGACATCGGCATTGAATCGGCACCTGACTAATATTCTTTTCTAGGTACGTTTGGGGCCTGCTCAAATTGTCTAACCTTGTTAATATCTATCCAGGTCCCAGTGGAAGAACCCAATAGATCCAGCGGTCTTATTGTGGCCGATGAAATATATGAAATAGTATCCAGCTGGCATCTCCAATACGCCGGTAGTCCTGTTCGCGTGCAACATGTATAGGTTCAGGTCATACGCAAACGGTCCCCTCTCGGCCATTGAACGTACGTTGCCTTCACTGAAGCCCATGACGTCCACGTCGGTTGCATTCAGGCTATAATTCAGGTGAGCTCCATTCTTAGAATAAAACAACATTCCCGAGGTTACGCCGGCTGCGTCAATGCCTCCCATACCTCCCTCGCTCCCTTCGGTTGGCATGACCTTGGGCTGCAAATTGAGCGGTTGGGTGTTGTTGACCCCAACCCATTGATTTGTGGTGCTTGTTAGCACAAGGCTCAAATGAACATTCGGACCGTTCACCGATGCTCCGTAAGAAATTCCGGGATTCGCTCCGACGTAGTTGATCATGGCCCAACCTCCGGTGACGCTAAACATCCAAACCACCTCCTTGACTCCGAACGGGGTCATATATTTGCCAGTGGCCGTCTGGGTCCCACTTCCGAATAAATCAAGAGGCGAATGGCCCCAGAATGTCGAATTCAGTTCCTGGTTCGAGAAGCTTGTGGTTTGACCACTATAGCCAGAATCAGAAGTTGCATCCACCTGGACCATACCTGTGACAGGCGTGTCGTTGTACATGCCGTTAAGTGTATAGGTGAACACATCACCAGCATGAACACCGGACCGATCGAGGTAGATGCTACTGTTATCATTCGGTGGCTTATTCGATACCAGCAAGATCGATGCTGACACCAGGACCGCCACTATCAAGATAACTGCTGCGACCTTCCATTTCCTCGAATATGACACCCTCTCTCATCTCCCCTTCTTAGAGAAAGGAATCTGTAAGTTATTAGAATATTCCAATGAGGTTTAGATCATTGGGAGATGGATTCAGATCATCTCCGATCCGGCGTGCACGACGATGCCCTTGTTGGTGATCTCGTAGGGAGTGATCTTCCTGGAGTGCGTGGTCCGCCTCATCTTGATTATGCGCAAGGACAGCTGCATCTCGCTCCTCTCGACCCGGTCCACGTAGCGAAGGGAGATCACGCCGTCGGCCACGTATTCGACCAGTCCGTCCCTCGATGCCAACGGGTTGTCGTCCCTGGTCTCCGCGGTCATCAGGCAGGTGGCGTTCGTCCTCTTGATCATCTGGGACAGGTTGAAGAGGTTGATCCTGCGCTCATGCTCGTCCACGAACAGCATGTTCAGCAGCGAGACCGAATCGAACACGATGCGGGTCGCCCCGAACTTCGAGATGAAATCGGGCAGTTCGCTCTTGATCCTGGATATCGTGGTCTTAGCGTCGCTAGGCTCCAGCTTCACGATCACCATCTTCTGTGCGTCGATCATAGGTTTGAGGTCCCAGCCATGCGACTTGGCATCCTCTATGATCGAGTTCTGGTCCTCTTCCAGCGAGATGTAGATCACTTTCTCCCCGTTCGCCAATCCTTGATTGAGGAACTGCAGTCCGAACGTCGTCTTCCCCGTACCGAACGATCCCATGACCACGAACGTGTGCGACTTCGGGACACCGCCCTCTAGGAGCTCGTCCAGTCCGTCAATTCCGGTCTTAACTCGGTCCATGTTGCTCACCCAATCCTTTCTGTGTCGATGACCACTAGGCCGCTCTGGGCGGTGACCATGGTCGCGAACCTAGCAATGCGCTCCCTGTCCAAGTGCGGCAGGATGCTCATGAACTTCTCCACGTACAGATAGCGCTGCCTCTTGGAGGAGGAGACGAAACGGCTCCATTCGAAGACCAATGCACCATCCACCGAATCCATGATCATACGCTGGAGCCTCTCGTCGATGATATCCTTGGTAAGAAGCAGGTAAACCACTCCGCCCCACTTCTTGCTCACCCTCTGCATGCCGCGAAGCACCGCCACCAGGTCCCTTGGGTCGATCTTCTGGTTCAGCACCAGGTCGGTCAGGGAGTCGATGATCACCATGCTCTTCGGGGCGTTCTCATCGAGATAGTTGACAAGACCTTCAAGCACGCCCTCTTCGTCGCTCACGTTGGAGAACAGGGCGGACGAAGTATCACCGGACCAGCTCTTTGGCACCAGGGTCTGCCTGAAGTATTTCGAGGAAAAGTCCTTGAAGATCACGTTCTTTTCGAACGATTCATAGAAGTCCAGATTGAAGGACATCTCGATCTCCTGGAGTATGTCCTCCTTGGACCTTGAGAATGTGATGTAATGTATCGATTCCGGCATCATCCGCCCCTTGACGCTGTGACCGAGGAAGAACTCGGCGGAATCGGGATTCTCTTTGATAAGCGATATCTTAGCCGCCGAGGTCAACGCATATTCCTGCTGGCCTGCCCCTAGATCACCCAGAAGGAGGACCACAGAACCAACGGGCATGCCTCCCCTGATGATACTGTCAAAATCAGCCACTCCCGTAGGAATCCGTTTCACTGGTGCATCCATTGCCCTTCCATCCTATACCATTATATTGTTACTTTGATTAATAGGATTGTATCAAGCGCCAGATTTACGAAACTGACGGATCATTTCAGCGCCCTGATGATGAGTTCGATGAGATAGTCTGACGCTAACCTTTTCACGACCGTCCTATCACCTTCGAAGAGCATCCTCTCCGCCCATATTTTATCGCCGTCATCAATGGCAAAGTATACCAGGCCGACCGGCTTCCCCGGCCTCTCGCCGCCAGGGCCAGCGATCCCTGTGACGGAAACCCCTATGCTGGTATGGAACCTGTTCCTGACCCCGGCGGCCATCTCCAACGCGCACTGCTCGCTCACCGCGCCTTGATAGGTGATGGTTCCTTCCTTTACCCCTAGCATCTCGACCTTCGAGCGATCACTATAACAAACGACAGCGCCTAGAAAATAATCGGACGAACCTGGCACGTTGGTGATCAGATCGCTCGCCAGACCGCCGGTGCACGACTCTGCCAGGGAAACGGTCGCACCCTTGGACCTAGCTATCTTCCCCAATTCCACTTCCAGAGTCATCTTCCATCTTCCTCCTTAGATTCGGGGTCAGGTCCCTGATGCGGTTGATGCCGTCGATATCATCGATCACCTTGACCACGGCCGGCGGTACCAGGTCCTTCCATTCCGCCCCCATCGACATCCTGCGCCTGATCTCCGTCCCGGAGTAGATCTCCCGGTTGAACATGGGAGAATCGTGGATCTCATATCGCGCCTCGGAGAACAGCCTCCTGGTCAGACTGTTGTTGGTGAAGACCACCTCGAAAGGCGGCACCATGGAGACCACATGAGAGACCCAAACGGCATAGCGGTTTATGTCCACGATCGGGACCAGGAAATACTCCTTCAGTCCCTCGTCCTTGAGAGCGCGGGAGATCATCAGATGCCTCTCACCGGCGGTAAAGGGATTCTCATAGGTGTGGGAATACTGGGCGCTGCCGATTCCGATTATCAGCGAATCGCATTTCTTGGCGATGGATCGCACAACCTCCAGGTGACCCTTATGGAAAGGCTGGAAACGCCCAATCAGCAGGCAGTTCGAGAAATGCTCCGGTACGTCCATTTTTATAACCGATGTCTTTAATGTCTAACTGGCTATAAGAATCCTGAGCCTGTGGGGCATCTAGAAACCCAAGTTTTGGTCCTTGTGGAGGGCTGGCGCCCTCCAAGCATTGTATGTTATTCCTCTGCTCATCAATTCCTTCAATTGGTTGTCATGGATCTTGCTCGGACGGCCTCCCCATGATCCATTTCGATGAAGGGAACGGTCCAGACATCTCTCACTTCGCCCGCAGCGTATGGATGGATATGTAGATGTCCTTCTGCCCCCGGCCGTCGCTGATCGTTCGGCATGGGGTGGGGCGTGCTCCAGGTCCCCTGCGGAGGAGTCACCTCCGCTGTGTATAGTCCGTCCCTTTGCTTAACGATCTTGATCGGCATTATTTCCACTCCCCTATGGGAAGCCGACCCTCGTATCCTCGTCCCGCTATTTCAGCTCGTTCTACTTTAAAGAACTTGCCAGAGATGCCTACCGCCGAGATATAGGGACTCGTTTGTCTTTCCGTCCGGGCCGACCTGAAGCATAGGTCGTGCCAGCGTACACGAAGCAGTTGAACAGAGTTATGACGGTTCTCGCGAGAGGCCTGGATCACTCCTCGACGATCACCGGTTCGAAGACAACTCTCTTGATGTTGTGTCTCGAGAACAGCTGATACACCTTGTGGCTCACGATCCGCTCTGGACGAGCATCATACAGACCGAGCCATTCCGAGGTCTCGTTGAAATCCTTAGCGTCCCTCAGGGACTGCCTCCCGTACCTGATGGGAACGGCCACACCATAGATTGGATCCAACGCTCGGTTTCGGCCGAACTTGCCGCACGTGCATCGTTTTGGGCCCGCTTCGGGCAGCTTTGCATCGACTATCTCCGTGGTCGGGGACATAGGGGGCAGGGTGTTAACGATATGGAGCTGGCTATAACCTGGGACCAGCATGTTCTTCTTGTACCTGAGCAGGGGCCAGAACTCGGCGCCCGTCAGGCCGGCATCCTCGATGAGCTTCCTGAGGCGGTCGGTCACCAGGAACTCGTAGGTCCAGTTCAGGGCCAGGATGTCGTTCCTGCCGAATCTCGGCAAGCCCTTCACCTGGAACGGTCTGTCCTGGATCGCCCCAAAGCCGCACTTGGGGCAGGCGGTGCCGAGGTCATACGACGCCCTCTGCCATGCGTCCATCTCCTCCTCTGGCTGTGGATATCCCCAGTACCCGGCCTGGCTCATACAGAGGAACTCGGCACTGTCCAATTCCTTCACCGTGAACTGCTTTTCTCTCATATCTGTGGGTCTTATTTCCATCCTTTGCAGTTCGTCCATGAGGCAAGGGTACCTCTCGTCGTCTATGTAGAGGTAGACGATGCCGACTATTTTCTCCTCTACGTCGATCTCCAAAGAATCGAAAAGGCCCCTTAGCCGATCAAGTTCTTCTGGACGGAAGACTAACCTCGATCTGATTCTCATGGACCCTCCCTAGGGAAGATACGGAGATATGGCTCTGAACCATTCAGAACCCTCTCCATAGACTCCAGCGTAGATTCCTCTGAGCTGACCTTGAACTTGTTCATCGACATATTTTGAGCCA
The DNA here is from genome assembly GCA_942492955.1 of uncultured Methanomassiliicoccales archaeon. Classification (GTDB taxonomy): domain Archaea; phylum Thermoplasmatota; class Thermoplasmata; order Methanomassiliicoccales; family UBA472; genus DASXVU01. The sequence continues at coordinate 828,808 of OW818644.1, forward strand.
TATGGTAGATGGCCCCTTAACATCTGTGTAATTGTATTGTGATCAGCATGCGTCAGAGCCACTGCAGGTACGTCTTTCATACTCTTGAACCCTAGGTTCTTAGCGACCCTCCATTCCAGGAGCTTGTGCCTCTCCATGCCCTTGGGCAGGGGAATCTTCTGCAGCTCCCCATACGGCATGATTTCGCTTTTGCCAAGATGACCTACTAAATCTGGCGCTCGAGCAGCATCGTTCATCCGCCTAGATTCCAAGAGGTCCTTAGCCCTTTCAACAGCCTTCTCGCCATCTAAGGCTTTGTCCGCCGCCCTCTCTGCATCGAACCCCTTGTCGATGATCTTCCCGACCTTGACCAAGCCCCCGATCGCGGGGAGGAACGGCACGGCGGTGCACACGACATCAACAGCGGTCCATCCCCAGTTCTCCGGTGTGGGATCGTTCCATAGCTCCACAATGTCCCATGCTAAACATGCGACGTCGAAGATAGTGTCTAAGAACGCACCGGTCGGGTCGGTATGTATCAGCGGGCTGTTCGCGCAGTACACGTACCGGTTCAGCGTCTGGGGCATGGAAAGGTGTCCGAGTTCGGGATCAAGTGCCATGAATCTGCCGGTGCTCGGGTCCATGTACCTTGCCGAAAGGTACACCAGACCGGTCGGCGAATCGACGATCTCTCCGGTGTAGGAGAACTTGTCCGTTCCGGCCGGGGAATAGATCTGTCCGAACGGCTTGTAAGTGACCGCCCATGACATGCAGTCCTGGATGTTCTTGTTGCCGTTGCGGAGCACGAACCGGGTGCTGCCCAGCGCGTCGGAGATGTAGACGTAGCTCTCGCCTGCGCTCACGACCCGGAGGTCCAGCCCTCCGCTCAGGTAGATGTCCTTCTGACCACGGCCGTCGCTGGAGTTGAAGTAGATGGGGTCGTGTCCTGCGTAGATGTACCGGGTGATGGTCCCGGACTCCTCGGTCTTGGCGCGGGCGCCGTTGGCGTCATAGTAGTAACGGGCCACGGTCGTCAGCGCCCCCCAGCCGCCGGAGTACAGCTGCTTCCTGACCTCGGTCATCTGGCCGAACGCGTTGTAGATGTAGTTGTAGCGGACAGCGGAGGAGTTCTTCCAGAAGACGTTGCCGTTGGCATCGTACACGTAGGAGTACGTCCCGTCCAACGTCAGCTTGTTGTACGTGGTGTATGTGGATGAGACGTTCGTGCCCTCGTTCTTCCAGATACGGTTTCCGACGCTGGAGTAGCCGTACTGGATCGTTCCGAAGGTGGAGTTGGCCATCGCTTTCGTCAGCCGGCCGAGCGAATCGTACCAGTAGTACTCGTTCCCGGCCGAGCCGAAGGCGTCCTTGATGCTCGAGACGTCACCATCGGCGGTGAAATCATAGTTCAGGTCGAGGATGGTCACCCCGCTGCTGACGTTCACCGCCTTGATCTTGCCCACCATCCCGTTCGTCTTGTACGTGTACGTCACCGAACAGTTGGAGTCGCAATACCGCTTCGACGCCACGGAATCGTCCGGGTTGTAAGTGACGTTGAGGAGGAGGGTGTTCCCCATCTTCACGTCCACCGCCCGGCCATAGCGGTCGTACAGGTACGTTATCCGCCTGGCGTCCGGATAGTCGACGTAGACCACGTCCCCGACGGCGTTGTACGCGTACGTGAACGTGTAAGTGTTCGGCGAAACCTTCTGCACCGTGCGGTACAGCCGGTCGCGGCTGTCGTAATGGTAGGAGATGTTCCCCAGGCTGTTGACCTTCTCCGAGACCAGCCCGTCGGCGTTGTACCTCGTACGGATCGTTTCGCCGCCGCCAGTGACCCGGATGTTGTTGCCGGCGGTGTCGTAGGCGCTGGTGGTGACCTGCCCGGACCTTGATGTGGCGGTGAGGACCCGGCCAGCCTCGTCATAAGCGTAAGATTCGCTCTTCGCGTCCGGATAGGCGATGGAGGTCTGCCTTCCCAGCGTATCGTACGACATCCTGGTCACCTCCCCGTTGTCCTGCCTTACGGTGACCAGCTGGCCTACGGCGTTGTAGGCCATCCTGGTGACGTAGAAGGCGGACGCGGTGATGTACTCCCGGGTCTGGTTCAGCCGGCCGAGGTCGTCAAAGACGCTGACGGTCTTATGGCCCAGCTCGTCCAACGCGGTCACCAGCTTGTTCCTGTCGTCATAGGTCGTGTACGAGATGGTGTTGTCCGGGTTCTTGACCGAGGTGACCCGGCCCAGGTAATCATAGGTATACGTGACGACCCGGTTCATCTCGTCCGTGGCGGTGGCCACCTGGTCCTGCCAGTTGTAGGTCTTTTTGGTGACCGAATAGACAACGCTCCCGGTTCCGTACCGCTCCGCCTTCATCTCCCGGCCGAGCCGGTCGAAAAAGACGACGCTCTTGCGGCGGAGCTCGTCGTAGACGGTGGCCTTGTTCGCCGAGTCGTCAAACAGCGTATAGGAGTTCGTGTAGTCCGGGTTCTCCTGATAGATGACCCGGCCGATCTCATCATATTGCCAATGACTCGTGTGTCCAAGGGGATCCGTCGCCGAGGTCACCCAGCTATTCAAGTGGTCATGATCGTAGCTTGACTTCGCCGAGGTCAGATCGTTGAATGTGAGGTCATCCACGTACATCCGGAATTCATCAATGAAGGCCCATGAACCGTAGGTGTAGATCTCGAAGCGCACCTTGACGCACTGCGACCAATCGATGTTGAAATCGCTGTTCGGATAGAGGGCCGGGTTTAGCCAGGTGTTGGTGGCGGGTTTCCCCCAGATGCATTTTGTGATCGAGGGGTTGCTGACCGTCTTGTTGTTGGTAGAGCCGCTCCAGCAAGCAAGCCAATAAGTATAAAGGGCGTAGCTGGTACCGCTGGAATCGTAGAGATACATCTTCAAGCCCGAGTCCATGGTGTCGCCGCTGTTGCCATTGTGATAATATGATTCCACGAACAGCTTCAGCGATATCTTGTCCACGCGGTTGCTCTGGAACTCCTTCCACACCGTGGCCGTACAGGTATCGAAACCCGATGGTCCGTTTTCGAAGGAGACCTCCAGAGATTTGCTGGGTGAATAGGAAATCGAGCTCGAGTATTGTGCGGTCATCCAGTAGTTGTATCCGCCGGAACCGGACTTGACCGATGTCCATGTGGCATCGAAGTCGAAGAAGTCGACCCGGTCGCCCGCAGAGGTGGACACTGGAAGGGTGTATGAGTCCGCGGCCGAGTACTCGGTGACGGACATCCTGCCGGTGGGGTCAGCGCTCCAGAGGAGATTCCCATACTTGTCGTAACCGTTCCTGGAGTACACCCATCCCGCGCCCAGATTGGACCTCGTCTCGATGCAGTTGCCCTCGGCGTCGTACTTCAGATAGCTCGCCTGAGGGACGGTCTTGAGGGAATCCTGATAGGTGAGCGTGCCCACCGGGGCGGAATGGATCCCATCCTTGATCTTGTTCAAGTAGAAGTTGTTAGGAGAGTAGGTGAACTGGTCTCCGTTATGGATCATGGAGACGGCGGGGCTGAGGTACAGCGTGTTGCCGTTCCCGTCCTGCACCTCGAAGGTGGCGCTCACAGGATACGATCGGACCACGGCCGGCGCGTCGTAGAGAACGAGCCTCAGGGAGCTGGACGAAGCAGTCCCTTGGATGACCGTGCCGTTCTCCAGCGTCATCTTAACCTTGTATCCGGAGGTGAGGCCGTTGATGACCACACCGTTGGGGTAGATCGATGTGAGCTCCCATCTCGCCGTACCTCCGTACAAGGCGTACATCACGCCGGTGATGGTCCCAGAAGTGATCGACAGGTTTGAGGCCTTCACCGTAAGCTGCAGCCATTGACCGGTGATGGTAGGAACATCGCCGCAATAGTATGTGACCGTCGGGTTGAATGTGGTCCCATCCCATTGTATGTCAAAATCGTCCGGGGATCCGCCCCAGTATGCCATCCTCCAGGCATTGTTGGCATACACGTTGATGGCGATCTCCGAAGGCAACATCCCTTCCTCGAGCCATACGTACTGGGTAAGGATGTCGCCGGAAACGATCGCCATTCCAGAGGTGGTCCCGTTGAAGCCGTGATAATGGGTGGGATAGCTGTACGAATAGTAACCGCTCCGGTGATATTTCGTCCCCGAGATCGAAAAGTCCGAACCGGTCACAGCATCGTCCACCCAGATGAGGTCGCTCTGCCCGTCAGAGACGGATGCGTATTCTATAGAACCTACCGGTTTGACATCGTTGTTGATACCATCAAGAGCCTGACCGAAACCGCGGACCACCTTGGGCAGGCCGGATATGTGGATGCAGTTGCTCAGGGCATACACGTCCCCGCCCCAGACGTCTGACATGGGCATCGAGAAAGACCCGTTGCCGACCTTGGTGACTCTGATATAGGCAGGCGGAGCATTGACCGGCAATGACTGGAAGGTCAAAGTGCCTCCCCTATTCCGATCGAGCAAGACGCCTTTGGAATCGAATATCTCACAGACATAGCTCGAGTCCAACCCGTTAGGGGCGAATGAGGGGCCGGTGTAGACCCGGACGTTGTCAAACCATATGTTGGCCGCCGGTACGCCTGACTCTGCGGCCTGGAACCGGATGGTGTCGATGTAGCCTGATCCGGTCAGCGTGGCGCCGCACTTCATCAATTGTCCATTGATGTAGATATCATAGGTGCTGTTCGAATAGCGCACATAGAAGCCGACGTCGTACCAGGTGTTGGACAGGCAGGGGGCAACCTTTGTCCAGACCGCACCGTTCCAGTACTGGAAATAACCAGAGAGGGACCCGAAATATATCCTTATGTTTCCCGAATTCTCGCCGTTGATGTAACTTATGACCGAGCTTCCCGTCCGATAGGACGTTTGGATGTAGAATGGACTGGTCTGAACATTGAAAGAATGAGTGACTTGGCTGATGCCGGTTGCTGACGTCCTCGACACCTTGACGGCGGGCGCATGCGACGGGTCGAGGCTTCCGTCAAGGGTTGCAGTGCCTGCGGACAGGGATTTGGTCCAATCGGCAAAGTCCCAGTCATCGAAGGCGTCGTTGAATATGCTAGTGTATCTCGAGTCCAATCCATTAAGAGAGATGGTGAGCCCAGTATAGACCCGTACATTGTCAAACCATATGTTGGCCGCCGGTACGCCTGACTCTGCGGCCTGGAACCGGATGGTGTCGATGTAGCCTGATCCGGTCAGCGTGGCGCCGCACTTCATCAATTTTCCATCGATGTAAATATCATAGGTACTGTTCGAATAGCGCACATAGAAGCCGACGTCGTACCAGGTGTTGGACAGGCAGGGGGCAACCTTTGTCCAGACCACACCGTTCCAGTACTGGAAATAACCAGAGAGGGACCCGAAATAGATCCTTATGTTTCCCGAATTCTCGCCGTTGATGTAACTTATGACCGAGCTTTCAGTGCGATAGGACGTTTGGACGTAGAATGGACTGGTCTGAATGCCGAACGAATGGGTGACCTGGCTTATGCCGGTTGCTGACGTCCTCGACACCTTGACGGCGGGCGCGTGCGACGGGTCGAGGCTCCCGTCAAGGGTTGCAGTTCCTGCGGACAGGGATTTGGTCCAATCGGCAAAGTCCCAGTCATCGAACGCATCGTAGAAGATCTTCCCCGTCGAGGTCCTGGTCAGGACGTCGCCGCCCTGGAAAGAGTTGCTGGTGGAGGTGTTCGCATAAGAGGAGTAGGATTCATGGCCGAGAGCATCGCGTGAGTAGATCGCGTTCCCCCAATCGTCATAGTTCATGTACACACTGGCATTGAGGACCTCCGAATTGCCGTTGTACGAGTCGATGCGACTCGGCTGGCCCCTATCGTCGTACCAGGTGACCTTCTTGGACATCTGGACCCCGGTGGGGCCTTTGACCGTCTCCGAGGAGCTGGACATCGCCGACTGGAAAATGTACTCGTTGGTTCCCTTGAGCGTAAGGGTCTCGTCGAAGTTGGACACTTTGCAGAATGCGACCCTCCCGTTGACGACCTTGTAGTCGAAGGTCGCCTTGCGGACGTATGTGTTGTTGATCAGGGCATCCGACGCCACCATCCGGGTCATCATCTCGGTCGATGAGTTTGTGTCAGCGACGTAGGTGATGGACCTGTGCCCGTGGGTGGGGAAGGTGATGTCCATCAGGCAGTTGTTGGCATTCGTGTTATACATGAATGCTGTCTCACGCATCAACGGGTCGGTTATCGAATTGAGGCGGACCCCGTTCGAATCCGAACTGTAGCTGAAAGTGAAGCGTTCGCCATCGGGCCGGTAGATGTGATGAAGCAGGTTGCCTACATGCTCGAACTCTATGACCCGCCCAAGCCCCGATTCCTCGATCGAGCTGAGGAGGTTCCCGGAATAGGACAGATTCAGGCAATTGTAAGGCACGGTGTATGTCGGTGAGGCGGGATTGTAGTTGTCCAGGTCGGATATCTGCACCAGTTTAAAGGGACTGACCTTCTCGAAACGGTATCTGATGCCTTGAGAGGTGATGAGCTCGTAGAACCCGCCGTTCTTGGCGCTGTCCTTCAAAACGAAGTGGACCCCGTCGTGGTTGACGAACTCGCTCGGGGAACCGTCGTTCCCCCAGGAGATGATGTAGCGCTGTCCGTTCGCCAAGTAAACGTAGTACTGGTCCATCCATGGCAGGTCCAGTGACCAGTAATGGCCCAGGTTGCAGAAAGGAAAGGGCTGATTGCCATAGGCGCTCCCATTCGAGGTCCAGAAGTATTTGGGTTGCTGATAGATGATGGATATCCCGAGTTCGGAGCCGGCTCTACCGGGGATCGAGACCAACGTCTGGGTCAACGTCAAGAGTCCGTTGCCCGGAGACACGCTGCCGCCGTTCATGCCGAAGTAGGTGCCATAGGGAGAAAGGCCATCGCGGTTCCAGGGGTCAGAGGGAGCCCCGGCAGTCCCGAACGGCAGGGGTATGCTGGCGAATTTGAGGTTGCGGGTGGTCCCGGTGTCTTCGGACCATGCGATCGAGCAGACATTGACCGGGTTTACGCCAGATGTCAGGCCCCCGATCCTCTGACCCGAGGGGCCTGTGTAGATGAGGGTGGAGGGACTCCATGAACCGCCGAATTCGGGTTTCTGTTTATGATAGATGGTCTGCTGGGTTCCGGCAACGACATAGTAGACGTGGAGAATGTGGTTTGCATCCAGGGAGATGGTAGGCAAATTCAATCCAATGCCTATCGTGGAAGTAAAGTATCCGCCGCTAGGATAGATGCACGCATATCGGATGTTGCCATCCGTTCCCTTGTAAGCGATATGCACGGTGCCGTTTGATGACGCTACGGCCGAGATGTTCTGGCTCTTGAATCCCGGAGCGGAGCCTAAGGCCAGATCAATGTCCTCAATGATCGAGGTCCCCCAGCCATTCACGGAGCTTTGGCATACAGTAACATATTCACGGGCCACAGCCCTTGAATCGGTATTTAAAATAGCCATGAGGCCGTTCGAGGTTGGTAATAAGGTCATCCAAAACCAATCGGCATACTGCTCTTGCCAATATCCTACCCTAAAGAAGGAACCTGGATCCCCCGAGAATGACCTGTACGTTTCCTGCTCTCTTAACGACTGGTCAAAATAGTCCCCAAATGCGAAGTTCACAAAGTAACTGTTATCTTCACCTATGCTCGTAGTAACGGTCCAATTCAATCTGATTTTGCCGGGTGGACGAACCCATGTCGATTGGTCCGACCACTGTATTACGTTGCCGGTCAATACTCCTTTCTTGAAATGCAGGATGTCTGTTGTATCATACCAACAGACGCTTACCAGGTTACCCCTGGCGGCTACATCGAATCCGGTTTCGATGATCGGGATGGTGCCTTGTGGCAGGGCCGATTCTGGGCTCCATACCACGCCATTCGCGCTATTCCGGTAACAGATGCTTGTGCCAGAGTTATAGAAAAGCCAAAAGTAGCCGTCATACCAGAAGACCTTCCGTTGGCAGGAGACACCCAACGGGTCGGTATTCGTACTGGTGCACACCAATGTTGGATCGATATACTTCTTGCCCTGCGGGAAGACTATTAGAACGCCCGCCGTGGCTGATCCATTTTTTTCATCGGGTGATTGGACTTGGAGAACACCTTCCTTGGCATCGTTCCAGTCAATGATGAAACCATCCTTTTCCACTTCCATCTTCATTTTGTTATCGGTGGCGACGTAACCTTCGGGAAGGTCACGCAGCGGTACAGTGGTCTTCTCCAGTTTCGTATCGAAAACCGCCGCATCCTTGTGGGGCGAGATCGCCCAGACCACGCTACAATCTCCGATGTCCATCAGGACATCGACGACCTCGGCGGTGATCTTTGGTTGAACCCCATCCGCGAAATCATAGTACACCACCATCTTCGCAATGGTGATGTTATTGAACGGATCGGAGAGACCATAGGTGACGACAAGCGAGTGATCGTTTGCTTCGACGCTGAAGTCATCATTCACCATCATGATCTGGTCTTTGACGAGTATTGAAAAATAGGATTGGCTTACTAAGACGGTCCCTCTAAAGGAATGAAGGGCGATGTTCCAAGGCTCTGAGGAGTTCACGACATAGGTCCCGTTCGCGGTCCAATAATAGAAATTGCCTCGGTCCTCTGTCATATGATTCTTCGGCAATAAGGTTTCCAGAGAGGAGACGGTTATTGCGCTGCCGTCGTTGAAGCTATCGACACTGCCGTCGATGGTGTCGTTTAGGGCATCATATGATGAGGGTTCGTTAGCATCGTCGAGATTGATGATCGGCTCTAGGTCAATGCCATCAGGCTGAGCGTCACCGGTCATGACCTGGAAGTTGATCAGTATCATGATAGCGACCGAAAAAATGGCAAATGTTCTCTGATATGCTCTCAGACTGCTGATCCCTTGACGCTTCCGCAAGTCATTCCCCCCAACATCGGACCAAATGTTAACCAGAGGAAACATTCAAGCGGCATAGCTCTCGCTCGTGGTTATGAAGAAACGGACCATCGCTGCATCCGTCACTCTGCTAAGTGCAAGTGTGGGCGAACATTTTTGTTCTCCACCAAGCCCCTTCCCCGAATCCTTCCTCAAAAATATATAATTTTTATTTGTATAAATGCCTTTCGTTTGAGTTATATTAATATTCATAATTAAATATTAAGGCAACCTCAAATCGTGGGCGAGGCTGTCGGGGCAAAAGCCAGGACGACAGATGGAAGGAATTGGTGGTCAGGGGGGTGAGAACGACGCTTGGAGGGAGCAAGGAATTCCCTAAATCATAAATATTGGTTTCTACAGAGCCGCCTATTTTCACGGCCATATCCCATTTCTGATAGTCGATAACTTGATAACTCAATTAATCCACAATGATTATCAATAATGATAATAGCACTTTAATTTGTCAGGATGGTTTATATCTCATAAATCCGACTTTGATAATCATGACGAAGGCGTCTTATAATAAGAGGGGAGAAATGGCGACCGGGTCTATGATCATCATCATAGCCTCGATCTTGACATCCGGAGCCGCCGGTACGGCGATCCTGGGCTCGGTACAGACAACCGGGGACCAGGCGACCGCTGTGGCCGATGACACCATCCGGAACCTCTGCGACGGCCTCATTGTCGTGGACGCCACCGGTCACTACGTGATCAACGACCTTACAGAACTTCAATTCATGATGAAACTGTCCCCGGGCAGCAATCCCATCGATCTGACCAAGGTGGTAATCTTCGTAACGACCGAGAGAGGCGAGACGCCATATCTGTTCGAGAACAGTACCCACGTCTTCTCTACAGAGATCTTTGCCGGGACCAATTCGAGCTTTGTCCATCGGGGGGAATTGCTGATGCTTTCGATATCCGACCTTAACATACCGGCGGGCGATGATGTCATCATCAAGTTGATCCCGGAAATGGGCCAGATATTAACGATGCGGTTCACGGTACCGGATAGCCTGGGTAACGAGTTCGCGGTCCTGATGTGATCGTAGGACCAGCGCTTTCGTCTGGAATAAGGCTCCTAGTGGGCCAGTCAATTTTTCTGAACACTCTAAATCATAGGTCAATCGATCAAACTCGTATGAGCTGTGACTCGTTCGATATCCGGGATCGTTCGCTGATCGCGGCTGATCTCGGTTATTGATGCTGAGGAGCAATCAATTCTGACCTCTGGAATCCGGTGAACTCGACGTCGATAAGATATCCCATCGACCTGTTGAAAAGGCTTCAGCGAACGCTTCCGGGGCATCCGCAGTTCCATATGTCATTGGCAGAGATCGGGACGATCGTCCATGGGAGCAATTATGAAAATCCTGAAAAAAAGTGAAAAGGAAAAAAAGGTTTGTTCGCGTCTAGAGCAGGTGGGGCTTCACGCTGATGACCGGGGCGCTGTGTTCCAAGAGCTCGGCCAGCTTCTTCAGCAGGCTTTCCTTCTTGATGCCGCCGACCAGCGCATACTTTAGCACCTCGCCCATGTTCGTCACCGGGATGATCTCGATCTTCCCTATGTAGCGCTCCTCGAGCACGATGTCGTTCATGTTGGCGCGTGGTATGAGCACCCTCTTGATCCCCGACTCCGCAGCCGCTTCGATCTTCGCGGTCACGCCCCCGACCGGGAGCACCTGACCACGGACGCTGAGACTGCCGGTCATTGCCACCGTCTGGTCCACCGGCACCTCTTCCAGGGCCGATATCACCGCGGTGGCGACGGATATGGAGGCGCTGTCCCCCTCGACGCCCTCGTAGGTTCCGATGAACTGTATGTGGACGTCGTGGTTGTAGATGTCCTCGCCAGTATACTTCTTGATCAGGGCGGAGACGTTCTCCACGGCCTCTTTGGCGATCTCACCAAGCTTACCGGTGGCGATGATCTTTCCGGCGTTCTTGATCTGCGCCGGAGTGACCTCGGCAACGATCGGCAGCACCACGCCTGACATCTCGGTCATGCTTGAACCGGAGTTCAGGGCGGCAAGCCCGTTGACGACCCCGACCAGGTCCCCTTCGACGTTGAAGCTCTTGTAGTCCTTCCTCGCCTGGATGTACCGGTCGACGATCTGCTGTTCAAGGCTGCGGGCGATCCTCTTGGCGCTGAACACATGCTGCTGTGTGACGACCGGCTTGTTCTCTTCCCGGGCGATATCCCCGGAAACGCGGATCAAGCCGCCGAGCTCCCTCAGCCTCAATGTGAGCTGGCCGCGCCTTCCGGCGCGTCTCTGTGCCTCTTTGATGATCTCGGCCACCGCCTTCCTGTCGAAGTGCGGGATCTTCTTGTCCTTGGCCACTTCCTGAGCCACGAACCGGACCAGCTTCTTGCGGTTCTCCTCGGTGTCGTCCATCGTGGACCGCATGTACACCTCGTAACCGTAACCGCGTATCCTGGACCTGAGCGCTGGGTGCATGCCCTGTATGGCATCCATGTTGCCCGCGCATACCAGGATGAAGTCGCATGGGACCGCTTCGCTCTTGACCATCGCACCGGACGAGCGCTCGCTCTGACCGGTTATGGAGAACTTGCCCTCCTGCAACGCCGTGAGCAATGACTGCTGCGATTCCATCCTCAGCATGTTGATCTCATCGATGAACAGGACGCCCTTGGACGCCTTGTGTATCGCGCCGACCTCCAGCCTCTCATGGGCCGGGGTCTCAAGACCTCCGCTCTGGAAGGGGTCGTGCTTCACATCCCCCAGCAGCGAGCCTGCGTGCGCCCCGGTGGCATCGATGAAAGGAGCGGTGTCCTTATCATCATGTGTGACCAGCAACTTCGGCACCATGTATGTTTCTTGCCTGTTGCCCGAATAGCGCATCATGAAGAATATGATCGCAGCCGCGATTATTCCTATCAGTATTATGTTCAGATCACGCGGCTCATCGCTGATGATAAAGAGCACGAACGTCAACGCCAGGATCATGAAGACTATGATCGTGACCATGGAGGTCTTCTGTGCCTTCCGCTGCATGGCCTCCCGCTTCTGAGCTTGGACGATCTCCCTTCCCTTGCCGGCCGGGACCACCCGGATCTTCGGCTCGTTGGAATCGTCTGGGTTATGATATGCCACAACATCCTGGAGCTCACTCTTCGGCAGATACTCCGTCATGGATTTCGCGAGCATCGACTTTCCAGTACCGGGCTCCCCGATCAGCATCACGTGACGCTTCTGTTCGGCGGCCTTCTTGACCACTTCAACAGCTGCCTCCTGACCGATGACCTGCTCGGCTAGCTTGTCCGGAATCTTGATGTCCGCTGTGGTGGTGAAATCCTGCGTCTCTATCCACGTCTCTGCGTCGGGAAGATTCGCTATTTCCTTTGGGTTCTCTTCAACCATACTACACCGGCTTTCAAATTCATCCCATATCAGCGCTGCTATATAAAGCTATTTTAAAAAATACTCACACTATGACACTATCCAGCATGCCTTCCTAGATGTTTGGCCGACTCATCGGAAAAGGTGCCGGAGAATCCAGGATTTCTTGGACGAATGCTCCAATCGACAACGCTTTATGCCGGACATCCCTTGCGAAAGGACAGGCCAAAGGGGATCGAACGACCGCATGCACGTCAAGGACTTAGATATTCCCGCGGGGGTCATTGATATCCTGGTAAAGGATGGGATAACCGAGCTGTATCCTCCCCAGGCGGAGGCAGCCCCGGTGGCGATAGCAGGGAAGAACCTTGTGCTGGCCGTGCCCACGGCGTCGGGAAAGTCACTGATCGCATACCTGGCCGCAGCCAAGCACGTACTGGAACGCCACGGCAAGGTCCTGTATATCGTCCCATTGAGAGCGTTGGCTACGGAGAAATATGACGATCTGAGGAAGTTCGAGCCTCTCGGGATCAAGGTCGGCATATCCGTGGGCGACTTCGATTCGCCCGATTCTAAGCTGCAGTCGTACGACGTCATCGTCGCCACCTCGGAGAAGGCGGATTCCCTGCTCAGGCATCAGTCTGATTGGCTCAGGGAGGTGACGCTCGTCGTCGCAGATGAGGTCCATCTGATCAACGACCCCGACCGAGGCCCGACCCTCGAAGTGACCCTGGCCAAGTTCAAACGGTTCAGTAATAATCTGCAGATTATCGCCTTGTCGGCAACGGTCAACAACTCCCGCGAGCTGGCCGAGTGGCTTGGCGCGGTGCATATCGCCAATCGGTGGAGGCCGGTCAAGCTCAAGGAGGGAGTTTACCTGGATGGGGCGGTCCGGTTCATCGACAACAGCACGCGCAAGATCGTTTTCGAGGAGGACCCGGTATGGAGCCTGGTCAAGGACGCCATCAAGGAAGGCGGTCAAGCGCTCGTTTTCGTCAACACCCGCAAATCGACAGAATCGCTGGCGGTCAAATTCTCGAAGCTCACCAAAGACCTCTCGGGCGGGGTGGAGATGGATCCGGAGACCGAGAGGATGATCGACGGGGATGGCGAGCACACCTCCGTCGGACGCACGCTGAAGTCATGCGTCAAGAAGGGTATCGCCTTCCATAATGCCGGCCTTACCAACGAACAGAGGCGGATGGTGGAGTCTTCGTTCAAGAAGGGTAAGATCAAGTGCATCATCGCCACGCCCACGCTGGCCGCGGGGATCAATCTGCCCGCCCGCCGGGTCATCATCCGCGACGTCTATCGGTTCGACAATGGCATGAACGTTCCGATCCCCGTGATGGAGATCAAGCAGATGTGCGGCCGAGCGGGCCGGCCGAGGTATGATCCCTATGGCGAGGCTATCCTCCTGGCGAAGTCGGAGGATGAGCTTACCTTCCTGAGGGACACGTACCTTCTGGGAGAACCGGAGGACATCATCTCCAAGCTGAGCAACGAGGCGGTTATGCGAAGCCATGTTCTCTCCACCATCGCCAGCGGGACCGCCACCAGCTGGGAGGGCCTGATGGACTTCCTTGGCTCAACGTTCTTCGCCCACCAGGCCAACATCGTCGGCATCGAGGAGGCGGCGACGAACATCCTGGAGTTCCTGGAGAAGGAAGGGATGATCAAGAACGGCCCGGACCAGACGTTCAAGGCCACCTTCTTCGGACGACGCGTCTCCGATCTGTACATCGACCCGATGTCGGCGGTACGCATGCGCCAGGCGTTGGAGAAGTACAAGCCGGGGAAGGAGTTCGGACTGCTGCACGCGGTCTGCTCGACGCCGGACATGAAGACCATGTTCATCCGGCGCAACGACAAGGAATGGCTCGAGGACCTGGTCATGAAGCGTGAAGGGGAGCTGGTGTTCGACCCGCCTGAGGACGACGAGACCGAGTACGAGTTCTTCCTGGCCGAACTGAAGACCGCCTCCATCCTGGAGGATTGGACCCTGGAGATCGAGGAGGATAAGATACTTGACCGGCTAGGCATCGGCCCAGGCGACCTGAGGAACAAGACCGAGATCGGCGAATGGCTGCTCTATTCTATGCGCGAGATGTCCAACATCTTCAACAAGGATGCCTACCCGCCGTTGACCGAGCTCATGACCCGGATCCATTACGGTGTCAAACCGGACCTGCTTGACCTGGTCAAGCTTAAGGGCGTCGGCAGGATCCGCGCCCGCTCACTTTTCCGGAAGGGCTTCACCTCGCTCGAGGCTCTGCGCCAGGCGGAGATCGGGCAGATATCCCGGGTCATCGGGATAAGCGACGTTCTGGCAGGCAGCATCAAGAAACAGGTTGGCGCCCCCACCCAGGCGCCATTGGGGCCTCTGCAGCCGGGCATCTCCGAGGAGCCGGAGACGCCGAAGAAAGGAAAGGACCGGGGCCAGAGCAGCCTTCTGGATTTCTAGAGGTCGCTGATGGCCCGAGTAATGAAAAAGCTGGCGTCCTTGTAGTAGAACGAGTAGTAGCTGCTCGAATGGTCGGTCTCCCTCAGTTTCACGACCCGCAGCCGCCTTTGCACGTCGGTCTCCCCGACATCCACCATCTTGAGGTGGATTATTCCGTCGGACAGGAAGTCCGTCTCCTCTCCGCCGTAGTACTGGTACATTCCTACTGGCATCTCGGAGATCAATAACGTGGTTATGTTCAGGGAGCGCAGCCATTCGAACATCCGGAAGATGTCTTCCCTGGGACGCTGGAACTGCGAGATCAAGGAGAGCGCTCCAAGTGAATCGATGACGAGCAGGTCATATCTCATCCGCTTGCGGGTCTCCTCGATCGCGAACTTAAAGGTGTCGAGCCAGTTGGCCCCTTCCGTCTTCATGCGCAGCTCGCCCAGGTCCAGGATGTCCAGGTTCGCCTTCAGTTTGCCGTCGAAACCGAGACCGCGCATCTGCCGCATCAGGCTGTCCCTTGACTGCTCCAGCGAAACGTACAGGCCGGGTACCGCATCATGCTTGGCATTGGCGTAAAGAATGTAATATGCCAGGGATGATTTCATCACTCCGGCGGTTCCTGACAGGAGCACGATGCTCCCATCGGGGATGCCGCCACCAATGTTCTCGTCCAATCCGTGAACGTGCGTCCTGTATCTCGGCCGTTGGTCCATGCAATCCCGATGTGACCAGTATCCGCTATAAGGATAATAGATTTTGTTACCCCACCGAGGATTAAATTCCTGGATGCCGCAAGCCGATAGTATCTTCACCCTTTCGAGGAGATGCAGGCCTTCACCGAAGCCAGGTCCGCCTTGGCCTGGAGGACGGTTCCGAACGACTTGATGATCGTGTCCGGGTCCTTGAGGACGTGGCCAGTGCAGATGCAGACGACCTTTTCGTCCTTATCGATATCCCCCAACTCCGCCAGCTTGAGCATTCCAGCGATCGAGGCGGCGCTCGCTGGCTCGACCCCGATGCCCTCTGACCGCCCCAGCAGACGCTGGGCTGAGAGGATCTCATCGTCGGTCACGTCGATGGCGCTTCCCCCGGTGTTGTATATCGCCTTCAGCGCCTTCTTGCCGGAGGCCGGGTTCCCGATGCGGATCGCCGTGGCGATGGTCTCCGGGTGGTCCTCGGCTATGAAATCGGATGTGCCTCGCCTGTAAGCGTCGACGATCGGCGCGGAGCCGGCCGCCTGCACACCGGTAAGCTTTGGGATCTTGTCGATCCAGCCCAGTTCTCTGTACTCGATGAATGCCTTGTAGACCGCCCATATGTTGGCAGCGTTGCCCACGGGCAGAATGATCCTATCCGGCAGTTCGAAATCCAGCTGGTCCATGATCTCGAAGGCGACCGTCTTTTGCCCTTCGGGGCGGAACGGGTTGATCGAGTTCAAGAGATACAGCTCGCCCTCTGCCGCCAGTTTCCTGACGATGTTGAGGGCATCGTCGAAATTGCCGTCCACGGAAACGATCTTGGCGCCGTAGAACATGGCTTGGGCCAGTTTGCCCGCCGCCACCTTTCCCGACGGCAGCAGCACGACGCATTTCAGACCCGCTTTCGCCGCGTACGCGGCCAATGCGGCCGATGTATTGCCGGTCGAAGCGCATCCTACCACCTTGCAGCCAAGCTCCACCGCCCTGGTGACCCCGACGGTCATGCCACGGTCCTTGAACGAGCCGGTGGGGTTCGCGCCCTCGAACTTGACATAGACCTTGCTCAGGTTGGCCTTGTTGGCCATGACCTTGCAGTCGTACAGCGGGGTGCCCCCTTCCTTAAGGGTGATGGCCTTCGCCTCGCAGGCAGGCAGGAGCGGAGCGTAGCGCCAAACGCCGATAGGCCGCTTCCGCAGGTCCGCCGGGGTCAGGTTGGCCAGCCGTTCCAGGTCCATCTCGACGGTGAGCAGGCCTCCGCAATGGGGGCAGGCATCTGCGTAATTGTCGGTGACGGTCTTGCCGCACTCGAAGCACTTGATCGAATAGCTCATTCCGATACCCGCCTGCAGCCCTCTCCCCAGGTGGTCACCCACGAAAGGCAGTCGATGCCGTGGTTCTCGAAGAAGGATTGCACCGAATGGGCGATCCCGACCCCGTCCGTCTCGTTCATATCGAATATTGCTCCGATGCATGGACCGGAGCCTCCAAGGAACGAGGCCAGCGCGCCTCCCCTCAAGGCCGCTTCCTCAGCCCCCTTGAGATGGGGGACCATGGGGGTCCTGGCCGGTTCGACGACCACATCCTTCATGCTGCGGGCCACGAGCTTCACGTCCTTGTTGGCCATTCCAGCCACCAGGGACGCGGCATGCCCTACCTGGAATATCAGGCTCTTCAGGTCAATGCTCTTGGGAAGGACCTTCCTTGCCTCCCTGGTCGGGACGGCGAAGGAGGGCAGCATGGCCACGATCCCGAGGTTTGCCGGCGGATTGACCCTCACGATCTCCATCGGCTCGTAGGACCGGATTATCGTGAAACCGCCTAACAGCGCCGGACCCGCGTTATCCGCGTGGCGGCTGCCGGAGGACGCTTCCTCCCCGAGTGCGGCGCAGTAGACCAGCTTCTCAACTGGATAGGGCACGTCAAGCATCAGGTTCGCGGCGTAGGCCCCACCTGCGGCCGAAGCGCCCGACGATCCCATCCCACTGGCTGGACGGATCCCTTTCTTGATGATCATCCTGAGACCGAAGTCCGCATTGGCCATCTCCAACACCTTCTGGGCCGCCACGGCGGCAGTGTTGCGCGAATTGTCGATGGTGACCCCGTGAGCGCCGATGCCCTCTATCTTTTCGACGCGGACGCCCTTCTCGTTGGTCCGCCTCACCTCGATCATGTCGGCAGGTTCCTTCAAGGCGATCCCGAACACATCGAAGCCCGGCCCCAGGTTCGCTATTGTTGCCGGAGATCTAACCACGACCTTGTTAAGTGTCATTTTAGGTGCGCTCCATCCATATATATCGATGAACTCGAACGAACCCTCAAAACCTGTTTGCCCTAATAATCCTTTCTAGTTGCTGAACAGGTTCGGGTGAAGCACTGGTAAGTGCTCATTCACCAATCCCGCACGGACCGGAAAACCAATAAATACGCTCTCTCCCTTGTGACCGGATATGAGCTCGGTCTTCATACTGGGTGCGAGGGGAGAGGCGTGCAGCGCCTCGGACTTCATGGCGCAGGTCCAGTCGCTCCCATGCGATGTCCTCCCGATGGACGCGGACATGGTCTGCGGCAGAACGCACCTGCAGGCGGCGGTGGCACATGCCACCAGGGCGATGGAGCAAGGCACCAACGCTTCCGACACGGTGTCCATGGAGACGATGCTCTTCGCCTCCGGAGAACGCCAGATATCGAAGGCAAAAGAAAAGATGGGGGTGAAGAACGGGACAAGGCATTTCGCCCTGGTCCTGTTCGACTGTAGCGACCCGGCGGACATCCTGAGGAGGCTTAGATTGATCAAGGACGACCTGGTGCTCCTATCCTCGAAAGAAAAGGTCGTCAGCTTTGGCATCGATAAGAAGGAGCTGGAATCATTGCCGGAATGGCAGGCGGCGGACCTGGTACTGGAGAGGGTCGCCTTCGTCGAGATCCTGAAACGCTGAACATGTGGGCATATTACCAATATGCGAAATCCTGGGAAAAGGTATATCCGGTGACGTCTCAATCGGACAGTTGCCCATCCCTAGGACGTGGAATGGCGGTCCGATCGGTCGCCGGGGCTGATTACTCTTGACTGGAGACTACATAAAACAGCTGCAGCTCAAAAAGCAGATTGAGCAGAAAGCGAAGGAGGCAGCTAAAAGCCGCGAGGCTGCGGAGGAGAGGCTGGGGCAAGCAGAGGAATCTCTGAAGCTGGCCAAGAAGATGGACGCCCCTTCCGCCGAAGCGGAGAAGCAACTGACCGAAGCCAGTTCATTTTTCAAGGATAAGGATTACCGTTCATCGCTGGGACTGTCGACCAAGAGCATCGAGACGTCACAGAAAGCGCAGGGCGGCCGGGTCAACTCCATGCTCAATTCCGCCGATGAACTTTTGTCGTTGGTGGAGAAGAGAGAGACCAAGGCGGAGGACTGCACCCTAATTTCCCAAAAGGCTAGAGAGGCCTTGGCAAAAGGGTCCGTGGAAGACGCCTTCACCATGGCCAAGGACCTCTGGGACAAGGTCGAGAAGCTCGTCAACCGTTACATGGCCACCGCGTTCGGGGAGGCCCAGACGGTGATGATCCTGGCCGAAGGACAGGGCATCAAGGTGGAATCGGAGCGGCAGGCGCTGGAGGAGGCGCGCGACTATCTCGAAAAGGAACAGGTCCCCGCATCGATGGAGAAGCTCGCCTCATGCTTGGAATCGCTGGATGCCGCTCTCAAAGAGAGGTTCTCGGCCCGTGCCGACAGCATGTTGGACGTTTCCCAATACCAGCTCGATGTACCGATCGACATGTCCAAGGTCGAAAAGTCGCTGAAGAAGGCGCAGGGGTTCTTGGAAGAGGGGGCGTTCGAGGAGGCGTTCACCGCCCTGACGGCCACCGAGGCGGAACATCAGAAAGCTTTGGTGAAGGGCTTCACCGCGGAGCTGCAGTCGCTCCGAAAGAGGGGCACGGCCTTGAAGGAGAACGGCGTTGACGTAAGGGAGATCAACACTCATATCGCCTCGCAAAGGGACCTGCTCAAGGACAACAGGTTCACGGAAGCACTTGAAGGCACCAAAGCAATTCGGAATCAGCTCCGCGAGAAGGAGACTGGAGTGCTCAGCGAAGCTCTGCTGAGGCTCCGACCGAAATTGCTTATCGCGAAACGCCTCGGGATTGATCTGGCCAATGCATCGAAGAGCATCGAGGCGGGCAGGACCAGCCTTTCGACCTCTGACCTCAGAGATGCGATGGACCAGGTGTCCGCTGCTGAGAGGGAGATCGAATCGGCTTTGACCGGCCTTGCGGAATTGGAGTCCGAGCTGTCCATGACCAGGAACGCCCTGAACCGCGCCCAGTCGCTGAAGCTCGACACGACCACCGCGAAAAGCTTCATGGATTCTGCTAGAAGGGCGACCCTGGCCCACGAGTTCATTAGCGCTGCGGGGCTCCTGAAGGAAGCACAGACAGAGCTCAACAAGCAGCTTGAGGAACATTATGCCAGGGACGTCATGGCCATAGAGATCAAGTTCGCCGGAGCGGTCCGCATCGGGGCGGACGTCACCGAAGAGACGGCGATGCTGGAAAAGATCGTCGACCTGATCAAGAAGGGCGAGTTCACCGTAGCTCCGGAAATGCTCGCAAAATGTTCCGAAACCACCGACGCGAAGCTGAGGTTCCGGGTCCAGAGGTCACTGGATGAAGGACGAGCCAGCATAGATTCCTACAGGGGCACGATGGACGTGAGCGCTGCCATGGACATGCTGGAACAGGCAAACGCCGCTATGGAAAAGAAGGAGTTCGTGAACGCCTTCGATATGGCGGCCGAATCGGCCGAATCTCTTAAGAGGGAAGAGAAACAGGCGTTGGACGTCAGACTGGGCGAGGCGCGCACCGTGCTTGCCATTCTCAAGGAGCTCAATTGCGAGAGCGTCACCCTCAAGGACAAGATGGCGAAGGCGGAGGAGATGAAGGGCAGGAACCAGACGATGCAGGCCCTCCGCATCGCCAGTGACATAATCCAGTTCTCAAACTCGATCATGATGGACGAGCTCACCAGGGAGATGGCCACCACATCCAGGGCGATATCCCTGGAGCGCAAGAAAGGGGTCGAGGTCATGAAGCCCGAGCACCTCATGGAAGAGGCGGGCAAGTTCCTCAAGCAGGGGTCGTTCGAGAAGGCATACGAGAGCCTCAAAGATGCGAACACCAGCCTGAGACAGCTCTCCAGCGTCCATGTGGAGATCTACGACCGAATCGTGGAGATATCGACGCTGCTGGAGGAGGCTGATTCGCAGAGCATCGACACCAGGAAGGCCACCGATCTCCTGCTCAAGACCAAGCGCATGTTCGAGAGCGGCAGGTACGCAGATGCCAGGACGACATCCGCCGTGGCCTATGCTGAGACGGAGGTCATCGTGGCACCGTTCATGGCGCAGAGGAGGATACAGGAGGCCAAGGAACTGGTCCTCGCCATGGACACGTTGGGTCTGGAGACGGGGACCGCCCGAGCAGCAATCGAGGCGGCCTCGGCGCTTGAGGAAAAGAAGGAGCACCTGGCGGCGTTGAGAACGATGGGCAGCGGCATCGACTCGATCAGGAGTCAGCTGTCCGGCGGGATCTCACGTGAGATCGGAATGTGCAAGGCCCTTATGGACAGGACCAGGACGGCCGGCATCGATGTCACATCGCCGCAGCAGATACTTGTCAAGGCCACCAGCCTGCTGACCGAGAAACGCTATTTGGACGCGCTGAGGGCATCCCAGATGGCACGTGGCGAGCTTGACCAACTGATGCTCATGGAACAGAAGGCCACGGAGCAGATCGAACGCACCATGGCCACCCTCAAGACCATCCAGGACCTGGGAGTGAACGTCTCACCAGCGGTCGAGATGATGAACCAGGCGCGCATCATCCAGAAGCAGGGGAACCACCCATTGGCGATGGAGCTCTCCAAGCGTGCGGTGGACCAGGCAGCCCATCTCATGAACATGATGGCCTCGAGGAAGATGGAGGAGGTCGACCTGAACCTCAGGCGCTCCGAGATGGAGGGGCCGGACCTGGTCTTCGTGGACCGCATACGTCGGGACATCAGCGACCGCATCAGTCAGCGCCGGTTCCGGGACGTACTTCCGCTGGTCGGGACCTATGAGGAGGAGCTGGCCAAGGTCAGATCCATCCGAGATTCGGCCCAGTTGACGATCGCCGAGGTGCGCTCCAAATTTGATGAGGCGGCGGCCGCTGGCGTATACTCGGAGGAACTGAGACAGCTGATGGCAAAGGCCGAGGAGCGGATGACCGCGCGGGCCTTCGCCGAGGCCAGCGGATTGGCCATGCGTTGTCGGGACGAACTCAGCCAGCTGCGTGAGATGTTCGAGGCCAGGATGATCGAGATGCAGTCGCTCCGGCATGACCTGCAATACCTGGATGAGAGCGACGACCGATCGAACATCGGTTCTCTGCTTGACCAGGCTGACGAAGCGCTGCTGGCCCTGGATTTCGAGAAATCATCACTGTTCCTGCGCCGGGCCAAAGCGCAATTGCTGGAGACGGTCGGCCGCGAATCTGGCCGCAACTATGAGGAGCTAATGTCACTGTACAAGCTCCTGAACGAGATAGGGTATGATCGATCGAAGCTTCCGTCCAGCGTGCTTCGGCTGCATGAGTCGAGAGGAGCATCGTTCGGTACGAAGGAGCTCGAGGCGTTGAACGTTGGCATAAGAACCCTGCGCCAAGTGCTGATCGGGGAGTTCGATCATAAGCGCATCAAGGTGGCGGAGGAGATCGCCAAGGCAAAGGAATCCGGCCTGGAGGTCAACATCAGCGAAGGTCTCTATACCAGCGCGACCGGCGGGATATTGACCCAGGACATCGGCGAGGCTTACCGGACGTTGGAGAAATGTGAACGTTCGATCGGCACCGCCGGCGTAGCGAACGAGGAGTACAAACACACCAGCAGCAAGCTCAAGGCAGAGCTGGAGAAGATCAGGGCTGGAGGAGTGCCGATCACTGCCGCGGAGAACCTGCTGACAAAGGCAGAGGCGCTCCATGATATTGACACTGTACAAGCCTTGGGACTACTGAACGAGGCGGTGGCCAAGGTCGAAGAGGAAAAGCAGCTGATGATGCCTGACATCGGCATCGACATTGATTTCCTGGACGAGCCGCAAAAAGGTTCATGGGCCAAGGTCCGGCTGCACGTGAGCAACGGCGGCAACGCTGTGGCCCGGGAGATCAACATCGAGATCATCGGGGATGTCGAGGTCAAGGGCCTCACTGGCATCGACCGATTGGTCAAGGGCGAGGAACGGATCATAGAGGCGTCGATCCGGCCAAAATCCTCCGGCACCATTGGTGTGAAGCTCATGCTGTCCTGCAAGTCGATCGTCTCCGAGGAGATGGTCGGCTTCGAGTCGGAGTTCGAGCTGGCAGTGGAGTGATCGTAAGACCTTATGGCATGAACGTCCATGCCAAGTTCACTTTTGCGGGTTCTTTTCCAGTTTGGACATGTCGAAACCCATGCCCTGCAGCCGTTTCAGCAGCCCAATGTAGGTTGTCTCGTCCATTTGAGGGGTCCTCGAAAGGATCCAAAGATATTTGCGGGAAGGATCGCCAACCACGGAATATTCATAATCCTTTCCGAGCTCCAAGATCCAGTAGTTCCCGGCGAAGGGCCAGAAGAAACTGACCTTGAGCTTGGCGTTCGTCCTAGGATCGATGATCCAGGCCTTGCCTTGTGCCGTTCTCAATTTGCCGCCGAAGCTACCCTCATGACCGCTGTTCATCACCCTGACCTTGCCGTTCGGGAGCAACGTATACGTCGCCGTCACGCCCACCAGCCCGTTCTCGAACCTCTGCGGGAACTTGGCGATCTCGTACCATGTTCCCATATACCTTTCCACGTCGACATGTTCCACGGTCTTGAGCTCGGTCATTTGATCCCGCCAATCTGGGAAATTCGAATTCCTGATGGAACTAAGCATCAAGGCCTTTATGATGATTGAGGAGAGCCGGATACGGCTCGGCGTTGACCATTCCGATCCGGTCGGCAGCTCCGGGCGTATCGCTGTC
Source organism: uncultured Methanomassiliicoccales archaeon (assembly GCA_942492955.1). Lineage (GTDB taxonomy): Archaea > Thermoplasmatota > Thermoplasmata > Methanomassiliicoccales > UBA472 > DASXVU01. The sequence goes on from OW818644.1 coordinate 852,264, forward strand.
ATGCATCATGTCGGAGAAAAAAATGAAGGAAAGGAATTGCGCCTGGTGGCGCTTGGTGTTTACTGCCTGACCGGGGCGAACTTATAACCGTAATGGATGACCCCGCCCGGTCCGTCCGATCCCAGCTTCCTCATGGTGGCCTGGACCTTCAATCCGATGGCCAGTTCGTTTGCGTCGATATCGATCACCTGACCGGTCACCATTACCCCCTCGCGCATCCTGATGATCGCAACGATGTAGGGCTTCTGCATCTCGAACTGGCTCGGCGCTTCGTGCACTACCGTGTAAGAGAATATCTCTCCATCACCCCTCAGCTTGAACGGCTGGATCTTCCCGATGGACTTGCGGTGGCAGGTGGGGCAGACAGATCGCGGCGGGAAGTGGACCTTTCCGCAGATCGTGCACTGCGCTCCGGTCATATTGTACATGGACGCGTTCTCCCTCCAGAACCTGGCAGTGGTCATCAGGCCACCCCCAGGATGTGGACGACGGCCGTAGCTCCGGTCCCCCCGACGTTCTGAGCCAGACCGACCTTCGCATCGGCGACCTGGCGCTTTCCCGCCTGCCCGCGGAGCTGGGTGACCACCTCGACGATCTGGGCGACACCGGTCGCACCGATCGGGTCTCCCCTGGCCTTCAGACCGCCGGACGTGTTGATGGCGATCTTGCCGCCGAGCAGCGTTTGCCCATCCATGGTGGCTTTCCCTCCCTCTCCCTTCTTGAAGAAACCCAGGTCCTCGATCGCCAGGATCTCCGAGATCGTGAAGTTGTCATGCACCTCTGCAAAGTTGATGTCGTTCGGTGTCAGCTTGGCTTGCTTGAACGCCCTCCCGGCCGCCACACGGGTGGCGTCGAACCCGACTATGCTGTTACGGTGATGCAATGCCAGCGTATCAGATGCCTGACCGGATGCAAGAATTTTGACCGGATTATCGGTGTAATCCCTAGCCTTCTCCATTGCGCACAGCACGACCGCCGCCGCTCCGTCCGAATTAGGGGCGCAGTCGAACATGCCCAGCGGGTCCGACACCATAGGAGACCTTAGCACCGTGTCCAGGCTGATCTCCTTCTGATATTGGGCCTTCGGGTTCAACGAACCATGCTTGTGGTTCTTGACCGCGACCTGAGCGATCTGCTCACGGGTCGTACCGAAATCGTGCATGTGACGGCGCGCGATCATGGCGTGCAGCGACGGGAACGTCGCCCCGAACGTCACTTCCCACTGCTCATCAGCAGCCGACGACTGGATCTCGTTGGACTCGGTGTCGCCCACGTCGGTCATCTTCTCCGCTCCGCCGACGACGACGATGTCATGCATTCCCGACGCCACGGCCATATAGCCCTGGCGCAGAGCCAGTCCGCCGGACGCTCCGGCCGCCTCCACCCTGGTCGCCGGGATGTTGTCCCGTGCCATCCCCGAGTAGTCCGCTATCAGGGCCGCGACGTGCTCCTGCCGGATATACCGGCCGGCGGACATATTGCCCACGAAAAGGGCGTCGATGTCCTCTCCAGACAGGTTGGCGTCATATACCGCCGCCAGGCCAGCTTGTATGCCGATCTCCCGGAACGAAAGGTCCCACAGCTCACCGAACTTGGTGGCACCTATGCCAATGACTGCTACTTCTCTCACTCAGATCCCTCCTTGAGCTTGATCTTGCCGCGGAACTTTGCGTACGTGGCATAGTCGATGAACTTCTTGTTCTCCACCAGCTGTTTGACCGTCGGGGCATCTTCCCGGCGGAAAGTGGAGATCTTGTCCGTGACCGTTATGTCGAAACCGTCCGCACCAGCTCCGGAACCGTACGCCACCACGAAGATCCGATCGCCGGCATTTGCTACGTCCAGGACCGATGCCAGCCCCAGTGGGACCGCTCCAGAGTAGGTGTTGCCGATCACCGGCGTAAGCAGGCCGGTCTCGATCTGCTTCTCGGTGAACCCGAGCTGCTTGGCCACCCGCATCGGGAACTTGCCGTTCGGCTGGTGGAACACCGCATACTGGTAGTCGGTCGGTTTCGATCCGACCTTCTCCATCAGGCCCTTGGCCGCGGCAGAGACATGCTTGAAATATGCCGGCTCGCCGGTGAACCTGCCCCCATGGGACGGATAGGGTTGGCCCTCCCGCCTCCAGAAGTCAGGTGTGTCAGTGGTGTACGAGAACGTGGAATTGAGCTTGGCGATGATGTCGGTGGAGCCGATCAGATAGGCCGCACCCCCGGCCGAGGCCGAATACTCCAACGGGTCCCCTGGGGCACCTTGCGAAGTGTCGGCGCCGATCGCGACTCCGTACTTGATCATTCCCGAACCCACCAGTCCCATGCACACCTGGATGGCGGCGGTCCCGGCCTTGCAGGCGAACTCGAAGTCAGCGACGGTCAGGTTCGGCGATGCCTCGATGGCCTCGGCGACGATGGTCCCGGTCGGCTTCACCGCGTAGGGGTGAGACTCGGAGCCGACGTACAGCGCCCCGATATCCTTCGGGTCGACATTGGTCCGGCGCATCATGGCCCGCGCCGCTTCCACCGAGATGGTTATGACGTCCTCATCGGGAGCCGGAACAGACTTGGAGAAAATCAAAAGGTTCTTGGACATCATTTCCCCATCCGCGCCCCAGACCCTGCCGATCTCTTGAGGTCCGATCCTGTACCTTGGCACGTATGCTCCGTAGCTTACAATACCCACATCCATAGTAATTCCTCCTCACTCTATCCGTTCCAGCCTCTCCACGAGGGTCTGGATCGGTAAGGTCGTTTTTATGAGAGGCAGACCTTCCAGCGTCGCCAGGCGAATCGCCAGGTCATCGACGTGCTCAGGCCTGTGATAGACCACCAGGGCCGGTTTCATCGGGTGTGCGCGGATCGCGATCATTGGCGATCGACCGAACTTGACACCTGTGAAGATCAGAGCCCTCTCGCTGCTCCAGCCGTATATCTTGAGATAATCCATCGAGCTCAAGGCCGTTATCGCCTTCATCGAATCGATGATGGTGAACCCGTGTATGTCCATGTTGACGTTGACGCTCTTGGTGAGCGGCTCGCCCTCGATGACCTGAACGAATTCCGATGCATTGAACGAGGACTTGAACTCCTTGATGCTGATGATGCAATCGCTCTTCTCGCCCAGATCGTACTTCTTGAGAATTTTCCCGCCGGACGCCTCATCGAGGGATATAAGACCATCGACCAGTCTTCTCACGATCACGATCCCAGGCGACCTTCGCCGCCCCGATTCGTAGTCGCTGATGACCGAAGGGGAGACCCCCATGAACTTGGCCAGCTCCTGCTGCGAGACACCGAACTCTTCTCGCCACTTCCTGATCGTCTTCCCCGCATCGACGGAAAGGACGATCTCGCCAGCCATTTTTTCCCTGAGCTGCTCCCGCATGAAAACCGGTTAATTCTTGGTCGGTATTTATAATTGACGTAGGTGAGGTACGACAATACGAGATGTAGAAAAGATGTGGACAAGAACAGGATGTCAGTGATTTGACACCGTTTGCCGGGTACGACGATATTGTATGAATGCTTTCCGCTTATTTTTCATGGGGCAGTTTCGGTGCCCATAAAGTAGTACATATTCATATGTTTTGGAATAATAATCAGCCATTAGTTCGTATACTGTCGGGAAAATTCGACATAGAGTCCTGGCAGGAATTTCAATTTCGGGCACCCCTCACCGTTAGGATCAAGATATCATTCAGCTTTTGATCCTTTGGAGGTAGAAATGTATCGGACCATAACTTTGCGGCTGAATCATCGGTATGAGGAAGACAAAGCAAAACTGCTCAAGACCATGGAATCGTTCGCCCAGGCCTACAACATGTCAGCTGAGTATGGGTTCGAGAATAAGGAAGACGACAAGGTAAAGAATTCAGCAGCTGTCTATTACAAGATCAGAGAGCTAATACCTCAACTTCCATCATCTATGGTTCAGTCTGCATGCTTCATGGCCACTGAGGCATTGAAAAGTACGAAGTTCAAAGTCATACCTAAAAAATCAGTCACTTCATCCATCAGATACTCGTGGAGGGGGGCGAGTGTTTATCTTGGAAGTGGTTATGCAACGATCCAGGCACTAGATCATCGGGTTATGGCTAGTTTTACCGTTCCGGAACATTTCACCAAGTATGAAGACTGGAGAATCAAATGCTCTTATCTCAGATTCGATGAGGGGACCAAGAATTTCTATCTCAATGTTGTGGTTGAAAGTCAAAATGTTCAGGAGACTGATGAAGTTGGAGTGCTGGGTATCGATGGGGGGTTGCGCAACCAAGCAGTCTGCTCAAATAATAAATTCTTCAACTCAAACGAATTCAAGAGGGTAAGAGGGAAAAATGCTTTCATAAGGGCACAACTCCAGGCAAAAGGCACTCATTCTGCAAAAAGAAAGCTGAAGAAGCTCGCAGGAAGAGAGAGACGGTTTGTTGCCTGTGAGAACCATCGCATCACAAAGGAAATCACATCGATGCCCTACAGGACATTCGTATTGGAGGACTTGACGGGAATCAGATATAAACCTTCTTCAAAATGGCAAATTCGCCGAGATCTGACGATATGGCCATATGGAGAGTTTCAGAGAGACCTCATGTACAAGGCCGAGGAGTTGGGGAAAGAGATACTATTCGTGAATGGAATGTTCACATCCCAAAAATGTTCACGATGTGGGCATACAAGCCATAAAAGCAGAAAGGGACCTAACTTCGAGTGCGTTGAATGCGGCTTTCAGATCGATGCGGATCTGAATGCTGCGAGGAACATCGCCCAAATCGGTATATCTGAGTTGGGCAGGCTTCGAGCCAGTAAGCCAAATGTGAAGGGCAGTGAGTCAGGGTTTATTCGGGGACCCGAAAAGGAGGAGCCTTGTTGCAAGTCTGAAATGCCGGAAATACCGGCCAAGGCCACAACAGACGACTGGCACTCGTTGAAAAGTAAGAGGTGGCAATCGACTTCTTCATTCGCCGTGGAATGCGGATGGACCGGAACTAGACTGGGAGGATATAAACCAAGTAAGAGAGAGATTACAGAGAGGTAGATAGGTTTTTAATACTCCTATCCATTCCCCATTACACCCACTGGGTCTGTGGGGTAGCTTGGTAACCTTGTAGGTTCGGGACCTATAGCCCCCGGTTCAAATCCGGGCAGACCCACCATTGTTCTTATCTAATTCAACAAATCGACGATTATCGGAGATTTTTTAATACTATGTCAGTTAGTTGGCGTTAAGGGTGTTCCCAGTAACATTCCTGAGCTAACCGATGCGGTTTATCAGAGCCTTTAGTGAATCAAACACTAAGTTCGCAGCATCGATAATAAATGGTAGTGGGTCATTCAAACTAAAGAAGGCATAATATGTCCGATCTGATTCGAATATGTTTCGAATGAAAGTTGACATATATTTTTTACGCCTGATAAGATTTGAAAATTCATGTCTCAAGTAGGTAAAATGGATTTCATCATCCTTATTTTGATCGTATTTTAACACTTCCGTTCCTTGCGCATCAAGGTACTGTGAATTCTGTATCTTTACCCCGGTGATGCTCCCAATCCGATGCCACATCATTGAACGAAAATTTATTTCAATCAACTTATATTTATTATCCCTACTATCATATTTAAATTCAGGTTCTGCAATTCCATAAACATTCATACTAGTCAATAAATCTTGGCCGTACTGTAATATTTCTAAAGGAGCTTGATTCGAGGCGCTCGCAAAAACCCCAAATTCGTTTGGATTTTGAGATAGTTTTTTCCCAGTCCATTCATTGATGATTATTCCTTCCTTGCTTCTATACCCTACATACGCGTAGATATTTGTCCCATCCCCAGGTATTATTTCCGAAGCGATAAATGAGGTTCCTTTAGAAAAGTAACTACTCATGGTTACAACAGCATGTTCAATTTGGGAATAATCATCAATAATGATATTTCTGAAAAGGTCGGGGTTTAGACCGCTTCGCTTATTAGGTTTGATTATGATTGGATAAGTCAATAAGTTCAAACTGGAAAGATCTTCATCATTCCCGATACAGATCGTCTTTGGATATGGTACCCCAATTTTCTCACACATAGAATATTGTGCTATTTTATTCGAATATTCTAAAATATTATCCTTATTGAATGGAACGAAACAGAACGAATCAATTTGATCATAGATCTTGTGGAGATTCTCTATATGTATATCGGATGTTGGAAATATGATGATATATGAATAATCATTGTTCAATTCTAATAAAGCAGAATATAAATTATCCGGAGAATTATTTATCTGAATGAATCTGTTGATCATGTTACTATATGCGGCAGCTCTCTTCTCTGAATCAAATAAGACAATATCTCTTATGCCCTCTCCATGAAGCTCTTGTATTATGGAATAACCATTGACATGTCCACCAAGAATCAGTGCACAGACCTTTTTCTTCATATCCGCCCCAGCTTTTCCTACATTATTAATATATATATTATAAGATTTTTTATGTCATTAATTAATCATTCAGGAAAGTATTTATTGGCTTTGGTGCAAAAACTCGATAATATGAATTCCAGGTCCGGCTATTACATTAAAAAATGCCTGATTTTGGCGACCATATGGCCATGAAGCCTATTTCAATGCCCTTTCGGGAGAGTTGAGGGAAATTGGAGAAGAAAACCTCGTCCACATCATAACAACCTTTGGCAAAAAAATACAAAAAGATAGGGTCGAAGGACCCTCATTTTGCGAAGGTCCTTTCAACACAGGAAAAGGAGGCGGTGAGGCCTCGTTGTTCTCACGCTTGCTTCTTCTTCCGCCGCGTCATCACCAGGAACCCGCCGACGAGCAGCGCCACGATCCCGATGATCCCTGCCCCGATCAGCAGCGTGTTATCGTTGCTGGTGCCGGTTCCGGCGGGGTTGGCTTCTGCGCTCAGTGTGCCTAGGGCGTTCGTCTCTCCGGCCGCGGTGGTGACGTTCTGCGTGAACGTCTTGTACCCATCCTTGCTGATCGTCAGCGTGTATGAGCCGGAAGTCACGTTGTTGAACTCAAAGTACCCGTTGGCATCGGTCTCGGTGGTCATGCCGTTGCTGAGCGCGACATTCGCGCCGGCGGTCGCGTTGCCACTGGCGTCTTTGAGCGTGCCGGTTATCTTTCCTTCATCCTTCAGCGTTGTGAACGTCCAGCTTGCGGTGGCGAGCGCTTTCCCGTACAAGTCCTCGCCGCTGACGGTGACCGTATAGGTTGTGTTGTAGGCCAGAGCCGAGGAGGGCGTGAAGGTGGCGTTGTTGCCGATCCAGGTCATCACTCCAGAAATGCCGTTGACCGAGATGGTCGTAGCTATCGTGTTCATCGCCTCGCTGAACTGCACGGAGATGGCTGCCTCTTTCGAGACGCCGCTTCCAACCGGGGACTTAGCGGTGACCACTGGCGTAGACGATTCGACAATGAACGACACCGAGGTCTGGTTGAAGTTGCCTGCGTTGTCGGTCACTTTCACGTATACGGTGTAGGAACCATCAGCCAATTCCAGGACCTGACTGGTACCAGTAACGTTCGTCCATGTCGTCCCATCGGTGCTCATCTCGGTCCTGAGGATGCCCGATGTGGCGTCGCTCGCGGTCCATTGCACCGTTACCGAGCCAGTGATGTTGACCGATCCGTTGCTCGGCGAGTTGATGACGATGACCGGCTTGACCGTGTCGACGATGAAACTAACCGAGGTCTGGTTGACGAAGCCGACCTGATCGGTCACTTTCATGTACACGGTGTAAGAACCGTCAGCCAGGGTCAGGACGTGGCTGTTCCCGGTAACTGTCGCCCAGGTGGTGTTGTCGGTACTGATCTCGGTCTTGAGGATGCCTGAGGTGGCGTCGCTCGCGGTCCATTGCACCGTTACCGAGCCGGTGATATTGATCGATCCGTTGCTCGGCGAGTTGATGATGATGACCGGCTTGACCGTGTCGACGATGAAGCTAACCGAGGTCTGGTTGACATTGCCGGCATTGTCGGTCACTTTGACGTATACGATGTAGGCTGCATCAACCAGGGTCAGGTTGTTGCTGGTCCCGTTGACGAGTGTCCAGTTCATCCCATCAGTGCTGATCTCGGTCTTGAGGATGCCGGAAAAGGCATCGCTGGCGTTCCACAGCAATGTCACAGTGCCGGTGGTGTTGATCGATCCGTTGCTCGGCGAGTTGATGATGATGACCGGCTTGACCGTGTCGACGGTGAAGTTGACCGAGGTCTGGTTGACGAAGCCGACCAGATCGGTCACTTTGACGTACACGGTGTATGTGCCGTCAGCCAGGGTCAGGTTGTAGCTGGTCCCGGTGACTAGCGTCCAGTTCGTACCATTGGTACTGATCTCGGTCTTGGCGATGCCGGAGATGGCGTCGCTCGCAGTCCACTGCAGCAAGACCGACCCGTTGTTGACGGCCGATCCGTTGCTCGGCGAGTTGATGACGATGACCGGCTTGACCGTGTCGACGGAGAAGCTGACGGAGGTCTGGTTGACGTTACCGGCATTGTCGGTCACTTTGACGTAAACGATGTAGGCACCATCAGCCAAGGTCAGATTGTAGCTGGTCCCGGTGACTAGCGTCCAGGTGTTTCCGTTGGTGCTGATCTCGGTCTTGGCGATGCCGGACAATGCATCGCTGACATTCCACTGCACTGTTACCATGCCGGTGGTGTTGATCGATCCGCTGACCGGGGAGACGATGGTCAAGCTAGCGTTGACCGTATCGCAGATGACGGTCACATTGTCGCTGACCTTCAGGCCCTGGCTGTCGGTCGCGTTGATGCTGATGTTGTTGACGCCCAACACCAACCCGGCCGACGCGGTCCACGTGCTGATCCCGCTACCCTGACCGGATATGCCAGTGGCGGCATTGTACCAGGTGACATTGGCCAGGACATAGCCTGATGTGGTACCGGATAGAGCCGCGCTTGTCGAGTTCGTGTACAAGTTCGAAGCAGGCGAGAGGATCTTCACCGTTAGAGCTATGGGATGGTTATCGGCGGATACGCCTCCAGCGATAGCATACGCGGAATCGACGATGCCGTCCTTGTTGGCGTCAGGCGCCGTCCAGTCGCCCCAGTAGTTGCCGATGGTCGCATTGTTCCAGCTGTTGACGCTGTCGTCAAAGGCCTGGATATTGGCTACGTTGTACACCGAGGTGCTGCCATGGTTGCCGATGAGCACGTTGGCGAAGATGTGATTTACCGCGGCGTTGCATGCGGTCAGATTGATGCCATAGCTCACGGAATCGAAGATCTTGTTCATGCTGACCGTGTCGGCAAAGGATTTCCACAGAATGATACCACTAGTCAGGGCACCGACTATGGTGTTGTTGAAGAGGACGTTTACATTGGACAGCTGACTGTGTATGCCCCTCAGCGATGAGCCGTTCACGAGGTTATCGGAGACGGTGTTGCTGTTCGATAACTCGAGATAGATTCCGTTCCCCATCGCATGGATCAAGATGTTGTCGGAGACGGTGTTGCTGTTCGCATAGGATAGGGATATCCCGTCGTACGTGTCGCGAATGTTGCTGCCAACGATGACATTGTCATTCGAGCCATTCATCACTACGATACCGTATGCAGTGCTGTATATGGCGTTGTGAGTGATAGTCGTGTTTGAGACTGTGTTCTGCGATGATAGGTACAGGCGAACTCCGGCGTGATAGGCGTCCACGATCCGGTTGTTGGCATAGGTACAGTAGCTGGATGAGAACGAGTAGATGGCATCGTAGGCGCCGGTGATCACGCAGTTCTCGACCGTGATGTGTGAGCTCCAGAAGATGACCGCTCCACCGCGCATGTTCAACCCGTTGACGTTGGCGTAGGTGACGTTCAGCAGGATAACCTCGCCGGACCCGGTTGGGACCGAGGCGTTGTCCATGTTCTGGTTCTTGAGGAAGAAGACCGGCGCGCCGTTGACTGTGTTGTTCGAGGTGATGTTCATCGCGTCGATGTAAGCTTGGACGCCGACATTCGAATCGCTGTGCCTTAGCTCGATCGAGCATCCGGTGAGCTTGTTCCGGTCCAGGTAGGCTGTGCTCGAATCCAAGAGGATACCGTGGCTTCCGCTCACACCGGTGATGGTGTTATTGTCGACGGATATGTTGCTCGATCCGACGATCTTGATACCGTAGCTCGAGTTGTAGATGGTGCAGTTGTAGATCGTAAGGAAGATGTCGACATTGCTAATCGATATGCCCACGCCGCCTTGCCCATCAATGCTGAGGTTGGCGATGACCTTCGGATTAGAGGCGTTTCCCGATCCGGGGTAGGGGTCAAGGTCTGAGTTGCCATCTATGGCAATTGGGGTCGTCGGGGTGAGCGAAGCGCTCACCATCGACGAGCCGAACACGCTCATCAGCAAGGCAATGGATATCACAGCTGTCAAAAACTTGGTCCTCATGAGATTATCCCCATTGTAAATCGAACAGACGTATATTAACGTAATCAGAGAACCCATTAAACGAGAATGACCCTGATAATTGTTTTAAGAAAATCAGGGAATAATTTGCGTGCCTTGCTATAGCACGACTATGACATTGAGGGATATATCTTATACCTCTTCCTAATGGCGCAAAGTCGAAATCCGAACATTTTTACGGTCTTCTGAGGCCGAAGAATTACTTTTGATCATCATACCTTTTTCTGACTTTTCTGACCCCTTCTCACTACCAAAAATGCGACGACTATGGTAGCTAACAGAATGGCCAAGATTCCAGAGAAATAGATGATAGCGTCATATCCAGAGGTTGTCGTCCCACCATTCGCACTGGGTGACACTATTTGAGGCGGTGACAGAATTCCCACACCGCCAGAATTGTGGGCCGCCACCGCAATTGAATAGTTATCACCATTGGTCAACCCAGTGATGGTAGCTGATGTAGCGGATGTATGACTTACGTCGACGCCATCCAGGTAAACGATATAGTAATCGATATCAGAACTGCCCGACGGGGCCGTCCAGGACAACGCCACCATATTGTTACCTGGAGCAGTGATCAGATTGGCAGGGATTCCTGGTGCAGCGATCATTATAGGCGTTGCCGTTACTGCTGCTGTCTGTACCCCGGCTCCGATCGAATTGTGTGCCGCCACGGTGAAATTGTACGATTGCCCGTTTATTAGTCCAGTAGCAATCTTCGAGGCGGTTGTAGAGTGGAATGTGTCGACCCCGTTCTGATAAACGATATAATAATCGACGGCAGCTCCTCCATTGTTGTTTGGAGCTTCCCATGATAATGTTATCTGGGTGTTGCCTGGAGTGGCAATAAGGCCTGTGGGAGCGCCGGGAACGGTCGGAGATGGAGATGGTGTGGCATTAACAGCAGATGACAATGAACCGGTTCCCACCGAGTTATGCGCAGCAACAGTGAAGGTATATTGCTGGCCATTGGATAATCCGGTGACGGTCGAAGTGACCGCGGTGAGATGGCCCGATCGGACGACTCCGTTGACATAGATCAGATAATAGTCGATGGTCGCCCCTCCATCGCTGCCCGGGGCAGACCAGGATAGAGACACCTGGGAATCACCCGGGGTCGCGATCAGTGCGCTCGGAGCGCCGGGAACGGCCGGGATCGGATCCGGAGTTGCTGAAACGCCTGAAGTTTGTAAACCCATTCCAGCTGGGTTATGCGCAGCGACTTTGAATGTGTAAGATACTCCGTTCATCAGCCCGGTTACGATCATATTCGTGAATGCCGGGTGCGCAATATCGGTTCCATTCCGATAGACAACATAATAATCGATAGAGGCCCCTCCGTTCGACAAGGGAGATGACCAGCTAAGGGATACATACCCGTCTCCTGGAGTAGCCAATAGACCACTCGGTGTTCCTGGGATGGTCAACGGAATGGCCAGGACAGGATTGCATTGTGGTCCTGTTCCAATGGAGTTGTGCGCCGCCACGGTAAAGGTATATGATTGACCGTTGGTCAGGTCTAGAATCGTTTTGGAGTTCGAGGTGGGATGAGCCACATCGATACCGCCCAGATAGACGATGTAGTAGTCGATCGATGCATTCCCATCATCGCTCGGCGCAATCCATATTAGAGACACCTGGGCGTTAGCTGGAGTGGCAACAAGACTTGTCGGAGCGCCGGGAACGGCCGGGGGAGAGGCCGGTTTGGCGGTCACCGCGGCTGATTGTGAACCTAATCCTGCCAAGTTATGAGCGGAAACAGTAAAGGAATATGTTTGGCCGTTGACCAGACCGGTTATGACCGTCGTCAATCCGCTGAGATGATTCGGAAGTGCGACCCCATCCTGTCGGATGATGTAATAGTCGATCGCCGCTCCGCCGTTGCTGCCCGGTGCGCTCCATGTAAGACCTACCTGTCCATCGCCAGCGGTGGCGGTCAGACCGGTCGGGGCACCTGGAACGGTATATGGGGTTGTGCTAACGGCAGGAGTTTGTGCTCCGATCCCGGCAGGGTTGTGCGCCGCAACCGCGAAGCTGTAAGGTCTACCGTTCGTCAGGCCGCTGATCGTCGTCGAGGTGGAAGTGACATGTTTGACATCGACGCCATCCTGGTAGACTACGTAGTAGTCGATCGCAACTCCGCCATTGAATGAGGGCGCGGTCCAATCTAAGGTTGCCTGGGCGTCAGCTGGCAGGATGGTCAGACCGGTCGGGGAATCGGGTACCGTATAAGGAATTGACGATATTCCAGCACTCTTAGCTCCAAGACCAATGGGGTTGTGTGCGGCAACCTTGAATGAATAGCTGTGACCGTTCGTCAGGCCGCTGATCGTGGTCGAGGTGGAAGTGACATGTTTGACATCGACGCCGTCCTGGTAGACTGCGTAGTAGTCGATCGCAACTCCGCCATTGCCGCTCGGTGCGCTCCATGTAAGACCTAACTGTCCATTGCCAGCAGTGGCGGTCAAACCGGTCGGGACTCCTGGAACGGTCGTGCCTGGATTGGCCAGGGGGTAATTGTCCTGTTTGATGCCCGCGACGATCGAATAGGGGTTATCGACTATGCCGTCACCGTTGAGGTCTGGCGTCGTCCAGTCGCTCCAGTGATTGCCGTATGATCCGGTGTTCCAATGATTGCCGATGCTGGTATCCTCGCCTTGGGGATGCGATGAATTGTAAATGGACGTGGCACCGTTGTTCCCGATGAAATCGTTGCCATAAACATTGTTGAAATCAGAGTCGGCGAGATCGATTCCGTGCCCCAAATTATTCCTTAGCGTGTTGTTCGATAAGGTATTACTATCTGAATGGAGCACATAGATGCCATTGTCTCCACTTGAGTAGCAGGTGTTATTGGATAGGATATTTCTATTGGAGGAGCCGGCCAGCATTATGGCGCATGCATTGGTTGCCCTGCACGAGTTATTCTCCATGATGTTATCGCTCGAAGCCCACGTGTAGATCCCATGGGCGGCGTCTATACAGACGTTGTTTGTCAAGGTGTCGTTTCCCGTGAAGTCCAGGAAGATGCCGAAAGCGACGTTGCCGCTGCAGTTGTTGTTGGTCACGATGACATAATTTGATCTTAACACCTGGATGCCGTACGTGTTTCCGTGCAGGTAACAGTCTCTGACGACCAGACGCACGGTTATGTCAGAAACGTAGATGCATGCGCCGCCCGTGCCCGATATGTCGTATCCGCTGATGACGTAAGGGTCGATTATGGTCCCTGATCCGGTGCAACCGCCCGATGCTTTCAGGGTCACGAGATCGCTGTTACCTACTATGCGAATCGGCGGATGTACAGCATATGTTGGCCCGCTCGCCTGCGCATCGCCGATTGGTCCGATTGAAACGAAGATCGATATGACCAATGAAAATGATAGAAGAATCAGAAGTCCCCTGCCGATAGCGATCTTCATGGCCCTAACCACCTATTCCTCAACAAGTATTTGGGCCCTTTGAAGGTATTTCGATACTTAATGGTAACGATTGTTATGAAAAATCGGTAGGAGGACCACACTAGCAACACCTGCTAAATTTAGAACGCATCGTTATTCTTCTTCGGTTTCTAAGAGACCATCAGTGGACCGATTCCCCTTCCATTGATATTCTATTCCTAAATTATATTGACACTCTATGTATATGAAAAATGCTCTTGATCCCCAGCACCGGCACCTAATCAAGAATGAATGTTGAAAGGGGTTTGAGGGAGTTTGTTACTCCCCCTTCTTCCTGCTCCTCCTGGCCATCAGGAGGATCAGCATGATGGCTGCCAATGCCAACAAAGCGATCGTCGCAGGAACCGGGTCCATACTCCCCACCTTCGCCGGCAGTGTGGCCTCTGTGCTCGGAGAGGACTGGAATCCTGCCGTTTCCCCATTCACCGCGACCACTCTATAATTGGTCATTGTGTCCGGCGCAGCGGTGTCGGTAAAGATCATTGCCTCACTGCCATTGACCTCCGCGATCAGGACCTCCTGACCGGATGCATCGCTCCGGTAGATGGCGAATTTGGAGACCGTCCCGCTGGACGCGTTTCCTGTCGGCATGGTCCAGGTGATGACCGCGCTGCTACCGCTCCTGACGATGTTCACGCTTGTCGGGGCGGGTGGCGGGAATAAGGAAGTGGCTGAAATAGAGGTGGCCTCACCTTCGCCCTTGGCGTTGGCGGAAGTGACCTTGTACAGATACTCAGTACCCTGTACGCCTGATTCGTCGGTGTAGTTCAGGATGGAAATGGTCGCGATCCTGACCATCGAGCCATTGTCCGTACCACGATAGATATGGTATGCATCGATCGCCAAGCCTCCATTGATGGAGGGAGCGGTCCAGGTGAGTGCCACTTTGCCCACCGACACGATCGCCGTAAGGTCGGATGGCATTCCTGGGACCATCGCTGGTGTTACATAACCGGTACTGATGGAGCTACTACCTTGACCGACTATGTTCACGGCAACCACACGGTAAGCGTACGGTGTCCCGAGGCTAACGGTGTCATCAACAAATGAAGTCCTGTTCGCCGCCATCGAAACCTCGACCCCGTCGGAGATACGATAAACGACATAGCCGGTGATGGTCGCCGCTCCGTCCTCGGGCTCGCTCCAAGATAAGGTGACATTGTCAGCGTTGGCAACAACGGAGAGATCGCCTGGAGCCGTTGGAACTGAGTATGTGGTTGCGCTCATCGCTGGTGTTGTTGGACCGCTGCCCAATGAGTTGTGTGCTGCCACTCGGAACGCGTAGGTGGTGCCGTTGATCAATCCGCTGACAGTGACCGGTGACCCGAACACATGCAGAACATCCACACCGTCCTGGTAGACGATGTAGTAGTCAATGGTCGAACCGCAATCGCTCGCCGCGCTCCAGGATAGGGTGACCGCGCGGAGACCTCCCACCGCCACGAGATCTGTTGGCGCCGAAGGTACGCTGAAAGGCGTTCCCGACGCTTCAATGGACAGGACGCCCTCGTAGCCGAGGTTGAAAGCCTTGACCGTGTAGAAGTAGGTGGTGCCGTTGATGATCGCACGATCGTCGAAGTGGAGCACGAGTCCCAGCTCTACCAGCATCGTCTCTGTGCCGCTCACCGTGGAACGGTACAGTCGGTATCCCAGCAGGGGGGAGTTGCCGCTGTCCGCCGGAGCAGTCCAGCTGATATGCGCCAGTCCGACCTCGCCATTTACGGCGATCTCGGTCGGGGCCCCTGGAACCGTGATCGAGGTGTTGTGTCCCTCGGCGGAAAGGGGACCGGCCCCGACCCAGTTCTGGGCTGCCACGCGGTAATAGTAACCAGCCCCGGGCTCGAGCCCCTGGTCATCGTACGATGTCAGGTTCCCGATCGTGGCGAACAATACCTCCCCGCCCGGTGCGGTTCCCCGGTAGACGAGGTAATGCAGTATCCCTCCTCCCATGTCCGCCGGGGCGAACCAGGAGAGATGGATGGCGGTGACGTCACCGTCCACAGATAATCCGGATGGGGTGCCGGGGATCTTGGCCGGTCTGGCCGAGACCTCTTCCGAGGCCGCCCCCTCCCCCACCATGTTGACCGCCTTCAGCGTGTAATAGTAGGTGTGGCCGTTGATGACCGCCACATCCGTATATGACAGTGCATTCCCGGCATCTGCCAGGAGGACCTCGGCTCTGGAACTTTCGGACCGGTAGACGAGGTAGTTTGTGATCGGGGCCCCGCCATTTGCCGGGGCGTTCCAGCCCAAATGGACCTGGCCGTCCTCTGTGTTGGGCAGGACGAGCACAGCCATCCACGGCAACCCGAAGGTGCTGGTCGATGCAGTCTCCGACATGAGACCGTAGCCGACCTGGTTGTGGGCCTTCACGGCGAAGACGTATGATGTGTTGTCATCCAACCCTGAGATCACGTATGAATTGATGTTCCCCAGCACCAGCGCTTGGATGGTCCCTTCGGCCTCAGTGCCATATTCCAGCAGATAGCCGTCGATGGCGTTGCCGCCGTCGTTCGGAGCGGTCCAATCCACCGTCACGTTACCCAAGCCCGGAGTGGTATGCATCCCTGACGGCGCGGAAGGGACCGTGCGAGGCGTGGCATGGACCTCTTCGCTCGGATCGCTCAAGTAGTAGGCGTTGGTAGCCCTTACCACATAGTAGTAGGTCTGACCATTGACGGCCGTGGTGTCATTGTAAAAGAGGTTCGTTCCTGCAATTCCGAGGGAAGTCTCTGTCCCCGGAGCGTTGGAACGATACACAGAGTAGCCAGTCAGCGGTGTGTTGCCATCGAACGACGAAGCGGACCAGGTCAGGTTGATGTATCCATTCCCGGCCACGGTCGAGACTTCGCTTGGGGCAGTGGGATCGCCGAAGGATATGGCTGTCGCCGGGCTCGAGCGGGGACCGACCCCGCCCCAGTTCTGGCCCAATATCCAGTATGACCATGATTCGTTCTTGCCGACGGTGTCCTCATAGGACGTCACATTCCCCAGGGTGGTCAACAATGTGGCGTCCTCCCAGGTTGCCCCGCGGTAGATCTGGTAGTGCAAGATACCGCCACCGAGATCGACTGGCTGGTTCCAGGTGACCGTTATCTTGAGGTGGCTTCCTGTGGCATGTACGTTAGTCGGAGGGCTGGGGGCCGTGGCCGGAATGACCGACTGCTCAGCGCCCGGACCAGTGCCGACAACGTTATGGGCGATCACTGAATAGTAATAGGTATGACCGTTGACCAAGCCGCTATCGATCCAGGAGCAGTTGGAACCAGCGTTTCCGATGAATTGGTCCTCGTTACCGGCGGAAGTGCCCCTGAAGATCGAGTAATAGGTTATGCCGCTTCGGCCATTGAACCCAGGAGGATTCCAGGACAGGCTCGCCTGTCCGTCCCCACTCAGTGCCATCAGGTCCTCCACGGTCCCGGGGACCGTTGGGGTCATCGCAGTGACCTCCGAACAATACTGGCCACGCCCAGCGGAATTGTTCGCGGCAACGGTGATGTAATACTCGGTGTCCTGGACAAGTCCAGTGATCGTGTAGCTCGTGGAGAGCTCAGCGCAATCGGACTGGGTCATGGTACCGGGTGAAGTGCCCCAGAACACCCAGTACGACTCGAGCGGCGAACCGCCGGTGGAGTTGGGGGCGTTCCATGTCACCAAGATCGTCCCAGCTCCCGGAGCGAGGTTCACGTTGAACGGCTCGGATGGGAGAAGGGCGTACTGGACGGTAACATTGTTCGATTCCAGGCTTTCATAGTAGTCGTTCCAAGCCATGACGCAATATTGATAAGTACATCCGAGCTGGACGTTGGTGTCGTTGAAGTACGTCTGGCCCTCGGTCCAGGAATACCATATCTCCCAATCGCTGCCGCCGGTTATATTCCTGCGGTTGATGTCATAGTACGATATCGCGCTGCCACCGTTGTCCAGCGGAGCCAGCCAGGTCAATTCTATCTGTCCGTTGCCGGCCACTCCGATAAGCTGGCGCGGGACAGTTGGGACCTGGATGAAAGCGATCTGTACCTCCGCGCACTTGGCGCTCTCCCCCATGGAGTTGACGGCCGTGACCTGATAGAAATATGTCTCGCCCAGAACGGCACTGGTATCCTCATAGGTACGGGTGGCGTCCACGGTGGAGCCGATCAATGCCTCGTCACCGGAAACGACCGAACGGTGGATGTTGTAATGGGTAATTTCGGAACCGCCATTCGCATCGGGCACATTCCAGGATAGATCTATCTTGCCATCGGAGGGAATGCCCTGCAGATTCTTGACGACCCCTGGCTTCCCGGGGGGCATGGTGGCGGAAGCCTCGGAAGACTGCGGGCCCCAGTAGCCATTGGAAGCGGAGACCTTATAGAAATATGTCATTCCGCCCGCCGCCGTGAGATCCGTATAGGTCAGGGTAGCGCCGGACACAGAGGCCAGTGTCGTCTCGGTCCCCGAGGTCGTGGAGCGGTTGATGTGATAACTGGTGATGCTCATGCCGCCGAACGAGGCGGGCGCGTTCCAGGTCAGGACGAGATCCCCGGTGGAATTGGACGCATGAAGGTCAAGAGGAGCGCTTGGATAACCGCCAGCATGGAATGCGCCCGACCATTGGCCGTGCACATCCCCTGAAGCATAATGGGCGCACACTTGGAAGTAAAGGACATAGTCGGCGGGCAGCGGGTGGGGATAGTCCGGCAGACCGCCGGTTTCCACATGGTATGTTGTGACTGGACCGGATGTCGAACCGCTTATGTCGACACCTACACCGGGAACGGTCTCCGGGGCCGAGCTCCAATAAACATAGTAATTCAATGGACTGCCTGGAGCGGCGGTCCAGCTGACATCGATAAATCCATAGCCAGCAACTCCCGTGGGAATGCCCGGGGCTCCGGTGACCTCCGCGCTCGCTTCTCCGGATATGAACGACAACCCGGTGATCAACAACGCAACGCTTAGCAGCAGTATCGCGATTCTCTTCATCTCAGCACCTTTCTCGGGGATGTTGCATCCTCCGGTTGTGCGATCGCGATCACTGCTGAGGTTCATGACAACCTAAAGTGAAACATGACCGAAATGTGACAAGCCAGAGGACAGATAACGACAAGTGGATGAAAAAATCGTTTATGAACCTGTGCCATTGAGAGTCGGTTCCTGATAATAATGAAGATAGTGCTGAACCCGACGCTGTCGAAGATTCAGCAATCACTCTGCATTGCTGCCCTATGGCCCTTGCTCTTGAGAGATACGAAAAAGATGTTAATATGACCCTCTGTTTGTCTGACCGTGAACAAGAAGCAGATCGCGATCATCGTGATCATCGGCGGGATATTCATTTTTCTGCTGAAGCTCCTTGCTTATTTCACATCAAATTCGGTGGCCTTGCTCTCCGATGCGCTGGAATCGATAATCAACATCGTGGCATCGATCATGATGTTCGCTGCCTTGACCATCGCGGAAAGGACGGAGGACGCAGGTCATAAATATGGTCACCAGAAGGCCGAGAACATCTCCGCCCTCGTCGAGGGCGTGCTCATCATGGTCGCCGCCGTCCTCATCATCGAGGCGACGATAGGACGTATTTTCAATCCAATCGGTTTCGATGACATAAACCTTGGTATCATCATCTCACTGTGCGCAACATCCTTGAATGGGGTTCTTGCGGTCGTCATGTGGAGAGAATCGAAAAGATGTCGGTCCATGGCCCTTGAAGGGGATGCGAAACATCTTTTCTCAGACGTGATGTCGTCAGTCGGGGTCGTGATCGGCCTTTTCATCGCAAGCGTGACCGGGCTTCTTATCCTGGACCCGATCATCGCGTTTGTTGTAGCCATCCTGCTGATCAAGATGGGAGTGGACGTATTCAGACGGACCTCCCACGATCTGATGGACGCGGCCTGCGCGGAGGAGGAGAAGGATATCATCGCGGTGTTGGATGGGATGGATGGTTTCCTAGAATACCACGGGCTCAAGACCAGAAGGTCGGGTAACAAGGTCTTCATGGAGGTCCACATCTGCATGGACGGGGCGGTCACACTATCCGAAGCACATGACCTGACCGTCAGGATAGAAAAGGAATTAGAATCCGCCGTTCCCGGAGTGATCACCAACATCCATGTCGAGGACGAATTCTGGTGCGAGATGGCACGGTCGAAGGATAAGCAACTGAATTGAGCGGAATGTGGCGAATGATCCCATGGGGCCTGGCCATGACTCCGAACGAAATGTGGAACAAGAACGAATGGCTATACCACTATCCCAGCGCGATCGCCTTGATCTCCAAGACCGCTCTGTCGATCTCTACCAGGGTCATCGGCTTGACCAGGTAATGAAGCGAATCGTCCCCTTTTGCCCTCGACATATCCTCCGGGGATGAAGACCCGGTCATCATGATCACCGGGGTCTTCCGGAATTTCTCCATGTTCCTCAGATGTTTGAGGATATCAAGCCCGCTCGCCTTTGGAAGGTTGAGGTCAAGGATGAACAGGTCGAAGTTGCTATCAGACCCGACAAGGTCGAGCGCTTTCTTCCCTTCGTTGACCCAAACCATCTCGTGTTCCAAACCGGTGTCCTTGAGAATCTCGGCGGTTAACCTGGCATCAGCCCTATTGTCCTCAACGAGCAGAATCCGCAACACGATGAATCTCCAATGCCCTAACATGAAATGAATTTGCGACTGTTGAAACTTTCCCTCAGCTTTCGCCTTCTAATGGTCCCCCTTCCGGAGCCCAAGGATGATCCCGTTCAGTGATCTGAAAGTGACCGAAGAAGGCGATTGACGAAGAATCCTGATTTCGACAAGGCTCCATTCTGAGCCGATCAGGCGATATTAATATCGAGAACGCTGGATGATGCTTCTTCCGTTCGATGGCGACAGATATTGGAGAAGGGGGCCTGTCATAGGTTCGCTTTGAGGATCCGCAGAAGTCCTTCCTTTTCCTCTGGAATCCCCTCCGCAAGTCGGGCTGCGGCGACCGGTGCCCTCCATACCAGAAGTTCCTCGTCCCCCTTGCCGCACATCTTCATGTATTCCCTGATGTAGCTGGCGAAGAACCTGTCCATGGTGTTGTCCAGTAGCTCTTGGTTGTCTACGGACATGCCCAGAGGGAGCGTGCCGATCTCGAGCAGGACCGAGGTCATCGCCACATCGGCCAGGTAGTTGCCCTTCGCGGCATTGGCCCAATCGATGACCAACGGACCGTCCAGAGATACGACGATATTCTCGGGATGATAATCCAGGTGGCACAGGTGCTCCCCCTCCGGCAGCTTCTTCATCTTGTTGAACAGGACGTCCTTCGCCTCCTGGGGGACCGCATCGCAACCCTGGATCTTGGCCCAGAGAAGTTCCTTGACCGATGATAGTTCCGGCACCTTGTGCATATGGATCTCATGCTGTTCCTGCACGAAAAGGGCGATGAGCTTGTTCAACGCGGTGGGGTGTTGCAGCATCCACTCCAGATAGTTCGGTCCATGGACATGGTCGATCAGGATGCCGAACCTGCCCTGATCCTCGACTATCCGGTGAGCTATCGGGCATTCGACGCCATACTCCTTGACCAGAAGGGTCTTGCTCAACTCGTCCTCGGCCACCCCTCTCTCAGTGTCTGGCGGAAACATCTTCAGGACCTGATTGTCCTTGTATTCATAAACGGTGGAGTGCCTGCCCTGCCCTACAATTTTCATTTCCATGTGCTTTCCAACCCGGAACCACTGAAAGAAGCTCAGATGAGCCGCGCTTCGGGTAACGGATTCATCCATCTTGTCTTTTTGCCTTCATGCCTCGAATTAGATAAGAGATAATCGTTCCAGATGTGCCGTGAAAGTTATTCGGAAATCAAAGAGGACACCTCGTTCATCGTCCGTTTGGAGAAAAACAATGATCGAGATGCCCGGGCTTGAAAGGGGTTATCGGTACATAAAGAAAGGTATCGGTCATGTTAAGGTGGAAGACCGGTTAACAAGAGATCGTCGGATCACATGACGCGATGGACTGGTTCAACAGATATCAAGAAGGGGCGTGAGCATTGTGATCCTCAGCCGTTGTACTTCTCAAACATGCTTTTCGCTGCACCGCAGACTGGACAGACCCAATCATCGGGAATGCTCTCGAACGGCGTTCCCGGTGGTATGTTTCCGTCTGGATCTCCCTTTTCCGGGTCGTAAATGTATCCGCACACGGTACACTGATACTTATCCATGCTGAACTCCTCGGAGTGGTAGGTTGCTCATACGGTTAAATCGTTTCGTTAACTGCCGGTCTCTTCTCCATCGTTTCGACAACTGAACGATAATGCTCGTGCAACAAGCTCTCATCGAACTCGTGGAAGCGCTTGAGCATCTCATCCTTCTCTTCCTTCGTAAAATACTCCATCGCCGGGATGAAGAACTCCTGATCCTCCTTGCGAATATGCTGTGGATAGAGGTCGACCAGTTCTTTGCCGACGGTCATCAGCTGGTTAAAGGCAACGGCGTCGCCGTCGGCATATCGATCGAGGGCGGTGGCCAATTCCGATACCATTTTTCTTGTCCTGGCATGATCATCGATCAATCCCTCCATCATTTGCTTCAAGGCCGGAGAGAGCGGCCTGTTCTCCAGCTCCCGGAACAATATCCTTTCCTCTTTTCCATGATGCCCGAGATCGGCATAAGTTCGGATGAAATCGATCCAGGAACTGATGAAATGGACATCGAGTCGTTTCCTAGTTTCCGCTTGGCTAAGTTCAATCCTCATTTCCTTGATCGCCCTCTCGATCAGGCGATGCTCGATCATCAACGGACCTATCGGCATCATGAGAATGGCTCCGACATCATACTCTGAGCGGCGGGTTAATCTTTCTTCCTGTCCTTATTCGGCCATCGTCGGTTCGTATACTCCAAGAACGAGTCCGAGGCAGCCAAGAAGCTCCCGGTAATCTGGTGTTTTCCTTATTGGCTCATTCCTCACGAATGTCTTTGGTCAATTGATAATCATTAAATATCAAACAACCTGATTATCGTTTCAAGTTCTATCTCCGTTCGTAATGCGGTCATGGGTGGCTGACATCATCCTGACCGCAATATGAACACATATTTTCATTTTCTGAAATGATAACTGCCATCGATCGCACAATAATCACGTTTTGGATAATTGATAGCAGGCTCTCAGGTTTTGAAATACTCAAATGAAGCTTTTGAACCCATCAACAATGCCGCCCATTTACGAGAGCATCAAGACATTATTCGTTACCGATGATGAATACTGGAACCTCTTAAAGACCTCCAAGGACATCGGAACCGAGTATGAGTTGGAATTGGCCACTAGCGATGCCGAGGCTATCATGAAGATAAGGGAGGGCGGTTACGATGCCATTGTCTCCGATGCGAGCATCGAGCACCTGGACAGCATCATGATGCTCAAGGAGATCCGGTCCTTGGGGACCAAGACACCTTTCATACTTCTTACCGGACGGGGCGACGAGGAGGTCGCCGTAGAAGCCCTGGAGAACGGGGCAAACTTCTATATGCCAAAGACCGGGGACCCGCATCTTCATTTTGCCGAACTGGGCAGCATGATCTATCAATCGGTCCAGAGGGCCAGAATGGAAGTTCAGCTCCGGGAAAGCAGGGCGGACCTTCTGGCCATATTCGAGAACTCCCCCACCATGATAACGCTGGTGAACGATGAATTGGATGTGATCATGGTCAACAGTGCCATGGCAGACTTCATCGGGGATGAGGCACCGATAATCGTAGGAAAGAAAATGGGGGAGGCGATCCATTGCATCCATTCGCTGGAGGAGCCTGAGGGATGCGGCTACTCTCATAGCTGCAAGACGTGCGCGGTCAGGCAATCATTGGAATCGACCTTCAGGACGGAGATCGGCATCAAGAACGCTGAGGTCGAGCAGGACGAGATGCGCGGATCTAAGCAATACAGATTCAGCCTGAGGGTAACGACCGCACCCCTCGAGATACTGGGCAAGCGCATGGTGGCGGTCTACATAGAGAATATCACAGAACAGAAACGGATGCAGACCGCCATTCTCCTGGCCAACAAGAAGCTGAAGCTCCTTGGTACGGTGACCAGACATGATATCGTGAACCAGCTGTCGGTCTTGATGGGCAACCTTGAGATCGCCTCAATGAAGGACCCGAAATCCCCCCTGATCAAGTACATGAGGAAAGCGATGGAATCCGGGGAGAACGTATCGACCATTCTCTCTTTCTCCAAGGACTACCAGCTCATGGGCACAGAGGCCCCTTCGATGATCAACGTCAAGGAATCCTGCATGAGGGGCATCGGGACCGTGGACACCAAAGGCGTTCAGGTGCACATGGAGACCGGAGAACTTCAGGTGTTCGCTGACCGCATGCTGGAAAAGGTATTCCTCAACCTGATGGACAACTCGGTTCGCCACGGGGAGAGCGTAAAGAACATCTGGATCCGATCAAGATCGACCTCGGACGGACTTGAGATAATATTCGAGGATGACGGCGTGGGAGTGCCTGCGACAGAGAAGGAGAAGATCTTCGAGCTCGGCTACGGCAAACATACTGGACTTGGCCTCTACCTGGTGCGGGAGATCTTGGGCATCACCAACATCACGATCGAGGAATCCGGCACCGAGGGGAAAGGGGCACAGTTCGTTTTGCACGTCCCATCGGGTTCGTTCATCTTTCAATGACCTGGTCTCTCATATTGATCGGTTCACATGCATCATTCGGGAACGATGCTAGGCGAACCAATGCCCATAAACCATGGTGGATGGGCCACGAACGGCCGTGCGGTCCTCTGCCTCTAATTTTGCATCTCTTTCTCTCTTTTTTCAACTTCCTCTGCACAGATCTCGGAAAAGTAATATGCTCTAGCTCCTCATTGTGTATGGGCATGGAGTCCCCCGCTAAGTTCTCGCACGCAGGGATCGACGGAAAGGTCGACGTCTTTGGGGAAGGTAAGGTCACCGTTGGAGATGACAGCGTATCCGTTCAAGGCAGCTCTTCATCCCCCATCTTGCTGTCGGTCAGGGACATAAGATGGCTGAAGGCGGCAGATTACCGGATAGAGATCGGCACTGATTCGAGCTCGCTCATGCTCT
Source organism: uncultured Methanomassiliicoccales archaeon (assembly GCA_942492955.1). Classification (GTDB taxonomy): domain Archaea; phylum Thermoplasmatota; class Thermoplasmata; order Methanomassiliicoccales; family UBA472; genus DASXVU01. The sequence goes on from OW818644.1 coordinate 877,199, forward strand.
TCAACATGGGATATCGCTATGAGGATGTCCTTCGGGCGGTGCACAAGGCACGCAACGAGACCCTGATATCGGATTGCCTGGTCTACGAATCCCTGAAGGGACAGGGAGTGAAGGGGGATGTATCTGTGAGCGAGAAGGGGGCTACGGTATTCGAAGGCCAGGCCGAGGCGCGGCTGTACGAGACAGCCCTGGTCATCATCCCTGAGATGTCCTCAATGGTGAGGATCCGCTATTCAGACATTGGGTCGGTCTCTTCCAACGATTGGTCGCTGGACATATCTGATGAGAGCGGAAGGAAGGTCTCGATCCGCATGCTCGGCAGGGAGCATGACCCGCTGCTCAAAGCCATATCCGATCAAGTGGGGGAGATGAAGCTCCGGGCGAAGAACATCATCAAATCGATCCATCCAGGCATATCGGAAGAGGAACTGTCCAAACTGTCGGTGATGATGCGGGAGGGAAAAGCAGCAAGCCTGGCCGACATAAATTCGATCTCGCCTGGGTTCCTGGAACTTCTGGAGAAGAAATTGGATGTCGACCTGCCGGACTCGTACCGGGTCCTGATGGCCAAGGGAAGGAAGGAGATGACCCGCTACGGGTTCAAGCATGGACTGATGGAAGGTGTGACGGGAGACTATGTCTGGATCCTGGTCCCGATGTTCTCCGACGATCCTTTGGCCCCAGGAAACGCGATCGCTTTTGAGGCTAGCGGTAACGACAGCGCCCGGGCGACGTATGTGTTCCGGATCGCCGGCAGGTCCGAGTACCGGTCCTTCTCGGCATCGGAGAGAATAAGCGCTGCGGAAAATGCCCTGGAGCAAACGGCGAATGCCTTGTCAGAGATCAATTTCCGCCGCGAACCGGTATACCTTGATGACGCTGCGCTGATGAGCGAGACGAACTCAAAATACCGCTATGCCATCAATGCGCTGCCGGGCCTTAGGGACCTGCGCAGCAGGTTCATCGGCCGGGTCCAGCACGGCTCCGCAGAGGAGTATTCAAGGAGTATTGACGCTCTCCTTCGGTTCAATGCGGATTCGAAGACCGATTCGGAGAGGATGAAGGGTCTGGGGACCGAGGACTCGCCGTGACCCATCGTAAGTATATTATGGTCTGGAATAAATTGAGTCCTTCAACAATAGGATAAGAGAAGGGATTGATGGATAATGCCTGGATACTCATTACCGTGCAAGTACTGCAGGGAGATCATACCGCCTGACTCGTCGGTCTGCCCGAAATGTGGGAGGGTCAATCCGCTGGAGAAGGAGCGTTGCCCGAAGTGCCGCTCCCTCATAGAACACGGTTGGGTGGCATGCACCCATTGCGGCCTTTCATTGAGGGCCACGTGTCCCAAGTGCGGTCAGCCCACTTTCCTCGGGGATTATTGCGATTCCTGTGGCCAGAGGCTAACAATCACCTGCCCGAAATGCGGGACGGAACAACCCATAATCAATGAGAAATGCATCAAGTGCAAGAAACCAATCCAAGGAGGCAAGAAATGACCAACGGCAAGATGATCGCATTCGTAAGCAACTACGATGACAATAGCACCGAGGCGGGGTTCGAATTCACATTCCATTGCGATATCTGCAATGAGGGATATAAGTCCAGGTTCGTCGAATCCGAGACATACAAGAAGAAAGGCCTGTTCCGCGGGTTAGGCAAGGTCGCTAGCGCGGCCGGTTCGATCACCGGGCACTACCGGGCGGGCCATGCCTTCGAGACCGGCAGCGATGTTCTCGGAGAACGGTTCGAGGGAATGTCCCCCGAGTGGCACAGAGAGCATCAGGTGGCACTGGAGCTCACAATGCGCGAGGCGCAAGGGACGTTCAAGCGATGTCCCAAATGCCACAGATGGGTATGCGATAACGATTGGAACGAGGAGGCTCAGCTGTGCACAGAGGACGCCCCGCGTGAATCGGTGGAGGTATCAGCGGCACGTGCGGCGAAGATGAAGCAGGACATCGAACTCAAGGCCCAAGGCACCCAGGTCTTCACTGGAGATATAGACCAACGCCAGACACTGTGCCCGAAGTGCGGCAAACCGGCAGGTTCGGGAAAGTTCTGTAACAGCTGCGGTCAGCCCCTGGGAATGCTCGTCTGCCCGAAGTGCGGAGCCAAGAGTCCGATGGGAACACGTTTCTGCGGGGAATGCGGCAACACCTTGGGATAGAAATTTGGTTGGATCATTTCCACGATGGAGCACGATGGTGGATCACCGGATAACCCGGGATCCATCATACCTATTTTTTCATGTGGACGGATATCGGTCAGTTGATATCTGCAGGTACACCTGAACCAGTTCGTAACGTATAGAAAAAAGATACCGAGGGATCTTCGTCCCAGGACCCCATCGATGAAAGAAAGGGGGTTTCCCCCCGTTGGCGTTTACGGGAAGCTGTTCTGCGGCGGGTTCGGTATGCTGTAGGCGCTTGCCACCGGTTCCACATAGGTCAGGGTGTAGATCGACGACCAGGACGACCCTCCATTGAAGAAGTTCTCCGTGTTTGCGATGCTCGTATCGGAAAGATACCCGGAGTAGGACGTCTCGCTCCAGAACTCCTGGCCGGTGGCTATGTCCTTGAAGGCCAGGTATCTCACGTTCAAGTGCCAGGTTATCGGCTTTACGGCCTCGCTCTCATAGTCCTTGTCGGAGTAGTAGTGGACCCTGATCTGGTACGTTCCGTACAGGGACTGGCCCGGCCCAACGTTCCCGGATTGCGGCAGGGTCATGTTCTCCGTCGCGTAGTAATGCTCAGGACCGAAGCCGTTCACGTTGTCCATGTCCAGATAGGGATTGACCGTATTGTACCCCTTGTACCCGTAATAGATATGCCTCCCCTCCGTGCCGTTGATGGTCGGCTCCAGCACGTGCAGGTCCACGTCACTCTTGTCCTGGTCCCAGGTCAGAGTTAGTGTTAACGAGGCCAGACTGGTTGTGGATTTGATCGTGTCCCGCAAGAACCCGGCCCAGCTGGAGAAGGTGTTGGTGTCGGTGGCCAGGATCACCAGGTCGTTGTCGCCCTGCATGAGGGGTACCTTCTGGGAGAACGATCCGTCATCCGCTACAAGTGTTTCATACTTCTGACCGCTGACAAAGATCAGCGTCGATGTTACGGGCGATTGCCCGCCGGTTATCGTTCCGGAGATCGTGGCCGAGCTCTCGGTTGTGTCCCTCATGCCATCGCTGTTAGTGTCGGCCGGTGTCGTCCCGTAGGTCTCGCTGTTGATATCGGTCAATTCCACCTTCGGGAAGATCGAACTTCCCTGGAATTTCTGCTCCGCCATATCGTATATGCCTTTGAAGGCGTTGTTGGGACTGAAGACCTTCGCACCAGCGTGGTAGAAGATGTTGAACTTCAGCGAGTCCGTCGCCGTCAGTCCCGACTCGAAGACCCTGCTGAAGCCGCTGCCATAAGTGTAGGGCATCTGCTGGCGGTCATTGGTGATGGATGTGCCCGGAACGTTGGGGTCATAGATGTTGAAATGACCGTCAGCGTACCGGTAGGCAAGAACGGCATGTCCTCCATCGGCCCATGTTCCGTTGTTGTACTGTGTCTTGAGACCGATGAGCTGCGGTTCGCCCGAGACCAGCATGCCGTGCATTATGCTCAGTCCGACAGCCTTGCTGGATAGGTTCTGCTTCTCCTCTTGGGTCAGCGATGCCCATATGCCGGACAGTCCGGCCTGGGCGCGGGTGGCCAGCTGGATCGCGGTGGCGTCGTCCCTCCATTCGTTGGCGTTGCCTTCGATGTACTTGGAATGCAGTGCCGTACCGTCAGCTGCCTTCTCCTGGGAGAAATACCACTTGGCGTAGGAGGTCATTCCGAGACACACTCCTCCATTCTCCAGATAGGATCCATAGTTGGGTATGTACCAGCCATCGGTGGCTGGCCGGAATCCAGTGTCCACGCTGAGGCTGGAGTTCAGGTTCTCGAAATAGGACATGATGACCTCGATGGCCACGAACTTTGAGAAAGTGCCTGCCATGAAGGTAATGGTGTTGTTGGCCGTGCTCTGCTCGTCAAATCCGGCCGATTCTAGGGAATGGTTCACATCATCATAGTGGTAGAAACGGACCGCCTTCTCGTTGGTCACCAGGCTCTGATCATATGGGAGAGTGACCTTGACCAGGCTGTCGAACATCTTGAAATGGTTCCAGGAACTGGAACCGGACGTGCTGATCTGGATCATCTTGCTAACGACGCTGGTCCCGGCCGGCAATCCAGTGATGGAATTGATATTGGCATACTTGATGTCGAAGTTGATGTTCTCCGGCGCCGCCGCATTGGGCACCTCGATCTTGAGTCCGTTCAATGGACTGCTGGGCGAAGTCACACCAATCGATCCGCCAGATTGACCAACGGTGCCAGAGGTCGCGCTGGTGAATGACGATGTGGTCAGGACCCGGGGAGTGCTGTCATTGTTCACGATATCCTGCGCTGCTTTCTTGGGCAGTATGAACACCACCATCACGCTTGCGAGAACGAGTATCGCAACGACCGCGATCACCGCAACGACGAGCAGCTTCCTGCTCTTCTTTGGCTTTGGCGGGTTGTATTGCGGATACTGTTGATACTGCTGGTTCTGCGGATATTGCTGGTTTGGTTGGTTCTGATACCCTGCCTGTGGCTGATACTGCTGTGGATTCTGCTGCGGTTGGGGCTGCCACTGCTGGGGGGGTTGCTGTCCTTGTGGGTTATAGCGATTCGGATCGTACTGGCCATTGCTCAATAGAACCACTCTGGCACCTAAAACGGCATGACCCCATTTAAAACAATGATATCCTCCACGTTTTCTTGAATTATTATTCATTTCAGTATCGTGTAGTGGAAATGTAACTTCTGCCGTCTTGACGCCTGCGTCCTACCGCCGCCGTTTTCGGGAAAGTTCATTAAACGGTCGAGCGTTCCAGTATCAATTCGGAGTTCTTATCATGATCAAGGTCGTGCTGCTGAGGCATGGAGAGAGCGAATGGAACAAGGAGAACAAGTTCACCGGCTGGACTGATGTCGACCTTTCGGAGAAGGGAGTCACCGAAGCCCACCGAGCCGCCCAGCTGCTCATTGAGAGCGGCTTCACCTTCGACTTGGCCTTCACATCGGTCCTGACCCGTGCCATTCGCACCCTCTGGATCGTGCTGGATGACATGAAGCTCATGTGGATCCCAGAACAGAAATCATGGCGCCTCAACGAAAGGCATTACGGAGCCCTCCAGGGCCTCAACAAGGCGGAGATGGCCCAAAAGTTCGGGGATGGGCAGGTGCTTCTCTGGCGCCGCAGTTACGATGTCCGTCCACCGGTGCTGGAGCCGGACGACATACGGAGTTCCAATAATGACCCGCGCTATTCTGGGATCGACGGGGATGTCCCGCTCACCGAGTGCCTTAAGGATACGGTCGCCCGGTTCGTTCCGTACTGGGAGCGGACGATCTGTCCCCAGCTCAAAGAGGGAAAGAAGGTCATCATCGCTGCGCATGGCAACAGCATCCGGGCCTTGGTGAAGTACCTAGACCAGGTTCCAGACGACGAGATCGTCAATGTCAACATCCCGACCGGCGTCCCATTGGTCTACGAACTGGACGACGACCTGAGACCGTTGAAGCACTACTATCTGGGCGACCAGCATGAGGTGGCGAAGGCCATGGCCTCGGTCGCCTCCCAAGGTACCTCCAAACGGTGACCTGCGATCCTCTGGGGCTGCGATTGCCCCGATCCTATCGGTCAAACATCGGTAGGATCATCGGCGACGGTAACCGGCGCATGACCGGACGAAATTGTCGGCGAATTCTGGACAGGACCCGAAGTGCAGATGGGTATAGGACGCCAGCGAGTTCCCACGGACGAAGCCGTCCAGGTTCTTCAGTATACCTTTCTGCTTGTCCAGGTCATAGGCGAACTCGGTCTCTGTCGTCTCGGCGACATGCGAGTAATGGAACACGTGACCCCTGGCGGCGCCGCCTTTGGGCGAAAGGACACAATCCTTGAGGACCTTCGTTTCAACATATCCCAATGCCTGGAGCTTGGCGGTCATCTCCACCCGGGCATCGAAGATCCCGGTCATGGGGTGATCCTTACCATCGAGGGTCCGGAGCGTCTTGCACGCATACATCATTCCGCCGCATTCAGCGTAGACGGCCATCCCATCTTCGGACATCCGCCTCACCTTCTCACGGACCTTTGCGCTTGCCGCCAGTCCCTGGGCGAACACCTCCGGATATCCACCTCCGAAATAGAGCCCGTCCACGTCCGGCACCTCCCCGGACATGGGGGAGAAGAACTCGATCCTGGCCCCATGCGAGCGCAGGATGTCAAGGTTATCCTCATAGTAGAAATTGAACGCGGAGTCCTTGGCCACTCCGATCGTAGCTATCTCCTTCTTTGCCGGAAACAGGTTACTGGCCTGCGACTCGACCGGTCCTGCGGTCTTGGCTATCTCGATCAGCCGGTCCATGTCGATGCGGGCCTCTACCATCTTCCGGATCTCGTCGTACCTTTCGGAATCGAAATCCTCTTCTGCAGGGACCAGCCCCAGATGTCTGCTGCTCAGGGATGCCTTTTCTACCGTGAACACGCCACCAAGTGATTCCACGCCCCGGAGCGATGATTCAAGCATCTCCAGATGCCTCTCACCTGCCACATTGTTGAAGATCACCCCTGCCACATTCACCTTACGGTCATATTCCTGAAAGCCCAGGGCGACCGCTCCGAGGCTTCGGGCCGAAGCCTGGGCGTTCAAAACCAGGATGACCGGGGCGTCCAGCGTCTTTGCCAGGTGGGCCGTGCTGCCTTCCTCGGAGATCCCGTCGAACCCGTCATACATGCCCATGACCCCCTCGATGACCGCCATGTCCGCCCCTTGACTGTTGCGGACGAAAAGCTCCTTCACCGCACCAGGGAACATCCAGGTGTCCAGGTTGCGGGACTTGCGGTCCATCAGGATGGAATGGTGCATGGGGTCCAGGAAGTCTGGCCCGACCTTGAACGGCTGGGCGGTCAAACCCCTGGCCTTAAGAGCCAGCAATATCCCCACGGTAATGGTCGATTTCCCCACCCCGCTCCGTTCGCCGGCCATCACTATCCTTGGGACGCTGCTGATCAACTCCATTCCCCCGCAATGACCACGAACAGACCGGTCTTAGACTCTGGTGGATCCAGAGACGTTCCCACCTGGATCCTTTCGTCCGGATAGCCTAGTCTTTCACAGATGGCGATACGGCATTCCGGGTTCGAAGGTCCGAGCCTGTCCGCCAGTTCGCGCACCGGGAAGGTCGGGTCAACAAGCAGGAAGACGTTCCTGCCCCGGGTCACCTCTTCGACCGCATTCTTCAACGCTATGACCTGGTACTTGCCTTGGGCGCTCATGATGATCGTGTTCTCCTGGGGCGCACCCAGGCGGGCGTACGCCACCTGCATCGAGGAGATTCCCGGAATGACCTTCTTTGCCCGTCGCCCCAGACCGGCCAGCATGGGATCGCCGGTCGACAACAGGACCGCGTTCTCAGGCACCTCCGCCAAAGCGGCATAGTCGTCAACCGGGACGATCCTGGCACCCTTGCGCAAGTGCTCTTTCGCCAGCTCCACAGAACGCTTCGATCCGTAGACCGTCCGCGCCTTGGATAGCTCCCGCATGGCCTCTTCGGTCATCATTCCTGGCCCGCATCCTACCCCGATCACGATCATGACATCTCACCCAGTACCTTGCCAGTCCGGTCTAGCATTACCATCTCGACCTTTTGGTTCACCGCGCGATAGCGCTCGAACACCCGCCCCAGGACCTCTTTCCACCGATCAGACGCGGCGAGCTCATCGAAGGACGAGCACTCGTATTCTTCCAGGATATTCGGGAAGACCGCTCTTATGATGTTGCCCGGAAGACCGCACACCACCACCTCGTCCTCTGCTCCGGCGACCGCTTCCAGCATCTGCTGGCCGACCATCACGACCTCGTGGTCGGGGAAGAACAGCCGGGACATGCGCAGGCCCATCTTGCCGGTGGTCAGAACGACCTTGGGCGAGGTCAGCTTTTCAAGACGTCCTTCCTCGACGTAATCGTCCCAAGGGTCGACCAGACCGGTCGTGCCAAGAACGGATATGCCGTTTTGGATCCCGGCCCTCGGGTTCATGGTACGGATGGCGATCTTCGCCCCATCCACCACATGCAGCTCGATTCGCACCCCTCTGATATTGATCTCCTCCTTGGCCTGAGAAACGGCCAGGACGATCGATCCCAGGGCGCTCGGGCTTATCGCCGATGAACTGGACCGCTTCATCCCTTCGGAATGAGCATACTCGCCAATGCCCTCTCCCGGAATGATGTTCACCCCTTCTCCCTCCGGGAACGCCTCGGCAATGAACTCGGCCTCCGCCGTCGGGTCATCAAGGTAGTCACCTGGGAACTTGTGGCAGGACGCGATGCCTTCGTTCCCGATGACCGGCACATCGATCCGGATCCCGCTGGCGAGCGTGATGGAGACAGCCTCGACCGGCCCATCCAAGGACAGGACCGCCGCCTTGCAGGCGGCCGCAGCCGTACTACCGGTGCTGAATCCGCGCCGTAACACCTCTCCTTTGGAGTTCAGGACGGCCAGGCCCTGCTCCACCAGTTTTGACCATGCCTCGTCCCTTATCAATGCCGACCATTTGGCCGGATACTCAAAACCTGTGACCGGATCCTTCAAGTTCATCGACCTGCCAGATTGACCTCTGAACGTAAGCGGTATGATTACTTAGGTTTTTTATCTTGTTGCAAGGGCCTGACTTGCTCTCAACAGCGAGGGAGAACAGTTAATTATGACCGTAAATGTAGCTTAATAGGAAGGGTCTGAAAATGGAAGAGCTACAGATCAAATTGGGTTTCAGCAAGTTCCCGTCACAGTTCACCTGCGACGGCGCGAACACTTCACCGAAGGTAGAGATCACCGGCGGGAAGGGAATGTGCCTGGCCATGATCCTGGACGACCCGGATGCGGCGTCGGGGACCTTCACCCATTGGGTCATTTGGAATGTCGTTCCGGTGGGAACGATCCCGGAGAACATGCCGCGGGAGAAGCTCATCACCCATCCGATCTCAGCGGTCCAAGGGAAGAACTCCAGTTCAAGGATCGGTTATACTGGCCCCTGTCCCCCGGGACACAAACCGCACCGATATTTCTTCAAGGTCTATGTTCTGGACAAGATGCTCAATATCCTTCCTGGATCAAGCAAGGCCGACCTGGAATCAGCCATGGCAGGTCACATATTGCAGAGCACCGAGACCATGGCGACCTACGAGCGCTGAATGGGTTCGTAGGTCGGGCGCAATCCGGCCGCCAGCATGTCCATTGCCCGGACCATGTCCGTCCGGGACAGTATCCCAATGAGCCTTCCGTCCTCAAGGACTACCAGCCGACCGATCAACCGGTCGTTGAACACCTTCAGGGCGTCCACCGCCTCCATGTAGGGAGGGACGTGGATCACGTTCTTGCTCATGATGTCGCGGACCCGGGTCGTATCGCGTCTTTCTTCGGGGACCATCGTCACATCCTGGAACGTGACCATGCCGACGACATTTTCCCCGTCCATCACCGGATAGCCCATGTGTTTCTCGCGCATCATCCGGGCCAGGAGGTCGTGCGCTGTTTCCTCTGGCGTCACCGTGGACACGTTCCGGGTCATGATCTCCCCGACCTTGATCCCGGTAAGGAGCGTCGTCACCTTGGTCTGCTGGTACTCGCCCTCCGCCCCGGTATAGAGGAACATAGCGATCAATATCAGGATGAAGTTGAGCGTCAGCAGCCCGAAGATCCCCATGCCGACCGCGAACGCTTTACCGATGGACACAGCCCATTTGGTGGCTTTCATGAAGCCGACCTTCCTTGAGAGCAGCGCCCGCAGCACCCTTCCTCCATCCATAGGGAAGGCAGGAAGCAGGTTGAACAGTCCGAGCAGAATGTTATAGAACCCGATCAGGCTGAACATCAGGATAGCTGCCTGCAGTTCGACGCCCCCGCTAATATCCTTCGTTAGGAAGTACAGGACAGAGACGATGGCGCCGATGACCAGGCTTGATGCCGGTCCCACGAACGCCATCCAGGCCTCGCCCCTGGACTCGCCCGGCTGCTCCTCGATCTCCGAGACACCGCCGAAGATCAGGAGCGTGATCCCGGATATCTTGTAGCCATTGCGGAGCGCGACGTAAGAATGGCACAGCTCATGTATCAATATCGAGGCGAAGAACACCACCGCCGCGAGGATGCCAAGCAGGGCTTTGCCGACATCATCCACCGCCAGGTTGGCGAAACCGATCTTGAAGTCGTAGATCTCCGAATAGGCAAATCCGAACACCAGGGCGAACAGCGGCAGAATGATCAGGAACGTGAAGTGCAAATAGATCGGGATCCCCAAGATCCGACCGATACGAAGCGACCATCTCATGGCGTTACCATTCGGAGCAGGCTGTTCATATTATTTGGCATGGTCCTTGGTCTAGCGAGTGGATATCAAATATCACCTCTCCCGTACCGAATAGTGGGATAGAATGGTCGACGCGAAGCTTATCGAGAAGTCCAAGGAGCATTTCGCAAAGATTGTGATCGAACAGCTGGAGAGGATCGAGAAGATGAAGGCGTCCGAGGAATGGACGGACTACTCCAAGCTGGGCACGATCCGCATCGGAATAGTCGGAGGCGACGGCATCGGCCCTTACATCTGCGGCCATGCCAGGACAGTTCTGGAGACGATGCTGAAAGATGAGATCGCCTCCGGCAAGGTCGAGCTCGTAACCATCGAGGGGCTGACCATCGAGAACCGGGTCAAGGTGCTCAAGGCGATACCGGACGATGTTCTGGAGCAGCTCAAGACCTGTCACGTGGTGCTGAAGGGACCGACCACAACCCCGAAGAAGGGCGACCAGTGGCCCAACATCGAATCGGCGAACGTGGCCATGCGCCGCGAGCTGGACCTCTTCGCCAACGTCAGGCCCGTCCGCGTGCCCGAACAGGGAGTTGACTGGATATTCTTCAGGGAGAACACCGAGGGAAGCTACGTCCTCGGCAGCAGAGGCATCAACGTCAATGACGAACTGGCGATAGATTTCTGCGTCGCCACCAAACAAGGCACGGACCGGATCATCAAGCTGGCGTTCGAGCATGCCAAGAAGAACGGCATCAAGAAGGTGACCGCCATCACCAAGGCGAACGTCATCAAGGCCACGGACGGCAAATTCCTGGCCACGATGGAAAGGATCGCCAAGGACTACCCCGGCATCACCTGGGACGATTGGTTCATCGACATCATGACGGCGAAGCTCATCGACCCATACCGGCGGAAGGACTTCCGGGTCATGGTCCTGCCCAACCTATACGGCGACATCCTGACCGACGAGGCGGCCCAGATCCAGGGAGGGGTAGGGACCGCCGGCAGCGCCAACATCGGAAAGCAGTACGCCATGTTCGAAGCGATCCACGGTTCCGCACCCAGGATGGTGGAGGAAGGACGCGGCCATTACGCAGATCCGTCAAGCATCATCAAGGGAGCTTCGATGCTTCTCAACCACATCGGATTTGTGGAGAAGGCGGTCAAGCTGGAGATGGCGCTGGATGTCTGCTGCCAATACGAGAAGAGGATAAAGATGACCGGCCGCTCGGACGGAGCCACCGGTGAGCAGTTCTCCAAATACCTGCTCGAGACCCTGGCCGATCCGGGACTGGAAGGGAAGTGGAAAGGATACCAAGCGGCCTGATGGCCTACCTTGGGTTCTTTCCGGTCACCGTCTCGTTCTCCGGATAGGAGGCCCACTCGTTGAACGCCCCTTCGTGTATCTTCACACGCGGATACTGCAAGTAGAACTTGAACAGGTTGAACTCGTTGGTAGCCTCGCGTCCGGTCCCGCAGGAGCAGATCACCATCTTATCCTTGCTGATGCCTGCCTTCTCGATCATCTCCATCAGGATTTCGTCTGGCTTCAACTGCATGGGGTTGTCGTCCGCCATGAGCTTTCTCCAGGGAAAGTTTATCGCTCCAGGGATGTGACCGGGCTTCATCCACACCCCCCAACCCTCGTATGTTGCGGAAGGTCGAGCGTCCAGCACTATGACGTCATCGTTGTCCTTGATCTCCTTGAATTCCTGGTATTCGATGAAGTACTCATGGCGGACCTCTGCCAGGAAATCTGTCTGGTCACGCTCCGGAAAGACCTTGGTGACCTCTCTCTTTTCGTTGCGCCACTTGTCGATGCCTCCATCCAGTATCATCACGTTGTCATGACCATAGCGGACCAGCGAGTAAGCCGCCATGGTCTGCCCCAGACCGTCCCCCCAGTGCTTATGCTGGCCTTCACCAGTGTAGACCACCACAGGCAGTTCCGGCTTAAGGCCGATCCTTCCGAACGCTGACTCGATCTGCTCAGGAGCGGCAAAAACTCCGGGACGTCTCTTGAAGAACGTGCGCAGGCATCCCTCCTCCATGTAGACCGCCCCGGGGATATGCTCCTGAACATAGTCGTGGATGTTCGGTTGGACATCGACGATCATCAATTTCCTGTCATCCAGATGGTCTTGGAGCCATTCGGTAGTGACCCACTTTACACGGCATTTGCCTTTCGGATATGGACATTCCGTCATCATGTTCGCACCAGCCTGTGCAAAAATAATTGGAGGAATGAGCTAATAAAACTGATTGGTCGGGCAGGGACCGTGCCTATGCCCGTTAAGTCCAGAAATGGCACTGGACGCTCAGGTTCGATTGCCCTAAAACAAGAAGGTCTTAGACGATCTGGGACTGGTACTTGGTGTAACGGTCCAGGAGGTAGCAGACGTGGTCGCCTACTTCCTTGCTGATGTACCCTTCGCTCTCCGTCTGCCGTACGAAATCCTTGGCATCATGGATGCCCTGGCGGGAGCCCTTGGCAATAACGCTGGCTAGGAATGTGGTCATCAAAGCTGGGTCGAGCCCCTTGGAGTTCATCGCTTCTCTCATATCAAACTTGAAAGCCAGCAATTTCCTCTGGTTCAACATCGCCGTTCGTGTAAAATCAGAACTGCGCTTGTTGTGATCGTTCACGGTGCTTCGCCCTTTGTACTTCGACTTTCCTGAGTATCCTGCCAAAATCATTTCTCCGATGTAAACTCTGACGAATAAGGTTGTATATAAATAATTGTAATATATTGAATTGAATAACATTGATTATAATGGGTAACCTATTCCAAATAATTCGCCCATCTGGATAGGAAGGAAAGATGACGCCTTGCGGCGCCTAATATTCCTTACTTCTTGGTCTTTTTGGGAGCGGCCTTCTTGGCCTTTGGCGCAGGCTTGGACGTTTCGGCTTCCTTCTGAGCATCCTCTTCGTCCCACTCGGCCATGAGCTTGGAGATGCCATGCTTGGCGTTGGACCAGGTCGGCACACCGCCGGTCAGGACAGCGATAGAGAGCGCTTCCATGATCTCCTCGCGTGTCGCGCCGAAGTTCTTGGCCACTTTGGCTTGGGGGTATATGCAGTCGTCGCACATCCGGACCGAGACACAAGCCAGAGCGATCAGGCGCTTCGTCTTCTTATCAAGGGCACCCTTGTACTCCATTATCTCGTCCATGTCCTTGATCAGGATCGCCAGGTCAGGGTGGTGCTTCTGAATGTGGCTGAGCGTGAGCGGCACGAAGTTGCCCATTCTCACCGAGAGCTCGTCCACCGCTTCGTTTGCCTTCCTGCATTTTCCATTGTCCCTTGAACATCCATCCATTTTTCTTTCACCTTGTGCAGGTATTCTACGAGGCTCCGTATTATATTTGCCGTCCAGCTATTTTTCGGACAGTTCATGCCAATTGAAACCGTTCTCTTCCGACCTCTCCTGAACTGGACCATTCTTTGCCTGGAACGGAAGCTTGCAGATATTCTTCTTTCTCTGCACCGGGTCCATGCGGTCCCCCGTCACCATGTAGACCACCCGCTCCCCGATATTGCATGAATGGTCCGCGATCCTTTCCAAATATCTCGCGACCAGGATATGGTTGATCCCGGCCGTGATCTTCTTCGGGTCCTCCATCATGTACGTGAGTATCTCACGGAAGATGGTGTCGTAGAGACAGTCCACCTCATCGTCGCGTTCGAACAGCTCCCTCGCCATAGGCACCTCGCGATTGGTGAAGCTCACGATCGAATCATGGACCATGTCGACGACCAGTTCGGCCATGTGCCGGATGTTGACCATCCTTGTGAAATGGCCCTGAACCTCGAAAACCTCCGACACCTCGGCGATGTCATGAGCGTATCGTCCGATCCGGTTCAGGTCCTCGATGATCTTCAGGCATGTCGACACCGTTCTCAGGTCACCAGCCACCGGGCTGTAAAGGGCGATCAGGTCCAAGCAGTGCTTCTCCACCAGGTTGTCATAGTGGTAGAGCTCCTTGTCCAGCCGGTTGATGTCCACCTTCAGTTCGACGTCGCCGGTAGCGATAAGCTTCACCGCTTTCTCGATCGCCTCATTGGTCCGATCGGCCATCTCTCTGACCTCTCGGTTCAGTCCGTCCATCTCATGCAAGAATGCTACGTTCGATGTCATTTAACCCATCCTCCCGGTGATATATTGCTCGGTCAGATCCTTTTGCGGATTCTCAAATATCTGCTTGGTATCGCCCATCTCTATCAGTTCACCCAGATAGAAATAGGCGGTCTTGTCGGCAACACGAGCCGCCTGCTGCATGTTGTGAGTGACGATAAGCACGGTGAAATCCTTCTTGAGATCGATCAGAAGGTCCTCGATCTTGGCCGTGGCGATCGGGTCCAATGCCGAGCACGGTTCATCGAACAGTATCACGTTGGGCAACACCGCCAACGCTCTGGCGATGCAGAGACGCTGCTGTTGACCTCCGGAAAGGGTGTAGGCCGACTTGTCCAGCCGGTCCTTTACCTCCTCCCATAATGCGGCCCGCTTCAAGCTCCATTCGACCTTGTCCTTCAGTTCTTCCTTGGTGATCTTTCGATGCTTGTTGCGTCTTCTAGGGTCCGATTCCTTCTCGTCGACGAAGTCAATACCGTGAAGCCTGGGCGCGTAGGCGATGTTCTCGAATATGGATTTGGGGAAAGGGTTCGGCTTCTGAAAGACCATCCCGATCCTCCTGCGAACGTCAACGACGTCCACATCCTCGTCATAGATGTCATGGCCTTCGACCATGATCTTGCCCTTCACCGAACAGGAAGGGATGATGTCGTTCATCCGGTTGATGCTCCTGATGAAAGTCGATTTGCCGCATCCAGACGGTCCGATTATGGCCGTGATCTCGTTCTCGTTGATCTCCATGTTGACGTTCTTCAGAGCATGGGTCTTATCGAAATATACGTTCAAGTCCTCTACTTTGATCTTAATTGGAATGGAACTCACCACCTGTACTTGTCTCGGTACTTCTTTCTCAGTGCGATAGCGAAAAGGTTCATGCCGATGACCAGCGCGATCAGGACCAGCGCGGTCGCATAAGCGATCGGCCTGGCCGCCTCAATGTTCGAGGCCTGGGTGGCCATGAAATAGATATGGTATGGAAGCGCCATGAAGCTGTCATTGACCGATGAGGGCAACCTCTGCAGCAGGAACGCCACGCCGGTCAGCATGATCGGTGCCGTCTCACCGGCCGCCCGGGAGAGAGCCAGGATGATCCCGGTCATTATGCCTGATATTGAGTAGGGAAGGACGTGATGCCTCACTGTCTGCCATTTGGTCGCCCCCAACGCCAACGATGCCTCCCTTACCGTGGATGGGACTGACCTGATCGCCTCGCGGGAAGCGGTGATGATCAGCGGCAGGCACATCACGCCAAGCGTGAGCCCGGCGGCCAGCAGGCTGCCGCTACCTATGCCGATCATGTAGATGAACAGACCCAGACCGAGGAGTCCGTACACCACCGACGGGACCCCGGCCAGATTAAGGACCGCCATCCGGTAGATCCTGCCGACCGTATGACTTTTCTCGTACTCCACCAGATAGACGGCTGACAGGACGCCTATAGGGACCGCGAAGGCGATCACCAGGAGCATCAGCAGGAATGAACCGACGATCGCGGGCAGGATACCGCCCTGCATGCCGGCCCTGCTGGGCATCGAGGTCAGGAAGTCCCAGCTGATCCCCCCGATACCGTTGATGATGATGTACCCGACCAGGACCGCCAATGCCATCCCTACGAGGATTGCGCATCCGCGGAACAGGGAGAAGAACAGCGTCTCCTTCATCTTCCGGTTCATTTGTATTCCTCCGAGAACCTGACGAGCACATAATCAGCGATCGAATTGATCACGAAGGTCATGGCGAACAGCACGACGCCTATCGCGAACAGGACGTGGTAATGTGTGCTGTTGAACGCCACTTCACCAAAATCGATGGCTATGGCGGCGGTCATGGTCTGCACCGAGGAGAAGAAATCCCCGGTCAACTTGGGTGCATTGCCGGTCGCCATCAGGACGGTCATCGTCTCCCCGACCGCCCGGCCTATCGAGAGTATGATGGCGGCAACGATCCCCGACATGCTTGCCGGGATGACGATCCCCTTTATCGTTTCCCATTTTGTGGCACCGAGGGCGTAGGAAGCCTCACGGAGATGCCTTGGGACGGCGTTCATCGCGTCCTCCGCCACCGACACCATGATCGGGATCATCATTACCGACAGGATGATCGCTCCGTTCAGGGCGTTCAGCTTCGATGCCGGCTGGAAGATGTCGAAGATCCATGTGGACAGTATCACCAGCGCGAAGAATCCGTATATCACTGACGGAATGCCGGCGAGCACCTCGATCGCTGGCTTGAAGACCGCTTTGATCTTGGGGTGCGCCAGCTCGGCCAGGTATATGGTGCAGCCGATGCCGATCGGGATCGCTATCAGGGCCGCCCCCAAGCTTACCAGCACCGTCCCCATGAACAGCGGCAGAATCCCATAAAGCGGGAATTGCGGGTTGGCCGGGTTCCATACGGTCCCGGTCAGGAAATCCAGCAAATTTACCGTATCGAACGCTGGAATTGCGCCTGAAACGAGAACGTAGAAGACCATGGCCAGGAAGGCCACCGAGATTAGGGCCACTGCTGCAAGCCCTTTCTCAATGAGATATTCCTTGATCGAGCCCTTCCGGGTGAATCTTTTCTTCTTCCTGAGTTTCTTCGCCATGATGTTAGCCTGAATTGTGAGTACATGAAGGGAAATTGAATGAAAGGGTTTGAAGGGTTTTCAGTTGTACGTGCACTTAACCCAGCTGGGCCTTCATTGCCGCGATCGTCTCGGCCGGCATGGCGATGAAGCCTATCTCTCCCAGGACCCTCTGTCCGCCGTTGGTGCTCAGGATCCACTCGAACCATCTCTTCTCCGCCCCGGTCGGGGTGCCGTCGGTGTAGATGAACAAGTACCTGGACAGATCGTACTTGAAGCTCAGGACAGCGGTGTCGTTCAGCGGCGAATATGCCTCTGCGGTGGCATTGTGCTTGAGATCGAGGACGTTCACCCCGGTGGACTGCTTGGCATATCCTATACCGACGTATCCGATGCCGCCTTGGTCGGTCCGCACCGCTTCGACTATTGCTGAGTTGCCTTGCAGCATGTTCATGTTCACTGAGTAGTTGCCCTTGCTCAGGACGACCTCCTGGAAGTAGAGGTAGGTGCCGGATGTGGCCTGCCTGCCGTAAAGCGTCACAGCCCTGTCGACCCCGCCGATCTGGTTCCAGTTGGTTATCGAGCCGTTGTAGAGGCCCTTCAGCTGGTCCATGGTCAAGGCCGTCACCCCGTTGCCCGCGTTCACGATTATCGCGATCCCATCGAGGGCGACCTTGAACTCGACCGGGTCCCTTCCTGCTGTGATGGCGTCCGTCCTCTCTTTAGCCGTCATCGCCCTGGATGCCTGGGCCATGTCGTTCAGGTTGCTCTTGAAATCGCTGATACCTTTACCACTGCCCCCGCCGCTCACCTCGACATTGATCCAGGTGTAGTTGGCGTGGAAATCCTCAGACCATATCTGGCACATTTCCAGCATCGTGTCCGATCCGCTCTGCTTGAGGGTGACCGAACCGGGTGTGCTCCCCAACTTCACCATGTTATCCTCGATGGTGTTCTGGGGCAATGCATAGAATCCGGTCTCCTGGGCGATCTTCTGACCCTTCTGCAGGTCTATCGTCCAGAGAAGGAAGTCCTTGACCTCGGTGGAGGGCATGCCGTTGGTGTACAGGAACAGGAATCTCGAGAGCGGGTATTTTCCGCTCAAGACCTGCGATTCG
Organism: uncultured Methanomassiliicoccales archaeon; assembly: GCA_942492955.1. Taxonomy (GTDB): domain Archaea; phylum Thermoplasmatota; class Thermoplasmata; order Methanomassiliicoccales; family UBA472; genus DASXVU01. Next base: position 895,417 of record OW818644.1, read on the forward strand.
TTCAACGGCGAATATGGGGCGGAGGCGGCATTCTTTGATACGGTAAGGATGCTGATGCCCGTAGCTTGCTTAGCATAGCCAATGCCGACGTAACCGATGCCTGATGGGTCACCCTTGACCGATTCCACGATCGCCGAGTTCCCCTGCAGCAAGTTCATGTTCACTGAGTAGTTACCCTTGCTCAGGACGACCTCCTGGAAGTAGAGGTAGGTGCCGGATGAGGATTGCCTTCCATAGAGCGTGACCGCCATGTCGCTACCGCCGATCTGGTTCCAATTGGTGATCGAGCCGTTGTAGAGGCCCTTCAGTTGGTCCATGGTTAGGGTAGTAAGCCCATTGGCATTGTTTACAATCACAGCTATGCCGTCGATGGCCACCGGAATCTCGATCGGGGTTCTCCCGGCCGCGGTCATGTTCTCCTTTTCAGATGCCGTCATCTGTCTTGAGGATTGAGCGATGTCGACGGTGTTGTCCAGGATCGACTGGATCCCGACCCCGCTCCCGCCGCCGGAGACGTCCACGTTGATGTTAGTATAGTTCTCGTGGTATCCCTCGGACCAAAGCTGGCTCAGTTCAAGCATGGTATCCGATCCCTTCTGTTTGATCGTCACCGTAGATGCTGGGTTTGTTGATTTATTGTCCATCAACGCAAAACCAATCCCAGCGATGATGATAATGGCCACAACAGCGATGGCCAGGTACACAGTCTTCTTTTCCATTTCATCTCACCTTGTTCAACGATATCCAGCCTGAATGCGGAGATGGCTTCTTGGGTCCGTCATTCAGCGTTAGCAACGGGACCGCGGAAGACCGCTGATCACAATCCTTCCAAATCTCCTGTTTCGGCATGGCTTATCGATTTCACGCAGTGAGGGTTGAGTTTATATGGATTATCGAAATAGAATATATTCTCATATTTTGTAAATATTCATGAATATATGGTATATACTGTAAATACAATAACTTGATATTACATACTAGATGTAGAAAGGTGTGAATGTCCGTGGATGTACGTAGGATTCAGAAGACAGGCGCTTCGACCATGACGGTCTCATTGCCCAAGGACTGGATCAATGCTCAGGGGCTCAAGGCGGGAGATTCTGTCAGCATGCAGGTCATGCCTGATGGAACGGTCTCTGTCGATCCAAGGAGCGACCGAAAAAGGGAACCAGCAAGGCGGACCATCCGCATAGAGAAGGAAGAATCGGAGGAGCATCTGACGAGGAAACTGATCGGCGCCTATCTCGCCGGATTCAACATCATCGAGATCAGGTCCAAGGACCGCATGGATCACGACATAAAACACGCGATAAAGGACTTTGCGAGGCTGGTGATAGGGCCGGAAGTGATCGAGGAGACCAGCAACAGCGTGGTACTGCACGACCTGTCCGATCCAGTTGAACTGCCGCAAGAGAAATGCGTGCGTCGCATGCACCTTATCGTCAGTTCGATGCATAAGGATGCGATGGAAGCCCTAGCGGACCGCGATGTGGATATGGCACATGACATCGTTGACCGCGACGCCGACGTGGACCGCCTTTACTGGATGGCGGTCAAGCAGTACAACCTCATCATCAAGGACCGGAAGCTCGGTGAACGGATCGGTGTGGATATCTACGAGGGTATGAACCTCATGCTCGTGGCCCGGGGGATCGAGCGCATCGGTGACCACGCAGAGAAGATCGCGAAGAACGCCATACTGGCCGCCGAGGCGAAGGTTAAAATGGAGGACTTGGATTCGATTCTGGCTCTTTCCGCCAGATCGATGGATGTGCTTGATCGGTCAATCGAGGCATTCTTCCTCAAGGATATCGAATCGGCGAATGTAGCGATCGATGCGGGAAATGACCTGGTGGCCAACCTGGAGAAGCTGAGCACAGAGATCCGCATGCCATCCAACAAGACAGCGGTCGTGGCCACAAATGTCCTCGATTCGATAATCAGGACCACCATGTACTCAATGGATATCTCCGAGATTGCCATCAATGGGGCGATGAATAAGAAAGAGTGATCTTCGCATCGCAAAAAGGATCTCGTTCGATTTTCGAAAGGGAGCTAATAATTAATATCATAGTGGATATTATATTTGTGGGGTTTCACGATGAAAATCGAATACTATCATGCATCGAAGTATGGAAATGGGGAGATCGTCGCCGAGGAGTTCAGAAAGCTAATGGTGGCAAAGGGTGTGACCGTGAACGTTCACCATATCAGGGACGCCCGACCGAAAGAGCTGGCACCGGCCGACCTCTACGTCTTCAGCTCTCCCGGAAGGATGGGAAAGCCCATAGGGGGCGTTCGTCGCTTCCTGAAGAAGGTCCAGCTTCCACCCGGTGCAAAATACGCCATATTGACCACGGAGGGAGCTCCAGTTCCAGACAAAAAGACCGGCAAGATCCCTACGGAGGAGGAACAAGCCCGTTGGCAACGTATCATTCCGATAATGAATGAGCTGTTGCAACCTAAAGGCTTGAAGAAAATAGCAGAAGGAAAGGTCCTAGTGACTGGGATGAAGGGACCTCTGGAAGAGGGCTGGCAAAAGAAGGTTGAGGATTTCATCAAGAAGATTGAGATCCCGTCCTGATATGTACGGCCCTCCCCTCCATCCTTTGGATACGTTCCTTGGATGAGGGGCATTATGCTCATTTCCACGGTTAGTATGGATATGGATCCTATCCGTTGATGGTCTGGATTCTTTCAGTGACCTTTCCCATCTTCATGCTCATCAATATTGTCGTTCCCAAGACCAACAGGATGCCTAAAGTGAACAGATAGGATAGGAACGTGGCCATTGTGCCCCATTCTAGAGGACCCCCTACCCGGATGCCTACAAACGGACCGTTCTGAAGGAACAGATAGGCACTACCGATCAGCAGGATCGACAAGGACGCTGCCATGGTCATTCTTAGAACAAGCGCTTTCTTTTTGAGGGCTGTCAATATGCCGTTCTCGATCCACACGATCCCGATCAGTACCAATGGAATACCCACGATCCATAGGCTATTGAGGAATGTCCAAACCACCATGTCCTGCATGGTGAATATTGAATCGATTATTATCGCACCAGCGAAGACGAGAAGGAATAGAGCGCCTGATCCCACGATGTCTGTGCCGATCATTTTGTGGAATTTTGTCACAACCCCTACGTTTTTTAATGGCCCCAGGACCCCTGAGGCGAATAATGCGATGCCGGTGACCTGTGCAATGATCGCGTACGAATCGAACGAACTCATGGTGTTGGGGGTGTGTAAAACCCTTAAGAGGCCGAAAAGATACAATGAACCCAAGCCCGCCACCATCAATGCCAGCCCATAGCGGCCCATGATCCGTTCGTTAGGGGAGATTAGACGAATGGAGATAATCAGACAAAGAAGGACGGTGGCCACCGCAATAGGTCCGATTATTGGAATCAGATAGGTGAGCATCTCGTTCACATTTGCGCTCGATGGGATCGAGAACCATAGGATCTGGATGAATGATTTATCCTCGAGTACAACACCATCGAGAGTAGTTGTGGGACCTCCCGACAACCCGAAAGGGAGATATGCTACGATCGCAAAGCAGAAACTCACTACCATTGCCAAGTTCACGACGCGAACCGGTCTATTGTGGGCAGACGATGTGGAGAACATTTCCCCTCCATTGGTATTAATTTGTGACAAATCTATATAATATTATTGTGTTATGATTATCCTATTAAGGAAATGTCATTGGAACCGTATCACGGAGCGGCCTGATGTTTGATTGCGATAAAAAAACATATTGAATTCTAGAAAAAAAGAGATTGATATGGGCGGTTCCGAACCTCCCACAATGCGTTTGGATTTCAGTCGAGATTGAACCCGCCATGCTTCTTGAAATGCTCTGCCAGTCCGCCTTCGCTCAGGATCTTGAGCATGACCTTGGGCAGCGGGGACGTCTTGATCTCCTTGCCTTTGGTAATGTTAAGGACGATACCCGCCTCCAGGTCGACCTTCAGCACGTCACCCTCCTCGATACCGGTGGTGTCGCACTCGATCAGCGGGAGACCGACATTGATGCAGTTGCGGTAGAATATCCTGGCGAACGACTTGGCGATGACCGCTGAACATCCCGCCGCCTGTATGACCAGCGGGGCCTGTTCACGGCTCGATCCCATGCCGAAGTTCTCACCGGCCACGATGAAGTCGCCCTGTTCGATCTCCTTGTAGAAACCGGGGCGTAGGTCCTCCATCAGGTGGGTGGACAGGTCCTTCATGTCCAGGCTCTTGAACTTGTACTTCCCGGCGATGATGTAGTCGGTGTTGATGTTCTTGCCGAAGACGTGGGCCTTGCCTTTCATCTGTTCCATTAGAGCACCTCCCTCGGGTCTGCGATACATCCCTTAATGGCCGAGTATGCCGCCGTCGCCGGAGACGACAGGTAGATGTCCGCCTTGACATTGCCCATGCGGCCCTTGAAGTTGCGGTTCGCCGTCGAGAGAACGTTCTCCGCGTCCGACGGGACACCATTGCACGTTCCGACGCACGGACCGCAGGATGGGGTCATCAAGACAGCACCGGCCTTGACCAGCTTCTCCACGGTTCCGTCGTGCAGCGCGTTCAGGTAGATCTCGCGTGACGCCGGTGCGACCAGCAGCCTCAGGCTCTTGGAGACCTGCTTGCCGTCGAGAATCTTGGCGGCGATCGCCAGGTCCTCGCTCCTGCCGTTGGTGCAGGTGCCGATGAATATCTGGTCGAGCTTCAGCCCTTCCACTTTATGGATCGGGACAACATTGTCCACGTCTGGCGGGCAGGCGATCTGCGGTGGCATGTCGGAGAGGTCCTCCTCGACCACGCGTTCATACTTTGCGTCGGCCGAGGCCTGGACCGGCGCGTACTTGGCCTGGGCCCTTCCCTTCAGGTAGGCGTCGGTCTTGCTGTCGCAGCGCATCAATCCGACCTTGGCGCCGGTTTCGACCGCAAGGTTGGAAATGGTCATCCTGGCCTCGACGGACATGTCATCGATGATGTCACCATAAATCTCGAGGGCCTTGTAAGTGGCTCCGTTCGCCGTGAGCATGCCTACCATGTGCAGGGCGACATCCTTCGAATATACTCCCTTCTGCAGCTTGCCGTTATAGACCAGCTTGATCGTCTCGGGAACCTTGAACCACATCTTGCCGCTGATCAGCGCCGCCGCCATGTCGGTGCTCCCGACACCGGTGGCGAACGAGTTCAGCGCTCCGTATGTGCAGGTGTGCGAATCGGCGCCGATGATGATCGTTCCGGGCAAGGCCCGTCCAGACTCCGGAACCAGGACGTGGCAGACACCTTCGCCAACGTCGTAGAGCTTCGCGCCGTACTTCGAGGCGAACTCCCTCATCTGCTTGTGGATGTTGGAGACCCCTTCCATCGGAGACGGGGCGTTGTGGTCGATGACGATCGCGTAGCGCGACGGGTCCATGATCTTCTTGCCGCCCAGATCGTTGAACGACTTGATGGTGAGTCCGGTCGTCCCGTCCTGGGACATCATGAAGTCCACCGGTGCGACCACGAAGTCGCCCGCTTTGACCTTCTTACCTACGTGCGCTGAAAGTATCTCCTCAGATATCGTACCCATTGTTGACAGCTCCTTGAATCTTCACTCGGCGATGTTGCCCGGCACGCCGCTCCGGTAATCCAGATAGATGTATACAAGCTCGTTCTCGGTCAGGCTGCGCTTGAGCGCGACGGAGTTCGCCCTGACCTGCTCCAGCAGGATGCCGGCGACCTCATCGTCGATCTCGTACCCGCGCTTCTCCAGCACCTGCTTCAGCGTGTGCCGCCCGGAGTGCTTGCCGATGATGATTTTACGCGTGAGTCCGACCTCTTCCGGCGTGTACGGCTCGTAGTTCGAGAAGTACTTGATCACGCCGTCGGTGTGTATGCCCGCCTCGTGAGCGAAGCAGTTGCCGCCGACGATCGGCTTCCATGCCGGAATGTCCCGACCGGCCGCCCGAGCCACATACTCAGAGACCTCCCTGAACCGTGGGGTGTCGAAGTTGGTGTCCATTTTAAGTATGTGCTTGCCGACCATGGCGATCTCCTCCATCGGCGTGTTCCCAGTGCGCTCTCCGATGCCCAGCACCGTCGTCGAAACGACCTTAGCTCCCGCCTGGACCCCGGCCAGCGCGTTCGCGGTCGCCATGCCGAAATCGTTATGGGTATGCATTTCCACATCGATCTTGGCCTCTTCGATGATCCTCTTGATCTCGTCATAGGTGCGGCGCGGCTCGAGAATTCCGAGCGTATCACAGTAGCGGAACCGGTCTGCCCCGGCCTCCTTTGCGGCCTTGGCGAAGGTAATTATGAAGTCCTTGTCCGCGCGGGACGCGTCCTCGGCGTTGGCGGAGATGTACAGCCCGTGCGCCTTGGCGTACTCGATCGACTCGACCAGCTTCTCTATGACCCACTCACGGGTCTTCATGAGCTTGTGCTCGATGTGGATATCCGACGATGACATAGAGATGGCGACCGAATCAACGTCGCAGTCGATGGAATGAGCGATGTCCGCCGGGTTGGCGCGGTTCCAGCCGAGGATGGAAGCGTTGAGCCCGAGATGCGCGATGTTCTTGACCGCGGTCTTCTCGTCCCCTCCCATGGCCGGTATGCCTGCCTCGATCTGCTGTACGCCGATCTCGTCCAGTAGTTTCGCGATACGCATCTTCTCTAGGTTGGCGAAGACTATTCCAGCAGCCTGCTCTCCATCTCTCAGTGTGGTGTCGCAGATTACTAGCTGATGCTGGTTCAATTTTGCAAGTACTTCGTCCCTGTTCATCATCAATTTTCCCTTCCTACCTGGACCTGATATGGCGGAGTGGCCTTTACGACCGACACCGGGCATGACACTGGCTGAACGAGCGCCTCAATGTTTGAGAGATATAAGTTCGGAACGCCCCATCGCCGACAATAATGGCTCTTCGCAGTCCCATGGGGGACATTCATATCGTCGTGATACCTGGAGTCATGCGGACACAACTCCATAAAAGGGGGGATACTAAAGATTTTCGGAATATCGATGGTTCGGAGTAGCATTCGTTTGGCCATCTATTCTCGCTTCTTGGGAGAACTTTAGTTCAGTTTCACGTTAAAATTCTAGACAATCGTCTAAAGATAGCTCTTAAGTGTAGACAGAACCTACCCTGAACCGGAGCAATGCCGCCATTCCCCCTATGGCATCGAGCTTTTTGCCGCCCTCATGGTGCTCGGAGACGACGATGACCGTGCCCCTCTGTTCCTCGACCGCCTTCATCATCCTCTCGAAGTCCTTGTTGCGGACCACGTTGTCGACGATCAGCAGGGTGTCAACGGCCCCAGCATCCACCGCCTGTCTGACCTCCTTCGGACCGTAGGCGACCGGCCCGTCCTTCGCGATCTCCTCGAGGACCTTCTCCACCAAATTGACCTCCTGGGCGACGCGCGAGTCCTTCAATACCTCAGTACCAAGACCGCGTTTCATCAGTTCGTGGATCCCGGTCATTCCAGCCTGGCCGGTGTGATAGACGAACGCCTTCTCGAAGATCTCGGGCTCCTTCTCCTTGCCCAGCTCGAGCAGTGTCTCCTTGGCGAATCCCGGTCCCAATATGACCAGCGGGACGCCTCCGACCGCCACCTGTTTCAGCTTCGCGAGCACCTCCAGGTAGTATTCATTGGTCACCTTCTGCTCGTACATCTTGCCGCCGGCCGGTCCGGTGATCTCCGCCACCCTCTGGATGCCCGCCTGCCGCATCACCGCGATCACCGCCTCGTCGTTCTCCAGCGCCACGAACACTATGGTAGGCTTCTTCGCATCCTCCACGGCGCGGCGGACCCGCTCCAATTGGGATGGTTTCCAGTCGGTCTTGATGATGGAGACCTGTCCCCCCTCCTCGAGGTTGAGCGTATGGTATGAACCGATGTCCTGTGGCCCTTCCACGATCACCCCGGTCACGCGAAGACGGATATCGAACTCGTGGAACTCCATCTTCTCCACCTTGATGCCGAGGACCATACGCTTCTTCTCTGATCGCTCGGCCCGCACCTTGTCCACCTTGGCGGATTCGTCGCGGCGGTAGGTCGAGGCGACCAGTACGTCACCTATCTGGATGATGTTGTAGAGATGCCAAAGGTCGTCCGGTGCATCGACCTGTACCTTGATCTCGCCCTTGAACCGGTCCTGGTGTAGAACACGCATCTGTCGAAGTGAAAGGTTCGGACAATATTATACCGTTGGGGAACGACGGAATTCCATCCAAGGGACCGTTGGGTCCATTCTATGAACGTTCAAAACATGTTACAGAGACTTCGTTGATGATTGGGTTCGAATTCTCCAAATGCTTGCGATTCGAGGAAAACAGCCATTAAGCTAGAAGATGCCCTTGAGAAAGCTTTTCATAATAGCCAGTATCTTGAGCGTGTCCAATGATGGACAAAGCCCTCACACATGTGTTGGGGATAGCTCAACAAAAGTTAAGTACCCCCTAACTATACCATCGATTCTTAATGGCAAAGTGCTTCCTTGTACTCGAAGATGGAACGGTAATGGAAGGCACTGGTTTTGGTTCCGGTAAGACTTCTTACGGTGAGGTCGTTTTCAATACCGGGATGACCGGTTATCAGGAGAGCTTGACCGATCCCTCCTATATGGGGCAGATACTCATCATGTCCTATCCGCTGATCGGCAACTACGGCGTCAACTCGGAGGACGTGGAATCGGGAAAGGTCCAGGTCCGCGGGTTCGTGGTCCGGCAGAACTGCACTGAGCCGTCCGATATGTATGGAGGCAAAACCCTCGGATCATATCTCAAACAGGAGAATGTCCCAGGCATCTCCGACCTGGACACCAGGTCGATCATCATCAAGATCAGGGAAAGGGGGACGCTCCGCGGGGCCATCGTCTACGACGAGGACCCGGAGGAGGTCGTCAAGAAACTCCGCACCATGCCCTACCCGTCCGATGACAACCTGGTGGGAATGGCGAGCACAAAGGATATCATTCTTCACAAGAACGAGAGGGCCACCAAGACCGTCGCTCTCTTCGATTGCGGCGTCAAGGCCAACATCGTGCGCGAACTTCACAAACGGTTCAACGTATACCAGCTTCCCCATGATACGCCGAGGAAGTTCTTCCGCGATAACCATATCGATGGCGTGATGATCTCGAACGGGCCAGGCGACCCGTCCCATCCGGACCTGAAGGGCACCACCATCCGCACCATCGCCGAGATCAAGGACGACTACCCGATAATGGGCATCTGCATGGGCAACCAGCTCCTCGCCCTGGCTTTCGGGGGCTCCACCTACAAGATGAAGTTCGGTCACCGCGGCGCGAACCAGCCGGTGAAGTACCGGAATCGGGTCTTCATCACATCCCAGAACCATGGCTACGCGGTGGACCCGGAATCGATCGACGGCAGCGGACTGGTGGTCGAGCAGACCAACGTGAACGACGGCACCGTGGAGGGCATGAAGCACACAGAGCTTCCCATCTTCTCGGCCCAGTACCATCCCGAGGCCTGCCCCGGACCGAGGGACACCGGGTTCTTGTTTGACGAGTTCGGAAAGATGATGGAGGCGAGGAAATGACCGGAGGCAAGAAGGGCAAGCTGATGGTCATCGGCTCCGGCCCGATCGTCATCGGCCAAGCCGCAGAGTTCGATTTCTCCGGTTCCCAGGCTTGCCGCTCGCTGCGCGAGGAAGGCTACGAGACAGTCCTGGTCAATTCCAATCCAGCCACGATCCAGACCGACCTGGAGATGGCCGATATCGTCTACATCGAGCCGCTCACGGTCGAGACGATCGCGAAGATCATCGAGAAGGAGAAGGTCGAGGGCGTGCTATCCGGGATGGGAGGGCAGACCGCCCTCAACCTCTGCTCGGAGCTTGCCGAAAAGGGTTACCTGGACCGCCTGAACTGCAGGCTGTACGGTACCCAGCCTCGTGCCATTGCACTTTCCGAGGACCGGGAGCTCTTCAAAGAGACCATGATCGGCATCGGCGAGCCCGTGCCCCTCAGCAAGACCTGCCACACGCTTGAAGAGGCGAAGGCGGCCGTGGAATACATCGGCCACTACCCGGTCCTCATCCGTCCCGCCTACACCCTGGGCGGCACCGGCGGGGGCATCGCGCACAACGACGAGGAGCTGGGGCCGATCGTCGGCCGGGGACTGGCATACTCTCGGATCAAGCAGGTTCTGATCGAGGAGAGCGTCATCGGCTGGAAGGAGCTCGAATACGAAGTGATGCGGGACAAGAACGACAATTGCGTCATCATCTGCTCCATGGAGAACCTGGACGCGATGGGCATCCATACCGGCGAATCCATAGTGATCGCGCCGGTCCAGACTCTGAACGATGTGGACCACCACCGGATGCGTACCGCGGCGATCAAGATCATCAGGGCCCTCGGCATCGAGGGGGGCTGCAATGTCCAGTTCGCCTTCGACCCGGCCACCAGGGACTACCGCGTCATCGAAGTGAACCCGAGGGTGTCCCGCTCGTCCGCGCTGGCGTCCAAGGCGACCGGTTATCCGATCGCGAGGGTGGCGGCGAAGATCGCCATCGGCAAAACGCTGGACGAGATACCGAACAAGATCACCGGAAAGACGTTCGCCGCGTTCGAACCGACCATCGATTACTGCGTCATCAAGATCCCCCGCTGGCCCTTCGACAAGTTCAGAACGGTGGACCGCACCTTGGGCACCCAGATGAAGAGCACCGGGGAGGTCATGGCCATCGGGCGCAGCGTCGAGGAAGGCCTGATGAAGGCCATCCGTTCGCTGGAAGCGGACCGGATCGACCTTGAACCGGAACCTAACTGGACCGACAAGAAGATAGAACAGGAGCTGACCGTCGCGACGGACCTGCGCCTCTATGCCATCGCCGAGGCCATACGCCGGGGAATGAGCGTGGAACGCATCGCCAAGCTCACCGCCTGGGATGAGTTCTTCGTGCGCAAGGTCAAGAACCTGGTGGAGGTCGAGACACGGCTCAGGAACGAGGAGCTGACAAAGGACCTGCTGCGCACGGCCAAGAACATGGGATATCCGGACGAGAGCATCGCCACCCATGCCAAGGTGCCGATCGAGCGGGTCGCCGAGATGCGCAGGAAGCACGGCATCACCCCCACGTACAAGATGGTCGACACCTGCGCTGCCGAGTTCGAGGCGGCCACCCCTTACTATTACTCGACCTACGAATCCGAATCGGAGGGCAAGCGCTCCACCAGGAAGAAGGTCATCATCGTCGGTGCCGGCCCCATACGCATCGGCCAAGGCATCGAGTTCGACTATTGCTGCGTCCACGGCGTCATGGCCTGCCAGGAGGAGAACGTGGATGCCATCGTCATCAACAACAACCCGGAGACGGTCTCCACCGATTACGACATATCGGACCGGCTGTACTTCGAACCGCTGACGCTGGAGGACGTGGTCAACGTCATCGAGAAGGAGGACGCCGATGGAGTCATCGTGCAGTTCGGCGGGCAGACCTCGGTCAATCTGGCGATACCGCTGGAAAAGGCGCTGGAGGGGAAGAAGGCCAAGATCCTGGGCACCAGTCCGGACATGATCGACATGGCCGAGGACCGGAAGCGCTGGACCGCCCTGATGCGCAAGCTGGACATCAAGCAGCCGCTGTCCGGCACGGGGTTCTCGTTCACCGAGGTCCGGGACGTGGCCAACAGTATCGGATACCCGGTGCTGCTCCGTCCGTCGTACGTGTTGGGCGGACGCGGCATGGAGATCATCTACTCCGAGGACGAACTGAAGACCTACGTGGCGACCGCGGTCAAGGTCTCCAAGTCCCACCCGGTCCTGATTGACAAATACCTGTCGCATGCCATCGAGATCGATGTGGACGTCGTCGCCGACGGGACCGACGTGTACATCGGCGGGATAATGGAGCACATCGAGGAGGCGGGCGTCCACAGCGGCGACGCGACCATGATGCTACCCACCCAGACCATCCCTTCCTTCGTGCTCGACCGCATCATCGAGATCAGCACGGATGTGGCCATGTCGCTCCAGGTGAGAGGGCTCATGAACCTGCAGCTGGCGGTGAAGGAGAACGAGGTCTATATGATCGAGGCCAACCCCCGGGCGTCCCGGACGGTGCCGTTCGTCTCCAAGGCCATCGGTGTCCCGCTGGCAAAGATCGCTACCAAGGTCATGCTGGGCAGGACCTTGAAAGAGCTCGGATATGTCGGAGTGGCGGAGTTCAAGTATGTGGCCGTGAAGGAGTCTGTGTTCCCGTTCCTCAAACTGCCCGGAGTGGACAGCATCCTGGGTCCGGAGATGAAGAGCACCGGCGAGGTCATGGGCATCGATGTCGATCTGGACTCAGCCATGTACAAGGCCCAGATCTCGGCGGGGAACAAGCTCCCGACCAAGGGCGGGGTGTACATCACCGTGAACGACGCGGACAAAGCCGCCGTCCTACCGATAGCGAGGGAACTGGCAGAAATGGGTTTCGGTCTCTTTGCTACGAAAGGCACATCCAATTACCTCAAGAGCAGCGGTCTGGCAGTGACCACCGTCTACAAGGTCAAGGACAATGTGGCACCGGATGCGCTTGGCATCATGAGGTCTGGCGAGATCAACCTGATCATCAACACTCCCTCTTATGCTTCCGGATCTATCCGCGATGGATACATGATGAGAAGGCTGGCTGTGGAGTTGGAGATACCGTTCCTTACGACCATTCAGGGTGCACGAGCGACGGTAGGGGCGATAAGGCGGGGAAGGCAGGGAGACCTGTCGGTGAGGGACCTCGCCTCTTATCACAATGGATCGTGAAGGCACAAGAATGGGCCGCTTGGAGTTCGTACATGGATAATTCTGTGGATCAAGAACTTCGCTTATGCATCAACAAAGACAAGCGGACCATCGTCTCAGAAATGAAACGATGGAACAGTGTCGGTTTATCTCCAGAAAAATAATTGCTGGAAATGGTTTGGGGGATCTACTTCTTACCCTTACCCCTGAGCACCACGAAGATCAACGCCAACATCAGCCCGATGGCGATGATCGTCACCGCTAAAGTGAGGGGCAGACTGTCGGCAGCCTTGACCGGAGTGATGCTGTTCAACACCAAACTGGAACCGCCTAGGTTGAACTCCGTCCTGCTGGTCTCTATGCCATCACCGCTGACGGTAAGGGTGTGGTTCCCCTGCGACGCCATGATGAGGAAGTTGCCCTGGGCATCGGTGAGGACCGAGGATCCGTTCTCCAATGATATGGTCACCCCTGCCAGACCGTTACCGCTAGCGTCCAATATCATCCCGCTCACCGGGACTAAAGCGGGGAATGGCACCTGGACCGAAACGATCTCGCTCATGGCACCCTCACCGACAGCGTTCAATGCGATCACTTTGTAATAGTAGATCGACCCGGCCGTAACCGCCGTATCTACGAAGCTCGCTATGGTGCTGTTCCCGATCGGGATTGCGTCGGCGGCCGAGGACCCACGGTAAACGAGATATCCGTCAACCAGACCGTCTGGAGCGTTCCAGGAAATGGTAACCTGGCTCGATGATGCGACGCTCGTCAGGCTGGTGGGTGCATCAGGCACCGTCAGGACCGTAGCGTTTAATGAACCGGACATCACCGAACTGCCTGCCGCGTTGACAGCCTTGACACCGAACTGGTATGTCGCTCCGGCAGTCAATCCGGTGACCGTTTCGCTTGAGGCCGCCACACCGACACTGCTGAACCAGGTCCAGGCAGCATCGGTATCGTTCGTTCTGAAGAATATCTCGTAGCCAGTGATCGGGCTGGAACCATCAGATGCCGGTGCGGTCCATACCAGTGTGACGTTAGCAACACCAGCAGTGATTGTGTTCAGAATGGGGGCGTCAGGGACCGCAAATGGAATGACATTCGATGGATCGGATAGTGCCCCGATACCGGCGATGTTGTGGGCCGCGACCATGAATGTGTAGTATTGGCCGTTGGTCAGACCGGTGATGATGGTCGACAATCCCGTCACATGATCGGGCAATGCAACGCCGTTCTGGTAGACGACATAGTAGTCGACGATACGACCGCCGTCAAATGCAGAGGCGGTCCAGTTCAGTGTTACCTGAGCATTGCCAGGAATGGCGGATAGTCCGGTCAGGACGTTCGGAACGGTGTAAGGAGTCGATGCGATTGAGCTGGATGGAGCTCCTTCTCCGGCGATGTTATAGGCTGTAACCGCGAATGAGTAAACCTGACCGTTCGTCAGGCCGACAATCGCTGTTGTCAGACCTGAAGGATGTCCTGGCAATGCTACGCCGTTCTGGTAGACGACATAGTAATCGATCGTTCTGCCGCCATCGAAGGCCGGGGCGGTCCAGGACAACGATACCTGACCGTTGCCTGGCGTGGCAACGAGATCGGTCAGGGCGTCTGGGACGGTGCGGGGGACGGCTGTGGCGGAGGTGCTGTTCGGTCCGTACCCGGCGATGTTATGCGCTGAGACAGCAAACGAATAGGACCCGCCATTGGTCAGACCGGTGATGACTGTCGACAACCCGGTTGGAGTATCTGGAAGAGCCGCTCCATTTTGGTAGACACGGTAATAGTCAATGGCGCTGCCACCGTCGAACAAGGGGGCGGTCCAGTTCAGTGTTATCTGCCCGTTGTCAGCGATGGCCGTGAATCCTGTCGGTGCATCGGGAATTGTGTAAACGGTGATCGCGCTCTGCTGGCCTGTCGCCGCGATTGTTACCGTGTCTTGCACCTTGACATACTTCTCTCCGCTGGAGATGATCGTCACACCATCGGAGAATATCTTAATGCCTTCGTCGGAAACGATGAACGTATAATCTCCTGGAAGGATAGTGCCTCCCATCTCGTCATCGGAGGTGAAGTGGATCGTGCCGGTGTAGTCGGTCTTGATATTTCCATAGGCGTCGTAGGCGGTCACGACCGGGGTGGTCGGTGTGCCGGCGATCAACGGATCGAGGATGCCATTTACCGTGAAATGGTGTATCGCGGCAGGGGTAACGGTAAGGGTTGTGGTGGCCTTTATGCCGGAAACGCTATCTGTGCCATTGATCACCCAGGCCATCCCGGCCGAGTGCGACAGGTAGACATCATCTGTCCAGCTGCCTGCTGCATGAAGGTCGATCTCAAAAACCGTGGTGTCGGTGACGTTCCAAGAGTTTCCGAAGGCATCGGTGGCGGTGGCAATATTGGATTGCGAGGTGCCAGCAACGACAGTGACTCCGCCCGGGGTCAGAACTAGATTGACCGCGACGCTGTGGGTGACGGCGATATTGGCGCTGCTACCAGTGATCGATCCGTCGGTCATGGTAATCGTTTGAGCGCCTTCCGTGTTGAGCACGAACCCGGTTCCGATGAATGTGTAAGTTCCACCCACGAAGGCCTGCGGAGACGGAAGTGTGCCGGCACATGATGCGGACCACTCTGGACTGCCGGTATAGCTGGTCACGACATTGCTGAATTCGTCATGGGCGGTGACCACGACATCGTTGGCGCTGGTTGCCCATGGAGCACCGGCTACGAAGGACAGTGTTCCGCCTACGGCGACGTCAAAGTGGTCGATGGCCGCCGGGCTGACCACGATGCCCGTGGCAACGCCAGGTGCCGCCCCGGCCGAGATCGCCGTTAGCGTGATCGTCTGGGCGGTGTTGTCCTTCACGAAGTATGTGAGAACTCCCGCGGTCATGGTATAGGTGTTGTCGGGTGTGTCGTAGGTTCCGCCGGTGTAGAACGTCGCAGCTCCGTTGGAGGTCATGGTGACCACTGTGGTGCTGTCGGTTGTTACTACATTGTGGAACACGTCATGGGCGGTCGCTGTGCCGTACCATCCTACGCCCGCTACCTGTGGGGTGGTGGAGTAGACCTGATAGTGATCGAGCGCTGCCAGGGTGACGGTGATGGCCGTTTGTGACCCTGTCTCCGGACCGACCGTGCTGGTCACAGTGACCGTCTGATCGCCAGTGGTCGTAAACTTGACCCCATCAGTGAAAGTCTTCATGCCTGCATCGGACAGTGAGAAGGTAAAATCATTTGGCAGGACGGTCGATGCCTTCACATCGGTGGAGGTGAAGTGTATCGTTCCGACGTAATCGGTCTTTACATTGTCATAAGCGTCGTAGGCAGTTACGGTCGGCGAGGTCAGCACGCCGGCGACCACCGGGTCGGTGATGTCGGTCACGGTGAAGTGGTCGAGGACAGCCGGGGTCACGGTGATCGGGGCACTCGCCAACGATATCACACCAGTAGTTAATGTGATGGTGCGACTTCCGGTCGTGAACAGGGTGAACCCTGCCCCGGAGAATTCGTGCGCACCATTGTCGTTGCCCTCTCCAGTGGTGAAGGTGTACTTGCTACCAGAGGTGTATGGTAGTGTCGCAGCCCCATCGGTAGAGGTGAAGTAGACCTGGCCAGTGTAGTTGGTCTTGACGTTGTCGTAAAGATCATAGGCGGTCACTATCCCAGACCCGCCGGCCCAGGAAGTTCCGGCGATGCAGCTCGCTGGAACCCCAGTCATGGTGAAGTGGTCCAGGGCAGCAGGGGTGATCTCGATGGTCGCACTAGTGCCTGATATTGATCCATCGGTCATTGTGATGGTCTGCTCGCCAGATTCCTCGAGCGCGAACCCGGTTCCGGTGAAGGTATAGGTTCCTAATTCGAATACCTCCGCTTCCGGAAATGTTCCGTCACAAGATGAGGACCAAACCGGGCTGCCAGTGAAGCCTGTAACGACATTGTTGAATTCGTCATGGGCGGTGACCACGACATCGTTAGCATCGGTCGACCAAAGTGCTCCGGCGACCTTGGTCAGCGGTTCTCCGCCGACGGTCACGTCGAAGTGGTCGAGCGCTGCGGGGTTTACGGTGATGGCCGTCTGTGACCCTGTCTCCGAACCGACCGTGCTGGTCACGGTGACCGACTGTTGACCAGTGGTCGTAAGCTTGATCACATCAGCGAAAGTCTTCATGCCTTCGTCCGCCAGGAGGAATGTGTAGTCAGCGGGCAGGACGGTCGATGCCTTCACATCGGTGGAGGTGAAGTGGATCGTACCGACGTAATCGGTCTTTACATTGTCATAGGCGTCATAGGCGGTCACGGTAACTGAAGACAGGATGCCAGCGACCACCGGGTCGGTGATCCCGGCCACGGTGAAATGGTCGATCGCTGCCGGGTTGACGACGATGTTGGCGGTGCTGCCGGTCTTAGATCCTGCCGAGGTGACTGTCAGCGTGATCGTCTGGGCGGTGTTGTCCTTCACGAAGTATGTAAGAACTCCCGCGGTCGTGGTATAGGTGTTGTCAGGAGTGTCGTAGCTTCCACTTGTGTAGAACGTCGCTTCCCCGGTCGAGGTCATCGTGACCACAGTAGTGCTGTCTGTCGTCACCACGTTATGGAACGCGTCATGTGCAGTAGCCGTTCCAGACCATCCTACTCCTGCTGTTTGAGGTGTCGACGAGGCGACGTGGTAGTGATCTAATGCTGATGGGTTGATTAAGATGTCAGCGATGCTGCCGGTCTTTTCCGCAGGATCGTTTGCCGTCAGCGTGATCGTCTGGGCGGTGTTATCCTTCACGAAGAAGGTGGCGATGCCCGAGCTTAGGGTGTAGACGTTCCCTAGGACGTCGTAATCACCATTTGAGTAGAACGTCGCATCACCAGTGCCGGTCATGGTGACCACTGTGATACTGTCGGTGGTTACGACATTGTCGAAAATGTCATGGGCGGTAGCCGTGCCGGACCATCCTACTCCGGCTGTTTGTGATGTCGACGATGCGACATGGTAATGATCTATAGATGCTGGGTTGACGGCGATGTTATCAGACGTGCCGGTCTTAGATTCTGCCGAGGTGGCTGTCAGCGTGATCGTCTGGGCGGTGTTATCCTTAACAAAATATGTGACGACTCCCGCGGTCATGGTATAGGTGTTGCCGGGTGTGTCGAAGGTTCCGTCGGTGTAGAACGTCGCAGCTCCGTTGGCGGTCATAGTGACCACGGTGGCGCTGTCGGTCGTTTCCACATTATGGAACGCGTCTTGGGCCCTCGCGGTTCCGGTCCAGCCCGTGCCTGCGGTCTGCGGGGTGGTCGAGGCGAAATGATAGTGATCGATCGCCGCTGGGTTCACGACGATATTTCCAGATACACCGGTCTTTGATCCGGCCGAGGTTGCTGTCAGCGTGATCGTCTGGGCGGTCGTGTCCCTCACGAAGAAGGTGGCGACACCGGAACTGAGAACGTAGGTGTTTCCTGACGTCCCATAAGTTCCACTTGTGTAGAACGCGGCTGCTCCTGTGGCGGTCATGGTGACCACGGTGGCGCTGTCGATGGTGACGACATTGTCGAAAATGTCATGAGCGGTAGCCGTGCCAGACCAGCCTGCTCCAGCGATCTGCGGAGACTCTGAAGCGAAGTGGTAGTGGTCGATAGAAGTGGGGTTGACGACGATGTTGGCGACGCTGCCTGTCTTTGATCCGGCCGAGGTTGCTGTCAGGGTGATTGTTTGGGCGGTCGTGTCCTTCACGTAGAAGGTGGCAACTCCCGCGGAGAGCGTGTATGTGGTCGTTTCGACGTCGTAATCACCATTCGAGTAGAACGTCGCATCACCAGTGCTGGTCATGGTGACCTCGGTAGTGCTGTCTGTCGTGACGACATTGTCGAAAATGTCATGGGCGGTAGCCGTGCCAGACCAGCCGGCTCCGGCTGTTTGAGGTGTCGACGATGCGACATGGTAGTGATCGATAGAAGTGGGGTTGATAACGATGTTGGCGACGCTGCCAGTGTTTTCTGAGTAATCAGTAGCCGTCAGCGTGATCGTCTGGGCGGTGTTGTCCTTCACGAAGTATGTGGCAACTCCCGCGGTCATGGTATAGGTGTTGCCTGGGGTACCATAAGTTCCACTTGTATAGAGCGCAGCTGCCCCGGTCGAGGTCATAGTGACCACGGTGGTACTGTCTGTCGTCACCACGTTATGGAACGCGTCATGAGCGGTAGCTGTGCCAGACCAGCCGGCTCCGGCTGTTTGAGGTGTCGACGAGGCGACGTGGTAATGGTCGATCGCCGCTGGGTTGACGACGATGTTACCAGACGTACCGGTCTTAGGTCCGGTCGAGGTCGCCGTAAGCGTGATCGTCTGGGCAGTATTATCTTTAACAAAGAAAGTGGCGATGCCGGAGCTTAGAGTGTAGGAGTACCCGGGGACGTCATAGTTGCCATCTGTGTAGAACGTCGCTTCCCCGGTCGAGGTCATAGTGACCACGGTGGCGCTATCGGTCGTTACCACGTTATGGAACGCGTCATGAGCGGTAGCTGTGCCAGACCAACCGACTCCGGCTGTTTGAGGTGTCGACGAGGCGACGTGGTAGTGATCTATTGCTGCCGGGTTCACGACGAGGTTATCAGACGTACCGGTCTTTGATCCGACCGAGGTCGCTGTCAGGGTTATCGTCTGGGCGGTGTGGTCCTTCACAAAATATGTGACGACTCCCGCGGTCATGGTATAGGTGTTGCCAGGTGTGTTGTAGGTTCCGTCGGTGTAGAACGTCGCAACTCCGTTGGAGGTCATGGTGACCACTGTGGTGCTGTCGGTCGTTACCACATTATGGAACGCATCTTGGGCTGTCGCGGTTCCGATCCAGCCCGTGTCTGCGGTCTGCGGAGTGGTCGAGGCGACGTGGTAATGATCGATCGCTTCTGGGTTGACTAGGATGTCGGCGATGCTGCCGGTCTTTTCCGCAGGATCGTTTGCTGTCAGGGTGATCGTCTGGGCGGTGTTGTCCTTCACGAAGAAGGTAGCGACACCGGAGCTCAAAGTGAAAGTGTTGCCGGGAGTCTCATAAGTTCCACTTGTGTAGAATGTCGGGTCCCCGGTCGAGGTCATAGTGACCACTGTGGTACTGTCTGTCGTCACCACATTATGGAACGCGTCATGAGCGGTAGCTGTGCCAGACCAGCCGGCTCCGGCGGTCTGCGGGATGGACGATGCGACATGGTAGTGATCTATTGCTGCTGGGTTCACGACGATATTTCCAGATACACCGGTCTTTGATCCGACCGAGGTCGCTGTCAGGGTGATCGTCTGGGCGGTGGTGTCCTTCACGTAGAAGGTGGCGACACCGGAGCTAAGAGTGTAGGAGTCCCCTAGCGTCCCATAGGTTCCACTTGTGTAGAACGTCGCATCACCAGTACCAGTCATGGTGACCACTGTGACACTGTCTGGGGTTACTACATTGTCGAAAATGTCAAGGGCGGTAGCCGTGCCAGACCAGCCTGCTCCGGCTGTTTGCGGCGTCAACGATGCGACATGGTAGTGATCGATCGCTGCTGGGTTGATGACGATATTAGTGATGCTGCCTGTCATTGATTCGACCGAGGTCGCTGTCAGGGTGATCGTTTGGGCGGTCGTGTCCTTCACGAAGAAGGTGGCAACTCCCGCGGAGAGCGTGTATGTGGTCGTTTCGACGTCGTAATCACCATTCGAGTAGAATGTCGCATCACCATTGCTGGTGATCGTGACCTCTGTAATGCTGTCTGTCGTCACCACGTTATGGAACACGTCATGGGCTGTTGCGGTTCCAGACCAGCCCACTCCGGCCGTTTGCGGAGAGGCCGAAGCGAGATGATAATGGTCAATCGCCGCTGGGTTGACCAGGATGTCGACGATATTTCCAGTCTTATCCGTTTCGTCGGTAGCGGTCAGCGTGATTGTCTGAGCAATGTTATCTTTCACAAAGTATGTGGCAACACCCGAACTTAGAGCGTAGGTATTCCCGAGGACGTCATAGTCGCCGTCAGTGTAGAACGCTGCTGCTCCTGTGGCGGTCATTGTGACGACGGTGACACTGTCTGTCGTCACCACATTATGGAACGCATCTTGGGCGGTCGCGGTGCCGGACCAGCCTGATCCGGCGGTGTGTGGTGTCGACGAGGCGACGTGGTAGTGATCTATTGATGCTGGATTGACGACGATGTTGCTAGATGTGCCGGTCTTTGATCCGGCCGAGGTTGCGGTCAGCGTGATCGTCTGGGCGGTGGTGTCCTTCACGTAGTATGTGGCGATGCCGGAGCTTAGAGTGTAGGTGTTTCCGAGGACGTCATAGTCGCCATCGGTGTAGAACGTCGAATCGCCAGTGCTGGTCATGGTGACCACAGTGGCGCTGTCGGTCGTTACCACGTTATGGAACGCGTCATGAGCGGTAGCCATGTCGGACCAGCCCAATCCAGCGGTCTGCGGGGTGGACGAGGAAACATGATAATGGTCTATCGTCGCAGGTCCAACCAGGATATCGGCGATGGTCCCGATGTTTTCCTCATTAACGGTAGCGGTCAGCGTGATCGTCTGGGCGGTGTGGTCCTTCACGAAGAAGGTAGCGACACCGGAGCTCAAAGTGAAAGTGTTGCCGGGAGTCTCATAGGTTTCACTTGTGTAGAACGTCGCTGCCCCGGTCGAGGTCATGGTGACCGCGGTGGCGCTGTCGGTCGTTACCACATTGTCGAACTCATCATATGCAGTAGCCGTGCCGGACCAGCCTACACCTGCGATCTGGTCACCGACGATGTCGATAACGCAATGTGTCACAATGCCTGGACTCATCAACAATCCATTATCTCCCCGAGATTGTCCCTCGGGGAAGACGTTCCCCGGTGTCGGGAAATTCGATGTGGAGTATGCGTGTCCTACCATCCCTACCGGTGTACCTAGTATCCAATTTGTACCGACAGAGGTCGGTACATCATGTCCCAGGAATATCATCGAGGTCAGGGAGATGCAGTAATAGAACGCTGATTGCCCGATGGTGGTGACGCTGTTTCCGATGGTCACGGAGGTCAGGGAGAAGCAGTAATAGAACGCTGATTGCCCGATGGTGGTGACGCTGTCAGGTACCGTGAATGACGTTTGGACGTTACCTTTAGGATATTGGATCAACGTTGTTATGGCTTTGTTGTATAGAACTCCATCACCGGCGTTGTTCGCATAATTGACGTTGTCAGGGTCGACGGTTATCGCAGGTAGTGCGGTGCAGTAAAGGAACGCAGAGTCTCCGATGGAGGTGACGCCGCTCCCTATGGTCACGGAGGTTAGGGACGTGCAGGATTGGAACGCGCTGCTCCCGATGGAGGTGACGCCGTTGGGGATCGTCAAGGAGGTTAGAGAGGTGCAGGAGTCGAACGCCCGATCTCCGATTGTGGTGACGCCGTTGCCGATGGTCAGGGAGGTCAGGGCGGTGCAGGATTGGAACGCGTAGTCCCCGATGGACGTGACACTGTTAGGAATGACGACAGATGTCAGAAGAATGTTCGTAGCGAATGCGGAATCGCCGATGGCGACCACTTCATATCCTCCCAGCAAGGAGGGGATCGTGATGTCCCCGACCACATCGGTACATCCAGTTATGGTGGCTTTGCCGTCATTTACTGTATATAAGTAGATTGGAATGTGATCTCCCATCGTTAGTCCGTAGAACCCGCTACCGGTGTCAGGGAAATTCGAGGCAGAGTAGGCATATCCTCTTACGGCCACCGGAACGTTTTGGATCCAGTTCGCAGCCACCGATGTCGGGGCGACCAGTCCGTGGAAGGTGATCGAGGTCAGTGAGCTGCAGGAATAGAACACATTACTTCCGATGCTGGTCACATTGGCGGGAATCGTCACGGAGGTCAAGCGAGTTCCGGCGAACGCATAATCTCCGATCGATGTCACGCTGCCAGGTATCGTGAATGATGTTCTCTCGTTCCCGATAGGACATTGGATTAGCTTAGTAATGGTTTTGTTGTATAGAACGCCATCATCTGCGTTATTTGCATAGTTGACGTTGTCGGGGTCGACGGTTATCGCGGTCAGGGCGGTGCAGGAATAGAAGGCCCTAGTCCCGATGGAGATGACGCTGTCAGGTATGGTCACGGAGGTCAGGGATGTGCAGGAATAGAACGCATAGTCCCCGATGGAGGTGACGTTGTCAGGTATGGTCACGGAGGTCAGGGCGGAGCAGGAATGGAAGGCCTGAATCCCGATAGATGTGACGCTGCCAGGTATGGTCACGGAGGTCAGGGATGTGCATGATTGGAACGTATAGTCTCCGATGGACGTGACGCTGCCAGGTATGGTCACGGAGGTCAGGGATGTGCATGATTGGAACGCATTTTTCCCGATGGAGGTGACGTTGTCAGGTATGGTCACCGAGGTCAGGGAGGTGCATGATTGGAACGCATAGTCCCCGATGGAGGTGACGTTGTCAGGTATGGTCACCGAGGTCAGGGAGGTGCAGTAAAAGAAGGCCCCTAGCTGGATGGAGGTGACGCTGCCAGGTATGGTCACCGAGGTCAGGGCGGAGCAGGAATAGAAGACACCTTGCTTGATGGATGTGACGCTGCCAGGAATGGTCACGGAGGTCAGGGCGGAGCATGATCTGAAGGCATATTCCCCGATGTATGTGACGCTGTCAGGTATGGTCACCGAGGTCAGGGCGGTGCATGATTGGAACGCATAGTTCCCGATGGAGTTAATGCCGTTGCCGATGGCAATGGTGGTCAAGAGCGAACATGATCGGAAGGCGTTGGTCCCTATGGACGTCAACGTATCGGGCATTGACACTATGCTTGAGACCGTGTGGCCAGCGGCATTGTCGAACGCACCGGCGCCTATTGCCACGACATCATTGGCGCTGGTTATGGGCAAATGGTCGGGAATTGTGATCGCTCCGCCCGCGCCGGTATACGCCGTTATGGTGGCCTTGCCGTCGGTCAAGGTATATGTGTAATCCTCGGCAACCGTTGTGCCCATCGTCAATCCGTTGAAAGTGTTCGGTACGTCAGTCGACTTGGGGAAGTTCGAGCCGTAATATGCGTGACCGGTCACTCCCGCATTCACTGATTGGATCCAGTTCGCACCCACCGATGTCGGGGCGACCAGTCCGTGGAAGGTGATCGAGGTCAGTGAGCTGCAGGAATAGAACACATTACTTCCGATGGTGGTCACATCGGCGGGAATCGTCACGGCGGTTAGGAATACGCCATGGCCGAACGCATTATCTCCGATCGTTGTTACGCTGCTAGGTATCGTGAACGATGTTCGCGCGTTCCTGTTAGGGTATTGGATCAATGTCGTGATGGCTTTGTCGTATAGGACGCCGTCACCGGCGTTATTCGCATAATTGAGGTTGCCAGGGTCGACGGTTATCGAGGTAAGAATAGGGCAGTAGTAGAACGCACTGAGCCCGATGGAGGTGACGCCGCTCCCGATGGTCACGGATGTCAGGGAGTTGCAGGCCATGAAGACTTGGGTCCCGATGGTGGTGACGCTGTTGGGTATGGTCACGGAGGTCAGGCGGTTGCAGAAATAGAACGCAGAGTTCCCGATGGAGGTGACGCCGTTGCCGATGGTCACGGAGGTCAGGTAGTTGCATTCTTGGAACGCCGAATCTCCGATGGTAGTGACGCTGTCGGGAATCGTCATTGAGGTCAGGGAGGTGCAGGAATAGAACGCCCCGACTCCGATGGACGTGACCCCGTTTCCGATGGTCACGGAGGTCAGGGCGGCGCAGGAGTAGAACGCATAAGTTCCGATAGAAGTGACGCTGTTGGGTATGGTCACGGAGGTCAAGGAGGTGCACAACCAGAACGCATTGCCCCCGATCGTGGCGACCTTGCTTGTTGGTGTGTAGGTCACGGAGGTCAGGGAGGTGCATGATTGGAACGCACTGATCCCGATGGACGTGACGCCGTTGCCGATGGTCACGGAGGTCAGTTTGGTGCATAATTGGAACGCCCCATCTCCGATGATTGTGACGCTGTTGGGTATGGTCACGGAGGTTAGCTCGGTACAGGAGTAGAACGCATATTGTATGATCGTGGTGACGCTACCAGGTATGGTCAAGGAGGTCAAGGCATTGCAATATTGGAAGGCACTGAGCCCGATGGAGGTGACGCCGTTGCCGATGGTCACGGAGGTCATGTTAGTGCATGATTTGAACGCACTCCCTCCGATGCTGGTGACGCTGTCGGGAATGATCACCGATGTGATCAAATGCCCATTGACATTATTGAACGCATTGGTTCCGATCGTTCTCGTGGGAAACCCACCCAACGTCGATGGTATGGTGATATCTCCGCCGGCGCCGGTGTATCCGGTGATGGTGGCGACCCCTCCGCTCTGAGTGTAGGTATAGTCGCCGTCCTGGACCGCTGAGACGGAATTCGTGGTGAGGGCAGCAAATGCTCCCAAAAGTAGCATTGTCATGAAGAATATGGATACTAAGTGAATCCCCGATTTCTTTTTCATTTATAAGCACCAGACAATGATCCCGGGTAAACACCGAAATCTTGGAACAATACCTCTCAAGTCAAGCTTCGTTCATATTGAAACTGTTCAAATTATCAAAAAGGATAACACCCTCCAATGTTTACTGGCAAACCAGCTTGATTGACTTTGTATCACAAATGAGAATGTTCCATTATTTCTCAAACTGAATTGGGTCGGGTGGAGACCCATCGGATACATCGTCCGGGTTCTTCCGGTTGGATATCTCATCGTAAAGCACGAACAGCACACCGATGAGGATCAACGCCCCTCCGAGGAATATGTATGGAGATGGGAGCTCGACCAGCAAGATCGCAGCGAGAATCGAGGCAAGTATTGGCTCCCCCAGCAAGGATGCGCTGACCAGCGGGGCGGTGACGTACTTCAACGACCAGTTATAGACAGTATGACCAAATATGGTCGACACACCAGCCAGCAGAATGAATAGAATGAACTCCTCGACCGGGTAAGGCCAAATCGGCTGGTTCAGGATCAAGCATGCCAGGAATAGGAAGGCCGTGGCGGTGAGATAGATGATGAACGCATATGCGATCAAATTCACCTTTTTCCGCAGGACCCTACCAGCCAGAATGTAAACGCCGGCGAAGACACCTCCGATCAACGCCAGAAGGTTACCGTCCCATGAGCCATCCTGCAGGGACAACAAAGAGATGAAGACCACTCCCGAGAAACCCACGGTCACCCCAATCGCCGTCCATTTCCCGGACTCCTTGAACAGGAGGATGGAAACGGCCCCGACGAGCAGGGGATGGGCAGTGACCAAGATGGTGGAACTTGCCACCGAGGTCATTCCCAGGGAAGTGATCCAGGTGGCGAAGTGCAATGCGAGGACCAGCCCGATCACTAATAACCAAGACACCGTCTTTCTATCCAGTAGCTTGAATTGCGCCTCCCTGTGGATCACGGCGAAAGGCAAGAGCAGCAGCGACGCGAACAGCATGCGGTAAGCGGCGATCACCACCGGCGGAGCATCGCTCCAGCGAATGAAGATAGAGGCGAAGGATACGCTGAAGACAGCGACGGCCACTCCGATGTAGGGGGCTGGTGAACCCATTTTGATGTTGACCATGATGATCAGTGGATGATGATGGTCTTGACTCCCCGGCATGCTTTCAGACTAGGGATCAGTTCGGGCGGAACCGGGCTCTCCGTGATGACATAGAGCTTCGGTTCAACGCTCAGGTCCGGGTCGCCGACCAGTACCTGGCGGATGCTTATCCCGGCATTGGATATGACCGTGGTTACGTCGGCCACGATGCCAGTTGTGGTAGCGTTGCTCGGGATGATCTCGATCGCCGACCAGCCCATCACCGGCGCCACGTCCCTGAGGAGAAGCGTCGGCCTTAGCGCCGCGAAGACCTTCGAAAGTTCGGGACTGGAACCAATGGTCTCGATGGCGGCCCTGACGATCCTGCGATCGACGCCCGCCGCCCGGCCCAGAGCGACGTCGGCCACCTCCACCTCCCCGCAATATATCCTGCCCTCGCTGACCCTCATGCCATTCTCCAACAGCATCTTTGCCACCTTCGCCTGGGAAGGATAACGGCCGAAGTAGTTCGCGATCTGCTTCCACATATGCATAGGACAACGCTCTGCTGTATGATATTGGTTATCATTGAACCTCTTTGAACATTGAGTTTCGAACGCAATGTATAAACTAGGAGGCGCCAATGATGCCCTGAACACGTGCAATATCGCCCAGAGATGGGGCGTGATGTGGATTCCAGCCATCGAGAATGGCGAAACTTACATAAGCATGCTAGATATTGACACGGAAACAGGGTGATACAGTGCTTGGAAAGAGCGTAAGGATGGAGCGCATCATGGACCGGTCGACGGGACGTGCGGTCATCGTCCCATTGGATCACGGCATCTCGATGGGGCCCATGGAAGGACTGCTGGACATGAAGTCCACGATAGACAAGGTGTCACAGGGAGGGGCGACCGCCATTGTGTTGCACAAGGGCATTCCCCCATATAGCCACAGGTCATTTGGACGTGACATCGGACTCATCGTTCACCTTTCCGCTAGCACGAACCTCAGCCCCAATCCGAGCAAGAAGGTGCTCGTCACTTCCGTCGAGGAGACTCTCAAGATGGGGGCCGACGCATGCTCGATCCACGTCAACCTGGGCAACGACTGGGACGACCAGATGTTGGCTGACTTCGGCCAGGTGAGCCGCAGCTGCACCGAGTGGGGCGTTCCTCTCCTGTGCATGATCTATCCGAGGGGCAAGGACGCCGCTGACGCTTATGACATCGACAAGCTCAAGCTGTGCGCTCGCGTCGCCGCAGAAATGGGCGCGGACATCGTCAAGACCAACTACACCGGGGACATTGATTCCTTCCGTGAGCTGGTAAGGGGCGCGCTGGCACCGGTCGTCATCGCGGGCGGTCCGAAGATCGACTCGGACGAGAAGCTGCTGCAGATGGTGCGCGATTCGGTGGACGCCGGAGGAAAGGGCGTCTCCATCGGCAGGAACATCTTCCAGCACCGGAACGTCACCGGGATCACCAAGGCCATATCCGCCATCGTGATCGAGGACCTGGAAGTCGAGGAAGCCATCAAGCTGCTGAAGTGATATCCGATGAGCGAAAAGGGCAAGACCATCTGGGTCAGGTCCGACCACCTCGCTTCGTACGAGGAGCGGAAGAAGATCGTTTCGACCGCGCTCGAGTCTGGCTATTCCACCATAATGATCAAGGCAGAGGACAAAGAGCTCAAGCGTCTGGGACGGTTCGAGGCCATCGAGGTGAACGGCAGCGACCTGTTCCTGGAAGGGGAGAGGATCGGGGCCATCGTATCGATCGATCACCCGGAGGACCTGTCCAAGGCGTCCGCGCTGAAGGGCAAGGTGGCCAATGTCCTCATCGCCGCCAATGATTGGAAGATCATCCCCCTGGAGAACCTCATCGCCGAGTTCCAGAGATCGAAGACCAGGATACTGGCGGGAGCTGCGACGCCGGAAGAGGCAAAGATCTTCTCGAAGACGCTGGAAGTTGGCGTCGACGGCATCGTCATCGAACCGAAGGAAGCCTCCCTGATCAAGGAATTCAAGGACCTGACGCAAGGCGAGAGACCGAAGCTCGGGCTCACCGCAGTCAAGGTCTCGCGGATCGTCCCGGTGAACGTCGGGGACCGGGTCTGCCTCGACACCTGTTCGTTGCTGCGTATCGGCGAGGGCATGCTGGTCGGTTCACAGTCCAATTGCCTTTTCCTCATCCAATCGGAAGCGATGGAGAGCGAGTACGTCGCCGCCAGGCCGTTCCGGGTGAACGCCGGTGCGGTGCACGCGTACGTGCTGACCGCCGATGGCAAGACCAAGTACCTTTCCGAGGTTAATAGCGGGGAGGAGGTCATGGCGGTCGATACCGAGGGCAACAGCCGATCGGTCGTCGTCGGACGTTCGAAGATCGAGGTGCGCCCGCTGCTCCTGGTGGAGGTCGAGACGGACGGAAAGAGGTTCACCACCATCCTGCAGAACGCGGAGACCATACGCCTCTGCACGCCGATCGGGGCGGTTTCCATTTCCGAGCTCAAGGTAGGCCAAGAGGTCCTTGTCCGCCTGGAACAGGGCGGAAGGCACTTCGGACATGCCATCAAAGAGACCATAACGGAGAGATGATGCAACACTGCGTATCGATCATCGAGACCGGCCTGGACGAGGCCATCGAGGCGTCGCGGAAAGCGGTCGGCATGGGGGCGGACCTGATCGAGATCCGTTTCGATCATTTTGCCCAGCTGCCCCGGGACTTTTCTCGTTTCAAGGAGTTCCAGATCCCCAAGATCGCCACGCTCCGGTCCGTCGCCCATGGCGGCAAGTACACAGGCAAGGACGATATCAAGCTGAGATTCCTGGTCAGGGCATACAACGGGGCGTTCGACTTCATCGATGTGGAGGACGACTTCCCGCTGCTGCACAACCGGGACCTGGACGGCATCAGGGTCATAGTCTCCTCGCATATATTCGACTCAAGCCCGAGAATGATGACCGTGGTAGACCGCCTGGTCGCCAACGGCTCCAAGGGCGATACGCCCAAGGTGGTGTACAAGACCGAGACGCTCACCGACGTGGCGTCGCTGGTCTCGGCGGGAAAGCTGTACTCGCTGGCCGAGAGGAAGTTCGCGCTGATCGGCATGGGACCGCTGGGAAGCATAACCCGGGTGTGCGCCAACCGGTTCGGCGCCAGCCTCACCTACGTATCGCTCGAGCCGGGCAAGGAAGCGGCACCGGGCCAGATCGACCTGGCCACGATGAAATGGCTGGGCAACCGGGCCATCATCACCGGGATAATCGGCCACCCGCTGGAGCACACGGTCTCGCCGGCCATGCACAACGCCGCGTTCAGGTCCCTCCGCGTCCCGGGCATGTACTTCAAGCTCCCGGCAGCCCCGGTGGAACTGGAGGCGGCGACCCAGATGATGGTCGACCTGGACATGCGCGGATTGAACGTCACGATACCGCACAAGGAATCAATCATCTCGCTGATGGACCGTCTCGACATCGACGCGCTGAAGGTCGGCGCCGTCAACACCATCATCAACGACAAAGGTAAGCTGATCGGCAGCAACACCGACCTATACGGAGTGGCCAGATCGTTCGAGCTGGCGAACTTCGACGCCAAGGACAAGGATGTCCTCGTGGTCGGCGCCGGCGGGGCATCCAGGGCGGTGTGCGCCTACCTCAGCGGGGCGGGGGCGAAGGTCAAGATCACCAACCGCACCAATACCAAGGCGGCCTCGTTGGCGGAGAAGTTCGACAACGTGACGGCGGTGGAGTTCGACTCCCTGGCGAAGATCAAGTACGACGCCATCGTCAACTGCACGCCGATCGGCATGAAGGGGTTCCCGAACGAGATCCCGCTTCCGGCCGAGATCATCCAGAAGGGAATGCTGGTCCTGGACACCATCTACAACCCGGAGATCACCAAGCTGTTGGAGGTGGCCAAGGAGAAGGGCGCGCTGCCCATCTCGGGCAAGGACATGCTGATCTACCAGGCCATGAAAGCGTTCGAGCTGTGGACGGGCAAGGCCCCGGCATACGAGGTGATGGAGCAGGCCTTCAGGGAGGCGCTCCCATGAACCGGACCGGAAAAGGGATGTCACATGGGGCGGCCACGATCGTCAACGCCATCGCGACCGGTAAGGGGGCCGCCTTCGGCATCAATCTGAGGACGTGGGCCGAGGTGAAGCTGAACGATTCCTCGCAGGTCGACGTGACCATCGAAGGGTTCACCGGGGAACCGACCAAACTGGTCGAGAACTGTTTTCGCACGGTGGCGGATAAGCTCAGCCCGGGGGAGAAGCTTGGGGCAGAGATCGTCACCCGCTCGGAGATCCCGGTGTCACGAGGGTTGAAGAGTAGCAGCGCAGCCGCCAACGCCGTCATAATGGCGACCCTGGATGCATTGGACGAGACCATAGAACCGATGTACGCGATCCGCCTGGGCACCAAGTGCGCGATCGAGGCGGGCGTGTCGATCACCGGGGCGTTCGATGATGCCTGCGCTTCCTGGCTCGGCGGAGCGGTGGTCACGGACAACCGGAAGAACGAGCTGCTGAAAAGGGAACGGATGGACCCGAACCTGAAGGCGGTCATCCACGTCCCGCCGTTCCAGACCCGGAAGGCAGGACTGCCCCGCTCCCGGATTTCGGCCGTGGCGGACATCGCCGAGATGGCGTTCCAGATGGCGCTCAAGGGAGACTATCTCGGTGCCATGAAGCTCAACGGCCTGTGCTACGCCTCAGCGCTGAAGGTGGACCAGGACATCGCGTTCACCGCGCTTGAGCACGGCGCTAGATCGGCCGGGCTCTCCGGGACCGGACCGGCGACCGCCATCCTGGTGGATTCCGACAAGCTCGAAAAATTCCTATCTGACATAAAATCCACCAAAGAGTTCATAATAACCGACATATTCAACGGTGCGAACGCATGAGATTACTGGTCAGACCATCGGAGATCGAGGGGACTCTGTCCGCCTCCCCGTCGAAAAGCTATACGCACCGAGCGATGGTGCTGGGCCTGCTCGGCGACGGGACCTCCAGGCTCGACAACGTTCTGCTCGGCGGGGACACCCTGGCCACCCTCAACGCGGTCAGGAAACTGGGCGGTTCGGTGGAGTTCGAGGGCGAACGATGCGTCATCGGAGGGGGTCACCTGACCTGCCCGGACGATGTGATCAACACCGAGAACTCCGGTACCACCATCCGGATCATGGCCGGGATCGCTTCACTTCTTCCTTGCCACACTGTCCTCACCGGTGATGATTCCATAAGGCGCAGGCCGATGCAGCCGCTGATATCGGCCCTGGTGGAGCTGGGTGTGGAATGCTACTCCACCCGCGGCAACGGACTTGCTCCCTTGGTCGTCAGGGGGCCGAACAACGGACGGGAGACGCATATCCAGGGCGACATCAGTTCCCAGTTCATCTCCTCGCTCCTGCTCTCGTCACCGCTGAAGGATGTGGACACCGATATTCACATCACCACCGAGCTCAAGTCCAGACCTTATGTCGAGATCACCATGGATATGATGTCCCGTTTTGGCGTGCATTGCTCCGAATCGGACGGTGCCTTCCACGTGCCCGGAGGGCAGAGCTACCAGGCGAGGGACTATGTCGTCCCGGGTGACTTCTCCTCGGCGGCGTTCCCGCTCGCCGCGGGGGCACTGGCCGGTTCCGCGACCATTACAAATCTGGACCCCAAGGACCGACAGGGGGACAGGATCTTCATCGACATACTCAAGGGGTTCGGGGCGAAAGTGGAACAGATAGAGGGCGCCATCTCCGTAAGCTCGACCCCTCTCCAGGGAATGGAGGTCGACCTGGCCGACGCGCCTGACCTGTTCCCCATCGTTGCGGTGGTAGCTACCCAGGCAAAGGGAGTCACCAAAATCATCAATGCCGAGCATGTCCGTTACAAGGAGAGCGACCGCATAGACTCCACGGTCAAGTTCCTGAGGGACATGGGCGCCATAGTGGAGGAGACGCAGGATGGCTGCGTGATCCGGGGTCCGTGCGCTCTGAAAGGGACGCAGGTCCACCCGCTCGCCGACCACCGGATCCTAATGGCGGCCGCGGTGGCGGCGCTGGTGGCAAAAGGGGAGACCGTCATCGGGGACGGAGATTGCTTCCGCATTTCATACCCGGGTTTCCTGACGGACATGGTCCGGCTCGGGGCGTCAATGGAGGTGCAGTGATGAACACCATCGGTCACACGTTCAAGGTCACATTGTTCGGTTCGTCCCATGGGGATGCGGTAGGCTGCGTGCTGGACGGAGTACCGCCAGGACTGGCCATCGACATCGCGGCGGTGCAGAGGGAAGTGGACCTGCGCAAGCCGTCGGAGGGCATCGGTACGCCGCGCAAGGAGGCGGACATCGTCGAGATCGTCTCCGGGGTAAGGGACGGAAGGGCATCTGGAACCCCCCTCACCATCTTCATCCGCAACGAGAACCGGGACAGCGACAAGTACAAGCGGTTCAAGGATGTGCCGCGCCCCGGCCACGCCGATATGACCCAGGTGTCAAAGTACGGGCAGTGCGTGGACATCCGCGGGGGCGGTCAGTTCTCCGGCCGCATGACCGCTCCGCTGGTCGCCGCCGGCGCCATCGCTAGGGCGCTGCTCTCGGATCTGGGGATCGAGATCGCCGCCTACACGCAGAGCATCGGAAAGGTCGTGGACGTCAAAGAGCATTCCATCCAGGAGATAATCTCCCGGGCCAAGGGCAACGACGTCCGGGCGGCGAACGAGGACGTGGCCGAGACGATGCGCAAGGAGATCCTCGAGGCCTGCGAGGACCGCGACAGCGTGGGCGGCGTGGTCAGCTGCATCTGCGACGGTATCCCGGTCGGGCTGGGAGAGCCATTCTTCGACACGGTGGAAGGGGAACTGTCCAAGATCATGTTCGCCATCCCCGCGGTCAAGGGCATCGAGTTCGGGGCCGGCTTCAGGGCGGCGTGCATGCGCGGTTCCGATCACAACGACCCGTTCGTGGTCGTCGACGGAAGGCTGCGAACGGCCAAGAACGACGCCGGAGGCGTCCTGGGAGGCATCTCCAATGGAATGCCGATAACCTTCCGGGTGGCGTTCAAGCCGACGGCTTCCATCGCCAGAGAGCAGCGCAGCGTCGATCGCACGACGATGGAAGAGACGGACATCAAGGTCGAGGGGAGGCACGACCCCTGCATCGTGCCGAGGGCGGTCATCGTGGTCGAGGCCGCCGCCGCACTCGTATTGGCGGATCTATGCGTAAGGGGTGGTTTCGTTGACTGACAGCGTGGATGGCATAAGGTGGAAGATCGAAGAACTGGACAATGAGATCCTGGACCTCATCGAGAAGAGGATGAAGGCGGCCCTGTTCATGGGCAGCGAGAAGGTCCGCAAGGGGCTGCCGGTCAGGAACGAGCGGGTCGAGGAACAGGTGATCGAGAGGTACGTGGAAAGGGCCGAGAGCATCGGCATCAGCGAAGCCGCGGCAATAGAGATCGCCACCATAATCATCAGGGAATCGGTCGACGCCCAGGGGAGGCTCCCCCGGCCGGGGAGACCCCAGAACATGCTGGTCATCGGGACCGGAAAGATGGGCCAATGGTTCGTGAAATTCCTCACCGGAAGGGGGCACAAGGTGGACGTGTGCGACACCAGGCCGGAAAAGGGTGATCGTTCGACGGTCACCCTCAAGGTCGGGGTGAAGAAGGCCGACGTGATCATCATCGCCGTGCCCATATCCTCGACCAAGACGATACTGGAGGATGTCCTGGCGATGAAGCCGAAGGGGATCATCATGGACATCGCTTCGATCAAGGACTCCATAATACCGACGATGAGGGCAGCTTCCCAGAAGGGATCAGAGGTCTGTTCCATCCACCCGATGTTCGGGCCGGAGGCGTCGGTGTACGACAGGAACATCGTGATATGCGATTGCGGTTCGATCAAGGCCATGGAGAAGGCCGCCGAGCTGTTCGAGGGAACGGGCGCCATACTGACCCGCATGCCGATCGAGGAGCATGACGAGCTGATGTCCTACGTGCTCGGACTGTCCCACGCGGTTAACATCGCCTTCTTCCGTACGCTGCAGAAGTCCGGTGTTGACTTCGCCAGGCTGGACCAGATCTCTTCCACCACCTTCCGCAGCCAGGCGGTCACATCGAAGCGGGTGGCGAACGAGAACCCGGAGCTCTACTACGCCATTCAGCACCTCAACCCCCACAGCAAGCATTGCCTGGACCTGTTCCTGGAAGCAGTCGGGGACATCGAGGCGTCCGCCCTGGACGAGAACGGGAAAAAATTCGTCGAGATCATGAAGGAAGGCAAGGAATATTTCGGAGAGGATTGAATTGGCCAAGATACAAGTAGCGGTGCTGGGAGCGACCGGCAACATCGGGCAGAGGTTCATCCAGCTGCTGGAGGACCACCCCTATTTCGAGATCCAGGGACTGTACGCCTCGGAAAGGTCCGAAGGCAAGACATTGAAGCAGGTCCTGCGGGTCAAGGACTACCCTTTCAAGGATGAGACGCTGGAAAGGAAGATCGAACAGCTGGACGTGAAGACCATAGCGTCGAAGTGCCGGGCCGCCTTCTCCGGACTGCCCACGGACGTGGCCAAGGACTGCGAGCAGAGCCTCGCCGACAACTCGGTGGCGGTCTTCTCCAACGCCGCTTCGCACCGGATGAGGGACGACGTGCCATTGCTGATCCCGGAAGTGAATCCGGAGCACCTCAAACTGGTCAAGGCCCAGAAATCGTTCAAGGACGGCGGATACATCGTCACCAACGCCAACTGCTCGACCACCGGGCTGGCCATCCCGATGAGCGCGATCTACGAGGAGTACGGACTGCGCTTCCTGTGCGTTTCCACATACCAGGCGGTCAGCGGCGCCGGCTATCCCGGTGTCCCGTCCCTGGACATACTGGGGAACGTCGTTCCCTACATCAAGAACGAGGAGGAGAAGATGGAGGCTGAGATCTTCAAGATGCTCGGCGTCATCTCCCCCAAGGGCGGGGTCAAGGACGCCGTCTTCGACATGGTGGCCTCGTGCGCCCGTGTCCCGGTCGTCGACGGCCACATGGAATCGGCCGCCATGATCATGGGCAAGTCGCCCACGGTGGATGAGATCACTACCCTCCTGAACGAGTTCCGGGCTGAACCGCAGAAGCTAGAGCTTCCCTCGGCGCCTAAGCAGCCGATCATCGTCAGGAGCGAGGCCGACCGCCCGCAACCGGTCATCGACGCGAACGCCGGCGAGCCGGCGAGGGCAAGGGGCATGGCGGTCACCGTCGGCAGGGTGAGGCAGAGCGGGAAGTACACCAAGATGTGGGTGCTCTCGCACAATACCATCCGCGGCGGTGCTGGCGGCTCGGTCCTGAATGCTGAGCTGGCAAAGGCAAAGAAACTATTGTAGGTGAACACAGTGAAACGCACGTACGAGGAGATCAACCGGAAGATCGAGGCCAAGGACGCGGTGGTAATGACCGCCGAGGAGGTCCTCGGCCTCATCGAGAGCAAGGGCATCGCAAAGGCCACCAAGGAGGTCGACGTGGTCACCACCGGTACATTCGGGGCGATGTGCTCCTCGGGCGCGTTCCTGAACTTCGGGCATTCCGAACCGCCGATCAAGATGCAGCACGTATCGCTGAACGGCGTCATGGCCTACGGTGGGCTGGCGGCGGTCGACGCCTATATCGGCGCCACCGAGCTGCGCAACGACGAGGACATGAGCTATGGCGGCGCGCACGTCATCGAGGAGCTGGTCGCGGGCAAGGCGATCCACCTCAAGGCCAACTCTCACTGTTCCGACTGCTACCCGCGGAAGGACATAGACACCTACATTTCGCTCAAGACGATCAACCAGGCCTACCTGTACAATCCCCGGAACATCTACCAGAACTACGGTCTTGCCACCAACAGCTCGGAAAAGACCCTGTACACCTACATGGGGAAGCTTCTGCCGCACTATGGCAACGTGACCTATTCGTCCGCGGGGCAGCTGTCGCCGCTGCTGAACGACCCTCAGCTGAGGACCATCGGCATCGGCACCAGGATCTTCCTGGGCGGCGGCGTCGGTTATGTCGCCTGGGAAGGCACCCAGTACAAGACTTCCACGGCAACCAAGAACGGTGTGCCGGTGGGGGCGGCCAGATCGCTCGCCCTGGTGGGAGACCTGCGCGGCATGTCGCCCGAGTTCGTCCGCGCGTTGAACTTCCAGAAGTACGGCCTATCGCTGGGGCTTGGCGTCGGCGTTCCCATACCCATCCTGGACGAGGACATGATGAAGAGCGTCGCGATCCGGGACGACCAGATCTTCGCACCGCTGCTGGATTACTCGGTCCAGACGCGCAACCGCAAGCCGATCAAGGAGATCAACTATGCCGATCTGCGTTCCGGCTGCATCGAACTCTACGGCAAGAAGGTGAAGACCTCTTCCCTATCGAGCTACTACAAGGCCAGGATCGTGGCCGGACGGCTCAAGAAATGGATCGAGGAAGGGGAGTTCACTCTGACCCAGCCGGTTGCTCCGATGCCGAAGGAGAGGATCCAGAAACCCCTCGAGATCATGTCAAAGGAGGACGTGGTATAATGGCCAAAAGAAAGTTCCATCTCAGCTTCACCCCCGACCTGGTGAACGAGCCAATCACCTACCGCATGGTCAAGGACTACGATCTCCAGATTAACATCCTCAGGGCCGAGGTCGATGACGTCGGCGGCAAGATGCTGATCGAGATGCAGGGAAAGGCCGATATGATCAAGAGGGCGGTGGAGTACCTGAAAAGCTACAAGGTCGAGGTCCGCGAGATCAAGGCCTACGTGCAGAAGGACGAGGAGCGCTGCACCCATTGCGGCATGTGCATCAGCATATGCCCGGTGGACGCCATGTGCATGGACCCGGAGACCAAGATGGTCCACTACCTGCCCGAGAAATGCATCGCCTGCGGAACCTGCATAGACGCTTGCCCGCCAAGCGCCATCGCGTTCAAGTTATGATCGTGCGGGAACACTTCGAACTAAAGGAGACGGCCGTAACCATCATTGCCGATGAACGGTACATCCCCGAGGCCAAGCGTTCGATCTTCGAATCAAGGAAGGTGTTGGAGAGGTTCATCGCCGTTGATCCGTTCTTCCGAACCACGCTGGAACCTTACCGGGAAGAGGCTGATGTACCAGCTTTGATCAAACGCATGTGCGATGCCGCCAGATCTGCTAACGTGGGTCCGATGGCGGCAGTCGCGGGAGCCGTCGCCGAGGCAGCGGTGGAATCGATGATGTCCGCCGGGGCAGTACATGCGCTGGTCGACAATGGCGGGGATATCGCCATGGTCCTGGACCAGGAGGTCGATATCGGCATCTACGCCGGCAGGTCCCGGTTCAGCGAGCTGGCGTTCCATTTCGAGCCGGTCGATCATGTCGTGGGCATCTGCACCTCCTCGGCATCGGTGGGACCTTCGATCTCGTTCGGGGTCGCCGATGCTGCCATCGTCATCTCTGACAACGTGGCCCTGGCCGATGCGTGCGCCACCATGCTGGGGAACATGGTGACGTCGGATCGGGAAGCGGTGATGGCGGACGCGGTCTCCCGAGCAATGCAGGTGGATGCGGTCACTGGTTGCTGCGCCATAGCGGCCGATCGTATCGCAATGAAAGGCACTCTTCCCCGGATGGTGCCAGCTTCTGGAAATTTTGGAAGGACCTCCCGGATCCTGATTGGGCCGGTCTAGGCGTGGATATCAGTTGGTCCAAATTGTAAGGAAATCATCATATTGTGAGACCCATTTTTCTCCGATGTTCAATGACCAAATGCCCCGCCTGCGAGACCGAATCAAAGCCTGGGACGAAGTCCTGCCCTAACTGCGGCAGCGATCTGTCCAGAGTGCCTCAGATCTACGATGATCCGAACTCG
Source organism: uncultured Methanomassiliicoccales archaeon (assembly GCA_942492955.1). Classification (GTDB taxonomy): domain Archaea; phylum Thermoplasmatota; class Thermoplasmata; order Methanomassiliicoccales; family UBA472; genus DASXVU01. Next base: position 933,585 of record OW818644.1, read on the forward strand.
AACGCGAAGGCCATGGCCCTACTGTTCTACGGACTCGCCGGGATGATGGGTTTCTTTGCGTTCGGTTTCATGCTGCCGGGACTTCTGGCTGAAAGCGGTTTCCTGTTCGTGAGCCTGGCGTTGGTCATCGTTGCACTCATTTTCGTGCTCATCGGCAAAGGGATCGCCAGGAAGGAGAGAAAACGCATCGAGCATCTCCGGGACCAATGGGTCGATCTCGGCAAATGCGATTACTGCGGAACGCAGAACACCCCGTCAAATATGAAGTGCGCATCCTGCGGTGCTCCCCTGGTCTACCATAAATGATCTTACGCTCTCGACACTTTGCCATAAGAACAACTGGGCAATGCGCAAAAGGTTGAAGTAATGTATAATCGTTGACCACAATGGCACGGGTGAGCACTTGACACTAAAGTTCGCCATACCCAACAAGGGAAGACTGAGCGAGCGGACGGTCCAGATACTGAACCACGCAGGTCTGGAGATCGAGGGGGCGGACGACAGGAAGCTCTATTCGAACGTAAGGAACCTTTCGGTTATGTTCCTGCGGGCAGCGGACATCGTGCGTTTTGTGCATAAGGGAGCGGTGGACATCGGCGTGACCGGAAAGGACCTGGTCCTGGAAGCCGGTGTCGACGTTAAGACAGTCTATGAACTGGACTTCGGCCACTGCCGGCTTTCCATAGCCGCACCCGAGGGCTCGGGGTTCGACAGCGTGGATGACATCAAGGACGGAACCGTCGTGGCGACGTCGTTCCCCAACCTGACCCAGAAGTACTTTGAGCGGCTTGGCAAGCAGGTCGAGATCACCAAGATATCCGGGGCGGCGGAGGTAACGCCGCACCTGGGCGTGGCCGACGTCATATCCGACCTGGTCTCCAGCGGTTCGACGTTGAGGATGAACCACCTGAAGGAGATCGCGGTGATCACCAACTCACAGGCGGTCGTCATCGCCAATCACGATTCATACAAGAACAGACGCGAGGAGATCGACGAACTGGTATCGGCGATGCGCAGCGTGATGGACGCCGAGAACAAGAAGTATCTCATGGCCGACGTTCCGACCGTGGCGCTGGACGAAGTGCGCAAGTATTTCCCCGGGATCGCCGGTCCGACGGTCATGAACATCGCCGGCCGGGAGGACGTTGTGGCGGTTCATGTGGTCATCGACAAGGACCACGTATACGACGCGATCATCCGGCTCAAACGGCTGGGGGCGTCTGGAATACTCATAACACCGATCGACCGGATGGTACCCTGAGGCGATGCCCATGAAGAACGAATGGGTAAGAGGCACGGTCAGGGGAATGACGACATACTATAGTCCGAAGGTCGAGGGAAAGTTGAGGATGGACACCAGCACCAACCCGCACGGATGCAATCCGGCCGCCTACCAGGCGATCGCAGAATGCGCGGGCATGGACCTGGACCAATACCCGTCCACCTACTCGAACGGGTTGCGTGATGAACTGGCCAAGTTCTACGGCCTCACTCGGGACAATTTCGTTGTCGGCAACGGTTCGGATGAGATGCTGGACATCCTGTTCAAGACGTTCATGGAACCGGGCGAGACGGTCATCACCGCCTATCCGGCCTATTCGCTGCACGGATTCTTCGTGAAGATCAACGGGGGAAAGGTCACCCAGATCGACCTGGATGACGAGTTCCAGCTGGATGTCGAAGGCATCAATTCGGCGAAGGGCAAGATGGTCATCATCTGCACCCCGAACAACCCGACGTCGAACCTGTTCCGCAAGGAGGACGTCAGGGCGGTCGTCGAGGGCTGCGACCGACCGGTGATCGTGGACGAGGCGTACGGCGAGTTCGCCGGCGAATCGTTCATGCCCCTGGTCGACAAGTACGAGAACCTCATCGTGACCCGCACCTTCAGCAAGGCCTATGGGCTGGCCGGGATGCGCATCGGGTACATGGCATCCAATCTGGCCATGGCCAATGTCATGCAGACCGTCAAGATCCCGTACTCCCTGAACCGGGTGTCCGAGCATGTGGCGATCGCAGCATTGAAGGACCAGAGATACGTGAATAAGAGCGTGGATACCGTGAACCAGGAACGCAAGCATCTGGCTGATGGACTTGCGCGCCTGGGCTTCCATGTGTTCCCGTCCGAGGCGAACTTCATACTCTTCCGTTCCCCCAGGGACTCGGCGCGGCTGGTCGCCCAGTTGGCTGAGAGGAACGTCCTCATCCGGGACTTCGGCAAGCTCCGCAGGCTGGAGAACTGCGTCCGTACGACCATCGGAACCAGGGAAATGAACGACGAGCTGCTGGCCAAGCTGAAGGAGGTCGTCAGTCAATGGTGAGGCTCTGCATCGCCGACTACGGAGTGGGTAACCTCCACAGCATCCGGAAGGCCCTGGAGAACTGCGGTGCCGAGGTGTACGTCGAGAAGGACATGACCGCCTTGCTGGATGCCGAGTGCATCGTGCTGCCCGGCGTGGGCGCCTTCGCCAAGACGATGGAACGGCTGCGGCCTTTCCGGGCGGAGATCCTGAAGGAGCTTGAGGCTGGAAAGCCGTGCCTGGGCGTCTGCATCGGTTCCCAGATACTGTTCGAGACCAGCGAGGAGGGGGATGGTCCCGGTCTCGGTTTCCTTAAAGGCCGCGTCGTCCGTTTGAAGGCGGACCGCGTCCCGCACATGGGATGGAACTCCGTGGAGTGTGAGGACAAGCTCTTTGAATCGATCACCTCGCCGTACTTCTATTTCGCGCACTCGTTCTACGGCAACGCTCTGGAGGACGTGGTCGTCGGCACCACCGACTATTACGGGAGGTTCCCGACGGTGTTCCGGAAAGGCAACACCTACGGCGTTCAGTTCCACCCGGAGAAGAGCTCGTCGAACGGTCTCACCTTCCTGCGCAATTTCGTACGCTTCGCGGAGGGCTGCCAATGATGGTCATGCCCGCCGTCGATATCCTGGACCATAACGTGGTGCAGCTGGTCGGCGGAGTTCCGGGGACCGAGCAGGTCCTTCTGCCGAACCCGGTCGAGGTCGCCCAGGACTGGGTATCGAAAGGAGCGCCGATGTTGCACGTGGTCGACCTGGACGGCGCTTTCGCCAAGGGCAACAACATCGCGAACATACGCCGTATCATCACCGAGTGCAAGGTACCGGTCGAAGTGGGCGGCGGGATCCGGTCGATCGAGGTCGCCGAATACCTGCTGGATGCAGGCGCCAAGCAGATCGTGGTCGGGACCAAGGCCATCAGGGAGCCGGAGTGGCTTATGGATCTGGCAACAAGGAACCCGAAGAAGATCGTTCTGGCCCTCGACGTCAAGAACGGAAAGATAACCGTCAAGGGTTGGCAGGAATCGGCGGGCATCTCCCATGAGGACATGTTCCGGCGGATCAAGGACATCCCGCTGGCTGCCGTTCTCCACACCGACGTGGACGTGGAGGGCAAGGTCCAGGGCATCAATGCGAAAGAGGTCGAGATGTTCGTCTCGGAATGCCCTCACGAGGTCATCGCCTCCGGCGGCATCACCGGCATGGACGACCTGGCCGAGCTCGAGAGGATCGGCGTCAGGTCAGCGGTGGTCGGATTAGCGCTTTATACCGGGAAACTGAATCCTATTGACGTTTGGAGGAAGTGAAATGGCGGCAAGGTCGGCTAAGCTGAATCGGCAAACGAAGGAGACCGAGGTCTCGATAGGGCTGAACATAGACGGAACTGGAAAGGCTGCGGTCCGCTGTGACGAACAGTTCCTGAGGCATATGCTGGAGACCTTCGCCAGATATTCCTCGTTCGATATCGATGTGGAGGCCAAGGGCGACAATGATCACCACCTGGTGGAGGACGTTGCGATCGTTCTCGGCTCGGCATTGCGCGCGGCGATCGGGGATGCGCCGGTGGAAAGGATCGCCTCAGCGGTCGTACCTATGGACGACGCGCTCGTCGAGGTGGACTTGGACATAGTCGACCGGCCGTACGCCGAGATCGACTGCCCGGACGTGCTGTACCACCACTTCCTGCGCTCGTTCGCGATGTCCTCGGGCATCACGCTGCACGTGATCGTCAAGAGGGGTTTCGACGACCACCACATAGTGGAGGCGACGTTCAAGGCGTTGGGCACCGCCCTCAGGCGTTCCACGGTGAAGAGGCAGTCGGTCCTTTCAACCAAGGAGAAGCCCAAGGTACGGAGGGGTTGACCTGCTCACCAAGCGCATAATCCCGTGCCTGGACGTAAAGGACGGGAACGTCGTGAAGGGCATCAAGTTCCTTAACCTGCAGGGGGTCGGTTCGCCTCCGGACATGGCTTCGAACTACGAGGGACAGGGGGCGGACGAGATCGTCTTCCTGGACATCTCCGCTTCGCACGAAGGACGCAAGACCCTGCTGGACGTCGTCGAGAGGACCGCGAACCAGCTTTTCGTGCCGCTCACTGTCGGAGGCGGGGTACGCAGCCGGGAGGACATGCGATTGGCGCTCAACGCCGGGGCGGACAAGGTCTCGATCAACACGATCGCCGTGCAGCACCCGGAGATCATCACCCAATGCGCCGAGGATTTCGGATCCCAGTGCGTGGTCGTGGCCATCGACGCCAAGAAGACCGGGACGTCATGGAACGTCTACACCCACGGCGGCCGCAACGACGTCGGCCTGGACGCCGTTGAATGGGCGGTGCGCGCGGAGAAGCTCGGTGCGGGGGAGATACTCCTGACCAGCATGGACGCGGACGGCACCAAGGACGGTTACGATCTGGAGCTCACCGACGCCGTCGCCCGCAACGTCAACATCCCGGTGATCGCCTCGGGCGGCTGCGGCAACGTGGAGCACATCTATGAGGTGCTGACCAAGACCAAGGCGGAAGCCGCGCTGGCCGCTTCCATATTCCACTACAACGAGCTCACTGTGGGCCAGGTAAAGTCGTACCTGCGCAAGCGGGGGGTGCCGGTCAGATGACGGACATTAAGTTCAATTCGGAAGGGTTGGTCCCGGTGGTAGTCCAGGACGCCTGCACCAATGAAGTGCTGATGCTTGCCTACGCGAACCAGGAGGCATATGACCTGATGCTGAGCACCGGATACACCCACTTCTGGTCAAGGTCCCGGCAGAAGCTGTGGAAGAAGGGCGAGACGTCGGGCCACGTGCAGAAGGTCGTGGCCATGCAGCTGGACTGCGATGCCGATACTCTGCTGGTCCGGGTGGAACAGGAGGGTGTGGCCTGTCATCTGGACCGGCCATCCTGTTTCGAGGAAGTGGTCTATGGCGACCTGTCCGGGACGATGAACGTGATCCCCGAACTGAAGCGGGTCATCGCCGAGCGGAAAAGGGAACCGAGCCCGGACTCGTACACGAGCAAGCTCCTGGCCGATGAGGACAAGCGTCTGAAGAAGGTCGTTGAGGAGGCGGGCGAGGTCATACTGGCATTCAAGGGGCATGATCAGAAGGCGGCGGCCTGGGAGGTCTCCGACCTGATATACCACCTGATGGTGGTGCTGGAGGCGGCGGACATGCCGCCGGCCGACGTCTTCCGGATGTTGGCGGAACGAAGGGGGCACAAGAAATGAGGATCGACCTGCACATGCACACGCTGCTCTCGGACGGGGAGCTGCTGCCGATCGAGCTGGCAAGGAGATGCGCCGTCAGGAACCACAAGGCCATCGCATTCACCGATCACGTCGCGCTGTCGACGCTGGACCGGGTGCTGGACGAGGCATCAAGGGACATCCCCCTGGCCAAGGAGTGGAACCTGGAGGTGCTCAACGGCGTGGAGATAACCCACGTCCCGGCCAAGAAGATCGACATGGTCGTCTCGAAGGCGCGCAAGCTCGGCGCCCAGATCGTGGTCATCCACGGGGAGACCATCTCGGAGCCGGTGGAGAAGGGCACCAACCTGGCCGCGGTCAGCAACCCGGAGATCGACATCCTGGCCCACCCAGGCTTCATCACCGTGGAGGAGGCCGAGCTGGCCAAGAAGAACGGCGTCGCGCTGGAGATAACGTCCCGTTCCTCCCACAACAAGACCAACGGCCATGTGGCCAAGATCGCGCGCCAGGTAGGCGCCAAGATGGTCTTGGACACGGACACGCACTCGCCCGGTGACATCATAGACGAACAGACGGCGATGATCATCGCCCGGGCCGCTGGCCTCACCGAAGAGGAAGCGCACCGCGCCTGCTACGAGACGCCGGAAGAGATCGTGAAGAGGAGGAGCCTGTATTGAAGGTAATGAAGTTCGGCGGGAGCTCCCTGACCACTGGCGAATCGATGCTCCGGATAGGCGAGATCATAGCCTCCGAGAAAGAGGACAAGGTCATCGTGGTATCGGCCGTCAGCGGCATCACCGAATCGCTCATCCAGTTCATCTCCCAGACCAAGAGCGAGAACGAGGTCATCGGTTTCATCCAGAAGCTGAAGGACATACATTTCAAACTGATCTCCGACGCGGTGTCGGACCAGCGTCAGAGGGACGACGCCATCCATAGGATCAACGAGAAGCTGGTCAAACTGGAAAGGATGCTATACGGCATCTCCTACCTGGAAGAGGTCACCGCCCGCACCAAGGACTTCGTCCAGTGCTACGGCGAGAGGCTCTCGGCCATCGTGGTGGCGGCAATGCTGCGCGACCGGGGTGTCGACGCGGTCCCGCTGGACGCGGACGAGCTCGGCATCATCACCGACGGCGTGTACGGGGCGGCGATCGCGGACCTGGATATGACCCAGGAGAACATCCGGGACCGAATCCTGATCATGTTCGGATCGCACCAGGTCCCGGTGGTCACCGGGTTCTTCGGCAAGGCACCGGACGGATCGGTCACGGTGTTCGGCCGGAACGGCTCGGACTATTCGGCCGCCGCCATCGCGAACGCCATCGGGGCGGCCTCCCTGGAGATATGGAAGGACGTGGACGGGTTCATGTCCGTCGATCCCAAGATCGTGCCGCGGGCGATCCCCATACCGCAGCTTTCGTATGAGGAAGCGGCGGAACTGGCCTATTTTGGTGCAAAGGTACTGCATCCCATGACGGTGGTGCCGGCCCGGGCCAAGGACATCGTCATCGTCATCAAGAACGTGTATCGCCCGGACATGCCTGGGACGTCTGTCTCCAAGAGCAGTCCGGAGGACGCCAAGATCATAAAATCCATATCGTGCATGAAGAACCTCGGCATGGTCAAGATATTCGCCGAGGACACCGGCTACCGTTCCGGGTTCCTGTCCCAGCTGGGCCAGAAGCTCAACGAGGCGGACGTCAATATCTTGTCAGTGGCCACCTCGCTTACCTGCGTCGCCATGCTGGTCGAAAGGAAGGACCTCAGCGCGGCGAGGGAGGCGCTGGAATCGGAGAAGCAGTCAGGGATCGCCCGGATCGAGACCTCCGACGACATCGCACTGGTCTGCCTGGTGGGAGAGGGCATCGGCTACACCCGGGGCGTCGCCTCCCGGGCGTTCAACGCGGTCGCCGCGGAGGGGGTCAACATCGGCCTGATCTCGGCCGGCGCGTCCCTGGTGGCGTATCACTTCACGGTAAAGAAGGACGACCTCGAGGTCGCCACCAAGGCCATCCACAGGGAGTTCTTCGGGTGCTGACATGAGCGAACGGCACAATGGCGTCAAGGTTGCGTTCCAAGGAGTGAAAGGCGCCTACAGCGAGGACGCGGTCTACTCGTATTTCGGGGATAAGGCGGAGACCGTCCCTTGCCAGGAGTTCACCGATCTGTTCGAGGCGGTGGACCGGGGAAAGGCCACGCACGGAGTGCTGCCGGTGGAGAACAGCATCGAGGGGAGCGTCACGCTGGCGAACGACCTGCTCCTGGAAAGCGACCTGACGGTGATCGGGGAGATCCTGCTGCCGATCAGGCACTGCCTCATCGGCCAGCCGGACGCCGATCTTTCCGATATCAGGAAGGTGTACAGCCACCCGCAGGCCCTGGGCCAGTCACGGAACTTCCTGTTGGAGCATCCGGAATGGGAGAAGATACCTTCGTTCGACACCGCCGGTAGCGTCCTCATGATCAAGCAGCGGGGGCTCAGGGAGGAGGCGGCGGTGGCGAGTAAGAGAGCGGCCGAGCATTACGCCATGAAGGTTCTCAAGGAGGGGATCCAGAACAGCAACAAGAACTGTACCCGGTTCTTCGTGCTGGAAAAGGACCCGAAGACCGACAACGCCGGGGACAAGACGGCGCTGGCCTTCACCACCAAGCATGTGCCTGGAGCATTATACAAATGTCTGGGGGCGTTCGCCGAGCATGGGGTCAACATCACCAAGCTGGAATCCCGACCCAGGAAGGAGCGGCCATGGGAATACGTCTTCTACCTGGACATCGACGGCAGCGTCAATGACGCCAACGTCAGCAAGGCATTGATCGACCTGGTGCGCAAGGCATCGTTCGTTAAGGTGTTCGGCTCCTTCCCTAAGGCCAAGCTGCCTGAGCAATGATGTTCGGATCTTTAAGAAATCAATGAACGGCTGCGACCACTCCCCCGGGGACCGCAGACCGTTCAGGTCATCTTGTTTCGACCATGTCGTACACGCCCAGCCGGTCCGACATGGTCACGTACTCATCTCTATCCTGCCGCAGGAACGGCTCGCAGTACCGTTCCTTCTGCATGGTGGAAAGGCGGAATGCGTTCGCCTCCCTGAGCCTGCGCTCCCCGTCCACCAGCCTCGCCTGTGAGCTGCGGACCTTGATGGCGGCGATCTTTTCCTCCATCACGTCCGTGATTTCCACCATGGTGTTGGGAAAGAGGCCGCCCCACACCTCATAGGAGTACAGAGTGAGAGAGCCGCTGTACTCTCTCAGCGTATGGGCAGCCAGCAATCCGGTCATCATGTTGTCAGGATGCATGTCCTGGAACGACGGGATGAACACCACGTCTGGCGAGTAGTAGTCTATGGCCCTGAACAGCCGGCGTTTGTTGCTATGATCGCAACGTATGCCCAGGCATGGCAGGTCCAGGTGCTCCGATTCGTAGCACCTCAATGTAGCAAGGGATTCCTCTGCCTCCTTGTGCACCATCGGGACAAGTCCGCATGACGGTCCGATGTTGCTCTCGTAGGTAGAGTCGGTCATGAACAGTACCTTGACGTGCGCCCCACGCTTGGCCAACTTGCACATGGTACCTCCGCACCCGATGACCGGGTCATCCTGATGCGGTGCGAGGACGAGGACGCGGGAGTTAGAGGTGACCTCTGGATCCTCTATCAGCGCCTTCCTCGGCCCGTAGTAAGAGTACAGCGTGTGCAGGTAGTCCGAAGCGTTCCGGAGCGTCGTTTCCTGCCCTACTCTTTGTTGCATTACCACTTCAGTCACCCCCATTTTTTACCCCTAATAGAATCTAGGAAACGTGACTATTTGAACCTATTGTCTAACAAGGATTATTATAACCCAATCGTACACAATAGCAATTTCATGTTTTACAAATGTGATAAATCGAGCCTAATTAGGTTCAATATTTGACATGAGAATTCCATTATTGGAAACAAAATGAAAGAAAAAAATCGGTCCTATCAGAACGCCGTTACAATTTCTTGAGGACCTTGCCAGAGGTGCTGAACTCCCCATCCCAGAACAGCAACGCGTTGGACCGGTCATAGTCCTTGGTCACGTCCGTGTGGACGATCTCGCCGATGTACCAGGTGTGGTCTCCCTTCTCGAACGACTCGCGCTTCTTGACCTCGATGTTGATCAGGCATTCCTCGATCTTCGGGGACTTGATCCTCTTGCCCGGAATGGCCGTCAGCCCTGTCTCCTTGAACTTGTCCATGCTCTTCCCGGACTTGGTGCCGCAGAGTATGACCTGATCGATCATGTCCTTGCTGGGGATGTTGACCGAGAAGTCAGGGTTCTCCTCCAGCAGCTTGTACGATTGTCTGGATGTCAGGACCGCGATGCCGATCATCGGGGGTTTTTGAGAGAAGAGGTTGAACATTCCGACGGTGATGATGTTCCTCTCCGTACCGGCCTTGTCCCCCACCGCCACCAGCACTACCGGGGCCGGCGGCAACAGCTGCACCGATGACATGTTGTCCGTGTCGATCTTGTCGTCTTGGAAATCTCCCATTGTATGCACCAGTGATAAGCATTGAAGGAGTGGCGCTAAATAGGTTTTGAATGACAAAACATCAACGGCGTCGAATCACGTCCCCGACCAACCTGAACTCTCCGGACCAGTACAGCAATGCCCGATCCCGGTCGGCGCAGGATTCCATCTCCGCGTGGACGACCTCGCCGAGGAACCATACATGGTCCCCCGCTTCCACCTTCTGCGTCTTCTTCAGTTCCAGGTTGACCATGCACTCGTCGAGTACCGGCGAGTCGATCTTGGTCCCTTTCCGACAGCCAAGGCCGCACTCCTCGAATTTGTTCACCTCACGTCCGGACTTCTGTCCGCAATAGAGCACTTCCTCCACCAATTCCTTGCAGGGGATGTTTATGGAGAAATCGGGATACTTTTCCATCAGAGCGTACGTGTGTCTCGAGGGCGAGATGCCCACACCGAGCACGGGGGGATTAAAAGAGAACATGTGGACCAAAGCCACGGTCATGACGTTCCTTTCCCCGCCCTCTTGACCATCTCCCACGGCCACGAGCACGACAGGGAATGCGGGAAACGCCCTGCACGCCCAAATTGGATTCACTTCAGCCTTCGGTCCCATATTATTCCTAAGGGCAACAGTGCAACGGACGCAAAATAAGCCTTTCGTATTCCTTTCCGGAAAAACGAACGATAAATTATCACATTTGGACAATCGTTGACCGAATTCAAGGGCCGACGGTTCTTTATGCAAAAGAGCGTTCCAGGTCCGATCACTATGCAGGCCAAGATCGGTATCATCGGCGGCACCGGGGTTTACGACCCGAAGATGTTCAAGCTAAAGGAGTCCGTGAGACCTTTCACCCCCTACGGGGCGACCTCGGACGAGATCCTCATCGGTGAGCTGTACGGCGTGGACGTGGCATTCCTGCCCCGACACGGCAAGGGGCACATCTACCCGCCGCACAAGGTGAACTACCGGGCCAACATATGGGCCTTGAAGCAGCTCGGTGTCGAGAGGATCGTGTCACCCTGCGCTGTAGGATCGCTTCAAGAGGACTTCAAGCCGGGAGAGATCGTGGTGGTGGACCAGTTCATCGATTTCACCAAGACCCGGGAATACACTTTCTTCGACGAGGGCAAGACCGTCCACGTCAGCATGGCCGACCCGTTCTGCCCGGAGATGAACGATCTGTTCGTCAAGGCGGCCAAGAAGGCCAAGATACCGTGCCACGCCGGCGGCACGTACGTATGCGTCGAGGGCCCCAGGTTCTCCACAAGGGCGGAGAGCACCATGTTCCGCGCCTTCGCCGACATCATCGGTATGACGGTCGTCCCGGAATGCCAACTGGCCCGGGAGATGGAGATGTGCTACACCAGCCTGGCCATGATCACCGATTACGATGTTTGGGCCGATGAGCCGGTGGACACCAAGACCATCCTGAAGACCATGGCCGAGAACATGGACAAGGTGCAGCTCCTGCTGAAGAACGTGCTTCCGAAGATCCCGGAACTGCGCCAGAAATGCAAATGCGCCGACATCCTGAAGGAAGCCGGGGCATAAGCCCCCGTTTCCCTTTTTTAATTTTTGATTCGCAGCCCGCACTACCCAGGATCATCCGGACTAGCGGTCAATAGGCATCTGGGAGCGTTTCCCGCCAACCTTTCGGTCGATCGCCCTCAGATACCCTATGACCATCTCGAGGCCGCCCGCCACCATCAGTCGCACCATGGTCGGCTGTTTCCTGAGCCCCCGGTTCGAGACCAGCATCTTCCCCAGGATGGCGATGCTTTCGATGATGTCCACGTTGCCGCTCTCACTGAAATTGAAGTCATCCAGCTCCAGGTCCATGTTGACGGTGCTGTGAGCGGCCTTTCCCGGTATGACCTGTATGTACTCTACCTTGTTATGGGCGGTCTTGAGTATCCAGCTGGTGATGGGTACGCCTTTGTTCTTTACGGTGAGCTGCACGGTCTGATCGCCCAGGACCTTCAGGAGCAGACCCATGTTGACGATGTTGTGGACCCCCACTTCCCGTGTGTAACTTTCCACACCGGGATCGGCCGATGCCTCTATGACTGAGATGACATGCTTTCCCAGGTTCTTGGTCTGAAGCTGTGAGCCCATCTTCAGCGAGAAGTTGAGCTCCTCCATCTTGTCCCCTATGAATTGCACCAACGGTCTTTTGGACGCCGACCTTATGGTGTGCATCCGTTCCTTTTCGAAGAACGTGTCCACCGTCCAGAATCGGGCCATGCATATGGAGGCCAGCTCTTCCGTGCGCGCGCTGGAGAGGTGATGGGACCGGAATATGGAATGCATCTCATCATAGCGGTTCCAGTCGGTCTCGAAGATCAGCCCCTCGGCATCCAGCTCCTCATAGAACTTGGTGCCCGGAAACGGCGTGGCGATGCCGTAGGCCGTGCTGGTGAGCCCTATCTTCTTCGCGTAGGCTGGGAATCCCAGGATCTGCTCTTCGGTCTGGTCGGGAAGGCCGATGACGAACGTTCCGCCTGCGTTGCCGCCCCATTGCTTGATGTTGTTCACCGCCTGGATATGGACGTCCGTGTTCAACCCCTTGGACACCGACTTCAGGTCGTTCATGTTCGGGCTCTCAATGCCCATCTCGAAACCTTCTATCCCCACGGCGATCATCTTCCGGACGATGTCCGGATGCTTGGCCACCGAATCGGCCCTGACCTTGACCCCGAACCGGATGTCGAGGTTATGCTGCGCCAATAGGTCGCATAGCTCCTCCACCAGTGAGGGCTTGCCCATGAAATGGGGGTCGGTGACGTCGATGCTGATCGGTTTATTGCCATGGAACGCGACGATCTCCAGTATCTCCTTCATCACGTTCTCTGGGGAACGGTAACGCTGGTGACCCTTGCTCATGGTCGGTTCGCAGCAGAAAGTGCATCTTCCCCAGCATCCCCTGGATGTGGTCAGGACATCGAACTCCCGATCCCGCGTGATCTTGGTCCCGTAGGTGTACTTGCGAAGGTGCCGGGCCGGAAAGGGCAGGCTGTCCAGGTCCTCGATGAACTCCCGGTCCGGGTTGTGGATGATCTTGCCTTCCTCACGGTATGAAACGCCCTTGACGCCCTGAGGTCCACCCTTCACGACCAGCTCACGGATCGTGAGCTCTCCCTCGCCACGGACCACCATGTCCACCTGCGGGTGTGACAACAGCTCGTCCGGGATCGCCGTGGGATGATATCCGCCCATCAAAGTGACCGCCCCCAGGCCCTTGGCCAATCGCGCGATCTCCAGACCTTCGCTGTGCTCCGTGGCGGACATCGTAATGCCCACCAGGTCGGGTCCTAGGGCGTTCATGGCATCAGATAATACATCTTGGAAAGCCCCCTGCTCCATCTCCAAGTCCAGGATGGTCACTTCGTCCACGATGTCCTCTAATGAGGCGGCTATGTATTCCAGACCGGTCGGGATCAGGTCGAACGCATAGGAGAGACCGTGTCTGCCAGAGGGTTTTACCAAGAGTACTTTCTTAAATGACATGAGTCAACTTAACCTTTAATTGTGCTTGCTACACTTCTTTCGCAATCGAAAATGAACGCGGAATGGATGCTCTCCAATGACCATGATGTTCTGACCAAGATCGTACTCCAATACAAACCAGACGTTCCATGATGGGTCCGAAACAATTTCTGATGCTATGAGATGTTATTGAATTCGATTAGGAACAGGAGTTATTAATCTATTTGGAATGAAGGAGAGGGATGTTCTTCCATCAAATGAGAGGAAGGTAGGCAAACCTCCGGATTCATTCCCCCATTAACAAGCACTCGGAATATTGATTACTCATCCGTCAAATACCGTGGACATGTCATGTTACCTCAGACACCTGGATGATGTTGTGAAGGCGGCCGGCGTCAATCTCGGTCCGGACAATCGAAAAGAAGTGGACCGGACGATCAAGGAACTCCTCGGTCAGGCCGATTGCCCGGACGTCTGGAAAGAAGTGAAGAAGAGATTGGCGGACGATGAGCATCAATTCATCGCCGACCTGCATGATGCCTTAATGATCAAAGGCCTTGTCTGATCTACTCCTTCAGGAACTTCTTGTAGCCTGGCGCATCCAGTAGCTTGAGCACGTCGCCTGGCGATTCCATCTTCACCACTGCGATCCACCCGTCGTCGTACGGAGACTTGTTGATCACCTGGGGGTTGTCCTCCAAAGGAGTGTTCACTTCCACCACGGTGCCGCTGACCGGGCTTATCACGTCGGCCGTGTTCTTGACGCTCTCGACGATCCCGAGCACCTCACCGGCCTTTACCTTGTCTCCGATCTTAGGCAATTGTATGAATGCCAGATCATTGAGCTCATGCTGCGCGTGATCGGATATCCCGATCCTGGCGTTTCCGCCCTCGACCTTCGCCCATTCGTGGTCCTTGGAATAGTACAGACCTGCTCTGATGTCGCTCATTCCTAATCCCCTGCCTGTTCGGAATCGAAGTCACCAGTATATTACTTTGCCCGGAAGAGGACGCCCATTATGCAAATACGTTAAATAATTCCCGGATGTTCGAATCCGTCGATGCGAATTATCGTCCGAGGCATCGTCCAGAGTGTCGGTTTCCGGCCAACGGTACACCGGGTAGCGACCCAGCTGGGCGCGCACGGATACGTTCAGAACAACGGTTCGAACGTGGTCATCGAGGTTGACGGGGACGCCGACCGTTTTGTGACGGAACTGCGCAAGGCGCTGCCTCCGCTGGCCCGCCTCGATTCGGTGGAAATTTCCGAAGGGATGCCGGACGCGGAGCTTTCCATCATGGGTTTCCAGATCGTAAAGAGCTCCAGCGGCCAGAAGGGAGTGGGCATCCCTAACGACACCGCGGTCTGCGGCAATTGCCAGAAGGAGATGTTCGATGCGGCTGACAGGCGGCATCTCTATCCGTTCACCAATTGCACCGACTGCGGAGCACGATTTTCGATCATCAGGGACCTGCCGTACGACAGGGACCTTACCTCCATGGACAAGTTCCCCATGTGCGCCGACTGTCGTAGGGAGTATGAGGACCCGACGGCCAGGAGGTTCCATCACCAGACCATCTCCTGCCCGGTCTGCGGGCCTAAGTTCAGGCTGGTGGACTCCGAAGGTAAAGCGATCGACGGAGAACCCGTCTCCACCTTCGCCTCCATGCTGGAGCAGGGCCTCATCGGCGTGGCCAAGGGCTGGGGGGGAATGCATCTGTGCTGCACTCTGAAGACCCTTCCGAGGATGAGGCACTGGTACAGGCGCCGGGAGAAGCCCTTCGCGATAATGGTCCGGGACATGGACGCCGTGAAGAAATATGGGACACCGGACCGACATGAGGAAGAACTGCTGACCTCGACGCACCGGCCGATCGTTCTGGTACCCAAGGTTGATTCAGAGGTCACAGAGCTGGTCGCTCCCGGCCTGGGCAACATTGGGATGTTCCTGCCGTACACCGAGATGCAGCATATCCTTTTCAGGCACCTGCAGGATGACGCCCTGGTCATGACCTCGGCCAATGTCCCCGGCGAGCCGATGGTGCTGCGGGACGAGGACGCCCTGGCGTTGGGTGCGGAATGTTACCTGTTCCATGGGAGGGAGATAGTGAACCGGTGCGATGATTCCGTGGTGCGTAGCTTCGATAACGGCACCTTCTACATCCGCAAGTCCCGGGGCCACATACCGGTCGCGATCGATTTCCCGTTCGAGGGTACGGCCATCGGGCTGGGGGCGCAGGAGAGCATCGCCGGGGCGCTGGCCACTGGAAAGAAGCTGTTCGCCACTCAGTACATCGGCGATGCCAGCTCGGCAGGCGTGTTAGAATTCCTGGAATCGGCACTTGCGTATCAGAGAAGGCTTCTTGGCGCGGAAACGATCGACGCTATCGGCATCGATCTGCATCCCGGATATTCGACCCGCCGGCTGGGGAGGCGTCTCGCAGAAGGGACGGGGGCGAAACTGGTGGAGGTGCAGCATCACTGGGCGCACGCGGCGGCACTGATGGTCGATCATCGGATCGACGAGGCAGTAGTGCTGACGCTGGACGGGACCGGCTACGGAGACGATGGGAACGCCTGGGGAGGCGAGGTTCTGCATTCTACTTTCAACTCCTATGACAGATTGGGACATCTGCAGGAGATCCCGTTGCTGGGCGGTGAGAAGGCGGTGTACGACATCAGGCGCCTGGTCTTCGCGATCAAGGAAACGCTCGGGCAGAACGGCGGCTACTTTACGGACGTGGACTCGGCCCTGCTCCGGAAGATGATGTCCAAGAGCCCCAAGACGACCAGCATGGGAAGGGTGATGGACGCGCTCTCTTGCTACCTGGGCATATGCCAATACCGTTCCTACGACGGAGAACCGGCCATGAAGCTGGAAAGGTACCTGGAGAGAGGGAAACCGACCGTCGAGCTGGCAGCCGAGGTGAAGAACGGGGTCGTGCAGACCATCCCATTGTTCGCGCAGCTGTTCGAATCGCAAGGCAGCAGGGAGGATCTGGCGATCAGCTTCGTCAAGGCAATGCTAGAGTCGTTAGTAGACATCGCTGGCCTGGAAGCAGATGCAAAAGGCCTAACGACCATCGGACTCACGGGCGGGGTATCGTACAACGCCACCGTTTGCCGGTTGACGAAGGAGATCGCACTTTCCAAGGGTTTCGAGCTGATCCTGCCTGCTCAGGTTCCGAACGGCGACGGCTGCATCTCCACCGGGCAGTGCGCGGTGGCTTTGTCTAGCAAATAAAATGAATTATCCACATATCTAATCACAAGAGGCTGGTCCCCGAAGATCCGGACCGCCAAGGTAGACGTCCTTCTGCCCCCTGCCGTCGCTGGAGTTGAAGTAGATAGGGTCGTGGCCTGCGTAGACGTACCGGGTGATGGTCACGGACTCCTCGGTCTTGGCGCGTGCGCCGTTGGCGATTGATTCTAATCATAGTGACCACTCCAGCCACAATCTCACGATCGAGGGTGCGTCGCCTTGCCCGGGAAAGAGGAGAGCGTGGGGAGGGAGAACTCACTAAAATCTCCTTGGTGTTCATATGGGTTCAGAAAATGACTCCTCTCCATTTAGACAATTTGCCTATCAGGATCAAGGCGGCAGGTTGACTTGATGTCGGCGACCGGCTTCCCGTTTCAGTCCGTCCTAACCTCTGTCCATGAGGATGACGCCCTTTCCTTCACCACCTCGACCAGGATCAAGTAGAACTTGTTCTGCAATTCCTTGGGCCAAGAGTTGTATTTTTTATTTCTAATGTAAATAACATCGTCTGGAACTGCCTCTTTTTTTCAATATGAGAGGGCGAGGCCAAAACCACGCTCTTTCTCTTCCCCGGTCCGCTCAAGTTCGATCCTCGTTGTCGGATTCGAGACACCTTGCCCGCTCGAGGTGTTCCCAAATGGTGGCGATTGCCTTCGTACATCCGGAGGAGCTCGGTGGCGAACTGCATGTCGACGTCTCACTCGCCTTCGCGTCCCAAGTCCCGTTCTTCACCCAGTAGACGGCTATCCATTCTTTGCATTTCTCTATGACCTAAAAGCGCTCGAGGTTGCCATTTGAGCCCCTTCAACGGATGGACCTCCCACCGACACATAATGAGGGGGCCTCCCTCCATCTGATATCTCTAAATTATTTTATTGTCATGGGCCATGCTTATCAGCTCTGCGAAAATGAACATGATCGCCGCGGTAACTTCAACCTCTGGGTCTCCATCTTCATGACCGACCGATCGGAAGTACCCAGGATGCAGGTCGATCAGCTCAAGCGCACTTCTACTGCTCGTGGTGTAGGCAAGCACTCTACCGTCCTTGTCTGCCTGGAGTGAGAACGTCCTGTTCTTCTTAGTTACCTCGAGGCAGAATATTGTATATGATCTTCCATCGCACAGGATCAGGCGGGCAGGAGGTACGGGATAGCCATATCCGTGTTCGAAGCGCGCCCATCCTTCCATTATCCCGTTCTTTTTCCATTCGCCCCTCTCCCTTTCGAGGTATATTTTATATACAAACTTCTCTGTAAATCTTCGATCCCCACTCTCATATTCCATTTCCATCTTACGTCCGTGAAAATGTTCAATAAAGCTGTGATTGGGAAAACTTCGCCAAACAAGATTTCTAGCAATGGCCGCGACTTTCCAATTATCCCATAATATCCATATGTTTATGATAAATGGTCTGCTCCAACTAAGATCGTGACCCGATTTGATGAACTGGGCCTCAGATGGGTGATTATCTTCCTTCACGGCTGACATTCTCCTTGTTCAATATTGACAATTTGAGTTTGACTTCTTTATTGCAACATTGAACATCAATATAAATTTTGAACCCCCCACATTATCATCCCCCCCTCATTTCCCGGGACGGAATAACAGTACGGATCGCATTCTGTCGTGACCGGAAATGATGGTTGTTCATTCCCACGAAATGGGTTGTTCTGGTTCCACCAATTTTCTATTCCTGTGTATCTCGCAAACTGAGTCCAGGCTTGATTGACTCCGTTCCCCCAAATACCGCTCCAGAAGACGTTGATTGTACTCAATACTGCATCATATGACGCCATTTGTGACAAAACAACCAAGGGATTATTCCTGCTGCCGGAAGGAATCTCTGAATGACAGCTCCTTTGAATGCACCCCACAGTCCAGCCTCTCCCGATTTTTCAACATCACCGGTCATGAAATAGGTCTTTAGGAAATTATATTCTCCGAAGAAGATCGGCAGACCAGCTTTCCCCACAAAGTCCGCCCCAGCTGAATTGCGCAATATCAAAGGTACAGGTGCCCATGTTATTGCCCCAGCAGCAACATATGCAGGGATATGTTCCATATGCTGATTATCATTCAGTGCCCAATCCAGCAAACCCAAGAGACCTCCAATTGAAGCCGAGACCCCGCACGCTAAGGCCGGGTTCTTTCCATTGTGGTCAACATATCGAATGGGGTTGTTTACACAATATACATACCGGTTCAGCGTCTGAGGCGCCGATAACTGGCCAAGCTCCGGGTCCAGCGCGTAGAACCGCCCGACCGCCGGGTCATAGTACCTCGCCGACAAATACACCAGCCCGGTCGGCGAATCGACGATCTCGCCAGCGAACGAGAACTTGTCTGTGCCGGCCGGGGAATAGATCTGTCCGAACGGCTTGTACGTCACCGCCGAGAACGTCGCCGAGCCGGAGTTCCCGTTCCGCAGCACCTTCCTGGTGCTGCCCAGCGCATCGGACAGGTAGGCCCACTTCTCGTTCGTGCCGACGAGACGGATCTCTAGTTTCCCGTTCAGGTAGATGTCCTTCTGACCCTTGCCGTCGGTGGAGTTGAAGTAGATCGGGTCGTGGCCTGCGTAGATGTACCGGGTGATGGTGCCGGACTCCTCGGTCTTGGCGCGTGCGCCATTGGCGTCGTAATAGTAGCGGGCCTAGGAGGTCAACGCCTAGATCTCATCCCTCTCCAGCGATTTCAGGAGCGATGTGAACTTGTCCGAATACTCCTTTCCGAAAGTTTTCGTAAGATATTCAGATTTAATCACGAATTGCGTTTGGCCACATCTTATCTCCCTCATATAATACTCTTTTATTATGAATGAAGCTATTCGATGATCTTCTCCAGACCACTCGCTCTCAATTATTCTGAGCGCTGCTGGGAACACCTTTTCAGCATTCTTTACTAAAAAAATTCCACCGTCCTTTGGCCAAACACATTCGGTTAGATTGACAGCATCCTCGAATACTACGTCTTTGAAGATAGCATTTGAGAAGTCTATGTTTTCCATGCGATTCTCCGGAATATCTCTACCTTGCATATATTGCTCATTCGAATTGGGAATGGCTCTGCCTCTGAATGCAACCAGCTCCAATACACCATCGAACGAGCAATCTTTGAATCTGGAGCCGTGGAAATTGACGGTCTTAAGGTCGCATCTGAAATGGCATCCAGTGATTGCAGGATACGAAAAGGATACCTGACTGAACTTACCACCATGGAAATCGACATTCTCCAATGATCCGAGATTTTGGGCATTTCCTCCGCCCAGCAATGTTTCCCTTATGTCGCTCGACTCGAACCGCGAGTTCTTGATGGAACAGCCCCACAGACGCACGTTGACGAACCTTGTATGGTCGAACAGGCAATTTTCGAACACGCAGTCTTCCCAGACGGTCTTCTCAAAGTTGGCTTTGGAGAAATCGATCGATCTCAGCGTCAATCCAGTGAAAGTGGTGGAGCGAACGAACTTGAACTTATGTGCATTCACCTTGACGTCCAGTGCAAGATCGTTCTCGTAGGGATTACCGAATTCAAGTCCTCTTAGGTCACGACGTCCTTCGAATTTTCCAACTGAATCTAATGCTGCATCGATATCGCCCCTCTGCATCGAATCGATGATGTGTTTTGCATTGGCTCGTCCTATGTTTGTTCTCCAACGATTGCTCATCGATCTACCGTTCAGGAATGACAAAGTCCCCTCGATTCCCTATCGATTCAGATACTTCATTCAAATTTAAAGACGTCCATATTACCATCTTCATTCATTTATTTTCTAGTAACCGAATAATTATTTTTGGTCATGACAGATTTCACAATTTCGATGAATTCAGCAGTGAATTCGATACCGAACATCTTGTTCATCTCGTATGGATTGATGACCACTTGGTCGCATTCACATGTGGAATTTTCAATGGCTCTATTATTTGCTGCATTAATCGCCTTTAGTTTGTCAGGCCCGGTCCACTTCCTTTCGATCTCCGCGGAGACCTCATGGAACACCTTCGCCGCATCCTTCACCAGAAATACACCTCCTTTTTTTGGCAGATGGCTGTGGCTGAGATCGATACAATCTCCAAATCTTACTTTTTTGAATGTTGCCTTTGAAAAGTCAACATTTGTCATGCAGTTCTCAGGAATCTGTCTGCCTTTGAAGGACTTGTCGCTTGGAACTGGTTTGTACCTTCCCCAGAAAGATACTTCATGAAGAATTCCCTCGAAAACGCAATTATTGAACTGAGACGCGTGAAAATCAACCTTGCTAATGTTACACAGGAATTTACAGTTCTCAATCCGAGGATCCTGGAAATATGCTCTAGAGAATGTGCCGCCGACAAATTCGACATTATTGAAGGAGCCTCGATTCATATCGCTGGCGAGTCCCAATCCTGCATTCTCTATCCAACAATCTAGAAACCGGACATTCTCAAATGAGCACCCTTTAAAACCCGAGATATATAGGTCAGACTGGTTGAATAGACAATCTCGGAATCTACAATCGTACCAATTGGTGTTGGAAAAAAGGGAACCTGAAAAGTTGAACCCTTCGAATTCAAGATCCCTGAAGTCACCCTTAGTCATTACTCCGCTTGTGACCCCCGTGGATGAATAGAGTCTGAAAGGAGGTTCATCGTTTCTCATCGAGAAGTCGAATCCCCTTAGATCTTGCTTTCCATCGATTGAATCAGTAAGGTTAATGACCGATTGCATATCGCAATCGAGCAAATTCTTGATTATCTCACGGGATCGCTCGATTCTCTCTGGTGTATCCCATAGAGAGCGGATTCCGTCTCGAGCCTTGACCATTTGTTATCTCCTATTTGAGGAAATTGCGTTCATAATATTTCATCACCTCACCGGGATCGTAGTATATTGGAGCTCCCCCTGGGCCATATTTTCCGGGTTTAGACGACCATGTATTCTTTGTAGACAGATCGAACCAATATCCCTGATCCCTTAAATCAAAATCTGGACCCGGTTTGCCGCGAGACGTATATGGAATGTTCAATTCTACTCGGGCCATATTACCCATGTCATCATGGCACTTCATTCCAATTCTTGCGTGCCTATCTCTCAAAGCGAGTCCGCTAAGTTCATTATATTCATCTCTTGTCAACCCTTTTGCTACGTTTTCATACATGTCTGGCACATAATCGTTTAGCTTCGACTTTAATAGATTTCTCTCAGCATTCTCTTCGACTTCTCTTGCAACATTCTTTACAACGCCCCTGGTTGCTCCTCCGCCTCCTGGGACCGAGACGGCCCCCATCCCGATGCCCGCGACGTCCATCGCGTCCATGTTGCCGCCGGTCTCGATCAGCGTCTGCGTGGCCGATCCGGCGACGCCGGCGAATATGGCTCCCACCCCGGAGGCGAGCAGCGTCCCTTCCACCGCACCGCCAGCCGCCCCGGCCCAGACATTGCCTCCGGTGATGTACGCCATCGCACCACCGATGATGGCACCGCCCACGGCCCCTATGACCAGATTCAACCATCTTCCACTCGGATCGGTATGTATCAGCGGGCTGTTCGCGCAGTAAACGTATCTCTAATATCCAGAAGCTTGTTGAATTGCATAGAATTGACCGATGATGGCCAATAGCCGCGGGTCGATTCCCATCGGTTGCTTCAGTAATATGAATGAGGATTCGACGGGGGATGACATGTTATTATAGTACAGTCTTGCCAAATCATCCCCTCCCTCTTCAGAAATCCTGTATCCAGTATTGTCATGATGAATGAACATACCTTTCCCATTCTCAAAGAGAAGTCTGCCAATTGAACTAGACATCAAATCATCGATAGTTGCAATCCGTTCACCAGATATTGAATTAGATATCAATCCCTTATCGCCTTTAAAACGATATTCAAGTAGCAAACTAAAAGAGTCGTATTTCCCTTCGAACATATTTCCAATTCTTTTCGTCGCTTTCACTAATGCGATAATCTCATTATCGTAGATCAGAGACCAATCATGCCTGAACTTGCTAATAGTTCTCCAATTAAGTCTGATTCCAATAGGAAATGTATCTTCCATAGAGTCACCATTATTTTCCTTATGTTCCATGATCCGAGGACTACCTCATTTCTGTTGATTTTATTACCACTTTCTTATTCCTTAGAGGACTAGGTAGCACATCCAGCCCAAATTGATTTCGAAGCTTTATTACAATCTCACAATCCGATTCAGTTCTCCCTCGTAGTAGTTGACAAAGGCCTTCACTCCATATCCGATAGGAATGTTCCAGGATTTGCTATAGGCAATCAACCCCGAAACCGTTGTAATGTGTCCCATGTTCTTTGCAGTAGATCGTGTCATGAGTTCAACCCCTTCTACCATCCCTTCCTTAGTCGCATAGTTCGCCGTCTTTGCATTGGCAAGAATACTCGTGGTTTTTTGCCATAGGCTACCATATGCTCCTTTTTCAATTGGCACCAGCTTGAAAGCAGACAGGGCATACCTCGACATACCTCCACTTATCAATCCAGTAGCGGCTCCAGTTACGCCTCCGTATAGAGTTCCTTCAAGCGTTTTTCCTATGTCCCAATTTGATTTCTGTCCCTCAGTAATCGCTCCCTGAACTGCTCCTCCCGCTCCACCTGATATTGCCCCTATTACCATCGCATTTCCTACCGCTGACGGTATCAGGCTTACGCCCATTGTTAGTCCAGCAATTGCTCCTCCAACCGCACCTCCAACAATTCCTGCCGTCACATCTCCACCCATAGCATATGCGACAACACCACCGATGACAGCTCCGGCTAGAGCTCCAATACCGCCAGCAATAAGATTCAACACCCTACCAGTGGGATCAATGTGAATTAAAGGGCTGTTCGCACAATACACGTAACGGTTCAGCGTCTGCGGCGACGACAGCTTCCCCAGCAATGGGTCCAGCGCGTAGAACCTTCCAACCGCCGGGTCATAGTACCTCGCCGACAAATACACCAGCCCGGTCGGTGAATCGACGATCTCGCCAGCGAACGAGAACTTGTCCGTGCCGGCCGGGGAATAGATCTGGCCGAACGGCTTGTAAGTGACCGCCCAGGACATGCAGTCCTGTACGTTCTTGTTGCCGTTCCGGAGCACGAACCGGGTGCTGCCCAGTGCGTCGGATATGTACACGTAGCTCTCGCTTGAGCTCACGACCCGAAGGTTAAGCCCTCCGTTCAGGTAGATGTCCTTCTGACCCCGGCCGTCGCTGGAGTTGAAGTAGATAGGGTCGTGGCCGTCGTAAACGTACCGGGTGATGGTGCCGGACTCCTCGGTCTTGGCCCGGGCGCCGTTGGCGTCGTAGTAGTAGCGGGCGACGGTCGTCAGCGGCCCCCATACCCCGCCGGAGTACAGCTGCTTCCTGACCTCGGTCATCTGGCCGAAGGAGTTGTAGATGTAGTTGTAGCGGACAGCCGATGAGTTCTTCCAGAAGACGTTGCCGTTGGCATCGTACACGTAGGAGTACGTCCCGTCCGACGTCAGCTTGTTGTACGTGGTGTATGTGGATGAGACGTTCGTGCCCTCGTTCTTCCAGATGCGGTTGCCGACGCTCGAGTAGCCATACTGGATCGTTCCGAACGTGGAGTTGGCCATGGCCTTGGTCAGCCGGCCGAGCTGATCATACCAGTAGTACTCGTTCCCGGCCGAGCCGAAGGCGTCCTTGATGCTGGCCACGTCGCCATCGGCGGTGTAATCATAGTTCAGGTCGAGGATGGTCACCCCGCTGCTGACGTTCACCGCCTTGATCTTGCCCACCATCCCGTTCGTCTTGTACGTGTACGTCACCGAACAGTTGGAGTCGCAATACCGCTTCGACGCCACGGAATCGTCCGGGTTGTAAGTGACGTTGAGGAGGAGGGTGTTCCCCATCTTCACGTCCACCGCCCGGCCATAGCGGTCGTACAGGTACGTTATCCGCCTGGCGTCCGGATAGTCGACGTAGACCACGTCCCCGACGGCGTTGTACGCGTACGTGAACGTGTAAGTGTTCGGCGAAACCTTCTGCACCGTGCGGTACAGCCGGTCGCGGCTGTCGTAATGGTAGGAGATGTTCCCCAGGCTGTTGACCTTCTCCGAGACCAGCCCGTCGGCGTTGTACCTCGTACGGATCGTTTCGCCGCCGCCAGTGACCCGGATGTTGTTGCCGGCGGTGTCGTAGGCGCTGGTGGTGACCTGCCCGGACCTCGACGTGGCGGTGAGGACCCGCCCGGACTCGTCATAAGTGTAAGATTCGCTCTTCCCGTCCGGATAGGCGATCGATGTCTGCCTTCCCAGCGTATCGTACGACATCCTGGTCACCTCCCCGTTGTCCTGCCTCACGGTGACCAGCTGGCCGGCGGCGTTGTAATTATCCCCATCAAGTTCCTTCCCCCGAATCCTTCCTCAAAAATATATAATTTTAATTTGTATAAATGCATTTCGTTTGAGTTATAATTTCAATAATATCGATTATTGACAAACGATTTCCCGTTCTGGAGTCATGACTATCTAAATGACGATCGCCCAGATGATAGATGTAGTCTTGAACTGCAGCCTAGAATGAGATTATGTCAAACAATACTGGATGGGTACGGAGGAAGATACCTGCTGGCAAAACGATTAAAGATAAGGACCGCATTATTGGATGATATGTCCAACTCGAAGCGGACACTTGTGATCATGCTCGACGGAGCAACCGACGACAAGGTTCCGGCGCTTGACTACAAGACCCCGCTCCAGGTGTCCACCATGAAGTTCATCAACTCCGTCGCTTCGAGCGGCGAGCTGGGCTGCACGGACGCACGCGAGTACACTCATTTCTTCCTGTTGCAACTGTTTTCCGGCAAACCGCTCGATGTTCCTCGGGGAGTGATCGAGGCTTTCGGTCTGGGTCTTCCGCTGGACGCGAAACGCATCGCTTACCGGATGACGCCGGCCAAGATATCCAACGGCCGGGTCGAGTGGTATTACAAGGTCTCGTGCGCGGATGAGATCGAGCTGCAGAAGGCGGTCCTGAAGAGCAAGAAGCATATCTCCGGGATGAAGCCGAGCATCCTGTTCTACCAGGGCGGCAAGGCGGTCATGACGGTGGAGAGCGATCGGATACTCAACCTGCCCAAACCGCCCAGCCCGGCCGACGTTATGCCAGAAGACCTCTGTGAGTTCGGAGCTTTCGCGGAGTCGGTGGCAGAGCATACTGGCGGGATAACCATGCTTCCTTGGGGTGGCGGGTTAGGGAAGCTAGCGGAAGAGGCGAAGGAGAACGGAAGGCACATTCCCTTGATGACGGTCATTTCAAAGAGCCCCTCCGCACTGGGCGTGGCGGCGTTCCTGGGAATGGCGTCGAAGAGAGTGGCAGGTTTCAAGGAAGGGATCAAGGAAGCCGCTTCGATGATCAAAGGGGGCGACGTATTTCTGCATATTGAGGAGACCGATGACATCTCTCACAAACGGGCCCCGAGGGAAAAGGTAGAGCTGCTGGAGGCAGTGGACAAGGAGCTGATGCGATACGCAAAGGCGTTCTCCGACTGCCGCATCGCGATCATCGTGGATCACGGCTGCTCGTCTGTCACTGGCGAGCACATCGTCATGAAGGTGCCCTATGCCATCTGCGACAAGCTGACGACCGGGGCTGAAGGAAAGAGGTTCTGCGAGCAGGAATCCAAATGCATCCAGCTTGGGGATCTACTTTATCGGATATTCCCCAATTGAAAGGACGTTCCGGACAAGCTCTACCAGATGATACATGGCGATGACGCATATCACCCGGATCTGACCTCGCTATCTGAGGATGATTCCGCAGCCTTTTCTGCCGTCGCCTCCTTTTGATATTTCCTGATCTCTTTCTTGTAACTTGGACTGGAATACTCCTGGCGAATGCTTATCACACCTTTGGGGCACACATCCGCGCAGACCCCGCACGAGATGCACCTGTACACCTGGAGCGATACCACACCGATCCTCTTGTCGACCGCGACCGCCAATGTAGGGCAGCGTTTCTCGCACAAACCGCATAAGGTGCATGAGGCCATGTCCCAATCGACCCTGCCCCTGTTCCCTTTCGGGATGTCGGCCGGTATGTATGGGTAGCTTGTTGTCACCGGCCTGTGCACGAGGTTCCTTATGACCGTCGAAAGCATGCTCATGTGATCACCGCTCCGTACAGCATATGCATGGGTCCACCGATACCGTGATCACCGGTACGTCAGGCATCTCGCACCCGGGGATCATGGCCGAAAGCGCGGCCACGTTTACGAACGCGGGCGTCTTGACCTTGATCCGGTCCAGATCCACCGTCCCCTTCGCCTTGACATAGTACATCAATTCTCCGCGGGGCGCTTCCAGACGGATGAACGCCTCACCGGACGGGTTGCCCCGGACCGGCACGCTGAGCGGTCCATCGGGCATATCGGAGATGGCCTGACGGATGAGGCGGATCGACTGGAAGACCTCATCCACCCGGACCATTGTCCGAGCGTAGGCGTCGCCCCCCTCCTTAACGACGGGGCGGAAATCGAGGTCCTGATAGTAGGTCTCGCGCAGGTCCTGAGAGACCCCGCTTCCCCGGGCGACCGGACCGACAGCTCCATAGCTGCGGGCCATCTCGGGCGTCAATACTCCTTTTCCGATCATCCTAGCCCTGACCGTTGCATCCCTCCTGAAGACATCGGCCAGCTCGGGGAAGCGCTTCTCCAGGTCATCAAGCGCGGCA
Organism: uncultured Methanomassiliicoccales archaeon; assembly: GCA_942492955.1. Taxonomy (GTDB): domain Archaea; phylum Thermoplasmatota; class Thermoplasmata; order Methanomassiliicoccales; family UBA472; genus DASXVU01. The sequence continues at coordinate 961,025 of OW818644.1, forward strand.
AGGATCTCTTTCTGATCTTCGGTGGCAATATCCCTCCTCACCCCTCCGATGGTGTTCATGCTGTAGTGGACCCTGTTCCCGGAAATATCGTTCACCAGCCGCATGATGTACTCCCTTTCCCTGAAAAGTTGCATGAACAGGCTCTCGTAGCCCATTGCCTCGGCCGTATGCCCGAGCGCCAAGGTATGGGATGTCAAACGTTGGCATTCCATCATGATGGTCCGGATGTACCTTGCCTTATCGGGGATCTGTACCTGGAAGATATATTCCATCGACTGGCAATAGGCGGTCGAATGGAAGAACGAGCATATCCCGCAGACCCTCTCGCAGAGGTAAATGCTCCGTTTGAAATCGTTCGCCATGGCTTTCTCCATCCCGCGGTGATTATAGCCGTAGTTGATCTCGGCCCCCACCACGGTCTCCTCGTTCAGCCTCAAATTCAGATTGAGAGGCTCTAGGAATGCCGGGTGCTGCGGACCGAAAGGTATCAAAGTTGTCTTGCTCATCTCATCACGCTCCTTGGGTTTTCTTCCTCAGAGGGGTTATGACCCCTCCTTTCATCTCCAGGAACAGGCCGCCCTTGATCCCCTCGAACCGGGCACCAAGGATGTCGATGATCTCCCGTTCCATGTTCTCCGCGCCCTTGAAAACTGACGACAGGCTCTCCAGCTCATCGTCCCAGCGGCAGCTGGACCGGACGGTCATGATCTCCCCATCGCGGTCGAGGACGTATATCAGCTCCATCTTGCCGTCACCCTCGTCCGCCGCCACGATCGTGACGAGCCTCGTGTACCCTTCCTTATGGATCTCAGTGATCCTGGCGATCGATCCGGCATTGGGATGTTCGCTCATGCCTTCACCTCTTGAGGAACTGGGCCGGCCCTTTCCTTCCATTTTTGCAGTGCCATCACCACTCCATCGATCAAGACCTCCGGACGGCAGGCGCAGCCGGGGATGTATACGTCAACTGGAATGACCTCGTCCACTCCCCCGCATATGTTGTAGCAGCCGACGTACGGTGCACCGGTCGAGGCACAGTCGCCGCAAGCCACCACCAATTTGGGATCGGGCATCTGGTCGTACAGGTTCTTGAGCCGCGAGACACATTTCTTGGTCACCGGTCCGGTCACGAGCAGGATATCCGCATGCTTGGGATTCCCCTTATTGATCATCCCGAACCGCTCCACATCATATTTCGGCGTCAGCAGCGCCCATATCTCGATATCGCATCCGTTGCACGAACCGGTATCGAAATGCAGTATCCAAGGCGAAAGCGCATCGTTCTTGTTTGTCATCTAGAACACCCCTGTATTGCTTAGGAAAAGCAGCATGAGATTGAGCGTGACCGCTCCCAGGCAGTACGTCAGGCTGAATCGGAGCATCTTCCAGCGGGTCAACCTGGCAGTGGAGCTGTCGATCACTGCGATCATGAACACGACCGCCAGCAGGACCACGGCCTTGACCGCCACATCCACCAACGGATCGGTCATGCCAAAGAAGAGCAGCATGATCCCGAACATGACCGCCAGTTCGTACCAGTGTGCCAGCTTGGTTATGCCCAGTGTCCTGCCGGAGAATTCCACATATGGTCCGGAGATGATCTCTGAATGTGCGGTCGCTATGTCATATGGTGATTTTTCCAGCCGGATGAGCAGCATCGGGACCATGGCCACAACGGCGAGCGGCAGAGAAAGGAACAGTGTGTGGCTCATGTTCGAACCCAGGAATGATCCGCTGGCATATCCTAACGTCAGTACGACCAACATGACCACCGGTTCGGTTGCCATTATCTGGATGAGCTCGCGGTGGGCGCCCAGATGGGAGTATGGTGAGCGAACCGAGAGTGCGGCCAACACCATAAGGAAAGAACCGACCCCGGAGAGCAGGAACGCGGTCAGGATATCGCTTCCCATGATCAGCACGAGAGCTGCCACGGATTGAAGTGCCAGTGCCATAGAGGCAAAGGCAACCTGGGACCGATTGACCTGACTCCCTTCTTTGCCGAGGAGCTTTACGAGGTCGCGCAGGGATTGGAGCACGTGTGGTCCCCTGCGCCCCTGCAGACGAGCTGTCATTACACGATCGACCCCCAGCAATATGCCGATGAGCACCGGGACCGATGCCCAGAGGGCGACCGGCAACACCTGATCCACCAGAGAGCTCATGCCGTCACCTCCTGGAGGACCGGAGTCAACACCAGGATGAACAGCAGGACCGACATCCCGATGTTGGCCAATCCGATAACCTTGGTAATCCTCGTTTCCGACCAGTAGTAGAACGTTCCAGTTTCTACCTCACAATTCTCCCCGCAGGTGTACACATTGGCCTCCGGCGGCGTCTTCCTGGGGAGGAACGTTACCAATGCCATAACTGCCGCAAGTGCGATGAGAGCGAAGATCGGGAACAATCCCAGGGATGTGACGAGACTCCAGCTCCCCATCTGCATGGCTGGATCGAACACCTTTGTCACATAGGGGTTTATCAGTCCATCCAGGATCGGACCGATCGCGACAGTGGCGAAAATGCCGATCAAGGCGGTCGCCGCGAGTGCTAGAACATAGGTACGCGGCGTCTCGTCCCGATGGAAGGATCCCCTTCCCGTGCCTCCGGTGAAGACCCTGCCCAGCCACTTGGCGTAATACACAAGCGTGGCGCCGAATCCTAGAACGAGGAAAATAGCCATGAAGGGCAACGAGGTAACGGATTCGCTGAGCAACCACTTGGAGGCGAACATTCCGAACGGAGGCAGGACCATCATGAAAACGCCCAGCATGATGGAGGCAGCGACCAATGGCATGGTGTCCCTGAGCCCTTCCATATCATCAATGTCCTCCGACCCCGACCGCTCCCTGACCACGCCCACCGACATGAACAGCAACGCTTTGGAGATGGCGTGGAAGAGCAGGAGCAGCATGGCAGCGGTCAATGAAAGCGATGAATCGAAGCCGACACACGCCACGATAAGACCTAGGTTGCCGATCGTGGAGTACGCCAGAACGCGTTTGGCATTGCTCTGAGTGATGGCCAGAACAGCAGTGATCAGGAACGATAACACCCCCACCAGTCCGATCATGCCCATCAGGGGTCCGGTGCCATGAAGGCTCGGACTGAGCCTGAGGAGCAGGTACAGCCCCAGGTTGACCATGGTCGCCGAATGCAGTAAAGCGGAGACCGGCGTGGGCGCCACCATCGCTCCCAGGAGCCACTTCTGGAATGGGATCTGTGCGGACTTGGTGAACGCGGCTATAGCCATCAAGGCCAACGGCAGAAGGGCGAGCCCTCCGATCGTAGTCCCGATCGGGATCTGGTCGATGAAGATCGTGCCGAAGTAGTGGATCGTCAGCATGATCCCCAAGATCAGGGCCACCCCACCGCCCAGGGTGTATTTGGCAGCCGTTATTGCGGACCTCCTTGCCTGTTCCGTACCAGTATGGCCTATCAGCAGATAGGAGCACAGAGTGGTGATCTCCCAGAAGAAGAACAGCCACAGGAGGCTGTTGGAAAACACCGCACCGTTCATGGCTCCCAGGAACAAAAGCATCACGGCAAAGAACCGCCCATGGTCCTTGTAATGGGCCATGTACCTGACGGCATAGAGGCAAATGATGGAACCAATGACCGATGTTATGAAGGCCATCATCAGACTGAGTTGATCTACATAGATCGCCAATCCGTGTTCTCCAACGCCGTTCAGCTCGATTGCCGCCATGACCACCATCTGGATCACGGCAAAGATGCCGGCAAGGACACTCCTGACCCTCCAGGCAAGATAGATAAAAGAGAGTATCAGGACGATGTCCAGCACCGTGATGATCGTGCTGAACGATGTAAGGTCACTTGCCTGGCGGGCGATCGGACCGCCGGACAGTATCTGAGATGACAGCAGCAGGACGGAAACGATCAGCATCGCAGCGGTGATGCCTACGACCTTACCGATAGCGGAGAGCTTCCGCAATATGAGGCATACCGACCCTGCTACGATCGGGGCTAGGACCATCAACAATATGACAAGGCCGATCGACATCTCATCCATGGTATCTCACCCGACCTGGCTCCCCCAGCATTGCGTCTAGGAACGTTGTCTCCAGAACGGTCGTCAGCTTTCCCGTTCCCATCGGTTGAGGATGGTGCGGGCAATCCTTACTGTTATCACCGGACAATTCAACTCCCTCATTGGGACCATTAATATTGCCGGTTATGAATTCGTGTAAGGTGCTTGTGTTAAAAATTGCCTAAATTCTTGAAAGGGATTGCCGTTTTATCGCATTGGACGAGAAAAAAGGGAAGGTCCTGCCCATCAATTCGGCCAATGGATGAGCGACGGGTCAGTACCACGTTGTGCTCTCTCATGCAATAACTTCGAACGCCACGTTTCGAACAACCAGGTGCTTCTTATTATTCTGGAAAATATGAGCTCGACCTCGCTGTCCTTGGATATCTCCTCGACCAGCTCGACGTGCTCGTCCATGGTTGGGGACCAACAGCTGAGAACTATCATGTCCGGCAGGTTGCTTGATTCCAATGAGACAAGTATCCGGGGGCCGAACCTATCATTCAAGCGTGCGATGTGGTGTCTCCGATTCACCCCTGACCCCAGTTCCAAATGTATCAAGGAATAGATACCCGAGGTCTTCTCGGGTTTCCAGTTCGTACCCATTTCTATAGAGCCCTGTTCCACCATGGCGTCCAGGTGGCGCTTCACGGTCTTCACTGAAAGGTTGAGCGTTTCAGCCACCTCGATCAACGGTCTCCTTGCGTCGTCATGGAGCGCCTCGATGATCTGATAATCGATCACAGACAATGCCGCCGTTCCCGAATATTTCTTGTGTATGGGGATATTCGCAGACGTTACCATGGACGGTATCACGACGGTCAGGTCCTTTATCTCCAGGCAGTCCCTGATGTGCTCCACGGTAGGGCCCAGGTCGTCCAGGCTCCGGAGCAACAACGTGATGACCAGCACGTTCGAACCGAATTGGTACACCTTCTCTGTATATTCACATTTGACCAGTTCGTCCATCCGTTTTCCTATAGACCGGCTTTCACTGACCCCCATGACCTTTATTGGAATGGCCTTGAGATATCCAGTAGATATGTTCGCGGTGAACTTGGAGAAGATGCCCTGAGCTATCAGATTCTGAAAGCGGCGGTGGACGGAGGGCACCGATATATCCAATTCCTGAGCCATTTCACGGTGAGTAAGACGATTGTTGATCAATAATAATTGAAAGATTCGGAGATCCTTATCGTCCATCCTCGCTGCATATTATTAATGAGACAAAATGTTTTCTACACAATGTTGCACCGGAATGACTTTCAGCGAACTGCGGTCCGATATCAAGTCTGGCTCGTTATCGCAATTGAATATGGTGAACGATCGGAGCGCTCAAAACGATGATACGATGAATCTATCCGTCATCCTCAATATCCCGCGCTCGAGGCCTTCTCTTCCTCCGAGGAATTGGGGTTCAGAATTACCGCATATCTTGGTAAAATAACCATTAAATAGTCCCAATCCGTTACGTTGGATGTATCATCCAACTCTTAATCGGAGATGCTAATAAATGAGCTTCACAGTCCCTGAGGACATCCTGATCTGCAATGAGGAATCGAAGGCCAAAGCATTCGTCGAGAAGGTTTGGGGGAAGAAGCCCACCTTTATCTGCGTCATTGGCAACACGGAAACGGCGAAGATCCCTGGCATATCGGCCGCAGGTGCAGTCCCGGCCATAACTGATTTTACTCCAGCAGCCGACGTCGAACTTTTGTACTATGGACAGTGCAAGTGCATCGACGGTGTGCCGGTCACTCCGAATGGCATACCAACGCCGGCCCTGGTCACGATGAGCGCCATAGGACTGACCGGAATGCCCTTCTATGCCGCGAATGGCGGCGTAAGGGTCAGACCGCACGCCCCATATTTCGAGCTGGAAGGATATCCGGGCGAGGACATCAAGACTGGAGCGGCTGTAAGGGACCCGAAGCGGGTCTTCGAGAACGCGGTCATCGCCGGCGAAAACCTGGCCAAGGTCTCGGACTACCTGGTCGTGGGAGAGAGCATCGCCGGTGGCACGACCACCGCGTTGGCCGTCCTGCTGGCGATGGGATATAACGCCAATGGGAAGGTCAGTTCGACCTTGCCGGAGAACCCTCACTCGCTCAAGACCAATATCGCCATGGAAGGCATATCCAGATCAAGATCTACACCAGAGCAGATGAAGAACGACGCCATGCTGGCCATTGCCGCCGTCGGCGACCCGATGATGCCGGCCGCGGCCGGTCTGATAGTCGGCGCATCGCGCACCGTACCGGTGATATTGGCGGGCGGCACCCAGATGGCGGCCGTCCTGGCGGTGGTCAAGTCGATGGAACCCAAGGCACTTGAAAACGTTGCATTGGGAACGACCAGGTGGATCATCAATGATAAATCAGCCGACTTGGTCGGCATCGTAAAGCAGATCGGCAAAGTACCAGTTTTGGCGGCGAACATCGACTTCTCCCCGACCAAGCATGAGGGACTGACGTTCTACGAGAAAGGTCTCGTGAAAGAAGGGGTTGGCGCCGGTGGCGTTTCCATCGCGGCGTTCTGTCAGAGCAGCGGGGCGATCACCTGCAAGAGCCTTTTCGCCGAGATCGAGAAGAACTACGTGAAGATAATGGCGCTCGCCAAACACTAGACCAAAATTACTTGGATCTCTCCTCCAAGATCCTTTCCGCCAGGCGGAGGTCGTGGACGGTGTTGACGTTCACGGCGAACTCCACCTTTTCGGTAACGAAATATCCGCCTGGCAAGAAGTTACCGGTCAACATCTCCTTGCGGTCCACGACGCTCACGCCGCAGAATGTCAGCTTCTTGCCTTCAATCTCCTCGACGTAAGTGACCAGCAGCCCCAATGACTCGATCACCTTCGGAGGCAGTCCCACCGTGAGCGATGGCTGACCCCTTTCATCGTATGCGTCGATGAGCGCGTCGACCACTTCCGACGTTATCAGGGGCATGTCCGAGGGGCAGACCAGGACCGCGGCCTCATCGATCATGCGCATCGAGCCGTTCAGGTCGGCTACGTAACCATTTCCGGGGGTGTCGATGATGACGACGTGCTTGCTTGAAAGGTACTCTCTGGTCTTTGGGGCAAGAGGACTGACCGAGACGTAGATCCGGTCCAGCCCTTCTGATCTTCCTAGCTCGTCCAGTATCCGATCGATCATCGGGACGCCGGCAATCGGCACCAGCGGTTTCTCGACGCCAAGCTCGCTGATGCGGCTGCCCCTTCCGCCAGCAGTCACCAGTGCAGCGTGGCCAGGCACCAGACCACCGCCGACACGGTCAGCAGGACGAACGGCCGGGAGAACTCGTTGGTCGCGCCCAGGACATCCCCGTTGACGCATCCGAACCCTTTCATCGCTATCCTCGCGGCGATCGCACCGACGAGGCAGCTAATTGTCAGCGGCGCCACGATCATGAGGATCAGCCAGTATAACGAAAGGTCATAGTACCAGTAGAAACCGAACCCGACCGGGATGATGAACGCCAGCGAGATCAGCGCGGATATTGCCGCGGTCTTCCCGGAAGTGTTCTTGACGAAGATGCCGCCCAGTCCTTCCCGTGACGATCCCGCCGATGCCGCGAACACCATGGCGTTCTTGTTCAGCAGCTCGGCCACGAACGGACCGAAGAACACCAGCTGAGGCGACAGCTCGCCCAGTGCCACGATGCTCAGCGCGGTGAACATGATCGAATACCCGATGCCGCCGGCGCCGGTGTGCGAGTCCTTGACCGCTCTCATCTTCTTCTCCTGGTCGCCGCTGCATATCATCCCGTCCCCGAAATCGCTCAGTCCGTCGAAGTGCAGGAACCGGTTCAGCGCGTGAACGACGAGCAAAGCCAGCACACCAGCCGCCAGCGCTGAGAAGACGTGGGACAGGGCCCACATCAGCGATCCGGCGATCAGTCCATAGAACGCCCCGACCAGCACGATCAGGTAGAACTGCTTGGACAGCCCGACCACTTCCTCGCCCTCGACGTCCAGTGGTATCATCGTGAACATCGAGAATGCCGCTTTTACCGCTCCTATTGTAGTCGTCCTTCCCCCTCCAGTAGATCAGAGTATATCCTGGACATGACCGCCCCGATCAGCGCCCCGACGATGTCGTCGAGGAACGGGCCCAGCTCGGCCAGGATACCGGGCTTCTTGCGGTCGTACCGCACGTATTCGAACAGGCCTTTGGTCCCGGTGATATATTCGGCCAGCGCGATCCCCATCAGCTCGTCGGCCAGCAAATGGACCGGATCGGATTCGAACACCCCGTTGTCCAGACCGTACAGTTCCTGGGCTTTACCAGCATCCTCCAGGAGCAATGCCCCCTTGACCATGGCGTTGACGTTGATGTCCTGCCGCAGCAGGTCCATCCGTTCCATGAACTTGCCTTTGAGGAAACCTTCCGGCCAGGCCGGGTTCGGGAACACCAGCTTGTTGGCGGCGGACCACATCTCCTCCAGTGTGATCCCCCGGTCGTCGAGCAGCTTGATGAAGTCGACCGGGCCGGGCCTGGCATACCACTTGAGGGTCGATGCCGCGACGGCCTTGCGCACCGCGCGGGCCATGCATATGCCCACGTCCGTGGCGGTGCCGGCGTACTTCTCTCCGTCGCCCTCGGGGCAGCAGACGGCGATGGCGTCGCTGGTCGTCCCGGTCCCGCGGGTCTTGGTGTCCATGAGGGCGGCCGTCTTCGCCTCGGTGATGGTGATCAGCGAGTTGGCCAAGCCGGTCTCGTGCAGTGGCCTGTCCAAAGCTACGATGATATTGATCGTCCCCGGTCCGTTCAGACCGCGGATGAGCGCGTCGGTCATGGGTTCGCCGGCGTAGACTGCGTTCTTGACGCCCGACGTGGCGACCACGGTGGCATTGACCCCGTGATACTCCTCGCTGACGACGGTCAGGACCCTTTTCAGGTCCACGGCGGTCATGAAACCGACCGATTCCCGGCACAGCCCCAGTGTCCCGCAGATTTCCACGATCTCCGCCTCGGGGTCCATGCCGTTGTAGTGGATCGGCACCTGGACGGACAGGATGGTGTCCGACACGGAGAAACCGCCGTTGAGCACGGTCGTGCTCAGAACCTTCATCTTCTGCGGCAGCCGGACCACCAGCACCGTGTTCTCCCCGACCTCGTTGATCTCCGTAGTCACATCGACCTTGCCCATATGCTCACAACCACCCGAACAGCACTGAGAATAGGTTTTCGATATATATCTGGACGTTGAGCCCGATGAACAGATACAACGGCAGGACGACCAGCGCGATGAAGAGCAGCGCCGAGACCTTCATCACCTTCACGGTATTGCCGATGACCTTCGGGTCAGTCGGCAGCGGTCCGTCGCCCATCACGTACCACCCGACCTTCTCGAAACGAATGCCGAGCCCGCCGGTGAATGCCGACATCGACCAGCCCTTGTTCGGCGATAACGTGGCCTTGTGATACTTCCGTGCGTCCCTCCATGCACCCCTCCAGTCCATTCCCAGGATCATCAGCGCCAGCAGGATGAACGGCAGCGATATCCGCGCGCAGACGTAGTTGGTGCAGTCGTCCAGCTTCGCGCTGAACCAGCCGACGTGCGTGTACGGCGGATCGATGTATCCGACCATCGCGTCCAGCGTGTTCGATACGCGGTAGAAGACGATGAACGGCATCCCGCCCAGCCCGAGGAAGAAGAGCGGCGAGAATATGCTGTCAACGGTGTTCTCCGCCGCGGACTCGGCCGCGCAGGAGATGATGTGCTCCCGGTCCAGCTTGTTCACGTCACGGGACACGATCATCGATGCGGCTTTCCTGGCCGCATCCATGTCCCCGCGCTCCAGCGCCTTCTGGATCGGGAGGGTGTGCTTGCCCATGGCGTTGATCGCGAACATGGTCTTGAGCAGTACAGCGCAGCCAATGGCCCATACCAGCGCCCCGAACAGGTCCCGCAGCAGGAAGAGCAGCAGGGTGAACACGAACGGGAACAGTAGCAGCGGCACCAGCGCCAATAGCACGCCGTGAGCCCGTTCGCCGCTTTTTCTTCCAGTCCTCTTGGTGTGCCGGTCCATGAAACCGATGACCTTCCCCATCCACACGACCGGATGGGCGGCGTTGGGCGGTTCCCCGAGCAGCAGGTCGATGACCACGGCTGCAACGACTATCAGGAGGCCGTAGAGGTACAGGTCAGTCAACATCATTCACCCTTGGAATTCAGCTGGTCCATGCTCTCGGCCGTTCTCTTGAAGGCCTCGACCAGGTGCACGTTCCGGTCATGCGTCTTGATGGCGAAGCGGGCGAACTTCTCGAACGGAAGCCCGAACGAGCCGCAGTCCCGTACCAGAACGTTGGAGCGGAGGAGCAGGTCCTTCAGCTGCTTCGAGTTCAGACCGCCGTTGACCCGGTTGAAGAAGAAGAACGCGTCCGGTCCCGATGCGGAGACGACCCCGGTCCTCTTTATCGCCTCGATCAGGTAGGGCTTCTCCTCGGCCATCAGGCGGGCCGCCTTCTCGATGTGCCCGTAGCAGTCGTCCAGCAGTTTCGCCGCCACATGCATCTCCACCTGGCCCAGGTTCCAAGCCAGGCGGGCGTTGTCCATGTGCCGGATGACGTCCTTGGAGCCTATGGCGTATCCCACCCGTATCCCGGGTATGGCGAAGCACTTGGTGAACGAGCGTATGATGAACAGGTTGTCGTGGTTCTCCGCCTCGGCGATGCAAGTAAGGTCCCTGGCGTTGTCCACCAGCTCCAGCAGCGTCTCGTCCAGGAAGACCAGGGTGTTCTGCTTCTCGCACTCCTCGATGATCTCCACGATGCGTTTCCTGCTCTCAACAACGCCTGTCGGATTGTTCGGGTTGCAGATGTACAGCGCCTTCGAACCGGACCCGATCATGTTGTTCAGCCTGGCGAAGTCAAAATGGAACCCGTCGATCTCGCTCAGCGGGAGGTCGTGGATGCTCGCCCCCCTCATCCCCAGGGCGAACTGGTACTCGGCGAACGTCGGCCTCGGCATGATGACTCCGTCGCCCTTGTTGATGAAGACGTCCGGGAACAGCCGGATGAGCTCGGCCGAGCCGGCCCCCAGCATGATGTTTTCCCGGTTCACGCCGAAACGCCTGGAGATGGCCTCCTTGAGCTCCAGCCCGCCGTCGTCCGGATAGTAGATCAGCTTGTCGGCCGCCTGGAGCATGTAGTCCCGCACCTGCGGCGGCGGACCCAGCGGGTTCAGGTTCGAACTGAAGTCCTCCACGCCCTGGTATTTCCAGCCCAGTCCGCCGTGTATCGGGCGTTCGATGTTCAGGAGGTCCGATCGGACCAGCTCTTCAACGTTCATTGTCTCAACGACCTCTTTGGAATGGCATATATCTCGTCGCCGTCGCGGAACATCGTGACCTCCACCCCGTACACGTCCCGGATGTTCTCCTCGGTCATGACGTCGACCGGGTTTCCGAAGGAGACGATCTTTCCCTGCGATATCATCAGCACCCGGTCGCAGAACTTCGACATCAGGTTCAGGTCGTGCGATGCGGTGATGACCGTTATCCCCGACCTCGCCAGGGAACGCAGTTCCTCCATGACCTCCAGTTTGTAGCGCAGGTCCAGGTGGGCCGACGGCTCGTCCACCAGCATCACCTGCGGACGCTGCACGACCGCCTTGGCCAACAGCACCCTGGCCTGTTCTCCGGAGCTCAGCTCGTTCAGCTTTCTGTTGACCAGGTGTTCTAGCTTGAACGTGGCGATGGCCTTGTCCACGATCTCCTCGTCATCCTTGCTCTCCCACCACATGCCGCTTACGTACGGGTAACGCCCCAGGAAGACGAACTCGTGCACCGTGAGGGTCAGGTCCTCGGCCGCGTCCGTCGGCACGTTGGCGCAGACCCGGGCGATCTCCTTGATCTTCATCTTGTCGATGTTCTTGCCCTCGACGAATATCGTTCCCACCTTGGGTTTTAGAACTCCGTTTATGCACCGGAGCAGTGTGGTCTTGCCCGACCCGTTCGGGCCGATCAGGCCGATGAACTCCCCTTTGGAGCATACCAGATCGATTCCCTCCAAGGTGTTCTTCCCGTTGTAGCCGAAGGATATGCCGTTGACCTGGACCGTTATCGTCTTCGTTTCAGGCTCCATACTCTTTCCCCCTCCTGATCAGCAGGTAGGCGAAGAACGGGACACCAATGAGAGAGATGATCGCACCGATCGGAAGCTCGGCCGGCATAATGATCGATCTGGCGACGATGTCCGCCACCAGCAGAACGTTCGCACCGATGACGATCGACGCCGGCAGCAGCAACCGGTGATCGCTGCCGACGATCATCCTGGCCGAGTGCGGGACGATGAGCCCGAGGAACGCGATCACGCCGGTGAAGGCCACGCAGACCCCGGTCAGGCAGGAGGTCAGGACCATCATGATCCGCTTGAAGGAACGCACGTTGAGGCCCAATTGGTTCGCCTGCTCCTCCCCCAGGAGGATGACGTTCATCTCACGGGCGTACAATAACATGACCGAGACGATCATCAGTGTCGGGATCAGAATTATCAGGGTCTGGTCCAAGGTGACCGATTGGAACGAACCGAACATCCAGAACAATATCCCTTTATGCTCGTCCGGGTTCATGACCGCCAAGATGTTGGTGAACGACGAGAGGCCGAGACCGATCATCACTCCGGCAAGCACGAAGCTGATCGGCTTGCCCCCGGCCGCCTCGGACAGGCTCATGGTCATGGCGAAGGCGATTATTGCTCCGACGAAAGCGGCCAGCGGCACGGAGTACATCCCGATGCCGGCCAGCGAGACCCCGCCCAGGACCACGAGCGATACCCCCAAGGCAGCGCCTGATGAAACGCCGGTGATGTAGGGGTCGACAAGCGGGTTCCTGATGATGGCCTGCATCACGGCTCCGGCGATCGACAGCCCTATGCCGACGCCTATCACCGATAGCGTCCGGGGCAACCGGGAGTTCAATATGATCCTCTCGTCCATGTTCTGGGAGTTACCGAAGCTGGTGATCAGGTTGAAGAAGGAGGTCATGGCGGACTCGAAGGTCATGCCGTACGCGCCTATTGTTAGAGAGAGAAAAAATAGCAAGGTGAGCGAGATGCTGCCGGCTACCACTATCAGCAGCAGCCGGGTCTTTGCACGATCGATCACTGAACCGTTCAAATCGTTCACCAAAACTGGACGGAGGTCATGACCGTCCGGGCGGCGGTGGAATCGCTGTTCCAGCTCTCCGGCAGGTAGTTGACGTACTCGTTGCCCATGACGTTGGGTATGGCCTCACCGAAGATTTCCGGATACAGCATGTCCGCCAGCAATTGGGTCGCTTGGACCACTCTTATCCCCTGACGCAGGAAGCAGCTTTCCGCCTGGTTCTCGAGCACATAGACCTTGTTGTCGATGGCTGCCTGTGTGTTCTTCAGGAGGACGTCGCCCTTTATCTGGTCCAGAACCTCTTGGGCGGTCAGGCCGGGGATCATTGAGGATGTGACGATGATCACGTCCGGATTCGCCTGGACGACACCTTCCTTGGAGATCGTGGCATATCCGGTCGCATTCGCGAACACGTTCGTTCCGCCGGCGGCGTTGATTATGTCATTGATGAACGTGTTCCCCCCGACCACGTAGATGGTGGGGCTGAACGCGACCATCACCATGACCTTCGGTTTCGAGGTCACGTTGCTGACCGCGTTGCTGATCGTGGAAAGCTTTTCCTCCATGTCGCTGATCAGCGAGGCGGATCTCTCTTCCTCGTCGAATATCTGGCCGACGTACCGGATGTTGTTCTGGATCTCGGTAACGTTCTTGCCTGGGTATAGGGCTACATACTTGATGCCCACGGAATCAAGCTGGGGCATCAGGTCCTTCTGCTTCTTCACGCCTCCGTCAAGGAGGACCAGGTCGGGGTCCAGGCTGGCGATCTTCTCGAAACTGGGTGAATAGAACCCACCGATGCTGGTGAAGATCTCTTTGGGTGATTTTCCGGTCGCGTTGAGCGGATAGTCGCAGTAATCGGTGACTCCCACGATTGATCCGGTGGCGCCGATCGCATAGAGCAGTTCGGTGGTGCTCGGCGAGGCCGAGACGACCTTTTCCGGCGTCGAGTTCAGAGTGACGTTGTTTCCCAGGGCGTCTATCAGCATTATCGTCCCGGCTGTCTTGCCCTTGTTGTCGCCAAGCCCGATGAACGCGAACATCCCGGCAGCGACCAGAGTCACAACGACGATGACGGCGATTATTGCACTTCTCTTGTTGACCATGATTAGCTCCCCTCAACTGCAGCCCCTAAAGCTGAGTTGGATGATACATCCAACTGATTCCTAATCGGAGGAACGATATTTAAACCTTACCAAGATAGAAGCTTGTACATCCCTCCAGGCATAGCCAGATCTTGCATCCTTGCGCCGATCGGGACATTCTAAGAACAGATAAAAAAGAGAAGTGGGGAGCTAGGGAGCGGTGGTGTCAGAATCGAACCCTAATGCATCCGCTCTTGATGTACTGGTATCGAGTGCTCCCATATCCCGTCTGACAAATCGTCACACGAGTATATGAACGTCAATATTTGGATATCAAAAATGGAAATAATGTAAGGAGAAACTAGTTCCAAGAACTTCTTTCCCTGTCATCGACCCGGCGTATGATGGTCGTGACATTGGCGACCTGATCCCCGTCCATTATGGGTACTTTGCTGATCTCTGCCCACACCTTGTTCTCAAGGTTGTACATCCTATGCGATACGATCTTTTCACCTTTGGCAAAAACACTCTCGTATTCCTCCAGTTCCTCTTTCGGCAAATAGGGGAAGGCTTCCGATAGCTGGCTTCCGACGCAGTGGAAGTTCTCGCCGAGACGGTCGCCCAATTTCTCCAACGCCTTATTGGTTATGATGACCCGGTAGTCACGATCGATCACATGGACCGGTTCATTAAGGGAGTCGAGAGTGTTCCGGTAACGCAGCTCTGATATCAGCAGAGCCCACTCCACCATCTTCCTCTTCTTGATCTCCTCTCTCAGGAGTTTATTCGCTGATTCCAGTTCATCATGGCTCTCCTTGAGCTTGAGCTCATTGTAATAGACGTCGATCAGGTTGTCCATGAGCCGGTACATTTCCGGGGAGCCGCCCTTCGGGCTAAGCAACTGGTCATGCGGAATGTAGAAGAAATTATTGCACACGATGCCCCTCAAAACAATGACCGGATGGCTGAGTATGGCCCCAATGATGACATCGGGCTCCTCCTCATTGAGGTCATAGAGACTGATCCTGACCACCTTCTCCTCGGACATCACCCGACCCATCACCGTTTCGTAATCGATGTGGGTCTTGTTGTCATCGAAAACGGCAGGTCGGTAGAATGTATTGAACACCCGCAACCCCGAGAAGCCTTGGTCAAGGGCCTCGTGGATCATTCTCCTGAGCATGGCTATGGTCATGTCTGGGTCGAACTTCTCTCCCTTCGGGAATATCTCGTTGACATCCTGGAAGACGAGCGCCCCCCTCGACGAAGCAGAATCGACATCGATGCCGGCGCTTCGAAGATGCCTTTCGATTTCATCCCCATCTTCCGTGGCAATGAAGCACCGCTCGTTCCGCTCCAGCCCTATGCGGCACAGCTCGGCAATAACGTCGACCTTGTTCAGCTGGGACACGTAGATTATGGCAACGTGATCGTGAAGGTCTATGGACCGAAGGGATTTCGGGTTCACCTTGTCCTCGTGCAGGAAAAACGACATCTCTGAGGGTTGATTTCCATTTCTGATGTATAAGGGTTCGCTTCCCTTTTCAGCAACATAAGTCCAACACCCAAGCGGGATAGGATTGTCCTTCAGGGAACCAACGCATGCCAACACTAATGAGCCGGAACGCGATTGCGGTGGCATGTGCATCGTGCCGGACCATGAGATCGTGGAGATGATGAAGAGCGGGCGCCTGGTGATCCGTGAATACTCCGACGGCAGCCTTACTCCGAACGGATACGACCTGCGCATCGCCGAGATCAAGCTCGCCGATTCGGGCGAGACCTATCGCGAGGGAACGGTGGCCATTGGTCCAGGCAAGATGTTCTTCGTAAGCACCGTGGAGCATGTCGAGCTCCCCGACGACGTCGCCGCTCAGCTATGGACCCGGACCTCGTGGATCAGGAAAGGGCTCCTGGTCGGCCTGGGCAAGATCGATGCCGGGTTCCATGGGACGCTCACCTTCACCGGGTTCAACGCCTCCTCCCAGACGGTCGAGGTCCCCATCGGCTGCCGCTTCGTGCAGATGGTCCTGGAGATGATGCACTCCAGCTGTGAGATGACATACGAGAAGAGGAGCGGCAACTACCAGGGTCAGAAAGGGATAACGCTAGCACCAGTCTCGAAGAAATAGGTCGGCGCTGAAAACGCTGGCGCTGGGGGAATAGGTCTTCAGCTCCTCCTTGTGCGCCACGTCGACGCAAACGCCCATGCCCCTGGCCTCGACCACCATCTGATCCAGCACGGAGTCGATCTCATGCCTATCGCAGATATGGTAGAAATGGATCGTGCCCCCTATGTTCAGCCGCGTCAACGCCTCGGCGTAGAACTGCCGGGCGGTGTGCGGCAGGTTCATCACGATCCGGTCGGCGCACGGTATGTCGAATATCATTTGCTTCGAGTCGCCCTCGATCGGGACCACGCTGGAGACCTTGTTGATCTCGATGTTCCTTTTCATGTACTCGATGCAGTCCGGATTGATGTCCAGCGCGTAAACGACGAACGGCCTGGCCTGCTTCGCGATCATGATGGCGAACGGACCGATGCCGGAGAACATATCGATGACCGTCTCCCCTTCCCTCACCAGCGAGGCGACCCGGTGCCGCTCCCCCGCCAGGCGCGGATTGAAGTATACTCGGCTTGGATCGACCAGCAGCCTTATCCCGTATTCCTGATGGACTGTCTCCAGCTTCTCATCGCCGGCCACCACCTCCAGGTCACGCACCCGGAACTCGCCCTTGACGCCCTTGTCCATGGCGACGGTCCGCAGCCTGGGGAACGCGGACAACAATGCCGCCCCGATCTCCTTCGCATAGGATGACAGCTCGTCAGGCATCCGGAAGATGCCGATGTCCCCGATGACATCGAACGATGTCGGCAACAGGGGGCGAAGCTCGTCGGGGACGGAGACAAGTGATTTGTAGTCGGTATCCATCAAACGGCGCTCGTCGAACTCCTCCTCGCATACCTCGTAACCCAGGTCAGGAAGGTTGTCACTGAGCACCGGGAACAGGACCGAATCGCCCTCCCTGATGATCTTGAGCCCGGAATCCAGGGCGCCCAAGTCTAAAAGCTTTTTACGGACGGACTCGCCTTCACCCTTCGGTACGCGAACGCAGAGAGAGCGCACGGTGATGTCGATGGGCGAATTGCTATTTGTTGGTTTAGGGCTGGGCGGTGTGGACGATATGAGCGTCCGCGCGCTCAGGGAATTGAAGAGCTGTGACCAGGTATTCGTGGAGTTCTACACGTCGAGACTGATAGACGCCTCCCTGGACGACCTTGGTTCGGCCATCGGCAAGGAGATCACCGTGCTCAAGCGCAAGGACGTGGAAGAGTCGGAGATGGTGGTCGACGCCGCCCGGGATAAGAAGGTGGCGTTCGTCACCGCCGGGGATACGATGGCTGCCACCACGCACGTCGATCTGCGCATCCAGGCGGTGGACGCCGGGATACCCACCAAGGTCATCCATGGCGTATCGATATTCAGCGCCTGCCCCTCCTCGCTCGGGCTGCAGCCGTACAAGTTCGGCAGGACCGTCACGCTGCCGTTCGTGGAAGGCGAGTATTTCCCCTCCAGCCCTTACGAGCGCATCCTGGAGAACAAGGAACGCGGACTGCACACGATGGTCCTGCTGGACATCCGGGAGGAGGAGAATCGGTACATGACCTCGATCGACGGGGTCAACTGGCTCATGGAGGCGGAGAAGCGGTTCGGCCGCGGCCTTCTCGCCCCCGGCTCGCTGATCTGCGCCGCCGCCCGCATCGGCTCTTCGACCGAGAAGATCGCCGCCGGATACCCAGAGAAGATGAGGGCCCTGGACATGGGCGGACCGCTGCACACTCTGGTGGTCCCTTCGAAGCTGCACTTCATGGAGGCCTACGCCCTGGTCAAGTTCGCCGGTGCCCCCCAGGAGATAGCCGAAGGGGAGTGAGCTTCCAAAGAACGACCCAAAACCCCTTGCAGATCAACCCAGCCCAGTGGGGATGACTGATCAGTCTGCGCGCTCGCCGCCACCTTCTGGCTGGAGGGAAGAAAGCTCATCACCTCGCGAAAGGTCAAGGGGGTTTCGGCTACCAGCCAACCAGCAAGGTGACCTTGATGCGCCTTTCCAGCGCCGGATCGCCCCGGGAAGAGAAGCGGATCTTGGCCTGCGGAAGCCTGGAAGCGACATCCTTCATGACATCGTCCAGCAGGTACGGGTCGGTTTCGTTGGAATTGACCACCACGACCGCGGACCGGGCCAATTCCGTGGGCGAATCGAACCAGGGAGAGGTGAACGCGTCCTCCACGGCCGCTGAGACCCGCTCCAGACCGGAGCCGCCATACCCAACGCCAAGACGCACCTTGGTGCAGCCCCGGAAATCGTCCCGGACGCCCTTGACGTCCTCCAGCGTCACCACGTCGATCATTTCGTAGACCGGGGAGAGCATGATCTGCTCCATGACGTTGAATGCCTTCCGTATCGGCAGGTTCGGTGCCATCTGAAGCAGCGGGTCGTTGGAATAGATGATCGGGATGTCGCAGCTGGACTGCAGCCTCAGCCGACCCTCCTGGGCCACCGCCCGGCGGTCCGTCCCCTCCACCGAGAACGGTTCGGAGGCGGACACCACGACCAGTTTGGCGACCTTCTGGCAGGTCGATGCTACAAGGGGCGTCACGAAGCTTCCGGTCTCCCCGCCCAGCCCGGTGAATATGAAAACGATGTCCGGGTGGTCGATGTGCTCCTTGAGCTTCTCCAACCATTCCAGGTTCAGGGTGTGCGCGTACTTGGGGTCGAGCGTACGGGATGATTTGACCTGGCTGTCAGTGAGCCTTAGGATCCGTTTGATGCGCAGCGCCGCGGAATGCTTCTTGTCAGAACAGATAGCGATGCCTTCATCGCCCATGTGGGAGATGGTGTTGCAGCCCGCTCCACCGATGCCGATGACCTGCATCGACGGCCGCTTCCTGGTCTCGCCGCTTCCGAGCGGAATGGACTCCGGGCGCATCGTCCTGGGAACGACTGTTGGCGCATTAAACCTTTGGATGTGGGTGCCACGTTCCTCTATATCGCTCCAGCCTTACTTTCGCCCATCCGCGGGATAATTGTTTAATTGGAGTAGTCAATCCACCGGCCGGAGCTTGAACTAAGATGGTTGCGATCGGGAGGGTGTTCGGTACCAGCGTGATGGAGCTCAGGTTCAGGACCGAACATTCGGAGGATGTCCAGGTCGGGGAGCTCCTGATCATCGAGGACAAGGGCGGCGCCACCAAGTACATGGTCCGGGTCATGGACGTCGAATACGGCGCCGACGCTGATTCGGACGACTGGCTGGTGCGGGAGGCGGGCACCGCCATGCAGAGGGACAAGGACAACAAGAAGTTCGACCCGGAGGACATGAGCGACATGATCTACCGGACAGGGATATGTTCCCCTCTGGGCTACCTCACCGGACAGGAGTTCAGGAAGGTCAAGTCCATACCGGACCACTTCTCGAAGGTGAGACGGGCCGACGGCGGCGATTACGAGTTCCTGCGGCCATTGATGGGCGACATCGAGGTGGGATCCCTGCGGTCGGGCGACCAGATACTGGACTTCCCGGTCGGCATATCTGGACGCTCGTTCCCCCATCACGTCGGCATCTTTGCCACCACCGGGATGGGAAAGAGCAACCTGATGAAGGGGCTGGCGCTCTCCTGCATGCGGGAACGGCGCTATGGTTTCCTGATCTTCGACCCCCATGGCGAATACTACGACGGCGGCGAGATGGGCAAGAAGGGCTTGTGCCACGCCACCGCGGCCAAGGACGGCCTGGTGGTGTTCAGCTCGAGGAAGCTGGAGGGACCGTACACCACGCTCCATGTCAGCTCTTCCGAGATTGAGATCGACGATCTGAAGAACCTGTACGAGTTCACCGGCGCCCAGGTGGAATGCCTGCAGACGGCCCAGTACCATTACAAGGACGCCTGGCTGATGGCGCTCCGCGACAAGGACGTGAAGACCATCGTCAAGGACCTGCAGGACAAGTTCCAGGAGGGCACGGTCAACGTCATCAAGCGGCGGCTGGACAGCATCTTCCAGTTCGACCTGGTGACCACCGACCGGCAGCTCTCCATCACCAAGAACGTGCTGGAGTGCCTGGGCAATGGCAAGGTCGTTCTGGTCGACACGTCCAACATGTTCGAGGCGGAAGAGCTTCTGATCTCAACGGTGCTGACCCGGGCCATCTTCGAGCAGAACAAGGCCCAGTACTCGGACAAGGCCAAGTTCGACAAGCAGCCCCCGGTGCTGATCGCCATGGAGGAGGCGCAGCGCGTGCTGTCCCAGGCCAAGGGGACCATCTTCGCCCAGATCGCCCGGGAGGGAAGGAAGTTCAAGGTCGGGCTGTGCGCCGTTTCGCAGCAGCCGAAACTGATCAACGAGGAGATCATCTCCCAGTTCAATACGCTCTTCATCCTCGGTCTGGCCGACAAGCGGGACCGGGACATCCTGCGCAACTCGGCGAAACAGGACATCTCCATGCTGGAGAACGAGATCCAGATGCTTATGCCCGGTGAGGCGCTGATAGCCTCGCCGTTCACCCCGTTCGCGATCCCGGTGAAGGTCCACCTGTACGAAGAATACCTGAAACGCTGCAACGGGACCGACAATGTCACTCGTTCGCGCGGCGCGCAGATGGCCCCGGACAAAGGCTTCTTCTGAATGTGGTGGCAGACATGGATGTCCAGATCCGTTTCCTGATGGAGATAGCGGTCATCTTCGCGGTGGCCGGACTGACGGCCGTCCTGTTCACCAAGATGAGGATGCCGGTCGTCATCGGTTATCTGGCCGCTGGCATCCTGGTCGGACCCTACCTTTTCCCCTTCGACCTGATCACCGACATCGACACGGTGAACTCGCTGGCCAACCTGGGGATCATCCTCCTGATGTTCACCATCGGGCTGGAGTTCAACATCCGGAAGCTGCGACAGACCGGACTGTTCGCCATCGTCGCCGGGACGATAGAGATCGTCCTCATGATCACCATCGGCTACGCGCTGGGATGGTCGCTGGGCTGGAGCGGCACGGAGTCGATCTTCCTCGGCGCGGTCATGTCGATCTCCTCGACCGCCGTCACCATCAAGGTGCTGACCGACTCCGGTCATATCGAGAAACAGTACGCCAGCGGGATCATCGGCATCCTGATCATGGAGGACATCGCCGCCGTCATCATACTGGCAATGGTCTCCCCGCTGGGCTCTGGCAACGTGCCAGGGCTCTCGTCGGCGGTGGGGATCCTGGGCGGAGCGGTGCTTTTCATCGCGCTGAGCCTGGTCCTGGGGTTCGCCGTCGTTCCCCGCATCGTCAACTACGTGGAGAAGAACTATCCCAGCGAGGTACTCCTCCTGGTCTCGCTCGGCCTCTGCTTCGGGATGGCGCTGCTCTCCTCGGAAATTGGGCTGAGCGTCGCCATCGGCGCCTTCGTCATGGGCATCATCGTGTCCCAATCAACGGCGCAGCATGAGATAATCCTCAAGACCATGCCCATCAAGGAGATGTTCATGGCGATCTTCTTCGTCTCCATCGGCATGCTGATCGATCCGACACTGGTGCTGCAGAACATCCTGCCGGCCATTATCATCGCCGCGGTCTTCATCGCGGGCAAGATATTCAGCGTTACGACCGCAACGTACGTGGCGAACACTGACGCGCGTTCTTCGCTGATGTCCGGAATGGCGCTGGTGGCGATGGGCGAGTTCTCCTTCGTCATCGCCAAGACCGGGGTGGACAACGGGACACTGAGCCAATTCTTCTATTCCTCGGTCATCGGGGCGGCGCTGATAACGATGATAGTCCTGCCCATCACCTTCCGCTACTCCTCGCGGACCGTCGATTACCTGGCATCGCATCTTCCATGCTCGGTCATGTGCTCGCTCCGCAGGACGGAAGCGCTCCGTTCCGAGGTCCGGTCATGGATGGCGACGCATGCCGAACGCCGTAAGGAGATACTGCGGCACCTGTTCTGGATCTTCGTCGACTTCACCATCATCCTGCTCATCCAGGTCTTCGCCGGTCTGTTCTTCGAGTTCAGCACGATGCTCCAAGGCATCGCGTCCTGGCTCTCGGTCCTGCCTGCCACAATGGGCATGATACTCTCGGTCGCGCTCATCGTTCCGCCCTTGATCAGCATCATGCGCAGGATGAGGAGGATCGTGGGCATTCTGGTCGCCGGGCTGGTGGAGACCGGGCGCTTTCAAAGCAATATGGGCCGGCACTTCTTCCACATCATGACCAGGCTGGGATACATCTTCATCTTCATCATGATGTTCTTCATGTTGATCCCGATCGCCCCGATGGCGCGCGATTTCCCGTTCCTGCTGATCGTCGCCCTGATCGTTGGCATCATGGTCACGATCTGGCTGCGGGACATTAACAAGCACACATATCAAAAAATGACCAACCTGTTGAGCGAGAACTTCATCGAACCGACGGACGAGGTCAGGCCATGACACTTTCGGGCATCTCTCCGCAACGGTATTTAACTGGAATCCGGTTAACCAGTTAGGATGAAGATAGTTCATGTCTCCGATACCCACCTAGGGTTCTCCGCCTACCGCAAGGTGGATGACGAGACTGGCATCAACCAGCGGGAGATGGACGTCTACCGCCGTTTCGCCGAATTCGCAGACAAGGCCATCGAGATCGACCCAGACGTGGTCATCCATTCTGGCGACCTGTTCGATTCCGTGAGGCCTTCAAACCGGGCGATATCGGTCGCCTTGGACAGCCTGGCCCGCATAACCGCCGCCGGGATACCGGTCGTGGTCATAGCCGGAAACCATTCCACCCCGAGACTGAGGGAGACTGGCAGCGTCTTCAAGATAATGGAGCATGTCCGCGGACTGAGGGCGGTCTACAGCGGCGCCTACGAACGGGTCGTCCAAGATGACCTCACCATTCATGCCATCCCCCACAACGAAGGGGACGCACTGTTAACTGAACTGGACAAGGTAAGGCCAGACAGTGACGCCAACTATAACGTGGAGACGCTGCATGCCGGGGTCTCCGGCCTCAACGTGTTCAAGATGGGGGAGTTCAACGAGACCATCGTTCCCTCCTCATATTTGCGGCCGGACATGGACTATATCGCCCTGGGCCACTTTCACAATCATTCCAGCGCTGCGGACAACGCCTTCTACGCCGGATCGATAGAACGGCTGTCGTTCTCCGAGGCGGATGAGGCTAAGGGGTTCGTCGTCATCGATCTGGACTCGAAGAAGCGCAAGTTCGTCAAGCTTGCCGCCAGGGAAATGATGGACCTCGGCCCCATCGACGCCTCGGGAATGGACACGGCCTCGTTAATGGAGGAGATATCGAACGTGCTGGACACGGTGTCGATGGAGGGCCGGATCGTCAGGCTCATCGTCAACCGGGTCCCTTCCGCGCTATACAAATCGGTCGATTTCCACCGCATCGTGCATAAGGCTTCCGCCGCCGTTCACTTCGAGCCTAAGTTCGAGGTGATCCAGGAGAACTCGTCCGTGCAATGGAAGAACGCCAGCATCGACTCCCTCGAATCGGAGTACTCGTCCTTCCTGGACCAATATCCGGTCGAGAGGGTGAGCAAGGATGATGTGCGGGCGAAGGGCCTCGAGTATCTGAAAAGGGGGCTGGAAGGATCAAACTGAGATACCTCGAGCTGAAGAACTACCGGAAGTTCCGCAGCGCCCGGGTCGAGTTCCCCGACGGGATCGTCGGCATCATCGGCCAGAACGGCTCAGGCAAGTCCAGCCTGGTGGAGGCGATCGCCTGGGCGCTCTACGGGAACGAGTCCTCGATCGTCCGCACCACCAAGGAAGGGATCAGGAGCTCTTCGGCGGGACCGAACGACGAGTGCTCGGTGGAGCTGGAGTTCGACCTGGGACCGGACCACTACCGGGTGGTTCGAAGCATCAAGGGCAAGAACTGCGTCTCCGACGCCACCTTGACCGTGAACGGCTCACTGTCGGCACGCACCGACAAGGGCGTCACCGACCTCATCGTCGACCGCCTGGGAATGGACTATAAATCGTTCTTCATCTCGGTCTTTGCCCGGCAGAAGGATCTGAATGCGCTTTCCACGCTCCGTCCGGCAGACCGCAAGAAGACCATCCTCCGGATGCTGGAGATCGACGTGCTGGATGACGTGGTGGCCGAGATCGACAAGGACGCCAAAGGTAAAAGAACGGAACTGGCGAACCTGAACCTGATGCTCTTCGAGCCGAATGGCCAGGAAAAGAGGAAAAGGATCGAGGCGGAAACGTCTTCGCTCTCGGGAGAGGTCGTACAGCTGGAATCGTCCCTGCAGGAACAGCGGCGGCTTCTCGAGGCGTTGGACAAGCGCACCAACGCGGTCAAGACGGAATGGGACCTGGCCGAGGCGAAGTATAGAGAGTATTCCGCCCACCAACAGAAGGCGGCCGAGCTCCGCGCCGGGATCGAGCGGAACGTCCAGGCGATCGAGCGGCTGGCCAATGACATCGGGTCCCTGAAGGACAAAGGCAAAAGGGCGGCCGAGCTCGAAGGGGCGAACCGGCAGTACCTGGAGTCGGTGGTCCGGAAGGATTCGATGGAGTCGTCCCGATCACAGTTCATGGAGCTGGATTACCAGCATTCCCGCCGTAGCAAGCTGGAGAAGGAGGCGGTCTCGCTCGGTGAAAGAGCAACCAGATCGAGGAAGGAACTGGCCGAGCTCAAGGAACCGTCCAAGCACCTGGCCTCGGTGGAGGAGAACCTGAAGCGGGCCGAGGAGAGCATAGCCACAGCGAACCGGAAGGCGGACTGGCTCAGAGGCGAGGTCCGACGCGTGGAAAAGGACGTCGCCTCCCGGGAGAAGAAGCGGTCGGAGATCCAGTCGATCGGCCCGGACAGCAAATGCCCCACCTGCGAGAGGACGCTGGCCGAGCACTATTCAGCGCTGCTGGAGCTCATGGCGAAGGAGATCGCCGAGATGAGGTCCCAACTGGCGGACCTATCATCCCAACTGGCGGCGGCCGATGAGGAGCTGGAGAAGAACAAGAAGGTCCGCGCCAACATCGACTCCAGACTGCAGAAGCTGAGGAAGGACGTCATCGAGGAGACCCGCATGGCCTCGTCCATCAAGAGCTGGGAGGACCAGATCGAGCGTAACGGGACGGAGATGGCGGACGCGGATGCCACGATCGCCCGGATCGGGGCGGTCGACTTTGACGCCGTCGCCTACGAGCGACTCAAGAAGGAGTTGATCGAACTGAAGAGGACATCCGACCAGTATAACCAGCTGACCATCGAGGCGAGACGCCTGCCTGAAGTGGAGATGCAGAAGGCAGCGCTGGAGAAGCAGGTCGACGCCGAGCGCGCGGAATTGAAGCAGGCCCAGGAGTCCATGGTACATTCCGGCCACAGCGATGAACTGTTGAACAAGGCAAGAAGTTCATATCTGGAGGTCAGGGACAGGAGGGAGGCGAAGTCCAAGGAGACCTATTCCCTGCAGAACAGCATCGACCGGAAGAAGGCGGAGATCGCCGGCCGGAACGAGCAGCTGAAACAGCTGGCCGAGGTCGAGTCACGTGTAGGGCTTATCCAGAAGGAGAGCGAGACCTTGGCGGTCCTGGGCGAGGTGATGAGGGTGTTCCGGTCCAACGTGATATCGCGGATCGTCCCGACCCTC
This sequence comes from uncultured Methanomassiliicoccales archaeon, assembly GCA_942492955.1. Taxonomy (GTDB): domain Archaea; phylum Thermoplasmatota; class Thermoplasmata; order Methanomassiliicoccales; family UBA472; genus DASXVU01. Next base: position 986,925 of record OW818644.1, read on the forward strand.
TCGGAGATCTCCTCCGGACTGTTCGAGGAGCTCACCGAAGCAAAGTACAACGGCATGGAGCTGGACGAGGACTACAACATCAACATCTACGACAAGGGCCAGAAGTACCCGCTGGACCGGTTCTCCGGCGGCGAGGCCGACCTGGCCAACCTGTGCCTGCGCCTGGCCATCTCGCGGGTGATAGCGGAACGCTCCGGGAGCAGCATCAACTTCCTGGTGCTGGACGAGATCTTCGGGTCGCAGGACACCATACGCAAGAGGAACATCATGCAGACGTTCACCGGCCTGTCCAAGCAGTTCGGGCAGATCATCCTCATCACCCACATCGAGGAGGTCAAGGACCTCATGGGCAACGTCATCGGCGTGAAGGAACTGGACGATGGTTCCAGCCAGGTGTCGGTCATCAGCTGATCATTCGACCTGCACCACTTCGACCTCTTCCCCTTCCATGTCGGGCGGCAGCTCGCCTACCAGCCAGCCCTCGCCGGTGGTCTCGCAGTAGAAATAGTTCACTCCCCCGTCCTCGACGTAGGTCCCGCTTCCTCCGGTCAGCGCGATGCCGCCAGCCATGTGGCCAGGCATGAGGAGGAGCACCGAATCATACCCCATGGCCTCGGTGACCGAGGCGAACAGGATCGTCTTGTCCTCGCAATCGCCGGTCTCATCGTACAGCGTCTCGACGGAGTAGCGGAAATATTCGTCCGCCCCTTCGGATATGTTGTCATACGAGTACTTGATGCCCTGGCAGAACGCCAGCGCCAGATTCTCCGTCTGCTCTTGGTCGAACCCGTTGCTGGTCGCGATCCATTTCAGCTTCTGGGCCAGGTCGACCACGACCGGGTCGCTGGAGGTGACGAACGGTCTCATTCCCGATACGAGCTGAGGGCTACGATCGACGTTGTTGTTCTGATAGCTGTAATAGTCCTTGGCGGTCACGTTCAGGTTCAATGAATAGGAATCGCCGTCGTACTCCCACACGTACTCCTTGTTGGAGAGCATGGTGACCGTCGATATGCCATACCACAATGTTCCGTCGTCATCATCCGAGGACTGCGTCCCATCCGACGATCCGTCCGCTATCCCTGTGCTGTCGTCGCCGGTCCAGGTTCCGGTGATGATATCATACATGATGTCCAGTGACCGGCCGGATTGCGAGGCGCCGTCGATATCGACGGCATCGTCACTGCTGACGAAATCCTCGTCCCACATCGAGATCGATATGTTGGTGAAGCGATGGGTGTCATTGGCGTTGTACCGGTAGCTGTCGTCGACCGCGAACGTGGTACCGACGTTCGGCTCCCACACGTATCCTCCTTTGTCGATCCTTCCCTTGTAGGCACCGTCGATGGAGAGGCTGAAATAGACCTGTGCTGCGTTGCTCACCGTATCCACCCGGTCCAGGACCTTGGCCGAATTCAGGTTGATCAGAATGCCCACGTCCCGATCCTTGAACAGATCGGCGCTGTCTGGGTGGCTGTCGTTGTCCAGGTCATCGAACGTTAGGTCGGCGTTATCCCCTATTCCGTCGCCGTCCCTGTCCGACCATTCCGAGGGATCATCGGGGAACGCGTCCGTGGCATCAGAATGGCCATCGTTGTCCCGATCGGTCATAATATCGGGACCTTTGTCCTCATCGCCCGGGCCGGGGTTGCGGGCATTGCCAAGCAGAACGAAGGCTGCCAGCGCAGTTACCGCGAGCAGAGCGATGACGATAACGATGACAGCGATCACCGTCGTGCGGTCTGATCGTGGGGGCGGCGCCTGACGGTAGCTGTAGTGGTACCGTGGATCGACATATGGATTCTGGACCGGCTGTTCCGGCCATGGACGCCCCTGGCCATCGCTCATCGTATGAATAATGAACGATGACCGGAAAAAGGTTGGCAAGGATGGCGCGGATCATGAAAAGGATACGCGCCGCCCTCTTTGAACGGGATCACTTCTGGTCGATGATCCACATTAGGTGCCAGCCGAACTGGGTCTTGAACGGACCGCAGATGTCGCCCTTCTTGCCCTTGAATCCCTCGTCCTCGAACTCCTTGACCATCTTCTGCCGGGTGAACCATCCCAGGTCGCCGCCCTTCTTTCCGGAGGGGCAGTCAGAGAATTTCTGGGCCAATTCGCCGAACTTCTTACCCATTTCGGCCGGGGGGACCGCCTTGATCTGAGCCAGGAGTTCCTTGGCCTTGTCTTGGTTCTTGACTAGGATGTGCGCTGCGTGTACTTCCTTTACCATGGCCGGAACAATAACCAAGGGGGATATCAATTTTGTTCAAGAACCCGCCGGCGTCATGGACGTGCGAGTCACTCCGAATACACGGCGTCCAGGTCCACATGCTCCTTGACCGTGCGGGCGACCAGGTCGATCTTGTCGGTGTCCTCCGGGTCGATCCTGGCGATCAGGTGCTCGATCGTCTCCGACGCGTTCAGCGTGTCCTGGCGCGTGAGCAGTATAGGTACGCCCTGGTCGTATGCCTTGGCGACGACCTGCCGGTCCGGGTAGAGCCCTCCGGTGAGCACCAGGCACGATGTGTCCGTTGACAGCGCCGCCATCTGGATGTCGGAGCGGTCCCCGCCGGTGATGATCGCCTTGTTGGCGAAGCGCCTCATCGTCTTGAGCGCCGTCTCCGTTGTCATCGCCCCCACCATGACCTCTTCCACGACCCGGTCCATGTGGTCCTCGGCCACGATGACCGTCGCGCCCAGCGCGTCCGCCACCTCCTTCACGTCGAACCGGCACAGCTCCTTCAGCGGCGGGATCGATCCCAGCACTTGGATGTGCTTCGATTCCAGCATCTTGACGACGTTGGGGTCCTCGTTCATGTTGAGGATGACGCCCCTGAAGTTGACCTTGTAGCGGCGCATCATGTGCTTCAGCATGGCGATCTTGTCCAGGTCCGATGATCGGGCACGGGAGATCAGCACGACGTCCGCCTGCACATTCTCCGCGATGGCCATGCCAGAAACGTCGTTAAGGAATCCAGTGGTTATCTCGCGGGTCCCCTCGATCAGCATCAGGTCGCACTTGCATCTCAGCTTCTCATAGCACTTCACGATCTCGTCCATATCGACCGGTTTTTCCATGTCGTACGTGAACGGGCTCAGCACCTCCTCGGTCTGAGTCAGTCCCAATGCCTTCTTCATCAGGTAGGCGTCCTGATCGATCACCCGGTCGTCAAGCGCCATCAGGGTCTCCTTGAACGGTTTGAAGAACCCGACCTTGCCGGGGAAGTTCTTCGCCAGTCCCAGAGTGACCATCGTCTTTCCGGACCTCTCCACCGCTGAACCCAAGAATAATGACTTCATGCTGTTTCCCTCCTGATCGTCGCGAGCGCATCCACCGCGCTCGCACCCTGGCCCTCGTCGCCGACGATGACCGGGTTTATCTCGAACTCCGCCAGCTCAGGAAAATCAATGGCCAGCTGGGATAGCTTGCCGATGACGTCCTTCAACGCCGCGATGTCCGCGGGACGCCTCCCTCTGGCTCCCGTTAGTATCGGATATGCCTTGATAGACTGTATCATGGTATTAACGTCGCTACCGGTTAATGGAGCTATCCTCTGCGCCACGTCCCGCATGATCTCGACGAATATCCCGCCCAAACCGAACGTCACTACCGGTCCGAACTGGTTGTCCCTGACCATGCCGACGATGACCTCGCGCCCTTTGACCATACGTTCCAGCGAAACGCCGTCGACCCGGGCCTGGGGCATCTTCGAGGATATCCTGGACATGATCAGCTGGAACTGTGTACGAACCTCTTCGTCGCTCTTGATGTCGACCACGACCCCGCCCACATCGGTCTTGTGGGCGATGTCCGGGGACTCCACCTTCATGACCAACGGATATCCGATCCTCTGCGCCTCCCTGACCGCCTCCTCGGCGTCCTTTGCTGCGCCCTCTAACGGGACATCGATGCCGTAGGCGCGCAGTATCTCTTTTCCCTCGGTCTCCGAAAGCATCAGACGGTTCTCGGAACGGACCTTGTCCAGAACAGCTTTGGTCCGTTCCTTGTCCCCGGCATAGGAAAGCGGGACCTCGTCGACCTTGGAGTCCTTGAAGAGCTTGTACGAGACCATGGCGCTGAGCGATTGTACCGCCCGGTCCGGTGAATCATAGTTCGGGACGCCCGAGGTCCGGAGGATGCTGACCGCCTTCTCCAGCCCAGCACCGCCCACGAATGCCGTGACGAAGGGTTTGGGCGAGTTGCCCGCGAACTTGGCCAAGGCCGTAGCGACGGCGGCGGTGTCAACAATGTCAGTGGGCGCCATCAAGGCCAGGACGCAGGAGACGTTGTCGTCCCGCATGATGGCGTTGATCGCGAACGAGTACCGGTCGGCATCGGCATCGCCGATCACATCCACCGGGTTGTAGAAGTTGGCCGACTCGGGCAGCTTGGTCTTCAGCAGCTCGATGGTCTCCGGCTTGAACGATGCCAGACTGACACCGTAATCCGAGCAGGCGTCGGCCGCCATGACGCCGAGACCTCCGGCGTTGGTGACGATGGCGATGCGGTCGCCTTCCGGCAACGGCATGCTCGAAAAGAGCGTGAGATGGTCGAAGAGTTCCTCTATCGTCCTGACCCGGATGATGCCGGACTGTGCCATAGCCGCGTCGTAGACCTTGTCGCTGCCGGAGAGCGCACCGGTATGGGACGATGCCGCCTTGGCGCCCGTGGACGTACGTCCGGCCTTGAGCGCGATTATCGGCTTTTCCCTCGTGGTCAGGTTGGCCTGGTGCATGAACTCGATGCCCCGGTCCGTGCCCTCGATGTACATCCCGATGACCTTGGTCAGCGGATCGTCGCGCAGATACTGGAGCAGGTCCGCCTCATCGATGTCCAGCTTGTTGCCCACGCTGATGAACTTGGAGAATCCGACGTTCGTCCGCTTGGCCCAATCAAGCATGACCGAGCATATGGCGCCCGACTGGGAGCTGATGGCGATCGAGCCGGCGCGTGGATACTGGTTGACGAAGGTGGCGTTGATCATGCTGTCGGTATTGATCATGCCCAGACAGTTAGGGCCCAATATCCTCATGCCGTAGGAGCGGGCGATCTCCCCGACCTTTCGCTCCAGTTCGGCCCCGTCCTTGCCGACCTCCTTGAAACCGGCGGAGATGATGATGGCCGCCTTTGTCCCCTTTCGGCCGGCCTCGTCGATGATGCCCGGCACCGTGCCAGCTGGGGTGGTGACCACCACCAGGTCCACCTTGTCCGGGACCAACGAGATGCTGGCATAGCACCTGAGACCCAACAGCTCCTCGGCCTTGGGGTTGACCGGGTACAGTTTTCCGGTGAAGCCGGAGCTGATGATGTTGCGTAGCACTATGTGGCCGACCTTGGTCTCCTCCCTGGCCGCGCCCACCACCGCGATGCTTACCGGCTCGAAAAGTTCCCTCATCCTCTCCGTCCGCAATTGCATTAACCCCTGGATATAGCTTGCCATGGGAATGGCGTCTCAGAACTCGTCTATCTTGGCCTGGTCCTGGACGTGCACCACCTTGGGCTTGTGCGGGATGTTCAGCATGTCCATCAGTTCGAACGCGTTCTTGGCGGATTTGGCCCGGCCATGGTTGTTGAAGAACACGCGGACCCGGGAGACGCGTTCCTCCATCTCCCTGATCCGGGGCACCCAGGGGGTGAGCTGGTCCTCGCTATACAGGTAGTCGTACCTGTCGATGCGCTCGTCATCCTCCTTCTCATCGTGATACCAGATGTCGTAGTTCCGGCCGTGGAACCGGACGTAGGCGGAATCGGCGGTCAGATCGCTGGTGAACGGGAAACCGGGACCGTCGACGATGACATTGGCGATGTGGTTGTCCCGCAGGAGCCTGAAGGTGTCCCCGAGCAGATGGTGATTGTCGTTAAGCCAGGACCTGTGGCGGAACTCCAAGGCGTAGTGGAACTCGCCGACCGACAGTGAGCCGAGGAACCGGGAAAGCACCTCGAACGAATCGCCGGTGTTGTGGAAGGAGGGTGACATCTGCAGCAGGATGGCGCCCAGGCCGCCGGCCTCGTTCAGCGGCAGCGCCAGGATGCGCTCGAAGAACAGAGCGTGCTTGAGCGCCGTTTTGTCATCGTGGTCGACAAGGGCCTCGTGCGTCACACTCCGTGGCATCTTGATCGAGAACTCGAAACCGGGATGTGACTTGGCCTTCTCCACCCAGGACCTGACCTGCGCTTCCCCGGGCATGCGGTAGAAGGTCGAGTTCACCTCGACGGAGCTGAAGAACTCGGCGTAGTGCTCGAACCGCCTGGGGTTGTCGTTCCTGATCTCGAAGGGAAAGAACCGGCCGATCCAGTCCTCGTAGGACCAGCCGCTGCACCCGACCGTGATGGTCATCGCATACGTATTTGCAGCTTCGAACAGAAAAAGGTAATGAAAAGGATGAAGGGGTTTACCAGGAACGGGACCACTTGTTCCACATGATGCCATTGATTCCGCCCAGCACTAGCAGCGAGACGAACAGCACGGCCAGGTTCTGATAGCCATTGTAGTCGTTGGCATACACCAGCAGCCAGACCAGCAGGAACGCCACCCATGCCGCGCCGGTCAGGAACGACACGATCGCCTTCCAGCGCCATGGGCCCATCACGTCCTTCGGTGCCATCCGCATCGCCCAGGTGCCCCACATGGCTGCGTTAATGCCGATGAACACGATCACCGACACGATGATCGCGGCGATGTTCTCGTAGATGTTGTAGTTCCCGGCGTAGAATCCCAGCCAGATGAGCACGAAGGAAAGCCACCCAACTGCGGTCGCTATGGAGGTCGATACCCTCCAGCCGAATCCCTTCGTCTTCCTTGGGTCGAAATCGACCGATAGGTTCTCGTTCAACTCGTCCATGTGTCCACAGCCCCATGCCCGGCTCCGCCCGGTGCATCCTTGATCGTTATCTTCGCTCATTACAGACAACTCCTCTGTGATTATCCTATCGGTCGGTCACGATATTTGGGCAAGGTGGACACAAGTGACCGGATAGGGTCGACCTTTCCGCTGCATGATTGGGATCGGGGTCGAATTAAGTGAAAAACGATTTCTTCAACGATGGGGGCGGATATCGGTTCGCCTGCCGATTACTGCCGTAATGTTTACCTCATGATCGAGAAAATGGACCGATAGAAGTACTATCTGACACAAGAAAGGGTTTAAATTCAGCCCATCCCTCTCCATCCTTGCATTCGGTAAAAGTAGAGGGGATCTGTGAACCTCTCAGTAATCCGGATGCATACAGTGCCCGTTAATTGGGTCCCTGCAGGAACTTGCGATGAGACTATCGCGTCATGACTGGAGGACAACCCCGGTGCACGACACTAAACCCCCGCCCCGGGTCAGTGTGGGGAGAACAGACAGTCATGTCGTCCATGAACCAATCTGTTTGGGGTGGGGGACACTCCGCGATTTCATATTTTTCAAAAATCGACTGGCACAGCGATTTCGTTAAGTATTCCTGGTTCACTACCAACGCTCATGGTGGAGATGAAGAAGAGCTTCTCGGACCTGCTGGTCGAAGATGTGTTCGAACTTATCGTCAAGGATCCAACGACCATCGATTCCGGTGCAAAGATCCGCCAGGTCTTCGACGAGTTCCTCAAGAATCCCGTCTCCAGGAAGGTCTACGTCCTGAACGAAGAGGGAAAGCTCATGGGGGCGGTGACCACCGAGACCCTGCTTCGCCTCCTCGGCTACCGGGTGGGTGTCAGAGAGTTCGCCAACTGGTCCCTGTGGAGGCTCATGAGGGACATGCTCAAGGAAGGAGTGGAAGGAGTGATCGACAAGGTCCCGACGGTAAAACGTTCAGACAAATTGGTCAAGGCCCTGAAGATCATGGTCGAGGAGCATTTCACTGACCTGCCGGTCGTGGACGACGACGGAAAACTGATCGGCGAACTGAACAGCTATGAGATATTCACCAAGGGGAGAGAGCTGTTCGAAGAGTGAGCTTGAACCGACAGATTTAATGCCCGATGCGCTGGAATATCATCAATGGTGATATGACGACAGACATCAAGCGCATTCTCGTCGGGATCGACGGTTCGAGCAATTCGGACAGGGCGGCATCCTTCGCCGCACAAATAGCAAAGAGATTCGATGCCGAGGTCACATTGCTTTTCGTCGTGACCCCCTCCGATCACGACATGCTCGCGGGGAAGTCCACATTCATCGACGAGGACAAGGGCTTCGGCGAGCAGCGCATGGCAAAGGCGGAAGCGATCTTCAAGGAGGCGGGCGTCAAATTCGCCAAGGACATCGAGTTCGGCCATGCCGCCGAGAAGATCCTCGTCTTCTCGGAGCGCGGATTCGACCTAGTGGTCCTGGGAACCAGGGGGCAGAGCGCGGTCAGGGGTTTCCTGATGGGCAGCGTTTCCAGCCAGGTCTCCCAGCATTCGAAGGTGCCGGTGGTGGTCGTCCCCTGAAGGGGACAGAGCACCGGTCTTCTTAACGCAGATAGATGCTGCCCATTTCCTTGTTCCAGGCCCACTCGTCCTCGGTCCTGGCGTCGATCTTCGCCCGGACGATCTCCTGTATCCTCGAGTCCAGTGTGTCAGCCTGAGCTATGGCGACCGCCTCGGGGAACGATGGTTCCTTCGGAGATCCGTATTCCAGCTCTCCGTGGCTGCTGAGGATGATGTGGCTGATCTTCAGTCGGAGGTTGTCCGGGAACTCCGGTATCGTGAATATCGCCCGGCTGATCATCTCGGCCCCGATGACGATGTGACCGCGCAGACGGCCTTCGTTCGTGCAGTCGATGTTCGTAGTGACGACGTACTCGTGGACCTTGCCGATATCGTGCAGGATCGCTCCGGCCAGCAGCAGGTCCCGGTCCATCTTGGGGTACATGTCGCCCATCGTGTCGCAGAGCTTGGTGACGTCCAGCGTATGCTCCAATAGACCGCCGATCCAGTTGCAGTGATGGGTTATCGCGGCCGGGCACTTCTTGAACTCCTCGACGAACGTTTCATCGGCGAAGAAGTATGAGAGCAGTTCCAGCAGCTTCGGGTCCTTGACCTTCTTGATGTACCCGTTCAGCTGGGTCATCATCTGATTGATGTCCTTCTCGGTCCGCGGGACGAAGTCCTCGAGGCGGTACTCCCCCTCAGCCAATGCGAGGACCATGTCGCCATTGTCGGGGTTGATGGCGATCTCCAGGATCTCGTTGTACTCCTGTGCCTTTCCCTTTACGCGGAGAACGCCGCCGGGCAGGATCGAGTCGTACACCTTGCGCACCGCCATCTCGTTGGTGTTGCCGAAGTACTTGACCGCGATATCGCCGGTCTTGTCGCCGACCCGCACGTCGAACATGAAGCCGTTCTTGCTCTTGCGAACCGGCTTCTTGAACTTGACCGAGAACATGTCGTCGACCTTGGTCTCTTTGTTGAGGTCCTTGATGAACTGCTTCTTTTCCGCCATTGACTTGCCCCTTGCCCCTAATGTTATCTGGTTAATATTGATGCCGGACGACATGCCGAGAACGCCGGCTCACACCTTCTTTGCCGCGACACGTTTCAGCCAGTCCTCCGCCTCGCGGTAGCGCGGGTGGATCCGCTCCATGTCCTTGAACTGCTTGTCGTGGTACCGTCCCAGGGATTTGAGCCCGCCGCGAAGGTGGAGCAGTTCGTGATAGAGCACATACTCCGGGACGTATTCCGGCACACGGTCGGTGTCCAAGGCGGAGCTGATCGCGATGACCCGCATCAGGATCGAGCAGTAGCCGAGCCGTGCCCGATTGGGACGGCTGGTCCAGGTGATATAGGTGTTGGGTATGTCCGGCACCAGGCCTTGGTCCTTGAGATGCTCGAACGCCTCCAGCAGGTGGTAGTTGCTGCCCTCCGACCGATACGCGAGATTGCGGCTGCGGCGCAGGTAGACCGGACGGTTGGTATCGAGGAACTCCCTCGATTGGAACCAGTCCTTCATCCGCTCGTTGTAGAGCTCGACCTTGCCCTTGGACCGGAGCCGTTTGAACAGGTTGTCAGCGAACTCGTCGATGATCTGACCGTCCGCGCATTCCAGATAATCCGTGACCTTGAAATCGGCGGTGTTCCCGGTCCTTTGCCAGCTTGCCTTGAAATCCTTGAACGGGAAGAAGCCCGCGCTCACCTTATCGTATCCATGCGCCCTGCCCACCCTCTGGAAAGAAGCGCAGATCCCATCCTGTACATCCGTCGTCATCGATTCTAACCTCTCATCGGCTTAGGAGGATAAACCCGTTTTCCTCATCGCCGATCATCTGAGTGACCTGGCCCCGATATATCGCATGCCTATACACGGATATTGCGCAGAGCAGAGAATCGATCCTGTCGGCGGTTGTTTTGATGCCGCTGGAATTGGCCTGACATATCTCGTCTTGAAGCCCTCCGGGTAACCGTATCTCGGGTTGCTGTTCCTGGATCGCCTGGAGCACGTTCAGGCATTCCCGTCTCTTTTCCGCCAGCTTGCCATGCTTGTAACGTGGCGAACGGCCCATCAGGCACCTGATGGCGGCGTAAGGAAACACCTCATAGACCAGACGACCGTGAAAATCGTTCGGTCTGGCCAGACGGAAACCTTTTGGAACCAAGGCTTCGACCAAACGCTCTCCCCGGGAGCCCCCGAACTTGTTCGCCAGATAGTCCTTCGATGTCGGCAGGATCTTGAATCCCATTCTTCTGACCAGCTTCTCGGTGGACCTCATGCCGGCCTGGTTCGGCACCTTGAGGGAAGCGTCGATCCCGATGAGGCGATCGCCTTCACCTCCGACCAGGGAGATGATCTCGTCATCGTTCGTAACCAGGTCGATGGTGGCGCTGAGATCTTCGCCGATCACGCAGACCGCAGTGCTCAATGGACCCGGGTCCTCGCATTTCCATGCCAGGTCGATGCCGACGAATATCACGTTCACCGTATCACAGGCCGAATATTTTCATAGTTCCAACACAACTGTTTTCAAAGAAAAATCGCCAGTACAGACTTGTTAAATAGTCAACAGAGGAATATGAGTTTCCCGAGGACATGGATAGCTTATCCAGGGATGACCGGGAAAAGCACCTGATAACTCGTGGGAACGTCGACGGGATCGTAAGCGCCTCTATCTTTCTTAACCGATATCCGAACTCCCGTGTATCATTTATCACGTCCCCGACCGCGGGTGCTAAGGCTTTGTCAATGGACTTCACCTCGAACGAAATATACCTGGCCGACGTGGCGCTCGTTCCGGACGTGGCCGATGCGATGGCAACGCGCCGAGACCGGCAGAAGGTCTTCCTGATAGACCATCACCCGACGCCGAACAACGCCTGCCCGAACGGTGTCAAGGTAATCAACGAGGGAATGAGCGCGGCCGGCGTCCTGTACCATTTCCTGAACTCCTCCAGTCACCTGAAGAAGCTGGTGGCCATCGCTGACATGGTGGAGTATTTTGACACGCCCATACTGACGGAGGTGATGGACGATCATGGACACCAGAAGGTGGACGAGGAGTCGCACATCCTGGATTTCTCATGGAGATTGAACATCGAGGACGATTACTTCCGCCTGCAGGCGGCGCAGCACCTGTCGCAAGGCCTATGGCCGTCACAGGTCGGACCGATCAAGAGGCGCTTCGTCCAGGTGGTGAACGAACAGCGGTGGCCGAAGGCTCTGGCCCGGGCGCAGTCCGGCATGAGGGTGCGGGGCAATGTCGGCATATTCGACGGGACTGACAAGAACCGGTCCCTCTACGGTTTCGGGACCAGGGCGATAGTCGAGGTGGCGCTGCGGCGCGGTTGCCGTTACGCGATGATGATCAATGAACGGAAGATCCACTCCTCGATCTCGATGCGGGGGATGTGCGCCAACGGCACGAATCTCGGACGGTTCGTCGAGGACTTCACCGATATCCACGGACTTGAGGGCGGAGGCCACCCGTCCAGTGCCGGTGCCAGAATACCGGTGGAGAGCACGCGCATGTTCGTCGAGGAGTTCGTCACCGAGGCCCGTTAATCGTCTTCCACGGTCTTGTCCTCGTCGATCTGCTTCTTGACCACGTGCTTGTAGACAAGCACCGGGCACTTGGCGTTGGTGACGATCTTGTCCTGCAGCGGGCCGAAGTCGAAGGCCTCCCAGCGCTTGGCCGCACTGGATCCCATCACGAGCAGGTCGTAGTCCATCGACTCCCCGATGACCCCGCCGATGATCGTTTCTGGACGTATCTCCTTGGTCAGGACCGGGACGCCTTCCGCCTCGAGTATGCCCGTGAGGCGCTTGGAATACTCCCTCGCCTTCTCCAGGTACTTCTCGTCCACTATGACGTTCAGTATGGTGACGCGCGCGCCCTGCTTCCGGGCTATCATGGCCGCGACCTCGGTGGCGGCGCTGACATGCCATAACCCTCCGGAAAGGATCAGGATGCGAAGCGGCTTGAGCTTCTCGTCCGACTTGATGAACAGAACATCGCACGGGGTGAGACGCAGTATCAGGTCCATCTTGCGGCCCAGGATGCGCTTCTGCGTGTGCGTGTATCCCTTCCAGCCGATGATGATCATGTTGGCCGATTCTTCCTTCGCGGTGTCGATGACGGCGGTGACCACGTCGTGGGAGACGGAGACGAGGGCACGGGTCACGATACCGTTCGCCTCGGCATGCTGCTTCAGCTTCTCCAGCATCTTCTTCCGGTCGTCGATCAGTTTCCGGTCCACGTCGCTGATGGGAACGCTGCTAGGGACCTCGACCACGCTCAGTAGCAGCAGTTCGCCATTGTGGTCCGAAGCGACCATGCAGCCCAGATCGATCGCCGCGATGTTCCTCGGGTCATCGATCGGGATGAGTACACGGTATCTTTCCAGCTCCTCCTCCGAGAGAGGGGCGCGTGCCGGGATCGGTACCTTCTCGATCTCCTTCTTGCCCTTGGCGAAGTAGTGGATCAACAGCCCGACGTTGATGATGGCGAACGCCATGTACCAGGCGAATGGCTCGTAGAAGAACAGGGTGACCGCCAATATCAGCTTGGTGGCGATGCCGATCAATGGTATGATCGGGAACCATGGCGTGATGAAATGCCTTTTGACGTCCGGCCTGTTCCGCCTCAGGGTTATGGCCGAAATGTTGACCAGTGTGAAAAGCAGCAGTATTAGGATGTCGGCGACGGAGGCCACCTGGTTCAGTGGAAGCAGCACGACCATGCCGATGATGATGGCACCGCTCAAAAGCAGTGCCGCCACCGGGGTTTGTTTCTTCTTGTGAAGCTTCCCGAAGGTCGACGGGAGGTTACCATCACGGCCCATGGCGAACGAGACCCTGGATGCTGAGAATACGATGGAGTTGACCGCTGCTATCGAACCGACAATGATGCCGAAGGCTATCAGAACGGCTCCGATGTAAGGCACCGATATCGCAGCCGTGTAGGATATCGCCTGCGACCCATCGCCACCGGCGGCGGCCAAAGGTTCCCATCCCGACACTCCGATCGCCACGACGGCCGTAGCTATGAACAGGATCGCGCTGATCGCGATGCAAAGGAACATCGCCCTGGGCACGGTCTTCTCCGGATTCTTGGCCTCCTCACCGGTCTGGGCCACGACCTCGTAGCCCTCGAACACCATGAACGTGAATCCCATGGAAATGAAGATGGACAGCGTTCCTTTGGGGATCAATGGCGTGAAGTTGCTGCCAGTGCTGGGGTGTGTGAACATGAAGTAGGCCGAGAACACCAGGAAGATCATGATCACGCCCATGAGGATGAACGAAACCAGTATCTCTATCCGGCCAGCGCCTTTGATGCCGCGGTAGTTGAGGTAGATGAAGACGAGGGCGATGAAAACGGCCGCGAGCTTGGACACGATGTCCGGGTCCATGCCGAAGAATGTCAGCCCGTAAAGGTTCATGAAAATGTTGACGCCGACGCCGAAACCGAGCGAGTACACCGAGCAGGCGATACAATGTCCCACCCAGGACATCCATCCCCCGAGGAAACCGAACGGAGGGAAAAGCCCTTCCTTGATCCATAGGTAACCGCCACCCGTCTCGGGAAAGGCCGAAGCGAGCTCGGCGTATGCCATGGCGGTGAAGATCGTGACGAAGAAGTTCAGAACGAAAGCGAGAATGATCGCCGGACCGGCTATGCCCGCCGCGGCGCCTATGAGGATGAAGATCGTCGATCCAATATTCGGTCCGATACCGATCATGAGAACTTCTAGTAGGCCAAGGTCCCTCCGAAGGGTAACCTCCACCTCGCCAGACTTCGTCTCGACCGGCTCAGACATCCTTAGGCCTTAATGGGTCAGGTTTATTAATCCTTTCCATGCACCAGACATGTGGCACGTTGCTGGATGTGTCGCGCATGGTACGGTACCAGATGAGGCGTTGTCATACTTTTGAGGGAACCGATCAATGCATAGAGAGGAGTTGAATTCTCATCGGAAAGAATATTGACACTAGTTTATCCAACTGATTCCGATAATGCCTGAGTGGTTTTTGGATGATGTCAAAATATCCGAAAGTATTTCAATATGCCACTCGAATTATAATTGTGGGGGTCATGATGCAAACAGTAACTAAGCGTGAGAGCACTGGAATGTCCTTCGATATTTTGAAGGCGACATTGGGCCAGAACGTGGAACTGTTCGGACACGTGACATTGGTGGAAGGGTATGATCTACCTGGCTATACCGGATGTCACGCGCTCGTTTCGCTCCGGGACACACCCGGCAAGACGGTCGCTGTATTGACATCGCAGATCAGGCTGCAGTCCCTATTGGAGACCGCACTCGCGACAGGGAACTTGATCGCCTTTTGGGGCACCAAATACGCTGTTCCCCCAACGCCGGCCGGAGGCACTTGGAGCGTCGAAGTGTACGGCATCACAGGCATCATCCTGTATAACGTAAAGTGAATCGAAGCGATCGGTGGACGGTCTGGCGGGACCTAAATCGTTACAGACATGGTCATTTCTTTTAAGTCATGACCCGACCTAACCCGTCTCCGGTCTGATGTCGATCCCGTAGTCCCGTTGGAACTTTTCCAATCTGGAACCGATCAATGGAAATAGCGCACGTTCCGCGAAGATGGTGGCGTTCTTCCCTACGATCACGTCATGGATGCAGTTCTCCAAAGCATCGAAACCGTAATCCGCGCCGATGCATCGTTCCTTCATCAGGCGCCTCGCCACCGCACCGTATATCCCGGTCACCGAATGCCGGTTCATGATGTCCGGTTGCATTGCTCCCGGTCGATCGGGGAGCTCCTCGGCTGGGAAGAGACGCAAGCTTCCCCGCAACGCCCCGTAAGGGGCGAACTTCTGCGCCAGCTCCAGCGTCGTCCTGGGATAGGGCTTCAATGGCCGCACCGAACGGTCCGAGAGCTCCCGGTTCATCTCGAACATCATCGGCACCGACAGGCCCAGTCGCCTTACCTGACCGGCATCGGCAAAGAACCCGTTCGGGTCGCCGGAATAGATCATCCTTCCCCGGTCCAGCACCCGGATCTCGTCCGCCCAGCCGTAAGCCGTCTCCACATCATGGGTGGACATGATGACCGTCAGGCCCTTGAAGTTCAGCTCGTCCGCCAGCTCCAGCAGCTCGTGCACCATCTGCGCGTCCAGGCCGGCCGTCGGCTCGTCCATGACCAGCACCTTGGGTTTCATGGCCAGCGCCCCCGCCAACGATACCCTCTTCCGCTGACCGAAGGAAAGCTGCTGGGTAGGTCTGTCCCTATGCTGAGCCATGCCGACGAACGAAAGGGATTCGGCCACGCGCAGTTCGACCTCGTCCCGGGGCAAGCCCAAGTTCATGGGTCCGAAGGCGACATCCTCCTCCACCGTGGCGGAGAATATCTGGTCATCCGGGTTCTGCAGAACGACCGCGACATTAGAACGGAGTGAATCCAGGTCCTTACGGTGATAAGTGATCTCCTTGCCCTCGAACGATACCGTTCCGGCCTTCGGCTTGAATATCCCATTGAACTGAAGGAACAGCGTGGACTTGCCGGCACCGTTAGGTCCCAGTAGGACCGTCTTCTTGCCCTTCGGGATGGTCATGCTGATCTCGTCCAGCGCCACTACCTTATTGGCGTAGGAATAGGTCAGGCCCTTTGTTTCGATAATCGCTTCATCGGACATTTTAATCACCATATCTTGAAGGAACCGAACACGGCGGAATTCAGCAGAAATAGTGCCATGAACACCAGCAACGGCATCAGCATCCACACGAAGGTCACCCTGGCCGGCGGCCGGAACGAATGGAACCGGCCTTGGAAACCGCGGCACTCCAGCGCCACCTGGGAACGGTCGGCCACCTCCATCGACCGGGTGAACAGACCGACCGCCAGCTTCCCGGATGTGCGGAACTTGTTGCGGAGCCCCCTGAACCCGAGACGGCACTGGGCGGCAACGTACATCGTGCCCAGCAGCTCGATCAGCAAGAACGAATACCTATAGATCAGGACCACCAACTCGGATATCTCTTTTGGGAGATGTAACTGTTCCATCGCCTCTGAGAGGTGCGGTATCGGCGTAGACGTGGCGAAGAACAGCATCACGGACATTCCGGCCAGAGCCCTCATGAACACCAGCAGTCCAAGGTTCATCCCTCCGTCTGTCAAGTTCAGATTGAGCCCGAGCAGATCGACCGAGAACAACGTCGTGCCGGGCGTGATCAAAGCGATGACCAGTGAGCCCATTGCCAGGACCGCCAACCCGTTCAGTAACGCCAGCAGGACGACATGGGGAAACCGGAAGCGGGTAGAGTATGCAAGTAGCGCCGTCCCCCCTATCAATACCAATCCGGGCACGACGACCGAGGTGGCGAATATGGAGGCGAAAAGCATGGCCAGGGCGAGGAACAACTTGCCCAGTGGAGGCCAGCGCCTCATCGGCGAGGCGAAGGCGATCTCATCCAATGAGATAGGTCCCCCTGTCACCGGATTCGCAGTAGCCTTCACCTTCTTCCTCCGAAGCCGGTGCACGACGTATCCGATTATCGCCAGACCGATCAAACCCTGGACCATGAACAATCCTATCTCCAGCGATGCAGATGGTGTCCAGATGCTATTGAACCAGGGCTGGTAGTCGGGAACGATGCCTTGGATAAGCTCGCCTCCCTTGTCGTCCGCCCCCACCAGGTCCGATGCCAGGTTGAAGGCATATGCGATAACGATGATCGAGATGATCGCGATCAGCCCCGCCAGGTAGATGATCTTGGTCCTCCTCGTTTCGTTGCGTACCACGTCACACCCCTCTACGATCTCTGGCCGGCTCCGGCTGAGGAAATCGAAGAAGACCACGATGAGAACACCTTCCGCAATGGCCAGGGGTATCTGCGTGATGGCAAAAACCGCCAGGAACGCTTCGAGCGAAACCAAAACGCTTCCACCTGATGGATAGGCCAACGCCAGCTGGAACGATGTCACGACATATGTCGCTATGTCCGCCAGGAAGGCGGCGATGAACACCGAGGCGGCGATCGGGGCCTTGACCCGGCGCAGCCCCCTGAACACGAAGTACGCGAAGAATGGGCCGGCGATACCCATCGAAAAGACGTTCGCACCGAGGGTGGTTATCCCGCCGTGCGCCAACAGCACCGCTTGGAAGACCAACACGATGGTGGCCAGGACGGCAGTGATGGCCGGTCCGTAGAGTATGGTGGAAAGCCCGGTCCCGGTCGGATGGGAGGAGGAACCGCCGATCGAGGGCAGCTTGAGCGAAGAAAGGACGAAAACGAAAGCGCCGGAGACGGCGAGGATCAGCTTCTGTTCCGGGTGCTCCCTGAAGATGATCTTGATCTTCCTCACTCCCCAGATCACGAAGGGAATGGAGACGAGGAACCAGAACAGGCACCAGAGGGGCGGAAGGAAACCTTCCATTATGTGCATTTTCGCTCACACTCCGGGCAGACCCCGCGGAGGTGCAGCTCCCACCTCTCAACCTTCATTCCGGTCTTGCGGGAGAGATCCAGCACGTTCAGGTCGAATGGCACCGAATAGAGCTTGTGACAGACCGAGCATTCGAAATGAGCGTTGGAGAAGGGGTGTTTCACGAAAACCGTTGAAGAGCCCATCCTCGATTCCGATATCAAACCTTCGAGCACCAGCTTGTTGAGGTTCCGGTAGACCGTCCCCAGGCTGACGTTCGGCAAACGCTCCTTGGCCATCCAGTATGCATGCTCAGCGGTGATGGGGGAGTCGCTGTTGTAGACGATGTCCACGATGACCTTCAGCTGCTTCGTCCATCGTGCTTTGGGCATATCAGTAATGATTATCATTATCAAGTTATTTATTGCTATTCCGCACTGGATGGATGCATTAACGGGGCTAAATGACAATAAAAATCGTAGTGAAAAAGAGGCCGGACGGTCCGATAGCGCGATCGCGATCAGGGTGCCTTTGGCTTGAACGCCTTGCGTTTGACGACCACGTATAACGCTATGATCGCCAGCTGGAACGCGATGACCGCAAATATCAATGCGAACACAGACAGGAGTCCGCTGTTATCGTTGATGTCCTTGGGCGGAGTGGTCACGACCACACTGTCGCTCCAGCCTGATTCGCTAACGTTGGTCACCGCCTTCACGTTGTAAGTGAGTACAGCCCCGGAACCGGCCTGATCATCGTGGAGCGAGGTGACGGGGACCTCGGTGCCGCTGACCCCGACCTCGAATTGGGTCGATTCGCCCGACGCGGCCTGCCGCCTCACCACATACTTGGTGATGTTGTCGCCTCCGTCCGACGCGGGTGTGTTCCAGGAGATATCCACATAGTCGCCCCCGCCCACTGCCCTGAGACCGGTCGGCACACTTGGATAGGCACCTGGCACGAGGGTGACCTTGTCGCTGGAATTGCCGGTCCCGACGGTGTTCTCCGCAATTATCCAGTATGTGACGTTTACTGCCAACGACGGCATCGGATCATTGTACTCCCGCTCCGTGGCGTTGAGCTTCACCGCCAATTCGGAACCGTTTCCGTTGATCTGCCGGTAGACGTTATAATAGGAAATCCCGGGACCGGTCTGGTTCGGCTCTTGCCACCAGATGTGAGCGATGCCGTTCCAGTTGGAAGCACTGAACCCGATCGGCTCGGATGGTACCACCTGGACGTCCGCCCCCGAGGCCAAGGGCATTGCTGAGACTAGTGTTATCTGGAGGATCACGAGAACAATTAGGATGCGGTTCGATCTCATTAGGCTCTGCTCCGGCTGTCAAGGTTATTTTAACACGGTAAATCAAACTTTGCCTGTTTCGATGAGCGTCTTCCGCATGAGGAAATTATTCCCTTTCCGGCACACCTTCCGATAACCTAGGTGCCGGTAGAAGCGCAATGCCGCCTCATTGGTCATCTGGACCACCAGTTCGACACCTTCATAACCGGCATCCATCGCCTTCGCCTCTACGTGCCGCATGATCTCTGTCCCGAAACCGCGATGCTGCAGGTCCTTCCATAGCTGTATCGACGTGACGAAAAGATAACGGTCGACAACTTCGAGCGAGACGTATCCGGCAAGATCGCCCTCGTGCATCGCCACTTCTGTGTCCACGTCCTTGGACATGAGCCATTCCAGCAACGGTTCGTCACGCCATTCCAACCCCCAGGCCGAGCGGATGATGCTTGACATATTGTCCCGGCTCATCTTGACCAGCGCAGGGATGTCACTGCGGTTCATTCGCCGGAATTGTATCATCGGCCATCGTAGACTGGCCTCAATTGAAATAGTCTTCGGCTCTCCCAATGGTCGCGTCCCTCGGACAAAAACGAAGGATTAGCACAGACATTAAATATCTGGTGGAATTTGGATACCCACTAGGTGAAAGACATGGTGGAAGTCACTGAAGAGGCCACTAAATACATCAAGGACCTGATCGCGAAGAACAGCAAGCAGGGATTCGGGATCAGAATATACCTTTCAGGAATGGGCTGCTCTGGCCCGCAATTCGGAATGTCCTTCCAGGACAAAGCCAAGGAGGGCGACCTGGAGCAGAAGGCGGACGAGTTCTCGTTGTACTACGACAAGGAGACAAAGGAGGTCCTCGACTCCTGCACGGTGGACTTCATCGAGACCCCGTACGGATCCGGGCTCATCGTCCATAACCCGAACATGGCGGGATGCAGCTCCTGCGGCGGCGGATGCCATTAAAGGTATAGAAACCATCAACCATTTTCGGGGCTCCGCCCCAAATCCTATTCTAATAAGACCCTAATCTCATGAACGTGTTCTTTGAGCACCCGCTCATCAAGCAAAACGCGGTCGAGCAGCGCGAATACCAGATCGACCTAGCCAGGCTAGCTCTTCGTTCCAACACGCTCGTCGTGCTGCCCACTGGCATGGGTAAGACCGTGGTCGCCCTCATCGTCATGGCCAACGTCCTGCAGAAGCGAAAGGGGAAGGTCCTGCTCCTGGCACCGACCAAGCCACTGGTGGACCAGCATGCTTCATTCTTCCGTGAGATGATCGTCGGAAGATCGGTCACGGTCCTCACCGGTGAGGTGGACCCGGAGGAGCGAGAGGCGCTGTGGATACAGAACGACATCATCGTCTCCACACCGCAGGTGGTCGCCAACGATCTGAAGAACGATAGGGTCTCGCTCAAGGACGTGCAGCTCATAATCTTCGATGAGGCGCACCGCGCCGTAGGCAGCTACGCATACGTGGCCGTGGCGCAGGCATACAAGGACTATTGCCGCCTGGTGCTGGGCATGACCGCCTCGCCGGGCGGGAGCAAGGCCAAGATCAAGGAGGTGTGCGAGAGCCTCGGGATCGTCGACATCGAGGTCCGAACCGAGTTCGATCCGGACGTGGCGCCGTATGTCCAGGACGTGCAGATGCAGCACATCGAGGTGGACGTCCCGGTCGATCTGAGGAAGATCATCGCCATACTGTCCTCGCTCTATGACACATACATCAAGGAGCTCACCAACCTGGGAGTGCTGGAGAGGGGGCGGCCGGTCAACATGAGGTATCTGCTGGACGTGCAGAACAACCTGCAGGCGCGGCTGCGCTCGGGCGAGAAGAACAAGACCATCTACCGCGCCCTGAGCCTTCAGGCGATGGCGGTGAAGGTGGAGCACGCGCTCGGACTGGCGGAAACGCAGGGCACATCGTCGCTGAGCGCGTACCTGGAACGTCTGGTCGTCGAGGCGAACTCGGACGAGGGCTCGAAGGCGTCGAAGGTGGTCGTTTCATCGGAACAGTTCCGGGACGTGCTGGAGCTGATGAAGACCATCAAGTCCGAGCACCCCAAGCTGTCCAAGGTCATGAGCATCGTCTCCCAGCAGGTGAACGACAAGCCCAACTCCCGGGTGCTGGTGTTCACCCACTACCGGGACACCTGCGACCTGATGGCGAACAAGCTGGCGACCATCCCGGGGGTCAAGGTGGCCAAGCTGGTCGGTCAGGCCGACCGAGTGGGCGAGCGGGGACTGAAACAGAAGGACCAGGTGGGAGTTCTGGACAAGTTCCGGAACGGGGACTACAACGTGGTCGTGGCGACCTCCGTCGGCGAAGAGGGGCTGGACGTGGCCCAGACCGACCTGGTGGTGTTCTACGAACCGGTGGCGTCCGAGATACGTTCGATCCAGCGGCGGGGCAGGACGGGACGCAAACGCGCCGGCCGGGTGGTCATCCTGATCACCAAGGACACCAGGGATCAAGCGTACTATTACGCGAGCATCAAGAAGGAGTCGGCGATGCGCAAGCGGCTGAAAGCGCTGAGCGATGAGCTCAAGGAAGAACGGACCGTGTGCAAGGACGAGGGCCCGTATTCAGAGAAAAGGCCGACGAAGCAAGGTCAGGCCTCCCTGTTCGATTTCTAGGCCCAATTCAACCGGGTCCAGACCCGCACATTCGACCCACCGGATGAGAGCCTTATATAGGGAAAATCCATTAGACGGGGTATGCTGTTCCGGGAGCTGGTCGACACTTATGAGAGGCTCGAGAAGACATCGAGCCGGCTCGAGATGACCGAGATCCTGTCCCAGTTCTTCAAGAAGGCCGATCGCGGTTCTTTGCGGAAGGCCGTCTATCTCACACAAGGGCAGCTTTATCCAGATTTTAACCCCCAGAAGCTGGGGATGGCGGACAAACAGCTGTTCAAGGCGCTCGCGTTCATTACCAAGAAGGGCGAGTCCACCATTCAAGAAATGATGATCAAGGAAGGCGATCCAGGCATGGTGGCCTTCCATTTGATCCCGCGCCGGGCCCAGACCACACTGACCTCCGAACCGCTCACCCTGGATAGGGTCTATGCGGCCTTGGAAAGGATCGCCGTGTCCGAAGGGGGCGGCTCGCAAGACACTAAAATGAAATTCCTTGCCCGGATCCTCGTGGACGCTGATCCGGAGGAGGCAAAGTACATCTCCCGCATCGTCACCGGGAAGATGAGGCTGGGCGTGGCGAACATGACGATCATAGACGCGTTGGCGACGGCCTATGCCACGAAGGACGAGAGGGACGTGGTGGAGAACGGGTTCAATGTCTCGTCCGACCTGGGGCTGGTGGCAGACATCATCCAGGAGAAGGGGATCGAGGGCGTCAGGCAGATGAAGGTCAAGGTCGGGAACCCGATCCGGGCCATGCTGGCGGAGAGGCTGCCATCCCCCAAGGAGATACTGGAGAAGATGGGCGGAACGGCGGCGTTCGAGTACAAATACGATGGCGTCCGCGTCCAAGCGCATATCGACAACGGCAAGGTCACACTGTACTCGAGGAGGCTGGAGGTGCTCACCGACCAGTTCCCCGACGTGGTCAAGGCGATGAAGGAGTCGTTCAAGGCCAGCAGCGCCATCGTCGAAGGGGAGTGCGTTCCGGTCGACATCAACACCGGCGAGTTCCTTCCGTTCCAGGAAGTATCACATCGTCGGGGAAGGAAGCATGGCCTTGAGGAGGCCATCGAAGACTATCCGGTCCGCATGTGCCTCTTCGACTGCCTGTACCTCGAGGGAGAGGACATCACCGAGCTTCCTCTGCTCAAGCGCAGGGCAGCGCTTCAGGCCGCCGTCCAGCCATCGGAGTCGGTGAAGCTCTCGGAGATGCGAGTGCTTTCGGACGAAGCGAGCGTGGAGAAGTTCTTCACGGAAGCATTGAAGGATGGGTGCGAGGGGCTGATGGCCAAGTCCATTGCCCTCGAATCGGTGTACCGCGCCGGCAGCCGCGGGTTCCTCTGGATCAAGTACAAGAAGGAATACCGTTCGGAGATGACCGACACGGTGGACCTGGTCGTGGTCGGCGGTTTCGCCGGGAGGGGCAAGCGCAAGGGGTTCTATGGGGCATTGCTCATGGCCACGTACAATTCGGACGAGGACACGTTCGAGACGGTCTCCAAGCTCGGCAGCGGGTTTGACGATGCCACGCTGGCGTCAATGGTCACCCGGCTGGAGAAGTACAAGCTCACGGACAGGCACCATCTGGTCAAGAGCAACATGCAAGCCGACTTCTGGTTCGAGCCGGGCATGGTGCTGGAAGTGCTCGGGGCGGAGATAACCGTGTCACCCATCCATTCCTGCGCCTTCGGCAAGGTCCGTAAGGACGCTGGCCTGGCAATAAGATTCCCAAGGTTCACCGGCAAGGTACGGGATGACAAAGGGCCAAGGGAAGCGACCACATCGACTGAGCTGGAGAGCATGTACCGATCCCAGTTGAAGAAGATCGAGGACTGAACTGGATAAAGGGACGATATTCCTATCCTCAGCGGTTGTTCCATCCATAAGGATCCCCGACATTCCTCGATCTGGGGGGCTTTGGCGCGTCGAAGAACTGCCATATCTGGATGAGCAGGAACGGCACAGTGAATATTGCGGCTGTGATGATCTTGATCTCCACCGGGAACTCGCTCGGCTGGAATATCAGAAATATCGATGCCGCTGACATGAGGGCTAGGAACCCTCCGGCGAAAAGCAACATGATGCCTTTGATCAGCTTGCCCATGTAGAAGTGGCCGATCCCCATGAAACCGAGGAAACCTAATCCGGCCAGGGCCATGGCCATTCTGGGATCTTTGCCACCGCGATACTCAGGCTGTTGATAATGGTATGAGCCATAACCCGGGTTGGGTGGTTGCGGGATGGTGTCTTCCTGCCGAGGGTATTGGTTCTGGTAATGTGGGTTAGGGTATGTTGGAGCGGATTGGTTCTGCGGATGCGAGTATGGATTATTGCCTCGGTACTGCTGATCCGGCTGCTGGTACCGAAATGATTGCCTTGCATTGGGAGTTCCCGATTCCAGCTTATCTTCATTCTTATTGTTGTGGCCGAACAATTCGTTTTGGTCCTGTTTGTCTGAGACCATCCTCCCGCACTTGGGGCAGAAGCCGAGATCATTGGTGAATGAGTGCCCGCATCCGATGCAGGTCCTGACACTTGGTACATTTGCTACTGGAATCTTGTGAGCGGCGGCGATCGGGGAACCCATCAGTCCACCTTATCCATATTCATATTCCATTCAGTCTCTGGCCACTCGGAGGTCGAAATGATAACGGCCTTGATCCAGTCACCATTTCTGTTTACGCCATGATTGACCATTTGCCCCCACACATACCAAGCTAAGGTCCATCTGAGACATATTGATTCCGTTCGAAAATGAGATCTTGATGCTGTTTTTGATATTTCTTTGAAATTTGTCTAGCGATCGAGGCAAGGTGAATGCCAGAATCGGGAATGTTATTGCCTATTATCTACTGGAACTGTCAACTCAGCGGTTGTCGAGGACGATCTGCTCCATGGACACAGGTCACCATCTAACCGCACAATTGATAGTGGTGGGAGTCATTTGGATATTTGCATTTGGCGTCATCAATGTGATGCTCAAGGTGCTGGACCGGTTCATCCCGATCATGATGACCAAAGACGAGAAACGCAGGCGTCATCCGATACTGGGAGACCGCATACTCGTGAGGTGAGTGCAGATGAAACGTATTGAAGCTGTAATTCGGACGGAAAAACTGAACCCGGTCAAGAACGCACTGGAAGAGATCGGTGTCGTCGGGATGACCGTATACGACGTCCACGGGAGAGGGGAGCAGAAGGGATTGGAGTTCACCCACAGGGCGGGAACCTACCGGGTTGATCTCCTCCCCAAGACCAAGATCGAGATCGTGGCCAGCGACTCGGAGGTCGACAAGATCGTCGAGGCGATCGTCGCATCCGCCCGCACCGGTGACATCGGCGATGGCAAGATATTTGTCAGCAACGTGGAGAGATCGATAAAGATCAGGACCGGCGAGGCATCCACCGAGTAAGGTTTCATTAACGACGAATGCGAATCTCAACGATACTGATACGTATCTAAACGGTGTTTAACCGTACTTGTGGCGATGCCCGTCAGTAGGGTCGCCCGGGGATGGGATTCCACGATCCATGCTGAACTTCGAGACAGTTGTAGGTAATTCACCAGAAGCGATCGTCGTTTTTGATAGATCGGGGACCATCGTCTATTCGAACAAAGCCACCACCGATCTCCTGGGTTTCGTTTCTGAGGAGATGGTGGGCAGGAACATCCTGACACTCCTGCAAGAGGACTCACACGACCTCGTTAAGAGCCAGTTGCAGCTTCCAGCATTGGACGAGAGCGTGCGGCATCGTTATCTTCTCGACATAACGACGGAATCGCGGGAAAGGAAAGCCTGCGACATCGTGACATCGAGGCTCCGATCGAACGATGGTGGAGAATTGGTCATGGCTTTCGTGCGGGACATGACCGGGATGAAGGCCCTGGAAGTAAAG
The DNA here is from genome assembly GCA_942492955.1 of uncultured Methanomassiliicoccales archaeon. Classification (GTDB taxonomy): domain Archaea; phylum Thermoplasmatota; class Thermoplasmata; order Methanomassiliicoccales; family UBA472; genus DASXVU01. The sequence goes on from OW818644.1 coordinate 1,012,584, forward strand.
TATTTCGCGGAACGTGAAAAGTACCTGAACCTGGTGCGAGAAAGCAGCAGCATGGTCCTGGTCTTGAACAAAGATCTTGTTGTCACCCTGGCGAACAGAGGGTTCAAGGATCGTATGAGGTACCCCGACCAAATGGTCGTTGGAAAGGATATTCGAGACCTGCGGATCATGGATTCGAAGGTGATCGATGCCGTGAGGGATATTGCCACTTCTTCGGGGGGCGAAGGTCACCGCGGTTTGGAATCGGCCGCCTGGACGAATGAAGGTCTCAAGATGTTCGTCTCTTGGTACCTGAGCGCGGTCAAGGAGGAAGACGGCTCAGTGTCTGGAGTGTTGGCAATTGGGCATGATATAACCTCCAGGTTCCAGTTGGAGGCCCTGTACAGATTGACAAGCAAGATGCTCGAGATCGAGCATGGGATCTCGTATCTCACATCCACTGTGAATGATTCACGCTTGATGATGACCAGCGCCTTGGACCTCATCCTAAAGATGTATGGGCACGAGGAAGGATTCGCCATGAACACGGCGTCCAAGGCAGATCAGTCACTCATAGTCAAGGTTGGAAGCAAGTTGATGCAGGAAGGCATCAACGAATGGACCTCAGGCAAGGTTGACGACCTCTACGAACCCATCTACTACCCGGAGGACGGGGTAACGGAAGGATGGGAACAGTTCGCTAACGGCCTGAAGAGCATGGCGGTGCTTCCGCTAAGAGGGAAGGAAGGGGCGCTGGGTTACATCTGCATCGGTTCCGAGAGGCAGATCACGCTATCACAGAACGAGAAGGACGCGATGGTCGGAGTGATCTCCATGCTCGGATACGCCTATGAGAACATCGGCCTGGCCGAGAGCCTGCGCAGATCCAAGGAGCAGCTCTCCCTCTTCAACGACATTCTGCTGCATGATATCACCAACTACCTGGTCCCCATGAAGGCGTACCTCGATCTAATCAAGCAGACAGATTGCAGTGAAAGCAAGAGGCGCGGTTACCTCGACCGGGTCGCTTCAAGCGATACTGCCCTGAACGAATTTGTTCAGGATGTAAAACTGCTCATGCATGCGAAGAACACCAAGGCAGAACTCACTACGATTCCTTTGCTCAGCGAGATCAGGAACGCGATCGATGTCTCGGTCAGCCGCTATGAAGGGTCGGCAGTCCATCTCCTGGCGCCTGATGAAGAGAATATCAGGGTCAAGGCGGACAGTGCCCTGTACCATCTTTTCACGAACCTGATCACCAACGCGATCAAGCATTCCTCTCCCAAGCCGGTTGTCGTCAGGGTCTTGGTCAAAAGCAAGAACGTCGTCCAGGTCAGCGTCGAGGACGAGGGGCCAGGCATCCCTGATGTTAAGAAGGCAATGGTGTTCGAAAGAGGATTCTCTGAACCGACGAACAAGGTCGCCAAGAGCACCGGCATAGGACTGTCGATCGTGTCTGCACTGGTCCAAAAATACCGCGGAAAGGTCCTGGTGGAGGACAGGGTGCCAACGAAACCCGAACTTGGAGCCAGTTTCGTGGTCGAGCTTCAGATGGCGGACGACCCTTGAGCATCGACCTCCCGAGGCATGGAACGATTCTCCCTGGGGCATCGCCTGGACACTGAGCACATGAATGAGAAAGTTTTATACACACCTCCAATATAGGTGGCAGTCATGGAGATCATACAGATAGAGAAGGACAAGGATTCCATCCTTATCCAGATCAAGGAGGCCGACATGACCCTGATCTCTCCTCTGGTCAAGGAGCTTCTCGAGGACGAACAGGTCTCAGAGGTGAAGTATACCGCTGGACACCCAGATCTGGAGATACCGACTCTTTACGTCAAGGTCAAGAGCGGCAAGCCCCAAACGGCCTTGAAGAGAGCCGCCAAGTCACTATCCAACGAGTTCAAGGAAGCTCGAGAGAAACTCGAGAAGGACCTGAAGTAGTCATGGTCTATTCCGAGAACCCCAACCGTGAGCGGGAGATCGGTATTGAGGTCTTTTATACTTCGTCCAGAGGGACAGGTGGACGCCTCAAGGTCAATTATGACGACTTCATCGTCGATGAGGTTTCAATTCTCCCGGAGCCGATGGAAAATGGAAAGTATGCCATCGCCAAGATAACCTCCACCAACTGGGAAACGAACCGCCTGGTGCGGATGATATCCAGGAATCTGGGCATCACCCGGAATAAGATCACGTTCGCCGGCACGAAGGACAAGCGCGCGGTCACGTCGCAGCTTTTCTCCATCGAAGCCCCGGTCGAGGCGGTGCGCGCGTTGAGCATGCACCAGGTGGTCGTCGAGGATGTCTATGCTTCGAAGAAGCACATCACCATCGGCGACCTTATCGGCAATTCATTCCGCATCAAGTTACGCGACACGGCTCTCAAGGGAGATGAGATGGCTAACGCCGTCGAACAGACAAGAAAAGAGCTCGAGACGCTTGGCGGATTTCCCAACTTCTTCGGGGTGCAGCGGTTCGGGGCGATCAGGCCGGTCACGCATCTGGTCGGCAAGCACATCGTTCACGGTGACTTCGAAAAGGCGGTCATGATCTACATCGGCAACCCGAACGATGAGGAGGACGAGTGTTCGCGCCTTCCCCGCCAGCGTCTCCAGGAGACCATGGATTTCGAGACGGCGATGCAGGAGTTCCCGCGTACACTGACATTCGAGCGCATGCTCATCGGCTGGGTTCTCCGCAACCCAGGTGACTGGTCCGGCGCGATCAGGACGCTGCCTCCGAACCTGCAGATGATGTTCGTGCATGCCTACCAGTCATACCTGTTCAACCTCATACTCAGCGAACGGATCAGGCGCGGCATCCCGCTGGACCGCCCGATCGTCGGCGACGTGGTCCTGCCGGCCGACAGGAGCGGCTATGCCGATCATGACAAGCCCGTGCCGGTGACCAAGTTCAACCTGGACCTGGTGGAGAAGAGCGTGCGCGAGCACAAAGCGTACGTCTCCGGGGTCCTGTTCGGCTCGGAGTCGAAGTTCGCCGAAGGCGAGATGGGAGAGATCGAGCGCGACGTCATCACCACGGAAGGGGTCGAGCTCAAGGACTTCATCGTCCCGCAGATCGCCGAGTGCAACTCCAGAGGGTCCCGCCGGGAACTGCTCTCGCCGTTCAAGGACCTCAAACTGCAGTGCGCCGAAGATACCGTGGACATGGCGTTCACCTTGGGTAAGGGCTGCTATGCCACGGTCATGCTGCGGGAGTTCATGAAATCGGACCTGCTCGATTATTGAACTGCCCTGATCGTTTTAGCATCCTATAGCCTGGACCAGTCCTTGGACTGCCGGTCCTCCTCGGATTCCGGGACCGCTTCGGGTTCCTCACCCTGGCTCTCCTCCAGTATGGCCCTCGGGTCCTTCTTCGGTGCGGCAGCCTTCTTCACCTTGACCGCACCCTCGATAGGCGCGTGGCAGCGTGGGCACAGCCCACCCCGGACACACTCCTCGCAAAGCAGCGATGAGCACTTGGAACACGCCGTCACCGCCGCCTCGCCGTGGAACAGGCACCTCCTTCCCTGAACGTCGGCGGCCTCCACCTTTGCCACCGGGCGCTTCTCTGGATTGTAGAACGTCTGATAAAGGTCCTTCTGCTCGTCCCCGAACATGATCGGTTCCCGAGAGGACTTCTTTTCCATCACCGGGACGCCGGATTCCACCTGATACTCGACAACTGGGGCCTGCTTCGGCTCCGGCCGGGCCCGCCTGGGCCTCTGCTCCGGTAACGCGACCGGCTCCTCCGATTCCACCCATTCCTTCGGATTGACCGGCCTGTGCTTCAGCTTGGGCGCCTCTTCCGCCTCGACCGGTGCCTGCTTGGGCTCGTTGGTCCTCAGCGTCTTGATGACGGACATGAGGCGACGCGCGGTGAATATGCCAACGCCCAACGTCTCGATGATCCCCATCACGTTCCGCTTCTCGTCCGGAAGGTTCATGGCCGTCCGCAGGAGCTTCTCCGTTCTGGCGTCCATGATGGTGTGGGACATGTCCATCTTGTTGACCCTCTCCACATAGCTGAGCACCTTCTTGGCCCGGACGATGTCCTTGCCCGGTAGGGCCATCATGACGTCAGAGAGCCCGAGACCGCTCTCCTTCACCCGGGGATTGCGGGCAGCCGCCATGAGCACGTAGCGTGAATCTTCCTCGTATTGGTCCAGGTCAGCGTCGTTCAGCAGCTCCACGTTGACCGGTTCCCGCTGGTCCAGGAACGTTGAGACCTCGTCCAGGCTGTTATACGGGATGCCGCATTCCTTGAACATCTCCTCCTTGGACATGCGGCGGTTCTGCCGGTACTCGCATTCCAGAACGCTCGTCGCCTGATTGAGGACCTCGATCTCATGCAGTTTCTGCTCCGCCACCTTCAGCGAATCCCTGGCCTGATCGAAGTTCGGGTTGAGCTCCAGCGCTGTCCTCAGTGAGTCCTGCGCTTCGGCGTAACGACGCAATTTTAGAAATGATACGCCCCGCCCGAAATAGGCGAACGGGTCGGACTGGTCCAATGCGATCGCGCCATCGTAGCTCTTGATCGCCTCTTCCGGGCGCACCAGCCTCTGGCAGATGTCTCCCTTCTCCATCAGCATGCGCTTGTTCTTGGGGTCGCAGGCCAACGCCTTCTTGATCGCCTCATAGGCGTTCGTTGGGTCATCCAGCTGCATCCGGATCACCGCGATGCGCTCCCACGCGCTGGCATCGGAGGGGTCCAGGGCAACCGCCCTGAGGAACGAGTCCAATGCGTCATTGTAGCGCTTCAGCTCCTCCAACGCACGGCCCTTCGCCTTGTAGATGCCCTGTTCCTCTGCGCCCAGCTCCAGCGCCCGGTTCAGACAGACCACGCAATCCTGGAACTGGCCCAGCTTGAACATGACGTTGCCCTTGTACTTCCACACCTGGGGGTCGCCCTTGTCCACCGCCAATGCGGCATCGAACGCGTCCACCGCCTCGGACAGATTGCCGAGGGAGGCCAGGGCGCGGCCCCGGTCGCTCTGGAAGCGCGCGTTGCCGGGCTGCGCCGACACGCACTGGTCGAAGACCTGCAGGGCTCTTTCGTAGTCCCGCATCAGCAGGTATGCCCGACCCTTGTTGTTGAGTGGCATCAGGTCAGAGTTGTCCAAGGCGAACGTCCGGTCGAACTCGACCACCGCGTCCGCGTAACGGCCCAATCCGATGAGGACGAGACCCTTGCGGTTGTGCAGCTCCTTGTCCCGGTCGTCCACGGCCAACGCCATGGAATAGGTGTCGTTGGCCTCGGCCAGGCTCCCCAACCGCTCCAACGCGAAGGCTTTGTCCATCATCGCCGGCTTGTCGCTCGGTGCCACTTTTAGTATCGAATCGCAAACATCGATGATCTCCTCGGCCACACCCTTGGCCACCACCGAGGTCTTCTTGTAGTTGAGAATGACCACGTTGCCAGGCTCCATGCCCAGCGCCGCGTCGAAGGATTCTATGGCGTCGTCGAAGCGGGACAGCCGGTGCGACGCCACTCCCAGGTCGACATAGGCGTTGCGGTTCTTCCCGTCCAGTTTGATTATCCGGTTGCAGACCTTGACCAGTTCCTCGAGGCGGTCGGTGTGTTTGAGCGAGATCTTCTTCATCTCGAGTAGCCCGACGTCCTTGGGTGCCAGCTCCAAGGCCTTGTCGAAGGATCTGATGGCTGACTCGTGATCGTCCATCTTCGCCAGCACCTGACCCATGCGAATATGCACGAACTTGTTGCTGGAATCCAGTCGCAATGCCTCCTCGTAGCAATCAAGCGCCTGTGGGAAGCGGTGGAGCCATTCCAGGGCTACGCCCTTGCTCAGCCACACGCCCTTGTCCTTGGGGTCGATCGCCAGCGCCTCATCGTAGGAGGCGACCGCTTCCTCGAACCTTTTGGCATTCTCCAGGGCCAGTCCGCGGGAGTAGATGAGCCGTTTTTCGCCGGGCGACAGCTTGACCGCATTCGTGAACGATGTGACCGCGTCAGCGTAGCGTTTCAGGGCGAAGTTGCTGTCCCCCTGCACCCTCCAGAAAGCCACCTGGTTCGGGTACATCTGGGTTCCAAGAGTGGAGCGGGCCAGCGATTCCTCGAAACGGCCCATTGAATACAATGCAAGCGACAGGTCCTTGAGATTGTCCTTGTCGTCAGGGTCCAATGCCATGACCTGCTCGTACAGCTCGACGGCATCGTCCTTCCGGTTCATCCGGTCCAGGGCGACAGCCTTGTCGAACAGCGCCCCTTCGTTGACCGGGTTGACTTTCAATATGCGGTCGCATGAGTCCAGCACGTCCTTGTCCTTGCCGATGTGTTTGTAGGACTCCTTGATGCAGATGAGCGGAGCCTCGTTGGATGGCTGAACCTTGGCCGCTTTCTCGAAAGGTTTCAACGCGTCCCGGTATCGGGTCGACTTCATGTAAGCGGATCCCAGGTCCATGAGCGCCTGGAAGTCCTCCTTCTCCTTGGCCAGTTTTGCCTCGGCCAGCGTAATGACCCCTTCCATGTTGCCGGTCTGGAGCATGATCTTGCGCTTCCGGGCCAGCAGCTCGTCGTCCAGCGGGTACTTGGCAAGGGCGGACTGGATCGCATCGGAGGCTTCATCGAACCTGCCCAGTCGGAACAATGAATCGATCCGTTCCATGAAGACCGAACGTTCCTCCACCTTGCGGTCGATGAGCTTTCCGGAAAATTGGGCAATCTCATCATCGGCACCGTTCTTCTTCGCGACCTGCAACTTACCATTGATCGCCATTACCAGCTCGGGATCTATGCTAAGCGCCCGATCGTAGGCGATCGAGGATTCCTCCAGCCTTCCCAGGTCGAACAACAGCGCGGCGACCTCGGTCCAGGTGAACTTGTTCTGCCCGTCGCTGCGGAGGGATTCCTTGTACTGGGCCAGCGCCGCGGCGTTATCGCTTTTATCCTTGAAGCCGCGGGCCTTGTAGAGATGAGCGAGAGCGTTGGATGAATCGCGGGCCAGGACATCATCGAATATGAGCATCGCCTGGTCGGTCCTTTTGAGCAGGTTCAGGATCTCGCCCTTCCTGAGCATCAGCTCGGCCGTACGGGGCATGAGTGTGACGGCCTGATCGATGGCGAGCAAGGCTTCCTCGTACCGTTCCTGAGAGACGAGCAGGTCTGCCTTCTTCCGAAGCAGCGGCGCCTTGTCCTCGGTTCTCTGTATCATCCGGTCGAGAATCGAGATGTCTGACGGATCGAGCTCGTTCGCCTTCTTCAGGCAGAACATGACCATGTCCTGCCTCCCCAATTGGTCGTACAGATCGGCCTTGAAAAGCCAGGTATTCTTGTCCGAACCGGGTTGCTGGGTCGCCTTGTCCAATACTGTGATGGCCTGAGCGATGTCTCCCTTCTTTTCCAATGCACGCGCTGAAGCCAATAATGCCGACAGATCATTGGGGGAATTCCTGATCGCCAGATCGGCTGCGTTTACAGCATCCAAGGACATCCCGCAATCGAGATAGTCCTTTGACAGCCTGACCAGCGCCTCCACCAGGACCGCTTGCTGTTCGGGTTCTACGATCGCTCCAAGCAGAGAGTCTCTTGCCTTTGTGAGTTCGGATATAGCCGCGTCTAGGTTTCTTGCGAGAATGTAACGCTCCGCCGCATCCATCGATTTCTGCGCCTTTCGGACCGCCCGGATATCGGTCTCTTTGCCTGGGGTCAGGAGTCCCATCCCATCACCGTTGGGCCGATAATCGGCGTGATTGCACTAAAACCTTTTCCTAGATTCTTGTGAAAATATAATGTCCGCTGAATTTGGCAATCTGTCGGACGATGAATAATTGATGAAATCATATGTTCGATCCCAATATGATAATTAATTGAGCGTGACTGGTATAGAAAAATGTGGAGAAATAAAAAACATTAAATAGACAATATCCAATATACTATACGTCTGACGCAAGTCGGACGAAAACTCTAGGATGGGATGCAATGGGGCTAGAGGAGATATCGGCACAATATGATATCGACCTGGAAGTGCTGGAGTGGATGAAAACCCATTCCATAAATGACCTGACGCACATCGCAGAGGGCATGGATGCTAAAGGGATCGACCTCAAAGAGCTTTGGTGCCTCATCAATGACCTACGTCTTATGGAAGACAACTAGGCCGTTGATCTGACAACAATGCCTGTTCCGGTAACGACTCGGAGGACGACGGAGGATGGGACCTTCGTCCCCACCCCAAATTTCTTACTTTATTTTTAACAGATGCATTGTTTCATTAAGGACTAACAACAATAGTTGGTACAGATCATGGTGAAATCCTTGTTGGGCTCGGTCATCGAAGACCCTGTCGACATCGAGCTCATTGGTTGGTTCATGCTGATGGTCGGAGCGATCAGCTTCATCTTTGGAATGATGGCAGCGTTAGCAGGATTAACCGTTGAGATGAACGGATCGGTCGTAGGGAAGCTTTTGCTGTTCGTAACTATCGGAACTCTTGCCATATGGTCAGGGTCCAAAGCGATGAGATGGGCGAAGACTGGATCCATAAAGAACGTCGACGGGATCGCCAAGGCCGGACCGTTGACACTGATCGTCGCGGTCATAATGATCTTCGTCGTCATGATGATGGCGGCCCCCAACCTTCTAGCGGTGGAGTTCCAGTGGCTGATGGCAGCCGGCCTGATCACCATCCTGTTGGTCTGGCTGCAAAAGAGCCGGAAACCGACCGCTCGACCGACGTAGTCATGAACGATTTTGATTCTCCATCAGACACAGAAGAAGGCTGGCCATTCCCACGACGATAGAAGTTTTTTATATCAATGAATCATTAGGTCGCCCAACTCGCAGGTGTAATCTAGCGGTTAGGATTTTAGCCTTCCAATCCCCAGTAATGGGGACGAGGCTAGCTAAACACTCGGGTTCGAATCCCGACACCTGCACTTTTATGCATACCCAGCCATCCATTTTTTGTCGTCAATCAAGGGGTTTTTGACATTTTCGCATCTGGCTACCTCTTGAGGTTTTAGCTCGTTTCTATACACTTTCTGAGCGTCGGAGATAGCAGATTCGGATGTCTTACGGCAGTAATACTTCTCTGTGGTCTTAGAGCTCGAATGCCCCATCATCCTTGATATCGAATCGATAGGGACACCGAGATCTACGTTCATCTGTCCAAATGTGCGACGGCATGCTCTGTTATCGTATTTCACGCCCGTATCAGCGGTTACCCTTGCTCTTAAGACCGTCAAGCTGTTCTGAGCGAAGTATCCGTCTCCTCCCTTCTTGACGTCCTGTATAGCGGGGAACAATGCTTCACAGGTTGGCGTGTCTCACCCTAAGGCGGAATGACCTACCAAATACACGCCTTGTCCATTACAACCCCATGACTTCCTTCTGGTCTACACTTTCTTGCCCATCTCGTAGGCCTGTTGCATAAGGGCGGTTCCTTTGACATCCCCTTTCTGCCATAGGCCGGCCCCGCGAATGACCCCCATCTCCTTTGCGCCCTCGAGACAGCAGTCAGTGAACCCCCTGAGTCCCTCGAACGTCCGCTCTAAGGAAGCTGCGTTGTTATCCGCGGCGGTCGCGACGAAATAGAATTCCTTGTTGACGATCTCGGTATATCTCGCGGCAGTCCTGTCGATGAGGGTCTTCATCTGAGAGTCCATGGTATAGAAGTATACTGGTGTAGCCATAACAATGACGTCCGAATCGATCATCTTGTCGAGGATATGGGCCATGTCATCCTTCTGCGAACATACTCCCTTGTTCTTCTGGCAGTGGTCGCACGCCACGCAATAGCCGATCTTCTTCTCCCTGAGGAAGATCTTCTCCGCTCGGTGACCGGACTCCTTCGCACCTAAGACGAACTGATCGCACAAAACGTCTGAATTCCCTCCCAATCTGGGGCTTGCCGATAGCACTAGGACCTTTTTGCTCATTGAATCATTCCTTGTCCTCGTATTCAAACGGGAGATACAAGAAGTATTATGTATGTTAGTAAGTGATAACTAACAAAGGCGTGACAAATGCAACAAGAACGCAGGAGCACAGAAGCAAGACAGGAGGAGATCCTCGAGGTTGCCCTTCAGATCGTTTCCGAAAAGGGGATCCATGCGCTGACGCTCCGAGAGCTTTCTGCGCGAATTGGAATATCCGAGGCGGCATTATTTCGCCATTTCGATAATAAGGAAAATATCGTTAATTCACTTGCGGAGTGGGTATTCAATGAATATCTTGTCGATGAGAAGAGAGTGAACAAAGAGGTGCGAGAGGAATTGGCCGATCTGATGAAGCACCAGTTCTTGAGATTTCAGCGATATCCACAAGTGACATCGGTTCTGTTCCAAGAAGATATCTTCAGAGAATATCCTCAAGCGAAACGGATTTTCGACGAGCGACGTAAACAACGTGCCGACCAAATAGCGCAGATGATCCGAACAGCGAAATCCAATGGTGAGATCGGACCGGAGGTGAACGATACTATCTTTGCGCTCATTTTCATGGGAGCTCTGCGGATGGCGGTATTGGAGTGGCGCAGTGCCGACTTCGCCTACGACCTGGCATCTCAGGAAGAATCCATTACGCGCGAGCTCTTCAAGATGTTACCCTCAACAGCTCAAAAAGGTGTGAAGGAGCGTGGTTGAGATGCCGATCAACCCATTGCCCATGGTCGTTGGTCTGACGTTTGCATTCTCTGCGATCATTGCAACCTTCTTACTGATGCGAAAAGGCAGATTGACGGCCCCGATGCGTCTGGTGATCCAAGGCTCAGCCATATTGATAGGGTTCCTTTTCCTCGCCCCGATGTTCCCGCTGCAGATCCAACAGATAATATTAGGCAACAGCCAACAGCCGATCCCCATCTGGGGATTGATGATCGTCCTCGGGGTCATAATACTTACATCCTTCATGTTCGGGAGAACATTCTGCGGGTATGGTTGTCCGATTGGTACACTGCAGGAGTTGACATATGGGATCCCCGCCCCGAAATTTGTACCTCACGATTCCCGAGTCACACATTTATTTCGCGCCATTGTCTTAGCGACCATGATAATCTTGGGGGTTGGATTCACATTTAGCGTATTGGGCATTCTGGGAATAAAGGAGTTCTTTAGCCTCGACATCGCGTCCACCGGCGCAATGGTGTTCGCAGTTGTGCTGATCGGGTCGGTCTTCTATTATCGTCCGTTCTGCAGGCTGGCATGCCCCTTCGGTGTCTTCCAGGCGCTGGCATCGCGAACCCCGCGCTATGCGATTCGCCGGACGAAAGCGTGTGTGGAATGCAATAAATGCGAACGGGTCTGTCCCACAAACCAGGCCAAGATCGGATCCAGCAAGGCCGAATGCTACCTTTGCATGCGTTGTATAGATGCCTGTCCAAAAGGAGCACTGGTCTTTGACAAAGAGGAAAAATGAGATGTTGACCCATCATTCATTGAAAATCGTCGATGAAGGTAATGACATCTCCTCGCGGTCTACCTGAGGATTCTGTGCGATTTCCCACACGTTCGACCTGAACAGGGCAAGGCCTTGAAGCCTGACCAAATCAGGGAAAGAATGTGAAGTTCCTGAATTGCCACATGTCCTCGTCCGGATGGTTAGCAAGATTTTCCTTGAAGTAGACCTTCCTGTTCTTGAGCGGAGTCCAATCCGATGGCACCGAGAGGAACTTTCCAAGGTAGGGCATGGCGATCTTGAGCACGTAGTCGTGTGGCAGGTCCTCGGGGGTGCAAAGACCCTCGCGGGGATGCTCGATCATCCACATGACCGCGGACACCACCCCCAATGCCACCTGTACAGTGGTCGCGTTCTGTCCTGGGGCGAGCTTCCTGGCCTCCTCGATGGTGAGAAGGCTCCCGCACCACCATGCACCGTACTCGTGGCCCATCAGCAGAGCGCCGAGTATGTCTGCGCCAGAGACTATCTCGTTCTCCCTCAGGATCCTGAGCTTTGGTTGCAACTCGTAGTTCCTGCACCTCAGTTCATGCAGGGAGACTATCGTCTCATTGCACGGCATGTAGGAATAGCAGACCGTTGGACGGTAGATGGCCTCACCGTTCTTCCATACGGTGAACTTGTCCGATAGCCCGAAGGCCTCTCCGTGCCTTATGGCCATCCCGACTATCTCATAATCGGGGACCCAGGACCTCACCCAGGTATTCATTCCCATCTGGGCTAGCATGATCTGGTTCCTCGGCCCGGTCGAGGGCACAAAGGCCATTGGTGGCAATGTGTTCTCGTGCGTACCCCAGCCGATCTCCGCGGGAGCGGTTCCCTCCTCCCTCAGTCCTTCGATGCTCCAAGTCCCGACGAACTCGTCGATCTTCTTGGGATTGTTCGTGATCTGGGTGTCCCTCTCTGAGCAATGGATGACCCTTATGTTCAGAGACATGGAAAGGTCGGCAAAATTACGCTCCTCCACCAGGGTTCTGAGGTGTTCAGCCTCCTTACCGTTCACCTTCTTGTCGGCGATCAACCTCTCCGATATGTCGATGAGGGCTTGTTTCACGAAGTGTGATATCAGGCCCGGGTTTGCACCATGGTCGATGACCGATGTCACCCCGTCATCCCAGCCCCTGATCATTTCTCTAAGGCGTATCTGCCTGCTATAGAGCGACTTCTCGACCGGCCCCTTGGACTCTATGTCACTGACCGAGTCCCAGACCTCCAGCGACGTGTTCACGAACAGCACTTCGTGCTCGTGGCACCATTTTATGAGAGTGCAGGTGTCCAGGTTCCATGACAGATCGATGAGGAGTCCGCCTGGCGATAGGTGCTCTGAGAGGACGGAATCGATGTTCTCAGGCGTTATTCTCACCTGTCGGTATCCGATTCCCTGGCTGGTCCATTCGCTCAGGGCAGAGACCTTGTTCTCGAAATCGATTACGGTAATGTTGCAATAAGGCATCTCTACGTGCTTCAGAAGGATGGGGAGGGTGCATCTCGCTACAGAGCCATATCCAATTATCAACACCTTGCCATCAAATTTCATCATCGGAACTAATCCTGTTCAACCTTTGAGAACTCTTCGTTGAATGCCTCCAAATTATTTAAGTTTAAGAGAAGGGGGATTTGGACAGACGGCCTCAGATCGATAAACGCTGAACGAAAAGCCGTTAGATTCTGAGCTACCTCGCCAGACCAATAACAGCATATTCAATAACCATGTTACGCGGGATATGCTGTCCGTGGCCTGGGTCTATCTTTTGGCGGCTGGCCTCATGGAGCCTTGCTGGGTCATTGGAATGAAGAAGTCCTCAGGGTTCAAAAAGGTGAAATGGACCATTGCGACGATCTTCTTCATTTTCGCCAGCATGTATCTGTTGGCGTTGGCCATAGATATGGATCTCCCGGTAGGTACGGCCTATGCCGTTTGGACCGGAATAGGCGCGGTGGGAGCCCTGGTGGCCGGGATAGTCCTATTCAAGGAACGGGCAACCTGGATCAGGATCTTCTTCATAATGCTCCTGATCGTGGGCATTGTCGGGGTCGAGATCACCGCGGGGGTGTGAGATGACAAACGACCCCATAATAAAGAACGTGGATGTCTCCAAGGTCAGCAATGGATGGACATATCTGATATTGGCCGGGTTGCTCGAGCCGATCTGGGTGGTTTCCATGAAGTACTCCCAGGGTTTCACCGATATCTTGTGGGCGGCAGCCACATTTATCTTCCTGTTCTTCAGCATGTACTTTCTGGCACTAGCCCTGAAGTCCAAGATACCGGTCGGCACCGCCTACTCCATATGGGTGGGGATTGGCGCCATAGGTGCGCTGGTCGCCGGGATCATTCTTTTCAACGAGTCTTCGGACATCATTCGCCTGGGCTTTGTGCTGCTGATAATCGTTGGCATCGCTGGCCTTCAGATCGCTAGTCGCAAGGAGAGCTAGTAGTGATGGTCGTTCAGTTCAGGATCTCAAAAACGCCACTAAATGGCTCTCAACCATGCTCCAGGTCGCGAGCAGGGGCTTCTCCGATATCGTGACCGTCAATATCCCGTTATCGACCTGGTAGGTCCCGATCAACTTGCCGCCCATGATCCTTCCGGAGAACCTGCCCTTTGTCCCGTCCCCGACGAATGTGACACCATGCTCGGCGGCTATCAATTTTGCCTGTTTCAATTTCTCCTCAGGCTTTGCGATCTTGATCTGGTATTGCATGGTTGGACGGAGGCATTGATTTATAGTCGATATAATCAATTCTAATGATTATCGATGATGGATTTCACTCATCAAATTGGTATTCATGAGAAGTGAGCTAGTTTTAATAATGCGAAAGGGCAATGTATTCCGACAAGGGGAAGGCATGTTGTAGAGCGGCATGCAATGGAGAGGATGGATACGCTGAAAGAAAGACGGATATTGGTCCTGATTGTAGTTGTCCTGCTGGTGTCTGGTGCAGTATTGTCGGTATTCGTTTACAATGTAATTCAGAGCAAACGTGTCGCATCCGTATCTGTCAGGACCGACAAGATGGTCTACAACGCAGGCGAGGATGTGACATTCCAGTTGGTGGACAATACGCCCTGCATCGATTTCAATGTCACAGATCCATCTTCGCTCGGGTTAAACTATGCCAATGGACATGGCCAGATCAATATCGTCAAGATACCCGAAGCAGTCAGTCTGGACACAGCGATTAGAGAACTACTGGCAGAAAACATAATCTTCCCTTCGATCCGTAGCGACTCATACCTGGCAACGATCCACTACAGATATTTTGACAGCAAGCATGCACCTCTGAACTTGAGCTGGGATGGAATGATCCTCGAGAATTCGGCTTTCACCAAAGGACCAACTCCGGCGACAAGTGGTTACTATGCTATCCTTCCAGACTTCCGATACCTACCAGGTGTCCATATTGATTTTCACCTGGACAGAGGCGCGATCTTCTATTATAATTCCCTGAATGCCGGCATCAACATCACAAACAATCCGGACAGAAATGTGTCGGTCAAGTTGACGCTGGGGACCGTACCGGGTACGGTCGCAGTCCAGTCTGCCGACCTTCATACGAACTTCTATTTTATTGAGAACTCCCAATCGTTCGTCCCGAACGGCACAATACCAAATGGCAACCATTACCATAACCAGTCCGTAATCCTGACGCCTGGAATCGATATGGAGGTTTCATTCGTCCTTGACGTTAAGGTTCCGGATAACGGCGAGAATGCCGGAGGAACATGGTTTTCAACCATATACTTCACTGGATTATTGATAACTCCTTCAGGCAACTATTCGTTCGGTCTGAACGGCACATGGAAGGAAGGATGGAAGGAACTGCAGCAGTACTGAGCTTCTGGCCAGTCGAACGAATAAGAGCGTAGGCTCAGATATATCGAAGAATTAAGGGTAAGGCGGGAGAACGGGGCAGAACTCCCGCCTTGGGATGGTTGTTCATAGGTAGGGATGGGCCGATGCATCCTCCCCTGGTTTGGTTATAGAGCTTCGGACCCCATGCGCCTTTCCGCGCACGCCTTCTTGAATCATGGTAGGCATCCGACACTTAAATACCGGAGCGCCAGAGGTGAGCGAAAGTAGTATCCATCGAAAAGCATGATGGATAGTTGAAAAAGAGGCCGAAAGTGAATCTATGCCGATTTTCTCTTATGCCTTATCCGGACGGCCTCGCCCTTTGCACTGTCCGCCATCTCCTCACCGGACATCATGGCCACCCCCACCGCCTCCACTTTGCCCTTGCGCATCACGATCGCCTCGTCGCCGATGCGTATGTCTGGGTCTGCGCCCTCAACGCCGACGGCGAATAGGTTTCCAGTCATCTCGAAGTCCTTCATGTTCACCAAGAACTTGCCTGACGCGGCGATCCTTTCCGCCCCATCCAACGTGAGGGATATCATGCCTCGGTCCGGGGTCAGCATTCCCATCTGGGTCTTGCCTTGCATGAATCGTGAGTATGGATAGCTGCCAGAGACCTCGCAGCCCTCGGTGAGCGCCGAGCCGACCTCGCCGAACTGGAAGATCGCCGAGGACCGCATTGAGTTGGCCCGGTCCACGCCTCTCGGGACACGGGGGTACTCGGAGCAGTACTTCTGCAGCACTTCATACAACCGATCCAGCGAATCCTTGGAAGTACAGCTGGCGCTCTTGGTGGTGTCGACGAACTCGTCCAGCACCGGCAGTACGAACTCGCTCTCGTCGCCCAGATGACATATGATATGGTCGTATCCAAAAGAGACGATGCGCTTGACCATCTCCTGCACCATGGCCACCTCTTCCCGGTCCCAGTGACCCGTCACCGGTATGTCGTACTGGGCAGCGGGGTAGAACAGTTCCAGCTCCCGAGGCACGGCACCCAACGGGGACGTGATGATGACCTCGTGCACAACGTCGAAATTGCTCAGGGACGTAAGCACGCGCTTGAACGCCTGGTGGCTCTTCGAGGAATAGTATGGCTTTTTGGCCGAGCAGGGGATGAGGAGAAGGACCTTCTTGTCCGCTGGACGGACATACCGTTCCATTATCCGCTTGCGGTATCTCAGGATGTCGGGCCGGCTCAGCGACTGCTTGGCATTGCAGTAGAAACGAGGGCCGATGACCGGGAAGTACTTCTCCTGGAAATCGTAGTGGCTCTCATCGAATATTCTCAAAGCGGAGACCAACCAGGGCGAGGCGTGGATACGCATCTCCACGAGCTCCCGGAGGCGCTGCTTATTTATCATGTGGCGGACCAGCTTCAGCTCCTTGGCGGCATTGTCCAGGCTAAGAGCGTACGCCTCATCTGGCTTCGTCGCGCCCACCCATTTCGCTTCCTTGGCGGATATCGCGCCCTCGGCCATGCTGACCTCCATGCGGGAGGAGCGGTATTGAAGCAGGGACGTATCGACCAGGTCCACGCCCATGTATGCAAGTAACGCCAGGTTGCTGACGTCCATCAGTCCCGGCGCGTAGACCAGGCGCTTATGCCCGGCCGCGCCGCGTAGCGCGACCATGGCGGCGGCGAACTGCCTGGCATCCCGCCGGTATTCGAAAGAGTTGCCCAATACGATGATCTCGGAGGCGGACGCCTTCACCTGCTCGGCTATGACCGACGGCTCACCCCTGACCATTGTCGCGCCGGTACCCTCTATGATGCCGAAATCGGTACGGCCGCCGCGCATTTGCGAGAGGGGCGGATAGAAACCGTGCGGGATCAGGATGTCGCCGTTGTCCGGCCCGTCGACGGAATGAAGGCTGTGTGCATCGCCCTTGTCAGTAAGAACAAGGTCATATCCCTCGGCCGAGGTCTTGAGCGGTTCCCCGGCGAAGATCACATTGGGAGTGAGCGTCTTGAAAGTTGACGCGGTCCACCTTGCACTTCGTCCGACGCCGGAACGGCCCAGTACCTCGAGCATACCGCTCTGATGCGGCCCCCGGATAAAAACACTTGCAATGAAGCAAAAAGAAAGAATTGAAGGTGTTTTTCAGAAAGTGGTGACCATGTCATGGTCCGCGATGATCTTCCTGGCCTCGGGCCAGTCGATCCCGGTGACACTATCGAGGATCGCAACGTCCCCGACCCGCTCATGCAGGTCCTCCTTGACGCAATAGACCTTGGCCTCGAAGTCCACCAGATCGCCGAGAGCATCCCCATTGGACGGCATTTTCAACGCTTCCGGCTTCTGGCTGGCGACTGCGTTCAGCGTCCCGTCCCCCACCAGGAGGACGTTGCACTTGGTGATCATCCCGCCCGCCAGCTGGGAGAGGGCGAGCCGGGCCCCGGCGAAACCTTCCTCATAGCCGTAGGGCGCCTTCATTATCAGTACCAACAAGCTTTGTGCCATCTTTTCACCTCGCAATGGTGACCATCCGGTCGCTCTCCGCCACGAACCTGGTCAGATCGTTCGCCAGGCTGCCCTGCTTTCCGCCCGGTATCTCCTCGCCCCGATTCAGGCCGCGTGCCGCGCAGCAGGTGTTGCACACCGCGATCTCCAGGCCTTTCTCCGCCAGTTCTTTGGCCTCGTTCCCAACATTGGGGAACCGCTTCGGTTCCTGTCCCTTCTTTATCAGCCACACGCCCTCGCCATAGCCGAATATCCTGACCCCATACCCCTTGTCCAGGGCTGCGGCCGCCAGCTTCATGGCGACGTTCGTGTCCATGTTCATCATGGTGCCGCTCCTGACCTGTATCGTCAAAGTCTTCATCATTTCACCTACAGCGTGATGGTCTGGTCGAACCGCTCCATGATCAGCTCGACCGCTTCCGGATACCCGATCTCCTTGAACCCGGGCAAAGCCTTTCCGCCGAAACCCTTGGCCTGCAGGTCGTCGCTTATCACGAAGACCTCTTTGGCCGACTGGAGCAGCTTTGAGCCCTGCTTCTGGTCGACCGCATAGTATGCCGCATCTTCGAACAGGATCGCTGCCCGCTTCCCCTCGCCGGCGATCTTGTCGATCATCTCCAGCGAGGTTCCGAACTCGTGCGGCGACTTGAACAAGAGGAAAAGAATGGAAGGCATTTTTCCACCTAGCCTATGAACAGCGAAATGTCGCCATCCGCCGCGATGTCCAGGAAACCCGCCGCGCCCAATATCTTGACCCCGTCGACCATGTCCTCTTTGGTTATCCGCATAAGCGCCATGGTGGTGCTGCAAGCATATATGTTCACGCCCAGGTCGAGGGCCATAGCCAGCTGCGCTGGGTAGTTCTCGATACCGACCGCCTTCATCCTTCCGACGAAGACACCGGTGAACAGGCGCATCATGCCACCCAGCTTCGGCACCTTGCCCTTCTTCAGAAGGGATAGCCCGAAGAATGTGTGGAACACGTGCACTTCCATGCCCATGCTCGCCGCTGTGTTCGCCATCATCATAGACATCATGGCCTTGTCGAACTTGTCCTCTGATACGACAATGATCAATCTCTTTGCGTTCTCAACCATTCGAATCACGATCCATTACTCAGTACCCAACTATCCTATTCGCTTCGCCCAGCTGGAGCTTGTACGTCATACCAGCCTCTTGATGTAATAGTAGAAGACGCCGTTCTCCTCCTTCATCTCCAGGAGCTCGTTGTTCGTCCTTTTGCACCAGGCCGGGACATCCTCCTTGGAACCTACATCGTCGGATATCATCTCCACGACCTTCCCTACTGGGAGCTCTTTCATCTTCTTAGCGAGCTTTACGATCGGCATAGGGCACATCAGGCCCTTGCAGTCCAATGTTTCATCTTTCTGCATTTTGATCCCCTACGGTTTTGCACGGTTGTGCAACAATCTTATATAACTGCGCCTTTATAAGACTTTCCTGAGATTAGGAAAGAGGTGCAAGCGTGCTCCCGGAAAAGATGATTCACAGCGCTTCAAACTGCAAGGATCTTGTCCAGTGCGCATTCTCCCTGAATGAGTTTGAGGTCGAGGTATTTAATCGTTTGACTGATTCCGGGGCTAAAAGGGCGGATGACCTCGCTGACCTGATGGGAAAGGACCGGTCCACGGTTTATCGCGCCCTGCAGAAGTTGATGACCTGCGGCATGTGCTTCCGTGAGACCAAGAGCATCGAGCGCGGGGGCTACTATCACATCTACCGGGCGATCAGCCGGGATGAGCTCAAGCACAAACTGGAACAGTGCGTGGACGACTGGTATGGGCGGATGCAACAGGTACTGGAGAAATTTGGGGAATTTGGGAATATCGGGCCTTCACAATGAGGTCTGTCAGGACCGCATCCCCTTAAAACGTGCCAGCAGTTCTGCCAAGGGTAATATATGCCCAGGGGGCATACCGTTTCCGAGACCATGAGCTTCAAGGGTTTGGACATCGTTTCTATCAGGGACCTTACCAGGGAACAGATCGACACAATCCTGGACCTCTCCGAGAAGATGATACCGTACGCCAAGGGAGAGAAGTTCACCAAGGCGCTGGACGGGCGAATACTGGCGAACCTGTTCTTCGAGCCTTCCACCCGTACCCGGATGTCTTTCGAATCGGCGATCACCAGGCTGCACGGCGGTTCCATCGACATGGGCGTACCTTCGATGACATCGATCGTCAAGGGCGAGACCCTGGCCGATACCATACGCATGGTCGAGTCCTATTCCGACGTCATCGTGCTCAGGCATCCTCATGAGGGCGCGGCCCGGCTCGCGGCGCGGTTCTCCACAAAGCCGGTCATCAACGCCGGGGACGGGGCGGGCCAGCACCCGACCCAGACCTTGCTCGACCTGTTCACCATAAGACGTTCAAAGAAGTCCATAGACGGCATCAAGGTGGCGATGGTCGGCGACCTCAAGTATGGCCGTACCGTGCACTCACTGGCCGAGGCACTGACCATGTTCGGGGCGGACCTTACGTTCGTGGCGCCATCGACCCTGCAGATGCCGAAGGAGACGATCAAGCAGGTGGAGAAGTACGGCGGGAAGCCGAAGCTCAAGTCCAAGCTGTCCGAGGTGATAGCCGATGCTGACGTTCTCTACATAACCAGGATCCAACGGGAAAGGTTCCCGGACGCGGCCGAATATCAGAAGGTGGCCGGCACGTACCGCGTCGACAATTCGTTGCTGCGCGAGGCCAAGAGCGACCTGATCGTCATGCATCCCCTGCCTAGGGTGGACGAGATCGCCCCGGAGGTCGATTCGACGCCTCATGCCAAGTACTTCGAACAGGCTTTCAACGGGGTGCCGGTGCGCATGGCCCTGCTGAACCTGGTGCTCGGGGGTGAACTGGAGTGAAAGAGTTCAAGGTCACGCCGATCAGGAACGGAACCGTCATCGACCACATCGATTGCGGCATGGCGCTCAAGGTGCTGAGGATCATCGGACTGAACGAGGGGAACGTCCAGTCACCGGTCTCCGTGCTCATGCACGTGCCGTCAAAGAAGGCCGGCTGGAAGGATGTGGTCAAGGTGGAGGACCGCGAATTGGACCCGAGGGACGTGGACAAGATCGCGCTCATCTCCCCGAGGGCGACGATCAACATCATCCGCGATTTCAATGTGGCCGAGAAGCATCATGTTAGGCTTCCAGACATCGTTCGCGGAAAGGCTAGGTGCGGCAATCCGAACTGCATCACCAATTTGAACGAACCGGTGGAGCCAGAGTTCGTGGTGGAGTCGAAGAACCCGCCAGTGCTCCGCTGCATCTACTGCGACCGGATCGTCGAGGACATCGGGGAGAACCTGCTGTAGGGCGAGCCGATTCTAAGTTAATGTCGCTAAAAAATGAAAGGACCGGTTCGCGCCATCTGCTCGAACTGGATCCCGGCGCTCTTCCATTTATTCTAAGAACAGGTTCAATTGTTCAGCGGAGCCAGACCAACTCTTCCTTGGTCTTGTTGGCTACGTTCTGTATTCTGGCGAGCATGCTGTCGTCAGTGACGTCCCTGTCGCATGTTAGTGCGATCATCAGGCTCTGGGACAGCTCCCAGACGAATATCTTCTTGGTCTTGTAGACCCCGATGACGTACTCCAGCTTGTCCTTCTTGGGCTCCACCCTCGAGGCCTCGGCAGAACTGAATATGACCGAGATCATCGCGGAGAACATCTCTGGCTTCGCTGGCAATCTGCTTGGGTCCCCTGTGATGATGAGACCACTCTTAGAGACGACCGAGACGCTCTCGATCTTCTGGTCCTTGCCGAACTCAGCGTTGATTATTTCGTCGAGGACGTTCTCCACCGATTTCGTTCCCTGCATCGTATACCTCCTAAAATTTTACCCCTAGACCCTGTCCCAATCGAATACCATATCCTGTTTCCATTTAATATGTTTCCGTCATCAGTGTGGTTTGTGGAAACCGCGATACTGGAGAACTCTTATTATCTCCAGCCCTGATTCTAGGGAGGACAAAATGACCTTGATCGTGATCGCAGGGATGCCCGGAGCAGGCAAGGAAGAGTTCGTAACGGTCGCCCATTCTAAAGGATACCAGGTCGTCAGGATGGGAGATGTGGTGAGGGAGTTCGCCTCCAAGACATCCGTCGGCGTCGGCGACAAGGGAGTGGGCGGGTTCGCGAACGAAGAGCGCCAGAGGTATGGCTACGAAATATGGGCAAAAAGGTGCGTGGACCGAGTAAGTTCGCAAAAGACCATCATCGACGGCTCGCGGGGGGTCATGGAGCTGAAGGTTTACCAGGACCGATTTGGGAAGGACATCCGCCTGGTAGCGATCCATTCATCTCCCTCGACCAGATATCCTCGGTTGATCGAACGGGGACGTGAGGATGCTCCGAAAAACAGGGAGGAGTTCGATGCCAGGGACGAAAGGGAGCTGTCCTGGGGACTTGGTTCGCTCATTGCCTTGGCGGACGTGATGATCGTCAACGAAGGATCTTTAGAAGGTTTCAAATCAAGCTGCACGAAAGTGTTGGACTCGATCTGATGAGATTCAAGGTCGTTCGTATCTGCGGCTCCGAAGCGAATACGGTGCTTCCAGAGGAACGTATTGCGTTCGATCTTCCGCGGGCAGCAACGATCCTGCAGGACCTGGGTTACACCGTGTCAAATCGTGGGGTGATGCTCCTGGCGACCAAGGACGGGATCGAGGTGTCGATCTACCGAACTGGAAGGATGGTCATCTATCCAGCGGAGAAGGAGAGGGCAAAGGAGATGGCGGATGTCCTCTACGTAACACTGGCCCGTTCTGGGTGAGAGACGATGTTTTCAATAGACGGTCGTCAATAGGAGTTGCAAGATGAAATTCCGAATCATCCGAATATGCAAATCTGAGGCGATGTCCGCTGTCCCCCAGTCGCCGATTAGATTCGATCTAGAAAGATCGTCGGCCTCGCTTCGGGACAACGGATACGAAGTTCAGGAGAACCCGGTCATGGTCATCGCCAAAAAGGACAAAATGGAAATCACGTTGTATATGAACGGGAGATTGCTGGTGACCCCGGCGACCGACAAGAATGCGGTCCGGGAACTTGCAGAAACCTTCTACTCCTATTTGGTCCTAGAATGATAGGATCTCGCTGGTTAGGATCACTGGCTGGTCTGGTGGTTTGTGGTGGTAGAGCCGCTATCTGGGTTCAACTTCAGGTCGAAGCTGCTCTTACCACCGTCCTTGAATTCTGTTGTCAGTACCATACGGCTGTCGTTTATGATCAACGACATGCGTTCCATGTTGGACGAGTATGTTCTGTTTCGTTTATTTGATCCAATTCCCTTCAGCAACCCCAGTTTCTCCAGGTCCTTAATGCGCCTATAGCATTTGACCTGCGGTATCTTCAGTACTTCGCATAGCTCTCTCACCCCTCTCGGATTGGTATAGGTAAGAGCTAGTATCTTCGCGGCATCGGCGTCAAGCGCTAATTCCGCAAGGTCAAACCCCACGGCTTTCGATTCCATCAAAACAATTAACCGCCCGGATTATATATCATCGTTTACTCAAGATTCTCCCGACTGATAGTGAGAATAGCGTGTTTTGTAAATATCCAGCAGGATCTTTGAGGTAACAATAAGCTCGATCTCCAAGATCAAGATACCATGGGCCGCTAATAGATGTATACGCCTGATTTACAACTCTGGGAATTTAAGAGCAATTATATATGCACAATCCCATTCTTTTTTCCTGCACGAAGGGGATGGCGTGAGAAAACCATTTGGTGTCATGGCGCTAGCTGTGCTTGCCGCAGCTCTCATGGTGATTTCTCCTGTTCTTTGTGCCATTGAAGGGAATGGCCAAACAGCCAACGGCACTTCGAGTTCGTCCTTGATGTCGAATGTAGGCCTGGCAGATGATGACTCTCTTTTCGCCAAGTTCTCTACCACTTTGCAGACCACAGCTGATCCAAGCTGCATGGCCGTCGCGGATCTGAACGACGATGGTCTTCTGGATATAGCGGTCGGATATTCGAACAATAGAAATCTTGACATCTTTTTCCAGAATTCGATTGGTAATTTTTCGAAAAGGAACCCTTCATTCCTTCTTCCGGGTAATGCTTCAGCCTTAGTTGCGGGTGATATGGACCAAGATGGTCTGGTTGATCTGGTTGTTGGCTATGAAACGATCGTCTCGATACTCTATCAAGACATGTCATTCTCATCTGGATGGAGTAGACAACTATTCAACATGATTCATGGGATCGTAGTATCGAATTTTGACAATGCAAACAAAAACGATTTTGCAGTCCTTTCTAGTCAAGATGGATCATCTGGTGAAGGGGCAATAATTGACATATTCTATGAAATGGGTGCGAATGATTACTCTTCGCTAGGATTTTCCATA
The DNA here is from genome assembly GCA_942492955.1 of uncultured Methanomassiliicoccales archaeon. Taxonomy (GTDB): domain Archaea; phylum Thermoplasmatota; class Thermoplasmata; order Methanomassiliicoccales; family UBA472; genus DASXVU01. Next base: position 1,036,690 of record OW818644.1, read on the forward strand.
ACCGGTATGGAAAGACCTAGAAATATCTGTCTTGGAGATTTCAACAATGATGGCTACTCGGATATTGTCATAGCTGATGAAAAAAAAGGAAGAGTCGCGGCTTTCATTAATCCCAAAACCAGGACATTTTGGACTCCTGTCCCTCAAATTTTGATCTCCGAGCCGGTTGGAATCACGATAGGAAAATTCGATAGCTCAAACTTATTCGAATTGGCAATCGCCTCACGAGGAACGTTCACCAATTACGTGGAGGTCTGGAAGTTCACATCTCCCACGACTCCTTTTGCATTCATCAAGAACACCGGGAATGTTGATGGAATCAACGGTTTGGTCGATTATGACATGAACAGCGATGCGTACAGAGATATTGCCATCTCGTCGAACTCCACCTCCAAGATCAGCGTCTTCAATTCCCCGGTGAACCAGGGAACGGCCTATCCATCCACCCCTCTGGCGATCATGCCTGCAGGTTATGAGATCGTCACGATGATCGGAAAGGATGTGAACCACGATAGCATTGAAGACCTCGTGGTGAGCTCCATGGGCAAAGGGAGCAATGGATCGATCTCCATATACTACCGGGTGGGTTCAGGCATCTCGAACGCCAATGACAATGTGTTCCCCTCGGCCACGAACCAGTCGGGTCTTGTATCAGGTGATTATGACGCCGATGGAACGGTCGAGGTCGGTTCGCTTGACAACACCGCAAGACGCCTGGTATTCCTGGAGAACACGGGCCTGATCGCCTCCTATAAGACCTTCGGCTATAGCGCCTCAAGGATAGTTTCCGGTCCATTGAAGACCTCGACCTCCTCGGATATCGTTGTCCTTCATCCCGATGATAATAAGGTCAGCATATATTTCGGCGGACCCACCTTCTTCGGTTCTCAGACCCCTTCTTTGATCATCGGTACTGGATCGAACATACCTAGATCGGTGGCGCTGGGAGATGTCACCGGGGATGGAAGGTCTGACATCGTGATAGGCTGCCACGATGGGATCTTGATCCTGAACAATACCGGTTCGAGTCCCTATTTTGCCAGCAACAAGAACATCACCATCAGCCAGCCGGGTGCTGATTTCGCGTGGGTCGGTGTGCGGGATTACAACAATGGCGCCGAAGAGGCGGGTTCGAAGCCGAAGCTCAATGACATATTCGGCGCCTATCAGAACCTTAACCGCATCGCGATCTATTACCAGCAGGACCAGCCCATCAGATTCACGCCGACGGAAAACCTCATTCTCATCCCTGCTGCCTCAGGCAAGATCGTGTGGGCCGGTACAGGACGCATCAACAACGATGGCCTTTCCGACCTCGTCATAGGGCTCTCGACCGATCGGACGGTGACCTATCTTCAGGACAATGCATATACCAAGGGTTTCTCCGACTCGAGCACCACGAACAAGGTCAGCATCGCATCCCCCTATGGTTTCAGCCAGGCGAACATCGGCGACCTCAATGACGACGGATTTGATGAGCTAGCGATCGTCGGGTCCAAAGCTGATCTGATAACCGCATTTGCATGGAAACAGGGAAGACACGTCCCGTTCACCAACATGACGACCGGGGCTGGGAGATCGCTTTGCATGGTCTCCGATGTAAATGGAGATGAACGCGTCGATCTAATCGCCTCGTCCGAAGGTTCAGGTTCGGTATCATTCCTGTACCAGAGGAACATGGCACCGATAGCTGGATTTTCCGTAGCGCCGGCCTCCCTCCACGAGGCCGAAATAGCGACCTTCGATGCCTCCAGTACCACCGACGGCGTCTCCGATACAAGTTCTCTCAGTTATGCATGGCTTTTTGACGGCACCATCGCCAAGACCGGAAAGACCGTGACTTACAGCTTCGTCTTCAATAGCCATTACCGGACACATACCGTCAAGCTCACGGTGCAGGACCGTGACGGGCTATCCAACGTGACCTCCCGGACCGTCACGGTCGAGGACGTAAAACCGGTAGCCAATTTCTACTTCAGCCCATCCTCCCCGGTTGAGGGCCAGCAGATACATTTCACAGATGCTTCATCCTCCGCTACAAACAGCATCGTCCAATGGCTTTGGGATTTTGGAGATGGCAGCCCATCTTCTTCTGACAGGAATCCCGTCCACACCTTCTATTTCAACCACTCGTATGCGGTCAAGCTGAGGGTGATCGAGACCGACGGGAGCATGGAGAACTGTACAAAGCTGGTCAACATGACCGATCGCGACCCCCAGGCATCTTTCGAAGCCACCACCGGAAGATATGAGAACACAACTGTCTGGTTCAATGAGACTGCGAACCCGTGGTTCGACCACATCGATAACTGGACCTGGGACTTCGGCGACGGATCGGCCACCGTCCACACAAGAAATACGTCCCATGTCTATTCCCAGAACGGGACCTACTCCGTCACGCTGACGGTGGTCGACAACAATTCGAAGGCCAGCACGGTGACGTCGATCGTCACTGTCCTCGATCGCTTTCCGATCCTTGACTTCAGTTTCCCTGACGACGTTTATGAGAACGAGACCAGATGGGTGAACTTCGTCAGCGCATGTTATTCATTGTATCCCAGCGGTGATCCGATCGTCTTCTGGGAATGGGATTTCGGGGATGGCTTCAAGAACCTGTCCCAAGCAGCATCTCATCAATTCCCGTTGGCCGGCGATCACAGCGTCACTCTTCGTCTCCGCGACCTTGATGACCGGCATACGACCAACCTTACCAAGACCATCCACGTGATCAGCCTGGCACCGACAGCGTCGATCATGCCGATCGAAGGAACCTGGATCGAGGGCGAAAACGTCATCCATTTCACCGACCTGTCCACCGCCTACCGGCTCGACCCGATTGTGCAATGGTCATGGGATTTCGGTGATGGATCGAGCAGTTCGGACAGGAACCCGGATCACTCCTATCAATGGGCCGGGAACTACGAGGTCGGCCTGACCGTCATGGACTCGGACGGCAACCACTCGACCAGGACGACCACATTGGTCAGCATCAAGCATGCGATACCGACCGCCTCGGTCCTCGTTATCACCCCGAGACCCTATGCCGTGGGTGACACGGTCACATTCCAGAGCACCTCCTCGGCGGATCCGGACCACTTGGTCCGATTGCTCTGGGAATCGGACGGGGACACGGGCGACCAGAACGTCTTCAGGCACCAGTTCAACGCGAACAGTAACTTCTGGGTCAGGTTAACGGTCTGGTCCAACGACAGCATCGAGAACATGACCGTTGTCTTCGTCAATCTGGATCCATCAGGTGTCTCCATCGGCACCGCGGACGGCTCGACGAACAACCTGTATGTGGAGGACACCGCAGTGACCTTCGTGGTGGCCGCGACCCGATCGCCGGCCGACCCCATCGTCAGCTATGTCTGGGACCTTTCGTTCGGTACGGGATTCGTAGCCCAACCCCCGCGCACCGAGAACTCGATTACCTGGCATTTCAACCAATCAGGTTCCTACATGGTCAAGGTACGGGTGTACGACACCAACGGATACACCGAAGCGCACCGGCAGATCAACATATTCGAGTCAGACCCAGTCCCGGCATTCAACTGCGGCAATTTAAACTCCGAGGGACCGGTATGGTTCAACGCCAACCAGACCCATGATACACCAAGTGATGTTTCCTTGCTTAGGTTCCGGTGGAATTTTGGAGATAGCTCCCCTTGGAGCGAGTGGAGCTCCGACGCCACCATAAGACATACCTATCCTGGGGATGGCAACTACACGACGATCATGCAGGTCAAGGATGATTCAGGCAAGATCATTCCCCTTTCTCGATCGGTCGTGGTCGACAGGTCACCGCCAGAGATCGGGATCTCCTCGCCCATTTCGAAAGCCTTCATCGGCGATCCGATCTTAGTCTATGCGAACGTGACCGACCTGATCGGGGTCGAGAAGGTCTTGCTCATCTATACCATCGGCAACCAGACCTTTGAGGTAGAGATGACGCGGGCCAACCAGGCGGGATCCTACGTTGCCGAGATACCGGCGCAGAACCGTTCGGTCAACCTGACATATGCCATCTCGGCGGTCGACGTGTCCGGGATGCAGTCGCCGCTCTCGCAATCATTCCAGATAGTCGTTTCGCAGCGTCCGACCTTCGACATGATGTGGGCCTTTGTAGTGTTACTACTGAGCTTCGTCTCCGCCCTGCTCGTCTATGCCTTAGTAACCAAACCGGTGGTGGACGAGGTGTTCGTCATCTATCACGACGGGTCGCTTCTGAGCCACGATACCAGGCACCTCAAGCCGGGAATGGACGATCAGATCCTCGGTTCCATGCTGATCGCTCTGCAATCGTTCGTCAAGGACTCGTTCAAGGACGAAACCTTGACCGAGCTGAAGCGCATGGAGTTCGGGGAGAAGCGGATACTGGTGGAGCGCGAAGGACCTGTTTTCCTAGCCGTCATCCTGCGCGGCAAGAGGGACGGGAAGGCCACCCGCGAGATGAAGTACTCCCTGGATGGGATCAACCACCGCTTCGGCGGAATGCTCAACCCATGGGACGGCGACCTTGAAAAGGTCAGGGGGGTCAAGGACATGGTCAAGCCGCTGGTCAAGCGCAAAGGCCTCTTCAGAGGGAAGTGAGACCGCAGGTAACCAGTTTATATCTTCAAATCATTGGACGTGACAATGTCGGTCATTGAGAACCTGGCGATAGTGTTAGCATTGTGCGCGATACTGTCGCTGATCTCCTACAAGTTCGGGTTGCTGACCCCCAGCGGCAGTGCGGCGTCGTTCATCATGGGAGTGGTGATCGGTGTGTTCGGCTCGATCAACTGGCTGATCATGCTGATCGCGTTCGCCCTGGCTGGCTTCGTTGTGACTCGGTATAAGATCGACGTCAAGATGAAGAGCGGCCTGCAGGAGGGCAACAAGGGCGAAAGGACCTACAAGAACGTCTTCGCCAACGCTCTCGTGCCGGCGTTGATCGCGGTGATATCATACGCCGTGGGAATGCAGAACCATGACATCGCCGCGCTTGCCTATCTCTGTTCCATAAGCGTGGCCGCCGCCGACACCATTGCCAGTGAGCTCGGAGTGCTCAGCCCCCACGTCCGCCTTATCACCAATCTCAAAAAGGTGCCGGCCGGCACTGACGGCGGCATCTCCATGTATGGGACCTTCTGGGCCATCATGGCGGCGCTCTTCTGTTCCCTCGCGGGCTGGGTCGTCCTCTTCCCGGGGACGGCGATCGACGCGCGGGTGTTCGTGCCGATCGTCATGGGCGTTCTCGGCTGCATGGTGGATTCGGTGATCGGAGCGACCTTCGAGACCTGGAAGATGGTAGACAAGCTCGGCAACAACGTCTCCTCAATGGCTATCGGGGCGTTGATCGGCGTTGTAGTCCTCCTTTTCATGTAAAGAGGCAAGGCCATCAATTATCTAGTTAACATCTCGATGACCGGTAGGAAGGAGATAGCGGGTGCAGATCGATATTAGGCCGGGCTTGCTCTACTTCGTGAACGGCAAGGGGGACGATCAGGTCCGTGAACTCATGGCCAGTCTGCGATCTGCTGGATACCGGATCATGGTGATCTCATCGCGCCAGTCACAGGTTGTCATGAGCGAATTGAAGGCACCGGTCGAATGCGTCCTGACCTTGACCGAAACGGTCGGCCAGTATTGCGTAGACCCGGAGAACCTGATGGTGCTGACAGACACGATCATCAAGTTCGTCGATCGGAGAGGGCCCTCCGCCTTCCTGATCGAGGATCTCGGATTGCTGAAGCAGAAGAATGATTTCCCCAAGGTTCTGCGGATGATGGGCTATCTCTACGAATCCTTGGCCATGAACCGCGGTATCGGTATCGTCACCATCGACCCACTATCGTGGGAGGAGAAGGAGCTAGCGCATTTTGGGAAGGAAGGGTGCATCGTGGAGGAGAAGGACCGCCTGGGAATGAAGTTCCTGCAGCCCATGGACCATTAGAATGGCCCCCATCCCAGAATGTTTAAATACGACCGTTTGCTTCGGTGGCCTAAGAATGGTATGACGGCCAAAGAGGCGGGGATACGCCTGGTCTCATCCGAACCCAGAAGCTAAGCCTGCCGTCGTTCGGCGTTGTACTGTGGTGCGCGAGCCCACGGGAACCTCCGAAAGCTGTCAGCCATTCTTATTTTATCAAGATCTTGTTATCAGTGTAGCCTTCATTGGACAACCTGGATCTCGAGCGGTGGATGCGCTCGACCGGCAGAATAAGGCGTCTGGATTCCCCGACGGGGAAAAATATTAAATATGATGTTTGCGTGACGGGAATTAAGAATGGTATGACGGCCAAAGAGGCGGGGATACGCCTGGTCTCATCCGAACCCAGAAGCTAAGCCTGCCGTCGTTCGGCGTTGTACTGTGGTGCGCGAGCCCACGGGAACCTCCGAAAGCTGTCAGCCATTCTTATTTTATCAAGATCCATTACATCAACTATGTTTTTCACTTGAAGACCGCTTCAAGGAAGTGAGGAAATTGAAGGGATCGAATGAGGATGGCCTCCTCTCCGCCATTGTTACTATCCTTCAGCATTAACTGCTGACGATCATCGCTCTCATTGATCAACGCAAAAATATGAAGCAGTCTTCAGATGGGCGGTCAAGATCTACGATAATTGATAATCAGAACAGAAAAATGAATACGTGCCGTCATCATGATCATAGAGGAATGGACAGTATTCGAGTCGTAAACTGAAAACATCCAATAGGTTTAATAATATTGATACTGGTTGTCATTCCAGGTATTCAAGTTGGTGCCATAGATGGACCTGGACATTATCCTGGTGATCGTACTCCTAATAGTCCTTGGAATTGCTGTTTTCATAGAACTGAGATACATCAGGTCCAAGAGAAGCGACGGCATCGAGCGCGCGTTGGAAAAGGACGAATCGTTCAACGCCCTCAATACCACCAAGGCGGTTGGTCGTGTGCTCAAAGATAAGGGTCGGGACACGTCAAAGGCCGAAATGGAGTTGCTCCGGGCCAGCCTGGCCTACGATCGGAGCGATTACGCGGAGTGCATGGATTCGGTCGACAAGGCCAAGAAGCTCTTGGATTCAGCGCCGGATGTCGGATTCGCAAACGAGGCAGCGAATGAATCCGTGGTCGATGGTGGCATACCTGAAGAAGAACCGGTGCAGGAACAGGCTACCATCGTTGAGGCTAGGAAACTCCCGCCGAACTACCTTGAATCCAAATTCATGATCGCGACCGCTGGAGATGAGATCGAGCGGTCCCGTTTAGAGGGCAAGGACGTCTCTGGATCGATATGTTTGCTGGATGAGGCAAGGATCGCGTTCGAGTCAAAGGACTATGATCTTGCCCTCAGAAAATCCCTCAAGGCCAAGAAAGGCGCAGAAGCATCGTCCGAGCCAGCTCAGATAGAGGTTGTGAAGATAGTCCCACCGATCAAGACGGTGGAGAAAGATATCGTGAAGGATTCTTCCAGCCCGTCGGCCTGCACCAACTGCGGGGCCGATGCCCGGATCGATGATGTATTCTGCGCGAAATGTGGCAAACCCATCGTAAGGACGCGGGTATGCGATTCCTGCGGAACGAAATTGTCCGAGGATGACGCGTTCTGCCGAAAATGCGGGACCGAGGTCAAGACCGCACACCAGTGACCCAAGTGCTGTGCCGTTGCCACCATTGATGCCCTGGTGTGGAAAAAGTGAGGAGCCAGGTTCGAAAAATGACCCTCAGAACATTTTTTATATCGACGGATTCATGCTCGATTGAGTCTTAAATGATACTGGTCAAGCTCGGGGGCAGCGTCATCACCGACAAGACCACCTACCGGACATTCCGGGAGGGGGCGGTCCGCAGGCTTGCCCGTGAGATGATGACCACTGGCGAAGAGAAGATTGTTGTTCATGGAGCCGGTTCATATGGGCACATCTACGCCAAGGAGTATGCTCTGCAGTCTGGCCTCAAGGAAAGGCGCCAGATCGAGGGCGTTGCCAAGGTCATGCACGACGTGCGCGAGCTGGACAACCTGGTCATTGGCGCATTCAACGACGAGGGGATGTGGTCCGCTGCCGTGCCACCTGGTTCATCAGTGATCATGAAGGACGGCATCCTATCGCACATGGACCTCTGGCCATTCGAGCGCTTTCTGAAGATCGGCATAACCCCGATCACCTTCGGAGACGTGGCGCTGGACGATGAAAAAGGAGTGAGCATATGCTCCGGGGACCAGCTCATGATGCGGCTCGCGGAGCGATTCAAGCCAAGGAAGGTCATCTTCTGCGCTGACGTTGACGGGCTGTTCACCGCCGATCCGAACTGCGACCCGAATGCGAAGCTCATCGAAGAGGTCGACAATAACACGCTTTCAACCATTCCCCGGACGGAACGTTGCGTGGACGTCACCGGGAGCATATACGCGAAGATCGAATACATGCTCCAGATCGCAAAACATGCGGGCGAATGCGAGATCATCAACGGGAACGTCCAGGGCAGGCTGGCGGACGTTATCGCAGACCGTAAGGCGGTCTGCTCCCGCATCATCGGAGGTAATTGACTTGAAACAGATAGAAAAAAGAAAATCCGACCATATCGAGATCGCCCTGGAGGAGCAGGTCTGTTGCGGATACCGATATTGGGATGATGTAAAGATGGCCCATTGCGCCCTGCCAGAAGTGGACATGGCCGATATCGATACCTCCTGCAGGTTGTTCGGCAAGAAGCTGGCCTTCCCATTGATCGTCACCGCCATCACCGGCGGCTATTCAAAAGCGGAAAAGATCAACAAGAACCTGGCCGAAGCTTGCCAGGAACTACAGATCGGGATGGGCGTCGGCTCCGAGAGGGCGGCGGTGGAGAACGGTGCCGATGCCTCGTACACCATATTGAAGGATTACGACGTGCCCCTGATCATCGGCAACGTCGGTGCACCACAACTCATCAAGCAGAACCGGAAGAAGGCGTTCACCGTGGACCAGGTGAAACAGGCCATGGAGATGATCGACGCGGACGTCATGGCGATCCATCTCAATTTCCTGCAAGAGGTCGCGCAGCCTGAAGGAGACACCAACGCAAAAGGCTGTCTGGATGCGATCAGGAAGGTGGCGAGGGAAGTGCCTTCGATCGCCAAGGAGACGGGAGCAGGCATATCGCGTGATGTGGCCATGAAGCTCAAGGGCAGCGGGATCATCGGCATGGACATATCCGGAACTGGAGGGACCAGTTTTTCGGCGGTCGAGCGCTTCCGGGCAGAAAGGGCAGGCAACGCCCGTTGCGCTGACATCGGAAGGCTGTTCTCCGATTGGGGGATACCCGCACCGGCATCCTTGTTGGAGGCGAACGTCGGATTGCCGCTCATCGCCAGCGGCGGCGTGGAGGACGGTCTGCAGGTGGCCAAGGCAATAGCGCTCGGCGCCAGTTGCGGGGGCATCGCCAGGGGCGTTCTCAAGGAGGCGATGGTCTCATCGAAGGCCGTCGAGGAGAAGCTCATCCTGATCAGGGAGGAGCTGAGGGCCGCAATGTTCTTGACCGGCTCTGCGGATGTGGCTTCGTTGTCTTCCAAGGATTGCATCATCACCGGCAAGACCGCCGAGTGGGTCACCCGAAAGGACCAGGAGGGGATGTGAAATGGAGTTCCCTAAGGAAATGATCACTATCGCAAAGGATGTGGACAAGAGCCTGATGGCCTATCTGGACGTCGGGAAGCATGAGAAGCTGCGCCAGGCCATGAAACACTACCCGGAGGCCGGCGGAAAGCGCATGCGCCCGGTCATGGCCATTCTGGTCGCCGAGGCGGTCGGCAAGAAGGGGCATAAGGCGATGCCGTTCGGCTGCTCTCTCGAGATCATACACAATTTCACCCTGGTGCATGACGATGTCATCGACCAGGATCCGGTCAGGCGGGGAAGACCGGCGGTCCACGTTCTGTTCGATGTTCCCACCGCAATCATCGCCGGTGATGCGCTGTTCGCCATCGGCTATGAGGTGCTGTCCGAGACCGATGTCGGACTGGAGGACCTCCGGACCATCTTCCACTCCGTCTCCGAGACCGTTTACCTGATCGCCGAAGGGCAACAGATGGACGTCGATTTCGAAGGAACGGTCACAGTGAAGATCGAAGAGTACGTGGAAATGGTGGAGAAGAAGACCGCGGTGCTGTTCGCCTGCGCCGCCGAGGGCGGTGCCATCATCGGCGGCGGGACCAAGAAGCAGGTCGCCGACATGAAGGAGTACGCCCGCCTGATGGGCATAGGGTTCCAAATGTGGGATGACGTGCTGGGCATCAAGGGCGACACCAAGAAGACCGGTAAACCGGTCGGCTCCGACATCAAGAACGGCAAACGGACGCTGATAATCGTCCATGCCATGGAGCATCTGAAGGATGGGTCCAAGGACAAGGCGACACTGCTCGCCGCCCTTGGGAAAGAGAACGCCACCGATGCCCAGGTGAAAGATGCGATCGGCGTGCTGGAAAAGATCGGCTCGATCGAGTATGCCCGCACCGAGGCGATGCGCTATGCGGCCGAGGCGAAACAGAAGCTCGATTGCCTCAAGCCCAGCCGCGAGAAGGATGTGCTCGCCGCGTTCGTTGATTTCGCGGTAGGACGAGAGGCCTGAAACCACTTTCCAGTTCACATTTTAGAATGTCAGCAGGTTATGCCCCAGTCCACCAGGGCGAACTCGCCAGACCTGCCTTCCGCCAGATGCCGGTGCTTCATGATGATCGCCCGGCGGCGCCCGGTCCCCACCCGTTCCAACTTGATGATGGTCTTGGAATTGTGCATCAGAACGTTGCCGCCCAACGCTTCGAACGTTCCCTTGTCGATGTCGGTGTACACCTGGGATGTGACGAGCACCGGCAATCCCTTCTTTCTCGCCAGGGTCAACAGGCGGGCGCTCATGCCGGCTATGGAACGCCTCTCGCTGCGTTCCTCCTCCCTGGATGTGAGCCGGTAATACATGGTCATGGAATCGATGATGATCAGGCCGAAGTCCGAGTTCCCCTCCGCCAGCTTGATGGCCTTGTCCACCATCGTCTCCTGTTCGGTGAACGAGTGGACCTCGGTGAAGAGAACGTTCCTGGTCACTTCCTCATAATCCTTCCCTGAGATCTGGCGCAGCCTTTCGACCGATACCCCTTCGCTGTCCACGTAGATGACCTTCTTGCCGGACCTGGCCACGTTCCTGGCAAGCACCAGGCACAGGTTCGTCTTCCCGGTGCCTGCCTCGCCATAGAGCAGCGTGATGCAGCTGGTCTCGATGCCCCCTCCGAGCATCGCGTCGAGGGCTCCGCATTCGGTCGGGATATATTCCACGGGGTGTGAACATCCTCTCAACGTTAAAGTCTTTCCAGAATTGCCGTTGCTGGCAAACTGGACATTTGATCGGTATAAAGGATGGTTTCGGGAGCGATGATTTTGTGGGAGAATGGTGGATTGGCACGCCCCCGAGCGGCCAGTCAGACCGTCACGAAGTGTTCAGGTAAGCTGAATCTAGCGGTCGGATATGCATCCCCGGGACCGATCGATCCTGCATGACCGACACCAACTGCCTAGAGTGCGGCACCCAGGACCGACCGGACCTGTTCCCTTACGATAAAATCAGGGAAGGCCAGCGCCAGTTCCTGGAGGACGCCCGATCATGCATGAAGAACAAGATCAACTTGCTGGCCCATGCGCCTACTGGACTCGGGAAGACCGCGGTAGCGCTCACGGCCGCGTTGGAGGCCGCGATTCCGAGCGACGGTTTCGTATTCTTCCTTACGGCGCGGCAGTCCCAGCACGCCGCAGCGATCGAGACGCTCCGGCACATATGGAAAAAACAGAGGGTCAAGGCAGTGGACATCATTTCCCGGGAAGACACCTGCCTGTGCCGGAAGAAGGGAAGCGGCGTGCCCTGCATCTCATCCGGAGATTGCTATTTCCTCGACGAGGCCAGGATAAATGAGGCCGCCGGCAAGCTGCTCGAATATCCGTTGCATGTGCAGGAGGTGATCCGGATGTGCATCCGCGTCGGCGCCTGCCCCCATCACGCAGCGATGAAGGCGCTGGCGACCGCGGATGTCGCCGTGTGCGACTACAACCAGGTGTTCGGGGACGTGAATACCACGCTGCTTGATCGAGCTGCCCGGAAGCCAGAGGACATTATCCTGATCGTCGATGAAGGCCACAATCTGCCCATCCGCATCATGGAGAACAACAGCCATGTCCTGACCCGTGAGATGCTGAGGCGGGCCTGCAACAGCACCGGGAACCGCCGCTTCCGCTCCATATTCGAATCCATCGAGCGGAGGCTGGACGAGATGGCGGCGCAGACCGGAGACCCGTACCTGGAACCGGCGGTGCTCGACGAGATGCTAATATCCGAGCATTCCGTTGACTGCCCCCAGCTGGCCGACGAGATGGACCGGTATTTCATCGGCCGGAGCCGTCACTCGGTCGATGACCTGATAGTGTTCATGGCGAACTGGCGCTCGTTCGGTGACTCGACCGTCAGATACGTTGAGAAGCACCCAGCAAGGATCGTGACCCGGTTCATCGAGCCTTCTCTGGTATCGACCGCCGTCTTCGATCGGGTGCGGTGCTCTCTCATCATGTCCGGGACGCTGCATCCCCCGGAGATGTTCGCTGATGTGCTTGGGCTCTCGGACCGGTGTGCCTGCCGGCGATACCCCTCACCCTTCCCCCAGAGTAACCGCTTGGTGCTTGGTGTTGAAGGAGTTTCGTCAAAATATGATCTCCGGACGGACGACATGTTCCGGACCATGGCCGCCAAGATCATAGAGACCTGCGAGACGACGCCAGGCAACGTGGCTGCATTCTTCCCCTCCTATGATTTCATGCAACGGGTCGAACCGTTCATCCGGGAGGCACATATGGACAAACGTGTCCTTATGGAGCGGAGAGAGTTCGGCAAGAACGAGAAGGAGGCGATCATCTCCGACCTGAGAAGGGACAGGAACGCGATCCTGATGGCAACGATCGGCGGTTCTTTCTCCGAGGGGGTCAACTACAGTGACAACCTCCTTTCGTCGATCGTGGTGGCTGGATTCCCATTCTCCCCGCCCACCCTGGAGGGAGAGGTCATGAAGGCCCGCTACGAGAAACGATATGGTGCCAGAAAGGCCATCCTGTATGTCTCGACCTATCCAGCGGTGTCAAAGGTTCTGCAAGCGGCCGGAAGGGCCATCCGGAGCGAGTTCGACCGGGCGGCCATGGTGCTCTTGGACGAGAGATACCTGAACCCGACAATGCAGTCTGCTTTCCCAGAGGATTTCCAGATAGGCAAAGCTCGGGACCTGGGTGCGGCAATTGCGCAATTCCACGAAAATGAGGATCAGGTCGCGGTAAACAACAACCCCATCGCCAGAGAGGGCGGGGAAAGGGCCAAGCCGGTCGAGGCAGGTGATGCCGGACCCTGAGGTCCGTCATGTGACACGGCACCTGACGCTCATCCGGTTGAACGGAATGCAAAAGGTTATTACTTCGAGCACAGGTTTTCTCGCGTGGAAGTAATCAGACGCGGTGCGGAGGCCGAGATCGGCCGTGACGTTTGGATGGGGAAGAAGGTCATTGTTAAAAGCAGAGTGGCCAAAGGCTATCGCCACCCAGAGCTGGACACTTCCATCCGCGTGACCCGCACCAAGAACGAGGCACGTCTTATCCAGGAGGCCAGGAGACAGGGCGTCCCTACCCCGATCATCTACGACATCGATCTGAAGAACGGGAAGATCGTGATGGAGGAGATCGAGGGGGAACGGGTGAAGGACGTGCTCGATTCCACCGATGAGGGCAGTTGCCGTTCGATATGCAATGAGATCGGACGGTTGGTGGCGCTACTCCATAAGGCGGCCATCACCCATGGGGACCTGACCACCTCGAACATGATCATGCGCGACGGAAGGATCTGGTTCATAGACCTTTCACTGGGAACACGGAATGCCATGATCGAGGACATGGGTGTGGACCTGCACCTCCTTAAAGAGGCGTTCCAGTCAGCCCATTCCAAGATATTGCCGATGTACGATGTCATCCTCGCCTCCTACCGCTCCAACTTCGAGCGGGGGAACGAAGTTCTAAGGAAGATCAAGGAGATAGAAGACCGGGGTAGGTATACATGAGAGAGCTCGCGATCGTAACATCCAACAAGGGAAAGATGGAGGAATTCAAGTCTGGTCTGGAACCTATGGGCTTCAAGGTGACCCAGCTTGATGTCGATTGCGATGAGATCCAGACCGATACCTTGGAAGAGGTGGTGAAGAGCTGCGTCGCCCAGGTCGAACTGATGGGCTATAACGACTTCATCCTGGACGATTCGGGGCTTTTCCTGAACAATTATGGTGGATTCCCCGGAGTGTATTCCGCGTACGCCCTCAAGACCATCGGATGCAAGGGCATCCTCAAGCTCCTGGACCGCGAACCGGAAAGGAGCGCCCATTTCGAGTGCGTCATCGGTTGCAGCATACAGGACGTGGGCCGGATCTTCGTCAAAGGATCGTGCTCTGGATGGATCGACTATACCGAAAGGGGCAAGGCGGGCTTCGGTTTTGATCCGATCTTCGTTCCCGACGGTTCGAGCAAGAGCTTCGGAGAGATGTCCATGGAGGAGAAGAACAAGCTCTCCCACCGGGGGATCGCCATGAAGCAATTGTCCGAACAGCTCAAGTGGAGATTGGGGGAGAAGTGATGAGGCTCACCGGCCGGAGGATATTTGTCACCGGCTGCGCCGGTTTCATCGGCAGCCACATGGTCGACGCCCTGCTTCGTAACGACAACGACGTCGTCGGCATCGACAACCTGACCGCCGGCAAGATGGCCTTTCTTAGCGAAGCGCATCGGTCCAAGCGGTTCAAGCTCATTCCGCTGGACCTGCTCAAGAAGGATATCGCACCGGCGATGAGCGGATGCGATGTGGTATTCCACTTTGCCGCCAATCCGGACGTCCGGCAAGGCCCATCCAACACCAGGACCCACTTCGACCAGAACATCGAGGTGACGTTCCGGGTCTTGGAGGCGATGAAGGACCTCAAGATCAAGAACATCGCGTTCCCTTCCACCTCCACCGTCTACGGCGAGGCAACCCAGATCCCCACCCGAGAGGATTACGGACCGCTTGTGCCGATAAGCATCTACGGAGCGTCGAAGCTGGCCTGCGAATCGCTGATCGCATCGTATGCGTATACCTTCGACATGGAGGCGGTCCTCTACCGTTTCGCCAACGTGGTCGGTTCGAGAAGCACGCACAATGTCATCCACGACTTCATACACAAGCTCGAGAAGGATCGCACCAGGCTCGAGATCCTGGGTGCAGAGCCAGGCACGAACAAGTCATATGTTCATGTGTCGGACTGTGTCGAGGGCATGCTGGTCGGGGCGGAGAAAGCGACCTCCAAGGTCGAGATCTACAACATCGGATCGGAAGATACACTGGACGTCAAAGGTATCGCCGATGCCGTCGTTGGCGGCATGAGGCTTGAGAACGTCCGCTACGATTGGACCGGCGGGGTCCAGGGGGGGAGGGGCTGGATCGGAGACGTCAAGCTGATGCGGCTGGACGTGGAACATCTCAGATCGAAGGGATGGTCGCCCAAGCTGAACTCGGGTGAGGCCATCCAGAAGGCGGTACACGAGATCCTGGCCTCTAGGCATTTTTGATCCTTGATCAGAAAGGAAGAAGCCCGGTATCGTGGTTCACACCGGTCGCATCGATCTGGGACAGCCAGATGCTGGACTCGAACGACCAGGAGTATTGAACATCATAAAGCACTGGGCCGGACAGGGTGGCCAATCCGCCGGCATAGGGGAAGCCGGTGGTGTCGATGATCATCCAGTAACCGGTGGTATCGTTCAGGTAGTTGACCGGTACCTCGGTCTGGTAATGCGATGAGATCGCCTTGCTTATGTTGGCCAGGACGCTCTTGTCCGATGCCACATAGACCGAGGGGAAGGCATGGCCGTCGATCACGTTAACCCGGGCATTGCCGCCCATCTCATTGATCATGGAAGCCAGCAGTATTGCCTGGTCTTCGCAATCCCCTGAACGCCAGGACAGGGTCTCGCTTGCACTTTGCCAGTAATCTTGCGCGTCCTCGGTGTAAACGATGTTCTCCCTCACCCAATCGAATGCCTCGGCCACTGCCTGGATGCTGTAGTCGTTCGAATTATTGGCCAGAATGTTGGAGACGACGGTTTTGGTCGCATCCGAATCGACACGCTTGTTGATCTTGGAATAGTAGACCGCGTTGTTCGTTGTGGTGGAATGATTGAGGTAGCTGAGCGGCGAGATCAGGTTGGCATGTTTGTATCCTGACATCCCGTAGGTCCCGATATCCTTCCAGCCCGTACCCTTCTCGTTCTGGATCTCCACCTTCAGCATGATGGTGTAATACCCTTCGGAAATATTTGCTGGGGCGCTAAAAAATAGGAAGCCCAGCGTTCCGTCCTCACCAGGCTGGATGACGGTCGAAGTGTTCCGCCAGGTCTCGACCGTAGAATCTTCCCAGATGACACCAAATCCGTATATGTAGATCGATGTCGGATCATTGTTCGTGACAGTGATGTTGATGACGCCACCATACCCTGAATAGATCGGCGTGAGGGTCCAGCTCATTTTGAGGTCCAGTGAGGGAGCGGTGACAGAGGGTTTGTGATAGATGCGCTCGATCGGCGAATCGATGACGATGGCGGGGGCGCGCAGCGAACTGACCTCAAAACCGGTTGGCGTCCTTGAATTGACGAACGCGACGAACGACCCGGACATGACCAAGGCTAGCACGATTACTAGTGTTATCGCTAGTAAGACTAGCTTACGCATGCTCAAACGGACGCCCAGGCAGGTATATTATTCTTTCATTTTGTATCGCGGGTGCAGAAAATGTACAGAGAGGGTTCAGCAACCTTTATTGATAAGTTGTGCGTTAGCGGCTCACACGGGTTTGTGGGGTAGCTTGGTCCATCCTTCGGGCTTTGGGAGCCTGAGACCCCGATTCAAATTCGGGCAGACCCACCATTATCCATCTTTATATGTTTTCAAACGGAACTTCCTTCATGCCGTCTTATAAGTCCCATACTTGATCGCACTGTCCCTTAGAGCGTTTATGTTTTCCAGAGGGGTCTTGTACGGAAGTTCGCACCCTGGTGCGATGATCAGGCCAGGATCGTTGCCCCACGCTGCTATCGCTTCCCTGACGTTATCCTCGATCTCGACCGGTGTGCGGTTCAACAGCAGATCGATGTGGTCTATGCCTGCCATGACCACGGTTCTTCCCTTGAGCGCCGCAAAAACCTCGGGCACGTTCACGGCCTTCAGGTTAAGGTGAAGGGCGCTCGGTTTGACTTCAAGCTGTGATTGCCAGTATGGGCTCGCCGCGCAGTTGTGCAATATCGTCCTAAGACCGTGCTGATGATATGAGTCCATCTCCATTTTTAGGTATTTCCTGTCGAACCGTTCGTACATGTCTTGACTGACAATTTCGCTTCCTGCCGTCCCGTTCTCGATAAAAACGTCCTCTACTCCTATCTCCATGATCCTTTCACCGTAGGCCCTGGACGATTCCGTTAGGGTCTCTAGCAAATGGTCTATCGCCTCCGGTTCGGTGAGGTATCCAATCAACAGGTTCTCCATTCCCACCAATTCCGAGGCGATAACCGTGGGTGAGTTTATGCATCCAACAACCGGGACTTTACTACCATAGTGGTCTACCATTTTTTTTGCTGCCTTGATCGGAACCGACCAGATCGGGTCTTTACAAGGGTCGATCGGCTGGATCTTTTCTAGATCAGACATGGAGAAGTACTGATCCACCCGTGGATAGAAATCCCTATCCGGGAACTTCCACCTCATACCATGAGCCTGAGCCTCGATCAATATGTCGCCCCATCCGGCCATTACGTTATCGAACCCGTAGCGGTCGTAGGCCGCCATAGCCAGTTTGGAAAAGATCTCTGAATCGAAGAAGCCATCATGCATCTTCAACCCAGTGAACTGCAACAACCACTTCGCAGCCCCCAGGTGTTGGTAGAAAAGAGGGATACGGTCAGGAACCTGGCCGTCGAGGGTGGCATGAAAACGTTGAGCAGAATTCATTAGTTCCATAAGAGCAGTCAGGTCGATAAATTTTATGAACCACTTTTTCAAGGTATATACTGCCACTAACTGAACAATAATATGGGAAAATGGTTTGGCCATCTAGACGCTCAAAGATACCATCCTTGTTATTGACTAAGATATTGATGCATCTGGCTCGATGATAGTTTAAATTCGGGAAGACACGCCATTTTTATTTTATCATCATTCTGTGAACGATATGCTCCTGCCTGAGAGGCCGTTGCTTGTGGCCAATTCTTTTTCGATCCACAATATCAGCCGTATTTCGAATAAATGGGTTTACCAAACCCCTTAAAGTCGTTTTTCATTCTGTGCGGATGCTATAGGTTAAAATTTCATTTCATGCGGCCTTTCATAGGTAATATGTTATCCATTATTGAACTCCGTCTTCCTCCACAGTTGTTGACGAAAGACGAACATCCTTCGCTTTGTGTCGATGAATCCAGACCGTGTGGCAGAAGGAGAAGCCGCCAAGATCAAGATCATAGCAGAAGCCGAGGCTGCGAAGACAGAGATGACTGGTAAGGCAGATGCGTCAAAGGTCAGGTATCTGGGAGAAGCCGAAGCATCTAGAATTAAAATGTCGGTGAATCCGAAGCCTACTCTCAGAAAGCTGTCGGAGAAGGCAAGGCAGATGCTTACAAGGCACAGGTAGAAGCAATGGGCGAAGACAACATCGCAAGGCTGAAGATCATCGAAGCCATCGCAGAAGGAAAGATCAAGGTCGTCCCAGACATACTGGTATCCAGCAATGGAGCGAATGGAAATCTGAGCGACATCTTGACTCTCTTCCTGACCCAGAAGGTAGTAGAAGATACCAAGAGAACCAAGGAACCTCAGATCTCTAAGGAATGATCGGCCAGACAATCGCCATCAGACTGGGATCATTGGTCGAAGACCATGCCGCAGCTCATGCGATGGGTCCGCAAGATCTCACCGCAATTGGGGCACAGATGGTTAGTACGAGTTATATCCGGCATCCCCATGCAGACGGCCACATGATCATAGAAGATGAGGTTGCCTGGCCTCTCGACCAGGTCCTCCTCATCTCCATCCCAATCACAGCTGTGGCACTTCACCATGGATCTCACCATGTACCATATGTCCCATAGTCCCTGGCCGCTTGGACCAGTGCAAATACGTTTGCCGGTAAGGCATCAGGCGGCAATTCACAGGCCGTCCCCAGGATATACCCGTTTTTGCTGTCACGCCCGCGAATGAGCTGCTGTTTTGCCTGCTCATATACTCTCTTGGGGTTGTTCAGGACCATGATCTTTGTATCGACCGACCCCATTATGGTTGCCACATCACCGTATTCCTTCATCAGCACATCGGAAGGGAACACCTCTCTCCCGCTATATCCAATATGGAATATCGTGAAGGGAGTGAATATCAGTCTGTCCTTGAACAATTTGTAATCGGTCTCATGGTTGCCGCACAGGTGATACAGTAACTGAGGACCAGCACCTTTCTTCAGCGCTTTGTCCACAAAATCATGCAAGTAGTTAACCGACAGCTCGCTCACGTCCTTATCGGAGAATATATCGTTGTTGGCGAGAACGGATCCAGTCGAGATCATGGCCATACCGTATCGGTTGGCCATAAGCTCCGCCCCGTTGACGGCGGTTTCCGTATACTTTGAAATAAGCTTGTTGACGACATCCCTCTCGGTCATTGACCACATTATGAAGTTCTCGATGCCAACCAGCTGAGCCCCGCCGCCGGTCAGGTCGGAGGTGTATGTCATAGGTACGAACTTCTTCGGCGTGTGCTGCTGTATGTAGTCCTGGGCGCGGGTCATCAGTTTACCGGTGAAGCCATTCTCCATCTCCCTCAGGTCCGGGACCTCGATCTTATCGACCATCTCAATGTCCTTGATGGAAGGCTCCTTCACCACTGGCGGAAGGAATGGTTGGAATTGTATCTCTGCACCCATCTCTGCCACCCAGGGAAGTGAGAAATACCAATGGGTCATGGGAATGAGATCGTACATCTCAGAAGCATTGGCCACGCACATTGCTCCCAACTCAGGCCTGGTGTAGAAATCGTTGATGGTATAACCGGAGATAACCGCTGCGTGCGAGAGCATCATTGCATCGACATCGATCCGGTCGAACTTGGAACCGGTGAAAGGACTCGCGAACCTCTTCTCAGCATTCGCATGCCATCTCTGATTGAGCGGTGGAAGAATATCCTCGACTTCGAGCATGATAATTCATCATCATGACTAACATAAAGCTATCGTGATGAGTAATAGCATGGATTAACCGGTCGAGGACCGTGCAGCCGACCAAGTGATGTCAGAACGTAATTCACAGCCCAGCCGTCACCTGCCCGAAAATGGGTAGGCAGACCGATGGACCCGGAAAGGGGAAATTTATGGCGTCTTCGGCTTTCTCCTCATGTAGACCAGTCCACCGGTGGTAGCGATTGCGGCAAATGCTACCACTGATGCGGCGATCAGCGGTGTATCGTAGTCGGGAATCGGGGCGGACGTATTTCCAACATTGTTCTCTCCGGTTGGATCCTCATCGATCGGAGGCTCATCAACTGGTGTGTCTCCGGTTGGATCCTCATCGATCGGAGGCTCATCAACTGGTGTGTCTCCGGTTGAAGAGGCGGCCATCGTCTTGTCTCCGAAAAAGCTCGTCCTGCCTGCTATGACCGTCACATCGAAAGTGATATTCTCATACCCGTTCTTTTCCATCTTCAGTGTGTATGGGCCAGAGGCCAGGTTGTAGAACTTAACACATCCATACGGATCTGTCATTATCGTTATGCCGTTGCTAAGCGTGCCCAGTGCATTCGCGATCGGATTCCCGTCCGCATCTTTGATCGTCCCATCGATAGCACCCTCGTCCTTCATTGTGGAGAACGTCCATTCCGTTTGAACGGAATTGCCAGCCATATCCTTGCCACTCACTGTGACCGTGTATGTCGTATTGTATGACAGGTTAGAGGACGGTGTGAATGTGGCTATCTTGTCGACGAAGACCACGCTCCCTTGAACATTATTGCTTACGTCGATGGTGACCGTGGCGGAATTCATCATCTCAGAGAATTCTACGGCCAGAGTGGTATCCAATAGGACATCGCTGCCGATGGGCGACACCGATGTTATGGCCGATGCCGTCGTGTCAACGAAGAAAGTGGACGAGGCTATCTTGATGTTGCCGGCCCTGTCGGTCAGCTTGACGTTCACGGTGTGCGCGCCATCGCTCAGGGAATCTATGTCATAGCTGGTCCCAAAGACCGGCGACCATATCATCACGTCGATGCTGATCTCGGTTCTGGTGATGTCGGAGGCGTCGATAGCAATCCACGTCGCTGTCACATTGCCCGTGTTGTTCAAGAATCCTCTCTTTGGATAAACGATATTCAATGTCGGCGCGATTGTATCAACGTAGAATGAAACGGATTCGGTCTTGCTTTTGCCATCACTGTCGATTACCCTAACGGAAAAGGTGTGAATTCCTTCACTGAGGCTGTTAAGCTCGTAATAATCCCTTTCGGAATTCGTCCAGATCGTTCCATCGATGCTGATCTCGGTCGAGACGATGGGAAGATCTGCCACAGTGCTCCAATTGATAGTGACGTTTGCGTTATTTAGGTATTCAGAGGAAGATGGCGAGGTTATCGTGACCGCGATCTTGTTGACATAGGGTGTCGCACTGACCGAGGAACTGTTCGTTCCATCACCATACTCATTGTGTGCTGCCACTTTAAACTCATATTCGTGGTCATTGGTCAAACCGGTTATGGTCGCGGAGGTCGTCGTGGATATGGCCGCTTGAACCCCATCCTGATAGATGATGTAGTGATCGATGACCAAGCCGTCGGCATGATCTGGTGCCGTCCAGTTCAACACCACCGTCCCATTGCCTGCAGTTGCCGTCAATCCACCAGGGGCGAAAGGGGTCGAAGGGAAAGGACGGCATGGAATCCCCTGCCAGGTCGGGGTGGTGAACCCAGTCGCGCCATAACGGTAATACGCGGTCAAGCCACCATCGCTGCCTTCCACCCAATGAACGCCCACAGAAGGTGCGATCCCGTTAAAGACAAGGGATGTGAGGTATGTGCAATCATAGAACCCGTACTCGCCGATGTGGTTCACACTGTCCGGTATGGTGTATGAGGTTCCCGCCTTCCCCATCGGATACGCTATCAGGGTTGTGATCACCTTATTGAATAGCACACCTCCGATGCTGGCATAGTTGGGATTGTCCGAATCGACATTGATCGATGTGAGCAAGGCACAGCCGAAGAATGTGCCGACCCCGATACTGGTCACACCGCTGCCGATGGTGATGGAGGTCAGGGAGGTGCAGTATTCGAACATACCGATCCCGATGCTGCTGAGACCGCTGCCGATGGTGATGGAGGTGAGGCCGTAACAATCGTAGAACGCGTTATCACCGATGCTGGTGACGCTGTCCGGGATCGTGATCGAGGCCAGGGAGGTGCAGTCGGAGAACGCATTGTTCCCGATGCTGGAGACGCCTCTGCCGATGGTGATGGAGGTCAGGGAGGTGCAGTCAGAGAAAGCGTTATCACCGAT
Source organism: uncultured Methanomassiliicoccales archaeon (assembly GCA_942492955.1). Lineage (GTDB taxonomy): Archaea > Thermoplasmatota > Thermoplasmata > Methanomassiliicoccales > UBA472 > DASXVU01. The sequence goes on from OW818644.1 coordinate 1,059,311, forward strand.
GGTTATGACACTGTCCGGGATCGTGATCGAGGTCAGGGAGGTGCAGTCAGAGAACGCTGTGGCGTCGATGACGGTAACTGGCAGATCGAAGATGTAGCTAGGCACTGTAATGGCGCCCCCTGGTCCGATATAGCCAGTTATTGTCGCCGTGCCTTCATCAAGTAAAGTATACCTGAAACCGTCGCTCACGTATGGAATCATGATGTATGATGTCAACGAGCTTGTTCCGATTCCATATGAGTTATGGGCCGCCACCCTGAAGGAATATGTCACACCATTCGTCAAACCTGTGACAGTCACGGAATTGCCCGAGGATGTGTCCACCTGGACACCATCCTTGTAGATCACGTATCGATCGATTGCCGAATCGCCAGTGTAAATTGGCGCGGTCCACTTGACGGTCACCTGGTTTTCTCCAGCGACGATGGTCATGTTCGGGGCAGAAGGCGTTGATGTTAGAGGATAGCAAGGCACACCGTGCCAGGTCGGGGTGGTGAACCCGCTGGCGCCCACGTAGTAGTATGCTATCAGATAATTGTCCAAGTAGAAGGGACCGAATGCCCAACTGTCGCCAACAGCCGGTGCATGGCCGCCGAAGATCACGGAAGTCAGGGAGGTGCAGTAGTAGAACGCGAAGTAACCGATGCTGGTGATGCCGCTGCCGATGGTGATGGAGGTCAGGGAGGTGCAGTATTCGAACGCAAAGTCGCCGATGCTGGTGACGCCGCTGCCGATGGTGATGGAGGTCAGGGAGGTGCAGTCAGAGAAAGCGTTATCGCCGATGCGAGTGGCACCGCTTCCGACGATCCAGACGAAGGACAGGGAGGTGCATGACTCGAACGCATTATGACCAATGCTGGTAACCCTGTTGCCGATCGTCACCGAGGAAATGGAAATGCATCCGGAGAACGCGTAATCTGCGATGCTGGTAACGCTCTCCGGTATCGTCACCGTGGTTTTGCCGGCCGGCCATTCTATCAGAGTGGTGATGCCCTTATTGTACAACACGCCGTTGACGCTGGCATAGTATGGATTGTTCGGATCGACATTGATGGCCGTAAGCGCGATACAGTACAGGAATGCCTGGGTTCCGATGTTGGTGATGCTGTCGGGTATCGTGATGGAAGTGATCGTGACATGGTTCTCAAGCGCGCGATAACCGATGCTGGTCACGGGGTGGCCATCGATTATCTCCGGTATCACCACGGCTCCGCCCGACCCGGAGTAATCGGTGATCTCCGCGGTCGTTCCATTGTTGATCAACTGATAGGAGCCGGAGAAGGAGTCACTAGCCGATGCGATGTTGGTGGAAATATCTACGATCAAGATGGTCGAAGATATGAGGATGAGCAATGCCAGGATCCCCACACTTAATTTCCGAAACATGACGGCACCTACGTACTGGAAAACATAACTTCCATTCTCATTTATATAGGGCTTGTCCAGATTCGAGAAAATAGAATTAACCGCTGGCCATTTATTCTGCTTATAAATCGCCCCTGAAACTTTTTCGGAAGAGATCCCCCAGTCCGTTATTTAGGGATCGAGAAGAAGAATGTTGCTCCCTTCCCCACCTCTGATTCGAGCCAGACCTTCCCTCCATGCCGCTCCACTATCTTCTTTACGATCGCCAGACCGACACCGGTCCCCTCGTATTGCTCATTGGAATGCAATCTTTGAACATGTGGAAGATTCGGCCGGCATACTCCATGTTCAGCCCGATGCCATTGTCCTTGACCGAGAAGATCCACATCTCCCCCTCCTGAGAACAATCGATGCGGATCGATGGCGTATCCTCCCCGCGGAACTTCAGGGCATTGCTCATCAAATTCTGCAGGACCTGCCCCAACTGTTGCTGATCGCCGCTGACGATAGGAAGGTCAGCCACGATTATCTCTGCCCTGCTTTCTTCAATAGGAAGCTCGAGGTTCTTCAAGGTCTTGGCGGCTATCTCGTTCATGTCGACGGGAACAATTGGCCTCAATTGGGTGTTGACCCTCGAGTATTCCAGAAGGTCGTCGATCAACGCTTTCATCCTCTTACCGCCGCTGACGGCGAAATCGATGTAGTCATTGGCCTGTTCGTCCAGTTGGCCCCGGTAACGCCTTTCCAATAGGGACAGATAGCTGATGACCATCCTGAGCGGTTCCTGCAGGTCATGAGAAGCGACATAAGCAAATTGCTGAAGCTCTTCGTTAGAACGTGCCAGCGCCTTTTCTGCGTTCTTCTGATCGGATATGTCGACGAACGCGGCGATCCCCCCGGTGATAGCCCCGTCTTCTATGATGGGCACCGAGAAACATAGGATGAACCGTCTGGAACCATCCGGTCGTGCCATCTCTAACTCGTACCCGGTTGCATCATCTCCCCTTCTGGTGGCTTGAACCATTGGCCGGTTCTCGGCTCTCAGGGGAACAGCAGCCCCCGGGATGTAACCGATGAATTGCTCCAGCATTGAGATCTCTTTTGCGTGAAGCGGGTTCTTTTCCACGATCTCTTGCACCTTCTTGTTCCGGATCAGGACCCTTCCATTCGTATCTGTGACAGAGACCCCGACCGGCAGTGAGTCTAAGATGAACTGCAGTCTGTTCCGCTCTGCTTGAAGGGACCTCTCGGCCTCGACCTGTTCGGTGATCTCGAACCTGAGGCCGATAACCGCCGTGATGTTCCCACGCGAATCCTTAACGACTATGGAATTTGAATTGGCGAAACCGCGGGTGCCGTCAGCTCGTTCGAACTCGATGATCTCGTTGAGCACCGGTTCTCCCGACCTGAGGGCTCTGAAAATCGGGTACTCGTCCGCGGCATACTTCCTCCCATCGAGATGGAATGTCGGATATGCGAGGAACTCGTCCATACTTCCGAGCGTTTCCTCTTCGCACCTGAATTGGCGGTTGACCTCCTCATTTATGAACACGACCTTACCATCGGGAGGCTCGATGATGATCACAGCCACGGGGATTTTCGTCAGTATCGTCTCCAATCTGGCCTTGGTGTCCTCCAGCACCTCATAAGTCCTCTGAAGTTCGGAGGTGCGTTCCCGCACCTTCAGCTCCAGATCGCCATATGCCCGGTTTAGATTTTCCTCGGCCCTCATCCTTTCGGTCTGATCTGCTGCTACGATGCAGTATGTCGGCACATCGACCGAAGGCAGATAACTGACAGAGAGCTGCATCGGCACCAGTGTCCCATCCTTAGCCTTGAACTCAAGGTGGTCCCTGGCGGGGCTTTGGGTGCTTCTAGACAATAGGTTCCGAAAGATCCCGATCTGCGCTGGTTCAATAAAATCCTCGATATTTGACCCGAAGACCTTCTCGAGGGACGTCCTCATTACCTGGGCGAAGCTCTGGTTGGTGTAAAGGACCCCGCCGTCCTCGGAAACGGTAATGGCTCCTTCGTTCATCTGCTCGAACAGTATCCGATAAGGTTCCTCTGCCCCTTTCAGGGTGAAGACCTTGTCTCCCCCTTTGGTCGAGATCAGTATTGCGTCCACCTCACCGCTCCTGATCGCTTCCAGCGTCTGCTCGCTTTCGGCGAGTCTTTGCTCGAGCCCTCGATTCCTTTCCCTCAGCTCGATGATTTCGGAAAGAAGATTCTCTCGGGAGCGGTCGTCCATATTGTCAGATCTCATTTGGTTCCGTCTTTTCCAGCGTTCTTACCCGGCATTATCTCCAGGCCAAGGATGACCTTTTCCTTATTCGACATGTCCCCTACTAGCTTCCTTAGCGGCAATGGCAACTTTCTTATTAGCGTCGGCGCGGCCAGTATCTGCTCCTTCTTGGCCAGCTCAGGTTGCTGATAAACATCGATCACCTCAAGGTCATATCGATCTTCGAGCTCCTCCTCGCAAATTCTCCTGATGTTCCTAATGGCTTCCTTGGATCTTGGCGTTGAGCCCGTGATATAAAGACGCAGAACATATTTTATGTCCTTTTCATTGATCTGTTCTGATTCATTCTCGGACATAGTTCACCCTTCTACTCCATAGTCCTTATATCTAGCCCCACCAAGACCTTCTCCTCATTGGAGAGATCTCCAATGATCTTCTTTATCGGTTGGGGAAGTTTCCTCACCAGGGTCGGCACCGCAACTATCTGGTCTCCCTTGGCCAGTTGCGGTGTTTTCATGAGGTCGATCACCTCTATTCGGTATTTGCCCTTGAGATTGTCCTCGCATATGTTCCTTAGATTGGCGATCGCGGCCAGGGACTTGGGCGTTTGGCCGGCCACGTAGAGCCGCAGTTCGTACGCTACAGCCTCCTTTGCGGTATCATTATTCATTGCCCTTACTCCCATCTTTACTTGCCGAGGTCCTCATCGTTCTGAGTTGCTGCCTGTTCTTATCGAGGGATTCCCTGCGCCTGTTCTCATCCTGCACCTTCTTTTTGAACGCTGCTTTCTTGTCCTCAAATTCAATTTGTAGAGTTCTTACCTGGGCATCAAGGATCTTCTTCTGCTGCGCCAAGTTCAGTCTGAGCAATCCGAGCTCTTCCGAGCGGGAGATCTCTTCCGCTTCTTCCTTGGCCTCCTGGGCGAAGCGGGCGGAGCCGGTCAGCACACCAGAAGGACCGATATAAGGCGAGATCAGGTCAATTCCATCCTTCGTGATGCGGAACTCCCTGATCTGGTTTGAATGGGCCATCCCCCTTGATTTGACCAAACGAAGGATGCGGTTGCTCTCCCCGTTGGCTTCGACGTCCTGTAACAAGATCCAGACATCGACGAGGGAAGAGATCAGCGAGGATTGCATCGGCCTCTCAGAATGTTTGAGATCGGTGAAGATCGAGGTCACTCCCTTCATCTTCAGGTAGTCGACCAGCCTCACCAATGTCGACTTCACCTCCACCTCCTCCCCAATGGCCATGAGGCTGCTGATCGGATCAAGGACCAGGACGTCTGGTTTGAATTCATTAACCAGTTTATGAAGGGTGACCAGATGCATCTCCAGCCCGTAGGATGTCGGCCTGTCGGCATGGATGCGCAATTGTCCCTTCCTTATGAACGGTTCCAGGTTGATGCCTATGGAACGCATGTTCCTGATTATCTGACTTGGCGACTCCTCGAATGTGACGAACAGCGCTTTCTTCCCGCTCTTGCAGGCTTCTCGGACAAACTCGGCACCAAAGGATGTCTTCCCCGTCCCGGCTTGACCGGTAATGAGGACGGTACTGCCTTTGTAATAACCGTTTCCGCCCATCATAGCGTCCAGATCTTCTATACCGGTGGAAATGCGTTCGTTCGACGCTATTGCGTTCAGTCCGATAGTCGTTAATGGCAGGACAGAGAAACCGCTTTCATCGATCAAGAATGGGTATTCGTTCGATCCGTGCGCAGAACCACGATATTTGACGATGCGCATGCGGCGGGTGGCGATATTTCCAATGACCCGATTGTCAAGGACAATGACAGCGTCCGATACATACTCCTCGAGACCGTTCCGGGTGAATGTTCCATTGCCCTTCTCCCCTGTCACTACCGCCGTTACGCCCTTGTCCTTGAGGAATTGGAACAAACGGCGCAGCTCCGACCTTATGATCAGAGTATTGCCGAATGCCGAGAATATCGATTCGATAGTGTCTAAGACCACCCGTTTTGCGCCTATGGAATCGATTGAATAGCCCAGGCGCACGAACAGGCCTTCCAGGTCGTATTCGCCAGTCTCAATGATCTCCGCCGCCTCGATCTTCACGAAGTCAATGGCCAACATCTTCTTGGCTTCAAGCGCCTTTACATCGAATCCCAAAGAGGCTACGTTCTGGGCGAGTTCCTCCTCCGTTTCCTCAAAAGAGAAGAACACACCGGGTTCCTTGAACTTCAATGCGCCATTTATCAGGAACTCCATGGCGAATAGAGTTTTCCCGCTACCAGGCCCTCCAACGACCAGTGTCGGTCTTCCCAAAGGAAGGCCTCCTTTCGTGATGTCGTCAAACCCTTCTATCCCGGTTGGCGCCTTAGGCAAATCTCGCTTGGTCATCGACCTTGGTTTCGCGGACATGATATTACCCTGAGATGACGGCGCGCCTGATGTGCCACAAGACCTGTCGCCCTACAATCAGGATGCGCCTGATACAGTATCATGGCGATTCGGATTATTTAATAATCATCGGGGTAAATTATTGTTCCGAAAATCCGATGGATCGGATCTAGCGCCGATCATCTGGTATCTCACCTTCATCGAAAGCGGTCACGAATGAGGCCAGGATGAACGAGAGCAGGCCGATGATCACCTGATCGCGTCATCCCCATCCTTGAACCCTTCATGAATGTGGGTCCCATCGCACAGGGGCTTGTTCTCCGAATGTCCGCAGCGACACAGAGTGACCCTGTTCCTCACCTCATACGGAGTCTCATCGGCCGAGATCACCAGGATACCGCCCTTGACCCAGAGGGGACCGCTGACGCGACGGTAAGGGTCCTCTGTCAGAGCGATCTCCTTTGGGAACTTGGGCTCGATGTCCTCCCCATCCTTGCTGCAGGCGACCAAGCGCCCGGAGGGGCACTTGCCGGTTATCTCGACCACGAGGTCCTTGGATTTCGGGTCCTCATTTTTCTCTACCAGGTCCCACACGCCGCCGGCCCGGTGGCAGAACTGCTGGCCGGCACAAAGGTCCCGGTTGTCGTTCATGTCGATCTCCGGGCCTTGGATCAACCCCGCGTTCGATCTGAAAGGTTCCTTGCTGGCGTCCTCTGTCCCATCGAACTCTATCTTGACGTGCGTTCCGTCGCAGAAGGGCTTGGTGGTAGAACCGCCGCATCGACAAAGAGCATAGCTTTCCTTCACCGGATGTTTCGCACCCTTTTTCCACTCGACCGGGATGCCATCCTTGTCCCTGACAATATACTCCTTGGATAACGGCACCCACCCAGTGACGATGTACGGCCCATCCTTTGTGACTTTGATCTTTTGAGACGGCTTGTCCGTTTTATCGTCCGCGTTCTTGGTCATCGGGACTCTCGTAAGACCGAGGTCCGCAAATAATTATCGATTATTCAAGAATTCAATACCGTAACATTCCAGCCTTTTGCATGGCTATGATGTGTCCTGAAGAACAGCAACGATCGGAAATACCGTACGTGATGCGGATTTACGGATCAGGTATGCGAAGAGATCTCAATCGTCAAAGATGATCTGCTTCTTCAGTTCCAACATCACCGTGGGGCACCGCCCTCCCTGCCGAGACCTGACGACCCGGTCATAGGCCTCTACGCCCCCCGCCGCTTCGATGATCTTTCGGCCCCGTTCCTTCTGCTTCTTGATGCTGATATTGACGCGCTCCATCGAACCCGGTGAGACTGTGTGAAGGATATTGAGCGACGTGGCAAACCCGTACGGGATCGATTCCATGCGCATCACAGTACCGGGAACGGCATTGTACCAGCTGCCGATCGAATCCTCGCCCAGCTTGTTGATCGCCGTGCCGGCGGCGGCCTGCCATTCGGCTTCCGGGGTGACGTTGGCGACCTGCCACTCCCCATCGATGAAGATCTCGCCCTCCCCTTCCAGGACAAAGTACCCTAACGCATCGTACCAGCGCTTGATGAACGGGTCCGGCTGGATGACCACGTCATACCAGGACGGGATCATCTTCATCGAGAAGATCTTGTACCGGGCCTTGATCCCGGCGCAGCGGCACAATGCGATGTACGCACTGATGAGATGGAAGCAGGTACCGGTCCCGCGCCTTAGCGTTTCTGCGACCGGGTTCATCGGGCGCTCATCGAGCATCAGTTTTTCCTTGACGAAATGGAACGCCTTCTCGGCGAACTCGCGGTCCGGGACCTTGAACGCCCCGAACTCATTGGCCATGGCGATGACCAGCGGATCGTGGGAATCGCAGTGCAATGTCGGCCTCAGGTACTTCTCGTCAGAATCGCAGTACTTCATTCCCTCTTTGTACTCGGGGATGCTGTATAGCAGGTCCGGCAGGACATAGCGCTCCGCTTCGTCGGGAATGACCCGTGTGCGCTTCAGCTCCCTCATGTTCAAGAGGATGATCTTCGAGATCGACAGGCCTCCGCGGACCATCTGGTTGAAGAACGTCTTCTGCGGCACGTATCCCTTTTCCTTGATCGTCCTGAGGCCTGGCACCGTTCATCCCCCCATGTCCGTGGACATGACCTTCCGGACTTCTTCGGCGCATCCGCGAGATTCCTTGCCAGGGACACGGCTGATGCCTGGTTCCAGGACCGGACCAGGCCTATCACATACCGGGCAACGCTCCAGCATCTTCACCCGGTCGCCTGTTATGATAAAACCCGGATAGCTGTACATTGATCCGTCCAAGAAAGCGAACCTGCCGTATTCGCCATAGCCGAGCGGTTTGGCATCATCATCCAACACCATCGGGTGAATGTAGGTCGTCGGGATATGCAGATGGTGACCTTCCGGACACTGGACGATCCAGACGTTCCCTTCCACCATGCCGTACATGTCGATCACGTTCTCGGCCGGGATGCCTAGATAGTCCTTGATATCCTTGCGGAACTCGGCCTCAGGCATGCGCTTCTGCTCATGCACCTTCCATCCGCCCCCGGTAAGGACTAGCCCGCGCGCCCCGATATCGAAACGGCGACCTTCTTCCTTGAGACGTTCTATTACCGAGTGCAAGATGAAAGGGGCGCCCGAGAAAGCCAGCTCCTCCTTCGACTTCTCCCTTTTCTCGATCCAGGTGATGATGTCGCCGACCGCTTTCTCCGCCGCCCGGCTGGACAGCTTCTTTACCAACTTGGATTTCAGGCTCTTGCCGTCGCTCATCTTAAGCTTGACCAATTCTGTATTGATCACCTGGTCGACCGCGCAGTCCACGTCTTTCATGATATCGTAAAATATTGTGCCCAGACGCCCGGCGTACATGTTGGTCTTGAACGGGTTGGGCAATAACAGGTACCCGTACATCCCCGGGTTCCAGCGGGGATAGAACATGGAGATGACGCTCTTGGCCATCGCGTACTCCATGATGTTGAAGCTCCTCCGGTCGCGGGGAACGAAGGTGTGCCGACCGCCCGTGCCGCTGCTGTACGTGGTGATGATGCCGGCAGCATTGAACGCCTCGATGACCTGGTCGTACGACGGCTCCTTGCCCGTGATCTTGACCTGAGGCAGATCGCCGGTGAAGATGTTGCCTAACCAAGTGGCGAAGTCGCGTCCGGTCGGAGTGGATTTGAAGAACTCACTCTGGATCAGCGGGACCTTGGACAGATCGGCCACCGATCTGATGTCCGCCGGCGATACCCCGGCGTCCTGGCAGAACCCGTGGTACATGGGGTTCTGCTCATAATGGCGTGTGAATTGGTACTTGACAGCGTTGAACCGCAGGGTGTCCGCTTCCTCGGTCGGAACCCGGAAAAGGTCGTTCGGCCCGTAGACTGCCTTATCGGAGGGTGTCCATTCCGAGCCAGTCGGTAGATATTTCTGGACCTTTCCCTCGAAGATGTTTACATAATCGGTATAACCCATCGGGCTTGAATGCGGCCCTTGCTATAAAGATATCTTGAGATGAACACCGGACTGCGCAAATCAGTCGTTGATTGCCAATTTTCAGGTTGCTCATTCTAACAATAGCTGCTAACATTGCATCATTCGGCTGTCGATTGGTTATCCTTGGTCGGTCAAAGGACATGAACGAAAAGGATATTCCGTGTTTACGCATCATATCGAACGGTTAGTTTATCCAGTTGGTAGGCATTTCCCATCATGTGACCGGGAGAGGCATCACCGGAGAAGACCAGCTGACAAGACAGCTGACCTGGCTGAAGGACCCGTGGCTATGGTTGATGCGCAACAGGGTGTTAGAGCATCTGGATGCCGAGAAGGGCAAGCCAACCGCTCTGGACGTCGGGTGCGGACCGGGACTGGTGATGGACCTCTTCTCTTCGACATTTGAAGTTAAGGGCGTGGACATCGATCCGGACATGGTCCGGTCGGCGAAGGAGCGCGGATTGAGGGTGTTCCAGGGAGACGCCCATGCCCTTCCCTTCGAGGACGGGAGCTTCGATGTGGTCTACTGCTCCTTCACGCTCCTCTGGGTCGAGGATCAGCAGAAGACCATCGAGGAGATGGCCCGGGTCTCGAAAAGATTCGTGGTGAGCCTGGCCGAACCTGACTATGGCGGAAGGATCTGCCATCCGAAGGAGGTCGCGGACCTCGATCGATTTTTGGTGGAATCGCTCATCGATGAGGGAGCTGACCCGTTCACTGGACGGAAGCTCGGAAGGATCATGGAAGGGGCCGGTCTGGAAGTGGAGACGGGGGCGCATTCAGGCGTCATGTCACCGTTTCAGCTAAGAAAAGAAGCGAAGGCTGAGTGGGATTCCATTGCCAGAGCGGTCGGTCCAATGGTCGGCGAGGACGTGATGGCGAGAGCAAAGGAGGCTTGGGACAGGGCTTTGATCGACCGTTCGCTCTTCCTCTTCAACCCGGTCTTCTACGCCATAGGCAGGAAATGACCGTCACATGCTGGAGTGCCGGTCCAGACAGATGTAGTCACCAGTCTCCCGGGAAAGCGGACACCCACCCCCGCAGACATCCTTCATGCCACAATCCAGGCATTCCCCGTCCAGATATCCCCTCTCTCGGATCTGCTTGCACAGGGCGTGGTCCCAGATCTTCACCCAGGGGTCGGTCAGGATATTTCCCAGCGGCTCATAGTAGCTCTGGCACGGCAATACCGCCCCATCAGGCTCGATCGCCATGTTGAGCGAGCAGGCCGTGCATTGCTTGATGCCCAGTCCGTAGTTGACCGGATTGAACTCATGGTATGGCGTCGGGGTGTACCAGATCAGCTTGACCCTGCCCTCGGCGGCGATCGCCTTTAACCGGGTCAGTACCGCCGCCAGTTCCGGATAGGTTATGCCTTCGGTATCGACGCCTTTCCCCGATCGGATGATCCCGTTGAACGCGATGTTCTTGACGCCGACCGATATGAGGAAGCGCATGGTCTCCTCGAGGTCATCAATATTGGACCTCATGATGGTGGTGTTGGTGCTCACGTACATCTCCTCTTTGAGTGCCGCCCTCAACCCCTCGATTGTCTCCTTCCAAGCCCCCGCCGCCCCGACCAAGCGGTCATGGAGCTCCTCATGCGACGACAGCACCGTTATCTGGACATGGTCCAGGCCTTTCGTTACCAGATCGTGCAGGTAGCCGGGCTCGCCGAGCCTTCTCCCGTTCGAGACCAACCCGGTGACCTGGCCGAACCCCTCCGACCTGGCGACCAGTTCCGGCAGTCCTTCATACATCGTCGGCTCCCCGCCAGTGAAGACTATGTGCGGTATTCCGAGCTCCCATGTCTTCGATATGACCTGTTTCCACTGCTCCACCGTCAGCTCCACCATCTCCCTGGGCTCGTTGTAGCAGTGGTCGCACTTGTTCTGACAACGGTAGGTCAACGCGAGGTCCATCCGGTAGGGTGCTGGAAAATCATCCTTTCCAATGGAGGGCTTGTCCGGACCGATCATGTTCAGGACCTCCTGGTCACCGGACAGGAACGATAGGAGCTGCGCCCTGATGCGTCTGAAGTCGTCCATCGCCTTCGCTTTATCCAGGCCACGGTACCGGCGCCGCATGTACTTCGCGGCGGCCTTCTCCGAACGTTCCTCGAGGGCACAGCGCACATAGTCGAGGGCGGTCCCGTTCAGGAAGACTATGCTGGACGCATCTACCAGCAGAGCCCCTTTGCTCTCTGAATCGACCCTGAGGTGGAAACGATGCAGCTTCAGATCGCCTTTCCCGTCGTACTTGTGGACGCCCTGGGGGAGTCCCTTGCCGTTCAGTTCGCGCCATCTCTCCTTGAAGGTCATCGTCCACCTCCGGCACAAGCGCATGCACAGGCGCAGGCGCAGGCACAGTGCCCTCCCCCGGACATGCCCTGGCCACTAGCTGGAGCTATAGGCACCGGGTTGGTCACTGCCACAACGTCACTCGAGATCCCGCGCATGTCGTTAACCAGGTTATTGGCGGCCGATTTGACCTGGGAGACATAATTCTGAGCGGCCTGGCTGACGTCGATGCCGGGGCCGCCGGTCCCGGGAACATTGCGGGGTCCAAGCAGGATCGGGAGGATCAGTATCTGACGCTGCATCCTGCCCGGATAATCTCGGTCCAGCATCATCCAGTTATTGTTTTCGTTGAGCGTCTGGTATACTCCCTCAGGCGTTCCCGCCGCGATGACCTGCTGCCAAGCCTTGTCGCAGATTGAATCGTAATACTTCTGGGTGACCTCCAGGTCGAATCCCTTCATCTTGTCCCGGGTCGATTCGATTAGGCGCACCAGAGTGTTCTTCAATGCGGTTCGGCCGACCGTCTGGTCTGGCAGGATCGCCTTCAGGTATTCCTTCTCATATGGGTAATCGGCGGTCTCGGCCAGCTTCTTCAGGCGCATGGGCGTCTGTTCGGAAAGGATCTCCACCTTCTTCTTCTGGATGAGCCCGAACAGGATCATGGTGGCAACCATCTCCAAGGGCCTCTCCAGGATCACTGCCGCCTCCACGGCGGTCAGGTCACGCCGGGGACCCGCGCCCACCACGTTCATCTTCGGCTCGTAGTAATCATCGTTCCGGCGTCTGGACGCTGAAATGCTGGCCATGATGATCACGGAGATAACTGCCCCGAACACGATGAGGGGCAGGAGCAGACAGACCAGATCGAAAGCGTCCTCGATGATGTTCCCGCCTTGGGCCTCCTTCAGATAGTATTTCTCAACATAAATGGTGGGAAATCCCCCTCCGAAATCAAAGGTCCCGGCAGCCATTGCGCCCGGTCCCGCGTTCGTCCGCGCCCAGGTGGCCACCGCCCTTTCCGTCGCGTTGTCCCATACCAGGGAATCCCAGGGATGTCCCTCGAGCCAGTACGCCTGGGTCGCGTTGTCGAAACCGATCGGGAAGATGAGGCGCTCGATCAGGACCGCAGTAGGTCCGATCTGGTAGGACGAATCGAACCAGGTGGGCCGGAAGCTCACGCCTACCGAGTCTGCCACCAGGTCGTTGATGTAGACCATGTGCGGGTTATTGACATGGAAATACAGGTCGAATGACCCATGATTCTGGATCGTGTTCTGGAGGCTGCCCCCGAACTCCACCGCCATTCCTGGACTCACGTAAGGTGAATCATGCACCTGCGCCGGAGTGTAGGTCACGTCCTGGACTACGATCCTTGCTGAGGCCGTCGAGGCATCGTAATAGGAGTTGGGGAGGCCGATGTCCACTCCGTCCAATGAGGCTACATTGGTGAATGAGAAACGGTAATCAATATCCACACTGCCGTCCCGCATGACGGTCACGTTGACCTCCTGCGAGGCGACGGAAAATGAAGGCGAGGCGGCCTCGGCGTATCCGATCGGCGATGAGCCGAAAAGCCCCAAGCCAGTGAAGATCAGCATGGCAGAGATCGACACGATCAGCAACTTACAAGTGGAACCATGTGCTTTTGTTCGTTCCATGTCGATCACCATTTGGGAGACTCTTGCAGGGATGTGACCGTGTTACAGTATGGACACACCATGACCACGCCGCCCTCGACCACCTTGAGGTTCTTCTCGGAGAGGGGGGCACCGCAGGTCCGGCATTTCAGCTCCTTCTGTTCCATGGTCCCGGAGCCTTCCATCTTCACATTGAAGTTCTGGGTGACCAGGGTGGGTTTTGCCGCCTCTATCTTCTGACTGCGGTAGGCGTAGAACAGAAGCATGACCGCTATCAGCACCAGCACGGCACCTGTGACCAGGTTCTCGATGCCAGACGCTATCAGGAATATCACTCCCAACAATATCAGGAAGATCGCGACGAATAGGACCAAGCCTTGGACAATACGATTCAAGTTTCGACTCCCGCCCTCAGATTGGCGCCTGTGCTCTTAAAGTTGCCTGGAACTAGATGACCGTCTTGACCCTCGCCGAACGTTCTGTGCATACACCGATAGGGGGCGGATGGGGCTCTGCCCTCAGCCGGATATATGATGGACGATGTCCTCCACCGCCTTCTGACCCCTTGGTGTCTCCAGCACGTTCATGGCGGGGCTCACGGAAGGCACCACTAGGGCCGTTCCATCGATCCCGTATCTCTTCAACACGTTTTGGTAACGAACGGTCACAGGCGAGAACATCTCTATCCCTTGAGGATTGCCGCAGGTGAAGAGCACTGCCCCTTTCTTACCCGCAGGCAGCCGATTCGTATATTGCCCCGACACCGCGCCAGATGCCAAGAATGAATAGAACCGGTCGATCAGCGCCTTGGTGGTGGCCGTCTCGGCCGAGATGTAGATCGGTGAGCCGATGACGATGGCGTCGGCATCCCAAATCTTCTGCAGCGCGAGGGACAGATCGTCCTTCTGCACGCACTTGTCCGCCTTCTTGCAACCCATGCATGCTGAGCAATCCTTGAAGTCCATGCCGAAAAGGTCGAAGTAGTCGACCTCCGCCCCTTTGCCTGAAAAGCTGCTCGCCACTTCCTTGAGGATGGCGGCCGTGTTTCCTTCCTTGCGGGGACTTCCATTGAAAATTACGACCTTCATCGATACACCGAAACATGGAGTGCCATCTTGGATAGTTAAGACGTTGGCCGGTGGCATTCAATATCGGAGACCTTGATGGACCAGTGGTTGGAAGGGAATCAATAATAGAACCGGAACAACATTCGGAACCATGGCTATCAAGGAGACGGTCCGGATGGTGGCGGACCTGATGGAGGTAGCGGCAAGGACCGCGCCCAAAGGCCTCGGTAAGGATTTCATCGAGGTCAAGGTGCTCACCGACCAGGAAAGGATCGCAGTCGGCAACGAGATGCTGCGGATGAGCAAGGAGGCAACGCATCCCAATTTCGACCGGGATGGCCAGAACGTGCTCGAATCCGACGCTCTGGTGCTGATCGGACTGCTGCCACACAAAGGAGCGGGGCTGAACTGTGGGGCGTGCGGTTTCCCGACATGCACGGAGATGGAGGGCCATAAGGTCCAAGCTGATTTCCTCGGAGGGAACTGCGCGATCAGGCTGCTCGACCTGGGGATCGCCATTGGTTCGGCGGTCAAGATCGCCTCGGAGCTCAACGTTGACAACCGCGTCATGTACCGTGTCGGTGTGGCGGCCAGGCGTCTCGGCATGGTCAACGCCCAGATCGTTCATGGAGTGCCCTTGTCCGCGACCGGCAAGAACATATTCTTCGATCGCCAGCCGAAGATGTGACCCTATAGGCGTACCTGCTCGGATCCGCCTCGGTCGGCAGGCCGCTCGCGAAACCAATTAATCGGGCATCTGCTTCTACCGGGACGTGAAGCCCTGGAGGATCATCACCAACAACCCGGCGATGATGGTGTTGGCATTCGTAACTGCCATGGTCACCGGGGGTTTCCCTGGCGGTATCTCGCTCACCAACAGCAACATCGCCATGTTGACCCTGATCGTGATGATGTCTCTGTCGTTGACGTCTCTCCGGCTCAGGGGATTGAAGCTCAAGGATCATGCCATACCGATCCGCAACGCGTTCCTGCTCTCGTTCGTTCTCTCCACCGGGACGACGATAGCCATGAGCTTCCTGTTCCAGGGAGACATGAGAGACGGCTGGATCATCATGGCCGCAGTGCCTTCGGCGGTCTCCATTGTCCCCTTCACCTATCTGCTCAAGGGGGACCTGGATTCCACCTTGGTCTCGTCTGCCTCTCTTTACTTCATCGCTTTGGCGGTCACCCCGTTCATAACATTGGTGTTCCTGGGAACGGCGGTGGACATCATGACCCTGTTGGGCTACGTCGGCTATCTTATCCTTCTGCCGATGGTCATCTCCCGGATACTGAGGCAGGTGGACATCAGGCCGGTGCAGAAGAGCGCGATGATCAACATCGCCTTCTTTGTGCTCATCGTGGCCATCGCCGGCCCCAACCGCCAGGTCTTCTTCGGGGAACCGGCGATACTGACGGCGCTTATCATTGTGGCCTTCGTCAGGATCTTCGGCATCGGCCTGTTCTGGAACTGGTGTCTGGAGAGGAAGGGCGTCCCACGCACCCGGCGGGTCCCCGAGGTCCTGTTCGCATCGTACAAGAACACCGGGATGGCCGCTACCATGGCCATTGCCCTGATAGGACCTGCCGCTGCCGTTCCCGCCACGGTATGCACTTTGGTCGACATCGTCTGGCTGATCTTCCTGTCAAAGTCCATCTTCTCGCCAGCAAAAAAATGATCGATACCGATCCAATGGATGGACGGAAAGATTCGTCACCTTGAATGGAGCCGCGCGTCCATCTGTTCGTCCGGGACCGGCGCACGGGTGTTTCTGGACTTTAATATGGATGAATGTCCACGGAGGCACCGACCATATCTCATGGCACCTGCTTCTCTCTGAACAGATAAGCTCCGAGCAGCAACAATATGGCGGCCAGGACGATCAGAGAGACGAACGAGATCCCGGCGTCGCCGGAGAATCCGGATATGCTCCCATGATCGATCTGGCTTGAGGCAATGACGCGCAGCTGGTGCATGATGGTGAAGTTCCCCACGACCCCCGGGAATGATCCGATGAAACCCTCCCAGATGAACGCGTAGATCAGGCCGAGATAGATCGGCTGCCTCAGGACGACGCCCATGACCAGGAACAGGGACGAATAGACGACGGTGCCCAGCATCAGGACCGCCAAGTAGGAAAGGAGCAATCCGACGGCATCGCCGGACATGCCTGAGATTAGGAAGTATCCAGACCACCCCACCGCCGTGATGACCACCAGGGAGGCCGCCAACACGATGATCAAAGACAGGTAGTATCCCAGGTACGATATCCTCCGATCAACCGGGGATGTGAGTACCTGGGTGATGCTCCGGTCATCGATCTCGTTGCGGATCATGGACGCTCCGAAGATCATCGCCATGATGGGGAGCACGAACGACAGTACCAGCAGGTTGAGCAGGTCGCTGCCTTGGTCGATGGAGTTGTTGCTGAGCGAGGCCGAATAGCCCATGACCACCCCGATCAGGGCGGCCAGGAGAAGGATGATGATCCAGCGCCGGTTGGTCAACAGCTTCTTGATGGAATAGATGAGCATCGCCCGAATTCCGGTCAGGTTCAAATCGAGGTCCATCTTCTCACCTCACCAGATATTTGAATACCGCTTCCAGGTCGTCATCCAGGCTCTGCATCATGTCCAGCTCGCAACCTGCCTCGCGAACCAGGTCCGGTACGGAATCGAAGAACGCTTCCGGGTCCATCACCCTGACGACCAGTCCTTTTCGTTCGGGCCTTATCTCCACCGATACAGTGTACGGCTTCGATATCAAAACCTTAGCCAGTTCCACCATCCCCTTTCCTTCGAGCACGATGTTGTGGGGATGGTTGCTCATCAAGGCCCGGATCTCGTGGATGCCTCCGGAGGCCACCGCCCTTCCCTTGTAGATCAACACCACGTTCGAGGTCATGCGCTCGATCTCATGAAGCACGTGGGACGAGACGATGATGTCATGGCCGTGTACCTTGTTCAGGTCGGCCACCAGCTCCATCAGGTCGCGCCGGGCGACCGGGTCGGTCCCGGTCAAGGGCTCGTCCAGCAAGAGCAATTTCGGGTCGTGGAGCATCGAGCCGGCCATCTTGATGCGCTGCACCATCCCCTTGCTGTACCCGCCCATCTTGCGGTCCGCCGCGGCCTTCATCCCGAATATCCCCAGCACCTCCTCTATCCGGTCGGCCAGGGGGATACCGTTCATTCCATGCATCCCACCGGCGAAGCGCAGGTATTCCCTTCCGCTCAGATCGAACGGGAGGAAGTCGTAGTCCGGACAGAAGCCAATGTCGTGAAGCAGGGCCGGGTTCCTCCATGGCCTTTGACCGAGTACGGTCAGGTCGCCGACCTCGGAGCGGATCGTCCCGGTGACGATCTTGAAGAACGTGCTCTTTCCCGAGCCGTTCGGACCGACAATTCCGGTTATGCCCTTGCCGATCTCCACGCTGAAATTGTTTAGCGCGATGACCTGGTCGTACCATTTGGAGACACCGTGTGCTTTTACCACGAGGTCGTTCATTTGCCCACCCCCTTGCGCCGGACCCGGTCATAGACCAGCAATGTCGGGGGGATCAAGATCATGAGCAGGACGACGGACAGGCCGACCGTATTGATCCCGGCAGGCAATGCCTGGTCGAAGATGACGTCGTAGCAATAGAACAGGACATTCTCCGGCCCGAGCAGCGCCCAGTTAGGATCGAACCGCTGGAATATCCCGGCCACGATCTGCAGGACGAACACCACCATGAAGGTCCCGACCGCGGCATAGGTCTTCCTGTTGGTCAAGGAGGACAGCATCAGCCCGAGAGGGACAAGGAACGCCGTTGCCAGGACCGAGGCGACCAACGTTCGGCCAAGCACTCCAAGGCTTGACAGGTAGTCCCCTCCGGTCTGGGTGGCGGTGATCGCGATGCCCATCATCAGCGGGGGGAGCAGGGTGAATATCGAAATGACCGCCAAGGCACCCAGCGCCTTTCCGATCAGGTAGTTCTCGGGCCGCAGCGCCCTCGACATGTAGAGGGTAAGGGATCGGCTCCTCATGTCCTCGGAGATCAGGTCGGAGCACACCATGGAGACCAGGATGACCGTGAACAGGTAGAAGAGGTCGCTCCTGAACTCGCTCACCATCGCTCCCTCGGTCAGCGAGACATGGGGCGAAATGGACAGGATTATGATGTTGAACATGTGGACCAGCATCATCCCCAGGACCAGGACCGCCACCACCCACAGCGACTTGGACTTGTGGCGCATGACCTGGTCGGCGATGACCAGGAACCGGCGCGCGTGCTCGCTGCGCTTCCCTTTCCAGGGGCGATATCCGATCGGGTCGAGCCCCATCATTTCACCTCGGTGACGGCCTTTATGAACACATCCTCGAGGGTGATGCGGTCTGGCAGGTAACTGCGGACCTGAACGCCCGTCCCGTGGGCCAGTTCGAGGACCGGGGCGCTCCCTCCCGGATTGACGAACACGATGGTGGCCAATCCGAACAGGTCGGTGACCGATACGATCTGGTGGTCACGTCCCAGTGCTTCCGTGAACGACCTGATCTTGTCTGGCGCCCCCTTGACCTTGATGGCCTTCCTCCCCGCACCTTGGGAGAGCAGGGATTCCAGCGTTCCCCTCACGACTATGCGGCCATTGCTGACGATGATCGCTTCCCTGCACACTTTCTCCACGTCGTGCAGGATGTGTGATGAGACCAGGACGGACTTGTCCGATGCGGCGATCCGGCCGATGAGGTCCAGCATCTCCTCCCGGCCGTTCGGGTCCATGCCGCTCGTGGGCTCGTCCAAGAACAATATGTCCGGATCGTGGACGATGGCCTGGGCCAGCTTGACCCTCTGTTTCATTCCGGTGGAATAGGAACCGACAGGACGGTATCGCTCTTCCCCTATGCCGACGAAATCAAGGACCTCGTGGCTCCGCGGGATGGAATCGCCTTTGGCCATGCCAGACAACCGTCCCATGTAAGAGACCATCTCAACCCCCGACATCGCGTCGATCAGGCAGTCATGCTCCGGCATGTACCCGACCAGGTCCCTGATGGCCAGGGTGTTCGTCCTTGTATCGAGGCCGGAAACGCTGATCGAACCGGTCTGGGGCTGGACCAGGCCCAGGACCGCCTTTATGAATGTGCTCTTCCCCGCGCCATTTGGACCGAGCAGTCCGACGATGCCCCTTGGTATAACGACGGAGAAATGGTCCAGGGCAACGATCTGACCATATCGTACGACCACGTCCTCGGATACGATGGTGGCCCCGACCTTGGGATCTGGAACATCGTTGTGGATGCCGTTCCCCGACACTTCCCCCGCTTCCATCGGGAGTGAGGACTGGATTGTGATATATTTAAAGACCGCAGAATGTTTTTTTCTGACCGCCGGGTTCACTCACAATTTTCCGAATCACAGGCTCTCGATCGTATTCCATAAAAGACTGGCTGCCAGATAGAACATGAACACGGCGCAGATGGTGTTGATGACCTGGAACAGACGTTCCTTGACGAACCTGCGGCCGTATGCCACCAATGCCGCGGTCACCGTCCCTCCCAGGCAAGAACCGATCATGTATGCGGCGAAGAAGATGATGTAGTGTATGGTCTGCGGTTCCGAGACCAGGACGAGAATGGTTGACGCACCGATGCCCAACCAGAACGCGATCTGGAAAGGACTGGCGAATGAGATGATGGCCCCGGTGATGAACGCGCTCCGGGTGCTTCCGCCCTTCCCATCGTCCAGGCGGCATTTCCTGTGTTCCGTCAGCATTTTATAGGCCAGATAGACCAGGAAGGCACTCCCTACCACGCCCAGGCCCAGTTTGGTCAATGGATCCTGCACCAGGAAGGCTAGGCCGACCAGGGCGATTATCGCCCAAACGGCATCCCCGGCGGACGCGCCCAGCTCAAGGAACAGGACCGGACGGAATCCCTTTCTGAAACCCAATGGAAGGGCTTCGCAGAAAACAGCACCCGGAACGAAGGCCATGATCAGGCCCAGTCCGAATGCGGTGACGAATAGCAGGGATACGTCCATTGGGGAGGGGTAAGCTCCGGGATATTAATAACCCAACGATTGTGCGTTACGCTTCATACCGAGCCATATTTTAGAGGGGCATGGATGGTGGCATCGACCTTCGGGTCCCTGGTCCATCTGGAATATGTTCCGATATCGGTGCAGATCAGACCGCGCGACCCATCTGGTCATCGGGGTTGTGATAGGTCAGAGGACAATATCATTTCCTGAAAGCCATACCAATCATTTAATCTGAACAATGGATTGTTCTGGCTCCGGTGACTCAATGAAATGCCCAAAATGCGGATCGGAGATGCCTGACGGAAGTTCGTTCTGCGGCGTTTGCGGAATCAAGCTTGATATGCCCGTCCAGAACTCACAGATGCCGAACGTTGATATGGGCATGTGGTACCAGAACTTCTACCGCATCCGAAGGAAGGTCCTCACCGTCGGGAACAGGTACTACATCGAGGACCAGCAAGGAAGGTTGTTGGGGTTCTCCAAGCAGAAGCTTATGCGGATCAAGGACGATATACGGGTCTATTCGGACGAGAACATGGGTCTTGAGCTATTCCGTATCATGCAGGAGAACATTGTGGATGATTGGGGGACCTGGGCTGTCATAGACTCCCGGACCAACACCTGTGTCGGAAAGATGAGACGGAGCTACCTGTCGAACTTCGCCGAGGATGAATATGCGCTCCTTGACCCGTACAACCAACAGATAGGCAGGGTCGTGGAACCGACCGGCCGCGGCCTGATGCGCAAATACCTGCCGGGAGGCGGTCTGGTCACACAGCAGGTCAAGGTCGAGTACTACGGTCGGCTGGTCGCTTATATCCAGCAGCAATTCAAGATCATCGGCGATACCTGGGAGGTCGATTGCCAATACTTGCCCCCGCAGTTTGACCGAAGGACCCTACTGACCGCCATGCTGCTAATGGGAATGGTCGAGCGCGAGGAAGGCCGGCGGTGAACGGCCCAAACTCCTAAAAAAAGGGGATGGATCATTTGATCCAGCTGATGATCTGCGGTTCACCGCGCTTCCCTTCGCCGAACTCCCCCTTGGGATAGCCCAGGATCAGCTGGGCCACCAGCTTGTGTTCGGAAGTGACCTGGCATTCCTTAAGGAAATCCTGGCTGTGGGCGAGGGAGCTGGCGAACCCGATCCAACAGCTTCCTATCCCGAGCGACCTGGCATACAGGAACATGTTCTCGACCGCCAGGCTGGCATCCTCAGATGGCGTCAGGGCGGAAGGATGGGCAAAGACGAATATGACCACCGGGGTGTGGTAGAACAGGTGGAAGTCCGGATTTGAAAGGGTCCTCATCAGCCCCTGCAGGTTCTCCGGGATCGGCTCGTCCTTCGGTCGGTTCATGGTCACTCCCTTGATGAACAATTCCTTGGCGATCCCGGAGTAATGGTCGATCCGTTCCTTGTTCTCCATCACCACGAACCTGAGACCCTGGGTGTTCATTCCGTTGGGGGCATGGACTCCTGCCTTGAGGATCTCCTTGATGATCTCTTAGGGGACCTCCTTGTCAGAGTAGCTTCTAACGGACCTTCTGGCATAGATGTTCTTCAATATCTCGTTCATTTCCTCACCCTCGAAATTCGATCGCTCTGCAAACAATGGATAGGTGCTTATTTATCAATTTTCCAATCCGTCATCGAAGGATAGCACCTCCGGTATGAAAATGAGAGAAGGGTGGCCGGTGGTCCATGACTGATTGGCATCAGGAAATATGAATTACCTGCAGCTCCTAAGATAGGCCGATGAAGTACGATTGCGAAAGGACGGTGATGGTCGCCCTTGGCGGTAACGCCATTCTGAAATACAAGGAGGAGGGGACGGCGGAGGAGCAGATGAGGAATGTCCGAGTGACCTGCCGTACCCTTGCCTGGCTCATCAAGGCGGGCTATCACATCGCCGTCACGCATGGGAATGGTCCCCAGGTGGGTGACATCCTCCTCCGTAACGAGATCGCCAAGGATCAACTGCCCCCGATGCCCTTGGACTTCTGCGGCGCGGAGAGCCAGGGCATGATCGGATACATGCTTCAGCAAGGCCTGATGAACGAGATGCGTCAAGTGGGAATAGAAAAACCGGTCATGACCATCCTGACCCAGACCCTCGTCGCCAAGGATGATCCAGCGTTCGATCGCCCTTCGAAGCCGATCGGCCCTTTCTATTCCTCCAAGGAGGCGGAGGGGCTCCAGGAGAAAAATGGCTGGACCGTCACGGAGACGCCTGGCCGAGGATTCCGACGCGTCGTTCCCTCTCCCAGACCAATTTCCATTGTGGAAGGCCGATCGATCAAGGACCTGTTCGAGAACGGTTACGTGGTGATCAGCTGCGGGGGAGGGGGGATACCAGTGATCGACATGGATGGAGAGATCATAGGGGTAGAGGCAGTCGTGGACAAGGACCATTCCGCTGCCCTGCTGGCAAACCTGATCGGTGCTTGTTCCCTGCTCATTCTGACCGACGTCGACGCGGTGTACCTGGATTATGGAAAACCCGGGCAGAGGGCGATCCCGGCGATGAACACCGCACAAGCCAAGAAATGGCTGTCCCAAGGTCACTTCCACGAAGGAAGCATGGGGCCAAAGATGGAATCGGCGATAGCGTTCGTGAAGAACGGCGGCAAGAGGGCCGTCATCACCTCGATGGAAAAGGCGCTGGACGCCGTGGCTGGAAAAGCCGGCACGACCATATCTGATTGAGACGATCTGCCAGAGGATCAGTTCTTGCGGTTGACGTTGCAGTGCTCCTTGTCTTCGCAGGGGGTGTTGCATTCAGGGCAGATCTGCGGACCTTCCCCCTCCTTCCTGAACCACGAATGCCCGCAACGCTTGCATTCCATCCTTACCTTGGTCTTCTCATCCAACTGGGCACTAGGAACGAACATTGACATTCTCCTTGATGATGCTGTTCGGAGCTCGGGAGTAATAGTTCTTATGGTTCGGTGCACCCCAAGCGCTCATTGCATGGCCCGTATCCCTCAGTTGGCTCGCATCGGCTGAGGGACCCTGAGCTTCGACAGGCAAAGCCGGGCCGCCTCCTCGATGTTGGTCTGCTTCACGCCCATTAGCTTGGCGACCTTCGACGAGTCGATGGCGGAATCGTACATTTCCATGCCGGTCAGGAGCTCCTGCATTCCTTCCGTCAGGCCCGGGACTTCGTCTCCCGGAGGCACGTGGACGATCGGGATCCTTTTGCCCAGGAGCGACTCGAATGTGCCGATTACGTCCGACCAACTGATCGCCTTGGGACCGCCGACCGGAAGGTAGCTCTTCCTCGTGGAGTTGTTCCCCACCGAGGCGGTAATGAAGGAGGCGACATCGTAGATCGAGACGAAGCTGTGACGACGGTTCCCTTCCCCGACGATGTTCACTGGACGATTGGCCTTGAGAGCTGGGACGATCGTCGTGCTGAACCATTTCTCCATGATCGGTTCCGGTGCCACGATGGTGTAGTTCATGCCACTCTGGATCAGGTGATTCTCGGTCTTTTTCTTGGCCTGCAAGAAAGGTGATTGGCTCTTATCGTCGGCCCGTGCTGACGATACGAAGATGAAATGCTTAACGCCAGCCGTCTTGGCGCTGTTCACCAGATGCCTGTTCCCGATGAGGTCGACGTTCTGCGCGTTGTCCTCGCCACCTCTCTGGGAGGAGTTGGCTGTGGTGATCAACGTCTCCACCCCCCTCAGCGCATCGAGCAAAGATATCGGTGCCTTGAGGTCTCCGAACACGGCCCGTGCCCCCGCTCGGACGAGCGGATCATAATCGGAACCGGGACGGACCAATACCCGCACTGATCTCTTCTGATGCAGAAGGTCCTTCACCACCGTCCTGCCTAGCTGTCCTGTCGCCCCAACGACCAATATCATTGCATATTGCCCCCTTGACAAATCCCCTCGCGCTTTGCCTTGCGGCGCATCTGCTTCTCTTATGAAGGCTCCAGATGCATTTAGGAAATCCATTGATAAACATTTTTGCATTTATCATGGACCGGATGCGGAAACATTACGAAGGAAATTATTCCAGCATGATCCCGACATCGGATCCTTCGGCCGCTCTTTTCGCCCGGGCGGATTGGACCTCGTTGCACAGTCGACCGAATCGCAGGCAGGCTTCGTCCAGGTGTGCCTTTGCCTCCCGGGGCCGCCTCAATCTCAAGAGCGAGCGTGCCCGTTGGAAGGAGACGATCGCCGCCCAATATTCTGGAAAAGCGGTTCCAGTGGCCAGGACCGCCGCCTCATCGTACCTGAGGTTCATCCCGGCCAGATCGAACCTCGATTCCAATAGCAACGCCGCCGCCATGGCCAATAACATCCGTTCCAGGATGAAAGCGCCCACCGGTTCCTTCTCCAACATGCTGGAGGCCTCGCAGAAAGCTTTCTCCGCATGCTCCCTCCTGCCGTTCCCGGCCTCGATCAAGGCCTTCAAGGCCAACGGCTCGATGATGGTCCCAGTTTCGAGCCGCTGCCGCGATATCTTCTCGGCGGCGGCAGCCTCCTCACACGCTGAGTCCGGTTCCCCGATGCTCAAAAGCAGCAGCTCTGCTCTCTTGAGCCGAGCGAAATACTGCGCCGACGACTCACCCACGATGATCGACAGCCGGATGGCTCGGTCAAGGGCTTCGAGGGCTTCCCTCTCCCTTCCGGATTGCATCAAAGCTGAGCCGAGAGCGATATTCGCGTCCAGAACAAGACCGTGATGGCCGATGGATGCCGAACTCACCAGAGCTGAACGCGCGTCGGAAACGGATACGGAGGTATTCCCAGCTGCCAGACTGTTCTGGGAAGAGGCGATGAGATCACTGATCTGCTGAACGATCTCTGATGATATGCAACTGGATTCATCTGCCATTCGAACTACGAAGCCGTGCCGGACAGGGGGTTCGCTCTTCGGCTCTGCCCCTCCGATAAGGTGAAGTTCGTGGACCAGTACGTCCCGCCTTAGGGACTCCAGCTTCTGAACGAGCAGCTCATCCTCTTCCGCTGACCGGGTTGCGAGTATCATCAGGACATTCGTCCCTCCGACGTTCCGTGCCAGGAAACTGAACATGGAGATTGTGGCAAGATCAGCTTCCTCGATCCTCTCGATCGCCAGCACGACCGGGTTCTCGCGAGCAACGGAGAGCATGACTTCCAGACCGGTCATCTCCGCCCTGTAGGAACGACCCTCCGGCGTGGCAATGCCAAGAGCCATGATGGGAACTGACACGACGCTGCCGCCGACATTCTTGTTCAGGGCCGATAACGCCTCGATCAATGGTTGGCCCTCGATCCCGGGATCCGCACAATCACACGTTCGGACCAGGCAACCCATGCCCTCAGCCTCCTCCAGAACGCGGGTGATGATCGAATGCCTCTCAGGTCCCGAACCGCCGGATATGATGACAACCGAACCATCTCCCCCGACGGCGTCACCTACATGATCGAGCAGCCGCTCCTCGATGCCCTTTCCGTCCATCGATGCCGTGTCCTGTGCCATCTGTGTCCATTTTCTAAATGGGTCAGCATCGGATAAAGTTTGGCCCATATGCAAGAATTATTATGCTGGCAGAGAATCCGATGGTCGATGAGAGCGGACCAACAGCGGTATGCGAGCTCCGACAATATCGTTCCGATCACGGCCCCCGCGGAGAGCGATATCTCCGAGATATTGATGCTGAAAGAGAAGTGCGAGCGGCGGCTAGGCATCGGGATCGTTCTAGGGGGCGAGTTCCTCCGGTCAATGGATAAGGAAGGGGTCGGCGCATTGGCATTCAAGAAGAATGCTCGTTTGGTGGGTTTCATATTCTTCTATTCGTTCGACAAGGAAGAGGTGGAAGCGTCCCTCTTCGCCGATCCTGATGATGACTGGAAGGATGTGGGATCGGCGCTCCTGGAGGCAATGAGGGAGGAGAGCAGGCGGAGGGGTTATGAACGGCTCTTGGTGATGAACGACCGTCGATTCCCATCCGGGGCGCAGATGATCATGGAAAGGGGAGGAAAACCGGCGTTCTCCGAGCATCGGATGGAAGCGGATGACGTCCGAATATCGACCAGCCATCACATCGACCTCTGCCTCGTGGGCAACGATGATGCCTCGCTGATTGCCGTTGAACAGGCCTGCCACGGGCGTTTCTACTCGAAACCGGACCAGAGAAGATACCTGGCCATTCATGAGGGCGAGGTGATCGGAAAGATCGATGTCCTGGCGGAAGGTTCGACTGCCGATCTGACCGGGTTCTGCGTGATCCCGGAACAAAGGGGCAGGGGATATGGCAAGGCCATCCTGCAGACCATCATAAGGACCATGCGGGCGGAAGGCATGGACCGGATAATCCTAGATGTCCAGACGGACAACGACATCGCCCTCTCCCTTTACCTGAAGTCAGGTTTCAGGAAGGACTTCACCCTCGACTACTACGCGATACCGTTGGAAGATATGATTAGCCATGAACATCATTCGACCATTCAATGACCGTTGACCTCGGACCACCCGTGGGGGCGAAAGCCCCGGATTTCACATTGCCCAAGGACATCAACAGCACGCTGACATTGAGCGAGCTGGTCCGGTCAAAACCCGTGCTTCTCCTGTTCTACGTAGCGGACTTCGGCATGATCTGCTCCGTCGAGATGAAAACGTTCCAGAGCCGTTTTTCTGAGTTCGATCCGATGTGCCATCTTATTGGAATAAGCACCAACTCGATCCGCTCTCAAGGAGACTGGAGCATGGGACTCAAACTGAGTTTCCCGCTTTTGTCCGACCTGGAGATGCGCGTATGCCAGGATTGGGGCGTGCTTGTGGAGGATGGCACGTTCATGGATGGACTGGCCTATCGGAGCGCTTTCCTCGTGGACTCCGACATGATCATCCGCTTCAAATGGATCCCGGACGATCCATCCTACATACCGGACTATGACCAATTGCTCGCCGAAGTCCGCAAGCTGTAGCGGTCATACATAGTCCAGAGAGCATTTCTTCACTAGGAGCCTGGCCGAGTCCCGCTCCACCGCCGTTTCGGTGGCCTCGATCCTGATCGGCTGGGCGTGCATAGGCGAATCCAAAGCCATTGTCTCGTACTCGCCACCTTCGCCCGAGACGTTGATGCCATGCTTCTTCGAGACCTTGAGCAGGTCCTCGATGCAATCGTGATCGATCATCCGGCCGAGCCATTTCTCATCCAGCCCTTCGGCGAAGACCCCGACGATCATGGCCTTAATGCCGGCATCGACCATATCGTTGAGGAGGGTGAGCTGGTCCTTGCGCCACATCGGCGCGAACAGTTTCAGCCCCATCGACTCGCAGACCCCGTTGATCCGATCCCATTGGTAGTCGGAAGCGATGGCGCCGACCACGACCCCTTCCACGTTGAGCCCTTCGAGGCCTTTCCTCAGCGCCGCCAGGTCACCTTCCTCGGTGCCGTCCGAGGGAACCGAGACCAGCCTCTTGCCCATCGCCTGGGCCATTTGCGGTACGGCCTCCAGGTTGAGGGTGTGGAACACCCAGGAGTAAGGGTCGCTGGGCACTATGTTGACCAGGGTACATACCCGATGTCCCTGTTGCTCCATAAGGTAGGCCGAATAAGTGGAATCCTTCCCTCCGGAATATAGGCAGGCCAAACGCATGCCCTGCCATCCGCTGAGGGTGATTTCAAACTTGTCCTCAGGATAGCATAAAAATATCAGGGAAAGCGATAGCCAAGATGATGTATTGCCCGAAATGCAACAAGACCATCAAGGACGAGCGCCTGGAAGAGGTCAACAAGCAGCTCGTCGAACAGTTCAATAAAGATTCACTATCAAAGGGAAAATGCCCCGTCTGCGGTACAAAACTGCTGAAGTCCGACAAGCCTGACAAGAAGGTGTGAAAATGCGGATCGAGGAGATGACCAGCGCCGAGTTCGCCGAGGCGGTCGAAGGAGACCCGGTGGTCATATTGCCGATCGGTGCGACGGAGGCGCACGGACCGCATCTACCTTTGGGCACGGACGCGTTCCAGCCCGAGGCGATAGCAGATGTGGTGGCGGAAAGGGTGAACGGACTGGTCGCACCGGCCATCAAATACGGACAACACTCATCGACAAGGAACTTGCCAGGCACCATTGGTGTCACATCATCAACCTTGCGAGCGTTGATCGTCGACATCCTGGAATCCCTGCATCGGAACGGCATCCGCAAGATCGTGATCATCAGCGGCCATTCCGGCAGCGTTCACATGGCCATGATCAAGGATGCCTGCGAGGATGTCGTTCGTCGCTACCAGATGAACGTCATCTTCCTGGCCGATTACGACCTGGGAAAGAACGTCCAGGAAGAGATCGGTGCGGGTCCGGGCGACGGACATGGAGGCATGATGGAAACATCCCGGATCATGGCGATAAGGCCTGACCTGGTGCCAAGGAACCGAACCAGGGGGGAGTTCGTTTCTGCCGGATATTCGGTAGTGAGCGACCCGGAACGCTGCTATCCTCAGGGTTTCGTCGGTGATGCAGCCAAGGCCAACCCCCAGGCGGGGAAGCGTCTAAATGATTACATAGCCGATGCCCTTACCGACCTTATCCGAAAGGATCTGGGTGTGAGGGAATGAGCGAGCTGAAGAGGAAGGCGGCAGAGAAAGCGGTTGAATTCATCGAGGACGGAATGACCCTGGGCTTGGGGACCGGGTCAACGACGTTCTTCGCCATAGAAGCGATCGGATCACTGGTGAAGAAAGGATACCGGCTCAGGGGTGTGCCCACCTCGATCGCCTCCGAGGAACAGGCTAGAAAATGCGGCATTCCGTTGGCGACGCTCGATGAGGTCGACGGTATCGACCTGACGATCGATGGGGCGGACGAGGTCGACCAGGACCTGAACCTGATCAAGGGAATGGGCGGCGCCCTTCTGCGCGAGAAGATCGTGGCCTATGCTTCCAAGCAAGAGATAATCATAGTAGACGAGGCAAAACTGGTCGGGACACTCGGAACGAAATCGCCGCTTCCGATAGAGGTGACCCGATTCGGTCATAGATTGACAGCGATGAACATCCGATCGCTCGGATGCCTTCCGGAGCTCAAGGGTGGCGAGAAACCGTTCGTCACCGACAACGGCAATTACATCTACAATTGCCGTTTCGAGAGGATCGAAGACCCTTGCTCCTTGGACCGCAAGCTGAAGAGCATCCCCGGAGTGGTCGAGACCGGCCTGTTCTTGGGATTGGCAACGAAGGCGGTCGTGGCCTACCCCGACCGGACAGTTGTGCTACAAAAATAGAAAAGGACCGGGCCTAGTGGGCCATGGTCTTGAGCTGTTCGATGTTGCTCTCTATGCGCTCGATCCTCTTCCTTTCTTCTTTCTCGAGCGTCTCAACGATCTTTTCAAACGGGATCGCCAGTTTGTAGGCATGGACCGGACGGCCCTTGCCCTCTTTCTTGATGTCCCGCTTGATCACCCATTTCCGGCGCCTCAGCTCCTGCATCGCAATGGATACCTCGGGCTGCCTGAGCGCGGTGGATATTTCGATCTCAACTGAGGTCGTCTCTTCCTTCTTTCGCAGGAAGGCTAACGTCTTAGCGACGTTCTTGGGCATCCCTGTACCCATGAGAAGCTCGACCAGTGTCTCGTCCTTCTTACTGAAACCCCTGTCAGCCATGATTACACCTTACCAATACCTGATACATATCATTTATTGTGCCATAGATATATATCATTTTCTATTTGAAGTCCCGATTCAAATAACATCCCGGATGACTGGCTATTTATCCAGTATTCAGAATTGCAGCCATCAGAAGCGTTATTTGAGCTAGGTCCCCCGGACAATCACATCTATATTATAAACTTTCGGTGATTATATGTTCGGTTCCCAAAGGTAATGGATTTCGATGTTCGGGTAGTGCGGATCGGACCAGAATTCGTGACATCCCGCAATGCCAGAACACCCTAGGGCAACGATTATAAACATGGGGCGTCATTGCACGAAACACGGAATGCGGGTAACTGCTGAAGTCGAGTCCAAGAAACCAGGCCAGTAGAGGACCAGCGTCCAAACCTGGTGTAATAGGTTTATATAGGAATTGAGTATTAAGCCTGTTGCTCCAAGGGTGATATAATGAAAATGCCCAGGCAAATTAAGACTTACTGTCCCTTTTGCAAGGTTCACACCGACCATGAGGTAGAAAGGGTCAAGAAAAAGAAGGCTAGCGAACTCAAGTGGGGTCAGAGGAGATTCAGAAGGGCAACTTCTGGATACGGAGGTTTCCCAAGACCAAAGCCGGAAGGCAGGGAGAAACCGACCAAGAGGATCCCGTTGAGATACCGCTGCAAGAAATGCAAGAAGGCTCACCAGAAGCGCTGCTTCAGAGCCAAGAAATTCGAACTCACGGAGTGATCTAGATGGTACACACGACAAACTTCGTAAAAGTAAAGTGCGCTGATTGCGGCAACGAGCAGGTGGCTTTCAAGAAGCCCGCCATGCCCGTGACGTGCCACGTCTGCGGCTCGACCTTGATCAAACCCCGCGGAGGCGTGGGGGAGATGAAGGGACAGCTGCTAGAGGTGGTCGATTAATGCCCAAAGCCAGCGAGTTTCCTGAGGAAGGCGAACTCGTTGTTTGCACAGTCCAGAACGTAAAGAACTTTGGCGCATTCGTCACCTTGGACGAATATGGGAATAAGGAAGGTTTCATCCACGTTAGGGATGTCGCCACGGGCTGGGTAAAGTACATCAGGGACTACGTCAGGGAAGGGCAGAAGATAGTCTGCAAGGTCCTGGGAGTAGACTCATCAAAAGGCCATATCGACCTTTCCCTGAAATCTGTCAATGAACACCAGCGCCGCGAGAAGATCCAACAGTGGAAGAATGAAAATAAGGCTGAGAAGCTTATGGAGATCGTCGCCGAACGGTTGGGAACGACCGTTGAGGCAACCCTTGAAAGCTTCGGATATGACCTTGCTGACAAGTTCGGCACTTTGTATGCCGCTTTCGAGGCCTGCGCCGCCAACGCCAATGCGTTGGAAGAGGCGGAGGTTGTAGGCGATTGGACCACGGTCTTCGCCGATGTGGCAAAGGAGAATGTCACCCCACCATACGTGCAGATCTCCGGTTATTTGGAACTGAAGTGCCCCACACCAGATGGCGTGGACAAGATACGGGAGGCGCTTCTGGCAGGTATGGCAGCCGGTGAAGACCGGATCAAGATGCAATACATCGGAGCCCCGAAATATCGCATCGTGCTAACCGCTCCAGATTATAAATCCGCCGAGGAAGAGATGAAGGTGATCACCGCCAACGTGATCTCCATGGTCAAGGAAGCGGGCGGAGAAGGCAGCTTCCACCGCGAGGACAAGTGAAGTCCTTCGGTGAGAGGCAACATTTTATTGTTGAAGCACGCATTCAGATTTGGCCGATAGAGGACTTGTTATGAAGACGTCTCTGCGGAAATGTCCCAATTGTGAAGAGTACTCCCTGCATGACGTCTGTCCGAAATGCGGTGTGGCCACAAATGTGCCCATACCGCCCAGGTACTCGCCGGAGGACAAGTACGGCAAGTACAGAAGAATGTTGAACAAACAATCGAGGGGTTGACATGGATAACATCAAGATGATCGTCAAGGAAATGCCGGTCCTGGAGGAGCCCATCCTCGTCGAAGGCCTCCCCGGCGTTGGCAACGTAGGCAAGCTGGCGGCCGAGCATTTGGTGGAGCAGTTGAAGGCCACTAAGTTCGCCGACATCTATTCCAAATTCTTCCCGCCGCAGGTTCTCGTCGACGACGAAGGACTGATCCGGCTGGTCAGCAACGAGCTTTACTACTCAAAGGGAGAGGGCGTCAGGCCCGATATCGTCATCCTGGTTGGAGATTACCAGGGATTGTCGCCGGAAGGACAATACGAGCTCTCCGATCATGTCCTCACCGTAATGAAGAGCATGGGTGTGCAGAGGATCTACACATTGGGCGGTTATGGTGTCGGCAAGATGCTGGACAAACCCCGCGTCCTCGGAGCAGCGACGGACAAGGAGCTGGTAGAGGAAATGAAGGAGAAGGGGGTCATATTCTCGAAGGGCGAACCCGGAAGCGGGATCGTCGGCGCCAGCGGCCTGATCCTTGGACTGGGCAAGATATACGGAATGCGATCCGTGTGCCTCATGGGCGAGACATCCGGTTACTTCGTTGATCCCAAAGGGGCCGAGGCAGTGCTCAGGATACTGGCAGGGATCCTGAACGTCGAGGTCGATTACAAGGCGCTCGAGGAGAAGGCCGAGCAGATCGAGACGATCACCTCCAAGCTGAAGGAGATCGAAGCACCGATCGCGCCAAAGAAAGAAGACCTGGGATACATCGGTTGATCCGATTTTCCAATATCGAAACCCCTTAACCGAATTTCTATTTGCTGATCTCAGAACTTGTTTTTATTCATCAAATGAGAGCCGTGGCTGGGCCATGAAATTAAAAAAAAATAAGGGGAGGTAAGCGTAATTAGCCTGGATCGAATGCATCCCATCCCATTCTGACAAGGCTATTTCCTTAGGTATTTCTCCTCAAACCTTTCCATCTCGGCAAGGGTCTTTTCGGCCTCTTCCATCTTCTTCAACTTCTCCGACACCAAGTCGACCCTGGCATAGACGAAGTCTCGGATGGCGGCCCGGATAGCCTCAGACCTCGAAGGGAAATCATCAACTTCGACCAGGAAGTCCAACGCACGGATGTACCTGGCCGGAAGGCGAAGAGTTACCTTCTCTAGATCAGCGTCTTCCAAATCCCCTCACCTAGAGGACATTAAAGGTCTAGTCGACCTCTTTTGTCCGACATGATATTGGATGGATTCTATTTATACTTTCGGTCTTTATAATCAAAAACGGAGCATCCAGGCATCAGAACACAAAGGCGAAATGGCAGAGATCCTGTATTCTTCGAAAAAATCGATCCGACCTCTTTACGACCTCTCCGGCTATCAACCAGACCTCGAATGGATTCAGTCAGGGGCGGTAAATGTTTAATATGATTTCTGTAATACTCTGCCTGCATCCCGACTTAGCTTAGTCTGGCTTGAGCGGCTGACTGTAGTGGGTATACCGGCTTGCCGGTTCCGAAGCCGCCGATATCAGCAGGTCCCCAGTTCAAATCTGGGAGTCGGGACCACCCTTTCCTCTTACTTGGGACATGACCTTGAGCAGGCGAACTGCCGATAATTATGATTGGAATATTTTTCGGGGCCGGGCATCTACGATAGAAGCGCCCGGATCGCTCCCTCGGACTCGTCGAGGACCTTCTCCTCGTCCAAGCTCTTTACCACGCGGTCCATCATGACAACCCGTCCGTCGCAGATTACTGTCTTGACGTCCCCCCTGCCGGCAGAGTAGACGATGTTCGAGACGATGTTCTCGGGCAGCATCGGCCGCAGGCTTGGCGATCGCCCATCCAATATGACCAGGTCTGCCCTCTTTCCCACCTCTATCGATCCGATCTGGTCGGAAAGGCCGAGCGCCTTGGCACCGCCCAGTGTAGCAAAGTCGAGCACCTGCTGAGAGGGCAACACTGTCGGGTCCCATCGGGAAGCTTTCTGCAACAAAGACAGGGTCTTCATTTCCCCAAACATGTCCAGGCTGTTGTTGGTCGTGCAACCGTCGGTGCCGATGGAGACGTTGACCTCGTTCTGCAGCATCTCCGGGATAGGGGCGACCCCTCCCGTGGCCAGTTTCATATTGGAGACCGGACAGGTCGAAACAGACACCTTCTGCCTTCCCAATATCTTGACCTCGTTGATGGTGAGCCAGGCCGAATGGGCTGCGATGCACCGTTCGTTAAGGACGCCGATCTTGCCCAGGTATTCGGCCGGACGGAGACCTTCCTTCTTCTTGTGATCGTAGACCTCTTTCCGCGTCTCGGACAAATGGAACGTCATGTGTCTGCCGGAGGCCTCCGAGTATTCATTGGAGGAGACAAACGTCTCCGTCGAACATACATACACCCCTTGAAGCCCGATGCCCGGGATGACACGAGTGCTGTCCTTGAACTGCTCGCAGAACCGCTTGCAGTTGTCCAGCGGGACACCTTTCTGCGTCGTGTATTCGATGTCGAGCACTGCCCAGCATAACATGCCCCTCAGGCCGGCCTGCTCGACCACCTTGCCGATCACGTCCTCAGAATAGTAAAGGTCGACGAACGAGGTCGTGCCCGAACGGATCATCTCCAGGCAGCCGAGCTCAGCCCCGCTCTTGATATCCTTTTCCGTGCGCTTCGAATCCAACGCGAACACCCGGTCCAGGAAGTTCGGGAATGTGACGTCATCGGCGACCGCCTTCATCGTCGCCATGGCCACATGGCTGTGCGTGTTGATCAGGCCAGGCATGACCACATCGCCCTCTGCGTCTATCACCTGGTCGGCGGAGTCTGTGACCTTACCGATCGCGGCGATCCTATCACCATCGACCAGAATGTCCCCCTTCAGGATCTCGCGTCTCGCATTCTGGGTCACAATGTGAGCGTTCTTGATCAGCGTCGTCATCCGGATCGGGGTCGCTATCCGTTCCAAAATAGATAATCCTTCTTGGGCATTCATGAAATATCGCCCCACCCGAAAGATTCAAGCAATCGGAAGGGCTGGGGGGGCGCGTATCGGATTTTTGTGGTCTACATGACAACCTTGACGTTCCTGGGCACTGGCGGAGGCAGGTTTGCCACCATCTACCAGGTCCGTGCCACTGGCGGTTTGTACGTCAAGGACGTGGCCAAGGTCCACATCGACCCCGGACCGACCGCCCTCTACAATATGAGTCGGCTGCATCTGGATCCGGCCAAGACAGACGCATTGCTCATCTCCCATTGTCACCCTGACCATTATTCGGACGCGGAGGTTCTGGTCGAGGGGATGACCCGGGGGGGACTGAAGAAGAGGGGCATTATCGTAGGCTCAAAGAGCGTACTGGATGGATATGAGGGCCACGGACCAGCTCTTTCCAGCTACCACCGCTCCTTGCCTGATAAGGTCCTCTCGGTGAAAGGGGGCGACCAATTCAAGGTCGGTGCCATGGATGTCAAGGTCACCTCGACCAGGCACAGCGACCCTTCAGGTGTCGGTTTCATACTTGGCACTCAGAACGGTGCCATCTCCTATATGAGCGACACCGAGTTCGATTATGAGGTGATCAGGCAGCATGCCGGGTCGCGAATAATCATCCTGTCCCTGACCCGGCCGCTGAAATCGCGCGTTTCCAATCACATCTGCACTGAGGATGCACTGGAGATAGCCCAGATGGTCCGGCCGCAGATGATCATCCTGACCCATTTCGGGGCCAAGCTGGTGCACGAAGGACCGGACAAACAGGCCGCGTTCATCGAGGATAACTCGGGGGTGCGCACCGTCGCGGCCGAGGACCTCATGAACATCCATGTGGGCAAAGTGATCCGGGTCTCGAAGAACGGGGAGCAGAACGAGCCTGAGCTTGACGAAGAGAAGATTGACAGCAAT
This sequence comes from uncultured Methanomassiliicoccales archaeon, assembly GCA_942492955.1. GTDB lineage: Archaea > Thermoplasmatota > Thermoplasmata > Methanomassiliicoccales > UBA472 > DASXVU01. Next base: position 1,095,235 of record OW818644.1, read on the forward strand.
GTCGATCTCTAATAAAGGCCATCCAGATAGGGATTCCCGATAATAAGCATTTCCGGATTGCTGGAGCGCTTTTCCGCCATCGATCGCTTTCTGATACGTTTTAAACCGGGTCATTTAAATTGGAACGATATTTTCCATGCTGGGTAGCAAAGGTTTTTATGCGCACCTAACGATTGTTCGACGATGATGGTCTGCTTGATATCTGGCTTCCTGGGCAGCGGGAAGACCACTCTGTTGATTAAGCTCGCAAAACGGCTTGGGGAAAAGAAGAAACGGGTAGCGGTCGTGGTCAACGAGCTGGGAGAGGTCGGCGTGGACGGGGCCGTCATCGACGCGTATGGTCTGAGGAGCGTCGAGCTGACCGAAGGGTGCATCTGCTGTTCCCTGTCTGGCAGTCTCATGTACACGTTGCAGACGATCGCCAAGGAGTACAAGCCTGACGTCATATTCATCGAACCGACCGGTGTCGCGCTCCCTAACAAGATCAACGATATCGTCCGAAGGTCGATGATCCATGCAGAAAAGAGCTACGGAATGGTGATCGTGGATGCTTTCAGGGCCAAGAAGATTCACCGGGAGTGCGAGCTGTTCTTCCGGCGTCAGATCGAAGGCGAGGACATGATCGTCATCAACAAGATCGAGCTGGTCGATGAGGCCACGCTCCAGGAGGTCAAGGACCTGGTCTCGTCGCTCAATCCGAAAGGCCACGTTATGGAGATCTCGGCAAAAGAGGAAAAGGGATTGGACGAGATCGCGGACACCATCGCCAGGGAGGCTACTCTGTGAACGATGATGACTCTAAGAGCCTGGCTGAGGCTGGTACGTTCGGGGTCGAGATCGCCTTCAAGGCGAACAGCATGTTGAAGGACAAGTTCGTGAGCGAGCTGAGTCAATTCCTCATGTCGATCGCAAAGGATGTTGAGGCGAGGAAGGGTGGGTTGATCGGGCATGTCAAGGCGTTCGCCCGGGTGGATGATGGATTCATTAGATTCAACATAGTCGACAGCGAGCTCGGCATCGATATCGGTGACGAGATCAAATCGAAGTACGTGAACGGCGGGACCATCAAGGTCATGGCCGCCGTGGTGGGAGTGGATGATCACCGAGTGGAGGAGATCATCGAGAACAGGATCGAGGACCTGAGTAAGGTCATGGACATTGAGGTGGCGGAACATGAGGACCACGATCATTGCCATGATGACGGGGAGTGAGACCCATGTACGGAATATCAATCGATGTAGGCACGAGCGGAACAAGAGTGCATGCACTGGATCTGGATGCGAAAAAGATCATCTCGACGGCAATGACCGTCAGGCATCCGGTCCCTGGAGCGAACGTGATGGACCACCTGACATTCTGCATAGAGGTGGACCAGAACCTGGCCAATGAATTGATGATCGACACGATCAACCGCCTGATCCGGCTACTGGAGATCGACCTTCACAAGGTCGAGAGATTGGCAGTATGCGGCAACCCGATTCAGCTTTCGATATTCCAGAACATGGAGCTAAGGGATCTGGCCTTTGTGGGCGAGAGGTCGCTGAAGTCCAAAGGGGTGACGGCGCAGAAGCGCGACGCCAGGATCATGTCGTCCGAAGCGATCGGCATCGATCTGGGCGGCCCCAACGCGGATGTCTACGTCCCGCCGTCCATCGCACATGAGATAGGCGCGGATGCTCTGGCCATGATGTTCAAGACCGGGCTTCTGGACCGCAAGGAGCCTTGCCTGGTAACGGACTACGGCACGAACGCAGAAATGGCCCTCAAGGTAGGCGACGAGATCTACACCGGTTCAGCAGCGGCCGGACCGGCCATGGAAGGCCAGGCCATCCGCTTCGGCATGCTTGCCGCTCCAGGGGCGATATCCGATATCGATTATGAAGGGCACTGGAGATGCAAGGTCCTGGACGACACGTTGATGCCGGTCGAAGGGGACAAGATCGACCCGACCTCGGGCGATATTGTCGAAGAAGGCAACATGCATGGAAGGTCCAGGGGAGTGACCGGAACCGGTGTCATCGCTGCGATCGCCACCGGTCTGGATACTGGCCTGATCAAGGCCCCGCATATCCTGACCTCGGACGGAAAATTGCACCTGCAGGATGGGGTCTACATCGATGACCATGACTTCCAGGAGGCGGCGAAGGCGTTCGGGGCCATGAGGGCCGGACACTTCACCCTATTAGAAAAGGCAGGCATCACCTTCGACGATCTGGACAGCATGTACATGAGCGGCGCCTCCGGAACCTACGTGGACGCGCTCAAGGCGCAAAGGGTGGGGCTTATTCCGCCCACCCCGAAGAACATCTACCAAGTGGGCAACACCTCACTGGCAATGGCCACGGACATCGTCAAGGACCCGAACCTGATGGAGACGCTCCAAGATATGGCCCATAACATCCGTTCCAACCATATCATGTTCGCCACCGACAAGGTGTTCGAAACGCTCTACATCCAGGAGCTCGCCTTGTGGCAGGAAGGAATGCCGATACAATCCTACAATTTCTTCCTGCAAAGCATGGGCATCCAGCCCCTACCGGAGAAATTCCGCGAGGCCAACGTGTTCAAGATCGTTCAGCGTGACATACCGATCCTGGGCGACAAGGGTCTGAAGATCCTGACCGATATCGGGACGAAGCTGAAAGGCACCTTCGACGGATGCCTCTCCTGCATGAAGTGCGCCGAGAGCTGCCCAGAGAGGGCGTTGATGGTAGAGAAGAATGCGAGCGGGGAACCGGAGATCACGGTTTCCTCCGATCTATGTAACGGAACTGCCTGCATGAGGTGCGAGCGCGCCTGCCCGGAGAAGGTCTTCAAGTTCAAAGGTCTAAGGAGCACGAGGATAGCTAGAAAATGACGGAGAGGAAATAGACCTGCACCAGCTGACCACAGGAGATCTGGCCAGGTATCTTCCATCGGTGGGGTGCAAGAAGAAGGGATTTGCAGAGCGAAAGCACTATCCGAGGCCCTGGTCAGCAGGAAGGTCAAGGCATCGGATTGCGACAGCATCTCGCCGGAGCTGGCGGATGCTATTGACGGAGTTCTGTCCCTGGACCTGAGGTTGCTGGAGAGCGATCCGATGATGAACAAGATCGAGGAAAAACTGACCGAGATCCAACTCACCAGATGGTTCTTCACCGGTCCTCATGACCGGAAACTCCGTTCCTTTTTTTTATAATTCATCTATCAGATCGTTGACGGTGCATCATATCCCAAGGAAGAAGCATGCTGTTGGGTTAACAAAGTTATAGAAAAAAAGGAAAAGATTGGAAAAAGGTTTGAAAGGGATATCACTCCGCGTTTACAGCCCGTAGTTCTTCGGGTTGAAAGCCTGGACGTCCTTGTACTGCTTCAGGCACTGGTCGAGGAACTTTCCTTCCTCATCCGGCATTGCCTTCAGGTCAGTCAACATCTTGTTCAGCATGTCACTCTCGTGCTTGCTGAGCTTCAGGCCGTTCTTCGCCTTGGAGGACTCGAGGATCAACTCGGCTGCCTTGGTACCGGCTGCCTTCGACCTGAGGTAGATGTTGTCTCCCTCAGCTACGATGGCCTCACCGATCTTGTACGCGTTGTCGTACCTCAGGCAGAAGCCTTCCGGGCTCCTGAATGAGTCGCAAGCGGCATACAAGTCCCTAAGGGTCTTGTCCTGCTTCAGCTGCTTCGCGGTGTTCATCAAGGCCGCCTCGTATCCTATGACTCCGAGCCAGCACTGGACGGATGAGCCACCGAACTCCGGGTGGTATTCAACCGACTCATTGCTCCACAGGTCGCAGGTCGACGCGATCAAGTTACCCATCAGGTCGGCGTGGGCATCCTGGGCTCCCTTTCCCTCTTGGGCGGATGGGCGTCCAGATATTGCCTTCAGGATCGGGCCCTCATAGCCGCAGTCCTTGTCCGGGCCAGTTGCGCCAGCCTCAATTGCCACCAGTGTCCTGGCGGAGGCGATGCAGCGGGTAACTGCCGAGAAGGTCCTCGGGATATCCTTGTCCAGATAGCCACCGGCCATGAACATGGAGGTGTTCGCACCGGCGCAGTTTGTGTCTCCGCCTGCGATGACCTTGCTCTTCTTGGCGATGTCTACGATCTGGGGCCACAGCCACTCCATATCCAGGGAGCCGAGGTAGCCGATACCGAAGAGCCATCCCTTGATATCCTGGTGCAGGATAGCGTAGTCGGACATCTCCTTTCCACCCATTGATTCGATCGAGAGGACATCTGCGCCGTTCTTGGCCGCGATCTCCAACGACTCGATGACCTTCTCTGGGTAGGAGTGCTTCTTGTCCTGTCCCTCTCTGAGTCCTTCCTCAGCGAGCCTCATGTCTGCGACGGTGTGCCTGATTGACAATGCTAGGCCGTACTCGTCGTGGTACTTCTTCATGAGCTCCTTCTGGCCTGAGACGACCGGCTTGGCGAACTTGTCCGGGTCGTTACCGAGCTGGTAGATCCACTCGTTCTCCAGCTGTACGGCTGGGAAACCGAGGGTTACTGCCCTGTCGAGGATATCCTTGGTGATATAGTCGACGTACTCGCGCCTCAAGGTGTCTGGGTTCTTCTCAGCACCGGGTCTCGGGGCGAAGTTGATTTCCGGGATAACCCATCCGGCACCGGCCTTCTGGCCTAGTCCGTATGATACCGGGTATTTCGCGTCACCGAAGACGAGGTCGTCTGCGCTCTTAGTCTCCATCTTTGTGAATCTCTTTATTGCCATGTCTTTTCACCCCCCAATTTACGCCTTCCCCGACGTTATGTCGTCCCACTTGGACCTGATCTTCTTCCAGTCCCATCCTTCCATGGCCTTGTTTGCCAGTGGTGGGCCCTGTGCTGCGGCAACGGCGTAGACACCGAGCGGGTAGGACTCTACGTATGCCCTGTTAACTGCACCGCCGGCGCAGATGAACGGGATCTCCATACCGTGCTCGATCAGCCTCTCGGCAACCTTCGGGAATGCAGACATGGTGGTGGTCATGAGCGCGGTTCCAGTGACGAGGTCTGGCTTGACTTCGAGAACCGTCTTGACAACATCATCGACTGGCACATCACGGCCCATGTCGACGACACCGTATCCGTTCGATCTCAGCATGACGGCGGCGATGTTCTTGCCGATGTCGTGCGGGTCTCCTTCGGCAACCATCATGACGACGTTGCCCTTCATGACCCGGTCTCCCTTCATGCTCTTCTCAGCGAGCTTGATTCCCCTGTCGAATGCATCTGCAGCGACCATGACGTGCGGCAGGTAGTAGATACCCCTTCCGTACAGTTCGCTAACAACATCCATTCCCTTCAGGAGTCCCTTCTCGACTAGCTCCTCGGGGCTGAACTTGCCCAAGGCTGCCTTTACATCCGCTTCGACGTCCTTGTACTTCATGAAAACAACGTCTTCAGCGACTTTCTTCAGCAGCGGGTCCTTCGGCAGGATCTTAGCCGCGATGTCTTCTGGCTTCTCTTTAGCCTCTACGAGTATGTCGTAGCGTCTAAAGACCATGTCGTAGTTTACACTAGATATGTCTATCATTTCGACACCCCTAATAACTCCTCCAAACTGCAATCCCGAATCTCTCCGGGCTCGCAATAATGTACTTGCCTTAAGGGTATATTAACCTATTGTTTAGGTAGATATTATATATTAATGATATTAGTTATTGATTCTTATAATAACATACTTATGTGTTTGGTGGATAATACATCCACCCAATCTGGCTAGTAGGCTTGATACCCCAAAGATGAATATTGGAAACAATCGTTGATGAGGTTCTATTAAATTAATTAGATAGTATGTCAATATAAATAATTATATATTTATCATATAATCATACAATCGGGGGGATAGCAATCGAATCCGATGAGGAATATGCCAGAATATTCTTGATCCGGAATCCGCATGTTTCAGGGCAATAGCGATCGCTTGACATGGACCTATTATTAACATACTATACTCGTCCTGATTCCATCGGGAAGAGATTGTGCTGGTATCTTTGTTCTCCGAGCAGGAAAAGTATGCGCATGTGAATATAAAATGTAAAGGCAATGTAAAATTAAGCCCAACTGGCTCAATAATGGACAGTATTGTAGGCAACCGGCTTGTAACTTCAACACATGTTAATCCGATAATCGGGTGGGTTTACAGGATCCTTGATCAAAAAGCGCCACGATCTTGCCCCCTTCCGACCTACAGCCTCGAAGTGTCTAGTGAAGGGCTATTGGTGGCGAGAAATTTCCGATATACCGATGCTTCGGCAGAATATTCTTTTATAGGAGTTCCAGGGTAGCAAACCATGGTGTTCGGGGTCGGTGACTCAACTTTCCTCCTAAGAAAAGTTTTTCGAATCCCCACCACATCGTCCTCGGACACCAACCCCTCCGTTTCATTAATACCGGTGACATAAAACATTAAGCGGAAGCCAAATGATAGAGGGGAGAATGTCCACTTTGAACGAGATCATGGCGGCTGTCGTTCCGGACCGCGCGCTCCGGGAGAAAGTAGAGAAGGCTTCTGCCGACCTCGTTAGTATAGTTAAGGAAGAAGCCGCGTCCCATGCCATGGACCTGGACGTTCGTCTTGTGGGCTCGGTGGCCAAAGATACGTACCTGGGAGACCCAGATATCGATGTTTTCATCCTTTTCCCCGAATCGACGCCCAGGGAGACATTGGAGAGCGTAGGTCTGTCCATAGGACGGAAGGTCGTCGAGGGCGAGGAGAGATATGCCGAGCATCCATACATCCACGGGGTCTTCGATGGGTTCCAAGTGGACCTGGTCCCCTGCTACAGGCTCGCCGATGCCTTGCACATCAAATCAGCTGTGGACCGGACCCCATTCCATACAGATTACATATTGACCAATCTGGAACCCGAACAGCACGATCAGGTCCGGCTGTTGAAGCAGTTCATGAAAGGCATCGGTGTGTATGGCGCAGATGCAAAGGTCAGCGGCTTTTCCGGATATATCGCCGAGCTTCTGATACTGCGTTACCATGATTTCGATGGCGTGATCTCAGCTGGGTCTGCCTGGACATCAGGGACCGTACTTTCGTTGGCGGGGGAACCGGATGGGGGGTTCAGGACCCCCTTGGTATTCATCGATCCGGTCGATCGCAACCGAAACGTCGCCTCCGCCCTGTCCGTTGATTCATTTGCCACGTTTGTCCGGGCCTGCGGACGATACATCATCCATAACGACCGCCGGTTCTTTTTCCCGAACCCTGTGGAACCGTTCGAAACCGACGAGATATCCAAGAGGCTGGATAGATTGGGATCGAGACTGGTGGCGCTGAGGACGGAACGTCCCGACCTCACCGACGACAATCTATACCCGCAGATACAACGGACCTCGGAAGGACTGAACGGACTGCTGGAACAATACGGATTCAAGGTAATGGACCACACATACCTGGCAGATGATGCGATCACGTTCCTCATCATGCTGGAGAGCGACAGACTTTCCGATTGCACACTGCACATGGGCCCTCCGGTATGGGTGGCCAATTCCGAGAGATTCCTGGAGCGCTGGGAAGTGGAAGGGGCCAGCCGTCCTTTCATCAAAGATGGCAGATGGACGGTCATGGCCGACCGGGAACACACGTATGCAGCTGATCTGTTGCAGAGAAGATTCAAGGACGCCGCGCTCGGCAACTCGTTCAGAAAGCTCGGCAGCATCGAGGTGTTCGACCATGATGCGATAATTGCGCAGGGATTCGAAGGGATCCTTACAAAGATGCTGGATAAAAGATTTTCCTGGGAAAGATGACGGCGGACCGTCCTTCCCTTTATGCGAACGGTGGATTCAGCATCAGGATCCATGTCCCCAAGAACAGGAAGAAGAACATGGCGATGTTGCCCAACCAGCCCTTCTTGTCGATCTCGGCGGTGTCGATCTTGAACATCTGGTAGAAGAATTTCAGCAGATAAATGCCGACGAACAACAGCAACAGTCCGACCAGCGGCGATATGGAGTTGGTAAGTCCAGCCACTATGCCGAATATTAGGCCCCAGACGAAGGACAGCATGGTGATCTTGGTTGCCCTGATGTCTTTCTCGAGAAAGTCCTTCTCGTCGAAGTCCGGAGGAACGAACTCGTATTGAGGTTCCTTCTTTTCCTCCTCCTTTCTCTTCTTTTGGGCCATGGAAATCCCCTAATCACGAGCCGCTAATAATATCTTTGCCCGATCAGCAACTGGCCTAACCAGCATCCATAGCGATCCATTACCTTTGTAATAATGGCCAGATTGTCATACTGACATACGGCCTGGATGGCGGATCGTCCCTTGCCTAAGTTGTTTGATATTGGTTGAAGCCGCCCGTATAATCCTAAGGAATTTTTGAAATATGCGAATATCGATGTTTTCGCCGCAATTTCTTAACGACTAAGAAGTAGCAGGGGGAGTGGAAGATGGACTTAACATTAACAGTGTTGCTGATAGCGGCAATTGTAGCAATAGTGTTGTTCCTGATCAGTGGTTTGAAACTGATCGGCGATTCCCAGGTCGGAATCGTGACCAAGAAGATGTTCGGAAAGATGATGCCCCAGGGGCAAGTGGTCGCCAAATCCGGCGAGATAGGTGTCCGGGCCGACATCCTGATGCCCGGGCTGTACTGGAGGATACCGATCATCTGGAAGATCGAAAAGCACCATGTCACGGAGATCCTTCCGACCGAGGTGGGCATCGTCGAATCCATCGACGGCGGCTCAATACCACAGGGCAGGCTGCTCGGTGACGAGGTAGAATGCAATCATTTCCAGGATGCCAGAATGTTCCTGGAGAATGGCGGTATGAAGGGGCCGCAGGTCAGCATCCTCCGGCCTGGTACATACAGGATAAACACCTATGCGTTCAAGGTCGTCAGGGCTAAATTGGTCGAAGTGCCGTCCGAGAAGATCGGCGTCGTCATCGCCAACGACGGGCTGCCCCTGCCTTCCGGGTTCATCATAGCACCGAGGCCGCTGGATGGACCGGTCCCTGGGTATCCCAGGGCAAAGAACAGCCAATATTTCCAGGATGGCCAGGCATTCCTGAACAGCGCCGGTTACAGAGGACCTCAGCTGGATACGCTCCAGCCGGGACGCTACTACATCAACCCGCTGCTCTTCAAGGTGGAGGTATACAATGTGGCCGAGGTTCCGCCCGGTTACGTTGCGATCCTTAGATCGAACGTAGGCCTGATACTGGAAAAGAGCGAGGGGACCCCATACCCGAATATCGGACCTATCGGCCCGGTCTCACCGGAGACCCCGAGCAAGCAGCTGGTGGATATGAGCCAGCCTGTCCATGAGGATGTCGAATCCCTGCTGATACTGGACAAGAACATGAGGGGGATATGGAAGGAGCCGATGGCCCCGGGCAAGTATAACCTGAACCCGCTGGCCTTCACACCCTATCTGGTCCCGACGAGCGCGGTCACCATCGACTGGGCCTCGGGAGTAGACCAAAGGGCACTACACAACGCGCCGACCGGGGTCAAGTCCCTCGAGAACGACGAGGATTCCAAAGCCACGGAGTTCTTCAAGTTCTCCCAGCTGAGGGTCACATCCGTCGATGGATTCCAGCTTGAGGTGGATGTCAGGATGATCATCCGGATCAGACCACAGAACGCGGCGTTCATAATTGCCCGGTTCGGTTCCGTCAAGAACCTGATCGAGCAGATAGTCCATCCTTTGATCGACTCTTCCTTCCGTAACAAGGCCGGAGAGGAGAAGGCCATCAGCTTCATCATGAGCAGGACCGAGCTCCAGAGGTCAGCGCTGGAAAAGGCTCAAAGAGAGTTCGAGGTCTACCACGTGGAGGCGCAGAACCTGCTCATCGCGTACATCAAGGTGGACCAGGCACTGCTCGACACCCAGACCAAGAGGGAGATCGCGCTTCAGCAACAGGCCCAGTACCAGCAGGAGGCAATGGCCCAGGAGAAGCGCATCGAGGTCCAGTCAAAGGCCGCGAACGCCGACAAGCAGCCGGAAGTGGTGGCGGCCATGTTGTCGATCAAGATCGAGGAGGACAAGGCCGAGGCCAAGAGGAAACTCGCTGGTGGCGACAGGGACTTCAACAAGATCACCGCCGACGGTGAGAGCTACAAGCTGAAGACGGTCGCCGATGGTAACGCATACGCCCAGCGCGAGGTCGGCAGGGGTATCGCCGACGCCTACCGGGCACAGGCGGAGGTAATTGGCAGGGAGGCCACCGCGGCGATCAAGATCATGGACGAGGTCGGGATAAACAAGGTCAAGATCACTCCGGACATCATGATCTCCGGGTCGGCAGGCGATTCGGGCGCTATGCCCCTGTTCTCCACCTTCCTGGCTCAGACAGTGGTCAAGAACTTGGAGACGAAGAAGGACCAGGAGCAGACCGAGAAGAACTGAGACGCCTGAATCAGTCACTAAACTTCTTTCCTTTCCTTTTTCAACCCTTCTGATGAGACGCCATATCCATTCGGGTGAAGTTCCACTGACGCTTCCTGTAATGAGCGCATATTAGCGCCCATTGAATTCTCTGGGATACCATGGAAGTGCCAAGTACTTTCGGACAACCCGTCATCACCCTTTTAAATAGGGGTGCCATTAGCAGAGGTAGGTGCATCAATGGCTGAGAAGAAGATAGAAGAGTTGCCTGGAGTTGGACCCGCAACTGCCGAGAAGCTGCGTGATGCCGGATATCAAGATCTTATGTCAATAGCAGTGGAGAACCCGAAGGTCCTCGCAGAGGTCTGCGAGATCGGAGAGGCGACCGCTGCAAAGATCATCGCCGCCGCGAAGGAGGCGGCCGATGTCGGTGGATTCGAGTCCGGAGACACAATACTGGAGAGAAGGAAGAACCTGAGGAGGTTGACCTCCTCGTCGAAGGCGTTCGACGATCTGCTCGGTGGTGGACTTGAATCCCAAGCGATCCATGAGTTCTTCGGAGAGTTCGGCAGCGGGAAGACCCAGATGATGTTCCAGCTGGCCGTGAATGCCACCATGCCGGTCTCCAAGGGCGGATTGGATGGGGATGTCGTCATTATCGACACGGAGAACACGTTCCGCCCGGAAAGGATCGTTCAGATCGCCAACGCCCAAGGCGTGGACCCGATGGAGACGCTGCAGAAGATCCACGTGGCTAGGGCTTTCAACTCATCGCACCAGATGTTGCTGGTGGAGAAGGCCGCAGATATGGCGGTGAAAACCCCGATCAGACTGCTGATCGTCGACTCGCTGACCGCCCACTTCCGTTCCGAGTATGTCGGCAGAGGCACATTGGCAGAGCGGCAGGGATTGCTGAACAAGCACATGCATGACCTGCTTCGCTTCGGAGATGTCAGCAACGCCGTGATCGCGGTCACGAACCAGGTCGCAGCCAAGCCGGACGCGTTCTTCGGGGACCCGACCAGGCCCGTTGGGGGTCATATCGTCGGGCACGCCTCGACCTTCCGGGTCTACCTGAGGAAGAGCAAGGGCGGCAAGCGTATCGCCAGGCTCATCGATTCCCCGAACCTGCCTGAAGCGGAGTGCGTGATCACCGTTTCAGAAGAAGGTATAAGGGACTGATGCTTGACCCAAGCATCCGATGAACGATCCTGAAAACACCAACCCCTCCCCCTTCCTTTTTGAACTGTCGGGGGAGCATCCCACCCTTCCATCGGCTGAGTCATTGGCCTGTGTGGAAGCGGAGTGCCCGAACTATGTGGAGTCCGGTTCGGGACCGGGGTACCGTCTCTTCCGTTTTGACCAGGAGAACGCCTCCCGGATAGCCAGCAGGATCGCGCTCACCCATAGGATCGGCAGGTATCTGGGAAGCTGTGATGCTCAGAACTTGGCGCGGTTCCTTTCGGAGATCGAGCTACCGGAGGGAAGCGTTTCCGTCCGGGCAAAGCGCATCGAGAACGGCCAACCGGAAATCGAAGTCCCCGCGCTGGTGAAGAAATGCGGAGGTTTCCTGACGAAGGACAGGGCCGTGGACCTGGAGAATCCGGATGTACCGGTGCGGATCCTTATCTCGGACCGGTTGCATTTCTACATAGGGGATTTCGAGGTCGACCGCAAGCAGTTCGATATTAGGAAGGTCGGGGAACGTCCTTTCTTCTCACCCATCTCTTTGCACCCAAGGTATGCCAGAACGCTGGTGAACCTAACCCGGGTCAAACGCGGCCAAACCGTTCTGGACCCGTTCTGCGGCACTGGAGGCATTCTGATCGAGGCCTCGATGATCGGCGCGAAGGTGCTCGGCTCTGACATAGCGGAGGATATGGCCAGCGGATGCGTGGCTAACCTCAATCATTTCCAAGCCCCGTTCGAACGGGTCGACGTGTCGGACATCGGCGACATCGCGAGCGTCTTCGGGAAAGTTGACGTCGTGGCGACCGACCCGCCCTACGGACGTTCGGCCAGCCTCTGGAAGGAGGGCAAGTCCTCGCTCTACGGGAGGGCGATGGACGCGTTCGTAGAAATCGTCAGACCCGGAGGAAGGGTCGGGGTCGTTTTCCCGGCACCCTTAGATCATGCCAGGGATGAACTCGTCCAGACCGAATCGCACGTCCAAAGGGTGCACCGGTCACTGTCCCGCCACTACTGCCTCTTTACAAGGCGATAGTCACGTTCATGGTGAACTGGCTCTTAAATGTGGGATCGCTCGTAGCATATAATGGCAGGGAGCGGGTGGTCGGCTGCGCCGAGGACAGCGCCGTGGCCTTCACCAGCACAGTAGAGCTTCCTTGGTACGGGAGGTCGAAGGTCAGCTGCGACGTTCCATTCCCAGAACTGGCGTTATCATTATACACATAGGCGGCCAGTCCTTCCCATGCCTGCAGGTTCACCGTGATCGTTTCATTGGTGTTTCCGGTGTTGTTCACCCAGATGCGGAAATCAGCGGTCTGCCCCGGAGCAATGGTGGCGTTCTCCTCGCCGTTGATCTGCATGCTGAAGCTGAAATCGTTCGGCTCTATGGACAGCGGGACCGGCACAAAAGTAACCATCAGCAGCGCGATCCCGATCGCACCCAGCACGGTCCTTCTGGCACCCAGCTTAGAAAGGTCGTTGAGCGGCGCCGGGTGCCTGAGCCCGAGGAAGAAGATCAGCACCGCGAAGAGCAGCCAGCCTGAGTAGACCATGATGCCCATCATGAAGAGCGCGGCGACCGTGATGTAGCTGAGATATCGGGAGTTCTCGCCCAACAGACCCCTGGCGACATGCCCGCCGTCCAATTGACCGGCTGGTAGCAGATTGATCGCGGTCACGAACAAGCCCACCCACCCGGCGAATGCCAGTGGATGCATGATCACGTTCCCGGAAATGGGGAAGAACTCGGAAAGCGCGTAGGAAAGCAGCGACGCCATGGTGCTGGCGAGCCCGCCCGGTCCGCCAGTGACGAAGTGCGGGGACTGTTGTGTGAGCACCATGCCGAAGAGGAAGACCGGTATGGCGACGAGCAGACCGGCGATAGGGCCGGAGATGCCGATATCCACCAGCGCTTTTCGGTTCGGAATCGGGTCGCGGATCGAAATGAAGGCCCCGAAGGTCCCGAGAGGCGGGATCGATGGAATGAAGAACGGCAACGACGCGGCCACACCATGCCTCTTCGCGGCAACGTAGTGAGCCAGCTCGTGCACGCCGAGGATCGTCATCAGCGGGATGGCGAAGAACAGGGCGCCCATGGCAAAGACCTCGAGAGTGAGGAAATTGGATGCGTTCACGTACGCCGCCCAGAGGAACGCGCCGGCGAGAACGGTCGTGATGGATGTGATGGCGAGGAGGATGACGTTCGTCCATATCCCCATCCGGTTGCGCTCCCCCTTCCGGACCACGGTGATCGTGTATTCGCCGCCGTTGTGAGACAGGAATGGGATGAACTTCTTCTCGTTCATCTCCTTGCGCATGCTTTCGAAACTGGCTTCCATCGTGGCGATGTCTGGACTGATGAATATCTGAACAGACTGGGCACTGACCTTGACGTCATAGATCGGAAAATACTTGCCGACCATTGCCCTGAGAAGTTCTATCTCCGCCGCCACGTCCGTGGGGACCATGAACGACCCTATCAAGAGTGCTCATATTAACATTTTCGTAGCAACAACGTATAGACGGAAGGTCGCCTGGCTCGTTGTCTTAACCTTGTAAATGAGCCCCGCAGGACTCGCATTCGCCCTTATCCTTCTTACTGTACATACCGCAGGTCGGGCAACGAACGGTCTGGGAGTCCTTCATCATGACGAACTCGGTGCTCCCGCACTTCCTGCATATGCGTTCGCCCGAGTCGGTGACCTCGCCGCACTTGACGCACTCTCTCATGCGATATGCCTCTGACCCGATGGAATAAAAGGGTTCTCATAATGAGGGAATGAGCCCCGAAGATCGTCCATGCCATTGTAAGGACGATGCCCGGTCATGGATAAGCCTTAATTAGACCAATCCCAATCCTGCGCCGTGAACCGGATAGTCCAGTTGTTCCGATTGGGCAACTGCCTTATGGGTATCGTCGGTCTCCTGATGAGCGTGCTGATAGCCACGGGAACCTCGATAGCTGATTACTGGGCGGACCTTGTTCCGGCGGCTTTCGTGGTCTTCTTCTTCGTGGCCGCGGGCAATTCACTGAACGACTACATGGACCAAGAGGTGGACAAGGTAGCCCATCCGGAAAGGCCTATTCCCTCTGGAAAGATGCGGCCGAACACCGCGCGGACCATATCGGTCTATTGCTTCGCCGCCGCGCTGATCGCTTCCTTCTTCCTCAGGCTCGAGGCGACGCTGGTCGTGGTCGTGGCGATGGCGCTGATGCTGGCTTACGAACTGAGCACGAAGAAGAAAGGGTTCTCAGGCAATCTGACGATCGGCCTGCTGACCGGTATGCTCTTCGTTTTCGGTGGTTCCGTCGTTGGCATGATGGACAAGACCATCGTCATCGCCCTGATGGCCGGGTTGGCCACCGTCGGGCGGGAGATCGTCAAGGACATCCAGGACATGGAAGCCGATTTCGATCGGAACACGCTTCCCAAGCGGATCGGTAAGAGGAACGCGGGCATAGTGGGCAGCGTCGCATTCGTCACCGCGGTCGCGTTGAGCCCGGTGCCATACCTGACCAACGTGTTCGGCCAAGGATATCTTTTGGTGGTCCTTGCGGCCGATGCAATATTTATATACTGTTCCATTGTTCATTTTCGAAATCCAACCAGGGGTCAGCAGCTAGCTAAATACGGAATGCTGGTCGCCCTTGTGGCCTTCCTAGTAGGAGGAATCCAATGAAAGTCATCGAGTATCTTCGGGAAAAGGTCAAGAAAGGGGCACTGCACATGACGCTGATCGACCCGGCCAAACAGGAACCGGATCAGGCGGGGGACATCGCTTCCGCAGCGGACGGGTTCGGCACCGATGCGATCATGGTCGGCGGTTCCACCGGCATCACCCAAGAGAATCTGGACGCCACCATTCTGGCCATCAAGAAGCGCACGAAGCTGCCGGTCATTTACTTCCCCAGCGGTGCGCACGCCATTTCCCCTTACAGCGATGCCATCTACTTCATGAGCATGCTCAACAGCCGAAACGTGAAGATGATCATCGGCGAACAGGTGGCCGGTGCGCGGATCGTCAAGAAGCTCGGACTGGAGCCTGTTTCCATGGGCTACATCATAATCGAGCCAGGGATGAAGGTGGGAGAGGTCGGTCAGGCCGATGTGATAAAACGTGACGACCCGAAGACGGCCGTCTCATACGCCCTGGCCGCGGAGTACATGGGCATGCAGCTGGTGTATCTGGAGGCTGGAAGCGGCGCTCCCTCACCTGTTCCCGGCGAGATCATCGGCGAGGTCCGCAAGAACATCACCGTCCCGTTGATCGTCGGAGGCGGGATCAGAGATCCAGAGCAGGCGGCCATGGTCAGGGAGGCCGGCGCGAACATCATAGTGACCGGCACGGTGGTCGAGAACGGCGAATACCAGGACAAGCTGAAGGCCATCATCCACGCGGTCAAAGGCTGATCTGGCCATTCATTTTTATTAAGAAGAGATTCCAAGACGCCCGAAGGCGTCTTCGTTTGGAACATTTGCGATTTTAATTGGATGTCTGGTAGAATTCTAGAGCATCCTGAGCAGCATTTCGTGTATCCGGGTGTCATCGGACAGCTCTGGATGGAATGATAGCGCCAGCAGATTGTCCTGCCTAGCCATGACGACACAGGAAGAATGCATTGCCAGAGGTTCGCAGTTGCCCCACACCTTGGTTATCAGCGGCGCCCGGATGAACACTGCCGGGAATGGGGAATCCAAGCCCTTGATGTTCAGCATGTCCTCGAACGATTCCCGCTGCCGCCCGAAGGCGTTCCGGTCGACCGCCATGTCCATGAGCTTGAGGAGCTCGGTATCCGTCTTCTCCACTTGCTCGTCCCCCTCCTTCGAGAGCAGGACGCACCCCGCGCAGGTTCCCATGATCGGAAGCCCATCGTGTGCCAGGTCGATGATCCGGTCGAATAGGTCGAACCGGCGCAAGAGCTTCGATATGGTGGTGCTCTCGCCTCCGGGCAACACCAGGCAGGAGACGCCCTCCAGGTCCTTGGCCTTCCTGACCGATACCACACTGCCATCGAGACCGAGGTTGGCCATCGCCACCTTCAGCGCCGCAATGTGCTCGGGAGCCGCTCCCTGAACTGATATCACGCCTGCCTTCATGTCTTCCACTCTCGATTAGCGATGTCGTAATTAATCGTTGCCGAAATAGAGCAAATGTGGTCGCTACCTGTCGTACTGCCCTCTGTTGTCGACCAGCGTGCGTTTGGTCGGTATGAACTCGGACCGGACACCGACCACATTGACCACCAGGGGTTCCATCAGGTCGTTCTCCGCGCTCGACTGGACCTCGGGGATCGCCAGTATCCTTTCCTGCAACAGCCTCTTGGCTTCCTCCAGGTCGCCGTTGAACTCGACGGTGACCGTGAGGCGGTCACGGAACGAAGGCCGGTCGATGACCACCTGGTGCGAGATGACCCCGTGCACCGAACCGATCGCCTCATCGAACAGATAGGGATACACCTTCTCACCGAAACCGAACTTGGTGGTGTAGTCGATCCGCCCCTTCGGTTTGCCGATCTTGCCGACCGTCCTGAAGCCGCAGCCGCAGGGAGGGGAGATGTAGCTGCTCAGGTCATAGGACCGATAGCGGAGCAAGGGGCTTCCAGTCATGTTCAGGCTGGTCCATACGAGCTCGCCGTCCTTTCTGTCCGGCAGATGCTGACCGGTCTCGGGATCGACGCACTCGACCATGTAGTCCGCCTCGTCGACGTGTATACCGTCCTGAACGGTGCACTCGATGGCGGTGGCGAGCCCCATCTCGGTCATCCCGTACTGGGTCAAAGCCTTGCATCCCCAGGCGGACTCCAGCTCCCCCCTCATGGCCTCGGAGAGCGGTTCGGACGAGCAGATGATGGCCTTGACGCCGAGGGAACGGAGGTCATGCTTGTCCCGGGCCAGCATGGTGATGCGGTAGATGAATGAGGTCAGCCCGATCAGCATCCGCGTCTCGTTCTTCCTCATGGTCTCTACCTGCACGTCGATGTCGATCGAACTGCATACGACCGCGTTCAGGCCAGCAACCTTGCAGGCGCTCTCGAGCATCAGGCTTGGGTCCCAAGCGGTGACCGCCGGGAACATGATCTGGAGCGTTTCCTTTTCCCTCAGCCCGACCGTCTTCAGGGCGGCGGATATCGCGTCGACGATGTTGAGCACGTCATCCCGGGTGTAGAACAGCCGCTTCTTCAGCCCTGATGTTCCGGAAGTGGAGAACGCCCGCATGACCTTGGACTGCGAGACGCAAAGGAAGTGGAACGGCTCCTCCGCCAACGAGGCCGGCTCGGTGAGCGGGAACTTGACCAGGTCCTCGAACTCCATGAACGATCCCGGGGTCAGCTGGTTGTCGGCCATGACCTTGTGGTAGTAGACGCTGTTCTCGTCCACGTAGCGCATCAGCTTGCGGAACTTGAACATCTGGTATTGCCGCAGGTCGGCGCGGCTCACTTCGCTCAGGGAGGAGCGCCCCAGCACCCGGCGGAACTCCTTGTCGTCCTTGGCCGCCTGGCGGACCTTCATGTGGATCCATTCCTCCAGCGGGTTCTCCGTCTCGGAATCGATGTTCCTGGAGGTCAGCCTTCGCCGGGCCATTGCGATCATGAGAGCCTTGACGGGGTGCACGCCCCCCAATCGCTCTGCGTCCAATAATCCTTTGTGGAAGAATCGCCCCATCGCAGGTCAACCTTTTTTATCCCAGGCGGTGATTGATAGGCCATGTCGGATCGGTCATGGAAGGACGCCTCGGAGCTGATGAGAAAGGCAATCAACTTGAGCACCAGCCCGGTCTCGGTCTCACTGCTCAAGGACGCGGCAAGCCTCCTTGACCTGCCGGGGGTCACGATGGTCTCGAACACCGCCCTGTGCCACATGCTGACCCGGGCGAAATACCACCGAGAGGAAGGCATACTGGGCGCCTCGGCCCAGGGGATGAAGTGCATATGGGCGGACGCGGCACTGGGCCTGATCCGTACCCCCCAGAGACTCGATGAGGGGGAGCTCAACCGCCCCTTCGTGAAGGACGCGGCGGCGGGCAAGAGGCTGCAGGATTCCATGTACATGCTCGGGGACACGGGAGCCCGATACGGCTCTGTGATCGTTTCCCCGCTGGACCTGACGCCGGTAGAGCCGAGCGCCATTGTTCTCTATGCGAGCCCGGCCCAAGCCCTAAGGCTGATCATCGCGTTCGCCTATGAAAATGGAGAATCGGTGGTCACGGAGATGACCGGACAGGCCTCGGTATGCTGCGCCATCGCCAAGGTCGTGGACAAGGGCCAGGTGGTGGTCGATATACCCTGCATCGGTGACCGGGCGTTCGGCCTGGCCGGTGAGAACGACTTGATCGTGGCCTTCCCGCCCTCCAAGGTCGATCAGCTCCTCGAAGGGCTCAAGGCGACCGAACGTTCGGCATCGTACCCATTCAAGCCGTTCATGCGCTGGCCGGTGCTTTTCCCTCCAGATATGGAACCCCGCCGCCCTGAGGTGGAGTGAACACCCGGTATCGGACATGGCCAGACCTTAAATACGGGAAATCCGCTTCATCAAAAGAGGATTTCTAATGGTTCTGACTCCGGAAATGGCCCGCAGGGGAATAACGCCGCAGTTACTGAGGACGACGAAGCAGATCACCTGCCCGAAATGCGGCAAGAACTTCAGCCTGTTCCAGTCCCGCGCCATCGCCTGTGTCGGATGCCCGAAATCCGGCACCAACTGCAACTACGCACGCTGCATTCACTGTGATACCGAGTTCCCGCTCACCGCCGAACCGAACTGGGTGGCGAACCGCGTCGGAGAGAAGAACCTCTCCAATTACATGAACAATATCGTGAACAATTACAACACCAGCGTCGGGAAGACCAGGAACCGCTGAGCCAGGTCGTTGTTGGGTCATTTTCTAAGGGGAGAGGGCGATCTCCCCAATCGATATTCATTTTACTTTGGAGTCCGCCTTTCCACTCTCATTTCTTCCGTGACCTTCCAGGTGTTTCCACCGTCGTTGGTCTCTTCCGCATGCCAGCGGAATGATCCTGGCGTTATCTGGGAGAAGATCCATTTCACCAGGTTTCCGTTCTTGCTCTTCCCTTCGAGCACGATCTCATTGCCGATCTCACGTGCCACGAAGGTCTGTACGACACCTTGAACGGGGGATATCCAAGTGCTCCGCCAGGCATCGATCTTTGGATCATAGAATCTTACGGTCGTCACAATCGGTTTCGCTCTGCCGGTTTCTTGGTCGCAGGTCATCCATACGTCCTGAATTGCCCTGCCCTCGATGATCCATCCGAAATGGATCTCCCCTTTCTGCCTGATCTCCGCCCCATCCTCATTGATCAAGCGGGCTTCCGTGATATCCCAATCTCCGATGAACCGGCCAAAAAGAGAGAGCTTCTCTTCCAGAACAGGACAGGGCCCCGTCGCACCCAGACCGACTATCTTCCATTCCTGCCCGACATTCCCACGATTGCCCGGCTGCACTGGATCCATACTCGTGCCATCTCCTTGGCAATGATGGACGAATGACCTTAAAATTGAATTGACCCGGGATCGGGTCCAAAAAAAGGAGAGAAATTTAGGGTTTGTTGGCGAACTTCGACCACATCTCGTGCCGGTACAGGGTCCGTCCGTCCCCGCCATTGATGTTGAACAGGCAGAACGGGATCAGCTTGCCATCCGGGGTCACGGTGTGGATGCAGCAGTTGCACAGCCTTTCCGTCTCCACGTTCCAGGCGTCCTGGAATGCCATGGTCGAAACGGTCAGGTAGTTCGTCTTGGCCAGGTCCAGGAATGAGCCCCATGAGTTCTCTCCCTTTTCCTCTTCTGGCTCGACGGTCAGCGACTCCTCGATGAAGCGCCACAGATCGGATATCTCCTTCCTGGTCTTGGTGGCGATGGTCTTCGTTTCCTTGGGCGGACCGAGCGCCCTGCTGGTAAGCGGGAAGAGAGAACCGTCCTCGAGGACCACGGACATGGATTTGGCGTCGCAATGCACGTTCGAACAGGAGGTCGGAACGAAACAATCCGCTCTAAGCTCGCCCTTGGTCTGTTTCTCGATGGCCATCAGCAGGTCCGGGATCGTGATCCGGTCGGTGTCGCCGGGCTTGATCGGGTAGCGGCCGAAGTAGCTGATCGGCTGGAAATGGATGCCCTTCACGGTCGGCACGTTCTTCTTGGCGAAGTTGACCACATCGCCGATCTGGTTGATGTTGATGTTCGGCGAGACGACACAGACCAGCGTTACTCCCATCCCGACCTTGGCGCAGTTCTCGATGGTCTTGAGCTTGGATTCGAGCAGGTCCTTCCCGCAGGTGGCCATGTAAACGTCGGAGGTCAGGCCGTCGAAGGAGAAGTACAGCGAGTCGACACCGGCATCCTTGACCTCTTTGAGGAACTCCAGGTCCTGGCCGAACCGGACGCCGTTGGTGTTCACTTCGATGTGATCGATGCCCATGCTCTTTCCCAGCCGAACGATCTCGGGCAGGTCGTCCCTGATCGTCGGCTCTCCGCCGCTGATCTGGACGCAGATCGGGTGATCGACGTAATCGAGCATGGTCTGGTACATGCCCTTGATGACCTCCATCGAGGGATGGAACTTGTACCGCTCGTTGGCGCTGGCAAAACAGATCGGACACTTCAGGTTGCAGCCGTTGGTGATCTCCATCACGACCAGGCAGGTATGCTGTTGATGGTCAGGACACAGTCCGCAGCCTTCCGGGCATTTCCCGGTGGTCTGTATGGCCAGCTTCGTCGGCTTGGATTGCACGCAGGCGTATCTGTTCAGGTCCTTGTAGTCCTGAACGCCCCGCCAGACGATGGTCCTGAACTTCCCGTGATCCGGGCACTCCTTGTCCAGGTAGATGACGTCGTTCTCCGCCACCTTCACCGCAGGTATGGTCTTGAGGCATTCCGGGCACAGGCTCAGGGTCTCCCCGATCTTTTCACTCATCAGATGCACCAGCTACTCCCGGCGACGGAATGCCGTGCGGGCTCTTTTAGTTTTGCAGAACCATGACCGTCAGAACGGAAAATGATTGCTGGATATCGTTATGGCACTGCCCTGATAATGTGATTAAAAAAAAGAATTTTCTTGGCCGTTCTTCACGGCCAATTTGGGTTTGGTTTAAGCGCGCTTCTTCTCGAACAGGCCTTCCGCCGCGGCTAGGGTCTTGATGGCGAGGTATTCCTCGACCATTGCGGTCTTGCACTTCGGGCAGACCAGGGCCGGACCCGACCGGTTGACGGTCATGTAGGTGATGTTCACTTGGCCCTGGTGGACGGGCTCGTTGCAGTGGGCGCACATCCATTCGGACTTGTCGCCAATGCTCTGAACGTCTCCCAGGATCATCCGGTGCGAGTATGCGGTCTTGACGGTCGCGGTCTTCTTCAGGATCCCGCTTTCCATCCCATACTCGGCGTAGACGGTGACATCCCCGATCTTCTTCTTTCCGAGGTTGATGTCGCCCTTCTTGAACTTCACTCCAGAGGACTCAGAGGTCTTTATGACGTCCTCGACGTCGGCCTCCTTTATTCCCCTCTTGCCCAGCACTTCCTTGATTGCATCAGTCTTGACTTCCATTTTTGTCACCTCACCATGTTCCGTAGGTACCAAAGTCCTGGGCAGCCTTCACCAACGCTCTCATGTTGCCTGGCAACGTGTACGGAGGCGTCTCGCAAGAGGTACCTAGGATGTATCCCTTCTTGGAGTCGCGACCCGCGAGTAGCTGGTCCTTTGCCTGGGTGTAAACGGCCATCGGGTTCGGGTTGATCATTAGCTTGGTATCAACTGATCCCATACAGGTCGAGACACTCTCGAACTCGCTCTTCAGCTTGGCGGACGGGAACGGGTTCCTTCCATCGTAACCGACGTGGGTAACGGTGAACGGGGACCAGACCACTGACTCTTTAAAGAGCTTGTAGTCGGTCGTGTGGTTACCGCATAGGTGATAGAACACCTGCGGGCCTGCTCCGGCCCTGAACGCTCCGTCGACGAACATCTTCATGTTATCGAAGGAGTACTTCTTGACAGCCTCGTCCGAGAAGATATCGTTGTTGCCCAAGACGGAACCGACGATCAGCATGGCCATTCCATACGTGTCAGCCAATCCCTCTGCGCCGTTGATGGCGGTCTGGGTGTAGTTCTTGACCAACTTCTGGGCCGCTTCCTCTTCGGTAAACGTCCACATGATGAAGTTCTCAACACCGACGAGCTCTGCGGCCGCTCCCACGAGGTCGAAACCGTATGAGATCGGCACGAGGGTCTGGGGCAGGTTCTTCTGAACATATCCGTAGATCCTCTTGAACATCGGCTGAGTCCAACCCTTCTCCAGTTCGGCCTTGTCCGGGATGTGCATCTTGTCGACGTCGCCCGGCTCGGAATAGATCGGCCCCTTGGATATTGGTGGCAGTGTGTCCTTATATTCTAGAGTGAGACCCAGTTCGGTTACCCACGGCAGAGAGAAGAACCAGTGCGTTACAGGCAACAGGTCGTACATCTCGTTCGCGTATCCGACGCAGTGTATTCCCAACTCCGGCTTCTCGTAGAAGTCCCTGATCGTGTAACCGCAGACGTGCGCAGCGTGCGACAATATAATCGCATCTACGTCAATCCTGTCGTGCGGCTTATCGACGAAGGGACTTGCGAATCTCTTTGTGGCGTTCGCCGCCCAATTCATGTTCCATGGTGGAAATAGCTCTTCATAGCCCATTGAAATCCCCGTGTCTTGTAACTGCCTTCGAACATATTTAATGATTATCGTGTTTTTCCCGCAACATTGTTCCAAAATGGGGTATATATCCCTGTTAATATTGAACGTTGTTTCCAAAATTAACAATATTGTGCATTATCGTTTCATTATTGTGGAAAAACGTTACACACAAGCCTGATGATATGATTCCTAATAAACGATTGAAAAGGTTTCCGACCACGTTACTAATCTGAGTCGTAAAAGAATCTAGTCATCGCAGGACTCGACCTCGGTCCGAACCGCCCCTTTGTAGAAAGAGCGTTTCAAAAGTACGCTCAGCGCGAAGATGACAACGCTTATGAGAACGATCGCCCCGCCAGCGGCGACGTCATAGAAGAACGATACCAAGAGACCGTCTATGACAGCGACGATGCTGAAGATCACACCTCCCACCATGGTCCCCTTGAACGAACGGGACAGCTGCATCGCCGAGGCCGCCGGAATGATCAGCAGCGACGAGACCAGCAGCGATCCCACGATCTTGATCGATATGACCACCGTAAGCGCCACGACGATGTTGAACACCAGGTCCATATGGGATACCGGCACTCCTGCCAGCCTTGCTCCGGGTTCATCGAAGGTCATGTGCAGGAGCTCTTTGTAGAACACCAAGGCGAATCCCAGGACCACGGCTGCCAGCACCAGGACGAAGATGAGGTCCCCTTCTGTCACGGTCAGGATGGACCCGAACAGATAGCCGAACAGGTCCACGTTGAACCCGCCGGCCATGCTGGCCAGCACCGCGCCCAGCGCCAAACCCAGGGAGAAAAGGATCCCGATCGCCGTCTCCGAGTACACGATCTTCCTTTTCTGGAGCAGGGATATCGCGATCGTACCGAATAGGGCGAAGACCAGCGCCATATACAACGGGTAGATGGAGAAGAACAGGCCGGCTGCGATACCGCCGAAGGCGAGATGGGAGACACCTTCGCCGATCAGCGATTGGCGCCGCAGGACGATGAAAACGCCCAGCACGGAACACAGCACGGCCGCGCATATGCCGCCGATCAATGCCCTTTGGAAGAAGCCCTGGCTCAGCATCCAGGTTACGTCGCTCAGGTCCAGCACCTTCAGGCCCCCTTGATCTGGATGCGGTGGTCGACCTCGCATTCGTGGTGGTCGTGGTGGAACATGAACGTGAAGTGAGGCCCGTATGCCTGGCGCAACACCGTGGTCGGGTCCTCCCCCTCTACCACGTTCTCGTAATACACTTTACGGTTGACGACCGCCAGCTTGTTCGCCTGGCACAGAACGCCGGAGAGGTCGTGGGAAACGGTGAGGAGGGTGATGTCCATCTCCTTCCTCAGGTCCCGGATCATCCTCACGAACTTGTCCTGGATGCACACGTCGAGACCGGTGGTCGCCTCGTCCAGCACCAGCAGGTCCGGCTTCTTCACAAGCGCCTTGGCGATGAAGATGCGCTGCTTCTGCCCCCCGGACAGCTGGGAGATCTTACGTTTCTTGTACGGCTCCAGACCGACCAGTTGGATGGCGTCCTCCACTGCCTTTTTGTCCTCCTTGGTGAGGCGCCGTCCCAGCCTGCTCCTCCTGATGCAGCCCAGGGAGACGATCTCCTCCACCGTGGCCGGGAAGATGGGGTCGAACTGGATGGCGGTCTGGGCGACATATCCGATGCGCTCGAACGCGTGGAAATTGTGAACGTCCTCGCCGAAAAGCGAGATGGTGCCATGGGAGACCGGGATGTTGCCCAGGATGGCGTTCAGCAGGGTCGTCTTGCCCCCGCCGTTCGGTCCGACTATCCCGACGACGTCGCCTTTCTCCACCCTCATGGAGACATCTTCCAGTATGATGCTGTTGCCAAACTTCACGGACACGTTGTCGAGCTCGACTATGCTGTCGGTCAAATGATCACCTTCATTGCACTACCTCCAACCCGATGCGCAGCGAGTCGAGGTTCGCGTACATTATCTGGAAATAATCCATGTGGGCATGCGCCCCGCTTCGACCATGGAGCGCGTCCAGTACCAGGATCTGGCAGTGCGTCTCAGCAGCGATGGTCTCGATGACCGCGTCGTTGTAGATCGGCTCAGCGTAAACATATTTCAATCCGAGGGTCTGGATGTCCTTGGCCAGATCGGCCAGGTCGCGGGCGCTTGGCTGGGCGTCGCCGCTGATGCCCACCGCACCGTGGTCCACGAGCCCGTATCTCGCGGCCAGGTAGTTGAACCCCTCATGGGTGGTGATGAAATCGTTCTTGGCCCGGTCCTGCAGACCGACGATATAATCCTGATCCAATACGTCCAGCCGGGAACTGAGGTTGGCGGCGTTGTCCTGATAGAAGGTGGCGTTGCTTGGGTCGTTCGAGATCAACGCCTGCAGTATTTCCGTGACCTGGATCTTGGCGCTGATGGGGTCGATCCAGAAATGCGGGTCCTCTTGCCCGGTCTGGTCCACGCCGGCGCTGGTGTCCACGATGGTGGCTCCGGCCTTCAGGTTGGGCAGGAAGGAGGTCAGCCAAGGTTCGAAGCCTCCTCCGTTGTATATGAAAACGTCCGCGTTGTGCACTTTGAAGATATCGGTGGCCTTCGGTTCCCAGGAATGGGGTTCCGCGTTGTCGGGGATGAGCATATGGAGCTCTATCCGGTCCTTGCCGATCTGGTCGGCGAAATAGTAGAGCGGGTAGAAGCTGGCCACCACCTCCAGCTTGCCGGAGTTGGTGGTCCCGACGCTGGTGGTGAAAACGGCGAAGGAGCCCCCCAGCACTAGAATTGACGCCAATGTGATGGCGACCACGCCGCGATACTCCTCCGGGATTCCCATGTCTCTCTGAACATGCGATAAATTATTATTAAATATGAACTTTCCTATTAACAATGTCGTAAACTGTTTAAATAATGTTAACAATCTGTATCTGCGGAAGTGAGCGAATGGTCGTTATCAGCATATCTCTCAACGAACAGAACGTGAAGGACCTGGATGCTATCCAGAAGGAGCTCGGTTTCTCCGGACGTTCGGAAGCGGTCAGGACGGCGTTGAGGATGCTCGTTGCCGAACGCAACGAACGCAAGAAGATGGTGGGACAGGTCGACGGCGCGCTGATCATCGTCACCGAGATGGGATCGTCGGAATCGATCGACGAGATCTACCACAAGAACCAGGAAATGATCAAGACCCACATCCACAACCATGTTGGCGGCGACAGATGCATGAACCTCTTGATGATCGAGGGCGAGGCCAGCCGGGTCAACAAGATCCTTGATCAGCTGGAACAGCTGGAAGGCGTCAGCTATCTCAAGTTCATTCAGTCCTGAGCGGGACGGACCATCGGGTAACCCAGCGCCTTCCATGCGTTCGTGCCGCCGAGCATGTTCCATACATCGACATAGTCGTTCTTGAGCAGCAGGCTCGCCCCCAACCCTCCCCGGTACCCTGACGAGCAATAGACGATCACACGATTGTCCCTAGGGATCTCTTCGAGCTGAACCTCCAGCGAGCCGATATTGATCGTCTTCGAGCCTGCGATCACCCCAGAGAGCAGCTCATGCATGTTCCGCACATCGACCAAGGTCAGGTCCATCCCTGATTCGATCCATTTCTTGACCTGCGATGGCGTCGTCAATTGGGTCATGGAGATCGGTTCGCCGGCTCGGTACCACATGTCTATTCCCACACGAAGGTATCCGGGGATGTCGTCATAACCGATCCTGATCAGGGAGCGCACGGATTCCTGCACCTGCGCCCGATTCTCGACCACTAACAGTATCGGGCGTTCGTGATCCAGGATATAGCCACCATACTGTGAAAGACCGTCCAGCCATATGCTCAACGAACTGGCGATATGAGCCCCGCCGAAGGAGTGGGGCATCCTGACGTCGAGGACCGTCATGTTACCTTTCATCGCCGCACGGAAATCAAGTACTGATATCGGTCTCGGATCGGGAAGACGGCCGAGCAACGGAGGACCGTCGAGATTGATCTCTTCCATCTTTGAGAAATATCGGGGCCTCTCGATCTGCTCTTTCATTTTCTTCGCTATGAACTCCTCTCGGGTTAGGGACAGCATTGGGTTGTTCTCCAGCTCGATTCCGATCGTCGTCTCCTCGCGATCGGAGATATTGCCTCCACAGATCGAGCCCGCACCGTGTGCTGGGTGGACGATGACCCCCATACCTAGCTGTAATATCTTGTTGAAGAGCGAATCGTAAAGCATACCGGATAGCTTCTCCCGGTGCTCCTCGCCAAGCAGGTCGGTCCGGCCCACGTCCCCGGCGAAAAGAGCATCTCCCGAAAATACCATAACAGGCTCGGCACCAGATGCATGGTCGAACAATGAGAAGCAGAAATGCTCGTAGGTGTGACCGGGCGTGGCGATCGCCTTTATGCAGTCGTCACCCAAGAGGAACTCCTGCCCATCATGCAGATTCTGGCCATATTTGAACGGGATCGCACCGCCGTGGAATATCTCCGCGCCGGTCATGCTGGCGAGTTCCAGTGAACCGATGGCGTAGTCCTCGTTCCGGTGCGTTTCGAATATGTACCGGATACGCATCTCATTCTCCGCCGCGATGCGCAAGTACTCCTCGCAGTCCCGGCGGGGATCGATCACGCACGCTTCCACGCCTGACCCTACAAAATAGGAAATGTGCGACAATCCTTCAGACTTCACCTTGGCCACGAACATGCTTATCGGCCGTTGCTAGTGAGCAGGTGCTTCTAAATGATTTGTGCTACCGGACCAGAACGGGGCCCCCGGTCCTCTCAAGTTCCTCGATCCCTTCCTCGAGCATGTCGCGCGTGTCCCTGTCCCAGTTCTCCGGGGTGACCAGGATGACGATGCCCTTGAAGGACTGGAATGAGCCAGAGTTCACTATGGTATCACTGTTGGTCACCAGGACCGACAGGAACTTGACGTATGGTTCGGCGAACTTCTGCTCATAATAGTCCCGGTACCCGTTCACCTGGGTGAAGAAGGTTCCCATCTTGGTCCCTTCCGATTTCTCATTGATCTGCTTCGTCTCGGTCACGATGACCAGACCATCGCGGAACACGACTAGGTCGGGCGTGTGCATGTCCAGCTCCTCCGGGCTGCCGCCCAGGAATGGGTTGATGTCGACGTACCAGTTGCGGTCCAGGAGGTCGAGCTCGAACTTCTTCCGGACCAGGGCCTCGTACACCCTGGACCTCGGCTGGATCATGTTCTTTTCCTTCTCGTCCTTCGGGTCGAGCTGCCTGGGATAGGCCAAGTAGCGGAGTTTCAGCTCTTCGATCGCCCCCCGCAACAGCTTCTCTTCCATTCTACGGATCGTCAGCGCCATGTGCCGTACCTTGTCTGATTGCTTGGAATAGGTTAGGAAAGCGTTTTGTCGTTAGTTGGAGGGAACGCTGAGCGCGTTCACCTCGACCCCGCCGATGTTCGTCCTCAGGTGGGTGACGAAGTTGCCTGCGGCCGGATAGTTGGTCGATGTCAGCGCGTTATCACTGCCGATGAAACCGACCTTGCTGCCGACCTGGACCCCGCCGAGATTGGCGGTGGAATTGATAGCGGCCCCGATGTTGCCCTCGATGTCCATGTTCAGCGACACCCCGCCGGTGGCGGCGGTCCCGTTCAGTGTTACGGTCTTGTTCATCGTTGTGGTCTGGTTGAGGCGCAGTTCGACCCCGCCGGTCTTCGTCAAGGCGTCCACCTTTATGTCCTGACGGACCGATGGGTCGTTCCAATCTAGGATGGATGCGCCGACGTTCGTTGATAGGGAAATATCGCCATAGAGCGAAGCGCCAGAGGTGATGTGCAGCGTGACCGCCCCGGTCTTCGCGTTCAGGCTCACCTGGTCGAACGCGCTGGCGTTGGTTGTGTTAACGGTGACGCTGCCAACGTTCGTCGACAGGTCGAGCTTGGAACGCATCGTGTCATCGATCAGGACGTCGCACCGAAGGTCAAGATTCGCCGCTCCCATTAATCTCTCCTTGACGCTCACGACAGCGTTAACGATGGCCGTGTCAGCCGACGTGCTGTGCACGAAATCCAGCGAGATCGAATTTGGATCCATGAAGTAGCCGACCCCGCCTTTGGCCGTCACGTGGAGGCTGAGGGCCTGACCGGTGAGGTTGGTATAGATGACGCGCACCTCGCCGATATCGGTGCTCAACTTGAGGTTCATCTTGTTGACCCCGGTCTCCGAGGACACTGTCCTGGACTCGTCAAAATTGACCGCTTTGACCGGAAGGAACAGGACCGCGGCGAACGCCAACACCACGACCAGGACGACGATCAGTACGATGACTGCGATTGCGAAGCTCCCCTTTTCATCGGAAATCCTTGACATATTATCTCCCCATTCTTGACCGGCCCGGCCATTGTCTGGCCAGACGGCGACAGAAAATGGATTTCAATATATTAAGATGTGGCATGAACGCAGAGGCGGCGTTCCGCCCGGATCTTTCGGAGGAGGATCGCCCCGATCTCTCTCTGCCGGATGTGAGCAGGCATTTCGATCACATTAAGGACACCTCCATGTCCGCAACAACCCCCGGCTGTTATTGCTGTACCCAAGGTAACATATTCATGAACTACATCGGGAAATCGATCGGTGCTTCAAAATGAAATCGATAAAGTGCGAATGCAACTATATGCTGACCGACAAGGAAGTTAACGATACCTTCGACGAACCGGAGAACAACCGATTCGTTCACATCGTCGAATGCCCAAAATGCGGGAAGATCAAGGCCTATTTCGAGGACAAGACCCCAGAACCTGAGCCGGCCGAAGAAAAGAAAGAGTGAACCGTGACGATCGATCAGGAACGTGTTTTTCTCCGGTTCCTGCGACGTTCCTCACTGCTCTCTATCGGACCGATGGCCGGTTTTTTTCTCTTCATTTTTGGACATACTCCACTCTGAAAACTAGGTCCGAATGATCATCTGGCCATGACTGGCTGTCAAAAAAATGACTGCTGGATAAAATGCCAGAAGGGTAAAAAAAATATTCATATTATTTAAACTTGAACGATTGTTGCCCGGGAATCGAGTTGAACATTGCGAAACTACCCACTGCTTCATTTCCTACCCAAAAAATAAGCCCAGTCCGACCAAAACATTTAAAGTGTTCTTTGAGATTTTTATAATCAATATCTTATTAGGGGGAAAGACTACGAAGAACTACATAGCGGAATTAATCGGCAGTATGCTATTGGTGATTGTAGGCGTTGGAAGCCTCGTATTTATTGGGGCAAGCGGCATCGGCGTTGTCGGTGTTGGATTCGCTTTCGCCATCATCGTCATAGCAATGATCTATACTATCGGCCCGATCTCTGGATGCCATATCAACCCGGCAGTGTCCATCGGCGTCTGGGCGATCAAGGGAATGAAGACCAAAGACATGGTGATCTACGTCATAATGCAGATCATCGGCGGTATCATCGGTGCAGCCGTTCTGTACTTTGTCTGGATGGATGCCCACACGGTCCTCGGATCCTTCGGTACAGTTTTCTACAGTGACCCGAAGGTCGCCGGTGCATATGGAATTGCGTCGGTCTTCGTGATCGAAATAATCATCGCGTTCATCCTCCAAATGGTGATCCTCGGTTCCCTGGGAAACAAGGGCAACGAAGCACTGGCTGGAGTAGCAATCGGTCTGACCGTTGGAGCTCTCATCTTCCTCTCCGGCGGTATCGATAATGCTGGCCTGAACCCGATCAGGAGCCTTTCACCAGCTGTGTTCGTCAGCGGAACCGCAATAACACAAGCAATTGTGATATCGATCGCGAACATCATTGGCGCAGTGATCGGCTCCTTCGGCTTCAAGTGGCTGGCCACAGCGAAGAAGGCATAAACGCGAACCTAAACGGAAACCTTTTACGACAAACATTTTCCTACTTTTATTTTATTTTTAATCGCACAGTATGGCATCTTCGAATGATTGCGGTTAATAGTTTGGTCCTGGGTCTCGAGGTCATATCCATTGATGTACAGGTATCAGACAGGGCGTATGCTGAGATTGGTTGAATGGTGCAGATCAGTTGATGTTTGCCTAACCAAACAACTAATTTGGTCAGTTCTTAAAGAAGAACTTATTAATATCGTTCCCTCGAAGATAATCAATGATGATCGGTCCCCGAATGAGATCAGGGAGATCAGCCAAACCTCGATCAAAGTGAGTATGGGGCATGAAATGAAGAAAAAAAGGCCATTTGTCGAAGAAAAGGACCAGGGGGCACCGCCTCCTCTCTTCCTATGCCAGGATCGGCAATGCTCCAGCCCCATGATGACACGGGCTTATGGGGCAGAGAGGTCCCTTGCTCCCGAGGAGCATGGAGAATCAGAGGACCTGAGGGAGCACATCCCGGTAAAGAAGAAGGTCCATCTGGGCCATCCAAAGCGCGAGTGACGGTCTTCTTACGAATCGCGATCTCTGTCTCGGGTTTTACCGAGCTCCGATCCGGACAGTAATTATTTGGTCTTGACCGTCCTTTGCGGATGAATAGGTGTTTCGTTCATGAACGACATCAAATGGGACCTTTCTCAGCTTGTCAAGAGCACGGATCGATCGGACATCGTCAAAGAGCTCGATGCCCTGGTCGAAGAGGCGGGAAGAAGGGCTGCGGAATACCGCGGCAAGATCAAGTCTCTGGACGCTAAAGGTTTGAAGAAGCTTTTCGAAGAAAGAGAGAACATGCAGCTGCGTTACGAGGGGGCGATCATGTACAGCCGATTGCGATATTCGGCGGACACCACCGATGTCGTCTCGAAGCAGCTCAACGATGCCGTCAGCAAGGCCGGGACCAAGGTGGGCCAGCAGCTTGCCTTCGTCGACATCGAGCTCAGCTTCCTGTTGAAGCAGAGGCCAGAGCTGGTGAAGGACCCCATCCTGACCGAGTTCAAGCACGCGCTGGATCGCACGCTCAGGGCGGCCCCTTACCTGCTCTCCGAGACGGAAGAGCAGATCATCATGGCCAAGGACCAGAACGGAGCGCACGCCTGGTCGCAGCTGCAGCGGGAATGGCTGAGCACCAGGACCTTCCCGATCGAGGTCGACGGAAAGAGGAAGAGGCTGCCATATGGACAGATCATCGGCCTCTACGGGTCACCGGACCGGAAGCTCAGGCGGGACGCGAACCGGGTGGTCTATGGGAAGCTCGGCAAGGATGAGACCATCTGGTCGTCCGCGTTGCGCTCGATATGCGACGACCACCTGCAGAACTGCGACCTGAGGAAGTACCCCACGCCCGAGACGTCCAGCCTGATCTACAACGACATCGAGCCGGAAGCGATCGAGGCGCTGATGACCACGATGAAGTCCAACGTCGGAGTTTACCGCAAGTACCTCAAGCTCAAGGCAAAGATGATGGACCTGGACCGCCTGGGCAACTGGGACATCATGGCCCCGCTGCCAAAGGCGCCCAAGATGACCTTCACCTGGGACCAGGCGCATTCCACCGTCGTCCAGGCCTATGGAGGGTTCGATCCCCAGCTCGGGGAATGGTCGGAGGACATGTACCAGAAGCAGCACATCGACGCGGCCGTCCGTCCGGGAAAGGTAAGCGGCGCGTTCTGCCAGGATTGGTACGGCGGGAAGTCGGCCTATGTACTGCAGAGCTTCAACGGACGTCTTGACGACGTGTACACGCAGGCACACGAGATGGGTCATTCGATGCACGCCTACCTCACTTCGAGGTCGCAGCGGGTCACCAACACGGCGATCAGCTTCTGCATAGCGGAATGCGGTTCGATCTTCGGAGAGCTGCTACTGACCGACCACCTGATCGGCAACGCCAAGGATGTCAAGGAGAAGCAGGCGGTGCTCACACAGGTGATGGATGGGTTCGGCCAGGCTGCGTTCCAGGTGAGCGCCCGATACTTCTTCGAGAAGAGCCTGTACCAAGCGATCAGGGACGGGAAGTACCTGGATGGGGAGACCATATCGGCGCTGTGGGTGAAGGCGCGCGATGACGTGTATGGCGATGCGGTGGAATGGCTGCCGGAGATGAAATGGGAGTGGACGATGAAGATGCACTACTACATCCCCGAGCTTCGATACTACAATTATCCCTACGTCTTCGCCCAGCTGTTCGTGTTCTCCATGTACCGGCTGTACCAGGAGCAGGGGAAGGCCTTCGTTCCCAAGTTCAAGGGACTCCTATCGGCCGGATCGAGCCGCTCGGCGGCGGAACTGGCCTCCGGGCTCGGCTTCGACATCGGGAAAGAAGCGTCATGGCAGAAGGGGATAGCCCAGGCCGAGACGTTCATCGATGAGTTGGAGGGAACGCTCAAATAGAACGGCCTTGTAGGGCAACTGCAGCCGGACCGCGTCCGGCATCAAACTATTTTCTAACTGGTGTCAGGAGAGAACTTCATATCCCGCAAGGATGGCGGCAATTCTCTCCTGAGATTCGCCGCTCATTAAAATCAATTTAAATACTAGTACATTATTGGTGTGATTATCCCAAGAGTCGTTTCACGGTTTTTGAGATATAAACAAACAAGGTAGTAAAAATGTACGGTGGTAACAGAGGCAACAGCTATGGACGCCCAAGGAATGACGGACCGCGCGAGATGCACAACGTGAAGTGCAGCGACTGCGGAGCCGAGACCCAAGTCCCGTTCAAACCGACCGAGGGAAGGCCGGTTTACTGCAGGGACTGCTTCCAGAAGCACAAGCCAAAGGACAGGTTCTAAACCTGTTCTAAAAATATTTCAAAAACCATTATCAAAAGGCAAAATCAGTCTGCCTTGTCCTCGTAAGGGGGCAGGGTTCTTTTTCTCATTCAATGTTCTCTGCAATACTGGACGGTCTTTCGACATCCATTATTAAGAAAATTCTCGTTAAGGTTAATCTCTAATATCGGCCGGTGCCAATCGACATTCCAAGGTGCGTTATGGCGGAAAACAAGATAGCGGTGGTGACCGGTGCCACCAGCCCCTTAGGCAGTTCGGTGACCAAGGAGTTGCTCTCCCATGGGATCCATGTTGTCGGGATCTACCGGAAAGAGGCGTCCTTGGAAAAATTGCGATCGGAACTGGGCTCACTGGTTGCTGATCTCGAGGCCCGGAAGGCTGACGTCACCGATGAGGCCGAAGTGGCCGGACTGTTCGAGGCGGTCAGGAGGCAGCACGGGCACATCGATATCCTGGTGAACATCGTGGGGGCATATGCGGGAGGGAAGGAGATCTGGAACACGCCCCTGGAGGAATGGGACAACATGATGAACGTCAACCTCCGTTCGGCCTTCCTGTGCTGCCGCGCCGTCCTGCCCATGATGATAGAGCGCAACTACGGCAAGATCGTCAACATCGCGGCCCGTCCGGCACTGGAGAGGAGATATCGCGCCAGATCGGGTGCCTACTCGATCTCGAAGGCCGGGGTCCTGGCCCTCACCGAGACCATCGCTGAGGAGGTCAAGAAGCTGGACATCAACGTGAACGCGGTCCTGCCCAGCACCATCGACACCGAAGAGAACCGCAAGGCCATGCCCCAGGCAGATTTCTCCAAGTGGGTGCCGCCGGCCGAGATCGCCACCGTGATCATGGGACTGGTCTCGGACGACATGAGGCCGGTCAGCGGTTCCGCCGTGACGGTA
Source organism: uncultured Methanomassiliicoccales archaeon (assembly GCA_942492955.1). Lineage (GTDB taxonomy): Archaea > Thermoplasmatota > Thermoplasmata > Methanomassiliicoccales > UBA472 > DASXVU01. The sequence continues at coordinate 1,130,017 of OW818644.1, forward strand.
TACGGGAAAGCATAGGACTGCGCCCGGAGGTTGTTAAGCCATCACGGTCCGGGGTTGGGTCCCTGAGGGGGCCGGGGCTGCTCGTAGGATTGGTACGGCTGGGGCGGGGGCTCCTGATAGTATTGGGGGTACTGGGGCGAAGGTCCTTGAGGCGGCGATCCTCCCTCTCCTCCCATCGCCTTCCGCTGACGGCGCTTTTCCCGGACGACCCGGTCATCCACCGGCATGAACCCGTTCTCCTTCCAGTCCTTGCGATAGATGAGGGCCTCCACCGCCCAGTAGATGCCCCACAAAGCCGCCCCGATGATGAACAACCAGAGCAAGGGCTCGAAGTTCAGGTTGAAGTGGATGTTCATTTGCTGCACATCCATCGAAAGGGAGATGTGGCCGCCGAGCGCGGCATAGAATATCCAGACGCAGATCAGAGCCACGATCACCAGCGCGAATGTCAGCCTGGAGACCGATCCCTTCGGATAGAAGCCTTTGAAGAACGACAGGACCGCTATCGGCAGACCGATCAGGAGCAACAGCATGCTTAGGCGTTCGAGCGTGGCCGAACCGAACCCGAACAGGCCATCGGCATTCCCTCCCGCCTGTCCGATCATCCCTTCCATCATGCCCTGGGTCGATTGGATGGCGGCCCCCATGATCATGATGATTATGAGCGGGAAGATCACGAACTTGAGGAGGGCCTTGCTCGCCTCGGTCATTCCCGCCAGGTATCTCCCGTAGTGCGGGCGGAAATCCTGCCAGAACTTGTGGGTCGCCGGGTCCTCCACCGGCCTCGGCTTGGGCGGTGTGACCCCCGGATAGGTTCGGGCCAGTCTTTCCAGGAAAGGACGGCGGAAATCTATGAACTCCGCCAGCTTGGATAATGATTTGAAGACTATGTACAGGGTCAGCAGCCAAAGCAGCAGGTCCAGCTTGAACGGGATCCCGGCGTCGGCGAGGGCCACGCTCATTTGGCCGCCCATCTCGAACGACCAGACCATCAGGGCGTAGAACGGCACCATGGCCAGGTCGAAGGTCAGCCGGGAGTAGGACCCCTTCGGATAGAAGCCTTTGAAGGCGGCTATCACCGACAGCACGGCGCCGAAAATGAGGATGTAGAACTTGTATTCCTCGATGAGCTTGGCCAGGCGGTCAACGGAGACCGAACTGAACCCGCTCAGCAGCGATCCGATGATCAGGAACAGGACCAGCGGCAGGATGATGAACTGAACGACCGCCGAGGCCGCCGATTTCAACGCGTCCTCGAGCGAACCGAGTTCCAGCTTGAACTCGTTCATGGTATCACGGGCTCCATTGGTGCTGATAGGTCTTGGTCACCGAGGCGGAAAGGAAGTCGGCCTGGACATCGAAGTACAGCATTTCGCTGTGCGTCGCCAGGTATTGGGCGGTCTGGTCCGACAGGTAGAGGTTCAGGGTCCCGGAGGTCTGCGGCTGCAATGATATCTGCTGAGTTGATTGGGACATGATCCCCGAGGCGTTCCTCATGGTCACGTTGAGCGCCATCTGCCCGCCTGATATCATCTCCGAAACGTCCAGGCTATACGGGATATTAAGGAAGCGCTGTCCGCCGCTCTGTGCCAGGTTGATGTTGTTCACATCGATGCTGTAATCCTTCACCAGAGGCTGCCAGTCGGTCGAGGTGTTGCCTCCGATGTTGACCGATACCCAGCCCAGGGGATAGGTCGCGCCCACGTCCAGGATCATGTTGACCTTCGTGGCATTGAAGACGAATTCCCGGAGGGCCGTCTCGTTCATTCTGTTCATGTCGATGACCATCCTCAGGTCCAGGTCATTCCATTGGCCGGAGCGGATGTCCATGCGGTCCGTGGTGGCATTGGCCAAACTGGTGTCGTTGGAAACCGTCATGCCGAAACCGATGTAGAAATCGTTGACATCGAACATGCCCCCGTTATAAACCTCGACCGTAGCCCCGAGCTCCAATGTCCCGTTCTCGAAGGTCCAGACACTGTCCTGCAGATCTGGCATGTTCACCTTGACACCGCCGGTCACAGGGGTCACGACTGCTAGAATAAGGATAACGATGATAGCTATCTTGAAGGCCAGTATACCTAGCCGCGTCACCGTCAACTGCCATCTCGTACCGATGAAGCTTCCCATCGGCCGAAAGAATCCCTTGCGCACTAAATAATAGATTGCGTCTGGTAACTATTTTGTGCAAAGCAGGGAACTGGAATGACAGCTGATGTGGGTTCGAACGCCAGGGCTCCACGGCCGATCATCATCCTTGCCCCGTGGCCGATCATCAAATACGGTCTGCCATGGAATTTCACAGCCCCAGGTCTGAGGACCGGGCCCTCATCCCTTCCAGGCAGACAGCAAGGAACTCGTCCCGGCCGATCCCGATCTGCTCGCAGACCATGATCCGGTCGCGGCTGACCCCCTTGGCAAAATCCTTGGAACCGAACTTCTTCACCAGCGATTCCGGACGGACATCCGCTAGTCTCTTGGTAGGAGTGACCAGGGCGCAGGCGATCACCAGCCCGGAGGCTGCGTCACAAGCGATCAAACCCTTCTTCATCGGAGTGTCCGGGGCAACGCCGGTATGCTCATGATTGTGCGCCATGATGGCCTCGATCAGTTCCGGCTCGACCTTACCTTCGAGCATCTCCCGCGCCTTGAGCGTGTGGTCTTCCATTCCTGTGCACACCTCGAAGTCGATGTCGTGAAGGATGCCGACGACCTCCCACCGGGAGGGATCTTGACCTAAACGTGATGCGACGGAGCTCATCGCCGCGCCCACCGCGATCATGTGTTTCACGTTGTTCTCCTTGGAAACGTGCTGTCTGACCATGATGAGGGCTTCGTCTCGGTTGAGTTCTTGGGTCATCAGCTACTAGATGGTAAAACAGGAATTTGATTTTTGACATTGTTCCGGGGGAGCGATTTCCGGAACATCTTCAGGATCGAACATGCACGAATCCAAACTTCACATCCGTTCAATCATCGGGAAGCCGCTCGGTTCAGGAACGCACGCCGTACTAGCGGTATGCGATGACGGTGGCGCCGATGTCCTTCTCGACCTTCTGGAGCTCTTTGATCTGATTTGCGGATAGGTCAGCGAACTCCAGGGGTTTGTACGCGATGAGGACCACTCCGAGTTCCTTCTCCAGGGCGTTTACCTTCTTGATCTCCGAGGCCGACATGTCAGCTAACTGTGTCAAGCAGACCATTAGAACACCGAAGTGATTATTGACCGCAGTAATATTTTAAGCTGCCCCGATGCAGACTCATCCGATGACCGTCTTTCGATCGGAATGATCAGCCAGCTGTCAAGGCCTCCCACACACTGAAGAAAATGGATGCCCCAGGCATTTATCCGGGGGCATTGGTGCATCATTTCAGATCTTGTGCGCTTCTTTCAGATGGCGGCCAAGGTTGTTTGAGAGTTCATCATCATTCATGCCGCGGATCTCGGATTCGCACATAGGGCACATCACCATTTCGTTCCCCATGCCGCACTTAGCGTTCAGGGTCCTGAAACTGGTGACCGCTTCGATCTCCTTTTCAGCGCCAGAGACCTGGCCTTTGAAGCGGGTGACATCGTCGATCATCTTTTCACCGCCAGGGACATCACCTTTGAAACTGGTGACCGCTTCGATCTCCTTTTCACCCTTGAGGACCTCGCCTTTGAGACTGGTGACCGCTTCGATCTCCTTTTCACCCTTGAGGACCTCGCCTTTGAAACGGGTCACTTCCTCGACCTCCTTCACTGATCCTGAGGCTGAAGAACCCGTCTTATCGGCATTAGCGAACGTTTCCACTTCCCGGTATACCTTCGCCGACGGCCCCACTGGACCAGGCTCGCATTCTTTGTCTCCCGACGCCATTGGCTTCGCGGGCTTGCTCATTTTATGGAGCTTCAGGAAATGCTCGCTCAGGCTCATTGAGAGTTCCTTCGGGCCAGCTCCTGCAATCATGTCGTTGCACATTGGGCATTTAACGGATGTAATACCATCACCGTGAATATCATTCGAGTGTGTTTCTATATAACATTTATCTTTCCTGATTCGGCTAAGACTCAATGAATCTATTGATGGCGAAGGAAAGGCTGCGAGACAGCGAATACCGAGCCGTGATACGGTAGCACAAGGTTTAACAGAACGCTCATCGTGATACCCGAAGGTCACAGCAATGGCGGGGAAGGAGGAAAGCGATGAGGGCAGGAAGGACAGGTACCTCATTCTGGTCATCGTGCTGGCCGGGGTGTTCATGTCCGTGCTTGATGGCGTCGTGGTCATCATCGCCCTGCCCAACATCACCTCCTATTTCCACGTCGGGGTGGGCGAATCACAATGGGTGGTGACGACATATCCGCTGATCGAGACCGCTTTCATCATCATATTCGGTAAGGTCGCAGAACGGACCGGAAAGGCGAGGATGTTCACCGCCGGGCTCATCATCTTCACCGTCTCCTCGCTCATGTGCGGGATCTCCAGCTCACTTGAATTGCTGATATTGTTCCGCGTGATCCAGGGGATGGGGGCGGCGATGCTGTTCAGCATTGCGGCGGCGATAGTGTTCCAGGTTTTCCGTCATGAGGACCGGGGCAAGGTCATGGGTCTGCTCGGCTCGGCCGTTGCGGTGGCAATGCTGGCAGGCCCGGCCATCGGAGGGTTCATCGTGGCCGGGTTGGGCTGGCAGTACATCTTTTGGATCAACGTCCCGGTCGGGATCTTCGCCGCAGCATTGGCATTGAAGACGCTGAGGCTGAACGAGAATTTGGTGGAACGTTGGAAAATGGACTATCTCGGTTCCATCCTCTGGATCGTGGCGATCGTATCCATCCTGCTCACCCTGGGGGAGATGGCCGCTGCCGCCGGAGTTACGGCACTGGCGGTCGCTTTCATGGCAACGTTCGCGTTGTCTTTGACCGGGTTCGCCTTCTGGGAGAAAAGGACGGTCGATCCGCTCCTCGACGTCTCGGTCTTCCGGGTGCGGGCCTTCACCTTCGCCGGACTGAGCATGGCCATGTTCTTCATCAGCTCCAACATCGTCTCGGTGGTCGGACCGTTCTACTACGAGGGGGTGCTGGGCTACGGGCCGGAAACGGTGGGCCTGATCTTCATGATCCTTCCGGCGGTGATGATATTCGGTTCTCCGCTCACCGGAAGATTGTACGACCGGACGCACTCCAGGCACTACAGCCCGATCGGGCAGCTGATCCGGGCCGGGTCGTTGTTCCTGTTGGCGGCGGGATTCTTCTGGCAGGACCTGATGACGATGCTCGTGGCGTTCGCGATCATGGGCCTGGGCAGCGCGCTGTTCAAAAGCGTGAACGACACCGAGGTGATGATCACGCTCCCCAAAGAGAGATCGGCCGTGGCCTCGAGCGTGTCCGCCACCTTCCGGAACCTGAGCATACCGCTTGGGACGTCCGTGGGCACTCTCCTGCTAGTTTTCCAGATGGGGAAGGTGGACCTGACCGGAGCGTTCGGGACGCCCATCGCCTCGACATTAGCGACGGCGGCTACCTTCTCCGTGCTGGTGGCCGGTTTCGTGTCCTTGGCTGGAGCGGGCATGTCCTATGTGGGGAACAGGGAAACAGATGAGCTGATGCACGATTCAGACAAGAATTAAAAAAATGAAGGTGGACAAGTTGCCTTGTCACGACCTTGCTACTATGGTCTATTTTATGAATCCCATCTTCAGGGCGGACCCGGCGAGTCCGGCGAGGCCTGCGCCTACGACCTCGGCACCATACCACCCAGCTCCACTCACGAATAGCGCCACCATTCCCCATAGGAAGAACAAAGCGGATATTCCGAGCAGCATGAATCCCAACATTTTGTCCATGCTCTTCAGCAGGCTTGGCATGATTACCGATGCCAGGACGAACAGACCTGCCAGAAGGGCGAGCAATCCAAGGAGTATGATCCCTGCCCCGGTATTGTTGTATCTCAGGCCAGCGATACCTCCGAATCCGGCAATTACCAGCATGAACCCGGAGAACAAGAACAGAACCTCGGTCATGCCGACGTTCTTCACAGTGGCAACGTACTGAGGCTTGACCGGCTGCGGCGGGTAGTACTGCTGGGGGGGCTGCTGGTATTGCGGTGCTGCCTGTTGCGGCTGCGGTTGCTGGTACTGTTGCTGCGGTGCAGACGACTTGCCATCCCAGTTGCCGGGCGTTATCAGCGAGGCACCGCAGTTCGGGCAGTGCACCGCGTCGTTGACGATATTGTCCATTCCACAATTACTACACTTCATAGGGAGAACCTCGATCCTATAGCGCTGGATTAGTTCTTGCGCACTTAATAGTTATCGTTATACCGACCTCTCCGATATAATTCTGGAAGAATGCGGTCGCTGCTCAATATCGAGCCATCTGCAAGGGTATCATGATCTCAAATCTGACCCCATGGCCCGGTATTCCTGTCTCCTGGATCGTGATGCCGGTGATCGCCAGGATCTCCCGGGAGAGGAAGAGCCCGAGCCCGGTTCCCTTGCCAAAGCCTTTCTCGAATATCATTTCCTTCTCGTTGCCGGGAATTCCCACACCGACGTCCTCATAGACCAATCTGATGCCTTTCTCCGTCAGCTCGCAGCCGATGCTTATGGATGCGGGCTTTCCCGCGTAGCGCACCGTGTTCTCGATGAGGTTGTTGAACACCTTGGGCAGCATAGGGTCGGCATAGAGAGAAAGTCTTCCCGCCTCTTCGCTTATCCGAAGGTCTCTAAGATCCCTAGCCATGGGAGCGCCGCGAACTATCTCACCAAGGTTCTGCCATTGCGGGGATGAGCTCCCCATGTCCTGATATTCCTCGGTGAAACGTATCTGTTCCAGAATGATCCGGCTCGAACGGTCGATCCTTTCCAACCTGACCAAGGCATCTGGGTCGGATGAGGAGCGTTTGACCAGCTCAATATTGCCTCGCATTATGGAGATCTGGTTGGTGATGTCGTGCCGCGTGATGCTGTTCAGCAAGCTTAACTTTCGATTCGCCCTTTCCAGGGCCTTCTCCGCCTTCTTGCGCTCAGTGATGTCCTGGTTCGCCCCAAAGATCCTGATGGGGCGGCCATCATCGTCCCTTATCACCTCGAAACAGACGATGATCTCCCTTACCTGGCCATCCCGGCGGACGATCCGATGCTCGGTTTGGTTGATCCCGGTAGCGGACGACAGGGCGGTCTCGATTATCTTGTCGATACGAGCCTTATCCTCGGGATGGACGAAATTGTCGGTATAGGTCTGGAATGGTATGAGGTACCCTCCCTCCTTTTCTGCCGAGGTACCATAAAGCGCGAAGAACTGTTCGTTGAAGATGAAACTTCTCCGGACCATGTCCATGTCCCAATAGACCAGCTTGGCCAGGTCCATGGCCAGAGCCAGTTGGAGCTGGACCGCTCGGAGCTCCTCCTCCGCGGCCGATATCTGTGAATATGATGTGCTCAGCTCCTCATTCTTCCGGAATAGCTCAGCCTCGGCCTTCTTCCGTTCGGTGATGTCCTGCAGAACTCCGAAGACAATTCGGTGGACCGGGTCGTATTCCGCCCGCGAATAGACTTCCACTACTCTTCCATCGGAAGGTCGCTGGATCTTGAATTCGATGTCGTAGGGTTTCCCTTTCTCGATAAGGTCTGCCATCTCCCTGTCCAGACGGGCACGGAATTCTGGCAAAGGAACCTTCTTGACCTCGGAATACGACTCCCGTTCCCACCAGATGCCGTAGATGAGCTTGGCACCTGCTGAGGCGTACATGTCCTTGGTGTCCAGGTGGAGTTCCCAGTGACCGATCCCGGCGATCTCCTCAGCGCGTTTCAGGCGAGCCTCGCTCTCCTGGAGCGCTAGCACCACGCGGCGCCGTTCAGCGGCTTTGATGATCCTGTGGGTCAGTTCGGCGAACTGAGGCCGGGGTTGACCGCCCTTCTGCAGGTAGGAATCGACCCCTTCGTTCAACGCCTGGATCACTACCTCCTCCCTGCCCTTTCCAGTGAATAGGATGAATGGAACGTCTTGGCCCAATTCTCTAAGAGCTTTGAGAAAGGCCAGCCCATCCATGTCCGGCATCATATAGTCCGAAACGACCACGTCGATGTCTCCCCCGAGGACCCTTCTCATCCCCGCCGGAGCGTTGGTGGCTGTGACCACTTCGATCTCGCCAGAGACCTGCAGGAACTCTTTGGCCAGATCCAGCAATTGCTCCTCGTCGTCGACGTATAGGACTCTGATCATCGCAGACTATCCCTCCCATATCACCGATCTCGTTTCATATACCTTCACCTTCAAGAATCGATGATGAAATATATGGAAAGAGTTGAATGCTCCAATATGTCCACTTCCGATATTTAATCTGGACCTAGATCGTTCTGAGTTCTGGAACTTGCTCTGGAAACAGCCATCTCTATTGCTGCAGCGACAATGGGTCAGAATGGCGTGAAAGGCCTTCCGTGGTCTGCGAGAATGACCTGGATTTCTGGATCCTTGTCTAACCGGGTCTTAAGCTCGATGGTCGGCGTCTTCAGATTGTGCATTGGGACGATCAATCCTGACCCGATCGCCTTGGCCGCCTCCGCCGCCCCGTCAGCATCCATCGTGAACGTGCCGCCGATCGGAAGCAATGCCAGGTCGACGTGTCCGAGCTGTTTCATCTCAGGGATGTGATCGGTGTCCCCGGCATGATAAATGGTCTTGCCATCCACTGTGACCAGATAGCCAACGCATCTGCTTTTCCGGTGCATGAAATATCCCTTAAGGCCAAGGTTGTAGGCGTGAACTGCCTTAATCTTGACCCAACCGAGGCCATGCTCCGCGCCAGGTTCAGCAATCTTAACATTTTCGATGCCGCCAAGCTTCCTTACCACATTCCCCGGTCCGATGACGATCGTGTTGGGACCCAAGAGATCGTGGATCGTCTGCTTCTGGAAATGGTCGAAATGAGAATGGGTCACGAGGACGAGGTCGGCCTTCTCCTCCATCTCGGGACCGCGGGCATGTCCCTTTGGATAGTAAGAGGGATCGATGTGAATGTTCTTGCCGCCGGTCCTTATCCAGAACCACGATGTGCTTCCGTCGACCCAGGTCAGTTCCATGACGATATACCTGGGATGTTCACGTCAATGTCCCTATAAAAAACCGGTCCTCCCTGACCCAATTGTTATTTATCGTAATGAGGTCCCATCACCCAATGCTCGGGAGCTCAAACCCGGCAGGATGCCGTACATGGACCATGAATTGCTTTTCGAGACGATCTTCAAGCGTAAGTCGATCAGGAAAATGGAATCGAACCCACTGGACCAGGACATGATGGATGAGGTGCGGGCCCAGATAGCGTCGTTGAAACCCATGATCCCCGGGATCAGGACGGAGATCCGGATGTTGAGGAATGATGACGTGAAAGGCATGTTCAAGGTTGATGCCCCCCATTACCTGGCCATCTACTCCGAGAAGAAGGACGGTTTCGCGACGAACGCGGGCTTCATGCTTCAGCAACTGGACCTTTTCTTCAGCGCCAAGGGCATCGGCTGCTGCTGGCTCGGAGCATCGAAACCGACGAAGAATGCGGAGCCGGTCGCCGGCCTGGAGTTCGTCATCATCCTGGCGTTCGGAAAGCCAGTTGAGCCGTTGCACAGAAATAGCGTGGCCGAGTTCAAGCGGAGATCGCTCTCCGAGATATCCGACATCAAGGGGTCGGAGGACTTCTTGGAACCTGTGCGCTTGGCTCCATCGGGGATGAACAACCAATCTTGGTTCTACCAGGGCGAGGCAGACTGGATCGACGCCTATTACGCCAAGTCATTGATCTATGATCAGATGAACCAGGTCAATCTGGGCATAGGCCTCTGCCACCTGTGGCTGTCAGCCACCCACCACAATAAGGCGATCGATTTCGTCATTGAAAGGCCCGGGGAGGGTCGGGCTCCCAAAGGTTACCGGTACGTGGTGTCCGCGAAGCTGACACAGTCTTCCCGGACCTCTCAGGATAATTGATATTCAATGCCCTGCCATACCAATACGGCTGGGGGACCGAACGGAGGACATCTGTTCTTCCAGCCCCAGACTGCGGACAGTTCAGAGAGTGACATGGTCCAAGGCCTGCGGAGAACCAGGAGTTGACGGAAGTTGTCTGCGCACCCGAAGAAGAGACTCGCCATCATTTCCCTTGTGATCGTTGCGCTGGTCGCATCGTCCTTCGGCTCGTTCCTGATACTGGGCATGCAGCACAATGATAGACCGGCCGCGAAAAGATCACGATCGGCCTCCTCCCCCATGAGATAGAAGGTTTGGTGTACGTCGCTTACGCCCAGGGCTATTTCGAAGACAACAGCCTCAACGTGACGATCAAGGACTACTCGTCCGGCCTCGCTGCGGTGAACGGGATGCTGAATGGGGAAGTGGACATAGCCACCGCCGCAGACTTCGTCCTGGTGGGCAAGGCGCTGGAGAACCACAGCCTGGTCTCGATCGGCAACATCGACAAGTTCAGCAGCGAATATCTCGTCGTCCGCACCGATCTGGGCATCGCTAACATCTCTGATCTCAAAGGAAAGAGGATCGGGGTCCCGATGGGCACTGTGGCCGAGTTCAACCTGGGCCGGTTCCTGGAATTGGCGGGGATCGGTCTGGATCAGGTTACCATCGTCGATGTGCCGATATACCTGACCCCGATGGCGCTGACGAACGGGAGCGTGCAGGCCGTGATCACCTGGCAGCCCCATTTCAACGAGATCGAGGACGTCATCCCTGACAAGGTGATCGCCTGGCAGGCCCAGAACGACCGTCTGATCAACTATCTGGCGATCACGAACCACGGTTGGGCGTTGAACCACCCGGACATTGTGATAAGGTTCCTCAAGGCATTGGACCAGGCTGAGAAATTCATGATCCGCGATCTCGAGAGATCGAAGGAGATCGTGCAAAGCCGGCTAAACTACACCGAGGACTACACGGAACTGATCTGGCCGGAGAACCAGTTCTCACTGTCATTGGACCAATCCCTAATCCTCTCGATGGAGGACCAGGCGAGGTGGATGATCCGGAACAATCTCACCCAGAAGGAAGTGCCCAATTTCCTCCATTACATCTATTTCGATGGACTTGAGGCGGTCGACCCGGGTTCGGTGAACATCATCAGGTGAGGGATGGGCATGACGCACGGACTAGACAGGCGAAAGTTCATTGTGGCCGGGACCGGTCATGGTATACGGAGCGTCCATGCGGATTAAGACCCAGCTATTGATCACCGCCGCCGTGTTCGGCTTGATCTTGATCGCGATCGCCGCGGTGACAATAATGTCGGACCAACACGGGAGGAGGGCGAGCGAACAGGAGAATATCGCCGTCAGCATAACCCAGGAAGCCAGCGAACTGGGCTATCTGGCCAATGATTATGTCATCTACCGGGAGACCCAGCAACTGGAGCGCTGGCAATCCAAGTTCGCATCGTTCTCGAACGACGTCTCGCGGCTTGATGTGGAGGATCCCGAACAGCAGACGATCGTCAACAACATCAAGGTTGACCAGCAGCGGATGAAGGACGTGTTCGACAGCATCGTCTCGGCCGCCGTGACCTCGCCTGAGAATCAGAGCCTGTCCTCGATCCAGGTCTCCTGGAGCCGCATGGGGGTCCAGAGCAACGAGCTCATGACCGAGTCGATCCGCCTCTCGCAGGCGTTACGGGCCGATGCCGACCAGCAGAAGCAGACGACGAACACGCTGATACTGCTGATGGTCGGCGTGTTCGGGGCGTTCCTCATCGCCGTGTATTTCCAGACATTCAGACGGACGTTCCGGTCGATCGATGAACTGAAGAAAGGAACGGAGGTCATCGGCTCCGGCGACCTGGACTACAAGATCGATGCAAAACGGGATGACGAGATCGGGGAGCTGTCACACGCCTTCAACCAGATGACCATCGACCTGAAGAACGTGACCACTTCCAAGGCCGTCCTGGAACGGGAGGCCAGCGAACGGAGGACGGCGGAGGCGGCGCTGGAGAAGAGAACGAAGGAGCTGTCCCGATCGAACGAGGAGCTCAAGCAGTTCGCCTACGTGGCCTCCCACGACCTGCAGGAACCACTGCGGATGGTCACCGCCTACCTGAGCCTGCTGGATGACAAATACGGCGACCAGCTCGACGAGCGGGCGAAGCAATACCTCGATTTCGCGGTGGATGGCGGACTGCGGGCCAAGGACCTGGTCCAGGACCTGCTGGATTTCTCCCGGATCGATACCCAGGGGAAGGCGTTTGGCGAAACCAGCATGGAGCTCGTGCTGGACGTGGTGCTGAAAAACCTGGCGGTGCAGATCAAGGAACAAGGGGCGACCGTCACCCATGACCCATTGCCGAACATGATCGCCGACGACGGACAGATGGTCCAGCTGCTCCAAAACCTGGTGAGCAATGCCATCAAGTTCAGGGGGGTTGACGATCCGAAGGTCCACATCGGATGCACGGATGAAAATGAAGAATGGCGCTTCACGGTCCGGGACAACGGCATCGGCATCGACCCGCAGTATGCGGAGAAGATCTTCGTCATCTTCCAGAGGCTGCACACCCGCGACGAATACCCGGGAACCGGAATTGGCCTGGCCATCAGCAAGAAGATAGTGGAGCGCCACGGGGGCCGGATATGGGTCGAATCGGAGACGGGCAAAGGTTCAATATTCGTTTTCACCATACCTGATGGAGGCTCGAGATGAACGGATCAGAAAGGTCGACCCGGCTCCTTTTGGTGGAGGACAATCAGGGGGACGCCTTCCTGATCAAGGAAATGCTGCGGGATACCAAGATCGATCTCAGGATCACCGTCGCGGAGAACGGGCAGAAGGCATTGGACCTGCTTAGCCGCTCGATCGGCAGCAGCGAGAACAGTTTCGATTTCGTCATCTTGGACCTGAACCTGCCCAAGGTCCATGGGTTTGACGTCCTCTCTTACATGAAGTCGATGCACGGCCTCAAGAACATACCGGTGGTGGTGATGACCGGATCATTGAACGAGGACGACGAGGTCAAGGCCAGAGGCATGGGTGCGGCCAATTTCCTGATCAAGCCTTCCTGTTATGGCGAGTTCGAGGCCATCACCGCGTGGATGACCGGTGCCTTGAGCGGTATCGAGAGTGATGCGCCGGTTAAATGCCCGCCCCAGGCACCGATGGGAGAGGGAAGCGGCGATGATCAGCATGGAATGAGATATGGGCCTTCGATGCGGCTGACCAAGGAGTCGGACCCATTTCCCAGCCGGTTGCCTGATCCACATTTCATCCAATCGCCCGACCTGAATGACCGGACGATGTAACGCCTCGACAGTTCGACATCCATGGATATTCGATCGATCTACAAAGAATTCTCTGATGCCAGCGCTTTGGTCAGCGCCAGGCTCTGCTGAAGAATCTCGGTAGTGCCCAGTCGGCATTCGTGCCTAAGGTTGAGCTCAACGGCGAACTGTCTCGACATCGCCTTGTATGTCTCGATCTCTCCCAGCCCGTCGTCGATGAACAGGACGCGGGAATAGCCGTCGAACATTTTTGACAAGAACCACTCCATCGTGACCCCCAGCTCTTCGTAGTTCGGCATCTGCTCGCGCATCTTCTTCTCGAACCACTCCCGGTTCATCTTTGAGAAGTATGGTGTGTGGTACATCGTGCCGGCGCACTTCTTCCGTTCCTTGTCGTATTCTTCCGGGGTGATGAGCACTCCGATGCAGTCGTCCCCCCTGAGCTGGATGGTGGGCACCTTCAGCATTTTCGTGATGTCCTTGAGCGAATTGCATATGCCATAGCCGAGCAGGACCGCGTCGACCTTCCCTTCCAGGGCGTTGACCTTGTCGATGACCGCCTTCTTGAGCTCTTCCGGATACTCGTGGAGACCGAACTCCAGATACTCCTTGTGGACGATGTCCGGGTCGTCCTTGATGAGCGGTTCGAGGTTCCTTTCGAACGTCTCGCATGAGATGATGCCTATCTTCATTGTTACAACTCCTTCTGCTCTTTTCTTAGCAAAGTATGATATGACTCCGAAATATTAAAGTATTATCATGTCATATTATTCTATTACAGTAGTTCACCATGCAGGGAGACGACATCCGGGAACAGATCGAGGCGCTGCGGCAAGAGGTCCGCGGTCTGAGCACATCCATCCTCAACCTCCGCCAGGACGACATGCGCAAGGTGTTCGGAGACCAGATAAGACCGGTACTGATAGACCGTATCAGCCGCCATTATGCCCATGCCATTAAGAGAACGGAGGAGGCGTCCAAAGAGGAGCTTCACGACCTCGTCGACCGGGCGATCGCCATATTCCAGGGTGAAGGGAAGCTGAAGGCGCTCGGGTTCATCAAGGATATCGAGGAGGAGATTGCTGGCAAGACATCAAAAAGCGATGACGAAAACAACCGCTTCGAGCTCGAGATCATCACCCAGTTGGAGGAATATTTCCTTCTTTCAGACACGGTCTTCAACCAAACGGTGCCGGAGATGCATGTCATGCTGGGCAGGACCGCACCGGTGAAGGACGAACTATCCCCCGTGACTGTGGAAAAGCTGCTGTCTCCGTTGTCGAACGCGAAGAGGGTCCAGGTGCTGATGATCCTGAAACGGGAGAGCAACAGCCTGGCCGAGCTGAGCAAGGAGCTCGCCCTGAAGAAAGGTCATCTGCAGTTCCACCTGAAGGCGCTGATCGAGGTTGATTACATTCAATTCGATCGCAAAAGCCGGTTGTACGCCCTCACGGCCCGGGGAAAGATCGCGATGGAAGGGATCGCGACGCTCGTTGATAACATACAAACGGCAAACATCAGGACAGGTTGAACGAGCCTCGTTCAAGCCTGCCTGCCATTCCAATCCTGCATGTTCGTTGGGTTCAGGCCATTATCGTCTCAGATCGCAGGACCCGGTCGATGACGTGAACGACGCCATTGTCGCACTCGATGTCCGGCTGCACCGCCAGCGCCTCCCCGATCCTCAACCCCTCACTCCGGTCCGCCTTGATCCAGTCGCCGTTCTGGAGCTTGACCCCGCTCCTGATGGCGTCGGCCTTGGACCTTCCGCTCATGGTGTGGCCTTTGACCAGTTCCGCGGCGCTCTTCTGGTCTCTCAGCAATTCTTCTATTTCCGCCTTTGGAACATTTGCGAACGCCTCATCCGATGGGGCGAACAGAGTAAAATCTCCGCCCCTTACGTAAGTGTTCCTCAGGCCTGCTTTCTCGATCGCCTCCACGAAGGTCGTGAAGTTCCCGTTCTCTTTCAGTGTGTCGTATATGTTTTTCATAGAGAACACCGTGTTCTACTTGTCGTCCGATGTACAAATTCTTTGTACACGCTATGGACGCGATACTGCGGGGAACTTGACCGTCCTGACGTTCCTGGCATGTCCGAACGTTCGGTAGTTGACGGCCAGAGGGCGAGCGCTCATTTTTTAGGATGAGATCGGATTATGCTCATCCGGATAGGGTTGACGGAGTGAGTGAGGGAATATGTCCAAAGTCGTCATCATCACGGGTTGCTCAAGCGGGATAGGCCGGGCGACCGCCGAGTTCTTCGCCGATGAAGGATGGAACGTAGTGGCGACGATGCGCCACCCCGAGCAGAGGGGCAGCGATCTCAAGGACCGAGAGAACGTCGACCTGGTCCATCTGGACGTCCTCGACCCGGGATCGATCAGGGAAGCGGTCCGGCACGCGGTGGAGAAGCACGGTCACATCGACGCTCTGGTGAACAACGCCGGCTACGCGGTCGAGGGCGTGTTCGAGTCGTCGACGCCGGAGCAGGCGAGGAAGCAGTTCGACACGAACGTGCTCGGGCTCATGGACGTTATTCGTGAGGTTTTACCGGTGATGCGCAAGCAGAAGGGCGGCGTCATAGTCAACGTGACGTCTATCGGTGGCAGGATGGCGTTCCCGATGTATACGCTGTACAACAGCAGCAAATTCGCGGTGGAAGGCTTCTCGGAAGGGTTGCAGTACGAGCTCAGACCGCACAACATCAAGGTCGCGGCGGTCGAGCCGGGCGTCATCAGGACCGATTTCTACGGCCGTTCGGTGGTCATCACCGAGAAGGAAGGGCTGGAGGATTACGACGAGTTCGTCGAGGCGGCGAAGAAAGGGGTGGAAAGGACCGGCAGCAACGGCTCCCCGCCGGAGATCGTTGCCATGTGCATCTACCAGGCCGTGAACGACGGCAAATGGAAGCTGCGTTATCACGCGGGCAAGTATTCTGGGCTAATGCTGACGATGAGGAGACTGCTTCCGGACAGGTCGGTCTTCGGACTTATTAGACGATCGTCGCTGCCGAAGAAGTGACGACAATTTCGTGTGTCCTATAGGGGATGAATTATCGGCAAGGCATGAAGATCCCATACACCTGACTAAAAAGTCCTCTTCAGCGTCGATTCCATCCATAGGAACTTCTCGGGTTTCTCGTCAAACTCGGCCTTGCACATGTTGGTGCAGAAACAGAACTTCCGTCCCTTGTAAACGGTGTAGAACTTTGCTTTCTGCTCGTCGATGTTGGCTCCGCAGACCAGGTCTATCATGATATCGATTATTTTTAAAGACGGTGATAGATATTAAATGTTTTGACAACTAAGATCGAGGGCCTAGAAAAGAAATTCCAAGAACAGTGTCGGAAGAAGACGCCCAGACAGTCACTGATGAGGTGACAAACGCCCCTTCCGACAGTAAGACGATACATGACCTGATGAAAAAGGTATCGATGATAAACGCAGCAGAACGGCGGCGTTGTTGCGAAGCATTTGACCGTAGAGTCGGACTGCCATGATTGGTCGCCCCATCTTGGCTTGATAATTTTCTTAAGAAAATTCATTCGAAGAAAATCTGACCAATAATTTGGCAATAAGAATTCGAGTTTAGATTGGAATGTAACAATTTGAATCGTTCACTATTTGATGTTCCTATATGACCGGAGTCACTCAGTGGATCGACCATGAATGACCCCCGTGTTCACCTAAATGGTCATCTTCTTAATGCCATGAGAGCTTTCTCCAGGATATGAGACGGCATTGGTTTTTCCAATCTCCAGATAATACTGATCGGTTTGTTTCCCTGATGACTCTCGTAATTCGCTTTCCCTAAGAATGTATACGGTTCTAATTTGTACTCTCTTACAAATATCAAAACCCTTCCACCACTCTTTCTCTCATTGAGATAACGCTTGCCAGTGGACGAGGTATCGCTTGTCTTGCTTTGACTTTGCCAATGGAACAATGTATCACTTATTGCATAATCTTCGTACATTGTGGTCGGCGAGAATTCTTTCTCACTTTTTTGCAGGTTTATGAAAAAGATGTCAAGATCTTTTTCCTTAAAGAAAAACACTCCTTCTCTTAGTTCCTGCCTGTGCTCATATGAGTTAACGCCCAGCCCTGTCAGAATCTCTTCACGTGTATATCTACAATGAAGGTCCAGTGAAATTTCGTAACCTACGTCGACCAGTTCATCTACGAATTTGATCTTGTCGTGTTTGAAATTCAATAGCTGAAGAAGCTCGATACAAAATAACTTGTCTGCTTTTAGAGATTGGACAAATCCCATCATACTATCGAACCCCACTTCTTGTGGTTTCTTATTATAAAAATTGTAAAACATCATCAGAACCATTTGTTCCTGACCTTGGGTCAAACCAACATTTTCATAAGACAAAATGAAATTTAATTCGGCAATCCATCTCCGACTATCAATGTGCGATAATCTTAGGAGCGCTTTGGAATAGAAGGCATTTTTATCCAAATTTAGTTCGCCGTTAATTATTCCTGAATCTATATATAGATTGGTTAATGTACTTTTTGAATAGATATCTTGAGGGCTGAGGTGATAATAATCGAGAAACTCAGCTAAATGTATGCCCTCCGTGATTTCACCTTCAAAGGCTCTTATCTTTTCAATAATGTTTCTTCTATTAACTATCGTATTTCGAATATTATCCAAAATATACTCTTTGGCGACTTTTTCCAATTGAATATAGCAACCATTTGGAAGAGAAGAGAATCCCCCTTCAACTTGTGCCTCTATAGATTTGTATCCACCCTCGATTAGGACTTGAAATTTCCTTTCGAAACTATATTGTTTATTAGCCTGACCGATAAAATCTAGGACAGTTAATTCTTCTTTTCCGGGGCATAATCGTAAACCACGACCGAGCTGCTGCAAAAACACGGTAAGACTTTCCGTTGGTCTTAGAAATAAAACAGTGTTTACTTCTGGAATGTCTACACCTTCGTTATATAAATCAACAGAAAAGATGAACCTGATATCTCCTGAAATGAGCCTGTTCTTGGCGTTTTGCCTTTCTTCCTTTTCTGATTCGTCTGTTAGTGCGATGGAATTTATACCCGCCTCATTGAACATCGAAGCCATAAATTGAGCGTGTTCTTTTGTGACGCAAAATCCTAAGCCAATAACCTTTCCAATGTCTGCCACATATCTCTTTACTGAATCAATAATGGAAATGGCCCTTGATTTATTGCTGGAAAACACATGGCTTAGTTCACTCACATCGTATTTCCCTCGCTCGAATTTAATATGAGACAGATCCACGCTATCTGAAATCCCAAAATACTGGAACGGAACCAGCAATCCACGATCTATTGCTTCAGGCAACCGAATTTCGCTTGCAATGATGTTATCGAAGTATTGCGTGATATCTGATCCATCCATTCTTTCAGGTGTCGCGGTCAAACCAAGAAGGATTCTAGGTTTGTAGTATGTTAATACATCTTGATAGCTCGACGCGGCTCCATGATGTGTTTCGTCAACTACAATGAAATCATAATAGTCGGAATTGGTTTTAGATATGAAATCCTGAGAGTTGAATGTCTGAATTGACATGAATAAATGATCAATGTTTGATGGCTTATTGAAACCGTCAAATATTTCTCCAAAATTGTAATTTCTTAGAACTCCTCTGAAACACTTCACACTCTGAACTAGAATTTCCCTCCTATGTGCAATGAATAGTAACCTATTGGGCTTCCCCGGGTTAGCTCGACAGAATCTGCGATAGTCTAAAGCGGATACAACTGTTTTTCCCGTTCCTGTAGCGGCCACGATTAAGTTTCGATATCTATTATGAATTGTTCTCTCTGCTTCCAGTTCAGCCAAGATTTCCACTTGGAACGGAAAAGGTTCGATATCGAACATGTAACCGTAGTCATTTTCCATTCCAGATGTTTCTGAATCGATTGCCTTCCGTAGAGCATTTTCATCTTTTTCTGTAAATATTTTAAAATCAACTTCGTTCCAGTAGGTGTCGAACGTTGCTGATACACTTTTTAGAATATGTGGCAAATCCCTCTCGGTCACTTTCACATTCCATTCCAATCCAGCACTAAGGGCTGCGCCCGAAAGATTGGAAGACCCAATATACGCCGTGCTAAATCCAGAGTTTCTATAGAAGACATAAGCCTTAGCATGGAGCCTCGTTGATCTGGTGTCATATGAGATTTTAATTTCAGTATTGGGCAACCTGGTCAATTCCATTATTGCTTTTACTTCCGTTGCCCCCATGTAAGTAGTCGTTACAATTCTCAATGGTTTTGTTTTACAGAATTCCTCCAATTCTTTGATAATTAGCCGTAATCCACTCCATTTAATGAATGACACCAATAAATCGATTCGATCAGACGAGAGAATTTCCTTCTTCAACTCACCAACCATGCCGGGTTCGACCCTGCTTCCAGTGAACAGCGTGCTAATCGAAATGGATGTATCAGGACGGTTAGGAGTATTGCTCTTGTTGAGAGTTGGAAATTGCTTGTTTTCCCATATAGCCAACAACCTTTGGGCATCTGTATCAATAATAAGATCCAAAAGGTCGATTTCATTGGTGAGTTTGGAGAGCAACTCAATAATTTGATTGCAGGCAGATATTTGTTTGTCTAGCCCGGAATTCTCTTTAAAATCTTCCATTAATATTTTTAATCCTTTTTCAAGGACTTCGGTCATATATCGAGATAAAATTGTTTTGCTTTCAGCAGAATCAATCTTCTCTCTAAGAACATGATACTCTTGGGTGCTGAGAGAAGTGAGTGACTTGTTAAGGGCTTGATTTATTACTTGCTCATAAATACCATTAAAATAAGTCATCCATTACGAACAAAGGTTTGATATTATAAACAATATTTGAGTTTAAACATATTTTGGAGAATGGGAACTAGCACTTTCTTAAATGGATAATTCTCAGAATCAAACTCCATCAAAAAATCTAACAGCGAATTCGCAGAATTGGATGATTGTATCTTTATCAAGGTCGAATTCTTTTCGGCTCCCAAGGTAGTTCCTTGAGGTTGGAGATATCTCCTTACCTTCCCTTAATTCCGGGACAGTTATACATTTGATGTGTTTCTTTGAAACCACTATGAAGAATGCATTATCGTAGGGATAGTCTTTTGGCAAATCGTCTGAGTTATACGTTTCATTGGCTCTGAACTTCACTTCGATGAAGTAAACATTTCTCTGTTTATCTTGAACAACAAAGTCTGGCATTCGTTTGATATTTTCAGCAACATCACTCCTTACACCTCTGAGGAGCTTCATTACACCTGGGATTGTATTTTCCATACCATATCTGAAAACTCCCCATTCCATAGATAGAAAGAGCTCTTCGACCAAAGTCTCGGCAATTCTGGCCTTGATCATGTTTTGCCTATAGTTGAGCTCTTTATCGGATAATCCTGATGATTCAGCAACTTCAACTTGAGGAGTCTGTCCATTTTTCTGATCATTATAACATTTGAGACAAAGATCATATCTTGCCTCCTGACCGCATTTTCTACATTGCCCCATAGCATTACCGATGTTGGTTATACCCTGCGGTCAATGATAAAGCAAATTACCAAATTCAATTATTTGAAACCAGTGCAATATTGTTCAATTTACTATTATCGACCAAATTTATTTAGAATTTGGACTGAAGTATGGCATATCCTAAATCGAGCAGTTGGACCAATGTATTATTATGCTAGGGAAGCGGCAAGCGCATATCATTATACTCAGGGAATATTCTCGATAGCTCTGTTCTCATTGAATGCCCTTCCCGTGTCGTTTTCGAGAGTTGTGTCCACTTCGTGGACGTTATCATAAGAGAAGCGATCAGTATGAAAATGCCATAGGGATAGAGCTGGCCGAATAGTGATCTAGTCTCCCTACCAATTCTAAGATTAGCAGTTACTTATGATGAGTGGACATTTTTTGCTTAACCCTAAATATCCCTCCGCTCGTTCCATCCCTCATGGCAACGCCGCTGGTAGACCTTCATACTCCGATCGATCCGAAATGGCATGAGAACGCCAGTAAGAGGTTTGCCAGCCCGTTCATGGGTACGAAGCACGACCGCATCTCGGTCGACCCGATGATGCTCTCCCACGCCGCCGTGGTCTGCGGCAAGACGATCCGCGATTTCTACGAGCAACCCGAACTAGGCGCGCACTGTGTCGCCGCGGCCAGTCAGTTCTACGATCTTCTACCAGTCACCCACTGGTACTTCTCATTACCATGGCTTACCGAGCTCGGCGTGACCATGAGGTACATGAACGAGCTTCCTCCGGTCATCGAACGGCCCATAGTCCACGACCTCGAGGCCATCGACAGGATCGAGGTCCCGGACACTGCCGCGATGGAGAAGGGAAAGACCGCCCAGGAACTGTTCCGAGTGAACGATTACATCCTCGAGCACATGCCCAAGATGTTCCTGCCGATGACCTACACCTCCGATCTCACCGGAGCGGCGGCGCAGCTATGCGGGGTCGAGGACTTCATCATGTGGACGATGGTCGAGCAGGAATCGGCTCACACCCTCGTACGCAAGTACACCGAGACCGCGGTCAACGGCGCCGAGGTCATGGCCAACAAGTACGGCATGGCGATGATCGCCACCGGGTCCGTGCTGGGCAACAACGACATCTTCTCCGACGAGGCGGTGAACGATTTCTCCATCAAGTACCTTAACAACTTCGTCAAGAGCGCCATGAACAAGGGCGCCGGCCCGCAGGTGTTCTACCATCTGTGCGGGAACCACGAAACGGACTACAAGCTGTTCAAGGACCGGATCGTCTGGTCCCCGTTCACCATCATGCACGTCGGCTACATGGGACGCGACGTTTTCCCGTCCGACCTGCTGGTTAAAGAGTTCGGAGGCATGGGCACCGTCATGGGCTCGGTCGACACGAAGATCATGGCCATGTCCAATCCGAAAGCCGTCTATGAGCAGGCGAGGACGCAGATATGCAAGGGACGCGACGCCCCGAACGGTTACATCTTAGGCACGGCGTGCGAAGTCCCTCCATACTCACCGCCAGAGAACATCCAGGCGCTGGTCCAGGCATCGAAGGACTTCGGGACGTATGGGACCTGGTAAGGTTTCCGATCAAAATTCGAGCATCTTGAACAACGGACAAGATGGCCCTGGAGCTGAAGAGACGGCGCTCTGGCACTAAATCGATAATGAAAGAAAGGGAACAGTTTAAGGGATTCTATGGCCAAACGCCTATCGAATCATCACATCTTGATGGCAGCCTTGATCTTCATCATCATGTCAGGAGGCACGTTCATCAGATCGTGCACCAAGGTTCGCTCATATGTTTGCGTAGACGATCATTTCTAATGTCGATAAGAATCGATAGTTCGTCCCTTCACTGGGTCGGATTTCTGTTGATGATCAAAAAAGATAGTGAAAAACATTGCTTTATAAGGAACGGGATGGAATGATAACACAGCAAATGTTACATGAGATCGACGAGCGCGAGCTCCGGGAGCAGGCCAAGAGGCGACTGGAGATGAAAGGTCAGGTCCAACTCAATACTGCAGCTGATGACACAGAACTGATACGAGAGCTCAGCATCCACCATGAAGAGCTGGAGATACAGAACGAGGAGCTGAGGAGGACCCAGGTCGAACTGGAAGCCTCCCGGAACAAGTATTACCAGTGGTACGAGCTCGCCCCGGTCGGTTACCTCACGGTCAGTCCCGACCTGGTGATAACCGAGGCCAACCTAACCGCGTCGTCGCTGCTAGGAACGGAACGGGACAAGATGATCGGCAGGGGCATATCCGCTTTCTTCCCGGCAAAAAGCCAGGAGCTGCTCTACCTCCACTACCGGAGGGTCGCTGCGGGCAAGGGGAAACAGAAACACTCACTGACCCTGCGGAGCGAGAGCGAAGGCGAGCAAATGATACAGCTGGCCAGCGACCTCATCGAGGATGGCACGGAACATGGGTTCCGTACTATTCTCACCGACGTCACCGCGAGCCGCCGACTGGAGATGGAGATGGCCAGGAACGAGAAGCTGGAGTCGCTCGGCGCCCTCGCCGGCGGCATCGCCCACGACTTCAACAACATGCTGGCCTCGATCGTAAGCAACATCGAGATCGCGATGATAGAACTGCCCGAGTCCAGCAAGCCCCGGCGCCGTCTGGAGGATTCCGTCCGCTCGGCAATGCGGGCGCGGAACCTGACCCAGCAGCTTCTGGCCTTTACGAAGGGAGGTCAGCCGCTCAAGGAGGATCTGGACCTCAAATACCTGGTCCGCTCGAGCGTGGAGTTCTCCCTGGCCGGCTCCAACGTGGTGGCCGACTTCGAGATCGAGAAGAAGCTGCGCATGGTGTCCGCCGATCCCATCCAGATCGAGCAGGTGATCAGCAACCTGGTCGTGAACGCGGTCCAGGCCATGCCCCAGGGAGGGCGCATCCTTGTCAAGGCCAGCAACATGGTCCCTTCAGAGAGCGAGAGGACCTCGATCGGACCAGGGCCTTTCGTCCGGATAGACATCGATGACAAGGGCGAAGGGATCCCGGCAGAGATCATTGACAGGATATTCGATCCGTTCTTCACCACGAAGGCCACCGGTTCCGGGCTTGGCCTGTCGACCGTCCGTTCCATCGTCCAGAACCATGGCGGGATGGTCCTGGTGGACTCCGTGTTGGGTGAAGGGACGACCGTCTCGATCATCCTTCCCGCCCAGGTCGAGGTCCGGCAGGAAGCGGCCCCGGCCAAGCCAAAGGCGGAATCCCACCGCTCCGGGCGCGTACTGGTCATGGACGACGACGAAACCATCCTGGAGATCATGCCCCTTCTGCTGTCCCATCTCGGCTACAAATCCGCCTGCGTCGTCAACGGGGCGGACGCGATCGCCACCTATAAGGATGGGATCACCGCCGGCCGGCCGTTCATGGCGGTCATCATGGACCTCACCGTCAAGGGCGGAATGGGGGGAGAAGAGGCGGTCCGGGAGATCCTCGCCCTTGACCCGAACGCGTGGGTCATCGTTTCCAGCGGTTATTCGAGCGACCCGATCATGTCCAGCCCGCAGGAATTCGGTTTCCGCGACGTGCTCCAAAAGCCGTTCACGATACTGGACCTGTCGGCCAAGCTGGCATCCGCCTCCGACGAGCGCCAGGCAACGGAGACAAAGAAGGGAGAAGAGGTCAAACCGGCGTGATGGACCACGTGTTCTTGGCCTGATCTTTTGAACCAGGACAAATATGTCACGCGATCTCTCGCCCCTCGGGCAACAACACCATGAACCTCGCCCCCTTGGTCCTATCCCCCGGTATCCGGTCCTCCACCCAGACCTTCCCGCCCTGGTCCTCGACCAACCGCTTGACCAAATAGAGACCGAGCCCCTGACCGGTAACCTTCGTAGTACCGCGCGTCGACCGGTCAAAGACCTTTTCCTTCATGTCATCGGGGATCCCGGGTCCGGTATCCTCCACGGACACCAGCAGACATTCCGCTCCGTCCCGTGACCCCCGGCTCAATGTGATCACGATGGCGAGCGGCCCGGAAGAATGCTTGATGGCGTTGCTGACGATGTTGGAGAAGGCGTCCCTCAGGAAGCTTGACACCGGGCTCGGGCAATCGCATTCCTTGTGGAGGGCTATCACCACCTCCCTCCCGGGCGGATGCTCGTAGTCCTCCTTGATCTTCTCCAGCATGAGATGGAGGTTCACCGGTTCGGGTTTGTACCGGTTCGCCTCGAGCCGTTGGATGTTGCGCACGTTGGCGATCAGCTCGCTGCTGTACCTCAGCTGCTGGATGGGGACGTTGATGAGCTTCTTGTCCTTCTCCTCGAGATTGAGCCGCATCTCCGCCAGTTGCAGATAGCCCATGGCCGCGGTGATGTAGTTTGCGATATCATGTGTGAGCAGGTCCAGGTAGAGCTCTGCGCGTCCTTTCTCCTCCACGAGCTCCTGCTCAATGCGCTTGCGTTGAATGGCGAAGATGATGGCGTGGCTCAGGTTGCTGGAAGACAGGTCGTTCTTGAACAGGTAGTCCTGGGCGCCCTTGTTTATCGCATGGGCGGCCGTCAGTTCGTTCGTGGAACCGGTCAGGATGACGATCGGGATCGCCGGAAACCTGCCGTTGAGCGTGATGAAGGTATCGAGCCCGGTGCTGTCCGGCAGGTTCAGGTCGAGCAGTATGACATCGAATTCCTCGTTCGCGAGCACTTCCATCGCCGACGACATGCTGCCCGCGCTGCTTATCTGGTATTGGCCGAGGACCGCATTCTCAAGATATTCCCTAACCAACCTGAGGTCCCCCGGGTTATCCTCGATGGCGAGCACCCGGACAATGCTCCTCGTCTTGTCGATGTAGTTGGTCAGCGGCATCTTGATGTGATAATGAACGATTCCGCCGTAATGATAAACATTTCTCCGACAAGGGGCGATAATTCGGATACCGGACGATGGATCCGGTCATCACGAAGAGCGTCAATCGTCCGATCATGAATGGTCCGGATCTCGTCAAGTATCTGAACACCGGGGGCCATGCCGACCTGTGGGCGAATGCTTCCGGCAAGGATGACGCTTCAGTTCCAATAGGAATTTTCGCTACTTTCCGATCGCGTCAACGATCCCCTTGGCCCATTGCTTGACCTTCTCCGATTCCCCGTCCCTCAATTGATAGTTGTCCTTACCGCCATGCACGTATGCCATGAGCGGCTCCCCGGCGATCTTGAAACCAAGCTCCCTGAGCTTCGCTTCCATGGCCTTGTTCGCGTTGCCGCTGATGAACGATTTCATCTGCGTGTCGAACGAGACGGCCGACTTGCCGGATGTCTGCTTTCCCTTGAGCCCGTCGAGGAACTTCATCGTTCCCGGGGTCGGCCTCCAACCCATCGTCGGTGAGCCGATAATCAGGCAGTCATAGTTCTCGATCTTGACCT
This sequence comes from uncultured Methanomassiliicoccales archaeon, assembly GCA_942492955.1. Lineage (GTDB taxonomy): Archaea > Thermoplasmatota > Thermoplasmata > Methanomassiliicoccales > UBA472 > DASXVU01. The sequence continues at coordinate 1,156,164 of OW818644.1, forward strand.
CGCCAGCATGGTTAACTTGCAATGCTTCCGCCTCGATCCCTTTCTCCTTGAGCCCGTCCTGGATGAGCACGGCGACCTTCTCGGTCATCCTTGTCTTCGAAATCGAATCATAGACGATAACAACCTTCATGGTGAAACCCCTTGGAAAGAAAGCGGTTCAGGATATTAAACCCTGAGGTATCGGGAAGGATCGATCTCCAATGTAGAACGCACTTGAAAATGAGCGAGGAAGATATAACAGCGGGGAAACGGACCTTTCTCCCCGCTGAAGCACATCACCGTTCCTTCTTCCCCGGGGTGTCGTTCCACCCGATGTTCCCCGATGTCTCGTTCCCTTTCGCCACCGACCCGATGACGGCGGGAGGGCCGTTCCTCCGGCGGATCATCAACACCAGGCCGATCAGAGTGGCCGCCAGGCCCACAATGGCAAGGATGAACAATCCGCTGTCGCTCAGGCTTTCCGGCAGGACCTGGTCCACGGTCAGCCCGCCGCCGACCACGGCAGCGGCGGTCATGGTGACCGGAGTGCTCTTCGAACCGTAGCCCGGTTGAGTGACCTCGATCATGTAGCTGCCGGGAGCCACGTCGTAGAACACGTATGTCCCGCTCCTGTCCGTTGTCGTTGTCTGCTCAAGAACCGCATCGCCGATGCTCAACGTCAGGTGCACCATCTCCGTCTGCCCGCCGGTGGATGGGCCGATCAGCTTCACGTTCGCATTGACCAGCACCTTGCCGTCATAGCCGACGACGACACCGGAGATCTTGCCCAGATTGGCGGTCTTGAACGACCAGGAGTTGGAGAGGATGTTCCCCGCCTGGTCCTGGCCGCTCAATGTGACATTGTACACTGTCAGGGGGCGGAGCGCCGTCGAGGGCGTGAAGACCAGGTGGTTACCGTTCCAGATGTACGTTCCATTGACGCCGGTCACAGAGATCATCGTGCCCAACCGGTTCATCGCCTCGCTGAAGGTGATGTCCATGGTCGCCCGGGTCAGGACCGCCGTGCCGGTCGGGGCCTTTGAGAGGATCGTCGGCGGTATCGTGTCGATGATGAACGAGGCGGTAGTGGTCCCGACGTTCCCGGCGTTGTCCGTGGCCCTGATGTAGATGGTGTGGAGACCGTCCATCATCGAGAGCGTACTGTCGCTTCCGATCAGCTGGGTCCAGTTCGTTCCGTCGATGCTGAACTCGGTCCCGGTCAATCCGGACCCGTTCTCCGATATCATCCAATTGACCGCTACGGTATGGCTCCTGAGGTATCCTCCGGGTACCGGGGACAGGAAGGTCACCAACGGGGACGTCCTATCCACCATGAAGGTGACCGAGGTCGTGTTCACATATTCCACCGAGTTTGTGGCCCTGACATAGACCGTATGCACCCCATCTTTGAGAGAGCGAAGCGCATAGCTCGTTCCGCTGACCGTGCTCCACGTCGTTCCGTTGGTGCTGATCTCGATCTTGGTGATCTCGGAGTACGAGTCACTCACCGTCCACTTCAGCAATACGTTGCCAGTACGGTTGTATGATCCGGTCGACGGTGACGTTATCTCAAGGTAGAGCGTGTTCAGCGGCCTCTCCGGAGTCGCGGAGACGGCGGTGGAGTTCGGACCGTTCCCCGCGCGGTTGTTCGCCGCCACGGTGAACGAATACTCCTGCCCATTGGTCAGGCCCGAGACGGTGGTCGTAAGAGTACTGACCCTCTTCACTTCCAACCCGTCCTGGTACACCACATACTGCTCGATGACCATGCTTCCGTCCGAAAGGGGTGCGGTCCAGCTCAGGGTGACCCGGCCGTCGCCTGGGATCGCGGAAAGACCGGTCGGAATGCCGGGCAAGCGCATCAGGGTCCAGGACGCGGTCTCGGTCACCGGCCCTCCCAGGGTTATGGTGATCGTGTTCGCCATGCCGGTGTAGCTTCCTATGCCTGTGCCGGTCCATCCGTTCCAGACGTAGCGTTCATCAGCCAAGCCTGGTATGGGCGCGGTGGCGCTTATCGTCACCGTGGAACCTTCATCGTGCCATGCATTGTTCGCACTCACGCTCGGAGTGGTGGTCCCGACATTGGTGGCCATGGTCAGCCGGACCGTGTGATCGAAGTTCGCGGTCACGCTAGCCGTAGGGTCCGTTACAGTGAACATGTGGGTCCGACGGCCGCCATCGCTCCAGGAATTGAAGATGAACTCCTGGTCCGTTCCTACGGTGAAGCTTGGGACCGCTTCGATGGTGTGCATCCCGAACACCCAATCATAGACCTGCGGTGTGGTTATCGGGATCCCGTCCACCAGAACATATCCATAACCTGTCGGGTTGGACGTTATGGTGATGCCCAGGGCCATGATGAAGTTCGCCGTGATCGTACCGGGACCGTTGATGATGGCGGTGGTCGAGGGCGACATGGCCGTGAAGGTAATGGAGACCGTAGTGCTGGTCCATGATGAATAGATGAAGTCGGGGGAAGGGGTCGCCATTATCGCGAGCGGCCCGGCGCTCACCCAGGTATCTGTCCCGGTTGGAGCGATGGTCCCTCCCAAGGTGGGGGTCGCCGGCGTCACCGCGAACGAGACCTGATACTGGTGCGTCCAGGAGGCGTTCTCGGTTATCACCCCGTTCATCGTGAGGAAAACGGAATTGGCCGATCCGCTATAGCTGCCTGCGCCCGATCCAGCCCATGTTAGGTCGACGTATCTTTCGCCCATCGTCGGCATTGGTGAGGCAGCCAATATCGGCACCAGGGTTCCTGCTTCATACCAGTGGGTCCCGACGGCCGGGGTCGTGCTGCCAAAGTTGCTGGCCATCGTCAGCTGGTACTGGTGGACGAAGGTGACGGTGATGGTGGCTGGCGACATTTGTACGGTATACGTATGGTTCTGCGGCAGACCATCGCTCCAGGAGCTGAACAGATATCGCTCCCCCGGTCCGATTGGGACCGCCGAGGCCGCTTTCAATGAATGGCTGGATCCCGGCAACCAGCTGAATATTTGGGGCGTGGTGATTATCTCATCGTCCACCAGGACATATTCTGAGCCGATCGGGCTGGACGCTATCGTCACGCTGACCGGGAGAAGATCGAAGATCGCGGTTATCGTGCCTGTGCCCTCGATGCTAGCCGAGGTAGACGCGGTTTGCGCATCGAATGAGATCGAACCGGTGCTGTTCCAGGACGAAAACTCATATCTTGAAAACGGAATTGCCTGGATGGAGATCGGTCCAGCATCCTGCCAGACATCGTTGCCAGAAGGAGTGATCGTTCCCGCTCCCGATGGGATAGCGGCGAATGACACCTGGTATTGATGTCTATATGAAGCGGTCTCGATCATGGGACCGCTCATCGTCACCGAGGCCGGGTTGCTAGGTCCGCTGTATGCACCCGTTCCCGTTCCGATCCATGTGTCGAAAATATACCTTTCGCCCGCTGGCATGGAAGGAGGAGCGGCGGTGATCTGGACGGACGCACCATCTTCATACCAATAGACACCGGCGACAGGAAAGGTCGTTCCGATCGGATCGACCAATGTCAGACTGTATTGATGGGTGTATGTGGCCGTCTGACTTATCGCGGCGTTCATCGTCACCGAGGCCGGGTTGCTAGGTCCGCTGTATGCACCCGTTCCCGTTCCGATCCAAGTGAGATTATACCGTTCACCCGGTGACAAGGAAGGAGGAGCGGCGGTTATCTGGACGGACGCGCCCGCATCATACCAATAGACACCTGCTTCTGGAATGGTCGTTCCGATCGAATCGGCCATCGTCAGACGATACTGATGAGTGAAGTTGGCGGCCACCATCGCTGCCGAGGTGGAAACGGTGTACATGTGAGACCGGGATCCGCCGTCGCTCCATGACGTGAATAAAAATTGCTCGCCCAGCGCATCGTCGATATTGTCGATCGCTTCGATCTTATGGCTCTGGCCCATCAACCATGTGAAGGTAAGGGGAGTGGTGATGGCAATGTCGTCGACCAGGACGTGTCCTTGACCCGCGGGGCTGGATGTTATCATTATCTGATAGGGATTCGGAGTGAAGTTCGCCGTGATCGTGCCAGGTCCGCCAATGGTGGCGGTGGTCGAGTACCCTTGCGGGTTGAATGTTATTGCGATATTGCTGCTGCCCCAGGAGGAGAAGGAATACCCTGCGGACGGGGTCGCTTGCAATGCCAGCGTACCCGCCTCCAGCCAATTGCTGGAGCCAGACGGATTGGTTGTTCCCGCTCCCTCGGGCGAGACGACGAATGATACCTGGTACTCGTGTATGTACCGTGCCGTTACGATCGTCGCTGTGTCTGGCACTGTGAATGTGCTGATCCTTTCCCCACCATTGCTCCATGCATCGAACAAGTACCGCTCGCCCGCAGCGACGGTTATCTCGGAGTAGGCCCTCAAGGTATGGCTGGTCCCCGGCATCCAGCTGTAGGTTTGAGGCGTGGTTATCGCGTTCCCGTCCACAAGAACAAATCCAGGACCGGTCGGGTTGGACGTTATCGTCACGCTGACTGGAAGAAGGAAGTTCGCCGTGATCGTGCCCGTTCCGCCAATGGTGGCGGTGGTCGAGGCGGTCATTGAACCGAATGTTATTGCCCCGTTATTGCTGCTCCAGGAGGAAAAGGCATACCCCGCGGTCGGGGTCGCCTGTATCGACAGTGGACCGGCGTTCATCCAGCCTGCCGCATGAGAGACGGAGCCCCCTCCCGATGGAGAGACGCCGAAAGAAACGTAGTACTGATGGTCGTAGTTGGCGGTGAAGGTCGTGTCCGATGCCGGGACTATGATCCCGTGGGACATGTCTCCGCCGTCGCTCCAGGCGCTGAACTCGTATCTTTCGCCCGCTCCTCCCGAGATCGTCTGGACCGCCTCTATGGTATGAAGCGATCCTGGCAGAAAGTAGAAAGTCCGAGGTGTGGAATAGAGACTTCCGTCCACCCGCACTGCCATCATAGAGGTCGGGTTGGTATCTATGGTCACCGCTACTTCCCCCTCTGCGACGACCGGGCCAGTAGCGACAATGAACAATGCGCCGCACAGCAACCCCAGCGCGAATATCATGGAAATTATCCTAATTCTCGATCTCGAGACCATTGAAACCATCTCAAACGAATAAATTCCCGTTCTTAGAACCGGATTTGATAATAATGCTGGTATCGGTCTTATAATTATTCCTGATAACAGGAGCGAAATGCCGATTGGGTGCGAACTTTCGTCTGCCTGGCTTTCAATGGTAACGACGTTTCGGGAATCCTTAGCCCGATTTGTGCGTTCGATGGATATTACCTGAGGGTCCGGGTCATTCTGATTACCGTACCGTAGATGATTGGATCTTATGGAGGCGTATCCTTCTTTTTCGTTTTCGAAGGGGTTTTTTTCTTCGATTTGGCCTTGCCCTTCCCTTCAGCCTTCCCTTTGGGTTCCGTCTTTTCCTGAACTTTTACTTTCTTCACCTTGGCGATCCTCCTTTTCTTGACAGGCCCAGGATCGGCAACGGCAGGGCGCTGATCGGACGGATCATTCGGCTCGGTTGCTGTTGACATTATGAGCTCAAGGTCATCGAGGGAGGATTGTTGATCCTCGGATCCTCGCCCATCAGAATATTTCACGATGGACCCAGAATCGACCGTTGTTTGGTTGGTGGTCTGCGGTTCCTTTTCCTTCCTACCCTCTTCTCCGGGGAGATCGGTCACTGCATCTGTCTGGTCTTCGATCGATATCGTGTTCCCTTCGGCCCGCTTACTCGTGATGAACTCTGGATATGGATCAGCTTGTTGAACATGAGGTTCAGTATCGTCAAGGGAATGGTCCGGGATCTGACCCTTCTTCATCATGACGACCTTCGGGCCATCGTTGATCGAATGGTGTTGGGGTCTTGCGTCCTCTGCTGATCTCTCAGCCTCGGATTCATCAATGTCGAGGCATGGGATCTTGCTTTTCTTCATCATGGCGATCTTTGGACCATCGTTAGCAGAATGGTGTTGGGGTCTTGCGTCCTCTGCTGATCTCTCAGCCTCGGATTCATCAATGTCGAGGCATGGGACTTTGCTCTTCTTCATCATGGCGACCTTCGGGCCGTCGTTGATCGAATGGTGTTGGGGCTTCACATCCTCTGATTTCCTCTGCGTGAACGAATTGGGATCGTCACATTGGTTCCAGGGGATCCAGCCCTTCTTCATCATTACGACCTCATGACCCTCATAGGCGCTTGAATGGTCTTGTGGCCTCACATCCTCTGTCTTGTTCGCGGTGTTGAGCTCGGGACCGGCGGCCTCTGGGAATAAGGCCAGGCCATTCATCTTCGTTGATTCCCAATTCTCTATCGCTATATCTGGATCGATATAATATTTGGACCGAACAGATGGTTTGGTGTCCTCTGCTTTCATCGCCTCAGCATGTAATGCATGATCGACCGGCAATTGCGGAGCCGGAACCGATTTCGCGATTCCGATCTCAAGATCGTTGTATGCCTGGAATTGGGTTTGGAACTTCTTATCCTCGGTCTCCTCTTTCACCGCGGTGGACCTGAGGTCGCGGATGATCGGTGGGTCCGCCTGGAATTCCTTTTCTCCGGAATTCCGTTTCACTAGGGTGCTGAACTTCGACTCCATTGATCTTGGCTGAGCAACGTTCGGGCTCTGCCTTCTGAGGACCATGAACCCAAGCGTCAGGACCGCCGCCACCAACAAGATGACGGAATAGATGAACAATCCATTGTCGTTCCATCTTTCTGGCTGGACCGTCTGGTCGATCATCAGGCCTCCCTTTTGCACAGCGTCCAAGGTCATTGCCACGGCGACGCTCTGGATCCCGTAACCGGTCTCCGCGAACTCCATAGTATAATTGCCGATGGCCACATCGTAGAACGTGTAGACCCCGTTCGCGTCGGTGGTGGTGGTCTGGACCACATCTTCGATGGCGGCTATGGACATGGTCAGATACCTCATTGCCGTCTGGGCTGAGGTGAATTGACCTTTGAGGCTCACGGTGGCGTTTGCCAGTGCCTTCCCGTCGTGGCCATAGACCGTTCCTGACAGGCTTCCCACCGGGGCGGTCTTGAACGTCCAGGTGTCCGAGACGGCATTGCCGGCAAGGTCTTTGGCGTCCACGGTGACCAAATAGCTCGTCCAACCGCGAAGTACTGATATCGGCGTGAAGACGATATCGTTCCCATTCCAGGAGACAGTGCCGTTGATCCCGTCCACCGTGATCGTGGAGGAGGCCGTGTCCATCGATTCGCTGAAGCTCACAACGACCGAAGCCCTGGTCGACACGTCGTTGAAGTTCGGGGCGTTTGCGATGATCGATGGTTCCAGTGTGTCCACGGTGAACGCGGCCGAAACCGTCCTTGTGTTCCCGGCGTTGTCCGTGGCCCTGATGTGGACATTACACGGACCGTCCGGCATGGTGAGCTGAACGCCGTTCCCGGATTGAATGGTCCAGCTGCCCCCGTCGGTGCTCAGTTCGACCGAGGCCACGCCAGAGGTCATGTCGCTGGTGACCCAGTTGGCCCATATGGAATGGACATTGACGTATGAACCCGATGACGGCGAGGTGATGGTCGCGTCTGGCGCGGTGGCGTCAACCATGAAAGTGATCGACGTGGAATTCTCATATCCAGCCTCGTCGGCTGCCCTGACATAGGCAATATGTGATCCGTCGCTGAGCGAATCAAGTAATAATTTCATTCCGGTCGCTGCGATCCAGGTCGTGCCGTCCAGACTCACTTCGATCCCGGTCACATTGGAATTTGGATCGGACACGGTCCATTCCAGCATCACGCTGCCGCTCCTGATGTACGAACCGTTCAGCGGCGATGTTATCTCCAGGGCGAGCGTGCTCGGCGCCCTGAACGGTGTGGCGACACTCTCCGGCGAATTCGGTCCATTACCAACTGGATTGTGCGCCGCCACGGAGAACCTGTACTGTATCCCGTCGGTCAAGCCTGAGACCGTGGCCGTGACGTCACTAACGACCATGACCTCCGCCCCATCCAGGTATACAACATAGTGATCGATCGCCGCGCCTCCGTCAGAAGCCGGTGCGGTCCAGTTCAGAGTGACCTTTCCGTCGCCTGCCAGGACCACAAGGCCGGTCGGTGCTCCGGGCACATGCTGGAGGGTCCAGCTAGCGGTCTCGGTGATCGGTCCTCCTGGTGTTATGAGGACGGTTAAGATCATCCCGGAATAGCTTCCGACCCCGGTTCCTGTCCAGCCAGAAAACTCATATCGATCGCCCGGACCGGTCGGAGGAGCAATGGCCGAGATCTCCACCGGAACGGCGGTGTCGATCCAGCTGCTGCCCGCCGACGGCGTCGTGGTCCCATCGTTCGTGGCCATGGTCAGCAGGTATTGATGCGTCCAATACGCGGTCTCGGTTATCGGTCCGCTCATCGTCAAGATGACCGCGTTCATCGTACCGGTGTAACTGCCCATTCCGGTCCCGTTCCAGCCACCCCAGAGGTAACGTTCGTTCGATGTGACGGCCGAAGGGGCAGTGGCGCTTATCGCCACCGTTGAACCCTCGTTGTGCCAGGGATCGCTCGCCCCCACGCTCGGAACCGTGGTCCCGTCATCGGTGGCCATGGTCAGCCGGAACTGATGGATGAAGTTGGCGGTGATGGTGGCTGTGGGGACCGTTACCGTGTAAATATGGTTCCGGGAATGACCGTCGCTCCAGGAATCGAAGATGAACCGCTCGTCCGTTCCTCCCGCGACGACCGAGATCGCCTCGATGGTATGGGTTCCGGATACCCAATTGAAAGTGTGCGGCGTCGTGATCGCGTTCCCGTCCACCAGAACGTATCCTGAACCGGTGGGATTGGAAGTGATCGTTATCCCCAAGGCCAGGACGAAGTTCGCGGTGATCGTGCCAGGACCATTGACGTTCGCTGTGGTCGAGGGCGACATGGAGGAGAAGGATATGGAAGCGGTGCTGCTGGCCCATGATGAATAGACATAGTTCACGGATGGAATCGCCGATATCGAGAGCGGTCCGGCATTGACCCACACATTATTGCCCGTTGGTGTGATGGAACCGCCCCCAGCGGGGCTTACAGCGAATGAGACCTGGCATTGACGGGTCCATGAAGCTGTCTCGGTGATCGGCCCGTTCATTGTAACCGTGGACGGATTGATGGCTCCACTGTAGCTGCCAGGACCATTCCCTGCCCAGACCAACGAGACGTATCGTTCACCTGACGCCGCCGTCGGAGGGGTGGCCGTGATGGCTACGGTAGCGCCAGCATTGTACCACGATCCAGTCGTGGGAAGGACAGTACCGAAGTTCGTGGCCGTCGTGAGCCTGAACTGGTGTGTCCATGAGGCGGTCTGCGTGACTGGACCGTTCATGGTAATGGCATCGGTCGCTGGGTTATTGGTGCCGGAGTAGCTGCCAGCGCCCAGTCCGACCCATGACGGGAACTGGTATCGTTCTCCGGTTATGGACGTCGGGGCAGTGGCGGTAGGCGTGACCTTAGTACCGGCATCGTACCACATCCCGGTCGATGGACTGACCGTTCCGAAATTGCTGGAAATCATCAGCTGGAACTGGTGTCTCCAGGAGGCGGTCTGCGTGACTGGACCGTTCATTGTGACAGAGGCGGAATTGGTCGCCCCGCTGTAGCTGCCAGCCCCCGATCCGGTCCATGCAAAAGAGACATATCGCTCTCCCGCGATCGAGCCTGGTGCGGTGGATCCCAGCGTAACCGAGGTTCCTGCATTGAACCAATGAGCTCCGATCTCCGGTGTGGTGTTGCCGAAAGTGGAGGCCATGGTGAGCTGGTACTGATGCAAGAAGATGGCAGTGACCGTTACTGCCGATGAGGGAACGATGAATGTGCGGTTCTGGGGCTGACCGTCGCTCCAGGAGCTGAATCGGTATCTATCGCCCTGTCCGATCGTGACATTGGTGGCCGCTACGAGAGTATGGCTCTCTCCAGGCACCCAATTGAAGGTCTTTGGCGTGATGGTCGTATTCCCATCTACGAGAACATATCCTGGACCGGTAGTATTGGTGGCGATCGTCACTTCCACAGTTTTCAAAGCAAAGTTCGCGGTGATAGTGCCAGGGCCGCCGATGTTGGCAAAGGTCGTGGCGATCTGGTCGTCAAATGTTATGAAGCTGCTATCGCTGGTCCACAAAGAGAACTCATAGTCACCGGAAGGGATCGCCTCTATCTGCAGGGGGCCTGCCTCTCTCCATTGCACATCGGATGGCAGTATCGAACCGGCCCCTGAAGGAGACGCAACGAACGACACCTGGTATTGACGCGTCCACAATGCCGTCTCTCTGATCGGTCCGTTCATCGTGATGGAGACCGGGTTGTCGCCACCGGTGTAGCTATGTGATCCAAGTCCTGTCCAACCGTTCCAAACGTAACGCTCATTCCCCACGGTCGGGGGTGCGGTGGCCTGCAGGATCACAGTGGAACCTTCATCGTGCCAGGAGACCCCAGCATTCGGATCGGTGGAGCCTAGGTTGGTGGAGATGGTCAATTGATACTGCTTGGTCCAGACCGCCGTCTCGACGATCGAACTGTTCATCCTAACTGTGGCTGGGTTGTTGCTTCCGGAATAGCTTCCGTTGCCTGATCCGACCCACCCTCCGAAGATGTACCGTTCACCCTCCCCGGCCTCGGGAGGAATGGCTGTGATGGTTACAGAGGACCCGGCCCAGTAACGGCCTTCGGCCGGAGAAGTGGATCCCATGTTGGCATCCATCGCGAGCCAGCAAAGGCGAACGCAACTCACTGTCTGCCAGGTCGGAGTAGTGAATCCCGATGCCCCGTCATAGAAGTACAGGGTCAGACTGACATTGTGATTTGTTATCCAGTTAGAACCGACCGATGGCGCGTTCCCTTCGAATATCATGCTGGTCATGGCACTGCATTTGAAGAAAGCCCTGGGCCCTATGGAGGTGACATTCTGCGGAATGGTCATGGATGTGATGGCGCCGCTCGAATGGAACGCGGAATCCCCAATATTGGTGACTGTATCAGGGATCTTGATGGAGGTTAGATTCAGTGTCAGGTATCTTCCGTCAAAAGCACTTTGACCGATGGACGTCACCGGCAACCCATCAATGTATGCCGGAATATCGACGTCAAGGTTGGGTCCTCGGTATCCGATGATCTCGACATGAGATCCTCCGTCGATAAGCTGGTAATAAAAATTGCCAGGGTCATCAGCGAAGGATGAACCGGAGGCAATGATCAAAGACCCTCCCAGTATCAGCCCCAAGGCTGTCCAGAAGGATATCATGCGAACTATCGACTTCATGCCCATTATCCCATCCCAATATCGATATGTCCCGATTAAACGGCCGGCAAGATAATAATGCGTGGATAGGTCTTAAATTATTCCTGTAAACAGCAGGTGGTATGAATGGATCGCGTTCGTCCATTATACCTCATCGGGTTGTAACAAATCGTTCTGGACTCCATCTTCGGTAACTTTTTAAGATCATAGTTGTCTCCGACGTCCACCTGGGCAGTCCGGTTAGCGAAGGGGCATCTTTGAATGGATTTCCCAGATCGCTGGGCAACGACTGGGATTTGACAGATCCAGTACTGCTCGGAGATATTTTGGGAATGTGGCACAGTGATGCCTCTGGCCTATTCCTGGAGAACGTGGAAACGACGGAGATCCTCAAAGGCCCGCCAGGCACATTACTTATGCCGGATGATCTGGATCGCCAGTAGGTCTTCTACCCTGTCACCCATGTATTTGCAGGCGTCCTGCACACCTTGATTGTAGAACTCCGGCGCCAACTTCTCTATCACGAAATCCAGTAACAGTCCGGATGCCAGATCTCCTATCTCCTCTCCTCTTTCCTGTTTGAAGAATTTCTTGATCAAGGAGACCATCTCCTGCATCTGCTCCTTGCTCAATTTGATCCTGTCATTTCCGCTCAGCATCGACGAAACCCTGACACCCTTATCGGTGATCCGACATTTATGAGATTGGCGATTGCGGTGGTTATGGCCATGGGAAAACGCTCCGATCCGATGCCCTGGGTTCACCGGGTTTATATATTCCGGGCTAGACTCAATTTCACGGTGATTCCGTGAAGGTCGTGGTCGTCTCCGATGTTCACCTAGGCAGTGCGAGTAGTGAAAGGGAGTCGTTCAACTCATTTCTGAGCTCCCTCCTCCAGGATGTTGATCTGACCGACCTCGTGCTGCTGGGCGACATCGTCGAGATGTGGCATAGGGACGCCTCGGGGGTGTTCTTGGAGAATATGGACACGGTGATCATTCTCAGGGAACTTGGGAAGAGGATCAATGTCCACTGGGTGACAGGCAATCATGACTACCATCTGCTCAAGCTGAAGAACCGGGCACCCCATTACAATTACCCTTTCGAGTTCCTTGAGACACTGGAACTGGTTGATGGCGATCACACCTACCGGTTCATGCATGGCTATGAGTTCGAGTACGGGAGCGAGACCAAGTTCATCCGGCCGATCCTGGAGATACTGTGCCATGTGATGTCCGATTCCGATGGCGTCCAAAAAGATGATATGTGGGCCTATCTGGCCAGAAAGATGAGCGACCTACAGTATTCGGTCTTCGCGGAGAGAGGGGAGGAAGGGAACCTCAAGATAACCACCGGAAGCATCGAGGACAGACCGGAGATCAGGCTCAAGAACCGGATCAGGGGCATCGAAAGACTTGCTCTCGCCGAGGTACAAGAAAAGCCAGGCCAGATCCTCGTATTTGGTCATACGCACGATCCGTTCATTTCCCACGGTGAAGAACTTGTCAATACCGGCTCATGGGTCAAGGAAGACCCTGTGCACAACACCTACGTCGTGCTTGAAGATGGGAGGCCCAGACTTTTCGTCTTCGGGGGAGCGGAGATCATGGAACGGAGGATGATGCAATAGGACATCGCATCGACCCGACGGATCATGTCAATCGGTAGTTCGGTGTGTGGTCAGCTCTAATCCCCAATATCTGGTTCCAGTTACGTATCATTTATGAACCCCGAGCATATCCAGGCTTTGAGAGATGATGAAAATGGAAACCATCGAAGGGACGGTCAGGAGCCTGATGAAGCCAGAGAGCGTGGAGGAGCTATTGGGTGTTGCTCTGACCCCGAGGTCTGTGGGAGACCGCAACAATGAAAGGCTTGAGTTCCTGGGCAATGCCGTGCTGAACCTGCGGATCGCCGAAGCGGTCTTCGACAGATACCCCGAGCATTCTCCGGCCAAGATGTCCCTGATGTGCAACTACCTCAGAAGCAATCCAGTACTGGTCCATGAAGGAAAGGAGGGAGGCCTGGCAATATTGCTCAACAAGAAACAGGCCAATGGACAAAGCAAGGTGACCGACAAGATGGTGTCGACAGCCTTCGAGGCCATCGTTGGAACGCTCTACAAACACGAAGGCTATGGCGCAGCGGCACAGTTCATTGACACTTTCGTGCTTGTGGATCACCAAATTGACTATTCGATGAACGGCAAAGGTCCCATTACTGAACTGAAAGAACTGGTCGACCGGGAAAGGAGAAAGGATGTGGTTCATTCATGGTCCGAACGCATAGAAAATGGCGAGACCATCTTTTGCCATAATACAACAGTCAACGGAGAGACGGTGACTGGCGAAGGAAAAACGAAGAAAGGTGCTGAGGCCAAGGCGGCGGCGAAGGCACTTGAGCTCATTCAAAAGGATGAACTGCGTTAGATCGCTGAAATTCGAACGATATAAGTCTGGCTCCACTCACGATCATGGATCGGCCAGGGGACGCCACTTACCGCTTGGCACCATGATCACGAACCTGGCACCTTGTCCAGGAACACCTTGCTCATCGATTGTCATATTGGTGATCGACAGGACCTCGCGCGAGAAGAAGAGGCCCATACCAGTATTCTTCCCGAACCCCCTTTCGAAGATGCGATCCTTGTCTCCTGCGATTATTCCGTCACCATCGTCCTGGACCACGATCATCAGCGAACCGTCCACCGCCGTGGCCGAGAAACGCATCTGCTTTGCTCTCTGGCCGTGCCGCAGCGCGTTGTCGATCAGGTTTTGGAAGACCTTGACGATCAATGGATCGGCCAGTATCTCCATGTTCGGCAGTTGTACCTGAAGTTCCAATCCTGCGCTGTTCATGCGTTGGGTCGATCTCTTCACCAGCCCGGGCAGGTCCTGCCAAGCCGGCGCGTTCATGCCAATGTCCTGATAGTCCTTCGTGAAGGCTATCATGCTCTCGATGTTGTCCGCCGCTTCCATCGCCCGAGATTCGAAGGCTTTCGCCGAACCCGGGTTCTTGGTGTTCTTGGCCAGTTCCAGATTGCCCCTGAGGACCATGAGCTGGTTCAGGATGTCGTGCCGGGTGATCCCGGTCATCAACTGCAGCTTGCGATTGGCTTCCGCCAATGCCAGCTCTGCACTTTCCTTGGCGGTCTGATCGTGCATAGTACCCATGTAAGCCGGTCGTCCCTGGTAATCTATGAGCGAGATGCTCAAGGTCGCCAATGCCTCATTGGGCGATGTCCGGTGCAAAAGCCTGAGGCGTTCCAACTCGACGCTCCCCTTCTGGATTTTCAGGACCTTGGTCTGCTCGTCGATCCTGGCCCGTTCCTCAGGAACAATAAAATCCATGAATGGCCGGTTCTGCATTTCGCTTGGGGTGAAACCCAATATCCTGGTCACCGACGTACTGACGAAGACCACCTTCCAATTCTGCACGATGAACACAGCGTCCTGACTGTTCTCAATCAGCGTGCGGTACTTCTCGGAAGATTCCAATAAAGCCTCAGCCGCCTCTGACAGTTTCCGGTTCTCTTCCTTACGTCTCTCTTGGAGGGTGAAGAATATGGCCACGATCGTGGTGAGGAGAATCGCGGTCAAGCCGGGGACCAGTCCCGATTCGATGGTATTCTCCATCCAATGGCTGGCGCTGATGTCCATACCAAGGACGGCGATCACATTCCCGGTGTCCGGGTCTTTGATCGGCACCATGCCGCTCATCCACGTCCCCCACTGGTCGATCAGGGGGCCGCCCGTGTCCCCTTTGCCGTTAAATGCATTGTCGATGGTCATCGAAGAGATTTCATATATCTGGCCTGGGGGGGAACTGTCCGGAGAATCGGCCGGTTCAGAGTCGACGAAGAAGAAGATGGTCCCATTGGGAAGCTGCCCCAATAGATAGACGAATCGCGCCGAAGGTATTGCAGCGCGTTGTTCGGCCATAAGCGCCTTGAGCTTCTGATAATGTGACGAGTTCAGATCTTCCGTGGACCCGTTCAGCGCCTTGATGTCGTCCGCATCGACAGCAATGGCTGCTACCTTTGAGTTGGCAAGAAGATCCCCCCTCATACTGGAGTCCTTCGCGACCATGGTCTCATAGGTGACAAAAGAACCGACCACCATTATGGTTATGCACACCGTCAGGACCATTCGGATATTTTTATCCAATTCGACCATCCCCCGGGATATCAATCCACTTGTCGCATGTAGCTATAGGGGCGGCATGTTTTTCCCATGATATCCAAGGGCGAATTCCTGTCAGTGTTTCCCGGAATTTATTCACGTATACTTTTCGTCCAAGTGGTACTGACCCATCGTGAGTGGTCAAAATAGGAATTTGGACGGTTGACATTTAAAACAATAGAAGCGACAGGGATGTCCTTATTTATTGAATCGCATCAAAAAATCAGCAATCATCTCTGAGATCGACGAGGATTGACGAACTGGATGTCTGGTCGGAACGAACCAATCCAGCCCGTTCGAATTTGCCTGGTCGGAAGAACTTTATTGACCTTTTCCGGTTGGTCATCCTATGTTCTGCAAGGGATGCGACGAAGGGTATATTCAGGTCCTGCCAGGTGTGTCGATGAAGACGCTGAGCTATGGGCATGAGATGCTCTTCACGAGGTTCTGCCTCAGGGCGAACTGTTCCTTACCTTGCCATCAACACCCACAGGAGCAGACCGGATATCTCATCTCCGGTTCGATCCTGTTGACCATCGGGGACGAGGTTTTCAAGGTCGTTCCCTGGGACAGCTGGAACATCCCCGGCAACGTGGTCCACGGGGCTAGGATCCTGGAAGATTCGGTGGCCATCGAGGTATTTTCGCCAGTCAGGGAGGATTACCTTCCGATCAGTGATAATCAAGGGTAAGGAGCATGGCCGAGGACCTCCCGATCAGACCTGGTTCCTCCTCAACCTGAATAAGGCCACCGTGTAGACGGCACCGATAACCACGGCCGTCAGACCGGCGAACAGTTCGGGTGAATGGTCCTGGGTCGTCTGGCCTATGTTTAGAGTTTCCTCCGGCCCTACCCCCAAACCAAGTGCATGAACAAATATGAATGGTGTGGAAGAGGAACCAGCAGAGCTGAACGCCACGACCCGGTAAGAGCAATCCTTACCCGTAACCGCTGTCTGATCAACGTAACCGGTCCTCGACGGCGGTAGTTTGGCGATCACCGTTTCCGTTCCCGAGACCTTCCTGATCACGTCAAAATATTGCAGAGGACAAACAGAGGACGGCATGGTCCAAGTTAGACATACTCTTCCGCTGGTGGCTGATGCGGCCATCGAGAAAGGACCCGGGACGGCGGAAGCCGCTTTTGGCTTCCCGGAGACCTCCTGGCTGAGAACCCCCTCGCCCACAACGTTCACTGCGGAGACCCTGTAGTAGTACGTCTTACCGTTGGTCAGTCCGGTATCCGTATACATAACGCATTTTCCCAGGGAGACCAGAAGCGTTTCCGAACCAGGAACGGTCGAGCGGTACAACCTATACTCGGTGATGACCGAACCTCCGTTGCTGGAGGGGGCGGACCAAGATATCGTAATAGCACCATTGGAGCCGACTGCGGTCAGCCCACAGGGCGTCCCAGCGGGGACTTTGATCGCAAGTGCGGACGAGCTTGCAGCATCTGCTCCGGCCTTGTTGACCTCCCTCACAGCGTAGAAGTACACAGTTCCAGCCTTCATCGATCCATCAACATGGCTCATGGTGGTGACGGAGACAATCGATACCTGGTCGGTCAATGCGGAATATGTACCTCGGTGGACCGAATGGCTCTTCACCTCACTATTTCCTCTCGAAGTTGGAGTGTTCCAGGTCAGGGAGGTCTTGCCCCCTGATGAGGCAGCTGCCAGGCCAGTCAAGGTCATGCTGTCCGTGGCCGATGCCCTTCCGATCTTATCGACCAAGATGTTATGGTTTATCCCATCCTGCCTGATGCCAATCGAGGAGCTGATTTCCTCGACCTCCCGCGAGGTCATGATCTGGGAGTTGATCGAAAGGTTGCCTCCGATCGTCTCCGCTGTCGTCGCCTCGGACGTGGGAGCCATTAAGAACATTGGAATCAGGCCGGGCAATATTAGCGCGAACAACGCCCCCATAGCGAGGACATGTCCGTATGTCCGGCACATGATTTGAGAAACCCATCAATAGAATAAAAACTAAATTTTATGAATATATTTCATCATAATAATTATTACGATGCATCTATCAAAATAAATTATATATTTTTTCAATAGACCCTAACATATTGCAAACGGAGAATCTTATGATTCTTTCATGGAACCACTTGATTCGAATTTGAGCCTACCTTCCTGGAAATGATTCGTCGATTTCACCAGATATTCCCTGAGGATCACTGCGCTGTTGTGCTCGACATCCCGAGAAGAGAAGATCAGAGTGATATCCCCCCGGGACGCCATCTCCCTTATCTTCTGGATGGTGGGGATATTGTCGTTCAGCTCCTTCCAGTATCTTTCCCGGAACTCTTCCCATTTGGTATAGTCGTGGGAGAACCACTTTCTGAGCTCGACGGACGGTGCCACCTCCTTGAACCATAGGCGGATCGCGGCTTTTTCCTTAGAGATGCCCCTGGGCCATAGCCTGTCGACCAGGATCCTTACGCCATCCTGGTCGCTTGGCGGTTCATAGGCCCTTTTGAGGCGGATCATTGGCATGCTAAGCGACAGCGCGCGCAATAAACATTGGCATTCATCGCTGGGTTCGGGGGAAATGGGAACGGTCGAGCTCACTTCCTTACGTCCATCTCGATCCTTCCATCCTTCACACCGATTATGCGGTCGGTCTGCTCCGCGATCCGTCGGTCATGTGTGACGATAATGAACGTCGTCCCCAAGGTTTCGTTGATGTATCTGAACCGGGAATAGATATTGGCAGTTGACTCCGAGTCCAGGTTCCCGGTCGGCTCGTCCGCCAGAACTATCTTCGGCTGGTTGATCAGCGCCCTCGCCACCGCCGTCCGCTGCTGCTGTCCACCCGACATGTTAGTGGCCAGGTTGTTCTTGACGCTCGATATTCCCAATAGTTCCATGAGCTCCTCGGCCCTGGTGGTATCCTTCTCATCCGGTCTGCCCTTGCGGATCACTATCGGTAGAAGAACGTTCTCCAGAGCCGTGAACTCCGGGAGCAGGTAATGGAACTGGAAGATGAAACCGATGGTCTCGTTCCTTAATTTGGCCAACTGGTTCTTCTTCATTTGGTCAGCCCTCACCCCATCGATCAGCACCTCTCCGGAAGTCGGCTTGTCCAGAGTACCGAGGATGTTCAGCAGCGTGGTCTTGCCGCTTCCGGAGGCACCGATGATCGAATTGAAGGTTCCCCTCTCCACCTCAAGATTGATGTCGAACAGAACCTGGCTCTTTATGTCCCCGGTGATGTAGATCTTGTCTACATGCCTTACCTCAATGACCTTTTCAGCCATTCCGGATCACCTCCACGGGTGTAAGCTTGGACGACTTCCTGGCCGGTATGGCCGCCGCCACTGTGGCCGCCAGTATGGCAATGGACGTGGAGAGGAGCACGAATGCGGGATCGGCGGTTATCTGAAGGATGCTGCTACCGTCCGCTTGTTTGGTTCCGGCGGTGAAACCGACGATCATCAGTATTCCCAGCAAGGCGCCAGCCACCGCACCCAGTATGCCTAGCATCGTCCCCTCATAGATGAAGATGAGGCTGGCATCCCTATCGGTTATCCCCATTGCCTTGAGTATGCCGATCTGCCTGGATCGCTGCAGCACCTTGATCGCCAGTATGCTGGCGATGGCAATGACGACGGACGCCAGGACGAAGGTCTGGATGATGATGCTGGAGAAGCCTTGGCTCTGCAGGCCGCTTAGTAGCTGAGCGTTCTGTTCCTTCCAGTCGGTCACGACGATCTGTTGCCCAGCGAACTGATCGCGCACCTGTTGCGCAACCTGGTCGGCGGCGAAGACGTCCTTGACCTTCATTTCGATGGCCGTGACCCCTGTGCCAAAGTTGAACATCGCCTGAGCGCCGGCCAGCGGGGTCAGGACCCATAGTTTGTTAATGGCCTGTACCTTGAGATCGAAGAGACCGGTGATGGCCAGGGTGAAGTTCTGGCCGGCTGGGGAGGTGACGCTGATGGTATCCCCAACCCCTTTGCCCAGTTTCGAGGCGAGGTCCTTGCCTATGGCGACCTGGCCGGGTGATGTTGGAGCGGTACCTTGGTAGATCGCCCTATCCAGATTGTAAATCAACGTGGCATTCTGGAACTGGAAACCCCTGACAAGAACGGATATTGTCGTGGTCCCATCCCTCAGAAACGCGGGCGAATCGGCGGAAACTGAGATACTGGTCACCGCAGACACCTTGTTCAGACCGGCAACGGTCTGTTGCCAGTCGGTAAGCACGGTCATATTCGCGTCTGGTGATATGGTCACCTGGGGGGAACTGCCCACCGCCGCGTCCAAAAGGCTGCTCTGGAGGCTGGAGACCAGGGAGCCGACGAACACCTGGACCGATACCCCGACCGCGATGCCCAGAACGATCAGGATGGTCTGTACCTTGTTGGACCTGAGAAATCGTAGTGCGATGCGGAAAGAGACCATGATCTCACCTTCCTCCGAGGGCCAGGATCTCCTTGAATGACGAAAGGTACGCGTCTGCCCCGATCTCTTTCCAGGCTTCGGGGTTGCTCTCGAACGCGCATCCGCCCACGACGATCATGACGCTCTTGTCCGGGAACTTTTCGCGGACCTTCTTGATCGCCCTCCCCGCCGCGAACAGTGCGTAACTGCTCGTGGCGCTTATGCCCAGTATCTTGGGCTTGAAGTACTCGACCGCCGAGACGATGTCAGCGAAGGGCGTGTTCGCACCGATCAATGCCGCATCGTAGCCGGCCATGGTAAACATGTCTGACACCATCCTGATCCCTATCTCATGGTATTCCTCCGTGGGGCAGACCAACACGACCCGGCCTTTCCCTTCCAACCGGTACCGACCCTTCCTTTCCCCCAGGACATAGGGAAGACAGCATTCGATTATGGTCCGGACGATCGAGGTCCTCATATGCTCTTTCCATATGCACCAGTGCTTTTCGGTCAACTGGCAGGTCATGTTCTTCAAGGCTGGCGCTAGGATACCCTCGTACAGAGTAGCCACGTCCACCTCACCACTTTCCAGGAGATCGAGTGCGTATTTGACCGCCCCCTCCTTGTCCTCCGCGGTGAGCAAACCAAGAAACTTATCGTATTGTTCCGTCAAAACAACCACATCCAGTTTGTTCGCGTTCATCTGAGGTGCCAATTCGCTTTGTCGGATATTTAATCGTTCATGTCTGTCGTGACTAATATCCCTTTTAACCTAGAAAGCGTATGAAGCCGTGTGAGGAATTTGGCGCTTTGCCCAAACTGTAAGACCGAAGTGAGCGGAGAGGATATCATAAGAGAAAAAATCGATGATGGAGAGACCGCAAGGGTTTCTACGACCTCCATGAAAGATATGGATGTCTGTACCACGATGTATTCTTGTCCCAACTGCCATATCATATTGGGGATTTCTCAACACACGAGCTTCAGTACAACGCCCAAAAAAAGAGAGATCAGCTTCCTATAGTGTGGCCAAGTGATCTCGAAGCAAGCACGTAGGCATCATATGCCTGTGCAATGTCTATTTAAAGGAATGTATCGTCGGAATTCTGGCAAGACTCGGCTCTACGATTACTGAGGAAAACCTATCAGCCGTGTCTGGCTCGACAGGAATTATGAGATCGTTTCTCAAACCCTCGATGTGTATCTCAAATTGTATGGAAAACATCAACCCCGATCTCTTTCTCACATCCCCCGAAAGGAAATCATCCTGTTAGTCAGTGCAGCAAAGTAGCAATAATAATAAATATTGACATTAGAATAAAGTTTATTGACGTTCCGCCGGATTTCTTCAACTTTCCCCAATAATAGTTCATCAATTTCGGCGGTTCGTCCTTATCTGGCTCTCGAATTTGCTTTTCGAGGCCTTGTGTCCAGATCGTTAGATTTTTCAAGAGTAATTTGAAGGAATCTAAACAACCTATGCAGGACCATCACATCGCTGATTGCTCAAAAAGATGACCTAATCGTTTTTGGGAAAATTCCATTAAGGTCTACTGGTGGCCTGGAATGCTATCCACCCTCAGATTCCTTCAAGGCACAAATCCGTGCATGAAAATGGAACGACCTGGCAATGCAATGAACATCCGAATTTCATATGTATCTGGAACTGGAAATGTGCCATACTAATAAAAGTGGGTAAAAAAAAGAGGATTAAGGGAGGCCGATGTAGCCTCGTTTGTGAAAGTGTTTGTTCTACCGTTCCTTCTCGATCACGCCTTGATCAGGAGAGGCAGGATTGCCTTGCCCTTCATGACCAGGAGCATGATTGCGGCAGCCATGTACCACGAGAGCAGCGAGTAGACCAACCACAGTATGCCCACGGCCTGCTTCATGTCTGCGGATCCGTTGTACCACATCGCGGTCACGAAGAACGCGAGTGCGGCGATGATCAACAGGATCGGGAGTATCTTGACCGGCTGAGCGAATGCGACAATTGCGTCAATCAGGATGATTGCGCCAATGACCATGCAGAGCACGGCTGCAGCGATTCCAGTCAGTGACGGGATCGTGAAGAAGAACACAGCCAGTGGTCCGAATATTGCGGTTCCCAACAGGTTCTCGTTCATATAGGCGAAGACCGCCGCGATCAAGGTCGCAATTCCTACAAATTGACCGATTGTGCCAACCATGGCAAGTGTTCCATCGCTCCCCATTGCGAAAACAGCGACCGCCATGGTGAACATGGTGATCACCAATAGGCCCAAAACATCGGCCATAGCCACTTTTACATGCACGTTTGATTCAACGTTCGACATATTTTTCCCTCCTAATATCTTCCAAATTGGAAGACCTTCGGATCACAGTCGTCAATGAGGAAAATGTGTGGATATTTCGGTTCGTCCCCCATTGACAAAGACTGAGGCTCCAAAGGCGTTCCCCCCTCTTGAGATGACCCTTGATTCTCAAGGACCATCCTTAGAACCTTATGGGAATCATTGAATATAAAGCATTACTGGTAGAGGTTTATGGCTTTTTTTCGAGCTGGCATCAATGAGATCCGGGTTAACGGCCTTAACTCTCTCAACTCTCTAACATGAGGCATTTATAGCGAGTAAGATCGACATGGGCGAAGGCGAACTGTCGCACTTCGTTCATTCATACCGGAGTTCTGCCAAAATCTAGCTGATTGGATTGAATATTATTGACGATCTCGATTTAATAACACATCCTCGAGTCTGCGAGAAGGCGGTTCTAAGAGGGACCTCTGCTTTTTTACGCCGTGACGGCCGAGAATCTTCAGGATATGCTTGCATGGTGAACGACCTGGTAAGATCCTCCCGCAAATCAATTGTCTCCTGATTGGCCATGGCTGGACGGTTATTGACTTCCTAGATCATTTTTCGACAAGCAACTTCTCAAGATCGACCTCTATGAACAATCCCCTGCCCTCTGCGACAGTCACATTCGTCTTTCCATTGACGATGGTCGCCATGACATCGATCTTCCTCCCGTCATGCTGAACGACTTCTGCCTCACAGACAAGAAGGTCACCGACCAATGCCGGACTTCGATAATCGACCGCCATCTTCGCGATGACGGCCACAACACCCTTCCTGGCGATGGCGTGGAACATCACCTCATCGAAGAGGATACAGGTGATCCCGCCATGCATCAGACCCGGATATCCAGTATACTCTGGCTTGACAACGAATTCGATATGGGATTTGTCACCATTATAATTCTTCTTCAGTTTGAGACCGACAGGGTTGTCCGCCCCGCATCCGAAACAATGACCGAGATCGATGTTCTTCATGAACCGCACCTTGAACAATTTTTAACGGTTTGCTATGGAAGGGAGTTGCTCGAACTCGTCCTTGCCGTTGCACAAGGAATGCTATGTGGACAGATAAGCACGATGGCCGGACGGAGGCTGAAAGACGGTTATCTCTCGATGCCTAGCCCTGACAGTCAAAGAGAACCCTTGTCCCAAACGTTGGAATCTGTGATTTCACATGAACTCGTGCAAAGGGATTTAATCAGGCTGCTTGAATGATATTATCATGAGAAAAATTTCAGTATTCAATTACGTCACACTTGACGGATTCTTTGCCGGACCGATGGGGGAGATCGATTGGTTCAAGTCCATCAAGAAAGACAAACAATTCGACAAGGAAACCCATGAGCAGGCGAAATCGGGTGGAACGGTTCTCCTTGGTCGCACGACATATGAGATGATGAAGAGCTACTGGCCGACCCCCGAGGCGATGCGGAACGACCCGGAAATGGCCAAGGTGATGGACAACGACGAGAAGATCGTCTTTTCTCGGAAGCTGGAGAGCGTGGAAGAGGGGCCGAATTGGAAGAATGTCACGCTCTTGAAAGAGATCACAAAAGAGAACATCACCAAGCTCAAGAAGCAGAAAGGAAAGGATATCACCATAATAGGCAGCGGAACCATCGTTCGGCAGCTGACGGATCTGGGAATGATCGACGAATACCAATTGATGGTGGTCCCGGTCGTTCTCGGAGCTGGTAAGAGCTTCTTCACCAATGCCAGACAGATGGATATGGAGCTCGTCGAAGGGAAGCTGTACAAGAACGGCGTCGTCATGCTCAGGTACAAGCCGATCTGAACGATGACACAAGGGTGAGGACAGTCCGTTCTCGCCCAGACCGTCATTTTTAAGTAGAGTGCGCTCACAAAATCCGTCCATGAAAGCAATCAGCGCTTACCTCAATTTCCAAGGCAATACGGAAGTAGTGTTCAATTTCTACAAGTCTGTGTTCGGAGGCGAGTTCGCCGCGTTGCAGCGGTTCAAGGACATGCCTGACATGCCGGGTGGGATGAAGGTCGACGATAAGGACAAGGACAAGATATTGCACATTTCCCTTTCTGTAGGTAAAGGCGTCACCATAATGGGCAGCGACGCCCTGGAATCCCATGGCCAGAAATTGGTCTTCGGCAACAATGCTTACCTGATGATCGATGCGGAGAGCGAAGAGGAAGCGGGGCGCATTTTCAAGGACCTATCAAGCGGAGGCAAGGTCGAAATGCCCCTGCAGAAGATGTTCTGGGGTGCGTTATACGCATCGTTCACGGACAAATACGGTGTCCAATGGATGATAAATTACAGCTTCGAACAGCGGCCCTTGGATTCAGGTTTCTAGACGAGGTGAAGAGAGGCTGAACACTGAACATGCTGGCACATCCTCCAGATAAAAGCCTACCCACAGCGCATCCTCTGCCAGCCATCATTCATTTTTCTAATGATAGGAAAACGGCTTTTAAAAACAGGAAATAACGATTCTAGTAATCTATTTATATATTGTGAATAAAGAATGAATTTGGGATACCGATGGTAGTAGAAAGCACCAGGATACTGAGATGGTTGAACATCGCATCCTTTGCTCTGGTGGTCATAGTGAACGGATTGGCTGGGAGCACTACCCTCCTAGGAGGAAAGAACACAGCGGATGTCTCTGATGCCAATCCGACGCTCGTCACTCCAGCAGGATACGTGTTCGCGATCTGGGGCATCATCTATGTCCTTCTGGGAATATTCGTGATCTATCAGGCCTTTTACCGAGGAAAGGAGAGATCGTTCCAAAACCAGATAGGCTGGTTGTTTGTCGCGAGCAGCGCGCTGAACATATTCTGGCTATTCGCCTGGCAGTATGAGTATCTCAGCTTGTCCGTCATCATCATGATATTGCTCTTGGCGACGCTGATCTTGATCTACACTCGGCTGGACATCGGGAGAGCGAAGGTGGAACGGACTACGAGGTTGGCGGTCCACCTGCCGTTCAGCGTGTACCTTGGATGGATAACGATCGCCACCATTGCGAACATAGCAGCAACGCTTGTGTCACTAAAATGGGACGGGTTCGGGATAGGCCCAGAGACCTGGGCGGTCCTGATAATCCTGATCGCTGTCATCATCGCTATCATGGTAGCGGTCATTAGAAGGGACGTGGCCTATGAGCTAGTGATCATATGGGCATTCTTGGGCATCTATGTCAGCCAAAGCTCGAACCAGACCGTCGCGATCCTGCTCCTCGCCGGGGCAGTGATTGTCTCGATCGCTCTATTGGCAAGCCTCTTCGGTGCAAGGATTCGGTCTAAGAGGGCGAGCGCTGGCTGAATGCCTTGATCGAACGCAACATGATCAAAGGATTGCTCAGCGGAGTAACGATGAGTGCCCCCGAACGCACCGGACGGCACTGCACGAATCATCTTATAATCATAAGTTCGTTTGAATCTTCACACCATCTGCAGGGACTGTGGCATCGGTTTACCAGTTCCTAAGGATGGCCCCCTAGGAGGAATAGGATGAGATTAAAGTCAGAATCAGCGGCTTCAGTTCTTACCAGCGGATCGCCCCCGTCCGAATACTTGGTCGGTGGGGAGAGCGTCAAATGGCAAGGCAAGCCGGCGGCAATCGTCATACTGGGAAGGGGGCTGCTGCTAACGATCCTATCTTTGGTCTATTTCTTTTATATGCTCACCTACCACGGAAATAATGGAGATCTTCTGACGGTCGCCGTTGCAGTGATAGCCTGTATCCTGATGATACTCGTTGAACGTCGCTTCGGACTTATGGCCGGTCTGACCGGTGTCGCCATCGCCACGATCGCGGTGATAGCCGGTGGAATAGGCGAGTATTGGTACCTTGTTCCGCTCGTTTTCGCGCTGATAGCCTTGTTCATCAACTACATCTATCTCAGCAGAGTGATGTTCCTCATCACGGACCGTCGCATCATTACCCGTTATGGCATCTTCACCCTGCGCTACGCTGACACAGGTGTCGACAAGATCCAGAACGTGACCGTGATCCAGCCATGGTATGAAAGGATTCTTGGCTATGGGGATCTCTACTTCGCGACGGCCGGTGAGAAGGGAGGTATCGATTATGAGTCCCCAGGCATCAAATTGATGAGCGGCGGTGCTGTGGAATGGGAGAACGTCGGAAGACCTTTCGAGGTCAACAAGATCGCCAGCGCTGTTCTAAACCCCGCGGCGATGCCAGTGATGGTGATCAATCAACCGGCATCCCAACCGGCAGGCACGGGCACATCGGACCGGTTGAGGGAACTGGATGAACTCAGGCAGAAGGGCATGGTCACCCAGCAGGAGTACGATGAGAAGAGGAAGCAGATCCTCGAGAGGCTCTGAAAACCACCTAAGGTTAAGGAAGAGTGCCCCATAGATAGGGATCGATGGTCTGAGGAGACCTTGCACGTGCCGAGCCTGGCTCATTTTGCCCTCCGCCCATTTTTTTTAGGAACAGCGAGCCCTATTCTTTCGGGAGAGCGAAGGGGTCCAAGATAGAATGCCCATACGAGAGGCTATGACGATCTGATCGAGCTCCATCGTATATGGTTCAACTGAAAAAGTAATCGGATATCTGGGATGTCCCCAGACCTCCCAATAAAGTCACCTCTTGTGTCGATCCTTATTATTGTTGCCCTTAGATCAAAGGCGACCGAAACGATTAAGACACATCCCTTCACAAATTCCCAATGTATCCAATAGAGGAGAGATGCTGAAATGAATACGGGACAACTTCCAGAAGGTTACAACGAGATGCTCAGATTTGGTCTGATCGACGCCCTTCTAGGTCGTCGTTCGCGCCGGTTCTTTGTCGGTGCCAAGATCCCCGATGGTGTCTTCTCATTCAGCTCAAGAAGAGAACCTATACCGCTGACCGACCTAGAGAAGCTGCTAATCCTGACGGCATGCGGTGGCAATACAAGCTGGCATTACATGCATATCCGGGCAGAATCGTATGCGCCATCTCTGTCGAATTACTCCGCATCCGCTGGCGGCCGGACATTCCCCTCAGGCGCCGGTTTCCACACCAGCAAGACTTTCTTCACCGATGATGAAGGGGTCTACGTCCTCGATAACAGGGATGCACCGTCAAACGTGAGAAATGATGACGGCTCATTCGATCTTCCAATGATCCTGGACAGTGTAAAGGGGTCCATCAGGAAACTTCAGGATAATAGGCTGCAGATCCCGCCAGAACCTCCTTACATCGAACCGCACAACACCTGGGTGGCCAATAGGCCAGGATCGTTCCTGGTGATCCCTGTTGCAGATGTCGCTCAGCATGTCCTCCTCAGTCTGTGCTATCTTCTCCAGAATGGTATCGTAGTTAAGGATGACATCAATGGCCGCTCCATTCCTGGGTTAGAGAGATTCAAATCCATCGTCGAAACAAATAGCACGATCCCGCTCACCCTGCTGGATCAATTGTCATTGATGGAGGTCTCAGCAGAACTATCGACAAGCTGCTATGCCGGGGCATTGATGCTGCAGGCGATAGGGCTGGGTGGATGGATGTATGATGGCATCGATCCATTCACCGTGCTTGGCGCGAGCGGCAACCCCGCAGCCGCGGGACTTCGTTTCAGATTCGACACGAACGAACGATGGCCCTATCCCAACCCCACCGGTTTGGAGGGAGTGATGGAAGGGTCCTGTCCCCCCCACTATCCCGACATGAAAGGGGCTGTTGAAGCAGTGACAAAACGGAAGTTCGGCCCTGGGGGTCCTTTCCATCCCGATACGCCTGGCCCATGGAAGGAGACCTCGAAGGTACGTTCCGCAGCCCGGGTGCATAGCGAGGAGTTCAAGGACTGTGTGGCGCTGCAGGCCCAGTATCTTCTCGACACGTTCGGAAAGTTTCCAGCGACGGTACCATCCATGATCTGCATGATCTATTTGCAGGCCCATCACCTTGACCTGGAATTCTATGACCATTTCTTCGAGCCGGGAGCCTACCTGAGGACTCATGCGAACCACCTCAAAACTTGGCACTGAAATGAATTGTTGTCTGGACACTTCACGGATGGTTCAAGGATCTGCGAAGATATGGAATATATTACTTATATAATATATATGAATAGAATGGCTAGGTATCGGTCGTTGGTCGGTTAGTCCATCTATTTGGCACCCGATCGATCTGATGAAAACCCGTCCTGCGCAAATTGGGCGGTCGCACTTTCATCATTCGATAGGTCCCCTTCCGGCCGGTTAAGGCCGGTTATCTTTACAAGCACTATCCGTTTTCCTGCCACCTTTTCGACCTGGAAGACGAGCCCTCCATATTCAATCAATGGTCTTTCCTTGACGGAAGGTATCCTTCCAAGTTGGCCGGTCAAGAAGCCGTTTAGGGTATCATACTCATCCACCGGAAGCTGAACACCTGTCAGATCGCAGATCTTGTCCAGACTGACTATGCCCTTCACGAGGTATGAATTGCCGTCGAGGGTTTCGATCTCCTTTTCTTCATCATCGAACTCATCACACAAACCTCCGACAATCTCCTCTAGGATGTCCTCAACGGTCACGATGCCTGCCGTTCCGCCATATTCATCGACGACAATGGCAATGTTCACCTTCTCCTTCTGGAATTTCTTCAGCAGGTCATTGATGGGCATGCCTTCAGGGACAGAAATGATGCTTCGGATCATGCTATCGAAGCCGTTCAAGTCGTTACGGATCTTATGCTCATATATATCCTTGATATTTATAAATCCGACAACGTTATCCGAATTATCAACGCACACTGGATATCTGGTGTATTTTTCTTTCATGGCTGTTTCAAGGACGCTATCAATGGAATCTCCCTTGAAGACGCACACTATGTCCATTCGGGGTATCATGACATCTTTCACGATCTTATCTGAACATTCAAAGATGTTGTCCACATAGGTCAATTCCGTCTTGTCGATGAGGCCGTGTTTATAGCTCTCTTCGGCCAGTATCATTATCTCTTCATCAGAGTGGGCCGACCCGTGCTCCTCGGTCATCGAGTGGCCCATGAGCCTAAGCAACAGGTTAGTGGTGTGGTTGAACAGCCACATGATCGGATATGTTAGCTTGTAGAAAAAGACCAGCGGCATTGCCGTTGCCGTGGAATACTTCACTGAATCTAGAATCGCCAGCGACTTGGGGACGAGTTCTCCCAATACGATGTGAAGTATGGTGATTATTAGAAAACCCACAACGATTGAGATCGTATGGATCATGCCTTCGTCTAGCCCAAAATAGTTCAATATCGGACCGATGATTTGTGAAACGACTGGCTCGCCGATCCAACCGAGTGCCAGTGAGGCGATCGTTATTCCTAATTGACAAGCGGACAGGTAGGAGTTCAGATCATTGACCACTTTTTGGGCATATTTCGCTCCGATGCTACCGCTGGATGCCAAGACCTCTATCTGCGATTTTCTGACCTTGACCAATGCAAATTCCGCGATGACGAAAAATGCGTTCATTGCGATGAAGAATATGACTAAAAGGATGTCCAGAATAATCATTTACTAATTCATTCCTTCCCTAATTTATATGATGCAAATATATATTTAATAGAATTATGGCGTGCTGACACATATTCTATTGACTGCGATCCGTTTCATCACCAATTCCATAGATAAATGTATCTTCTATTAAAGAGGTCATTGGAGTTCCCCATTTTTTTGTTCAATCGCGCCCTTAAACTGGCTATGATGAACGGATTGTACAAACTGCTCAAAATAATGGGCAGCGGGGAAATGGACTAATACGATTCAGGAGAAGGGCATCGAATGGCCATAATTGCCAATTCGTCAAAATTCCGTCATCTTGTGTGGGTCGAATTGATATAGTTCTGGATTGACTGACAATAAATATGACATTCTCATTAAGAAGAGATGAAAAGGCAAGAACCGGGTTGCTCGGTCTGATAATCATCATAGTGATCGTACTGGTGGTCCTAGCTTTCTTCGGACTTTTCGGGTTGAACCTATAGTTCCGGAAGAGTGCCACGAGTTCGAATCGGTCAAGAGTAATGCTTATTCAAAGAATTCAGATCGAGGGCAACATTCCCTCGATCTAGGTTTGTTGTACTCCGGAAGGGAATCTGATTCGAACCTTTTTACTGCCAATGAAATAGCCCGAGCCCAATGATTGGTTTTTGAGGCTAGCAGAATGCTAGACAAGATTGCGATAAGGAATACTGCAGCATAACATTAAAAAATGAAAAGTTCCATTTAAATTAATGGGGGAATACAGATTAAGATTGAAATATACCATGCCTCGAAGTTCGGGAACGGGGAGAGAGTGGCCGAAGAGCTGCGTCAGGTCATGGAGGCCAAGGGCCATCAGGCGAACGTGCATCACATTGACGAAGTGGATCCAAAGAAACTCTCCATTGCTGACCTGTACATATTCGGATCCCCAACGCGATTCGGCGGACCGATAGGGAGCATGCGCAAGTTCATCAAAAAAGCCTCCCTGCCTCCAGGAACGAAGTACGCAGTATTCGCGACCCATGCAGACGAAGTGCCGGACAAGAAAACTGGGAAGATGCCGACGGAGGAGGAGCTCGATCGGAAGAGGAAGACCATTCCCGACCTGGATGAGATCTCGAAAGAGAAGGGACTGGTGAAGGTTGCTGACAAGGTCTTCAATGTCGCCGCAGATGTCATGAAGGGGACACTGAAAGAAGGCTGGCAGGCGCGGGTAAATGAATTCGCGGCCGCCATCCTCGTTTCGCCTTGAGTACTTGCGCTGAGCTCAACCGGAATGGTGACCGGTAAAGGTACATCCTCATTCTGACTCGTTTGAACAGCGAGTCTTACCCGGTACAAGGCCAGTACATGCTGGTCATCCATTTTTCGGGATCCTTTTCCCGAACCGGATCGCTCAGATACACCTCCCACATATGACCTGCTGGTTTCAGATTGTTCTTGGCCATCCAATCCTGCATGGCCATGTACGAGTCCACCAACTTCTCGTAAGGGCCTATGTGCATGGCGTTGACGACCTTCCCGCCCGGGAGAGTGAATGGACGTACCCTGCCATCCCCATCGATCTGGTTCGATACAGGAAAACCCACACTCATATGAGTCTTCAGATCGCCCCATGAATGATAATATGCGAATGGCGGACCCACCATCACTAAAGCGTTCTTCTGGAAGAATGCCGAGAGATCCTGGAACATCTTTGCCATTGTCATCGGGATCTTATGGTTCTCTACCTCCTCCTCAATGGCCATGCAAATTGTCTCCTGCAGATCGACAACCTTGATGTCTTCTATCATGTCCATTCGATTCGTTATAGTGGGTAAATAATTAACGATGGGCTGACCGAATATGCCCATCTGCGGTCTTGGTTTCCCTTATAGACAACTTACATCGACCCTCTACGATTCTTGCCAGCCGTCAGCCACCATATCACCCCAATGGCGATTGGTATTCCAAAGATGACCAGGACCCATAACAACGCGGCAAGCATGGAATAAACGAGATAATCAAATGTCCAGGTCGCGAAAGCGACGTTCCAGTTACCATCGATGTAGATCTTCAAGCAGAAAGCAATGAAAACCAGTATCGACATCGCGTTTCCTCCGCCTCTCGCGCGTGAGCGATTGCCGAAGAAACGATATTCTTTCTTTTCCTCATCGGGCAATCTCCTCCACCACAGCCACACTGCCACTACCGCTAGGATCACCGGAACCCCGATCAAGAGAGCTTCCCAAAAGATCAGGTTCAAGAAGAACGAGACCAAATGACCCATTGTCCATAAGCCTAGAGTCAGAGGCACCAGGCCAGTCGATTGGACATTGCCAACGAACCATAGGTACACAAGGATCGCGCCTATCGCTGCCACAATTGCCCCCAATATGAACAGCAAGAACAATTTCCAATGATTCTTGAAAAACAACTTCCAGCCCTCTGAGCCCTTCTCTGACCCGTTTTCTGTCATCGATATCCCCCTTTCTATCCGGTCGCCCATTTCCCTTCAAAATATTTTATATGTTAATATTTGCTCCAAAATAATAAACTTTTGTGATGATCCCGATCATCAGGACGCTTTTGAGAATATATATTCGAACATCCATTCATTATCCATGGTTGCGCTAACGACCGAGATGACGGAGATTTTCAAGGCAGCGAAGCATTTCCCTCTGGCAACGGCATCGAGGGACTGTGATCCGAACGTGGTTCCCGTTGGTTCGGTGTTCCTCATCGATCCCGAAACGATCTGGATCGGCAATCAGTTCATGAACCAGACCCTCAAGAACCTCCTGGAGAACCCTAAGGCCTGTCTGTATGCCTGGGGGCCCGATACCAAGGGATGTCTGAAGATCAAGTGCAAGGTCACGGTGCATACCAGCGGCCCTGCCTTCGACAAGATGAAGGATATGGTCAAGGCCAGGAAGGCGGAGTTGGTGTGTAAGGCCTTGTTGGAGCTGAAGATAACCGAGGTCTACAACTGCAAGAGCGGACCTGATTCTGGTAAGAAGCTACTTTAGACCCCGTTCATCGGGGTTTCTTTTTTATCCAATATCACACGATATCGATCATTCATTGGATCGCTGGCAGATAAATCACTCTGAGAGGGTAAGAAAAATCACGATCCGGTGAAAGATTCTGTATAGGTAAACTTCACCGGATGCGTTCGTTCCGGTTACTTCTTCTTCTTTGATGCTTTCTCCGGTGGAGTTACGATGGACGAGGGCTTTGACCCCTTGGAATCCGACCTGTTCTTATTCTCTGGTACCTTGTCCGCATCTTTCTTCTTTTTTAGATGTGCCATAGTAATCCTGCATGAAAGCAGATACTAGGATGAAATAGTTATGCGGTCGGAAGTCATTTATCCCATTCATAGAACGGTGATTTTGTGATGACTATCCAAGAACCGTTCCTCCGTTCACCCTCTGAGAGGATTTCAAGTGGTTTTGATGATCGCTCGCGAATAGAATGAAGAACCCGCATCCCATTGCCGGGATGGTATGATGACAAAGATCAGATTCGGAAGCCTGGACATATCATGCCTGGTTCTGGCCGTTCTGTGCATTATGCTGATCGCGGTGAGCTTTCCTGAAGCTATGAGGAAAGGAATGGTGCAGGCCCTCTCCGACGCCTTTGGTTTGGTGAGCGCGTTCCTGGCAATCCAAGGCCTGTTGGTCTTATGGTCGAAGCGCGGACATGGCAAGGTCCGGAACCGGACGATCTTGGCATGGGTCTCAGCTAGCGCTCTTCTGATCGCCGTCATCGTATTCATCGCATCCCATCTGGCCTACGTTACGGTCATCCTTGACTGGGGTTTCCAAATCGATTCCCTGCTCGATAATCTGAGCCTGCTCGTTCTACTCTGGATCATCGTCATGGCCATCGCCGGGCTCTGGATCTTTGCCGTATCCGGGGCGATCTGGATCCTGTCCAGAATGCTCCAATGGTTCCTCCCCACATTCCTTTTGGATATCAGGAGCATAAAATATGACGGGAATGACAATTGGATCAAACGCTTCGAAGCGTGGACCCTGAGCCTCCCAAACGTGCTCGAGCCCTCCTCACTTCGTTTGGAGGTCCAGACGCCCGACGCCCGGGGATCCAGGGGTCGGTTCTTCCAGAACCTGAAATGGCAGATCGCCTTCGGACTGTTGCTGGCCGTTTATATCAGTCTGAACCCGACGCTGCTTTCGACGATGTCGTTCGCTCAGACCTACGCCCTGGTATCGATACCGTTGGGGGTGTTCCCCCTATTCGTCCTGCCATGGTCCACGTTGGAGGTGTTGGGCGCCAAGGTGAAGGGCACGAGGAAGGACTTCTACCTGCACAAGGGGGCCAAGAAGAGGATGCTCCAGACGCTTCTTGCGCTTGGGACCTTGGTACTGATCGTCCGGTCAGCGGTCGTGCAGATAGGGGCGGCGGTTCTGCTCGTGACTTTCGCGAGTTATCTCATCACGCTGATCATCCTTTCCGCGATGGCCTCGTTCATCTACTTCAATTTCTTCGAGACCGACCTGGTCAAGAATATTCAAGAGCGGTCTGAGGCGATGGGGCTGTTGGAGCCTTGACCTCCCAGGCCATGGCAGATGGTAGACAAGATCGGTTGCCTCACGATGACCAGTCACTGGTCAGCTGAGATAGGTGAAAGCCGAAGAACGCGGTTCGAGCGATCCTGACCACCATGGTCCGGGATATGGATTCAGATCTTCGTTTCTTCCTGTTTTACCCAGGTCCCGACCGTCTTCCCCGGTACCATCCTGTAAGTCTTGCCGATCAGGTAGGATATTGGGGCCCCGCAAAACGGACAATTTGTAAAATCCTCAAAATATTCATCGCCGTCTGAAGAGAACCCGATCCCGATGTGCCCATCATACACTTCCTTGAAATTGTCGATATAACTCACAAGATACTCGCAGCAAGGAGTGCTGAATCGTCCTTCCTTCTCCGTCACCTCCGGTACAATGGACCTAATTTCTTCCCTTGTCCGGTCATGCTCGTCGCCGTTCAGTATCTGGTCAACGAACAATATGCAATTGTCGTTCAGTTTCTTGTTGCTCATGGCGGTCACATCCGATCTCAATTCTAAATCCTTGTGGGAGATATTCTACCGGTTCGGTCCATCGTCATTCGTTCGGAATAACTGAACCACGACCCGAGACGCCAGCCTAGCTCCTCAATGCGTCTCAAATATCGTTTGCACGAGGGTCATATTCTCCATTGGACAGACGTTCCATCACTATCTCGTGCACCCGGTTCAGCTGATCCTCGGGGAAATATCCTGAGGAAACGTTCACGCTCCCGATGGAGGAAAGCAGGAATATGGAACCCACCGCTAAGCCGTAGCGCCTGGCCAGCGGTCCTTTCGATATGTTGACGATCTGCACCTTGTCGTAGCTCATGGTGGTCATCTTTCGGTCCATGACCCCGTTGACAAAGGTGAACAGCCTCTCGCCGATGGTGAGCTCCTTGATCCGGTAGCTCTTCAGCGACCAGAGTGCAATTGCCACCAGCATGATCGCACCAGCCATAATGAACAGGTTGTTGACCAGTGCCCTCTCGATGCCGGTCAGCGTCATCCCATCGGTCCCATACATAACAGAAGTCAGGTACGCCGAGAAAAGCACGGTGAGGATCGCGTACGCGGTCGCTTTGATGGCAATGATCTTCTTTGCTGCCTCAGGCTGCCTTAATACCTCGCGTTCATAGATGAACTCGGGCACCAGCTCCCTCATGGCCGCGTCGATGACGTCGTCCTTCTTGAGCAGGCATAGTATGGGGCGCTTGGAGTCCTTGCCCAAACCGAGGCCGATGACCTCGACCTCCAAATATGACCGCCCGATCAGCCTGGACACCAGGGTGCTCCTTACCTGGACGGCGTTGATCTTGGACACATTGAACGATGTCTTGGAGGTGCTGATCAGTCCATGCTGCAAGTATATCGTGTCGTTCATGCGATAAACCTTGAATCGAGCGTAATGGACCGTCGACATGATTGTGGGGAACACGGTGACGAAGAAGAACATCATCAAGGAAACGATACCCTCCCCCCGACCAATATCGTTAGCCGTACTGAACTGCTCCCAGATAGCGAACGCGAGGAGTAAGAAACCGCCCACGGTCAGGAAGGTGGATTGGCTGAAGAGCCCATGGAGCAATACGTCCAGGGGCCCGACCCTGAACGCGGACACCGGCTCCGCTTCAACGACCGGTTCGCTTCCGTGCATGTTGCGAGACAGGTCCTCCCTGATCCTTTCCGCCAGTTCCCTTTTGAAAACCAAAGTGGCCTCAGGGATGGTCGCGTTCATCCTGGAATTGACATTGACCTTGAGCCTCGAAGTGCCGATGATCCTGTTGATTATGCCACGGTCAACGTTGACGGAAGCTATCTTGGAGTATGGGATGGACTTCTTCATCTTGAAGATCGTGTTCCTCTCGACCACCATTTCGTTCTCGTTAAACTGGACGGTGGTCTTCCGCCATCTCAGGAAAAGCAGAATGGCCGCAGCCCCGAGGAACGCCGCGACGACCAAAAAGGCCTCGAGGGTCCTCAGAGGGGCGGCGGAGATGAACATCAAGAATAGAATCAGGACCACCTGGACGAGGTTCTCCAATATAACGGAAGGATGATTCCTGATCTTTTCCCCGGTCACTTCAGTCCCTTTCCTTGAGGATTTTGATCACTTTCTCGTTCAGCTTGTTGGCGATCCCTTCGGCCTCCTGCAGTTCGAGGTATTCGATGGAAGCCTTTCCCCCGGCAGTCGTGATGGTCACGTCGGCAAGCCCGAACAGATTCTTGATCGGCCCCCTGGTGACCTCGACCTGATGGATGCGTTCGACCGGCACCACCATATGCCTGATGATGAGCACGCCGCGCAGGACATCGATGCGGTCACTGCCCACATTGTATCTGTAGCGGGCATAGAAGATGGTCGGAACAATGATGAGGTCCAGGACGGCGATGATGTTGATGGGGATCAGCATGAGCATCAGGGACCAATAGACGATTCCCTGCAGGTTCTGTGCGAACAGCCATACCAATGTAAGGGCCGCCATCGAGAAAATTAGGAATATCAGAATGCCCACGCGCATGGCATTTTTTATCTTAGGATGGAGCCTCTTGAAGCCCTCGGCCGTAAGACCTTCCTCATTGACATCGAATTCTCTGGCCATCAGGTGATGATAAAAACGCGTGTATTAAATCCTAACTTGTGTCCTCTCTGGGGCAATATCCGGGAACCTTCCTCTGTAAGGAGAACGTAACCAGGTTGCTGCAAGAGGTCACATGAACTCGATCGTAAATATTTCGCAAACGACAAGCATGGTCTCGTCAAAATGCAGACCGTGTTCTTCCAGTTCCTTCGAGAAGAAATACTGGTGGACCTTTCTCCACTCCTCGAGTGAGCGATCCCCCTCACCTTCATTGTACGCATGTTCTGGTGTTACATCGCAGAACCTGCGGACAACGACATTGGTGATCCTTATGATGCAGGCTGCGTCACCGTTCGACTTCAAGATGATGTTAAGATCGCCTTCTGCCGGAATTGGAGCATTTTCAATCTGATATAATTGATGAGCGGAAGCCGTGGCGGTTTTTAACCCCCTTATCACGAGATCGGCCAGTTCATCCGCGGCCTTGCCGCCGCCGCAAAACATCCAAGCATCGTAGGACTCTGCACGAGGGTTCTCTTTTATGTATCTGTTCCAAATCTCCGGTGCCGTCATATCTTCACATCGAGTCGGATGAAAATTCTTGCTACGCCGTAATCATGGTGGAGCTATTCTAGCTTTTTTGTTGAATAGAGTGGAGTGGGGGATATGACAAAATAAATGGCCATCTGCCATGTATTGTAGAGTACCGTTTGCCAAGGTACCGTTTTCTGACAATCCGATCGGCCAATTGATGTAATTAACATAGGGTCATTTTATCCAAAATGGCAATCACCACCAACCGTTTATTAGCTAGATCGAAGATTTTTCAGCATGTTGATAGTCGACGTTGTGCTGGACACTATCTTCGTCGGATTAGCTCTAATCATATTCCTCGTCTCTTTCCTTTCCTGGAGGAGACATCCCGATAGGAAAATAGCCTTGGTCTCGGCCTCCTTTCTCCTGTACGCCCTACTCGCCATCTTCGTCCTGTTCTCTACTCTATTCGGCTGGTCGGCGACGCAAATGAGCGCTGAGCTGGTCCTTGTGAACGTCGGCATCCTGTTCCTGCAGTATCTTTCCCTGGTCAAAAGCTGAACGTTATGGACGATCCCTTAAGGCTGGCAAGTCGGAAAAGTATCTTCGAGTTCATATCGAACAGGCCAGGAACTCATGTCAGGGAGATGGAAAGGGACCTGGGGATGCCCCCTGGACTTCTGACATACCATTTGGACGTCCTGAAAAAGGAGAACCTGGTGAGTTCGGAGGACGACGGATACAGACTTAGGTATTATCCATCCAGCGGATTCATCCATAGGAACCGTTGGATCGTCTCCCTCCTGCGCCAGGAACAGCTGAGGAAATTGGTATTGCTGGTATTGGATCTGGGCAAACCGAGTTTCAAGACGCTCCAAAATGAGATGGGGATATCGAAATCGACCCTGTCCCATCATGTCAACAGACTCGTTGATAAGGGCGTACTGAATGTAGAAAGGATCGAACGGGAGGCCTTTTACACAGCGGCCGACCCTGAGCTGCTGATAAATGCCCTGGTCGTGATAAATGGAGGCGTTGATTCGAGAGTCGAGGACCGGTTCGCCGCGATATGGAAAGAGATCAGGCCGCGGTGATGGGGTGTACGCGTTCACCTTTTCCTGAACAGGTACAAGGCTGCCAGGATGATAATAACGATCGCTCCGACCTCGAGGGCTAATGACATCGGTGTCAGGAGGTCGCTGGTCGGTACGGAGCTGTCAATCACTACCGTATGCGAGGAATAGTTCGGAACATAGAGCAGCACCATGCTCGCGCTATCTCCTTCCACCATCGAGAATATGGGTTCGGGCAGGCCATCTCTATCCGCATGGATCACCTCGGAAACGGAGCCGGCCATTTTGACAGATTTATCGTCCATCATGATCGAAAACGTATCCCCCGGTGCCCTGAAATTGTCGGCAAGGTTGATGATCACCGCCTTTCCATTGTGGTTCGACGCCGAGACCGTGAAGGTCAGTCTCCCGGCACGCAGTTCGTCCATGGTGAATTGAAGATCGGGATCATACTCGATCGCATCGAACTCACCCCCTTCAGAACCAATAGATGCGGACACCTCGCCCCCGATCCTGTCCTCAAGCACAGCATAGAGGAGCGCGTTCTCGATAGCAAGATCGACGGTTGAGACCGCTGGCCTGAAGCGCACATTGACCTTGCCGTCGTTGACGGTCACGTTGACGAAGGTGGTCGAGCCGACCGTGCTCACCCCTATGGTTCCATTATTGCAGGAAATGACCCCTCTGATGCCCTGCCCTTCGATCAGGACCCCGCTGTTGGTCCTATTCTCCTCTATGGAACTGTATGTGACATTGACGCCCATCCCGGCTGCCAATTCAAATGATATGTTGGCTTGAACCTTTTTTACTTGGATGGAGATCATGCCAGTGGGGTTGTCGTGGACCATGAGCTTGGTGTCTTTCGACTGCGCCTTAGCCACGGATCCAGTGATGACTACGTTAGAAGGCACGAAATCTTCTATGAATACCCAGCCTATCGCCTTGTACTGACGTTCCGGGCCAATGAGAGTATAATTCGACAGCGTACCATTGAGAGGGTCGATTCCCACAGATACGAAAGAACCGGAAACCAAACCATCGGCGTACTGCACCTTATCCGATCCTGCAAGTGGTTTCTTGGATTGAGTGTCGCCGACATCGAATCTGAGGTTATCCACCATTCCATCAGCTGAACTGACCAGAACAGATGTCAAGGTCAAGGCCATGAGCATCATGGCGATCGATAGCGATGGAATGATGTTCGATCGATGCATGAATCCCTACACTCCTAAATGACGACGGGTGATATTGTCGTTCTGGTTCAAGCGTCGAACAGTGACGCTGCACCCCGAGATCATTCTTGACGACATTTTATTAGATTTGGCTTTGTTGCAAAACTCTAACCGAGTAATCCAGGTCTGAATACTGATAATTTATTCTGTTATCAATATTGTTAACAAAACATTAAAGTGTGGCCCAACCTATATCGCCAGTTGCTGAGAAAGGGATACGGTTGGTAGCCACAAATGTCATAATACCGGCCCAGGTATTCAAATTTACGGGGCAGACCAAGGTCGACACGTACCTCATCGACCTCGATTCGTTGCTCGGCGAGCAACGAATGTACGACGAGGTCATGATCAACAAAGTTAGACTGGCCTTCGAGGCTATTAGGTTCTTTGCCGACAAATTTCCATTCTGGCAACGTCACCAGTGGACCGGAAGGCCGCCGACCGAGGAGCGGTCGCTCCTCGCCGCCTTCCTGGTCCGCCAACTCTTCGATCTGACGTTCCGGGAGACAGAAGGGCTCCTGATACTGCTGGCAGACTACTTCAAAATGGACCGGATTCCAGACCACTCGGTCCTCTGCCGGAAGAACGCCAGCCCACGATGGCTGGCGATCTGGAAGAGGTTCCACGACTTCGTCGTGAGCTCTCTTCCGAAGCGAGCTCCAGTCATCGCTACCGATGCCTCCGGTTTCTCCGGCCGGAAGCGCTCCTGGCGCGAGACTGATCATGGTCTCAAGGCGACACAGGACTGGGTCAAGATCCATGCCGCGATCGAAGTGGACCAGTTCTTCGTCCTTAGCTATTCCTTGACCGATTCGAACGTCCATGATAGCCAGATGTTCCCGGAAGTTTGGGACAACCTTCCGAAGAACGTTTCACCGAAGCGGAGTCTGG
Source organism: uncultured Methanomassiliicoccales archaeon (assembly GCA_942492955.1). Classification (GTDB taxonomy): domain Archaea; phylum Thermoplasmatota; class Thermoplasmata; order Methanomassiliicoccales; family UBA472; genus DASXVU01. The sequence goes on from OW818644.1 coordinate 1,196,642, forward strand.
CCGATTCCGCCTACTTCGGCAACGAATGCCTGGCCGCCGCCAGGCGGCATGGAGCGACGCCGCTCCACGGCATAAAGAAGAATGCCAGACATTTCCCGAAACCGGAGACGCAGTACCAGAAGATGGCATCGTTCTGGCAACACTGGCCGAACAGGGCCGCAGCCCTGTACGGCAAGCGGAACCATGCTGAAACAGCCTTCAGCATGATCGGCAGGCTGTTCGGATATCGGATCAGATGCCGTTCGAAAACGGGTCGGAAAAACGAGGTCCACACTAAGATCGCAATGTTCAATCTTTTGCTGCTGGCTAGGAAAACGATTAGTTTATCGAACTAGTTTTGCAACAGAGTCAGATTTGATAACGGAGCTGTTGAAATCGAATGCCAGCGTCTAATTTGTGCTGTTATCAATCTTGTGAATAGAGGTTGAATGTTCGATACATGGACCAGAAATTGAATATAATTACGGTCCGATTGTAATAACAGATTGAGTGCATCGATGGCACTCAGGGGAGGAAGATAAATATGATAATGAAACGAGCGATAGCTATGATGGTCGTTTCCTGTATGCTTTTTGCAGGAATAGCGATCATAATGCCAACTGCATCTGCATATCCAGAGGAGGCACCGAGGGTCCAGACATTGTGGGCAGGTCAGCACATAAATGTTGGAACCGTCGAAGTATGGACCGATGGAGACGCGATACATGTTGAATACAAAATAAAGGCGCCGTGGAAGATGACCCAGTCACACCTGATGGTCGCTAACGATCTATCATTGATTCCCCAAACGGCAAAGGGCAACGCAATCCCTGGAAAATTCACCTGGGGCGAATCATATAACCCGGGAGTGAGCGGGGACGAGTTCATCATCAGCCGCAGTGGAAATCATTTGAATATTGGCTGGGTCTACATCGCGGCACACGCCGTCGTTACTAACCCTTGTGGCGGCAGTGAGACGGCTTGGGCACAGGGATGCCTGATCAACGAAGACAGCCATGGCAAGGGCAGAGGCAGCTGGGCCACCTACTTCACATACGAGATCAACGGACACTATTGATATCTGATGTGGATGCGGCCTTAGGTAGGCAAACAAAACACCTTACCTTTCTTTTTCTTTCAAACTGTGGTAAGATCTAGTACATCCTGAGTTTCCGATCCGAGCTGCTATTTCACAGATAAAGTCCTATCAATTACGTGGCATTTGATACTGTTTTCAGAGCTGGTTCTCCCCACATGAACTGGGATGATCTGTTAATAAAATACTAGCATTCACTAATTTATAGCCATTGAGATATTCAAATTTTTTTAATGCTATGAATTTATAGAATGGAATTCCATTAGGAAAAGATCGAAGGGACGTTCGAAAACAAGGTGAGCTTACTGATGCAGGTACTACCCCAAGAGGATTATCAAGAAATTCTACAACTCCTAAAGGAAGTGCCTTTCAATTGTTATTTCGCAAGATCTGTTGTCGAAAAGCATGTGACGGGTACAATTTTTGTTGACGATACCAGAGATCCACACAATGCGTATATCCTCCATCCCTATGGCATGTCTTTGCTCATTGGAGATGCAAAGAATTCAGAATTCGATAGCTGGCTTTATTCCTACTTGCTTGATGAAAACAAACAAAGGCGCCAGAATGAATGGATGCAGGTATATCCTGATGTTTGGAATGAAAAGATAGCTACGAAACTCTCATCAAGGATTACCGATTCTGAACACGCTTCGAACAACTGCACGGATTTCATCGAAATGCATCGACGTGTGAATTTTCGTTTCAATAATGAAAAATTCCGTACATTCAAAGAGTCCGTAAGACATCCAGAAGTTCAAATTTCCCGCTTGGACCATCGATCAGCTGACAGGGTGCAGGGAATGGTGGTCCCATCGGCATTCTGGAACAACATGAAAGAATTTTATAGAAAAGGGATCGGATTCAGTGTCGTCATTGACGATGAACCGGTCTCCACTGCATTTTCTGCATTTGCTCACGATAACGTAAAAGAAATTGGTATCGAGACAGTAGAAAAATTCAGGGGCCGTGGATTTGCCAGAATGGCTTGCACCGCATATATCGATCATTGCATTCGAGAATCGTACACTCCAGTGTGGTCTTGCAGATTTGAGAACTCGAACTCTTACAATCTGGCGATAAAAATGGGCTTCGAACCGACCTTCCGACTGCCTCTTTACCGACTGTGTCGGCACTGAATTGCGATTTGATCCAACCGGTGCCGGTGCAGTTGACCAGTCTGGCATCCTCCAATGATCTATCGGCGGCTCGTTCAAATTGCGGATTTGACGATATTGCGATGCAGATGGTCCATAGCAGATGAGGCGCCATCCTATTTCTTACGGCGGCCACTCGACTTAGGCTTGCGGAAGAACAGGAAGTACAACACGACAATGACCGCAACTATCGCGGCCACGATTATCAATGTCATATCATCCGAACCCGATCCATTGCTGGCGGTAGAGCCGGCGGCCTGCAGGACGATGGATTCGATGTTGATGTTCTGGCCGGACGTGACCGTCACATTCTGCAGGGCATCCGAATAACCATCCTTGGTGATGGTGAGACTGTAGTTGCCGGTATAGACCTCCTCGATCATGAAGAAACCGTATTCGCTCGTCGTGACTGCCGTGTAGATGCCAAGGGTGACGGTTGCGTTCGCGATCGGGTTTCCATTGGCATCATAGGCCGTTCCAGCGACCGCCGCTCCCACCGGGGGCAATCTGACCGAGACGGAGGACGAGTTCAGCAAGTTCCCCTTCGTGTTAGGGACCACGACAGTGAAATTGTAGGTCAAACCATTCTTCAGGCCACGGATCGTGACAGAGTTGCCGACTGCCCTCTCGATGTAGGTATCGTTCCGGTACACTAGGTAGTACGCACCCGACGTGCCGGCAGAGCTGCTGGGAACGTTCCAGGACAATCTCACTATGCCGTCCCCTGGCACCGCAGTAAGGTTCTGTGGTGCGTTTGGTGAGGTCATGAGACGGATCGTCACCCCGCTCCAAGATGAGCCAATGAACCCGGTCGCCCCCTGATAACAACTGACGGTGAGATTGCCGCCGCAACCGGTCTTCCAACCATCCCCCATCAAGGGCGCGTTGTCGCAAAAAGTGATCGATTCCAGATCGTAACAGTTGCTGAACGCACCAGTCCCCATGCTGGAGACGCTTCCGGTAACGGTCACCGATATCAGGTTGTAACAGTTGCCGAACAGATAATCACCCAGGCCCGATACGTTGCTGGGAATCGTGACGGAAGTCAGGGCATAGCAGTTGTTGAAGGCATAGTCGCCGATGCTGGTGACACTGACCGGTATGGTCACCGAGGTCAGGGCGTAACATCCCTGGAAACAGCGGTCCTCGACCTTGCTGATGCTCTCCGGGATGACGACCGTTTTCAGGCCACAGTTATAGAACGCCCCGATACCGATGCTCGTAACGCTGTTGGGGATGGCGACATTGCTCAATTGGTAGCAGTTCCCGAACGAATAGTTGCCTATGCTGGTGATGCTGACCGGTATGGTCACCGAGGTCAGGGAATAGCAGCCGAAGAACAGATTATCCGCGATGAGGGTCACGCTGTTGGGGATGACGACAGATCGAAGGCCTACATCGTAGAACGCGCCGTTCCCTATGCTCGAAACGCTGTTCGGTATTGTCATTGAGGTCAATGAATAGCAGTTTTGGAACGCCCATGCTCCGATCGTTGTGACGCTGTTGGGGATGGTAACTGTCGTCAACGCGGTACAATTGCCGAACGCTCGCTCCCCGATCGACTTGACAGGCTTGCCTTCGATGATGCTGGGAATGACCACACTCACGCCTGTGCCATTGAAGCTGGTGATCTCGACCGCCGTTCCTTCATTGATGAACGAGTATTGGAAATTGCCACCTTCCGCTGCGGATGCCGTTCCGGCCAATCCACCGACCGCTATGGTGACGATCGGCGAGAAGAGCATGAGAGTTGCCAGCAAGACGGTGATCTTTCTATGATTCATGATATACCCGAAATTCTCAGAGGATTTCCGGGGTAAGTTAGACGGGATATCCTAATAGAAAACTACCCTCAAAATGTGAAAATTGATAATGAGCGGACTAACGACTGGCCTGTTTTATTTCGCCGAGGATGTGTCTATCTCGACCAATTGCCCCGTCCTAGCGGTCTTATGGCACGGTATCTCGCGGATATCATGAATGGACCGGGGCCCAAAAAAGCCCCGATCGGTACTAAATTGACCTATGTTTACACAGCCACTATCTCACGTAAGGTACCGCCTTGACCTCACTGCTCATGGCACCTGAGCCGATCGCGTTGACCGCGGCGACCTTGTAGTAGTAGGTCACCCCGTTCGTCATCCAGGTGTTCGTAAACGATGTGGTCGCGCCTATGGTCGTCACGTACGTTTCCGTCCCGGAGGACCAGCCGCGATAGATCTTGTAGCCAGTTATGGCCGTTCCGCCATCGTACGGTGCGGTCCAGGTCAGTTTGATCACTCCGCTGGCGCCGGTCGCGGTGGCGGTAAGTCCGGTGACCGCACCAGGAACCGTGCCCGTGGTCGGTACCGTGATCGGTACCGTGGACGGTGCCGCATGAACCTCTGCGCTCATGGCGCCTGTACCGATCGCGTTGACCGCGGCGACCTTGTAGTAGTAGGTTACCCCGTTCGTCATCCAGGTGTTTGTGAACGAAGTGGTTGGACCTATCGTCGTCACATACGTTTCCGTCCCGGAGGACCAGCCACGGTAGATCTTGTACCCGGTTATGGCCGATCCGCCGTTGGAAGGTGCGGTCCAGGTCAGTTTGATCACGCCGCTAGCGCCGGTAGCGGTCGCGGTTAGTCCGGTGACCGCACCGGGAACAGTGGCCGTGGTCGCATGCGGTATCGCCTTGACCTCGGAACTCATGGCACCTGTGCCTTTCGCGTTGACCGCGGCGACCTTGTAGAAGTAGGTCACTCCGTTAGTCAGTCCGCTGTTCGTATACGACGTGACCGAGCCAACGGTCGTCAAGAGCGTTTCCGCTCCAGAGGCTGTAGATCGGTAGATCTTGTACCCGGTGATGGCCGATCCGCCGTTGGACGGTGCGGTCCAGGTCAATGTTATCACGCCGCTGGCGCCGGTCGCCGTAACCCCGGTTACCGTGCCGGGAACCGTGGACGTGATCGGTGCCGTGGACGGTGAGGCATGAACCTCTGCGCTCATGGCCCCTGTGCCTTTCACGTTGACCGCGGCGACCTTGTAATAGTAGGTCACTCCGTTCGTCAGCCAGGTGTTGGTGTATGAGGTGACCGGGCCTATTGTCGTCACGAGCGTTTCCGTCCCGGAAGACCAGCCGCGATATATCTTGTACCCGGTTATGGCCGATCCGCCGTTGGACGGTGCGGTCCAGGTCAATGTTATCACGCCGCTGGCGCCGGTCGCGGTCGCGGTTAGACCAGTGACCATACCGGGAACCGTGCCCGTGGTCGGTACCGTTGACGGAACCGCACGAACCTCTGCGCTCATGGCCCCAGTGCCTTTCGCGTTGACCGCGGCGACCTTGTAGAAGTAGGTCACTCCGTTAGTCAGTCCGCTGTTCGTATACGACGTGACCGAGCCTAACGTCACCAGGAGCGTTTCTGCTCCGGACACTGTGGACCGGTAGACCTTGTACCCGGTGATAGCCGAACCGCCGTTGTACGGTATTGACCATGTGAGCACGACATTTCCGTTCCCGGCCTTCGCGACCAAGTTCCCTGGCGCGGCCGGCGTTCCGACATTATTGATTAATCGGAGTATGTTCGATTCCAGATTCGCCTTTATGGCGGTCGGGCCGATCAGCGCTACCTCGTTCTTTATGAAGAGGGAGGGGGTCGTCTCTCCCCCAGTGTGGAAGGCAGCGTTGAATTCCTTGTACAGTTGATAATTGGCAGCGTTATTAGTGATCACCAATTTCAGAAAGGTGACTTGAGGGTATTTTGCGATCATGCTATTTATGAATGGTTCTGTTGCTGTACAATAACCACAGCCAATCGCCCAGAAATAGTATACCGTGACGCTTGTGGCCGCGCTTGCATCGATGCTTTCGGTATTGATGACCGCATCGGTTTCGTTGTCGTTCATCTGCGTTATGGATTGAGTGCTTCCCCCTGGAATGGCAAGTGTCGAGACGAATACCAGCGAAAGCACCAGTATTATTGCCATGATCATGGTTGAACGTGATTTCAAATAAATCCCACCTACGCCCGTCAATTCAATAGTGGTTGCCTTCCCCCGCCCTGAAAATTCATCAGGATTGGGAAACATGACGGCCGTGCTATATTCCAACGCGACATGTGATAAAACGTTTTCGTTCGAGAAAGACCGAGAAGTGCTGTTGACACCTTTTTTTGGACATCAAACCACAAATGTAAAAAGGCTTATCCAATTCTTAATGAATTGAGAAGACAACCCTTTTATATATTATCAAAATGACTTTCCAAATCTAGTATCAGAAAGGGGTACTTGCTTGGGGAAGTGGCACTCAATTCTCATTCTCCGATATGCATCATACTGAGCCATTCGATACTCTGTTTAGACAATCATTTCATAGCCACAATGCTGATGTTTCTTGATGGCTGCAAATCGCGATCAGGTCGTCGCGTTGTCTTAGAATTCCAGTGCGCTCAGATGATTGAGGAGTTAACCCAACTATCTGGCAATTCACGGCTCAGGCAGAATTTCGGCGGATGGTTCGGATGCAACAATGCTTATCGTCATCCACGCGTTTCTGAGGATGAAGACGGGGCGATCGATGTGTGCTCCGGGAGCAATCAGAGTGGCCATTTGGAGGAAACGAATGAAACACGAACATCAGCTAGCTGCATAGCTGCAAATCTGGGGTGAGGTTGATGAGCAATAACATCGGCAAACTCAATCTGTTCGATGTCACCAACATAATCGTCGGCACAGTACTGGGAACGGGCATCCTAATCACCATTGCCATGACTGGAGGGCTTATTGGCCCAGCCTCATTGATGGCATGGCTTACCGCCGGAATAATGGCACTGCTTATTGCCCTCTCCTTCAACTACTGCGTGAAGGTCTTACCCAAGAGCGGGGGGCCGTACGCCTTCGCTGAAGGAGCGTTCTCCCCGTTCGGGGCATTCATGGTAGGCTGGAGCTTCCTCCTCTTCAGTTGGCTCTCGCTGGTGGCGGTCACCCTGGCCTTCCTTCAGTACTTCCGGGCCTTGGTCCCTGGCATCGGATTCTGGGCGGGGGTGGTTGTGATGACCTCTCTGGCCGCCTTTGCCATCCTCACCAATCTGATGGGCGTCAAGGTTACTGGCCGGGTCATCAACATTCTATCGCTGGCAAAGATCGTCCCATTCGCGATTCTTATCATTGGTGGGGTGATCTTCTTGCTAGGCGACCCGGAACGGATGATGGCCAATTTCACGCCGTTCCTTACCGGGAACGCCATCGATTTTGGCGCCGCGGTCGTGGTGGCCTTCTGGGCCTACACTGGCTTTGAGCTCGCCACCCTACCCGCCGGGGAGGTGGAAGATCCGACCCGCACCATACCGCGGGCCATTGTCATCGGGATGCTTGTTGTAGCTGCGTTCTACTTCTTCATCAATCTCGTGGTCATCGGCGCCCTTGGCAGCACTGCAATGGCTGAAGCGGACAACCCCTTGGTTGAAGCGACAAAGGTCATCTTTGCCTGGTCGCCCGAGCTGGCAGGGCTGATCGCCCTGCTGGTGGGTATTAGCGCCCTCCTGGCCATTGCCTGCTCAGAAGAGACAGAATTGCTTGGCGCCTCCCGACTCACGCATGTCCTTGCGCAGAAAGGGAATATGCCGCGCACCCTAGCCGTCTTGAGCCCAAAGCAGGGCGTCCCTTGGTTAGCTATCGTATTGCTTGCCTCGACTGCACTGCTTGCCACGTTCTTCGGCGGCCTCGAGAGCATAATCAATGCCTCGGTCTTCCTCTTGGCGTTTGTCTATTTGATGACATGTCTGTCCGCAGCCATCTTCTACGCCCAGGGTCGGGAGCGCATCAAGGATGCCCGGTTCGGGGGCACGATCCCCATACTTGGGATAGCCTGTTCCCTCCTGGTAATGACGTATGTGAATCCTCCGGACATGGTGTTGGCATGGCTTCTCATGGGTCTCGGAGGGGGCGGGTATCTGTTCGTAGCAAGGCGAAGGCGTACTTGATACAACTCATCCATGCGGTTCAAGCCCTTCGTGGTGTGAGGCCGCGCTCCGCGCCAGATCCATCAGATGCGCGTAGACCAGGAGGAGCAGGGGCAGAAGCACCGCCCCATTGATGGCATCGGTCGCAGCGGCGGAAATGTAGACCTTCCAGGCGGCCTGCCCTGTATCGACCGTGATCTTGAAGCAGAGATCGAGATACGTGGCGAACGCCATACCGATCACCGCAGCGACCATGGCCAATGGTGCTGCGTACAAGCGGCCTTTCCTGCCCATCCTTTCATCCTTATCCATGAGGATGAATGAAAGCCCGGGCAATGCCCCCATGATGCCATTGCCGAGGTCCCAAGGCCAATAGAAGTCGCCAAAGGAGATTGCATCACCGAGAGCATTGCCGAAGAAGCCGGTGAAGAAACCGGCTAGCGGTCCGAAGAGAAAACCGATCAGCATCGGCACCACAACGCTGGGTCGGATCGCTGTCAGTTCCGTGCCGGGCATGATGAGGACATTGAGGCGGACAGTGACGATGGCATAGAGGAGGACACCTATTGCGATGACCATCAGAAGGGTCCTGATGTGGTTGTTTCGCTCATGCATCAACTGCATTCAAGGTCTCTATGGATTGCATGAAAGATAATCATTGAGGAGCGGATGGTCTCTCGAACCCATAGAAGCCCACAACTACTACCGATGACTGAGATGATATTGTATTGAATCTGTTGGTTCTCAGCTCGGCTTCATCCATATGGCTCCTCTGATGAGACACGATAATCGTCGGGTAGCCGTGAGGCTCGGGCTATGGGGAGTCCTCAGGCTTCACCAGTAATTATTTAATCGACAACCCGAATAGAACACCGGGGAATAGAATGAAGGCGCTAGTAGCATTCATGTCGTCAACGGGGAACACGAAGAAAGTAGCTCAGGCAATATATGATGAGCTAACATGCGAGAAGGAGATCAAGCCGATCTTGGATGTGCAGGACATCGGAGGCTATGACCTCTCGTTCCTTGGCTTCCCGACACACCAGATGGGTCCGGATAAGAAGACAAAGGAACTTCTGGCAAAGCACTGCGTCGACGGCAGGAAAGTGGCATTGTTCGTGACACACGCCTCCCCTGAGGACGCACCAGAGCTCCCTGAATGGATGGAGAAGTTCAAACAAGCGGCCAGGGGAGCGAACCTAGTAGGTTTCTTTGATTGCCAAGGCGAGATGTCGAAGAACGTGAAGCTCATTCTAAAGCTATCTCCAAATAAGAAGTTCCGAGAGTGGGCGAAGAAAGATAATAGCCAAGGTCAGCCAGACGAGGCCAGGCTCGCGAAGGCTCGGGCGTTTGCGAGAGAGACCATGGAACGCGTAGGTCGATCTTGACGCTCTAGAGTTTAGGAAAAGACAGAGAAGAGGCCGAGCAGACCCCATTTTATAGAAGAGGTTTATTAGATGGGTGTTTGCTCTTCTTAGAATCCCGCCGAAAACGACCATGCGCCCGCTAGAAATGTGATTATGCCTACGATAAAGAGGACTGGCTTACTTCCAAAATGAACCAAGAGGAAGATCCCAGCCAATGAGGTCAAAGCCCCTCCCAAGATCATGCTTAGATCTAAATGCCCTGTCAAAATGTTGAGGGGATTAAGAGCGTAAGCGACTCCCGAGGCGATTATTACGATTATTGCCTGAACGATCCTATTATGAAGTATCAATTTTGTACTCACCTGACCCACCGGAAACTCCAATGAGATCGAACGTTAAAGAATTCAAATCGGATATAATAGACTAATTTTATTGACATAATTCATAATTATACTTTGACAACCTCGTAGTCCAGGTCAATCCATCAAGTCGCCCATAGGTCCTCATTTCCTACCGAACGTTCGATAAGGTGATTAGTACGACGGGGAGGGGTCTCCAAAATGATTTTTGCCGTCTAACTACCGGCCTACAAACTAAATATGCTCGAAACCAACAACTATCAAAGGGGGAATCCTACATGATATGCCCAAGCTGTGGCACCGCTAACGACGATGCCAATTTATTGTGCAGCAATTGCAGCCAGCCTTTGAATGCCTCCCCCGCTCCGCAACGCCCGAAAGCCCATAAGGTGCGAGTGGTTCCGCAGCGGAAGAGCAGTAGGAAAATGATCATCATTACATGGATTGTCATCTTAATTTTGTGCGTCGTCGTGGTCGCGATCTACGTAAATATCAAAAACAACGAGAATACGACCACTCCAATGACTCCGGTGACACCGACACCACCGGCTGATATCGTCCTGAATGGAACTGGCGACACGGTCACCCAGACGTTCACGCTCACTGCAGGCAACACGATCTATTCCATAACACACAACGGCACCGGATATTTCGGTATCTGGCTCAAGGACCAGGCAGGCGCACAGAAGGAGCTCCTGGTCAACACGGCCGGAACATATAGTGGCAACGTGCTCAAGGGAGTGACTGACGATAACATCATCGGAGCGACGCCCGGAACATACTACCTTGACATATCAGCGGATGGGGCCTGGACCGTCACGATCAAGCAGCCCCGGACGACCATTGCGCCAAGTTTGCCTCAGACCTTCACAGGTACCTCCGACGACGCCAAGGCGATCATGCTGACCTCAGGAGCGATCAGGTTTGACATGTCCTATACCGGGACCGACTACTTCGCGGTAATACTCCACGACGCCGAAGGGAACTACATCAGCCTGTTGGCGAACGAGATCGGGACGTACGGCGGGAGCAAGTCGCAGGGCATAATCGCCGGAGGCGTCTACTATCTCACCATTACCGGCATCGGCTCCTGGAGTGTCACCGTATCCCACATGTGATAGGCGGGAGATGGATTTGTCAGGAAGATGGGATAACGAGGTGTCAGAGATGCCGGACCAGACGCTAGAACGGCTTCTCCGGATCAAAACCCCTATGCTTCTTCAAACGCTCCATAAAACTTCCGTGAGTCCATGGATCCCGGACGAACTCCACGAACTAACCGCATCCCTTGCATTCCGTTTCGATCTGAAGTTTGTTATTAAACACGATGAGGTTGAGCACCTGGCATTTGGGGCACGGCAGTTCGTCCCAATTTGACATGAGCGAGGAGAGCAAAGATGAAGTCAAAAGGATGAATAAAGAGTACTGCGGAAAGATCCTTTCTTTAACAGCAAAAGATGCTGAGAAACACGGCATCAAGAAGCTGCAATTGGTCAGGATGAAGAACAAGATCAGGAAGGGCAATCAACTAAAGTTGTCGGCGAAGAGCAAGAGACGACTGGAGCGAGCGATGCCCTAAGGTCAACCATGAATAATATTTTTTGGAAATATTATAAGAATCAATATAACATTGCTCGGTTGATGGAAGAAAAAACAAACCTTTTCGAGATATTGAAATCCGATATCGCCCTTAGTACGGAGCAAGTGAAAGAATCCAGGACCATATTGACCGGTATAGTTGCTACTGGCTTAGGTGCGTTATTCACTTTATTAATATTATTCAAAGATAATTCAATTATTGTCTCGAGCAATCCCATAGAATACATTCCTTTTTATGCGTCCATATCAGCAATATCTTATGGATTTTATATTTTATTTCTATGGTATGATGTAAATATCTACGGAAAGAGATTATTGGGCGGGGAGAAAATTACCACTCAATATCCAATGTATTACATGAATAAAATGGCAGAGCCGAACAGGCTCTTGATGTCGGTCTTTCAAATAACTGGAATAGTTACTGTGGCGATTTCAATAATAATGCTGATACAGAAATTTAATTTGTTGATATGGATTTTTGTCATTTTATTGATGTTTATTCTTTTGAAACTATTGATATCTATTTCGCGGGATGTCCGACATAAAGGCAGAAAAATTGAACCTGGAACGAAATCAAATTTTTTGATGGATTTTTTTACAAATAAATATATTAAAAATAAATACTATTATTCCGGTATAATATTGCTATTGGTGATCGGATTCATAATTCTGTTTTATTATCCATCTGACTACAAAATTGGAATGATAATTGTTTCGATTTATCTGGTCGAGATTCCATTATTATTGATAAATTGCCTTGGTCACTATCGGAATCTCGTTTTTCATAAGTTCATAACGAGATATCTGGTTTCACTTAGAGAAGAACTGATCAATAATCGTATCCCAGAGGAGAGGATATGGGATATGAGAGAACGAATCTTCAATCCAACTCTGAGTGAAATACCGAAATAATGTAAGAATCTGATTGATGTCCAATTAAGGTTAATGTCGCTTCATCAGTCTGCAAAATTCGTTATATAGACAATATGTCAATATAATCGATAATTTGACAGAACGGAGGAAGTTAGGGTATGGACAAGGAAACTCGAAAGAACAATGGAGCAGAAACGGCGAAAATCGGAGCAGCAATAAAGCAAACGATCGAATCAGAATATCCTAACCTCAGAGTATATTTTGATCACGGACCGGCTGGGAGCAAGCGAGTCACTCCAAAGCTGGAATCTACCGAACATAACCCGAGATCACGATACCAGAGTCTTGCATGGATCGACATCGGCATAATCAATCCAAAGACCAAAAAGGCGTTACTGTTGATCGAGATCGAGGAAGGCCAGGCGACACCAAAAGTCGTCATCGGGGATATATGCAATATTTTCTTCGCAGATAGAGTGCAGGTTGGGGAAGATGACTATAACATCTCAGATGTGAGAATGCTGCTAGCATTGACAAATAACGAAAAGCACAATGAACGACACCAGGCAATCGTCGATTCAATCGATCATGTCATCGCGCCAGCCCATCGCAGAAACATCAAGGCAGAGATCGTAAACATCGGCGATCCTAATGAGCTAGGAAAGTATCTGTTGCAGGAAGCGAGAAGGACCTGTGATCAGGACGCACTCAGTGCATTGTTCGGATAATGTAAGAATATAGAATACGGATAAAAAATAGGACAAAATGATGAATGTTGCATTGAACTGTATGGAAAACATGGTAGATCAATATTTTCACTTTCACCCATTTAGGAATAATCACTGAAATACAACATCTCAGATTGTTTTCCAGAACCAAGTGTGAAAAATCATGTCAAAGTGTTACATATGTGGAAGAACCGAGGAAGAGGTGGGGAAACATATTCAGGGCAATTTCATAACCCCTAATCAGGCCGCCCTCAGTGAGATTATCGATAAGGTTAAAGGTAGGCGCGATGAGGTAAAAGAGGCCAGGTCGGGACATGAGGAGGCCATCGCTCAATATCTCATGAGATCCGGGAAAAAATCTGAATATGATAGTTCGATCAAAAACCAAAATGACCTGTTCAACAAACTCGCCAAATTTTCGCAGGGCTATGAAGGGGTAAATTCAGTAATCAAATGTGGAGAGAACACTGTTGACCTGAAACCATACTTGGAAGAGTATAGCATCAACGTCAAGATGGGTGTGTACAAAAGTCTGAATGGTGTCGCTCAAGGATTTCTGAAAACCGATCCTCTCTTCTATGATTTCGTTATCAAGCATCTGGAACAAGAACTCGAAAAGTCTTCAGTTTGCTTCCAACCCGGGTCATTCAACACGAACCATGCCACGTTTGGCGTTGACTTTTTGCAGAAAGGGAAGGTGGGTGTTAAGGGTCCAGGATGTGGATATTATCTTACAGTGGACCTTTGTCCGATATGTTCCTCATTGTTGGAGAGCGCATCCTCAGCGTCATACAAGGTGAGCAGATCAAATGAGTATTAGGGACGACGGTCCAATCGCCTTATTGTCACCCCTTGCCCTATCTGCAGTCACCGGTTGATTAGTGGTATGACCAAGTGCCTAGGATGCGGAACCGTTGTTCAACATTAGATCTAGATTTTAGGAGCCACAGGCTTTCGGTCTTATCTGGCGAAAATGATCAAACAATTTACCAGATGGGATACAAAAGTTCTGACAGTTACTTCTGCTTCGAATACGATTGTTTGATTAATAGAGAAATATAGTCCACATCGGATTCTGGACCTATCGATATTTCATAATCACCGGATCCCCATCGACTCATCTTTGAAACGTCCCTAGCCAGCTTTTTAGGATCGTCCAGTGTGCCAATTTTCATGTTTAGATTGATAACAATTTTCGATTTCATTAAAACGAATACCACAAAATTACTGGTTGATTTGAATGCGATATATAATTTTCTAGGGACAATTTGAACATCGCCAAAATTCAATATTCTTTCTTTAAGATCTTCATATAGGTCAGTTATCTCCTCTGGAATATCCTTGGTAAGGTCTGTCTCGGAATACACTTTTATTTCTCTGCTGACTTCTTTGACTCTACTCACCTTATTGCTCACTACTTCGATAGATTCGCTACTTTCAGGAGAAATCAATTGATTGAATAAGAAGGTCCCATTGGCATATCTAGTAACTTCCCAAAGCTCGATGGGGAGGTCTTTGAAATTGTTGGCCTGACGTTGATATTTGGTAAATTCCGGTGATATAAAAATGACTCTTGACTGCGACCAATCCACATCATCCCTCTTCAGGGATTTATTCATGAATTCATTATATTCAAGGATAAAATCAGCCTTATTATTCAAAAGAAGTGCGAGATATGCATAACCTTGGTCTATAACACTGAAATTACGATCGTTTTTGTATTCGATAATAACGAAGGATCTGGTTTCCTGATTAAATGCCAGCGTGTCAACTCTTAAGCTGCCATGAGCAAACTCAGTTTGTACAAATTGAAGTCCTAACATTTCGTGAAGATTCTCCTCGACCAAATGCTGGAGCTGCTTTTCGGCTTTGAAACCGACCTCCTTCAGTCTTTCGACTTTGTTGGTTGTTATGATTGCGAATAATGGCATTACATTGCAATATCATGGAATGATATTATAAATTGAGCACAAATTGTATAACTTTCAGGGTTTGACTATTCATGAAAGACCAGGGAATTGTCAATATTACCAGGTGCCCCAGCTAAATCTGTTTCAAAACGGATCTAGATTCAAGGATCTGGAGACTCCTAAATGGTCTAACAACTATAATCTACCGACTCGACCAAGGGGGCTACCACCTTGTCTGGCGAGAAGGATCTTTGGGCTGGGAAAGGGCCGTCAACCGCGGCAAGAATCTCTGCTGGATGATGGGTAGGTATCATTTTTCCCTCCTATACACTACCCCTGCATGATGGTGCGGGGGAAGGGATTCGAACCCTTGAACCGCTAGGGACAGAATCTTAAGTCCTGCGCCGTTGGCCAAGCTTGGCTACCCCCGCTGAGCGTCCAGTCGATGCGGTAGACACTATTTCAGTCTTTTTGGATGTGCGTCTAGAGAATCCGGCACATGTCCTCGCACTTCTCCAGCAACGGCCCCAGGCTCTGGTCGATGTATTCCTCCAGGGTCGGGTGCCCTATCTCCGCCAGCTCATAGTGCACTCGCACGATCTGTTTGTTAACCTTGATCACCCGATTAAGGTTGATCGGCGTCCCGGCCACGACGACGTCGCAATCGGTCCGGTTTATCGTTTCTTCGAGCTCGCGCACCTGCGCCTCGCTGTAGCCCATGGCCGGCAGGATCGGGCCTAGGTTGGGGAACTTCTGGAACGTCTCGGCAATAGAGCCGACCGCGTACTTCCGTGGATCGACGAGTTCAGCTGCCCCGTTATCCTCGGCTGCGATTGTACCGGCACCGTAAGCCATCCCGCCGTGCGTGACGGTCGGCCCGTCCTCCACCACCAGCACCCTCTTCCCGCATATCATCGACGGGTTGTCCACTTTTATCGGTGAGGCCGCCTCGATGATCAGCGCGTCCGGGTTCAGTTTTCTCACGTTCTCCTTCACGGTCAGGATATCCTTCCGGTCGGCCGTGTTGACCTTGTTGATCACCACAATATCGGCCATGCGCACATTGGTTTCGCCGGGATGGTACGTCATCTCATGACCTGGTCGATGCGGGTCTGCCAAAACGATGTGCAGGTTCGGCCGGTAGAACGGTATGTCATTATTCCCGCCGTCCCAAACGATCACGTCCGACTCCTTTTCCGCTTCCCGGAGGATCTTCTCGTAGTCGACGCCGGCGTAGACCACGATGCCGTTGTCGATCAGCGGTTCGTACTCCTCCCGCTCCTCGATGGTGCAATCGTTCTTGTCCAAATCGTCGTAACCAGCGAACCTCTGCACCGCCTGCTTGACCAGGTCGCCGTAGGGCATCGGATGGCGGACGGCGACCACCCTCAATCCTTTCTTCTTCAGGAAACGGCATATCTTCCGAGTGGTCTGGCTTTTGCCGGAGCCGGTCCTCACAGCGCAAACGCTGATCACCGGTCTCGAGGACTGGAGCATTATCGCCGGGTTGCCCATCAGTCGGAAATCAGCACCGTTCGTCAGGACGATCGACGCTATGTGCATCAGGTCGGTGTGGGAGATATCGGAATAGGCGAAGACCACCTGTTCGACCTTCTTCTCCTGGATGAGGGACACCAGGTCCGCCTCGGGATAGATCATTATGCCGTCGGGATAAAGCCTCCCGGCTAGCTCGGCCGGGTATTTCCGATCGGATATGTTCGGTATCTGGGCGGCGGTGAACGCCACGACCTCATACGATTCATTGTCACGGAAGTAGGTATTGAAATTGTGAAAGTCCCGGCCCGCCGCCCCCATGATGATAACCCTTGTCTTCGCCATGCTATCCTCGCATCCGATTGTGACCCAGGGATATTTCATGCTTCTTAGTGACGGGTACAGATCGAAGGGCGATGTTGTTGAGAACGGGTCCCAAAATTACTCAATGACCCCGTCCACTTGAATCCTAGTCATTCTTGGAAACATCAAATATGGAAAGCGTGTTCGTGCTTTCGGCGATTGAGTGGATGGGAGAAAAAACCCCAAGGATAACTGGGCTCTATGGATATTTGCCAGCCTGGTCCTCACCAATGTGTTCTGGGGCGCGTCCGGCGTCGCGGTCAAGGTCGCCCTGGACCAGCTGGACACCTTCGAGATCGTGGCTTACAGGTTCATCACGGCAGCGATACTGCTGATCCTGATCACCCTTCTGTGGAAAGGACGCCATGCATTAAAGGTTGAAAGGAAGGACCTGCCTTTCCTCGCATTCCTCGCCTTCCTGGGCATACCCCTGGAGTTCCTGCTTCAGGTCGTCTCGCTGGCGAACACCACGGTGACCAACTTCACCCTGATATTCTGCCTCGCCCCATTCTTCATCATATTTGCCTCGGCCGTCCTGATGAAGGAGAAGGTCACGAAGAACAAGATGATCGGATCGATCCTGGCGTTCCTGGGTGTTGCATTGGTCGTCACCGCTGGCGGTTTCATGCTATCGGCCAATCTGCTGGGGGACGGCATGGCGCTTCTGTCCGTGGTGGTCTGGGCTCTCTACACGGTGCTGGGAAAGCCGATCAACCAGAGATACACGACGCTCACGGTCCTGAACTGGGTGTTCATCTTCGGGGCGCTTGAGGCGTTGCCTTTCCTGATCTTCTCACCGGCCACGCTGCCGCTGGCCTTCTCCGGACCCACATGGATATCCATGGCGTTCCTCACCTTGTTCTGCTCACTGGCGGCGTTCTTCATGTACAATAACGGGGTGGAGAAACTGCCGGCCTCCACGGTCGGCATGTTCATCTACCTCAATCCTCTGGCCGGAGTGCTCCTGGCAGCGATCGTCCTGGGTGAGTCTGTGACCGTATTCACCTTCGTGGGCATGGCGCTGATCATCCTCGGCATCTTCGTTTCTGAGCGCTTTCAGATGAGGGAACGCGGCATCGTTCATTGAGCAGATCCCGCATCTCCCTGAAGTGTTTCAAGGCCGCACCTATCGGAAAAATATGTGTACTCACAGATTATTGTCTGCCCGAATGAGCTACCGCATACCGCCGGCCAAAATCCTGATCGAGGCGATATCCGAGGTTATCCGGGAAAAGCAGACGGTCGATTCCCAGAGGATGCTGACCGAGCTGGTGCACAAGGCACTGAAGAAGAGAGATTCAGACTTCACGGCGAGCGAGATCCGGATACGCAAAACGGCCGTTCTCAAGGGACCGATCAAGCTCCACATCCACTACCGGGAGACCACCGAGACGGCGACGAAAGGACGCTGCCCGGTCTGCGGCTCCGAGACCATTCAGATCAGGAACAAGACGCTCTTCGACGAGAAGGTGGACCTTGGCTTCCGCTGCACCAAATGTCCCTATTGGACAGGCCAGATGAAACGTGTCCCGGTCCGTTATATCTTCAATGCGATGATCGAGGAAGCGCCCCGCCCTCCCCGGCGAAAGACGAACGGAAAATACTCGCAGTGGAAGTTCGCATAGCGCCTACGATTCTCTGTTTAACATTCGCAAGGCAACATATCAAATACCAGCGATTTCGTAATTTTATCTGTGGCGTCCTTAGTAGTTTTAGACTAATGGTTCCCCACCATGCACAAAGGGATGCCACACCCCCCTGACCAAAGGGTCTGGACGG
Organism: uncultured Methanomassiliicoccales archaeon; assembly: GCA_942492955.1. Lineage (GTDB taxonomy): Archaea > Thermoplasmatota > Thermoplasmata > Methanomassiliicoccales > UBA472 > DASXVU01. Next base: position 1,215,288 of record OW818644.1, read on the forward strand.
TCTTCCCGACCAATTTAAGTATCGTTCCGGCAATGGCATCATCATGTGCGAGTCGACGGTCTTCGTGGAGGAGAACGGTGCGGTCAAGGAAGTCATGAAGGATGTCTCAAGGATAATGATCAACGGCGATGAGACGGTTCTCACGGACATTCTGGGTCAGAGGATGGTCATCAGCGGGATCAGGCTGAAAGAAGCGAACCTCATGAGCCATGGCATCGTCTTCGTGAGGATGTAGACCGATGAAGATAGCTATCGCCGGCAAGGGCGGTGTGGGAAAGACCACCGTTGCCGCGATGCTGGCGCGATTATATGCCCGCCAAGGCAGCAAGGTGATTGCCATCGATGCCGACCCAGCAACGAGCCTGGCGTCCGCATTGGGCGTCCCGAGGAAGGACCGCGAGTCGATAACGCCGTTATCTGGCATGCTCGACCTCATCGAGGAACGGACGGGTGCGAGACCGGGCTCCAGCTATGGCGGGATGTTCACACTTAACCCAAAGGTGGACGACATCGTCGAACAGTACGGGGTCCGTGCCCCGGACGGGGTCACTTTGCTCGTCCTCGGTACGATCGAGACACCGGGAAGCGGATGCTTCTGCCCCGAATCGTCCCTATTGAAGGCGCTCATGTCCCACGTCCTATCGGGGGAAGAGGTCGTGATCATGGACATGGAGGCGGGACTGGAGCATCTCGGCCGCTCCACGGCCAGGAACGTCGACGTCATGCTGATCGTGGTCGAGCCAGGGATGCGCTCGGTGGACACAGCCACAACGATAGCCCGCATGGCAAAGGAGATCGGCGTTGGAAAGGTCTTCGTCATCCTGAACAAGTGCACCTCGGAGAACGAGGAGGCCCTGGTCGCCAAGGAATTGAAGAAGAATCAGCTGGTGCTGATCGTGACGGTGCCGAACTCGAACCTGATCCGGGGCGCCGACCTACTGGGCGTTTCACCGATGGACATGCCCGGGATCGAACCGTTGCTGCCGGTGTTCCAGTTCGTTAAAGACAGAATAGATTCGTGACCGATTACCACAGGTAAGGTCTGATCAGATCTCAGGATTGGCCAGATTCTAACAATGCAACTCGCCGATACAGGCATTGCTAATTGCTGAATCGATGCCAAATTGGCAATAGACTGTGATCCCGGCGAACGCTAATTATTGCTAAAATGGTGATATTAGCAACATACAAGAAAAACAAATTCGGGGCCTGCGCCCCTAAGTCGTTTACTTCTCCCTCAGCGCGCGCATTGCGACGATTATTCCGATCGTGACGAACACGGCAGAGAACACCAGCAGTCCGAGGATGTCCACCGCCAATGGGTATATTCCCAGAGAGCCGGAGAACAGCAGCTGCCTCATTCCATCGACCGCCAGCGTGAGCGGGTTCAGTTTTGCGATCGACTGAAGCCAGTCCGGCATCCCGATGATCGGGAACAGGGCCGCCGACGCGAACATCAGCGGCAGGTTCAGCAGGTTGATCACGCCGAACAGGGTCTCCTGGCTCTTGATCGTCAGCGAGATCGCCACGAATATGGCGGCGAACGCCGTTGCCAGCAAGGTCAGGATGAGCAGCAGGCCAAGCGCTTCCAGCACACCGAAGTTCGAGGTCACCGTCAGCCCGCTCAATCCCGGGATCTGGGCGAAGATCAAGGCTATCAGCAGCACCATCAGGGCCGAGATCACCGCCCTGATGACCGAAGCGAACACCCTTGACACTGGTATCACGCCGCGGTGTATCGGTGCCGCGCGCAGCTTGTCCAGGAAACCGAACCTCCGGTCCCACACGATCGACATGCCGCTGAACATGCACGTGAACAGGGCGGTGACGGCGAGCATTCCGATGGACATGTAGGACATGTAGTCCGGTGCGCCGTTGAGCAGGGCTGGCTCCATCCTGATCGGGAACGCTTGGCCGAACAGGCCGAGCCACATTATGGGCTGGATCAGGGTCATGAATATCTGTATCCTGGCCCGGTACCAATGCTTCAGCTCGCGCACGGTCAGCGCGATGGTTTCCTTGATCATCACCGCGACCTCCTCATCTGCCTGGCGGCAGCAGCCTTGTCGAAACTGCCGGCCTGCTCCGCGTCACGCAACGATCGTCCGGTGTACTCGAGGAACACCTGGTCCATGTTGGGCCGCTCCAGGCTGACGTAGGTCACGGACCCGCCCGCCTTAGATATTCCCTGCAGGATCGAGGCAGTCATCGACTCCCCGTTCAATACCTTGGCGCGGTAAGAACCGTCCTCCCTTTTCACGCTGAGCACACCATCCACTGCCTTGATGGCATCGGTGTAGTCCACCTCTCCGCCGACCTTCAGCGACACCACGTCCCCGCCCAGCGACTCCTTCAGCTTGTGCGGCGTGTCAAGCGCCATGATCTTTCCCTTGTCGATGATGCCAATGCGGTCGCACAGCGAATCCGCCTCCTCCAGGTAGTGCGTCGTCATGAACACCGTCATGTTCGAGCTCTTCCTCAGCTCTCGGATGTGGTTCCACATGGTCGTCCGGGTCTGGATGTCCAGCCCCAGGGTCGGCTCGTCCAGGAACAGCACTCTCGGCCGGTGGATCAGCCCCTCCGCCAGCTCCAGGCGCTTCCTCATCCCCCCGGAGTAGGTCTTGACCAAGCGGTCCGCCGCCTCCTCCAGGTTCACGAGCCTCAGCAGCTCATCGATCCTTTCCTTGGCCACCTTCAATTCGACGCCGTAGAGGGTAGCCTGCAGCACCATGTTCTCACGGCCGCTCAGATCGTCGTCCACGGTCAGTTCCTGTGGCACCAGCCCGATGGACTGGCGGACCTCTGTGGGATGCTTGACTACATCGTAACCGCACACGGTGCACTCGCCGCTGGTGGGCATCAGCAGGGTCGTCAGCATCCTGATGGTGGTGGTCTTCCCCGCACCGTTTGGACCGAGGAATCCGAACACTTCGCCCTCGGCCACCTCGAACGTCACGTTGTCCACCGCCCGGATGGAACCATTGTAGACCTTGACCAGGTCCTTCACTTCGATAATCGCTACCATATCGTCACACCTTCTTTTCCTTGGAATCGAGTACCATCTCGATCCGCTCCTGCATCATCGTTCTGTGCGGGTCGGCTTCGTCCATCTGCTCATACTTGCCGATCGCACGCTCTATGCCCCGCAGGTGGAGGTTCATCATCTTTTTCGCCTGCCTCAGCATCTCCAGGCGCTCCTTGACCGACAGGTCGTCCCTGAGCAGCGAGGCCAGATGGAGCGGCAACTGCATGACCACGTCGATGTGTTCCTGTGTCGCCGCGCTGTGATCGACGGTCTCGGCGGCGGCCTTCCCCAAGAAGCTGAAGTAACGCCCCATGAACTGGGCCTCCTGTGAGATCGATTTGAGATTCTCCAGCATCCATTCGCTTCCCTCAGGGGTCAGGGAATAGTACTCCTTCCCTTCCCTGATGTCGGAGAGGATCAGCTTCTGCTCCTCCAGCCGCTTCAGCGCGGGATAGATGGCCCCGGTCTGCGGCTCCCAGAACCCTTGGAACTCCTCCCTCAGGACCTTAAGCACCTCATAACCATACATCGGACCCTTCCTGAGAATGATCAGCATAAGGAACTGGGGAGGGCTGATGCGATTGCCTTTATACGCGTAATGTCGTCCGATCATCGTTCACCTGGGTCATCATGAATAGATACGAATCTACTCAGTTGAGCTCTACCTAGTAGAGATATACCATAATTAATGATTTTCCGTCCAATGCAATAGGATATCACGTTCGTCCGGAACGGAGCGTTCCGGGATATGGTTTTAAGTAGCGCGGCCCTTCGCCCATCAATGGATATGATCAGCATTCCGGACGACCTTTGGGCCGACTGGTCTTGGTTCGTCACGCCGCATGAGCTAAGATGCACCGTGGTCGAGGACGAGAAGATCATCGAGGAGGCAAAGGTGGCGGTCACCCCCGTCTATACCTTGAACCTGCCGAAGATGGTGATGAACGATGTGGCTCTCGCCTCGCGCCTGGAAATGACGAACGTGGGAATAGTCGATACCGGGATCATGTGCCGGGATGTTCATCTGACCCCGGAGACGCTGATACAGACGATCTCCGGACTCCTGCTCCATTGCCCGCTGGTGGTAAGGAAGGCAGAGGGTACCGGCGAGACACCGTTCTCCGATATCTCCGATGGCCTGGAGATATGCTTCTACAATCCCCTCATGCTCGAGGATGACCAAGGCAGCAAGGACCTGTTCTGCATGGAGCCGCCCACCCGATGCATCGAAGAGCTCTCAATGGACGCCTCCGAAGGAAAGCTGGCAGTGGCGGTCCGGGCGGCCATCGACGAGCTCGCCGCCCGTTCGCTCATCGACGTCGAGGACGGTGTCATAGTAAGAATCACCGAAAAGGGCAAACGCCTCATCGAGACCGAGCCTCTCAACGACCGGGTGACCTGTGCATATCAGCTCCGGCCGTTGGAGTGATCATAGAATTCACTCCATTCAATGATTTATCCCTCAAGAAAATGAAAGACCGTGTCTCATTCGCACGGGAATCGTTTTGTATAATGGTGGACTCAATTATTTATACATATAATTTGAAATATAATCGATGTCGGGAAATGAGCATGATCGCCAATTCATTATGCCGCCGCTCGTCCAAATTGACAATTATTCCTATTCCGGCTGCAGGTCCTATTCAGAATACAACTATCTTCGTCCCGGATGGGCCTCGAAGTTCAAGATCGCCCATTTCAATATGGCGCTTGAACTGGCAAAGGGCATGCCGAAGGAATCCAGCGTCATAGATTTCGGGTGCTGTGATGGAGCCTTCCTGCCTACATTGTCCCATTACTTCGATGACGTCGTGGGTTTGGACCTGCATCCTGAGTTCATCGAGATGGCCAAGATCGTGGTCAAGGACGCCAAAAACGTCAAGGCCTTCGCGACGGAGAATATGAGCTTCAGTGAGATCAAGGACCAGGTGGGAAGGAAGTATGACATGATGTTCATCCTGGAGGTCCTGGAACACGTCGGGGATGTCGGGAACCAATATCCTTCGAGGATGAAGTTCCTTAAAGATATATCGATACTGGCTGACCGGGCGATCATCACCATACCGAAGATGACGGGGGTCTCCTTCCTAATGCAGCGTGCGGGATTCCGATGCCTTGGGGTGAAGTCAGACAAAATGACGACCGGTCAGCTGCTAAAGGCTGGACTTTTCTCAGATACCTGCGAGCTTGAACCAAGATGGGACCATGGGCATATCGGTTTCAATGATAAGCTGTTTGAGAAAACTCTGAAGGAGAACTTCAAGATCATAAAAAAGAAAAAGGACATGTTCCAGAATGGCTACCTGATCGAGTTCGGGAATAACGGCCATAAATGAAAAGTACAATGTGATATCGGACAGGCCACAGAGCGATCTTTCCAAGCAGCCAGCATATTGAATGATATAAGAACTGCATTGACAAGGTTTATCAAGCGAAATGTCATTGGGCGGGCTGGGTCCGAAAATGAGGCTATGGGAATTCGGAAGAATGAACAACTCGAGGGTCAAGATCGGCGATAAACTAGGCAGTCCACTCGGTCTAGTCGATGGATGCCAGGCCTATACCACGATGTTCCGCTACGATTTCAACGGCAACACCGGTTATGAGATCGTGCTCTCCACCTTCGGACCGGAGAACTACCGGCAGATATGCGAGGCCACGTTCTATATGCTGGACGTTCCAGGGTCGTGCGCCCAGGTCTCCAGGTTCCTCTCCGAGAGGAACATCGACATCCTCAACTCCGACTCGATCAGCATGATCTCCAACGTCACCATGGTATGGAAGATGCTGGTCGACCTCAGCTACTACGGCGAACTGCCACAGCTTCAGGAGGACTTCGAAATGCTGAAGAAGCAGAAGTCCTCGTCGATCTCCAACATCGATACCATGGAGATCAAGGAGTCGCACATCAGCGACCGCTACACGAAAGGCACATCCGGCCGTGGCAATCTGGTCAAGGCCAAGGCGCTGAAGAAGGCGTCTAAGGCGCCGTCCATGATCAGGAACGGGGAGATCGAGATTCCGGCTGATTACCTGAAGATGCTCGAAGGCGTCAAGGATGGCGACCCGGTCATGATGGTCGGCGATACCGACTCTTGGGTCCTGTCGCTGACATTCATGAAACCGAACGTGAAGCTGGCCCAGATCGACATTGAGATACCGGACAAACCCGGCTCGATATTCGAGGTCACGAACCAGCTGGCGAAGTTCGATATTAACCTGCTCGCGCTGCACACGAAGGTCCTCGTCTACTATGAGAAGATGACCATGGAATTGGTCGCCGATGTAAGCAAATATCCCGGCGGTGTCGATGCGCTCAAGGACGGCTTGGTGTCGATGTTGTCCGGTCTGAAAGGGAACTACAAGCTCTCCGCCCTGAAGGAGATCAGGGTCTGAGAAAGTGGGCTCCAAATGATCATCGGAAGGAAGGTCATCGTCAAGGAAGAGGTCTCCTCGACCAACGACCTGGCGAAGGCGTTCGCCATCGATGGTGAGGAGGAAGGCCTGGTCGTCACCTCCAGGACCCAGCTCGCCGGACGTGGCAGGATGGGGCACACCTGGGTATCGCCGGAGGGCGGTCTCTATCTTTCTGTGATCCTTAGGCCGAAGGTACCGGTCCAGGACATGCTCCGCATGACGGTCCTGGCCTGCGTCCCGGTGGCAGAGACCATCGAGGAGGCGTCCGGATGCAAGACCACCGTCAAATGGCCGAACGACGTCGAGATCAACGGCAAGAAGGTGGCCGGGCTGTTGGTCGAATCGGCATCCAGGGGAAGCGATATCTCATTCATGGTGCTCGGCATCGGGATAAACCTTAACGTCGACACGGCGAACCTCGGGGTCCCGGAAGCGGCGTCGGTGAGCGCCTGCGCGGGAAAGCAGCTGGACCGGGAAGCTTTCCTGAACCTTCTGCTCTACCGGCTGGACACCTTCTACGCATCGTTCCTGAAAGGGACGTTCGAAATGGCAACTTACAACAAACGCTCCTCCACCATAGGCACCGAGGTCGAGGTGGAGGTGGGCGGGACTAGCTTGATCGGAAAGGCGACCGGAGTCGATGTCACCGGGGCGCTCACGATCACCGCACCCGACGGCTCAACGCACCGGTTGACCTCGGTGCACGAGACCACGCTAAAGAAGTCCAATCGGTAAGATTGGAATAATTTAGGCAAAAGGTGTTAACTGAGCGGCATCAATTCAAAGCATCGGACTGGGGGCATAAGATATGGGCGTAGAGGAAGCACACAGGGAATTGCGGGAGATGAAACGGAGGTCACGCGCCGGAGGCGGGGCTGAAAAGCAGGACAAGCACCACAAGCAGGGCAAGATGACCGCCAGGGAGCGGATAGATGCACTGCTGGACCCGGGTTCCTTCGTCGAGTTCGATGCCTTCGTGACGCACCAGTCCTGTCACTTCGGCATGGACAAGCATAAAGTGCCCGGCGACGGGGTGGTCACCGGCCATGGTACCATCGACGGTCGCCAGGTGTACGTGTTCGCCCAGGACTTCACCGTGTTCGCCGGTTCCGTCGGCAAGATGCACGCGCAGAAGATCTGCAAGATGTACGATTTCGCAGTGAAGACCGGCGCGCCGATCATCGGGATCTACGACTCCGGCGGTGCGCGCATCCAGGAGGGTGCCGACTCACTCTCCGGCTTCGGGGAGATCTTCTTCCGGAACGCGCTCGCGTCCGGCGTCATACCGCAGATCGCCATGGTCATGGGGCCATGCGCTGGTGGTGCGGCTTTCTCCCCCGCTATGAACGATTTCGTGTTCATGGTCAAGGGCAAATCGCACATGTTCGTGGTCGGTCCGGACGTCATCAAGGCGGTCCAGAAGGAGGACGTGACGTTCGAGGAGCTGGGCGGGGCAATGGCCCACGCCACCAAGAGCGGCACCGCCCACTTCGTCTCCGAGGACGACATGGATTGCATCAAGAAGGTCAAGAAATTGGTCTCCTTCCTGCCATCCAACAACCTGGACACCGCCCCGCATGGCGTAGGCAATGACGACCCGGAGCGCCGGGAGGATTCCCTCGACACCATCGTGCCGGAGGACCCGACCAAGGGCTACGACATGCGCGAGGTGATCAAGAAGATCGTGGACAACGCCGAATTCCTCGAGGTACAGGAGCACTGGGCCAGGAACATGGTCATCGGCTTCGCTCATCTGGACGGGATCAGCATCGGCATCGTGGCCAATGAACCGTCCGTCTATGCCGGTACCCTGGACAACAACTCCTCCATCAAGGCGGCCAGGTTCGTCCGGTTCTGCGACTGCTACAACATCCCCATAGTGACGTTCGTCGACGTGCCTGGCTATCTGCCATCGGCTGAGCAGGAGTACAACGGGCTCATCCGCAACGCCGCTAAGCTGCTCTACGCGTATTGCGATGCGACGACACCCAAGGTCACGGTCATCACCCGGAAGGCGATAGGCGGGGCCTACTGCGTCATGGCATCCAAGCACATCCGCACCGACATCAACCTGGCATGGCCATCGGCTGAGATAGCCATCGTCGGACCGGAAGGAGCCATCAACATAGTCTATAAACAGGAGCTGATAATGGCAGACGACCCGCAGGTGAAGCGGGATGAGCTTATCTCCGAGTACCGGAAGGCATACGCATCGCCGTACGTGGCCGCGGAACGGGGATATCTTGACGACATCATCGAACCTAAGGAGACCAGGACCAGATTGATCAGCGCCCTGCATATGCTGGAGAAGAAGCGGGAATCGAGACCGACCAAGAAGCACGGCAACATACCGCTGTGAGGCTGTCCAGATGAAGATAAAGATCACGGATACGGTATTGCGGGACGCGCACCAGTCCCTCTTGGCGACCAGGATGCGCACAGAGGACATGCTGCCTATAGCTCCGGTCATGGACGAGATAGGCTACTGGTCCGTGGAGATGTGGGGCGGCGCCACCTTCGACTCGTGCCTGCGCTTTCTCAAGGAGGACCCCTGGGAGCGGATAACCAAGCTCAAGAAGGAGATGCCGAACACCCGGTTCCAGATGCTCCTCCGGGGACAGAACATCGTCGGCTACCGGCACTATTCCGACGACATCGTGGAGAAGTTCGTGCAGAAGGCGCACGAACGCGGCATCGACGTGTTCCGCATCTTCGATGCACTGAACGACGTCCGGAACATGCAGGCCGCCATGAGGGCGGTCAAGCGATCGGGCGCCATCGTGGAAGCGGCCATTGCCTATACCACCTCGCCGGTGCACGGCATCGACACCTTCGTCCAGATGGCCAACCGCCTGAAGGACCTGGGGGCCGACACGCTCTGCATCAAGGACATGGCCGGTCTTCTGAAGCCCTACGTGGCCTACGAGTTGGTCAAGCAGCTAAGGGAGGAAACGGCCCTGCCAGTGCACATGCACTGCCACTCGACCTCTGGGATGGCGGAAGCGTCCTACATGAAGGGGATCGAGGCCGGCGCCGAGATCATCGATACCGCCATATCGTCGATGTCGCAGGGCACCGCCCAGCCACCGACGGAATCGATGGTGGCGATGCTCCGGGGAACCGAGTACGACACGGGACTGGACCTGAAGAAACTGCAGGAGGTCTCAGATTATTTCGATAGGATCCGCGTAACGTATGCGGACTTCGAGAGCAGCCACACCGGCGTGGATACGAACGCCCTCATCTACCAGATACCTGGAGGCATGATCTCCAATCTGGCCTCCCAGCTCAAAGAGGCAAAGCAGGAGCACAAGATCCAGGAGATCTACGAAGAGGTGCCGCGCGTCCGTGCCGACCTGGGCTATCCGCCGCTGGTCACGCCGACCTCGCAGATCGTCGGTACGCAGGCGACGTTGAACGTGATCGCCGGGGAACGGTACAAGATGGTCACCAACGAGACCAAGAACCTGGTCCGCGGGCTCTACGGCAAGACGCCGGCTGAGATAGACCCCCTCATCCGGAAGAAGATCATCGGGGATGAGAAGCCCATCACGGTCCGTCCGGCGGACCTGCTGGAACCGGAGTACGACCGCCTGGCGAAGGAGGTCGGCGCATTGGCCCGGAACGAGGAGGACGTGCTGTCATACGCACTGTTCCCGCGGGAGGCCATTGAGTTCTTCAAGGACCGTGAGATGAACGAGAAGGGCGTGAACCTGAAGGACATAGCCGCGGTTGCCGTGCTATACATGCGTTCCACCGAGAAGAAGCCGACGGCCGATGTCTGCGCCGGTAGGGAAGACCAGTGGAAGAACATGGCCCGCCGGGAACAGATGAGGCAAGGGGGGTGGCTGATCTGAAGCTGAGGATAACCGCCAACGGCCATCCGCACGAAGTGACGGTGGAGAAGAACGGGGGGGACTACCGGGTCATATTCGGGAACGAGACCTACCGGGTCGTGCTCAAGGAGAACGGCGTCTCGATCAACGGCGAGTTCCTGCCGGTGACGGTGGAAGGAGCGCTGAACGAAGGCGCAACGGTCACCACCAGTTCGCGCCAGATGAAGGTGCTGGTCGAACAGGTCCGGGAGATGATGGCCGTTCCCGTGGAGGCCGAGGTCTCGCACAGTGGAAAGGGCTCAGACTCCAAGGGATCGATCATGGCACCGATGCCAGGCAAGATCATCTCCATCAAGGTCAAGGCCGGGGACGCCGTGGCCCAGAACCAGATCGTCGCGGTGCTCGAAGCGATGAAGATGGAGAACGAGATCCAGTCCGACGTGGCCGGCACGGTGCAGAGCGTGTCGGTGAAGCCGGGCGAGACCGTCGAAGGCGGCCAAGTGCTTCTGGTCATCCAGTGATCAGAAGTCGACCCCTTTGGCGAACGCCGCGGTGGAATCGGCCATGTTCTTGGCCCCGTATATCGCGGCGGTCATGTTCTTGCGCACCAGCAGCTGCTGGGCCAGTCCCATGACCTCATTCTCCGTGACCGCTTCGTACTTCTTGACCTCGTCATCGATCAGCGGTACCTCGCCGGTGATCATGAAGTGGTAGGCGAACATGCGCATGTCATCGCGGGGTTGCCCGATGTTCCTCAGTATGCTGCCCTTGAGCACGTGCTTGGCACGCTCCAGTTCGCCCGGCCTCAGACCTTCGTCCTTCAGCCGCTTAAGCTCTTCGCCAAAGATCTGGATGACCCTCTGGACCCGATCGCCCGAAGTGGAGAAGTACGATTCGATGGTGCCGGAATCGGAATAGGATGATGGTGCCATGTATATCGAGTACACCAGCCCTTCCTCCTCCCTGACCTTCCGGTTGAGACGGGAACTGGCCCCACCGCCGATGATCGCGGAAAGAACGTCCTGGGCATAGCTCGCCGGGTCCTTGGCGGTCAGACCGGGAAAGCCAATCCCGACGTACATGTGGTCCCCTTTCTTCGGGTAGGAGTCGATGGAGGCGTAAAACTTGGGCTTCGTACGTTTTACCGGGGCGGCCTTGCCGAGGCCATCCAGCGATTCCGTGGCCCACCGCATTATCTGATCCGGTTCGATGTTCCCGCAGGCCACCACCGCCATCCTGGGCGGCCGGTATCTGGTGGAATGGAACTCCAGCAGGTCCTCGGATGAGAAAGAGTCTACGCTCCGGTCGGTGCCGAGGACCGGCCTGGACAACGGTCCGCCCTTGAACAGCGAGCGCAACAGCAGGTTCTTGATATAGCGTTCCGGGTCGTTCAGCCGGTTGTTTATCTCCTGCTTGACGACACCTTTCTCCAATTCCAGGTAGCCCTTGTCCATCAGCGGGTTGCAGAAGATGTCCTGGACCAGGTCCTGGGCGGTCTTGATGGTCTCATCGATCGAGAATGAGAAGAACGATGTCATCTCCTGGGTGGTGAAGGCGTTGAGGTATCCGCCAGCCTCCTCGATGGTCTCGTTGACCTGGTTGAAGGATCGGTTCTTTGTGCCTTTGAAGAGCATATGCTCCAAGAAATGTGCCATGCCGTGCTGTTTTGGCCCTTCGTCCCGGGAGCCGATGCCGACACTGATCGATATGGCCGCTGATCGGGTCTGCGGGAGCCTTTCTGTAATCACTGGGATGCCGGCCGGGGTCTTCGAGATGTTCAGCAGCTGTTTGGTCACGGTCATACCAACGTTCCGCGGGTTTAAAAAAGCTCTTCAGGTTATGAGCCTCCGCAAACATTGGCGATTACTGGAATTCCGATCCCATATCTGCAATAGTCGAAATCAGACGTGCCGCTTTTATCTATTCAAACAGCCAGTCTCTTCTATTCTCGGTTAATTGAAGGACCGCGATCAACGAGGGGATTTATAAAATGCATATTCGTATGAAATTGGTAGCAGTAATGATGGCATTGAGCATGCTGGCGGGATTTCTGGCGATAACGCCGGACGTGGCCGCGGCGACCATAACAAAGCCTTCATGGCAGACCGAGGCGTCGTTGCCCGTGAACGTGACCCAGCATGTCGTGGTCACCGACAGTGACATCGCTTACATCATGGGCGGATGGAATGACACGAACGTCATCGTCAATTCGACCTACTCCTACAATATGAGGACGGGAGAGGTCAAGAAACTGGCGAACATGTCCGTCGGTGCCCGGGGGGCGGGGGCCACCGTCTATGACGGTAAGATATATGTCTTCGGCGGGGCCCGTGCCGCTGATCCATTCGAAACATACATGAACGAGACCCAGATCTACGACATCGCCAGAGACAACTGGACCCGCGGCGCGAACATGCCGGTCGGGGTCGTGGAGTGCCGGGCGGTGACGGTCAGCGACGTGATATACGTCCTGGGCGGAGGGAACTGGAGCGTCCACGGGACGCTGAGCACCTGGGGCGGGGAGACCAACCTGACTCAGATCTATCATGTCCAGTCCAATGGCTGGACCTTGGGACCTGTAATGACCGAGAAAGTGCTCGACGGTTCGGCAATATTCAATAACGGTTTCATCTACTACTTCGGGGGCGAAAGCAATGTGTCCAACTCGAAGGTCATCAGGCTGAGCCTGTCCACCAACACCTGGGGGGACATGCGGAGCCTGCCAAAGGACCTGGCCCACCAGGATGCCGTTCTGGCGAACGATGGACTGATCTACCTGGTCGGCGGAGCGACCGATGACGGCTTTGGCGAGGGTTACAACTCGACCTACTACTACGATATGGTGACCGACCGCTACTATAACTGCTCGGTCCTTCCGAAGACGATCAACTTCGCCCGGATCGGCCTGTGCTCGGACGGTAGGCTGTTCGAGTTCGGCGGAAACAATGCCACCATCCATTTCAACAGCGTGTACTCGCTCCAGATCTGGACGACGGCCATCTCAGCGACGCCTGCCACGGTGGGTACGGGCAGATCATTTAGCGTATCGGCGGAGGCGACCTTCGCCTTCCAAGACCTGGACTACTTCCATGGAACGGCCAGGTTGTTCGGCCCCGATCAGACCCAGTGGGCGTCGGTGTCATTCAGCACCGTGTCCACCTCCAAGGTAACCTTCGACGTTACCGTCCCGCAGGTAGCGCCGGCGGGCCAATACGTACTGGCGATCGAAGAGATACACATCCATGTACCCGGCGGAATGTCCTACATACCAGTGACGAACCTGTCTGTGAACGTGGTCTCATTGCCTTCGATGCAAACCCAGATCGACGGTCTGAACAATGATCTGGCTGACCTGCAGGCGCAGCTCTCGGCCGTCGACATCAACATCACCGGTCTGGAGACGAACGAGACGGCGCTGCGTACCCTGATCGCCTCCACCGATGGACAGATAGTGGAGCTCCAAGCCCGGTTGGTCTCGACCCAGACATCGATAGATGAACTGAGTCAAACGATGGGGCATAGGTTCGATGACATGGGAGCGGCTCAAAATGCCACGCGATTGCAGATGGAGACCCTGAGGGCTCAGGTAGCGGCACTTTCGGCGGAGCTGAACACCAGCAGGGCGAATCTGGCCACCGCTCAGGCCTCGCTCGGCTCCATACAATCCTCGGCGGACAAGAAGGCGGATTCCACCACCATGATGATCGTGCTGGTACTGGCCATCGTGCTGGTGGTTTTGGCGGCGCTATCAATGGTGATGCTGCTCCGCCGCAAAAAGGGAGGGATGTGATCTCATGAACAGAACTACCTCAAGATTGGTGGCGTTAGGATTGGCTTTCATCATGGCCCTGGGGGCCTTGGTGTTCATCCCGGACAGTGCGGATGCGGCATCCACGCCCGCATGGACTGAGAAAACGCCTCTGAGTGGCAACTTCTCCGAAGCGGCATATTGCCAGATCGGCGATGTCGTCTACATATTCGGCGGAAGCATGACCAACAGCATCGTTGCGACCGTCAACACGTCGATCAGTTACAACCTCTCGACCGGAGATAGCCAAACGTTGGCTCCCATGCCATTAGGCGTGAGGGGAGCGGCGGTGGCCGTATTCCAGGATAAGATCTATGTGTTCGGTGGATACAACTCGACCGTCGGCCACTCTGTGGATAATCTCCAGATATTCGATCCATCTACCAATACCTGGAGCAATGGTCCGAACATGCCGGTCGGGGCGTGGCAGGCAAAAGCGGTTCTCTACGAAACAGAACAGAACATCTATGTGATCGGCGGAGAGAACGCATCAACCCTGGTACAGATCTATAACCCGAGGGCTAACGTCTGGACCTCGGGCACTCCCTACCCTACCAGTATCACGAACGGGGCAGCTGTGAGCGAATATGGAAATATCTACTATTTCGGAGGGATCAACTCCACCGCCCAGGTGACCAATGAATCGTACTGTTACAACGGTTATAACTGGTACAGGCTGCCGAACATGCCAAAGGCAACGTCATATTCCTCGATCGTCAGCGGTCCTGATGGATTCATATATGTCCTCGGGGGAGGGGAAAGCTACATCATCGGGACGCCACCGGTATCTTCGGTTCAGATGTATGACCTATCCTCGAACTCGTGGATGATGGGGCCGGACCTCCCAAGATCGTTGGGACTGTCGGCAGCGGCGATGACCGAAGACGGTGTATATGTCCTCAGTGGGATGAATGAAACATATGACCCAACGTCGAGCGTGTTCAGCCTCAAGGTCATGAGCAGCAGCCTGACCGTGCTGACACCCGATGTCCTCAGCGGACAGGAGATGACCGTCAAGATGACGCTGAGCTACGCGTTCCGGCCTTCGGTCCAGATATACGGGGCCGCATCACTTACCTACAACGGGGTCACCTACGGATCGATGGACTTCGGTTCCGTGCCAGGGGAGGCGTACCTCACCCTGGCCGTTTCTGGGACCGCCCCGTCAGGAACCTACCGCCTCAAGGTTACGAATGTCGATGTGAGCGCTCCGGGCGGCAATTGGTTCTCTGGACCGGACATGGATGTCCCGGTGGCAGTGACCTTGAAGCCGTCGTTGGACCAACAGATAACGGACCTGAACTCCGAGATCCTGTCCCTGAACGCTGAGATGAGCTCTGCGCAAGCGCAGTTGGACGATCTGTCAACCAACATTAGCACGGACAGAGCGACCTTGACCGCGCTGCAGACGAAGTTGGCCAATCTGGAGACCCAGCTGAACCAGGCGGACACCTTGCTCGCGTCGATGGGCAGTTCCTTCGGAACGCGGGTTAATGAGATATCGGGCAATCATAACCTGTCCAACGCGCAGGTGGCGCTCCTGAGGGCCCAGGTCGATGCACTGAACGCCCAGCTGAACGAGAGCAAGCAGCAGCTTAGCACCCTCCAGTCCGGTCAGGATAAGCTGATGACGTCGGTGGACGGCAGGGCGGACGGGACCATGGCCTTGATCACGCTGATCATGGTGGTCATCGGAATCGCCCTGATGGCTGTCGTGCTGGTCCTGGTGATCCGAAAGAAGTGATGGACCAAACCGCCAAACGCTTTACCTTTTTTCTACAACTTTTCTAGACCACTTTCAAAACTTATTGCCATCCAACTCCACAGATCAATGGTCAGGCCATCTGCAAAATTAAAGATCAGATCCGAAGATAAACGGATAATAAAATAAAGAGACCTGCTGTTCAATATTCGCGCGGAGGGCAGAACGGACGATGTTGATCATCTTCTTGATCCTGGTGGCTGGCACTCTCATCCTTGTGGGGACACTATTGTTGCTGAGCCCTGGGAAACCAGTCCCCTTCTTGGATGAGAACGGCGCTCCTGTGGAGGGAAGCATCTCAGAGAAGATCCGGGTGAACATCAATGGCGTAGACCAAGGTATGTTCATCAAGAGCAAGGACGGAACACGTCCAGTGCTACTTTTCCTTCATGGGGGACCGGGTATGCCTGAATACTTCCTTACGAAGAAATACCCGACAGGTCTGGAAGACATTTTTACCGTCGTTTGGTGGGATCAACGTGGTTCGGGACTCTCCTACAATGCCGCGGTCCCGCCAGAGACAATGACCGTGGAGCAAATGATATCTGACACGCTGGAAGTGACGCAATACCTGCGTAAACGCTTCGGCAAGGAAAAGATATTCCTTATGGCACATTCGGGAGGAAGCCATATCGGCATACAGGCGGCCGCCCGGGCACCGGAGTTGTTCCATGCGTATCTCGGCGTGGCGCAGATGTCATTTCAGCTCAGATCTGAAAGCATGGCGTATGAATATATGCTCAAGGAGTTCAAAAAGAACGGAAATTGGAGGATGGTACGAAAGCTCGATAAGGCGCCACCGACCGTCGACGCACCGCTGCCATCCTCTTACGCCGCCCTGCGCGACAAGGCAATGCACGGTCTTGGAATCGGCACGACGCATGATATGAGATCGGTGATCACCGGAGTATTCTTACCTTCATGGCTATTCAGAGAGTACACCTTGGGAGAGAAGATCGGCCTATGGCGTGGTAAATTCACTTCCATGAGATTGCTGCGGGACGTGGTATTCGCAACGGACCTGAGCAAAAAGGTCAGAGAGCTTGACCTCCCCGTCTACTTCTTTCATGGCATATTCGATCATACGGTATCCTACACGCTGGCAAGATCCTATTTTGAGGAACTGAAGGCACCGATGAAAGGATTCTACACATTTGATCGGTCGGCCCACAGCCCAATGTTCGAAGAACCAGAAAAAATGCGGACGATATTGCGATTGGACGTACTGGTCGGAGAAAATAACCTTGCCGATGAAAGGACGGTAATGGCGAATGAGCACCGCCACTAGCCTCTCTTATTGCCATCGATCTTAGATTGGTTATGAAAATATTATCAGGGGGTGGAATGTCCCGGACGGTCCATTTTCGATCATATTCCTTATACATCATTCATGCATGAGCAATGTTGACCATTGTCATGCTGGAACTGGCACTTCCAACGCCGTTTTCGTGGGCACGAATCGAAAAAAGGATATGTAGTCACGACATGGCACGAACGTCCGACCCGATCACGTCATAAAATCGATCGAGCCGGCCTCAGGGAGATCATCCGATGGCGAGCAAAGGCAAGGGCACCCCGGAACGCACATGCGACGCCGGAGCGAAGGACTGCATCGAGACAGCGGCCGCCAAAAAGATCGAGACCGCCTGGGACCGGTACGAGCTTATGCAGCCGCAATGCGGTTTCGGTGAGCTGGGAGTTTGCTGCAACAACTGCCTGCAGGGCCCATGCCGGATCAACCCGTACGGAGGCAAGCCGGAGAAGGGGATCTGCGGCGCCCGGGACTACACCATCGTTGCCAGGAACCTCATACGCCATATTGCCGGAGGCACCGCTTCACACTCAGGCCACGGCCGCCACATCGCCGACACGCTGCGGAAGGTGCTGGAAGGTAAGGCACCGGCCTATTCGATCAAGGACGAACAGAAGCTGCGAAAGGTCTCTGAACGCCTGGGGCTCAACATACACGGAAAGACCAAGGAAGAGCTCGTCCAAGCGGTCCTGGTGAGGGTCTTCGATGACTATGGACGCAACCAGAAGCTGCCCCTGAACTTCACCGTCGCCAACATCACCAAGCAGAGGGTCGCGCTTCTCGAGGCGCTCGGGGTCATGCCCGATTCCATCGACCATTCCATTTCCGACGTTATGCACCGGACTTCGCTCGGATGCGATGCCGACCCGCTTCCGCTCATCTTCGGCGGCATCAGCTGCGCAATTGCCGACTACGACGGGATGCAGATCTCCACCGACCTCTCCGACATACTGTTCGGAACGCCCCGGCTCGTGCATACCTACGCCAACCTGGGCGCGCTCAAGGAGGATGCGGTCAACATCGCCATCCACGGGCACAACCCGGTCCTCAGCGAGATAATCGTAGACGTCGCCCGGACGATGGACGAGGAGGCTAGGCAGGCCGGAGCATCGGGCATCAACATCGTCGGCATATGCTGCACCGGTAACGAGACGCTGATGAGGAAGGGAGTATCCATGGCGTCGAACTTCGCCTCACAGGAATTGGCCCTGGCGACCGGTGCCGTCGACCTGCTGGTGGCCGACTATCAGTGCATCATGCCTTCGCTATCCGAGATATGCTCCTGCATGCACACCGAGATGGTGACCACCATGAGCAACGTACGCATCCCGTACGACACTCACGTCCAGTTCCGGGAGGAGGACGCCGCTGCGTCCGCCACGTCGATCGTGAGGATGGCCATCCAGGCGTTCAAGAAACGGGAGCCGGACAAGGTCAAGATACCGGAGGTCAAGTTCGACGTGGTGGCCGGGTTCAGCACCGAGCAGATCGAGGAACTCTGCTCTCCATTCGTGCCGGAAGACCCGCTGGTCCATCTGGTCGAGGCGGTCCGGTCCGGTCATATCCGCGGCATCGCCCTGCTGGCCGGCTGCAACAACCAGAAGGCGGTCCAGGACCGCAACCACCTGACCATCGCCAAGGAATTGCTCAAGCATGACGTACTGGTGCTGACGACTGGCTGTTCCGCCGGGGCATGCGCCAAGAACGGGCTCCTCTCCGCCGAGGCCACCGAGATGTTCGCCGGTCCCGGGCTGAAGTCGTTCATCCGGGCGTTGGAGGAGAAGAACGGGGTCAAGCTGCCCCCGGTATGGCATATGGGATCGTGCGTCGACAACACCCGCGCGGCGAACCTGGCCAAGGAGATCGCGGTGAGGCTGGGAGTGGACGTCTCGGGCATACCGTTCGTCGTATCGGCGCCGGAGGCGAACCATGAGAAGGCCGTGTCGATCGGCACATGGTGCGTCGCGCTGGGAATGCCGGTGCACGTCGGCACAATCAGCTACGTCCACGGTTCTTCGCTCATCACCGAGGTGCTGGAGCATTCGGCGGCGGACGTGTTCGGCGGTCACTTCATCTTCGAGGCCGACCCGCACAATGCCTCGGAACGGCTGCTCAATGCCATCGAGCGGAGACGGTGGACGCTATCGCTGGACAACTATTACGTCGTAGAAGAGGGCAAGAAGCTCTCGAACCAGCGCCTGTATCGCATGGCCATCGACGGGGCGCTCATCTCCACCGGCTTCGCCGACCAGCTGCTCGGTGTGGCGATAGAGAAGCACGGCTACGAAAAGAAGATCGAGTACCCGGAGACCGCCTATGAACTGCCCTCCATCTATGCCTGGGACGGTTCGGAGGCGAAGAAGCTGGGAGACCTGCCAGGGATCCTGGGCAAGGTCAGGGGTAAGATTCGTGAGGTCCCAAGCCTGGAAAGCGCTCTCGCCGCCGGCGAGGCGACCATGGTAGCGGCCGAGATCATCGAGGCGTTGAAGTATCTGGATGATGCCAAACCCTACGACGGCACTCAGTACACCGGCTTCGTCCCAGACCGCATCCTGAGACAATTGGGATTGGCGTTCGTCGACGATACCATACCGGGGGCGGCGGTCCTGGTCGGCACGGCCAAGGACCCGAGGCAGCTGGTCAAGACGGTGCGCGAATGTCAGGGCAAAGGAATGTTGATATTCGCGTCGTATGACACCATAAGGCAGCTCAAGGACAACAATATCCACATGGGGCTGGACATGATGCTGTATCCGGTGGGCGAGTTCACCCAGGTCATCCACGCCCTCAATTTCGCGATCCGGGCCGCATTATCGTTCGGAGGCGTCCAGCGGGGAGACCGGGAACGATTGGCGGGCTACATGAAGAAGCGGCCCAAGGTCTTCGTCCTGCAGTTCGGGCCCTTGGACGCGATCAAGGCGTCGGCCGAGTTCGCGGTCCTGCTGAACGGTTCCCCGGTCGTCGCCGACCAAGCCCTGGAAGGCATCCCGGAACGGTTCGTCACCCAGACCCCGGACCGTATGCTGCAGACGGCCATCGAGCTCAGGGAGATCAAGGTCAAGGCAGCCTCGGTGGACATCCCGGTGGCGTACGGACCGGCGTTCGAGGGCGAGACGGTCCGGCGGCCGGACACCTACGTGGAGGCGGGAGGCGCTTCCAAGACGGCCTCGTTCGAGCTACTAAGGATGAGGAACGAGGCGGACGTCGAGGACGGCAAGATCACCGTAGTGGGAAAGGACGTGGATCAGATGGCCAACGGCTCGTCCACGCCGTTAGCGATCATCATTGACGTCTACGGAAAGAAGATGCAGGAGGACTTCGAGTCCGTGATGGAACGCAGGATCCACCTGTTCCTTAACTTCGCCGAGGGCGTTTGGCACACCGGCCAGAGGAACCTCAACTGGATGAGGCTGAGCAAGAATGCCGTTGCCGCGGGTTTCCGGTTCAAGCATTTCGGGGACATTCTCATCACCAAGATGAAGGAGGAGTTCGGCAACATCATCAGCCGCGTCCAGGTCACGATCATCACCGATGGGGAGGAGATCAAGCGGCTCCAACCGGCGGCCATGGAAGTGTATGCCAAGCGCGACGCCCGCATGGCCGGCCTGACCGACGAGGCGGTGGACACGTTCTACTCCTGCCTCATGTGCCAGTCGTTCGCGCCGGATCACATCTGCATCGTCACCCCGGAAAGACTTGGACTGTGCGGGGCGATCAACTATCTCGATGCCAAGACCGGCAAGGAGATATCCCCCACCGGTCCGAACCAGCCGATATCCAAGGGCGAGGTCGTGGACGAGGTCAAGGGCCAATGGACCGGCGTGAACCAGGCGGTCTATGACCTCACGCACCATAAGCTGGAGCGGTTCAACGCCTACACCCTGATGGAAGACCCAATGACCTCCTGCGGCTGCTTCGAATGCATCGTGGCCATGACGGCGGACGTCCAGGCGGTGATCGTGGTCAACCGGGAATTCCCGGGCATGACCCCAGTGGGAATGAAGTTCTCCACGCTGGCCGGTTCCATCGGAGGCGGCAAGCAGACCCCCGGGTTCATCGGGGTGGGCAGGAAATACCTTATCAGCAAGAAATTCATCCCAGCGGACGGCGGGTTCCTCCGCATCGCGTGGATGCCGAAGGATCTTAAGGAGTCGATGCGCTCCTCGCTGGAGCAGAGAGCGGCAGAACTGGGAGAGCCAGGGTTCGTGGACAAGATCGCCGATGAGACGGTGACCACGGAAGCTGACGGACTGACCGAGTGGATGGCCAAGGTGGACCACCCGGCCCTGAGAATGCCGCCGCTGCTGCAATAGAGTTCAGGAAGGTCATGACATGGTCGAGGTTCCAATCCCCAAGGAGAAGTGGACGGGCAAGATCGGCGTACTTGAGCTTGGCTCTTCGGTGGAGAAGGGCGGCTCCCGGGGAAAGAGTATCCTCGTTGGCGGAAGCAATGGCATGCCCTTCCTTTCCTATGAAGGTACTTCGCCGAACCGGCAGATCATCGCCGGGGAGGTCATGGACACGACCGACGAACTGCCCATCGTGGTCAAGGAGTTCTTCGGCGACGCCGTCAACGACCCGGTCCAATGGGCCAGGGCCTGGGTCGAGAAGTACCACGCGGACGTGATATGCCTGAAGCTCCTATCGACGAACCCAGAGGAGGCGAACGTCTCCCCCGAGGCGGCCGCCGAGACGGTGAAGAAGGTGCTGGCCGCGGTGGACGTCCCGCTGATCGTCTATGGGTGCGGGCAAGAAGAGAAGGACGCCAAGACGCTCGAGGCGGTAAGCAACATCGCTCCGAAGGAACGGCTGCTGCTCGGTTACGCCGAGGAAGGCCATTACAAGTCGATATCCGCAGCCTCTATGGCGAACGACCACCCGCTCATCGCGTTCTCGAACCTGGACATCAACCTGGCAAAGCAGATCACCATCCTGCTCACCGATTTCGGGGTGAAGAAGGACAACATCGCGATGGACCCGCTGATGGCCGGTCTGGGCATGGGGCTCGATTACTCCTATTCGGTCAACGAGAGGATCAGGCTGGCGGCGCTCATGGGAGACGGAATGTTGCAGCAGCCCATGCTGTGCGACTCGACGGCCTCGTGGAAATCCTCCGAGGCGACCGACGAGATCGTCGGCTATGGAGACCCGAAGGAACGTGGGATCTGGTGGGAGGCGACCACGGCAATCGCCGCACTGGTCTCCGGGGCGGACATGCTGGTCATGCGGCATCCTAGAGCGGCCGACATCGTACGCGAGACATTGAACGAGCTCAGGGGAGGGAACTGAAATGGCAACTGCCATCGAGATCTTCAAGCACCTGCCCAAGAAGAACTGCGGCGAGTGCAAGCACCCGACCTGCCTGGCGTTCGCCATGCAGCTCGCGAACCAGAAGGCCAAGCTGGAGGACTGCCCCTATGTCTCGGATGCTGGGAAACAGTCGCTGGCGGCATCGTCGGCACCGCCGATCAGGTTGGTCAAGGTCGGAACCGGGAAAGCCACCCTGGAGATGGGCGACGAGACCGAGCTGTACCGGCATGACAAGAAGTTCTTCCATCCGGTGCGTTACGCTATCACGGTCTCGGACGCGCTATCGGAGGGAGACGCTGTCTCCAAGGTCCAGAAGGCAAATGCCATGCGCTTCGAGCGCGTGGGACAGATCATGGCGCTGGACATGGTGTGCGTCAGGAACGATTCCAAGGACTCGGGCAAGTTCGTGGCGACGGTCGAGAAGGTGTCATCATCCACGGAACTGCCGTTGATCCTATCCAGCGAAGACCCGGTGGCGATGAGGGCGGCGGCCTTGAGGATATCGGCCAAGGTCCCCCTGCTCTCCGCGGCAACGAAGGAGAACTATGTCGCCATGGCCGCCCTGGCCAAGGAGTTCAAGTGCCCTCTCGTCGTAAGGGAGTCGAACCTCAACGAGCTGGCCGACCTTGTGTCAAAGATCAAGCTGGCAGGCGTCGAGGACATCGTGCTGGACACGATGCCGGGCAACCTGAAGGACCTGATCGAGAAGAGCACCATCATCCGGAAGCTCTCGGTCAAGAAGACCTTCCGCGGGCTCGGATATCCTATGCTGGTGAACGCCCCGGACGGTAACCGCGGCGTCACTATGGGATTGATCTCGACCATGAAGTATGGATCGATCGTGGTGTTCGAGGACCTGCAGCCGGAGATGGCAGTCCCTCTGTTCGTTCTGAGGCAGAACATCTACACCGACCCCCAGGTGCCAATCCAGGTCAAGCCGGGACTGTACCCGGTAGGCAATCCGGCGGAGAACTCGCCGATATTGTTCACCACGAATTTCTCCCTCACGTACTTCACCGTGCTGGGGGACATCGACAAGAGCAAGGTCCCGGTATGGCTGCAGGTCGTCGATTGCGAGGGGCTCAGCGTCCTCACCGCATTCGCGGCCGGAAAGCTCACCTCCGAGGGAGTCGCCCACGATCTGGACAAGTCCGGGGCCAGGACCAAGTCGAAGAAGAACGTGCTGATCATACCGGGCATGGTGGCAAGGATGTCCCCGAAGCTTGCCGAGCTCACCGGAATGAAGATCATCGTCGGACCGAAGGAGTCTTCCGCACTGCCGAAGATGCTCAAGTCGATGGAGTGAGCAGCGAAAGCAAGTGAATGATATTGGCGAGAACGACCAATTGAATGATACTCTATTCCGCCAGTATCATCAGTATCGAGAAGATCGAGTACAATCCCGCGACGGTGATCAAGGTGGCAGTGAGATCCGTGAAGATGCAATAGAACCAGGCCCATCTCCGGTCATCATAATATCGGAAATGTCTCAGGGCATTGACGAACCCGGCCCAGGAGCATATCAGGGCCAGGATGAGAAGGAAGAAGAAGGTCAACAGGCGCCCTTGGTTCTGATTTGCCATTACTTCAAAGCCTTCGAAACCGAGCAGCGACACTGCGAAAAAGAACGCGAAAAGGGATAGGACCAGCATAAACGGGGTCCACCTCATCGCGGAATCAGAAGCCATGTCTTGCGCTCACCTTCGCAATACTGAATCCGTCCTAGGCTCATAATACCGTCGTCATTTTTTCCAACGATTAAAAATAAAGGCGATGTGCTTGAACTTACCAGTGTACTCGGCGTACAACGACACAAGGTTGATCTCGATCGCGATCAAAGCCAAAAGCACCAGCAGACGACCGAGCGTGTCTGAGAAGATGTACTGGCCCAGCAGGATGACCCCCATGAACCCCACGTTCAGCGAACGGACCAGGTATCTCATCTTGAAACCAGGCGATGAGAGCAGCTCCACGAAACGTAGGAGCCCATAGGTCGCGGTGGCCACCGCGGTCAGCGCCACCACGAGATATTTGTCACCTTGGTCCGATCCGGTCCATACCTCGATCACGCTGCGCGTGGCGACGAAGATCATCAGCAGCGCGAACCACGTACTGGTTCGTGACCGATCGAACAAGCCCAACCTACCCATCCCAAGACCGATGGTGACATCGGAACCACTCTATTCAACCTTGCGATTCTGATGGGGCTCTTTCCAAAAGAGGCGGGGT
Organism: uncultured Methanomassiliicoccales archaeon; assembly: GCA_942492955.1. Lineage (GTDB taxonomy): Archaea > Thermoplasmatota > Thermoplasmata > Methanomassiliicoccales > UBA472 > DASXVU01. Next base: position 1,239,987 of record OW818644.1, read on the forward strand.
CATTTCAACGAGTTGGCAAGGTCCCTGACGGCGCGGTAGAACTGACTGGACATGTCAAGTTGGACCACGGGCGAACCGGCGATCGCCAGCTCCTCGACCTTGCTGTCGTAGGGCAGGTAGACCACTGAACCGAAACCAGCCCCTTCTATCTCCGCTCTTGTTCGATCTCCCAAGGTCCCCTGGACCCGGTTGACCGCCAGTAACGTGCGGCCGACCTCGATCTCCATGCCTTTTGCTAACGCCAATATCCTTTTTGCCGTCTCGACCCCGAGCTTGGTGCCGTCCGAAACGACCAGCAGTACGTCCATCCGCTTCGTCGTGCGACGGGAGAGATGCTCCATGCCAGCCTCATTGTCGATGATGACGAACTCGTATCCGTCCATCGCTTCGTCGATGAACGTCCTCAGGATGTTGTTGATGTAGCAGTAACAGCCGCGCCCCTCCGGCCGGCCCATGGTCAGCAGGTCGAAGTTGCTGCCTTCCACCTTGGCCATCTCCATCTGGTACCGGACCAGCTCGTGCTTGCTGATCCCGGAGCTCAGCTCCTCCGCCTTGCGCAGCAGATCCTCCCGGAGTTCGCCGATGGTATGCTCCACCTTCATGCCGAGCTTGTCCCCCAGATTCGAGTTCGGGTCGGCATCGACGGCCATAACGACCGTCTTGGTCCTCTCCGCGATCACCTTGACCAGGAGGGCCGACAGGGTCGACTTGCCCACGCCACCCTTGCCGGCGACGGCCACGATGAAGGTCAATTCATACCTCCAATTTGTGCTTCGACCGGATCGCATCAGAGACCTCGATCAGCAGGTCGAGGACATGCACGCTCTCCTTCTCGCTCAATCCCCCCAATCCGCATTCCGGTGTGATCAGGGATTGCTCCAACAGCATTTCCCGGTTGAGCCCCTTGGCCACCAGTTCGTTGATCGTGGAATCGAACTTTGCCATCAGGGTGTTCACGTTCTCCTTCTCCAGGCGATGGTCCATGTTGGGTATCAATCCCCATGATAAGGTCCCGCCCCTCGCCAGGAAGTTCTTGATCTGCTCTGGGTAAAGGGACACCGAGAACGCATAGTTGTACGCGTCGAACGAAAGCAGGTCCACGCTCGTCGAGAGCACCATCGGCCAGTCCGTGTTCCCGCAGCAATGCAGTCCCCTGGTGGCCTTGACCCCTTCGAACACTTCGTCGATCCAGGAGATCACGTTCTCCGATGAGACGGACGCGAACGGCGTGCCTACGAGCGACAGCGAGGGTTCGTCCAGGAAGATGATCACGTTATCCGAAAGTTGGCGAAGCCGGCGCTCCTGCCAACGGATGCACATGTTCAGGTTTCTCCTGATAATCTCCCCATAGGCCTCATCATAGATGGCGGGCCTGCCGTTCTGGTCAACGACCTGGAGCCCGGCCGAGATCGGACCGGTGACCTGTCCCTTGACCGCCATGGCGCCTTTCGGGAGCTTCCTCTTCATGAGCTCGAAGAAGCCGGAGAAGCAATCTTCGGGATAGGCGAAGCTCTCCACATCATCGTTGATGATGCGGTTGTAGAAATCTTCTGGATCGTAATCTCCCAGGTCGACCGTCACCCTCTTGTTGCGTCGGTCGATGACCGCCCCTGGAAGATGGGTGACGAACTGGGCGTACATGTTCTCCTGGAAACCGCGGGCGGGCAGCTGGGGCCAATAGGGGATCTCGCTAAGCCTGTCCATGATCACGTCTAGTGCCTTGACAGGGTCGGCGAATGGCAATGATCCGATGCAGGTCGGGGCGCAGTTCCAGGCCATGACTCACTCTATTTTATCGGTAATAATAAAAGTTTCCTCATCGGCTCGACTGGACGTTCGCATCAGGAACCTGCATCGAATGCCTTCTGTTTGGGATAGAGGCGATATTGGGACTGACGGGAAACGGTAGGAGTTACGGAACCAGTAATCGCTGGCAAAAGAACGATTGGCCGGTTTCCCGGCATAGGTTTGTCCCGCTTAAGCGATCTTCTTGCCGGCGTTGTAGTTAGCGCTCTCGTCCCAGACACCCTGGGGTTCAAGCGTCCAGACTGCCCTTGCAGACAGCCCCATCGGTTTAAGGGCGGCGTTCGTGCCATCGAAAAGGGGTCCAGATGTCAGGGCTTCCTTTACGGTCGCGGTGATCATGTAGGCCTTCATCTCCGAGTTCACGAGGACGCAGACCAGCTTGTTGGCCTTCTTGGTGGCCTCGAGGTTGGCGTTGGAGGTCTTCATGAGAACGGCGCCCACCGATATCAGGTTGGGAGCCGGGGCGGCCATGCTTCCGATGCGGACCGAGTGGGGCGTGCCGTCTGTGGCCACTGTGGTCAATACCTTGACCGCCTTGGGGTCGTTCAACAATGAGGCGACTTCTTCTGGGAGATCGACTGTCATATTTTGCACCTTGGAAGGAATAGAGGATACTAATAAATAAGTATTATTATTTAATAGAATTCTATTACACCTGAGATGAACGAAGAAGAGATCGTCCGGCGGCTTGAGAGGCTGAGGGCGGAGATGGATGCCCTGGGACAGGAGATGAAGAGATCCAGCCTGGAGAGGATGCGCTCCAATATGGATGGGTTGATCGTAGATGCCCTCTCAGAGAATGGACGCGACAAGCTGGAGAAGGAGATCCTTAAAATGAGGGACATGTCGTCCTGCAAGAACCGCGACCACTGCCTGGACACCGTGAGGAAGGTGGCAAGCGATGCGATGGCCTCGTACGTCGCTGGCGATGCCGAGGGCGCTTTGGCCATGATCTCGGTGCTCGAGCAGAACATCCGGGGGGTCGCATCCCCTTGTGGCGATGAAGGCTGCTCCGACGATTGCTTGAGGCTTATGGACGACGTCCGGGAGAGGATCGCCCTATCCGAAAAGCTCAGGATGGCAGCCGACAACGGAAAAACCAAGCAGGGCATACAGCAGGTGAGCGCGCAGGATGTCTACCATACCCTGGACCCGCTATCGCATCCGGCCCGGGTGGAGGTCATGATGGCCCTTTCCACAGGCGATCTGAGCTTCACCGAGGTCGGAAAGAAGGTGAACCTCAGGACCGGCCATCTTCAATACCACATGAAATCCCTGTTGGACGCTGGGTATGTGAGCAGGAAGGTAAGCCGCGGCCCGTTCTCGCTGACCAAGCAAGGCTCCATCGCACTGGAGTCAGCGATGGAGATGACAAGGCGTCTCAAGACCTGATCAGTCCTTCATCATCCTGAGGAAGTTGCCGGACAGCAATCTCTCCTTCGCCTCGTCCGTTCCCCAAGCTCTCTGCTGAACGAACTCGACCCAGTTGGACTGGCAATAGGCCAGGTCGAACAGGGGCCAGTCCGAACCGAAGAAGACCCTATCCGGCATCCTCTCCGACGCTTCCTTGAGCCGGGCCTCGGCCATCTCCGGCTGCGATGGCAGCCATCCCTGCAGCGCCGAGCAGTCCGCGTAAACGTTGTGCTTCTCGGACGCCAGTTGATAGAGCTCTTCCCGATACTTACCGCCCAGATGGGCGATGACCAGCTTCATGTCCTCGCGTTTGGCCACCACGTCATGGAACAGTGCCGGCCGGGACAGATCGTCGTTCAATGGCCCCCAGCTCGCGCCCGCATGGGTCACCAGGACAAGGCCCAGATCATCGATCAGATCAAAGAACGGAGCCATTTTGGGGTCGTTCGGGCTCCATCCGGTGGAGGGATAGACCTTGACCCCTTTGGCATCGAATGCCTTGACGTACTTATTCACCAGGCGTAACGCCTCCAGACCCCTCTGGGGGTCCACGCCGACGAATGGAATGAGGCGGTCGCCGAAGGGACCGCAGTATTCGAACACCCAATCGTTGTATTGCTCGATGCCTTCCCGCACCGGCCCGACCAGTCCGAAGTCCAAGGGCAGGATGACAGATCTGTCGATCTTCGCCAGGTCCATCGTCCTCACCGGTTCTCCTGGCTCCGTTTCGGATGTCAACCAATCTTTTTCTCCCGGATGGCCGCCAAAGAACATCTGGTCGAGAAGTATGAGCGGTTCCAGGTACGCTTCCAGCATGACATCGGGAAGCATGCTCCGCTTCCAAATGTGAACATGGGTATCGATGATCATTTTTAGTGCCTCCCGTTCGGGATTGTGGCCAACGAAGGAAATTGGGAGAGGTCGGTGTGGGGCAGGAACGACGCCGACGTGAACCGATCGAAGAACGACGCATTGGTGGTCAGCTCCAGATAGGTCATGGACTTGTGCACTTCAAGCGCCTCGTCACGTTTCCTCTGCGATAACAGTGCTAGCCGGGCACCTCCGAGCGAAGCGTTCCCGATGAAACTGAACTTTTCTTTCGGGATGTCCGGTAGCAGGCCGATCGTGATGGCATTGCCCACGTCGATGTAGTTGCCGAAACCTCCTGCGACGTACACCCGTTCCAGGTCTCCGAAGGTCATATCCACGCTCTTCAGGAGGACCTCGCACGCTGCGTAGACCGCCGCCTTGGTGCGGATGATGTTGGCCAGATCATCATCGGTGATCACGATGTCCTTCTTTGGCATGGCCCTCCCCTTTATGTTGTTCATCGTCGGGGGGATCCTAAGCTTGGGCTGGCCGGTCTCGTCCGCCCAGGCGATCACATACTCGCGACCGTTCTCGGTCGTCCTTACGCGGTCGCTTTGAACATCCTGGATCCTGCCCTTCTTGTCCAGGATGCCGGTCAGGAACATGCCTGCTATCAGATCTATAAGACCGGAGCCGCAGACACCGGTAGGCTTCTGGCTGGAAATGGTCGAATAACTGACCTTGTAGGAATCGTCGATCGATATCCTCTCGATCGCCCCTGGCATCGCCCTCATGCCGCATGCCACTTCGCCCCCTTCGAAGGCTGGCCCGGCGGAACAGGAACACGACGCCATCCAATCCTTTCCGCCGAGCACGATCTCTCCGTTGGTGCCCACATCGATCAGGAGCGATGTGCCCTCGTGGTCTCTCATGCCGCTTGAGATGACGTCCGCCACGATGTCCCCGCCCACATAGCTCGCACGGCCCGGTACACAGTAGATCGGTGCTTCCGGATGTATCTCAATGCCAAGATCCCGGGCCTTAACCGAGGGCGGGATGTTCGTGACCGAGATGTAAGGGTCGTACCGGATGGTCTTGGGGTGTATGCCAAGGAACAGGTGGATCATCGTCGTGTTGCCCCCGACGGCCATGGCGGTGATCTCCTCTTTGCACACCCGGCTGATGGTGGCCTTGCACTTGTCCGACATGTTGCATACCTGGGCCAGAAGGTTGTTGATGGTGTCAATGACCAACAGATGAAGACGGTCGAGCCCTCCGTCCTCGGCGAAAGCGATACGCGCCAGTATGTCCTCGCCGCACATGATCTGTTTATTGTAGGCGGATGCCTGGGTGACGACGTTGCCGGTCGAAAGATCCACCAACGACAGGACCACTGTGGTCGTGCCTATGTCCAGCGCTATTCCGAAGTTCCGCGATGTGGTGTCCCACTCGTTCACTTCGATCACCGAAGGGTTTACCGCGGAAAGGTCTAGCACGGGCGTGACCCTCCATGCGGTCCGTCTGAGCGTGCCAGGCAGCTCCCGCAGCACACTCAACGGGAACGACAGCGCCCCGGCTCCCAACCTCAGCCCGCATTCGAGGCGTTCCCTGTCTCCCACACTGTTGTCCAGCGACGGAGGTGTCAGCTCAACATATACCGCCGAGGATAGGGGTGATATCTCCGCCACCTTGGAACCGAAATAGGTCTCCAGTATCTGCATCTCGTTCAGCCGGCTCTCCTCCGGAACGTAGGCGATGGTGTCGCCCAGCACCTTCGTCGTGCAGGCCAGGCGGTAACCCATTTCCCAATCATAGGGCATGATGAGGTCGGTCTGCCTGGATCCGAAATTGCCACTGACGATCATCCGGCAGCGTCCGCAGGTGCCTTTGCCGCCGCAGGCGCTGTTGACCTCGACGCCAGCAAGGAACGCGGCCTCCAGGAGGGTCGAGCCTGGTTCGACCTCGACAGTGATACCCTTCGGATAGAATCTGACGGAAACGCTCATCACTATTCGAATCGGTTACCTGTTATATAATCCAGGCGAAAGACCGCCTCAGCCTTCTGGGTCGTGGCACGCCCCCACGGACGGGCGGCATTCCTTCTGCCTTTTTTGACGGAACTCGCTTCCGGTCCGATAGGCTTCCCCCAGGTTCATTCCAATGGCGTAGTATGAATGATCGGAAGGCGAGTACCAGAATGGCAATATCTTGGAGACGTCCGGGATCCCTTCCTCGTCCAGGCAATCCTTGTCGACCTTCACGTCCTTGATCTCGCCGACGAACTGGGTATGCGACCCGAGGTCCGTGACGTGGGTCACGCGGCATTCCAGGACCAGCGGGAATTCGCCTACATACGGCGCGTCCACGGTCTTGCTGGATACTGGCGTCAGCCCGGAATTCTCGAACTTGTCCTCGTTCTTTCCTGAGACGATGCCAAAATAATCGGACTCCTTTACGAACTTCTCGGATGGGATGCTGATCGTGAAAGCCTTCCTGTCCATGAGATTGTCATAAGTGTACCGGACCTTCCTCACCGATATCGCCACGCTCGGTGGCTCGGAAGAGCAGATGCCGCCCCAAGCCAACGCCATCGCGTTCGGCCGGTCGTTCCTGTCATAGGTGCCGATGATGAAGACTGGAGTGGGGTAGATCAGGGTTGTGGCGCCAATTGATTTCTTCATGAGCATTTCACCAATGGTACGACGCACCTTCAGGTGTAATTACTTTTCACTTCCTTTGAAGCGACAACAGGGCGGAAAAGGAAGAAATGCAAATTATATGACGCAACATCAGGTGATCAGATAATGAACCTGGTCTGGCAATTCAAGGAGCGCGAGTACGCTTGACCTTGATGGTCACTTTCGCCCTGGGGGTACTGCGAGGCAACACGGCGACCATTTGGACATCCCCAAGTTCATCTGTTGTGTATTCCTGGACCCATGTTTTGGCCTGCTCGTGGAGTACGACCGTTCCCTCGTCCTTCCAGTCCTCCGCATCAAAGCCTATTGGTCTTTCAGGGAAAAGGGATGAGCGTCGGACGCTATCATTCAATTTCCTGCGGTTGGTGACGGTCCTGATGGACAGGTCCACGGGAACATCCGATTCGAATCTTGCCAGGACCCTTGCCCCTTCCGAAACGTCTTCCATGATGATCATTGCCTCGTTATCGTTCTGGTCGAGCTCCTTGGTCAATTCCCTGGCATTGAAATATTCCGTCACATCATTTTCCATGTCCTTTCCCCCATTTTCAATGGGATTGCTCTATAAAAATACTTTATTGGATGAATGTCGTTCGTCGATATTACTGCCAAAGTTCGGCCGCCTCCGCGTCAAACGCCGTCTAAGATGATGAGTATGAAATAGAAGGAATTGTCATCAGGAAAACAATGGCAGAGGAGCAAGATCGTGATGATCACGAGCATGACCATGAGGGAGAGCAAGCTCATGGACATGATCATGCCCACGCCCATTTCGAGCCGGGAAAGAGCCTCTCGAAACCACTGCTGATCGTCCTGATCATCACCGCCACATTTGCGCTGGTGGAATTGATTGGCGGTCTCATCTCCAACTCACTGGCGTTGCTCTCCGATGCGGGCCACATGTTCACTGACATCCTCGCCCTGACGCTCAGCCTGGCCGCAGCGATAATCTCTCAAAGGGAGGCCACCGCGAAGCAGACGTTCGGTTACCTCCGGGTCGAGATCCTGGTCGCCCTGGCGAACGGAGTGGCCCTTATCGTCGTTTCAGTGTTCATCATGTACGAGGCCGTCCTGCGGCTTCAAAGCCCGCCCGGTATCGACTCGCAGCTGATGCTGATGGTAGCGATTGCCGGCCTGGCAGCCAATGTGTCGGGCGTTCTAATATTAAGGGAAAGATCAAAGGAGAACCTCAATGTCAGGGGGGCGTTCCTGCATATGATGGGGGACATGCTGTCCTCGGTCGGGGTCATCGTCGCGGCATTGCTCATCTATCTGTTCAATTGGGCCATCGCAGACCCGGTGATCAGCATCGCCATCTCGCTGATCATTCTCTATGGGGCGGCGCGGCTTTCCCTGCAGTCAGCCTACATTCTGCTTGAATTCACCCCCACACATATCGACCTGGCCGAGGTTCGTACCTCGCTGTTGAGGGTTCCCGGTGTGGAGGATGTCCACGACATTCACGCCTGGACCATCTCATCCGGGATCTATGCTTTAAGCGCACACCTGAGGGTCAGCGACCAGCCGGTCTCGGCCTGCTCCTGCATCGTCAAGGCATGTGAAAATATCCTGGAGACCAAGTACCAGATCAAACACTCGACGCTGCAGCTGGAATATTCGGAGTGCGACATGGGAGTATGTTACTTCAAGGGGTTCATGAAAAAGGACAATAATGAAAAGAGTGCCAGAAAATAGAATTGGCTGAATGGACCCAATTATTCGCCCCTCTATCAGCTTGCCGTCATCGCCTTGAGATGCCTGATGAATCTTCACCTCAGAGAAGTGATATTCACGCTTAAAAGACAATTTCATATTTACGTGGATCAGGGATCTAGGAAATAATTACCCGTGACCTTGTCAAGGCACTAGATCCCTGGCCCACGGAGATTCTGAGGTTCTTGGCACTTTGACCGAGGAAGCAAGGGGAATATCGCGCGACCGATACTCCAGCATGTCGGGGGACACGCATTCCCACGGTAGGTGAGCCTACCCCATTGTCTCTAATACGATATTAGCATGGCCACGATTTGTATGTGTCTGCCATGCCGCAACGTACTTCGATGCACTATCCGCTGGATGAGCGCCACTGGACTCGTCAAATGGCGTCGCCAGTAGAAAGGTTGCGCCGGATCAGTGCCGGAACACCCTCACGCCAGTGAACACCATTGCCATGTTGTGCTCGTCCGCCGCCTTTATGACCTCTTCGTCCCTGATGGAGCCGCCCGGCTGGATGATCGCCGTTACCCCATTATTGGCCGCCTCATCGATGCCGTCCCTGAAGGGGAAGAACGCATCCGAGGCCATGACCGCGCCCTTGGCCTTGTCCCCGGCCTTATGGCAGGCGATCATGGAACTGTCGACGCGGGACATCTGCCCGGCACCGATCCCCACGACCCGCTCCCCCTTGGCCAGGATGATCGCGTTCGACCAGACGTGTTTGACCACCTTCCATGCGAAAAGCATGGAGCCGATCTCTTCCTCCGTCGGTGCCCTCTTGGTCATCACCTTCAACGTTTCCGGCCCCACCTTGACATATTCGTTGGTCTGCACCAGGATGCCGCCCTTGACGCGCTTCATCTTGTTCTCCGGCTTGGCGTCCAGCCCGATCGGTCCGTTCGTCCTGAGCAGGCGTATGTTCTTTTTCTTCTGCAGCAGTTCTTGTGATGCCGGCTCATAGCCGGGGGCGATGACGCAGTCGACGAAGTGCGACGAGATCATCTCCGCTGTCTTGATGTCCACGCTACGGTTCAGGCCTATGACGCAGCCGAACGCCGCCAGCGGATCGACGTTATAGGCGATCTCGAAGGCTTCAGAAATGCTGTCCGAGGATGCGATGCCACAGGGGTTGGTATGCTTGATCACGACCACCGTTGGCCGTTCGAACTCTCGAAGCAGTTCTAGCGCCGACTCGAGGTCCAGGATGTTGTTGTAGGAGAGTTCCTTTCCGTGCAGCTTCTCGCTTCCGGGCACGGACACACCAGTGCTGAACGGATCCACATAGAACGCCGCGGTCTGTTCCGGGTTCTCCCCATATCGAAGGTCCATGGACTTCTCGAAACCGATGTTGAGAGTGGAGGGGAACTTTTCCGAAGGGAACACCCCGCCCAGGTACTGGGAGATCATGGAATCATAGGTCGCAGTCGTCCTGAAAGCTTCCAGCATAAGCGTTTTAAGGGTCCCATCGTCAAGTTGGTTGCCGTTCGCCTCCATCTCGGCCAGGATGCCGCCGTATCGGGATGGGTTGGTCACCACCGCCACCGACTCATAGTTCTTGGCTGCTGCCCGGATCATACTCGGACCGCCGATATCGATGTTCTCGATGATCTCATCCAATGACGCCCCCGCTTTGAGGGCGGTCTGCTTGAATGGATACAGGTTCACGACCACCATATCGATCTTGTCGATCCCCACTTTCTTGATCTGGTCCATGTGCTCAGGCAGATCGCGCCTGGCCAACAGACCGGCGAAGACCTTCGGGTGTAGGGTCTTGACGCGACCGTCCAGCATCTCCGGGAAACCGGTGACTTCGGCGACCGATCGGGACTTGATCCCATTCTTTTCCAGAAGGGAAGCGGTGCCTCCCGTGCTGATGATCTCCACCCCTCGGTCCACAAGTTTCTTGGAGAAATCGACTATGCCCTCTTTGTCTGAAACACTGATAATGGCGCGTTCAATCTTGACCATTTAATTGACCTCGATTTGATACGAGGCATACTCAAGAATCAGGGTATGCCACCTGTATATTGAATCCGACCTGATAAACCTAACTGGTAAGTGCATCAGACAGAGGACCACGGGCGATCGGGCCATTGGTCCTCGTGGCTTGAACAAAATCTATTTGAGAATCGCATCACATGTATTGGCTTGATGAACACAGGCATCCTGGTCTATGACACCTGCGCGCAGTTCGAGGTGGTCTTCGCGGCGCTGCTGCTGAGGGACAAGGGGAACGTCACGACGTATGGACTGGAAGATAGGGACTTCGAGACCATGGAAGGGTTCCGGGTCAGACCTCACCGCTTATTGAAAGATATGCAGCCAGAGGACGTGGACCTGTTCATCATCCCGGGAGGGCAACCGGATGTCATCGCCGGGAACGCCATCCTCGGACAAAAAATGCGTGACCTGAACGCTCAGGGAAAACTGCTGGCAGCGATATGCGGGGGACCGGTGCATCTAGGCAAGGCCGGAGTCCTTCAAGGCAAACGGTTCACCACCTCGGTCTTCGGGCAATGGAAGGAAGCTTTCGAGGGCGGGACCTATGTCGATGAGGACCTGGTCGAGGACGGGAACGTGATCACCGCCTGGCCGAACGCCTACGCGGACTTCGCCCTGACCCTGGGTCGGAGGATGGGGGTCTTCAAGGATGCTGAGGAGGAAGCCTCCACGGTGCGGATGCTCCGTGAGTTCCAGCGTGGTTAGTCAGGTCGGCACAGAACCATTGTGTATCGACAGGGAAGGGCAATCCTTTTACCGCTGTCCGATATTCATCAATAGGTTGCACATGATCGTCATCAGCGAGCGTATCAACGGGCTTTTCACATCAGTCGGCAGAGCGATCGACGGTCGCGACGCCAAGTTCATCCAAGAGCACGCTTTGAAACAAGTGGCGTGTGGCGCCAACATCCTGGACATTAACGTTGGGCCGGGCCGGGAGGATGGACCCGCGGCGATGGATTGGCTGGTCAGGACGGTCCAGGAGGTCACGGAGGTCCCGTTATGCATCGATACCCCCGGCGCCAAGACTATGACGGCCGGTCTGAGGGCCTGCAAAAACAAGGTCGTCATGAACTCGACCACCGCCGAAAAGAAGCGGATGGACGTCTTCTTCCCGCTGGCCAGGGAGTTCAATGCAGAGATCATCTGCCTGACGATGGATGAGAGAGGCATTCCGAACGATGCCGAATCCAGGGCAGAGATGGCCATGCTGATGATGACCACCGCCATGGAGAACGAGATCATGCCGGAGAGGCTGTTCCTCGACCCGCTCATTCTTCCGACCAAGGCCGCTCAGGACCAAGGGGCAAAGGTCATCAAGGCCATCGAACTGTTCCAGCAGCTGAACGACCCCTCTCCCAGGACGGTCGTGGGACTGAGCAACATCTCCAACGGCGCGAAGGACCGGCCATTGGTGAACCGGACCTTCCTGGCGATGCTCATGGGGGCAGGGCTCAGCGCCGCGATCCTGGACCCGGAGGACACCCAGCTGATGGAGGTCCTAAAGACCGCCCAGGTCCTGCGCAACGAGAAGCTGTACTGCGATGATTATCTGAGGGCATGAGCGCTTACGAGTTCGATCCGGAGAAATATCTTCAGGCGTCATCTCACCAGAAGGACTGGGGGAACCGACTCATCGATGAGCTGAAGCTTCGCGGGGACGAGATAATACTAGACCTGGGGTGCGGGGAGGGTACACTGACCGCCAGGCTCGCCGCCCTGGTCCCGAACGGCGGGGTGGTGGGCATGGATTCCTCGATCCCGATGATCGAGGCGGCAAAACGTTTGGAAACCCCTAACCTTACGTTCTTTTGTCGAGACATCGACGAGCTTGATTTCAATCAGGGTTTCGACATCGTCTTCTCGAACGCTGCCCTTCATTGGGTCAGGGATCACGACAATCTGTTGGCCAACGTCCACAGGTCCCTGAAGCCTGGAGGTGTGGCGCGATTCAATTTCGCTGGTGACGGTAACTGCTCTTGCTTCTTATCCACCATCCGCGAGCTGATGTCTAGAGCAAAGTATTCCAGATACTTCGAGGAGTTCCTTTGGCCATGGTATATGCCGACCGTTGAGGCCTACAGGGAAAAGGTCAGCTCGACCGGTCTTTTCGATTTCCAGGTATGGGGCGAGATAGCGGACCGCTCTTTCTCGGCCACTGAAATGATCGGCTGGATCGAACAGCCGTCCATCGTCCCTCTTATGGAGCAGATCGCAAGCGATGACAAGCAGGCCTTCCGCGACGATGTGGTCTCGATGATGCTTCAAAGGACCAAAAAGAATGACGGCGCTTATCTTGAGACGTTCCGCAGAATAAACCTGCTGGCGCGAAGGAAATAGCCGACCCAGCCAACTATTATATGCGGTCCACCGGATAGCGACATGGATCCCAATGCAGAAATATCGCATAGAAGGACTGTCCGACCTGGTCTTCGGACTTGCCCTCTCCATCGGTTCCTTGGCCATGATCAACCAGGCCATTAACAGCTATTCCGATGTTCTGGAAGGGATCTTTGGCTTCGTATTCGGATTCCTTGTCATAGTCAGCGTCTGGGTGTCCTACACGAAAATAATCTCGGAGATCACGGTCGAGACCGCGATGGATTTCAGGCTCAACCTGGCGCTCCTGATGCTGGTGGCCATAGAGCCATACCTGCTGTATCTGCTGGGACATGACACGGCATCTGTGCTGGATTTCGGCTCGATCGCCTATGCGGTTGACATAGCCCTTATCATGTTGATACTGGCAGCACTGCATAACAGAAAGCCCGGTCCAGGCGTTCCAGAAGAGACTGTGAGAGGGGCCCGGATGGAGCGGGACCATTTCATCGGGATCGCGGCAGTATTCCTGATCTCGGCGCTTCCATTCTTCTGGGTGGAAGACGCGCTATTTGGCATCAATCTGAGATTCGTCATCTGGATGTTTGCCACTGTGCCCGGAACGGTCATATGGGCGATACGCCGACGGTTCCATATGAGCCTTTGAAACCAATAGCTAATCCTGTTCGGTCTAGGATAGATTCATAATGGTGCTGCTCCGAATCGACCACTGACAGGGGGCATACATATGGAAAGGAAGATTCTAGTCACAGGCGCAACCGGCTGTGTCGGGCACTACATTATCAGGCTGCTCTCAGAAGGAGGCATCTCGGTAAGGGCAGCGGTCCATTCACCGCAGAAGGACGAAAGGCTACACTTGCCTGGGGTGGAACAAGTTCACATGGACTACATGGACATTGAGAGCGTCAGGCAAGGGATGAACGGCGTCCAACGTCTTTATTTGATCACTCCGGCCGCGGAACAAATGGCGGACATGACGAGGAACCTGGTCAATGAGGCGAAGAGGGCCGGGGTGGAATTGATAGTCAAGCAATCTGCCCTCGGCGCAGACGGAGCCAAACCATCTATCCTTGGTCGAAGGCACAGGCATGCGGAGCAGCTCGTGGAATGGTCTGGTATCTCGTACACCACCCTCCGACCCAATGCGTTCATGCAGAATTGGCTCACCGCCCATGGAACTGATATCAGAGAACGTGATGAGTTCTATTGTCCCTCCGCTTCGGGTTTGATGAGCATAATAGATGCCCGGGATGTCGCAGCCGCAGGGGTCGAGGCGCTGACGAGCGATAAGCACGCCAACCAGGCTTTCACGATCACCGGCCCAGTCGCGCTCACCCATGCAGAGATGGCGGATATCCTCTCCAAGGCCGTAGGTCGTAAGATCTCGTTCAAAGAGGTTGGGGAATCCGCTGCCAGGCAGGCGATGCTCCAAGCGGGGGTCCCGCCATGGTTCACGGAGGCGATGATCGATCACTATCAAGCAGTCCAATCGGGAGAGCGATCGGTCGTGACCAATGATTTCGAGAAGCTGGTGCATCGGAAACCTGGAACGTTCGAGAAATTTGTGAACGATTATGCTGGACATTTCATGTCGGAAAAGAAAGAACGGCTATCAGAAGGACCGGTCGAAGAGGATGGTGCGAACGGATGATGACCTACGAAGAAGGGATGAAAGAGCTTGTCGCCTTCGTGGAGGAGAGGAGATTCCGGGCCAATGAGACCGAGGATGACTTCTTCCAGGCGGTGCTCGACCATTCCCTGAAATATGTGGAACAGGGACAGGACCTGAGGGACAGTTATTTCCGTCTTCTGACCGTGGCGCTCTACACCGTCAAGACCCTTGATAAGATGATCCACAAGTGCCAGAACCCGGGAGCGGTGGAAGAGTACCAGAACTACCGCAATCTGGTCAATTCGTTCGAATACGAGGCTGAGGATGTCATGGGTTCGTATGAGAAGCTCAGGGACATCTTTGAGAATCTTCTCTTCTCCTCGACATATTTCGGGTTCTGCGAATACTTGGTGGATGCGGGACCGGTCAAGAGCAAGACCGTGTGAACCTGAAAGGCATCCGAACACCGTCTGCGATCATCCGGTCATCCTGATGCCAGAAGGATTCCGAGAACGACCGTTACCACCATTAATGAAAGGGCGGTAAGATTTGACACCCAGTGGACAAAGCGATTTCGTTTCGGGTCTCTCCTCATTCTGAGGCCGGTGACGATACCGGCGACGGCGAAGACGGCGGTCATCAATGCCAGCCTCCCGTGCAATGAATAGAGGATCGCCCCCCTGAGCTGCAGCGTGATACTGATCCAGTACAAGAAGGTCAAGAGCACGATCAGATAGAACAGGATGCTGACATAGCGATGGTACCTTCGATGGAAGAAATCTGGTATCCGTTCCGCCACCCTCTTGTCCAGTGAGTTCCTCAGCCCCGATACGGTGGAGAATGCCCCTAAGGCCAGCGCTACCGTCATTAGGACGGCGTGTATGAACCAATCCGAGATGGGATTGATGGCCGCATCGTCCGCCCATCCCTTGCCCTCCCAGTATCCCTTATAGTCATAGCCTACCACCTCGATGGCGTAGACCCATTTTGCCCATTTGTATCCCCATTCCCCAGGGACGACGGTCCGCAAGGGATATCCCTGATCTGCTGGCAAGGTCTCATTGTTCATCCCGTAGGCGAGGATGACGTCACCCCTCCTGGCATCGGCCAATTCGAGACTGGTGGAATAACCGTCCAGCCCATAGAACACCACCTCCTGTGCGCCGGAGGATACGCCAGCCCGGTCAAGTATCGCCCCCAGGCGAACCCCGACGAACACCGCTGTTCCGGATGGCCCGGTCACACATCGGATGGTCTGCTTCTCAGTGGTATTGTCCATCGAAAGCACATCCTGGTAGGACAGGTTGATCTGGCGGTCGACCAGTCCGTAAACGGAAAGAGTGTAGCCGCTGATGTTCACCTCCGGTGTGCCGTTGAACGAGACGGTCATGAAGCGTTCGTTCGGGGTGATCGGAGGTCCAGTGGGGGGCTGTGGAGAAGGGATCAGGAGCAAAATCGACGCTATTGTAACCAGAAGAGCGATGATACCGACGACCTTCTTCCAAATCACGATCGTCAATTGCAGTGCCTAGAGGATAAGCCTTCCCCCAGATGACTGTCGATCAATCCACAACACGCTATTCAGCCCCTTGAGGCGGAGGAAGTCGAACAGGGAACAAAAGACTACTGACCGAGGAATTGAAAATATATGTCGCTGCATTAGAGTTACTGGGCGGAGCATCAATCTAATAATAAAGCTCATCAGCATTCACGATACAAGGGCGGGCAATATTGAAGAGTGATGGAAAATCTGCCGGAGGTCATGCGTTTCCCGATATCAGCGGTGCCGCCCTACAGACGAGGAAGCTCTGGATACTGATCTCGGTCTCAGCATTGGCTTTCGTTGCCCTCTATGCCACGAGCGCTTACAACTACCTCTTATTCCACACCCTGGTGGAGTTGTTCTCCATCGCCGTCGCGTTCGCCATATTCATCATGGCCTGGAATGTCCGAAAGATGGTGAACGGTTACTTCCTGGTCTTGTCCATAGGTTTCCTTTTCTTCGGATTCGTTGACCTCATCCACACACTGGCATATTCCGGGATGGGCGTATTCGGGGACATCGGCAGTGACCCGCCGACCCAATTATGGATAGTGGCCAGGGGCCTGCAGGCAGCGACATTCCTGCTGGCTCCGCTCGCCGTAAGCAAGAAGAACCTGAATCCGGTCCTCATATTCATAGGGTTCATGGCCGTAACGTCGGTCCTTCTATTATCCATCTGGGCAGGTTACTTCCCCAGCGCCTATGTGGCCGGTTCAGGCCTTACCGCCTTCAAGATAGTCTCCGAGTACGTGATCTCCATAGTTTTCATTCTGGGCGCATTCCTTCTATATCGTCGAAGAGCGGAGTTCGACAAGAACGTCTTTACACTGATGATCGTCTCCATCGGCCTGGCCGTGGGCGCCGAATTATTCTTCACGAACTATCTGAACGTGTACGGGTCCTTCAACCTGCTCGGCCACCTTCTCAAGCTGGCGGAGTTCTGCCTCATCTATACGGCAGTCATCAACATCACCATCGAGAACCCTTTCAGGACTTTGTTCAAAGAGGTCAGTGACAGTGAGCAGAAGTACCGTACGATCGTGGGGTCCGCTAACTCGCTGATCGTTGGATTGGATCAGAATGGAAGGATAACCCTGTTCAATCCCGCCAGCGAGAAGCTTACTGGCCTCCGATCCTCAGAGGTCGTCGGGGAATCCTTCTTCAAAATGCTGGTCCCGGTCGCGAAAAGGCAGGAGACAAATGACATCTTTATTAGGATGACAAGGGGAGAGGCACCAGAATGGCAGATGCCGATCCTAACCAAGGAGGGGGAGAAGATAGTCTGGTGGCACAACGCCACCATTCCAGGCAAGGACGGTGATAACTACCTCATCATCGGACTAGACATCACGGACAAACAGGCCATGACCCAACGCCTCGAAGAGCTCAACCAGACCATGGAAATGGTGCACAATATCGTGCTCCATGATCTGAACAACGAACTGGGCGTGATCTCAATGAGCCTGGAGCTGTATAAGAGAAAGAACAAACCGGAGATGCTCGATACGGCCTCCCAAGCCGTGGCTAGGGGAATCGTCCTTCTGGAAAGGATGAGGGAGTTGGAAGAGCTTTCCACCATTGGCGGCATCACCAAACCAATTGAAGTGGCGGATGTCATCGACAGGATATTGACCGAAAGAAGTATCCCGAACGTGTTGTTCAAGCGCATCGGCGACCGCGTTCAGATCATGGGGGACGACACGTTCCGCATCGCCATCGACAACTTGGTCAAGAATGCGCTGATCCATGCCGAGCCCAGCATGATCGAGATCTCGGTGGCGGACCTCGGGGACCGATGCCAGATCACGGTTAAGGACGATGGCAAAGGGATTCCGGATGATGTAAAGGAGCGACTCTTTGAAGAGGGTTTCAAGTACGGCAAGACCGGGAACACCGGCATGGGGCTATACATCGTCTCGAAGGCGATCGAACGCCACCATGGTAAGATCGAGATCAAGGATAATGACCCCAAAGGGACCGCGTTCATCATCACCATTCCAAAGATGCCGAAAGACCATCAAACTTCTCGGTCACAATCATCTCAATGAACTAATCTACAGCAGAAATAAAAATGCCAAAACAGGGCAACCCTGATTTTTAAAAGGAAAAGGTTTTGGAATAGACTGGTCCTAGAACCGGTCCCTGGATGTTGCGGGCTTGTGCTTCTGATAGCAGTCCCTGCAGTATACCGGCCTGCCCTCGGTCGGTTTGAATGGAACCTGGGTCTCTACTCCGCAGTCGGAGCACTTTACGTTATGCATCTCTCTCGGGCCGTCATCTCTGCGGCCACCAAATCCACTGGATCTCGGTTTTCCGTACATTATTACTACCTATTGGTTTTTTCCCGTCCTGCCACTTTCGAAGCATTGGGGATAGTTTGGAATCGATGCCCTAGTATTTATAGTAAGGGGGTACAAGCTCCAATAAATAATTGTCTGGCATGACATGTTGGAGCATGGTCCCGGCACGCCTATAGTTCCGTCTCAGCGATCGCCGGGCGAGGGTGCAGGCCGGCCTCGCGGACGATCTCGGGGACCTTCTCTTCCCAGGCGACCGCCATTATGTGAACGCCGTGAACCCCCTTGACCTGTTTCAGATGCTCGATGGTCTCGACACAGAGCTTGATCCCCTCCGCCTTAGGGTCCGCAGCATTCCTCATCCGGTCTATGATCGAGTCCGGAACGCTCATGCCGGAGACCTTGTTCTTCATGTACAGTGCTACCTTCGCCGACTTGAGCGGCAGCACCCCGGCAATGATGTGGACCTTCCGGTCCAGGCCGCGGTCGCGCACCTCGTCCATGAACGTCTCGAACCGGTCCATATCGTAGATCGACTGGGTCTGGATGAAATCGGCCCCGGCCGCGACCTTCTTGGCCAAACGGGGAACACGGAACTCGAACGGCTCGCCGAACGGGTTCTCTACCGCCCCCAGATACAACTGGGGCGGAGTCTCCAAAGCGTCCCCTCCCCAGGTCTTGCCCTCGTCCCGCATCGAACGCAGGACCATGAGCTCCTGGATGGAGTCGAGGTCGTACACGTTCTTGGCCTCCTTCTGGTTGCCG
The DNA here is from genome assembly GCA_942492955.1 of uncultured Methanomassiliicoccales archaeon. Lineage (GTDB taxonomy): Archaea > Thermoplasmatota > Thermoplasmata > Methanomassiliicoccales > UBA472 > DASXVU01. The sequence continues at coordinate 1,258,989 of OW818644.1, forward strand.
AAGATCTGATGATCTCCCGTCAGGCAGAGTATGTTCCTCACGCCCAGGGCGCTCGCGCCCAAAGCGTCCGATTGGATCGCGATGCGGTTCCTGTCCCGGCAGGCCATCTGCATCACCGGTTCGACACCTTCCTGCAGACACACCAAGGACGCCGCCCAGCTGGACAGCCGCACGACCGCGGTCTGGTTATCGGTCAGGTTGAAGGCGTCGGCATACCCTTTCATGTTCCGGGCATGCTTCCTCACCAAATCGGGGCTGGCACCTTTCGGCGGCCCTATCTCGGCGGTGACCGCGAACCGGCCAGAATCAAGCACCTGCTGGAGATTACTGGAGGCTTTCATGGGCGGACCCCCCTGATCCTCTTCTCCTCATCGGTCTGGACCGCCTCTTTCCTGACCGTCTTGCGCGGACCGCCGGAGCGGCTCGGTTTCCAGTTCTTGGGAGGGATCACCGTCTCCAACAGGTCCAGGCGACCCTGTTCCTTGAGCGAACGATAGATCATGTCCCAGCCGCAAGGGGTGTCCGGGTCGATCTCGCACTTTCCGTTCTGAGATCCGCCGCACGGTCCGTTCATCAAGCTCTTGGAGCACCTTGCCACCGGGCATATGCCCCCGGTCAGGTGCAAGACACAATCACCGCAGGCACCGCACTTCTCCAGGTATATGCCCTGCTCCTCCGGGGCTCCCATCGAGACCGTGTTCACCCCCGGGACGACAGAAACCGCTGGGTACATCTCATGGATGACCTGCGCGCCCACGCCGCAGGCCAGGGAAACGAAGACGTCCTTTCCCTCCATGGCCTTCGCCATCTCCCTCACCCATTCCTTCTCGCAGGCGCGTTCAAGGGTGATGTCCTCGACGTTCCATCCCTTGCCCTTCAGCTCGGAATGCAGACGTAACGATTCCGCCAATATGCCCGCCTCTTTCTCCCCTCCGGCCAGGCAGACCGCCACACAGGAACGGCATCCCACGACGAGCACGTTCTTGTGCCCTTCAAGCATACTCAAGACATCGATGAGGGGTTTCTGTTCCGCGATGATCATTTCTTCACCTTGCCGATGGGGTTGGGGCCGAGCCTGTCGACCCTCGAGACCATCTCCTGGACGATCTCCACGAACCTCCACTCCTGGTTCGAAGCCAGATTGAACATCTCGAGCCGTTCCGGTTCCAGACCGGCAGCCTCGAGCAATGACTTGGTCAACGTAACGCGCTTCCTCGCCTCGATGTTCCCATACAGATATCTGCAGTTGCCTTCCAGACATCCGGCGACGAACACCGCGTCCGCCCCTGCGCGGAAGGCATTTAGAATGTGCACAGTATCCACCCTGCCAGCGCAGGGCATCTCCACCAGCGTGACGCTGGATGAAAAGGGCTTAATTTTTGACCCTGCCTGTTCAGCCGCCGCCAGCGCGCTATCCCTGCAGACGAAACCGATGATCCTCATCGCCCTTCATCCTCCAACGCCGAAGAGACTTCCGCAGCTATCTGATCATCCCGATAGGAATAGACCTGTATGGCCTTGCTGGGGCAGGCCGCAGCGCACATGCCGCAGCCTTGGCATGAGCCGATGTCGACCTCTGCCTTGCCTTCCTTTCCGATACGCGGAGCGTGGAACGGACAGGTTCGAACGCAGGTCAGGCATGATGAGCACCGCTCTGGGTCCACCTCTGCAACGTTTCCCCCGACCACGATGTGGGAATGGAGCATCGAGGAGACCCTGGAGGCCGCTGCCTTGGCACTCATGGTCGGCCCAGCGCCCAGGTTCATCTCCGATGCCGAACCGCACAAAAAGACGCCGGGAATATGCGTGGATGCCGGCCGGCTCTTGGGATTGGCCCTCGCCAGAGCACCATCGGTCGCAAGCGGTATCTGGAGTGCGTTGGCCGTCTCCCTCGTTCTGAAGCTTTCGGAGTGGTTGTCCACAACGGTCATGCCGGCCGGGATCCGGATGGCGGAACCTGAATGAACATCATTGACGATTAGCGCACCCTCGGTGACCTCCGGCATCGTCTCTGAACGGATGAAACGGACCCCCATCTCCTGGGCCTTGCGGTATCCGACCTCGCATTGTCCGAACGCGTAGAATTCCCGGGCGATAACGGTCAGGCGGGAACTGGGGTAGAGGCCTTTCGCATGCATCGAATGGTGCACCGCATCGTGGGTGGACATGGGCGAGCGTTCCGTCTCCCCGTCTTCGTCCAGCGCGACCATCACGATGTCCTTTGGCAGCTTCTCCAGCGACCTCAGCTTGGATTCGAACTCCTCCTGGGTGATCGCTCCCGGGAAACGCGAGAGCATGGGATTCGCGGTCTCGACCTTGTCCAGGGCGATGATCACCCCACCTGCAATTTCCTTCCAGGTGTTTCCGTCCTTCGACAGAGCGACGCTGAATTGACCAGGACTGCCGGAAAGGGAGGTCACGTCCGTTTCGTCGAACACCCGGAACCGGTCGCCGGCCGCTCGGGCTATCTGTTCCAAGGCCCCGCCCGCGAGCGGGATGATGCTCTGATGGTCGTTCTCCTCCAGATGCGGGGATGGGTTGGCCAGGATGACGCTCAATCCTTCGTCCAGCAATGATCGGGAGGCGGTGATGGCGGAAGGGCCGTTCCCGATGATTAGGACCGTTCCTGACGCCTCGACATTCGAGCGTGGGGTGATCTGCAGCATCGCGCTCCTCTTCAGGGAAGTGCGCAACATGCGCTCCCCCATGGCCTGGGCCTCCGCCTTAGGATGGGACGCGCAGAGGTCCAGCAGATCGGCGAACGTGACCAGTTCGGGACATATGCCAACCGCCTCGGCCAATTTGGTGAACCTCTCTGAGGAAATCCGGGCGGAGCACCCTACGATGATGAACCGATCGATGTCACCGGCCTTCAAGGAGAGCTTGATGTCCCCCAAGGACGGCCCGCCGCAGCAACGGTCGGAACAGATGACGTCCCTGACGTTGGGGTCGGATGCCGCAATGGCACGCAGACCCTGAATATCCAGTTTCCGGGAGATAACGCCGCCGCAGGAGCAGATGAACACGCCGATGCCCTTTGGCGGTCCGATGGGGGCGTGTGCCGGCATATCCTTATCGGTCATTTCAGCCCCTCCAGGTAAGTACTGGCCTTGCTCGCGACGATGGTGCCGTCCATGACAGATTCCTCGATATCCTTGGGACCCGCACAGGAGCCGCAGAAGAACAGGCCCTTGGCATCTGTCATCCGGCCCGGGTTCCCCTCGGACATGAAGTATCCCTGAGGTGAGAGGCGCACCCCGAGCGAACCAGATATGTCCTGCCCAGAGACCGGCGGCAGAAGGCCGACAGCCAGAACGACCAGGTCGAATTCCTTCTCCGCCACGGTATCGTCGGTCGCCAAAGCATATCGCACCATCGGCCGTCCGTTCTCTCCCGGTACCACCTCGGCTGGACGGCTGCGCAGCACCGACATGCGGGGGTCGGAACGGGCCAGATCGACTATGGAATCCTCAGCCGCGTATCGCCTCCAGTCCGTCATGAAGAAAGTGATGTCGAGGTCCGCATCGCTGGCACGAAGCGATTGGGCCAGTTTCATGGAGTATTTGCAGCAGACCTTGGAGCACTGCTCCGACCCGGGACGACCTCTAGAACCTACGCACATGATGAAGGCAACGCTCTTTGGGGGATTGCCATCGCAGAATCGGCTCAATGAGCCGTGCCGGTTCAGCTCGCTCTCGGCGTCCAGCCCCGTGATGACACCGCTGACATGGCCGTAGCCGAGCCTCTGGTCCTTTCTGGCATCGAACATGTCGTTGCCCACCGCGACGATGATGGCATCGGCAATGATCTGGCTATCTCCGAGGCCGGTCCGGACCGCATCCTGGGAACAAACGTCCACGCAGCTGGTGCACCCTTCCACCGGGAACGGACAGGACGAAGTGGCCACGCGCCATCCGTCCCCTCTTCCGGGGACGGGCTCGATGGCCTTGGGGGGGCATGCCTCGACGCAATCCCCACAGCCATCGCATTTCAGCGGGTCTATGGAACGGCAAGGCACGATCGAGACGCGGTACATGCCCAGGTCCCTCTCTATCGTCGTCACCTCGGACGATGTGACGATCCTGATCAGTCCGGAACGGAAGAGCTGGGGGATGCGCTCGGTCGACATGCATACATCGCATTTGACGCACTGGACCCTCCCCTTGCAGGCCAGGTCGGAGGCCAATCCACCTACCGTTGAGGAACGCTCGACGATGGTGCTCGGTATGCCTCTCTCCGCCAGAGAAAGCGCCGCCGATATCCCAGCCGTACCCCCGCCGATGATGAGCACACCTCTCAAAGCGACCGCACCTCTGGTGTCATGACGTATAGGGATCGGGCTTCGACTTGAGAAACCACGGCTGAATCCAAGTAAGACTGGACGGTCAAATGGGATCGGTCTTTCTGACCAGTTGGCTCATATAAAAAGCTTATGAAAATGGAAGTAAAACGCGCGGAGATCGGGGTTCGGCAACGATTATCTAGGACGCAGGCCTTCTGTTTTCCATGCGCAGGATGGCCATTACTGTCGATGTGGACAGGGATGTCAATCAAGCCTGCAAAGGCAGGATGGCGGCTGTCTCCAGTCCTCTCCACGGATCGGACGAGCCGCGGTTCTCCTCATCGCGCAAGGGGCTGGAACTGATCGTTGCCACACTGAACGATCTGGGGGTCAAGGGCACTTTCTTCATGGAAGGGACGACCGCCCTTGAGATCGGTAAGATAGTGGATGTGGCGGAACTTCTCCAGGGGCACGAGGTGGCGTGCCATGCCTATGATCATGAGGACCTGACCGGGACCGATACCGGCCTCAAGATCGACCGGGAGGACATCGATGATGTGCTGGAAAGGTCCCTCGATGTCCTGGACTCGCTGTTCGGGGAGGAACGGCGCGGCTTCCGCGCCCCGTACCTGCATACCAGCGATGACCTGATGGACTCTTTGAAGGACCATGGCTTCCTGTACGACTCTAGCGTCGTAGAGGAGATGCGGGAGGGGACGATACGCCCCTACCTGACCAGGAACGGACTTCCAGAAGTACCGATCGCATCATCTCATGACGATAAGGGAAAGAAGATCGTGGGCTATCTTTGGCCGCTTCATGAAGGAAAAAGGCCGATCTCGGATTACGTCCGGATGGTCGACGGTTTCAAAGATGGCCTTCTTGTCCTCTCCACCCATTCCTGGCACCCGGTGGAGAATTTCTGCAACGGACAGCAGTGCGAGCTCGACGTGCAAAAGGGGATGGACGACCTCAGGGAGCTGATCAGCCACTCGTTGAACGCAGGGGTCGAGTTCGTTACGGTCGCCGAGCACGTGGGCAGGTCGATGGGGGGGAGCTGCTGATGACCAACGCCTACGAGAAGCTCAAGAACAACGCCTACTCCGCCGCCGAGGAAAAGGCCTGGGAGGATTTGGTCCATCTCGATTCCAAGAGCATCGCCAAGAACTCATTGGCCGAATTCGACGGCCGGACCTTCGACCTCTCCGTGCTGGACGAGGCGGTAAAAGTGGACAAGTGGGAAGGTCTGATCACCTCATCCCAACCGCATGACAAGTTCTTCCAGATCCTGGTCATGCACTACCTGATCGGATGTCAGGCAGGAGGGCTGGCGGGCGAGCTTGTGCTCTTCCGGCAGCTGAAGGGGGGCGAGGCCTACAACGATGCTTTCCATAAACGGGTGAACGAGCGCCTGGCAAAGGAGTTCGGCAACGACCCGGGAACATTGATCAAGGCGGGGGTTCGGCTCGGGGGCTCGGTCAGATCGAAAGGCAGCGCTTCGGTCGAATTGCCGCTCTTCCCAAAGGTCCCGGTCACGGTGATTGTGTGGCAGGGTGATGACGAGATCCCGGCATCATCCACGGTCCTGTTCGATCGCAGCATCGCCGATATCCTGCCGACCGAGGACGTGGCCGTGGCTGGCTCGTTCATCGTCGAGAAGCTCATCAAGGCGAAAGCGGAGACCTCGGCTGTCAGTACAGGCCGGTGATGTAGCCCTCGTCGCTTATGTCGATACCCATCGCCGACGGGTCGGACGACAATCCGGGCATGAGCATGATCGGACCGCATACCACCACGATGAACCCTGCACCGGCGGACACGAAAACGTCCCTGACATTCAAGACCCAGCCGGTCGGGGCGCCCTTAAGCTTCGGATTGTCGGAAAGGGACAGCTGCGTCTTGGCCATGCAGACCGGCAGACGGTTCGTCCCGGAGGTCTCGATCAGATGGATCGCCTTCTCCGCCCCGCTCTCGTACTGGACGTCCAATGCGCCGTACATCTCGGTGGCGACGATCCGGATCTTCTCCTTGAGGGGCAATTTGGTATCGTAAAGGAAACGGAAGTTCGGGCGCTCGTTCTCCAGAACATCCAGCACCTGCTTCGCCAGATCCGCCCCGCCTTCCCCGCCCTGGGAGAACACGTCCGACAGCGCGCAGCGGACCCCCTTGCCCTTGCAATGATCCATCACGATCTGGATCTCCTCATCGGTGTCGGTGGCGAAATGGTTCAACGCCACCACCAAGGGGATGCCGAACTTGCGGATGTTCTCGATGTGCTTGTCCAAGTTGGAGAAGCCCCGCCTGAGCCCGTCGCAATCCTTCTCGCACACCTTATCGATCGGGACGTTCCCATGCATCTTCAGGGCACGGATCGAGGCCACGATGACCGCGCAGTCAGCGTGGATGCCTTCGTTGCGGCATACTATATCGAAGAACTTCTCCGCACCCAGGTCGGCGGCGAAGCCGGCCTCGGTGACGACGATGTCGGCCATCTTGAGGGCGTATTTCGTTGCGGTTAACGAAGAATTGCCGTGCGCTATGTTGGCGAACGGAAAACCATGGATGAAGAAGGGCTCGCCCTCAAGTGTCTGCACCAGGTTCGGGAATATGGCATCCTTCAGTAGAAGAGCTAACGCACCAACGCATCCGAACTGGGCGACGGTGACCGGTTCTCCATCATAGGTGTAGGCCACGATCATCCTTCCCAGGCGTTCCTTCAGGTCCGCCATGGAGGTGGCGAGTGCTAGTATGGCGCTGATCTCCGTCGCCACCGTGATTATGAAACCGCTCTCATGCGGGGTGCCGCCCTCGGTCCGTCCCCCCAATCCGACCACGATGTGCCGGAGCTCGCGGCAGTTCATGTCCATCGCCTTTCGGAGGACTATCCTGGTGGGATCGACCTTGAGCTGGTTCCTCTTGGTTATGCTGTTCTCCAGGATCGCCGAGAGAAGATTGTTCGCAGCTCCGACCGCGTGTATGTCGCCAGTGAAATGCAGGTCGATGTCCCACATCGGGTAGACCTGCGAATATCCTCCGCCGGTGGCGCCGCCCTTGATGCCGAAGGTCGGTCCGAGCGACGGTTCGCGGATCGCCCCCATGACCCGCTTATTGAGCCTGCCCAATGCCTGCACCAGGCCTATGGTGGTGACGGTCTTGCCCTCTCCGGCCGGCGTGGCGGTGATCGCGGTCATAAGGACCAGCTTCCCGACTGGGCGGTCGTCGAACCTCTTGAGGACGCTCAGAGGCACCTTGGCCATGTACTTCCCGTATAGGACGATGTCATCCTTGTCCAGGCCGATCGATGATGCGATCTCCTCAATAGGCTTGGCCTTGACTTCCTGAGCGATCTCGATGTTGGTCTTCATTGGCTCCACCCTGCGGATGGACAGGTATACGGAAGTACGTCTTAATAGTTGGACATCGACCTTTCGTGAACCTGACCAGCAGTCCCGTTAAAGGGCATCGAACATTTATTATTTGGCGGATGGATAGGGTGGCGCCGTGAACTCATGACCGCCAGCTTGATCCAGGGAAAGCCCGTCGCCGACGAGATTAGGAAGGAACTGAGGGAAAGGATCGCGATCTTGAAGGAGAAGGGCGTGGTCCCGGGATTGGCGGTCGTTCTGGTCGGGGACGACGCCGCCTCGCAAACGTACGTCCGCATGAAGGGCAGATCGAGCGAGGAACTGGGCATGTATTCCCAGACGATCATCAGACCAAAAGATCTTCCCGAGGAGGACCTGCTCCGGCTGATCGACGAGCTCAACGCAGACCCCCGGGTCCATGGCATCCTGGTCCAATTGCCGTTGCCGCCCCATATCGATGAGCGGAAAGTGCTCATCCGCATCGACCCGAGGAAGGACGTGGACGCGTTCCATCCGTTCAATGTGGGAAAGATCCTTATCGGTGACAACACTGGTTTCCTGCCGGCCACGCCCTACGGGATCCAGGAATTGCTCATCCGCAGCGGGAACGCCCCTTCCGGCAAACACGTGGTCATACTGGGCAGGAGCAACATCGTGGGGAAGCCTTTGGCCGCGATGCTTATGCAGAAGGACGAGAGGGCCAACGCCACGGTCACGGTCTGCCATTCCAAGACCAAGAGCCTCGCGGACATCACCCGCACCGCCGACATATTGATCTCCGCGATGGGGGCGGGGGCCTCATATGTGACGGCAGACATGGTTAAACCCGGTGTGGTCGTCATCGACGTCGGCTCGAACCGGGTCCCGGATGACAGCTCTCCCCGGGGCTATCGTCTAGTAGGAGACGTGGATTTCGATTCGGTCAAGATGAAGGCCGCTGCCATGACGCCCGTCCCGGGAGGGGTGGGTCCGATGACCATTGTCATGCTCATGCGCAACACCGTCAAGGCGGCAGAGATGATGCTGGAACAATAACGCTCGGGACGCTTTCATCTTTTTATATCGCCGCCCGAAAAAGTATAAGTGCGGTAACCTAATTCCACCCCTGCTGAAATGTTGCGCGAATGCAGTGAGCATGGATATTTCCGGGGTGACGTCTGCCCGGTCTGCGGCGAAGAGGGCAAGTTCCTGATGAACGAACAGGAACTGGAACAGATCGGAAGGACCATGGCCGGAGTGCTCCGCCACTTCCCGGAGAAGTTTGGGTTGGAGATGGACGACCAGGGTTTCATCAATCTGAGGGAGTTCGTCAACGCCCTGAAGAACCAGAGCAAAAGGTATCACTGGCTCAGGCCGCATCATATCATCGCCATAATCGAGACCGACCCCAAAGGCCGCTACCAGATCAGCAATGACATGATCCGTGCAACCTATGGGCACTCGATCGAGCTGAACCTGAGGCTCCCGACGGAGAACATCCCAGACAGCCTGTTTTATCCCACAACGCCGGAAGAGGCCGACATTCTGCTGGAGACCGGACTGAAGCCCTCCGATCGGAAAATGGTGCATTTGTCCAAGACATACAATGATGCACTGTCCGCCGGAAAGGTCAGGACCGGGGAGCCGATCATCCTGGAGATCGATGCCAGGAAGGCCATAGACGAGGGCATCGTCATCGGACAGGCGGGGAGAACAGTGTTCCTCGCGCCGGAGATCCCGTCCGAATGCCTGAAAAAGGCTGACGCACCGGTAGAGGAAGAAGTCATTACTGACTGAGACTAAACGGACCGGTTCTTTCTTTCTAATTCTCATTTGACATGCAATACCATTGCATATAGATTGAAAACTTGAAATGTGATTCCTTACTGATCAAAATGATCAGCCAGAGTTCAGCTCAACGGGTGAACGATCTCTAGGACCTGGAACACGACGGTCGCCGCGAAAACAAACAATAACGGTACGACTACCGCATCCAATGTCGCCAAGATCCTTTTCGACCTTAGGGATGACGCGGTGATGAGCTCTCTCGATGACAGAAGCATGACCAGAAGGATAGCGATAAGTGCTCCTCCGACCCCGCCGCTGATGACAGCCGTCATTGATACAGCGCTTGACGCTGCGCTTGACGTCAGAGTTGATGCTGCCATTACTAAGCTCATATCGGACTCTCTGTAGTAAATCGAGTATATTTAAGACTATCCGGCTGAATCACCCACGTGAAAACTGCGATGCTGGCTTGTTCAAAACCGATATATCGGCACGTATCGCATTTTCGATGGACCGTCCGACAATTTGATATTCCTGTGCAGGGCTGGGTAGGAGCGTGTTCGTGCGTGCCGATCGATTGCTCCTGGGTTCCAACCCCGAGTCGTACCCGCAGCATGCCGTTTCTTTCGGATGGGATGGATACAAGCCCCTGCTGGAGGCGTTCGACGTCAGGAACGGAAAGGTCATGGAGATCGCCCTCGATGAGATCGACTGGCAAATATCCGAGGAACGGAGATGTGTAGGGCGATACAACCCGGACGGATATCTGCCCTGCCCGTCCAAGAAGAAGGTCGAACGTTTTGATCAGTGTGAAAGCTGTGCCTCGGTATGGATCGGTCACCAGGAATGCATCTTTGAACCCCGGTGCGATGGTACGATGTGCGATTCCGAGATATGCAGACGGAGGCACGTGGTCTATGTTGCGTTCCATGGGGACATGATCAAGATCGGGATGACCTCGAGCTCCAGGCTGAAAGAGAGGGGCATCGAGCAGGGGGCTGATGCCATCGCCCCCATTGTAGATTGCAGTAACCGGATGGAGGCCAGAGCTGTCGAGAATCAGGTATCTCATCTCCTGAAGGCGCGCCAAACGGTATCGAAGAAAGAGTCACTCAGGACCATTCTTAAGGCAACCGACGCCGGGTTGTACGAATCCAGGTACGAGGGCGTTCTGGCCCAGGTCTCCAAGGTGGTTCCCACGAAAAATGCCCCGCTAGAGGTGCTTGACCGCTACCCCGTGACCTTCTCTGACCAAGGTCGCGTCGAGGTCACAAAGCTGGAAGGGAGGCATGTCGGGAACATGGTCGCGATAAAAGGGAAGTTCCTGGTGTACCGGTCGAAGACCAGCAAGGAGTTGAAGGCACTCCATCTCTCCAACATGCCCTCTCACTTCATCAGAACACGAGGGACAGAATAATTCGCCTAAATCATATCTTCTCGGCCTTGGTCGTTACAGTCCTGATCTTGCGAAATCACTGGAAAAGGAGGCAACGCATGTAATGACCGGACAGAAGACAGACGTCCGCGCCCCTAGAAATGTAAATAAGGAATCAAGCTATCTTTGGCGCCAGCTAGGTCACTAGAAGGTATATCAGATGACCAAGATCCTCAACCCAGAAGAGATCAGGCAAAAGTTCGGTCAATATTTCTGCCGCGGCATTTATACGCTGGTGGATGAGAAGAACGGTGTCGCCCAGATCATCGAAGAATGCAGCGCCAGAGGACCGGTGGAATGGGACGCGGTGAACCGGAAGCGGGCCCAGGGGGCATTGACCAAGATCAGAGTGGAAGGGAACACACTGATCATGGACGCGGTCATAGGCGAAAGAGAGCTGAAGTTCGGTGCCGCCTCAAAGGACCTGGGAGGTCAGGGCCTGAGATCGGTCAAGATCGACGGTGACAAGGTCAGGACCACCTGGGTGGGACTGGCCGGGGCGAGCGTGGGGATCGGGGCATGCATGCCGCAAGGCCCGGGGACCATCTGCGCCGAGTATCCGGATGATGCCAAGATCGGCGGTGCGCACCGGATCGAGGTGACCGTGGTCACACCCAAACTGGTCCGCATGGTCATCGGGGTCGACGACACCGACACGAGAGAAAAGGGGGCGACCTGGGCCTCAGTGCTTAAGATAGCTAGGGATTGCACGATCGGACATTTCCTGGAACACAAGATCATCCAGCTGAACCCGGAGGCGCCGGAAAAGACGACCAACTGCACTTCATCCGCAGTATCATTTGCGGTCGCCGAGAAGGATGTGGAGGATCTTATCCAGTATTTCGTCGACAGCGTCCGGAAGGAGACATTATCCGACCACACGGTGGTCGCGGCCTTCATCGGCCTAAAGATACCAGATCCCCTGGTCAAATATGGCTGGGAGGCAAAAAGCATCCTCTACCAGGTCGATTCCGCTTTCCGCGTTGCTGAACAGAACGGTGTCCGCATCACGGTGATAACCGGAAGGGGAGGGGCGATCGGCGCCGTCTCCGCTATCGGATGTTTCGACCTTGGGTTGAGAGCAGCCGGCCTGCCCGAAGATTTCGAAAACTAGATGAGCCTGAAAGTATTGGCAAGAGGGTAAGGAGGGAATCCATGAAGAACGAGATCTCCAGGGTCATCGCCAATACAGCGTACCAGACCTATGAGCGAAAGCTCCAGAAAGAGATCGAGGAGGGCCAGGTGCCAAGGCATGTGGCCATTATCATGGATGGAAACCGCCGTTTCGCCAAGGAGTTTGGCCTCAGCACTACCGAGGGCCATATCAAGGGCAAGGACAAGCTGGAGGAGGTCATGGAATGGTGCCGGGAGCTGGGTATCAAGATCCTGACGGTCTACGCCTTCAGCACCGAGAACCTCAACCGGGAGCCGGACGAGATCGAGTACCTGATGAAGCTCTTCGAGGACAACTTCATGAGGCTGGCGACGGATGAGCGGATCCACAAGTACCGGATCAGGCTCACCGTAATCGGCCAGAGGGAATTGCTTCCTAAGAGGGTGCAGAGGGCCATCGAGGAGGCAGAGGAAGCCACCAAGCAGTATGACTCGTACTTCTACAATATCGCCATCGCCTATGGCAGCAGACAGGAGATCATCCAGGCGATAAAGCAGATCGCCGGGGCAGTGAAGGACGGGAAGATGGAGGTGGAGGACATCGACGAAGAGGTCTTTTCCAAGTACCTCTACACCGCCGATTTCCCTGACCCAGACCTCATCCTGCGTACCTCCGGGGAAGAACGCATATCGAACTTCCTGCTCTGGCAACTGGCGTATGCGGAGCTGTACTTCACCGATGTCTACTGGCCCGGATTCCGTAAAGTGGATTTCATGCGTGCCATCCGGTCATACCAACTGAGACAACGTCGCTTTGGCAAGTGAGTTTTAATACCGACAACATTTTCTCGTGGCACCGAGGGACATCGATTGCGGGAAGATCTAACGTTCATCCACGCCCCGAGCGTATACGATTTCAGAAAGGAATTCCTGTTCTACGGTCCAGTCAGCGATCTGGTCCCCTCGACGCCGGTCTTCGAGATGTACCCCATCGGGTTCACAACGATGGCCACGGCGTTGCACGAGTCTGGATTCCGGGTCCGGATCATCAACTTGGCCAGCATGATGCTGAACAACCGTCATCTAGACGTGGAGAAGGTCATAGCCAAGCTGGATTCGGCGGTGTTCGGCATCGATCTGCACTGGTTGCCCCACGCGCATGGCGCATTGGAAGTGGCCAAGCTGGTAAGGAAGCTGCATCCTGACTCCAAGATCCTCATGGGCGGGTTCTCGTCCACTTACTATCACAGAGAACTGATCCAGTATCCCCAGGTGGATCTGGTGCTCAGAGGAGATTCCACCGAGGTTCCGGTGACCGAGCTGATGCATGCGCTGGAGAAGGGCACGCCCCTGGACAAGGTCCAGAACCTCACCTGGAAGGACGAATCGGGCAAAGCGCATTTCAACGATCTGACCTACGTCCCTACAGACCTGGACCATTTGGACGTGGACTATGGGTGGATCGTCAAGTCGGTCATCAGGCATCGGGATCTGGAAGGTTTCAAGCCGTTCAAGGACTGGGACCGGTACCCGCTGACCGCGGTGTTCACCGTGAGGGGCTGTTCCGTCCAGTGCGCCGTCTGCGGAGGTTCCTGCTCGGCCATGAAAGGCTTCCTGGGAAGGGAACGCCCAGCTTACCGGTCACCGGAGAAGGTGGCGGAAGACATAATGAACATCCAGCAGTACCTGAAAGCGCCCACCTTCGTGGTTGGTGACCTCCGTCAGAACGGCAAGGGCTATGCAGAACGTTTCTTCAAGGAAGTGAAGGAACTGGGCATCAAGAACCAGCTCATTCTGGAAATGTTCACGCCCGCGAACGACGAGTTCTTCTCCATGGCGCAGAGATCGCTGGAATCGTACTCGGTGGAGTTCTCACCTGATTCACACGATGAGAAGGTGAGGAACGCCCTGGGCCGGCGTTTCGACACGCCGAGCATGGAACGTTCGGTGAAGAGCGCCCTGGACCATGGGGCGGAGAGGTTCGACCTGTTCTTTATGATCGGCCTGCCCCAGCAGACCCAGGAATCAGCCCTGGCCAGCGCAGAGTATTCCCGCAAGATGTATGAGATCGTGGGCAACGATCGGAGGCTTTTCGTTTTCACCTCCCCCCTAGCACCGTTCCTGGATCCAGGCAGTATCATATTCGAGAACCCCTCCAAGTATGGATATAAAACATTGGCGAGGACGCTGGAGGAGCACCGTGTCAGGCTTCTCTCACCGTCGTGGAAACACGTCCTCTCATACGAAACGGAATGGATGGACAGAGACCAGATCGCGGACGCCAGCTATGATGCGGCCGATATCCTGAACAATGTCCGGTACGAGTGCGATCAGATCGGCAAGGAAGAACTGGACCTCCGTCTTGCGCGGTCGGAGAACGCCAGGAAGATGATGGCCCGCATTGATGGCATCGTCAAGATGACGGACGAGAATGAGCGCAATGACGCGTTCCGATCGTTGAAGGCCGAATCCGAGGAGCTTATGGAATCGACCATATGCCAGAAGACCGACCTGGAGTGGACGTCCAAGGGCGTGGTGCGCAGCCTGCCCCGCGCTGTCATCGGTCTCATGAAAGGAAAGAGAAAATGATGTTGCCGTCAGCCCAATTTCCTGACCGCCGCCCTGGCCCTTTCTGAAATGGCCATGATGAGCTCCTTAGCGCCCAACGGATCCTCGATGCCGTTCTCTTCCAAGGACGCACTGTCCACCCGGATCGGCTGCTTGAACTCCACGAAGGAATAGGCCCCCCATTCGCCCTTGATCCGAACGTCTGTGCCGTATGGGCCGACCGTCTCCACTTGGCTTATCTTATTCAGAGAGGCCGATTCAGAGAGTACGTATTTCCTTTTGAAGACCCCCTTGTGATCCAGCACCAGTATCCTCTTGTCCGTTAGGACCAATAGTGCCGGGTCCGGGGCACCGACGGTCCTTTCACCCCGGAACATCCTGGAACCAACAGAGGTATGCATGGATCCATGAGAAGGATGGTAGCCCTTCCATATCTGGACCACCGATTCTCCCGAAACCAGGAGCGGAGCGACGCTGGTATTGAGGATTTGAGGATCGGCGCCTGCTTTCGCGTTGTCCATCGAAATCGCACCTAGGGAAGTACCGGTTTGCACCGTATCAGCTTATTTATGCGCCGCTGACCCAAAAGGCGCATGGCCATCTCCAGGCGCCATTGGCTGCCGAAGCATGTGTTGGCCAGCCATTTGGTGTGAACGGAGGTGCGCAGCGGTTTGAAGATCTCGCGTTTCCAGGTCTCCTCATAGGCCATCAGCGGGAGGCCCTTCAGAGCCGTGTCGGCGGCAGCCTGACCGGCGATGCGCCCGCAGATCATCGAGATCGGGATACCTCCACCGTTCACCGCCATGACCTGACCGGCCGCATCGCCGACCACCAGCGAATCGCCGATGACCGTCCGTTTGATCGGACCGGACATGGGGATCAGCTTGCCCATCGGCTTTTCCGTGCTATTGATGTTCTTGAGCTCCAGGAACCGATCGAAATATTCACCTACAGGCATCCGGGAGAACCTCCGGGCCACCCCCAGCCCAACGTTCGCACCCCCCTTCTTTGGTAATATCCATGCATAGCCGCCGGGCGCGACGGTGCCGAAATACATCTCCGGGATCGGCTCGAACTCCCCTTTCACCTGGATCGATACTCCTGGACAGAGGTCGGTGGAACGACCGTATCCCAGGCTCTTGCCCACCAATGACAATGGGCCGTCCGCGCCAACGATCACCTTCGCCTCTATGTCCATCTCAGGCGTGGATACGACCTTGCCAACTACCTTGGTGCATTGCAGGCCAGTCCGCAATTCGGCCCCTGCTTTCACCGCCCTCGAGGCAAGATACTGGTCGAACCGGCCACGGTCCGTCGTGTAGCCGGCAAAAGGAACCTCCCAGGGTCTCAGTTTTGGCGAGTAGATGCGGATTATGTCGGTGGTAAGTGATCGAAGGTCCGTGGGTATGTCGAACAGGCTGTCCAGATCCGTCGCCCTGGGGAATATGCCCTTCATTTCCTCGACCGACGGCATGAACTCGCCGCATCGAACCGGTATCCCGACCTGGGGCCTCTTCTCCAAGATCAAAACGCTTGCGCCCTTCAGCGCTGCATGCTCGGCAGTAGTGCTTCCTGCCGGACCGGCCCCGACGACCACCACATCAACTTTGACAACCTTGGCCATTCGAACCGCCACCTCTTTCCAATTGGACCAGAATCTTGATGACCCGCTCAGGACTTCCTTTCCAGGATCGCCTTGGTGAGCGCTTTCAGGGCCTCTTTGTACTCCGAAGGTCTGAGGACCTCTAGATCAAGGAGCGCCTTGCTGGCGTATTCCTCAGCCAGGTCCGATGATGCGCTGAGGGCATCGGTCTTCTTGATCAGAGCTATCGCCTCGGCGACCTCGGCAGGACTTTTCTTTTCCTTTCTGAAGATCTCCTTGATGCGATCGCCATGGGTCTTGTCCTTCATGGCGATGATGAGCGGGAGAGTGGGCTTGCCGTCAATGATGTCGATCCCGTGGGGCTTTCCCAACGTCGCCTCATCGCCGGTGACGTCCAGGATGTCATCGACGATCTGGAAGGCAATACCGACATTGAGGCCGTAGCTGGCCATGGCCTCCATGACCGCGGGGGACGCGTCCGCCAGATAGCTGCCTACCCGTGCACCGGCCTCGAATGGTCTCGCCGTCTTCCCTTCTATGATGTTTATGTAGACATCGATGTTGGTGTTCTGGTCATGCTCGTAGTCGCTCTGAAGTATCTCCGATTCGGCGAGCGCTGTGCATGCCTCGGCTACCACCCCGATGACCTTCTCGTCGAATGCCCCACCCAGTGCAAAACTCTTGACGAATAGGAAATCACCTGCGATAAGTGCCTTCTGCGTGCCATACTTCTTGTATGCCGCCTGCCTGCCTCGCCGCATCTCTCCATGATCATTGATGTCATCATGGATCAGAGTGGCGCTGTGGATCAGTTCGAAGGCGGATGCGACCTTGATGACCTTGTCTGGGTCCATGCCTCCGGTCGCCTTGAAAATCAGTATCGCCACGGCCGGACGCATTCTCTTGCCGCCTGAGGTGATGATGTAATTGCTGATCTCGGTGAGCAATGGTTGTTCAGAATGAACACTTTCGCGGAGCTGCTCCTCGACCATCCTGAGCTCATTCTGGACAGGAGCATCCCAGGTTGAAACCATCGAGTCTCGATAATGGCCAATCTATACTTAAGATTACTGGCATAGCAAAAAAAATTCGGTTTTTACATGGAGTGGCGAACGGAAAATCTCCGAAGCTGGCGAAATAGTCGGACGATAGCTGAGACATCGATGATGAAAATGGGGAATGGGTTTGTTGGGGTTTGGGCTTCCTTACGCGAAGAACGCCGCAGCGGCTTGCTGAGCCGCATTGAAGAACGGCTCTGGCCAAATACCGATTACGACCACAGTGATGACACATATGGCGACTGCCGCTGCCATCGAGATCGGGATCTTGACCTTCTCTGTTGGAGTGCCCTCTTCCGCATCATCCACGTACATGTACTTCACGATCCTTGCGTAATAGTACAGGGAGATGGCAGAGTTGATTATCGCAGCGACTGCCAACCACAGCATCCACTCGCTTCCCGGAATCGCCGATTGCTCGATCGGGGAAGAGAACAGGACGAATTTCGAGAAGAAACCGGCCAGTGGAGGTATTCCTGCCAACGAGAACAGCATCACGGCCATACCGAGGGCCATGAAAGGAGCCCGCTTGGATAGCCCCTTATAATTGCTGATCGCCTCACCGATCGCTACCGTTGCCAGCGTGGCCACGATAATGAACGCCCCTCCCTTCATGAAGGCGTGGGTCATTATCTGCATTATGCCTGCCGACAGTGCGTACTCGGTCCCTACCGGGATCGCGATCAGGATGTAACCTGCCTGTGCGATCGACGAATAAGCCAGCATCCTCTTGATGTTGGTCTGGCTTATGGCCGCCAGGTTGCCGACGGTCATGGTGGCGATCGCCACGATGCCGATCATGATCTCCCAGTTGGACTTTATCGCGAACAATCCGATGAGGAGCACTTTGAAGAGTGCGATGAAACCCATCTTCTTGCTGCCTGCGGCCAGCATCGCCGTCACCGTTGTCGGTGCGCCCTCGTACACGTCGGGGGCCCACATATGGAACGGGACGATCGCTACTTTGAAGCCGAAGCCCGCCACGATCAGGACCAGCGCCAGGAATATCACCGACTGCATCGGCGAGTTCATGGTAACGGCCTGAGCCATACCAGCGAACGAGGTCGTGCCAGCTACTCCATACAGTAAGGATATGCCGAACAGTGCTAGACCGGACGACATCCCTCCGATGATGAAGTACTTGACCGCCGACTCCGCGCCCTTCTCATCTTTCTTCCTGAAAGCCACCAGGGCATACGAGGAAATGCTGGTCAGTTCGATACCGACGAACAGCGTGATGAGGTCGGTTGAACTTGCCACGATCATCATTCCGACGGTGGCGATCATGATCAGGGAGTAGAACTCCGGCTGGTGCTTGTCCTGCTCGATGAAGCGCGCAGATGCCAGAATGACATAGAACGCCACTGCCAGGAAGATCATCATGAACAGCGCTGAGAACTGATCTAGCTTCAGCAGGTTCCCGACGAAATAGATCCCGGCGTTGTTGTTGTAGACGAACCAGAAGGCATCGGCGAAAGCCAAGCCCACACCTACGAGCGAGAACGCCGCGCATACCTTGCTGCTGCTCTTAGACAGCAGGCCGACCGCCGGCACCAGTATGGCGAACAGCGCCAAAAAGATCTCTGGACGGATTGCTTCAATGTCGATCATCTTAAGCGCCTCCCACAACGATGGTTGTCAGTATCTTGACCGACGGCGTGATGTAGTCGAATATCAACGCCGGCAGCATACCGAACAGAACGATCAATGCTGACAGGACTGCCAACGGTGCAGCCTCGAACCAGGAAAGATCATGGATGTGTTCCGTATCGACCTCTTTGGTCAACGGACCGAACAGGGTCTTCTGCATCGCCCAGATGTAATAAGCAGCAGTGATTGCGACGCTTATTATGGGCAACAGCAGGAGCCATCCGAACGAGTCGAACGTCGCCGTGAACACGGCGAACTCTGCCAGGAACCCTACCATGCCAGGCAGGCCTAGCGAGGCCATGAAGCCGATCATCATGAAGACGGCGGCGACAGGCATCTTGGCTGCTAGTCCACCGAGCCTCGGCATGTTCCTGGTCCCAACGTGATGCCCGACGATTCCGGCCATCATGAAAAGGACGGCGGTGATCAGACCATGCGCGAACATCTGGAACACTGCGGCTGCGATGCCCAGCTCGCCCAATGTGGCGATCCCAAGCATCACTATGCCCATGTGGCTGATGGACGAGTAGGCGATCATCTTCTTCAGGTCCTTCTGTGCCAGGCACATTACTGCCCCGTACAGGATCGAGACGATGGCGATTATGACCATCACGATCTGGTACTCGTTGGCCGCATAAGGCAACGTTGGCAGGCAGATCCTTATGATACCGTAGGAACCCATCTTAAGCAGAAGGCCCGCCAGCAGAACCGACCCTGCGGTCGGTGCCTCGACGTGCGCGTCCGGAAGCCAAGTGTGGAACGGCACCATCGGCATCTTGACGATGAATCCGAAGAACAATGCCCCGAACACCGCCAATTGGAAGAACTGGCCGAACTGCCCGGACACAGACGCGATGGCCTGCATGTCGAACGTGGCCTGAGCCAAGTGAGGCGCCGCTTCGAAGTAGAGCGCCAGTATGCCCAGCAGCATCACCAATGATGCGATGTGGGTATAGATGAAGAACTTGATCGAAGCATATGCACGCCTCGGACCCCCCCATACTGCTATGAGGAAATACATCGGGATCAGCACGACCTCCCAGAAGACGTAGAACAGGAAGTAGTCCATCGATGTGAACACTCCCATCACTCCGACCTCCAGGATGAGCATCAGGCCCATGTACTGGTGTGTGCGCTCTTCCACGTCCCAGGAGAACAGGATGGCGAGGAACGACAGCAACGTGGTCAGGAAGACCATGGCGATGCTGATACCGTCGACGCCAACCGAATATGATATGCCCAGAGACGATATCCAGGTGACGCTCTCGACGTACTGGAACGTGCCTATTGTCAGGGCGAACTCGGTCAGCAACAGGACGGACAATGCCAGCGGCACTGCGGAGAACACCAGGGCAACGATCTTCGATGCCTTAGGGTGCTTGCCCAGCATGAACGAGACTATCGCACCGATCAACGGGATCAGTATGAGCAGCGTGATTATGGGTAAGTTTTGCAGCATTTTAGATCACCCCAATACCTTCAAGACGAACCCAAGCACGTAAAGCAGCACGATCAGGGCGACGATGCCGCCGATGACCACTGCGCTGTAGCTCTGTACCAGTCCGGTCTGCATTTTCCTCATCAACTTTCCGCCTCCGACGAGGCCGCGGCTTATCAGGTTTACCAGGCCATCGATCACTTTCCGGTCGAACCAGTCGAGCGCGAGCGAGAACCCGTACACGACCTTCTCGCCGAAGTAATCGTAGCCCTTGGTGAATCCGTACCTCTTCAACAGCATGTTGTACAGAGGCCTGACGGCTGGCTTGCTGGCGATCGCTGCGGCGTCGATCTTCTTCTTGTAGAAGGTGAAGTACGCCAGGGCAATGCCGGCTATGGCCACGAATATTGAGACGTAGGTAAGCCAGTCGCCCAGGACCTTGTCCAGGTGGAAGGCCTCGGGGAACTCGCCGGCGAAGATCGTCGCCGAGAAACCCTGTCCGATGAACACGACCAGGCCGGAGCCTATGGCCAGGATGGCCAGGATGACCAGCGGGCCCAGCATGACCCAGGGTGCCTCGCGGTGCTCGTGGACATCGGCCGCGTGGCCGTGTTCGTCCGCGTGAGCGCCGACATGCTTTCCATCGGTGTGGGTGGCGTGTTTGGTCGCCTCTCCCTCTTCCCCTGCGAAGGTCATGAACCACATACGGAACATGTAGAACGCCGTCATGAAGGCGGTTATGACGCCCATCAGCCAGAGCAGCAGGAACACCCAGTGGTCCGTCGACGCTTCGAAGACACTCGCCAATATCTCATCCTTGGACCAGAACCCGCTCAGTATCGGGATACCGGCAATGGACAGAGAACCGATGAGCATCACCGTCGAGGTGACCTTCATGTGCTTCCGCAGCCCTCCCATGAGCTTCAGCTCTTCGGTGTGGACGAAGTGAATGACCGTGCCCGCCGAAAGGAAGAGCAGGGCTTTGAAGAAGGCATGGTTCATCAGGTGGAACAGGCCCGCCGCGAAAGCGACGCTTCCTGCCGCCATCAAGGCCTCGTCACCGTGCTTGAAGCCGATACCGAACAGATATGCGCCGGTACCTAGGGACAGGAACATGTAGCCCAGTTGGCTGATGGTGGAGTATGCGAGGACACGCTTGATCAGCGGCGAGTTGAGCGCCATCGTGGCGGCCATCAATGCCGTGACACCGCCGATTATGGCGATGAACAGCCCCATGTCCGGGACGAAGATCAGCAGCGGGAACATCCTGGCTACGAGATAGACACCTGCCTTGACCATGGTCGCCGCATGGATAAGTGCGGACACCGTGGTCGGTCCTTCCATTGCATCTGGTAACCAGTCATGCAGCGGGAACTGCGCCGACTTACCGATCGAGCCGCCGAACATGAAGAACAGGCCGAGGGCCAGCATTCCCTGGTCGACGCTCGCGATGATCTCCTGGTTGAACAGTGTGTGGAAATCAAGTGTCTTGAAGGTGGTCAGCAGCACGATCAGGCCGACCATGAACATTACGTCCCCGATCCTGGTGACGAGGAACGCCTTCTTGGCGGCCGATGCGGCCGACGGCCTCTCGAACCAGAAGCCGATGAGCAGGTAGGAACAAAGACCCACCAGCTCCCAGAATATGAACAGCTGCAGGAAGTTGTTCGCCAGAACCAGCCCGAGCATGACGCCTACGAACAGGCATATCTCGGTGTAGTAGCGGCGCCTCCTCTCGCCCTGATCATGCATGTACCCGATGGAGTAGATGACGACCAGCGCAGCGACGAACGAGACCACTATGAGCATCAGAGCGGTTACTGTGTCAATGTAGATACCGAGATCAAGGTTATAGCCCCCGATCGATACCCAGGTCATGCTCTGCTCGAAGTAGTTGAGATGGCCTTCGAAGCCGACGGTGAGCGCTTCATAGGCGACCAACAGGGACAGCACCATCGCGCTTCCGACACCGGCTATTGCGACGATCCCGCCCTTGTCCTTCATCTTGCCGCCGAGGAACCCGACGATCAGGAACGCGACGAGCGGCAATAATGGGATGATCCATGCGAGTTCATACATCTGCATCTTACCACCTCATGGAGTTGAGGTCCTCTACATGGACCGTGTCCTTCAGCCGGTTCAGGTTCAGCAATATGGCCAGACCCACAGCGACCTCGGCTGCAGCGATGCCGATGGAGAACAGCGCGAACATGTACCCGGATGGGTCATTGTTGTATGCCGCGAACGCCACGAAATTGATGTTTGCGGCGTTCAGCATCAGCTCTATCGAGATGAGCACGAGGATGGCGTTCTTCTTCGTGAGCACGCCCACGATTCCGATCACAAATAGGACTGACGCAAGTATCAGGAAATATTCCAGGGGGATCATAGATCTTCCTCCTGTGCAATGAAGACACCGGCAATTATCGATGCAAAGAGTAGGAGTCCAAGCACCACAACGACGACGCCATATTGACCAAAGAGTATCGTACCGAATTGAGCTGTGGTGATCTGCGCGATGGGTCCGCTCGGCCATGTGACCGTCAGGATCGAAACGCCAATGAACGCCAGCAGCACCGCTCCAAGTATAGTCTTACCGATCGCATTCGCCAAACCGGATTGCTTCTTACTCACAGGCTCCACCTCCAGTAAGGCGTCTCTTGGTAAGCATGACCCCGAACAGGATCAAGACATTGATCGCTCCCACATACACTAGGACCTGGATCAATCCCAAGTATTCAGCGTTTAGAAAGATGAACGTGATCCCCACTCCGGTGAAACAGAATGCCAGATAGAACACGGCACGGATGATCTCCTTTGTGATGAGGACCGAGATGGCCGCACCGACGGTTATACCAGCAATGACCAGGAATAGTAGTTCTGACAGATCCATTATTGCGCCTCCTTCATGGACAGGCAGTCCTTTGGACAGACATCGACGCACATCTCGCATGACACGCATTTGTTATTGTCGAAGACCGGCCTCTTTATCGGCTTCTTGGTCTTCTCATTGACTTCGCCGGTGTCAGTCATCTTCACTGCACCAGCCGGGCAGGTCTTCTCACAGCGGCTGCAGGAGATGCACTTCTTGGCATCCAGAATCACTGTGTCCTTGAGTTCCATCGAACCTTTCTTTGAGGCCGCTCCCTTCAAGTTCGACGGCAGCAGTTCCTCGTAATTGATTTCATAACCTGGTTTCCAAGCATGTTGCAGCTTGATCGGGTCATAGATCAGATCGTCCCGAGTATAGGAGGCGAGCTCGAATTCTGGGGTGACGATCATAGCGTTAGTGGGGCAGACCTCTGCGCAATTGCCGCACATCATGCATCTGCCGACGTTGACCTCGGGACGTTTGACCTTGCCAAGCGTCTCGTGCTCGATCTGAACCATCTTGATGCACTGGTTGGGGCACGCCTTGACGCATTTCTGGCAGGCGATGCACTTCTCCAAAATGATCCCTGGCCGCCCGCGGAAACAATCTGGCAGGACGTTTTTCTCCCACGGATACATGACCGTCCGCGGCCTGTGTCCTGGAAGGGATGACTTGATCATGATCTTCAGGGTGACCATGAGAGGTTTCAGCATGTAACCGGTGGCCCTTAGCTTCTTGTCCCTTGGATTGTTGCTACTCTCGCTCATTTTAGAACCACCCCATTGCCTTCAGGACGACCGCAACGCCTAGGTTCACTAACGACAGCGGGAGCAACCTCTTCCACCCTATCTTGAGCAACTGGTCAGTCCTGATACGGACAGTCGCTGACCTAACCCAAATCATGATGAAGAAGACAAAGAACACCTTAGCCAGGTACCAGACCTCTGGCCACAGGAACGATGGGCCGTCCCATCCTCCGAGGAATAGTACCACGATTAACGCGCTGACGACGTACGCCCTCAGATAGTCGGCCATCATTATGAGGCCCCATTGGATGCTACCGTACTCGGTCTGCCATCCCTCGACGAGCTCCGCCTCTGCCTCAGGCAGATCGAACGGGACACGCTCTGATTCCGCAATGCCGCACACGAAGAAGGTGATGAAACCGATGAACAACGGGATCATCAGCCAAATGTGCGTCTGCTGGTATGCGACGATCTCATTGAAGTTCAGGCTTCCGGTCATTATGATGATCGAAAGCACGACCATTAGGATTGGGATCTCGTAGGCGATCAGTTGCGCCGCCCCTCTCATCGCCCCGATCATGGAGTATTTGTTGTTGGACGCCCACCCTCCAATCATAATGAAGAAAGGTGCCAGAGAGAAGACCGCGAGACCGATGAGCAATGTCAAGGCGGGATTAGCCACAAAGAACCGGTCGCTCCACGGCACCAGGCCGAGGAGAAGGACCGAGGATGCGATCAACCCGGTCACGGACCACATGAAAAGCTTTTTGTCCGCATCACGCGGGATGATCAATTCCTTCAGCAGGGTCTTGATCGCGTCAGCGAAGTTCTGGAAAAGACCCAGCATACCGACCTGCGTTCCACGCCGGTCCATGGCCCTTCCTAGAACCTTCCTTTCCTGCCAAATGCAGGTTATACCCACTAGAAGGGCCGCGACCATGAATATCGCGCACGTCAAAAGGATCGCAAGGAAATTGACCGGACCGCCAGTGACCGCCCAGTCGCCAATGAATTGAATCTCCTGGATGCCTGTGAGCCTGATGAACCATTGAGCGACCTCGCCTATCCATAACGAGAGACCGTGCAAGAGACTGAAAAGTGTGGTAGTTGCCATGTGAATCACCTGTCTGTCTCGCCAAGGCACATGTCAGCCATACCCATAATGGCCGGGACATCTGCCATCTTTTCTCCGATCAAAGCTGCAGGCATGCCAGATACTGTTACGAATATCGGTGAGCGGACCTTCAACCTGAACGGCTTGTCCGATCCGTCACTTATCAGATACATCAAACCCTCTCCGCGGGGATCCTCGACATGAGCGAATGAGCGTCCGGCTGGTATTGCCTTTGGCGACTTGACGCGCACCGGACCCTCCTTCATCTTCTTGAAACACTGGCGGACGATGTTGCACGATTCGTACATCTCATCCATGCGGACCCTGTACCTGGCGTAGGAGTCACAGTCTGGATGTGTGCATACGCGGAAATCGACCTCATCATATTTTTCGTAGGGATCGTCCCTACGGATATCGAAATCGACATTGCATCCCCTCATGAACGCGCCTGTCATTCCCAGGTTGACCGCCTCAGGGCCAGACAGTTTACCGACCCCCTGCGTTCTCATCAGGAAGGCCTGGCACTCGTCGAATAGCGTTTCGAAGTCCCGAAGCCTCTTCTCGAAAAGGGTCAGGACACGCAACGTGTCCCTCTCCCAGTTGGCGGGGAGATCGTTCCTTACCCCTCCAATCCTGGGATAGTTCGTGGTCATCCTTGAACCACACAGGTCGTTCATCAGATCCATGAACATCTCCCTCTCTCTCATCGGGAGAAGGAACATGGTGTACGAACCGAGATCCGTTCCTATGGCTGCGAGCCACATCAGATGCGAGGAGATCCGCTGCAGCTCAAGGGTCAAAGTCCTGATCCATTGAGCGCGCTCGGGGACCTCGAATTCCAGCAGGTTCTCCACGGTTTTACAGTATAAATGGGACCAGGAGAGTGACGATGCGTAACAGAGTCGATCGGCGAGCGGTACGATCTGATGGTAATCACGGTTCTCCATCATCTTTTCCCAACCGCGGTGCAGATAACCGATCATCGGCTCGGCATCCGTGATGACCTCTCCGTTCAGTTTGACCCTTAAGCTCCACAGACCATGCGTCATGGGGTGCTGCGGACCCATGTTGACCCACATTTCCGTCATTAAATCCGCCTCCCCACTTCGAAGTCCTTCCTCATCGGGTAGAATTGATAGTCCTGCGGCAGGAGCAAACGCTCCATCTTCGGGTGTCCCTTGAAGATTATCCCGTACATGTCGTAAGCCTCCCGCTCATGCCAGTTCGCTCCACCATATAGTGGCGATATGGAGTCCACCTCAGGGGCGTCTCGGGGTACATCGACCGTGATCTGCATCACGATCTTATTGGAATAGGAAGAAATATGATAGACGACCTGGAAGGTGGTTATCATATCCACGCCGGAAACGCAAGAGCAGTGCTCGAATTCGTAACCGTCCTTGATGGTCTTGCACAACTCCAGCAAGATGGAACGGTCAGCGCTGAGCGATATCGTGCGCGGTTTGAACTTGACATCTGTGATCTTGTCCTGGAACTTGTCGGTCAAGGCCTTTACGACCTGTTCCTCAGTGAAGGACTTGGCTTTGGGATACGTCTCGGTCATTTTCCCACCTCAATCCAGGAATGTGCCCTTCTGTTCGGCAGTTATTTTCCTGTTCAATTTCAGCATCCCGTCGATCAGCGCCTCAGGCCTCGGAGGACATCCCGGGATGTATATATCAACTGGAACGAACGTGTCCAGACCTTGGATGACGTTATACCCGTCATACCATGGACCTCCGGAGATCGCACATTCTCCCATGGCGATAACCCATTTCGGCTCAGGCATCTGCTCATAGAGCCTTCTTAGGGACGGCCTGAGCTTGGTAGAAAGCCATCCCATGATTAGAAGAACATCCGCCTGCCTTGGAGAGGAACGAGGGATCATACCGAGCCTTTCCATATCCCACCTGGGACCATATGCTGCCGCGAATTCCAATGAACAGCATGCGATTCCGAACTCTAGCGGATAGATCGCATTTCTCTGCCCCCATGCCCAAATGGGAGCAGTCACCTTGTCGACAGCTTGCTTTACACCGGTGGCCTTCATGGTCTCGACGATGAATTCGCCGGACCATTTTTGGAAATCCTTGGCCGTCATTGTAACTATTTGGGGATACTTGCTTAGATCCAAAGTATGGCCTCCTTCTTCAAGGCATAATAGACTCCGGCCAACCCTATGACCAGGAATGCGAAAGCGGACAACGCGGCCTGACTCAGCAAGTCCATGGATGACAGAGCATTAGAATATGTCAAAGCCCAAACAAGCAAGAAAACCGTTACGATGTCAAAAAGGACGAAAACAAGGGCATAGATATAGAATTGAACATGGAACTGGATATGTGCCTGTCCGATGGGCTCCATACCGCACTCGTAAGTTGTATCCCTGAGGGTGCTGTACTTTGTTGGTCTGAAGAACTTTGCCGCAACAAAGGCCATAACCGGGAACAAAAGTGCCACCAGTACGAAGACAGCAATTGGATAATATTGGTCTACGAGCATTGGAAGGGGAATATTCTCCCCGTATTTAAACGTGTCACAGGGATGCTGGCTACCCTTGGAAACGTGTTTTTTAGAGTCCTATCTGACTCAGTCAGGAGCGACTGACCTTAGAGCCATAACATAGCCCAGGAATCATTATTTTAACCTTATCCTGTGAGCTTCGGTGGTTGATAACCACACGGAGATTCGTTAACCCGCGTTAAACTATCTCGAACAACCGGGGCCTATGCCCGTGAATTCCGGTAAGATTAAAGAACTTGGCGCCCAAGTCTATTCATCGGTGAAATCATGGATGAAAAGGTCGCGGTATTGGTAGAGGAAATGTACGAGGACCTGGAACTTTGGTATCCAGTGATCAGGCTGAAAGAGGCGGGGTATAAGCCGGTGATCATCGGCAGCGGAACCAAGGACGTCTTCCTGAGCAAGCATGGTTACCCGGCCAAGGCTGCAATGGCGGCGGATAAGGCAAGCCCTGACGATTACGTCGCCGTCATCATTCCCGGGGGATTCGCGCCGGACCACATGCGCAGATATCCGCCGATGGTCGATTTCGTCAAGAAGATGTATTCTAAGCAGAAACTGGTGGCCTCGATCTGCCACGCCGGTTCGATGCTCGTCTCGGCCAATGTCCTCAAGGGCAAGAAGGCCACGTCGTTCTATTCGATCAAGGATGACATGATGAACGCAGGAGCACGCTGGTTCGATGAAGAGGTCGTGGTGGACGGGAACCTGATCTCCTCAAGAAACCCCGACGACCTGCCCGCGTTCATGAAAGCGATCTTGGAGTACCTAGGGGCCAGGTAAAGGCAGCACGGAACCTGTACCTTCAAATATGCCAGCTGGCAAACGACACTCTTTTTAATATCATCGACTCCATATCGCCATCGCACTGACGGTTACGTCAATGGAGTGTTGATTCAGATGAAGATTGGATTCGTCGGGGCGGGCATGATGGCCGAGGCCCTCATGAAAGGGATCATCGCGGCGGGGGTCTCGACCGCGGAGAATATCGTCGCGAGCGAGATCGTACCGGCTCGCAGGGATTACATCACAAAAACGCTCAACATCCGCACCACTGTGGATAACGCGGATGTGGCAAGGTCGTCCGACGTGATCATCCTGGCGGTCAAACCACAGCAGATGGGGGCAGTATTGGACGAGCTGAAGCCAATCCTCACTGCTGAGCACCTTCTGATCTCGATCGCCGCTGGCATCAAGTTAGATTTCATAGAGAAGCACATCAACTGGGGAGTGCGGGTGGTCAGGGTCATGCCGAACCAACCCTGCCAGGTCGGGGCGTCCGCATCGGCGTTCGCGCTGGGCAAGAGCGCCAAGATGGAGGACAAGGAGATCGTGCAGCAGATCCTCAACTCGGTCGGCATCGCCTTCTCGCTGGACGAGAAGTACTTGGACGCCGTGACCGGATTGAGCGGTTCCGGACCGGCATACATCTACATGGTCATCGAGGCGATGGCCGACGGCGGAGTGTTGACCGGACTGCCACGGGACGTGGCCCTAGCGCTGGCGGCGCAAACCGTGCTTGGCGCAGCAAAGACCGTGCTGGATACTAGGAAGCACCCGGGCGAGCTGAAGGATATGGTCGCCTCTCCCGCCGGCACGACCATCGAGGGGATCCGCGTACTTGAGCAATACGCCATAAGGGCGGCGTTCATTGACGCCGTCGAAGCTGGGGCGCTGAAGTCCGCGGAGCTCGGGAACAAGTGAGTTCCCAAACCTTTTCTCATTCTCAAATTCTAATTTTCATTTCACAATGGGTCTATGATTTTGCCCTTGTGGTCCTCAATTGAGAGCCGCAGACCGGGCAGTCCGGCAATTCCTTGTCGAAGACCTTCCCGCATCCCAGGCATTTGTAGTTCCACTTGACCAGCTGCTTGATCGCCTTCATCCCCACCGACTTAAATCTCAAACCGAGGAACTTCGCAGTGTTCTGGATCGAGTAGTCATCCGTGAGGATCGTGGCGTCCATGTCCTTGGCCAGGGCGAGGAGTTCGATATCGACCGGAGAGAGCCGCTTCGAGTCGCCAGTGGACTGGGATGCCTGCATGATCGCCTTCTTAGCCTGCGGTGAAGGGTCGGTGACCGTCACTTGGTGCTCCCAGAACATCCATCGGGTGTCGTTGTACTTCTTCAATTCATCGACGACACCGTGAGTGGTGTAGGCCTCATAGTCACCTGGAATCGACTCCATCGAAAACAGGGCTGATGTGTCCAGAACCACTTTCATGAGGTTGGTCAATACCGCCACATAGGTAATACTTTTTCCAAACAGTCTTAAATATCGATTATCCTTTTTTGCCGTTCGGACATGATCGAGATAGAAGTGGACCAAGCGGTCAAGGACTACATCTTGAAAACTGGAAAGGATTTCCGCGTGAGCACAACGTGTTCTGGCCCGGTCGTAATGCCTCTAGAGGTCAAACCGTCAAAGGAGAGCGACATCAAGGTCAAGATCGGAAAGAACACGCTCTTCATTTCCCGGGTACAGGCAAGGTACATCGACCGGGTGACGATGGAAATGATGTATGATGCCGATGTGGGGCTCAACTGCTCTCTTTATCCAGGTCTTTGAGCGACCTGATGTTGTCCAGAGCGTATTTCAATTGCTCTGAGACATCGATCTTCATTTCTTCCTCCAGTATGCGCTCAGGTCGGGCCATGGTGATCGGCCTTTCCGGCACGATCGTGCATGCTGGTTCCTTCCCATGCGAGATCGATATCTCGTAGGTGCCGATCTGCTTCCCGATGAACTCGATCTCGATCTTGTCCAGACCGATCAAGGGGCGCAGGACGGGAAAGTCAAGACCATACGTCTCCGCCCTCAAATTCTGAAGTGTCTGTGAGGCTACCTGGCCGAGCGATTCCCCGGTAACGATCGCATCGGCACCGATCCTCTGGGCAAAGCCCTTGGCCGTCCGCAGCATCTGCCGTTTGCACAGGACGCACTGGAATGTCGCCCGGCATTTCTCGGCATTGATCTGGTTGTTCCGGCCGTGCGGGGCATAGTAGAAATCGAAATGCTTTCCGGTGGTCTTCTCCAACGGCGCGATCATCTGGGAGGTCTTATGGACACTGCCGGGAGCCCCGTAAGGCCGGTTGTCCATGTGGAGAAGGGTCAGGTCGACCCCTCTCATTGCCATCATGTAGACGGCCACTGGTGAATCGATGCCACCGGAGATTAGCGCCACTGCCTTCATATCAGGATAAGGGGAAGTTCTACCCAATAATAACGTTGCCGGGAAGAACGATTGCCTTTTCAATTGTTGGACTTGAAGTCGCTCGTGGTAGCCATGCCAGGGTATGTCGCAAAATCCTCGCCCTCATCGTCTTCATCCTGTTCGGCGACCATGTTCAGCAGGAGTGACATTATCTCCTTCATCTGCTGGACCTCTTCCTTGAGCTCCTTGATCTCTCGGGCCAGGTCTTCGTTGCTCTTAGCCATGCGACCTCACTCTTTTCTCAAACCAGGTCCTTAGCATTTATGCTTTTCGAGCAGATTGCTATGTTTGCGATAGGAGAATTAGAAAAATATGAACCCAGGATCCGCGATCCTGACTCAGACGCTCTCGACGTCACCGTAGTCGTCGGCCAATTTCCTTATGTCGCTCCTCTCGCAGGTGTTGCAGTACAGGCCTTTCTCAACCTTCAGCAACGGCTGCCTGCATTTGCGGCACAGAGCCTTGACGACCCCGTAATGGGCGCCGGCGGTAGTGAGTTGGATGGACGGCTTCACCTGGGTCACCTTGGCTCGGATAATGTCGCTGGGCCTGACCTCTCGGCCTACGTCCTGGACGTATTCTTGCGACAGCTTTGAGACGTGGATCGTTCCGTTCGTATCGCCAGTGATGTTACGGCTCTTGCCGTTCACTATGACGACCTCGGCGATCGCCATGGAGGCGCGCACGTCCGTGATCTCGGCGAAGACCTCATCGCCGATGTTTAATGTAACCATCGGGTTCTCGGCGACGACCTTAGCCACCTTCTCCTTGTCGTCGAGCTCCAAAATACCTTTGAGGGCAGAAAATACCTTGCCGTTCTCCTCATATGTGCCCTCTGCCGGCAAGTACTCCTCGGCCTCGGCCACTTCGTCGCCGGGCAAAACCTTTTTCTTATCGTTCATTTTGCATCACCCATTCTGCGCAAGCAGAGAAGCGAAACGTCGAAACACTTCTTAGCCTTCGTATGGAACGAAAACATATGAGGAATCTCGAATTTATACCTTTTCTGGTAGTCCACATAGAAACCGCGGTCCGAAACATACTTGGCCAGGAAGTCGACGGTATCGCTCATATGAATCGAATAAACGGCGTCCGCAACCTTCATTGCGGTATCAAGGAACGGTCGGTCCGCATTCCTTTTCTGGGACCCGAACGGGGGGTTCATGACCACCGTGTCCACCCTTTCCTCGAACTCTGTGACATCCAGGTTGAATAGGTCAATATCCACCCCGATGAACTTCGCGTTGGCCTCCGCCTGGGTGATGGCGTTCTCGTCCAGGTCGACGCCGATGACACGTTTCGCACCGAGCTTGGCCGCTCCGATGGCCAGTATCCCCGTCCCGCATCCCAGGTCGGCGACCACCTTGTCCGCGATGTCCCCCTCGGCGTAGGCCATGAATATCACGTCCGAGGCGATCACCGAGGGCGTAGAGTATTGTTCCAGTGAGGGCTTCGGCCTGTCGAAAGGTGGGATGGTCTGCAGGAGCATCTCCAGGTCTTTTTTCTTCATTGCACTACCGGGATGGGCCTCGAGGATTAATACTCGTAGTCGACGACCGCGCGGGCCTCTCGGACCCTGAGGATGAATTCTCCCACTTTGATGTGCTCCGGATGTGCCTGATACGCCTGCAGGTCCAGCAGATTCGCGAAGTCCACTATCAGGACCAGGTCGTAAGATGCCGGAGTGTTCAGCGTGTTGAAGGCGACCTCGAGCCTTTTAATCTCCTTGATCTTGTATGGAAGAAGGTCCAGCATCTCCTTCATACGGATGGCGTTTTCTGCCTTAGTCCTGCCCTCGGCTGATTCCTTCAGCCTCCACATCACGATGTGTTTTAACATATTGACCTTCAGCCCTATTGGTTGAGTCCAAGATTGAGGAAGTCAGCGCTGGTGAGGATCCCGACTATCTGACCCTTCCGGGAGATGAGGATGGCCTCCTCCCGCTGCAGGTGGAACGAAGCTAGATCGATCGGAGTGTCCTCAGATAGGATCGGGAATGGTTCATCCATGATCTCCTCGATCTTGGTCCTCATGACCTCGTCGTACGTCTTCCTGCCTGATTTGGTCTCCTCTATGGTATAATCGCGGATGCGGTCGTCGGTAATGCCACCGACCACCCGCTCGCCCACAATGACGGGAAGTTGGGTGAACCTACCCTTCATCATCTTCTCGGTCGCCTCGCCGATCGACTGATCCGGAGTAACATGGATAACGCCGCGAGTAGCCAGGTCTCCGACCGTGAGCTGATTGCCGGTCTTCATGCCCTCCACCTTACGTCTGCGGAGCACTTCTTCGAACGCGACGAGGATCTTGCGCACGTTACTATAAGAGGGGTCGATGCTACCGCGTTCGATCTTTGCGATGAGGGATTGGCTTACTCCCGCCAAATTCGCCAATTCGCGCTGTGATAGATTCAGCCGCTTTCTCATCTGGCGTATCTTGTCGAGATCTGGGAGCTGGGGTACCAATGCGATCCTGGCCGACGACATGGAATTCAACCTTCAAATTCTGACTTGCTGTATGCTTCATTGTTAACGGGAAATATAAGCTTTGCCAGAATCATATGAACAAACCCTGTGGGGAATCATTGTTCGAGATATGATTTCGGTTTACAGTGGTTAGACAAATAGCTAATTATTATAAAGAATATCGCTGAAATGACTATGATATTGGAATTACCTCTCCATATACTAGACAATTGTACAGTCGGTTCAAGCCGGTATTCTCATACGAATCAAAAAAACAATAACGCATATATATGTCCGGCAAATAGCATGTGATGATGATCTCGCTCATCGTGGAAAGCAATGCACCTCCCCGAGATGAGGAGAAACGTGCCGCTGAACCGGCATCTTTCGGCTATACGGCGCGTTCCTCTGCAAAGTATAATAGGCCACAGGATGACAAGTATCGGGTTCGATGCGAGGATTATCATCTGATGGGCAGATCATATGGGTATGAGCTCGTTGTGATCAGGAGTAAGTAACATGGAAAATTTCGGTGATGAGCTTTACCAAAGATGTGCGTCGAGGGCGATCAATCCGCTCCCTAAGCCAGAGTATGCCTACGGAGCGGCACGGCCACCGGGATCGAAGTACATCATGGGAGGATGC
This sequence comes from uncultured Methanomassiliicoccales archaeon, assembly GCA_942492955.1. GTDB lineage: Archaea > Thermoplasmatota > Thermoplasmata > Methanomassiliicoccales > UBA472 > DASXVU01. Next base: position 1,292,851 of record OW818644.1, read on the forward strand.
GGAATAGCCGGTTGCATGGCATTAGATGGAAGCACGATATCCGGCGATCGGATCGCCTCTATGCTGGCCACCATGGGCGAGAGGGAGAACGGGCTCGGCGCAGGGTATGCATGTTATGGTCTGTTCCCTCAGCATCTCGACGAGTACTGCTTCCAGATATTCTTCGATGACGAAGAGATCAAGAAGCGCGTAGAGGAGTTCCTCAAGGACTATGTGGAGATACATCACGCTGAGAAGGTGTATCACCGCCAGGTCGTGACCATGACCCCTCCGTTCCCTCATATCTGGAGATACTTCGTCACTCCAAAACCAGGCAAGGATTGGCACGGCAACACACAGATGGCACCAGACGATTTCATCATCCAGGTGGTCATGCACGTAAATTCCACGATGAACGGGGCGCAGATCGTCTCCTCCGGGAAGAACATGGCGGTCTTCAAGGGGAACGGCTTCTCCTATGAGATATCCGATTTCTATGATATCTCGCGTTACAAGGGCAATCTCTGGATATCCCATTCCAGGTTCCCGACCAATTCACCTGCTTGGTGGGCTGGTGCCCATCCCATGAGCGTTCTTGACTGGGGCGTCTGCCACAACGGAGAGATCACCTCGTATGGGGTGAACAAGAAGCTAGTGGAGATGAATGGCTACAAGTGCACAGTGCAGACCGATACTGAGGTCGTGGCCTACATTTGGGATCTGCTAGTGCGCCGGCACAAACTGCCCATTCAGGCCGCCGCCTTCGCGATGGCCCCGTGGACCCATGAAGAGATCGCCACGCTGGATCCGGAAAGCAGGAAGCTTGCCACCTGGCTCCGCATAGCCTACCGTGAGGCATTCCTGAACGGACCCTTCTCCATCCTGGTCGGACGTTCCCAGCCCGAGATCACACTTATCGCCCTGGCCGACCGCAAGAAACTGCGTCCGATGCTCGTGGGCAAATCACCGGATGAGAAGTTGGCGTTCTGCGCCTCGGAGGAGTGTGCCGTTCGAACAGTGCAGCCGGATGCGATAACATGGACGTGCAATGCCGGAAGCCCGTTCATAGCCCAGGTAGGGAAAGGCATCATCAGGGCCGGTATCGAACATCCGTTCGAGGGGGCTAGGAAATGACCGAAAGAACAGACCGACCGAAGCGCATGGAAACGAGGCTGCCTGAGAAGTTCATGCCGACGATCAACTACAACACCTGCGTGATGTGCAAGCGCTGCGTCAACGAGTGCTCGTTCCAGGCCATCGACGTCAGGGACAACAAGGTCGTGCCGAAGGGCGGTTGCGTAGCCTGCGGCAGATGCATAGCGGTATGCCCGACCAGTGCGATCGAGATCCGCCCTCTCCCATCACAGTTCCCGCCGCATGGCAACTGGACCGAGAGGATGAGGCGCGGCATCTATGCCCAGGCGAACAGCGGGGGGGTCCTGCTGTCTTCCTGCGGCACTGACGAACCGTATGACGTGATATTCGAGGATATCTTGCTGGATGCGGCCCAAGTGACGAACCCTTCGATCGACCCGCTCCGCGAGCCAGTAGAGACCAAGACCTACCTAGGCGGACGCCCAGGCAAGATCGAGGTATGCGAAGGCGAGCGCATGAGACTGTGCGGGGGGGAAGGCCCCATCATCGAGATGGACATGCCGATAATGTTCGGGCATGTCTCTCTGGGCTCGGTGTCGTACAATACGCAGAAGGCGCTGTTCATGGCGGCCAAGGAGCTCAACATCATTGCCGGTTCCGGAGAAGGTGGGCTTCATGAGGATTTCTACGTCTATGCCGACCATATCTGCTCGGAAGTGGCTTCGGGCCGCTTCGGGGTGAACGCCGAGTACCTGAAGAACACCGCGGCAGTCGAGATCAAGGTTGGCCAGGGTGCCAAGCCGGGCTTGGGCGGACATCTGCCTGGTGAGAAGGTCACCCAGCTGATCTCGCAGACCAGGATGATACCATTGGGCACGGACGCGCTGTCCCCTTACCCGCATCACGACATCTACTCGATAGAGGACCTGCAACAGCTCATCTCTGTGCTCAAGGAGGCGACCGAATATAGCCGCCCGATCGGGGTCAAGATCGCGGCCGTTCATAACGTCGGCGCTATTGCGTCTGGCATAGTTCGGGCTGGAGCTGATTTCATCACCATAGACGGGTTCAAGGGCGGGACCGGGTCTGCGCCCAGGGTGATCCGGGACAACGCCGGCCTTCCAATTGAAGTGGCCATAGCGGTCGTCGATAAGAGATTGACCGACGAAGGGCTGCGTAACCGTGTGACCATCGCTGCAGGCGGAGGCATACGCTGCAGCGCCGACATGATCAAGGCGATCGCTCTGGGAGCGGACATCGCCATGGTCTCGACCGCGGCCATGATAGCCATGGGTTGCCGCGTTTGCCAACAGTGCCACCGTGGATTGTGCCCCTGGGGCATCGCCACGCAGAGAGAGGACCTCATGGCCCGCCTGGACCCGGAAATCGCCGCGGCCCGCGTGGTCAGGCTGTTCAGGGCGTGGAACGAGGAACTGAGGGAGGTCATCGGCGGCATGGGCATAGATTCGGTAGAATCGCTGGTCGGGAACCGCGACCGGCTCAGATACCTTGGTCCGAACCCGAAGATAGCGGAAGTGATGGGGCTCAAGACCGTAGGAGAAGGGTGGGGCTGATGTCTAACATCGATTATGATTATCACGCAGAGGAATGCGACTGCGGCAAGGACTGCACCTTTGCCAAGGAAGGCGTGGCCACGATACGGGCCGACGGACGGGACACTGGTAAGGGCCCTCTTCACTACAAGACGCTCAACTGCGCCATCCGAAAGGCGATAGCTTCCGATTGCAGGACCGTGATCCTTGAGGGCGTCATGGGCCAGAGGTATATCGGCGCGACCGCCACCGGTGCAGACCTGCGGATCGTGATCCATGGAACGCCAGGCAACAGCCTTGGTGCCTTCCTGAACGGTCCGACCATCGAGGTCCTGGGGAATGCCCAGGATATGACCGGGAACACCATGAACTCGGGCAAGATCATCATCCATGGTAACGCCTGGGATGTGACCGGCCTGTCCGCCCGTGGCGGTACCATCATGATCAAAGGCTCGTCCGGATACCGGGTCGGCATCCATATGAAGGAATTCGGTGAGACCCGCCCTTCTCTGGTAATAGGAGGGACCGTCAAGGACTACCTGGGCGAGTACATGGCCGGCGGAACGATACTGGTATTGGGTCTCCGTAGCGGGGTGGAATCACCGGTCGGGCATAACATAGGGGCCGGTATGCACGGGGGACGAATTTACGTGAGGGGCAAGGTCGACATCGGCCAGCTCGGTCCGGGCGCGGTGGTCTCCAAGCTGACAGACGATGATATCGCCGAAATTAAATCCCTGGTCGGGGAGTTCGAAGAGCACTTCGGCGATAAGGTCGGGAGGGACTACAGCGGTTTCGTTAAGATCAATCCGTCATCATCCAGGCCGTTCAGCGGATACTACGACAAGACGAACATCTGAGCGATCAGAGACCGGGCGGCCGCGAAACAGAGTCGAGGACCACTTTCAGCTCGATGTCCCTCAAACCCATGGGGATCAGTTCGCGCGTGACGATGTCCTCGAGGGAGTGATTGTCTGGAGCGGAGATGCGGATGAGTATCCTCTTCTGCCCGGATATCTGGAGAACCTCCCGGACCCCTTCGATCTTGGTCAGCTTCTTGAGGTCGGCGGTACTCGTTTCATGCGTCAGGTTCCCCAGGACGATCGCGTCAGCGTTCATTCCCATCCGCTCAGCGTTGACGATCGCGTAGTAGCCGAGAATGACCTTGTCGTCCTCAAGTCGGCGGATCCTGTCGCGCACGGTCGAAGACGAACGCCTTAGCTTCACCGATACGTCATTGTACGTCATACGCCCGTCCGCTAACAGAAGGCTGATGATCTTCCTATTCATCTGGTCTACAGTAACCAAATTGTCTCCCGCCCAACTTTTCCACTTGTTCTTAGTTGCCCCGGTGATATATAACTAACGGGCCTCTACGCCCCATCGGCGGACTGCAGCGACAATGAATATGTCGGAAGCGGACTATCGAAGTGACCATCATCACTGGATAAGCGTTAGGTTTGAGGGTCAAGGCCGATATTCAATTCTTTATTGATATCGGCTGCCGCATGAAAGCACATCCTTCACACGGGATCTCGAGAACGCACTTATCTCCCTGCGGGATGCCCTTTATCGCGCATAATATTGCATGGTCCATCGGCCGGAACGGTAACTTCCGCCCGTTAGAGAATAACATGCCTTTCTCCGCATCGTTCGGGACCATGGCGCAGGAGCAGCTGGTGCTCACTGATGCCATACACTTTACCGCGTCGTTCGGTGAACAAGAGTCGCATCTGGTGCCACACTTGGAGAGCGGGCCGAAAAGATTCGCAGCCGGGTCCACCATGAATATGCCATTGTCCTTACCGAAGGTTATGTACACGGTCGAAGGTTTCGCGGGCTCGATGAGCTCCATGCGCGTTCCCCTGACTTTACGTTCCTCGCGTACCGCCCAGAAATCCTTTAGATGGTTGTTGAGCTGGTAGACCAATTGGTGATATCCGACGCCGAGCTTGTCCGCCAAGTCCTGTTTGGATATCGGCGAGTCCTTGGTAGAACCATAGAGAGTGCGCAGAATGCGCTTCCTCATATCATGATTTACAATGGACGAGTAGGTCTCGGGGTCGATATACGCTATCTCAATCCTGCAATTCGATGACACTGTGTTCATATCAAACCGGCCGATATTTAATTATTGAGTCTGTAGTTCAAAAGGGGAGCCCAAATAGGGCATCATTTGCCGCCTTGGGCAGTTTTCATCATGCGGTGTGTGGGATTCGGCCTCGAGGGAGAGAAACACTCGTCCTTGAAACCGTTGGACTGGATGCCTATCGATTCCATCGCATCGAGAACAGATTTCCGGATGTTGGTCTGCAGCTCGGCCGGGGCCGACACGATCCGGGCATTGATGGTGACCGAGACCTTTCCTTCGGCGTATCTCGAGCCCCTGATCCCATCGACCGAGATGTTGTCGAACACCGCCGACATCTTTAGGGAATTGGTGTCTGAGGTCAGCATCAGCTTGGCATGGGCAATGTCGCTCGGATCGTAGCTCAGCGATATCGCCCGGATGATCTTGGTCGCCAGTTCGTAAGAGTCCACCTTCTCAATGGTCTGGAATCCGAAGGTGCCGTTGTACCATCCCAGCTCCGCCTCGGCCTTGGCGTATGTGTCATAATCGATGTCAACCGGTTGACGGTCGCTGCGCTTCCCGGAGCGGATGATGCTCATAATCCTGTCAAGGCCATGACCAGTGATGGCCGAGTAAGGTATCACCTCCGCTTGTGGATTGGCCAATTTGGCCGCGTCGATCAACTGCATGAGCGCGTCCCGGGTGACCATATCGATCTTGGAGATGACGATGTGCTCGGCCTCCTCGATCTGATGCTTCCTCAGGTATCCGCTGAGGGTGCTGGCCTCCAGCCCTTCCTGCACCAGCCTGGGTGCATCCACTACGATGATCAGAGGAGCCACCTCGAACTCGCTCGGATATATCATCTTCAAAGGGGCAATGACCGTGGCGAGGAGATCGGTGCACGAACCGACCGGTTCCGCGATCAAGAAGTCTGGACGAGACCGCGACACGAGACCCCGGGCGGATGACATCAGATCATTGAATCGGCAACAGAAACAGCCACGCAGGACTTCCGAGGTCTCAAAGCCCATCGCCTTCGAGTATTGAGTGTCGACCAATGCCTCTCCCTGGTCGTTCATGATCAGGCCGATGGTCTTGCCGTCATCGCTCAGACCTTTGGCGATCTTGTTTATGAGAGTGGTCTTGCCTGCCCCAAGGAAACCACCGATGATCGATATGCGAGTAGCCAATTCTTGAATCCCCTACGGACGTACAACAGAAATGAGGATAAACGTTTTACTCCAGGGTAAAATATTAAAAAAGATCCAATCAGACAATTATCGCATCGCCAGGTCTCATCACCACGGCGGTCCCGATGCCCTGCTCGCCGATATGGTCGCGGAACTCGTAGGGATCTGCCTCGGACCATTTGCCGTAGTGCATCGGGATGACCTTCTTGGCCCTCAGCAGCTTCTCCGCCCTGACCGCGTCCTCACCATCCATGGTGTACAGTCCACCGATCGGCAGCATGGCCACGTCGATGTCATATTGCTCAGAGATCAGCGCCATGTCGCCGAACAGCGCTGTGTCGCCGGCATGATAGAGATTCTTCCCCCCGATGCTGACCATGAACGAAAGAGCTGTTCCCAACGCATGTATGTCATCGAGCGAGGATGAATGAAGCGCAGGGAACAGTTTCACCGAGCCGAAATCGAACTTGAATTTACCACCTATGTGGGCGTTGATGACCTTGGCGCCCTGGGATTCGCAATACATCCCCAGCTCGAAGGATGTGAGTATGGGGGAGTTCAAGCGCTTGGACATCTCGATCGCGTCGCCCAGATGGTCGTTGTGCGCGTGCGTGACCAGGATCAGGTCGGCCTCGATGTCCCTGGCCCGGAACGGCGCATCGCTGTTCCCGGTCAGGAAGGGATCGATGATGACCGTCCTCTTACCATCGTAGATCGTGAAAGCTGAATGACCGAGATAACGAAGCTTGACCATGAGCTCATTGTGTGAACGTGCGTCGGGCCGATATATGTTTGCGGGTCACTTCGAGAAAACAATGGTAAGTATGATTATGTTAGGGCGACTTCCTGTTTTCAAGGTTGTGGGGGGAGTTTATGGATCGATCGAAAAAGGTGGCTTCAATCATCGTTGTGAGTATGTTCATTATCGGAATGTGCTTGGGGGCTCTGCTGACCCAGCTATCTCAAAACGGGGCATCTGCCAGCGACGCAAGCAAGCTGTACGAACGGTCACCTCTAGATTTCCGGGACCGCGGAGTCTATGAGGTCGTTAGGAGTGTTGTCGTCGTGGACATCGATACTTCGGTCCATTTCCAAGTGGATGAGACCTGGGAATACGTAGAATTCTGGTTCTATCCGATTTTTAAGAACACCGTCTGGTCTTGTAACTATACCCTGTCATCGCAAAGTTCTCTGATAACCCTAGGTAATTCCGGGATATCCCCGGATGCGGGGGACCATGCAGGGGGCGGAAGTGTCAGTGCAAACCGAACCCAGATCACCGGGCAGACAGAGTTCGGCAACTGGACGCTGGTATGTCAGGTGTCGGGAGGGCCGGTGGTCGTTGAGATCTCCAAGGTCTCCATCAACTGAGTAGGCAGAATGACCTAGCCATTCACTTCCTACCCTTCTTATAGACCGAAGGAACGTTCAAATGCGCCCCGCCGGATACCATGGTAGATGGACGCAACCGATCTGCAGTTGATCAGGATGCTGATGTTCGAGCCTAGACTTCCCTACCGGGAGCTAGCCGACCGCCTGAATATATCGGTGCAGGCGGTCCATCGACGCATCCAGATCCTCATGGAGGCCGGAATAATCCTCGGTTTTGGCACGAACATATCACTCCGTCACCTCAAAGCGGTCGAGGTGATGATACAAGGAACGTCCCAATTCGGGTCCAGGGAGGAGATGGTCGCCAACCTCCATTCCAGTGACCGGATCTCCCAGATATTCTTCGGCAGCGGCAATTTGATCTTTGTGACCTCGCTTCTGAAGGACATCGATGAACTGGAGGCATTCGTCGTGTTCGTCAGCAAGGCCACATCCATGCCTGAACCTAGAGTGGCCATTGTCTCCCATGGATTGGTGGGAATGGATGCGGCAGCGAAGAATCCCGCCTCGGGATCGGAACTCTCCCCGTTGGACAAGAGGATAATCGCCTCGATGAAGAAGGACGCGCGTAAAGCGGTGGCGGACGTGGCTACCGAACTGAACGTGACAGCGACGACAGTGAAACGACGACTGGATAGGATGATCGAGGAAGGCTCGATAGAGTTCGCCCTCGGGCTTCATCCTGGACTCTCGGGTGACATCATCACCATAATGAACGTTATCCTGAGGGAGGGCTCGGACAAGATGGCGGTCGGGAACGAATTCGTCCAGAGGTTCAATCCGACGGTCGGTTACTACCGTACATTCAGCAACATACCCGACATGATCGTGATGCTTGCCTGGACCAAGACCCTCAAGGACCTGGAGAACCTCCTGATAGCGGTGGAGAAGAATCCGAAGGTGCGTTCGGCGGTCCCGCACATCATCTATGCCGGACGTTATTATGAAACGTGGCGTGAGCGCTTGTTGGATGGTTTGAAATAGCCATATCAGTAGGATAAGATGCTTTTCAACGGGATTGTTGAAAATCATGCTCTTTCTTGATGTGAATATGTGCATCTTTTCATCAGGTCCGTGAACATGGGAATATCACCCCGGTTGGCATCCTTGTCTCAGTGAGAAACATGAAGTTCACACAAGATGCAAATGGCAAGATGAAGGCGGGTTGGATGATGGGACTGTTCTTGGTCGTTCATGGATTGATGCATTACGGCGTCGCCACGGCTCCGAACCCTGATGGATCGCCGGGCGCCTGGATGCTGAACCCTTCGACGTCGGCGTTCTCGATGCTGGGTATCGGGGCCGACATCATCACCGGGATAGGTATCGTTCTGGTTGGGATGGCGGCGATTGGTTTCGTCCTGTCCGGCATCAGCATTCTGGTCCGAAGATGGGAAACGCAGAGGAACAATATGGTCGTGATATCGTCACTTTTTTCCCTCGCGGCGTTATTGGGATTCTTCAACATCTATTGGGTGGTCGCCATAGGGATCAACGCGGTTTTGATCGTGCTGTTCGCCTCCAACGCCACGGCGAAGACCTCCCTGAAGACAGCGATAGCGGAGTAGGATGAACATGAAGGTACTGGCAATAATGGGCAGCCCGAAAGGCAAGGGATATGGGCTTGAGATCGCCCAGGCTATCGAAAAGCGTATGAATGCTCATGGGAAGATAGAATTCGACTACCTGATGCTGAAGGACGCGAACCTGGGCCTTTGCCGGGGCTGTTTCATCTGCGTCTCCCGGGGCGAGGACAAGTGCCCGATGAAGGAGGACCGGATCGCCATTGAGAAACGGATGGAGGCGGCGGACGGCATTCTCCTGGTCTCCCCCGGGTACGTGCAGGACGTGTCCTGGCTGATGAAGAACTTCATGGACCGGTTCGCCTACACCCATCATAGGCCGAAGCTCTTCGCGAAGAAGATCATGCTTGTGGCCAATGGCGGCGCGGGTTTGAAGAGGACCATCAAGACGTTACGCATGGCGATCGGCGGACCGGAGATCGTCTCCGAGCTCCAGGCCTTGAAGCTTCCCTGGCCCATGAATGACCGGGCGATCGGAAAGAATCAGGCCAGAATGGAGAAGGCAGCTGACCGGTTCTACACCGAACTGCAGAGGAAGGAGCCCAAGGTCACGTTCGGGTCTTACATGGGATTCAGATTCTTCAAGTCGGTGGCAGACTCCATGAAGGAGTACCTTCCGGCGGACTATGAGTATTACAAGGACAGGGACCAGTACTACTACCCTACCAAGATCGGATTGGGCAAGAAGATAGGCTCCTCGATCATGATCTGGATCCTGAAGAGCACCATGAAGGACATGGCGCCCAGAGAGGATTGATGGAAAATGTCACCGAAACATCTGGACCTGGGAGAGATCATAGCCAAGGCCAGAGACTCCGAGGGAGGGGAGACATATATCAATCTGCACTCAAGCGAAAGGGGCCGGCTGGGGTTGTGTGTTAGCACTTCGGAAGGAACGACGGACTTTATCCTGGAGCTGTTGGTCAACATCCTCGGGAGTGGCCACCGGGTCGATCTGGACAAGATCTATCACGGCCTCGAGATAGCACAAGCGGCCGAGCGTCAGGGGTTCGAGCTTTCCAGTCAGGGAGATGGCTGGATCTATTGCCATAAGCTTGTGATGCGAGAGGATATCGAGAGCCATTGCGCGACCGTCGGCCGTTTGATCGAATGATCAGGGTTTAGGGTTGCCTCGCTCATCCAGCTTCAAGTAAGGGTTGAAAGCGACCTCCCACAAGAAACCATCAGGGTCGGAGAAGTATCCTGAGTAGCCGCCCCAGGCAACGTGCTCAGGTCGTTTGACGATCTCGACCCCTTTGCTTTCCAGCTCGAGAAATACCTGGTCCACCTCCCTCTCCGACATGACATTGTACGCCAGGGTGAAGCCTTTGAATCCGCTGCCCGCATCCTGTACCCCTGCATCATCTGCCAACGACCTCCTGGGAAAGAGGGCCAGGATCGGCCCCGGTGTTTCGAAGAACACGATGTCCCCTGAGCTCTTTGGAGAACGCAGGAATCCCAGATCAACATAGAACATCTCAGATCGCTTGAGATCGGAGACCCCCAGCGTCACATAGGTTATTCGTGATTCCATTCTCCCACCATTCTTCCTTTCGACGACCTTATCTCGATCTGGCTAAATAGAGGTACGGACATGGTTGACCGGTTCGTTACGGTGGCTGGGCTCCATGTGGATCGATACGACATCGACCTCCGGATGCTTGGCCCTGATCACGCCCTCCAGCTTCTCGGCGACATTGTGTGCCTGCTTCACGCTATTGGTGCTTCCAAAAGAACAGCACATGCCTACCCGGATCTTTCCCTCGGTCTTCTGGACCGATATCCGGGTCACTTCCAGTATCTCCGGGAATGTGCCGACCAGTTGCTTGATGGAACGGGCTATGCCTTCTTCACCCACGCGAGTGCTCTTGAGGCCACAGGAGTGGCAGTCGGCCGGTTCAATGTGGGTGGTGACCGTGGTTATGCGCTGGTCGAGGGTCTTGATGCGGTTCTCCAGACGGGTTGCGATGGTATGCGCCTTGTCCAGGGAAAGATCCCCGTCCAGTTCAAGATGGAAATCGACCTCTAGCTCTTCTCCGAAGTCATTGTCGAACTCGGACACGTTGATGTTGTGAACGGTCTTGATCTCCTCGAAATCGGCCGCCTCGCTCCGGATCCTGTCGACCAGGTCGGTCGGTTCGACACAGAAGGGCTCCGCATTCACCATTATGACAGCGTTATCGACCCGCTGCCTGATCCTATCACTGAACTCGTCGGTGACCCTGTGCGCCTGCTCCAGGGGCACCACTTTATCGATAAAAACGGTACAGTCTATGTAGACCTTAGGGCCGGTCTCCCTGACTCGGACATGGTCAACTCCCCTGATCTCCCTGATGCTCATCGCCTCGTTTGCAACAAGCTCCGATATCCCCTCTGGGGCACCGTCCATTAGGGTATGGACGGACCGCTTCCACAGGCGATAACCGATCACTGCGGTGATGGCTGCCACACCCAGTGCGGCAATTGCATCGAACGTCTTGTATCCCATCATCGTGAACACGATGCCGATTATGACAACGACCGATGATAGCAGATCGGTGGAGAAATGGATGGCGTCCGCCTCAAGAGCCTGCGATTTGTACAACTTGGCCATCCTGTGCAGTGCCCTCGATCGGGTAAAATCAACGATGATGGAGAACACCATGACCCCGATCGCGATATATGTCACATCCACCTGGACCGGGGATATGAGGCGGTGGATCGCCTCGTAAACGATCCACCCGCAGGTAACGAAGAGGAGAGCGGTCTCGAAGAGGCTCGAAAGCGACTCGACCTTCTCGTGACCGTAGTTATGGTCCGCGTCCGCCGGGCGGTCTGCCATGCGTACTGCTGCCAGCGTCACAAAGGCGGCGATCAGGTCAATGCTCGAGTGCAGAGCCTCCGAAAGGATACCTAGACTGTTGGTCCAGATGGCCACGACGATCTTCGTGCCCACCAGTCCAATAGCGGCGATGACCGAGAAGAACGCGACCTTCTCTTTGGGGGTCAAAACCGGCACCCGCTAGACATCGACATCAGAATCTTTGGTGGGAACATAAAGCTTTTCTATTCGACCACCGAGAATAATTTAGGCTGGCCTAAGGGAAATACAAGGCGATGTGATGCGCCCTAGACCAAGAAATGATTACAATATGCGGCACTGGGTCGCGGAAATGAAAAGATTAGCTGTGTCGGGAAAGCCTCACCGGTTGATGTCCGGGGCGCTCGTCGATTGGAAGATCCAGTCCAGATATTTTGGGTCTCCGTCATTGATCGCATACCTCTCCACCATAGGCAGGTCGTAGGGATGGGATTGGAGGATCGTCATTCTCACAATATCGAAGTCTGCGGTGCGTATCGTGAATATCACCATATGCTCCGTTGATTCCTCGATCTTTTCCTTCCACCAATAGATCGAATCCATTCGGATCATCTTGGCGCAAGCGGCCATTCTAGATTCGATCAATCTCCAGGCCAAGGCCTTCGCTGAGTCGATGTCGGGCAGGGTGGTCACGACGCAGCTGAAATCCGATTCCGGCATGTGGAGGCATTTCCGAGGCGGGATTAGATTAAACCATCGGTGACCGGAGGAGGCGCACCCCTTAGGAAATGATCCGGGGAAGAAAGTAATTAAAACGGTCCAGACCATTCCTCGCCATCCTTGGGGAGTCGAGAAAATGAAAGGATCGGAAGAGGCCCAGCAGTTCCTGGAGATCAGGTCGGTCACGAAACGTTACGGAGATTTCGTGGCGCTCAAAGATGTCTCGTTCAGTGTGAGGAGCGGGGAGATCTTCGGATATATCGGACCAAATGGTTCAGGCAAGACAACGACGATCAAGATGCTGGTGGGGCTGCTTACCGATTTTGAGGGCGACATACGTTTCCAGGGCGATTCCATTCGGGACAACAAGATGTTGATCAACAAGGAGCTTGGGTATCTGCCGCAGAATATCGGATTCCAGGAATGGAGGACGGTGGACCACGCGCTCACCACCTTCGGGCGCCTGTCCGGGATCTCGGAGAATGAGCTCGATTCCAGCATCAGGACGGCCCTTGAGCGGGTCGGCATCTCTGACCTCAGGCACAAGAAGATCAATCAGCTGTCAGGGGGGACAGTGCAGAAGGTAGGCATGGCGCAAGCCATATTGCACCAGCCTTCGGTGCTGATACTTGACGAACCGATGACGGGCCTGGACCCCACCGCCCGCTTCGAGTTCAAGAAGATATTCCAGGACCTCCGCAAGGAAGGGTCGACCATTCTGTTCTCATCGCATATCTTGAGTGATGTTCAGGACCTTGCAGACCGGATCGGCTTCCTTAGCCGCGGCCATCTGGGTTACATCGGTTCGATGTCGGAGATCGAGGAACGGGTCAATGCTCCCAAGCAGGTCGAGATAATATTGGCTGCCGGCTCTTGCCCATGGTCGGGGTCCGGCCCTAAGGATGGGATCGAGGTCATCGGTCGGCCCGAGCCTGGACGCTTCATCGTCTGCCTGGCACCGGGAGCGGATTTGGACCAGGTGATCGACTCGCTCATACGGGACATACTGGCGCAGGGTTGCCGTATCCGCAAGATAGCTCCCATCGTTCCTACGCTCGAGGACATCTACGTCAACTATCTGGCAGGGGTGAAGGCATGAACCTCGGTCTGCTATTCAGGGATGAGCTCAAGGGATTTTACAAATCTAAGGTCATGCTCACGCTTTGGGTGGGACTGCCGGTGCTCACACTCATCATCTATTTCGCCTCGCCGACCGGCCAGGGGCTATCGCTCGCCTCGTTCACTGCCATCATCATCGGGTCCATCGGCGGAATGCTGGCAGCGGCGATGCTGGTATCATCGATCATCACCGAGAAGAGCAGGCACGTTTTCGACCTCTTCGTCATTCGCCCGGTGAAGCGCAGCGACATCGTGCTGTCCAAGTTCCTGGCCACGTATGTGTGCGTGACCGCGGCGGGCATCATCGCACTTGTGTTCGGCATTGCGTTCGACCTGGTCCGGAATGGCTCGCTCCAAGCCGACATTCTGACGGTCTCGTTCAACGCCCTGATCATGGCCGCATCGATGACCGCCATCGCCTGCTCCGCCGGGGTCCTGATCGGGTTCTTGGCCAACACGATGCTCACCGGGATCGTCCTGGTCATCTATGGGGCGAACCAGCTTTCGGTGGTCGCTGCACTCCCGGGATTGCTCTTGCCGAACGACCCGCTCCTGCCCTTGATCCCCGGGATAGCGGTCTCGGTTGTCCTGCTGGCCCTTACGATAAGGATGTTCAATCGCAAGCAGCTTTAATGGAGGTACGAAAGAATCCATCGATCTGCAACCGCAGCCTTGACCAATAGGCATGGCCGATCCCAATGAGAATTCCCCCGATGGTTCGCCTTGGTGCTAATGTTCGTTGTGAAATGAGAATCATTGCAAAAGTTTGATTACTCTCACACCTGTTCCATCAACAGGAACATTGAAAATTCCAGTTGGGTGCACAATGAAACCATTGTACAAGGTCATCATCGTCCTTGTGGCAGCGATTGTTCTCGTTTCAGCTCTGGCCAGTGCATTCAATCAGATCGCTACGTCGCCGATCCTGACCAAGAACCTGAATACACAGGATCAGGACCAGGATATGCCCGTTCCACGTGAAATACCGGACCTCAACATCACCGATCCGAGGCAGAACCACCGACTGCCTGATCTGAACGATACCGTCGTGCCGCCTGAGCTCGATAACACCACGCTGCCGAACGCCACCGATTCCCAAAACCTCACCGGTGGAACGAATGTCAGCGGCACCGTTTTCATTGATCAGGATGGGGATGGGATCGCAGACCCGGGGGAGGTGCAACCGAACGTCGGAGTGGAACTGTTCGATCAGAATGGGACCTTGATAGCAACCACCCAGACCGATGAGAATGGAAACTACACGTTCACTGGGGTCGATCCCGGGAAGTATAATGTCAGCACGTTCCCTGGAACCAACGGGAATGTAACCGGGGGCGGCAATCAGACCATAGAAGTGGTGGACGGACCATTGCAGGACGTCGACCTCAACCCATCCCCTCGAGAGGCCACCAACCCGACGATCGACACCGTGACCGACATCGCCACATCCATGGACCTGGTCAAGAAGGGTGTCCAGTTCCCCGTCGGCGGGACTGTGGCGACTGCATCTGGAATACCGATCACGGGTATTCCGGTCATGGTCCTCGTTGCCGAGAGCAAGACCACCTCGGAACGATATTTCATTGGAGCGGGCATCGTCCAGAACGGCTACTTCATGGCCAGCTGCATGATCCCCGACGAACTGAAACTGGGCAACTACCAGCTGATCGCTCGCTCCCTGGGAAATGACACCTACAGGCCGTCCGAGAGCGATCCACCGGTGAAGGTCATGGACGAGTCCAAGTTCACTATCGATGCCGCTGAAAGGATGATATTGGGATCGTATCTGGATCTGGTTATCACGCTCAAGGAGAACAGCTCATCGAAACCGGTCATGGGGGCGGAGATCTCCTATTCGATCAGTCATGCCGATACAAATCTGATGGGAGGTATGGGCACCACCGATGAAAACGGCATTGTGACCTCGAACTGGCTCATGAACATTCCAGGAAATTTCACCATCTCTGTCTCTTTCGAAGGTAACACCGACCTGTACGGGACGAATGCGAACAAGACCGTGACCGTGCTCGATATCGAGGTGGATGCTTCACCCGAGTACATGGTCAGAGGCTATGACAACAGACTGTACGTCCTGGTCCATGCGTCGGATCTGCCAGTTCCAAACAAGACCGTGATCGTGTACCTCGAGGAATACGCAGTCGGTATCTATGAGACGGATGATGATGGGCGTTTCAACGCCACCGTCCCAGTGCCGTACTATCAGGCGCTGGGCACCTGTCAAATGACATTCGCGATCAACTCCGTTAAGAGCTGCCAGAATATCTTGACGGTCATGTCCATGACCACGATGCTGGTCAATGTCGATGGGAACAATGTCAATGCCACGCTGCTCGACGATCACAACCGGACCATGCTCGAGATGCCGTTAGTACTGAAAAAATCGGACCAAACCGCCGTGGACATCGCGACCAGCAAGATCGGTGCGGAATTCTCCCTGAAAGCGGACGCGGAGGAGGACTACACCGTTCTTTTCAACGGGACATCGATCTATGTGGCCTCTTCGGCGATCGTGCACTACACTCCGACGGGATTCGGACAGGGCATGGACTGGTTGATCGTTGGGGCGCTTGGCGCGATCGCGGCGGCGGCAATGATCGGATTCCTGATATTCCACCGGCGAAAAGATGCGGCACCGGTCATGGATGCGACAGCGCCATTTTTGCCATCGCAGTTAACGATGCTTCCGGCGTCCCCATACACCCTCACCTTCCCGAAGATCGACGATGGGATGCCCCCGGTCTGGGGGGAGAATGAACCATTGCTGTTCCATGTCTCGGGCGGGCAGGGAGAAGTGCAGCTGGAGATGGACGGGAACATTTCAAAGGTGGACCTGGATTCCGGTTCAGGATCATATACCGTGACTTTCCAGAAGGGTGAACACCTCATGTCCGTGACCGGCCCCCTGGGGACGACCGCAGTGGTGGTCCGGGTGGTGGATTACCGGGAAGAGACCGTTCGTCTGTACCGTTCGGCATTCGATGCCTGGAAGGCCAAAGGAAACGGAATATCCGATTCAATGACCCCGAGAGAACTGCAGTCGGCCATAGAGAGGCGGCTGGACCGTTCAATGCACGGACAATTGGATGTGGTGATATCCCTGTTCGAGATCGCCCAATTCAGCCAGCGGCCCATCGGTCGGCCGGAGTATGAAAGCATGTTCCGAGCGTCGGACAAGGTGAGCTGAGCCTGATGGAATTCTGGAGCAAAACGGCAGGCGATGCTGACGGAGGGACGGCGGTCCGCAGGAAGGTCCTGCTGGTGGTGATCATCACGGCCGCGATCGTGCTCATGGCGGCCGGGGTATTGATGGTCCTGAGCCCTTCAGGAAGCCGGATCAACCTCTGGTTCGTGTTTCCAGGCGTGTGCGCAATAGCCGGATGCTATCTCGCCTCCGGATTGATCAGCGCGATGGCGAAGGGCAAAGTGGCTGATTCCTTGCACTCAGGCATCCAGGTTCTGACACTGACTCTCCTGCTGGGGTTGCTCGCCATCTTCTTTCCGAACGCACCGAAAGGGGCACTCGGATTCGGTCTGATGCTGATGTTGACGGGGGGCCTGAACGTGGCCGCCTTCGTTGCCAAGGCATATTCGGATCATTATTGGTTGGTGGGGAGGGCCATCGTGATCGTGATGCTAGGCCTTACCCTTGAGATGGGCGTCGCCCTGACCACCGCCTCTGATATCCTGCGGGGCGTACCGATCATGGTGGCGATCATCGTGGCGATACTGTCATTGACGGGGATACTGCACCGTCACAGCAACTCGACCTTGCGTTTGATCGGTCGTTTCTTCCGAAATGCCTCCAACATGATTACGGTGACTGTCATCCTGACCCTGATGTTCGTTTATGTGCTGAAGTTGAGGGGCGAGATCGCCCAGAAGGCACCCGAGCAGACCCTGCTGGCAGAATGGATCGTTCTGGCCGTTGTGATCATAGTGGTGGGGTACAAGTTCTTCAGCTTCTTCCGCTCCAGGGAAAAACCTCAGGATTTCTGCGACACACGCAAACTGGTCCAGTCGATATATCATGACCGGGGCGATACCGGTTACGCCCAGAGCGTGGTGGACCAGTTCATCGTCGAGGGCAAGAGGGAACCTCTCGTGGTACTTCTGACGACGGTTCTGGTGCAAGGCCGGCTGAACCCCTTCGAGATAGAGAGGATCATCGGCGGCGTGGTACGGTACAGCTCTAAGGAACAGAGGTTCGCCTTCCGGTGGGCCCTGGGGAACGAATTGGCGATGATCAAGGAGGAGAGGACAAGGATAGCGTTCGATGCGCTCGATCAGACGGCACAGGTCTTGGGCGCTGGCTATCTTATGTCCTATCGTGCCGACCCGACGAGGATCGGAGAGGGATAGAATGGACATATCAGAATTCAGGCAGTGTTCGAAGAACATAATCGATGCGACCGGCGGGGTGTTCGTGGGCGACGAGCTCATCCTCAGAAAACTTCTCTGCGCGGCGCTGGCGAACGGCCACGTGCTGTTCGAGGATAAGCCCGGACTGGGCAAGACCCTGCTGGCCAAAGTGTTCGCGAAGGTCACCGGATGCAATTGGGGGAGGGTCCAGTTCACGCCTGACCTGATGCCCATGGACATCCTCGGTACGAGGATCTGGAGGGCGAAGACCTCAGAATTCGTGCTGGAGAGGGGGCCAGTCTTCACCAACATCCTTCTGGCGGACGAGATCAACCGTTCCCCGCCCAAGACCCAGTCGGCCTTGTTGGAGGCCATGGAGGAACGCCAGGTGACGATCGAGGGAACTACCCATCAACTGACCAAACCGTTCTTCGTGATCGCCACCCAAAACCCAATCGAGCAGGAGGGAACGTTCCCTTTGCCGGAGGCACAGATGGACCGGTTCCTGCTCAAGATGGCGACTGGCTACGTCAAGACCACGCATTTGGAGAGCGAGATCCTGCGCCGTCGCATAAGGTGGCAGGCCGACGATCCGGTGGACCGGCTGGTCCCCGCCATGGACCAGGCTAAGTTCGTGGACATGCAGGAACTGGTGGAGAAGGGGGTCTATGCCGATGACCAGATCCTCGATTATGTGAGCACGATCGTGCGCGCGACAAGGGAGCACGCTGCGGTGGAGGTGGGGGCCAGCCCAAGGGGTTCCCTTTCACTTCTGAAGGTCTCCAGGGCCCATGCGGCGATGATGGGGCGGGATTTCGTTACGCCGGACGACGTGAAGCTCTTCGTCCATGAGGCGCTATGCCACCGCATCATCATGAAGATGGAGTACGAGATCGACAACCGCGTCACGCCCCAATCGGTGGTCGACACGATAGTCGCCCAGACCCCGGTGCCGAAGGACTTCGGCCGGAAGTGAATTGATGCTTCCCCGGGTCTCGGCCGAGTTCAAGACCTTCGCCATACTGCTGGTGGCCGGGATATTCCTGGGCAATGTGCTGATCGTCCTGCTCTCGCTCATTCCGATGCTGTTCGTGGTATTGTCCCTGCTGTACCACTCCCCGACCCGGATGAGCATGTCCCGTCCGATCCCCCGCCTGAACGCTTACATCAATGAGGATGTGACGGTAAGTTCTGAGCTCTCCGTGCATGATGGCATCGGCATCGTCACCGTCGGGGACTATTTGCCGGCGCATTTCCGGATCGCCGAGGGCAATAACTTCCGGGTCTTCTGGAAATCGGGGGGACCGCTCAGGGTGCCGATGGAATACACGGTAGAGTGCACCAAGCGCGGCGTGTATGCCATCGGCAATTCGAATATCGAGTCCATCAATTTCGCCGGGATCGAGGAGAACGTCATCGTCCCCGCAAATCAACCAGTGGAGCTGCTGGTCCAGCAACGCCCCATGGACCTGCGGAAGATGAGGGATCCCAGACTGCTGTCCAGAGTCCCAATGCCGCTCGGTGCGGCGAGCAAGCTCGGATCGATCACCACCGATTTCAAAGAGCTCCGGGAATACCGCCAGGGGGACCCGTTCCGACACATCAACTGGAAAGCCAGCGTCAGGAACGCGGACCTGGAGATAAGCAACCCCCTGGTCAATGAGTACGAGAGGGAAGGACAGCAGGTGGTATGGATCTTCCTGGACGCATCCGAGACCATGTCTGTCGGTTCCAGCGTCGAGAATGCCTTCGAGCATGGCATCAGGGCTGCCAACGGCCTCTCCCAGTTCTACCTGGCAAGAAATTGCCGCGTCGGGCTGAAAGCATTCAACTCAGGACGCCAGATCCTTCCGGATGTCGGAAGGAGGCAGCGCGCCATGATATCGAAGCTGCTGCTTGGAGTGGAGATGACCAAGCTGAGGGGCATGCTGAGGGACGACGTCCGCGCCTGCCGAGGACACCTGGTCGGTTCCAGCCCCCTGTTCATCGTGATCACCATGGTCAGACCGGACAACGTCGAGGAGCTCAGGACGGGCATCAGGGAGATGCGCCTTTCTTCCGGCCCCCGCTCCAAAGTGCTGGTGCTCCATGTGGACGGCAACGGCCTGATACCTTCGAACCAGGCGGAGGAAGCTGGTACCATGGCAGCGAACCTGCTATCGCTCTCTTCCTGCGGTCGCTTGCCGTTGGCGGTACGAGCGTTGTTCCCTGGAACCCGCGGCGGCAGACCCTGAACGATATGATGCTAAAAGGCATGCGGAGGAAATGACATGGCCGAACCTTCAGCGGAGGACCATCCGAATCTCCTGCCCCGGGCGATCACGACGCTTGTGGTCCTGTTGGCCTTCGTCATGAGCGTGATCACGCTGATGAACTACGGCTTCTACGTCTATCTCAGATCTGGAGCGTCGTCCTTCTTCCGGGCATTGGGCATCGGCTTCAACACCGACATCATCCTGATCGGCCTGATGTTCATCGTGGTGCTGATCGGGGTCATCAGCGAAAAGAGGCTGAAGGCCACCCTGAGGTCTGGATGGACCATGCTCATTCCGGCATTGCTGTTCTACTCCAAGATCGACTGGATGTACCTGATGGGGTTGCCTGGCAACTTCAGCCTGTTCGCCAACGACCTCCCCCAGATCTACATCTTCCTGAACGGGGTGGCGTTGCTCTGCGCCAGCCTCCTGTTCCGGTCCCACCTTCACCTGACCTGGGTCAGAAAGATCCTGGCCTGGCGGGGGGCGTCGACCGAGGACCTTGATCCGGCCATACGGGGTAATTTCTTCTTCCTGCTACTGCTGGTGGCGATGTCGGCTGGCGCCGCTGCCCTCATAGGCGCCGCGGTCGGCCTCATCACACCCGCATTCAGCATTGCCAGCGGAGCGACGGCATACGCATATCTGGTAATGGGCTTGATCGCGAATGCGGCCATCATGATCGTTTTCGCTCTCTACATATGGAACAGCAAGAAGGCCATGCCGGAAGGGAAATGAGCCGAACGGCTGGGATGATCATCTGACCTTAACTCAGGCCAGACCTTCGCTCTTCGGCATGGTGAAGAAGAATGTCGTCCCTTTGCCTGGTTCCGATTCGAACCATATCTTGCCACCGTGCCGTTCTACTATCTTCTTGCAGATCGCGAGACCCATTCCGTTCCCCGGATATTCCTCGCGGGTATGCAACCTCTTGAACATCTGAAATATCCTGTCGCAGTGTTCAGGCGGGATCCCGATGCCGTTGTCCCGAACAGAGATCGTCCAATCCTTTCCTGCAGCCTGGGCAGACACGTGCACCATGGGGTCGTGACCATTTTGGAACTTCAATGCGTTGGATATCAGATTCTGGAATAACTGGCCTATCTGCCTACGATCGCCGATCACCTGAGGGAGCGGGTCATGGGTCAGGCTTGCATTGGTGTCCTTGATGGAAACCTCGAGATTTGTGGTCACTACTTCCAACTCTTCTTCCAGATCCACCGGTTCAAGCGGGGATGTGCTGCGGTCGATGCGGGAGTACATCAGCAGTCCGTCGACCAGATCGTTCATCCTCTTGGCTCCATCGACAGCATATCCTATGTATTCGGTTGCTTCATCGTCCAGCTTGTCGCCGTATCTCTTTTCCAATAACAGAAGATAGCTTGAGACCATGCGCAGCGGTTCCTTCAGGTCGTGGGAGGCGATGTAAGCGAACTGTTCAAGTTCACGGTTCGATATGGAAAGTTCCTTGGCGCGCATCTCAAGCTCTGCCTCGGCGAACTGCTTCTCCACGATCAAGCCTATCATCTTGGCAGAAGCCCTCATATGACCCTTGGCCGCGTCCACCACGAATGGCGGCCTGGAAATGTAGCTTTGGGCCGCCTTGATCAACTCTTCCCCGTCCAGACGGTGCTGGTCGGCAATCTGCAACAGGACCTTCCGATCCTGCGGCGGATCCCCATATCCAATGTTGATGGAACCGATGATCTTGCCTCTGGCCTTGATGGGAACAGCATAGATGCGAAGCCCGCCCGGACATGGTCGGTCCACCGGTCCATCGGCCTCCTCGATGAGTTGCGTCGATCCGCTCCAATTGCGATGATGACAAAGGAATTCTCCCACTTCCATGTCATTTCCTTCATCGTCATTCCTAAAACTATTGTCCAAATATCGGCACCAGTTCGATGTGAAGATGCCCATGGAGCAGGTGCCATCACTTTCATAGACCGCCGCAGATGTACCCAGAAGGCTCAATGTATCGAGTATGATCTCTTCCAGGACGCTCTTGCCGACCGCTTCCATGATCAGGTGTCGCCCGTTCGCTTCCACGCCCTGAGCGCACGTCTCTTTTTCTGGGACAGCCTTGCCCTCTAGCACGCCGGAGGAGTCCATTGATCCATGTTCATTCCGGCTCGGATCCTTCTGCTTTGTATCATGCTTATCCCCTATCTTGGCCAGACAAGGAGTTACAATATGATGTTCCATTATTCTCTCTCCGAACCTTCAAGGCTCCATCGAGTCGCAATGACCATGGTCCGATTTCCATGAAGTATGAAATAAGGTGATATTTCCCCTTTCCTAGGGTTCAATGGCTCCGGAGAAAAAATGTGGGCTGAACATCCTTCCATTGACCGTTCCATTTCTCAAGAGGTTTAAATAATCCCGGCTAAAATAGTCAGTCCATGGCCCCTTCGAGAAAGGAACTGAAGGTGTTCACCGCATCGCCAGAGGCGTTATGGATCGTCTCGACCCTTGTTTGCGGTGAGCGGGATGCAATACTCATCGACGCCCAATTCACTCTCAGTGACGCCAGAAGGCTTGTCGCCATGATCCAGGAGACCGGCAAGAACCTGAGGACGGTCTACATCACCCACCATCATCCAGATCATTATTTTGGCCTCCAGGAGATCTCGAAGGCGTTCCCCGAGGCCGTTATCTTGGCTCCCCCTACAACGGTGGAGAGCATCAAGAAGACTTGGAAAAGCAAGGTGGAGCAATGGACGCCAGTCTATGGTGACAACATCCCAACCGCACCGGTCATGCCCAAGCCGATGAACGGTGTGGTCCTGGAGCTCGAAGGGGAGATGTTCCCGGTCTACATGAACGCCCAAGGGGACGATCACGGCAATTCGTACGTATGGATCCCGTCCCTCAAGGCAGCCATATGCGGAGATATCGTGTACAATGGTGTTTATCCGTGGACGGCGGACACGACCGCCGCCGAGAGAAAGGAATGGATACGATCATTGGAAAGGATCGAATCATTGCAGCCGGCGATAGCTATAGCTGGCCACAGAGACCCGCAGAAGACCGATGACCCTTCATGTCTTCAGTTCATGAAGGACTATCTCATGTATTACGACGCTGCGGTGATCATCTCAAAGAACGCCGAGGAACTGAGTTCCTCGGTGAAGAAGAGATTCGCCGGGCTCGGATTGGATACTATCCTGAATATTTCGGCTGGGGTCGCATTCCCGACTAGATGAAAGCATAGGAGAGAGCGCCCCCCATTGTGAAATAACACATACCGTTTTCCATACATTTTTAGGCGAAAATCGATGTCGATGTCCGGTGAACGGGGTTTGCTCACACCAGTAAAAAGCAGTAGGAGCGATTGCCATAGTCGATTGGAAAACGAGGCGTGATTGGGTCCGAACCAAACAGGGGAAGGGTAATAAACGGAATGAGCATTTGGCAGACAGCGCGGAGCAACTATCATGGCAAACCTTCGTTTGAAAATCTTCGCAGTTGGATTGGCCATCATTCTGGTCGCGACAGCGGCCTTTATCGTCACGTCACCAAAAGGACAGACGACCGAAAAGATCCGTATCGGTGTCCTCCCGGTGATAGATACGCTTCCTTTGTACGCCGCGCAGGAGAGAGGGCTCTTCCAACAGGCCGGGCTTAACGTCGAGCTGGTGCAGTTCGGGAGCGCCCTGGAAAGAGACTCCGCCTTGGTGGCTGGCTCCATCGATGGCTATTTCGGGGACATGGTCAACACCCTTCTCCTGAAATCATCGGATCAGGACGTCAAGGTCATCACCATCGACTATCACACGAATCCACAATGCCGCATGTTCGGCCTGCTGGCGTCGCCCAGCAATAATGTGACAGACATCAATGCCACGCAAGGAATGTCAGTTGCTACGTCTTCCGCGACCGTCACCGAATACGTGCTCGATAACATCCTGGCTGAGAACAACATGACCGGCAAGATCACCAAGACCGAGGTCAAGGTGCTCCCGATACGATATCAGTCCCTGATGCAGAACAGTGTTCAACTGGCGATATTGCCAGAGCCATATGTCACCCAGGCGATTCAGGGCGGGGCGCACCTGGTGGCGGATGACCGAACCATCAACATCACAGCCACAGTGATCGGGATGAAGGCCGGGTATATCACCAGCCACGCCGGTGACATGAAGAAGTTCCTGAACGTCTACAATGACACCGTCCGGTCGATCAACCTTGACCCGACCAAGTACTACGATGTCCTGGAGAAATACATCAACTTCCCAGCGGAACTGGAATCGGAATACTCCTTCCAGATCCTGAGCAGCATATCGCTCCCGTCCATTGAGGAATTCCAGAAGGTTCACGATTGGATGACCGAAAAAGGGATCCTCAGCAAATCGATCGGCTACGACACGGTGATCGCCAAGGAGCTGTACGAGTGAGAGAATGATCACCGTTCAGGGGCTGTCCAAACAATTTGAGGGCGGGTTCCAGGTGATCTCCGATCTGACCTTCTCCTTGGACAGGGGCCGATCTCTGGCGATCATCGGGCCTTCTGGCTGCGGCAAGACGACACTTCTCTACATCCTCGCAGGGCTTACCCGGAGGTCGTCGGGGATCGTGACCGTGGACGGCAGGTCAGTGGAAGGACCATCTCCCGATGTGTCATTCATCCTGCAGGATTTCGGCCTGCTTCCCTGGAAGACGGTCACTGAGAACATATGCCTGGGAATGAAGCTCCGGGGGACGCCACCAGAGGATCGGGCCAAGAAGGCGAACGCCCTTCTCGATGAGCTTGGCCTGGAGGTTCATCGGGACCATTATCCGGCACGGCTCAGTGGTGGGGAACGGCAACGGGTCGCCATCGGCCGGGCGCTCGCCACGGAACCGAAGCTGCTGCTGATGGACGAGCCGTTCTCCTCCTTGGACACGCTGACCAGGGAAAGGATGCAGGAAATGCTCCTGGACATCAGGAAGAAGAACGGGCTCACGATGATCGTGGTGACGCACAGCATCGAAGAGGCGGCCTTCCTGGGCGATGCGATCCTGGTCCTCGGAGGGCGTCCTTGCACCGTCCAGGACATAATTCAGAATCCGGGTGCCGGCTCTGAAGGCCACCGCGGGACGGACTCATATTTCTCCACCTGCAAGGCCGTCAGGAAGGTGGTGGAGGCGATATGAACAGGCAGAGGGCATTCGGATACCTTCTATCGCTGGCCGTCTGCCTGGTGGCATGGAAGATGGCCTCGCTGCTGGTCTCTTCCCTCATCCTGCCGAGTCCAGAGGCGACGCTCCAGGCATTCATCGATACTGCCCAGACCCAGGTCTTCTGGTCTAACTTCGGCATAAGCGCCTACCGGGTCGTGATCGCCATTGCGCTGGCCTGGTGCCTGGCTTTCCCATTGGGCATATTCATCGGATACAGCCAGAAGATGGACCGATACTTCAGTCCCCTGATCTTCCTCACCTACCCGATCCCCAAGATGGTGTTCCTTCCCGTGCTCTTCGTGTTCTTCGGCATAGGCGACATCACCAAGATACTGCTGATCATGCTCATCGTGTTCTTCCAGATACTGGTGGCCACGAAGGAGGGGGTGAGCGCCATCGATCGCAAGTATATCGATTCGATGCGCTCCATGAACGCCACCAACAGGGACATACTGAGGGAGGCGATAGTCCCGGCGGCGTTGCCCAGCAGCTTCACCGCGCTGCGGATCGTCACCGGAACCTCGATATCCGTACTGTTCTTTGTTGAGGCGTTCGCCGGCTCTACCGGTCTTGGATACATGATATACAACGCGTGGGGCCTCCTTCAATATACCCAGATATTCGTCGGCATCATCGCGATGAGCATCCTCGGTCTCGCTTTGTACGAGATCTTCACCTACATGGAGAAAAGGCTCTGCCGCTGGAAGGAGGTCCCCGAGGAGACGGCTACAACGCCTTCCCTAACCCCGCTGAAGAAGATCGCCACCTACGCTCACATGATCAAACTGAGCCACAGCGTGTTCGCCGTGCCGTTCGGATTGGCGGCCCTGGTTCTTCTGGCTAAGGACAATACCATCACCTTCGCCATGGTGTTCTGGGTCGTGCTGGCCATCATAGGGGCGAGGTCAGCGGCCATGGGCTTCAACCGGGTTGTGGACGCGGCCATCGACGCCAAGAATCCGAGGACCAAGATGCGCCACATACCATCCGGGACGCTGACGATGAAGGAGGGTCTTATCTTCGTTGTCGCGTCGGCCGCGGTGTTCGTCGGGTCCGCCGCCATGCTGTCCCAGCTATGCTTCTGGCTGTCATTCCCTGTGCTAGCGGTGGTCATGGGATACTCGTACTCGAAGAGGTTCACGGCGGCCAGCCACATCATATTGGGGATCTCGATCGGCCTGATGCCGCTGGGCGCCAGCGTTGCGGTGACCGGAACGATACCGCTGGGAATATGGGTGCTGGGGCTGGCCTTGACCACCTACATTGCCGGGTTCGACATCCTCTACTCTTGCCTGGACATCGAGTTCGACAAGCAGGAGGGGCTCTGGTCCATGCCTTCCAGGTATGGCGTGATGAACGCCCTCGTGATCTCGTCGACCCTCCATGTCATCAGCTTCGCCGCGCTGGCCGCGTTGTTCTGGATATACCCGATGGGGGCGGTCTTCCTGGTCGGCGTGGTGGCTATCGGCATCATGTTCGTGGTCGAGCACCTTTTGGTGCGTCCGGCCGATCTCTCTAAAGTGAACGTAGCCTTCTTCAACGTGAACGCCGTGATATCCATCCTGGTGTTCGCATCGGTGCTGCTGGGAGTGTTCGCATGAGCATCATGTTCAAGGCGAACGGTCCAGACTTCGAGGTGTGAGCGATATGGAACTTGACAAGAACCCGGAAAGGATCGAGGGACTGTTCGACGACATCACCCCCACCTACGACCGCCTTAACCACCTCATGTCCATGTCCATCGACCGGATATGGAGGTCGCAGGCCCTGGACCATCTCGAGATCAAGGACGGGGAAATGGTACTGGACATCGCGACCGGGACGGGCGACATGGCGATACAGGCATTGTCCAGGGCGGATTGCTCGATGGTCGGCATCGATCTATCCAGGAATATGCTCCAGATCGCCGTGGAGAAATGGGGAAGGAAAGGACCGGGGACGTCCTTCCCCGCGGTCCAGGGCGATGCTCTTTCCATGCCGTTCAAGACCGGGTCGTTCGACAAGGCCATCGTGGCGTTCGGCATCCGGAACGTCCAGGACGTGGGGGCGTTCCTGGCGGAAGTGAACCGGGTGATGAAGAAAGGGGGCCGTTTCGCGGTCCTTGAGCTATCCGTGCCGATATGCCGGATAACCAGGCCTTTGTATCTTACCTACCTCACCCAGATCCTGCCCCTGATAGGAAGCATGCAATCTGGGGATCTGGCCGCCTACCGGTACCTGAGCGATTCCATACTCTCGTTCCCAAAACCGGAAGAGCTGGAGAGGATCATGGTATCCAAGGGATTCAAGCTGGTCCGTTCGATCTCCCAGACCCAGGGCATCTGCCACCTTTACGTGCTGGAGAAGGAGGGAGATTGATGCATTACCGCAATCTCGGGGAGTTCATTCTGCGCCTGGACAGGGAGGGGGAGCTGCTTCGCATCAAGGGAGAGGTGTCACCTCATCTGGAGATCACGGAGGTGACCGACCGCATGTCCAAAAGTCCAATGGGCGGGAAGGCTCTCCTTTTCGAGAATGTGACCGGCTCGGCCTTCCCCGTGCTGACCAATGCTTTCGGTTCCGAACGGCGCATGGCCATGGCGCTCGGTTGCGATACCTTGGATGATCTGGAGAAGAAGATCGAAGGGCTCATCGAGACCAGACCGCCCAATGGCTTCCTGGGCAAGCTTGGCATGCTGCCCGAGCTGTTGTCGCTCTCCAAATCATTCCCCCGGACGAAACGGATGTCCCGTCCGCCTTGTCAGGAGGTCGTCCTCACCGGGGAGGACATCGATCTTGACAAGATACCGGTACTTCAATGCTGGCCCAAGGATGGGGGCCGGTTCGTCACCCTACCAGTCGTTTTCTCCAAGGACGTTGAGGGACGTTCCAGAAATGCCGGCATGTATCGCATGCAAATATTCGACAAGAAGACAACTGGCATGCATTGGCATATCCACAAGGACGGCAGTCATAACTTCAGCGGTTACAAGAAACAGGGCAAGAGGATGCCGGTCGCGGTGGCCATCGGAACCGATCCGGCCGTCACCTACGCGGCCACGGCGCCGATGCCGCAAGGGATGGACGAGATGATCCTGGCCGGTTTCATCCGCGGTTCACCGGTGGATATGGTCAAGTGCAGGACCATCGACTTGGAGGTCCCGGCGGAATCGGAGTTCGTCCTGGAAGGATATGTGGACCCTGAGGAGAAACGGATCGAGGGACCGTTCGGGGACCATACCGGATACTATTCGCTGCAGGGAGAATACCCCGTGTTCCATGTGACGGCGATCACGCATCGCAGGGACGCGGTCTACAGTGCCACAGTGGTCGGCAGACCGCCAATGGAGGATTGCTACATGGCCAAGGCCACTGAGCGTGTGTTCCTCTCCCCGCTGAAGTTGGTCCTGCCGGAGATCATCGATTACTGGATGCCTTGGGAGGGAGTGTTCCACAACATTGTGATCGTGGCCATCCGCAAAGAATATCCCATGCAGGCCCGCAAGGTGATGAACGCTTTGTGGGGCAACAACCAGATGAGCTTCGCCAAGATGATCGTGGTCATCGACGATCCCGGACTGCTGAAGAGCCCATCACGGCTGCTGCAAAAGATCCAAGAGAACCTCGACCTGACCCACGATCTGGTCTTGAATGAAGGCATCCTTGATGTCCTAGACCATTCCGCGCCCAATCCGCTTTTCGGCGGTAAGCTGGGCATCGATGCGACGGAGAGGGTGGAGGGAGAGCCGGCCCGGATGAGACGGAGAGGCAAAGGGCTCAATGAAGAGGACATCCTGGGGGGATTCGGGAGCTTGGGCATTCCGGTCACTTCCCGATCGATCGGCCTACATACCAGGAACCCGACGGTGCTGGTCGGCGTAAAGAAGGATGAGGTCAGCTCGAAGTATCTCAGGGAGAAGTTCGGCCCGATCGCTTCGTCTCTCGGATGTGCCTTGGTGCTTTACGACGACATCGACCTCCAGGATGACTCGCTGGTCCTGTGGAAGGCGTTCAACAACGTCGACCCGCTAAGGGATATCGAGCTCGTTGGGACTGGCATCATGGTCGACGCCACCAAGAAGGGGGTCGCGGACGGACATGTTCGTGAATGGCCGGACGAGATCGAGATGTCAGAGGAAGTCAAAGAACGGATCGAGCGGAGAAAGAGAGAGTTCGGATTGGGCTGACCGAGTGACCCACTGGCCTCAAGGATTCGGTCCATTTCTTATCGACCTAGGTTGAAGAATTGGACCTAAATCGACGTTCTGTTCCATTTTGTTACCGCTAGCTTTTGACGAGGGGATATGACCGATCCCGGACATCGGCGAATTAGGTGCATATCTTGGAATATCAACAAAATAAAATCAACGATGGCTCGACGGAGCAACTCCTCCCCTGGTATCTGAACGGAAGTGTAGCGATCATCTGTGGCATCATACTGATCGCCATCGCGGTGCTGGGGCCCCTCATGCTTGGGAATATCCACTACCGGACATCCCAGTCAGCCATCTGGCAGAACGAGGGGAACGACATCGTCAATCTGGTCCTGATCGCCCCATTGCTGCTCATCGGTGGCGCTCTCGAACTGGCCAGAAAGAAATCCTCGAAATACTTCCTGATCCTCACCCCGATAACTCTGATGTACACAGGCATCTCGGTCGGCGTGGGTCAGGAATGGAGCAATCCGGCAATCACCGGCAACTTCGAGCAGTACGCCTGGATGTTCTTGGTCCTGGTGATCGGGGGACTTTTCCTACTCATCGGGAACCTGTCGAAGTTCACCGCGGATGACGCCCCGGAGTTCAAACCGCGGACATTGAAGGCGTACGTGGGGTTCCTGGCAGTGTTCCTGTTCATCTTTGCGTTGATGTGGATGGCTGAGATCATGCAGGTCATGTCCACCGGAGACACCACCACCGGTTCCTACTCGGCAGCCCCAACCAGCTTCTGGATGGTCCGCTTCCTCGATCTCGGGATATCGATTCCGATCGGATACATAGCCCTGATGCTGATGCTGTCCAAGCCGAAGAAGGCGTACCCATTGGTCTTGCTGTTCTTCGGGTTCTTCATCACCACCGGGACCGCTGTCAACGCCATGGCGCTGATCGAGGTCGTGAACAACGATCCGTCCATCGGCGGTGTCAACGCGGCCGGCCTGATTATTTTCCCGATCCTTGGGATCTTAGCCTACGCCAGTCTGTTCTTCCTGCTGAAGGACAAGTTCGCTCGTTTCCGAGACCGGGAGGGGGATGCCACGGCGAACTAAGTTGGGGCCTCATTCAAGACCCGCAGAGCCGATCATCTGGCTCTAAACCAAATTCTTTGCTCTAGCCTTTCTTAAGCTGGTCGGAAGGGGCCTGCAGTCCTGCCTGTCTGCGGCCCGTTGCCCCTAAGGACGGCCGTTATCTCTACGAATTCGAGTTCGAACAAGAGACGTCAAAGCTCGGGGAAAACGCGTTGTAGTTTCGATGGCAAATCAATATAAAGTGCGGGGTGCGTTGAAAACGCATCGGTTATTCAGTGAATGCTGGTGGAATTAATATGGACAACGACCTGCCTGAGATCATTGACGTAGAGTGCCTGAGAGTCCCAATCAAGAAGTTCAAACCCGACGAGATCGAGGAAAAGGTCAAAGAGCGGGCGTTGGACAAATCGACGCAGGATGTCCTGAGAAAGACGATGAAGGAAGGGACAGACACCGTCTGGGACAGATTTGAAAGGCAGCAACCGCAATGCAAGTTCTGCACAGAAGGAATATCCTGTCAACGATGTGCCATGGGCCCGTGTCGGCTGATGGGCGGCGATCGGACCAGGGGGGTATGCGGCGCCGATGCCGATCTGATGGTGGCCAGGAACCTGCTCGATACCATGGCGACCGGCGCGGCCTCCCATTCGGACCATGGAAGGGAAGTGGTGGAGACATTACTAAAGACCGCCCGAGGGAAGGCTCCGGGATATGCTGTCAAGGACGAGGAGAAACTGAGGCTGTTGGCGGCTGAGTATGGCCTGCCTGCAGACGATCCCATTGACCAGATGTCAGGCAAGCTGGCATTGGCAATGCTCGAGGAGTTCGGCACGATCAAGGGGGAAATGCAGATGCCGAAAAGGGCCCCTCAGGCAAGCGTTGACCTTTGGAGGACGGCGGGCATCCTGCCGAGAAGCATCGACCGTGAGGTGGTGGAGGCGATGCACCGCGTTCACATGGGCGTCGGTGCTGATTACTCAGGCTTCCTGCTGCAGGGAATGAGGGCTTCCATGGCCGATGGCTGGGGCGGTTCGATGATGGGGACGGAGATCTCCGACGTACTGTTCGGCACTCCGACGATCAAAAGCTCCAAGGTCAATCTCGGCGTGCTTAAGCACGATCAGGTGAACGTGTCGCTTCACGGCCATAATCCAGTGCTCTCCGAGATGATCGTCAAGGTCGCGAGCCTGCCGGAAATGATCGCCCGGGCGAAGAACGTGGGTGCGAACGGCATCAACCTGGTCGGACTGTGCTGCACTGGTAACGAGCTGCTGATGCGTAAGGGGATACCACAAGCGGGCAATCACCTTGACCAGGAACTGGTCATCACCACGGGGGCGCTTGAGGCAATGGTCGTCGATTATCAATGCATATTCCCGACCCTGGCGAACACGTCCTCCTGCTATCACACGATGCTGTTCACGACATCTCCGAAGGCGGTGATCCAAGGCAGCTATTATGTCGAGATCACCCCCGAGAATGCGTTCGAGCAATCGAAGAAGATCATTGGCGCGGCCATCGACAACTATCCCAACCGGGTAAAGGAGAGGGTGTTCATACCGGATGCGCCGGTCGACTGCATGGTGGGCTTCTCCGTCGAATCGATAAGGAAGGCATTGGGTGGAAGCCTGAAGCCGTTGCTGGACGTGGTGGCATCCGGTAAGGTCCGAGGCTGCGTTGGGATCGTCGGCTGCAATAACCCGCGGATCAAGCACGACTATGGCCATGTGACGCTGGCCAAGGAACTCATCAAGCGCGACATTCTGTGTGTTGAGACGGGGTGCTCGTCCATCGCGTGCGCCAAGGCTGGGTTGTTACAACCGGGTTCTATCGACCAGGCTGGAAAAGGACTTCAGGAGGTCTGCGGCTCCCTAGGCATACCGCCCGTCCTGCACATGGGATCGTGCGTGGACAACAGCCGCATACTGGCGTTGGTCGCTGAACTGGCCAGAACGGCGGGGGTAAGGATCGACCAATTGCCCGTGGCGGGTGCAGCTCCCGAATGGTATTCGCCTAAGGCGGTAGCGATCGGCAGCTATTTCGTCGGCAGCGGGGTAAGCGTTTGTCTGGGAGTCATGCCGCACATAGGTGGAAGCCAGAACGTGATCAAGCTACTGACCGATGACATTGATGATCTGGTCCATGCTAAGTTCTGGGTGGAGCCGAATCCGAAGAACGCGGCCGCCGTCATATCCGATCACATTGAAATGAAGAGGAAGGCGCTGGGGATGTGAGGAAGAAGCAGAGAACTGTAAATCGAGGGCTAGAGCCCTCTTTCTTTTCACGCCGAATCAGGATCGACAATGCAATTCATTCATTTGATCGCCGCTCGGTCCGACCACTCTTCTTTCAACAGTCCGAAGTACATCTGGTCAAGGAAAAGGCCCTGGAATAAATGACGTTCCCTCAATGTACCTTCAAGCCTGAAACCCAGCTTGGAGAGGAGATTCTGGGATCGAATATTGCCTGCGAAAGGACTGGCTTCGATCCGGTGAAGACCCATCTCCAGAAATCCATAGGCCAGGACCGCTTTCAACGCTTCGGCCATAAGACCTTTGTTCCAGTATCTGGCATGCAATTCGTAGCCGATCTCGGCGCACTTAAAACTGGAGTCGAAATTCCATATACAACATTCGCCGATCGCCACATCGTCATCCTTGAGGGTAAGGACCCAGAAAATCGAATCCCGAATCACATAATCGTCCATCCTGCGTTGAAGCCAGGCTCTCGACTCCTCTATGGTCCGATGAGGCTCTTGACCGTAGCAAACGGTCACTGATGGATCGGATTTGAAGGTAAAGACCGCCTCGGCATCATCCGGATTCATCTGACGCAGCGACAGTCGCTCCGTACTGAGCGTCGCCAGGTGGGTAAATGCTCCATCCAGCGTCATGCCGCTAGATAAGGGAGCGGAGGATAAAAAGATTAAGACCTGTTCTCAGGCAGAAACATGACCAATGATCAGCCCAGCACTACCCGGCGCCACCCGCCCGTCGGCACCTTTATCTCGAACCTGGCACCGTGTCCGGGCTGACCGGTCTCCTCGATCGTGGCTCCAGTGATCGCCAGTATCTCCCGGGTGAGGAAAAGGCCCAACCCCGTGTTCTTGCCATGACCTTTCCTGAACACCTTTTCTTTGTCTTCGAAAGGAATGCCTACCCCATTGTCCTCGTAAACGATCATCATGGCGTCGCCTACCTGCTCAGCGCCCATCTTGATGCGGTTGACGTGCTCACCATGACGCATGGAATTATCGATCAGATTGTAGGGCACCTTCATGGCCAAAGGATCGATCATGATCTCCACGCCCCCGGTCCTCTCCTCCAATGCCACCCCCTTTAAATGAAGCTGGACAAAGGCTTCCGCGGTTTGCCGGCCGATCGATACCCATATCGGTGACTGGCTCCCAATGTCCTGATAATCCCGGGTGAACGCTATCTGCTGCTGCACGGTGGCGGCTGCACGCGACATCTTGTCCAGGTAGGCGGTCAGTTCAGGATCCTTCTCCCTTAGCTTCAAAAGCGCCAGGAATCCGGTGAGCACCTGCATCTGATTGAGGATATCGTGCCGAGTAATGCTATTCAACATTCCAAGCTTGAGGCTGGCCTGCCGCAAAGCCTCTTCTGCGCGCCTGCGTTCGGAAATGTCCTGAACGCTGGTCCTGAAGCCGAGCGGCCTGCCATTCGAATCCAGGATCGGCCGCCATGAGACCGATACCCAGAACTTTGAACCATCTCTGCGTAGCGCTCTCACCTCCAAGTTGTCCCCGCTGCTTCCCTGGGACGCCCCCCGGAGCTTTT
Organism: uncultured Methanomassiliicoccales archaeon; assembly: GCA_942492955.1. GTDB lineage: Archaea > Thermoplasmatota > Thermoplasmata > Methanomassiliicoccales > UBA472 > DASXVU01. Next base: position 1,327,178 of record OW818644.1, read on the forward strand.
CCCCCGCCATCTGGCGGTCCTCCTCCGCGATGGCCATGGAAACAAAATCCTTGGCTGCTATGTAATCCTCTGGCGCGAATCCAGTAAGAGCTACGGAAAACGTGTTCATCCACAGAAGCTTACCATTCAGATCGAACCATGATTCCCAGCTTGCCGCGTAGTTCGCGATAGCCTTGAATTTCTCCTCGCTACCCTTCAAAGCATCCTCTGCCTTCCTGCGGATGGTGACGTCAGTTATTATGACGGTGAATTGCATAGGCGCATTGCGGTAGACGGAGACCTCATAATGCCGATCCAGCGGTTGTGAATAGTCCTCAAAATGATCGGGGATGCCGGTCAGGGCGACACGTCCATACCTCTCGATCCATATGGGTTCCACACCCCTCAGTACCTCTCGTACCGTTTTTCCAAGGACATCGTTTCGTCTCAATCCTGTCATGCTCTCGAACGACGCGTTCATGTCGAGGAATCGATAGTCGATGGGTGCTCCATCCTTATCGCACAATATCTCGTGCACCGCGGATCCGTTCAACATGCTTTCGAAAAGACTGCGATACCTGGATTCGCTCACGCGCAGTTCTTCCTCGGCCGCGGCCATGGCCTCATTACCGGCACTGATCTCCTCCAATCGCGAGCTCAGCTCCATCTTTGCCGATGCCAATTCTTTGTTGGCCTTCAGCAATTTTCTGTTCCTCTGTTCCACTTCCTTGTCCGCCTGGCGCTTACGGACCGCAGTCCTTATGCGGTGCTCCAGCTCCACATACATCGGCGCCGGCATTCCCCCCTTTTGAAGATAGGAGTCCGCACCGTTGTTCAATGCCTCGATGACGACCTCCTCTCGACCCTTGCCGGTGAATAGTATGAACGGTGTTTGATCGCCTGATGCGCGCAATGATCTAAGGAACTGTATCCCGTCCTCCCCTGGCATCTGATAGTCGGACACTATCGCATCGTACCGTTTCTCCGACAGGGCGGCTCTTGCCCCCACCACGGAAGTGAAAATATCGACCTTTATGTCTCCAGGCATCTCCAAGAACTCCTTGGAAAGAAAACCTAGCTCTGGCTCGTCATCGACGGCCAAGACCCTGATCAGAAGAGGAGACATGTAACGTCTTAAGAGAATGATGACCGTATTTATGGGCTCGTCCAACAATATCATATTTAATTTTGTGATGATTGGAAATGGTGAACATTCAACCTGGATAGCCTCTTCCGGGCAACCGTTGGTAGAGCCCGAATTCTTTGATGATCTTAAAGATCTGGACAAATGATATGGAAGGTAGAGTGATGATAAGGAATATTTATCTGGTCAAATTACACCTGGCAAGACCGTACAGCAGACCCGACTTGGGGACGACAACCACATTGTTGAAGCCTGCTGCGGAAAGGATGCCTTCCAGCTCCTTGGAGCTCATCCCTGGCTGTTTAGACATGTTTCTGAAATCTTCAAAGAATATCCGAGCGAAGAGGTTGTCTGTCTTCTCGATCTCGACGACTAGGATCTGACCCCCCTCCCTTAGTTTCGGTCGAAGTGAGGCAAAATATTGGGCTATATTCATTTGCTCTCTTCCGATCAGACAACCCACACCTGTGAAGGAGAGGATGATGTCATATTGGTCGACGATCCTGTCCAGCTCAGATATGTAGGTCACGTCTGCCCCATTTAGAAATCCGCGGAGATCCACGAAATCTAAGGTCGACAAGACCTTCTGATGCCTCTTGATGTCGATGATCCCCTTCGCGTCTCGGATAAGGGTTTCGGCATATAGTGAGGTGTCACAACAGAACATCTTGGCCGAGCTGGTCATACTTTCACGGAGGTGCTTCTTTCCTCTGGCTGTAAGGTCATACATCTTTTTCCTTACCGTTCCAGAAGTCTCGAGACGAAAGTCGACCATCTCCTTCCTCTTTAGCTCCTCCAATACCGGATAGATCGTTCCAGGGCTCTTGATCCTCAGTTCTTTCATCAGATCCTTACCACAAAGTGACCGCTCTCTCAGGAGAATCATGATCCTCTCTTGGAGGGGGCCAGAAATGGTCTGTTCTGCTTGATTTTCCATGGATACCGATATCGGCTACCGATACCAATGGTTATTAACATATCGGCTAATCCGATATCGTGATGACCGATATGGTTGCCATGACGATGAAGGAATTGGCCCGAAGCAGGAAGTACCTATTCTTCGGAGGGAAGGGCGGTGTTGGGAAAACGACCATGGCTGCGGCAACGGCGGTTTGGCTGGCCGATCAAGGGTACAGCACCCTGGTGATCGCGACCGATCCGACTGTCAGCCTGCCTGAGGCTTTTGGACAGCATATTGATGAGATCGAGCCAACGAGGATACAAGGTATCGAGGGATTGCAAGGACTGAATATTGATCCCAAGAAAGCGCCGGGTGTCTTCCAGAGTCGCCTGGAGGGGATGACGGAGGGAATTGATACTACGTTCGGGAAGGACACCTTTAGCACCCCTTGCGCGGAGGAGATGGCCGCGTTCGATCAATTCGTCAGTTATCTTCATGATGACACCCATGAACGGATCGTTTTCGATACTGCGCCCACTGGACATACGCTGCGTGAGTTGTCAATGCCATTCGACTGGTCGACCTATATGGCAGACCAGATCAGGGACAGGAAAGAATTGGCAACCTCCCTAGGCTGGGAAGACACCGAAGAAACATTGACTGTATTGAAGAAGGAAAAGGAACGGTACGATAGGGCGGTTCGGAGCCTCTCTGACAGCGGGATCACCGCATTTAACCTGGTCCTTCTCGCCGAAAGACTGCCGGTGGAAGAGACGGCAAGGGCTGTCAGAGATCTGTCTAGCTTTGGTATTGATGTCCCTTCGTTGATAATCAACCAGGTCATTCCCCGGGATTCCCTGGAGGGTAACCGTTTCCTAACGAGACGCAGGGAAAACCAGGAGAGGTATCTCGGAGAAATCGCAGAACGATTCAAAGGTAAGGCGATGAAACCGATTCCTCTCTTTGAATCGGACATACACGGTCTTGAGATGCTCAGAATGGTCGGCAACCATCTCTATGGAAGTGGTTGAATGAGGATATCGATCATTTCCGTCTCGTGCTGCAATCCAACCATGCGGTTGGAGGACCAGCGATACCTTGCCAAGGTTCGAGAGGCCCTTGTCAGAACAGAGCTCGAGGCTCATGTCAGGATCGTTACTATCGGCGAAGCCACCTCAGCCTTGAGTGGCGGGGCGGTCAACAATCTGATGCGCAAGTTCGAGAGATATGGCCCCGCAATGCTTCCAGTCATGTTGATCGATGATGAACCGGTGCTCTACGGAGGCGTCCCGACGACTGAGAAGATATGTGAAACCATCAAGGTATACGAGGGTGCGATCGAAGGGGTGGGATCCAGTAAAAAGACAAGAACGATGGAAAGCACAGAGGGCGAAGGAAAGTCCGGCCTTGGAAGCAACTGCAGCGTGAAATCAAACCAAGAGCAACATGGATCTGGTCCAATTCATGTCCCTGATCCACAGGATCGGGATGAACCAGATGCTCGAACTGCTCGAATCGAATACCAGGATACCCCTACCGGGGTGAGACGGTGATGAAGTCGTTGGGTGCAATGTCGCTGCTCTTTCCTACACCGGCATTAGTGATCGGCACCTACGATAAGAATGGAAAAGCGAACGTGATGACGGCTGCCTGGTGCGGGATCGCATGCTCCGAACCACCGTGCGTCTCCGTCTCACTGAGGAAGGCGACCTACACCTACTGGAACATCATGGAGCGTAAGGCGTTCACAGTGAACGTTCCGTCGGAGGACATGGTTAAGGACGTGGACTTCTTCGCCCTTACCTCGGGCAGGGACATCGACAAGTTCGCGGTAACTGGGCTTACGCCGGTGCGTTCTGACCTCGTTGATGCACCGTACGTCGAGGAATGCCCACTCCTCCTCGAGTGTGAGCTAGTTCAGACCAACGAGCTCGGGCTGCACACGCAGTTCATCGGCGAGATCAAGGATGTGAAGGTCTCTGAAGAATTCGACTCCAGGTCGAAGGAGGGGTTGATAGACCTCATCAAGCCACTGATCTATGCGCCCGATGACCACTGCTATTATTCTGTAGGAGAAAAGGTAGCGAGGGTCGGAATAGGTCTATCGGCGGCCAAGCGCCTCGGTGCTTGATCCGGACATAGTCTTGCTGACTGGAAAGATATGGTGGGCCAGTGGCTCATACTTGGCCCACCTCAAACTATTCACCTTTCTATGAGAACTCCAGGTTTGGGACGGGGTTTTCCGATTCGGTGCTCAGTCACCGAACTACAGGAGATTGAAATCCTCGAAGACGATATCGTTAATTCGGACGCCCATTTCCAGGAACTGCCTGGATAGGTTCTCCATCATAGGCAATGGCCCACAAAGGAAGATCACCTTGCCGAGGACATTATTCTTTCCGCCCAGCAGCACGGAGACCTTTTCAGAATCGAGACGCCCCAACTCGCTGGATACCCAGGGATGGAACCTAAGGTCCTTGCTGTTCTTTTCATCCTGGATGAGCTCGTCATAGTATAGTCCCTCCTCGGAGTGCCGATATGCCCATATCAGATCAACCCGCCGCCCGATGGGATTCTCGGCCTCGTTCCTGGCCATGCTAAGGAAAGGGGTGATGCCTATGCCTCCGGCGATCCATATCATGTCCCGCTTCTGGTTTAGATATCGCTCCCCGAACTTACCGTATGGGCCCATTATCACTGCATGATCGCCTTCTTTCACCAATGGAACTCGCTCTCCAGTGAAGTCGCCCCGCTTCTTGATGGAAAGACGGATCGTATCCTCACGAGGATGATTCGATATGGAAAATGGCCACATCTCAAGCCTACCCATTGAGGTAGGAAACCTCACGAAAACGAACTGTCCAGGATGGAACAAGAGCTCCCGACCCTCGCACCTCAGATGGATCTCGGTCATGTCTGGGAACCGGTTCACCTTCACCACCTCCACTCGGTATTTGGGACCGAAGTATCGATAGAGAAACAAGGTGTAGGCGTAGGCGAGGATACCCAATCCACCGATAATCAGAATCCAGGACATAAGGACCGGGTAACTTCGGATGTCAGAACCAGCGTCAAGAGCATGCCAGATGGCGAAAAAGAGGGGAATCACCATCAAGCGGTGAGTCAACAACCACACGCTGTAGGTGATCCGCTTATGTAGGGTTAGGGCCAGCAATACGAACAACGCCACTAAGGAAACGATCCCCCACGTGCTGGGGATATGAAGACCTGGAACATAGAGGGAGAATACGCTCGACCATGCCGGGATGGCGCGGACGGTGAGGAAGGCGAGGTGGAAGATGATGAAGAAAAAGGTCAGCTTCCCCACCAACTTATGCACCTTGTACTGTTTGTCCAATCCTCCAAAGAGGCTCTCCAGAACTGACCACCTGACTGAGGTAATGAAGTTGAGAGAGAGAAATGTTATCGCCAGGAAAGCAAAGGCCTTGGCCAGTACGACGATGATGCTCCGCATGGATTCGGACCCCTGGGCGATCCACACCACCAACGTAGCTGAGCAGATGACCATGATGAGGGCCGTTCCAACTGACTTGAGGGGCGCCCTAAGGAACGGGTCGAACATCTCCGCTGGGAAATAGCCCTTCAGCACACCTTTCACTTTCGATGCCTTGGCCCCCTCGCCCACCTCCCGTTCCCTCCAATCCTGCAATAATGTTAGTATTCTCCACCATTTATATTTCCTGGTTCACGGTGGAAGGGAATCGTTCTGCAACAAAGGTAACCATTGTTTGGCCAAATTGGAGTCTACTATCTTTTGGGGCAGACCTTATTAACTCTAACTAAGATTAACGGATGGTGATGTTTTGGATTTTCCCAGATGCGATAAATGTGGCGACGCCGGCTGCAAGGTTGGCGAACCAGGCAAGTTCAGGGACTGCCCGACGAATATTTCGGTCATCACGAAGGAAGAGATAATTGCGCGTTACCATGACCCGGAGACCCAGAAGCTCATGCAAACCGCCGCTAAGGTTGAGCGGGGCACCCTCCAGCCGGTCAATGGAGTACTGACCCCGATCAGGCCGCGCATATCAGAGATCATGGCATTCGCTGATCAGATGGGGTGGAAGAAGATCGGCGTGGCGTTCTGCCTGGCCGCCCGGGACGAGGGCATCAAGCTTACCAGAGTCCTGGAGGCAAGGGGTTTCGAGGTGTGCTCGGTCATCTGCCGAAACTTCTCGATGAAGAAGGGAGAGTTCGAGATCCCAAAAGAGGACTGCATAAAGAGCGAGAATGAGTCAGTATGCAACCCGGTTTATCAGGCTGAGCTGCTCAACGAGGCCGGTACCGAACTGAACATCGTCCTAGGTCTGTGCGTCGGCCATGATATGCTGTTCACCAAGAACTCCAAGGCCTATGTGACCACTCTGTCTGTGAAGGACCGCATGACCGGCAATAATGCCATCGCGCCTCTATACTCAGGATTCTTTTCCGAGATATTGAAGAAATACTAATGATGGGGCCTTGCCCCAGACTTATTTTTTTAAGTTCATACTCGAGATTAAGCAGCCTCCATCGGGCAAGATCACTTGCGGGGAGGTGCGTCGTTCGACATATGTGCCAGCGTTTCCGTCTCAATGTAGACCCGTTTGGTCTCCGGGTATGCTGTGCGCAGGTCGGCCTCGATGCGATGGATCGAATCGTGCATCTGCTGGTCGGTTGTCCCCGAAACGAAGCACACTCCCATGTTGATTATCAGGTCTTGGGGACCCATGTACATGGTGAGGATGTTCCCTGCCTTTTCTACTGCTGGGTCGGACTCTACCCGCCGCCGGATGTCTACCAGCTCTTCGGGGGTAACGCCCTCGCCCATCAGCAGACCCTTGGTCCGCGAGGCCAGGAACCAAGCCACGCTCATCAGCAGCAGACCGATAGCTATCGATGCCATGCCATCCAAGTATGGGTTGTGGAAGGTGTGGCCCAGGAATATCCCCATGAAAGCGAAGACCAGGCCCAACATGGCCGCCGCATCCTCGAACACCACCGCGTACAGACTCGGGTCCTTCGAACGCTTGATGAACTTCCAGGTTCCCATGTCCCCCCTTGCCCTCCGGAACGCTCGGACGGCTATCGTGAATGTTGTGCCTTCGACAAGAAGGGCGATGGCAAGAACGATGTAAGCAACCGTGGGATCCCCCAACTCGGTGGAGGGGGTGACGGAAGAGATGTAGGTTACCCCCTCATACACCGACATCCCACCACCGATGCCGAAGATGGAAATGGCGACGATGTTCGTCCAGAAGTACAGCGATTTGCCATAACCGAACGGATGCTCGGCGTCCGCTGGCCTGCTGGCATCCTTCAAGCCCAGCAGCAGGAGGAGGCCATTCCCGGTGTCCACGACCGAATGGATCCCCTCGGAGATCATGGCGGACGAGCCGGTGAAGATGGCTGCAATGAATTTTATCACCGCTATGATCAGATTTCCAATAACGGCCGCGATGACCGCCAACCTAGACCCGCCATGTGACGCCATGGAATCCTCTTCTGGACAACGCCCTTCGTGTTCAAATCATTATGCCAGATTTGGCGGGTAAAATCTCGATTTTCGGGTCCAGGCATCTCATGTCGTGAAGTAAGTGTTACTGTCTTTAGATTTCCACACATGAGACAAATATCAATAGGTGGGCGCTGTTGCCTAGTCTAGCTGTGAAAGCGTACCGCCAAAAGACCCATGGACCGGTCCATTACGGCGATAAGTGCGCATTCGCACCATGAACCGATACTTGAAGGAATGTGGTTCTGAGTAACGGAAGCACGAGGAACGAGAGTCGAAATCGTGTAGATGGGTGCCTATTTGCAGATTGCAAACTAAATGCGGATTGAACGCAGGGCTGAGATCATACCATAATAACTTGATCTGGGTAATGCCAGCGGAAGGATAATATGAAGCCGATATGTAAAGCAGATATTCAGAGCCAGATAGTACAGGCGGTCGAGACAGTAAGACGGACAAACCCAATGGTTGGGTCGATCACGAACACTGTGACCATAAATTTTGTTGCCAATGCCCAGATAGCCGTTGGAGGGTCTGCCGCCATGGTCTACCTGCCAGATGAGGGAGAGTTCCTAGCAAAAGTGGCTGGCGCTACGTACGTGAACGTCGGTACTCTTTTGCCCATTTATGAGCAGACCTTGCCCCGCACAGTCAAAGCCCTATGCGAAACTGGGAAACCATGGGTCCTTGATCCTGTCGCAGTCGGCATTGGTTCACTTAGAACTGACCTGCTACGACAGTTCAAAGAGTATAAACCCAGTGTGATCAGAGGGAACGCTTCTGAGATCCTCGCACTGGCCGGCCTCTGGGGGATGGATGGTGGAACCGATGGATCAAATGCTCGGGGTGTTGATTCTACTGATTCTGTTATGTCCGCGAAGGCAGCGGCGGTCGCACTGGCAAAGTGGACGGGTGGAGCTGTTTCCATATCTGGCAAGACAGACCTGGTGACGGATGGCTCCATTATTGCCCTCTCGGAAGGGGGGTCCCATTTTATGAAAAAGATCACTGGATCGGGTTGTTCATTGGGTGGGGTTGTTGCAGTTTATGCGACCGCGGCATCACCGTTCATTGCGGCGTTAACAGCCACAGCGGTGTATAATCTGGCAGCAAAACGCGCCGAAGTTAAGGTCGATGGCCCCGGCAGTTTCCAAGCCAAATTCCTAGACGAATTGTATAATGCGACCGCGGCGGAGATTGCTAACAACCCATTTGAGATCGAGGAGGTCTGACCTATGAACACGTGTGATGAAGGTCTTAGCGCGAGGGATGAAAGATGATGAAAAAACTTGATATCTCTGCATACTTAGTGGTGGGGCCAGAGAACACTAACGGTCGGCCCGTCCACCAGATTGTCAAAGATGCGGTCGAGGCTGGATTTTCCTGTGTGCAGATTCGCTCGAAGAATGCTTCGGCCCGCGAGCTTATCAATCTGACTCATCAGATTTCAGATTCGATTGCTGAGGTCAATAGATCTGAAGAGGTCACACTGCTCGTGGACGACCGTCTTGATGTTATCCTTGCGGCAAGAAAGCAGGGGGTGAAAGTAGATGGGATCCACGTTGGCCAATCCGATATCCCCGTGGATGTCTGCCGAGAATATTTGGGCAAAGATTCCATTATCGGCTTATCGGCCAGGACTGAATTGCTTGAGAACATCAGAACGGTGGATGTCAGTCAAATAGACTATTTTGGGGTCGGACCGCTGCATGAAACGAATACAAAACCGGATTGTGGGATGAGGTCGGATGGGAAGGTTGTCACATGGAGTTTTACCGATATTGCTAGGCTTGCCACTCTAAGCCCGGTCCCGGTCGTTGTCGGTGGCGGTGTCAAGTTAGCCGATATTCCTCAGCTTGCTAGAACCGGAATCGATGGCTTTTTTGTAGTATCTGCGGTTGCTGAAGCGAATGACCCAAAGGTGGAAGCCAGTAAACTCGTAGAGTCTTGGAGGTCCAACAAGCCCAGAAAATAATGTCCGGTATGGGGGCTGGAAAAAGTTAAGATAAGGGCCGGTCGACCCTTACATATTGCTTCGATCACCGGGACCAAACTCGAGATCAAGGACTTCCGGTCAACCAACGGATCTTATCCATTGTTCCAATCTTTCCCTGACTCATCGATTTTCAACGTTACTGTTAGGATTTACTGTTTTGATCCAGAGTTATGACGAGCTTACCTCGGGCCTGTCCGTCCTCAAAATACCGGAATGCCTTGTCGACCTCATCTAATGGGTAGCGTCTATCTATGACTGACACAACCTTACCAGTATTGAGGAGCTCTCCCATAAAGTCCATATTCTTTTTGTTAAGCATTGCTGATACGGACCTTACCTTCCTGCTCCCGGTCGCCGATATCAATGGCCCAAGTAACATAGCTTGGACGAGTTGGGGTCCGCGACCTCCGACCATTACATAAACGCCTTCTGGATTCAATGCGCGCTTGTAGTTGAAAATCGAACGATATCCATTAACGCCGATGATCAGGTCATAATATTGACCGTTTTTAGTGAAATCCTCTTTGGTGTAATCGATGATATGGTCAGCACCGAGCGATCTTGCTATATCCAGATTCCTCGTGCTGCATACGGCGGTGACCTCGGCCCCAAACCATTTGGCGATCTGCACTGCAAAGGTACCAACACCCCCGGATGCGCCGTAGATCAGCACCTTTTGCCCCGATTGGATCTTCCCCTCATCACGTATAGCCTGTAGGGCAGTGATCGCTGCCATTGGTACGGCCGCCGCCTCTTCGAACGTGATATTTTCTGGCATAGTTGAAAATGCATCCTCACTTGCGCATGCATATTCAGCATATCCACCCTGGCCGAATTCGAATAAGTCTCCGAATACCTTATCACCTGGATGGAATTCCTTGACATTCCTTCCGACCGCTTCGACCTGCCCTGCGACGTCCGATCCGGGAATCTCATTCTTGGGTTTGAAAAGCCCAGGGCCCATTAGCCGGACGGCGAAAGGCTTGCCTCTTATCATGATCCAGTCGGCCTTGTTTATACAGGCGGCGCGGACCCTGACCAGGACCTCGTCATCCTTCGGGACCGGTCTATCGACCTCCATCACCTGAAGCGCCTCGGGCGGTCCGTACCTTGAGCATACCGCCGCTCTCATGAGCGTTCCTCCACTGCCACCACCACGTTCCCTTTCTTGTGACCTTGCTCGACATACTGGTGGGCTTCCGCCATCTGTCTCAATCGATAGCGCCTGTCGATGACTGGTCTCATACTTCCCGCCTCTATGAGCCCCTTGATGTAGATCAGCGCATCGGTCTTGTCAATCGACATGCCGCACAACGATCGCTTACCGCCAGCCAGATAGGTCCAGAGCATTCGAAGATATTGGACCGGGCTGCCGGTCGTGGTGATATAACAACCGTTACTGTTGAGCGAGGATCGGCAGAGCGAGAACGAGCTCTTGTTTATGGTGTCAAATATGATGTCATAGGTCTCGCCATTATTGGTGAAATCCTCCATCTTGTAATCGATGACATTGTCCGCTCCCAGCGATCTCACAAGGTCGAGGTTCGCCGCACTGCACACCCCCGTCACCTCGGCGCCGAAATGCCTGGCAAGTTGTACGGCCGAGGTGCCGATGCTTCCCGATGCCCCGAGTATGAGGACCTTCTGCCCGCTCCGGATATTTGCTTTGGCCCTGAGAAAGTACAATGCCGTCGATGCCCCATCGACCATGGCGACCGCCTCTTCGAATGTCAAGGACTCAGGTTTGATCACCAGCGATCCCTTCTCCGGCATGCAGCTGTACTCAGCATATGCGCCGAGCCCAAAACCCGTGAACCCGTATACCTTATCGCCTTTCTTGAAACGCGTCACATCCTTTCCAGTTGCCTCGATCACACCAGCAAGCTCGGTCCCCAGTATCTTTCTTCTTGGCTTCCTGAGACCGAGAATGATCCTGCCCATGATCGTTTCCGCCCTCCGCATGAAACAATCCGCGTTGGTCACGGACGTGGCGTGGACCCTGATCAGGACCTCGTTCCCTTTGGGTATCGGTCTATCCACATCCATAAACCGAAGGACCTCGGGCGGTCCATATCTGGAATAGATCACTGCGTCCATGTCAACCCCTCGCCGCATCCAGGGCCAATGGTGTTGCCTTTGATACACGGTAAAGCTTCCATCCGAAAAGTAGCGGGAGGAAAAAGAAGGCGATGAGAACGAAGGGGAAGACCGAGTCGGAGCTCACCCCGAAGACGGACATCCCAATAACCACAACCGTTCCGAGGATAACGCTCAATCCGCCAAAGTTCCTGCCAAAGACCGGGGACCTGAGCATGGCCACCCCCAGGACGATGAAACCGGTCGCCATGAGGATGAAACCCACAGTGTCCGTCTCATTGAACACACCCTGGATCGACTGCCACATCAGAACAAGCGATGCCTGTGCCTCCGGGGTCGCCCCGGGAGCATGATAGAGGTCGGAGATCGTGGTGAAGGCGACGTATGGGAGCGCTCCGACCACGAGCGTCGCAACACCCATTATGCCCAGGCAGCCGCCGAAGAGAGCGGGTGGCGCGCTCATCTTACGAAGGGCACGGTATAGTGCAAGGAACAGGACCGCCAACAAGATGACGACCACCAGGTAGAATCCTTCCCCCAACGCGATCACCGTTCTGTTCGCGGGAAAGCCCTGGACCGGCCCTTCCGGGCCGGCCGCCTCTGGGGTCATGCCCAGCAGTGTGGCCGCCATAAGAATGAAGAACAAGGCACCCAGCATTCCGGCCAGGCCGCCCCATTGCATGATGCTTCTATCATTCTCGTCGCGTTCCGCGATCGAACCGACCCGGTGCTCATTGGCCCGCGAGGTCGATTCGCATTGTGTTGATCCAAGGGCATTGGGAAGCCCGCTATCATCGCATACTATCGTTTTCATGATCATTCCTCCTTTTCTTGAACTCAGTCTGTATCGACGGTCCATTCAGCGACTATCGCAACATTTCCGTTCCGATGGTCGCTATCCATCATCATAGTACGTACACGTATGGTACGTACACGTACTAATTGATAATTAGCGATAGACTATAAATAATTTATGAATTGATGAAAAATACAGCTCTGTTAAAGGTACTTCTTCAACAGACGCCTCAATTCTTTACAATCGTTTTCATCGGGGAAAAAACGCTCATCTATCAACAGCACCTCACCGAGTGCCTTTTCAACCAGGCTGAACCCTTTGTTGGTGATGACGAGGTATTTCGCGCGCAGGTCATCCTCGCTCGCCGACCGGGTGACATAACCGTTCTTCTCCAGGGTCCTCATGACCTCAGAGACCGTGTTCTTATCCTTGCGGGAGTACTCAGCCACGTCCGTCTGGGTGACAGGCTTTCCATCTTTCATGAGATACGCCAGAGCCGCCAGAAGCTCTATCTGGGTCGCGGTAGTGTCCAGATCATCCATTATGCCTTCCAGTGCCTTTGACCATTTATATAGCACCTGTTTCATGTAATTTCCTGGGCTTTCATCCAGCTTACCGAACCTCAAAGACATGGATTCCCAGTCAACTTTCTTGACCATACAAGAATAGAAAGCCGGGAACTTGATGAAAAATATTATCGTTGTTCGCCTGCCCGGCGTTAAGGAATCGAAAACTTTCAGATCGGCCTAAGAATTATAGCTTAGTTTAAGTGGAAGTGGGCTCAGCCGAAACCGCTCACTTCTTGAGCCAGATGATAAAAATGAACTTTCAATTCTCTCGTCAAGACGTAGAGCCAGCTCGACAAACCCTTTCATTCCTTTTTCTAACCCGAGGATTCTCTTTGACAATTGACTCAGGTTCATGGACATCGAGGATTTATAGGTCAGAATGCTATATTGAAAATGTTGAGTGCATAGTAAGTTCGATTCATCATCTACGATTCGACAGGGTCCATTAGTGGTATCCATCATCGATTGATCAGAAGTAACTGTGATCGTTAAGGGACCTCAAACAGCTTTTTTAATCAATCATCTGAAGGTGAGAATTACTATGTGCATCAAAGAGATTATTGAAGCAACGAGAATACCGGAATTATTCGAAAAAGGTACTGCCAGCATGTGGGATGATGAGTATATTTCCCAGTGTCTCCTTGAGATGCATCTCAATCCCGATGTCGATGCTGCCAGCAGAAAAAGAACGACGATTGAAAGAACCGTACGGTGGATCGAAGCCCACCTTGATGGGAATAAACGAATACTTGACCTGGGGTGCGGCCCTGGAATATATTGTGAACTGCTAGCAAAGGCGGGCCATCAGGTGACCGGGATGGACTATTCAAAGCGGTCCATTGAACATGCACGACAAGAGGCCGCTCGAAAAGGTTTGGATATTGAGTATATTCATCAGAACTACCTCCATCTTGACATTGGGGAAACCTTCGATGCTGTAACGATGATCTATTGCGACTTTGACGTGCTAGCCCCTGAAGAAGTATCGTTGCTCCTGGGCAATATTCACCGTGCCCTCAAACCGGGAGGCATGTTCATTTTTGATACCCTTAACATGAAAACGCCTTCCTTGATGAAAGGTCAAGGAAGAAGCTGGGATGTTACTCATAGCGGGTTTTGGAGAAATGAGCCATACCTAGCGTTGACAGAAACGCATCATTTCGGTGAGGTGAACGTGATCCTACAACAGCATATCGTATGGTCGGGATCACATCCGCCTGCTATTTATCGGTTCTGGAATCGTTACTATGGCCCGGCAACCCTTTCTCCCATCTTAAATGCAGGAGGCTTCCCCACGGCGGATTACTATGACGGCATTTTGTCAGATAATGGGGAGGAAACGAGTGAGATGGTCACGTTCGTAGTTGCTCGAAAAGAGTAGGTTGAAATCCATATGCCGCCACCACAAGCAACCTTTCGGCAGGCGGCCAATTTATTTTTTCCAGGACGTATGTGCATCGACGGTTGGGACCGAACAACCACGAGCCCAGTCGAGTATAAATTTAAACCAAATGAAATCAAATAAACCGTAGCCAGACGATCGATATGACTATTCAATAATTACCCACTTTTCATTTAGTGGATGAAGAGAATGAGTGGGCTCAGCCGGATTCGAACCGGCGACCTTCTGCGTGTGAGGCAAACGTCATAACCGCTAGACCACGAGCCCTTGAGTTCCACAACATTACTTCAAGGTATTAATTCCTGACGGTGCCTGGCAATGACTGGAATACTACGAACTGGCGAGCTTCGAGGACATAGATAGACCGACACGGACTCCCTCATCGTTCGAAAGGTGGCCATGGTAGCCGGCAATGGTTTTAAGCCCTGCCGGCATTGGCGTTCTGAATGCCCGGGATGTTCTGCGACCGCTGCAAATCGATCATGACCCCAGTGGGCGACAGGCTCGTCTGCCGCAGCTGCGGGATGACCCGTACGAGGGACGGCGGAGCCGGTTCTGGCAATGATAGAGACCGATCCTCAAAGCCCAGGTTCCAGACCAGACTCGCTGGTACCAAGGAAGAGAAACTGGAAGAGGTGCTCGAAGAGTCTGCACCCCCACCAAATCCGGACACATCCTCCATATTCCCTTATCTCCCAAGACCGCACCAGATGGATTTCGTCGACCTGATCGGCGAGGTCCTCGAATCCAGAGGCAACCTGGTCGTCGAATCCGGGACCGGAACGGGCAAGACCGTCTGTGCTCTGGCCGGGACAGTGGAACACGCCCTGGCGAACGACAAGCGGGTCGTCTACATCACCCGAACCAATTCGCAGGCGACGATAGCCATCAAGGAGCTTCGCGCCATCAGCAAGAGGCGGAACGTGCTTGGGATCTCGCTCCAAGGCCGCCGGAACAGTTGCCCCATGCTGTCCGAGCTCTCGGTCGACAACCTGACCCCCGGAGAACTCTCCCGCGTGTGCGAGCACAAGAAGAAGAACACCCGGGACGGGGTCAAGGGCGGCTGCACCTACTACGCCAACACGGTCCATCTGGGTCAGTCGTATTTCAGGCGCTATTGTGCCGACAACATCCCGACCTCGGACGAGCTTTCCCGATTCTGCGAGGCTGACGGGGCATGCCCCTACGAGGTGGGCAAGATGCTGATGCCTGAGGCCAAGGTGGTCATCGCGCCTTATCCCTACATTATCTCAGGCGAGGTGAGACACCACTTCCTGGAACAGCTTCAGGCCGAAGCGGACGATCTCATCCTGGTGGTGGACGAGGCGCACAACCTTGCCGATGCCGCCCGCGACGCTGAGAGCATCAGGATCACCAAGAAGATCGTCTCGATCGTCACCGTCGAGGCCGGGGAGATGGGCAACGCCAAGCTCTCCAAGGATGTGGACCTGAAAAAGCTGGCCGGAGCATTGTTCGGGGTCCTGGACCGGGCGGCGGAACTATGCGCTGAGTCGGGCAAGGACGAGGTGGCGTTAGGCCGGGGTTTCCTGGAAGGCACCCTATGCGAATCGCTGGGATGCGACAGGGGAGAGCTGGCGGAGATCGTGGCGGAGATGCAGGCCACGGGCGAGGAGATGGCCCAGCGGCGCCTTCAGGGAGGCAAGGAGCCGACATCGGCGACCTTCACCTTAGGCCGGGACCTGACCAACTGGGTCGCCTCGGACAACACGCGTTTCGTCCGCCGGGCCACCATGGAGGAGGGGGGGATGATCGAAGCCTACTGCCTGGACCCGAAGGGCGCTCTCTCGTTCTTCCACGAGGTCTACGGTTCGATACACATGTCCGGAACCCTGAGGCCGCTGGACCAGTATGTCCGAGTGACCGGTCTGGGCGAGAACACCAGGACCGCGATATTCGATTCCCCGTTCCCGAGGGAAAATCGCAAGGTGCTCTTCGTGGCAGATGTCGAGACCAAGTACGAATCACGGTCCGATCCCAACGCGGTGCAGAAGCTACACGACTTCGTCTCCGATCTGGCCAATGCCGTTCCCCGCAACACGATGGTGTTCTTCCCTTCCCACGCCATGCTGCACAATTACCTGTACCGCAATGAGAAGCTGCTGTTGAAGAAGGTCTACCGCGAGGTGCAGGGAGAGTCGCAGGAAAGGCTGGTGGCGGACATCGGACGGTTCAAGCGCGATTCCCGGAAAGGCGCCGTGTTCTTCGCCGTGATGGGTGGGAGGGTATCGGAGGGACTGGACTTTCCGTTCGAGGAGCTGCAGCTGGTGGTCATCGTCGGCATACCCTATCCAAAGCCCTCGTTGTGCCAAGAACGCCTGCGAGAGTTCTATGACCGGCGTTTCGGCGGAAAGGGGTTCGAATACGCCGTGAACGTGCCCGCCGCCCGCCGCATGATGCAGTCGATCGGACGGCTTATCCGGACCGAGGAGGACGTCGGCTGCGCGGTCGTACTGGATAGTCGCGCTCCCCGCTTCGTCAAGTTCATGGAGATGGAGAAAAGCGATGACCCGGTGTCTGACGTGAAACAGTTCTTCCTCGCCCATCCGGGACGCTGATCTACTCGGTCAGTACCCTGGTGGCACGGAACGCGGCATGGTCGAACAGCAACGAGAAGTAATTGCTCGCATGGTTCGTCGAGCGCATCTTGACGACACGGATACGCCGTTGCACCTCTGTGTCGCCTATCTCTGTCATTTTCAGCAGGACCACCCCGTCGGCCAGATACGCCTCGTCACGATGCGTGCAGTTGAATTGTTCCGGGTTGCATTCGGAAATGAGTATGCAGGTTATGCCCAGGTTGCGCAGCCATTCGAACAAGTAGAACAGTTCCGAGCGGCGCTCGTCCGGCTTCATCTGCGCGGCCATCTCCAGGACGTCCAGCGAGTCGAGGACCAATATTTCATAGCCCATGGAGGCCCGAAGGTTCTCGGCGTACATCTTAAAGACCTGCATCCAACTGCCTTTCGCAGATAGTTGGGTCAATGACTTCCTGATGATGCCGAGGTCGAGCACGCTGACCTTCTCCTTGACATTCTCCGGGTCCATGCCCATCGACTCCATCTGCTGGTTCAGGTTCTCCCTGGATTGCTCGAGCGTCATGTAAAGCGATTTGGTGCCGTTCTTGATGGCGTTATTATAAAGCAAAGAATAGGCGATCGACGATTTCATCGTTCCAGGAGCTCCAGCCAATAGTACGAGGTGTCCTTTAGGGACCCCGCCCTGCATGTTCTCGTCAAGGTTCTCGATGAAGGTCTTTATTCGATCTATCTGCATTCCCACCGCACCCTTTCTGAATAGGGCCGCGGCGAGTTTTTAATCTATCTTCAAGAAAATCCAGAAACGATAATTGAACTTGATCATGAGTCAACGATCGGCACGGACAGGTTGAAGTGTTCACCATCATGGAACAGTGAGTAGTAGCGCGTGTCGATGTTCATCCCGCGCAACTTGGGGCAGCGCATCCAACGCTGGACCCTAGACTCGTCGATCTGCCTCATTATCAGCTCGATGGCCCCGTCGGCCAGGTACATCTCGCTTTGCGCGCTCTCCATGAGCTGGTCCATCGGCTTCTCCGAGATCAGCATCACGGTGATGCCCAGTGACTTGAACCAGTCGAACAGGTCCTTAAGGTCCTGGCGGGTGAACTCGTAGTCGGTGATGGCCTTGAACGAATCGAGCGAATCGAGCACGAAGATGCGGAACGGACGCTCGGCGAAGACGTTCTTGACGTACCGCAGCAGTATCTCCCTCCAATCACCTTGAGTGTCCTGCATCTCCTTGCGCAGGTCCACCATATCGACCACCATCATCCTCTCGGCGGCATACGGGTCAGGCATCTTGAGCCGGGCCATCTGCCTAAGGATGGATGCCCTTGATTGTTCCAGGGAGAAGTACATCGAGCTGACATCATCGTAAAGCGCTGCATTGTGCAGCACGGTGTAGGTGAGGGTCGATTTCATCGTGCCCGGAGCTCCGTTCACGAGGATGACATGACCTTCTGGTATGCCGCCTCCCAGGATGGTGTCGAACTTCTCGATGTGCGTATGGATGGTCTTGTCCGGTCCGCTCAGAGGCGTTCCGGCCCCGATCTGGGAATCGAGCTCGGGTCTGACCACCTTCACCAGTTCGGCGATCTTTGCCCTGAGGTCCATGCGAGCCTGTTCTTCCTCCTCTTCCATCATCTGGCCGGTGGTGGAGGGCTTGATCTCGACCTTGACCAGCCTCTGCAACTCCATTATCGTTTTGGAGGCTTCGGCCAGCTTCTCCTTGGATAGTCTAAGCTCGGTTTCCAATCTGTCCTTCTCGGTGAGCTTGTCCTCGAACTCTTCCTCCAAGGCTTTCTTGAGCTTGTCCTTCTCGTTCTCCACCGCGGCCCCGTACTTCTTCCGGATGTCGTCCAACTTCTGGACGTCGGCGGCGGTAATGCGGGAGTTCTTGAGCTTGTCCTCCAGGGACATGATCTCCTGGATGCCCTTGTCGAACTTCTCCGACATCAGGTCCAGTTCCATCTCCTTTTCCCGGATGGACATCTCCTTGCATTTCATCATCACTTGGTCGGACTCGAACTGCTTCACGGAATTCTCTAGCTGGTTCTGGTCCTTCTCCATCTTCTCGAAGATGTCCTGCATCCGCTTCTCCCTCTCGATGAGGACCTTCTCTCTGGCGGAGATCTCCTTGTCCTTCTCCTCGAGGATCTTACGGAGATTGGACATCGACGTGAAATCTGACGAATCGAAACGTATCGAGGTCTGCTCCTCGGAGATGACCTTGTCTATGACCATGTTGGAAGGCATGTCGCCCTCCCGCTGCCTGCGCGGATCGATCTTCTTCAGCATCTCCCCGCAACGGTCGCATTGCACATCGTTGGGTTTGACCCCTGAACCGCATCGCGGGCACTCGTATTTCGACATTCTGAGACACCAGACTTTACTCTGATATCACTCTGGTGACCTGGAATTTGCCGCCATTGTATAGCAGCGAATAGTAGGATGGGTCGTGGTTCGTTTCCCTCATCTTGACGCAACGGATGCGTCTCTGCGATTCCACGTCCCTGATCACCTGCATCTTTAGAGTGATAATTCCGTCCGAGAGGTAGCCCTCGTCGAACTTGCCATCCATCATCCTTTCCGAGGACGATTCCGAGATAAGGAAGACCGTGGCATCCAGATCCCTCAGCCACTCGAACAGGTAGAACAGTTCCGTCCGGCGGTTGGATATCTCGGCCATGGTCTCCAGCACTTCAAGCGAATCGATGACCAGGATAGAGTAGTTAAGATTCTCTTTGAGATTCGTCAGATAGGATTTGAAAACGTGCAACCAGGAGCTCCCGGCGGATATCTCCTTGAGCTTCTTCCGGATGATGCCGAGGTCGAGGACGTTCAGCTGGTCCTTGACGTTTTCGGTCTGCATGCCCATCTTCTCCATCTGTCGGAGGAGCGATTCCCTTGATTGCTCCAGCGTGACATATACGGAGCAGGCGTTGTTCTCTAGGGCGTGATTGTAGAGCATGTAGTATGAGATTGAAGACTTCATCGTTCCTGGAGTACCGGCGAGGAGAACGATGTGGCCGGTCGGGACGCCACCTTCCAATATCCTGTCAAATCCATCAATATACGTTTTTAGCCTTCCGTTCACATTTTCCATCGGACACGCGCTCCCAGGAACGTACTGGCCAATAAGGTCTGGGTACGTTAACGTGCATTCAAGGTTATTTGCATATAAAATAGATTTGCCGTGCTTATCGCTGGCCGTTCTTATCAACTGGTTCCACGGACCACGACCTTCCGCACATACATCTTCGCTATGTCCGCCATCGCCCGGAGCCTTTCCTCCGGATAGGGCGATACCAGCTCCATCTTCTTCTCCAGGGTGGTATCGTTCTTGAACTGATGCAGCGCATATTTCTTGGCACCGCCGATGTAGGCGGCGATGGACTCGATGTCCTTCTCTTCCAGCAGGAACGGCGCAATGGTGGTGCGGAACTCGTAATCGATGTCGGAGGTCATCAGCAGACGGATCGAGCGTTTTATCGCATCCAGGTCCGGGTTCACTTTAATGATCTCCTTATACTTCTCGTTCAGCGGTGCCTTGATGTCCATGGCGACATAGTCGAGCATCCCCGATCCCAAGAGATCCTCCAGCATGTCAGGGTTGGAGCCGTTGGTATCAAGCTTGACCTTCATGCCCAGATCCCTTATCTTGGCAATCAGGATCGGCAGGTCGGGATGCAGTGTGGGCTCGCCTCCGGAGATCGCCACCCCATCCAGGAAATCGGCATTCTCCCTGATATAAGCGGCAAGATCCTCGAAATCCAGTTCGTCGAACGATGGCTCGGTGGGGATCAGATCCGGGTTGTGACAGTACAGACAGCGCCAGTTGCAGCCCTGCAGGTAGATCGTGGCCACTACGTGCCCATCCCAGTCGAGCAGGGAGGTCTTAGAGAAACCGACGATCTTGAGTGCCATGAGGACCGGAAAAGGGACGGGCGCTAATAATCATATCTGCACCAGGCAACATTAATGCCGAAGGTTCTCCACTCTTCTGCAATTAAGGATGAGGCATAGAAACCCTTTTTTGCCGGCACCCGCTTCGCTCGCAGGTCATCATATGGATTCCTCGGCCATGAGCCACGACGTTCACCGATCCACGGAAGCGGAGCGCAACGCTTCGCCAACGCAGGGTCCAGAGGAATTTGAGCCGTCCATCGTGGCCTTCTGCTGCAACTGGTGCGCTTATGCGGGCGCCGATCTGGCAGGTGTCAGCAGAATTCAGTATCCGAGTAACATCAAGGTCGTCCGGGTCATGTGCTCCGGCCGGGTTGACCCGGGGATGATCATGCGCTGCTTCGATATGGGAGCGGACGGGGTCATGGTCCTGGGATGCCATATTGGGGATTGCCATTACATCGCAGGCAACCGCAAGGCGGAAGTGAAGGTCAGGGACTGCCAGAAGCTCCTGGACCTGATGGGCATCGATCCCCGCCGGCTCCTGCTCCGCTGGGTATCCGCGGCCGAAGGCGTTCTGTTCGCCTCCACCGCCAAGGAGTTCACCGCCTTGGTGCGGGGGTTGGGACCGATCGGGAGGGAGTGAACCTGGACCTGCACGAATCCGCCCGCAGGTACAAAACCTCCGAATGCGTGGAGTGCGGCAAGTGCTCGTACGCCTGCCCTGCGGCCCATCGGGACAACCGTTTCTCACCCCGGCGGGTAATGGAGGATATCACCGCAGGCAAAGAGCTGGATCGCTGGGAGATCTGGTCCTGCATGACCTGCGGTGCATGCTCGGACGTGTGCACCTCGGGGGTGAGCTTCCACGAGTTCATCCGGGATGTGAGGGCGGACAGTATAGAAAGATTCCCCCCTATCCAATCCCATAATGGTATCCTGATGGAAATGAGAAGGACCGAAGCGGCAGGAAGGACGAAAGGACACCGGGCTGACTGGGTTACCCCGGACCTGGAATTGGACCAGGGCTCGGACACAATACTTTTCGTGGGATGCACACCGCTCTTCGACCAATTGTTCAAAGATTTCGCCAAGGACATGCTGGAGATGCCGCGTTCCGCAGTAAGGCTGCTGAACGCATTGGGTATACGGCCCAGGCTCATGGGCGATGAACTCTGCTGCGGCCAAGACTCCTATTGGCTGGGGGAGGACGCGACCTTCGCCAAATTGGCCAGGCTCAACGCCGCGAGATTGATGGCGACGGGGGCAAGAAGGGTGATCACCTTCTGTCCGGAGTGCCATCACACTTTGAAAGAGATCTACCCGAAGGTTGTGGCAGGTTTCGATATGGAGATCGTCAACCTCTCGGAATTGATCGGCCATGCGGTGGCGGAAGGGAGGCTGGAGCTATCTTCCGGAGAAGAGAGGTTCACGTACCATGACCCCTGCAAACTGGTCCGGTTCTCGAACCTCATCGAAGAGCCCCGGACGGTGATCGAGGCCTGCGGAGAGCTGAACGACATGCCATGCTCTGGCAAATCATCCGCCTGCTGCGGCAATCCATGCTGGGCGAACTGTGATGACGACACAAAGAGATGGCAGGTGGAACGGCTGAAAGAGGCGAGGGAGACCGGAGCTGGAACGCTGGTCACCGCTTGCCCCAAGTGCTACGTCCATCTGTCCTGCGCTCAGAAAGACTACGGCACGCACAAAGGAAGACAGAAGATCCCGCTCGTCGACCTACACGTCCTGGCTGCATCCAGGATCAAGAAATAGTTACTCCGGTTGCGACTGTCAATCCTTGTTCTCGATCATCGTGATCGGGGCGGAATGCTTGTTCTTCATATGCCCGCCGGGACCGCCCCGTTCCAGCCTCGCCTTCTCGACACAGTCCTCGTTGTTGCATAGGAATGCGGCGAAAACGAACTGCTTGGCCGGGCCTCCGCACACCTGGCATTTTTCCTTGTCGATATCCATCGTCCCTCTCAGCAACGTTGGACGATATGATTCTTGCGCCCCTTTCAGCAATATTCCCGATGGATCCCTTGAGGAGGCGTCTCATTGATAAATAATGGAATCGCGATTCCCTGCCGATTATCATGATGGTTTGCCCTAATTGCGGAAAGACCGTGACGGATGACACTATGCAATTCTGCCCAGCCTGTGGCTTCTCCTTCACCCAGCAGCCCAACCAGCCCTATACCTCCAACCAATACGGCCCCCAGCCCTATGGCTACCCACAATATCCGCGCAAGAGCGTGGCCGTAGCCCTTATCCTGTCCTTCTTCTTCGCTGGGATCGGTCAGATATATGTCGGCAAGGTCCTGCGGGGCATCGTGTACCTGGCGATCTATGCCGCCCTCTATGCCGCCTCCTTCGCAATGACGATGAGCCTGGACTACACCGACATCGATGCGCTCCGCAACCTGGTCTCGAGCCCTGGGTTCATTATCGTCACGCTAGCGAGCCTTGGATTCTGGGCCTTCAACATGTTCGACGCCTACCGCCTAGCAAAGAAATACAACGAGGCTAGCATGCGCAACGACCTGGCAACGTTCATGAAGGGGTTCTGAGCGGCATTCATACGCAATAATAAAGCAAAGTGTAAAATCCGGCGGCGGCGATGCTCGGCACGTGAGAGCGTCCCGAGCCGGCACCGTCGATCTCGATCCGATCCTTGCTGATAGGCCGATCTGGAAGTGCCAGCAATGCGGGCTGTGCTCCGGCATCTGTCCATCGGAGAGGGCGGGGGGCATACGCCCCATCGACATACTTACCCGAGCAAGCCTGGGAATGCTTGACCTTCGGGAGGACCGCTCCCTTTGGTTGTGCGCGGTGTGCAATTCCTGCACCGAGAGATGCCAGATGGGCGTCGAGCCGGCGGAGACCATCTCATTGTTGCGGAGCGAAGCCGCGGCACTGGGCAATATCCCGAGACACTTCTCCGAGGAAGCGAAACTGTTCATGCGCTCCGGGCTTTCGTTTCCGAACACAGGAATGACCAAGAAGCTGCGCAAGGACCTGGGTTTGGAGGACCTGACCGTCCCCGCGGAAACCATGGAACAGCTGGCACTGCTGCTGAAGAGGACGAAGTTGGGGGGCCTCAAGCTTGAATGACCAGTTCTATCTATTCAGAGGCTGCCTGATCCCGACCAGGCTGCCCTTTCTGGAACGATCGTCATTGTTCGTCCTGGACAAGCTGGGAGTGAAATACGAACAGATGACAGGGGCGACATGCTGCGTAGAGCCGATCGGGCTGCGCTCACTGGCCGAGGATACCTGGCTGATCGTGACGGCGAGGATGCTGGCGATCGCAGAGAAGAACGGCCGCGACCTCCTCTCTTTGTGCAATGGCTGCTATCTTTCACTTGAAGAGTCCAGGCAGGCGCTGGAAGATGCAGCTACCCGGGAAAGAGCGAACGCCGTCCTGGCTGAGGTGGGCCTGAAATACACCGGTAATGTCAAGGTCCGGCATTTCGCGGAGATCGTCAGGGAGGCTGGGGAAGAGAAGGTCAGATCCTTGGTCAATGTGCCTCAGGAACGGTTGAAGCTCGCCGCCCACCCCGGCTGTCACATGGTTCGGCCGTCGACGAAGCTCAAGATCGATGACCATTTCGCGCCAAAAGTGCTCGACGAGATCGCGTCCTGGTGCGGCTCCCATGTTGTGGTCAGCGAGAAGTGGCCGAAATGCTGTGGGGGCGGTATCGCCAGTATCGACGAGAAGGTCTCCGCCAGGATGCTCGAGGATGCCACGTCATCTTTCAGACCGGGCGGCGCAAACTGCATCCTGACCCCCTGCCCGTTCTGCTTCGTTCAGTTCGACATCAGGCAGAAAGAAGGGTTGCCGGTCCTCTATTTGTCGGAACTGCTGGCCCTGGCGTTCGGCGCAACGCCTGAGCAGATCGGCCTGAAGTATCACAAGACCCGGCTGCCCTGATCAGTATCGGTAGACCTTGGTGACGCTGAGCGAGAATTGGACCGCCTTTGCCGAATGAGTGATCCAGCCTAAGGATATAACGTCGGCGTGCTTGGCATATTCGGCGGCGTTATGCGGCGTTATCCCGCCAGAGACCTCGACGATGATCCTTGGATCGATCCCTTTGATCGCTTCGTAGCACTCCCCGGCGTCCTTGGGGGACATGTTGTCGAGCATGATGATATCCGCTCCCGCCGCTGCTGCTTCCTTGGCCTGGTCCAGGATCACCACCTCGATCTCCACCTTCTTGGTGAAGGAGTAGGTCTTGGCCTTCTTGACCGCCTCAGTCACTGAACCGACGATGACCAGGTGATTATCCTTGATCAATATCATGTCGTCCAGACGGTTTCGGTGCGGGTCGCCCCCGCCCAGGGTGACCGCCTTCTTCTCATAGAAACGGAATCCGGGAGTGGTCTTCCTGGTGGCCGCGATCCGCACGTTCTTGTTCATGCGGCGGCACTCCCACAGGATGCTCGAGGTGACGGTCGCTATCCCGGACATGCGCATGATGAAGTTGAGGGCAAGGCGCTCGCCCAGAAGGATCGCCTTCAACGGACCGTGGATCGTCATGACCACCGTGCCCTTCTTGATCTGGCAGCCCTCTTCGACCTGGGCCCGGGCATCCAGGGAAAGCCCCCGGAATATCTCCATGGCCTCGGCCAGTCCCGCAATGACGCAGTCCTCGTTGGCGACGATCTCCGATTCCCCGCCTTCGTTCCCGATCAAGAGGTCCGAGGTTATGTCGCCATAACCCTCGTCCTCGGCAAGCAGGTCCTCCATACGCATGACCATGGCTACGGCACCTCGAGCGGAAATATATGCCGGTTACAGCTCGAATTCCTCGCCTGGCATCGGCAAATGCACCTTGAACTCGTCCTTCAGGTCGTTCGCCAGGGCCTGGCGGTTGTCGGAGTGCATGAGCACGACGTTCTCCGGGTCGCATGCGCGGATGAACTTCAACAGTTCGTTGTGGTCGGCGTGGGCCGACAGATCGAACTGCTGGACCTGGCACGCGACACGCATCGAGGCGGGCACTTCTTCCGGCGCGGAGCCGGGCTGCCTGATGTCGATGGCGCCGTTGTCGATCAGCCTGCGTCCGTTGGAACCGTCCACCTGGTAGCCGGTCATGAGGACCGCGCTCTTGGGGTTGTCCCTTTCCTGTTGCAGGTACCGGATGACCGGGCCGCCGTCCAGCATACCGCCGGTCGTGACGATCACTTCGCCTTCCATGGCCTTTTCCCGGGCCGCCGCTCCACGCACCTCGTTGAAGCGCCTCTTGGCCTGGCGCAGGTCGCGTTCCGAACGGATGTACTCGGGCTGTTCCAGGTACAGACGGTTGACCGTCTTGCCCATGCCATCGACCCACATGTCATACTTCAGGTCCTTTAGGATCAGCATGACCTCTTGGGTACGCCCTACTGCGAAGCACGGTATAATGGCCTTGCCGCCGCCCTCGACCGTCTCCTTGACCTTCTCGATGAGCTTCTGCTCCTCCCGCTTGCGGTCCGGGTGAAGGCGTCCGGCATAGGTCGCCTCGATGATCAGGTTATCGCACTTCACCGGGTGAGCACCCCAGGTGAGGTTGGTGTTGTGGGTGTGCAGGTCGCCAGTGAAAACGGTGGTGTTGTCTCCGCGCAGCTCATACATGGCGGCGCCAGGGACGTGACCGGCCGAATGCGACTCGACCTCGAACCCGGCGACGTCCATGACATCCCCGAACTTCATCGGACGGAAGCAGCGCATAGCGGCCTTGATGTCGCTCTCGTTGAACGGCCGGGGGTATCCCTCCGAGTCCGCCACCTTGAGCGTGTCGTTCATCAACAGTTCGCACACAGCGACGGTCGACGGGGTGGTGTGCACCTTTGTGCCATACTTGCCGCACAGCCACGGGATCATTCCGGAATGGTCGATGTGGCAGTGGGTCAGGAACGCGGTCTCCAGCGGAGGGGCCGGGATGGGGTACTCTGGCGGTTTGATCGGTTTCATGCCATATTCGAACAGCAGATTTGCGCCTTTGTTGTTGAGCAGCATTCCGAGCCTGCCAACTACGTCTGCGCCACCTAGGAACTTTAATTTCATTCTTCTCTACCTCTTTGTCTTTTTGTCTCTTGCAAGATGTTAATGGTTGTTGATGCTAGGACTGTGAGTTTCATTCCCCTACCAACTGAATTATCAGCTTTCTTGGCCTTCCGCCATTGTCCAGCTCCATGAGCACGATGCTCTGCCAGACGCCGATGTCAAGTGATGCATCGTTGAACGGGACCGAGACCGACTGGCCCAGGGTCGAGGCCCTGATATGCGAATGGCCGTTCCCGTCCCCTCCGGTATTGTGAGCATAACCGAACCCTTTGGGGAAAACCTTTTCCATGGATCTGATAAGGTCAGATCGCAGGCCCGGCTCGTTCTCTGTAACGAAAACGGCCGCGGTGGTATGGGGCACGAAGACGCAGGCGATGCCGGCCTTCAAGCCAGAATCATTCACCGTCTCGCTGACCATCTTGGTCAGGTCGATGATGTCGCCTTCATCTTTCGTTGCAATGTTCAAGACTGTCCGGAACACTCCCATTGATTTCGACCAGGCTAGACGTGGTACGGTATAAATAGGTTGAGGTGAAACCTTTGCCCGGATTCTTATATGCCTAAGCATGCTGGCTATCGTACTCCCAATGATTATTCGGTCAATCATCTGGGAAGGTTTATCTAACCCGCATATACATCACCTGATTCGCCATGTCAGATTTTGCATTTCCCGGGTTCCGTCAACCCAAGGAGGTAGAAAAGATATGGCTGACCTCCGGCTTCAGGGCCATGATCATAGCCATAGGCATCGAGAAGGCGGGTTCGCTCAACGAACTGGGCCGCCAGATGGGGTACCGCTCCCGGGTCCATCCCGGTTGGAGCGTTGTTCAGATACTGTTAGGGCGGCAGGCATTCCCCACGGACAGGCTGAGGCGGCTGAGCGCCTACATCGATTATCCGTTCGACGAGATGCTGAAGCATCAGACGCGTCCCCGATCCATCACGCCCCAGGGCACAAGGGAAGCGCTGAGGGAATACAACCTGATGTGCTACATGCCGAAGTAACGGTCCAAGGACATTGAACCCCAAGTTCTTTATATTCACGCGTTGATTTTCATATGTCTGACACACGTCAGACCGAGGGGGATGGGATTGTATTTCAGGCGACGTGCGAACACGAAGGACCAGGCCACCAAATCACTCATGAAGAGCGGAGTGTACCGACTCTCCGATGAGAGTGATGAGAAGGAAAAGCCGAAGCGGTCATGGTTACTCTCGTCATCGTTCGACGACCCGTTCAATTACTGGTCGGCCGTGAAATACGGCAGCGTCCTGATGTTCCTGCTCTGGTGGATCCCCATCTTCGGACCAATGATCGCAGGTTACGTTGCCGGTCGAAGGGCTGGAACCCCTATCAAGGGGATCTTCGCAGTAAGCATCCCCTTGGCCATCGTGTTCTTCGTCGCCACGCTGGTCACCATCAAGATCATCCCTTCCGTATGGTTCGGAGTGGACCTGGCCCCGGAGGCGATCTTCGGCTCATTGGCCAAGGCCATGCCAGCCTTCGGGCCGTTCGCAAATTTCACCACCGGTTACCTACAATCCTTCATCGGGACCATACAGGGCAGCGCCGGGGTTCGCCTTGACTTCTACATCCTAGCAGTCGCCTTTGCCTACATCGGCGGGGCCATGGCCCTGCAGTCCCTGCGGGAGATGGAGTATGTGGTCAAGCACGGCGGTGGGGACCGGGGCATGCATGTGCATGTTGGAGACCCGAAATCGAAGAACAAGAAGGGCCTCTGGGTGTTCAGCAAGCAGAAGGGAAAGAGTGGAAAAAGCAGAGCGAGGGTCGAAGAAGAGGAGGATGAGCCGCGCCGGGCACCGTCGGTCCATTTCAATGATCTGAAGGAGACCTCCGGCTCCAACCGTTCGTTCTCCCGTACGCCCGCCCACTCCAGGACGATGGAGAAGGCGATGGAGGAAGAGGATGAGGAGGAGCCTATCAGGAAACGCCGCCAGAAAGAGTTCGAGCGGAACCTGAACCGGGCGAGGCACGAAGCTCCGGTCAAGAGCGGGCATTCACAGCACAAGAAGCTGGACACGAGCAAGAAATCGGAATCAGACGATTTCAGGTTCGTGTGAACCCTTAATCGTCCTGTAATGACGGTGGAGAAGAAGAATATAAATATGGTAGTAAATTTCCTGCGAGTCGGCGAGATCTAAATGTTCTGTCCCACATGTAAAGCCCTTGCGTTACCGAAGAACGGCAAGATCTGGTGCAATAGATGCCAGAAAGAGTATGACGTGAATTCCAACAAGGCTGACACATGCGTCATCAGGGGCAAGGAGAGGGAGCAGATGGTGGTCGAGAACTCGGCGCCAACGTTGCCAAAGGCCAAGGTCGAATGCCCCAAATGTAAGCACAACGAGGCTTTCTGGGTGCTCAGGCAGACCAGGGCGGCGGATGAACCCGAGACCAAGATCTACCGTTGCTGCGAATGCGGTGCCTCCTGGCGCGAGTACGGTTAAGCGGTCGTATTCATACCGTACACGCAAGGCGTGTATCGGTGATGTCGTTTCTGTAAACAGTCTGGGGATTGGCGATCCATTCTATCCATCCCATACATTTGAGTTTGTTCGACGATCGATTCTGTTGACCGCGCATCATCGATTCCGATCGCTCGGGCCGATGAATTTGTGACCTTCAGGAAATGGGCGGAATTCACCTTGGCCATTCTCTTCCATTAATGGATTCAAGAGTTCAATCAGACTGCATGCTGGCTACATTCTGCAAAAGATTATTAAACCAAACCTGATTACTGCAAGGAAGGGAGTCTGATGTTCCAAGCCAAGCTTAAGTCCGAGACGCTCAAGGGCGTCGTGGACGTCGTTTCAACGCTCATCGATGAAGCTAAGTTCAAGATCGATGCCAACGGGATGACCCTGAAGGCCGTCGACCCGGCCCATGTGGCCATGATCGATATGGCAATTGACAAGGGTGCATTCGAGCAATTCTCCGCCAACGAGACAGAGATCGGGCTCGACCTTGACAAATTGCGCGAGGTCATCCGCCTGTCCAAGGCGGGCGACATCATCGACATGAAGCACGATGAGGAGCGCGGAAGGCTTGTCATATCGGTCGGCAACGTCACCAGGCGCATGAGCCTCGTTTCCACCGAGGGCATGGCGGACACCAAAGTCCCGAACCTCAACCTGGCAGCCAAGGTCGCAGTGAACGTGGAGGAACTGCAGAGGGGCATCAAGGCCTCGGAAAGCATCTCGGACCACATCGCCCTGACCGCGACACCGGAGCAATTCGAGCTATTGTCCGAGGGCGACACCGATTCGGTGACGCTCAAACTGCCAAAGGACCTGCTGGTCTCGCTCGACTGCAAGGAGAGCATCAAATCCCTGTTCCCGATGGACTACTTCGCCAACATGATCCGCGCGATACCTACCGGAACTGTTGTAGTGATAAACTTGGGGAACGACCTGCCGGTCAAGATAGAATTCGACTTTGCAGGTGGAAAGGGCAAGGTAAAGTACCTGCTGGCCCCAAGGATCGAGAACGACTAAGTGGTCAGAGCTTCAGGCTCTCGACTATCCGGGTCTCTTCCTTCGGGACATGTACCGATATCTCGATCTTGTCCCTGATCCCGGATTTCTCTATCTTATCTCGTAACAGCTCGTCTATTTGGAAGATCCCGGCCGAGTTGTTCATGGTTATGTCCACGTGGATCGGGATCTCCTTCCCTTCGACCACCCTGACCTTCTCGATGGCCAGAGCGGATACGGAATGGATGTTTATACTTCCGGCGCGGAACGGTACCCTGGCCCTCCCTTTCTCCATGTCCAGCGCGTCTGCCACCCTTACCACCCCAGCCTCCAGGGTCAATGGGAATATGTCCTCGTGATGGGAGATCATGGCATGCATGGTCTCGACCATCATGATGGTCCGCTCCGCCTCATCGTAAAGGCCTTCCAGCATCCTCTTGATGATGGGCGGTGCGAGCATGAGCGACATCTCCTCATGGTTGGTCCGGTGTATGGAGTGTCCGATGTCGTGCAATGAGGCGGCTAGAACGACCACCACCTCTGCGTCGGACATACCCAGGCCGTAGTTCTTCATGACACTGGGCTTCATGCCCTTATTAACCAGCATCTGGAGCATCTTGAGCGCCAGTTTTGACACGATCTTGATGTGCGTGGGACCATGGTCCGAATAACCCATGCGGTCGATGGCGGTCACATTGGACGCCTTCCATAGGGTGCGAACCTCAACATCGTTGTTGAGCCTCTCCACCACCTGCTCTAGGACCGCATTACCCCCACACGGGATATCATAACAGTACGCCATCGGGGTGAGTATCTGTATACTAGAGTATTAAATGGAACGCATATACAAGATGTTGGCAACGATGGCGCCCCCGATCCAGTGGCCGCCCATCCCAAGTCTGGTCAGAATTGTTCTCCGACCAACTTCATGTGCGCACAAAAAGTTATTAAATAGAACCGGGCCATTGACCAACCTCCATCCCATCCTAGAGGTGCTCTTCGTGTCCTCGTACAACGACGATACCATCCTTAACCTAGAGAATAAAGCCAATGTACTCCGCCGCCACGTCATCCGCATGACGCATGCCGCCGGTTCTGGACATCCCGGAGGATCGTTATCCTCCGCGGACATTGTGACCGCCCTTTTCTTCGATATCATGAACCACCGGTCCAAGGAGCTAGATTGGCCCGACCGGGACCGCTTCGTGCTGTCGAAGGGACACGCCGCGCCGATCTACTATGCCGCACTGGCAGAGAGCGGGTACTTCCCGGTCGAGGAGCTCGGCACGTTGCGAAAGATAGGATGCCGATTGCAGGGGCATCCCTGCCGGACCAAGACGCCGGGCGTTGAGATGTCCACCGGCTCGCTGGGCCAAGGCCTGAGCGCGGCCAACGGTATGGCGCTCGCGGCCAAGCTGGACAAGAAATCCTATCGCGTTTACTGCATATGCGGCGACGGAGAGATGGCCGAGGGGCAGATATGGGAAGCGGCCATGCTGGCCTCCCACTACAAGCTCGACAACGTGCTGCTCTTCGTGGACCGGAACAAGCTCCAGATCGACGGCACCACCGAGAGCATCATGTCCCTGGAACCTTTGGCCGACAAGTGGAAGGCGTTCGGGTGGAACGTCCTTGAGATCGATGGCCACAACCTGAGGCAGATCCTCGATGCGGCGAACCGGGCCAAGGAGACCAAGGGCCGGCCGACCGTTGTCATCGCACACACCACCAAGGGACGGGGGGTCTCCTTCATGGAGAACAACCTGGCGTTCCATGGAAAATCACCGACCGCGGACGAGATGCGCCGCGCCCTGAGGGAACTGGGGGAAGACCAATGAAGTGGACCTACAACAGCCAGAGGAAGGAGTATGGCAAGGCGTTGGTCGAGCTGGGGCGTTCCCGGAACGACATCGTCGTCCTCGACGCGGATCTGTCCGGCTCGACCCGCACCGCCGATTTCGGCAAGGAGTTCCCGGAACGTTTCTTCAATGTCGGCATCGCCGAGCAGAACATGATCGGTACGGCAGCCGGTTTGGCCGCCGCCGGCAAGACGGTGTTCGCTTCGACCTTCGCCGTCTTCGCCACTGGCCGCTGCTTCGACCAGATACGCCAATCGGTGGCCTATCCGAAGATGAACGTGAAGATCGCGGCCACGCACGCCGGTATCAGTGTCGGCGGGGACGGGGCGTCACACCAGACGATGGAGGATATCGCCCTCATGCACACCCTGCCGAACATGACCATAGTGGTCCCGGCGGACGCCATGGAGGCCTACAAGGCAACGAAGGCGGTCGCCGCCAAGGCTGGACCCTGTTATCTGAGGATGGGGCGGGTGGACGTGCCCAACATCACCGACATCAACACCCCGTTCACAATCGGGAAGGCAACGGTGCCAAGGGATGGTTCGGACATCACGCTCATAGGTACCGGACAGATGGTCGCCTCCTGCCTCGAAGCGGCGGAGGTCCTGCACGCCAAAGGCATCTCGGCCAGAGTGGTCAACATGTCCACCGTCAAGCCGCTGGACGAAGAGGCGCTGCACAAGGCGGCGGTAGAGACCGGCGGGATAGTCACCGCCGAGGAACATAACGTGGTCTCCGGACTGGGTTCATACGTGGCATCTTACTTGGTTGAGCACCGCCCCGTGCCGATGAAGCTCGTGGGCATGGCCGACGTGTTCGGCGAATCGGGCGAGAGCGATGAGCTCATGCTCAAGTATGGCCTCACGACCGAGAAGGTCGTCGCGGCAGCAGAGGAAGTAATCAGGAGGCGTTGAGGATGAAGATTTTCATTGACACAGCAAACATAGAACAGATCAAAGAGGTAAACAGCTGGGGAATACTGGACGGAGTTACGACGAACCCATCATTGGTCGCCAAGGAGAAGAAGGACTTCGCCACCCTGGTAAAGGAGATCTGCGCCATCGTGGACGGCCCGATAAGCGTCGAGGCGGTCAGCATCACCGCGGCGGAGATCGTCCCGGAGGCGAGGAAGATCGCCGCTGGCAACAAGAACATCGTGGTCAAGATCCCGATGACCGAGGAGGGGCTGAAGGCCACCAAGATATTGGCTTCCGAGGGCATCAAGATCAACATGACGCTGATATTCTCCGCCAACCAGGCGCTGCTGGCAGCGAAGGCGGGCGCACGTTACGTGTCGCCGTTCGTGGGCAGGCTGGATGATATCGGCCAGAACGGAATGGACCTGATCGCCGAGATCATGGACATCCTCGAGAACTATGAGTTCGACTGCGAGGTCATCGTGGCATCGGTCCGCGATCCGATCCATGTCACCGAGTCGGCGCGGCTCGGAGCGCATGTGGCAACGATCCCGTACGACGTGCTGAAGAAGATGTTCAAGCATCCGCTCACGGATTCCGGGATCGACAAGTTCCTCAAGGATTGGGAAAAGGTCTCCAAGAAGTGACTGGGAACACCCCATTCCTTCCTTTTTTGCCCGATTCGCCCCCACGGTCGGCGTGAGGGCTAACAATTTAATAGCTACCAAGCCTACAAATTCAGCAAATGGCCTCTGCCTTCAAGGACCAGAAATTGGTATTCCTTTTAGCGGCGGCCATTACCATCATCGCCGCGGGAGTCCTGATCGCCAATGTGCAGGATGCCGGCGGCCAAGGGGTCAAGATCAGCAACGAGACCCTGGACCAGATCACCTCGATCATCATCCAGTTGATGGTGGTCTTCTGGATCGCGCTGATGGGCTACTTCGTCTACCGATATTTTACCTCGAAGAAGGGGGGCCGCATCAAAGGGGAGCATCAGGCAGGAGAGGGACAGAACATGGTTCCTTATGCCGTCCTCCTGGTGGCATTGTGGCTGATACTTTTCGTCGTGAATCCGACCGGAAGCATCCTGTTCCCTGGGCAGCAGGGAGAAAGGGGTGTGCCGACCAATTCCACCACTCCGGAACCGAATGCACCGTTGGAACCGACCCGCGACCTTCCCCTATTGCTCCCGCTGGTCGTGGTCTTCATCGCCGTGGCCTCGATCGTCGTGGTCTGGAAGTTCATGCGCCGGCGGGACGCACCGAAGGTCAACATGGCCGGTCAAACGAAGGACGAGGAGGCGAAGGCGGTCCTGGACGCGGCGGTGAAAAGCCTATACGCGGGAGAGGACCCCCGTTCGACCATCATACGGACCTACCAGCAGATGTGCCTATTGGTGCAGGCGGGCAAGCTGGACGAGGAACCGTACCTCACGCCGAGGGAATTCGCCGACAAGGCGGTCGCCGCGCTCGGATGGAAGAGAGCGCCATTGGAGGACCTGACCTTGCTGTTCGAAGAGGCCAGGTATAGCGACCATATGCTTGGGGTTGAGCAGAAGGAACGGGCCATATCGTCATTTGCCAGGGTCAGGGATGGCCTGGGGGGTGCTGCCGATGGTAGAACTGCCCAGTGACCGCAGGGGATTCCTGGACCGCATGAACTGGGAGAACTTCCAGGAGCATCAGGACTCGTTCCCCATCGGCACCGTTCTGGTCGCCCTGACCCTGGTCCTGACCATCATGGCCATTTTCCTTTCATCGCAAGGGGAGTCGAGGACCGGGGACGAGATCAGGTGGTCCTTCTTCATTCTCCTAGTGATCATCCTGTGCATCGTCGCCATCAGGTGGCTCTATCCGAAACATCTCCGCTATGATGAGATGGACTATTCGATAGATCTCCAGGACGGGGAATTCAAAAAGGGTATCAACAAGGCCATGGTGGAGGGCGCACTCGATGGCCGCCTGTTCAGCCAGGTCAACATGATGCTGGACCTGAGGGAGGCCTTGGCGAATCGGGTGATGACACGACACCACATGTCAAAGACCGACCTGCAAAAGGCGATCGACGAGGATCGGATGGAACCGTTGGTCGGCGATCTGGATATGGCATGGATCCTGAAAGGCTCGATGCGCGACTTTGAGGAATTGCTCAAGGATGAGTCCAATGAGATCCGTGTCAACTTCTATGTATGGTTCGCGGATATGTTAAGAAAAGTGGAGGAGTGGCGTTGAGAGTTGATGAGGTAAAGACACAGTGCGAGGCGATCCTGGATGAGATAGGGAAGGTCATCGTCGGCCGGCGGGAGGTTACCGAACGGGTCATGCTGGCGGTGCTTTGCGAGGGACATATCCTTTTCGAGGATTTCCCTGGACTGGCTAAGACAATGATGGCCAACACCTTCGCCCGGGCCAGCGGATGCCAGTTCAAACGGGTCCAGTTCACTCCGGACCTGTTGCCCGCCGATATCACAGGGTCCTTCATTCTGGACCGGGGTTCCTCTTCGTTCATCCTACGCAAGGGGCCGCTGTTCACCAACATCCTCCTCGCCGATGAGATAAACCGGGCACCGCCAAAGACCCAGGCCGCGCTCCTCGAGTCGATGCAGGAACGACAGGTCACGTTGGAAGGGGAGACCCATAAGCTCGACCGACCCTTCATCGTCATGGCCACCCAGAATCCCATTGAGTACGAGGGCACGTACCCCTTGCCGGAGGCGCAGATCGACCGTTTCCTGATACGGACCAAGGTGGGATATCCGACCGTGGATGAAGAGAAGATAATACTGCAGCGGCGCAGGTCCCGCAAAAAGGAGGAGACCGACGTCCAGCAGGTGTGCACCGCCAAGACCATAGTGGAACTCCAGACGGCACTGGAAGAGGTGCACGTGGACGATGGCATAGACCAGTATATCGTCTCCATCGTCGAGTCGACCAGGCGTCATGATC
The DNA here is from genome assembly GCA_942492955.1 of uncultured Methanomassiliicoccales archaeon. GTDB lineage: Archaea > Thermoplasmatota > Thermoplasmata > Methanomassiliicoccales > UBA472 > DASXVU01. The sequence continues at coordinate 1,363,318 of OW818644.1, forward strand.
AGGTGGAGGTAGGTGCTTCGCCCAGAGGGTCGTTGGCGCTGATGAGGCTTTCCGCCGCCAAGGCCGCCATCTCCGGAAGGGATTACGTCATCCCGGATGACGTCAGAGCGGTGGCCATACCGGCCCTGGCTCACCGTCTCATTCTGGCCGCTGACCCCTGGATCAGGGGCGTCAGGGCCGAGGACGTCCTGACCGCGCTCATCAAGAGCACCCCGGTCCCGAAGGTCGGTTGACGTGCGCACCCGCCCCGGTGCCGCGCTCCTAGCGGCTGCCTCCCTATTTCTGGTGGCCGGGCTGGCATTGCACCGCTGGGAGATCATTTCGCTGATCGTGCCGCTGATCCTGATGGTCGCGCTGGCGCCGGTGATCTTTCCCCGGTCGAAGATCGAACTGAAGATAGCCCGCACATTCGATCAGGACCACCCGCAGAAGGGCGATGAGGTCGAGGTGATTCTTAGGATCGAGAACCTGGGCGATGCCTTCGACCTGGTGCAGTTAGAGGACCGGTTACCAGAGGGGACACGCCTGGTATCGGGACGGAACCGCTTCCCTATCGGGATGGTCAAGGATGAGACGGTCGAAGTGACGTACAAGGTAGCGTTCCCAGGCCGGGGGAGGTTCCGATTCGATGAAGTGGAGATCATTTCTACCAACGCCCTGTTCGCTACCACCAGAACGATAACGTATCGCCTGCCGGGAGAGGTCGAGGTCACACCGCACATGCAGGAAATGAAGAGGCTATCGATCCAGCCCCAGAAGGTCAGGATGCATGCCGGCAACATAAGGTCCAGGCTGCTGGGTCCGGGCATCGAGTTCTTCGCATTGCGAGATTATCGGCCAGGAGACACGCTCAGGCATGTCAACTGGAAGGCATCTGCCCGCAGGGGCACGCTGGTGACCAACGAGTATGAGACCGAAAGGAGCGGTGACGTCACGATCATCGTCGACGCCAGGACCGTGGGAGGGGATGAGAACCTGGAGGCCACGGTGGAGGCGGCTGCTTCCCTTTCCTCATACTTCTTGAAGGAGAGGGACCGGGTCGGAATGGTAATCCTCGGCCACGTGGTGGACGTGATAAAGTCGAACTACGGGAAACGCCAACTGCAGAAGATCGTGGACCATCTGACCGACGCCAGACCGGGCGCGGTCCGTTCCGCGGTCAGCATCCGCCTGGCGCTGAACCGCTATTTCCGGGGCGACTCGATGCTCGTCCTGATCACCACCCTGAACGACCGCAGGATGGTCGAGACGGCGGAAGAGCTGGTGGGCCGGGGGCATCACCTGGTGGTGATCTCGCCGCGTCCGGTAGTTGGAGGCCGAACGGAGGACAGGGCCAGTGAACTGCTGTACCGCATGGGAGCGATGCGCCGCGCCGATGCGCTGTATGAACTGGGCCGGTTCTGCAAGGTGGTGGACTGGGAGACGGGAAAGCCGTTGACGACATACTTCCGGGAGGTGAGGAACTGTCAGACGGAAAGGACCCGCTGAGGAACCGATTCTTGGCCATCCGATATTCATCGTATGCGATGATCTTCGCGGCGGTCCTGATCTCCATCGGATTTGGAGATAGTAACCTGCTCGGTCTTGTTGGACCCCTGTTCTTGCTGGGCGCGGCCGGGGGCGCGGTCTCACTGCATCTGGCCTGGGCGGCCACGTTCCGCCTGCTGTATGGTATGGTGACCGTGATGGCAGCGTTGTGGGTACAGATGGAGACGGGGACGCCGTTCTTCGTGGGATGGGCGGTGCTGATGTTGGGACTGACCTCGACATTGCTCGGCGGGGTATCGCTGGAAACCCGCTATCTGGCAACGACGGTAAATGACCCAGGGCAGAGCGCGATCGGCCTGGTCGCCCTGAAGAGGACGATGCTCCGGATGGGCACATTCATGCTCATAGTAACGGTGGCGGCTCTGCTGGCGGTGCTGGGCTCGTTCGTCTTCGCGCTGGGAACGTTCCCGATATGGGCGGTTGGCATCAGCACCGCCGTGCTCGTGTTAATGCTCGCCTACCTGGTCTCGAAGAGCGCCGAGGCAGCGGACCAAAGTGGTTAATATCCGCGGAGATTTGCTTAGCTCGATGGATTCGGACCTGGTTGTTGTAGGCGGCGGTCCGGTGGGATGCGCCGTGGCGGCCATCACCGCCAAGAGGTTCTCAACCCTCGTCATGGAGGAGCACGTCGATGCCGGGGTCCCGGTCCAATGCGCTGGACTGGTGACGGCCAGGGTCATCGACATGGTAGGGGCTCACGATTCCGTCATAAACAGGATAAACGGCATGGTCCTGCATTTCCCTGGAGGGGCAGAGCTACGTCTGGACGGCAAGGAGACCAAAGCGGTCGTGGTGGACCGGTTCAAGTTCGACCAGCGCTGTAAGGACCGGGCGGTGGCGGCCGGAGCCGATTATGTCACTGGGTCCAAGTTCCTGAGCTACAAGGTCAAGGATGACGGGATAGCTTTGACAGCCGAAGGCCGCCCGCTCTCCCAGTGCAAGCTGCTGGTCGGTGCGGACGGTTACAAATCGAGCGTTTCGAAGATGGCCGGCCTCCCTCTACCCCGGGACGTTGTCAAGGGGATCGAAAGCGATGTGGACCATCGCATGGAAGAACAGAGCCACGTCCATGTCTATCTAGGGAACAAGGTCGCCCCTGGCTTCTTCGCCTGGAAGATCCCCTGCGGGAATTTCACCCGGATCGGCCTGTGCGTTTCGGAGGGGAACGGTCCGCCCAGCACTTACCTGAAGACCCTCATGGAGACAGAGAAGCTGGACGGCGTTAGGAGATTGGAGAACTACTCCGGCGTCATACCGCTCGGAACTCTACGCAGGACCTACGCTGAACGGGTGATGATCGCAGGCGACGCGGCCGCCATGGCCAAACCGCTCAGCGGCGGGGGGCTGTTCACCGGAATGATATCCGCGGAGTGTGCCGCCGCGACGGCCATCGATGCCCTCGAGAAGAAAGATCTGAGCATCCGTTCCCTTTCCCAGTACCAGCGTCTCTGGAAGGGAAGGATCGGACGGGAATTGGACCGCGGATACCGGGTGCGAAAGGTGTTCGTACGGCTGAGCGACAAGAAGTTGGACGACGTGGGCAAGCTGATGTTAAAGCCAGACGTGAGGGCGATCCTGGAATCGGGGGACATCGACCGGCCGACGGAGCTCGCGCCGGCGGTCCTGCGATCGGTGCCGTCGCTGCTGCGGTTCTCACCGCAGATCCTCGGCTCTCTATTATTGAAATAAGCGGAAGGTATGTATTCACCGGTATCTTCTCGAACGTTATGAGATGCGCACGGGTAGCCCGGCTGGAGGCGGAATCGGTCCGCAAGAGGCTTAACGCCATGGGTTACGTACGTAAGGATGTCCGCATAATCATGCAGGGGGAGTACGTGCTGCTGCCCCTTACGGACAAGGTCGATCAACGGATCATCGACGAGGAGAAACTGGAGATCGTCGAAGGAGAACCCCCGAAAAAGGAATGCTACCGGGCTCCTTATGACCTGATCAAAGAGAATCTGGCCCTCCCGGATGACCTGGCCAAGCTGCTTCCATATAAATGGGAGATGATCGGCAACGTGCTCATCGCCAAGTTCCCAGAGCCGCTGAGACCGCATTTTGAAAGGATCGCCGGTGCATATGCCATGCAGCTCGGCGCCAAGGCCGTTCTGGACGAACGAGGGTATATTGACGGCGTGTTCCGCATCCCGAAGATGGAGCTAGTATTCGGCACTGAGACCGAGACGGTTCATCACGAAGGCGCGATCCAATACAAGTTGGACGTTGCCAAGCTGATGTTCGCATCAGGCAACTTCGATGAGAAGAAGCGCATGGGCGAGCTGGACTGCGCCGGCGAGACCGTCGTCGATATGTTCGCCGGCATCGGCTACTTCACCCTGCCGCTGGCCAAGCTGGCCCACGCCAAACGCGTGATCGCGTGCGAGATCAACCCCCTGGCATTTTCGTATCTGAAACAGAACATCGCTTTGAACGGGGTCAGACAGATCGTGGAACCTTTCCTTGGCGACAACCGTACATTGCCGTATGCGAATATCGCCGACCGGATCATCATGGGCTATATCGGCTCCACCGAGGCCAGCCTTCCGAAGGCGATGACCCTGATTAAGAAAGGCGGTATCATCCACTATCACGACGTCTGTTCCATCGACGAGATCCCGGGCAAGATGGTGGACGCTTTCACCAAGGCGGCCGGGGGCCGGACGTTCGAAGTGCTCCTGGTGAAAGAGGTAAAGGCCTTCGCACCATGCAAGTCGCACATGGTGATGGACGTCAAGATGCTAACTTGATATTAGCACCATCACTACCGTCTATTTTCAATTTCTAATAATTTTTCGATCATGAGCCAAAGGGCTAGAATTGATGAAATACGCATGGATGGGGCCATGCGGGATCATTGAAGAATAATAATAGCCCATTGACGAATACCAAATCCGAAGGTGAGGTGCATGTCCGCTAAGGTTTACTTCTGCCATCTGAGAACCAGGACGGAGAAGGGCAACAAGGTCAACAAGATAGGGGAACTGTTCAACGAAGCGGGACTCGGGGAACTGATCAGACCCGGGGACCTCACAGCGATCAAGATCCATTTCGGCGAAAGGGGCAATGACGGTTACATCAATCCGGTCTTCGTAAGAAAGGTCGTGGACCGGATAAAGTCACGCGGGGGCAACCCTTTCCTAACCGATACGAACACCCTCTATTCCGGGAGCAGGCACAACGCAGTGGACCATCTGGTGACCGCGCTGGAGCACGGTTTCGACTACACCGTCACCGGGGCACCCCTGATCATCTCCGACGGCCTTCGAGGCGAGAATTACCTGGAGGTGGCGATAGGGAAGAAGCATTTCAAGAGCGTCAAGCTGGCAAGGGACATCGTCTCTTCCGACGGGATCATCGCCATGACCCATTTCAAAGGCCATGAGATGGCTGGCTTCGGTGGGGCGATCAAGAACATCGCGATGGGCGGGGCGCCGGCCATAGGCAAGAAGGAACAGCACAGCTGCAGGATGGAGGTAAAGCAGGACCTTTGCGTCGGTTGCGGGGCTTGTGCCTCGATCTGCCCGGAGGGGGCGATCTCTTTGCCGGATGGCAATGCGCAAGTGTCGGCAGAGGACTGCATCGGCTGCGGAGAGTGCCTCACGGTCTGTCCCGAGAAGGCCATCGACATCAATTGGGATGCGGACGTGCCCAGCATGATCGAGAGGATGACGGAATACGCCTATGGGGTGGTGAGATCGCACCATAAGAAGATGGGGTTCATCAATTTCCTGATCAACATCACGCCCGATTGTGACTGTACACCCTGGAGCGACGCCCCCATCGTCCCGGACATCGGTTTCCTGGCCTCAACCGATCCGGTGGCCATAGACCAGGCGAGCTTCGACCTGATCAATATGCAGACAGGGTTGGCCGATTCGCTCCTCGAGACGAACTTGGCACCGGGAACGGACAAGTTCAAGGGTCTTTGGCACAACACGAACGGCGAGCTCCAGCTGAGCTATGGCGAGGAGATCGGATTGGGCAGCAGGAAGTACGAACTGATCACCCTATGAGCGGGGAATACCAGACCGCCTGAAACGCTAGAGGCCGGTTCACTCTTTGACTATGGGCTCTGACGCCCCGGACGCCGCAAGCAGGTTTCGCAACGCCTCATCGTATTCGGCACCGGTCGATTCCAGCATCCCCTGGGCGAACTGCGCCAGGTAAACGCCGTAGTCCGACTCTTCCTTGTTGAACTGCCAGTTCTTGGATGAATCCCCGGCGGAGTTCAGGAACGCGAATGAGATCGACTTGATCCGGTGGTCCTTCTGCCGGCCTTTCTCGGTGGCACGGACCATCGCATCCCTGCCCTCCGTCTTGAACGTCCGGGCCAGCAGGTCCGCGTAAGCCCCAATCTCTCCCAGCTTCGAGTACTTGGGCAGAGCGCTGGAGATGTTGACGTTCTGTTCCAGCTTCCGGGCCTCCTGGACCATCTGCGGCGGCGTCAGGTCGGTCCTCTTGAGCAGGTCCTCGATCACTCCCTTGGACGCCACCCCTTCCAGGATCGTCTGCTTGTTCTGCTCCCAGATATCGGTGATGATCTTCCCCGCCTGGTTGCTTGATGAGACCACGGAGACGGTCTTAACGTCCAGCAGGTGGTTGAGCGCCATCATCTCCGACTCGCTTCCCTTGACGTTGGCCAGGAACAGGTTCTTGTCGTGACCGTAACAATCCGCTCCGGTGATGAACACAGAGTCCATCCAGCGGGTGGTGACGTTCCACTCGTTGATGTAGCGTTCGACGAAATCCTTGTCGCTGATCTTGCCGTCGAGGTACGAGCGTTTAAGGTCGTCGCTCATCTCGAACGCCTTCTTTGAGGGACAATCAGCGCAGTTGGAGGCGACGCAGTGCAGTTTCCTTTCGACTATCACGTCGAAATCATCGTTAGGCTGATTAGCAGCGATGCGGGAGGTGAGCCAGGTGATCAGGTTGACCTCCTTGAGGCACTCGTGGCACACCTGGACCTCCTTGCCGGCAGATTTCCATTTGACGATGAGGCAGGCGTCGGACTCGTGGCCGCAGGTGAGGTTTTTGAGCTGATACTCTGACTGCTCGAGCATCTCGGTCACATATTTCTCGGGTGCGTTTGCTCCGCCCTCGGAGCAGAACAACCGTGCATCGGTGGAATAGATGTGGAGATCGCGCTTCTTCGCGATATCGAAATAGGCCAGCAGTCTAAGGTCGGGATCGTCGAAATGCTGTATGCCGATCAGCTTCTCCCGGTCGACCTTTCCCCTTACTGCGAAGGAGACCTCGCCCACCGGTAATTGGGCTGCGGTCAGAAAAGGTATCTTTCCTGATGCGGCGAGAGAGATGGCGGCTGCGTATGCGCGTACCAGCGGGTCCCCGTGTTTCGCGATCTTGTTCAGTTTTTCGGCGTCGTCCTTGTAGCTGGAGACCTTCTCGAGCTTGCGCTGGATCTTGTCGAAGCGGCACTTTCTGCACTTCTCGCCGGAGCACTGCGGGATCATGATCGATGGATTGTCCCTCAGCATCTTCGATGTCTCGATGAGACCTTTCTCCAGAGCCTTCGGGGTGGCCTTGACCCCTCTGAACTTGACTTTTTGGGTCGGCATCCGGCGGTTAGTAGGGTCCTAATCATAAAAGACTTTCTCACATCATTCGTGCTGGTTCGAATCATCGTCCGACTGAGACGGGGATTAAAAGTTTCCAAGAATGGCTACCATGCCCCTCAAGCTTTTCCCAGATAACGAACGAACTGATTCTTGAGGGTGAACTCCAACCGGATCGAGGATGCGATTGATTGTCTTCTAAAAAGGAACACATATCTCCTTTTGTGTTTGGCTAACATAAAGTTAAATCTCGGCCACAGCTATTCACACCTGAGGGATGCATGTCTGACCAGGAGTCCTTTTCCAGAGGTTATATCAAAGGTTACGAGGAAGGCCTCCACGATGCGCTAGAGGAGCTCATCTCCATCACCATGAAGCGCAGCTACACGACCACCGAGATCCAACTCCTGGCAAAGAACCAGCGCCTTACCATCGAGGACAAGGTGAACGGTAAGAAACGCAAGATATTGAGGGAAACAGGCATCGACCTCAGCGATAACAGCTCGAAGCACGAGCTGCAGATGGCCTTCGAACCGCAAAGGACCTATCTGATCAAGGAGAAGGAACGGCCGGAACAGGCGTTCAAGGTATTCTCATCGCTGGTGAAAATGGGCATGACCGGCCTGTGCATCTCCCGGCTCCCGCCGGAAGTGGCCCAGAGACGTTTCGGTGATAAGTGCACCATCATTTGGCTCACCAAGTCCGACCCGCCCGCGACCGACGTCGATCCGGAGCAGAAGTGGAGGGAGCACTACATCTCCCCGACCGACCTGTCGAAGGTGCAGAGCGCCATCAAGGTCTTCCTGGCTGCTAACAAGGAGAGGTCGACCGTCATCCTGCTCGAAGGCGTGAACATGATGGTCACGAACAATGACTTCCGAGGATTCCTGAAGATGGTCCAGAAACTGAAGGACGAGGTCTACTCAGCCCGGTCGATCCTTCTGATACCGATCGAGCCGACCACCATGGAACCGCTGGAGTTCAAGCTGCTCCACAGCGAGCTTGAACCGTAGGACGAATGGACCACGCCGTTCGAAGTGGCTGGGGCATGTTAAAAAAAAGGAAATGGTGGGTCGAATGGACCCTTTTCTCTCTGACCTAGAGAGCAAATGATGTGGCTGCTATCGTTTCCCCGGTCGGCGAATAGATCAGGGTCAGATTGACCTGGGTCCCGGTCGGTTGGACCGCGTTCAATCCGCTTGCACCAGTGAACGGACCGAGCACGAAAATATCTCCCGCAGACAGATATCCCGATGTTCCATAATCAGTGATGGTCAGATAGTAGCCGGTAGCCGTTCCGGCGCTGATCGGGATGGTCAGAGGCATCGAATTAGGAATCGCGACGTGGTTGCTGATATGGGACCCAATGGCCAACATGACCTCGCAATCGTCATACCTTACGGTCGATGAACTGATCGAAGCGAGCGTGATGATCCGGTATCCAGAACTGTTCATTCCTGAGAATGAGCCCATCGGGGTCCCGGAGTCTGAATCATCGCCTCCAATGAAGGAGTAGTCCTCACCCCTGTCGCCCATCGAACGGTCTGCCGCCCAATCTTCGGTGGAATAGCTTAGGAGGATGTCAAAATACCATTTTCCGTCTACCTTGGAGAGTAGCAGATAGGTGGTCTCGGGATCGGAGCTGCTGGTCTCCTTGATGGTCGCCTTCACGAATTGCGATTCCTGTATGGTTATCCCTAACTTCTTCTGCAGATTGGTTGTTAGATTCGTCACGTCCAGTTTGATGTCCGCCGGGGTATTCGACATTGATATGTCCACCATGCTGACGACCGTGACGTTATCCATGGACATGTTCTCCCATTGAGCGGTCATATTCTCAATGTACATTGACCGGTTCGCTGTATCGAAACGCATTATGGTGCTGTCGAGCAACTTGTTGGCATCACGTTCTTTCGCTCCATCGAGATAGTTCGTCAACGCCGATTGCGGTGTCGATTGGTCTGTTTTCGGCAGGAAGACCAGAACGGCGGCCAGTACAACGGCCACCACGACCACGACAGCAATTATGGCGATAAAAATCATTTTTCTGCTCTTGGGCCTAGGGGCAGGCGGTTGGTAGACCGGGGTGGCCTGAACAGCCAATTGTGCCCCGCATTTTCCACAGAAACTCCCACCTGGATTGTCAAATCCACATCTCGGACAGATCATCTTCTCAAACATCCTATAATCTGATGGATTAATCATGGCACCGTACGATATATGATGATATCTGAATCGTGGTTCCGGACCGGACTTTCAACGAAAGCGGATCGCTGAAGCGTAAGGTCAGGAAAGCATTATCTCGTTCTGTCTGGAATCATCTTGCCGATCGTATGCTCAATGAGAAGGTAGCCTCAGTCCTTTATGAGATAGCGGACCTGCTTGAACTGAAGGGAGGCGAACCGTTCAAGCCCCGCGCCTACCGGAACGCCGCCCACAGCATCGAGGAGATGAGGGAGGACATCGAGGATGTTCACAAACAGGGCAAGGTACATGACATTCCGGGTGTGGGCGATGCCATAGCCAAGAAGGTCACCGAGATCATCGAGACCGGAGAGCTGGGATACCTGAAGGACCTGAGGAACGAATTCCCTCCCGGGCTCATTCAGCTTATGGACGTGCCGGAGATCGGCCCGAAGACGACGCTGCTATTGTACAAGCAGCTCAAGATCACCAACCTGCAGGAACTGAAGACCGCTGTGGAACAGCACCGCATCCGGCGCCTGAAGGGCTTTGGCCAGAAGACCGAGGAAAACATACTCAATGGGATCCGCTTGGTCGAGTCGTCAAAGGGCAGGATGCTCCTTAGCAACGCTTATCAGGCCGGCAAGATGATGGCCGATTTCCTTCTTGCCCAAGGCGTCGAGCATGTAAGCCTGGCCGGTTCGCTCCGGCGCATGAAGGAGACGATAGGTGACATCGACGTGCTGGCCGGAAGCGACGAGCCGGCCCGGGTAATGTACCAGTTCGTTCACGGTCCGGAGGTGAAGGAGATCATCGGCCAGGGCCAGACGAAGGCCTCCGTCCGTCTGAAGGACGACCTCCAGGTCGATCTTCTTGTCGTTCCGGACAAGAGCTTCGGCGCTGCCCTGCAATACTTCACCGGCAGCAAGGAGCACAACATAAAGCTGCGTTCCATGGCCATCGATCAGGGATATAAACTGAACGAGTTCGGGCTGTTCAGGAAGGATACGGATGAGGTTGTGGCTGGCCACACAGAGGAGGAGATATACCGGACGCTGGGCGTGGACATCATGCCCCCGGAGATGCGCGAGGACCGGGGCGAGATCGAGGCAGGCCTGGCGCACAAGATACCCCGGATCGTCGAGCTTTCGGACATCAAGGGCGATTTCCACGTGCACACCGGGATGAGCGACGGGAACGCCACCATGGAGGCGATGGCCGAGGCGGCCCGCCAGAAGGGTTACCAGTATGTCGCTATCACCGATCATTCCGAGTCGCTGTCCATCGCCAACGGGCTCTCGGTGGAGCGGCTCCGGCAGAACATCTCCGAGGCGAGAAGGATATCGGAAAGGATGGCACCGTTCCGTGTCCTGATCGGGACCGAGGTGGAGATCGACGAGAACGGAAAGCTCGACTACCCGAAAGAAGTGCTCGGCGAGCTGGACCTGGTGGTCGGGGCGGTGCATTCGCGTTTCAAGATGTCCCAGACGGAGATGACCAACCGGATCATATCCGCCATGTCGAACGACAACCTGACCATACTGGCGCACCCGACCGGGAGGAGGATCGGACAGCGGGAGCAGTACGAGGTTAACCTCGACATGGTCATGGACGCCGCCAAGGAGAAGGGGGTCCTGCTCGAAGTGAACGCGTTCCCGGAGCGTCTGGACCTGAATGATATGAACTGCCGCAAGGCGAGGGAGAAGGGCCTCAGATTGGTCATCAACACCGACTCCCACAGCATCAAGCAACTCGACAACATGTTATTCGGAGTTGCCATGGCCAGGAGGGGATGGCTTAGTCCGGAGAGCATCATAAACACACAGCCGCTAGACGTTCTGGAAAGGACCCTCGGCATATGAGAGGTACGCCAAGGCTGCCCAGACCGGCTATTCGTTCCCGGCCGAGCCGAAGGCGTCCTTGATATTGACCACGTTACCGTCGGCGGTGTAGTCGTAGTTCAGGTCGAGGATGGTCATCCCGCCGCTAACGTTCACCGCCTTGATTTTGCCCACCACAATCTCACGATTGATGGTGCGTCGCCTTGCCCGGGAAAGGAGAGCGTGAGAGAGGGGGCTTCTTGAGGATCGGGGATGATTACTGGATCAATATTATGAAAGGTTTTCTCGATTAACTCGTCATCCAGGGAGCCAACCATGCTCCATTATCGGACGGGCAAATTATCTAAGCGTTCATTCAGCGCCTGGCAAAGGATGGTCTAAGAACTACTCCTCAAGCTTCTTCACCGACCGTGTTCTGCGTATGGCTGGCCGACCAGATTTCACGTGGAACATCCACTCCTCACGACTCCAATCAGGCCATGGAGGTTCGCGTCGGTCTACGATTTCTTCGACGGTACGTCGGCCCTCGGGCGTCAGGCCGAACCGCTCTCCATCGATTACCAGCCAGCCTCTCCTCCTGAGACGCAGGAACGCCCAGGAAATCTCGTCTGGATTGGGAACAGCATCGTTGAGGGCATCGGCGGACCCGATGACCTCCGATAAGAAACGCGCCCCTTCTTTTACAGAGAGAGCACAAGCCGACCACGCCTCGGTGAATGGGGTTTGCGCCGGAACCTCTCGTTCTCCGGCCAATGCCGCTATCAAAAGTGGTCGGATTATCTTTGCTGCTTCACGGTCCCCGGAACTGAATGGTTCAAACCCGGCATCCTGGAGAGCGTTCTGAATCTCCACCGCCTCGCATCCCATGGAGAGCAGATTCCTGCCCAATTCGTCGTTCGGCATGGGGTGGGGTGATCTCCAGCTACCCTGCGGAGGAGTCACATCCGCTGTGTATAGGTCGTCCCCTTGCTTATCAATCTTTATCGGCATTATTTCCACTTTCCTATGGGAAGCCGACCCTCGTATCCTCGTCCCGCAATTTCAGCTCGTTCCACTTTAAAGAACTTGCCAGAGATGTTTACCGCCGAGATACAGAGACTTGTTTGTCTTTCCGTCCGGGCCGACCTGAAGCATAGGTCGTGCCCCGCGTACACGAAGCAGTTGAAAGGAGTCACGACTGTTCTCGCGAGAGGCTTGGATCACTCCTCGACGATCACCGGTTCGAAGACAACTCTCTTGATCTTGTGTCTCGAGAACAGCTGATACACCTTGTGGCTCACGATCCGCGCCGGACGAGCAGCGTACAAACCGAGCCATTCCGAGGACTGATTGAAATCCTTCGCCTCCATCAGGGACCGCCTCCCGTACCTGAACGGAACGGCCACACCATAGATCGGATCCAACGCTCGATTTCGGCCGAACTTGCCGCACGTGCATCGTTTCGCGCCCGCTACAGGCAGCTTTACATCTTCTATCTCCGTGGTCGGGGACATTGGGGGCAGGGTGTTAACGATATGGAGCTGGCTGTAACCTGGGACCGGGATGTTCTTCTTGTATCTGAGCAGGGGCCAGAACTCGGCTCCCGTAAGGCCGGCATCCTCGATGAGCTTCCTGAGACGATCGGTCACCAGGAACTCGTAGGTCCAGTTCAGGGCCAGGATGTCGTTCCTGCCGAATCTCGGCAAGCCCTTCACCTGGAACGGTCTGTCCTGGATCGCCCCAAAGCCGCATTTGGGGCAGGCGGTGCTGAGGTCATACGACACCCTCTGCCATGCGTCCATCTCCTCCTCTGGCTGTGGATATCCCCAGTACCCTGCCGGGCCCATATAGAGGAACTCGGCACTGTCCAGTTCCTTCACCGTGAACTGCTTTTCCCGTAAATCATTGGGCCTTATCCCCATCCTATCCAGTTCGTCCATGAGGCGAGGGTACCTCTCGTCGTCGATGTAGAGGTAGACGATGCCGGATACTTCCCCCCCCTCTACCTCGATCCCCAAGGAATCGAAGAAGCCCCTTAGCCGATCAAGTTCCTCTGGATATAAGACGAGCCTCGATCTGATTCTCATGGATTCACCCTAGGGAAGATACGGAGATATGGCTTTGAACCATTCGGAACCTTCTCCATACGTTCGAGCGTAGATACCTCTGAACTGGGCCTGAACTTTTGGATCGGAGTAGTCTGAGCGATGTGGTAGTTCGCCTCTTAACTTCTGTGTGATCGTATTGTGATCAGCATGCGTCATAGCCACTGCAGGTACTTCTGACCTGCTCGTGAACCCTAATTCCTTCGCGACCCTCCATTCCAGGATCTTGTGCCTCTCCATGCCCTTGGGTAGGGGAATCTTCTGCAACTCCCCATACGGCATGATATCGCTCTTGCCGAGATGACCTACTAAATCTGGCGCTCGAGCAGCATCGTTCATCCGCCTGGATTCCAAGAGGTCCTTAGCCCTTTCAGCAGCCTTCTCGCCATCTAAGGCTTTGTCCGCCGCCCTCTCTGCAACGAACGCCTTGTCGATGATCTTCCCGACCTTGACCAGGCCCCCGATCGCGGGGAGGAACGGCACGGCGGTGCACACGGCATCAATAGCGGTCCATTCCCAGTTCTCCGGTGTAGGATCGTTCCATAGCTCCACAATGTCCCATGCTAAACATGCGACATCGAAGATAGCGTCTAAGAACGCACCGGTCGGGTCGGTATGTATCAGCGGGCTGTTCGCGCAGTACACGTAACGGTTCAGCGTCTGCGGCGACGATAACTGCCCCAGCTCCGGGTCCAGCGCGTAGAACCTTCCGACCGCCGGGTCGTAGTACCTCGCCGACAGGTACACCAGCCCGGTCGGCGAATCGACGATCTCGCCGGCGAAGGAGAACTTGTCCGTGCCGGCCGGGGAATAGATCTGTCCGAACGGCTTGTAAGTGACCGCCCAGGACATGCAGTCCTGGACGTTCTTGTTGCCGTTGCGGAGCACGAACCTGGTGCTGCCCAATGCGTCGGATATGTACACGTAGCTCTCGCCTGCGCTCACGACCCGGAGGTCCAGCCCTCCGCTCAGGTAGATGTCCTTCTGCCCCCGGCCGTCGCTGGAGTTGAAGTAGATCGGGTCATCGAAATGATCTGGTATTTAACAAAACCTTTCTTGATTTATATCATACCCGAAGCGATATTGATCGCATAATAATGACTCACAAGCGCTATTAGCCACGGATCAATGGCTAAATCACCAAGGAGCAGAGTAAAAGAAGACGTGGTTGGAGTTATCCATGCGTTGTAATTGGTAACTGCAATATCATCGCCCTTTTCGTTCCGAAAATAATAGCCTTCATTCTCGGCGGTCACAGTAAAAATCGAACCATTATAATATCTAAATGTTCCAATAATATTAACCTTGTGGTCTTGCCTTGATAGCTTCTGAATATTATCCAATGTGCCAATTATCTCATCTGTCCCACTTTTATGAAAATACGAAACGTCCTCTTTTTTGTTGTATTTGATGAGAACGTTCGTTGAATTGTAGCATCCCTCCCGATTTGACGTGAATAACCTCTTCTTTGAGATTAGTGATGCGACCGTCTTGTTTTCAAAAACAAGATACCATTCCGTTTTTATCATCCGCGTAATTTTCCACGGTATTGGTCTCCCAATAAGTTGATATGGATCGTTCACAAGATAACCTTCCAACTAGTTCCCATTATTCTCACTTATTCTACCATACAGGCCCGTCTGATATTCTACAAAACTTCTTACTCCCCATCCAAGTGGTGTGTTGATGACTTTCCCATTGCAAGCATGGGCGAACATTTTTGTTCTCCATCAAGCCCTTCCCCGAATCCTTCCTCAAGAATATATATTTTTGATCTGTATAAATGCCTTTCGTTTGAGATATATTTATACTAATAATTAAATATTAAGGCAACCTCAAATCGCGGGCGAGGCTGTCCAGGCAAAAGCCAGGACGACCGATGGAAGGATTTGGTGGTTAAGGGGATTGCGTACGACGCTTAGAGAGCACCAGCAATCCACTAGGACCAGAATATGAGTTTCTAAAGAGCCTCTCTCGGGCAACCTTTATGTCTGGAGAGTAGGTATTACGTCGCACGATGACGGCCAAGGACGTTGCCAATGCCATCCGGTCGATGGAGATCAGGGGCGCGGCGGAGATCGCCAGAAGGTCAGCCGGCGCGTTGAAGGAAGAAGCGCTGACCTATTCCGGGAAGGACCTGAAGGAGTTCAGGGGGCATATGGAAGGCTCGAAAGGTCTGCTGCTCGAATCCCGTCCGACCGCGGTCTCGCTCTGGAACGGGGTCCAATCGGTGTTCAAGAAGACAACGGAGATCAACAATCTGGAAGAATACCGGGCAACCCTGGTGCGGAACGCCGACGAGTTCGTGAACCGCTCTAATGAGGCGCTCAAGATCATAGGTCATCTTGGCGCGAACCGGATACAGGACGGGGACCGGGTCCTGACGCATTGCAACAGCAAGGCCGCCCTGAGTGCGATAATAACCGCCTGGCAGGAAGGAAAGAAGATCGAGGCAGTGGTCACCGAATCGCGTCCCTGGAGGCAGGGTGTGCTCTCCGCCAACGACCTGGCGAAGGCGGGGGTGCCGACCACGATGATCATCGACTCGGCGGTCCGTTACGCCATGAAGGACATCGACGCCGTTTTCGTGGGGGCGGACACCATCTGCTCCAACGGGGCGTTGATCAACAAGATAGGGACATCGCAGGTCGCGCTGGTAGCGCACGAGGCGCGCGTGCCGTTCATGGTCTGCGCGGAGACGTTCAAGTTCTCGCCACGTTCGATCTATGGCGAACTGGTCAAGATCGAGGAGCGGGACGCGACCGAGATCGTGAGGCCGGGAGAGATCCCCGGCTCGGTCAAGATATTCAACCCGGTGTTCGACGCCACGCCGCCGGAGTACATCGACTCCATCGTCACCGAGGTGGGCGTCATCCCGCCCTTTGCCGCCTACGAGATAATCGTCAGGGAACTGGGACAGGAATTCGTATTCAACGAGCATTGATCATACCGAGGACTTAAGGAGGGAAATAAATGGAATATTCCGAGAAGTATCTGCATCTGGGCGAGAAGCTCGACCCGGAATCGCACGTGTTCTGCACTTACAAGGTAAAGACCGACATGCCGATGAAGGAGGCCGCAGCAGCCATCGCCACCGAGCAGTCGACCGGGACCTGGACCGCCATCAGCACGCTGAAGGAGGAGAACTTCGCCCGACGCAGCGGCAAGGTGGTCGACATCAAGGGCAACGTCTGCGTGATAGCGTTCCCGACCGAGGACTTCAGCATCGATATCGGCGGCGTTCCGCAGATATTGAGCGTGGTGGCTGGCAATCTGTTCGGCCTGGACGTGCTCTCCGGGGTGCGCCTCGAGGACGTGGTCTATCCGGACGAGATCCTCAGACAGTTCAAAGGCCCGAAGTTCGGCATCGACGGGCTCCGCAAGGTGCTCAAACGGCCCGAGAAGCCTTTGGTCGGGACCATCGTGAAGCCGAAGATCGGCCTCTCCCCGAGGGAGACCGCCGACTACGTCTACGAGGCCGGCATGGGCGGGCTCACCAACGGCAAGGACGATGAAACGCTGGTCAACCAGAAGTTCTGTCCCCTGGACGATCGGGTGGTGGCGATCGCGGAGGCCCTGGACCGGGTCAAGAAGGATTCCGGACATGTCATGATCCACGCCATCAACATCTCCACCAGGGGCGACAAGATCCTGGAAGTGGCCGAGCGCGCCCAAGAGCTGGGGGCATCGCAGCTGATGGTGGATGTGATCACTTGCGGGTTCGCGGCGGTCCAGGTACTGGCCGAGGACCCGTCGATCAAACTGCCCATCCACGTCCACAGGACCATGCACGCGGCCATCACCAGGAACAAGGACCACGGCATCTCGATGAAGGTTTTCGCGGAGCTGGCCCGCATGTGCGGTGCCGACGCGCTGCACATCGGGACCTTTGGCGTGGGCAAGATGACCAGTGATTCGAAGGCGGACCTCGAGATCCAGCACGTATGCGTCGGTCCCGAAATGCCGTACAAGAGAGTCATGCCAGTGGCATCCGGCGGCGTCCAACCGGCCATGGTGCCGAAGATCATCGCCATCGCCGGTAATGACGTCCAGATCCAGGCGGGAGGCGGGGTGTCCGGCCATCCGCGCGGCGTCCGGGGCGGGGCCAAGGCCATGGCCCAGGCGGTCGAGGCAGGCTATCTCGGCATTACCGCCGAGCAGTATGCCAAGGACCACCTGGAGCTGCGCGAGGCTCTGGAAAAGTGGGGGTCGGCATGAAGCTTAAGGCCAAGTTCGTAGATCTGGACACTGGGGAGATCACCGCCCTGCTTCACATCGATGACGCGCAGGACATGGCATTGCGCGAGCAGGACCGGGTCAGGATCATACATGAGGGAAAGACGGTCATCGCCATCGTCAGCACGTCCGATACGGTCATCGACCGCGGTGACGTCGGGCTGCTTGGACGGGCGTTCAAGTTCATCGGACCGGAGCCGGGAGAGCTGATCGACGTCATTCCGGCCACCCGTCCGGAATCCGTCGACTACATCAAGAAGAAGATGGACGGGGCGGAGCTGAGCACCGACGAGATCAACGTCATCGTGAAGGACATAGCCACGAGGACGCTCTCCAACATCGAGCTGTCGGCGTATGTCACATCGCTGCACATCAACGGCATGAACATCCGGGAAACGGCCGATCTTACAAAGGCAATGGTCAACACCGGCGAGACCATCACCTTCGACAAGGGCCCGATCTTCGATTTCCACTCGATCGGCGGATGTCCGGGGAACAAGGTCACCTTGCTGATCGTCCCGATCGTGGCGGCCGGAGGTCTGCTCATACCGAAGACGTCGTCGAGGGCGATCAGTTCGGCGGCGGGCACATCGGACATCGTCGAGGTGTTCGCCAATGTGGATTTCGACTCGGCTAGCCTGAAACGGATCACCCAGGAGGTTGGAGGCATCATGGCCTGGGGCGGGTCTCTTAACCTGGCACCGGCGGACGACGTGATCATCAAGGCGGAGTATCCGCTCGGGATCGACCCGCACGCGCAGCTCCTGGCATCGGTCATGTCGAAGAAGAAGGCGGTCGGGGCCGACTACCTGCTCATGGACATCCCGATGGGCGAGGGCACGAAGGTCAAGACGATGGACGAGGCAAAGGCCTACGCCCGCGACTTCATCGACCTGGGAGAGAAGCTGGGCATGAAGGTCGAGTGCGCCATCACCTACGGCGGACAGCCGGTCGGAAGGGCGATCGGTCCGGCGTTGGAGGCGATCGAAGCCATCTCCGTGCTGGAGGGTGCCAAGGCACCGACCAGCGTGATCGAGAAGACGGTGAACCTGGCGGGCATGATCTTTGAGATGGCCGGAGCCTATAACGGAGAGGAAAAGGCCAAGGACCTGCTGTCGTCAGGCAAGGCACTGAAGAAGTTCCAGGAGATCGTTGGAGCCCAGGGCGGCAACCCGGACATCAAATCGACGGACATCAAGGTGGGCGAGCACAGTGTGGACGTTCTCGCCAAGAAATCCGGGTATGTCTCGCGCATCAAGAACAGGGAAATGGTCCGGGTCGCCCGGGCAGCCGGGTCGCCGAGGGACAAGGGAGCGGGCGTGGTGCTCAGCAAGAAGGTCGGCAGCAAGGTCGATGCGGGCGAGACGCTCATAACGATCTATGCCGACAACGAACAGAAGATGCAGGACGCGCTGTCGGTGGCGGTGAAGCTGGAGCCGGTCATAATCGAGGGCATGGTCTTGGCCAAGATCCCATCCTTTGTCAGGACCATACGCTGAGAACGAAAACCATTTCCGGCCACCGCCGAGCGGTGCGCCCTTCATCCTTTCTGGTAGGTCTCGATAGCCTCGGCCAGGCTCATCTTGCCCCGGGCCACCTGCGAGGCCAGCTCGGTCGATATCGTGACC
This sequence comes from uncultured Methanomassiliicoccales archaeon, assembly GCA_942492955.1. GTDB lineage: Archaea > Thermoplasmatota > Thermoplasmata > Methanomassiliicoccales > UBA472 > DASXVU01. The sequence continues at coordinate 1,382,415 of OW818644.1, forward strand.
CGCCCGCGGGATTCGATGCGGCTAAGACGCTTTATGTCGCGGACCTCCCCGGGAGTGGGACAGACCTCCGGCTGGACCTCGACCCTTTCGCCCGGCGTGAAGGCGATCATGATGGCAGCGTCTATGTCTGGCGTGACCGTGTGCTTGGTGGTCTTCGACTCGTCCACGATCTCGACCTCATCAGCCAAGGGCCAGACCGCATGGATTATCCGGTTTCGGTTGGTCGGGTCGCCGTGCCCGACCCGGACCAGCATCGCATCGAAGTCCAGGTTCCGGGTCATCCGGGCGAGCGTTTCGGTCACGTCCTCGGGGCAATAGACCAGCTCGGTATCGATCATCCTTCCGTCCCCGATCACCGCCAGGCCAGTTGTCCTGCCCGGGTCGATGCCGACCACGACCTTGGTGAACCGCTTTCCCCGCAGCAGTGACCGGGCCGCCTTGAACGCGATGTCCGGGTCGCCGTCGGTAACGATGGTGCCGAAACGCACCCGGTCACGCTCGGCATTGGAGGTTATGATCACACCCACATTGTCCGGTATCGGATCATTGAAGCCGAGGGAGATGAATGGTTCCTCCCTCTCCTTGAGCAACCGGACCATCATGTGGAAGAAACGGAAATCCTCTGTGACCAGGCCGATGATCTTCATCTATTCTGACAACGGTCTTCGGACCGATTTAACTCTTATCCTGGACCCTTCGCGTATCTGCTCCATCGATCCCGGATGTCAGCATTCTGGTCAGCAGCATGAAACCGATGGCCGAGAACACCCCGATGATCCCGATCGCCATCCAGAACAGGGCCTGGTCCCGGATCGCGTCCACCATCACCCCGCCCACGAACGGTGCGGAGGACCAGCCGAAGCTGGCGAACAGCCCGAACACCCCCATGTACCTTCCCCGGGTCGCCTCCGCCGACATGCTGGCCACGAGATTCATTGAGGCCGGCGAAACGATCATCTCCCCCACCGTGACGACGCTCATGGCCAGAGTCAGCATCCAGAAGTCTTTGGTCAGCCCGATGAACATGAAACCGACGGTATAGACGATGGCGCCGGCGGCCATCACGTGGGAGGTCTTGAAATTCCCGATGTAGCGGGCCATGGGGAACTGGGCCAGAACGACCAGCACGGCGGTTATTCCGAATATGATCCCGATGTTGAGCTCGTTCTGGCCGGCCGAGTCCTTGGCATACACCGGGAAGGTGGAGGTCATCTGCCCAGCCATGATGAACACCAGCAGGCACATGAAACAGAAGAAGATGAACGAGCCGTTGCGGAAGATCGCCGAAGAACCTTTCCACCCAGACTCGCTCTCGGCACCCGGCGCCGGCCTTGACTCGCTGATCCACACCTGGATGATGATTCCGGCGATGAAGCAAAGTATCGCGCTGCAGTAGAATATCAGCGGGTACGATATGGTCGCCAGCACCCCACCGACCATCGGACCGATGATCCAGCCCAGGTTCATCCCGACGCGAAGCAGCCCGTAGACCTCCAGGCGTCTGCCCGGTTCCACTATGTCCGCTACCATGGCGTTGTTGGCCGGCTCGAAGGTCGAGCCGAGGAAGAAGTTGACCGCCACCAGGATCGTGAGCAGGTACAGGTCCACAGCACCGGCGATGTATGCGCCGATGACCACGAAGACAAGTCCCCTGGCAACGATGGAGACAGCCATTATCCGCTTCCTCCCGTAGGCGTCCGCGATCTCCCCTCCGATCAGGTTGCCGACCGCTCCGGCACCGGCCGCCACCAGCAGGATCAACCCCACCACCGACATGGAGATGTGCAGCTGGGAGTGCAGGTATATGGCCAAGAATGGGTACATGAAGGAGAATCCAGCCCCGTCGATGGTACGCGCCGTGAACAGCGTCCATACCCGGTGGTCGAAACCCCCGAAACGTTTCTTAAGTCCCATTCTTCCCTCCTCTCACACTATTCAGCTCATCGCCCATTACGCTTCCTATGGGAACATGTCCGGGCGACGATGCTGAACACAGTGGTGCTGGCCGGATGCGCATCGTCTCAGCCTGCCTTGGAACAGTTCAGGCTGTCGCTCATATGCCTTCCGAGCAGTAGGTATCCGATCATCGCCACTATCCCGAACATCCCGATCGATATCCACAGGAGCACCGGCGATCCGATCAGCAGGTCCATGAGCACCCCGCCCACGAATGGCCCGGCGGCGAAGCCGTAGGACGAGAACAAACCGTAGAACCCCATGTATCGGCCCCGTTCGTTCTCCGGGGACATGTTGGCTACCAAGTTCATCGAGGAAGGCGACACGACCATCTCACCCATCGTGACCACGAACATGCAGACCGCCAGGAACAGGAAGTCTGGAGCAAGGCCGACCAGACCGTACCCGATGGCGTAGAACAGCGAACCGGCGGCAATGACGGTGCACATCCGATAACGGCTGATGACCCTGGCAATGGGAAATTGAAGGAACACCACCAGCATACCGTTTATCGCGTACAGGTAACCGACCTCAGCGAGGCTGATGTGAACCTGTTTCTCGGAGAAGACCGCAAACGTCGAGGACATCTGCCCGAACATGATGAAGAGGAACAGGGAGATGATGCAGAACGCGGCGAACTGCCGGTTCCGGGTCACCTTTACCATGTCCCTTATCCGGAAACGCTCGTGGGATTTACCGGGTATGCGGGACTCGCTCAGCATCATCATGAGGAACGCGGCCACCACGGCGGTGGCGATGCCTCCGAGCATGAACAGGAAGGAGAAGGACAACAGGGACAGAATGCCGCCTATCATCGGGCCCAGTGCCCAGCCCAGATTCGCTCCGATGCGGAGCAGTCCATAAGCGTCCAGCCTGCGGTTCGCCGGGACGATGTCGGCTACCATGGCATTGCTGGCTGGTTCGAACATCGACCCCATGAAGGAGCTGATGGTGATCATGACGGCGATGATCAGGTAGCCGGAGACGAAGGCGATCACCACTGCTATCAATATCATCATCACTGCCCGGCCGCCAAGAGCGAAACCCATTATGCGCTTCCGGCCGAACTTGTCCGCGATCTCGCCACCCACGATGTTACCGGTGGCGCCGATGGCGGAGGAGACGAGAAGCACCAGTCCGACCTCGGTCATGGAGACCCCGAGCTGCCCGTTCAGGTACAGCGCCAGGAACGGCAGCGCCATGGAGAAACCGGTCGCCTGGATGATCCTTCCGTAGAACAATATCCAGACCCTTCGGTCAAAGCCATCGAACGACCGGCCTAACCGAGGGGAGCGCATATTTCTCAACACCACTGACGGTGTTGAGGAAAACCAAGGGACGTTTAATTCTTTCCCAATGACAATTGCTAGCACTGGACGCTTATTTTTTCCGGGAGAAGAAGCCCTTCTTCTGAGCGTCGAGCTCGGAGAATTTCTTCAGAAGCTCCCTCTGCTCGGCACTCAGTTTCTTCGGCACTTTAAGATGCACACGCACGAACTGGTCGCCCTTGCCTCTCGAGTCGATCCGGTCCATCCCCGCACCCCTGAGCTTGAAATCGGTACCCGGTTGAGTGCCTGGTGGTATCGTGAGCTTGGCAGTGCCGGATAGCGTGGGGACCTCGATCTCCGCCCCCATCGCGGCTTCCGGGAACGATATCTCCTGCTCGATCAGCAGGTCCGCGCCGTCGCGCTTGAATATCTCGTGCTCGGCCACGTGGATGACGATGAACAGATCGCCAGGATGTCCCCCGTTGGGCGACCTTTCGCCCGCGCCGGGAACACGGAGGCGCATACCCGTGTCTACGCCCTTAGGGATATCGAACTCGATCTTCTGAGGCTTGCGGATGTAACCTTCCCCATCGCACTTGGGGCAGGGGTGCTCGATCAGCGAGCCCTTCCCGCCGCACTTGGGGCAGGTCCCGACCGTCACGAACTGACTGTTGCCCTGCCTGACGACACGCTGGACCTGGCCCTTGCCGCCGCATGTCTGGCAGGAATGGTTCTTGCCGTCCTTTGAACCGGTACCGCTACATTGGTCGCACTTGATCGATGTGGGAACGGTGATCTCCCGCTTCACACCCTTGGCCGCGTCCTCCAGGTCGATCTCGATATCCATCCGGAGATGCTGGCCCTGTCGTGGCCCACGTTGCTGGCCGCCACCGAAGAATGCTTCGAAGATATTCCCGAACGGCGACCCGTTCATGTCCCCAAAGATGTCGTTCAGGTCCTGCTTGTGGGAGAAGTCCTGCCAGGAGAAGTTGCCTTCCTGGGAGAACTGGCCGGAAACGCCCGCGTGTCCGTACTTGTCGTACAGCTTCCGCTTCTCCGAGTCAGCCAATACCTCGTACGCTTCGGATATCTCCTTGAAGCGCTCCTCGGCGTGCGCCGAGTCCTCCTTGGTAACATCCGGGTGGTACTGCTTTGCTAGCTTGCGGTAGGATGACTTGATGTCATCGGCGCCGGCGTCCTTGGGGACGCCTAGCGTCTCGTAGTAATCTTTCTTTTCGGCCATGCGGACTCATCTTGCCTAGGGTTTCTTCTCGTCCTCATCGACTATCTTGTATTCAGCGTCTATGGTCCCATCCTCGTTCTGCTTGGATTGACCGGACTGCTGCCCCGGCTGCTGGCCCTGTTGGCCGCCTTGCTGCTCCCGCTGCACGTTCTGGTAGACGCGGGCCGATATGGCATAGAATATCTTGGACAGCGCTTCCATCTTCGCCTTTATGGTGGCAGTGTCGCCCTTCGGGATCTCTCCCTTCAGGTCGGCCACGGCGTTCTCCACGTTGACCCGCTCCTCGTTGGTGGCCTGTGCCCCCAGTTCCTGCAGAGCATGCTCGGTGGTGTAGATGAGGTTGTCCGCCTGGTTGACGGTGTCGACGCGCTCGCGATTCTTCTTGTCATCCTCTGCGAACGCCTCCGCGTCATGCACCATCTTCTCGATCTCGTCCTTGGACAGTTTGGTCGATGCGGTGATGGTGATGGCCGTCTTCTTCTGCGTCCCCAGGTCCTTGGCGCTGACGTTGATGATGCCGTTCGCGTCGATATCGAAGGTGACCTCGATCTGCGGAACGCCCCTCGGCGCTGGCGGTATTCCGGAGAGCATGAACCGGCCGAGCGAGGTGTTGTTGGCGGCCATCTCCCTCTCCCCCTGCAACACATGTATCTCCACGCTGTTCTGCCCGTCCGCCGCGGTGGAGAACACCTGGGACTTGCGGGTCGGGATGGTTGTGTTCCTCTCGATCAGCTTGGTTGAGACTCCTCCGAGGGTCTCGATACCGAGGGACAGAGGCGTAACGTCGAGCAACAGGACGTCCTTGACCTCACCGGAAAGGACGGCCGCCTGGATCGCGGCACCCATGGCCACGCACTCCATCGGGTCGACTCCCCTCTGGATCTTCTTGCCCACCACCTTCTCGATGAACTTCTGCACAAGCGGCATTCGGGTGGGCCCGCCCACCAGTATGACGTTGTCGATCTGATCCTGGGTAAGCTGCGCGTCCTTCAGGGCGTTCTGGACCGGGGCCCTGCAGCGCTCGACCACCGGATTGATCAGCTCTTCCAGCGTCGCCCGGGTTATGGTCTGGGAAAGGTGCTTCGGCCCGGTGGCGTCGGCGGAGATGAATGGCAGGTTTATCTCGGTGGACATGGTGGTCGAGAGCTCGATCTTGGCCTTCTCGCATGCTTCCCGAACACGCCACATGGCCATCTTGTCCGCGGTCAATTCCACACCGGACTGCTTCTTGAACTCCTGGACGACGAACTTCATCAAGATCTCGTCCATGTCTGTGCCGCCCAGCTGGGTGTCGCCTGAGGTGGATACTACCTCGAACACGCCTTCCGAGAAGTCCATGATGGTGACATCGAGCGTGCCTCCGCCTAGGTCGAAGACCATGATCTTCTGGGAGGTGTTCTGCTTGTCCAAGCCATAGGCCAGCGCTGCCGCCGTCGGCTCGTTGATGATCCTGATGACCTCCAGACCGGCGATGGCGCCCGCATCCTTGGTGGCGGTCCTCTGGTTGTCGTTGAAGTAGGCCGGGACGGTGATGACCGCCTTGGTGACGGTGTCGTTGAGGTATGCCTCGGCGTCCCTCTTGATCTTCTGGAGGATGAATGCCGATATCTGCTGGGGAGTGTACTCCTTGCCGCTGATATTGACCTTGTAGTCCGTTCCCATCTTCCTCTTGATGGCGGCGATGGTGCCTTCTGGGTTAGTGACCGCCTGACGCCTGGCCGGTTCTCCGACCAGCAGTTGGCCGTCCTTTGTGAATGCGACGTATGAAGGGAATGCTTTCCCACCGATGCTCGTACCTTCTGCGCTCGGTATTATCGTCGGCCTCCCGCCTTCCATTACCGCGGCGGCCGAATTGCTGGTTCCTAGGTCTATCCCGATGATCTTAGCCATATTGTTTCACCTCACTCTGTATTGTTCGTTTCCGGCTTCATGCCGACCTTCACTTTCGAATGCCTCAATACCCTTGGACCGAGGCAATAGCCTTTCTGGTATACCTCGAGGACCTTACCTTCCTCGCCCTCGCCGACGCACAAGGCCTCGTGCAGCGACGGATCGAACTTGTCATTTGTAGGTATCTCCCTGAGCCCGTATGACTTCAGTAGAGCCCCTAGGTTAAGATGTATCTGATTGACGCCCATGCGGAACTCGTCCGTAGAGGCGTTCGATGTCAACGCCCGTTCCAGGTCGTCATAGACGATGAGCAGCTCGGTTATCAGCTTGTCATTGGAGCACTTGACGATCTCCTCTCGGTCCTTGGCAGACCTCTTGCGGTAGTTGTCGAACTCCGCCGTTATCCGCCTGGCCGCATCGAGATACTCGCGGGTCTGTGCTGTCTGCTTGTCCAGCGCGTCCCTCAGGTCCACTACCTGCTGCTGCAGTTCCTCGATCTGGACCTGGTCCTCGGTCATTTCCCTGGATTTCGCCTTATCGTTCAAGGCCTTCCCCTCAGCGCCCTCGCTCATTCCTGAATCACCTTGAAATTATAGAACGTGGTCTTGACATTCTCACGTATCAATTCGTGGGATTCTTCGGTCGGCAACGTCCTCATGCCGGAGCCTCCTGGGGCGTATCAATGCGGCCCTTCAAACCATCTCTGTCTGGTTTGGATCGACCACTGTCTTCCACCAAAGGAGGACGCAACGCGATGTTGAACGAGGCGTTGGCATCAGCATGGTCAACGTGCCCGCAACTGGGGCACGAGAATACCTTATCGTTCCTGTTGCCGATGAGTCCGCATCTTGAGCATTGCTGGCTCGTGTATGCAGGGTCAACATAGGTGACGGTGACTCCGTTCAGCTTGGCCTTGTATTCTATGAACGTTTGAAGTTGATAGAACGACCAACTGTGCAGGGAGTACCTGAACGACTTGGCTTGCTTGCGGTTGTTCCTGATCCCTTCCAGCTGCTCCATTTTTATACCGCAAGCGTTCTGGACGGCGATGTCGATCACCTTCTTGGCGATCTTATGGTTCTGGTCACGGACAATCTGGCTCTCCCGTTGTTTAATCTTCTTGACCTCTTTGTAACGCCCCTGTTTTTGCAGGTTCCTCCGGATGTCCTTGTACTTCTCATGGATGTGCTGGCACGAACCTCCCAGCTTCCAGACCTTCCCGGTCGCCGGGTTGGCGGCGACGGCAACGTGTCCGGTGGTATTGCGGTCGATGCCAATGAAGCCTTGCGGCATGAATAGTAGCTTCTCCGGCACGGTCACGGTGACGTAGGCGTATTCCTTGTCGCACTCGATCTGATTGACCTTCTCGAACTTTGGTAGGTAGGTCGTGTCGAGCGTGAGCTTGAGGCATGAGATATAGAGTCTCGTTCCCACTACCTTGACCGACTGCCCTGGAACGGTCAGCATGACACGGTGGATGGCTTTTACCGTCTTATTCCGAATGTATTTCTTGAGGACCTGACAGGCAATGGCGGATTTCAGACCGATGTGCTTGACCACTGCTGATGAATATGAGTTGGAGGTCAATGCGAACTCCGCAACCTTCCTGGCCTTCACTAGCTCTTCACTGAAATCTCGGTTGTGTTTGAGCTTGAAGGTTAGGAGCATGGAGTCACTTCTTGGCCTGGCTCTCGATGTATTTTGGAGAGTTACTGATATACTTATTCACTTTGTCGCGATTCATCCCACGAATAAAGTCGTGGGTTTTCTTGCTCCAATATTTAAGAAAGGTTTTTAGGCGGGGGCCTTCGCCCCCGCTGTTATTGTTTGTTTAATCCTCTCCGCCGAGGCCTTCCATTCCACCCATGCCGCCGGGCATTCCGCCCATGCCGCCGCCGTGACCGCCCTTGGAGGCGATGACGTCATCGATCCTTAGGATCATGACGGCTGCATCTGTGGCCGAGTTGATGGCCTGCCTGCCGACGCAGAACGGCTCGAGCACGTTGAGCTTCACCATGTCCTCAACCTGTCCGGTGAAGACGTTGACGCCCGCGTGGACCTTGCCGTTCTTGTGGGCCTTCCTGAGCTCGATCAGAATGTCGATCGGGTCCAGTCCGGCGTTCTCCGATAGTGCGGTGGGCACGACCTCCATTGCGGAAGCGAACGCGTCGATGGCGATCTGCTCCCTGCCGCCGACCGATGCCGAGTATGCCCTCAGCTTCATTGCCACTTCTTCTGCGGTCGAACCGCCGCCAGTGAGCATCCTGCCTTCCTCGATTGCCACCGCGACAACGCTCATTGCGTCGTCCAGGGACCTCTCGATCTCGGCGATGACATGGTCGGTCCCGCCCCTGATCAGAACGGACACTGCCTTCGGGTTCTTGCAGCCGGTGATGAACGACATCTCGTCGTCCTGGATCTTCTTGACCTCGATCAATCCAGCGAATCCCAGGTCTGCCGCCTCGAGCTCATCCACCTTGGTCACGACGTTGGCGCCGGTGGCCTTGGCGAGCTTCTCGATATCGGACTTCTTGACCCGCCTGACGGCGTAGATCTTTTCTTTGGCCAGGTAGTGCTGGACCAGATCGTCGACGCCCTTCTGGCAGAATACCGCGTTCGCGCCGGTCTTCTTGATCTTCTCGACCATCTTCTTCAGCATGTTCTCTTCCTCATCGAGGAATGCCTGCATCTGGTTCGGGTCGGTGATCTCGATCTTGGCGTCGACCTCGGTCTTCTTGACCTCGAGGGCGGCGTCGAGCAATGCGATCTTTGCCTTCTCGATGCGCTTCGGCATGGATGGGTGGACTGGCTCCTTGTCGACGATGATACCGTCGATGGTGATGGTGTCTTCCATCGAGCCGCCGGTCTTCTTGACGACCTGGATGTTGTCCATGTCGACGACCCACTTCTTGCCGACCTTCTCGGCGACCTTCCTTACGGCGTCGACCGAAACGTTGGCCATCAGTTCCTTCGATCCGACCACGGACTTTGACATCATGGCGGTCTGGGCGATCTTGATGAGCGTCGCGCGGTCGTCGTATTTTAGCTCGATGGCTGAAGCGTCCAGGACCTCCATGGCCTTGGAGGCTGCGAGCCTGTATCCGTGAGTGATGACCGTCGGGTGGACGTTGGCGTCGATCAGGTCGATTGCCTTCTTCAGCAGCTCTCCGGCGAGAATTACTGCGGTTGTCGTTCCGTCCCCGCATTCCTCATCCTGGGTCTTTGCGACCTCGACCAGCATCTTTGCGGCCGGGTGATCGACGTCGATCTCCTTCAAGATGGTTACTCCGTCGTTGGTGATTACTACGTCGCCCAATGTGTCGACGAGCATCTTGTCCATACCACGGGGACCAAGGGTGCTCCGGACCGCGTCAGCGATGGCCCTTGCAGCCATGATATTGTTGTACTGGGCGTCCTTACCCTTGTCACGCTTTGTACCCTCCTTAAGGATGAGTATCGGTGTGTTTCCCATTGACATTTTACATACCTCCCTGTTCTGAAATCTAACGCCTAGCTATGCTAGTACGGCCCTTGGAATGTTTGTTCTTCTATATAACACTAATGCCGATAACTGACCGGCCATTGCGCTCTTGCCAGAACCCAGCATTGAGAAGGACGTTGGGTTTCCTTATCGAACCTGGACGTCTAACTGGATGAGGAGTGCGTCAACCTCAGCTCGAAAACCGCTCCATGGGGACGATTGTCCTTCACCACAACGGAGCCGCCGTACCTCTCCATGGTCTTCTTCACTATATACAGCCCGAAACCGGTGTTACCTGATTCCCCGAACTTGAAGCCTTCATCGAATATCCGCTCCTTGATATCGTCGGGGACGCCGGCCCCATGATCGGCCACCCTTATCACGCATTCTCTCCCCTCGACCCCGATATCGATCTCAACGACGTTGGAGTGGCCGTGCATGATCGCGTTGCCCACCAAGTTGTCAATGACGGAGGATAAGGTCTCGTCTGCCAGGGCGGTCGCCTCACCATTCACTTGGATCGCGACGTTCTGCCCGGCCCGGTTCGCCACCACCTTATCGATCATTTCCCTCACCTTGACCGACCTTAGTTCGGTCGGTGCCCTCAGGCGCTCCAGGTCGGAGATGTCGTGGATCAGGTCCACGCTCTTGGTCAGGGAACGGGTGGCCGCTTCGAGGAAGCGGCCCTCGCGCTTCTTCTCGTATAGTTGTATAGATCCGAGGGCGACGCTGAGATCGTTCATGATGTCGTGGCACATGATGCGGTTGAGCAGGAACAGGGAACTGTTCAGGTCCTCCATGCGGCGGTTCAGCGACTCCCGCTCGGTGATGTCGACACCGATGCCGATCATGACCAGCTTATCCCCGCTCTCCACCACGGTGTTGTGCCACCAGATGAGCGGATTTGCGATCCGCCCCGGCAGGACCTTGATCCTCTCCAATGAGGCTTTGCTCTTGGCGCTCTGTTCCAGCCACTTCTTGCCGGCCTCTGCGTTCATCCCCGCGTCGAAGAGGGCGAAATAGTTCTTACCCAGTACCTCTTCCCTCGTGAGGCCGGTCAACTGCTCCGCCTTGCGGTTGAAGATCGTCATGGTGCCCTCCATGTCCATGCCAATGATCAGCGTCTCGGCGAAGTCGATGATGGCGTCGACGAAGTGCTTTTCCGACTCCAGCTGTTTGAAGGCCATCATCTTGTCCGTGGTGTCTATGAAGGAGAGCAATATTCGGCGATGACCGTTGTTCTGGCTCTGTAGGCTGCCCCATCTGAGCATCACCGACCGTTCCTTCCCGTCAAGGGTTCTGACCGGGCACTCACCTGAAGTTCCGGAATTTCCCACCAGCATCGACCCGATCAAAGCGGAGATCGTCGGCAGGGAGTCATCCGGGAATATCAGATTCCTCCCCTGGTACAATTCTTCCCGGCTCTTGGCCCGGAAAAGTTCCAGACATTCTTGGTTGACGTCGATGAAACGCAGCCTATCCATGAATTTCCTCAAAATGGTGGGATCACCGAGGATGGCCTCCTGTATGCTGGCGCAGGTCTCCTTCTCTATTTCCCTGGCAAATGCCAGCGCTTCAAAGACCTCTATCTCCCACATGGCAACGTGGGCGTTCTCGAAGAGGCTTTTGTACTGCCATAGGCTCTCTCCGAGGGCTTTGTCGGCCTCCACCAGAGGAGTGATGTCCCGGGCGATGCATTGGACCAGGACGGGTCTGCCTTCTGATATTACCAACCGCCCTTTTGCCTTGAGGAGATGGGGCACACCGTTCTTGGCCATAACCTCGATGGAATAGGCTTGATCGACCAATTCCCCAGCGAATATGGCATCGAGCATCCTTGCGGCCGCTTCTCCGTATCCGGGCAATATGAACGACGATATCTTGGCCCCGATGAGCTCGTCTTCCCTGAAGCCGAGACCTCGAGCGGCCCGGTTGGCCGAGACTATCGTCCCGGACCGATCGATATCGAAGACCATCTCGGTGATGGTATCCATCAGGGCCTGATGTTCATTTCTGACCTGGTCCAGTTCTTGCTGCTTCTTCCCCAGATCATCCAGCCTGCGAATGGTCAAAATCATTCTCTCGCTGTTCCCATCGATGAATGACCGGACCTCGACCAAGTAGGGCATGATCGCCCCCTCACTTCTGACCTGAACTGAGACAGCTCCCTCACCTTTCGACAACAGGTCATCCAGGCTCTCGATCGCGCCTATCGATGATGATGAGAATACTCCGGCCACCGTCGATTGATCTCCCATTTCCCCGGTGGTAACTCCCAACAGCTCGCGGGCCTGTTGATTGGCCTCGATTATCCGAAAACCCTTCGGGTCGATCAGAAGTACCGCAGTGTCAAAAGCGCCCAGCAATCCATTTTGGTTCGATCCAGAACCATTACGATCAGAAAACATCTAGTCCTTCCGTGTCTGTGAAAAATTGATTATGTGCTTGATGCCGATTAGATATCGCCTTATTTATCTCATACGGACAACAATAACACCATGGTAAATTAGATAGTCTAGCGGATCGGGCTATTTAGGGGCAGACTGCTCGGTCGATAATCATATAAGCGAAATCCATTGTTCGGAAATCTGAGGAATATCATGGGCGAACTCGAAAAGACCATAGCGGTCGTCTTCAAACGCGGCGGCAAGAACGTCATGTCAGAAAGAGAGTTCGTCCTCGCCATTGCGATGAATTTTCGTTGGGCCGATTCCAAGGGCGGATTCAAATTGGATGCCAGCAAGGCCCAGCAGGTCATGGATGCGGGGCTGGCCAAAGGCTTTCTGACCAAACAGGAAGGCATGGTTAAGCCCACATTTGACTATCGCGAGTTTGAGGTGCCGATGAACTACAAGCCGACTGAGGCCATCCTGTCAGAATTGAATTCTGACTCGGTGCCTGCGGTCCAAGCAACTCCGCCCAAGTCGGTTCCCCAAACACCTGTGCCATCAGCTCCCGATACCCAGCTGGTCAAGGACCAAACGACCGCACCGAGCGTGCCGAAACCTGTGCCGGCCAGCCCGCCCGTGCCACAATCCCTGTTTGCTCGACTGGTGGACGATATCTCGAAGGCATCCGGCCTTAAGCGGAACGATGTCGTCGCGAGGATCAACAAGGTGCAGGAAAAGCTAGGCACCGAATCAATCGTTGCGGCACTTGCGGTCGCACGGGACAACGGCATCGATATCGCCAAATACCTCAAGGAAGCGAAGGATGAGATTGTGAAATCCTAGAACAAGTTGCCCGATTTCAGCGGCAAAAACTTGTTGCTGGCTCACCTTCTTGATATTTCTAAGTATCCCCCTTTTTACAAAAAAGAATAAATAACGAGAGTGCTATGTCATGTCATAGCACGGACACACGTGCAAAGAAAAAGGAGGTAGACAAATGGCCGAAGCGAACCTAGCCCTGAACGAAAAATCGTCAATGCCCTCGCACATGAGCGGGCACGTAGCCACCGAAGAAGCCGCGATACATATAGGTTCGTCCGAATATTACTCCCTCCAGAGATCCATGTTCGAGGTTGGGGCGCCGTTTGTCACCCCCCGTTCACGTGTCGTTGACCTGAACTGCATCGATGGGTCATGGTTGTCACCGTTCGTGCAGGACTTCGAGGATCTAAGCCACTTTATAGGCATCACGAACGATGATGAGGATGCTTACTCTTGCCTCGACCGGTTCCGAATGCGCGTCCGTTTGGGAATCGTTGAGATCGCCAATCTGGATCTGGAAGAGAGGTTCCCTGAGATATCATCACGTTTGACCATCTCTGTCAATAGGTTGGCGGAGCTCGAACCCCTCCGCCAGGAAGAGGTGTTGGCGAAGATACGAAAGTACCTGGAGCGGGGCGGGGCTTTCATTCTTGTCGAGAAGGTCAAGAGCTCAAGAGAGGCAGAATCCTGGGAGAACACCCTGAAGGCCGCTGGCTTCCGTCAGCCGGCTCGTTTCTGGAGCAAGAACGGATTCGTGGCTTGGATCGCATTGAAATAGACTATGAAGAGCGAGAACGCCTCACCTACGCTTTCCTGATCAGCTGGAACGGCAGGTAAGAATCAATTCAGGATTCATGACGAGATTGCCTGATCCACGTTCTTGATGCGGAGGAAGGATCGCCCCTTTTTTAACATCGTTTCTTTATTCTACCGAATTCTAAGCCAGTTCAGTTACACCAATGACCGTTTCGATCGTTCAATCGCTCTGCGTTTCCTGAGTGTTTGAAACAAACAGAATATTTTCAAGAGAAAAAGTCATTTTAATGTAAGAAAAATTCCAATATTTGACGAAAGGCAATTCATTAAATCGGTTGCAGTTAAATGATAATTGACCCCGATTGGAGGCTCCATGAAGGGACGCTAGGAGGGTTCTTATGAGATTACATTTGAGATTTTCAACAAAAAATCTTGGAGTCGCTCTTGCAGTGATGATGTTGTTGTCATGCATTGTAGTCCTCCCAGATGAGGCCAGAGCATCGACCTATGCTAATGATGGAATGGCGCTCAGCGCGACGCCTGTCGTTCCCACGGCGCCGCTCAATCTGGAGGCCGATTCCGGGAATGAATTCGTCTGGCTCTGGTGGGGCCACCCTGCTGATCAGGGCAGCGATCTGATAAAGAACTACACCATCTACCGAAACGCCACCTCAAGTGCGGTGAATTTCGTCAAGCTTGATACCGTTCAAATCGGTTTCCAACTTCCTTATAATGACACCGATGTCTTGAATGGAGTTCAGTACCACTACAAGATAACTGCAGACAGCGATGCTGGTGCAAGTCCAGATTCGAACGTCGCATCAGTGACGCCTGTCGCCAGCGCTACGCCTCCGGGAGCGGTCCAGAACCTGGTAGCGGTGAACAATGTCTACTCCATCCAGCTGAACTGGACCATCCCGTTGACGGCCGGTAGCACTCCTATACGCTACATCTACGTCTATGGCCCAGGCCTCTTCGGTTTCCCAGACATAACGGAGTTGCCGCCCACTGCGAATGGTTATCTTGATAATATCCGGGTCCTCCCGGGCAACACGTATAATTATACTGTGCGGGCGATAAGCAGCACCTGGGGAGAGGTGAATGACACTGTTGTGGAGTTCTTCATGGGTGGAACCGGAGATATCCCGGGAAGCCCGGAGAACCTGACCGCGTTGGGTTCTAACAACAGCGTGCTCTTGGTATGGGATAACCCTGCCAATCCTTCCTCGCAGGGATTGGTCAACTATACGGTTTGGCGCTCGGACGCCGAAGCAGGGCCGTTCGCCTTCATCGGGGAGTCAGCCACGACTTTCTTCTATATTCCGATCTTTGTCGACGAAACGGCAATAAATGGCCACAAGTACTACTATCGGGTCGTCTCGAACACCCTGACCCAAGCGAGCCCCCCGTCGAATGTTGCAAATGCCACACCAAGCTATAGCGCGTTCCCGCCGTTCATTGACGCCTATCCTGGAAATGGCCAGGTTCTGTTGGTCTGGTCATCGTCCTCCAATGCCACCGGATATGACGTATACAGGTCAACGACCGCTGGTGTTAGAGGCGACATTGCCATCAGTTTCTCCGGACACTCGACAGAGTACTGGTATGACAATTCCACAACAAACGGGGTCCAGTACTTCTATACGGTTGGGGAGAATCTCAGCGGGGTCTACCTGTTCTCCGATCAGGTGAGCGCGACTCCATATGTTGGCTCTGTGCCATCTGCCCCGACGAATCTGATCGCCACACCCGATTCATTTGGGGTCGACCTGTATGCTAACCTAACAGCCGGCACAGATGTCATAACCGGTTACTCGATCTACCGCGGCAACAGTACAGGGACTGAGGCGGCGGTCCCGATCAAGAACGTGAGCTATATCGGTTCATCATTGTCCACGCCATCCACGTTGATGGTGTCTGATACCAGCGCCTCGGACGATCTCAACCACTACTACTATGTGACCGCCTGGAATATGTTCGGCGAGAGCCCCCATTCGAACGAGGCTGTGTCTTTCGCCAGCTCAACCGGCGACGCTCCTGATCCAGTAACGGATCTGGCGGCGGTTGGCGGCAGCGGCCAGGTCACCTTGACGTGGAACAAACCGACCTATCAGGGAACTGCCAACCTGCTGCAGTACACGGTACTTCGTTTCAACGGAACGGCATGGAATTATGTCGATTCGATGTTCGCTGGACTGGGGCAACAGACCTTCGTCGACAACAATCTTGAAACGGGAACGACCTATCAGTATTATGTCGACGTTTCGAACAACTATGGAGATGCGCTTACGCCCTCGAACATCGCTCAGGCCACAACGACCACGACCGATGTCGTCCCGAGCGCCCCGAACCTCCTTCCAGTGGTCAATGGAACCGGTTACATACGGCTGTCGTGGAGCGCCCCGACGACCGTCGGCACGGGCATCCTGAACTACTCGATATTCAGAGGAACCACGCCAGGAGGCGAGGGAACGACGGCGTACAAATCGGTGTCAGGAACGACGCTGACCTATGACGATACGGCGGTGACGCCAGGCCAGATCTACTACTATAAGGTGAGAGCGAACAACTCCATCGGCAACGGAGCGGATTCGAGCGAAGTATCCGGAATGGTTCCTGTTCCAACCGCACCGACCGCACCTCTTGGGTTTACGGCATTCGCCAGCGCGGGCCAGGTCCAATTGAACTGGAGCGCCCCATCTGATGTAGGCACTGGCATTACTGAATACCGTGTGTTCAGGGGTCTGACCGCGGGCGGGGAAGGCACTACGCCGATCGCTGCCGTGACGGCCACGACCCTCACGTACGTCGACACGAACGTCGTGTCCGGTACCATGTACTATTATGTTGTCAGGGCGGTCAATGCGGCCGGTGAAGGACCGGTTTCGGACGAAGCGAGCGCGATGGCGGTGACCGTGGCGGGCGTGCCAACTCCGCCCACGGGTCTAACGGCGGTAGCGGGAAGCAACAACATTCTGCTTAACTGGACCGCGCCGACAACGGTTGGAGCCGGCATCTCAGCCTACAGGGTCTATCGGGGTACGGCCGCTTCCGGGGCGGTGACTCCGATCGCTAACCTATCTGGAACGACATTGACCTACAGCGACGGTCCGCTCCCCGCGGGTGTTCCGTACTACTACGTGGTCAAGGCAGTGAATGAGAATGGGACGAGCGATCCATCGAATGAGGTGACCGCGATCGTGATCAATCCGACGGTCCCGACCAGCCCCAAGAACGTGGTCGCCACGCCGGGGGCGGGCCAGATAGTGGTGACGTGGGATGCGCCGGACTCCATCGGAGCCACGGCGATATCTGGTTATCAGGTCTTCCGTTCGGTCAACGGCTCCCAGCTGACCTTATTGGGCAACACCACGGCAGGTACCAGGACCTTCACCGACACGAACGTGGATACTGCGCACAGCTATGGATATGCGGTTGTCGCGAACAACGCTAACGGAAGCAGCATCGCATCGACCCAGGTCACCGCTGTGCCCAACGCACCCGCCGGAACGACCACTAGTGACAACACCGTGTTGTATGCGGGGATAGCGATTGTGGCCATCATCGCGGCCATCATCCTGGCAGCCTTTTTGATGATGAGAAGAAAGAAGCCGATGGCCAGTGCACCAGTCGGACTTACCGCGCTCACCAGTGCGGGCAAGATCCAGTTGAACTGGAACGCACCTTCGAACGTTGGCGGAGGCATAACCGAATATCGCATCTATAGAGGGACAAAAGCGGGAGCGGAAGGCACGACACCGATAGGGACAGTACCCGGAGCTGCCCGGACCTTCACTGATCAGACCGTGATTGCTGGAACTTCTTACTATTATGTGGTAAGAGCGGCTAACTCGGCCGGGGAAGGGGTCGCTTCGAACGAGGTGAGCGTAAAAGCAGACAAGAGTTAAGCCCTGATCAAACCCTTTCATAATATTTTTTTGAAATCTCAATCTATTTTTAGGAAGGATTTAAAATGGAATAGAGATAGCCGGCATTTTTCCGGCCCCCACAGTTTCCGCAGGTAAGTCACTCTTTCTTGATGAAATCGGAGAGGGACATCCCGCCCTTGGCCACCGCGGTCTTTTCCGGTTTGATCACCGCTACCCTCTCGGTGATCTTGATCCCCAGCGCCTTTTCCACTTTATGGATAAGTGCGTCGTCGGGGCGCATGTCGCCGCGCTCCAGCTTGTTGATGATGCTAAGCCTTTCCCCCATCTTGGTGGCGAGCTCCTCCTGTTTCCAGCCAAGGGCTTCCCGCGTGTCCTTTATCTTCTTGGGGTAGTCGACCAACAGCTCTATGGTCTCCTCCTGCTGTTCGTAGACATCCTTGGTCTTCATGCGCCTTTCACGGTTCTGCAGACGGTTCTCGATGACCAGTTTGTTGGCCGGTTCCTTTCCCCCGGCCTTAGCCTGATCTCCGAACTTGGAACAGTCCTTGCAGACCTTGAGAATGGTACTCTCTATCTGGACGGTGAACAATCTGTCCGTTTCCTTGCCGCAGAGTTCGCAGATCATGTCAATCGGAGCACAAATGAACTTCCTCGATTTAATGTTCTCCTTTGGCCGTACGTAGAGGAGAAGGACGGCACCAAGGCACCAAAAATGGGCACTGGCCGACCCGGGACCTCCTTCGTTCAGGTATGGGAATCGGCACGAAACTGTCATATATCTAGCGCTTTTATATGAGAGAACGAGGTGCCAAGATTGGGTGATGAACAGCTCGACGACTATATCTCCAAGGAAACAAAGGATAAGATGGAGATGGTCGAACGCCAGAACTCCGAACTTCTAGAGGAGGTAAGGAGGGTAGAAGGCGAAAAGAGATACGTGGAGAGCGAGCTATTCCGGCTTCAGAAGGAACTGAAGCGCATGCGCTCCGAACTGGAGCGGCTGAAATCCCCTCCGTTGATCATCGGCAACATCAAGGATGTGCTCGCCGACGGGAGGGTCATCGTGAAGAGTTCGACCGGTCCTGATTTTATTGTAACAACTTCAGAATATGTGCCGACCGACGAGATCACCGTGGGTGCCAGGGTGGCCTTGAACAAGCAGACGCTAGCCGTCATGTCTGTCCTGCCCTCCTCGCTGGACCCGATCGTCATCGGAGCGGAGATCATCGACAAGCCGACCATATCCTACGACGATGTTGGTGGCCTGGAAGAGCAGATCGTGGAGATCAGGGAGGCGGTAGAAGACCCGCTCCTGAGACCGGAACTGTACAAGAGGGTCGGCATAGAGCCGCCAAAGGGCGTTCTCCTGGTCGGACCTCCAGGCACCGGCAAGACCCTGCTGGCAAAGGCCGTAGCGCACCAGACCAATGCCACGTTCATACGAATGGTAGGCTCGGAGCTGGTCCAGAAGTACATCGGTGAAGGCGCCCGCCTGGTCCGTGAGCTGTTCGAGCTGGCCAAGGACAAGGCCCCGTCCATTGTGTTCATCGATGAGCTCGACTCGATCGGCGCGAAGCGCCTCGACGTTGCCACATCCGGCGATCGCGAGGTTCAGCGCACCCTGATGCAGCTGCTTGCCGAACTGGACGGGTTCAACCCGCTCGCCGATGTAAAGATCATCGGAGCGACGAACCGCCCGGATATACTGGATGAGGCACTGCTCAGGCCCGGACGTTTCGACCGTATCATCGAGATACCGATCCCGAACTACGAAGGCAGGCTGGCCATCTTCAAGATCCAGATGAAGAAGATGAACGTCGACGATACCGTCGTCGCCATCGAGCTAGCGGCCAAGGCTGAGTTCGCCACCGGTGCCGACATCCGTGCTATCTGCACTGAGGCCGGTATGTTCGCCATCCGAGACAACCGCGACTATGTCACGGGAGGCGACTTCGAGAGGGCCATAGCCAAGGTCCTTGAGACCGACGAGATCAAGGGATCCGAGACCGGCGCGATGTTCGCCTAAAATCCTTTCCCAAACACCCTTTTCTTTTTCAGGTATTCTCACGACAGTGCAAGCGCTCGATCATCCAGAATGGAGATGGTGATGTTTGACGCTGCAATTGGCATAAGTAAGATTCTAAAATAAAAGTAAAATGAGTGGGGCGTAGCCTATAGGATCTCTACTTTCGTCTGCCCTTTGGTTCATTCATCGCAGCCATCTCTTCGTCCGTCATATCTCTCTCCAGTACCACCGGCCCGATGTAATCGCAGTTCTTGCAATGATAGATGATTCCCGTTATCATTGCGTTCTCATAGTACAGATCGGACGAGCCGCATTGGGGACAGGTCAGGATCGTATTGGGCATGAATAAGTGTACGGAGCAGCTAGATTTTAAAGGCAACTATCGGTGATAGTAACGTCCGACGGTTTCAGAGAACGAGCCGCTATCTCGAAATCATAATCAACCCACAATAGGGTTCCATCTTCGGTCCAAACATGCTGATCGAGACAAGCAACCTGACAAGGGATGCTCTGGCGGGAGACATCGCGATAGTAACGGGGGCCGGGAGGGGCATTGGTCTCGAAACCGCCAGAGCCCTGCTCTGGCTTGGCGCTAAGGTGGTCATTGCGGAGATCGACAAAGCTACCGGACGTAAGGCAGCGGAGACGTTGGAGGTCCTGTTCGGCAAGGGTCAGGTCCTGTTCGTCCAGACAGACGTGGGTGAGGAAAAGAGCGTAGCGAAACTAGCTGCCGAGACGGAGAGGGCCTTCGGTAAAGCCACCATCGTGATCAACAATGCGACGGTATTCCCCATGGGTCCGGTCACCCAGGTCCCGATCGGGTCCTGGGATAAGAGCTACCAGGTCAACCTCAGAGGGCCGGTCCTGATGGCTAGAACCTTCCTTCCTGAAATGATCCGGTCGGGACATGGAACCTTTGTTTGTGTCTCATCATCCGGCGCGGCGCCGTTCATGGGTGCATATGAGGTCTTCAAGACCTCCCAGGTGGAGCTATCGAATACGATCAGCGCGGAGATGGAGGGCACGAAGGTCGCCGCGTTCACCATCGGGCCGGGAATTGTGGCCACGCCCGGGTTCCTGGATGGTGGCGGGCAGGTGGCCGCATACATGGGTATGACCACTGAGGAATTGCTTAATATGAACCAGGCCGCACTCCTCACGATCGAGGAGGCGGGTGTGGGGTTCGCCGGATCGGTCGCGTTGGCCCAGAAGTACCGGGGCAAAGAGATCAGCTCGATCCAGGTCCTGAAGGACATCGGCATTGAGCTGGGCGGACCTTCCAAGGAACAGTCAATGATCAGGACGGGCAAGATGAACAAGGAGAGGTTGGACCGGGTCAAGGCGACATTCCATGAACAGTCTGAAGGCTGGAAATCGAGGAACCTGTTCGAGAGGCAGTGGGTGTCCAGGGATTTCAAGAAGCAGACCGGCATGTCGATCGATGAGATGGCGGGCGCCCTTGCCATGACCTCCGGTGATGATATCTCCAGAATAGGGCCGGAAGTCGCGATCTCAACGCTGAATGCTCTTCGCAAGTACTACTCGCATCAGGCTGAGCTCCTGAAGGGTTTCGAAAAGGATCAGAAGAAGCTCGAGGACGGCCTCCGGACCATCGATTCATGGGTAAGGGAGATCGACGAGCTGTTGAACCCGGTGGGCGATTGAACGTTCCGTTCAGTCGCTTCTCAGATCCTCTCCGCCCTGATATGATTGTTGGATGGCATTGTATATGTCCTCCATCCCTTCCTGCTGTTCGGCGGAGACCGGCGTTATCGTGCGGTACATTCCGATGCTTTCCATCGCCTTGAACAATTCCAGCGAGAGAGGCACACGCGAATGGGCCTCATCGTCCATCAGGACGGCGTTCAACGATTCCGGCTCCCTGGACCATTCCAGGATACGCTCGAGGTCCTCCTCGTTCAGCATATCGGATTTCGCCAGCACGTTGACGAACGGGATCGCGAACCTGAAATGCGTCGTGGCGCAGAGCATGAGCGACGAGACGAACCCCGACGGCGTCTTAACCAAGAGGGGATCTGAGAGGAATACCAGGAACGAATCGTCCTGACCTAGCTGCTCGATGATGACCTGGCTACTCTGCCTGAACGCGAACAGCTCGATCTGCCCGGGTGTGTCGATCAACACGTAGGGCGTCTTGAACCCGTCGACCGCCGCCACCAGTTCCTTGACATGCAGTGCCATCAGGTCGGCGCACACGATCTGGGCGCCGTTCGGCCCTAGTCCATAGTCCTCCATGACCTCGCTCACTTTGACCCAGTCCCGTATGTCAATGTCCGGTTCGTAGGGGATGAACTCGGCACCGGGATCGAGATTGATGGTGATGCAGTCGAGCCCTTCCAAGGTCATCCACTGCTGGAATGCGTAGACCAGGGAGCTCTTGCCGCTCCCGGCGGTGCCGACGAAATATATGTTTACCATGTTATCGACCAATCCCACTAATCCATCTTAAGAGTTTGCAGATGACAAGAGCATGATTCGCTCCCGTTGACATTTCCACAATATGAAAGAGAACGGAAAGGAGAGAAATTGTTGGGCTATCAACCCTTGTCCGTTCGCTCACGGTTTACCTATCGTTCTCGTCCTTGCGACCTCCATCCGGCCGATTCTTCCCGCCCGACCCTCAGGACCATCGCCAAAACCAGGACCACCAGCAATGCCTGCATGATCATCAGGTCGATGCTGGTCAGTACGAACTGTGGCGAAGCCCCATTGCCACGTCCCTTCCAGGTTATTGAGCGTGCTGGGAACCCTCTCTTCGAACCACGTGCGACCGTCTATGTCTTAAAGTAGGAGCTCCAATGAATAAAAAGAGGTAACAAAATGGCAATATCAATGAATTGGGGGGCCATCGGGCTCGGGTCGGTGGTAGCGTTCATCATAGGATGGTTCCTGTTTGGACTGCTAGGAGCGGTTTTGTTGGCTATCGTGGTGCTGGTCCTAATGGGAATTCTAAGAATCAGATAGTGATCGAAAGGAATTCCTCACACCAGACATCTCGGGAGTCGTTGAAATAGCGTGCTCCAGAAGCAAACTGGCAGAGGATTCCAACAATAAAGATAGAAGGGATGGATTTTCGCGACCATTTCTCATCACAATACGTCCACGATTTCCGAAGTATCGTGGTCTTTATCAGCCTAATCTCCGAAAATACAAACTATCAGAAGCGCATTACTACCCGAGGAAAGTGACGATTGAAATAAACTAGCTTTCCTCAATCCAATTAGAATATGGATGGGACTAGATTCGGAAGGGCATTAGAAAATGAGTTTCATACAGATTGTCCTCTGGAGATAAGATATGAGATTGGGTGAGGAGATGGATATAAAAATAAAAGGCGTACTGGTCAGGATTTGGAAAAAGTTGGACGAGATAGATGATTCGATAGATCACAGCATCAAGAACAAGGAAGACGAAATCAAACAGGTTCTGGAGAAACTGGTGGATTCCTTGGACAAATTGATCTACAACGAGAATTTCTTCGGCAAACCATACCCCGAGGTCCTGGTTCTGCATGAACTAAAGACGCTATTGAAGGAAGCGGACGGACCGGCCTTAGAACCGAATATCAAGAAGACAAAAGAGACGATCTACGGCCTATTGGTCAAAGAAAAACGCGCCCAGAGAAGCTGGAGCTAAGTTCATATCGTTCAGAGCAAGACTGCCGGGATGGGAGCGCTCTAGGAAATGCTAGAGTGGGGGTACTTCAATAACTCGTCCCCTTCCTTTCGACCGACCGATACGATTGAAGATGAATCGCCGGAGAGCAGAATATTTCTAATCAAGGAGAGGCCATCACCCTGTTAAAGGCGGATCGGGCCCGATGAGGGATAGTGGATGAGAGCTGTTGTATGGACCAGATATGGACCTCCAGACGTCCTTCAGCAACAGGATTTGGAGAGGCCGATCCCGAAGGACGATGAGGTCCTTGTCAAGGTCCACGCAGCGTCAATCAATTCATGGGACTGGGAGCTCCTTAACGGCAAGGCAACGTTTAACATGGGAGGTCGGTTGAAACCCCCATATAGGATACTTGGATGTGACGTTGCGGGAACGGTTGAAGACGTGGGCAGAGACGTCACCCGCTTCCGCCCAGGAGATGAAGTGTTCGGAGACATCTCTCGGGACGGCTGGGGTGGTTTCGCAGAATTCGTCTGCGCCAAAGGAACATCACTATCGCCGAAGATGGCCGGCATGTCCTTCGAACAGGCAGCGGCAATACCTCAGGCGGCGGGACTCGCCCTTCAGAGCCTTCGAGACAAAGGGAAGATCCGGTCTGGACAAAGGGTTCTGATAAACGGAGCGGGAGGCGGCGTGGGCACGTTAGCGGTCCAGATTGCGAAATCGTTCGGGGCTGAGGTCACGGGAGTGGACAAAGTGGAGAAACTGGACATGATTCGTTCGATAGGTGCGGACCACGTCATCGATTATAACAGGGAAGATTTCACCAGGAGGGGGCAGGAATATGACCTTATCGTCGATGTCGTGTCCCATCGTTCGGTCTTCGATTACAAGCGCGCTTTGGCCCCCAAGGGCATCTGTGTCCTCGTCGGGGGTTCTGGACGTGCGGTCCTCAAGTCCATGCTCCTTGGTTCATGGGCCCTCGGGAACCGGAAGGTGACTTTACTTCTTTACAAACCAAATCCTCTCGACCTTGCCCTGATCTGCGATCTCTTCGAGGCCGGTAAGGTCGTACCGGTAATCGACAGGCGATACTCACTAAGCCAGGTGGCCGATGCGTTCCGATACTATTCAGAAGGCAACGTGAAAGGTAAGATCGTGGTGACCGTCCAATGAGGTCGCATCCCTGGTCTGTCCTCTTTGCTATTACCTGTTCAGTTCCGGTGAGCCAGCCAATATCTCCGTGAGGATCCTTCTCTCCGCTTTTCTCAGGTGCTCCAAGAAAGTTGGCTTGCTGATGTTCATCTTTTGTGCCAGTCGTTCACTGCTTATTCCAGTGGGTATGTCATAGTAGCCATATCTGTAAGCGGCGGTCATCATTTCCCGCTGCTTGTCGGTCAGAATGGAAAGGAGGTCCTTCTTCTCATAGGCCGATTGTTTGAAGGAGATATTGACGACCTTACCGATGCGGGCCTTCACCATTTCGACGAATCTCATCATGTCCCTCTGACTGCTGATGAAGCTGACGATGACCTTATCCTCGGATATCAGACTGGGGGCAGTGTAGATGAGGTTCAATTCTGAGCCATCGAACGCATCTCTGGCAGCTTCCGTTTGGTGTCCCAACACCAAGCAAATATGCTTTTCGCCTTCGGACCTTATCACACTGAGTATGTCCATATCACCGATCGAGGTCAGCTCGTCGATCGAAACATTCTCCTTCAGATGACATTCGATGAGATCCACAAAGATGCTCTTCTCACGGTCCATCTTCAAGACCTCCAAGACCTCGTAGGAGCGGATTTGGGTGAACAGCGGCCTCTGAGCTTCCTTCGTGGCCTCATATGGTTCTATCTCGATGATCACTTTCCGCATCGCCATATTGGCGTAATTGTTGTTACCGTATATAAAGTGCCATATATGCATGGCTCAAATTCCAAGTAATTTCTAATCGTTCTTCTTCTTAGGAATAAGACTTAGGTGAAGAAAATGAAAGAAAGATACTACAGAAAGACCGCGGTGATCGTGGGGGCGTTGTTCATCCTGGCCACGATAACATCACTGGCCAGTGGATTGCTTCTGGGAACAGCTCTTGAAGGTACCGATTATATCCTTAAGCTGCCCGGTGTCGAGAATGATATCATGATGGCAGCATTGTTCGAGACCATCCTGGCCATCTCATTGGTTGGCATTGGGACATTGATGTTCCCGCTCCTCAGAAAGAATATGGAAGGTCTCGGGATGGCTTATGCTGGAATCAGGATAATGGAGGCCGCCTTCATCGTTGTTGGTGCGATCTCCTTGTTGTTGATGCTCATGATGGGGCAGGAATATGCAGCGGGAAGCCTGGACGAGTCCAGCTCTCAATCGATCGGCGCATTGTTGATCTCGTTACGCGAGTTGTCCTTATTGTTCGGGACTTTAATATTCCTCAGCTTCGGCGGTCTTGCGCTCAATTACGTCCTATATAGATCGAGGCTGGTGCCCCGATGGCTGTCAGCGTGGGGCCTCATAGGGGGCGTCGGCATCCTGATTTATGGTACAATAGGTCTGTTCGGGGCCGACACGTACTCGTTCGACGTCACGACCCTCTTAGCCCTTCCGATCGCGGTTCAGGAGATGGTGTTCGCCTCCTGGTTGATCATCAAGGGGTTCAACGCGCCCACGAATGCAGTTGGGAATGATATGGAAGTTCCTGCCAGATGCGCCATTGGCTCCGAGGTCAAGAATTAGAGTTGATAGATTGACAGAAATGTCGCTCAATGAAGATTACAGGGTAAAACTCTTTCATCTTTTCTATTTATCATATTATTTCATCTTCAGCGATGCGCTATTCCTTTACTCTTCTCTATGATGTAAGCGTAGATATTCAACCCGAGGATATTTGTGACGGCCATTGGAAGGAAGATTTCCCTGATGGTCTCCCAGACCATATCTGTCGTCCCTCCTTGCTGTAACAAAGGTAAAAAGAGAAAGATGTGCACGCTCTCAACAAACAGGCCGAGCACACTGACCTTCAGATAGCTAATTTTCCCCTTCCATCGATTAATCATCAGACCTGAGAACAAACCGGCGAATATCGTAGCAGCGAAGCAGGAGAGCGCGGTCCATCCTCCGATGCTATAGCGGTATGCGCCTCCAAGAATCCCCACAACAGTTCCGGCGATCGGGCCACCCAGCAGACCCGCCATCATCGCTCCCAGGTCGCGGAAGTTGATAATCAGTCCACCATATGAAATTCCAGCCACCGTGCCGAAAACCGTGAATGCGGAGAAGATCGCAATGATCACTGAAATGCCCCGGAGATTCCTCGAGTTCACGATGAGCCAGGTAAGGAACTTGAGTCTCCACATCCAATAGAGGAATATGCCTATTATTCCCATCCTTATCATGAGGGGCACGCCGAAGTTCAACAGCGTCTCTTCCTCCAGCAAGGCGACCGTAAGGAAGAACGCGCTTCCAGCAAACGCCAACGATGCCCATACAGGACCCCCTTTGGCATATGAAGGCAGATTGCGGTCGATGTATATCAGTGCGAAGCCAGACATGGCAAACATGGCCGAGGACACGGCCGATACGAGGGCGAGTCCTCCGAAAGGAGTGCCGATCAGCAAGGCTGTCACAATTATGAAAAATGACAACAGGACGAGAATGCGATACGATTGTTCCCTCTTCATCCTTGACGCCCCTGTCTGCCTTAGCATCTTCCCAATGGCCCTTGCCCTGCCGTCCATCCCGACCATTACCATACCAGACATGAGGATGGCCGTGCAGAGGAGGATTAGCGATGCGATGGTTGAGGACTGGTCAAGGGAAGAGATGCGGCCGATTATTAGGATCAAAACCGTAATCACGCCGGTCAAGAAGAAGCTGATGCCTAGGCTCCATCGTACCTTCGAAAGCTCCGTCCTATAGTCGTCACCAGAATTCACATTCTTGGCCTTATCGCTCAGCCATATCGAATATAGAAGCAAGGAGAGACCTGAGCCGCTCCCGGCGAGATACACGACATCGATCGGCAGCCTTACGAAGAGATCCTGATCTTCCGAACCACCTGAACCCACCAGGGAAGCCGCGGCGCAGTAGAGCAGAAGTACTGTAACGACCGAGATAATTGAGTAAACAACCTTTTCCATCAGAGATCTGGAACGTATCAGAAGAAAGACGAGTATAACAAAAACGATGGCAAGCGCCAAAACCTCTACTGGGATACCCCATGAGAACAACTGCGTGATCGACGTCCCGGCCTTTAGCGCGAGACTGGAGTAAATTGCCAGCTCCAAGGTATAGACCGCCCCCACTGCCCAGACGGCCCAATTATTCGGTCCGGGAATATTGGGAAGGATGGAAAAAACACTGTCCCTCCGATAGAGAGTA
Organism: uncultured Methanomassiliicoccales archaeon; assembly: GCA_942492955.1. GTDB lineage: Archaea > Thermoplasmatota > Thermoplasmata > Methanomassiliicoccales > UBA472 > DASXVU01. Next base: position 1,410,153 of record OW818644.1, read on the forward strand.
TACCTTGCAAGGCCGTCCACGATTGCGAGCTTGAAGACCAAGACCATCACTGCCACAATGATCAAAGAGAGCCCGTAGTCCGTCCCGACGTCGTAATAATGCTGGAAGCTCTTTCCGCTCATCTGCAAGGCGATCATCATTGAGGGACCGAGGAACACGGTGGCTAGGACGATTTTGATCCTTACACCTCTCCAGAGATCCCCTCCAAGCATGCAAACGTGATGGATGTCCAGAGAATAATACTTCTTGAACAATAATCATAAGAATGAAAAATTGGCGGGCCCGATGGGATTCGAACCCATGGCCTATCGGTTAAGAGCCGATCGCTCAACCTAGCTGAGCTACGGGCCCCGCGAGTTCGTGGTAATGATTGAATCTACATAAACATATCGTCCGCCTGACCGTCTTTCTGACAGTTGATCCATGACACGTCAGTGCATACCGTTTATATTCGGCACGATCTCGACCGCCTTGCCGCTCTTCACGAGCTCGCAACCGACCGACGCGGGGAGGTTAACCACATCCTCCTTCGAGAAAACATATATCCTCCCGCCCATCGGCCATGACGGTATGTCCTGTGTGATCCGGACGAAGACGTTCAGATGTGATGAGGAACCGCTCTGCGCTGCGACCCCCGGTGCATTCCCCCGGGCCACTGATTCCGCCTCCATCGTCGCCACCAATCCACAGACAGAATCATCGGCCGAGGTTCGCATCGGTATGTAACCCTGACCGTCCATTGCCGCCGCCTTGACCGCTTTCAGCCTGTCGGTGATGTCCTCGAAGAAACGCTTCTCCTCATCGGTCAGCCGGGAGATATCGACCTTCCCTCCGTTCGACTCGCGCAATGCCATGAGCATCACCTTCTTCTGCCTGAACTGAAAGATCTGGTTGCCTTTTTGGGTGACCTTTTTGATCTCGTTCGCCTTGGATGAAGCCTTCGATGAATATGGGTCGCGTCGGATCTCGTCCTCGCTCTCTTTCTTCATGCCCTCGATGTATTCTCGAAGCGACGGATAGAAATCCTTCCTGATCTCGCTGATCTCGGTCGATCCCTGCTCCGTCCGGTATATCTTCGTGATATCGTTGTAGTTGAGGGGCGGCAGCGGACCGTTCATCATCGCATAGATTTGGTTAATCGTATTTGAGAGTTCTCCAGCCAGATTTCCCTCCATTCGTGATAGCCGAAGGACAAGCTATTTTTAAGTGACCGGAGCATGCTCGACCGTGGACTTCTCCAAGGCGGTCCGGGTGACCAGGGAGGGCACAGAGATCGACGTGATGGTTTCTCCACACTCGAACTCGTCCGGCATCCAAGGCATTGATGAGTGGAGGGGCCGCATCGTTGTCAAGATCAAGGCCCCGCCGGAAGCGGGAAGGGCCAATAAGGAGCTCCTTGAGATGTTCTCCGGATTGCTGGGCAAGGCCGAGCTAGGTCGGGGCTCCACCAACAGAATGAAGACGATCGTGGTCCAGATGGGACGGGAAGATGTCCTAAGAATACTGGAGGGAAGACCTTGATGCGGCGACCCAAGGAAGCACTGGAACAGCTGACCAACATCCTCGAGGAACTTGAATCGCGGCCGGAGGACGTCGTGCTCCTGGTGGAAGGAAAGAGGGACCGCGGCGCCTTGAACCTGTTGGGGGTCCGGGGAGAGATCGTCCAGGTACAGACCAGCGATGGGATACTGGGCGTAGCGGAGGACCTGGCCCTCAGGAACAAGAAGGCCATCATCCTGACCGATTGGGACAGGAAGGGCGGCCAGCTCTGCCTGCTGCTGAAGAACGCGCTGAAGGCCAACAGCGTTGAGCACGAAGCCCATACCCGCTCCCGATTGGTGCACATCGTTTCAGGAGAAATCAAGGATGTTGAATCGTTGCCATCTTTCTATTCCAGACTGGTGGCCCAGGTGGAAGGCCCAGCGGCGGCCGACCTCTGAGCAATTACCTATTTATCGGCGCCAATGCGTAGTCCGGGCTGGATATGACCCTCGACGACAGGATGTTGAAGGAGCTCGGCATCGAGAATGTTGATTCCCTTTTCGCCGATATCCCGATTGAGATCCGGAAAGACGGCCTCGACATTCAGAATGGGCTCGATGAGCACGAGGTCGTCCGCCAGATCAGGGAGATGCTGTCAAACGACCTCAACTCGGAGAAGGCCCCCTGCTTCCTCGGGGCGGGCATCTACGACCATTTCATCCCAGCCGCGGTAAAGAGCATCATCATGCGCTCCGAGTTCATCACATCGTACACACCGTACCAGGCAGAGATCAGCCAGGGCATGCTGCATTCCATGTTCGAGTACCAGAGCCTGGTATCGGAGCTCACTGCCATGGACGTGGTCAACTCCTCAAATTACGACGCCTCGACCGCCCTGGGGGAGGCGGCAACCATGTGCCACCGCATCCTGCCCAAGAAGAAGTTCCTGATCCCTGAGGCGATGTCCTGGGAAAAGAAGAGCGTGCTGCGCAACTACCTGTCAGGTCCTCGATTGGAGGCGATCGAGTACGGTTACGATCCTTACACCGGCGGCCTTGACCTCAACGATCTGGCAAAAAAGGTCGATGATGATGTATTCGGGATCTATGCCGAAGTACCGAACTTCTTCGGGATGATCGATCCGACCGTCCTCGAGCTCAAGAAACGATTCCCCGAGGTCCCGCTCGTGGTCGGGGTCGATCCGATCTCCCTGGGTCTGCTCACGCCCCCAGGAGAGTACGGGGCGGACATCGCGATCGGTGAAGGGCAATCTCTCGGTTCATCGATGAACTTCGGGGGCCCTCTGCTCGGCATCTTCGCCTGCAGGAAGGAGCACGTCCGAAAGATGCCTGGACGTCTCATCGGGATGACCCGGGACAATCGGGGAGAGAGGGCGTTCTGCATGACCCTGCAGACCCGGGAGCAACACATACGCCGTTCCAAGGCCACATCGAACATCTGCACCAACGAGGCGCTGATGGCGGTAGCTGCCGCCGTATACCTGAGCGTAATCGGGCCAAGAGGCCTGGAGGCGATCGCCAAGGTCAACATCTCCAACGCCCGCGACCTGATGGCGAGGATCGACGAGCTGGACGGATTCGATGCCCCAGTCTTCAAGGCATACCATTTCAACGAGTTCGCGGTCCGCACCAGTGTGCGCCCAGATAAGCTGAGCAAACATCTGGCCAGGAAAGGCATCATCGGCGGGCTGGACCTGGCCAGGCACATCCCGCGAATGAACGAGCACATGCTTTTCGCGACCACCGAGATGCATTCAGCGGCGGACCATGATAGGCTGATCGCAGCGCTGAAGGAAGTGGTCTGAATGTATCGCCAGGCGAGGTACGATACTCGGACCGTGTTCGAGCTGGGGGGAAGCTCGGACCCATGCATCCGGTTGAAGAAGGAGCTGAAGGATGCGGTCCCGCAAGGAATGACGAGAAAAGCACTGTGCCTTCCAGAAGTCCCTGAACGGGAGGTAGTGAAGCACTACGTCAACCTCTCCCAGCGCAACTTCTCCGTGGACAACGGGCTGTATCCGCTTGGGTCCTGCACCATGAAGTACAACCCCAAGTTCGCTGACGCGCTCGTCTCGATGCCTTCCGTTACCTCGATACACCCCTACCAGGACGAGGATACCATCCAGGGCGTGTTGCAGTTGCTGCACAAGCTCGAGGCGGCCTTGTGTTCCATTTCCGACATGGATGCGGTCACCCTCCAACCGGCCGCCGGGGCGCATGGTGAGTTCACTGGTATGCTGATCGCAAAGGCATACCACAGAGCAAACGGGCAGGATAGGACGGAGGTCATCATCCCGGACTCGGCGCACGGCACGAACCCGGCCAGCGCCGCGATGGCTGGCTTCAGCGTCCTGGAGATCCCTTCCGACATCGACGGCTGCGCGGACATCGAGGCGCTGAAGAACGCAGTCTCCCACAAGACGGCGGCGTTCATGATCACGAACCCGAACACCCTCGGCATCTTCGAAGACCAGATCCGGGAGATCGCGGACATAGTCCATGATTCGGGAGCACTGCTTTATTACGACGGGGCCAACTTCAACGCCATCCTGGGCATGACCTCGCCTGGTAGGATGAACTTCGACATCATGCACTTCAACCTGCACAAGACCTTCGCGACCCCCCACGGCGGCGGTGGACCGGGAGCCGGACCGGTCGGCGTAAGGAAACACCTGGAGAGGTTCCTTCCGGTGCCGCGCATCGTCGAGCAAGGGGGCAGGTACCGGTTCGATTACGACCGGCCGGGCAGCATCGGCAAGGTAAGGGCGTTCCATGGCAACTTCGCAGTGCTGGTTCGCGCCTATGCCTACATCCTGAGGCATGGAGGGGACGGGCTCAAGGAGATATCCCAGGCTGCAGTCCTCAACTCTAACTACCTGAAGGGCAGACTGTCCGAGGAGTTCGATCTTCCTTACCGCCCGCTGAGAAAGCACGAGTTCGTCATCAGCGCCAAGAGGCAGTCGAAGGAAAGGAACGTGAAGGCTTTGGACATCGCCAAGAGGCTGCTGGACTATGGCTACATGTCCCCGACCATCTACTTCCCTTCCCTTGTGGAGGAGGCGCTCATGATCGAACCCACCGAGACCGAGACCAAGGAGACGCTGGACCATTTCGCGGAAACGCTCATCAGCATCGCCAGGGAGGATCCGGAAATTGTCCGTGCCGCCCCCACCAACACCTCGGTCGGAAGGGTGGACGAGCTGTATGCCGCGCGCGAACTGATCCTCACCTGGAGGGATCACCAGGCGAAGCTCGAGAAAGACAAGACCAGCGGATAGACAGGGAATATTATTAGCGATGATTCACATGAGGATGCGATGAACAGTTCGCTCGGGTCCGAGGCAGGCGTGGCTCACCTATCTGCTACAGCGAAGGTCTCAGGACGCTTCTTCGTTTTCGAAGGCATCGACGGGGGAGGCAAATCCACCATCGCCAGGATGCTCAGCGACAAGTTGAGCGCGACGCTCGGCCGGGACACGGTCCTCACTGCGGAACCGAGCGATTCATGGATCGGTGATTGCGTGCGCCGGGCGAACAAGGAGAACGTCAACGACTTCGCCGAAGCGCTGCTGTTCATGGCCGACCGGGCACAGCACACCCAGGAGATCGCCAGGGCGGTCGATGAGGGCAAGATCGTCATCTGCGACCGGTACTACATATCGACCCTGGCCTACCAAGGCGTGACGCTCGAACGGCTGGTCCCGGACGCTTTGCTCTGGCTCCGGGCGGTTAACGCTCCGATCATACGACGGCCGGACATAACCTTCTACTTCATGATCGACCCGGAAAAAGCGATGAAGCGCATGAAGGACCGCGACGAGAAGAGCAAGTTCGAGAAGCTCGGCTTCCTCAAGAAGGTCGCGTCGATCTACGAGGAGATGTCCCTTTCCGATCCGAGCGCTCACATCATCGATGCCTCGAGACCGCTGGAGGAAGTTTTCGCCGAAGTTCTCAAAACGGCGCAACAGAACTTTTAAGTCCGAGCGCGGATTTGACAGGGCATGCATCCATCCGAGGGCATCCGTTGCGCTAGAAGCAGGAAATTGTTGGGCAAGCGCATCCTGCTGGGCATCACCGGATCGATCGCCGCGGTGGAATGCTTGGAGCTGGCCAGGGAACTGATCAGGCATGGGGCGGAAGTGCAGGCCGTGCTTTCCTCCGAGGCGCAGAAGATCATCACTCCCTGTTCCATGGTGTTTGCCACCGGCAACGACGTCATCACCGACCTCGATGGCTGGGTGCAGCACGTGGACCTCCTGGGCAACTCCGAGGACAAGGCCGACCTGCTTCTGATCGCGCCCTGCACCGCGAACACCATCTCCAAGATCGCCTGCGGCATCGACGACACGCCGGTCACGACGATGGCGACGACGGCCCTCGGTTCCAAGACACCCATCATGATCGCCCCGGCGATGCATGCGGCGATGTATGACAATCCGATCGTCCAGACCAACATCAGCGCGTTGAAGTACATCGGACTTGATTTCATAGGGCCGCGTATGGACGAGGGCAAGGCAAAGGTCGTCACGAACGAGGAGATCGTGGAGGCCGTGCTCCGACGATTGGGCAAGGGCGACTACATTGGAAGGAGGGTCCTCGTCATCGGCGGCTCGTCCGAGGAGCCCATCGACGACATGAGGGTCATCACCAACCGCGGCACCGGCGAGACCGCCGTGGAACTGGCCAAGGCTGCCTATGAACGGGGCGCGGACGTCGAGCTATGGATGGGTCGGTGCTCGGTGCAATTGCCTGCGTTCATCCCGACCAGGCGGTTCGTGACCGTCGGCGACCTGGTGAGAATGGTCCCGAATGTCTCCCACGATATTGTGTTCGTTCCGGCGGCACTTTCAGATTTCGCACCGAAGAAGGCAGATGGAAAGGTATCCTCCGAATCGAAGGAACTGGAGCTCATCCTGGAGCCGGTGGCGAAGATCCTGCCCCTGCTCAGAAAGAAGAAGGTCAAGCTGATCGGTTTCAAGGCCGAGAGCGGCGTGGGTGAGTCGGAATTGGTGGTCAAGGCCGAGCGGCGGCTGAAGCAGCACAAGCTCGACGCCATTGTGGCCAATGACCTGGCCGAGGTGAAGTCGGGAATGACATCGGTGCTGTTCCTGACGAACAAGGGCAGATACGTCCGGTTGTCCGGAACCAAGAGAGATGTGGCCGACCTGATCTTGGACAAGGTAGCATGAAGAGAGCCATCGCCTTCTGCCCCGGTCACATCACCGGATTCTTCCAAGTTGTGGAACATGACAACATATTCGCCACCGGTTCCCGGGGTGCTGGTTTCTGCACCGAACTGGGTGTCAGGTCAGAGGTCTGGATGACCGATGGTGATGGAAGCATCGAGGTCAATCTCAACGGGAATCAGACATTCGCGCCGGTCACCGAGTATGCCCTCCGCAAGCTGCTGAAGACGGAGCCGTACGATCTCAACGTAATGAGCACGGTGACCCTTCCGGTCTCTCAGGGTTTCGGCACCAGCGCGGCCGGTGCCCTTTCTGCATCGCTAGCCCTTTCCAGTCTGATGGGGCGCCCATCCCACGAAGCGTTCGAGGCGGCACACGAATCCGAGATCATGAACCATACCGGCATGGGCGACGTGTCCGCACTGTTCAAGGGAGGAATGACGATCCGCAGGAAGGAGGGCCTGCCTCCGATAGGGAAGGTGGAGAGGTTCGACGGTGAACCAGAAGTGGTCCTGTGCGAGGTCGGTAGTCCGATCAAGACCGTGGACGTTCTCACTGACGAGAGGATGAAGGCGAAGATCAGCTCCATCGGAAAGAGATGCATGGAAGATTTCGAACTGGACATCACCCTCTCATCGTTCACCCGATTGTCCAAGATGTTCGCGATCGAGAGCGGGGTCGCATCGCCTGAAGCGTTGAAGGCCATTGCCTCCGCGGAAAAGGTCGGGCAGGCCAGCATGTCTATGCTTGGCAACTCGGTGTTCGCTTTCGGGGACGTGGACCGACTCGAGGAAGTGCTCCGGAATTTTGGCCCGACCTTCCGAACCAAGGTTGATCTGAAAGGCCCCCGTCTGGTCAAATGAGCTCATTCGTACAGAGTGAACAGTTGGTCGTCCCCGCCGACATCAAATAGCCCGATCCTGGCCCCACAGTCGAGCCAGCCATGTGCATAGTTCACACATGCGAAGGCGTTGATGAAGTCCCCCACATCACGAAAATGCTTGGCGTCGTTGTAGTACGTGGTCGCCATTTCCAGGAACGAGTCCGCTAGTTTCCGGTTGAAGGAGCGTTCAGGAGGTGAGACCTTGATCTTCTCCAGAGCTCTCCGTGTTATGTCCAGATAGCGATCCAAATGCTCGTCCGTGATGCGGTCCCGCTGCATCGCTAGCCCTTCGTGGAGATGATCTCGACGCTCTCCCCGCCGTGCCTCGACTCACGCGGCCTGACCTCCACGAACAGCGGCATCTGGATGTTGCCCCCGACGATCAGAGCGACCCCTATCGGAAGGCGCTGGATGTCGTCCTCCATTCCCTCGGAGAGTCCCTCGACCGACGACAGGATGGCCTTCAGGTCGTTCGGGTTGGTCACTTTGAGGATCATCTGGGTGTTGCACTGTGACAGCACGTTCTTGTCGATCTTGGCGGCACGCTGGGATATGATAGTGAGTCCGAGGCCGAACTTCCTGCCCTCGGCGGCGATGGTCCTGAATATCTTGGACGAAGCGGCCAAGCCCTGCTGCGGGCACCAGTTGTGCGCCTCTTCCGCCACGAGCATCATGGGCGGGATCTTTCCGATCTTGCGCAGTTCGAAAAGCGCGGTGCAAATGCGGTTTACGATCAGCTCAGAGATGTCTGGCGGCGTCCCACGCAGGTTGATGATGGTCATCTTGCCCTGCACCACGAGCTCATCGATACGGGTCCCCTGCGGGGCGAATATGTTGACCTCGTTGAGGTACTCCAGCTCGGCGATGAGGGAGTTGTTGGCGGCATCCTCCTCGGCCTCGAGCATGGCGATGATGTCCTTGAGCCCAAAATCCTTCTTGACCGATTTGACCGAGTCTATGGCCTTCCGCAGCGCGGTCAGGAAAACCTTCCCGTTCTTGATCTGGGTCAGTCCGAGCAGCTCCCTGGCGTCGATGTTGGCCAGGGTGAACTTCAACGGCTTGGCGCTCTTGTTGACGGCGACGTCGGTGGCGAACTCCTGTATCTTGTCCCCGAACCCCTGGGGAAGAATATGGAAATCCCTGTTGCCCTTCGGCTCGGAGCCCTTGTCCTTCATCGCGGAGTACTCCCCGTGAGGGTCGATGACCATGACGGTGACGTCGTGCTTCATCAGTTCCTCGATCAGGTCGCCGCACAGGAAGGACTTCCCTCCCCCGGTCTTGGCCAGGATGGAAACGTGCTTCTGCACCATGGCGTTGATGTCCACCTCGATGCGGATATCGTGCCCGAAAAGGTATCCTAGATAAGCGCCGGTCTTGGTGTGCTCCTTCAGACCGATAGAGTCCTTGATCAGCTCGTCCTTGGCTCGGAATACCATGTCGCCGGCCTTGAACGGAGAACGGGGCACCTGCAGCAGCCCGCGGTCGTCGCGGAATCCCACTATGTTGACCGTCGCCGCCACCATCTCATCGATGTCGACGCTCATGCCCTCGGATATCTTCTTAGCCTTCTCGATGGTCAGGTCGGTCTTCCTTTGAACGTCCACGACCTGGCCCAGAACCCACCCGTCATGCAGGTGTTTGATCTGGACGTATTCCATCTTCTCGATGTCGCCCATGACCCGGAAGTGGAGCTCGGTGGACCCCACGTTGCCGTAGATGATCCCAACGCCGTCGAGGTCGCCATACTTGTCATCGTGAACGATGTGTTCGGACGGTGCCCTCACCTTGGGGGGAGCGACCTCCGAAGGATGGACCATCGGCTCTGCTTCGACAGGGTCGTCGGTTCCGGGGTCCTCTATGACCGCCTCTGGTTTCGGCTCGAGGTCGAGCTTGTCCTCTTCCTCCGAGAAGGCATGGCCTGATGTAGATTCAGAATCTGAATTGGTTTGCATTCCCATCCTAGTCCGACATATCAAGTGGATGGAATAAATATGTTTGCCACTTAATCCTGGACCAGATGGAACCTTCGTAAAGGAAAAAGAGCGGTAATGACAGAGGACCGGGACGGAAGAGGGCCGAACCATCACCCGAGTGCGATTGGGTTAATTATGCGAAGTATCATCTCCTGAACGATAAGAATGCTTGTTGTTGGAGGATCGGCATCGACCAAACTGGCCATGGACCTGGCCACCGAATTGAATGCTGAATACACACCGGCGACGGTGAAGAGGTTCCCGGACGGAGAGTGCTACGTCCGCATCGAAAAGGAATCGCTGGATGACGATGTGGTCATCGTCCAGAACTCCTACCCGGACGAGAAGCTGGTCGAGCTGTTCCTGCTGCAGGACGCGGCCATCGGCCTCGGCGCCAAGAAGGTCATCAACGTGATCCCGTACTACGGATATGCCAGGCAGGACGAGCGCTTCAACAAGGGAGAACCGCTCTCGGCCAAGGTCATGGTCGATCACATCCAGATGAACTCGGACAAGGTCGTCCTGGTCGACATCCACAACCATATGATGCTGGACTGGTTCGATGCGGCTGAGGTCGTGGACACGCATGCGGCGCCGGCCATCGGAAGGTTCTACAAGGACCAGGGCATCGATCTGGTGCTGGCACCGGACGAGGGCGCATTGAAGCGCGCCGGATGGGTCGCCGAGGTGCTCAACTGCGAATGGGACTACCTGGTGAAGACCCGCCTTTCCGGCACCAATGTCCACATGACGCCGAAGAACATCGACGCCAAGAACAAGAAGGTCCTGATCGTCGACGACATCATCTCCACCGGCGGTACCATCGTCGCCGCGACCGAAGAGCTACGGCGTCTGGGGGCCCGGAGCGTCAGCGCGGCATGCACCCATGGACTATTCGTGGGCGGTGCGCTGGACCGGCTGAAGAAGCACTGTGACAAGATAACCGCGGCCAACACCCTGGAGAGCGAGGTCTCGGTCATCTCAGTGGCGCCGGAAGTGGCCAAGGCAATCTGATGTCCATATTCTGAGACCGATCAGATGAAGGACCGACTGGCCGCGGCCATCACCACTTCTCGGTGAAGAAGGCCTGGTCAAATTCTTTTATTTTGGAATTTTCAAATGCGGGTCGGACGTGTAACTATTAAGTCAGGAATCACATTTCCACCCAATCCGAGCCAAGGTGTCCCTGATGAAGAAAGAGGAAGACTTCAGCGAATGGTACAATGAGATAGTCGAGCTTGCCAACCTGACCGACAAGCGATACCCGATCAAGGGAATGAACGTCTGGACACCGTATGGCTGGAAGATCATGCGCCATATTGACACTTACATCCGGCAGGAGTGCGATGCCACCGACCACGGTGAGGTCAATTTCCCATTGCTCATCCCGGAGACCGAGTTCCAGAAGGAGAAGGACCACATCAAGGGATTCGACGCCGAGGTCTACTGGGTGACGCACGCCGGCCTCAACGAGCTGGACATCCGGCTGTGCCTCAGGCCGACCTCCGAGACGGCAATGTATCCGATCTTCGCCCTCTGGGTACGGTCTCACACCGACCTGCCGCTCAAGACCTACCAGCTGGTAAACACGTTCCGTTACGAGACGAAGCAGACCCGGGCGTTCATCCGGGTACGGGAGATCCACTTCTTCGAGTCGCACACCTGCCATGTCGACGAGGCCGACGCGCAGAAACAGGTGGAAGAGGATTTCGTCATCCTGAAGAACATCATGGCCAAGCTCTGCCTGCCCTATTCGCTGTTGAAGAGGACCGACTGGGACAAGTTCCCGGGCGCATACTACACAGTAGGGGTCGATACGCTGATGCCGGAGGGCAAATCCCTGCAGCTTGGCTCGATCCACCACTATCGGGAGAACTTCTCCAGGCCGTTCGACATCAAGTACGAGGACGTCAACGGTGCCATGCAATATTGCCACCAGACCACGTTCGGAATGAGCGAGCGGCTGGTCGGTGCCGTGGTCGGGGTGCACGGCGACGACAAGGGACTGGTCCTGCCGCCGGCGGTGGCTCCGTTCCAGGTCGTCATCATCCCGATCCTGGCCAAGGGCAATGTCGAGGCGGTCGCGGCGGAAGCGAAGAAGCTGACGGACGAACTGACGGCAGCCGGTGTAAGAGTGAAGCTCGACGACTCGAACGAAAGGCCAGGCAGCAAGTTCTACAACTGGGAGATCAAAGGCGTCCCGTTCCGTCTGGAGCTGGGCATGAGGGACATCGAGGGCGGCAAGGTGGCCTACGCAAAGCGCAATGACGGCAAGAAGGGCTCGTTCGCGCGGGCCGAGTGCGTCCAAGAGGTCAAGGCCATGCTCGACACCATCATGACGGAGATGCTGGAATCGGCCCAGAAGAGGATGAGGGATTCGTACGTGACGATCACCTCGCTGGACAACATTCCGGGGAAGACCCTGAGGTTTGGATGGTGCGGAGAGGCTGAGTGCGGCCACACGTTGGAGCAGAGGACCGAGCTCAAGCTTCTGGGGACGCCTTACATCCATGAGGAGTTCCAAGGCAAGTGCATCGTCTGCGGCAAGGACACCGACAAAGTCGCCTATGCTTCAAAAGCGATGTAAAAACCCTTTCCCATCAATTCTTTTCATGTTTTTGGCGATTGCATTTGAGCATAGCAAACGCTGGATATCAACTTTGAACTAGATAGCAAAACAGAATGACGCAACCTCAGTCCTTTCTCAGCCTGGTGAGCAAGATTCCGAAGACGCCGAAGAGGACCATGACGATGACCAGGGCATACAATCCGATGAACTTCTGGTCAAAGAAGTTCCATCCGTTGAACCCGATACCCCAGGCGATGTACAGCGCGATTCCGCCGATGAGCAAGAGTGCTGAAATGCCCATCTGGATTTTCTTGGGAAAGGCGTTCTCTTCCATCAAGAGCGCCAAAATGCGGTCAGCCTATTAATAGATTGGGCTTGACCGGTCTGGCCTGGTGTACGGGACCGTCCAATCTGGTCAACGGTCGACGGGGCGGTTTTACCTTTCTTCACGTTTACGTGTCTGCCCCACCGGCATGACGCTCCCGACCATGGCGATGATCGGTCCGACCAACAGGCCGCCCCAGACGACTAATCCGACGAGACCGATCGCGAAAAGCCCTATGCGTCTCCTGATCGTCCATGGCGTTTTGCCGGATAACGCCATCCTGATCGCCACCAATCCAAGTAGGAGGGGAGCCGCGATGAATATCAGGGTCACCAGCACCTCGGCGACCAGTCCGGCCTGGGAGATCGAGATGAGCATTTGAATGATCGTGTTAGCTGCTGTGCTCATGAACAACAGACCGGATAACAGCGCGAACATGTGCACCAGGCCTATCCGGTTGAAGGGTTCTCTCCTCAACAGATACATCCCGAAAGACCCCACCAAGAAGACAACGACCATTGGAACGAATATCAGTATCAGCGACTGGCCTTCCCACTGGTATATGTTGAGCAGGCTGAACGGGATCAGTACGAACTCCACGATGGTGAAAGACTCGACATAACCAACCGCGAGACCGTAATCTCCATGAATGGCGGCCAGGTCCGGGTCCTGGAACACGACTACGTAGTAACGGCCGTCCACAGGGACACGCTCATCGAACACCGCCAGGTTCAGGAATGCGCCGGGAGTAAACGGCTCGTAGGTCGGCGTGTCAGGTACAACGCCGTCTATCACATTCCAGCCGCTGTCAGCAGGCAATTCCACGGACATAGGAAGGGTTCCATTCTTGTCGGCGAAAGGACCGGTGATGGCCAGGTTCGGCAGGAACCCTGTCCCCTTCTCCTTGGTCGGAACGATCAGATTGAGATAGAGCCGGTCTCCTGCCCTCAGATCGATGGCGTAATAATTGACTGTGGCCTCCTCAAGGTGGGCGTAAATGACCCATGATTTCGACGGATCATCGACGTGGGTGGCCTTACCCAGAGAGGTGTTCTCACCGGGAAAGGTGGGGGAATGCGCAGTCGCCTCCTCAGAGACCGTTGGCAGGGTCAGTGCCAATAGGACCAATACGATCGTGACGGAAATTGATCCGCGCATGGTCAATTCCATTCCTGCCAAGGGTTCATCATGCTTTCGATACATCGAATGAATGCAGTGTTCGTTCGGTTTGTACAATTTAGATAATTTGGTTTAAAATACTCGACTGACTATCAACATTAGGTTGAATGGATGGGTATTGAGATCTTAGAGATACTGTTGGTCTGGCTGACCATCGGAGTGGTGATCGGCGGATGGATATCGGTCGACACTTTCAGAAGGAAGGTCGAAGGCGCGAGATGGGTCGTCGCTGGTATCGTCCTGAGCGTTATTGGACTGGCCCTCTATCTTATCATGAAAAAGAGGGACAGCAACAAGCAGCCAGAGTTCCACTCTGCCCCCGAATACCGTTACGTTGAACCGGAAACGCCGAAGGCGCAACCTGCGCCGACCGTGCCTCAAGGTACCTCGGCACCGGAACCAGCCTCACCTCACCTTGAACCGCAGATGACCCAGGAGACAGTCCCGGCGGCAATGCCAGAAGAGATCAAACCTGAATATCGTTCCTGGGCCCCAGTGGTCCGCGATCAGGTCGAAGGTATCCCACGCTGCCAGAAATGCGGCATCGCAATAAGCTCACATGACGATTTCTGCTCGGAGTGCGGTGCGAAGCTGAAGTGATGACAAGCCTTTTTATCTGGACTGCACAATCAGCGGTATGATGAAGGAAGGGCAGCTGGTCTACCTATTGGACGAGAGAGGCCGCAAATTCTGGGCGAACGCCCGCCCGGAGATGCTGAAGATCCAGGGTCTCGGCGTGCTTGACGGAAGCAAGCTCATGGCCCTTGAGTCGGGCTCCAAGATCTCGTTCGCGGGGGTCGAATTCTACGTAATGATCCCGGGAAACCCGGAGCTCATGGAATCGGTCGACCGGAGCGCGCAGGTCATCATCGCCAAGGACGCGGCCACTATTCTATTCAACTTGGACGTCAAGTCTGGAGATACCGTCCTGGAAGCGGGACTGGGCTCCGCTTCGCTGACGATGCCCTTGCTCAACGTCGTCCGGCCGTCCGGCAAGGTCATTTCGGTGGAACTGCGCGAGGACTTCGCAACGAAAGGCCGGCGGAACGTAGAGCGCACCGGGTTCCAGGACAACTGGAAGTTGATGATCGGGGATGTAAGGACCATCGATGTCGGGGAGAGGGTGGATTCCGTCATGCTGGACATGCCCAATCCCTGGGAGGCTGTCGATAACGTCAAACGTTTCCTGAAGCCCGGAGGACGGTTCTGCGGATATGTGCCAAACACCAACCAGCTGGAATCGACGGTCAAGAAGGTCCGTTCTTCAGGATTCATCGAAGTGGTGGCGTTGGAGAACATCCAGAGGACGATGGACGTCCATGAGGGCGGTGTCAGGCCGTCGTTCGACATGCTCGGTCATACCGGATACCTGGTCTTCGGAAGGCTGGCACCTGATGGACCGTGATCCCTAGACGACCGATGCCTCCACATGGTCCGATGGTGCGGGATAATATTATCGAGGCCGATGACGATTCATCCCGCACAATGGACCTCGTCGAACCCAAGAACACGGCCGAGTGGAGGGCCTGGCTCGAAGCAAACCACACGATCCGCCGCGAGATCTGGCTGGTCCTCACCAAGGGCAGGAAGGATTCTTCGACCCTGACGATAACGGACGCCGTTGATGAGGCTTTGTGCTTCGGATGGATAGACAGCCGGGGCAAGCGCCTGGATGAGAGCAGATACATGCTCAGGCTTACGCCAAGAAAAGATGATACGCATTGGTCCCAACGCAACCTGTATAGGGCGAGGAAGCTCATCGACGAGGGAAGGATGACGGACGCCGGCATGTCCAGATTGCCCATCGATTTCAATGATTTGATAGCTTCTCCGACCGCCTCCGCAGAACAAGACCTGGTATTTCCACCAGATCTTGAGGACGCATTGAAGCGAGAGTTGAACTGGGATGCATTCTCGTCATTGCCGCCTGGAAAACGAAGGGAGTTCATCCGGTGGGTGTCCAGCGCCAAGCGTCCTGAGACCAGGCAGAGGCGCATCGAAAGGACCGTCGCGCTCATCAGGGCAGGGAAGTCCTTGACCGAGGACATGATGAGCAAATGGTCCAAGAAATAGGGAATGATGAGGGCACGAGCGAAAGGCCACCTGCCTTTTGACCGAACGGATATGACGTAGACGCGTGCTCCGTGCCTGTCATTGCCAGCCAGACCGTTGGGGCAAAGCATATAACGACCCATCCGTTTGCTTCAAGCGATGAGCTTTGAATTTGCCATCACCGTGTTTGCCGCGATATTCGCCATCGTCAACCCGATAGGCACCATCCCGGTCTTCGTCGCCATCACCCAGGACTATACCCCGGAGCAGAAGCGGCGCGTGATCAAGAAGGCGTGCATCGTCGCCGCCGGCGTATTGCTGGCCTTCGGTATCTTCGGCAACTACATCTTTGCCATTTACGGTATAACCATCCCCGGGTTCAAGATCGCCGGGGGGATCCTTCTGTTCTCGATCGCTTTCACGATGACCAGGGGCCAGGTCCCGCGTTCCAAGTTGACCGGAGAAGAACACGAGGAGGCGTTGGAGAAGGAGGAGGTGGGCGTGGTCCCGCTGGGCATACCGCTCATGGCCGGTCCCGGCGCGATCACTACGGTCATGATATACATCTCCCTGGCGACCACCTCGAACGAAATGGTGTTCGATCTGTCGGCCATTTTCCTGTCCATCCTGGCTACTGTCGTTGCCAGTTTCTTCTTACTCAAGTATTCCGATAGGATCTTCTTCTTCATGGGAAAAAGCGGTGCTGGCGCATTCACAAGGATCATGGGCCTGCTACTGGCGGCGATCGCTGTCGAGTTCGTCATCACCGGCGCATTCAGCGCCATCGATTCCTATTACCACATCGTCCCCTAGGCAACGTGGCAGGGAGAAGATTATTAACCGGCAGTCGATACCAGAATCTCGGTGCGTCAATGGTCGTGGCAGAGATCCGGATAGAGCTCAAGCAGGGCGTGGCCGACCCCGAAGGCCAGAACACCAGGAAAGCGCTCGAACTGCTCGGTTTCAAGGGCATCAAGGGAGTCCGTTCGATCAAGACCTTCGAGGTCGAGCTGGACCTGCCGGCCGATGAAGCGAAGAAGCAGGGCGAAGAGATGTGCCGCAAGCTCCTGGCCAACCCGGTCATCCAGAAATTCAAAGTCGAGATCAAGCAGTGAGAACAATGGCGATCGACCAGTTGCTGAAAAAGCGGGCGGTGCCGTTCGAGCTATTCGATGTGGACATCTTCTCCGCGAATGATGGACAGCTAAAGGAACTGAGCACCAAGCTCGGGCTGAACCTGTCCGTGGACGAGATGAAACGCATCCGGGAATACTTCCAGAACCGCGGAAGCATACCCACCGACATCGAGATACAGTCCATCGCCCAGGCATGGAGCGAGCATTGCTGTTACAAGAGTTCCAAGGTGTTCCTCAGAGAGCACATTTTCAACATCAAGCATCCGGATATCCTGTCCAAGGGTGACGCCGGGGTCATGGTGTTCGATGACGAGTACGGATACGCGTTACGCATCGAATCGCATAACCACCCTTCGGCCATCGAGCCCTATGGTGGTGCGGCCACCGGGATAGGCGGCATCGTCCGGGACGTGCTCTGCATGGGTGCCCAGCCGATCGCCCTCATCGATCCGCTCTTCTTCGGACCGATCGATTACAAGGGAGAGATGCCGGCCGGTTCCAAGTCCCCCAAGTACCTGGTCGGTGGCGTGGTCGCCGGGATCAGGGATTACGGCAACCGGATCGGCATACCGTGCGTATGCGGCGGGCTTTACTTTGACGAGTCCTACGTCGGCAACTGCCTGGTGAACGTCGGATGCGTCGGTATCGTGAAGCGGAAGGACCTTGTCAATAACGCCGTCAAGGGCACCGAGGACGTGCTCATCCTGGTCGGGGGCAAGACCGGAAGGGACGGCATTCACGGCGTCACTTTCGCCTCGGCGGAACTGAAATCGACCTCCGAGGAAGAATCCCGGGGAGCTGTCCAACTGGGTGATCCGATCACCAAGGAGCCGCTCATCCACGCCTGCCTTGAGGTGAACTCGAAAGGCCTCATCCACGGCATGAAGGACCTGGGTGGAGGCGGGCTCTCCTGCGTCGTCGGGGAGATGGCCTTGTCCGGCGGATGCGGAGCGGTCGTCGACCTGGAACAGGTTCCCCTGAAAGAGGCGGGCGTCGCGCCGTGGGAGATGTGGGTCTCGGAGTCACAGGAAAGAATGATGCTCGCCGCCCCGGAGGAGAACGTCCAGGACATCCTGGACATCTTCGCGCTGTGGGACGTCAACGCTTCGGTCATCGGCCGGGTCGTGGAGGGCAACCACGTCAAACTTATCTATCACGGCGTGCAGGTTTTCGACATCGACCTTGAGTTCCTGACCAAGGGACCTGAATACTGCCGGCCGAGCAAGGTCAGCACGCCCTCGACGGTCGTTCACACCAGGCCGAACGTGCCAGGGGACATGAACGAGATACTCCTGGCATTGCTTTCGGAACCGAACATCGCCTCGAAGGAGTGGGTCGTCAGAATGTACGACCATGAGGTACGGGGCAACACCGTCGTCAAGCCCATGCAGGGCAAGATGAACAAGCGCGGACCTTCAGACGCCACCGTGCTCAAGCCACTGGACCATTCCTACAGAGGCTTGGCGCTGGCCATTGGGGTCAACCCCTGGTTCACCTCACTGGACGCGTACAAGGGCGGACAGGCCTCGGTGGACGAGGCATGCCGCAACATCGTGGCGGTCGGCGGGACACCGCACTCTCTCACCAACTGTCTTAACTTTGGGAATCCTGAGAAGCCTGAGCGACTGGGCGAATTGAAGGAGGCGATCGCCGGCCTGGCCAACATGGCCATCGAACTGGGGCTGGCGGTCCCTTCCGGCAATGTCAGCCTTTACAACGAGACCTCCAAGGGACCATGCCTTCCGACCGCCACAGTGCTCGGCCTGGGCATTGTGGAGGACATCAGGAACGTGGTCACCACCGACCTGAAACATGAGGGCAACCCCTTGTTCCTGGTCGGCATGACGAAAGAGGAGATGGGCGGCTCGGCACTGTACCGCCGCTTCGGCGGCAAGGGCGGAGTAGTACCGAACGTAGACCCGACGCATCTGAAGCGTTCGATAACACTGATGAACGACTGCATGAAGGACGGCATGGTCCGTTCCTGCCACGACCTATCGGACGGCGGTTTCGCGGTATCGATCGCTGAGATGTGCATCGCAGGGGACATTGGCGCCGACATCGACGTCAGCGCCATGGGCGAGCTGCCGAATCTGGTACGCCTGTTCTCTGAGTCGAACACCCGCTGGATAGTGGAGATCGACAAAGGCCGGGAGAAGGAGTTCATCGACCACATGAAAATCCCGATCGTCCGGCTGGGACACGTGGGCGGTGCGGAACTGAAGATCAGGGGCGGCAAGGGCGTTCTGGTATCCCAATCCGTCGAGGCTCTGAGGGATTGCTGGTCGCAACCTTTGTGGAAGCTGTTGGGGTGATCAAGTGAAAGCGGAAGAGGTCAAGGTCTGCGTCATCAGGATCGAGGGGACCAACTGCGAGGATGAGTGCGCCAGGGCGTTCAACTCAGTGGGCGCTAGCGCCGAGAAGGTGCATCTGAAGCAATTGCTCGGTCAATGCCCGCCGTCAATGAGGCGGGATCTGGAGGACTATCACATCCTGGCGTTTCCGGGAGGTTTCTCAGCGGGTGACTACGTTCGCGCCGGGGCGATCTTCGCGGCGCGCATGAAGTCCGGACTGTCCAAGGACCTGGTCAAGTTCATCGAGTCCGGCAAGCCGGTAATCGGCATCTGCAACGGGTTCCAGATCCTGGTCGAACTGGGAGCGCTACCAGCATTGGACGGGGAGGCGTTATCGCAGCAGCCAGAGGCAGCTCTTTACACCAACTCGTCCGGACGGTTCGAATGCGTCCCGACTCTGCTGAAGCATGAGAACAGAGGCAAATGCGTGTTCACGGCCGAAGTGCCGAGGCACGAGGTCGTCATGTTCCCCTGTGCCCATGCTGAGGGCAAGCTCATGTTCCCCAAGGAATCGGAAGAATCGATCCTGGACAAGATGGAGCACAATGACCAGATCGTCTTCAAGTATGTGGACGAGAAAGGGGATTACGCCGGATATCCCTGGTGCCCCAACGGTTCTGTGAGGAACATAGCCGGGATCAGCAACGTGCATGGCAACGTGTTCGGGCTGATGCCGCATCCGGAACGTGTGTTCGACCGGATGACCCACCCAGATTGGACCAAGACCGGCGACAACCCGGTGGCGTCGGGTGACGGCCGA
Organism: uncultured Methanomassiliicoccales archaeon; assembly: GCA_942492955.1. GTDB lineage: Archaea > Thermoplasmatota > Thermoplasmata > Methanomassiliicoccales > UBA472 > DASXVU01. The sequence goes on from OW818644.1 coordinate 1,430,072, forward strand.
GTTGTCTTCGAGTCGGCGCTCAAGCACGTCTTGAAGAAGAACTGAACCGTCAGATCAACGACACCCTGACCTCGATAGGGTCGTTGTCATTGAGCCCGAGCGTCCGGCGAAGGTGGTACTTGCACAGTATCTCCAGCACGTCATTATAGTGGGAACGCGAAGGGATGACAACGGCGCACTCGATGTTCTGTATCGTGGCAAGGTGGCACTGGACATCACCGAACGTGCGGCCGTTGCGTTCGAAACCCTTGACGATGATGGCTTTGGCCTGCCTCAAGGTGTCGACCTTATGCACATCCGATGGGTTGACCTTCACATTGAGAGTGCCTTCATAGGGCGTGAATCCCAATTTCTCGGTGAACTGCTCCTGGTAACCTGGCTGCGTCACGTAGTACTGGCCCTCGCCCATTCCGGTGATGACCGTGCCTTTGATGACCAGCTCATCCTTCATCTCGAAGATCCGCTGGTACTCGGTGTATTCCCTGCGCAGCATGTCGACACCTTTGTCAGTCAACCGGATGCGCTGCCTGCGCGCCCCAAGGTCGCGGCTTATGAGTCCCCCGTCCAAGAGTTCCAAGATTCGCTTTGATGCTGATTGCTGGCTCATGTCCAGCATCTCTCCGAGCTCGCGCGATGATATCGCTACGTAGTCATGCATTCCACCCATTAGGGCGATCCGCCTTAGAGCGAGTATGAACTTCTCGTCCGTCTCTTGTTCCACAATATCCACTCCGGACTAACGATGGCCATATTGGCCAAGCGTGAACGGGACTACCACCAATAAAATGTGTAGCTAATCAATCTTGTTGTTCCCTCGCTGCCTTATGAGAATAATCTCACGATTCGTTGAGGGCACAATATATAACCGTCCGGTCTAATCCGTCGCCGGTGAGAGCATGGGAAAACATGTGATCGAAGCTCTTGGCATGACGCGAGTGGTAATTGAAGATGGAAAGGTCGTGGAGGTAGGGAAGCCAGAGGTCCGCTATTGCCCGCTTTTCGCGAAACATCGCGGCATCCAGGAGATCACCCCGGAAATCGTCCGGGAGAATGTCGAGTTCCGCATCAAAGATTTCGGCATGTGCACTGAAGGGCGGAAGATGCGCATGAAGGATTTCCTTTCGTTCGGGGTATCGGAGCTAATGGGCATGGCTCTGTCCAAGGGATTGATCGACTGCACGGTCATCGTGTGTGAGGGCGCCGGTACAGTCATCGTCACCGACCCGGAATTGGCGCAAGGCATCGGTGGAAGAATATCGGGAATACTGGAGACCTCGCCGATCGAGAGCGTGATCGAGGCCGTGGGCAAGGAACGGGTCCTGGACCCGAGAACTGCCAAGATCGATCAGGTGCGTGGAGTGGAGAAAGCGCTCAAGCTCGGATTCCGGAGGATCGGGGTTTCCGTCGCAAGCGGAAAGGACGCTGAGACCATCCGTAAGATGCTGGAAGACTCAGCCGTTATCTTCGCAGTACATACCAGCAAGGTCTCGGCGAGCGATGCGATCAAGTTCCTGAAATATTGCGACATCGTCACTGCCTGCGCCTCGATGGAAGTGCGTGCGCTCATGGCCGAGCTCGACGTCATGAGATACGGCACCAAGGTCCCGATATACGCCGTCACTGACTGCGGCAAGAGGATAATGACCGCCAGGCTGGAACAGTTAAAGACGTCCTTGCCGACCGGCCCAGAGGATCCACCCAGACCGCTTATCTAAAGCTGGTCGTCTTCCAGGTACAGGTGGCTGCGCGATCGCAGGAATATGCACTTGATGCCTTCCCGGCGCAGCTTGGCCCGCATCAGCGCGTCATTCGTGACGACGTAGGCGTCCAGCGCTATCGCCGCCGCGATGATGCCCTCGTCGCCCTGTATCGCCGTCTCGTAACGCTTGTACTTGCCTGCCAGTTTTAGCGCGACGTTGGCGAATTTGCTCTTGGAACGTTTCAGCTCGCCGATGGCTGGTCCGGGAACATACGCTTCATAACTGCCTAAAAGACCCTGCAGTTCTAGATCGACATTGATCTTGAACTCGAAGGGCATGAGAAGCGCGTTCGTGTCTAGGACCACTTTCTGCATGAAGACCTACTGGATGATGCCGAAGCCGATCAGGCGCCACTTGCCGGTGATCTTCCTCGAAACGGCTACGCGCTGACCTTTCTCGGCACAGACCGGGATCTTCAATGCGACCTCGGACTCGGTTCCCCTGGCGGACGTAACGACACCGACCGTGGTGGCAGTTCCGACGCTCAGCATCAGCGGTTCGTTGGTCTTGATGTTCTCCACTGCCAGGTCCTCTGCCGCCCCGACCACGCGTTCCAGAAGGGTGGTGGTCATGATGATCTTGTGCAACACTGGAGGCAGTGTGCCCGGCTTGCCGACAACGCGTCCGGTGAGCCCGTCGGACTTGGTCAAGGCTGGGTCCAACTTGGTCCCGATGGCGATGAGTCCGCCCGGTTTCGCCTTCTGCAGCTCGGTTCCTCCGGCATGCAACGACTCGATGGTGGTGATGATCTTCTCCCAGGCGACCTTGCCGCCGGTGAGCTCCACCTTTCGGCCCGGAGCTATCTCGATCTCCTCACCGATCTCGAGTTTGCCGTGGATGATGGACCCTCCGAGGACCCCTCCCTTCAGTTCTTCCGGCGAAGCGCCCGGTTGATTGATATCGAATGAACGGGCCACGAACATCCTGGCTGGCCCCTTGCCTTCGTGCTTCGGGGTGGGAATGTACTTCTCGATGGCCTCGATTAGCTTGTCGATGTTGACATCATGGTGCGCCGATACCGGAATGATCGGGGCGTTCTCGGCGATGGTGCCCTTGACGAACGCTTTGATCTGCTTGTAGTTGTCCAGCGCCTCTTCCTTGGTGACGATGTCGATCTTGTTCTGGACGATGATGATGTTCTCGACGCCGATGATGGACAGCGCCATTAGATGCTCTTTCGTCTGCGGTTGCGGACATGGTTCATTGGCCGCGACCAGCAAAAGTGCCCCATTCATCATGGCCGCGCCTGAAAGCATCGTTGCCATGAGCGTCTCGTGACCCGGAGCATCGACGAACGAGACCGACCGCAGGAATTCGGCCTTTCCGCCGCATCCCTTGCATTCTGGCCTGCTCGCGTATGCCTTCGTGTCGCCGCACTTGGGGCATTTGTAAAAAGACACGTCGGCGTATCCCAGCCTGATTGAGATTCCTCTCTTGATCTCTTCCGAATGACGGTCCGTCCACTCCCCGCTGAGCGCCTTGGTCAGCGTGGTCTTGCCGTGGTCGACGTGACCGATCATGCCGATATTGATCTCGGGCTGGTGGGCCAAACTCATGCCTTAGGCTCCTCTTTCTTTATGAGGTCCTCGATGGGCTTGGAACCCTGGGTCGAGATCTTCATGTTCAGCTGGACGGTGTCCGGAGCAATGGTGTTGCCCCTCATGGACTTCCGCCTCCTCAATCCGCCCTCGGTCGTCTGGAACCCAGTGCTCGTGGCGGTGAGCAGCCTCTTCCTCCTTGGTCCGGGGAGGTCCTTCCTCATCGGGAAGCCGTCCTTGTCGCTTCCACCAGTGATCGCGAGCTTGTAGCCTGGAAGTCCAACGAAGATACCGTCAACGACATCCCCGATCTTCTTCCCGATCAGGGAGTTGGCGTGGTGGCCAGTAACGGACACCTGGTACGACTTACCGTTCTTTCCATCATTAATAACGGCTTTAAATTCAACCATACTAACACCTGTGAGTATCTCGCCCTAATGTAGTTCGCCTTAAATAACTATTGGTGTCCCTTCATGAGGCGATCTAACTGCATTTAGAAGGGAATGCCAGCGATGCATTTAATGTTTCAGGAGGACTCCAAATATGGGGTATTTTTTGCATCGGTATGTTGGTGTTTCATCCCAAAGAAATCGACTCCCCATCGGGCACTAGTAAATTTGACCGAACTGAGAACCACTGGGTATGCCATGGAAGATGTTTGATGAATATCATGCCTTCCAGCCTTTATCTGATATTTTTGTAGAAGATCGGGCTTCGATCATATCTGCTTTTCAGTTTCCATGATTGAGTTGATGAGCGCATCGAACTTTATTATTGATGTCCAGCCAGATCTCTTGAGTATGTCCATGAAGCAAACACCTATGACCTTGGTGTCGATGTGGTTAGAGGTCTTGGCGATGAACTCCTGGACCTTCTCAATTCTGCAGCCGAATTTGGGCATTGCCAATCCACCAAGGACGATCACCGCTGCGACTTCCCTGACCTCTTTCCCTATGGAATCGATACCATAGCCCGTTCCTTCCCTCCAGGTCATGGGCCTGCAATCCTTCTCGTCAGCCAAGGGCGAGAAATAGAGGTCGAATTTCTTATCGCGTATGGCATATGCCAAGAGTTCAGCAAATGGGGCGCACACCGCGTTGGAACCGGCGAAAACGATGGTCGAACCTTCTGGCATGGCGATCACTTCCTCTCGGAATAGCTTAGTGAATCCAACAATCCCTTCCATCCTCATTTCTCCTTGGACGCTCGATCCCTGTGTTAATATCGATGCCGTCTCATTAATAACTTCTGAACCACGGGATCGAGGACAATCAGTCACCCCAATTCTGGACTATGAACATGGTTCAAATTAACAAAAAGGACTTACGATGAAATGACAGTGATGCTCATCAGCATGAGGAAGAACCTTCGGCCGATAGCGATCATCGTTGTTTCTGCCGCCCTGTTCGGCGTCAGTGCCCCCCTGGCTAAGTTGCTGGTCGAGGATATGCCGGCGACGGAACTGGCCGGATTATTGTATTTAGGGGCCTTTCTGGGTTTGGGTCTCTATGCATCGATCAGGAGGATCGCCGGCAAGGCACGAAGCTACGACCCGATCGCCAAGAAGGACGCGAAGTGGCTGTTGGGCTCCATCATCTCCGGCGGCATCGTGGCCCCGATCCTGATGGTGAGCGGGCTGATTCTGATCTCCGGTTTCACCGCATCGCTACTGCTCAACCTTGAGGGAGTGTTCACCGCCCTGCTGGCTGTGACGCTCTTCCGGGGGAAGGAGGGCAAACGTCTTTGGGCGGCGCTACTGATCATGACACTTGCCAGCGTGCTATTGACCTATGATCCTTCGAACGGGGCTTTCCGGATCGAGGGTACGTTCCTGCTCGTCGGCGCGATGCTGTGCTGGGGATTGGACAACAACCTGACCCAGAAAATTTCAGGCAAGGACCCGGTCCAAATATCGATGACAAAAGGGGCGGTGGCCGGGAGCGCCTCCATCGGGATCACGCTGCTGATAGGTGCGCCGCTCGTATTTGGCGATAGTATGCTCTATGCCTTGGTCCTCGGTGCCTTTAGCTATGGGGTCTCGCTCGTCCTGTTCATTGTGGCGCTGAGCAAGATGGGATCGGCGCGGACCGCAGCTTTGTTCGCCATTGGACCGTTCATTGGTGCAGCATTATCAATTCCCTTGCTCGGGGAACCGCTGGGGTGGCTCATGCTGCCCTCGGCGATCATGATGGGGTTCGGGGTCTGGTTGATAACCCGGGAGAGGCATGCGCACGAGCACCGCCACTCGGCTGTGACGCACGCCCATCCGCATGACCATGACGATCCACACCATCAACATCATCCAGGAGAAACGATCGCCGGAACACATTCCCATATCCATACCCATGAGGAGATGGTCCATAGCCATGCGCACTGGCCTGACACCATCCACGGCCATAAGCATTGAAATGCCCCTTTTCGCTGGAAAACGCTTTTGACACTCCTACGTATCAATTCGTGGGATTCTTCGGTCGGCAACGTCCTCATGCCGGAGCCTCCTGGGGCGTATCAATGCGGCCCTTCAAACCATCTCTGTCTGGTTTGGATCGACCACTGTCTTCCACCAAAGGAGGACGCAACGCGATGTTGAACGAGGCGTTGGCATCAGCATGGTCAACGTGCCCGCAACTGGGGCACGAGAATACCTTATCGTTCCTGTTGCCGATGAGTCCGCATCTTGAGCATTGCTGGCTCGTGTATGCAGGGTCAACATAGGTGACGGTGACTCCGTTCAGCTTGGCCTTGTATTCTATGAACGTTTGAAGTTGATAGAACGACCAACTGTGCAGGGAGTACCTGAACGACTTGGCTTGCTTGCGGTTGTTCCTGATCCCTTCCAGCTGCTCCATTTTTATACCGCAAGCGTTCTGGACGGCGATATCGATCACCTTCTTGGCGATCTTATGGTTCTGGTCGCGGACTATCTGGCTCTCCCGTTGCTTGATCTTCTTGACCTCTTTGTATCGCCCCTGTTTTTGCAGGTTCCTTCTGATGTCCTTGTACTTCTTATGGATGTGCTGGCACGAGCTTCCCAGCTTCCACACCTTGCCAGTGGCTGGGTTTGCTGCCACAGCAACATGGCCAGTGGTGTTGCGGTCGATGCCAATGAAGCCTTGCGGCTCGAACATCGGCTTCTCCGGCACGGTCACTGTGACGAAGGCGTATTCCTTGTCGCACTCGATCTGGTTTACCTTCTCGAACTTTGGTAGGTAGGTCGTGTCGAGCGTGAGCTTGAGGCATGAGATATAGAGTCCCGTTCCCACTACCTTGACCGACTGCCCTGGAACGGTCAGCATGACACGGTGGATGGCTTTTACCGTCTTATTCCGAACGTATTTCTTGAGGATCTGACAGGCAATGGCGGATTTCAGACCGATGTGCTTGACCACTGCTGATGAGTACGAATCAGAGGTCAATGCGAACTCAGCTACCTTCCTGGCCTTCACTAGCTCATCGGTGAAAACTCGGTTGTGTTTGAGCTTGAAGGTTAAGAGCATGGGGTCGCTTCCTGGTCTGATTCTCGATGTACTTCTGGATAGTTTCTGACGATACGTTCCCGACTGTGGAAATTGTAATTGGATCTGGTCCACAACGATGGTAGTCTGAGGAGTTCTGGGAACTCCTCCCTCAGGAACCTGGAACATTGACTCTTGAACGTCTTGACCACGGAGTTGGGAATGGTATTCGGGTCTACCGATGAACAGATGCGCATGGTCCGGCATTACTTCCAATGCCATGATGGTCCAATGCCTTTCCATGGCTACCTCGTGAATGATGTTCTCCAGACGTTCCTTGATGTATCCGGTCAGCACCGCCTCCCGCCGTCTGGACAAAAGACAATAGTTGATCAGGAACGCCTTTGTCGTTGCTTGTCCATATTCATCGCTATCGGCATCAACATATGCACTACAATTAATGCACTTGGCGCAATTCGTCCCGCGATTCAAATCGTGGGTTTTCCTGCAATATGTCTATAAGGTAGAGGCTGCCCTTTTCGACTAGAAGGGATTGAAACGAAAAGAACTATGATATTCTTGGCGTCCGCGATCGCGGTTTTTTGCATGATCTTGAGCACGGCGGCTCCGGCCTTGGCTGCTGATAGCATTCATCGGGAGGTCAGGGCGGGGAGCTCGACCATCGGTCTGAACGGTTATGCGGTCATAGGCGAGTTCAGGTCGGACCGGGACCCGCTGGTCATTCCAGACATAAGCTACACCGTTTTCACCATCGGCGACAATGCATCGGTGTCCTACGACGTAATGCTCATGGACGAGAGCAATTACGCCAAGTACCAGAATCATGAGGCCTTCAGCTATATTCCGAACGGATCAAAGATCGGCCAGAGCGCGCAATCCGTCAGCGTATCCAATCTAGTTCTGGCCCAGAACAGCCACTATTTCCTGGTGGCGGACAACACCAATGAGCCGGCGGGGGGCTCTACTCCGACCCAGGAGCTGCGGATCGGTTACGTGCTTAGCGGGGTGAACCTCTCCATCCAATCGCCCTCTGGAAATGTTATCGAATGGATCCTGATCCTGTTGGTCGCGATCGCGGCGGTCGTTGTCGTGGTCCTGGTCATCCTGTTCCTAGCCATGAGGAAGAAGAACGTCAGCCGACAGGTACCGATGGCTCCTGCCGCAGTGCAGCCCACGATAATGCCGGCAACTGCAGAAGGCAACTGTCCGGTCTGCGGAAAGCCTGTAAGCCCGGAATTCATGTCTTGCCCGAACTGTGGCAACCGACTGAGAACGATGGCTCCTGCCGCAGTGCAGCCCACGATAATGCCGGCAACTGCAGAAGGCAACTGTCCGGTCTGTGGAAAGCATGTAAGCCCGGAATTCATGTCTTGCCCGAACTGTGGCAACCGGCTGAAGTGGTGACCCATCGAAACCCTTTCCTCTTCTTTCACAAGCCCAAAAAAGGATTTCATCAGAGATGACATAAGTGTTGGAAATTATGTTCGATCATTATATTTCATAATATTAGAACTCAAACTAATAATACAAACTTATAATGCTCATGACTGATATAGCCTAGGACAGGAATGTTGGCGGGGTAGCACTCGATGGGCAAGAAAGACTGCATAGCCGTACTGACCGGAGATTTGATAGAGTACAGGAAATTCAAAGGCGGCTCAGATCAGTATATCAACTATCTGGTTGACGCCTTAGAAAGCATATCGAAGAGGTTTGATTTTCATTATCAGATCTTCAGAGGGGACAGTTTCCAGGGCATATTGCACCAACCAGAGATGGCGCTAGAGGTCTCATTACTGATCAGATCGCATTTGCTCTCCCAACCTCAAATAAGGCTATTTTTGGATCGGGAAAATGAACCGCCATATGAAAGCCATGAACGATCGGAAGTTGATGCTTCGGACGAACCAGCAGATGCCCGTTTCCTTGAAAGCAGATGTGATACGCGGATCGCCATAGGTGTTGGGGAAGCGGGTTCCATTAATGAGGACAATATCGGAAGCAGCGATGGACAGGCATTTCGGTTTTCTGGATACAGACTCGATATAATGAAAAGGAACAAACAGAATCTGTCTGTGGTTACACCCTGGAATGATTTCAATGAGGAGATCGATATTGAATGCGGTTTGGTTGACGCGATCGTCGATCGATGGACCCGAGAACAGGCTATGGTCGTTTATCTGTCTTTGAACAAAAAGAAACAAGATGAGATATCCAAGATCCTCAGGATAACGCAAAGCGGTGTCTCTCAACGGCTATCAAGAACTGGTTTTTCTAGCCTGCAAAAGACAATAGATCGATTCAGCGAGAGAATTAAGAGATTTGAATGTTCATCCCGTTCCAATCAGGAAGGCGGGACATGATTGACACGGCTTCGGCCATTGTGCTGATCCACCTGATCATTGCCCATGTCATTGTAGATTTTCTTATTCAGCCATATTCTTGGATCGAAAGCAAGAGAAGACTGAGATGGCGTTCTAATCGCCTCCTGATTCATTCCATTCTGGCGGGGATCATACCTCTAATCCTGATCGGCAGACTGGATCTCTGGTATGTCTTCCTGCTCATCGGCATCTCTCATTATCTTATTGATCTGGGCAAATGCTATTTTGATGACAATCTAAAATCGTTCACCATCGATCAGGTACTACATCTGGCCATCGCGTTCCTTGCCTGGCTGATGATAACCGGGACCAGTCTGGATATCGGCATCGCCTCCAGCGTGATCGATGAGATATGGAACGATTATGACACGAGCGTTGTTTTCCTGGCGGCGTTGATCCTTCTTTGGCCAACCGGAATTGCCATCGGCAAGGTGACGGAAAAATGGAGAAGGCATGTCGAAGGGGAAAGAGGATTGGAGTCCGCTGGCAAGTACATCGGGTTCGCAGAGAGGATGATCATTTTCTCTTTGATCATGGTCAACCAATACACCGCATTGGGTTTGATCGTGGCGACTAAGTCGATTTTCCGATTGAGGGAAGGATCGAAGGAGGCTGAGTACTATCTCGTAGGGTCCATGCTCAGTTTCTCTGCCGCCATAATCATCGGCCTTCTGGTAAAACAGATCATTGCGGCTTGAGAAGAGGCACTGACACGCAAATGGACGACAGAACCTACATGCCCCAGAACCGGTCCGACTTCCTTTTGATCTCGATGGTCTCATCCAGCACCATCTTCTCATCGATGTTGAGGTCGTAGTCGGACAAGCCCTTCACTTCCGATTCCAGGATATCGACGTACAATATCGTATCGACGTCGATCTGGCGGCCGACGGTGGGGCCGTCGATGGAGATGGCGATCTCCTGACCCGCGATCGCTTCCTTCAAGATGTCCTCGTTGTCGCGCAGGCTCTTGATCTTTCCGATCTCGTTGCCGCTCTGGTCGATAAGCCTCTGACCGTTGCGGATGCGCCCGGCGAGAACGCGCACGCCGACGATCGCCGGCTTGCTGACCCGGAACACGCAGTTCGGGAGCAGCCGGATCTTGCCTGGGAACGCGGTCAGCGACCTCTTGGCCAGTTCCGCTTTCCGCTTTTCCTCCGCCACCCATTTCTGGTAATCATCGATCAGGCCGTAGACGATGTCGTTCAGGAAGATCTTCCCCGGATAGTTGGGCAGAGCCTCCTTGGCATCGATGAGCATGTCGATGTTGAATCCGAGGACCGCCCGATGAAGCTCATCATTATACGAGGACACTTCGATCAGGTCCCTCCTGGATACGTCCCCAACCTCGTATTTGCGTATTGGGATCCCGGCCTTGGCCGCCTCGAACGCCAACGCCTCCAGAGAACCGATGGCGTCTGCCTTGATCATGACGCCGGCCTCAGCCGTCTCTATGTTCACCTTGGTCTCCTTGGTGATCTCCTCCAGGACCGCCTTCTCGTTGCCCTTGATGACCCGTAGAGGTGCCCCGGCGATTACTCCTTCCAGCGTCTGGCACATGACCTTGACGCCGGCTGCGGCGTTGACCTCGGCCACCGAACCGAACTTATCGCGGGGGTCCCTGATCTCGTCCAATGGTTTTGGCTTGAGGATCGCCTTGACCTTCGTGATGACCGGCTTGTTCCTTGTGCCAAGGGCCACCGTATCGCCCCGGTGCAATGTCCCGGAGTAAAGAATGACATCCACGGTCGGTCCGAGGCCCTTCTCTTCCTTCACCTCAAGGATGGTTCCCTTGGCAGGGCCTTCCTCGGTCTTCAGTTCCGTCTCGAGGAATCGCTGGGCCAGGCCGACCAGCACCAGCAGGAGGTCGGGGATGCCCTCGCCGGTCTTGGCCGAGATTGGTATGAGTGCGATGTTCTTGGTGAAGTCCTCTATGCGGTCATAGCGGTCGGCTGATAGCCCTTCCATCGCCAGCTTACCGGAGATGTCGTACAGACGGTTATTGACGTTCTCCACGGCGTTCTCCGGTTGCTCCTTCTCTGAGAAGATGAACGGGGTCTTCGGGTGGGAGATCCAGCCGTCGACCAGGTCTATCTTGTTGAGCGCGATGATGAAAGGCGTTTTGAAACGCCTGAGGATATGAATGGATTCGATGGTCTGCGGTTTCGGGCCCTCGTTGATGTCGATGACTAAGATGGCGATGTCAGCCAGTGATCCTCCCCGAGCGCGCAACGATGTGAATGACTGATGTCCGGGAGTGTCTATGAAAAGCAGGCCCGGTACGTTGAACCTCTTCTTTCCCATGAGCTGGGCGCACACTTTCTCGATGTGCTCGAGCGGCACCTCGGTGGCGCCGATGTGCTGGGTGATGAAACCGGCCTCACGCGACATGACGGTCGTGCCGCGGACGTAATCAAGCAGGCTGGTCTTGCCATGGTCGACATGACCAAGTACGCTAACGATTGGCTGCCTGATGCTCATCTTCAATCGGATTATGGCAAACGTATTTCTATCTTTCTTAGTACCCGCGGACGTTCGGGATGGATGCCTCAAAATCAGAGAAAAATAAGGTCTGGAAGAAGGTTAGGAAAAAGTTTGCCAGTCGGTTCACTCGAACAACCAGGAGCTGACGTTGTACTTGTAATCCTGGAGCTCGTAGTCGTTGAAGAACAGGTTGATCTCACGCTTCGCCGATTCCGCGGAATCGGAGCCGTGGACGATGTTCCTGCCCGTCTGCTGTGCCAGGTCGCCCCTGATGGTTCCAGGTGCGGCGTCCATAGGATTGGTCTTGCCCATCATCGTCCTCATCGTGGCGATGATGTTGTCTCCTTCCCAGACCATGACGAGCACCGGACCGGAGGTCATGTACTCGATCAGGCCGTTGAAGAAGCCCTTTCCCTTGTGTTCGCCGTAATGGCGCTCAGCCAGCTCCTTCGGGAGCCGCATGAACTTCATCGCGACCGGCTTGAAGCCTTTTGCTTCGAACCTGCCCAGTATCTCGCCCATGAGCCCGCGCTGGACAGCGTCGGGCTTGAGCATTACGAACGTGCGCTCGATCATCTGGTTCGCCCCGGGATCACGCCTTGGGGGCTTCGGCCGGTGCCGAGGCTTCCTTGGCCTTCTTTTCCTTCTTGGGCTTGGCTGCCTTGGCCGGCTTGGCCTCGGCTGCCGGGACCACCGCGGCCTCGGCCGGTGCCGGGAGGGCTTTGGGCTCTACCGGTGCCAGTTCAGCCTTCGGAGCGGATTCCGCATTCTTTAGGTTGCGGGCGTCCGTGGCGAGGCTCTTGCGTGCTGCGTAAGCAGCTGTCCAGGTGATCTTCCTCGGGACGCGGCCCATGTCGATCATGTTCTTGGAGCACTTGTTGCTGCAGAACAGGAAAGTGGTCCCGTCCTTCTTGACGTACATCTTACCGGTACCTGGCTCGATTGACGCACCACAGAAGGTGCATAACTTTTGCTCTACCATTTCAAGTCACCGTCCAGTTTACCTTATCGATAGCTTGCGAGCCTCTCTCGAGGTCTCCCTCAGCATCAAGATGTCGCCCATGCGCACTGGCCCCATAATATTCCTGGTGATGATCCTTCCCTTGTCACGGCCGTCTAGTACACGGACCTTGACCTGGGTAGCCTCACCTGTCATCCCGGTGCGGCCGATGATCTCGACCACTTCCGAGGCGATGCTCTCTTCATCCACCATGGTTTAGCACCTTACCTTACTTTGCTGCCCTGAGCTTCTTTGCGTTCTCGACTAGGTTGTCCAGTACTGGCTTTCCCTTTCCAGCGTCCAGTATTGCGATGGACGCGGTGGGCTTTTCCAGTCCGCACGCGTTGCCGAGCTCCGCCTTGGATGCTACGTAAACGTACGGGACGTTGCGCTCCTCGCACAGGAGGGGCATGTGAGCCAGAATCTCTGGGGGCTGGACGTCCTCAGCCATAACGATAAGGACCGCCTCTCCTCGCTCGACAAGCTTGGTGACCTCATTGGTCCCCTTCTTGATCTTGCCGGTGTCGCGAGCAAGCTCGACGACCTCGTAGGCCTTGTCCTGCAGTTCTTTTGTCATCTCGAATCTAACGAATGCTGGTTTTGCCATTATTTCACCTCATTCGGATGTTAAACATCCTCATCATTCATTGGTAGAATGCGGAATGTGCCAAAGTCATGATGATATTTATAACTTATCGGGGCTAACGATGGGCCTATCCAGCATTGCTGAATGCCCACATTTTTCGGATGGAATTGGGCTAAATCACCCCCCCTTACCTAACCGCCGCCGATATCTTCTGTTCCTGTGTGTTTATCATTTCATTGAATACACTGTCCGCATTCAAGAAGGCTGCCAGATATGATAGTCGCATGACACAAGTAATATTGTCCACCTGGAAGAAAACGCTCAGGGCGGGTGGTTGGTCGGGGGAAGGATACACCAACTGACCAGAATAGTTCCATTTCACCTTAAAAGCAAAGTCACCTGTGTCTGCAATCTCATATTGCATTTTACTATCGTCTATATTTGCAACAATCGACATACTACGGTCAATAGAATACCTCGCCTCAAATGCTGAGGAATAGTTGTATAGCCCCACTGTGAGGTAAGCACCAGCTCCAGATTCGGCGGTCAGATTGAATCCGCATCCGCCCGCGCCTGTTATGTTGCCAGGAAGGGGGCTATTTGAACCGTAGGAAAATGGCACTTCGGTTTTCCAATCGGATGGTAGCTCGGATTGGGTCAGGATAAGGGCTTTCAGATCAGTATTTTTTGGTGGCAATTTCTGGACGCCACCTGTGTTACCAATCGTGGCGATAACTAGGACGACCACGACTACACAAGCGACAAAACCAGCAAGTGCCAATTTCTTCTTTGAAACCCTCGAATCGGTCATAATGCGCTTTCAATCAATAGCTTGTATGTTAATTCTTGCTCGATATTATAATAATATGACTCATATTTCCACCAAGCCCTATTCCAGATGATACTAGGGAGCAACTTGCCAGACTGTCATGATGAACATCATTTTTACCACCGCCCATTATGGGCATCGAGTGACTCCAGGATCGAATGCCAGGCAGAGGAATCCGATTGCCGAGATCTAGGTGGACAAGCCTGCCCCGGAGGCCCTCGAACGGCTCATACTTCCACACATCGGTAGGCGTGACCGACCGATCCATCGATGCGGCCAACCGCCCACCTACTGGTGAACGCTCTCCTTGAACTCAGTCAGCTTTCGATAGGCCACCGCCTGACTCGCGGTCATAGCCATCATCGCCCCGACCATTATAGCGTCGAACATCTCGTCCTCGCTCGCCCCGTATTTCGCCGCCTGCTTGAAATGTACCATAAGGCAATGATCGGCGCCCAGTGCCGAACCGGCGGCGATCGCCGCCAGCTCCATCGACTTCTGGTCCATGAACTTCGGCTTGAAGAACACCGCGCTGGAAAGGTCCGAGTAGGGAATGAACAGCTCCGGCCGCTTGGAAAGCACTTCCGATACCAGAGGGACCTGCCCATACACCTTCTTGACCCGCTCCAAGACCTTTTGGACATTCTCCTCGCCGTATCGGTCGTCCTCGCAACCGTCATCTGCCATGCTTACGGGGAACGACCTTCGGGAGAATAATCCTTTCACTCCGATGACGGCCGCTGATAATCAGGTACTCTAGATGTCCTGGCCATTCCTGGCGAGGATCCTGAGGTAAAGGAAGGTCGCCCATCGGGAAGGTACCTTCTTCTGTCCGAACTCCCAATCGCGCCAATCCTGCCAGACGGATTCCGGGACCATTCTTCCCTTCGGGTCCGCCTTCGAGGCCAGTACGGAGACCATGTCCTTATACCGGGGGTCATCCCGGACATGCTCGAACAGGCTGAGCACGTCGACGACGTGGAGTATGTCGTACCAGACCAGCGGTGCCTTCACCTTGCGGAAGTCCGTGCCCATATAGAACTGGTATGGATGCCGCTCCCTGCTATTCGCCCATAGGTCCAAGATGCATTCCGTTCCGGCCTTTGCAGCATCACCAGATGCAAGCTCGGGAAACTCCGAAAGGGCCTTGAGCGATATCAATGTGGCATAGGGGCAAGGGTCGTCCTTTCTGCCTGGACCCCGGAACTTTCCAATCTCCTTCGATCCTATGCAGCGCCATCCGACCTCGGACGAGAGGCGGGCGATGTGGTGGGCTGCCTGCACCACCCTCGGGTCGTCTCCCAATCCCATTCTGGCCAGACAACTGACGGCCATCGGGGCATCGCAAAGGATCCAGCCCAGCTCTTCCACCCCGGAACCGCCGAAATGCTTGGGGATGACCATGGACACTCGGAACTGCCCCTCCTCGGATATTCCGCCCATCAGGCGGTCAACCGCTGTTGGCATCCCCGGATCGCCCGCCCTGATGCCGATATCGGACAGGAACTCCAGGATATGGATCGGATGCGAGGCGGACCTGTGGCTGTTCAGCGGCCGCCATGGCTCGGAGACCTTTGACATCAGCGAGAGGACCAGCGGATCTGCCAGCATTGACGACCTCGACTCGATCACACCCTCGTTCGAGATGTCGAGGCGGAGGAGGTCCAGCATGGTCCGGTATCTCACGTATGCCGGCCCTTCCATGAGCCAGTCGATCGTTCCCTTCTCGATTCCCGATGGCATTATTTCACCTTCCTTCGGCACCCGTCAGAACACGTGCAGGTCGTCCTTGTCATGGTGCAACCTCATCTCTTCCGGCTTGAACATCGTGCACACCGGTTCCTCGATCTCATGACCGTAGTTCTGGTACCATTTCCCGCACAGCCATCGCTGTAGTGTCTTTATGTCTTCTTCGCTCATGTGACGGAAACGGCCTTGGAGCTTCAGGTAATCGCTCACCGGCAGCATTTGCTTCGGCTTGTAGGTGGTCCGAGACTCTCCGTCCTCATACTCGAACAGAGTCCACATGCCGGTCTCGACCGCCAGCTTCGCGATCTCGACGCTCATGGCCGATTCATACTTCCAGCCCGGGACGCATGGTGTCAGGATGTGCAGGAAGCGGAACCCGGACATGTGTTTGGCCTTGTCCACCTTCCTCACGAAATCGTTGAAATGGGCGATGGAGAGCGTCGCGGCATACGGCGGATCGTGGGCCTCAACGATCTTCATCAGATCCTTCTTGAAGGTCCTCTTCCCCTGCACTTTGCTGCCGACCGGCGAGGTCGTCGTCCAGGCGCCGAACGGGGTGGACGAGGACCGTTGTATCCCGGTGTTCATGAACGCTTCGTTGTCCACGCACACATAGATGATGTCCTCGTTCCGATCAAGGGCGCTTGACAGGGCCTGGAGCCCGATATCGAAGGTCCCGCCATCACCGGCGATGCCGACCACCAGCGACTTCTTCCCCCGGCGACGGTACGCCGCCTTGATGCCGGTGGTGACCGCGCCCGTGTTCTCGAACGCGGTGTAGAAGTAGGGCGTACGGAACGACGAGTTAGGGTATTGGGCGCTGAAGACAACGGCACAACTGGCAGGAATATAGACGGTAACGTCCGGACCGAGTATCCGCATCACGTTCTTGATGGCGATGGCGATGCCGCATCCAGGGCAGGCGCCATGCCCGCTGACGAAGAACTCGTTGCGCTTGATGTCCTTGAGACCGTGCATCTCTTCCATCACATATCACCCCTCAGGTCATGCCAGTAAACATCGCGTTCCGGCACCTTCCCCATGCTGTCCTCGATGACGCCGAACACCTTGGCCAGTGTTTCAGGGGTCAGGTCCCTTCCGCCAAGGCCGGCGATATGGTCCGTGATCGGCAGCCCGGACCCGTATAGGGCGTTCCGTACCTCCGTGAAGACCGGTCCAAAGGAGTTGAACGCCGCAGATCGATCGAACACCCCCAACGCCTTCAGCCCGGACACCGTTTCCAGCAGTTCCGCCTTGGGGAACGGCCGCATGAACCTCAACCGGATCAGTCCGGCCTTCTTGCCCTCCGCCCGAAGCTGGTCGACGACCAGTCGCGAGGTGGTGGCCGCCGTGCCGATCGCCACAAGGGCGTATTCCGCTCCATCCATGCGGTAAAGGTCCAGCAGGTCCCCGTGTGACCTCCCGAACCTCTTGGTGAAATCGATGTCGATCTCCTTGATGACGATCCGCATGGAATCTATCGCCCGGTCGAGCTGATACCGCATCTCGGTGGCATACTCCGGCGAACATATAGGATTCATCACGATCGGGTCGTCCGGGTCGAGGACGTTCAGCGGGGCGAACTTGGGCAGGAAGCCGTCCACCGCCGCCTGGTCCGGAACGTCGACCCGTTCGACCGTGTGCGACAGCACGAAACCGTCCAGGCAGATCATCACGGGCAGCATGACCCGGTGATCCTCCGCGATGCGAAAGGCCTGCAGCGTCATATCCAGCGCCTCCTGGTTGTCCTCCACGTAGCATTGGAGCCAGCCGGATTCGCGCTCGGGCATCGAGTCATTGTGCTCCAGCCATATGCCGGAAGCAGCACCGAGCGAGCGGTTCACATTGGCCATTACCACGGGCAGACGGATCTGCGGAGCCGCATACAGCATCTCATGCATCAATGCCAACCCCTGAGACGCCGTGGCCGTGAACGTCCGTACGCCACCGGCGCTGGCGCCGACAGCGACGCTCATCACACTGTGCTCGCTCTCCACCGGAATGAAGTCCGCGTCCAATTCGCCGTTGTTCACGAACTCGGCGATCTGCTCCACGATCAACGTCTGAGGTGTTATCGGGAACGCTGGGACCACTTCAACCCGGGCCAGCTTGGCCGCCCATGCCACGGCGTGGTCGGCACTGATGACCTTGACTACCATTCCTTCACCCCCTTGACCATCTCAATGGCGTTCACGGGGCACACCTGGGCGCAAATGCCGCACCCTTTGCAGTAACGAAAATCCCACTTCTCGTAATCATCCTCGAGACGGTGGATGCATCCCTCTGGGCAACAGAACCAGCAGCGCAGGCAGCGTATGCACTTTTCCTTGAGATAGTGGGGAGAATTGGTCCTCCAGGTCCCGGTCATGTTCTGCCAGGCGCTGCCCGGACCCACGTTCACCTTGCCAAAGGATTCCGAGGGCAACGTGACACCGAGGGGAATGTCCTGCCAATCTGGCAGCCACATCTCCCGGCGGGCGATCACCCGGTTGCCTTGACAGGTGCCTATCTTGGTCCTGTCGAAGGCTACCTGGGCCGCATCGGCATTTATCTCCGCCGCCTGCTTGCCCAGCCTTTCCCCGAACCGGTCCATGATGGCCGCCTTGATCGAGCCCAACGATACAATGTCCTGGATCTTCGCCATGGACCCGAGGATCGATGTGTTCACTATGGGGGCCTTGATGTGTTCCAGCGCCACCGAGGTCGCGTCGACCGCGGCGCAACGTACCGAGATCCCCAGGTCTACCTCCTCCGGTGACTTCCGGGTATTGATGACGGCAGATCCATCCGGCTTCAACCCATCGCCCACGGGATCGATGTCCAGCAAAGATTCGTCAAGAATGACCAGCATGTCCGGCTGGTAGATCTGTGATTTGATCCTGATCTTCTTGTCATCGATGCGTGCGAACGCCCTTACCGGGGCACCGCGACGCTCAGCGCCGAAGAACGGGAACGCCTGAGCCTCCAACCCCTCGATAACCGCCGCCTCGGCGAAGGCCTGTGCCGCCATGACCGCCCCCTGGCCACCGCGACCATGAAAACGAACTTCGAACATGATGAACCACTGGCTGACGATTGGTCGCGTAAGTATTTAATCCTGCACCGCTGGTCAATTCAGGAAAGAGGATGAATTCAATACTTTGAAATACACACGGCTCCGAGGATTATTGGATGGCGAGCCAAGAAAAGGTCACACTGGTGATATCCAGGGAGACACGGGACCGGATCCTCGCGGTCATGAAGACGCTTCACACAAGTGATACAGAAAAATTCCTGAACGACCTTTTGGAAAACATCGAGACCAGTGGACGGAGGCGCAGGGAAGCGTCCTACGAGGTCGTGGAACGCATGTTCACAGCGACCTGCCCCATGAAGAAGCATAAGATCGTTGCGGATGAGGGCGAGAAGTGTGAGTATTGCGGGGAGATCCTGCTGGACCAAGGAACCGCGATCTGCACATATTGCGGTTCTCGGGAGATCCAATTCCTGGCGACGTGCCCGAGGCACAAGGGTGGCGCGGGCGTGGTGGACTGTTCGAAATGCGAGGGCGGCAAGGTCGACGAGAACAAGAAGATCGTCACTTGCCGGTTTCTTGAATGATGAAAAGATCGGAACAAATTCGGGCTATTTGATCTCCTTGAACATCTCGCTAGGATTTCCGCACACCGGGCAGGTCTTGGGTGGATCGTTGAAATGTATCTCTCCGCAGATCTGACAAACGGACAATCTCTGCGCTGGGAGGTCCCTCTTCTTGTTCAAAGATTGTTCCGCCTCTTTGAAACTTAGTTCATGGTCCATCTCCACCCTCTTGGCGTAACTGAAACCGAGCGTGGCCTGGGATTTGCCCTCTTTCCTTGATTGCTCGACGAATTCGGAATACATCTTGCTGTGCTCATTGTTCTCTCGTTCGATCGAGAGCCTGAGGTTCTCCTTGGTGGTCAGAACTCCCCCATACCCTCTCAGATGGTGCATGGCGTGGACCGTTTCTGATTCGGCCGCCGCCCTGAACAGCTTCGCGATCTGCCTGTGGCCTTCCTCATCCGCCGCTTCCGAATAAGCAAGGTATAACCGGCTGGTCTGCGCCTTCCCAGCGAAGGCCAACTTAAGATTGTCATCCGTGGTGACCAACGACGTCATCTCCGATTTTGTTAAATATCTACGTTCTAAACATATATAATGAAATCTGGAAAGAAATCAAAACATGAACTAATGAAATTCATATCCAGTTACTCAGATGAACGATGCAGGTAATTATCGGCAGAGAATGGCAGATACCAGAAAATTGTCAACGGTTAATAATAAAAATTGGAAGGTGCCGCCGATTGGCGGCTATTGGTTTACTGAACGTAGTCCAGCCAGGCCTCGTACATCGGGTCCTTGCCGTTGACCGCGGCGCTGAACGCCTGTTGCAGGTCCTTGGTGACCGGTCCAGCCCTGCCCGAGCCGATGGAGATGTCGTCGATGTAGCTGATCGGGGTGATCTCCGCCGCCGTTCCGCTCATGAAGACCTCGTCAGCCAGATAGAGCTCCGAGCGGGTCATCGATCTCTCGACGATGTCGTACCCCTTGTTCTTGGCTATGATGGAGACGGAGTCCCTGGTTATTCCTTCCAGTATCCCGGCCGACAGCGGCGGGGTGTACAGCACTCCCTTCTTCACCATGAAGATGTTCTCCCCGGTCCCTTCGGCGACCTCTCCGTCGGAGTTGAGCATGAGCGCCTCGTCGAAGCCGCGGTGCACGGCCTCCAGCTTCGCGATGACCGAGTTGATGTAGTTGCCACAGATCTTGGCATTGAGCATGGCGGAACGATTTGTCGGCTTCTCCCAGGTCGATGTGATGATCTTGGCTCCGGACTCCAGCTGTTCCTTGCCCATGTATGCCCCCATATGGGTGCAGGCGATGGCGACCTTGGTCGGCATCTTGGTCGGGTTCAGTCCGATCTTGCCTTCGGGGTTCGCTCCGTAGTAGGCCAATGGCCTGAGGTAATCGTCATCAGGGTTGCTGGAGCGGACCACCGCCTTGGATGCCGCGCAGAGCTCGTCGATCGAGAACGGGATGTCCAGCCAGATGACCTTGGCCGAGTTGTAGAAGCGGACCATGTGGTCCTTCAGCCTGAATATTGCCTTGCCCTTGCTGGTATTGTAGACGCGGATGCCTTCGAACACCCCGCCGCCGTAATGCAAGCCGTGCGTCAATATGTGCACGTTTGCGTCCTGCCAGTTCACCAGCTTGCCATCCATCCATATCTTTGAATTATTTGTCATGTGAATCCTTCCTTGGTGTGAAATCGTATTTGGTTTGACGCGGTCTGATCAGATCGCGTTGACCGCTTTGATATATTTGTCCGGTCTGCCGTTGTCGATCAGCGAGTCTACCTCTTCGATGCTGCCGATCAGCCTTACCTTTCCAGAGGAGTTGCTCGCCAATGCGTATGATTCCTGCCTGGTCTCGTCGACCAGCTCACACTGGATGATGTCATGAAGGCGGGTCAGTGCCTCAACCGATCTCTCGGCCTGGACCTTGTCTATGATGGTAAGCACAACGCGTGCCTTTCCCGGTATCTCGCACTTACCTACCACGATGGTTTCGACGTTGATCTTCCTCCGGGTGAACTCCTGGAGTATTCGCTGCATCACGCCGAACTCGTCGTTGACGACCATTGATATTACCTGCATTTACTCACTCCTTCCCTTCTTCTTCGAACTGGATGTCGTAGATGAAATTTCGTAGTTGCGCACGGAATGGTTCTTCTTGATGGGATGGTAGTAGCCCTCGTCGCTTTTCCCGTTATCCGACCCTTTGGGATACTTCGGGGTCGATAGCCAGGACATCGAGAACTGCCCGTCGTCATCGTTCATTACGTGCTTCGGCTTCTTCCTTTCGCCCCCTGCGACCATGCCGGAGACGAAGAACTTGAGCATGATTTTTGATACCATAAGCTGTACCTTCTAAGCGATCATTAGGGACCGACCCTCGGAGAGAGTCTCCCCTTTCAGATACCCAATACCTGCTGCTCGACCACTACGATAAGTACTGGAGTCTGAGCAACGCTGAGCATCGTCGATTGAATTGTAAGGAATATATTTAACGTTTCTCATCGAGGAGCTCTTCACACAGGGGGATAGGTTCGCGATATTCCCCCTCTTTAATGATCCGCTTCAGGAAGGAGCGCGTTCTTTCGTTCTTCGGGTTGGTGAAGATGTTCTCCGGGGTGCCTTCCTCGGCGATCACGCCCTGGTCCATGAAGATGACCCGATCGGCCACCTCCCTGGCGAAGCCCATTTCATGCGTTACGACCACCATCGTCATTCCGGTGTTGAGCGCCAGGTCCTTCATGACATCCAGCACCTCACCGATGAGTTCCGGGTCGAGGGCCGATGTCGGCTCATCGAACAATATGACCTTCGGATTCATGGCGATGCACCGCGCGATGGCGACGCGTTGTTGCTGTCCCCCTGAGAGCTGACCTGGATAGGCATCCGCCTTCTCATCCAACCCAACCTTTATTAGAGCTTCAATGGCGACCTGGTCAGCCTCCTCCTTGCCCATCTTCTTCACCTTGATCAGAGGCAGGGAAACGTTGCGCCTGGCCGTCAGGTGCATGAAGAGGTTGAAGCTCTGGAAGACCATGTTCATCTGGGTTCTGACCAGGTTGATGTCGATGTCCTTTGCGGTGATGTCATAGCCCTCGAACAGCACCTTTCCGCTGGTCGGTTCGTTCAACAGGTTCAGGCAACGCAGCAATGTGCTCTTGCCGCTCCCGCTGGGCCCGATGATGACCACGACCTCGTTCGCCAATATCTTGAGGGAGATGCCAGAGAGAACCTCGTGATCGTTGAAGGACTTCCTCAGGTCGACCGTTTCGATTATCGGGGTCGTCATCATTCACTCCCCATCATACCTGGAATGGCGTACTTGCGTTCCACAAACCTCAGGATGCGGCCAGTGGAGAATGTTATGATGAAATACATCACCGCTATGAAAATTAGGATCACGAATTGCTGGAAGGTCTCTGACATGACGATCCTTGCAGCAAGGAGCAGCTCGACCACTCCGATGATGGACACCAGGGATGAATCCTTGATCATCGTGATGAATTCGTTTGTATAGGCTGGAAGGGAGTTCCTTAGCCCCTGTGGTATGACGATCTGGAACATTGACTGGTTATATGTCATTCCCAAGGAACGGGCGGCTTCCATCTGTCCTTTCGGGATCGACTGGACGCCGCCCCGGAATATCTCAGCTTGATAGGCTCCGGTGTTCATCGACAGCGCGATAAGCCCGGCGGTGAGCGCGTCTAGATATATCCCGAACGATGGAAGCCCAAGGTACACCATGAATATCTGGACCAGTAACGGTGTTCCCCTGAACGCCTCAATGTATGCGGTCGCCAGACCGTAAATGATCCGGTTCCTGGATATCTTCGCAAGACCGATCAATATGCCGAGGATGAAACCAAAGAATATGGTTAGCGCAGATACGATGAGCGTCCACTGAAGCCCAGTCATCAGATAAGCGAAGTGTGATGGGATGACGGACCAATCGAGGTTAATCATACAGAGACGTCCTTCCGGTCAACGCGGAGTATATATTTTAGTTTATTATTGGAAAGAAAGAGGTTTGGGAAGTGATTTCGATTACAGCCACTTCTGTAGGAGGGCTTCCATCGATCCGTCCGCCTTCATGTCATTGATGACCTTGTTGATGGCGTCGCGGAGGTCGTTCTGGTTCTGCTGGATGCAGATGCCGTACTGCTCGTTGGTCTGAATAACGAACGCTACCTTCAGATCGAAATCGGCGGTGTTGGCAGCATACCTGTTCGCCACTGGAGTATCAACGATGAACACGTCCTGCTGTCCGTTCTGGACCATCTGCACAGCTGCGGCGACGTCAGAGAGGTCAGTGTATTGAGATTCCTGTATCCTTCCGGTATCGACCAGGTTCTCCTTTGCCCATATCGCTCCGGTCGTCCCGAGTTGAGCGACGATCTTGGTGTTGTTGAGACCATCGAGGTTGGTGATGGTGCTGTCGTCCTTCACCAGCACCGCCTGGTTGGCGATGTAGTACGGGGTGGTGAAGTTGACCGTCTTCTCACGCAATGCGGTGATCGTGATCGACGAAATCGCACAATCGATCTGGCCGGACTGGACTGCCCCGAAGAGCGGATCGAAGTCCATCGGGACGATCTTGAGCGTCACGTTCAGGGCGGTTGCGATCTTCTGGGCGATCTCCATGTCGATGCCCTCATAGTTACCTGATGTCGAGTTGTAGAACTCGAACGGTGGGTACGGCACTTGAGTACCGATGCGTATCTCGCCGTTCTTCTTGACCTTGTCAAGCACATTTGTGGTGCCGTTCAGGAATCCACCCATCACGACTACCGCGACGAGCGCCACAACGATGACGATGGCGACAACCGCGATCAGCCAAGGTTTGATCCCGGCCTTCTTCTTTAGCGACTCAGGCGGAGCTGAGCTCGGAGTTGATTCGGACATATCCCCGCGGATTGTTATTATCAAATTTAAAAGTACGTCCGACAAGAAGTACTGGACAGTGTCATATATTGGACACTTATTTGCATTAATCGTTTTTTTGATAATGTTATTCATGAGTCATTTAAGTATTGTTTTCCATAAACCGTAGAAACATGGGAAATTCACCGAAAACGACAGATGAGGGCAAGTGGAAATATACCAAAAAGAATACCGAGGAGGTTATGACAGAGAAGGTGCTCATAAGGAGCAAGGCGCCGTTGAGGATAAGCTTCGCCGGGGGAGGGACCGATGTCTCCCCTTATAGCGATGAGCGGGGCGGCATAGTCCTCAGTACGACCATTGACAAGTATGCATACTGCACCATCTCACCTCGCGATGATAGCGAGATCACCATCAAATCCCTGGATTTCGGGAAGACCGAGAAATGGCGGGCTGACGGTAACCTGATGCGCTACGACGGCAACCTGGACATCATCAAGGCTGTTCTGAAGCACTTCGATGTGAAGCAGGGTTTCGATATGTTCCTCCATTGCGAGGCGCCACCAGGCTCGGGGCTGGGAGGTTCATCCACGGTCATCGTCTCCATCATAGGGGCGATCGCGGAGTGGCTCGGCATACCGCTCTCTCAGTATGAGGTCGCCAGGCTCGCCTATGTGCTCGAACGCGAAGAGCTCGGATTTCAGGGAGGGCGGCAGGACCAATATGCAGCCGTGTTCGGCGGGTTCAATTACATGGAGTTCAAGGGAACAGATGTCATCGTAACCCCTTTGCGCATAAAGAACGACATCCTGAACGAGCTCCATTACAACCTTCTGTTATGCTACACCGGCAAGACCCGTGATTCTGGCAACATCATCCAGGAACAGAAGAAGGGGTATACCCAGGGCAAGGTGCCGGTCATCACGGCTCTGGATAACGCGAAGCGTCTGGCCACCGAGACGAAGGATGCATTGATGAAAGGCGAGATCCGACGCATTGGGGAGCTTCTGAACGAATCATGGCAGTTCAAGAAGCGTTTCACGGAATCCATTTCCAACGACTACATCGACAAGATCTACAGCACCGCTGTGGCCAATGGAGCCATCGGAGGCAAGATCTCCGGAGCGGGAGGCGGCGGGTTCATGTTCTTCATATGCGAGTACGACAAGAAGCACATAGTGGCGAACGAACTACAGCAGATGGGAGTTGAGATCGTTCCGTTCAACTTTGACAAATATGGTCTGCAGACATGGAGGTACCGGACTTGAGCGGACTGGTCGGTATGGAGCTGGTGGAGAGCTCCAAGACCATCGCCTCCATCGACCCCAAACAGATTTGGGATATATCCAACGCACTGGTCAAGGTATTCCGGTCAGGCGGGAAGCTCATTGTCTTCGGCAACGGGGGGAGCGCCGCGGACGCGCAGCATCTGGCGGCGGAGTTCTCCGGGCGCTATCTGATGGAAAGGGCGCCGATGAACGCCATCGCGCTGACAAATCTTTCCAGCATCACCGCGATCGGTAACGATTACAGCTATGACATGATCTTCGAGAGACAGGTCGAGGCTCATGCGAACAAGAATGACGCGGTCATCGGCATCAGCACCAGCGGCAACTCCAAGAATGTGCTGCTGGCGATCGCCATGGCCAAGAAGATTGGCGCGCTGACCATCGGGTTCACCGGGACCAAGGGCAGGCTGAAGGATGAGGTCGACCTCGCGCTGACCATCCCGTCGGAGAAGACGCCACGGATCCAGGAGGGATATTTCGCCGCCGGCCACATCATTTGCGGACTGGTGGAAAAAGGAGTTTACGCCAGAAGGGCGGTCTTCGTCGACCGGGATGACACCGTGGCCAAGGACGTTCCCTATTGCAGCAGGCCTGAGGATCTGAAGTTGTTCCCAGGCGTCGGTAGATCGATCAAAAGGCTCAATGAAGCCGGATACCTGGTCATCATGGTGACAAACCAATCAGGCGTGGCGCGCGGCCTTTTCACGTTGGACACCCTGGGCAAGATCCATGAGAAGCTGAGGGCGGACATCGCCCTGGACGGCGGGAAGCTCGATGCCATATACTTCTGTCCGCACCATCCGGATGAGAAGTGCGCATGCCGCAAGCCGCAATTGGGCCTCATCCACCAAGCAACGAAGGACTTCGACATCGACATCGCCGGATCGTTCGTCATCGGAGACAGCGAGCACGACGTGGAGATGGGCAGGAGAGCCGGCTGCAAGACCTTCCGGGTCGTGAGCGAACAGGACTTCAACCAGGCCGTGGACAAGATACTGGGCTCTTCAGATTGAGGGCATATCAGGGATCGACGTTCTTGGTCGACTCCACCATGCTCCACATGACCTTGTCGCCCTTATCCAGCTTGACGTAGACGCTGGCATAGGCTCGGGCAAGCATCTCCATTACCATCGCGACAGTCATTCTCACTATCTGCGAGGAATTGTCCTTCAAGAAGCCCAGGTACGCCTGGAACAGATATCGGTTGTCCCATGTCGGGATGTCGAAATCGAAGAGCCGCTTCATGTAGCGCTCCCCGATGTTGACCCTGGTGCGTTGCTTCCAATAGTCGCCTACGGTCTCTGGACCTTTGTTAATGACGACCGCCTCCGGTTCATATTCGGTCCGGAAGCCCCGTTTCTCCAGGTCCATTCGCACCAGGTCCTCGTCCGACTGCATGCCGGCAGGGATCTGGATATGGAGATTGCGGAAAGCGATGGCCTCGCCGACCTTTGGATATATCAAGGAAAGCCGGTGGTGCATGTCCCAAAGCATGTGGACCGCGAACCCGGCGAGGGTGTCCTTTCGATTCACTGGCATCGGCCTGCCGCCGACCACGCCCACCTTCGGATCTGCGAAATGTGAGACCAAACGATCGAGGGCGCCTTCAGCAAGGTTGTTGTCCGCGTTGACCAGGACAAGGATGTCGCCTTTCGCGCTGGCCATGAACGCATTGACCGCCGAGTTCTTGCCCTCGCGCTTTTCCTGCCTCAGGAGATGGACGCGGCCGTCTCTCGATCCATACTCTAGGACGATGCTGTCGGTCCGATCGGTGCTTCCGCTGGAGACCACGATTATCTCTCCCACGGAACCACCTTGGATGCGCTGGACCAGGATCGAATCGAGGGTGTGGCGTATGTTCCTCTCCTCATTATAGGCGCACACACCAATGGATACTGATGGCATCTCCCAGTGATAGTTAAAGTCAATATTTTAATCTGCTTGGGGATGAACCTTGTTCTACCCGAGGGAGATCGGATCTGCTGCTGGATGACATAAGTGGATTCAAATAAGTGATGGTGGAATGGGATTAATGTTCAGATATCACTGAACGACAATTATTAAGTACACAAAGTAATTTCTGAGGGGGATGCAATGAGCGCCTGGTTGGAGGATTCGTTTTCAATTGTGTTGCCCACTCTCAATGAGGGTGAGAACATCCTCCCGATGATGGAGGCACTCGACGAGCTCTATCCGAACGCCGGCATCATAGTGGTCGACGACCATTCGAAGGATGGCACCGCCCAGATCGCATTGGAATACGGAAAGCGAAGGGCAAAGGTCCAGGTCGTCCAGAGGGATCCGAACGACCGAGGTTTGACCGCGTCGATCATGGACGGGATCATGCATGTCGACACCAAATATTTCGTCGTGCTCGATGCTGATTTCCAACATCCGCCGAGCTCGATCGCCGGGCTCGTCCAAAAGCTGATCGACGGAAATGATATGGCCATCGGCGTTCGGGAGGACAAGATGGAGCTTTCCTTCACCAGGAAGTGGGCATCGATCGCCGCCCACCAGATGGCGGCCTCATACCTGAGCGCCAAAAGGCAGCCGACCTCCAAGGACACCATGTCCGGATTCTTCGCTGGACGTTCAGACCTGTGCCAAAGTGTCATCGAAAAGAAGGGTAACAAATTCGAGAGGGCCGGATTCAAAGGACTCTTCGATCTGCTCAAGTTCATACCCCGCGGCATCAAGATCGCGGAGGTGGAGTTCAAGTTCAATTCCAGGAGGGCTGGCGAGTCAAAGCTGAGCTCCCGGGTGATACTGTCGATCATGAGGCAGTGCGGCATCGGTGGCAAAATTCTGGCATTAACTTCGATGTTCTTCCTGACGAACATGATCGGACGTTTCACCGCCGCCCTCGGGCTGGGGCTGCTGTTCACGTTCGGACTATTGGATTGGATCGGGGTCGGCATCACTTGGAACCCGACCCTCATAGTATCGACTATCGCCGCACTGATCCTCGCGGTCAGCTACATCGTTTTCGCCAACAAGGTCATGTTCACGCATGGCAGCCGGAAAGGGCTGCTCCTTGGAGCCAAGCTGGTGGCGACCGGGTTCAGCGGATACCTGATCAGCCTGTACATCATCTACATCGCGTTCTCCACGATCACTGATATCCAGATGGTGTCCATTTTCTTCGGCTTCGGCGTCGGATACGCGTTCGACGCGATCGGTGCCAGCATCCACTCGTAAGAGCTCAGCCCTTGGCTTGGTTGCTGACCACCAGTTTCATGGCGTCAAAATATCCCTTCAGATAAGAACGGAAGGCGCCCTTCGATTTCTGAGCTGAGATGATCAGGAAATAATAGGGGACCAGGATGAACGTCTGACCCATGATGCATGAGATCCGGGAAGCCCCGCGTTTCCGCTTCTTGACCATGAGCAGCATGTTCCTGCTGTAGTAATAGGCACGGAACGGGGTCATGATGTTGGAACCGCCTATGCCCGTGGAAAGGGACACCTTATGATACACGATCGTGTCGGGGATGTACCAAGAACCGTAACCGCGCTCTTTGGCCCGAATGCAGAAATCGATGTCCTCGCCGTAGATGTTGTATTGCTCGTCAAACAGGCCGATGGTCCGGAAGAGATCGGCCTTGACCAGGATCGAGCAGCCGGTGATGTAGTCCTGTTCGCTCTCCACCCCCTTGCCGTCATTGATCCTATCCATTCCCGGATGTTTCGAATAACCCAACCATTGGTTGAAGGAACCACCGGAGAACCAGATGCGGTCGGAGTTATGATAGAGTATCTTGGGAGAGACCAGTCCCGCTTCCGGATGTCTGTCCAAGGCTTCCTTGAGGTTAGCAATGAACTTGCCCTCGCCGATGGCGTCGTTATTGATCACCAAGACATGCGTGGCACCCCTATCGAGTGCCATCTGGATGCCTTTGTTCACGCCCCTGACATAGCCCTCGTTGGTCGGGTTGATTATCAGGGATGCGGAAGGAAGCGCACGGCGCATCTTTTCCACGGAACCGTCGACTGAACCATTATCAACGACCACCAGGCCGATATCGTCATATCCGCCGGAGAGGATTGACCTGGCACATTCGATGGTGTCGTCAGGCCGGTTCCAGTTCACGGTGACGGCGAACAGTTTGACCCACGGGGCCATGAGGTAGGGATGGTTGGGTTGCATTTTAATTTAATTGGACTAAAAGTACGCAATTATAAAAAGGACAGGCACGAATAGTTTTTGTAATGACGCTAAAGCAGTTCGATGTGATCGTTCAGGACAAGCCCGGCGAGGTCGCACACATCGCTGAGGCGCTAGCGAAAGGAGCGGTAAACATAAGAGGCATCGCGACAGAACGCGCAACGAGCCCCCTATTGCACATCATAACCGACGATGACATGAGCACCAGGAAGACCCTGGCCAACGCCGGTTTCCAGTTCAAGGAGAAGGATATTTTCGTGGTCGGCATCCAGAACAAACCGGGTGAACTGGCCAAGCTAACCAAGAAACTTGCCCGAGGCGGGGTCAACATCGACTCACTGTTCATCCTGGCCGCTGGATCAAGCCAGACCGAGATCGCCATCGGAGTTGACAGACCGGAAGAGGCCCGGAAGCTCCTCGACTACTCTTGATACGGTTTCACGTCCACCGATTGGTTCAACGATATCACGATGACCGACAGGAGGATCAATCCACCGCCAGCCGCAGTGGCCACGGTGGGCATCTCCCCCAGCAGCAGGATCGCGAACAGAATGCCGAACACGATCTCGACCAGCAGGATCACCGAGCTCATGGTGGCCCCCAGCCGTTTCAGACCTACGGAATAGAGCACGAACGCCAATGCCGTGCAGAACACGCCGGCATACACTGCGGCCAGTATCCCGGTGGATTCAATGCTGTAGTCGTGTGTCAGGAACAGCATTATCGGGACCAGGAAGACCGCCGTCTCGATGATGACGGCACCGGTGGCCGAGGCGAGCAGCTTGGTGCTGTGGAGCTCCCTGGTCAGGAGCACGACATAGAACGCCCACAATATGCCGGCACCGAACACCAGCATGTTGCCCTCGAAGGATCCACTGAAGATCGCAGTCAGATCTCCGTTCGTGGAGATGACCACGACCCCGGCCAGACCAACGAACAGCCCGACCGCCATCCACCGGTTCAGCCTCTCCTTAAGAACGAACACTGCCAGTATCGCGATGAAGATCACATTGATATCGATCAGTAGGACGGTATTTGTGGCGCTGGTCAAGGTCATGCCAATGTTCTGGAACAGCATTGCGATGGCGTTCAAAAATGCGATAATCCATAGACCCTTGAGCCTGAGCACAGAAAAGTCGAACTGTCTCATCGCCACCAGGGCTAGGAAAATGGCCATCGCGCCGAAAACAAAGCGGAGGGCAGAGAAAAGCACGGGGTCCATGTGATCCACGCCAATTTTTACGGCAGCGAACGACGTGCCCCATAAGACACCAGCCACGACCATTATCAGCTCGTAGCGCCGGCCCGCTAGACTCACGTCTCGGGCGTAACCTTTCTGACTATTTATGGTCTGGGCGAGTACTACATCTCAGGCAGCGACTTCCCCTCGAGCGATGACGGCCCCTCCAATCTAACATCGTCCCCCAGGACCGAATCGGTCAGCGAGACACCCGGTCCGATCACGCATCCCTCGCCCAGGATGCTTCCCCTGAGGATGGCGCCGGCCCCGATCTGGCACCGGTCGAGCAAGAGGGAATCTTCCAGGATGGCCCCCTCACCCACCATCGATTCCTTCCCGATGGCGCTCCGGGTCGTGGACGATCCCTTTGCTAATTTGGCACCGGTACCAATGTACACTGGCCCGAATATCTTGGCACCCTCGGCGGTGAAACCCGACCCGGCGATCTTACCCTTGCAGAGCGCCCCCCGGATCGTGACGTTCTGACCGCGCCTCTCCGCCAGGTCGATGTTCGCCTGGAACAGGTCCTTCGGTCGGCCGATGTCCTTCCAGTATCCCTTCAGAGGCGAAGCGTAAAGTGCCTTTCCCTGCTGCAGCAGGTCGGGGAAGAGGTTCTTGGAGAAATCGTATTTGGCACCGGCCGGTATGTGGTCCAGCGCCTCCGGTTCCAGGACATAGGTGCCAGCGTTGATGACGTTGGAGAACACCTCTTCCGGCTTGGGTTTCTCTTTGAACCGCTCGATCCTTCCTTCCGCGTTCACGCCGACGATGCCGAACTGCTCCGGTCTTTCCACCTCGGTCAATGCCATGGTCACGAAGGCGTTCCTCTCCCGGTGAAGGCCGATCAGGTGACCCAGGTCCGCGTCGGTGAGGGTGTCGCCGCTGCCGACAACGAACGTCCCGTGGAGCTTGTCCTGCAGGAGCTTGACCGCACCTGCCGTGCCCATGGGCGTCTCCTCGTAGGCGTAGACGATCTTCGCCCCGTAGTGGGTCGCATCCCCCAGGCTCTGCACTATGTCTTGCGAGCGGTAGCCGCAGGCTATGAATATCTCGTCCACGCCCGCCGACGCCAGGGAATTGATGACGTACTCGATGCACGGCCTTCCCAGCACCGGGAGGAGCGGTTTGGGCCTGGTGTTGGTCAATGGCTTTAGCCTTGTCCCTTCCCCTCCGGCCATGATCACGGCCTGCTTAACTTCTTCCTTCCGGTCTGCCATCTTCGAACCTCCGCTATGCTCGTTGATTCTCAATTCAATGTGAAACGCTAAGCTTGACCACGTTCTGATCCTTCTTTGCTCCGATCGCATCCGCCACCGGTCTGCATTTGGTGCGCATCAAGTAGGCGACCCTGGGATACCTTTGGTCCGAGAGCGACTCGAAGTTCGCCATACCCTTGGAGATTATCAGGTCGGCTTTCTCCATTTCCGCGCGGAGCGCCTGTCCGATCAGCCCGGTGTCGATGCCGATGGCGAACGACCCCGTGGTCATCGTCTCATCGAACACTTTATCCATGCCAGTGGTGCTCAGGTCGGCCTCTGTCACGTCGGTCAGTATGGGCTCACCTTTGGCCACGCCGATCACCCTTACCCCCATGCCCTTCAGCTCGTTCACGAGCAGGCGGTCGAAAACGATCTCGCCGCAATTGTCCATGAGATAGACGACCGTGCTGCCCTTGACCAGAAGTTCCCTCATCTTGTCCACGTCGTTAACGCCCAGACCTTGGCCCACCAAAGAATCGAATTCGCGGCTCAGGTCCTCCGGTTCATCGTAACCGATGCCGAGCCCGAAGTCGAGCACATTCCCGATGATCGACATCAAGCACGCCGCCTCCAGCCGGTCGGATGAGTTCATGACGAAAGCCTCTGCCCGGGGATAGAGGGACTGAGCGATCTGGTTGGCCCTCTTCTTCAGTTCGGAGTATGGATCGTTGCTTCCGATGGCGTCATACACCGCGCGGTGCACCTTGGTCGCAATGGACGCAGAATTGACGCCAGGACGGAATCCGCTGGCCAATATCTTCACGGCGACCGACATCGCCTCGTCCTTGAAGGCCGGATCGACCAGCTCTGTCTCGAATAGGACCCGGTTGAGCAGACAGGGGACGCAGTCGGCTGCTATTTGCATACTCCCCCGTAACTTATGAAGCCTGATTAACTCTTCGAACGATCAACAGGAAAAATTGAAAAAATAAACGGTTTGGCCATGGGCGTTTATTTCTTTCCGCATCCGCAGCCGCACTTCTTGTCCTTCTTTACTTCCTTCTCTGCCATATTCAAATCACCTCTTTTGGGTTTAAGTTAGTCACATCTCATCCCCTTTTTAAGCTTACGCCCCGAACCTTCGCTATTTCCGTACCCAGACCGTTTAACGCAATTCTTTAATTAGGCCAGACCCGCTATCGAGGGCAATGGCCGAGAGCATCATCCTTCGTGTCGCCAGGGCACATCATCAGTCAGAGGTAGGTTTGGGACGTGCCCGTATCGACGGCAAGACCCGCAAGGACCTGGCGGTCGAGGTTGGCGACATCATCGAGATCGTCGGGAAGCGGAGCACTGCCGCAAAGGTGTTCCGGGCCGCCCAGGAGGATGAGGCCAAGGGCATCATCCGGATCGACGGTATGATCCGTTCGAACGCTGTGGTATCGATCGGGGAGAAGGTCACCGTCAAGAAGGCCGAGTCGCTACCGGCCACAAGGGTCACGGTCGCCCCGAAGATCCCGTCCGGCAAGCATGTCCGTTTCGGTACCGGCGTAGAGGACCTTTTCCGCAAGGGACTAACGTCAAGACCGCTCGTCAAGGGCGACGAGATCATAATTCCTAACATCGCGCTCATGGGCGGTTTCCTGCCCTTCACCGTCGTTACGACCGTACCACAGGGCATTGTGGTGGTCGGGGACCATACCGAGCTCGTGGTCAAGACGGAGACCATCGAGACCAAGGAGACCGTGGCGCCGTCCGTCACCTATGATGACGTGGGCGGACTGGAAGGAGAGATGCAGCGCATCCGGGAGATGATCGAGCTCCCGCTGAAGCATCCCGAACTGTTCGACCGCCTAGGGATAGACGCCCCGAAGGGAGTGCTGCTCTATGGGCCACCAGGCACCGGAAAGACGCTCCTGGCCAAGGCCGTCGCCAATGAGGCAGGGGCGAGCTTCTATTCCATTCAAGGCCCGGAGATCATTTCCAAGTACTACGGGCAGAGCGAAGAGAAGCTCCGGGAGAAGTTCGAGGAGGCGGAGAAGAACGCACCCTCCATCGTTTTCATCGACGAGCTGGATTCGATCGCGCCGAAGCGGGAGGACGTCTCCGGCGAGGTGGAACGACGCGTGGTAGCGCAATTGCTCACGTTGCTGGATGGCATGTCCGGAAGAGGTCAGGTCATCGTTATCGGTGCCACCAATCGGGAGGACGCCATCGATCCGGCATTGAGGAGACCAGGTCGCTTCGATCGCGAGATAGAGATCGGCGTTCCCTCGAGAGAAGGACGCAGGGAGATCTTGGAGATCCATACCAGGGGCATGCCGCTGTCGGATGGGTTCGACATCGAGAAGTATGCCAACGCCACCCATGGATTCGTGGGGGCGGATTTGGCGGCTCTAGCCCGGGAAGCGGCCATGAAATGCCTGGGCCGTTTGGTTCCAGAACTGGATCTGGACAAGGCCATCCCAGTGGCGATCCTGGAAAAGGTCAGGGTGACTGAACAGGACTTCGACGACGCGCTGAAGGAGGTGGAGCCGAGCGCGATGCGCGAGGTGCTGATAGAGGTGCCGCACGTTACCTGGAACGACGTGGGGGGGCTCGAGGACGTCAAGACCCAGCTCAAGGAGATGGTGGAGATGCCGATGGAGAGGGGCGACTCCTTCAAGCGCATGGGGATCAGGCCGGCGAGGGGCATATTGCTCTACGGACCGCCAGGCACCGGAAAGACGCTTCTGGCCAAGGCCGTCGCCAACGAGTCGAAGGCCAATTTCATATCCATCAAGGGCCCGGAGATCATGAGCAAGTGGGTCGGCGAATCAGAGAAAGCGATCCGCCAGGCATTCAAGAAGGCGAAGCAGGTGGCTCCGGCGATCGTGTTCCTGGACGAGATCGACGCCATCGCCCCCAGGCGCGGCGGGGGATCGGAGAACGGTGTGACGGAACGTGTCGTCAACCAGCTGCTCACGTCGATTGACGGCATGGAGTCCATGGAGGGCGTCACCGTGATGGCCGCCTCCAACCGGCCGGACATCATCGACTCGGCGCTTCTCAGGCCGGGACGTTTCGACCGGCTCATCCTGGTCCCGTTGCCGGATGACGAGGCACGCAAGAGCATCCTGGGCATCCACACCAAGGCCATGCCTCTGAAGGAAGTTGACCTGGATCGACTGGTCGACGCGACCGAGGGTTACGTCGGAGCAGACCTGGAGAACCTTTGCCGTGAAGCGGCAATGACCGCCCTGAGAGAAGATCCGGAGGCCGTCTCCGTCGAACAGAGACACTTCGAGAAAGCGCTGAAGGTCGTGAAAGCCTCCGTCGATAAGGACGCCATGAAGTTCTACGACAACATGGGAAAGGCGCTGGACAAGAAGAGGGCCGGCTGGGATGAAGGGATTTACCGGTGAAGAATATGGCCGTCACTAAGAAACCTGCCGCTGCGCCAGCGAAAGATGAGCACAAAGAACTGGTCAGCATCATGATGAAACACGGGTTCGGAGAACCGGACCTGCGGCTCAGGAAGGACCGGTTGGAGCGTGCCATGAAGCACCCGATCGAAGAGGCTGAAGCTGCCTTCTCGCTCCTCAGTGAACTGCTGACCACCGCTGAAACGATAAAGGACAAGGTATCGCTGTACTTCGGTATGGCCGAGATCGTCCATCTTCGAGGGGAGGACCCCTCGCAACCGCTCAAGGCTATGCACCAGACCGAACTGACCACGTTCAAGGACCTCGGATTCCGGTTGGTACGGGTGGAGGTTTCCAAGGACGCCTGCCTGGAGTGCAAGAAGCTCTCCGGCAATGTCATCTCCATCGAGGAGGCCTTGAAGTTGAACACGCTTCCGCACCGTGCCTGCAAGCACGATGTGAGGAGGGGGGGCGGACTCTGCCGTTGCCGGTTCCTGGCCGAATTCGGTTGATTCCCGTGTCTGAAGGGTCAAAAACCTAATATATGGAACAACCCATTTTACGGCTAATATTTCCGATTACTAGGGGATGCGCTATAATGAGAAAATTCATCACAGAGCTCAAGGGAAAGACCGTTATGACCAATGACGGCCAGATCCTAGGAATGATTGATAACTTCGTTCTCGAGAACACCACCGGTGGCATCAACCATGTGCTCGTCATCCCCGCTGAGGAGATCGATGCCAGGCTGTTCCGCAGCGATGCCCAGGGCAGGATCATCCTCCCGTTCAGCGAGATGCGCGATGTCCGCGACGTCGTCGTCATGAACGTCTCCAGGGCGTAAACTTCCTTCTTGTCGGGGCGCCCACGCGCCCTCTCATTCTTCATCTAATAATTCCGCAATTCATCGATTTCTTATGAAAGAAGGGGCGGGCCTTTCACTTCTGCGTGTATTTCAGGAAAAGCTTGACCCGCTGCCTGTTGAATATCGCATCCTTGAAGTTCGGGGACAGCTCGATGGCGCTTTCGTAGAGCTTCAGCGCCCACTTCATCTCCCCTTCCTTCTCGGCGATGAGCCCGAGGGCAAAATCGATCTCCGCGGTCTCCTCGTACTGGAGGGCCGAGGTGAGCGAAAGCTTGGCCCCCTCGATGTCACCCGTCATGATCTGGCATTTGCTCATATTGATGAGGTAATCTGCCCTCCGGTCCACCGCGATGGCCTTGCGGATCGCTTCCATCGCCCCGTTGTAGTCCCCGAGCACGAAGAGCGTCGCCCCGATGTTGTTCCACGCATCGCCGTAGTTGGGGTCGGCCTCGACCGCCAGGTGCATGAAGTGCATCGGCTCGTCGTAACCGTACTCGCCCATGAAGCGCATGCAGACGCCCATGTTGTTGAGCGCCTCCGGGTAGGTCGGGTGCTCCAGCAATATCTCCTTCAGCACCCGGTATCCCTCTCGGTACTTGCCCTTGGCCATAAGGGACGTCGCCAGCGCCATCCGGGACACGAGCGAGTCGAGCGGACCGAGGTTGGAGTATTTCGAGATGATCTCGTCATAGCGCTTGGCGTCCAGCAGATTGACCGCCTCCCGCGCCCTGACCTCCTTGCTTGGGGAGATGGAAGCGAGTATGCGCATCGATTCCTCCCTTCGGCCTAGCCTTCTGGAGATCGACTCGATGTCCATCAGCGCGATCTCGTCCCTGGGGTCCAGGCGGATCGCCTCCTTGAGCTCCTCCAGACATTCGGGGAGCCTCCCGAGGTCGTCAAGGATGTTGGCCTTGACATGCCTGGCATCGTGTGATTCGGATTTTTCCTTGATGTACCGGTCGATCTCTTCCAATGCCCGGGCGTTCTCCCCGAGGATATTGAGGATGACGGCGGCCTTCAGTTCGCGGTCGCTGATGGGGATCTCCGGCTCGACCGGGGTCTCGATGACCGGCGCCGGTGCGGTCGGTATGACCTCATCCTGCTTTGAGGCTGGAACAATAACGGGGGCCGGCTCGATCACCGATATCGCAGCGGATGGCAAGACCATGATTTCGCTCTCGACCTCGACCTTTGAGACCGCAAGTTCGTCCGTCGGGACCACGATGGCCGTTTTCTCATCGATCAACGCGGGGAGGGTCTTTTCTTCTTGGACCGCCACGCTCACTTCTTCCTCCCGGATCGCAGGGGCAACGGCCGGTTCGAGCGGGACGACCGAAGTGTGTGCCTCGACATTCTGGATCTCGCTGCAGGACGGTTCTGGCACCCGCAGCGCGGTCTCACTCTCGGTCGGCACCAGGGAGAGCGGTTCCGGTGTGATCGTTGCCGGTACGCTGACCTTTTCGACATTGAGGGCGTTCTCCTCGATCGGAAGCGATGGCGCTTCGGGAGCGGCCGGCTCGACCTCCATTTCTGTCGTTGAAAGCTCAGCGGTCGGGACTTCTGGCTCGATCGGTTCGGGTGATGGTATCGCCGGCTCAGTCTCCGGTTCTATGAAAGGCGCGCGATCTTCCTGGGCAGCTTCGATGGGCGTCTCGACGACCTCCTCGACCAGGGGTTCAGGGATCTCGGCCACTTCCGGCAACGCGGCATCGGGCTGGACCGTGGCTTCCTCCACTTTCTCCGGTTCCACGATCGGCGCTGCCTGCTCCATTGGCAACGGCCGTTCTTCAATCACCGATGCTGCATTCACCTGGACCACCGGTTCAGGCTCGGGAACGGTCTCCGGGACGCTCTCCTGAATTGGTTCAATGGTCTCGGCGGCATCCGGTTCCTGTGAGGGGACCGCCATCCCGGTGGCGGCCAGAAGTTCGTCCCTCTCTGCCACGGCCTCTGTCATGCCCTTGTCCAGCGAGGCTGCGGTCTCGAATGATCTGGTCGCATCGGCCAGTCTTCCGACCGCTTTCTGCGACATTCCCAGCGAATACCATATGTCCGCCCTGTCCCGGTCGATCTGAAGAGCGTCCGTCCAGGCCTCGATGGCCTCCTCGGTCCTGCCCATCAACACCAACGTCAGCGCCCGATTGATCACTGGGTCTATGTAGTTCCGGTTCAGGAACGATGCCCGGTCAAAGGACTCGAGCGCTTCCTTGTGACGCCCCATGGATTTGAGCACGATACCCCGGTTGTTGAAGGCCATGGCATCATTGGGGTAATAATCGCACATGTCCTCATAGACCTTCAGCGCCCAATCGTAGCGATGCAGCTGGAACAGGGTCGCTCCCTTGTTCAGCAGCGCCGCCTCCATACGCGGTTGGATCTTGAGCGCGGTATCGTATGCCTTGAGCTCCTTCTCGAAATCGCCCAATTGGTTGTAAGCCAGGGCCATGAGGTACCAAGCGGTGGCATCTCCCGGCCTCAGCTCGCTGGCCCGCTTGGAAGCGACGAGCGCGTCGTCGTAACGGCCCATGGCCAGGAACACGTTCGCCTTTCGCAGCCATACGACATCGTTGTTCGGTTTGATGTCCAGTGCGCGATCGTAGTTGTAGAGGGCGTCACGGTACCGACGCATTTTCAGATGCTCCTCCGCCGCATTGTAGAACGCGTCGAACTGAGCCCCGGAGGGAAGGTAACGGTTCCGGTCCTTCTCCAGGATGTTCCGGTCGATCTCCGCCATCATCTTCCCGGCCAGGTCGTACTTCCGTAGAAGCATGAGCAGCTTCGGCTTGTCCGCGTAGGAAATGCTCTCCGCCTCGGCGAACTTCTTCTCTTCGTCATCCAGGTCGCATGTAACGACCAGCACCGGGATGGCGCCCCTCTTCGCCGCCATCTCCTTGAGCACCTTCATTGATCCGACGGAAGCGTTGTCGAACAGGCGCGATGCCGCCACGAAATACTGTCCTTCCTCGCTGATGCCTTCGAAGAACACCGCGTCCTCCGATGCGTCTATCCTGGTGACCTTGACGCCGATGCTGCCCAGCAGCTCGGAGATGAGGTCTTTGAAACCGTCGAAGTCCAGGTCGTTGATGGCGTGCATTATGCGCTCGTCCATGCGGCTGTCCAACAGTTCACTGAGGTCGGTCATTGCGACACCCCCAACGAGGCCAGCATGCGCTTGGCCAGAGGACTCCGCAATTTCTCCGGGATCAAGGACAAGGCATCCCGGGCGCTGTCCATCCTACCGGTCTCGAGCAGGACGATGGCCCCTTGCACGACGAACGGAGCGTTATCGGCATCGATCGGAGTCGAGAGAAGCTTCTCCAAGGTCCCGATCGATCTGTCCGAATCGCCCAGCCAGTGGTCCAGCATGGCCGAGTTGCCCTGGGCGATCCGATCGAGCTTCGGGAAACCGGCGGAACGGGAATAGAATTTCCGGGCCAGCGCTGCGTGCTTCTCCATCAGTTCACGGAGGCTTTTTGGATCGACGGTCAAGTACCGGATCCTTGAGGCGGAGAGCGAGTACAGGTTGCCGATGCGGAGGCATGCCAGGGCCCAGAACAGGGAATCGTACTCGAGCGATTCGCAGTTCCAGATGATCGATGAGATGAGCTCCCTCTTCGGGATCCTCTCGAAACCGGTCAGGTGCAGCGGCACCCCGACACCGTCCAGATACATATCGACATAGGACGGGATGCGTGACCGGTCCTGATCGGTGAGCATCGCGCGGAAGGTGAGGGCTGGTTCTGTGCCTTTCGAGAACTTCACCTCAGGCGATACCAGTGGTCCGATCATCATGGTGGCGCTGCGCTGAGGCACAAGGCGCTGGTCAGCGTTCGGGTCCATCAACCGCGGGACGAGTGACACGGGTTCCCCCAATCTCCCAAAACACTTATCGCACAACAACGACCCAGACCGGGCCGGAGAACCGCACACTACGCATCCCATGAAACCACCGATGAGGGAATGTGCGCGTGGGCATTTAGGATTATCCCCTAACGGGTGCGCTGGTAGAACGCTCTTCCAGCTGATTTGTTGCGAACTCCTACCTCAGAGCCTTTCTCATGTAGGGACCGTGGTGATCGTATCCCAACGTGGAATAGTATCGCCGCACGCCCACGCCGCTGGTGACCCGGAGACCCTGGTAACCGTGTTCCTTTGCCTGTTGTTCCGCCAGAGCCAGCAGTTCCTTGCCGAAGCCTCGGTGCTGTACGTTCCCATCCTGCCCGATCTTGGCCATCAGTCCGAACACCTTAAGCTCCCGGACCATGGCGTCGATGCCCTCGCCCCTCCTCAGCCTGACGAATCCCACCAGTCCGTCCTGCTCCGGCAGCTCGAGCGAAATGAAATCCTCGATTCCGCCGGAGGATCTGTATGACTCTGACTTGAGCACCACCTCGTTCCTGTCAAACGCGGTGATCCCTTTCAGCCCCACCTCCCGGCATCGTATGCACTGGCAACGGGCCCCCTTCTCTTTCAGCCGAGCCTCGGCCAGTTCCCTCAAGTGACCTTTGTCGACCCCGGCCTCGATCAGCGGGACCGGGATGTCCCTTTGGATGCGCTGGACCCTTGCCCATCGCGGCACCAGACGGAGCATCTCGGAGATGGTCTCGGTAGCTTCTTCCGTATCCAACGGCTCGTACTCCCCGTTCAGCCACATGTCGTACAGCTTGGTCCCTTTCACCACCAGCGTGGGATAGATCTTGACCATGTCCGGGCGGAACCGCTCATCATCGAACATGGTGCGGAACGATCCCACATCCTTCTCCATGCTCGACCCGGGCAGGCCCGGCATGACGTGATAGCAGACCTTGATGCCGGCGTCCTTGGCCACCTTGGTGGCATCGCTCACCTCCGTTACCCCATGACCCCGGTTTACCGATGTCAGAATGGCATCGTCCAGTATCTGGACCCCGAACTCTACCCGGGTCGCTCCCAGGCTCAGGACGTTGGCGCATATCTCCGTCGTGAAATGGTCCGGCCTCGTCTCTACGGTCATCCCGATGCACCGGTGCTCGGACGTCTCGTTCCTGGCCTGCGCCTCGATAAGCGTCTGGGAGGCTTCTCCGTTCAAGCCGTCGAAGCAACGCTTGACGAAGTCATCCTGGTATGACCTTTCCCTTGAGGTGAATGTGCCACCCATGACGATCAGGTCGACCTTCTCTGTCTCATGGCCGATCATCTCCAGCTGCTCCATCCGGCCGCGGACCTGCCTCTCCGGATCGAACTCGTAGTTCGCCCCTCGAAGCGCCGCTGGCTCCTTGCCGGTGTACGATTGGGGTGA
Source organism: uncultured Methanomassiliicoccales archaeon (assembly GCA_942492955.1). GTDB lineage: Archaea > Thermoplasmatota > Thermoplasmata > Methanomassiliicoccales > UBA472 > DASXVU01. Next base: position 1,471,795 of record OW818644.1, read on the forward strand.
ATTGTTATCTACTCCGCCGGGGCAGAAGATGCACTTGCCATGCGGACAGGGGGCTGGCGATGTCATGACCGCCACCACAGCCACTCCGCTGAGGGTACGTACCGGCTTTCGCCTCAGGATGCTGATGACCAGTGGATACTCCTCATCGGAAGCGAAAGCGAGCGTTTCTGAGTTACGCGGAACGCCTGCCAATGCGTATCGGCGGCACAGCTCTATCTTGGCCCGCTGTAATGCGTCCTTATCGGTTATCTCCCCGTCCAGGATCATGCGGAGGAGCCGCTGGTGATACTCGGTGGCTTCGCCCATTGGAATGGTTCCCACCGTATCAATTGTAGAAGATCGAGTCAGGTTCCTTCTTCAGGCGGTCCTCCTCGTGCTTGTAGTTCAGGACATCGATGATCAGAACGGACATGGACGGTATGATGCGAAGGACCCCATCGAGATCCGTATCCTCCGATTGGAGCTTTATGCAGACCCCCGAGTCCTGTCCGAACTGTGTATAGCCCATGAACTCCCCTAAGGAAACGATCTGTTCATCCTTCCCGCCCCTGCTGACGATGCGGTACTTGCTGCCCCTGGTCAGTTTGCTTGGGTATTTTTCCTCTTCCATGTTGCTCACTCCTTGTTGGCAAGATCTTGCATGTGATCGATCGTCTGGCGGTAGTTCTTCATCGCCATCTCCACATTCGCCTCGGTGAACGACCAGGCCTTGGACAGGTCTCCATAGCGGACACGATATCCTTTCTTCTTTCCCCCGTCCCTCTCCGCGTCCACCTCCTCGAGTATGTCCATCGACTTGAGCTTGTTCAGGTGGCGGTAGATCGTCGGTTTGGTGGTCTTCAGCTCGACGGCCATCTCTTCGACCAACCAGATCCGCTTCATGTTGCGTAGAAAGCAATCAGTGAACATCTTGTAGGGGACGCTGTCCTGCACGTTGGAGACCTCGGTCTTCGGGTCGTAGCCTTTCGGTATGTACCCGATCTGCTGCAGGAACTGCAGTGTTACCTCGTCCAGGTCCCTGATTGGCGTCAGCGGTGTGTTGCTGACGATGCTGAGCTCAAACATGTTAATCGGGTCGATGATGGTTGTTAAGCTATTGAATATTATTGTAAAGACCACGCCTATTATTATTATGCATTACCATTTTCAAGAGGATGATGTCGATGAGGCCTGGAATTAGCAACCCGAATATCTACATATTTCCTATTTGTGATAATAGTGGTAAATATTGTACAAAGAGGATACGTTTTACCTCTATAGGAGGAAGTAATTTATATCCTCCCGGTTTTGATGGTAATAGGTATATCTCATGGTTAAAAAAACGACTGCGATAATTGCAGTGGTTGTAGCGGTGCTAGCAGTGACGGCGATCATTGGAGCAGTGCTGCTTGCACCCACTAATAACACCGAGAAGGTTGTATATTGGTCTCAGATCGCCCCTGTGAACCAGAAGGCGGCCATTTCTGAGGGAAAGGTCTCTGCAGGAGTGAGCTGGGAACCATACGTCTCTGATTCACTGGAAGCTGGGACAGCCAATGTGATTGCGTGGTCGGGCGATATTTGGCCCAACCATCCGTGCTGCGTTCTGGCGGTCAGCAGTACATTCGCCCAGAGTTCCCCTGACGCCGTTGCGAGACTGTTGCGTGCGAACATTGAGGCAAATATCTGGCTCAACGATGCCCTGTCCCACCCTAACAGCACGAACTACACTTTGCTGCTGAACATGGGCGCCCAGTTCAGCGGAAGGAGCACAGATGTCGTCAACGCCTCATTGGAACATATCGTATACAGCAGCGAGCTGACCGCTCAGGATAGGTCCTGGTTCGTCAATTTCACCACCGATTTCGAGAACCTTGGACTGTATACCACCAATATCACGGAGAAGGGGTACGCCAACGCCACTGATTATGTCGACCACCTGGTCGATGACTCGTTCACGGCTGCGGCGATGGCGGTACTACCGAGTGACCATATCGTGGCGAACGTGAGCCTGGGTTACCTAACCGGAGACCTGCATCAGTTCGCAAGGGTGATCGCATCCAATGAGACCGTTGGGGGCGGACAAAGTCTGTTCACGAAGTACGGTGTACAAGTCACTACCCCGAATCCAGCAGGATACGCGAACGGGGGATTTGTAATGGATGCTTTCAAGGCCGGCACGATAGACATGGGATACCTGGGGGCCCCGCCAGCATTGTTGAAGGTCATTAACGCCGGCACTGACATCAAGATAATATCCCTGGTCAACTCGGAAGGATCGGCAATCATCGCCCAAAATGGAATAACCAGCTTCGACCAGCTGAATAATAAGACCATAGCCACTCCGGGACCGGCGTCCATCCAGCATCTCCTGTTCCTGTTCTATGCAAATGAGCACGGCTACAAGGTCAAACTGTCTGGCACATAAACACTATTCGAATTTTATAACAAACCTTTTTATTTCTTTATCACTTGCATGAGGAATGTTCAAATGTCCAAATCATATGAATCCCTATTGAAATTCCTTAAGGATAACTTTGGACAGAAATTCTTCAAGATTATCATCTTCGTGATAATTTCATTGGCCGGCTTCGTGGCCGTCTGGTGGGCTGGATCGATTCTTCTAAGGTCCGATTACTTGCCTACCCCTCCAGGAGTGTGGGAGGCCTTCATCAGTTCCTTCACTCGCGATGACCCCGTCCTGGGCATCAACATGTGGCAGAACATATTCGTCTCACTGCAACGGTTCATTGCCGGTTTCCTTTTGGCGTTTATCGTCGCGATACCGGTGGGACTGGTAATGGGATTCTCAAAATTGGTTGACCTTCTGGTCAAACCGATCATCGAGTTGTTCCGTCCGATTCCGCCGATCGCTTGGGTTCCTTTCTTCCTGTTGTTCCTAGGAATATTTTGGGGCCCAATCGTCATCATTTTCATTGGTGTGTTCTTCCCGTTACTCTCTTCGGTCTATTTCGGTGTCAAGAGCGTCGATCCGATACTCCTTGATGCGGCTCGGACCCAAGGGGCAGGACGCGGAGCCATCTTTAGCAAAGTCATTCTTCCTTACACTGTGCCATACATCATGACCGGCATCCGCATTGGTTTAGGGATTGGCTGGATGTGCATTGTGGCCGCGGAGATGATCGGAGCGACAGGAGGGGGGATCGGATATTACATCAGTGTTCAGGGCGATATCGGCAATTATCCCTCAATGTTCGCTGGGATAGCTGTCATCGCCATTCTTGGGATAGCCACCACTGGGTTGAGCGGTTATATTGAGAAGCGCTTGAACCAGAGGACGGGATTGAAATGAGCTTGAGCATCAGGAACCTTCGCAAAGTATTCCCCAAGGAGGACGGCGAGATGGTCGCCATAGACGACTTCAGCCTGGAGGTCAGTGAAGGAGAGTTCGTCTGCATCCTTGGTCCATCTGGATGCGGCAAGACCACTCTTCTCCGTATGATCGCTGGCCTGGAGACTGCGACATCCGGAGAATTGCTCCTGAACAATGTGCCGATCACTGGTCCAGGCTCGGACAGGGGAATGGTGTTCCAAGAGTTTGCCTTGTTCCCTTGGCGAACGGTAAAGAAGAACATCGAGTTTGGTCTTGAGGTCAAAAAAGTATCTCCCATGGAAAGGGAAAGGATTTCCAAGAAATTCATCGACCTGGTTGGCTTGAACGGTTTCGAGAATTATCATCCGATTCAGCTTTCAGGCGGTATGAAACAGAGGGTGGGTATCGCCAGAGCATTGGCCAATGAACCGACCATTCTCTTGATGGACGAACCGTTCGGTGCTCTGGATGCTCAGACGAGGAATATGATGCAGAAAGAACTGCTACGCATCTGGAAGGAAACACAGAAAACAGTCGTCTTCATAACTCATTCGGTCGACGAGGCGGTATTCCTTGCTGACAGGATAATCGTACTCACCACCCGCCCGAGCACGATCAAGGAGATCTTCGAGATAAAGATCGAAAGGCCCAGGGATAGGGCGAGCGTAGAATTCGCGAACCTGAGGAAGCTCATCCTGGCGGAACTGGAACAGGAAGTGGTTTCCGCGCCAAAGACGGTAATTTGATCAGAGCACCTTCGACGCTGCCACCTCGATCGCCCGCTTCACGCTGTCCCTCGGGATGACGACGCTTACTGGTATGGTCAATATCTGTTCGATGGTCGGAGCGATGATCGGGGCACATACGATCGCCAACGCGCCGTCCCGCTCCGCCTTGACGGCGGCTATGATGGCATCCTCCATGGTCAGGGCTGGGTACTCCTTCACCTTGACGTTGCGCTCGCCCACCTGGAGTATCCGTTCCTCGATCTTCAGCAGAACGCTCTTTGTGGCGATGACGGCGATGAACTCTCCACCGGGATAGGTGTCCATCTTCCTGACCGCCTTGATCACAGCACGCACGGTGCGGAGATTCGGTTCACGCTGCTCTTGCAGGATCTTGTACACAGTGGAAGGTGACAGCCCGGTCTTCTCGCAGAACTCCGGAACGCTGACCTTCAATTCCTGCTCCAGGATCTTGCGCAGTGCTTCCCTGAAGCCCTCCTCGCTCCTGAGAATGCCGCCGACCAGCTCATCCACCATTGACATTTACTCTGTCTCCTTTCTGATCATGTTCGCCGCAGTCGTCCCGGCCACGCATCCCTGCCCGACCGCCCTTGCCAACTGCCATGGCAGACCCGTAACATCACCGCATGCCAGGACGTTCGCTTGCTCGGTCTTGCAGTCTGCATCGACCTTGATGAAACCCTTATCGTCCGGCACGATGCCGACATCCATGGCCAGATCGGCCGAGCCCCTCGCCCCTAGCTCAATGAAGACGCCGTTGACGTCCAATTTCCGGCCGTCCTTGAGTTCCAATGATTTCACCACGTCGGTGCCCAGGATCTTGGATGGCCAGGCTGGGATCAGCACCTCGATATCGGCGGCTTTCATCTTGGCGTTCAATTCCTCGGAGGCCTTGTTCTCCCGCGCCACCCAATAGACCTTCGACGCATATTCCCGGAGAAGCAGGGCCGCAGCCGCCGCCATGCTTCCGTCACCTACCACCGCCACTGTCTTCTTCTTAAAGAAATGACAGTCACAGGCGGCACAGTAGCTTACGCCGAGACCGTGGTATTCCTTCTCCCCCTCGACGTTAAGCTTTACGCGCGATATCCCAGGAGCCAGAATGATGATCTTCGAACGAACCGTATTCATCTTCTCGGTGCTCATCACGAACCATTCGCCTTCCCGGTTCAGGTCCATGACGTCCTCCGCCATGATCTCGGCGCCGAAGTGTCTGGCCTGATCAATCCCCAACGACAGAATGTCCTTCCCTTCCGCGGTGGCAACGCCGAAGTAATTCTCCACCTTTGCCTTGATTAGCGCGCTGTTCTCCCTCTTTCCAAGAACCACCGTCTTGACCTTCTTCCGAGCGGCATGGATAGCAGCCTGGAGACCTGAGGGACCGCAACCGATTATCGCGAGATCGTAATCCATTTTCTGACCAGATTATTATGATGGATTCGACTCTATAACCATTTTCCGCTGAGGCGACGCTTATCGCGTTAAGGAATGAAATCATTTAGCAAATCGAAGAGTCCCGCCAGCTCTCTGACCGCAGCGGACCTTTACCTGGCCGTTCAACTTATGGACGGATGGGAGGCTTGGGCTTGAACGCTGGCCGTCTCGCGATAAAAAAAGTCTCGCATTCTGGGCGAGCCGCATATCCTTAGGCTTCGTTTCTCATCCACGATGATTAGACGACGCCTTGTACCCTGATAGAAATATTGGCTAAAGAAGAAGCACCTGACGGCCAGCCAGCCAACTTAAGCCGACCGCAGGGAAATATTCGTTCAGAGGTGCTTGGCGAACTTGGCCTTCATGAATTCCTTGTTGCCAGCGCCGACGATACGGTCGACCATTTCCCCATTCTTGAAGACAAGGAGAGTGGGAATCGCGGAGATGTTGAACCTCATTGGTATGTTCTCGTTCTCGTCGGTGTTCAGTTTGCCAAAGGCGATCTTGCCTTCAAATTCCTTCGCCAGTTCCTCGATGATGGGGGCCAGGGTACGGCACGGCCCGCACCAGGGAGCCCAGCAATCAATGATCACAATCTTGTTGGCTTTTACGAAATCGTCAAACGTGCTGTCCTTGACCTCAGTTGCGGATGATATGTTCTCAACTCCTTTTTTGTTATATATTTCGTGCTTCAGTAATTCAAGCTTTTTCCTTCGAATGGCATCAAGCTCTTCCAATTCGTTCAATTGTCAGACCTCCATCCGGTTGTGCATGAACTTTACATAACCGTATTCTTGCCTTTGGGATAAATACCTTTTCTTGGAAGGCCTTGACACGCCAATTAGAAGCTGGCACTTGAGATAGCTATCGCAGGGGGTACTATTTAATGAATCTCGGCGTCGATTTGTTGTCATTTTTCAGCCCTTTTCATGACTGGGGTCCAATAAGCCTTAAAAGGGTGATTGACGTTATGCATGTTGGGATCGGCGATGCTTGAGGAAGCTACAGAGCTCATCGGATTGCAGGTGTATACACCAAATGGCATTTTCTTGGGGAACGTCAACAACCTGGTAATAGACCTGGAAAACAAGAAGGTCGACGGGCTCTTCATCAATGAGACCAACCCGCTGTTGGTCGAGGACTCGAAGGCAGTAAACGTACCATACCGCTGGATCCAGTCGGTAGGGGACGTAGTCATACTGAAGTACTTCCCGAAGCGCGTGACGGCCCGCAAGCCGGCCGCAGCGGCGAAGGCAGCAGCACCCCAAGAAGAGTGACCAAAACCTTTTCTATACTCCATTCCTTTTGTTCCAGTTGACATGTCCGATAGACGGATCTATGTAGATTCCACGGCAGTTGTTCTCGGCGATGTTAAATTGGCCGATGGCGTGAGCATTTGGCCACATGCGGTTTTGAGGGGAGATGCAAACCGTATCGAGATCGGAGAGAACAGCAACGTGCAGGACAACGCGGTCATCCATTGCTCGGAGAACTACCCGACCATTATCGGCAAGGATTGTACTGTCGGACACTGCGCGGTGATCAACGGCGCGACCTTCGGGGACCTTTGCATCATCGGGATGAACAGCACGATCCTTGATGGGGCGATCATTGGCGATGAGTGCATCATCGGGGCGGGGGCGGTCATTACAAGCAAGACACTGATACCGCCCAAATCGGTGGTAATGGGTGTGCCAGGGAAGGTCGTCAGGCATAGCGACATCACCCTGAGGGAGAAAGCTCAAAGGAGCTCGGAGAACTACCAGAAGCTACGGGATGAGCACATCAAAGGACGCTATAAGCGGCACACTTCTTGGTGACCTTCTCTGGTATCTTGGCATCGGCCAGCATGATGTCGATATCCTCCCCGCATAAAAGAGAAAGCTCCTTGTGCATGGCATTCATACGGGTGGCGGTGTTGGTGTAACCCTTGGAGCTGAGGTCGTCCAGAGCCTCTATCAAGGTCGTCACCTTGTCATCACTGACCAGGTTGTCCGCGTGGCACACTATCTTTTCCTCAATCGTCTCTGGCATATAGCTACCGTCCGGCAATCCAAGGGCCTTTGCCTCTTCGTCCGATAGACCTGCGGCAATGTGCCTGGAGATCACCCGGACCAACGGCTCGGGAAGATTCCTGGAACGGGCGATCAAAACCCCTTCGGATACGTGCCTCACACCATGCGTTCGGGACCTGCCCACATCATGCAGCAGGGAACCGGAATTGACCAGTTCCTTGTCCGCTTTGATCCTGGAAGCGATCATGAGGGCAACGACATTGACGGTACAGACGTGACGGATGACCTTGGGCGAGCATCCTTCTTCTTTCAATATCTCGAAACACTCTCGCTCACTCGGCAGGGTTGACAACCCGTTTCCCCCTTTCGCAGGGAAGCACCTTGATGTTGCCACCCGTGAACTCCTTTGAGAACTCCTTGCCCTGGGCCAGACGGTCCAGGAGAATGGCCAAGGCTGCCACTTCCGAATGGGGCTGATTGCCGACCGATATGTTGAAATCAGCCGCCTGGTACACTTCGGGGGGCACCTTCTCCGCCCCTACCACGATAAGCAGATCGTAATCGAGGGGCAGCATCCGGGGGACGACCTCATCCACCTGCAGTCCGTACATGGTTAGATGCGCGATCTTCCCTCTTGACTTGAACGAGGTCAAGAACTTGCGCCAGTTGACACCGCTTTCGATGGAGAAGTCACCGCCGAATCGCTTGACCACGTCACTGACGCTCTCCTCGAGCGAGGCGTCCTTGGTCCCAACCTTGATCCCCTGAGCGCCAAAAGCGCGCGCGGTCAGTGCCACATGAGTCGTTATACGCTTATCTCGCTCGGGACGGTGGCCCAAACGGAGGACCCATATCTCTCCCATGTGATCCAGCTCACGCATCCTTGACGAGTTCAAGCCTATGACCGCGGTAATCCAGACGGACCGACCTTTTCACCAGGCTCTTCAGCATGGTGGATGTGATGCCCAAGGCTTCTGCGACATCCCCTGCAAACTTGCCTTCCTTGCCGACTTGGGCGAGGATCTTGGTCTCGATCGTCTCGAACTCCTCTTCCGGCATCATGGCGACCGAAAGGACATCAGAAATCTCATAAACTGGCCAGGAGGCATTGATATGGAACTGGTTGTAATAGGTATGATAGGCTTTTTCCGGGCGGTTGCCACCGGAGGGCTGCCAACGGGTTTCCACGAGTTTCATCTTCTCGAAAAACTTCAGCGCCTCTTTGCCATCGGCGCCATACTTGTCCTCGATTTCCTTGGCGGTCCGCCATTCCATGGTGACCTCCTTGAGGACCTCCCTTTTTATTGGGGTATCAACAGCCCTCAACATCGGAACCAGCTCCGAGGGTTCGTTGATGACCTTAATCTTATTCATAACTCCCTTAATTGTCTAACGCACTTAAATAAACTCGGTAGGAACGCCTAATGATGGGGCGAAATTCTGGATATTGGCCATTTGTCTTTGCTTATTGAACTTTGATACTAATTATTTTCGATGCGATTCTTAGATGAATGACTATTAAAAATCCAATATATTGTTAGAATGAACAAACAATATAATAAAAAAATAGATAGTTGAGGGGGATTCCCCCCTCGTTATAGGGTTTACTTCAGCTTGTTGCCGCAGTTCGGGCACACCGCAAAGTCCGGGCTGACCGGAGTACCGCACTTGGGACACACGCCGGCAACGTTTGCTGGTTGTTGCTGGTATTGCTGTGTCGGCTGCTGGTACTGAGGTGCTACCGGGGCGGCCTTCTTCTTCCTCATGAAGAGGAAGAGGAGGAGCACGACGACCACGACGACCACTACCACTATCAGGATGATCGGGAGCAACGAGTCGCTGCTCTTGGCACCCGGGACCGCTGCCTGGGATGCCTCCGAGTCGGAGGCCCCGACGGAGTTCGTCGTTACCACCCAATAGTAGTATGTCTTGCCGTTTGTGGCGTTGGTGTCCGTATAGGATAGCGTCGATCCGCTCCAAACCAACTGGGCTAGGGTCGGGTCGTTTACTTCCCCGCGGTACACATAGTACTTCGTGATCGGGGCGCTGCCCTGATCTGGTGCCGTCCATGTTACGCCTACGCTGCCGTCGCCTGGGGTGACAGTTATGTCATCCACCATGTCCGGCGCTCCCGTCGGTGACGAGGTCGAGGTCGTGGCATGCGCTGCCGCCGACTGGACGCTGTTCCCTACGGAATTCACTGCAACTACGGTGTAGTAGTAGGTCATGCCATTCATCAGACCCGCGTCAGTGAACGTACGTGCGGTTGAGCCAGTGTGGCTCCAGTAGGCCAATGCCGATGCCGAATCACCGCGGTATATCTTGTAGTCGGTGATCGGCTGCGTTCCGGTGCTGGATGGCAGGTTCCAGGTAAGGACGATCTGGCCACTTGCTCCGGTCGCAATTAGACCCGCTGGAGCTCCAGGGACCTGTGGTGCGGCGGATGGGGTCGCATTTGCGTATGCCTTCAGTCCTTCTCCCTTCGCATTCACTCCCGCCACTGCAAAGTAGTATGCCTGGCCGTTGGTAAGTCCGGTCTTGGTGTAGGTTGTGGTCGTACCGGAAACATTAGCCAACAGTGTCAGGGACGGATATGTGCCTGAGTAGATGGTGTAGTTCGATACGGTCGCCCCACCATTGTCGGTCGGTGCTGTCCAGGACAGTACCGCTTGCCCATTGCCTGCTGTCGCAGTAAAGGCCGGGACAGAGGGTGTCCAGAAAGGCGTGATGTTGACCTCGGTCGAGTTCGGGCTCCATCCGTGGGAGTTGACCGCGCTCACGGTGTAGAAATATATCTGGCCATTCACAAGGTTCGTGTCGTCATAGGATGTTGCTGTGCCGATCGATGTGTGACCGATATAGGCCTCATTCCCGGTTACGTTGGACCTGAAGATGTAGTAATCGGAGATATCAGGTCCTCCGTTTGTGCTGGCTGCGACCCATGACAGGTGTACCAGGTGGTTAGAAGGGTTTGTTACCGCAACACCGGTCGGGGCGGATGGCATCGACTGCGGAGTGGCCGAGAACTCATCGGTCCTCGGGCCTTCTCCACCATTGGTGTTGACTGCGCTGAGCTTGTAGTAGTAGGTGATATCGTTCGATACTGCTGTGTCTAAATAGTACAGGACTGGCCCTACGGAATGTCCAACATAGATCTCAGCGCCAGAAGTTGTGGCACGGTATATGTTGTAATAGGCTATGTCCGTTCCACCGTTTGTCGATGCGGCTCCCCAAGTTACATTGACCTGGTTATTGCCTGGGTTACCATTTGGCGTCAATGGAACGCCTGGTAGGACTATGTCCGCGACCAGTCTGATCGCGTCCCTTTCAACGATATCATCATAGCCTGTTGTGGCAATGAATATGTGACCGCCGAACATTGTCATGGCGGGCGACTCTCCATAGTATTTGCTACCTATGGACGTCTCGATCGGAGATGTCGTCGTGAACGATCCTCCAGAAAGATAGTCGAGGTGCAACGAATAGTCCTTTTGATATGCCACATACGGCACGCCCGATTTTATGACGATCGCAGCGTCGTAGAAATAAACGGTATTGACGGCTGCAGCGACCGTCGCCATATTGGACGTTGGCCAAAGGCCTCCCGAGGTTGCACCTGCACTGTTGGTGTACCGGTATTCATTAGCGTTGGAGTCAGCGTAGGATATGTGTATATTGTTGCTGCTGTCAAGCGCCATACCGATGGCGCCAGTATTCTTCATATCGCTGGCTAGGTCGACTGCCATGCCGAAAACGAACGATCCGGCCGCTGGCCTGATGCCATACCAGATGTCGGATGATTTCTCATAGACCATGTAGACTGATCCGTCAGCGACCACGGCCACATTAATCTGCGTCATCGTGTAATCGGCCAACGTTACCTTTGCGCTGTATGAGTTCGCCGAGTTACGAATTACTTCGACCAACTGGTGTGAGGAAGAGTCGGTGAATGAGTAGAACACGTGCACCAAGTTGGTGATCGGATCCACATAGATGCCGGTGTCTGCATATGATCCCGCCCAGTCACTGCTTTCCGCGTCAACGGTCTCGATGGTAGCGGTCGCCGATGCGGCATCGATCACTGCCATCTTGATCGTGTAATGATAAGCCGTACCCAAGAACACACCGTATGAGATGAACACGGTGTTCGTGCTGTTGATTGCCATTGCTGGGTAATATTTCGAATCGGCGAGGAATTTGTCGATTTCGGTTGTGACCCATGCACCCGTCTTGTTTGTAGCGTAGTAAATCTTGTTACCTGCCTCCCAGGCGATGTGCATATGCCCAGCATAATCAGCCTTGATCACCTTCGTGTCAGGGTTCCAACTCTGAGAGTTATCTACTACGATTGCGCTCCAGCCTGAGGCCGGGGCTGCATTCGCATTTCCTGAAGCAAGCAATGCTGCAGCAGGCATTATCATTGCCAATGTCAGCATGAGCACTATTATCGTTTTTCGATTACCCATTTTCTCCCTCCAATTATCCCCTCGGGATGCGTAGTAAATCGCATCCCCAATTCTTGAACTGGTGGAAAATCGGCCATTGGGCTGTTTGCTCTTGGCAACAACCCGTGTCCGTCTACCGGGAACCCTATACCTTCCAGTATAGTCCCTAGTCCCCCCAGACCAGAACAAATCCCCGACAATCCCCCAAGATCGTGATGGGGTATTAATCGTTGTTTTTTATTAATACTTTGCTGACTGGAACATTCAAGAACTGCCTAAATTGATCAAATCATCGATGGCCGCATAAAGACGATTGGGACCGTGGAACAATAATAATCCAAAAGGGTACGATACCGTTCTCGCTTTCATTAGTATTATATTCCCGTTCCTTATTTCGAGGATGCAATGAGCAAGATCATCTACCAATGCCTCGATTGCGGCAAAAAGCACAAGACCGAGGAGGCAGCAAGGAACTGCCACGAGGCGCCGATCCAAATAATCGAGATCGGCATCACACGGTTCAGCAAGAGAAGGGGCCTCATCGGCAACTGAGCACCGCTTACCCTTTTAATCGTTTTATCGAAGGCCATTAGGGCCTTCATAGTCCTGTTTTTATTAGATCAAGCCCGCTGCCATGAAGATCGGATAAAGGCCAAGCAGCGGAACGATGATCATCAGGAAATCATCATCGATGTACCAATTCTTCCTTATCTCTGATAAAATACCCAAGAACGTGGCGACGACCGACGCGACGATGACCAACGGGGTCAGTCCGAAGAAATAGGTCAATGGGACGACCATCAATACGAAGTATAGAACGGTGGGTACCGCCGGATAGAACCTGCTCTTCCGGGAACGCATCACACCCAACATGGGATCGATCCATCCCATTCCCAATACCACCGGAAGAACGATCTCGATCGGGAAGAACGCCAGGGCGATCGTCAGCGCCATGGCGGTCCAGGCTGCGGCAGATATGCGGTTGTTCTCATAATCGCGCATCCCGATGATGTGGGGCGTGAAGTAAAGACGAAACGCCTCTATGACCAGGATCAGGGCCAGCAGCAGGAATAGCCCGGGCTGCTTGTCGACGAACCCGGGAAATACCGGGTCCGGAAGGAAATAATACACCAAGTACACCGGCGCACTGATGTGCACCAGGCGTCTCAGGACCTGCCCTGTGTCCATTGACGTCACTTAAGAGGACTTGATAATAAATGCTTTCGCAGATGCCGGGCACTTTGAAATCATAAGGCCGGGCCAATATTCTCAGTGGGGGCAGCTCAGGTGAAGGCCTGCCGAGCCCACTTCCTATCCAGGCCTCTGTAGAAATACCAGGAGAAGGCAGAAACGAACACCAGGACGACCCCGATCCCAATGGCGGAAATGAGGGGAGTGGTGTCGATCGAAAGCGAGAGCATGGTTATTCCGAAATCGGGGATCAGTGCCATCGCGGTGAATTTCAACATGATGTTGGGATCGAACAGGAAAGTATTAGTTCTCAGCCCGGTCAGATATGCCGTCGCCAGCACCATGTATGCGCCAGTAACGTACAGCACCGGTAAGGCCAGCCATAGCAACCTCATCTCATTGTTCAGAATAGAGATCCCGAGCACGAAGATGGTCGAAATTACGCTCGTCAGGATGAAGAAGGCAATCAGCTTGGCCTTGATCACGCTCGGCACGCTCACCGGGAGCGTCTCAAAGTAATCTGCCAGGTCGATGTTGGATAACCAGCTATAGAGCATAACTCCGAAGAACCCGACCATGCCGGCATAGAAAACGCTGTTGAAGCCGACCGGGATCTTGAGACCATTGTTCACGTACCAAGTGGTGAAGGACAGGAACAACAGCGGGGCCACGTAAGCGAAGCCTATCTTCTTCAACAGACCGCTTCTCACGATGTCTACGAACTCCTTGGCCAGTAACGTGTCGAACCGACCGGCGAACCTGGTCATGGTGCGGTATCTGGAGAACACCTCGACGAATTGCGATTTCGTGCTCTCATATTCCTGCTTGACCAGAAGGACGGCGAACGTGGTGAACAGGACCACGGCTATCATGCTCGCAGCGAGGTACAGTAGCACCGCCCCGGGGTCGTTCATGAACGGTGTCGAGGAAAGCTCCAGACCAATAGGCGGGAGCACATAACCCAGAGGGTAGGCATGGAACAGGCCGAACCCGGCCATCAGTGCCCCCAAGGCCGTTACGGCGACGCCGAAGGCGAGAGTGCTCCTGGTGTAGAGCACGGAGATCGCGAACGACAGCGATATCCCGAAAAGGAAGGACAGGAACATCGAGGCGAACAGCATCAGGCAGGAGACCAGCGCGTAGTGCGCGAACACCGATGCCAGCAGCAGGCCGCAGAAGGCCGGGCCCAGTATCAGGATGGTATAGAAGATGATGTCCCTGAGGTACATTCCGAAGAAAGTGGCGCGGAACGACAGCGGCAATAGGAACGGCATCGCGATGAGGAAGTTGACCTTGCCATAACGCCTCTCGATGTATGTATGGCCAAGGAAACCGAAGGCTCCGACGCTTATCCCATAGATGAAAATGCCTCCCAGTGCCAGAGTGAGCATGTCACCCAGCGGCATCCCGGTCTGGAGATTCGGGAAGCTTCCCGCGAAGAAGAAAGTCAGCACGAACACGTAGATGGGCATCGCCATGAACATGCGGCGCGATGAGTAGGAGACGTGGAGACGGTACTCCTCCAGCAGCATCAGCTTAAGAAGGCTTGGCATAGACGCTCCCCACCAATCTCAGGAATGCGGTCTCCAGGTCCTCGCCCTTGGATGTTATCTCCTCGATCGAAGAGTTCAGCGCGACGTGCCCGTGGTCAAGGATGATGACATTGTGGCACAGCTTCTGTGCCGTTTCCAGGATGTGAGAGCAGAGGAACACCGTACGCCCTTCGTCCCTCAGCGCCAGGAGGTAATCCTTCAGTTTGCGCTGGTAGATCGGGTCCAGGTTGATGAACGGTTCGTCCAGGAACAGCAGCTTCGGCTCGTGGATGAAGGCGGCGGACAGCATCACCTTCTGCCTCATGCCTTTGGATAGGTCGCGGCACAGGGTGCCCTTCGACTCGGAAAGGTCAAAGAAATCCATCCATTGGTCGATTCGCTTATCCGGTTCGTCGACCTTCCTGATGCTGCAGACGAACTGCAGGAACTCGGAGGCGGTGAGATAGCTCGGCGGTGATTCCACCTCCGGCACGATGCCGATGGCCTTCTTGACCTCGATGGGGCTCATGGACGGGTCCAACCCCAGGACCGAGCAGCGCCCGCTCGTCGCCTGGATCTGGCCGGTCATGATCTTCAGTAAAGTGGATTTTCCCGCCCCGTTGGGTCCGAAACAGCCGAAGAAGTCTCCCTGCTCGACCTTGAAACTGATATTGTCCAGGGCAGTGAAGCTCCCGTACTTCTTCGTTGTCGATTCCACCTCAACGACGGGCATAGCCGCTCGATTAGGCGTGTAGCTATATAACGACAATGTTAAGAATATCAGTCCAGATTCTGCATGCTGGGCAATAATAATCCAAGTAGAATTGATATATTACCAAATGATATGACTGCCCATCTCAGTGATATCACTTATCACGGCGATTCTTGAGGTGGGCGAATGAAGGGCAAGAGCATCCTAACCAACAAAATAGAGAGCGAGATTGAGCTCCTGGAGAGGCACGTCAAGATGCTGAGCGCGATCATGGACCATGAGCCTATCGGAATCATACGTCTCTCTGAGCTGTTGGACATCCCTCAGCACAAGGTGAGGTATTCGCTCCGCATCCTAGAACAGGAAGGATTGATCAACCCCTCGCCAGAAGGCGCCGTCACCACTGAGAAATTGCAGACGTTCTTCACCGACCTGAAGGACATCCTGCAACACATGGACGAGACCGTGAATGCACTCCGGACCTCGTTAGAGACAAGCAGTTTTGAGACAAAAAAGATTAATAAATGACCAGTTATGTCTCGCCAATCCATGCCGTCGTAGCTCAGTCGGTAGAGCGTGGGACTGTTAATCCCAAGGTCATCGGTTCGATCCCGATCGACGGCGCCAAAACTCTCTCTTCTGTTCGTTGATCTTTGACCGGCAATTGTCATTCTGGCAATACGCCTGATTTAGAATGGTCGAACGAGCCTTGAAATGATCTGGATTCAAACCCGAATGAAAATTTCCCGTAAGGAAAAAAGGATTTCTTGGGGGACGATACCGGGGGGTGGTTCGTCCCCATTTGGAGGGAGTTGCCGTCGCCACGAAAACTAAGGCCCATATCGTGGCCTTTAACCGCAGCGTCGGTCTATTCCTTATTTCAAGGACCGACAAATTGGACATATAACGGTATTCATCCAGCAATCATCCTTGATATCGACCTGATCCGATTTGGCAAGTCCCAAATCGATGCCTTCCTGAATCAATGTAACTGGCGGCCGCTAGATTTAAGTGAGATATGCTGCAATTGACATTTGATAGACATGCTTTCGAAAATCCCGATCATTCTGGAAAAGGTCGACCCGAAGTCAATCGACATGGAGATCCTCAGGGCAGCAATCATCGGAGAGCTGGACGCGATCAACCTCTATGAACAGATGGCTGGTTTGACCAAGAACCAAGATCTCCGAAAGGTACTATTGGACGTGGCAAAGGAGGAGAAGACCCACGTCGGTGAGTTCCAGGCGATGCTGCTGCGGATCGACCCGGAGCAGGCAAAAGAGCTGGAGAAGGGAAAGGCAGAGGTAGACGAGATGATGGAGAAGTAGAACCCTCTCCATATCCATCCAATTCCTGAAAATGATGTACTGATGAGCCAGGGATCTGAGCATCGATGCCCGCCCAGCAGAACCTCGAGCACTAACTGGCTCGTGGTGCGTTGAATCGCCAAGCTTACGAATCGTGTCGAAGCCAGATTACGACCGACCAAGGTCCGGTTGTCTGATCATCGTAAGCAGCATCTTGAAAGGCTTCACGGCTTTCAGGGCATGCGACTCGTTTGCGGGCATGATGATCGCATCCCCTGCCTTCATGGAATGTGATGTGCCGGACAGCGTCAGGTCGACCTCCCCCTCCAGTATATGGACCATCGCGTCGTAGGGAGCGGCGTGCTCGCTCAGGCCCTGCCCTTCATCGAATGCGAAGATGGTGATCGTGCCGACCGGCTTATCGATGAGGGTCCGGCTTACGACGGAACCCTCCTGATAGGAAACAAGGTCGTTCATTTTCAAATGCTTGCCGAGCACATCTTCCGGTCCGGATCTCGTAGGTCTTGCCATGAGTGATCGGCTACACATTCGCTCCCCGTTCTAATAACCGTTCGGTCTCAGCCTTTCTTCTTGGGCCTCTTCACGGGAAGCGAGACCACCAGACCATATGAACGTTCGAACCACCGGTCGAGCCTGTCCAGATCGTCCAATGAAGAGGATGGTATGGAAACGTACTCGCGCATGACCGTGCTTTCCGTCGGGGAAAAAACCCCCGATCCGGGGATCTCCTTCTTGATGGAAAGGCCGTCCTCATCGGAAAGCCTGAGGAATATCCCGTCCCCGAACACGCCCATGAACATGTTCCCTTTGACGGACCAAACGTCGGCCCCGAACATCCTCCTCCGCTCGCAATTGAATTTTTCCAGGTGGGGGGCGAGCCGCTCGCCGAGCTCTTTCGACGCCTTCGGCCATGCCTTGTTTTCCATGGATGATGATTGGGAGGAGATGGTATTAATTGCTGTTTTTGTTCGAGGTTGGGCTGTGATGGTCGTGCCGGCGCACCCTCGGCACCATTGAATGTCGTTCAGAGAACTGGCAACCGAACAACTGACGAAATATTGGCAAAGATTTTTCTAGACAGTAAGGGAGTGTCCATCTGTTAGTGAAACATGGGCGAAGGTCATCGGTGAGAGATCTCCGTGATTTGGAAGGACGGGCGTATCAAAATGACGTCAATCGAGGAAATGAAGCATATGATCATGGTCTGCTTGAAGGAGATGATAGCGGACGAGCTGCACTTGAAGAAGTTCAAGACAAGCAGTCACAGCAAACGCTTATCGGACAAACAGTTCCTGGAATACTTCGCCAGCAAGTACGGGGATAGAATGATCAACGATCACGGGCCGTACAATATCCTGAACCTATTCACCACCGAATTGAACATGAAGTGGGTCTCGGATGGTAAGAGGACCGTACTGGATGGTTTCACCATCGGCGGCATGCCGGTCGTCGATTACATCAATGGCTATCAGTTGAACGGGGTCGTGCCGGAGCCGAAGGAAGAGAAGACCGAGCTGAGCGAAGAGGAACAGCTGGAAGCCCTGTATGGCAAGATGTTCGAGAACCGGGTAATCGATCAGAAGATAGCGGAACGGGGCAAGGAGATACCGAGCAAGAAGCGGCCAGACCCGCTGGTCAGGCCGGAATCCGATGACGATGACATCGAAGAAACGGAGTTCGCGAATTGAAGGACGAGTTCGTCATCTCATTTTCTATCCTGGCCCGCTCTGGAAACGCTCGCTCCGTGGATACATTTTCCCGACACGGAAGGCCATCGCAATAGGTCCCATTTTTTAAATGATGGATCACTCAACCAGCAGTATGCCGGTCCATACCGGGTCCTTGGCCGGGAACTCGATGGTGACCCCGGAATTCTCAGCGGTGCGGACCACGTCGATCCCCACCGCCTCCATCGAAGGCCTCGCCTCGAACGGATGCCGGCACGGCTCGCCCGAAGAGATCCCCACGCACTCATCGCACAGTGAACACGCCCCTCCAGATAGCGCCAGGGCGAACCGATGGCCCATCATCAGGGCGTCCCGCTCAAGCTTGCTCAGTATCATTTCGAACGAGCGGGTGCTGGTGCGGAGCTGTCGCCGGTAGTCCTCGTCATTGATCACCTCGACCAGGCTGGTTGCCCCCAACCTTCGTTCCACCGATGCCAGGTCGGCGATTATCTTGGCCTGCACCAGGATGGCGAACTCATACCTCTCCAGCGATCTGGCGAACTCGTCCGGTTTGACGCAGCTCGGGGGGCACATCAGATTTCTACCATAATGAACGCACCGCGGGATCTGGCATTTTAGACTGACCCTCGGATCCATGACCACGTAGCTGACCGGGATTGGCATAGCCTTGGAAGCCCCGTAAGAGGCGGCCTTATCGCAAAGCTCCGAAAGATGTTCCTCTATCGATGTCACCATGACCTTGACCCTCAGACAGAAGATGAGGGAGCAAGGCATATAATAATTGCCGGAACAGGGCAAAATGACATACCCAGCATATTCACTTTCAGGACAATTAGTTTTATATGCGGGCTGTACTTAACCTGTCCTCAACGGGTCCGTAGCTTAGTCCGGTGGAGCGTCAGGCTCATAGGATGCACTTAGCCATCTAAGAAACCCGATGGTCGTCGGTTCGAATCCGACCGGGCCCACCATCTTTATCTGGCCCATTGTCAAAACCCAAAAAGGCCAAAAATCTTCTCGAGTTGCATAATTAGCTTGAGCTTTCTTCGGCGGTGAGGCCATGAACCGCCACGAGAGGGCCAACCTCCGCGAGCAGTACGGGCCCGGTAGAGCCTGGGACATCGCCCAAGCTCCTGCGCATCGTCTAAGGAGGCCTGTTGCGATCTGTCCATACTTGAACAAAGGCAAACGTTATTCATCTGACGCCTGCAATGAAGTATCATATGCGCAGGTCGCTGATAATCTTAGCTCAATTCATCCTTGCGTTCATCTTCTGGCTTACCAACTACTTTTATGCCAATAATCAGGCCTGGAGATTGTTCCTCACCTTCCTAGCCCTTGGCATTATTTATGTCGCTTTCCGGGTGGTCATCCAACACCTCATTACTCGGAACATGACGGACGAAAGAACGAGATACACCGCCCGACGCATGTTGTCTGTGCTCTATGTCATAGCCTTCGCCGGGAGTCTAGTGCTCATTTGGATCGATAACACTCAGTCCATCGTGGTCTCATTCGGAATCGTCGGGGCAGGTCTGGCGATTGCGTTGCAGGATATGTTCAGGAACATCGCTGGTGGTATTGTTATCCTTCTCACTGGGATGTTCAAGGTGGGAGATCGTATTGAGGTGGGAAACAAGACCGGGGATGTCATCGATATTGGGATCATGTACACAACGGTCCTTGAGTTGAACGAGTGGGTTGACGCGAATCAGCCCACCGGGAGGCTTTCGAACATTCCCAACTCCGCGGCCATTGATTCGGTGGTCAACAATTTCTCTCGAGATTTCAGTTTCGTGTGGGCGGAACTCGAGCTCCCCATTACCTACGATAGCGATTGGAGGACAGCACGAGGGATAGTCTTGCAGGTACTGAAGGAGGTTGTCGGGGCCACAACTGCCCGTGCAGAGAAAGAGATCTCAGACATGACCCACGTGTATTATCTCAAGACGGTTTCCGTGGAACCCGCGGTATATATCACCCTTACAGATAATTGGGTCAGCCTCCACATCCGTTATCCGGTGCCAATCAATGAGGCCAGACTGGTCAAGGATCTCATATTCACGAAAATCCTTGATGAGTTCGAGAAGCGCAATAACATCACAATAGCATCGTCGACCCAAACGATAACAATCACGAACTTTAGGGAAGGGCCAATGCGGGCAGATCGGGGATGAACACAAACATCCTTGGTGCCAAAGTGCAAAGAAGATCACTATACCATTGAGTGCTCGATTAATAATAATGATCTCCAGTGCCATTTCTTGATTTGTTTTGGCACAAGCTTCCGTGAAAAGATTACCTTATGCGCCAACGTCACGCAACAATTAGTTCAGCGGAGCAAGTATGCCCATAAGGCTGGCGAATTCTGCGTTGAGTTGCACAACGTCCGACACTCTTGAGACCAGATTTACTGGCATCGATACTGTTGGTGTACTGAAGATGGGCTTCCGTATGTTCAATTCATCTAGAATCGCCTTCTCCAACCTAATAACGATGGCCTCTATTGTCCAGGTCGCCATGTCTATCTTTATTCCCGTCATCTGGCCAATTCTTCTTCCATCCGTGGTTAGGACGTTCCTCTCCAATCTAAAATCCGCCTCTTCATACGAAGGAACCGAGACAGGTTGCGTTTGCGTCATGGGTGTGTCTAGTGATTGGATGGTATAAGTATTCGTTTTATATTAAAGCCGACGAATCCAGACTACTGTCGTTGATATTTCTACCGGAGTGTGAATGACCGAATACTGTTCGACGATGCTACTCACACCTCAGTTTACAGACGCGAAAGTCTAACATCGGTCAGGATCGTTCGCTAGCAAGTCAAAACACCAAAAATTCTTGTGGTTTTGCGAAAGCCAGATAGAAGAAGGAGCCTTAATCCGACCGGGCCCACCATCTCGCATATCCATATACTTCAAGACTTTTCATGGGCTTTGAGAATTATTCTCAAGACTCAAGGATCCTAATTTCGTTCTCGATTGTTCGGGCTCCGAACATGGAGGATATCATGGATCTGCCTTTTCGTCTCGCTCAAAGCACCCTATGTAATCGGCAATGGTCGTGAAATGAAAAATGGAGGACGCAATGAACCTTCCGCCCAATCATCGATCCATTATACCTTTCGCTTCCTCCTCTTCACCACCACCGCAGCGACTGCAGCCACTTCGATTATGGCCGCCAGGGCGACTATCATGATTATGGAATTGCCAGATGTGGACGATGCGGACCCGCCACTGCCCGATACCGTCATCGTCAGATTTCCGACCTTGGTGGTCTTCTTCATGACGTTCACATTGATGGTCAGCTTTCCATATCCGTCCTTCTCTGCGGTCAGGGTATGGGAGCCGGCGGTTACGTTCTCGAACTCGAAATGCCCGCTGCTATCCGTGGTCGTCTCCATATCGGCCAATTTTACAGTCGCACCACCGATGGCATTCCCTTCGGCACCTACCACGGACCCAGTCAAGGAGCGTGAGAATGTAACCACTGCATTTCCCGAATCGAGGAATGCGGCGCAGATACTGCCATTTAGATAATCGGATTCTGGACCGTATTGATACCAGACCGCAACCGCATCCCCGTTGTTGTCCATCGCTACGTCAGGGGCCCATACGCCAATGCTTTCGGTCAGATAGGAAATGATCTGAGGCGTCCCCCACGCCCCTTCCTTGTAGTTACATGCATAGACGCGATAAAATGGATCAATTGCAGTGCTCGGATCACGCTGGATCCAGACGACCGTTGCGTTCCCGCTGTCGTCTATCGCAGTGTTCGGATAACCTGCATCGGTGGCTCCAGAGGAGATCCTCTGCGCTGTTCCCCACACCCCGTCCTGGTACATACATGCGGTAATGTTGCTCGAATCTGTCGTCGAATTATGATCGGCCCACAACGCGATCGCGTCCCCGTTCTCATCCATCACCAGATTTTGATTGAAACCCCAAAGCATGGACGAGTACGACGCACCTGACCCGACGAGCTGCTTGTCCCCCCATTCCCCATCAGATAAGGTCTTGGAATAGACAGAGTAATTGTGAATGCTCGATATACTTCCATAGAACCACGCCACGATCGCGTCCCCATCATCGTTCATGGTGACGCTCGGGCAGAAGGAATCCGTCGAATCCGAAGCTATCAATGTGGGGGCCCCCCAAACCCCGTCCTCGAATGTGTTGGCATAGACGGCGCTATTTGATGTTAAGGGAAGTGTCTGGTCCCAGACAAGTATCGCATCCCCGTTCTCATTCATCTTGATCTGGGCATCACCTGCGCCGCGAGGGGCGGTAGGCGATGAAGCCAGCTGTATCGTTCCCCATTCACCGTCCGAGAATGTTCTCGCGTAAAGACTGTAACAGGAAATGTCCGAATTCATCTGCTGCCAGAGGATGATGGCGTCCCCGTAGGAATTCACGGCCACGCACGGAATCTTTGCGTTGACTGATGGGACTGATATCACTTTCGGCGTCGCCCATGCCCCATCGGTGCATATCGATGCGTATATGCTGATGTTCCCTGTGTCCGGATTTTGTTGATCCCACACTACGATGGCGTCTCCTTCGCTGTCGATCGCCACGAATGGTTGCTCCAACCAATAATCCATCCCTGACGCGATGCTCGTTGCAGTACCCCAAACCCCTTCGGTGCTTAGGCTGGCGCGGATATCTCTGGTGATGTCTAGGGGGTCAGTCAAGTTTGCTTCGATCCATACCGCCACGGCATGACCGTTGCTGATCGCGACGACCGGATATCCGGCATAATAATCGACCGAGTACCAACCTCCAGGGATCTCAGTGGTCGACCCCCACTCCCCCGTCACGTTCGCTACCGCCTCGAACGTTGCCATAGAGCATGATGCCAGCAATGAAACGCATAACGCAACAACAAGCAATTTCCGATAGAACATACCTCATCTCCCCTCAATGTCGTTAGTATGACAATCCCTAGAATGGTCGCATATAGGAGCCATAAGAAATTGCATTCTTGACAGTACACTTTTCACCATGTCAACCATATTCGTAGAAGGCCTCGCGAAATGGGTAGACAGGTGGGATAAACGCCACTGGTTCGAACATCCTATCATTTCCTCCACCGCCGGTCGATGAACAGAAGACCGATGTTCGCGACAACCGCGAGGGAAACGATGATCAGAATCGGGAGCATGATGTCCGAACTCGAATCGTCCCCAGAGATCGAGGATAATTTCACCTGACCGAGACCGGTGGTCTCGTTAGCCTCAACGACGGCGCTGACGTTCTTCCATCTGTAGCCTTCTTTATGGATTGCTAAAGTGTACGTCCCGACAGTAAGGTTCTTGAATTCGAAATGCCCAGCCGCCCCTGTGGTCAGGGTCATCCCGTTGCTGAGGATCACGCTTGCGCTGAACAACGCTGCGCCACTCTTGTCCACGAGGTATCCTTCGATGTGCCCAACCTTGGTTGTGTTGAACGTCGATACCTGATTTATTGTGTTCCCGGCAAGATCGATACCTGCGATGGTGACGATGTATTCGCTGTTATAGTTGAGAGATAGCCGTGTGAACATTGCGACAGAGCCGCTCCAAATCGGTAGGTCATCGACACCTTCAATATCGATGCTTGTGGCAGTCACGTTCATCTTCTCGGAGAAAACCACCACAATTTCGGAATCGACACTCACATCATCGCCGCTAGGCACGATGGTGGCGGTAGGGGCTTTGGTATCGACAAAGAACCTCAATGATACCATAGTGGTCGTGGTAGAGACGGTGTCTCCGATGGTGTATGTTATCCTCACTTGGGCAATGTGGGTTCCATCAGATAATGAAGAAAGGGCTCTGTTTGTTCCAGATTCAGCAGTCCAGGCACCTCCATCGTGCCTGAATTCCACTTTGGTGACGTTTGAATTAGGATTGTGGATTGCCCAATTGATAGTGACGATGTCTGTTTTAAAATACGATTTCTCGGTGGGAGAGATTATCGACACCATCGGTGATGAAAACATGAACTCGGAGCAGTTCAATTCGCTCCATGGAGAGGTTGTGAATCCTGTCGCCCCCGGATAGTAGTAGATCGTCATTTCGCTGCTGCAATCCAAGACCCAATCGTCGCCCACTGACGGCGCGTCGCCCTCGAACATGATCTCATCCAAGGCAGAGCATTTTTCGAAGGCGTGAAAGTAGATGAGCGCAGTACTGGCGGGAATGACAATATTGGTGAGAGAAATGCAACCATAGAACGCCCAGGCTCCAATGCTGGTAGTGTTTTCAGGAATGGTCACCGAGGTCAGGGCTGAGCAGTATTGGAAAGTAAAATCGTTGATGATGGTTACGCGGTTTGAGATGGCCACAGACGCAAGGGAGGTACATTCAGCGAATGCGGCAGCGCCAAGGCTGGTAACACTTTCCGGAATCGTCACCGAGGTCAGCTTGTTGCTGTATGTAAATGCACTGAATTCAACCTTGGTGACGCTGCTCGGGATTATGAAAGAGCTTTCTGTCTTTCCGGCAGGATATTCGATCAACGTGGTTATGTTCTTATCATACAAGACCCCGTCAATACTAGCATAACTTGGGTTGTCTGGATTGACGGTTATCGCGGTCATATTGATGGCCTGTAAGAATGGGGTCGCGCCGATGTTGGTAAGATTCGCCGGTATGCTTACCGAGGTCGTTTTGAACAAGTGACCTACAAACGCATTGTCGGAGACGGTCGTTACAGGTATGCCATCAATGTCTCCAGGAATGATGAGGGTGCTGCCAGAACCAGTGTAACGGGTTATTGCCACTTCAGTTCCATCCTCCAAAAGCTCGTACTGGAAATCCCCGCTCGTCATGACGACCGCAGAGACGACCGTAAGACCGACGAGCGTAATGGGGACTATGGACGTTAACATTAGGACAGCGAGCGTAGCCGCAGCGATTCTATGGGACATTATTGCACCCTTTTCCGAATGAAATTCAAAGGAATGATATTGCATTAATTTACTCATTATTTAAATTCATTTATAATTTTAAAAAAACGTGCGTCCAGAATTTCGTACCAATGCTTGAGCGTTCATTCTATCGTCTGGCCATTGAGTCGGTCAGAAATCCGATCGGTCCCGCCGTCTTTATCTGGCTTATTATAAAACTCCAAAGGTGAGTATCGTCTCGAGCCGTATTGTTTATGGAGAATTGAGCAAGGTTGTTCTCCTCCGATGCAGACAAATCGTGAGATCGAAAAAGAGAACAATTTTGAGTGAGCTTTGGCAATTGAGGCGGTGAAGCACCATCGAAGGCCATCATAAGAGAAATTGATCGATCATGATGCCAACATTTACCTGGGAGATTGTTAAACCCATTGATCTCGATTCGCAGATCCTGCACTTCTTGATGAATATCGGTCCGACGACTCAGAGATGAACGCTCCAGAGCTGTCACCTATTTATCAAAGTGCCGTCTGCGTTGCCTAGAAGTATTCGAGAAGCCCTGTAGAAAAATGATGACCTTCGACATCGTCTCCCCGTGGATCCGTGAGATGGACGACATGATGCGGAGCGAGCCCATTGATGGAAATTCGCACGCAGACATAGCGATCATAGGAGGAGGGATCGCCGGTATGTCAACTGCCTACTATCTTCTTCAG
The DNA here is from genome assembly GCA_942492955.1 of uncultured Methanomassiliicoccales archaeon. GTDB lineage: Archaea > Thermoplasmatota > Thermoplasmata > Methanomassiliicoccales > UBA472 > DASXVU01. Next base: position 1,497,803 of record OW818644.1, read on the forward strand.
AACACCGATTGCAGCGTCATGCTCCTTGAACGGGGCAGGGTCGGCTACGGTGCTTCAGGCCGCAACGGAGGTCAAGGTATCTCCTCGATGGAGCTCAGCTTCAAGGACCTGCTCCACTCGTTCGATGGAGCGACGATCGCGGGAATGCTCAACGACCTTGAATCTGGCCATGAGAGATTGAAGGAGATATGCGGGGAAATTGGGTATAGGAATGGCCCTATCGAAACGACAGTATGGTCAGGGTTCTCCTCAATTCACGAGGTTCAGAACTATCTCGAGGAGATGCGCCTGCGATCCCTCTTCGGTGCCCCGGTTCGTCCGTTGATCATCGAGGGGGAAACCCTCGCAGAGGTCCGGGTCCCACCAGGTCTCGAGGGTTTGGTATCCGCTGGGACCTTGCAGGAACTCATGAAGGTCCTGCACACCCGGGAGAGGTACATCGCAGCATATCCAGCGCCGGTCTCATTGGGTAACAGCGGAAGGCTGAGCAGGGCCATTGCCCAGTATCTTGCAGACAAGTATCCGGATAGGTTTGTGTTGCATGAAAAGAGCCCGGTTGTTAAGGCCATGCTAGATGGTGCGGTGAGGCTTCATGCCAATGGCCATACTGTTACCGCGAAAATTACCGTACTCTGCACTAACGGTTATCCGTTACCGGAGTTAGAATCGGTCGAACGCCCGAAGGTCGCCTCGAGCCTGCGAAGGTATGTGGCATCAATGGTCGCTCATGAGTCTGAAGAAAAGAAGGGGGCCGGGGCTTTCATTTACTATCATGATGAGGGAGACCCTGAGGAGGAGCCATACTTCTACCTTACGCGAAGGTCATTTCTAGTCAATGGAAAGGACCTCGTGACGGTCGGTGGACCGCAGCAGCAGATCTCGAAGGAACTTGACCACCATGCGGAATACCCGGATGGCATCTATCAGCGTATCGAAGGTTTTCTCGACCGTTCATATCCCGAGAAGATGGATGGGCAGAATGGAATGCGTTGGAACGGTTTGATGGGATACACCGCGGATGGAACAAGGATGATCGGACCGGATCCCAAGATCCCATGCCTCTGGTACAACATGGGATGCAATGGTGTCGGGTTCCTGTACTCGATCGTCGGTGGAAAAAAGGTGGCGGAACGAGTCAAAGGGATGTGGGGAAAAGTTTGCCGGGACGGCGAAACAAGCACCGGCGGGGAATGAGCATGGGATCGGCCATATCGCTTTAGCACACGACCATATGTTTTCGATATGGACGGCAAGATCGTGCCATAGTTCGTACGAGGACCTCGCATCGCCTCGCAATAGGCACGACCCCATGGAACTGTCGTCTAATGGCAATGCCCAGATCCTTGACAGACGTCTTTGATCGAAGCTTCCATCAGGCTTTCCTTCATGTAGTTGTCCAATGCTTCCTTTACCGTTCCAGCCGCCCCTACGAATACCTTGATGCCGTTGTTCTGGAACTCCATCAATGGCCGGCGACCGATCCCACCGATCAGGACTGCACCTATCCCTGCATCGGCCATTTTGCGCACTGGCATCATGCAGTTATGCTCCCCATCATTGTCGATCGTCCACACATTCTTGATTTGGTTCCCTTCGATCTCCACCGCAGTGAAAAGATCGCAATGACCAAAATGTGCCGACACTCCTGCTTCGAGCCCTCCTGGGCTGTTACTTGGTATACCTAATTTCATTTTGTTCTCTCCTTGTTTCTCGACTGTTCAACCTACCTTGAATTCTGGCCATCATCCATGATCGGGTGTTCATGAATGGCCCACACAACGTTCGGTTGACGAGTTCAAACCCGGCAGGCATGATGCTTCGTCCAATTACGATACAGAATCTGCGAATCGTGCATTTCATTCGCCATCTTCTGTGACCTCTTCTTCCTTCTCACGACAGCATCCGCCATGGCAGCCACGCTTTGACCGGTTTTCATTCTGGTCGGCTGATTCTCTATGCACTCCATTTCCGCCACACTTGGGGCACCGAGAAGGTTCGCTCGCCGTGAATGGGACCTCCCATGTCGAACTGCATCCATCGCAAGTGAATCGCCTTGGCCTCTCAAAGGTATAGTTTCCACCTTTGATCTCGATGGCCTTCCCTTTCACCAGTGCTTCTGATATCTTCCTTCTGGCGTTTTGTAGATCTTCCCAGAGAGCGCGTCTGGAGATGCCCATCCGTTGGGCCGCCCCTTCCTGTTCTAGTCCTTCTAGGTCGATCAGGCGAACGGCTTCGAGCTCCTCCAAGGAGAGGACGACGATGTCCAGCTCTCTGAGGGGGACCCCACGAGGCTTAAAGTAGGAGACTGCCGGCTCATTTTCGATCCGTCTTGGGCATCGTGGTCTTCCGGGTCTCATTAATTCCCTCAATAGGGAGTAAATATATAAACATTTTGTAATTTCTGAGAGATATTGCTCTGTCATCAGAAATGTTGGCATCCCGATAGAAATTTGAGTCCGCGATGACCCAGCCCACATTTTTCAAGCCATTTGACTAATATTCTTCTGGGCAGGGCGTCGCAGTTAATCATAATTCTAAATAATTTCTCATATTCTTTCATATAGTTAATGATATATTCATACCATGATGTCGACAACGAAAATGCTGGCCGGTATGGCGAAACCAAAGGTCGGGAATAATTCCCACATATCAGAGTGGGCGGTAGTGATGGGAAATGTCACTATCGGCGACAACGTTTTCATTGCCCCAAATGCAACCATCAGGTGTGATGAACCAGGTTCGGAGATCATCATAGGTTCAGATTGCAACATCCAGGACAACGTGGTAATCCATAGTCTAACAAAAAGCAAGGTCCTAATCGGTTCTGGCACCTCCATTGGTCATGGCAGCATCATCCATGGTCCCTGTGAAATTGGTGAAAGATGTTTCGTTGGTTTTGGTTCTGTGGTCTTTAAAAGTATACTAGGGGATGACGCAATGATTATGCATCGAGTCTTGGTGGAGGACGCTGTGGTCCCTAAGAGAGGACTTGTCCGATCTGGTACGACAGTCAATGGAATTGAGGGTCACATATTCGCCGAGGTATGTTCCGAAATGAAGGATTTCTCAGAAAGGGTGAGAAATGTCAACATGAGATTGGCGAAAATCTATAATCAGAAGGATGGTTCATGGGGCAAAGAGACTGATGGCGATAAATCCTGAAAGAAGTCCAGAGCCAAAGGACCTAGAGGAGGTAATCAAATGGGTCCTTGGTGTAGACCGTCGCATATTGGTTATGAAAGAAGCCCATGAGAATGGGGTTATTAGGGCGACGCAGATGGCAGAGATTACTGGAAGGTCGGTCCAGAACATCAGTCATGCTATTCATGAAATGGAGGAAGCTGGCCTCATAGAATGTCTCACCCCTGAGAAGAGCAGCTGGAAACGATATATCCTTACTGAATTGGGTAAGAAGACCTCCGAATGTCTCCGAGAGAGACATTCTCTTGATTGAAGCATACCAGATAAGACATTTCTTAGCCATCTAGATAGCAGAGCGGAGGCTTGATTGATCGGAGTTGCGTTCGACATTCAGATTCAAGTTTCATTGGATCTATGTGATCTTTGACCAGGCCAAGAGGACCGTTGATCCATACAATACTGAGTGACGCAAATCGCCAATTTGCCCGAAATACTTAACATACCTAATACAGCTTCAACAAACGCAGGTCACCGATGAATACCAGTAATAAGATGCTACGATTTGCATTCAATTCTGGTGATCGAGCAGTTCTTTTGCTGATCGCAGTCAGCACCATCATCGATCTGCTAGTATCGATCTATTATCTTTCCCAGGGCACCTCCATCGTTTTCCAGAACATCTACTATTTCACCATCGTCCTTGCATCATACTGGTATCGGTGGCGGGGAGCCCTATTCTCCTGTGCGCTAGGCCTGGCCTACCTTGCCCTTAGCGCATTCTATGACCAAGAGTTCGTGATATTGATGCAGGCGACCATCAGGACCGTTCTTTTCATACTGATCGCCATAGTCGTCGCGTACCTTTCGACGAGATTGGAAGAGGAGAAAAGCAGGTATCGTACCATTTTCTCAACTTCTGGGTCAGGGATGGCTGTAGTGAGGAGATCCGATGGTTCGATCAAGGTAGCGAACAGCAAGTTTCTGGAGATCACGGGGGCCAAGTCAATAAAAGGAGCGAATCTCACCACCTTCTTCACTGCGGGAGTTAACGCCAGATTTGAAGAACTCCTCAAGGGAACCGGAACCTTCACCGACCTTGAGATGTGTTTGAATTCACGATCGGGAGAGGTCAAGACCTGTCTGATATCCGGAAGCACGCTCAACTCGAATGAAATGGCCATGTCCGTGGTGGACATAAGCGACCAAAAGAAATCTCAGGCAACGATCGAGGAAGCGAACAGGAAGCTCAACATATTGAGCAGCATCACTCGTCATGACACGAGCAACATGTTGATGATACTGAGCGGGCACCTTCAGCTTCATCAGAGGACCATAACGGATGATAATGAGAAGAAACGAGTGGAGATGATAAGCGATCTGGTCGATTCGTTGAGGGAGCATCTGGACTTTGCGGAGAACTACCGAAGACTGGGCGTCAATTCACCGGAATGGCAGTCGGTCCGAAAAGCCAGTGAGGAAGCGGCCGACCAATTCGATCGCAAGGATGTCTCTCTCACGTTCGATATCGGGGAGATCGAGGTGCTGGCCGATCCGATGCTCAAGAAGGTCTTCTACAACCTCATTGACAATTCCCTGAAACATGGTGGCATGATCACCGACATTCAGATCTCCTCGGCGGTCAACGAAAAGAATGCCGTGATCGTGTACAAGGACAATGGGATAGGCATACCTCAAGAGAATAAGGAAAAGATCTTCGAGGACGGCTATGGGCGAGATCATGGCCTTGGCCTCTACCTGATCAGAGAGATATTGAAAATTACGAACATCGAGATCAAAGAGACCGGCTTATCGGGATCGGGTGTCCGTTTCGAGCTTACGGTCCCTCTTTGCGCCTTCCGATCGAGGATGGATGCTGCAATGAAACCGGACGATATTTCTTAACCGCCGAGAACCAGGCTGATTCCCACGATCGCTGCCCCCAAGGTTACCAGCGTTATCCCGAACAGCGTTTTTCGGATATTGGTGTGTTTGGCCCAGATGTATCCCACTATGAAAAGGACGATGAACGCTACGATGTTCGACACGACCACTGCCGTATGGGGGGGCTCAATCAGCCACAGGGGAACGACGACGACCAATGTCGCCAATAACATCGCGAAGAACACCTGGAATGCGCCGAAGATGTCCTCCCGGGCGATTCCGATTAATTTGGGTTGGCGCGTGTAACTTGCATCGCTCGAACGCCGCTGGGCATGCAACACAAGACGGTAGACTGATTTTTGGTCCTCAGCGTCCAATGTGCCGACCAAGGAGTCCTCCAGATCCTCTTGGATGGTGGCCAATGCCTCGGATTCGTCCTTAGCGGATCTGATCTTACTGGCAATCCGTGTATACCGGTGCTTCTGGAAAACAATTACCAGTATGTACAGAATGGCATCGATTATGCCCCACGCGACACCCGCACCCAACGATGTGGTCACCATAAGGTCTATATCCAGCATCCCTCCGCCAGTGATGACCCGAACGGCGCTGGTAATGGTCAGCGCTATCACCAGGCCGTACAATATCTCCACTAGCCGTTCGTGGGGATATAGGTAATCCGTCGGTCGTCTGATGATGAAATGCATGACATCTGCTAATCCAGTGTGCAATCAATAAGCGTTTCCCAATCAGCGCGGTCATCATTGCCTTGAATTTTGTACTAAGATCACCCATGATGCGAACGATAGCGACTTGTTACTAATCCCGAGGGAATCATTCCTATTGTCCCCGCCCTACTTGAGAACCTTCGCGATTTACCTCTCTGATGATTTCGCAATAAATACTGCCCAGAGAAAAGAGGTGTTTCTTGACGTGGTCAAGGTATCAATATTGAAGTGCAGCCAGGATTGTTTAAATATGGCTGTCCCAGTCGATTCTTGGCTTGAAAATGATTAGAATCCTCTACGTCGATGATGAAGAAGCGTTGCTCGACGTCTGCAAACAATTCCTGGAACGGTCCGGCGAGATATCCGTCGACATCACCACGGCCGCCAAGGACGCATTGCTTATGATGGTGACTGGTTCTTACGATGCCGTCATCTCCGATTATCAGATGCCGGACATCAATGGTATCGATTTCTTGAAACTGATTCGTTCCGCAGGCGACCCCATCCCTTTCGTCCTTTTCACTGGCCGAGGCCGCGAGGAGGTCGTTATCGAGGCTTTGAACAGTGGTGCGGATTTTTATCTACAAAAGGGTGGCGACCCCAGATCTCAATTCAAAGAGCTTGAACACAAGGTGAAGGAGGCGGTGAGACGCAACCGGGCGGAGAAAGCATTGAAATTGAAAGAGGACAGGCTGAACAGGGCTCACGCCATCGGCATGACCGGTTGCTGGGAATTCAACCTGGAAGTTCCATCGGATCTCCTTTGGGGGTCCGAAGAGAGCTTCCGGCTCTTTGGGGTTCCCTATTCGGATGAGGGTAACATAGAAATTGCCCGCATTGAGGAATGCATTGTCGAAAGGGAGCACGCCCACCAGGCGTTGAAGGATCTGATCGAGAAGGGAACCGAGTACAATCTCGAATACCATGTCATCCCGGCCGACGACGGGCCGACCAGGGCCCTCCGGTCGATGGCGGAGCTGGTAAGGGATCCAACGGGCAGGCCGACCAAGATAGTAGGGGTCGTTCAGGACATCACCGAAAGGAAAAAGGCCGAGGCTGGCCTTCGCCGTCTGAACCGAGAGCTAATGGCTATCAAGGAATGCAACAAGGCCATGGTCCGGGCCCGAACGGAAATGGAACTGGTCCAGGACATATGTAATATTGTCTGTGACGTGGCCGGTTACCAAATAGCCTGGATAGGGATGGCGGAGAACGATGAGGCAAAAACGGTCAGACCGGTTGCTTGGAGTGGGAACGACAAAGGATACATCGCCAAAGCCACCGTTACCTGGGGAGATGATGAATCCGGGTGCGGGGCCATGGGGACTGCGATAAAAACCGCAAGAACTGTAGTGATTCAGGATCTTCAAGAAGATCCTGCTATGCGTCCATGGCGGGAATCATTCATCGAACTGGGATACCGATCGATGATCGCCCTGCCGATTTTCGATTCCGGAGCGGTGTTTGGAGCATTCGGGATCTATATCGAGGATGCGGAAGGCTTCAGACCGGAAGAGATCGATCTTCTGGAGGAGATGACCGGAGACCTGGCGTTCGGTATCCTCGGTTTGAGGGCCAAAGAGAGGCGGATCGAGGCCGAGGACGCTCTGAGGATGAGCGAGGAAAGGTTCCGTACCTTGTTCCTGGAGGCGCCGGTGGCTGTATCTATTTCCATGGGCGACAGGATACATCAATGCAATCCCCGTTTCATGGAGCTTTTTGGACTCGAAGGGCATGGACAGATAGAAGATCTGGATCTGCGATCACTGATCTCCTCCAACGAACGGGAAAGGCTCCAATCACTGATCGAAAAGCGAAGTTCCGGAGAACCATTGGACATCCTGACCGTCGGAAAGAAGTTGGATGGAGGGGAATTCTCCCTGCACGCAATGTTCACAAACGTGATGATCTCTGAAAAACCGGCCTTGCTCGGTTTCTTCATCGATGCGAGCGAGAGGGAACGGATGCAATCGAGGATAGCGGAAAGCGAGGAAAAGTACCGCACGTTCATTGAAAAGGCGCCATTGGCCTTCGCGCTGACCAGCCCCTCGAACGCGATCATCGAAGTGAACCGGGCTTTTTGCGATCTACTGGACTGCGACCTGGAGAGCATGATCGGAATGAACCCCATGGACCTGATGCCCTTCGAGGACCAGGAGGTGCTGAGGACCAAGCTTCCCATCCTACAACTTCGTGGAGCAGAATCTATGAACTGCCGTCTGCGGAAGGGCGATGGGACCTATGTCCCTGTACATGTCTTCTCCACGGTCTTGCCCAATGGGAACACCATCGCGTTCATCGAGGATGTGACGGAGCGCATGGCGTACGAGGAGAGGCTCAGGGCGAACGAGGAGAGGTTACGCTCGAGCGAGCTGAATTTCCGGACCATATTCGATCGCGCTGCGCTAGGCATCGTCACGACGGACATGAAGGGAAGACCGATCGATTTCAACGACAGGTTCGTGGAGATGATCGGTTATGGTCCCGATGAGATCCGGCAGAAGTCCTTCAGTGATATTACCCACCCGGATGATGTCGCCAGGAATCAGGAGTTATTCCAGGCCATACAGGCCGGGACCATTGACAGCTACGAGCTGGAAAAGCGATACATCCATAAGGACGGGAAATCGGTCTGGGTCCATCTGTTCACGAGCAAGCTGGAAGGTGCTCATGGCCAGCTCGAGAAGGTCCTTACCATCATAGAGGACATCACGGAACGCAAGAGGATCGAGGATTCGTTGCGGAACAGCGAAGAAAAATACTCCAGGCTCGTGGCCGCCATCCCCGACTTTGTCATCAGGACCGACATGAAGGGCAACATCGTTATCGTGAACGACGTCGCCTTATCCCATAGCGGTTATCGGTTGGAGGACGTAAAGGGCCACAGCCTGTTCTCCTTCATCGCCGCGGAGGATGTCGGCAAGGCCCTCAAGAATGCGGAGCTGATGGTCGGGGGAAAACTTGGACCGGTGGAATACCACCTCATCATGAAGGACGGCCGCCGCATCCTTTTCGAGGCCAACGGAGATGTTATGCGCGAACCGTCTGGAATCCCCACGGGTCTGGTTTTTGTTTGCCGGGACATGACCGAACGTCGCCAGCTTGAGTCCAAACTGAGGGGAGCGAACCGAAGGCTGAGGGTCATGGACAAAGTCACCAGGCATGACACTGTCAACAAGCTTATGTCACTCCAGGGGTACGTTGACCTCCAAAGGGAAGGTAAGAGCGACATCAAGGACCTCAATCGCCTTGACAGGATGGACCAGATCGTGAGCTTCCTGAGAGATCAGGCAAACGTCACCGAGGATTACCACAACATCGGAGTGGACAATCCGGAATGGCAATCGGTGAAGGACATTTGCCTGCGAGCATCCTCCCTCGTTAACTTGGGAGAAATCTCCTTAAACGTCGATGTCGGCGATCTGGAGATAATGGCAGATCCGTTGCTCTACAAGGTGTTCTATAATCTGATGGACAACTCGGTCCGACATGGAAAAAGGGCGGACTGCATCTCAGTGAAAGCAGAACGGTTCGAAGACACGATCAAGATCACGTTGAGCGACAACGGGGTTGGAATTTCTCCCTATGATAAGGCGAACCTCTTCAAGGAAGGTTATGGCAAGGTCCACGGCCTGGGACTATTCCTGAGCCGGGAGATCCTGGACATAACCGGCATGACGATCATTGAAACAGGTGAGCCGGGGAAAGGAGTCAGGTTCGAGATATCCGTCCCTGAGAGCTCATTCCGGTGGAATGACCGACCGCCCCAGCCCCTCGGTCAATCTTAAACACGTCAAGCCTCGGACTTCTCTCTGTGATGATCCACGATCCCGCTTGATGACCCCCTTTCCTATGTGAATCGATCCTTTGACCGGTCAGGTAAGCCCTTCTCTCTGTAGATTTTTATATATCCAATGACCGTTGCGTCCCACACATTCTGGTGAGACCAACATGGATGAGACCCTTCCCGCCGAGAATCCTGGAAACCTACAGGACTATCCCTCCACATACAAGGGGTTTGACTGGTCTTCCTTCGACAAGGAATTTGACTGGTCTAGGGGAGGCCCGTATAATATTGCGGCAGAGGCGATCGACCGTCACGGCCGCGGCGAGAGAAGGGACAAGGTGGCTTTGTACTCGGTCAACGCGAACTATGACCTGAGAACGCACACTTTCGGCGAGATGTCCGAGCAGTCAAGCCGTTTCGCCGACGGGCTAACCAAGCTGGGAGCGGTCAAGGGAGATCGCGTCTTCGTCTATTTGGACAGGACACCACAGCTGTTTGTCGCCCTTTTAGGGATCATAAAGATGGGCGGCATAGCCGGGCCTCTGTTCTCCGCATTGGGACCCGAGGCGACCATGGACCGGGTAAGGGACAGCGGTTCCAAGATCATGGTCACTTCCCCGTACCTATTCGAACGGATCCGGCCGATAATGGAGAGGCTCACGGAGATCGAGAAATACATCATAGTGGGCGACAACTCCGAGCTGGGCCCAGAGACGGTGAATTACGAAGAGGTCCTCGCATCGGGCGATCCGGGGTTCAAGGCAGTGGAGATGAGCCCCGAAGACCCTTACATAATCCATTACACGTCCGGTTCGACCGGCAAACCGAAGGGGATCCTCCTCGGCCATAAGGCCATGGTGCACCAGCTGGTCGGTTGCCGGTATGTTGTGGACCTGAGGGACGACGATATCTACTGGTGCACCGCGGACCCGGGCTGGGTAACGGGCACTTCGATAGGGATATTGGGACCATGGTACCAGGGGACCACCATCATCTCCTATGAGGGAAGGTTCGACGCCCAGACCTGGTACTCGATCCTGGAAAAACTGAAGGTGACCGTATGGTTCACCGCCCCCACGGCGCTGAGGATGCTGGCCAGGGCAGGGGACGACCTGGTTCGGGCCTTTGACCTGCGCAGACTGCGCCATGTCTGCTCGGCGGGTGAACCGCTGAACCCTGAGGTCATAAGATGGGCCATGCGGATCATGGGCAAGCGCATCCACGACAATTGGTGGCAGACGGAGACCGGCGCGCCGTGCATATCAAATTTCAAGTGCATGAAGATCAAGCCTGGCTCAATGGGCAGGCCTGTTCCCGGAATAGTGGCGGCGATCGTGGACGAGAAGGGACAGAAGGTCCCGCCGAAGACGGAAGGATTCCTGGCGCTGAAGCCTGGATGGCCAGCCATGATGGTTGGGATCTGGGGGAACGTGGAAAGGTACCGGGAATACTACCGCATCCCTGGCTGGTACATTAGCGGGGATCAGGCATATCAGGATGAGGACGGATACATCTGGTTCCTAGGCCGGGCAGACGACGTCATAAAGACATCGGGAGAAAGGTTGGGACCGTTCGAGGTGGAATCGGCGTTGATCGAACACCCGGCGGTGGCGGAGTCGGCGGTCGTCGGGAAGCCAGATGAGCTCAGGGGAGAGATCGTCAAGGCGTTCATCGTCCTTCGGCCGGGACGCAAGCCTTCCGATGAGCTGAAGGATGAAATCACCCAGTTCGTGAGGACGCGTCTCGCCTATTACGCATATCCAAGAGAGATCGAGTTCGTACCGTCACTGCCGAAGACCAGGTCCGGCAAGATCATGCGCCGGGTGCTGAAAGCGAAGGAGCATGGCCATCCCGTTGGGGATCTGTCCACCCTCGAAGAGTGATCGCAGAAACGCGGAGCTATGTGTTCACGGATGCGCTTGTTCGAAAGCGGGGATTGCTTTTCTGTTCATTTCCATTCTATATCTGGCCATTTGATAAAGCGCTCATTCTTGAACCAGCGGATTGAAAATTCGGCCTTTTAGTACCGATTTGAGCCATCGATCTCAACCATCACAGGGACGCGGGGATAAATCACCCGTCGGGCGTGACCAGTGATACAGGCGCGGTAAGGCGCTGAGTAAGGAGATGTCAGATAATGAAGCTCATATCAAGGAATGAAAGGAAGCAGGAAATGAACCACCTGGGTTGGATATTTGCGCTGCCACTTGCGCTGGCTTTGGCGACGCATGGCTTGATCCACCTGATGTATGTGTATTGGACCGGTTCCGGGGTTGACCTTGGGTTCAACGGTTCTTCATGGTTGCCCAGCGGTGCCGCGGAGGCGATCATCTATGGTCTGGTGTCGATCATCATCGCCGGCAACTGTCTTGGCGCTCTCGGACTGTTACGGATCCCAGTACTGAGGGACAACATCGTCCGGCTCGTGATTATTGGGAACGTAGCATCCCTGGCAGTGTTCGCGGTCATGCTTCCTGGATTGGCCCCGAACGTGGAAGCGCACGTATACGGAATCATAACAAGCATCGTGGTGTTGTTCGGCACGATGTACCATGCAAAGATGGCGAACGCTCTCGGCAAGGTCCTCCCCAATGTTCTGGCGAGGAGATTAGGGGTGCAGGCATGAACGGGGTCATTGCGTACGACAGCATACTGGGCAACACCCGGAAGGTGGCCGAGCAGATGGCGCTCGAACTGAGTGCAAAGGGTCATGCGGTGCGCCTGATCAATCTGGCCCAGGAGGATGGCTCGGATGTCAAGGGCGACTTCCTCCTGGTCGGCTCGCCCAACCGGATGAAGCGGATCAGCTCCATGGCCAAGCGCTTCATCAGACACGTTGACGCGGGTGAATGGAAGGGCAAGAAGGTCGTGGTGTTCGACACGGTATTGCAGGTTCTCGATGATCCGAGCAAGACCGAGAAACAGCTGGCGAAGGGACGCAAGTGGTCATATGAGGGAGCGGCGCCGAAGATGAGCAGGAAACTGGGCAAGAAGGGCATTGAGTGTGCTGGTGTATGGCACTTCGAGGTCTCCGGGCTGAAGGATCCGCTGGTTAAAGGATGGGAGGACAAAGTACAGGCCTACTTGGCCACCTTTTGACGGAAAAACACTTTTCTATTTTCTTGGACAGAGGAGAATCTTCTCCCTCCAGGTATCGAATTCCCAGGCAGTGATGACGATGTTCGGAATGACCTTCGTGACGCGTTTGTCCTCGTATAGAATGTCCAACGTCTCGAACAAAGAGGACATCATCCGGTGATTGGTGGCCACCGAGATCATGTCCGGAATGTTGCAATAACTTCGGAAGAAGAGCACACTGGCAGGGAACCTTTTCATGAGCTCGATTCCCATGATGTTGCGGTCAACACCTTCCCTGGTAAAGACGTGGACCACGGAATTGATCGTCCGAGCGTAGGTAGGGTTCACTTTGAGGATCAGTTCAACGCTCCCTTCCTCGATCATGCGGTCCAGCCGCAGTCGCACCGTTCTGGCTGTGGCCCCTATCTCCTCACCCACCTGGGCATACGGCTTGCGTGCATCGTCCTTCAGGGATGCGACTATCCTGAGGTCCAGAGGGGACAGCCTGATCTCCGGGGCGAGGGGTTCTGCTGGCCTGACCTCTCCTACCCGACCGAGCGAATCGATTGCCATTGTGGCGTCCTTCATTGAGCAGGTCTTTCGGACGAATTCCCGGAATTGGTCCATTTCCACCGATCTACGGAGGAGACCGGAAACGTACATCACGTTCCCCGAGCAGAGCATCACGTACCCGACAGAATCGTTCTTGGCCAGCTCGGCGACCACCTGATGCAGAGGCTTTTCTCCCTCCATGCGGCCGAAAATGAACACGCTTGTGGCGTTGAGATAATTGCCCGGAATCGCCGCCCCGGTACCTACCAGTATGCCTGCCTCCAGCAAGGCCTGCATGCGCTTGTGCACAGCCTGGAGCGATATCCCCATGCGTTCCGCGAGCTCCCGCAGCGGCATCCTCGGATCCCGAAGCAGCAGGTGATACAGGTGCATATCGAACTCGTCCATGCACTACCGGATAAGCAGTTCCGCGGTAATGAAATGTCGGGCATACTGGAATTAATTCACCGTGCCCGAGCGAGGGGGCAGCACCCTGCCGGCGATCATGATCGCTCAGCCTGGCAACATCTTCCAGACCTTTCCGGTGGATCCCGACGGCCCCAGGTTCGCGGAGGTCAGAACGTAGATCTCTTTGTCAGACCCGATCCCGAAACCCAAGAGGTACTCGGGCAATACCGCTGCCGGAACCGCGATCCCTGGGATCTGTGCCCCAGTTTTGTCCTGGAACGAAATGATATTGAGCGATGAGTAGGTCCAATTCGTTCCATTCTGTACCGATATGGAGACCACGGAATCGGCCAGCCACATGCCGGAGATGTAACCCCCCTGGAACTCCGGGATGCCCGAACCCCGGTATACATAACCGCCGATCACAGTGATGCCGCCGGACGGGAAGGCGTTGTGCGGCAACGAGATTATCGGGCCGACCAGGGGCTCACCCAGATAACCGGTGGTCCGAACGCAGACCGTATTTGGGTCGTTGGGATTGGACCGGTCGAAGCAGTGCCCGTTCTCCATTATGGGCCACCCGCAGTTGCTGGCCTTCTCGACCATGAACACTCCCTCGTAGAGCGCCTGTCCGGCGTTCCCCACGAAGTAGCTGTGGTTTCCATCGGGGTCGAATGTGGCAAAGGCCGGGTTCCTCAGGCCGTATGCATAGATCTCATCACGGCCAGGACCGACCACAAAGGGGTTGTCCGCGGGTATGCCGTAGGCGATGTTACCACCTGGGAGGTCGATGGTGGCCGCCGCATTCAACGATGAATTCTGATCGATGTCGATGCGCAGCACCTTCCCCAATACATTCGAGAGATCCTGGCCGTTGCCGATGGCGGAATGCCCCAGGCCTATATCGTTACCGTTTCCACCATCGCCCAAGGGCAGATACAGGTATCCGTCGGGTCCGAAGCTGATGTCGCCCCCATTGTGATTCGAGGAAGGATTGTTCACCTTGAGGATGATCCTTTCAGTGGCGATATCCGCATGATCGGGATCGGCAGAGGTCCTGTACTCGCTCAGGATGTTGGTATGGTCCCATTGGGCAGGTGCCGTAGGATCCAAAGGGGCGCTGTACCACAAATAGCACTTCCCGTTCGTGGAATAGCTGGGATGGAAAGCGAAGCCCAGGAGGCCCCTCTCGTCGTATGACGGGGATAATGCGACCAGCTTGCTGGAGACGTTGATGAACGGTTCATTCAACATTGTCCCATTTGATTCCATGATCCACACCGTCCCAACCTGGTCAACAATGAAAAGTCTGGCGGAACCATCAGGAGGGGATATTGCCCTCAAAGGATGCGATATGCCGTCGGCGACCAATCTCAGGGTGATGTTCCGATCGACCGGGATCTGATCATTGAACCGCCCATCCAGGCCTGTGTTCTGCCTCCCCAGTAGAGATATCGCGGCTGCTGTCACGACCAGAATCGCAATGATGGCGATCGAGGCTATCACCAGGTGTTTGCCCCTTCGATTCATATTGACGAAAAATGCTGCGTCCTCGACGTATTTAACGATGACCGCACATCACAGCGAGGGATGGGCTGCCGCAACATGTCGATCCTAAAAATCGAGGCCATATCTCCATGCCTTTCCCAATATCCCGAGAAATGATATTGGGGGTCGACAACTGAATCCGCCCTATCCCAATAATTTATTGTATAGACTACAATAAAAGTATGCCACACCCTCTTAACACTTGCTGAATGCAGTTGTTCAAGCGGGAATATCGCCAGCAACGGTTTTATTCCGACGATTCATCACTTATCGGAGATATGCATTTCGAGATAGCCGAAGAGCGCCCCGACTCGACCGATTCGAAGGTATTGATCAACGAGCTGGATGATCTTCTCGAGGTCATGTATCCATCGGAGAGCAGGTACGGGCTAAGCCCGGAACAGCTATTGAAGGAGAACGTGGCATTCTTCGTCGCCCGGCTGGACGGAGATCCGGTCGGCTGTTGCGGGATCAAGTTCTACGGCCACGATTACGGGGAGGTCAAACGGATGTATGTCCGCCCCGCCATGCGCCGCAGGGGTCTCGGCTCCGCCATGCTCGATCATCTGGAGCGATGTTCATTACAAAGGGGGGTGAAGGTCATCCGCCTGGAGACTGGCACCAGACAGCCGGAGGCCATCATCATGTACGAGATACGTGGCTATCGGCAGGTACCGCCCTTCGGGCATTATACCGATGACCCGCTGAGCCTGTACTACGAGAAACGTCTGGAATCCGAACAATAGCTGACCCCAATCAGATCATTATTCGGCGGTTCCCAGAGGTTGGAAAAGATGAAGTGCCTTCATACCATTCACATCCGACCGTCACATGTTTCGTCTCAATTGGAATAAGCTGGACGTAGCCGCCGTTATTATCGGAATACTAACCATCTGGCTTCTGTTTGTGAGTGAGTCGACGGCCTGGAACGATGGGTTGGTGGCGGTGTACTCGGTGGCCTTCGGCATGTTTGTCCTATTTCTGGGACTGCATGGACTTTTTGTGTTCTGGTCGGTAAAGAGACAGGGCCGAGTCAAATTGAGGAGATTGATCCAGTGGCTGCTCATGATATCACTGGTAACAGCATTAGGAACGATCGGGGTCTTCTTCATTATACCTGGCAGCCTGGTCATCGAGGTGGGCTTGAACCTTGGGACATTGATCGGTGGCCTTGCCGCTGTGATCACGCTATGGATCCTCTTCTTCCTGCTCTCACTGTTGCTCATCGCGGCGGCGTGCAGTGCCATCTGGTTCCTCTGCAGGGGGCTCAAGCATCTTCTTCCCCGCTATCTTTCAGACATTAGGGCCGTCAACTATGACGGACATGATTCCTGGTTCAAACGCATCGAGATATGGATCGTAGGGTTCCCTCGCGTTCTGGAGCCATCATCCCTTCGGCTTGACCTGGGTCCCATGGACGATGCTGCGGCGAAACGTCGATTCGGACAGGCTCTGCAATGGCAATTGGCATTGGGGTTGCTCTTGGCGGTATATATCAGCTTGAATCCGTTCCTGCTGCAATCGATGTCGTTCGCGCAGACCTTCACTTTGGTGTCATTCGTGTCGATCCTCGCCCCTCTGATGGTCCTTCCCTGGTTCACCCTGGAGGTGCTTGGTGTCAAGGCGAAGGGGATCAGGGAGGATTTCACGGTATACTCAGGTGCCAAGACCAGGATGATCCAGACCCTGGTTGCGTTGGGTACGCTATTAATCATCGTGAGGTTAGCTGTCGAGGAGGTTGGTATCGGGGAATTGATAGGCCGTTTCGTTGGATATTCTATAACGCTGTTCCTTTTGTCATCCCTGGTATCGTTCGTGTACTTCAACTTCTTTGAAGCTCCGTTCATTGAGGATTTGAGAGAAAGATTGGAAAAACGAAGGTTTTGACCGGTCAATCGAGACCAGAGAAATATCTGGTTCCGTTTAGATTGACGATATAGCGTTGATGGCGCTCCTCAGCCACCCAGAACTTGGATGCAGGTAGTATCAGAGTGGTTATGCGCCCCCTGAATCTCCCTAAGGCCTGGACACGACGTTTTGATTCTTCGGCCTGAGCTTTTTGTTCTTCGGTATTGAAGAAGATCACCGAACCATATTGGCTTCCGGAATCGCCATTCCCTTCCCTCAACTCTGATGGGTTGTGAGAATTCCAGAAATTGTCTAGGAGCTGTCGAAAGGTGATCTTCGAGGTATCGAACCGGATCTCAATGACCTCAATATGACCGGTGCTACCCGAGCACACCGCCTCATACGTCGGGTCTTCTGTCGTACCTCCCATGTATCCAACCCGGATGGATATGATCCCTTCGACATCGGAGAAAGACGCTTCGCCGCACCAGAAGCACCCCATGCCAAAAGTTGCCGATTCCATGGTTCCATTCATCTGAGCGCTTGGACATAGGATTGGCTACTTATTGGTGCCGAAGGACGTTTCGTCATACCTCAAAAGCGATCGCCACTGGGGATATGACACTACATCAGATTCTCCGGATTCAACCCCTTCAGCTCATCCAGTACGAACACCCCGTTCTTCCTGACCAGGACGTCGTCAAAATACATCTCGCCGCCACCCCACTGCTCTGTCTGGATCAATACTATGTCCCAATGCACTCGGGAATGGTTCCCGTTGGGGGCGTCATCGTACGAATTGCCCGGAGTGAAGTGGATGGAACCGGCGATCTTCTCGTCGAAGAGCGTGTCCAGCATTGGCTTGTTCACGTATGGATTCAGGCCGATCGCGAACTCCCCCACATAACGCGCTCCCTCATCGGTGTCGAAGATCTTGTTCATGGCAGCGGTATTGGATGATGTGGCTTCCACGATCTTGCCGTCCTTGAAGGTTAGCCGGATGTTATCGAAGACCTTGCCGTCATACAGCGTCTTAGTGTTATAATGGATGACGCCGTTGACCGAGTCCTTGACCGGGGCGGTGTAGACCTCGCCATCGGGCAAGTTCAACTTGCCATCGCATTTGATTGGGGGGATGCCTTTGATCGAAAACTCCAGGTCCGTATCCGGTGCCACCAACCTGACCCGGTCCGTGCGCTTCATTAGCTCGACCAGAGGCTCCATCGCCTCGGACATCTTGTCATAGTTGAGCGTACAGGTCTTGAAGTAGAAATCCTCGAACTCCTCAGTGGACATCTCCGCCAATTGCGCCATTGACGGCGTAGGCCAGCGCATGACAACCCATCTCGTGCCTGGTATCCTTTGATTGATATGGACCGGCCCCCACCAATATTTGGTGTATATGGCCATCTTGTCCGCCGGGACATCGGAGTTCTCGGTGACGTTCGATGACCCCCGCATCCCGATGTAGACCTGGGCTCGCTTCATTTTCTCCATTTCGATATCGCCCATCACCTTCATGGCGGTCTCGCTGGTACCCATGTAGATCTTTCGGAGTACTCGCGGTGACTTTTGAGAAACGATCGGAATCCCGCCTGCCTGGTATACTTTCTCGACCAGAACCTCTACCATTTCGTCTGGAATGTTGAAGGCTTCAATGTAGACAACCTCGCCTGCCTTGAGCCCGGTGGAATGACCTATGATGACGTCTGAGAACTTATCCATCCTGGGGTCGTGCATGGATAGGTGAAATTCAGATGACAGTTATTAATAACCTGGCAAGCCCCGTTTCGGACCTATGGTCCATTCGAGCTTATTTGGACTCGATGAAATGCAACGCCCCTGAGTTCATGCAGTACCGCATACCGGTCGGCTTGGGACCATCGTTGAAGACGTGACCGAGGTGGCCCCCACACCGGGCGCATTTTACTTCTTCTCGGACCATGCCATAGGTCCGATCCGTCTTCGTAACCACATGGTCTTTTGCTAATGGAGCCCAAAAGCTTGGCCAGCCTGTCCCAGAATCGAACTTGGTCTCCGATGAGAACAGTTCCAGTTCGCACCCGGCGCAGGTATACACACCCTTCTTCTTGTTATCATGATACTTATTGCGGAACGGCGGTTCCGTGCCTTCTTCCCTTAGCATATGGTACTCCTCAGCCGTTAGGAGCTTGCGCCATTCTTCATCGGTATGGGTGATCTTGTCGACCATGGAGATCAGAATTTAAATCACGCAGCCGCCATTATAATAATCTTCCCAATCTTTGTATTGTGGTCATACCGCATTTTCGATTTCCATCCATATTGGCTTTCTTTCTTGGGAATGCAGCGCCTCGACGAGTCATTCACCTTTCTGAACATTTTCTTGTTCTTCGCTCGTATCCGCCCTATTCATGTCCTGCAAGGCATGATGCCAGAGACTCTGAGAGGTCATGCGACCCAAATCATGTCATTTCAAGGACGGGGCTTTGATGCCTGATTTGGAGAGCAAGAGATATTACATCCCTAGTTGTTCAACCTAGCCCAGGGCTAATTGGTCGGCGAGCGCCGGCAGGAGGCGTTGGTATGATATTCGATCGCATCGCGAACAGTATAACGAAGCATTACAAAATGGTCCTAATAATCTGGGTAATAGCCTTGCTGGTGTCTGTGCCGGCCATGCTGCAGGTCAATAGCGTGGTCCAGTATCAGGAAACACAGATGGCTTCAGGTGATTACGAATCCCTGCAGGCCCAGGAAGTGGTATCGCAGCAGTTCCAGAGCTCGGTGGCTAACGGGACCATTCTCGTTGTGTTACAAGCGAACGACGTCACCGACGCTGCGTCCAGGGACTTCGTCCTCGCCCTCCAGCAAAGGATATTGGCCTCAAATGACATCCGTTTCTTGGAGAATGTCACATCAGCCTATTCGGCCACCAGCATGATGATGGACCAAGTGGTCCTCCAGCTGGGGCCCGCCATGCGCCCTGCGGAACTGCAGGTCAACATGAGCGCGTTCCTTCTTTATGGCATACCAGCCGCTCACATGTCCGCCTGGATTCAGGTCCATACGGTCTCGCCCACTCTCAATGTCACCGACACCGATGCCCTTGCGTTCAATCAGACCAAAGCCTACCTCGACTCATATCTGCAAAATGTCGACCCGCTGACCGGGGCAATGGCATACCAGTACTATTATTCAATAACGAACGTCTGGAACGCAACGTCTTCCAATGCCTCATTGATAGCCGATCCGGCCGCTCGGGCCAATTACTGCATCGGCAGTGTCGCCCCGGGCTTCATCGCCGCCCTTCCTGCCCCGATGACCGCAGAAGAGAAACAGGTCATGTACGCCGTTCTGGCCTCCTTCGATCTTACCTCGTTCACAAACCAGACCAAGGTCCACGGATTCATGCTCGGCATGATCGGCCAGATGGCTGGCGTGACCAACATGACGTTCCTGCAGGCCGTTTATGACCTGGGACCAACGTACCAGTACGCTGCAGTACACGCATTCGACAACTCGATCATTGGCAATGGGACCCTGGGAACCTACCCGGTCACACTGCCATCTCAGCTGCTGAGCAACCTGGTGGCGCCGAACAACCGCACGATGTTGTTCATGGCCACATTCACCGTGACCGCTGCCTACACTGAGAACAATGGGGTCAAGCCCCTGGTCCAGAATGTCAATTTCATCCGGGATATTGCTTCCCAGATCAAATCCGAGACTGGTTCGACGATGACCGTTTTCGTGACCGGGGACGCAGCCATCTCCTCGGATATGGAGACCAGCTCCATGAGGGACATGGCAATCATCGAGCCGTTGACCATCGTCATCATAATCGTCTTGATGGGTGTTCTTTTCCGCTCCGTTGTCGCCCAATGGATACCGCTCGGCGCGGTCGGTGTGGCGTTGGGGGTCAGCCAAGCCTTGGTATTCGTCATCGGTTCGCTAGTGGCGAACATCCAGTACACAGTTGTGACAATCCTGTTCGTCGTCCTGATGGGAGTTGGTACGGATTATTCCATTTTCCTTATGACCCGTTATCGTGAGGAACGGATCAAGGGCAGCACTCGAGAACAGGCGGTGCACACGTCCATCACCTGGGCAGGAGAGTCGATCGTGACCAGTGGAGCGACTGTGGTCATCGCGTTCTTTGCCATGGGCCTGTCATCGTTCTCGATGGTACAGACCATGGGCCTCGTTCTCGGCATGGCGATCGTTGTCGCCTTGCTCGTAGCCCTTACGTTGGTCCCAGCACTATTGATGCTCCTGGGCAACCGGATATTCTGGCCCACGACAGGGGACCGCTGGAAGAGATTCGCCGAAAAGACGATGCAAAAGAGGAGGGAGGGGAACCATGGCTATTTCCACCGCGCGGCATCGTTCTCTGTCCATCATGCCAAGGTCATCCTCGTCGCCGCTGTCCTGGTCTCGGTTCCGGCCACATATCTGTACCTGACCACTGAGACCAGCTTCGATTTCATCGGAAGCATGGGAACGACGGAATCCACCACGGGAATGAACGCCATGGGGGCCGATTTCGGAGCAGGGCGGATCATGCCGACCCAAGTGGTCTTCGCCGGAAGCATCGTGATCTACGACGGGGCCAGTTTCAACCTCGCCTATCTCGATGCGATCGAAAACGTTTCGAAAACGGTAGCTGGCAACTCATTGGTACAACAGGTCACCGGCCCGACCAGGCCTTATGGTACATTAATCGATTACCACAACCTTTCCGCGCTGCCTGCAGAGACGAGGTTGCAGACGATCCAAAGCATGCTGCAGAGCGTGGGCAAGGACAATAGGTCCGCTCTCCTGACGGTCGTGTTGAAGGACCAGCCCATGGCCGCGAAGTCGGTCAATCTCATGCCCACGCTACGGAACGAGATCGCCCAAGAGAAGGCGACCGAACCGCTCCTTTCGGGAACGAGCATAATGGTCGGAGGTTCGACCGCCGTCATCTATGATGTCAGCATGCAGATGAACGAACAGTTCGGGAACATCGAACTGCTGGTGGTCATAGGCATCTTCATCGTCCTGATGGTCGTGCTGGGCTCGGTCCTGCTGCCAACGTTCGCGGTCATCTCCATAGCCATGAGCATATCCTGGGCATTTGCCGCGACCTCACTGGTTTTCGGTACATGGCTGGACAAGCCCATACTCTGGATGGTGCCGCTGATCCTGTTCATCATGCTGATGGGTATAGGCATGGACTACAACGTGTTCATACTCACCCGCATCAGGGAAGAGGTGCATAAGGGTAAGAATACCAACGAAGCAGTCGTCGATGCGGTCGATTGGACCGGGGGCATCATAACCGCCTTGGCACTGATCATGGGCGGGGCGTTCGGCTCCATGATGCTGTCTGGCAATACCATGCTCCAGGAGTTCGGATTCGCACTGGCCTTTGCCATATTGGTCGATGCGATGGTGGTCCGCACGTACATCGTTCCGGCGGCGATGTCGCTCATGGGAAAGCACGCCTGGTGGGCACCGGGCCGGCTGCAACGGGAAGGCCGCGCGGAGAAGGAAGAGAAGAAGGAGTGATTGGTGGGCTCTTCAAGTAAGAAAGCTGGATCCGTCGGAGGGCTGGCCTATTGCCAATCCTCCTTCTGACCAGCCCGGCTCTTGGTCAGTTCTGACTGTGAAAGGTACTCGTAGGCGGATATCGCCGCGACTGCCCCCTGCCCGACCGAAACCGATATCTGCTTTTCCACGACGTCGGTCACATCTCCAGCAACGAACAGTCCAGGCGTCTTGGTCGACTGGTCCTTGCCGGCCACCACTTCCCCGATCTCGTTCCTTTCCACTAGCCCGCGTATCGGTACTGAGTTGGGGCTCAGTCCGATCTCCAGGAACACACCGTCCACCTGCAGGTCGATCCCTTCCTTGCCCTCGATGGGCGCTATCCGGATACCGGTGAGTTTGTCCTCTCCTAGGAACGACTCCACTTTCATCGGCGTATGCACTTCCACCTTCCCGGAACCGAGAACCTGGCTCACCAGGAGCTCATCGGCTGTGAAATCTGCCCTTCGGTGCACGAGGTGCAATTCACGGGCGAACCTTATCAGGTCGCGTGCGGAGGTGAAGGCGGAGTTTCCGCCGCCGACGACCGCCACCCTCTTGTCCTGATATAGCGGCGCATCACAGTTGGCGCAGAAGGCGATCCCCTTCCCCATGAATCGTTCCTCGTTCGGCACCCCGAGCTTACGATATTCCTTGCCAGCACAGTAGATCACTGCTTTTCCCGTGAACTTCCTTCCGTCCTTGGTGCTGACGATGAACGACTCGCCATCCTTCCGAACATCGATGACCGGGCTCCCGAACGCCTCGGAGACCGGATACCTCTCCATGTGGTCGCGAAAGACCTCCGCCAGGTCGCTCCCGCTGACCGAAGGGAAACCCAAATAGTTGTCCACCCTGCCGGTATAGGTCATTTGACCTCCGATACTGGCAGCGATCATCGCCACGTCCAATCCCTTACGGGCGGCGTAAAGAGCCGCTGACATTGCTGCCGGCCCAGCACCAACGATCAATATCTCGTAAGGATGAGATGGATCTGCCTTCGTGGCCTTCCGGGTGCCCTCAGATTCTCGGATCATCTCGTCGATCTGATGGTAGAGGTCCGGATCCACTGCCTTCAGGATCTCCAGATAGAACTTGACCGCTGGGATGGCTCCATCGATGATATGCGTCTCATTTATCACCGTTTTCGGCACTCCAAAGACCTCGTAGAGCTGGACCACTTGGGGGAATTCGGACGATTCGACCATATCCGCCGTGATTCGATCATTTACGAATGCGAACTGATGTGCGATATGCACCATTTTGGGACAATAAGGGCAGGTCAGAGTGACTATCACCTGGATGTGCACATCCTTTTCGATCTTTTTGACCATCTCCTCCAAATCCGGTGGCAGTCCAGAACGACCCGTGGAGGCCATCATTATCGCTGAAAGGAGCGATGGGAATTCGTAGCCGATGGTGACGCCGTAGAACCTGATACCATTGTCCTTGGGCCCGAACACCATCGTGGCCGGCACTTTGTTGATCTTGTAGCGTGCAGCCAGCTCCTTGTCCTCATCTAAGTATCTGATCTCAAGCATTACCTTCTCCGACAATGCCGTCAGTTCTTGAAGCAATTGGACCTGCGCTGAGCAGCTGGGGCAAGAGGACCTTTGCGTGAAATGGACCAACCGGACTGGCCCGGTCAGATCCTGGAGGATCTTGAGAAGTTCTGCTTTGTTCTTGTCATCGAAAACACCGGTCTCTGCTCCCTCGGCCGTAGATTTCACCTGCAATATCGATTGAGGGGGCATAGACCAAATATCTTCTGCCCGGTGGGTCGGTGCATCTATGATGAGAACGGTCCATATTTGACCCGATTCACCGCATCCATGGTGGCCATGTTCCACCTATCCCACAGGTGCTTCCATATTTCCAATGGTCGCGGGCGGCAGAACCCCTGAATCAGTCCGGAGGTTTTGTCTTGTAGTTCTTTTAATCTTAGAAGATAATCCGGCAATGGAGATGTCGACCGTGTTCAGCGACCGCGAGGACCTGGGGAAAAAGATCAAGGACTGGCTTGTCGAGGCGGGGATTTATCGGGACAAGGTTCCAGATGACAATGCGAACTGGCACTATGTGGTAGAGATCGGCCCGGCGGCGATCCTCGACGTGGCACAACAAAAAGGCAAGGAAGACATGGTCATCATCGCCTCGGGCATCACGTTGAGCAAACAGCATTATGACGCGTTAAGGGGTTTGCCCAAGTCGAAGCGCGATGAGCTCCTGTGGGACATGCGTTTCCAGCTGCTTTTCCAACCCTGTGATTTTGCCATGCTGCCGAGCGAGACGGACCTGCAGACATTTCAGTTCACCCGGGGATTGTTCCAGGACGGCCTGACGAAACAAGGGTTGATGGATTCGCTGGCGATGGTGCACCGATGCAAACTGTTCGTGAACTGGAAGATGATCCAGACGTTTGGCGACAGCCCAAAATCGATTGATCACGGCATCTATCAGTGAGATTGTCCTTCATTGCACGGCAGAGACGGTCCGAAGATGTGACCATCAAGATTTGTTATCCTTAATCGAACTGGCGAGTGATCGAGCTCTTGACGGTCTCATGTTTCGAAACGGTCGCCTTTAGAACCTGATCGAACACACCTGGCATCTCGCGGTCAAGGACAGCCAGTCCCTGCTCCGTTATCCCGCCCTTCGTCGCCACCATCGACTTCATTTCGTCGAGGGAAACGACTCCGTTGGAGAGGGTCAGCGCTGTGCCGAGCAATGTTTCGACCACCAAACGCCGTGCGGTCTCCGGGTCCAGGTCACTATGCCTCACGCCGGCGGCGGCGAACTTCTGGGCGATGTCGGCGATAAATGCCGGGGCACAGCTGGTGAGGTCGGCGGCCACCTCGAACTGGTCTTCCCGGACGATCTGGACCATTCCGACCCGAGCGAACATGTTTTCGACCATCTGGGCGGAGAACGGATCAACCTGATCATTGTGATGGATCAGAGTGACGCCATGACCGGAACCCATTGTCATGGACGGTATGGCCTTGGTGATCTTCCCCTGGAAAACCCGCTCCAGGTTCTTGATCTGAAGACCGCCGTTGATGGTGACAATATGTGCGTCTCGGCTGAGATTCGGCAACATCGATTCCATCATGTCCTTGACATCGGCCGTTCTCACGCATAGGAAAATGATGTCCGCGGAAGCCACGTCAGCGCAATGGGTAACGGCTGTGATACCGGGACGGACTCTCTTCAATGCATCCAGTTTGCCTATCGTCCGATTGAACACGATGACGTCTTCCTCGGTCATAGCACCATGCTCCAACAACCCGTTCAGCAGCGTGCTTCCCATATTGCCGTATCCAACGAAACCGACCTTCATTGAACGACCCCATGGAATAGGTTTGATTTGAAGCAGTCGAGCAGTTCAACAACGGTTCAGCCCAATTTGACGTTCGCCGAAAAAAGGAATTATTGTCGGTATTGTCAATCGAACCTATATGGCCATAAAGACACGGACCATCGTTCAGATGTTAATGATACCCGCCGCGCCGGGAGAGGTCCATGAGGCGTTCATGGACCCGCAGAAGCATTCCGATTTCACTCACATCAGGACAACTGGCAGTAGGGAGGTCGGCGGAGAGGTCTCTGCAGGTGATGGGTACATCTCGGCCCGCCACATCGAGCTGAAGAAGGGAGAGAAGATCGTGCAAGAATGGGCCACGTCACAATGGCCGAGGAACTATCCGCCCTCGGTCCTGCAACTCGATCTGAGGGAAGTGGATGGTGGAACAGAACTGTCCATGACCCATTCGAATGTGCTGGATGAACAGGCGGAAGATTACGCCGAAGGCTGGAAGGAGTACTACTGGGATCCCATGGTTGAATATTTCCGGAAGGCGGAGGAAGACCTTAATTGAATCCTGGTCACATCTTCGCTATGAATGTCTTCCCGACCTTGAACGCCTCGGCCACGAATGGGCCGATCGATAGGTAAGGGCCGCCCGGGAAAGAATACAGGAGTGGTCTCATGCCCTCCACATCCACCTTACCGTCAACGACCAGGCCTTTATCGACATGGACCTGGACCACCTCGCCGATGACGAGTTCCGACCCAGGAAATTCAACGATCTTTATCAATTTACATTCGGCACTGACCGGACATTCGTCCGCCAGGGGGGCTGTATTCAGCCTGCCGTATGATACCTTGAAGACCTTCGATTTGTCCATCTTATGGCCGGAATGTATCCCACAATAATCCGCGGCGGCCACGTTGAACTCGCTCGGGATGTTGACACTGAACGTTCCGTTCTCCACGATGCCCTCCTTCGTGGCCCGGCCCTTTCCCAGCACGAGGGCAAGCATCGGTGGCTCGTCGTCCAATACCGTGAACCATGCCACCGTGCAGAAGTTCGCCTTGCCTTTGACATTAGCGCCCACGATGCAGACTGGCATTGCCATTGGAGGGGCGTGCTTTCCGATCTCGACCTTTTCCATGGACATCGACAATATGTATGCCCATTCGGCCAATTATTCCTTGCCCTCGATGGAAGGGATATCGAAGGCGAAGGCTATCGGGCTGAGTCACGATTCCGGATCGGTCGCACCAATGAGATTGATTTATTAGCCCGAGGCTCGAATGATTCTGAGGAGGGAGAAGAAATGCATGAAGCCCGCAAAATCGTAAAACTATCAAAGAGCAGCCCCACTTTGGAGGGCGGGGGAGTCAGGCTGAAAAGAGCGTTCGGACCGGAAGACGCAGGCATGCTGGACCCTTTCCTTTTACTAGACCATTTCGGCTCGAACGACCCTGAGGACTACAAGGCCGGTTTCCCGATGCATCCGCACCGGGGGATGGAGACGGTCACGTACATGCTCAAGGGCACTATGGAGCACAAGGACAGTACTGGAAGGTCCGGGGTGATAAATGCTGGTGATGTGCAATGGATGACGGCTGGGAGCGGCATCATGCACCAGGAAATGCCCATGAAATCCCCGGGAGGGATGGACGGGTTCCAGTTGTGGGTGAATATCCCGAAGGTCCAGAAGATGATGGACCCTAGGTACCGGGATGTCCGGAAGGACACGATACCTGAGATAGAGCTCGACAGCGGAGCGACAGTGAAGGTGATCGCAGGCAGTATCAACGGAATCGTCGGTCCGGTGCGTGATCTGATCGTTCCGGTCGAATACCTGGATGTTTCGCTACGGCCTGAAGGGTCCATTAACAGGGAGATCGCCCGAGAGAACAACGCCTTCGCCTTCGTTTTCGAGGGCGGTGCCCGGTTTGGTAAGGAGGGACCACTCGTGGAAATGGAGCATCTGGCCATCTTCGGAGGGGGGGATGAGGTGAAGATCGATGCTGGACCAGAAGGGGCAAGATTCCTTCTTGTTTCAGGGAGACCGATCAAGGAGCCTATCGCCTGGGGCGGCCCAGTGGTCATGAACACAGAGGAAGAACTGGAAGCGGCATTCAGGGAGATCCGAAGCGGCCACTTCATCAAGTCCGGTATGTCGACAGAGACGGGATTGGAGTGATTCCTTGCTCTGCTTGAGCTATCGCAAGGACGGGTCCAATGCGATCCAACTGGAACTGGACCATGTTACGTCTAAGGGTTATGAAGCACGTCCATCGGTCTGAATGGCCAAGTCACAGTTCCCGGGTCATCATATGGTCATAGACCCAGAATCCATGCTTCAGGTAGAACTCGATGGCTGGGTCGTTCCTTGCCGAGGTCCTCAGCTCGACCCGCTTGATGCCTTGGGACCGTAACCAGCTCAGTGATTCCTCGACCAAGGCTCCGCCCGCCCCACCACCTCTGGATTCAGCCCTGACCGCCAGGTCAGAAAGTACCCCGACCGTCGTCTCTGTGAAGACCGGAGCGCGGGGCTGAATATAGCACAGGCAGTAACCGACAAGACGACCTTCCTCGATCGCCACCAAGACCTGGGAATCGGCCATGTCCATCCTGTGCAATATGTAATCACCGAACTTGATCTCCCCTCCTTCGATCGTTCCATAGTAAGGGTCGATACGTTGATGGTACTCGACGAATTCCTTCCAGATCTCCATTATCTGTTCCAAATGGGACCGGTCTCCCCGGATGATCCTCACATCTCACCTTGGAGCACCATTAGCGCTTGGGAGATATTATTATGCACCATCGAACTGGCCGCACCTTATCCTAGATTCATGAGGGCCAAACATTATCAACACGCCACGCACATCAAGAAGCATGGTGAACTGGCGCAATCCCGGCCTGTTGCTTCTCATAGGGTCCCTAGAACTCTTGTTCCTGGTGCATCTGGCCGAGATCCTATATCCCAATTACAGTGTTTCGCAGAATTTCATCAGCGACCTGGGCGTCGGGCCGGAACCAAGCCGCACGATTTTCACCGTTGCATTGCTCATCTTCGGGGTGCTTGTCATGATCTCGGTCTATCTTCGTGGTGGACCGGCATGGGCTGTCCCGATCCTGGTCGCCCTTGCGGGCGCGGGTACCATCGGTGTCGCCATATTCAATGAACACTGGGGCGTCATCCATCTTATTTTTGCAGGACTGGCGTTCGGGATGGGGTGCCTGGCTGCACTGGCCTCATCCCGGGCGGTCAAAGGCCCCCTGTCGATAGTGTTCGCCACTTTAGGTATCATTGGCATAGTGGCGTTGATACTGCAGGGTACCAAGACGTTCATGGGCCTGGGCGTCGGGGGAATGGAACGGATGATATACTACCCATCCGTCTTTTGGATACTGGCATACGGCGTTTACCTCATGTCCATGGAAGAATGCCCTGGAAAAGCCTCAAACTAATTCCGCCCTTTTCCCAATTCCATCCGGCCATATCTTTCGGATCGTGACACCGCCGAGACTGATCGCACGCCAATAAGGGGTGAAGGCGCACTTGGAATCGAGCCGAAACACATCGGCGGTTCGGTAATATTATTGAAAGATGGTTTTATCTACCCCTCGGATAATTCATTCCTCGGTCTTTGTACTAGGAGGTTCCCGAGATGATGCCAGCCACTGTTCTATCCATCCACACCGGGAACCGCACAAGGTCATCGTTCCCGATGTAGGCCCTTATTCGAGCCAGCATGTGAACGTCAATCGATCATATCATCAAAGAAATGCCAAACGATCCGTATCTTGACGCCAGCGTCGCGTGGCGCATCAAGACAGGCAATCTACAATTTCGCGAAGCAGACTATCAAACGACCGCATGTTCCATCATCGATTCAGGTCTAGCCACAGAGGTTGTGGGCTTGATCAGCACAGGTAAGGAGGCTGACGTATACCTGACTCGGTACTCCGATGCGCCGCTCGCTGTCAAGGTATTCCGCCTGTATCGAACATCACACCGGGGTGGGGGGCCCATCAAGCTTGATTCGGCGGGATGGCTAGCCGCACATGAATTTGACATGCTGTACCAGGCATGGAAGGGCGGGGCACATGTCCCCACGCCGGCCAGACGCGTTGAGAACATGTTCTCCATGAGGTACTTGGGCGGAGAACTCGGACCGGCGCCGAGGTTGCATGACTCGACCCTGGATGATCCCAGGTCATTCCTGAAAGAAGTGCTCGATGGGATAGGGGCGCTAGCAAAGGCAGGAGTGGTCCATTCCGACCTGAGCCCGTACAACATCCTGGTGTTCGAGGACCGGCCCTGGTTCATCGACCTGTCCGAGGCGATACGGGTCGATCGACTGGGGTATTCTCACTGGCAACGATTGGACGAGGCGAAGAGAGCCCTTGACCACGGCCTAAAAACCATACTCGAACATTTCGCAGAGTATGCGGCCGAGATCGACGCCGAGGACTACGTGAACCGAATTCTCAGGTCATTGGACCGGTTCGGAGTGCTTGGAGGAACGATGTCCTGACCGGACCGATGATGGCGCCACTCGGCACAAAACGGTCTGCGTCGTGAACGTATCAGACCAGCCGCAGTTTGATCCCCAGTCGATCGGACAGGTTCTGGAGGTCTTGGACCACATAGTAGAATGCCATCCAGGACCATTTTCCCCAGCGGCGTATTCCCTCTTTCTTGATTATCTGGATCTCCTTATCCTTGTCTTGCGGTTCTTTGCCGAAGAAGAGAAGGCCGAACACATCCGCGGACCACACGTCGATTGGAAACCCTCCATGAGGATTGATGATGTCCGCCGAATAGTCACCGATCCCGGGGAGTTCGAGCAACAGTCTCCTCGCCTCTTCCGGAGCGAGCCTCTGAAGTTCCTCGATGCTGGGGAACCCCTCGTCATCGATCTTTTTCGCCAGTTTCACCAGGTGCTTCGCCCGATAACCCATATTGCATTTCTTTGCTAGCACCTCCGGCGTCATGGCGGCGAGAGCGCTCGGTCGAGGCCATGTATGGACCGCCTTTCCATCGAACTCGGCCAGATCTCCGTAGGTCTTCTGCAGGCAGGCCATCATCTGGTTGCTTCGGGCGATGGTGGTCATCTGCAGGGTTATCGCCAGGACTGCGTCCGGAAATATCGAGCTGGCCATGGTATTATGCATTCCTCTCAGATCAGCCGCGGCATGCTTGAGTATGTCGTCCTTCTCAGCCATAGCGTAGAACTCGGAAAGGTCCTCGGATGCCCCTATGCTCCTGATCACCGAACGGTTGATCGACCTGAGCTGTTCGGCATTCGGTTTCCTCTCCAAGAATATCTCGGCGATGACACGGGGTACATCGATATTCCCGATCGACCTAAGTTTGATCCCGACCAGACTGTCGTCGACGTGGGTCGCCGTCCAAAGGATACCGTCCTCAAAGACCTCATTAGGAGTGAACAACGCCCAGCCAGCAGGCTTCCTCACCGTCAGCTCGAAGCTATAAGGACGTACTGGCACTATCTCGGAGGTGAAGTAGTGAGAGAGTTGCATTCAGGCACCAGGCGATTTGGTCATAGCGTAGCTTCGACCATATAACGCTGCCCATGACCGGGCGCCGACTACCAGCGATTCATAATGATCGGGACTGATTCGCGCCTTGTATCAGTCTGACCGCTTCCGCCTCATCGACATCATACCAATTTCGGAAAGCATCTGCAACAGCGAATGGCATCTCTCGGATGTTCGGGCATACGATCTCGTCCACTTCCCTGGCCACCATATCCACGGACCGAACCGAACCAGTGGGTACGGCAACAACGATCCGGCCTGGGTGTTTGGCCTTCACTTCCTTGATCGCAGCCAGCATGGTGTATCCGGTGGCCAATCCATCATCCACGAGAATCACCGCCTTCCTGGCGAGCTCTGGCATAGGGCGGCGGCCGCGCAGGGTGCTCTCTCGAGACCTCCCTTCCTTCATGGCCTTCTCCTTTGACCGGGCGATCTGTTCCTCGGAGAGCGAGAGTTCGGTCAACAGTTCGGTGTTCATGATCGATTCACCGCTCAGGGATATGGCTCCGAAACCCGCTTCCGGGTTGCGAGGGATCTGCAGCTTCCGTACGATCATCACGTCCAGCACCGCTCCGAGACCCCTAGAGATCTCCGCTGCCACTGGAAGGCCCCCCGAAGGAATCGCAAGAACGATGACCTCCTTGCCCCGGTATGCTTCGAGATGCCTCAGCAGCTCCTTTCCCGATTCGGCACGGTCCTTGAATACGAATCGTTTGTCCCTGAGCAGTTTATCCTCTATTATCAGACCCATGCCCGCGCCGCTTGACTCTTGAGGAGCAGTGCAAGGACAAAATGGTTTGCACGAACTGCCACAATTGCACGCCCCAGAACCGCAACGGGATGTTCGAAGAATTGTGGTCACGTTTCTGGTAGAGGTCCAACCGTCCTCTGCGTAAGCGATATTAACCTGGACCTACCCTGATATTTTCACAGCAGATCTGGCGATCCAGGTCCAGAGCGGTTAAGACATGGGCGACAGACCGCTGTCGGATAATGAGCGCTGAATGAGGGATCAAGATGGATATGTTCGAGAATGCTATGGCCGATTGGGCCAAACTGAGCGATTCAGACAAGAAGAAGTTGGAAAATCAGAGCAAGGATAAGTGCCTCTGCCCGACCTGCCCAACCTATGCGGATTGTGCCAAGAAGAAGAAAGAACTTATGTTCTGCTTTGGAGGCAAGAGTAGCTGCATAACAGTATCAAAAGGATGCCATTGCCCCGGATGCCTGGTCAAGGCGGATTTTGGATTGACGAACATATATTTCTGCCTTAACGGAACCGAGCAGGAGATTCGAGGGGGGCAGTAGCTACGGGCAGGAGCATGTTCAAACAACGTTGATCTAAAATTAGAAGGTGGAATGGCTTTGGCCCGTAGCCTGAGGAGCCTTCCTCCCGATCTCGTCCGTGATCATCTGGACGATTTTGGCGAGGCATGAGCTGGTTCATTTGAATGGATTAAGAAAGGAATGACCAAGGACGGCAGGTATGCCTGACCTTGGTCTGGTATCGGGCTAGGATCCCTAAAGCAACAGGCCTGCAGCCTTCAGCTCCTCGGTGATCTTGTCCACTGCTGCCTCAACGTCCTGAGGTCTTCTCGCACCAGTGCAGACCAGTTTTCCGGAACCGAAGAGCAGGAGTACTACCTTAGGCTCGTCCAGACGATATACCAGGCCGGGGAACTGTTCCGGCTCGTACTCGACGCGCTCCAGGCCCAGGGTGATCGCGATCACGTTCAAGTTGATCTTCTGACCGAGGTCGGACGAGGCAACAATGTTCTGCACCTCGATCTTTGGCTCGCTGTCCAGGGTGACTCCAGCCTTGCGGATCTGAGTTGTCACCTTGTCGATGGCCAGCTTTACCTGGTCCAAGCTCTTTGCCCCGGTGCACACGACCTTACCGCTGCGGAACAGCAGTGTCGCTGTCTTTGGCTCTTTCAAACGGTAGATGAGACCGGGGAACTGTTCCGGCTCATAATCCGCGCCGTCCAATGAGACCGCCAGCGCTTGCAGGTCCAACTCGGTTCCGAGCGAGGCGGAAGCTACTACATTCTCGATCTTATATTTGGAAATAGGAACACCTGACCAAGCCTAGTATATAACCTATATATACTAACTTTTGCCCCCCAACAGAGGTTTGTAAACGCCGTTAACTCCAAAACTCCTCACCTTTGCCTCAGATATTACCTTTAAACTCTGAAAATCGGGCATGAGAGTTTCACTTTCATTCCACCCCCGAGAAGATACTTGTATTCACTGCCTCATCTTTTCCGCATGTCCTCCGATATCAAGATCGTAGAACAAGAGCCAGTTCCGATGCTTTCCATCCGTGAAAAGGTAAAGAATTCCGAGATCAAATCAAAGATGGGCGAAATGTACGGTCAACTGTGGATCTACATGGAGAAGAACAAGATCATCGTTGCCGGTCCGCCCTATGCGGTCTACCACGACTATGATCAGGAGAACTGTGACATGGAATGCGGTTTCCCTACTGAAGGGCAGGCGAAAGGCGAAGGCAATATCGTTTCATCGTTGGTCCCTGGCGGCAGATGCGTACTTGCGGTCCATGTCGGGCCTTACGACAAGATCATGGTGACGTACGAATTGATTCAGAACTATATCCATAAGGAAGGCCTCGCACCGAAAAAGGTCATGTGGGAAAGGTACATCAACGATCCGGCAACCGTCAAAGACCCGAACCAGCTCATAACGGAGATATGCTGGCCCATTGAATGAGCATTCCGAGGACCGGAGCAGATTACGGGCATTAGACGTCGTATGAAGTTAGATGCACGGTTCAAAGGATCGGCGATTTCAATATCTGACCTCAATTGCCTCCAAGCCCCAAACACGGTCGGATTCCTGACCTCCGTTCTATTCGAACCCTGCTCCATCGTTGGTTCTCTAGAATGGCCCGTGGAGTGTCGGCAGGAACAACCCGACAATGCTGGCTAGGGCCCATATCAGAACGGCTATGATCAATGCCTTAAACCAACCTATCTTGTAAAGCGCCCTGAGAGCCATTAGCCATACTATTCCGCCTACTAATGCTGCCAGCAGACCATTGCCCAACAACCAATAGGCTATCGCATAGACCACTGTCCCGACCACGGCGGCCAGTAGCGCCTTTCCGATCCCCTCGGCCTCCCCCAAGAGCCTGGTAACGACGAAAATTATGAGCGTGGAGATCAAAAGGTCGACCAGAATCCCTACGATGCTTGATATCTCGAGCATTCGACAGCCCGTTCGGTCAATTTAGTATTAAAAAATTGCTCTGTAGTGTGAGAGAGCTCACCGTCCAAATCTTTTAACCCTCCTCGCTCCAATCGTTATCTCCAGTGATATCATGAAATCAATCTGGTCCGGCTCGCTCTCTTTCGGCATGGTCAATATTCCGATCAAACTCTACTCAACAGTGGAGCATACCGCTTCGCCTGGGTTCAAATTGCTCCATGTGGAGGACAAGAGCCCGATCGAATACCGCAAGTACTGCAAGAAACAGAACGCCGAGGTTCCGTGGTCCGAGATCGTCAAGGGTTTGGAGGTCGAACCTGGTTCTTTCTTCCTGTTCACCAAAGAGGAGCTGGCCAGCCTTCGTCCGGAGAAGTCGGACGTAATAGAGATCATCGAGTTCGTTCCTCCCGACCAGATCGACCGACCGTTCCTGGACGGACATTATTATGTCGGACCGGACAAGAAGAAGGAGAAGGCGTTCTTCATCTTCGCGCAGGCATTGAAGACATCGAGCAAGAACGCCATCGGACGTTTCGTGATGAGGGAGAAAGAATACACCTGCGCTATCGCACCTTACGAAGGCGGGTTGCTCCTGAGCACCCTGAACTATTCATACGAACTGAGGAGCATCAAGGGAGTGGAGAACATCGCCGACCCCGTAGAGGTCAAGAAACAGGAGCTGGATCTAGCTGTCCAGCTGATCGAAAAACTGAGCGCGGCGCATTTCGACATCTCACAATATAAGGATGAGTTCGCGGAACATCTGAAGGCGGCGATCGAGAAGCGGGATCGGAAGGAATTGGTCACCATCGAGAAGGAGAAGCAGGAGACGCCGGAGGAGAACCTCATCGATGCGCTGAAGCAAAGCCTGGAGGCGTGACTTGTACGAACCGATGCTGGCCGCGATGGGTTCCAAGAATGACCTGGAGCGGGAAGGCTATATCTACGAGCCGAAACTGGACGGGACCCGGGCCATATGTTATGTAGACTCGACCATGAAGTTCGTCAACCGCCGGGGACATGAGCTGACTGAGCGCTATCCAGAGTTCTCGTTCCGGGACCAGATAAAGGCACGCTCCTGTGTTCTGGATGGCGAACTGATCGTGTATGATAATCGAGGAAATCCTTCATTCCATCTGCTTCAGAAAAGAGAGCAGTCAAAGACGTCCATCGCCAAATTCCTGAGCATCCAGCACCCAGCAACATATGTCGTTTTCGATATACTGGAACTGGAAGGGAAAGAGCTGCTATCCACCAGGTTGGATGAAAGGAAGAAGATCATGCACGCGGTCCTGCGCGAAGGACATCATATGCAGAGCATCGCCTTTACGAAGGACGGGATCAAGCTATGGTCAGTGGTGGAACAACGCAAGCTGGAAGGCGTCATGGCAAAACGCTCCAACTCATACTATGAGCCGGGGAAACGCTCTAACGCCTGGTTGAAGATCAAGGCACTGAAAACGGTGGACTGCGTGCTTCTGGGCTATACCTCCGAGATCCGAACCATATCCGCGCTTGCATTGGGCCTTTTCTTCGGTGATGAGCTCAGGTACGTGGGCCGGGTAGGGACAGGATTCACAGAAAAATACCTTGAGGAATTGCGCCTGGTACTTGATGGCATGCTGGCGGAATCACCGCCCGTTAACAGCTATCCCAACGAACCGGTCATCACCTGGGTCAGGCCAGAGCTTATCGCGGAGGTGGAGATACTCGAGCTGACCAGGGATAAGCACCTCAGAGCGCCGTCATTCCGCCGGCTGCGCAACGACAAAGAGATCAAGGATTGTGTCATTGAGCAGTTGGGGGAAGACAAGGACGGGAGGCCAAGCTTATCGCGAGGTCCAGCCCATTAGCGTCACTGGAACCGATCAGTGACTTCCGCCCATCTCCGAGGGCAAGGAGCACCCCTTGATCGCAGCTCATACAGAAGGCTTTCGCTTACTTATCCAATAGCACTAGCTGTGTTCTCCCATATACGTAATAATGAAACCGATTGACAATCCCTGACCGACCAATACTATTATGATGGTACCACTCCAACTCTTACCAAGGTGATGGTCTTGGAATTCAAGAGGATCCTGGTAGGTATCGATGGTTCGGAGAATTCGAAGCGCGCAGCGATCGTCGCGGCGGATCTGGCACAGCTCTTCCAGGGAACTGTAACACTCGTATCTGTCGTCAAGCCTGGCGAATATTCGCTCGCGGTCGAGGACAAGGCGTTCATCGAGAATCTGAAAGAGTTCCATGATTCCTTGGTGAAAGCCGCTAGGGAAGATATCGAGAGACCGGGCGTAGTGGTGGACACGAGAATCGAGCTAGGTACCCCGTGGAAGGAACTGACCCGACTGGCCAGGGATAACCACTACGACCTGATCGTGGTCGGTTCAAGAGGCGTCGGCCAAGTGGCCGAATTCCTGATCGGCAGCAATTCCACGAGAGTGGTCCAGCACTCGGATGTGCCGGTGCTCGTCGTGCCTTGAGGCCTACTTAGGGCGGGGGCGGCGTTTCCCTTTGCCTTTCTGGGATTCGTCATCCACTTTTATCCTGATCCAGATGCCGAGACCTTCCCTTTCTATCGAGAAACGGTTAGGAAGGGCTGCGATCAATCCAACCAGGCTGCTCTTGCCATACGTCCTCGGATCAAAGGCCGGCTCTATACGGTATAGCGCCTCGCCCAAGTTGCCCAGGTTAACCCGTCCGTCGTCCCCCACCTTATTGCGGAAGGCATTCGTGAGCATATCCAGCGCCTTCTCCGGGCTGAGTCCTTTCTTCGGAATGTGGCGCTCCACCTTCTTCGGCTCTTCCGTCGCCAGCTCCGGACAGTGCTCCGATTCCAGCTCCTCCTCGACTGGCATGAGGTTCTCAATGAAGATGAAACGATCACACGCCTTTTGGAATGTCGGATGGGTCTTATCGTTCCCCATACCGATGACGAATAACCCTTCCTCGCGAATCTTCATGGCCAGATATGTGAAGTCGGAGTCACTGGAGATGATGCAGAAGCCCTTGACCACGTGCTTGTGCATGATGTCCATGGCATCGATGACCAATCCGATGTCGGTGGCATTCTTCCCAGAGCGATTTGGAATGACCATTGAAGGGAGAAGCGCGAATTCGTGGAGCTTTTTCTTCCAGCAAGCCATCTGCGGGCTGCTCCAATCACCATAGACACGCCTGATTATTACCGATCCGTATTTCGATGCCTCGTTCAGCATCTCACCGACCATGTCCGAGTTGGCGTTGTCCCCGTCGACCAGGAACGCGATCGGGCCCTCGGCGATCTCCTTTTCTGCCATTTTATCCTCTTAAGGTGCATCGAGCTTCATGTTTAACCAATCTATGTACGCGACGCCATTCATACAGGCATATCTGCCGTGCTGACCCCCCAATCACCATGTGCTTAGGATGATTCTCCGCCCAATCATCCTTTTTCTGTCGGTCTAGCATGCACCTGGTAGGAAAGGATCGCTACTCCGGAACCGAATTGCATCGTGTCGATGAGCTTCAGCTTTTGACTATCCTTAAGTCCTTTGAACATGGACTTGCCATCTCCTAAGATGACCGGGTTTACGACGATGCGATATTCGTCTATCAGGCCAAGCCGCGCCATCGCCGACACGATCTGGCCGCTGCCGAATATTGCAATATTCTTGCCTGCCATCCTCTTCATCCTCAGGATCCTTTCTGGATCGATCTCAGAAACCAAACTGGAATTGTTCCATTCGACTTTATCGAGGGTTCTGGAGAACACGATCTTGGATACGCCATTCATCCTTTCCTTGATGTAGGGATTGTCCTCGGTCGTGTTCGGCCAGTAATTCGCCATCAATTCATATGTCACCCTGCCGAACAAGATCGTATCTATGGTGCCCATCATCTCGATCGTGCGCCGTTCCAGTTCACTGTCCCAGACAAACCAATCGATCTCTCCGTTGGGTCCGGCGATGAATCCGTCCATCGAAACCATGTTCGATACGATGATCTTTCTCATGTCAGTCTAGCTCCAGGCCATACATCATCAATTTGAACCTCGATCATTTTGATTGCATTTTCTTCAAGAGGTCCGCCATACGGTCCATCGTGGACTCCGACCCTTCGACCATTCCGGCTTTGTACATCCCATCACGGTCTTCCACGCTCTGGAAGACTGATATGTTAGTTAGCTTGGTCTTGCCTTCGATCTCTTCGAAGAGTATCGTCTCAAGGAGAACATGGCCCATCATTCCCTCCCATTCCCAGGTGTCGATGATCAGTTCGGGGGATCTGACCTCATGATAGACGCCATTGAAAGCGAACTCGTTCCCTTCGGCATCGCGCTGGATATACCGCCATACGCCGCCCTTCCGAACCTCCATCTTCTCGATGGTGGTCTTGTACCTATCTGGCCCCCAGAATTGAGGAACGAGTTCCGGGTCGGTCTGAACTTTGAAAACCAACTCGCGCGGGGCATCCTGGACGCGGATCACGGTGGCCGCATGCTTGCCAGGTTCGACCAGCACGAGCGTCTTCATCTTGACGAATATCTCATCGTGGATATCTTCGGCAAGCTTGTCGAAGGATTGATTCCATCCCATTTCGGCATCCTTGGCCGTTTCCGCAGGCATGCCAGAATGCTTCAGTGTCATCGTTGTCTTGCCCTGATGCTCTTCGAAGGTGATCAACACCTGCAGCTCCAACGGGAATTCTCCTGGCATTCCGTAGTATGATGCCGGAACGATCTTTCCGTTCTCATCCGCGAACGAATCGGTCATGGCGAGCCGTTCCGGCTCGACCACCTCCTTGTATGTTCCAATGCCCCAGTAGTCCTTCCCCTCCGGCGATCTCATGCAGGAAAGAAATTCTCCTCCGACCCGGAGATCGATCTTGGCGCTTGGGGAAGTGTAATCCTTCGGCCCCCACCAACGCATGACCCTTTCAGGCTCTGTCCATGCCTTCCATACTAGTTCCCGCGGGGCGTCGAAGACCCTGGTGATCATGATGTCCATGTTCAATTTTTGGTTGATCATCTGGCTTGATTGGCTGTTCATGCGCATACTTCCTTGATCGATAAGAGAAACAATTTTCGATCCCTTGAATATCATGCCAACGCCGGATCTGAGGGAGGAAGAACATGATGAGACCGCGGCGAAACGAGGGAAACGCTATGAATAAGAACATTGTCAACGCCAAATTGCAGTGTTTTGCATTTAATGCGCCCATGTGGCGGAATTATGCGTGTCGTTCAAAGAATCGCAATTGCTGAACTCTTTTACCCAATCGGCCTCCCGTAAAAAACCTTTAGATACCTGTGTGTCTTTGGAAAGCCCGTGGACATTATCAGACCCAGGGTCGTCGTCTCCAAGTGCATCGAGTTCGACCACTGTCGATACAACGGCGATATGATCGGCTCCGAGCTGGTCCGCCGAATGAGACAGAAGGTAGACTTCATACCAGTGTGCATGGAGGTCGAGATCGGATTGGGTGTCCCTCGGGATCCAGTGCGCATCGTCTCTCTGAAGAATGGCGAGAGGAGGCTTGTCCAGCCGACCACTGGTCTGGATGTGACCGATCGGGCCTTGCACTTCTGCGGGCAGTACCTGATGGGGCTCGACGAGGTGGACGGATTTCTTTTGAAATCGCGGTCCCCATCCTGTGGTCTACGTGACACTCGGATCTACCCAGAAGGGGAGGGAAAGGCCCCGATCTCAAAGGAATCGGGGTTCTTCGGCGAAGCAGTGCTGGGGGCGTTCAGCCACCTAGCGGTAGAGGATGAGGCCCGCCTGCGAAACGTGCGCATCGCGGAACACTTTCTGACAAAGTTGTGGGCCCTGGCGAGGTTCCGCGAATTGGACCGAGACATAAACTCACTGATGCAATATCAAGCAGACAACAAGCTCCTCTTGATGATGTATGGGCAGAACAAGATGAGACTTCTCGGCAATATCGCATCGAACCGCGAGAAGAGGGACCCCGAACGCGTCTTTGAGCAATATCGATCGCTTCTGTGCGGGGCATTAGAGAATATACCCAAGTGTACGTCCGGGATCAACGTCTTGATGCATGCCCTGGGCTATTACAAAGATCTCCTGGCACCACAGGAGAAGAAATTCTTCCTGGAGACGTTGAATATGTACAGGGATGCCCGCGTCCCTCTGAGCGTCTGCCTGAACCTGATGAAATCATACAACTTGCGGTTCGGGAACCAGTATTTGATGCGCCAGACCTTCTTCGAGCCTTTCCCGGGGGACCTTTTGGAACAGGGGATCACCGATTCCTGTGCGCTTAGGGAGCTGTCCTGATCTTTCCTCACCCCTGCACGGGCCTGAATCAATAAACCGTGTGATGAAGAACGAACGGATTAGCTGCTTTCTGGTGCCATTTGCGGGCTGGCCGGCTCGTGCTCCGCGATGAACCGGGCGATCGCCTCATCCTGGTAAGTTAGTATTCCGTTCTGTTGGTTCTTTGAGAAATATTCTCGCCCCTTGGGGCCGTTCATGGCCCAAGCCACTTCTTCCGTGGTGGGCGCTATCAGTCTTTTGTCCAGCTCCCGCGGGACCGTTGCCGTGGCCAGAACAAGGTCGATGTCCTTGAGGAACTGACCCGAACCCGCCTCTCTTGGCCAGCCGGTTCTCAGGTATCCGTTCGGATCGAAACCGAAATGCTCGTCGTTGCCGTCCGGCAACTTGTCCGTCTTCTTCTTAACCAGCCTTGACCAGGCAAGTTCGATCCGATCGTGGTCCTTGAATTGGGGATTCACCACTATCGCTGTGGTCATCCAGTCAGTCCGGAGCTGCCGGCTCTCCATGCCCTCGGCCCGTGCCATCGCTATGCCTGCAGATTCAAGCTCGGAGATCTTGGAAAACTTGACCTTGAAGGGGATGGCATAGCCGACGCCCATGGCCCGACCTTTCATTTCATCCTCCGGGAAGAAGGTGGTCGTGCAGCACTTCCGCTTGTTCGAGTAACGCCCATAATGGATGGGCAGGGAGACCTTTACCTTGGAGTCCATGTTAAGCCAGTTCTGTCTCCACATGCTCCGCCTTAGGTCCATGCCCTGGTAGTGGTCTTCCCATAGCAGCGAACCTATCACCAGCGCGGCTCCCCTCATCATCATAATGTTCCACGGACCAGAGTTCCCTTACTTAGACCTGATGGTCGAAGACATAGCCTATTTGTAGGACGGGGACGCATAGAATCGTCCCGAAGGAAGGCCTGATTTGCCATGATCAAAGAACTTTCTCCGGAAGAGTGCCGTCGCGCGTCCCCTGAGCTGCCATTCGATTGCAGATCAACGAACGATCTGATAC
This sequence comes from uncultured Methanomassiliicoccales archaeon, assembly GCA_942492955.1. Taxonomy (GTDB): domain Archaea; phylum Thermoplasmatota; class Thermoplasmata; order Methanomassiliicoccales; family UBA472; genus DASXVU01. The sequence goes on from OW818644.1 coordinate 1,539,708, forward strand.
CGTCTTCGAAGATCATCGGACAGGATCGCGCAATGAAGGCGCTCCAGTTCGGTCTCAGGATAAGAAGTAAGGGGTTCAACGTATACATCGCCGGGATGCCCGGCACTGGAAGGCGCACTGCGGCGGTCGATTTCGTAAAAGACCTAGCGAAGGACATGCCGATCCCTCCAGATTGGTGCTATGTTTACAATTTCCATGAGGCATCAAAACCGAACGCTCTTGCACTACCAGCAGGGAAAGGCAAGGAGTTCAAGGAGGACGTGGAGAAACTTGTTTCGGCCGTACCCGCCACGCTCAGGAACGCCTTCGAGTCCGATGAATACGCTAAAAAACGTCAGACCACGATGAAGGCGATCGAGGAGGAAAGGGATGAATTCACCAAGAAAATCAATCGCATGACCTCTGATGCCGGATTCCAGATCCAGCAGACGCCGATCGGCATGATGCTCGTGCCCCTGGTGGACGACAAACCTCTTACCACCGAGGAATTCAACCAGCTATCGGCCGGGGTGAAAGAACGGTATCGCGAAAAGCAAGAAGAACTTCAGGCCAAGCTGCAAAAGCCGTTCCTTCAGTTCCGCGAGATCGAGGAGAAAGTGGCGAAGACCATCGAGAAGCTGAACCGCGAGGTCGCTCTGTACGTCCTAGATCCGCACCTCTCTGTGGTGAAAGAAAAATATGGCAGCAACCACGAGGTCATCGAGTACATCGATGACATAATAAAGGACATACTGGACAACCTGGTCAAGTTCCTCCAACCGGCGAACAAGGAGCCGCTACCGTTCTTCATGGAAGCACCGGATCCGATGGCCAACTACAAGGTAAACCTGATCGTGGACAACTCGGAATTGACCGGGGCACCGGTAGAGATCGAGCTGAACCCATCCTACTACAAATTGTTCGGAGCCATAGAAAAGGAGGCCCGGTTCGGAGCACTGGTCACCAATTATACCATGATCCGGGGCGGACTGCTCCACAAAGCCAATGGTGGTTTCATCCTGGTACCCGTGGAAGGACTTTTCACCGATCCATCGATCTGGATATCGCTTAAGCAAACAATAGCCACCGAAAAACTGGAGATAGAGGAGAAGGAGGCCAGGCTAGGCTTCATTGCCACGAAATCGTTGATACCAGAAGCGATTCCTTTCGATGCGAAGATCGTCATCATTGGTGATCCAAGAGTCTATGACATTCTCTATAAAGCCGACAAGGATTTCAAGGAACTTTTCAAGATCAAGGCGGATTTCGACATTACTATGGAGAGGAACGACGAGAACATCAAGCAGTACATCACACAGATATGCACCCTATGCTCAAAGGAGAAGCTCCTACCAGTGGACAGCACAGGTTTGGCGGCAATCATCGAATACTCATCGAGACTGGCAGGAGATCAGAATAAGCTGAGCACTCTGTTCTCCGTTATTGCCGATACCGTTCGTGAGGCCGATTTCTATGCCCGTGAGGACAAGTCCGAACATATAACCAAGGAGCATGTGCATCGTCAGCTCGAGGAGAAGCTGTATCGCTCAAATATGATCCAGGACAAGCTTAAGGAGTTCATCACCAAGGGCATCATCCTTATTGACACGGAAGAAAAGACAGTTGGTCAGGTCAATGGACTGGCGGTGCTGGCCACAGGGGACTTTGCATTCGGGAACCCGTCGAGGATCACCGCTTCCATCGCGGTTGGCCGCGAAGGCATCATCGATATCGAACGCCAGGCGGAGATGTCCGGCCCCACCCATACCAAGGGCGTGCTCATCCTTTCCGGTTATCTCAATGACACCTATGCCAGGGAGAGGCCGCTATCGCTGGCAGCCAGGTTGGTCTTCGAACAGAACTATGGAGGAGTGGACGGGGATTCCGCGTCTTCCACTGAACTGTACAGCCTACTCTCGGCATTGGCCGATGTTCCTATCAAACAGTACATCGCGGTCACCGGGAGCGTCAACCAGAAGGGTGAGATCCAGGCAATCGGTGGGGTAAACGAGAAGATCGAGGGATTCTATGAGATATGCAAGGCCATGGGGCTGTCTGGCAAACAGGGCTGCATGATACCGAAATCGAATGTTCAGAACCTGATGTTGAAGGAAGAGGTCGTTTCGGCTGTCGGGGCGGGCAAGTTCCATATTTGGCCGGTTAGCACCATAAATGAGGGCATCGAGGTGTTGACGGACATACCGGCTGGGACTAGGAATGCCGATGGAACGTTCAAGAAGAACTCCATCAACAATCTGGTGCAGAAGCGGCTGGATGACATGGCGGAGCGGAGAAAGGAGTACAGGATCTGAACATGGTGGATATCCCATGAGCGGGGCACGATTCATCTCCCCTTCGGAGCTGGAGAATCTTATGCCGAAGGTGGAGATGGGTGAATTCGTACTGCTGGACATCCGAACGACCAGAGAGTTCCGCTCTGGGCACATTCGATGTGCCAGATCGATCCCGGTTGAGGAGCTCGAAAGTCGTTCCGGCGAGCTGGACAAGGAGAAGGGGCTGGTCATCTACTGCCGGACAGGGAAGCGTTGCCTTCGGGCTATGTCCCTTCTCGATAAAGACCATCTCGAGATCCTGATCCTTGAGGGCGGACTGGAACGATGGAAAGGCAGTATCATTGGTGACTGATCACCAAGATCGATAGATGACATCGGAATGGTCGATCAGGGAAAACACCCGCCTCATTTCGAATCTCGGGTTCATTTCGCCCACCGCTTTTATGAGCTCGTCCGGACTGAATGAGCTGCGGCCCTCTAGGAATATGACTGTGGTCAATATTGCCAGTTCTTCCTCATCATAGAAACCATAGGCACGTATGCAACGATTCACCTTTTCTCTAAGATTGGGCGTCACGTGCCCCGCAATGCCGCCACGGGCGCTGATGATGCTTCTGCCGTTCTCCTTCACCATCGTCAGCATTCCCGATTCCGCCGCTTGGATCAGCGCGCTTTCCACCCAATCAGAGTATGGGCCGTTGATGAAAAGCTCGAAGAATGCGTCAACATTGCCGTCCCTGGAAAGTATGTAGAATAGTTTCTGCAATAGGCTTCGGCCCACTGAACGGGTTGGGAAGATCCGCTCGATCTGATCAACCATGAACGCCACCAGCGCTGCTGCTCGAACATCTTTTTCCAAGCTGATACGCTCCTTCACCATTCATACTTCGATGATGGTTTGATGGAGTAACGACATTATCCCCCTTGCCGGGAGAGGGGGGCGAAAGTGGAATGCGCCAGGTAGCGCAAAAATCATCCCCTGGGTATGTCCATCTCTGGAATTGCTATCCCCGAAAGTGGTCCATTCGGTACAAAATTGGTATTATCTGAATGCACATATCTGGGTCCGGTGCGCGAATGAAGTACTCAGAAGCAAGGCAGGGACGAGTGTTCGTCCTGAGACTGGAGGACGGCGAGATAATCCATGAGGCCGTCGAAAGATTCGCCTGCGATCACAGCATAAATGCCGCCGCCGTCATCGTTTTGGGGGGAGCGGACCGAGGCAGCCGCCTGGTTGTAGGTCCTGAGGATGGACGATCGGACAAGATCAGAGCGATGGGAACGGTCCTTGGCGATGTCCATGAGATGACGGGCACCGGCACCATATTCCCGGACGAGGAGGGTACGCCCAAATTGCATATGCACATCTCCACCGGCAGAAACGAAAGATCAATAACCGGGTGTGTCCGCAATGGGGTCAAGGTATGGCTCATAGCCGAGATCGTCATCTTCGAACTCGTCGATTCCAGCGCAACGCGCAAACTCGATAAGGTGTCTGGATTCGAATTGCTCGAACCATGAAATGGGAAACGATTATTAGGGGATGCTCCAAATCCTACATCTTGAGGTTAGCGGTTGGGTCTTGAGAAGTGGTTCATCAATCAGGTGATCAGAGGACTCACCAAGGAAGAGAAGCGGTCGATGGTGAGGATGATAACTGACGAGTTCATCATGAGCATGAGTCCGGAGGACCGGAAGGATATGATCAAGATCGTCCTTCCGGAAATTATGGATCAGCTGATGGCGGGCATGGCCCCTAGTGACCGGACGGAACTCATCAAAACGGTCATGCCCCTCATGATCGCACAAATGGGTCCGGCCAAGACGACCAACCATGGAAAGAGAGAGGCCAAGAACCATACAGAGGATTGAGAGGAAAGGCGCCAATGAACTCGGATGGGTTTAGAGCGATCAACCTATCAAGCGCTCATGAGACCATTCTCTACATGATGTGAAGAGTGTATGGCCTAGCGCAAGACCTACGCCTGCAGAGAACTGGCTGAATGGGAATCGACCGCCTCGATCATTATGGACAGTTTCTGCTTGATCTTTGATTCGTCGGCCATCCCATCGGCCATGATCAGAGCTCTTTGCAGGAAGCCTTTCTCAACTTCATGCTCGTTCGATTCATGGGCTAGATCGGCCATTAGCATCATTTCCTCAAAGAGGTCGGCTGCCTCCCCACTCCTCTTTAAAGCGATTGCAAGGGATTCCTCGAAAGCGATGTGCGCCTCCTCTTTTTTCCGTAACAGAGAAAAAGAAGAGCCAAGATAGGCGCAGACCATCGATTCTCTGGCCTCATCTCCCTTCCGCCGTGCCGATTCCAATGACTGCTGGAACGCCTCCACTGCCTTGCGCGGTTTTTCATTCGCAAGATAGAGGATGCCGGATGTGAGAACCATCTGATCGACATGTTGCGTTTCCATGGGCAGGTTCTTGATGCTCTCCAGACATAGTTCCAAGGCGAACTGCTGTCTTCCGTCCCGGACGTGTGCCTCGATCGCCTTCAAGACCTTCTCCGGAGCCTGCGCCCTGTCCCGGTGGTAGTCTCCCAGCAAAAGCACTGAGCGGGAGGCATAGGCGGGACCCAATTGCAGCTTGAATTCTTGGTCCATTAACTCATGGCGGGCGTCATGGTCGAGCTCTCTGAACAACCTTAGACCCATGGCCTGCAGCAATAGGAAATGAATCGTTTCCGGCACCATGACCCGGTCCTGTACCGCAAAGGATATCCAAGAGGTCTGGTCGCCAGGCAGCCCTAGCTTCTCGGTCACCTTCATTGCCATCCTGTCAAGTAGATCCTGGAAATCAAAGAGCGATTCCAGGTCGATCGGGTCGATGTTCCTGAGCCGGGACCCATGGTCCACAAGTTCCCGCATCAGGGTTATGAAGCCTTCCTCCGTGTCCACGTCCTTAGAGACGGCGGACCACCGCACACAGGTCAGAGCGGTGTCGAGATCGTCCATTTCCACTGCGTCTTCTTCAACGTTCTTGACATCGATCGGGCAGTTCTTAGATCCCCCGAACTTGACATCCCCCAATTTTATGAAAACTTCTGGATAGGTCTTGAGAAGACGGTACTTCTGACCATCATCGTATGAATTCCCAGGAAATAACAGGTCTGTGAGCACTTCAATGGCGAGCGCCCCCAGGTCTTCCATGAACCAAGGTTTCGATCTCAACCGTTTTATTACCTCACGGTAAAGACCCAGATCCGACGACATCGAAACTAGCAGATCATCCTCGGCGACCGCATTGGCAAGGAACGCTCTTCGTCTCCAAGCTGGAAGCTCGGCGAACTGGGGTGACGCTCGTTGTATGAATTTTTCATGAAGGTCGCCCCAATGCCGCATGAAATCGAAATATCTGGTGAACTCCTGAAATGGAAAGTTCTCTGAGGCATTCCCCATTGTGTTCACTTCTTCCATCCTTGTTGCCAGGGAGATTAAGGTGTGCAACTACGATTTAAACTTGGAGTATTGAGGAATGTTCTTGATAATGTCATACGCCGAATGTTTCTTTACCGTAGTCATGCCCTAATACGATTGATGCGGCTGGTCTGTTGGAACGTGAATGGGATTCGTGCGCTCTATCGAAAGGGGCTCCTAGATTGGGTCCGCAAGGATTCCCCCGACATTCTCTGCCTTCAGGAAACAAAGGCCGCCTGCGATCAGTTGCCAAAGGACCTGGCCGACATTCCCGGGTATGAGTCGTATTTCACATCGGCGGAGGAGCGGCCCGGATACAGCGGCGTGGCCCTGTATACGAAGATCCATCCATCAAAAGTAGAACACGGCATTGGGATCGATAGGTTCGACAACGAAGGGCGCACAATGATAGCGCATTACAAAGATTTCGTGCTGTGCAACATCTATTTTCCCAATGGCAAGGCTTCCCAGGAGCGCTTGGATTTCAAGATGGACTATTACGAGGAATTCCTCCGATATGTGAACCGGCTGCGTTCCGAAGGAAGATCCGTCGTAATATGCGGGGACATCAACACCGCCCATAATGAGATCGATATCGCCCGGCCGAAGGAGAACAGGAAACGGTCCGGATTCCTACCGGAGGAAAGGGCATGGATGGACCGGCTGGTCGCCAGCGGGTTCGTCGATACGTTCCGGGAGCAGCATCCGGACGAGGTCAAATGGTCATGGTGGGACCAAAAGACCCGTGCAAGGGAGCGGAACGTCGGTTGGCGCATTGACTACTTTTTCGTTAGCGACGACCTCATGCCCCGGGTATCCAGTTCGTTCATTGAGGACGAGGTAATGGGGTCTGACCATTGCCCCGTGGGCATCGAGATGAACTGATCACCGGCAGGAACCCGAACGGTCACATATCCTTGTATCTCCTGAAGGAACCTGTCATAAGGGGTTAATAGAGAGGGGAGGATGGTACAGTCATCAAGGTGCTGATATGATGGGATCCAAGTCAGTGGCACTAGTTCGGTGTGAAGGTTATGGCCGAGAACAAACCTACGAAGCGGTCAAACGATCGATCGATCTGCTCGGGGGCATCGACCAGTTCGTGAGTTCGGGACAGAGGGTGCTTCTGAAGCCGAACATCCTACTGCCTTCTGCAGCGGAGAAATGTGTAGCCACACACCCGGATGTCGTCTATGCGGTGGCCAAAGTGCTGGTCGAGCATGGGTGCAAGGTCATCATCGCAGAAAGCCCCGGCGCCGGGATGATATACAGCTCAGCGAACCTGAGAAAGGCCTACGAGACGGTCGGCTACGACCTTGTCGCCGAGGACCTGGGCATAGATCTCAATGAGGACGTCGGGGCTAGGGACGTATCCAATCCCGAAGGAGTGCTGATGAAGAGATTGAGGCTTATCGAACCGGTCTTCAATGTCGATAAGGTGGTGGTCGTTTCCAAGATGAAGACGCACCTCTTCACCTACATGACCGGAGCCGCCAAGAACGTATTCGGCCTGATCCCTGGGATGGAGAAGGCCACCTTCCACGGCAGGCTGCAGAGGACGGAGGAGTTCGCCCGGATGATAGTGGACGTGAACGAGTTCGTCAAACCGGCATTGGAAATCATGGACGCCGTGGATGCCATGGAGGGCGACGGCCCCCAGTCCGGAACGCCACGTCATGTCGGAGCGATCCTGGCCAGCGGGTCCTATTCCGCGTTGGACGTGATTGCATCGCGGATCATGTCCATCGATCCGAAGGATGTCTGCACGGTAAAAGCGGCAATGGAACGGGGCCTGGTCGCCGAGGACCTTTTGGACGTAGAGGTGATTGGCGGGGAACTGGACAAATTCATCATCAAAGATTATGTCAGGCCGTCCACGTTCATAGGGAAGAAAAAGGGAGGGGGTAAGATGGAGAGAGCCTTGTTAGGCCTGGTCAAGATCTACGCCCTCAAGCCCAATGTGGTTCGGTCGATGTGCATCGGCTGCGGCAAATGTTACCGGGGCTGCCCCATGAAGGCGATCCGCATGAGCGACGGGAAGGCCAAGATCAACCAGCGGAAGTGCATCAGATGCTATTCTTGCCACGAGTTCTGTGATAGCCAGGCGATTCACCTGAGACGAAGTCTGGGCGGGAAGGCGATGGCTGCCATGGTTGAACGAAGGAAGTGAGGGCGTGCGCTGCCAAGCTCGATGATCTCTCAGATGGGGAAGTAGCATGAGAGGCTGCCATTACCAGGATGTTCCCAGAAAGAAAAGTGTGTGCCTGAGGGAATTGTGCCTGCCAGAGGATCGACGGATCCACCATCGGACCTGTGACGAACATCGGGAGGAGAGATGCCAGTACCGGGCGTGGGACGTCGATGTCAGATTGCAGGTGGTCAGGCATCGGTCCGAGATCACCGACTCCTGTCCAGGATGCGATGAAAGGCACGGCAGCCTGGCGGACCTGTATGTCTGCGTCTGCCTTCATAGGATGGAGGAGGCCTTCCATGATTCCCCCGACTACCTGGAGAACGGCTGCCGGGAGGACCTTTTCGAAGGGGCGCCGGTCATGACCAGGGTGAATATGTGGAGGAAACTAAGGAGCGCGGTCGTCGAGAGGGACGGAAGCGTCTGCCAGGACTGCGGGCGCACCCTGGCACACCTGCCAAAATGGTATACTGAGGTGCACCACATCATCCCCCGGATACGCGGCGGGGGAGATCATCCGATGAACCTGAAGACGCTCTGCGTGGAATGCCACAGGAAGTATACTGATGAGATCCTGCTATCCCGCGTAGAACGCACCGATGAGGCGTACCAGGCGGCCAAGCTCTTCAAGAAGGAAAGCCGGGTAAGATGATCAGCTGCCTGGCTTCGGCCTCTCCCCGAACGCTCTGAGGCCGTTGCTGATGACCTCCCGCGCTTTGGGATTGAACAGGTTGCTGAACACCACATGGCGGGCGGTCTTGTTGTGTGCCAGAAGTGACAGCAGTTCCATCACACCAGACGTGTTCTTCCATGCGTTCAGGTATGCGTCGTATCCCTCCTGGACCATTGCCTCCAGCTTGTCCCGGTCCTTTCCCTCGACATATTCGTATACTCGGTGGTTGCGCTTCCAATCATCCGGTCCGATGGTCCCGTCCTTCTCCATCTGCTGCCATAGCGGCGTTCCGACCAGGTAATCGAGTATGTTGATCTCGACGGCGTGCGGCCTGAGCCCGGTGATGAAATCGATGGTCTTCCTGATCTCCTCCTCCGACTCCACCGGTGCCCCGAGGATGAATGAGGTGACAACTATCATGTCGGCCTCCTTGGCGTTCTCCACGGCGGAGACTATCTGGGCCGGCTTGATCTTCTTGTTGTAATAATCGAGCACGGACTCGGAGGCTGACTCGGCACCGAAATACATCACATCGAACCCGGCCTTCTTCATGGTCCTGAGCATGCTTAGGGAGGCATTGTTCACGCGCCCCTCGCAATAGAACCTCATCTTGATGCCCCGCTCCCGGATCAGACTGCAGATACTCTCCACCCGCTCCTCCCGGTGCGTGAAGTTGTCATCCACCAGGACGACGCTCTCATAGCCCTCATCATACAGCATCTGCATCTCTTCTACGACGCTCTCTGCGCTCCGGTACCGCCACTTCCTCAGAGAGAACGCAGCGCATGAACAGTACGAACAGTTGAAAGGGCACCCTCGGGAGGTGGATATTGTGGTGAACTTGCCGAAGGTGAGCGGTATGCCTTGCATGGTGTATCCGTATTCGACCCCGGATAGCATTCTTCGGTCAGGCATCGGGAGGGCATCGAGATCCTGGACGATGGCGATCTGGTTCGAAATGTGCATGCCGTTATCCAGGTAACTGATGCCGGCAACCTGGTCCGGCTTCCTGCCTGTCTCGATGCATCCGAGCAGGTCCACCAGAGCCTCCTCGGCCTCGCCTTTTATTATGTAATCTATGAAAGGATATCCCCTAAGGATCTGCTCTGCCGCGAATGTGGCATGGTATCCGCCGAGAAGCATGACGGTGTTCGGAAGCTTTTCAGATATCTTGCGCATCGTTTCCATTGCAGTGAGGAAAGTATGGGTTGAGCAATTCATGCCAAACACGTCCGGGCTTTCCTTCACGGCGAGTTCGACCAATTGATCGCCGTCCAGGTTCAAGCAGAAGGCGTCCACGACCTTGATGTCGTCATTCCGGTGCTTTTTCAGATTGGCCGCGATATAGAGAAGACCCAATGGAGGCCATAGCTCCGTCGTCTTCGCCGGTGGTGTGGTTATCATGATCTTCATGTTCGTTCCAAATCCCCCATAATTATGGACAAACCTTAGATGGATGATAGAGAACGTCCCAGACTAAATTATTTCGCCTCACTCATGGGCCAGCATAGATTAATAACGATACACGACGAAATACCCGCATGCATGATGAAGGGCTGGAGATAAGAAAGGCGGGGCGGGAGGACTATGACGGAGTTGTATCCCTTTGGGCATCTGCAGGCTTGCATTTCCAATCCAATGGCAGGGATTCCAGGATGAATCTGGAGCGAGAGATGGCCGACCCAAGCATCGATTTTCTGTTGGCATTCTCGGGCAACTGCATGATAGGCACCATTATCGGTACCAATGACGGAAGGAAGGGATGGGTGAACCGCCTGGCGGTCACCCCCGAACATCAGGGGGAAGGAGTGGCCAAGGCGCTTGTGGAGAAGGTCGAGGAGTGTTTCAAGGCACGTTCCCTGAAGATATTCTGTTGCTTGATCAATGCTCAGAACGAACCGTCCCAATCCCTGTTCGAAAGGATCGGATATGACCGGCATCCAGATGTTGTATACTACTCTAAAAAGATCGACCCCGACATATGAGCACTTATATTATCATATAATGAAAAAGTAGGGAACAATATATCTTCAGCAACGGTAAATCATGCAAGGAAATGAAAGAGCCCCCGGAGTCGTCCATCAGAGTCTTGGTGGTTGACGATGAGACAACCCTTTTAGAGATAGCTAGGGAGTTCATCGAACAGGTATCGGGGTTTGTCGTTGATGTGGAACTGTCTCCGATCAAGGCACTTGAACTGTTGTCTACGCAGAAATACGACGCGGTCGTCTCCGATTATCAAATGCCTGGACTCGATGGCATAGAGTTCCTGAAAAGGCTCCGTTCCCGGGGCGATGATATACCTTTCATTCTCCTGACCGGCAAGGGCAGAGAAGAAGTCGCCATGGAAGCGCTCAACAGCGGTGCGGACTACTACCTCCAGAAAGGAATTCAGGTCAGACCCCTGTTCGCGGAACTGACCAATATGGTCCGGCGCAGTGTGGAGCACAAGCGGACCGGTCGCGCGATCAAGGAGAATGAGGTCAAATATCGAAGACTGTTCAACAGCGATAGGGATGCCATTCTGGTCTGGAAGACGGATGGGGCAGACACATTGATCGATGTTAACAAGAAAGCCTGCTCTCTGCTCAACTATTCCCGGGAAGAGATGCTATTGATGCGGAGGGACGATCTCCTGACCCCCGATGGTGTCATGTTCAAGGACAGGGCAAAGGACGGATCCTTGCTCGAAGGCGAGACGACCGTCGAATTGACCCTGGTGTCCAAAGAAGGCGAGAACATCCCCTGCGTCGTCACCACCAATCTCATGGCGATCGACGGGGTGGATCATATCATCGCGATAGTGCACGATCAGCGGGACACAAACTATTCTGACCCGGAGGCCATTGAACGCGAGGCTAGGTTCCGTGCGATCTTCGAACTCTCCGCCACAGGGATCGCCCTTGAAGATGAGGAAAGGAGGATCCTGGAATGCAATTCATCATTCTGCCATACGTTCCACCGCAAATGTGATGAGCTCCGTGGGACCAGAGCCTATGACCTCATGGATCCTGAGTGGGTCGAGGGAGACCAGAAGGAGTTCGAGCGGTTGATGAAGGGGGAGCTCGATCATTACAATAAGGAGATCCTCTACCGGAACAAGGACGGATCGCCGATATGGGCTAAAGTGCATTTCTCACGTTTACGGGACAACGGTAGGAACCTGGCCCTTGCCATGGTGGAGGATGTGACAAAGAGGAGGCAGGCGGACAATCTCAAATCCTCGTTATACCAGATATCGCAGGCAACGGTATCCTCACCAAATCTGGATGTGCTCTATGGTAGGATCCATGAGATCCTTTCCGAGCTCATGCCAGCCAATAACTTCTTCATCGGACTGGTGGCCGACGATGGGGAATCCATGACATTCCCTTATTTCGTGGACGAGAAGGATCCGAACCCTGGCAGAGTGAGCCGGCGAAGGACCACGTCCAACTATGTGATCCGGACCGGCAGGTCGTTGTTCATGGACAAAGCCCTATGGGCGAAGCTGATAGAGGAAGGGGAGATCGTCCCTTCTGGCACACTACCGATCCACTGGATGGGTGCGCCGCTCAACGTCGGGGGAAAGACCATCGGGGTGATGGTGGTCCAGAGCTATACGGGAACCGTCATGTACCGAGAATCAGACCTGGAGGTCCTTGAGTTCGTCTCGGACCACGTTGCCCTGGCCATTGATCTAAAAAGATCAGAGGGGGCGCTGAAAGAGAGCCAACGGATGCTCTCCACCTTGATGGGTAACTTGCCTGGAATGGCCTACCGCTGTAAGAATGATGAAAATTGGACCATGGATTTCATATCCGACGGGTGTCGCAACATCATCGGTTACTCTCCAGAAGACATCATTGACAATAACCTTCACAGTTACAACGATCTTATTCACCCGGACGATCGCAAATTGGTCGCCGAAGGGGTCAGAAAAGGGGTGGAAGGACAGGCTCAATTCCATGTTGAGTATCGAGTCATTGCCAAGGACGGGACGGTCCGATGGGTCTGGGAACAGGGCTGTCCGGTTTTTGGAGAGAATGGGGAAATCGTCGGATTGGAAGGGTTCATAACCGACGTATCCAGGAGAAAAAAGGCTCAGGAGAACGTAAGGCTGGCAAATTGGAAGCTCACCCTTCTCGGCGATCTCACCAGGCATGATGTCCTCAATCGATTGACCATGCTCTCTGGATACCTTGAGCTTATGGGGAACAATGTGATAGACGAGAAGACGCGCCGGTACCTGGAAAAGGCAACACTTGCCGCCCGGTCCATCGGCGAGCAGATGGAATTCATACGCGAATACCAAGGTCTGGGCATCTCAGAGCCCGAATGGTTCGACATGAACCACCTGGTGGCCCGGTCCATATCCAAGACAGACTACGGCAACATCGGAATTGCGTACGAGCTGGACGGGCTCTCCATTTATGCAGATCCAATGGTGGAGAAGGTCTTCACCAACCTCATCGAGAACTCGATCAAGCACGGTATGAACGTGTCCCGGATCCATGTCTCATACACAAAAAAGGACGACGGGATAGAGATCTATTTCAAAGATAACGGAAAAGGGATCGGCCAGGAAATGAAGCAGCGATTGTTCGATCGCGACTACATGCACCGTTTGGGACATGGAATGAACTTCATTCAGGAAGTGCTTCGGATAACTGGGCTGGAGATCGATGAGATCGGAGAGGCTGGAAAGGGCGCTACGTTCCGTATCAAGGCTCCGGCTGGATGCTACCGGATCACCGCAGGAATGAGTAAAAGTTATATGAACGACGCCACCCTTATCGGACCGGAGAGGGCGGAGAAATAATGAATATCCTTCTGGCCATCGATGCTCAATCCTTTTCCAGCAAGACCGCAAAGTATGCGATCGAATACGCAAAGCGCATGGGTGGGGACCTTCTTATTGTGTCGGTCCTAAGCCGCAAGGACATGGAGGAGAACCCCCGCCTGGTCAAGTTCACCCAGATCGTAATGTCGCGCATAAAGACGGAGGCAGGGGACGAGGGAGTGGAGGCAAAGGCCCTTCTTGAAAAGGGGCCGCCGGTGGAGACCATCCTCATCGAAGCGGATCGAGTCCAGGCCGCCGCGATCATCCTTGGTCCTACGGTGAAGACCGGATTGGACAAGTTCATGATCGGCAGTGTGTCGGAGGGCTTGATCAAGGGCGCCAAGTGTCCCGTGATCATTGCCAAATGAGCGCGTAACACATCTGTCCTGCACCGGATCGCCATCCGAAGACCGCCCTGTGATTATCAGTGTGCCAATTACTGCAACAAGGTTTATCTCTCCCTATTTGGGTCGCGACCTGCAGCCCTGACCTTTCGCAATGGATTTCTTGGTCGAACCTGATCGGTGCAGCCCGGCGATCTGGGAGCGACCGGACGGCGAGCGTGGAGATCACGCGCCAGCCCGGTACCATGTGTTCGAGCGATCGGGTCAAGGGCTGATGTCTTGACCCAAGAGGATTCAAAATGAAAGAACATGAAGACACCACCGCGAACCCGGCCCCTCTAGGCCTGATGGGGTTCGGAATGACCACGCTCCTGCTCAACCTACACAATGCCGGATTCATCGCCCTGGGGAGCGTCATCCTAGCCATGGGTATCTTCTACGGAGGCATCGCTCAAGTGATAGCCGGGATCATGGAATGGAAGAAGGGAAACACCTTTGGAACGACCGCGTTCATATCTTACGGGTTCTTCTGGATCGCAGTGGTTGCGCTCCTCCTCATGCCATCGATCGGGCTTGGCAGCATCACAGAGCCTAACGCGATGGCCTGGTTCTTCGGGATCTGGGGCGTTTTCTCCCTGTTCATGTTGGTGGGGTTGCTCCGTTCGAACCGCGTGATGCAGTTCGTCTTCAGCACACTGACCCTGCTGTTCTTCATGCTGGCCATAAGCGAGGCCACCGGTAGCGTGGATATCAAGATCCTGGCTGGATATGTGGGCCTGATGACCGGCGCTGCGGCAGTCTACGTGGCCATGGCTGAGGTGCTCCACTCGTCCCTCGGCAAAGAGGTCCTGCCTCTCTGGCCGACCAAACAATAAACCCTTCCCTTACCCTCCGGAGAAACTGCTGGACAAACATCCTCCGGACATATCCTGCCAAAATGTATTTTCAAAAGTTATATTGATGGGCACGGCGATGGCATTCCATAGGAAGGTGGGCGTCACGAACATTCTATTGGCAACGGACGGGAAAGAACACTCGGCCAAGGCCGTCAGGTACGCATTCGACCATGCGAAGGACCATAAGGCAACTCTTATCGTGGTTTTCGTGGTCAGCCCAAAAGCGGACGAGGACAAAGAACGGGTCATCAGAAAAGGACTGGACGAACTGGACAGGCTCAAAGAGATGGCATCCAAGGAAGGGATCGAGATCAAGACACTGCTTGAGGCAGGATCTCCTTACGATACCATCCTGAAGACCTCGGACCGCGTGAACGCAAACGAGATCGTGGTAGGGACCTCGGGGAAGACCGTCATCGACCGGGTCCTCATCGGCAGCGTCTCCGAATATGTGGTGCGAAACGCACGATGCACGGTCATCGTGGTCAGATGAGCATCCGAAGATAAGAGCCCTTACAGACTGGATGACTGGCCATTGGCCTTCCTCATTTTCGATTCCATTAGGTCCAGGGCCACCATGATCCCTTGGATTATGGCCTGGGGTCGCGGAGGACAGCCTGGGATGAAAACGTCCACCGGGACGACCGAGCTGACCCCGTGCGAACATGCATAGGTGTCGGCGAAGAGACCGCCGCTGATGGCGCAGACGCCCATCGCCACAACGATTTTTGGGGAAGGTGTGGCGTTATATGTCTGGAGAAGCGCGTGCTCCATGTTCCGGGTCACCGGACCGGTGACCAACAGCATGTCGGCGAAGCGGGGAGACGCAACGATATGGATACCGAACCGCTCGATGTCATAGATGGCGTTGTTCAGAGCGTTCACCTCTACCTCGCACGCGTTGCAGGAACCGGCATCGACCTCCCGGATGGCGAGCGACCGACCTAGCATCTTCTTGATCTTCTCGTCCATCAACCGTCCCAGGACCTCGATATCTTGATCACTGCGTTCTTCGGTCAATCCGGTACACCACCTTCAGATCCTCGCTGTCCTTAGCGGCCAGCTCGAACTTCTTTGACATCTTGATCGCCTGTTCCGGGCAGTGCCTGGCGCATTCCCCGCATAATATGCATTTGCCCATATCGATGGAGATCGTGTTGTACCCCTCATCGATCGCTCCTGTGGGGCAAACCTCGACGCAGGTCTTGTCCATCCGGCAAACGTGGACGTCGACCTCGGGCATGCCCATATGACCGTCATATGGATCGTAGGGTTGGTTAGGATAGTCCCCCGTCACCACCCCCTTCTTCATCACTCCCTTGGTGTACCATCTGAACATGTTCTTGCCTCACAGGTCGTTCCCAGCGTAGGAGAGGCTGAGGCTCTTGTTCACTAACGGGAAGTCGGGCACGATGTTGCCCAGGACCGCGAACTCGATCGCCAGCCAGTTGCTGAAGGATGGATCGCGGACCTTATGGCGGAACGGAACGCCCTGCCCAGCCATGATCCAGTGCATCGCTTCGCCGCGGGGGGATTCCACCAGGCTCATCCCCACTTTCTTTTCCGGCACCTCCCCCATCTTCGCCGTGAGGTCAGACCCTTTCATCGATTCCAATGCCTGTTCGATGATGCTCACCGATTCGTAGATCTCCTCGATCCTGACCTTCGTCCTGGCCAGTATGTCCCCTTCCCTATAGACGGGCACATTGAAGCTCATCCGCTTGTATGCCGCATAGGGATGGTCGCGCCTCACGTCCCTATCAACACCGCTCCCCCGGGCCGCTGGCCCGACCAGGTCCATGTTCTTTGCGATGTCGTAGGAGATCGTCCCTGTCACCTCGACACGGTCCATCAGGGACGGCATCTCGGTGATCATCTTGACCCATTCGGTAAGGTCCAGCTTCATCCTTACCACGGTCGATTTGATCTTGACCGCCTGCTCCTTGTTGATGTCCTTGCGCACACCACCCAGGGTGTTGATGGAACGGAGGAATCGGCTGCCAGTGAGCCAATCGTTGAGGTCCATCATACGCTCCTTGAGCACGTAAGCCTGCTGCGCGCCGACGTTGAACGCCGTATCCAACGCGATACCGCCAAGGTCCCCGAGATGGTTGTAGATGCGCTCCATTTCCAACATCACGGTCCTGATGTTCTCCGCCCTCTCAGGCACCTGAACCTCGGCGATCGATTCTATCGCTTGACAGTAAGCGGTGGAATGCGCGAATCCGTTATCCCCGGATATCCGTTCGGCCAGGAAAACGCCGCGGTGGTACGATGTCGATTCGGATAACTTCTCCACGCCGCGGTGGACGTAGCCCATCCGGATCTCAAGGTTGATGATCGGTTCCCCCGCCACGCTGAAGCGGAAATGCCCCGGTTCAATGACGCCGGCATGGACTGGCCCGACGGGGATCACGAACACCCCCTCACCCTCGACCGGACGGTACGGGTAATCGGTCTTTATGCGCTCCACCTTGGACTCGATATCGAAGTCCTTTCGGAGCGGATAATAGCCAAGAGGCCAGTCGTCCCAAAGGACCAGCGGTCTCGGGTCCGGATGACCGACTGCGGTTATCCCGAACATGTCCATGATCTCCCGCTCATACCAATAGGCCGCGAAGACCTCGGACGTGAGGGTCCGATACGCCGGGAGCGAATCGTCAATTTTTGTGGCCAGTGTCAGGAACAGGTCCTTCTTGGGCAGGGAAAAGATGGTGTAGAGGCAGAAGCTGGAACTGGATTCCCGCTCGTCCGTGGCATGTTCGGAGATCAGGGTCACATGATACCGCCTGTTCAGGTGGGCCACCATATCGGGAAGTGTGTCCTTGTTCAGGTCGATGCGGAGGTTCCTGCCTTCGAATGACG
The DNA here is from genome assembly GCA_942492955.1 of uncultured Methanomassiliicoccales archaeon. Taxonomy (GTDB): domain Archaea; phylum Thermoplasmatota; class Thermoplasmata; order Methanomassiliicoccales; family UBA472; genus DASXVU01. The sequence goes on from OW818644.1 coordinate 1,557,200, forward strand.
TGGAGAGCACTCCTATGGCTATGTTCGGGGGAAGATCCTCGAGTATCTCCGTCAGATACTCTTCGCTCATGGGAACACCTGGAACAAGGACGCGATGTCCACTAGCAGATCGTTCAGTTGTGTCGGGATGAACACTCCCATCACCAATATCATCACCAGCAGTGCTCCCATGGGCAGGAAGCGGGAACGCTCCAACTCACCCTTGGACACGCCCTCCGAGGGCTCACCGAACATCATCTTGCTGACATGGTACATGAACGCAGCGAATATCACCGCGAGCAAGAGGATATAGATGCCGACCGCCAGATAGTTGGCCGAAGAGAGGCCGCCAGTGAGTATCGCCACCTCGGAGAGGAATATGCTGAACGGAGGGGAGCCGGTTATCGCCAAGGCACCGGCTATGAACAGAAGAGCGGTCATCGGCATCACAGTCGCCACCCCTCTGATCTCGAGGATCTCCCGGGTCTTGAACTTCTGCAAGAGGTTGCCGGCACCCAGGAACATCAGGCATTTGGTGAGGGCGTGGTTGAGCATGTGCAACAGGGCGCCGAATATGCCCAGGAACCCGCCGATACCGAAACCGAACGCGATGATCCCCATGTGCTCTATTGACGAGTAGGCGAGCAGCCGCTTGAAATCCCTGGCCACGATGATGAAGGCCGCCGCCACGGCCATTGATACCAGGCCGAATATCAGCAATAAAGTGGAGGAGAACCCGGGTACCGTCACCGAGGTTATCAGGTGGAACCTGAGGATGCCATACATGGCGCAGTTCAGGAGCACCCCGGAAAGGAGGGCGCTGACCGGTGTCGGGGCTTGGGAATGCGCGTCCGGCAGCCAGGTGTGCATCGGCGCCAGCCCCACCTTGGTACCGTAGCCGACCATGATCAGGATGAAAGATATTTTCAGAAGGGTAGGGTCCAGATGCGCGGCCTCCGCCATCAGCCTGGACCAGTTCAGCGCGTCCGAGGACTCGCCCAGGGCTGCGATCGAAGAGGCGTAGGCGAGTATCGTGCCGAACAATGCCAGCGTGATCCCGACGGAGCAGATGATCAGGTACTTCCAGGCCGCCTCGACGGCCAGGTCGTTCTCGGTGAAACCGACCAGGAAGGCGGAGGCGAGCGTAGTCGCCTCGATGGCGATCCACATGATGCCCAGGTTATTGCTGACGACCACCATCAGCATGGTGAACATGAAGATGTGGAACAGGATGTAGTAATATTTGGCCCGCTCCATCGACAGCTCCCTTTCCTTGAGCTCATGGCCGATATATGGGATCGAATAGATCGCCGCCATCATGCCGATGAAGGTGATGATGAATAGCATGTAAGCGCTCAGCGAGTCCAGGTACCATATCCCATACTCGATGTTGCCGTTGGTGATCACATCATAGACCATGAAGCACCCGACGGCGAAGAGCGCCACAATACCGGCGGTGGAGGCCATCTCCATCTGACGGCGGGACCTGGTGAAAAAGATCAGGAAGGCGGTCACGATCGGGATCGCTATCATCAGTTCAAGCATCATCAGTCTCTCAGCCTCCGCATGAATGTGGTATCGACCGTCTCGAAGGTATGGTTGATCTTGAAGGCGAATATCCCCATGATTATGGCGGCGACCAGCACATCGAAGAATATGCCGATCTCGACGATCATCGGCATGCCGTACGTCAACGATATCGCTGCCAGGAACAAGCCGTTCTCCATCATCAGGAGCCCTACGATCTCGGTCATCGCCTTACGTCGGGCGATGATGACGAAGAACCCGATCAGAACCACCGCCAACGAGATTGCCAGGCAGTTCTTGGTGATCACGCTTCCCTGGGCAATGATAGGGGAGGCAATGTAATACGCGACGAAGGTGAGGGCTCCGCAGATCAGGAGAGACCCAGGTATGCTGACCAGCGGCTCCACCTCCTTCTTGACCTTGATGCGGTCCACCGTGTAGTTCAGGAACCGGGGGATGACAATGACCTTCAGCACGATCGTCAGTATGGCGACGAAATAGATGTGGTCCGCCTTCGTGTAATAAGCGACCGCGACCGCCAATAACCCGAGCGCCAAGGAACCGAGCGTATACGCACGGATGATCTGATGCATCCTGACCCCTGCCACCAGCACGAACGCGAACAGTAGGATGAGGGCCGCCAGCCCGTTTATCACGTCGGTTAGGATAATGTCGCTCATCTTGTGCGCCTCATAGTATGTAGAATGACATCACCGCCAGCAAGGCCAGCGTGAAAGATACGGTCAACAGGTTGGGCAGGCGGAACAACCGCAGCTTCGATATCGACGACTCGATGATCGCGATGATCAGTGCCAGGAACAATATCTTGACCAGGATAGCGATGAGCCCTCCCCCGATGCTCCACCCCGAAAGGTCGTTCGCTATTCCCCAGGGGAAGAACACATTGGACAGTATCGTGAAGTACAGGACCAGCCGGGTCATGCTGGACAGTTCCATTAACCCCAGTTTCTTTCCAGAGTACTCGAGGATCATGCCCTCGTGGATCATCGTGAGCTCCAGGTGAGTGGTCGGGTTGTCCACTGGTACCCGGGCGTTCTCAGCGATCGTGGAGATCATGAAGGCGGCAGAGGCCAGGAATAAGGCGGGTCGCACCAGGTCGATACCCGAGATGGAGAGGGCGCTGGCGATCGCCCCCAGGCTGGTCGTTCCAGTGATGAGGCCCATAGAGAAGATCGAGAGCAGCATGGTAGGCTCGACGATCGACGCCACCATCATCTCCCTGCTGGAACCCATGCCCCCGAAGGCACTGCCGGCGTCCAACGCCGCCAACGCGGTGAAGAAGCGAACGGTGCCCAACAGATAGACCACAACAATGAGGTCGCCGACGAAACCGAGCGTCCTGGTGACGAACACCGGAACGAGGAGCGCGGCGATCAGCACCATGGCCATGGAGATGTACGGAGTGACTGAGAATATCCAGGAGGTCTCACTTGAAACGACGGAATCCTTGTGGAAATATTTTGCAATATCACGGTAGGGCTGGAATATGCTGGCCCCCCGCCTCGATTGCATATACGCCTTGATCTTCCGGATGATCCCTGTGACCAGCGGCGCTATCACCAGTAGGAACGAGGCCTGCAGGACGCTCAGCACGATGTCAACGTAGATCTGGTCCATCATATCACCTGAAGATGATCAGCAAGAACACGAGCGTAGCAAAGATGTAGGCCAGATATGCCTGGATACTGCCCGCCTGGATCTTGCTGACCCTGCGCGCCAGACCGACCATGGCGGCCACGATCGGACGGTACAAGTATATTTCGAACACTGGCACGACGGCGAAGGCATATGACACCTTCTTCTTCACATAAGGGGAGGTTGTCGATTCGGTCCTGACCTCCGGCTTGGGCCGGTAGATATAATTGAAAACTTTGACCAGGGGGTTGGAATATGCGGTCCCGGTGTATTGGTTCCGGGCGGTCAGCGGGGTCCCGCAATCCCAGGTGTCGCCCACCACGGTCCTGCGCTTGCCCCCGTAGCGCTTCGTGATCACAATGACCAGGGGGACCATTATGGCGATTAGGATCGCCAATATGAACGGAGACACGGTAGAGAACTGGTCGTTGGTCGGGCTTATTACGAACCCGTTCACGATGGAGGAGGCCGCCGAAGCCCCCACCAGGGGGGTGGTCACTTCGTCCACATAGGGTATGATCGCGAAGGACATGACGCCGGTGACGATGCACATGAAGGCCGCCATCCCGGAGCCGACGAGCATGGAACGTGGTACTTCCTTGGCCTGTTCGGCGTGCTCACTGCGGGGCTTTGCCAGGAACACGATGCCGAAAAGCCTCACGAAACAGACCGCAGCCAATGCGCCGGTCAATGCCAATATCGCTATTGCCACCGGCAGCAGGATCTTGACCGTCATGTCCGGTATCTGGAACGATTGCAGGAGCGACTGGAAGATCAGCCATTCGCTGACGAACCCGTTGAACGGGGGGATGGCCGAGATGGACAGGGCGCCGATGAAGAATATTATCCCGGTCCATTTCATTCTCTTGGCCAGCCCGCCGAGCTTCTCCATGTCCTTGGTGTGAGTGGCGAACAGAATGGACCCCGCGCCCATGAACAGGGCGCCCTTGAAGAAGGCGTGGTTCATCACATGGAGCAGTGTGGCGATCAGGGCCAGACCGGCAAGCAGATTCAGGTTGTATGACTGGAATACCATCGCCGCGCCGAGTCCGATAAGGATGATGCCCACGTTCTCGACGGTGGAGTACGCCAGTACCTTCTTGATATCGGTCTCCATCAGCGCGTACATCACTCCGAGCAGCGCGGAGACTGAGGCCACCAGCAACACCAGCAGACCCCACCAGGTATCGGTGACGCCGAGAAAATCGAAGAAAGTGCGGATCAGCATGAACACGGCGGTCTTGACCATGACGCCAGACATTAGCGCCGAGACGTTCGATGGCGCGGCGGGATGGGCGTAGGGCAGCCATACATGCAACGGAATGATCCCGGCCTTGGTCCCGAAACCGATGAAGAGCAGTACGAACAAAGTGCTCTTGAGGGCGCTGGGCATCAATGCGCCCACCCCCGAGTATGCGGAGAAATCGAACGAATGGGCGTATATCCCCATCATGACCAGCGCCACCATGATCAGTGCTGTGCCCAGGTGGGTCATGACCACGTAGAGGAGTCCGGAGGAAGGGATCCCTTCCTTCCGGTTCTCATACACGACCAGAAGATATGATGTCAATGACATCGCCTCCCAGACGACCAGGAAGAAGATGGCGTTACTGGCCGAGACGACGAAGGCCATGGAAAGCAGGAACAGGTTGAATAGCAGCCCGAGCAGGCCGATGCTGTACTTGCCGTCGTATTCTTTCGAGTACCCTATCGAGTAGATCGAAACGGCGAACGAGACCATTGAGATGACCAGGAGGAAGAAGGCGCTCAAGCGGTCCAGGGCGAAACCGAACTGTCCAAAGGGAGTTTCAAATGGAAACTGGAGGTTCATTGATGAGCCGGTCAACACCAGGATCGCGGTCATCGTCCCGAAGAGGGCGGACAGCGCCGCGGCACCAAAAGAGACGGTGGCACAGGTCCTCTCCCATTTTCTGAGGACGACGGCGGAGATTGCTCCAACGATACCCGTTACTGTAAGCAGGATAAAGAACAGATCAGCGTCCAAAGGATGCACCCCGTGCCATCGTCACGATCTTTCGCGGCGCATCCAACGTCCCATTGAAGTTCGTGCTCGTTGTGAAGACCTTCTGTGTTTTTGTGGGCAAAATCAATACTTGCCTTTAACCTTTCGTCACGAACGGCCCAGGTCATCCATCCGACAATGAGTGTCCCCCTGCATAACTAAGGGTCGGAGGTCAGCCCGGTTTTCCATCCCGCATAGAATTGCCTAATGGCCATCCTTAAAATGCCCGAACCGCGCCAACGACCATTCCAAAGGTCAATAGGAGCCATGTCGGCCTTGTCCATCTTCCCCTGCCTTGATCGCCGACCGCCCCTTCCCGACCGAACCGCGCCATAGAGCGACGTATGCGGCCAGAGAGATCATCAGGACCAGGGAACTGATGAACCATGCAGCTTCGATGGAATATAACCCGGAAACGAATCCCAGAGTGACCGAACCGACAACGCCTCCCATCTGGAGCACGAGCGAATCGAAGGACATCAGGGTCGAACGTTTTTCTGACGGTATCCCCGTATTGTACGCTGCTGCATGGGGCGACCCCATTAGCCCGATGAGAAGATAGACGACGAAATAGAGGACGACGAAACCCAGGACCGTGTTCTGGACCGCCAGTATGGCGATCGATACCGATATTCCGACCGCCACTACCGCCAGGGTCAGGTAGAGGTTGCCTCGGAGAACATCACACACTTTGCCGGAGAGAGCGCTGCCCACCGAGGCCATAACGAAGTAACCGGCGGCGACAACCCCGAATATCCATGATTGCGAGTCCGAGCCGAGGATCCCTTTGAGCTGCGGTTGCCACAACAGCTCAAGACTGAAAAGCGCGAACCCGAAGGCCAACATGGCGGTGAGCAGTAGGCGCGTGTGACGATCGCGGATGCCGAATTCCACTGCATCCCGCAGAACCTTCGGGACCGCCCTGAACCCCTGAGAAACGCTCCCACGCTTTTCCGGTCCGGTTCTCTCCTGGATCATGACGGAAGTGAGCATGAATTGCACGATCAACATGATCATCATCGCCAGGATGTTAGCCGAGTACCTTCCCATCCCCATCAGGCTGGCAGCCGAATCGCCAAACAGTGTGGGGATGATCCCGCCCATCAATGCACCCGCCGCAAGACCCATCGGGATGAATGCATTGGCCGTCCCAAGCGCCTTTTGCAGGTTCCCACCAGGCCGCTCCCGGTTGAACTCGTCGACGAACCAGGCATCGATAGAACCGGAGGACAGGGCGCGGGCCACGCCAAAGATGACGAAACCGACCACGAAAGACAGGAAATCCTGGCTCACCAGGATGACCACGAGTGCCATCATTGATATGCCGAGTGACGCCAGATACACCTTCTTCCGCCCTATGGCATCGGCCAGTCCGCCAGTGGGCAATTCAAGGATGATGACGGTCCCGGAATAGAGCGCCAGTACCGTTCCCACCTCGATCAGGCTTAGCCCCTTGTCCAGCAGGAGCAGCACCATCACCGGTGTGAACATGCCTGGGATGAACCAGTGCACAGCCTGGTTGATGATGTAGGTGGAAAGTAGTCTGTCCTTCATCTCCTGTGTCTCCGAACAGATTGGCATGGACCTGAGCCACTGGCTACATATTAAGCCTAACTACGGGTCAATACTTAGGCGCACCTCTCATCGGTTAATGTGCTGGAGGGGCTAACTGGACGGACTTTTACCTCGATTGAAAGACCGGACGGTATACCTTCACCGCCTCCCATGTTAAACCCTGGGTCACCAATCGAGGAAGGGCCAGGGCCGACCATCGGTCAACAATTGAAGCCCGACAACTGATCTACCTTCTCCTGCCGCCTCCACCGCTCCTTAAGATTCTAAATCTAGAAATATTACAAGCCCGAATGATTACGGCGAAGCCTATGGAATCCAACGCACCGACCGCCCTCTCCATTCTTTCCGCCGCGAGGCAGATCGAGATATTCGGCATCCAGTTCTATTCGAAAGTAGCAACTTGCGTGGCAGATGAGAACGGCAAGGCCCTCATGAGGTCACTGGGCGCTGATGAGCGCACGCACAAAGAGACCATAGAGGAAGTGATGCGGCATCTTTCACCGGAGTCGGACTTAGATGAGATCGAACCGGAGAAGGAGCTCCTGGACATCATTCCAATGAAGGTGTTCCCGTTCCCTCCGGAAGGCACCTGTCTCATGGTCCAGGACGAGATCAGGGCGGTACAGATCGGGGTGGACGTGGAGATCGCTTCCGTTAAGATGTACCAGGATGCAGCCGCTCTGGTCGATGACCCGAGGGTAAGGAACATTCTTATCACCCTGACCAAGATCGAGGAGAAGCATAAGATCCTCCTAGAGTCGTCCTTGCACATGCTGAAAACGGACGGAAGCTGGTACGCTTACACTCCGATATTGGAAGGATAAAGGCAGCATTGGCCCTATCGCCCGAAGGGAAGCCACATAACTCTTAACAAGGTATAGGGGACGGTCCGTCAGCAGATTTTTATATCCGTCCTCCATGCTTACTCCAACCTACCAACGGCTATCGGCTCTCTCATCTGATACCGCCCGGTGTTCAAGAGGTATTTGAATGGTCAAGTTACCAAAAAGCCTTGAAAGAGATATGGCTGCATGCCTTCAGTGCGGATACTGCGTCCAGGTCTGCGATACTTATAACCAGAACCGCTGGGAGTCGAACTCACCTAGGGGCAAGGTCTTCTATCTGAACCAATTGGCCAAGAGAAGCGCTCTGGACACCCTTTTGGGAAGGAAGGTCAAGTTGGACCAGGAATTCATTGACGCATTGTACCAATGTACCGGATGCGCAAGATGCTGGACCGTTTGTCACGTCAGCATAGAGTTCGCCGAGTTCTGGGAAGTGGTCAGGGAATGGGCCCATGAACAGGGCCACGGCCCACTGCCCGCCCACGTCAAGATCCGGGAGCGTTTGGAGGAGAAGCGCAACCCATACGATGAGCCGATGGAGAAGCGTGGAGCATGGTTCCCCAAGGAGATACCGCGCTCGCCGCAACCAGATATCCTATTCTACGCGGGATGCACCGCATCGTACCGGGCACCCCAGCTCGCCAAGGCAGGAGTCACCGTGCTGAGCCGCGGTGGCGCCACCATCAACATCCTAGGTGAGGATGAATGGTGCTGCACGTCCCCGGCGCTCAGGACCGGACAGACCAAGCTCACCAGGAACTTCGCCGAGCATACAATTACCGCCGTCGAGCATATGGGCGCCAAGTCCATGGTAATGACCTGCGCCGGCTGTTACAAGACCACCTCGCACGACTACGGGAAGTACTTCTCGAACCCAGCGTTCCTGGTGCAGCACTTCTCGCAGGCCGCGGAGAAGATGATCAAGGACAAGAAGCTCAAGTTCACCAAGGAGATCAAGGCCAAGGTCACTTACCACGATCCCTGCCACTTGGGACGCCATGCACAGGTTTTCGATGCACCGCGTGAGGTCATCAAGTCGATCCCGGGCGTGGAACTGGTGGAAATGAAGCATGTCCGGATGGATTCTCGGTGCTGTGGAGCTGGAGGCGGTTACAAGTCCGCCTTCAACGACAGCGCTGTAGCCATCGCGGCAGAGAGGGTCAAAGAGGCCGTCGAGACCGGAGCCGACATACTGGCAACATCCTGTCCCTTCTGCGTGGTCAACCTGCAGCAGGGGGCCAAGAAGATCGGGGCGAAGATCAAGATCATGGACATCTCCGAGATGCTGCTCGAGGCCACGGATCCTCTGCCGCCTGCACCAGCCGCGGCACCTGCAGCCCCTGCGCCAGCAGCTCCCGCCGCACCAGCCGAGAAGAAGTAAACGCTAAAGCCGGTCACTGACCGGCCTCAATTTTCCTCATTCTTGCTCTAAGTGGAATGACCATTTTCGGTGTTCTATCGCAAAGATTCAAGTATCGTTGCACTTTCGTTAAGCAGGTCATCCTGGACAAGTTACCATGGTATTCGAGCTTCTGGACGAGAGGATCAGGAAGGTCCTCTCCGACAAGGAAATCAGCATGCCCACCGGGCCTCAGATGGAGGCCATCCCACACATACTGGCGGGAAGGAACATCCTTCTCGTGGCCCCGACCGGCATCGGCAAGACCGAGGCAGCGATGCTGCCCATTTTCCACAAGCTGATCTCCACCGAAGGGAAGGGCATACGCTGCATCTACGTGACGCCGTTGCGGGCATTGAACCGGGACATGCTGAGAAGGCTGGAGGAGTTCGGTGACGCCCTCGACCTGCGAGTAGCCGTTCGTCACGGCGACACGCCCCAATCGGAACGGACGCACCAGTCCAAGTACGCACCGGACGTGCTCATCACAACGCCGGAGACGTTGCAGATCATGTTCACCGGAAAGAACCTGAGGCAGCACCTGGCGAACGTGAAGTTCTTCGTCGTCGATGAGATACACGAGCTGGCCAACGATGAGCGCGGCGCCCAGCTCTCCATCGCAATGGAGCGCCTGGTCTATCTGGCGGGGGATTTTCAGAGAATCGGGCTATCGGCCACCGTCGGGAGCATCCAGGAGGTGGCGAACTTCCTCGGGGGCTCAAAGCGTCCGGTGACCATAGTCAAAGCCCAAATCGCAAAGGAAATGAGACTGTCGGTGCAATACCCGGAGGTCACCGATGAGGACCGCGATCTAGCCGGGACATTGCAGAGTGACGCCCAGCTGACAGCATGCATGCGACGCTGCCGGAAGATGATCGAGGACCATCGATCCACCCTGCTCTTCGTCAACACTCGGGACACGGCAGAGGCGCTGGCCGCCCGGTACCATATCTGGGATGAGGAGTTCTCGGTCGGTGTCCACCACGGCTCGCTGTCGAAGGAGACCCGTATCGAGATGGAGGAGAACTTCAAGGCAGAGAGGCTGAAGGGACTGATCTGCACATCCTCGTTGGAGATGGGCATCGACATCGGTTCGGCAGACTACGCCATCCAGTACAACTCCCCTCGCCAGGTGGCCAGGCTGATCCAGAGGATGGGGCGGGCGGGACATCAGGTGGGGGCTTACTCGGAGGGCGCCATTGTCGCCTCCTCCCCGGACGAGATAGTCGAGTCGCTGGTTATCACCCGCAAAGCGCTGAACGAGGAACTGGAACCGCTGCTCGTCCGTCCCAATCCGATGACCGTTCTGGCCAACCAGCTGGTCGCCATGACGATGCAGGGCGAGGTCAACAAGGACGACGCGTACGCTGCCTGTGTCCGCACCTATCCGTTCCGGGACCTCGCCCGGGAAGAGTTCGACCTGGTGCTCGACCAGATCCAAAAGATCGGGCTGGTCTTTGTCGACCGGGATAAATACCGTCGGTCTGCGCGGGGCCGGAAGTATTTCTACGACAACATCTCGATGATCCCGGATGAACGGACGTACATGATCCGGGAGCTGTCCAGCCGCAAGATCGTAGGCACGCTTGACGAGTCTTTCGTGGTCTCATTCGCAGAACCCTATGCCACCTTCATCACCCGTGGTCGGACCTGGAGAATAGTGGAAGTGCGGGAGGACGAACTGCTGGTGGAACAGGTCCGGGAGATCGGCTCCATCCCTTCCTGGGTGGGGGAGGACATTCCGGTCCCGTACGACGTGGCGCAGGAGGTGGGCCGTCTCCGCAGGGTGGAGGACTATTCCGAGTACAACGGGGATGGTGCTTCGGTGAAAGCGGTCAAGGACTACTTCGTCGAGCAGCGGGCCAAGTTCCCCATGCCCACAGATAAGAAAGTAACGCTGGAGATAGGGAAACGCCTGGCGATCCTCAATGTCTGCTTCGGCACCAAGGTCAACGAGACACTGTCTAAAATGCTCTCGATCCTATTGACCGCCCGGCTGGGAGAGTCCGTAGGAGTCACGACCGACCCTTATCGCATCATCCTAGACCTGCCCCGGGACATCAAGCCGGACATGATCATCGAGACACTGAAGGGCATCCGCTCCGATACCGTCGAATCGCTGGTAAGGATGGTCATCAAGAACTCGAGCCATCTGCGCTGGCGCTTCGTCTACGTCGCGAAGAAGTTCGGCGCCGTGGACAAGGACGCGGACTACAAGAGCGTGAACTTCGGCCGGCTGGTCGAGGCGTACGAGAATAGCCCGATATTCGAAGAGGCGATCGCAAGAGTGTTATGGGAGGACTTCGACCTGGATGGAACGGTGGAGGTCGTCCGTCGCATCGAGAGCGGCGACCTGGAGTTCCAGGTCTGCGGGCTCACGCCGATTGGAAGGGCCGGGCTGTCGCATTCGAAGGAGCTGATCACGCCCCAGCGTGCCGATCACTCGATACTGATGGCACTCAAGAAGCGCCTGGAGGAGGAGCAGATGCACATGTCCTGCCTGAGCTGCGGTTCCCAGTGGCGCCTCCGGGTGCGCGAGGCGCCCAAGAAGCTTGTCTGCCCGAAGTGCGGGGGGCACATGATCGCGGCACTCAATCCGTACAATAAGGACCTGGTCAAGCTGGCGAAGAAGAAGGACCTGACCGAGGACGAGGAGAAGGAACTGCGCAAGCTGTTCAAGAATGCCAGCCTGGTGATGAAGAACAGCAGGAAGGCGATGACCGCGCTCGCCGGTCGCGGCATCGGCCCAGACACAGCCTCCCGGGTGCTATCCGGGTTCTTCGACAGCGAGGACGATTTCCTGAGGGAGATCCTCAGCGCGGAGATCAACTATGCCAAGACCAAGCGTTTCTGGGATTAGATACTGGCCCGTACCGGGTTGGTAAGCGTTCCAACCCCTTCGATCCTCATTTCTATCAGGTCGCCCGGCACTATCGGCCCCACACCGCTGGGCGTTCCGGTGGCTATGATGTCCCCTTCTTCCAGCGTCATCCACTTGGAGATGAAGGCGATGAGCTCCTCCGGCGTATTGATCATCATGGACGTGCTGCCGTGCTGCCTGACCTCCCCGTTTACGCGGCACGATATCTCCAGATCGTGGATGTCATGCGCCGCCGCCAGCGGCCTCGGCTCCGACATCGGCGCGAATGTGTCCATCCCTTTGCTCAAGGACCAGGGCAATCCAGCCTTGCGATAAGAGCTTTGGATGTCCCGGGCGGTCACGTCGTTGAAGACGGCCACGGCGGAAACGTATGACATCGCCCTCTCCTTCGGAATGTTCTTGCCGGTCTTGCCGATGATCAGAGCCAGTTCGACCTCGTGGTCGACCCTTCCGATGCCCTCGGGGATGAGGATGTCATCCCCATTGCCGATGAGCGACGACATGGGCTTGAGGAATATGACCGGCTCAGCAGGCACCTCGCCGTTGAGCTCCTTGATGTGCTCCCGATAGTTCTGGCCGATGCAAACGATCTTGCCACTTCTAATTGGACAGGCCCCCAGCACGGATCGGGTTCACTCTTCGCAGGCGTCGTTCCGCTCGGCCACGGTCTCGAATTTCAGGAGGACGTTCATCCCCTTCATCGTCGCGTGCACCTTGTCCGCCAGGTAGATGGCGTCGTCAAGGGTGGCGTTCTTGTCCCACTTGAAAATGCCATCATAGTTGCCCTTGGTCGGTTCAAAACCCAGGTTCCGGAGCGCGTCCAGTATCTCGGATGGGCGTTTGCCTTCGGAACTGAACGTGACGGTGATGTACGTCAACATGAAGGGTAATACCCCACTCCGCTCCTTTAACCATTGCGGAATTCGGTTAGTTGCCGTCCCTTTCCTTGGGGAGCTCCACGTGCTCTGCGCCCCTGAACCCTCTGGCGATGATGTAGACCTCGGAGGAGCTGTCCCTGGACGCCTTCGGAGCATACATGCGGACATTGTCGAAGTGCTTCCTTACCTCAAGGACGAACTCCTTGGTGTCCTTTCCCTCGAAGATCTTCATGACCAATGTGCCGTTGTCGACCAGGGTCTTCTGGGCGAATCCGAGCGCGTACTCGCACAGCTCAACGGAGCGGGCCTGGTCGGTGTCATAGGCTCCGGAGATGTTGGGGCTCATGTCGGAAAGGATGACGTCTGCCTTGCCGGCTATCATGTACAGTAGTTTTTCCACCGTCTCGGGCTTCCTGATGTCCCCACGGATCGTTTCGACCATCCCATCGACCGGCGCGATGCTCTGCAAGTCCACTCCGACCACGTGGCCGGACTCGGTGACCCTCTCGGAGGCGACCTGCAGCCAGCCTCCTGGCGCTGCGCCCAGGTCCACTACCACGTACCCGGGTTTCATGATATGGAAACGGTCATCGATCTGGATGAGTTTGAAGGAGGCCCGGCTGCGATAGTCCAGCTGCTTCGCTTTGCGGTAGAAGAAGTCCTTACGGCGGGCCGAGAGCCAGTTCTTGGACATAACGTCCGTTCGATGCAATCCCGGGATAAAACGTTTGTCATCGGACATCGCCGCGTGTGGATATTTCTGCGGGATCGGTCGCCATGAAAGACTATTTAGACGCCGGACCGATTTACCTCCGGTGCCTTCCATGACCAAGAACGACTGGACGTACGCCCGCGCGGGTGTCGACATCGAACAGAAGTCCCGCTCCATCGCCTCGCTTGTCAACAAGCTCACCTACCGCAGGACCGGCAAGGGCAGGGTCATTGACATCAAGGGACAGTTCACCAGCCTGATCGATTTTGACGGCACCATTCTGACACTGTGCACCGACGGCGTCGGAACGAAGCTTCTCATCGCCGAGGCTCTGGACAAGTGGGACACAGTAGGCATCGACTGCATGGCCATGAACGTCAACGACACCATCTGCGTCGGTGCCGAGCCGATCGCGTTCGTCGACTATATCGCCATAGACAAGCCTGACGAGAGAATCACCGAGCAGATCGGAATAGGCCTGGAGAAAGCCGCGGAAGAGTGCAACGTGGACATCGTCGGCGGGGAGATAGCGGTCCTCCCTGAGATCGTCAGGGGCGTCGACCTGTCAGGAACCGCACTGGGCTGGCTGGAGAAGGAGAAGATCGTCGACGGCAGCAAGGTCCAGATCGGCGATGCTATCATCGGGCTCCGGTCATCCGGGATCCATTCCAACGGCATGACGCTGGCCAGGAAGGTCCTGGAATCCGCCGAGGTCAAACTGGACCAGAAGTTCGACCGCCTGGGGAAGACCATCGGCCAAGAATTGCTGACGCCGACCGAGCTCTATGTCAAGAAGGTGGTGGAGCTGGTCGATAAGGTCAGGATCCATGGCATGGTCGATGTGACCGGCGGCGGTCTGAAGAACTTCGTCCGTTTGAAGAAGAACGTGCTCTTCGACATATCCGATCCGATCAAGCCCCAGCCCGTTTTCGAGATCATATCGGAATTGGGCAACGTGAGCGCGATGGAGATGTACAAGACCTTCAACATGGGCATGGGCTACGGCATCGTGCTCCCGCAGGAGAACGTCAAGAAGGCGTTGCAGATCCTGGGCGAAGGGGCAAAGGTCGTCGGCCAGGTGTCCGCAGGCAACGGGGTCGGGATATCATCGCTGGACGTCCACTACGAGAACTACTGAAATGAAACGTATCTCTCTTAATTCCCGCACGCTTGGCTCCGAGTTCGCCGGTTTCGAGAGGGAGCTGATGCGACCGGACCGGCATGCTGGCTGGGTCAAGTTCATCGCCAACGGCGTGATCAAGCTGAGACGTTCACCATTCTCCGAGCATTACTCAGACAGCTTCTATTATGTTCCCGAGGACGTCCGGCTCAACGAGGGGGAACTGGTCAACCTGAACGTGGGTCCACTGCGCTGGGCAGGGATCAAGATCGAGGATGGGTCTGTCTTTCCGTCCTACAAGGCTTCCTATCGTGAAGTGAGAAGCGCGGAGAAGGGTGTGCTCCGGATGCCCCACCCCAGGATAGATGCAAAGGATTTCCAGTACTTCCTGACCGAGCAATGGCGGGATGCGGAGTACGATGACCTGGGCAAATCACTTGCGCTCCAGCTGCTGTCCTGCCCGCCGGACGTCTATGGCAATGGCGGTATCGGTGCCCAGTCGATCTGCCTCTCGACCAAGAAAGGCCCCCTCCTGGACCTGAAGTCGACGCTCAGGAACAGCCTGCCCATCGAGTTCACCGGCAGGAGCGACCTTTACCGGTTCGACATAATCGAGAAGGAAGAACAGACCGAAGCACTGCATGAAAAGCTCGGCCAGACATCGTCAAGGGAAACGTCGTTCAATTTCCTCACGGTAATGAACCCGGTGGCGGACCCATTGCCGGTGCAGGTGCCGACCACGATCGTCAACGCCCACAAGATAGGGGTCGAGAAGGAGGCGAACCTGGATGTCCTGGAATATCTGCTTTATTCTCTCATGCTCCGCCCGGTGATCAAGCGCTCGGCGGTCACGGAGATCGAGGCGGGGATGCGGCTGGTCAAGGAGCAGGTGGAGCCGGAATCGGTGGAACTGGAACTGCCCATCGACCGGTATGCCATAACAAAATTGGCGATGGCCATCTGCCGCCTGGAGGGCAAAGAGGAGATCGACGATTCGGCGTTCTCCAAGAGCAAGGAGACATTCTTCCAGCTATACCGCGAGTTCCTGGATACACGCAGGGACCATTTCAAACCGGGTAAGAGATCGTACGGGGGGAAGGGGGTGCGCTCACAGGTGGCCGGCCAGCTCGACGCGAACGACCTCATTCTCCTATCTTATGTGCGCAAGATCTCAAGGCAGCTGGGAAAGGAATACGTCACCGTCCAGGAGATCAAGGCGGAGCTGGGCAAGAAACGCTACCGGCGTTTTGACCTGGACCGTTCGTTGGAACGCCTCAACAACTTCGGAAGAGTGATCCGAAGCGAGAACATGAGCGCTTTCAAGCCCATCGATCTGGATTGATGATTCGATTTCCCTACCCGTTCATTTCTTTTCTGATCGCGATCAATGGGATCAGGAACAGGGCCACGATCACGGTGTTGAGCAACACGTTCGCTCCAACGCCATAGTACGCAGAGATGCTGGTGTCGATGAGGTACCAAGCGAGCACGCCGAACAGGACGCCGTTCCATGCCCATTTCTCCCGCTTGGGAAACGCGTTCTTCACGATGGACAGAATGATGATGCCCCACCCCACCATGGTGGCACCCAGAAGGCCATAGGTCCATTGCTGGAAATGCCGCTCCTGATCGGTTATGCCCCCGGATGGCCAGAACGCTTGATCGAATTGGTCGCCGAACGGCTTGAAGAGCGACGTACCGTTCAATAATGCGATGAACAGGCCGAACACTATGATGACCAATGACAGGGCCAACAGGACTTTCAGCCAACCTTCGAACTTTGGCAACCCCTCACCGCGTGTAATATCCTGATGTGCAATATATTCCTAACGCGACCGATCGTGGACCTTGTGCGCGATGACCGCCACGCACGCCCCGAGCGCTGTGCAGGTCTCCATCGAGAACTCGCCAAAGGTGATGTCCATATGGTTGGGCGCCATGTCGTGGATGTCCTTGGGAACGCCCTTCGGACCGGCCCCGAAGACCAGGCATATGCTCCTGCCGTTCAGCAGCATGTCGACCACCTCGTCCACCGAGCGCTTCTTCTTCTTGTCCGGATTACAGGTCGTCAGAACGACCTCACCGAGCTGCGGCTGGAATCCTTTACCCGGATAGGCGACGGTCGAGAATCGTCCCTTGGAGGTCACGTCCTTCAGGTAGCTCCCGTCCTCGCCGATCGACGTGGTCGTCGAGACCCAGTCGGCGATCTCCTGCGGCGTCGTCAGGTCCTGGGGGAACGGAAAGCCAAGCGTTACCAGGTTGCAGTCGAACGCCAACGCCAGCGGCCCCGCCCTAGCCAGAATGCGGCGGTGCGCTTCGCGGAAGTTGTTCGGGTCGTAGGAGTTGTAGATGGCGATGGTCGCCCTTCCAAGTCTGCGCGGTTCCCTCATGATCGTCCTTAGAATAATAAAGATGGAACAGGCCCGAAGGCCTGAAGACGTTTACTTCTTCTCAATGTTGAGCGGGACCTGCTTCACCGATGTTAGCATGTCCTCGTCCCAGGTGTTCTTCAGCCTCTTCCTGCCCTTCCACGCCCCGGACTGCAGGATATAGCCGACCAAGAGCGAGAGACCGATCGACGCCTCGACGTAGGCGACGGACTTGTTCGCGTCCCGGTTGATCTTGCCCCATGACTGCGCCTCCTCGAAGGTGCAGCCGGACAGCCCGCCCCACTGGGGTGCGTCCATGGTGATCTGGATGGCGTAATGGTGGCCACCCTTGTCATAGCCTAACGTCTCCGCGATGACCTCGGTCTGCTGGATGAAGTTCTTGGGAACGCCGCCGCCGATGTAGATGACGCCGGTCTTCTCCGCCTTGATCTTCATCTGGGTCAGTTCCCAGTTGTCGCGGATCGGGTCCATGTGCATGAACGGCTTCTTGGCGGCGCGTGCCCTCTGGTACAGGCCGGTGAGACCGATGCCGATGCTCGAGTCGTTGAGCGCCGGGACGAACATCGGGACGCCGTACTTGCGGCAGTTGTAGAGGATCGAGTTCTTGTCCTTGACATGGTCCCCGAGGATCTCCATGAACTCCCTGGACGAGTAGCCGCGGGGCTCCAGCTTCTCGGCGATGTCACCGATCACCGCGTCCGTTTCGCGGAACTTGTCCTCGTCGACCAGCGTGTCGTATATGCGGTCGACGAACAGCTCCCTGAGCGCCAGGTCATCGACCCGCGGGGAGGTCTTGTAATGCGAGTAACCTTGGGCCTGGTAGAAGTCCTGGTATGGGATGGCGCCGATGGTGACGATCCCGTCGACGATGCCGTACTTCACCATGTCCGCGATGACCTTCCTCAGGCCGGCAGCGACCAGCGGTCCTGCCAGACCGAGAATGATGGTCGGCCTGGCGGGGTCCTTCAGCGCCTTCTCGTAAGCGATTCCGCAGGTGGCCAGGGCGCGGCTCTGTATCGAGCTGTCCTTGTAGGCCTCCATCAGGTCCTTGACGGTCGAAATGTTGTCAAAGTCAATCTGCTTGACCTTCTCCTTCATCACAGTCTTCTTGGACACTACGCTTTTCTTTGCCAAAGTTTAACCCCCGCTTACATAGGAATCTAGTATTTCAAACTTAAAGAATGACATCGATCGATGATGTTTTCTTACTGCTTTTCCGGCGCCTTTCTGGGCCGGCTGCATATCGCATAATCGTCGCCGTCAAAAAAGACGTCCAATTCAGGGTGCTCGGCCTGGATCTCCTCGATCTTTTTGAGGACCTCGCGCAACGTGAAGTCGCTGTTCCTATCCAACTTTACGTGTACGCGTTTCTCCATCTCCGACTCCTGGCCAACGAGCCCAATTCCCTCTAAGATAGGTCGGAGAATATATATCCTTTTTTGGAGGTCGGCCGAAAGCGGGGCTATATCCTAACGCTGAACGTCTGCTTTGGATCGTAAACTGGCCTGTCATATGCCCCTCGGTACCGGATGTATATTCGGACCCTTTTACCTTCTCGACGACGGACTAGCCAGGTATGTTAAATCCGTTGGGCTGCATTATTATCCGTTTGTATCTTCACGAGGAATGACTTATATAGATGGCTGGCCCGTCCTGAGTCTGCTCAAATTTCACCGAAAAGGGTTCAAAAATGGCTGCTAGTAAGAAATTAGACGCCGCCCAACAGGAGGTCCGTTTAGACCCTGGGCAATCCACCGTCGATGTCAGCATAGTCTCTAGGGCCAATGAGGGAACGGACCTGAAATCCTGGCTGGAAGGCGGTGACGATTTTCTATCATGGTTGAACGAGGGCGCCGACGAACAGGCGGCCGCTGAGCACAAACAGGTGGCAGTGGTCGAGGCAAGTTCGGAGTATATATCTGAGCTCAATGAAAAGCTCAAGAAATACGAGGATGAACTGCGCCTGCTGAAGATGAAACTGGCGGAGGCGTTCATGGACAACGCCTCAGAATCGGCCAGCAAAGATGTGGAGGTCGACCTGGGCCGAAAACTGCAGGAGCTCATCGAGGCAAAGGACCGCCTGGGACTCGAAGTGGACCGGCTCCAGAAGCTCAACGATGAGATCAAGCAGCACTTCCAGCAATCATTGGTCAACGTTTCAGAGGACAAATCGTCCTTGCTCATGAAGGAGATAGAGCTAAAGGAGAAGGAGTCCAAGCTCCTGACCCGGGTGAGGGAGCTTGAGCTCCGGCAACGCGAGGCATCTAGCTACACGTCCAAGGAGGTCGAGGCGAACCTTGAGGAGCGGTTCCACACCGAGCTCAGACAGAAGGAGACGGAATGGCGGTTCAAGGAACAGCAATTGCTCAACCGCATCCAGGACATGGAGAAGGAACTGCTGAGGCTCTCCATGGACCTCAAGCTCAAGGACGATAAGCTCAAGATCTCCAATCTGGGGAAGCCAGATATCGAGAGGGCGATATCCCAGAAGTACGAAGAGCTCATGGTCAAGGAGAAGGAATCGGCCTTGATGGAGAGCGAACTGGAGCAAATGAAGATCCAGATACGCGAGAAGGACGACGAGCTGAAGAAGATCAGGGACGTCGTCACGTACAAGGAGGACGAGCTCAACCGCCGCGAAGAGGACATGATGTACCGTGAGAAGGTCCTCTCCGGTGAGAAGCGCAAGTTCGAGGAGACCAGGAAGGAGCTCAGCGGCACCGACGAGGTCGAGCTGAAGAAGCGCATAGAGGAGCTCAGGAACGAGGTGCAGAAGAAGGAGGAGGACCTCCGCGCCAAGGAACGGTTCCTGAACACCAAGGCGGAGGAGATCCGGATGCGCGAGTCCGGCCTGATCGAGGATGAGATCAAGGCGAGGGAGAAGGACCGGGTCCTAGAGGCCACCCAGGCCAAGGTCAAGACCGGAAATACGAGGCTGGACGACCTGCTGCTGGGCGGTATCCCGTTCGGTTCCAACATCATGGTCCACGGCCCCCCGTTCGTCGGCAAGGAGATCATGGTCAACTCGTTCGTGGCGGAAGGCCTCAAGAAGGGGATTCCGGCGCTTTGGGTGATCACCGACAAGACCCCCAAGGACATACGCGAGGAGATGAAGTTCGTCCTGTCCGGATACGATGAGTACGAGAGGAAGGGACTGGTACGGTACATCGACGCATTCTCCCGCTCCATGGGTGACGATTCCAAGGACGAGTACACCGTCTACATCGACGAACCAACCGACCACGAGAAGATATCGGAGGCGGTCGAGACCATCACGAAGACGTTCCGCGAGAACCATGAGTATTACCGCATGGCGTTCCGTTCCATTTCCACCCTGATCGCCTATTCCGACCCGAACACGGCATTCCGTTTCCTCTCCCCGCTGTGCGGCAAGCGCAAGCGCGACAAGGCCGTCTCCATGTTCACGGTGGAGAAGGGAATGCACGGCGAACAGGAGATCCAGATGCTCGGCTCGATCATGGACGGGATGATCGACTTCAAGGTCGACCAGCTGAAGACGTTCTTCTCGGTGCAGGGCATCAGCGAAGTTCAGTCCCGCGCCTATATCCGATACACCGCGTCGAAGCACGCGCTGCAGATCGGCTCGTTCGCCCTGGACCACATAAGGTAGGGCAAAAGGGTCGAAAAGGAAAGGTCGGAAACGGTCGCGTTATTCCAAAAAAGACTACGCGACCTCGACACCGGTTCCCGGTTTTATCGGGCCCTTCTTCTGCACATTGATGTGAGGCAGCGGGAAAGGCGGGGGAAGCTTGATGTCCCTGGCGACCAGAAGCGCGGTGGGCAGGCAGTTCGAGACGATGGTGTTGTGCACGACGTTCGCCTCGTCCACCGGCATCGATCCGTCCTTGGCCCATTCCGTCATGATGGCGTCAGCGTTCCCATCGCCGATGATCTGGCCCTCGATCTTGATGAAGCCCATCCCGGCATAGTTGGCTGTGAATCGGAAATCAACGGAAATGGTCTCGTCCGAAACCCTCACCACCTGGGTGATGCTGCTGTTCTGATCGATGCGGATGTTGGAGATGCGCTCCCCCGCTTTGGAGAAACGTTTCGCCTCGATGACACTCATCTCGAAGGACTTGACCTGCATAATAACCATGCACCCTATCGGTGCAGGCGATATCAAACCTTTGTTGCTTCCCAAAGAAGTGAATGAAAAGGAGTGCCGCAGGCCGGGCTCGAACCAGCGACTTCAAGGTCTTCAGCCTTGCACTCTCCCAGCTGAGTTACTGCGGCTTGGCGGTCAGAGAAAGTGGAATACCATTATAAAGGTTGGCATGACAGTGTTCCAGGCTCGAGAATGGTTCCCCTGCCGCCTCATAGCGAATTAGGCGTGCGCGCCGAACGGACGGGAGGATAGAAATATCGCCCAGTCTCCGCCCATGATTTCACAATTAGCCAGCCATCTCATAACGTTTAAATACTCACGACCCTCTGCTTTCACGATACGATTTTGAGGAACCAGCATGGTCAAAATTGGCTTTAGAAAAAGGATTCTGAGCAAATCGAGTCGGGCACGATGCCTACGCCGGGACCAAGAGGGAGTAGCCTCGGTCATCGGCACGATCATGGCCCTGCTGATCTTCCTAACTTTCATGTCCATGTTCGTCAACACCTACATCCCGATCTGGATGAAGGAGAACGAGCGCCTGCACATGAACGAGGTGCAGAACCAGATGGGCGAGATCAAGGGGAAGGTCGACAACCTGATCGTCAACGCACAGGTCACCGGGACAAGCATGGTCAACACCTATGAGCCGATAACCTTGGGTGCGGATGGGATACCCCTGTTCGCTTCGCCTACCGCTGGTGCAATCATCCTGAAACCGAGCGGCACCAGCACCACTGGGACCGGCATCGCTTTCAACTACACATCGAACGCCGCTAAGGTCATGTTCAACGAGACCGGGGGCGGAAAGCTGGAATTCTATGCGCCTAACCGTTACTACGTCGGCCAGTGGCTGGCATATGAGAACGGCGCCCTTATCGTGAAGCAGGACGCCGGGGAGGCCATGAAGGCCGCTCCGTCCATGACGCTGACCAAGAACAACAACACCGTCAACATCGAGTTCACCCAGGTCGATATCGTCGGTACCAACTCCACGATGGCCGGGACCGGGATCGCCGGAGTCAACATCAACCTGATCTACCTGGACACGCAGAAGTACGTGCCGCATTGGGGGACCGGGACGGATCAGAACGCCACCGTCTTCAGCTTCAACACCGTCTATTACGTGGCATTCATGGACTTCATGAACAAGACCATCGCGGCGGCCACGCCCCAGGGCAGCCTTAACCCCCTGGTAGCCGGAACGGATTATGTCCTGACAGACACTGCCTTGCCGAACAAGTCCCACATGATCACCCTTAAAATAATCAACACGGGAACGCTGACGCTCAGCCGCGCCTTCGTCCAGGTTGACATCAACGTCTAATGAGGTTCCAGAATGACGACAGAAGCAGATCCAGTTGCTCGGGGCAGCAGGAGGCAGGAGCTGTCCAGAGAGAGCACCATGGCGAAGGCGAAGGAAGGCTACATGCGCTTCCTGAAGAAGGTCGCCCCGAACCGCGGCATCAAGGTCATGCTCTCCGCCAAGACGGTGGCGCAGAAACGTCTCCAGAAGGGTTCCCACGTCACAGATATCCCGGAGCTCAAGAGCTCCGCCATCGAGGTCCTTGAGACATATCCCGTCCAGGAACCTTACAGCTACGTCAGGATCACGTTCAACAACGAGAACAGCGAATATCTCTATGAGGTCATCGAACCGGAGCTGAACCGGGAAGAAAAGGACCTGCTGGCCCTGATCAAGGACACCTTGCAGCGAACTCTCGGCTACGAGTGGGAGAAGCTCACCTCGCTGGACAAGGAAGAGTACCTGCGGGAGAGCGTGGACTCGTTCGTACGGACAAGGGGCATCAAGGTCGAGCCGATAACCAAGAAGAAGCTCGGCTACTACATCATCAGGGATTTCGTCGGCCATGGCGTGATCGACGTCATGATGAACGACGACGACATCGAGGATATTTCCTGCGACGGTTACAACATACCCATCTTCATCTCCCACCGGAAGTACGAGTCGGTGCGGTCCAATATCATCTTCGACAACGAGGATTCGCTGAACAACTTCGTAGTTACATTATCACAGAGGAGCGGAAAGCAGATATCGGTATCGAGCCCGATCCTGGACGGCACGACCATCGAGGGACACCGGGTCCAGGCGACATATTCCAGGGAGGTCACCACCCGAGGTTCGACCTTCACCATCAGACGTTTCAAGCACCGCCCGTTCACCCCGGTGGACCTGATGAAGTACAAGACCGTCTCCCCGGAGATGATGGCCTACCTGTGGCTGGGGGTCGAGAACGGGGAATCGATGATCCTGTGCGGAGGCACGGCGTCCGGCAAGACGTCCGCCCTGAACTCACTGGCACTTTTCATCCCGCCGGGAGCCAAGATCGTCACCATGGAGGATACCCGGGAGATCAACCTGCCCCATGAGAACTGGATCCCGGGCATGACCCGTACCGGCGTCGGCGAGAAGGACCGGGACGGGAAGTCGGCGGGCGAGATCGACATGTTCGACCTGGTGCGCGCCGCCCTGAGACAGCGTCCCAACTACATCATCGTCGGAGAGGTCAGGGGGAAGGAGACCTACATCATGTTCCAGGCGATGGCGACCGGGCATTCGACCTATTCGACCATGCATGCCGATTCGGTCAAGTCCATGGTGAACAGGCTGGAGAACCCGCCCATCAACTGCCCCAGGATATTGCTCACCGCGTTGCGCAACGTCCTGATCCAGGCGCAGGTGCGTGTCGGGAACGACCTGGTGCGCCGGATGAAGCAGGTCATCGAGATCGTCGGATTTGAGCCGGAGACGAACGAGCTCATCACCAACACCGTCTATGAATGGGACCAGGCGACGGACCGGTTCATCTACAAAGGCCACTCCTTCCTGTTCGACAAGATCATGGAGATGAAGTCGCTCACGCACGATGAGATGATGACGGAGTTCCAAAAGCGCATCGAGATCGTCAATTATATGGTGTTTAAGGACATGACAGACTATCGCAAGATCTGGGCCATCACCAATGCTTATTACAAGGATCCTGAGAAGACGCTTGCCAGGATAAGGAAGGACACGGAGGAGGCGGGTAAGAATGTCGCCTGAAATCTCGGATATGTTCTCCAAGGTGGACACCGGCAAGCAGTCCTACATGAAGACCAAGAAGATCGGCGAGCACAAGAAGGAGCTCGGCCCCCGGGTCATCAAGCTGCCGGAGGGAGTGGTCCCTGACTATGTCAAGCTCACCAAGTACCAGGAGTTCTGCTGGAGAACGATGGGCAAGGTCGTTCGTCTCCGGGCCAAGCCCAACCCCAAGCAGGAGTCGCTGCTGCTCCAGGCGCACATGCGGATGCGGCAGGAAGAGTTCGTCGCCTTCGTCTGGATGACCACGCTGCTGGTGGCGGTGATCACCATCCTGATCAGCGTGTTCTTTGGCGCCATATTCCTGGCGGTGCTGAACATCAATCCGGCGCTGACCGTTTTATTCTCCGTGATGGTCGTTCTGGTCCCGACGATGATGACCTATGTGGTCCTGAACTCGATGCCTGGCTCGAAGACGAAGACCAGAAAACGGGACATCGACAAGCGCATCGGCCCAGCAATGTCTTTCATTTCCGCGATGGCATCGGCGGACGTCAACATCGATGTCATCTTCAAGGAGCTCTCCCGCCAGCCGATCTACGGCGAGATACAGAAGGAGTCAGAATGGATCACCAGGGATACCGAGCTGCTCGGCATCGATATCCTTACCGCGATCAGCAAGGCCGCACAGAGGACGCCCTCACAGCGCTTCCAGGAATTCCTGCAGGGCGTCGTGACCACGTCCACTTCCGGCGGTCAGCTGAAGCCGTACTTCCTGCAGAAGGCGGAGCAGTTCGAGAAGGAGCACAAGCTGGAGATCAGGGCGCAACTGGAGAGCCTCGGCCTGATGGCCGAATCGTTCGTCACGGTGGTCGTGGCGTTCCCCCTGTTCCTCATCGTCATCATGGCCATCATGGCCATCGTGCCAGGTGGCGGGGGCAGCGCCGGGACCACGATAACCCTGCTCTACTTGGTGGTAGGGCTGATGGTCCCGTTCTCCCAGTTCGGCTTCATCTTCTTCATCTGGAACAGTACGAAGGAGTCGACGATGTGAGGTGCTCAAATGGCCACTGATAAGAACCCGGAAATAATGGACCTTAAGCAGCTCAGATCCGAGAAGAAGGACTACACCAAGACCGCCCTCATCGTCGGCGTGGTCATCGGCGTCATTTTCTTCCTGATCGGTTTCCTCGACGCCATCGGCGGCCTGGAGACGCCGCTGAACTGGATCGACTACGTTGCGCTGGGATTGATGGGCATGTCGGGACCGTACGGGTTCTACACCACGTACAAGCACAAGAAGATCAAGGGCATCGAGGCCCGCCTTCCTGATTTCCTCAGGGATGTGGCCGAAGCGGGCCGGTTCGGAATGACCTTGGCCGAGTCCATCAAGGTCTCGTCCCGGGGAAGGTACGGGCCGCTCACGCCCGAGATCCAGCGCATGGCAGCGCAGATCGAGTGGGGGGTACCGGCGGCCGAGGCGCTGAAGCTGTTCGCCGAGCGCGTCGACACCCCGCTGGTCAACCGGATGATATCTATCATCATCAAGGCCAACGATGCCGGCGGCAACGTTGCGGACGTTCTAAGCATGGTCGCGCACGATGCCCGCGAGAGCATGCTCGACCAGAGCGAGCGCAGCCTGGAAATGTCAACCTACACCGTCGTCATCTATGTGGCATTCGCGGTGTTCCTGGCCACGATCTTCATCCTGAACGCGACCTTCCTGCCGAAGATGGCGGAAGCGGGAGCGCAGGTGGCCGCGGGCGCCGAAGCGGCCGGCATAACCAATATGCCAGCCACCATCAAGACCGAGATCATACCGCAGATCCAGCTCATATTCGTCATATCCGTCGTCATCCACGCCTTTGGCGACGGGATACTTGCGGGGGTGCTGCAGGACGGCCGCATCGCCAATGGTCTGAGGCATTCGTTCATCATGCTCCTGCTTGGGCTGATCGGGACAAAACTGGGAGGGACCTGAATTGGAAGCCGGCAAAGAACCGATGGACGAGATCGAGGAGGTCCTCAAGAGGAACCGCGAGCCTCATGTCAAGATGACCGCCAGGCAGGGCTTGAACAGCAAGTACCTGGGATTCCTGCTGAAGGTCAGGAGCAGACCCATCAAGGTCATGCAGCGATCTGAGACGAGGCCGCTGGAGATCGATTCCGGCGCCATAACCGAGGTGCCGAAGATAGCGGAGCAGTACGTGGACGAGGTCGAAGTGACCCCGGTCATGAAACCCTATTCGTTCGTCCGCATCAAGTTCGACAACACCGCTTCCGAGTACATCTACGAGGTCATCGAACCGCGTCTGTCCGATGATGAGATGTACCTGTTGGACATGTTGAAGTCGTCTCTCATCGTGACGCTCAACCTGACCGTCAGGAAGTCCCCCAAGGAGAAGCTGGAGATCCTGCGCAAGGCGACGGACGAGCTGCTCCGGGTGTTCGAGGTGAACCCGAACCCATTGTCCAAGGAGCGCATCCTCTACTACCTGCGCCGGGACTTCATCGGCTACGGCGCGATCGATGTCATGATGATCGACCCGAACGTCGAGGATTGTTCCTGCGACGGGGTCAACATCCCGCTCTACATATTCCACCGCAAGTACGGTTCCATCAAGTCGAACGTCAAGTTCGAGAAGGAGGATGAACTGGACTCGTTCGTGGTGTGGTTGTCGCAGAAGTGCGGAAAGCACATCTCAGTAGCCAGCCCCATGCTGGACGCGACGATCCCGGACGGCTCCAGGCTGAACGCGACGCTCGGCATGCACGTCACCAAGAGGGGTTCGTCCTTCACCATCAGGCGGTTCAAGGAGAACCCGTTCACGCCCATCGACCTGCTCAAGTTCAAGACCATGAGCACGGAGATGATGGCCTACCTGTGGATATCCACCGAGTTCGGCTCGTCGATGCTGGTCTGCGGCGGTACCGCTTCCGGAAAGACGACCACGCTGAACGCCGTGCTGCTGTTCATCCCGCCCCAGAAGAAGATCATCAGTATCGAGGACACCAGGGAGCTGAACCTCCCGCACGAGAACTGGATCCCCGGTCTGACCAGGGAGGGTTTCGGCGGCAAGAAGGCCGGCAGCACCGGCTCGGTCGACATGTTCGACCTGCTGACCGCGGCCTTGAGGCAACGTCCCGACTATCTGATGGTCGGTGAGGTCAGAGGCAAGGAGGCGTATGTCGTCTTCCAGGCCATGGCCACAGGTAAGACGTCCTACTCCACTTTCCACGCAGAGGATGTGCAGGCGATGGTGCACAGGATGGAGAACGACCCGATCAACCTGCCCAGGGCCCTGATGACCGCATTGGACATCGTCATGCTCCAGGCCCAGGTCAAGGTCGGCACCAAGATGACCAGGAGGGTCAAGTCGCTGACCGAGATCGTCGGCATGGACCCGGAGACCGGGGAGCTGATCACCAATGCGGTATTCAGCTGGAACCCGGCGGACGACTCCTTCAACTATTCCGGTCACTCGTACATCTTCGAGAAGGTCAGGACCATAAAGTCCTGGTCGCCGAGAGAGATGGAACGCGAGGTGAAACGCCGGGTCGAGATCCTGGAGTACATGAAGAAGACCGGCGTGGACAACTACAAGCAGGTCGCGAGGATCATCTCCGCCTACTACAAGAGCCCGGAGCGCGCCATGCTGGAGATCCGGGAGAAGATGACGGCCACGCAACCAGTCCTTCCCCAGTGACCGATGGTCCCTGGGTTCGATCTATTTTTTCCGCTCTATTTTTACTTTGTAAACATGATTCATTTAGGATGGTTTGAGAGAGCCCTCGCCTGTAGAACGATGCTTAGAATGGCGAAAACTAACCATGCTTGGACTTTGCTGGGCACCCCATAGCCAAGGCAAACTTACGGTGGATCGATCCAGACATCATTGAGGATCTTCAGGCTAATTCGATCGGAGCAGGATCACTCTTTCCCGCATAGGGCCGAGAGAAGTTTTCTTAGCTTAATTCGAACAGCCAATGCTGTCGCTGCCAGGTAGTTTCAGAGAAATAGGAAAAGGGTTTATGAAAGGGGTTTAGGGCGAGGCTCACTCCTTCTTCGGTTCCTCTGGTGGGGCCTGCTCCACGAAATGCTCAGCCGGGTCCTGTGCCTTCTTCGAGACCATCTTGCGATCTGACGAACGCTTGACGATCTTGCGGAAGGGCTTCTGTTCACCGGCGTCACCGGCCGGGGTCATATCCGGGACCCTGTCGAACACGGTGCCGCACTTGGAGCATATGGAAGACCCTTTGGGGTTCAGGGTGCCACACGACGGGCACGCCATGGAACCGATCTTGCGGTCCTCCTCCTGCTTGGCCACCCAGGCCTCGAAGGGCATGTAGGCCGGCTCGGTCTTGAGCCAATCCATGAACTTCTCCTCGGAGTACTTCTTGCCCAGGGCGGCCTTGGCCTGCTCCCGGAACCCGTTGACATACTCCTCGTACTGCCTTCTCATGGATGCCATGTAATCGTCCTCGGAGATCTCCTCCACCGGCTCGGTCATGAACCTCGCGCCGCACTCGGGACACTCCTTCGACTTCGCCGGTATCCAGGTGCCGCACTCCGAACACTTTGCGGTGTCCGTCTCGAACTCAGTTGCACACCTTGGGCAGCGCTTCGAGCTCTCCGGGATCAACGCACCGCATTCGCCGCACTCCACCATCTTGCCCAGCCCGTACTTGTACAGGTATACCGAGAAGATGAGTATGACCGCGATCACGATGACCGCGATGAGGATGAAGATCCAGAACGGTATCGACTGGGGCTTGAATATCTCCATGACGTTGATCGGGAGAGCGGACGAGTAGACCGCGCCAGTGTTCAACGTCACGCTCACCGAGTGGGAACCGGCCCGGTCCGTGGGCACGAAGACGTAGCCGCTATATGCCCCATTGAAGTCGGTCTTGGCCGATACCGCCTGTCCTACGGGCAGTCCGCCCGCATCCAGCAGCCTGAGGGTTATAGACTGGTTGGCCAGAGCGAAGTTGCCATCGGCGTTCGTGATCGCTCCGTAGACGTAGATCGACTCACCGGGCAGGAAATCCGTCTTGCCCCCCGCGCTGATGACTATCAGCGGGTTCGGCACATTGACGGTGAAGTTCCGGGCATCGATGTTATTGGTGTAGTTCGACTCCTCGATCACGTGCCGGGAGTTCACCTCCACGACCAGCGAGTAGACGCCAGCGGTGACGTTTACGACCCATGGGAACGATATCTGCACGGAACCTCCGCCTATCAGGTCCTTGGTCGTGGTCATCAGCAGGTAGTTGTAGTTGTCGATGTCCTTGGCGTAGATGTTCAGAACGGCCCCGTTCGCGGGCTTCATGCCCTGGTTGGCCATCGTGAACGTTATATCGATCGTCTGGCCGAAAACGGCAGAGGACGTTGAGTTGGTGCTACCAGATGGTCTCACGGATACCCCCGTCGGGTAATACAGGTCCACCCGGTTGTCGATCACGAGCAACGCATTGGCTACGATGTTGTTGTCGTAGTTTGTCTCCTTGATCGGGGTGTCGTTGCCGTGGGTGAAGGGGTTTACCTCCACCGTGATCAGTCGGCTCTGGTTGCGTCCGGATTCCTGGATGACGGTAGAGATCCATGGAGTCTGGATGTCAGCGGTGGCGCCGGCTGCAAGGCTTGGCACGACCACATCGCCGATCATGGTGCCGGTGCTAGTCGTTCCGAGCCAGAATCTTACCAGGAAGTTCGATGCGACGGACTCTCCTGTGTTCATCACCGTCGCCGTCAAGGTGACGGAGTCGCCTATGAACACCTGGGTTACTACGGACCCGGAGTTGGTGAGCTTGAACTGCAGGTTCGTCGCCACCAGGTCGGGATAGTCCAGGACCGTGACGGCCCTGCCAGCCTGGTTGTTCCCTTTGGACGCTTCCATGAGGGTATTATTCTCATCGATCACGATTGTTATGTTGTGATCACCGGGTAGCATATTGCTCCAGGTCATGATGGCCACACCGGTCTGTCCGCTGCGGATTGCCGGCATGGTGAAGTTTCCGATCAGAACCATGTCGCCATTGAATACGTCATAGAAGCTGACCACGGCTGTCTGCTCCATGTTGTCCCCGGCATTGACGATGTCTGCACGGATCGACACAGTGGAGTTAGTCACAACTATCGCCGGGAATAGGGATATATGGCCTGCAGTTATGCTAAGATCAGCAACGCCCTGGACTACAACGTTAGTCTGGTTCCAGGTGTTGCTGCGGTTCAGCTGCGGTAAGGCACCGAACGGGTCCACGGTCACGTTGAGCGTATGTAGACCAACTGGATATGAGGCGGTCCACTGGACCGTGATTACTGATTGCTCGCCTGGCGCTATCGAGGCGATTGTCCGGTCTGCGATTATTCCGTTGGTCGTCGTGTCCCTGAAACGGACAAGCACGTCGTATGCCGTGACAACTCCATTATTCGTAACATTCGCCGTTAGGTTCACCAAGACGCCTCTGGCCGGATTGTATGTCGAAGCCCAGAAGGGCAAGTTCAGTTCTGGCATTGCTGAAAGGGTTGGGAATGTTACATTCCTGGAATCGGCATTGACGATCATTGCGGGGAAGTGCGAGAAACGGGTCGAGATTCCCAAATCCGCGCTGTTCAGAAGGTATAGACCCCCGGCATTTCGGTACTTGAATACCTGATTATAGTCGAATGCCTTGCCATTCCTGAAGTTAGAGCTGTTTAGCACATCACTTAGGAGAGGTATCTTGACGAATCCGCTCGGTCCAGTTCTATTGAACGTGGTGGCGGTCTTTCCCAGATAGTCCAAGATCGCCTGCGGCGGGGCTGTCGCCAGTCCCGACTGGTCTAGGTAATATGCTATGGTATCCGTGCCGTTGATGTAGGAGGTGACTCCGACATCGCCTACCGGTATTTGCTGGTAGTCTGTAACATTGAGGTTCATCCAGCGGTACAATGCCACGGTTGGTTCTGATCTTATATCAAGCCAGATAGCATCGAAATACACGATTCCGGCTGAGGCGGTGTTGTCGTAAAGGATTCTAAGGTTTGCGAGTTCGCTAAGTGTGTGCTTCCCTGGTATTGTAAATGAAGCAGTTAGGTCGCCAGCTGATCTGTCAACAATCAATACGTTAGCGTTCGAGTATGTGACGCCATCAAAGCTATAGGCGACATAATCCCCGTTTGCATACGCGATTGAGGTTCTATATCTCAAGTTGATCGATGCATTTACGATCAGACCGTTCAAATCACCAGAATTGAAGTGACTGACCTGTGCTATTTGGCCCGCATTAACCTGATAATATACTGCATCAATCGATTGGAGACGGCTAAGAGTGTTGCCGGTTGTTGTATCTGAAGGTCCAATGGTATCAGGCCTCAAAACAACTGCATTATTCTTGGTCTTGAATATGTTGGTACCTAGGAACCCGCCGCTGCTGTTCTGAACGGTGAGCCCGTAAAGGTTCGCGATCGATTGGTCAAGCGCCACCAGCTTGTGGTATGCGCCCTTCGTAGCGTTCGTCCCAGCATTCTCGTCGATCGAGTTCAGCTGGATGTACGAATCGGCCGCGACCAGGTTGGTGGATCCGCCGATGGTGAGGTTGCGGTATGTCGAAAGCCTCATGTCGATGGTGACCCAGATCCTGTCGATGTATACGTTCGAGTTGCGTTGGTTGGTGAAGTTCAGCGCGAGCTTTCCGAGGTTCTGCGCTGACATGTTCGGCAGAACGAAGTCCTTGGTCACATTCACGTTGGTCCCGGAAGGATCACTGGCCTGGTAGTTCGGTGTAATCGTGATGGTGGTTGGTGTGACGCTTCCGAACAGGGGCGTGTAATAGACGGCGTTGGGTAAGCCCCCGGTCGAGAATGTCGTATCCGTGATGTAACTGACGTGGAGGGTGATGCTCTGGATGTTGGCCGCCTCGAACTCCAGACCGCCCATGTCGAACCCGGTGGTGTACAGCCTCTGGGTCTGCTGGACGGTGACGTTCTTGGTGTCGTCCATGGTCATCGACAGTGGAATCCCGGTGACCGTGCTACCTGCTCCGAACACTGCGTTCACGTCCCTCTCCAGGAAGTAATCCACGAACTGCCGGCTGCTGGTGTCCTGGGCGAACTGGTAGTTGTTATTATAGATGGTCAGGGGAACCGTGTTAACCGACCCGTTGTCGTACATATCGATGATCTTCGAGCCTATCATCGTCACGTCGCTGGACATGAACAACATGACTGGAGAGCTGCGGAACACCTTGTTGGGGAAATAGGTTGAATTGAACACGGGTGCGACTCCTGATACGACGGAGTCTATGAGGGAGAACTTGGCGTCGTCGACCAAGAGGTGCCCAGAGAATGCTATCTGGGAGGTCCGAGACTCAAAATAGCCGCCATGCCTGACCACGACTCCGAGGGCCGGAATCGGATTGCCAGACTGGATATCGGTCGTCAGTGTTGAGTTATCAAGGATAAGGATGCCCCCATCCTCGACGGTGACTGAAAGGGCTTTGACCCCGGAACCGACCGGTATGGCTCCAGAATAGGAAGAACGGAACAGCAAAGTAGAGTTCTTGATCTCGACGATCCCGCCGGCCCGTATGGTCAGGTTGCCATCGAAAGTATATGCACCTTGGTTATGCACGATAAGGTTCCTGGAGTAGCCAGTACCGACGATCATGTCTGCATTAGGTATTTCACCCTGGGCAGAAACTCCCACCTCCGGTATTGCTACCAGAAGAATGCCCAAAAAGGACGATATTACCATGCACCAAACAATTGCGAAGCTAACAAGCTTGTTGAATCCAGCACCCAGCCTCATTATTCCACCCGATAGATAACCATTATGATACTCGAAAATAACGTTTGACTCTATAAATAGATGGGTGATATTCGCAAGCTTCGAATATATGATGGCTCATTTTGACGGAAGAAGCCACTTATGGACGAAGATGCGGTAAGCTATTATCATATTCAGAAAATGGAAGGATAAAGATAAGGATAGGAGGGTGCAGGCCTCACTTCCTCTTGATTATCTTGCGGATCGACACGGAGCGCTTCACCTCTGCCTTCTTCTCTTCCTCCGGCTCCTTGTGCTCCTCTTCTTCGACGTGCTTCTCTTCCTCGGCCGGCTCTTCCGCCGGTTTCGGCTCCGGCTCTTCCTTCTTCGGTTCCGGCCGGTGCGTCTCCTTCTTCTTCGGGGCCTCGATCAGTACCCCGTCCTTGAGCTTCGCGTCGCATGCCCAGCAACGCTCTGACGTGGAATCGATGATGGTGCCGCAGTTCGGGCACTCGAACTCCTTCTTCTCTTCCTCGACCGGCTCTTCCGCCGGCGCCTCTTCTCTGACCTCGGCCACCGGTTCAGGGGCCAGCTCTTCTTCCTCGGGCTCCTCGATAGGGGCCGGGATCGACGGCATGGCAGGCGCGTCCTCCTCGACGCTCGCCTCCATCTTGGCGGCATTGTCCCCTTCCATGATCTCCTCCGGTTTGGCGGCCTCGAACACCGGCTCGGCTATGACACTGGATTGGACCGGCGCATGGGCCGCCCGGCGGCCGTCCACCGCCTCTCTCGTCGTGAGGGCCTTCTCCCGCTCCCCCAGGGTGCGCTCCCATTCGACGAAGCGCTTCTGTTCCTCCAGTATGATCTTCTTGCTGTTCGCGAGCAGGTCGCTCTGCTCCTCCACCACGTTGATCTTGGCCAGGAGCTCCTCCCGCTTGGCGGTCAGGGCCTCGACCATCTTCTTCAGGTCCGACTCCTCGGATAGGAGGCGCTCTTCCACCTTGGCGACGCGGTCCCCGGAATCACGCAGCCTCTTCTCGTACGTGGCGGTCAGCTCGGTCAGGTGAAGCAGCTCTGCCTCCTGCTTGGTGATCTCCTCCTGACGCTTGTCAAGATTCTCGCGACCTATCTGGATGTCATCCTCCCTGCCCTGCAGGTCGGTCTGGAGACGCGCTAGCTCCTCTTGCAGCTTGGACGCCTTGTGCTCCCGAGGGATCAGCTCCCCCTCGCGCTTCTTGAGCTCGGACTCCTTGGCCGCAAGAGCGTCCCCCTTGTCCGCCAGGTCGCGCTCGTCAGAACGCAGTCTGGACTCCAGGACATCAAGGTCCTCCCGGCGTTTCTTTAGGTCCGCCTCTTGGGTCTTGATCTTATCCTTGAACTCCTCAATGACTTGCCAGATCGGTACTGAATCGTCAGCCATATGTATCCCCTACTTCCCTTCCGAGAATGGAAGGTATTAATATTGTCACCATATCAATTTTTCTAGGCCAACGTTGGCCCTAGGATCGTCAGCCCGTGGTCGCCGACCTCCATGGTATGGCGTTCCATCGAGTGCTCCGTCGCCCTCATCTTCTCCACGCGCATGTAACGCACCAGCTTCCCGCGGGTACGGTCAAGGCCGAGCTCGATTATGCCGTCCACCAGGAAACCTTCGTTGCCGAGCAGATCGGACGGCGTCCCGGTGTTTCGCTCCATGACGATGAACGACATGAGATTGTAGTCACGCAGCGTCTTGAAGAAGTAGAACATCTTCTTGCGCATGCCCTTGACGTCATCCATCAGCGAATACAATGCCCCGAGCGAGTCCAGGCTGAAGACGGTAAACCGGTCCCCGTGCTTCTTCTTGTAATAGCCGATGGTCTGGATGATGAACTGCAGATAGTCGGTCGGTGAATCGACCTCGACGATCTCGTCGAGCTCGCGCAGGTCGGTGAAGTCCGATATCTCCAGGTTCGACGTGAGCTTCAGGTTCAGGGACCTCATGTTCCTGATGTGGCTGTCCGCCGTCTCTTCCAACGTGATGTACAGGCCGAACTCGCCGGTCTTGTCCAGATAGGAGGACATCATCGAGTAGCAGAAAGAGGTCTTCATCGAGCCTGGGGGTCCGGTGATCAGCACTACTTTCGGGACCTCGATGTCCGTTCTGAATACCTTGTCTAATCCTTGTATGGAATTCCTGAACACGTATCGCACCCGCCCGAATCAGGTATTTTATCGGCGGTCAGGTAATAAACCTTTTCCAGCTGGGCCTCGGAGTTGATAATTTGACCGGTTGGTCGTGATCGGGGGTGCTGGCTGAACAAAAAAAAATGAAGGGGGCCGGGTTTCCCCCGGTCATACGACCTTACTCTTCCCCTTCCTCGCCGCCCTCGGCCCGGAGCGAGTCCCCCTTCGCTTCCGTTTCTTCCACCATGCGCTCCTCGCCCTTGCCGATCAGGCGGGCCACGGCGATGACCTTCTCGCCCTCTTCCAGGCGCTTGGCCCGGACGCCCATGGTCACCCGGCCCAGGACGCGGAAGTCCGACGCCGGGAAGCGTATGATGTTCCCCTTGTTGCTGGCCAGGATGATCTCGTCCTCTTCGGATACCTCGAGCACCGCCAGCACCTTCCCGTTGCGTTCGCAGACCTTGATGGCCTTGACGCCCTTGCCGCCACGGCGGGTCTTGCGGTACTCGTCACGCTGCTCGGCGCCGGGGATCTCCTCCTCGCAGGTCTCTTCGGTCTCCGGTTCCTCGATCTCCTCTTCGGCCATCTCCTCGGCCTCTTCCTCTGGCGCCTCGGTCCCGGCCTCTTCCGCCGCCCCGCGCTTGCCGACGATGGATATCTTTCCGAAGCCGTTCTCCGTGACCGTCAGCAGCTTGGCGTCCTGCGTCACGATGGCCATGCTGACGACGCGATCGCCCTCGCCCAGCCTGATGCCGCGGACACCGTGCGCCGGCCTGCCCATGGGGCGGACGTCCTTCTCGTTGAACCGTATCGCCCGGCCGTTGGCCGTCGCCAGGATGATCTCCTTGGTGCCGTCGGTAAGCTTGGTGTCGACGAGTTCGTCGCCCTCTTCCAGGCCGACCGCGATGATGCCGCTGGAGCGGACGTTGACGTAGGCTTCCAGCGGGGTCTTCTTGATCGTTCCCTTCTTGGTCGCGAAGACCAGATAGTTGTCGCCGCCGATCTCCTTCACCGGCAACGTCTTCACGACCTTCTCGCCCTCTTCCAGCTTCGGCAGGAGGTTGACGATCGGCTTGCCCTTGGAATGGCGCCCGCCGACCGGCAGCTGCCATGCCTTCATTACGTAGACGCGGCCCAGGTTGGTTATGAACATCAGCCGGTTGTGCGTCAGGGTGACGAACATATCGGTGACGTTGTCCTCCTCCTTGGTCTCCATGCCAATGAGGCCGATGCCGCCGCGCTTCTGCTGCTTGTAGGTGTCCAGCGGAATCCGCTTGATGTATCCGTCGGACGTGCCCATGACCACCATGTCCTCGTTCGGTATGAGGTCCTCGATGTCGAAGTCCAGCGCGTTCGCCACGATCTCCGTCTTCCTCTCGTCGCCGTACTTCTCGCGCAGTTCGAGCTCCTCGCTCTTCACGATGGCGACTATCCTCTCTCTCGAAGCCAGTATCGCTTCGAGCTCGCGGACCAGCTGCTCGATCTCCATGTACTCGGCGCGGAGGGCCACCAGTTCCAACCCGGTGAGCTTTCTCAACGTGAGGTCGAGGATGGCCTTTGCCTGCTCCTCGTCTATGACCAGGAATTCAATCAGACCGAGCCTCGCCTCCTCCGGCGAACCGGCCGCCCGGATGATGCGGATGGTCTCGTCCAGCACGTCCACCGCCTTGATCAGCCCTTGCAGGATGTGGTCCCGCTTTTGAGCCTGCCTGAGCTCGAACTGGGTCCTGCGCGTCACGACGCTGACCCGATAGTCCAGGAAGTGCTGCATCATCTCCTTGAGAGTGAGCACCTTGGGCTGGTTGTCCACCAGGGCGATGTTGATGACGCCGAACGTTACTTCCATCTGGGTGTGCTTGAACAGCTGGTTGAGGATGACCTCCTCCATGACGTCCTTGCGCAGCTCGATGACGATCCTCATGCCGTCACGATCGGATTCGTCGCGCAGGTCGGTGATGCCTTCGATCTTCTTGTCCTTGACAAGTTCGGCGATGGCCTCGATCAGGGTCGCTTTGTTGACCTGGTACGGGATCTCGTTGACGATGATGCGCTGCTTGCCTTCGACCTCTTCCTTGATCGTCCGGGCGCGCACCTTGATCTTGCCTCTGCCGGTCTGGTAGGCCTCGACGATGCCGTTGATGCCGTAGATGATACCGCCGGTCGGGAAATCCGGGCCTTTGATGAACTGCATCAGGTCGGATACTTCCGCCTCCGGGTGGTCGGCCAGGTAGATTATGGCATCGATTACCTCGCGCAGGTTGTGCGGCGGTATGTTGGTCGCCATTCCGACCGCGATACCGGATGAGCCGTTGACAAGCAAGTTCGGCAGCTTTGATGGCAGGACGGACGGCTCTTTCAAGGAACCGTCGAAATTATCGACCCAGTCGATCGTTTCCTTATCCAGGTCGGCCAGCATCTCCTCGGCCATCTTCTGCAGACGGCATTCGGTGTACCTCATGGCTGCTGCGGAATCGCCGTCGACCGAACCGAAGTTACCCTGGCCATCGACGAGCGGGTAACGGAGCGAGAACGTCTGGGCCATGCGGACCATGGAGTCGTAGACAGCGGTGTCACCGTGCGGGTGATATTTTCCCAAACATTCGCCCACGACCCTGGCACTCTTCTTTGGAGCGGATTTTGAGGTTATCCCCAGGTCGTTCATGGCGTAGAGGATCCTGCGGTGCACCGGCTTCAGACCATCGCGCACGTCCGGCAGCGCCCTACCGACGATGACGCTCATGGCGTAGTCGATGTAGCACTTCTTCATTTCGATCTCGATCGATTTCGGGACCACCTGGAAGCCAGCGTTCTTTTCCTCAGGGACCAGCAGAACCGGCGCAGGTTCGACCTGCGCTGGAACTGGCGTGATCTGTTCTTCCTTCTTCTCCGGCTCGACCTGTTCGGCGGGCTTGTCGTTCTGTTCTTCGTTGTCTGCCATTTTAGCTCACCTCACACGTCCAGGTTTTCGACTTCTTTGGCATGAGCCATGATGTATTCCCGCCTTGGTTCCACTGCGTCTCCCATGAGCACGGTGAACATCTCGTCCGCTTTGACGGCATCATCGATCGTGACATGCTTCATCACCCGGGTGGCCGGGTCCATGGTGGTCTCCCAGAGCTGGTGCGGGTTCATCTCACCCAGACCTTTGTACCTCTGGGCGTTCGCCCCCTTGCCCATCTCCTCGACCGCCTTCTGCATGTCCTGCTCGGTGTAAACGTAGACTTCCTTCTGGCCGCGGTAGACCTTGTACAGCGGCGGCTGTGCCACATAGATGTAGCCGTTCTCGACCAATGGCTTCATGTAGCGGTAGAAGAGCGTCAGCAGCAGCGTCCTGATATGCGCCCCGTCGACATCGGCATCGGTCATGATGATGACACGGTGGTAACGGGCTTTGGCCAGGTCGAACTCGGTCCCTATGTTGGTTCCGAGCGCCGTGATCAGGTCGCGGATGGCGCCGCTCTTGAGCAGTTTGTCCATCCTCGCCTTCTCGACATTCAGGATCTTCCCACGCAGGGGCAGGATGGCCTGGAACTCACGGTTGCGGCCCTGCTTGGCGCTATTGTGCACAAAGACCCCGGATGCCAGGGCAAAGTTGTGGGTGCTTGGCACTTCTAGGTCGAAGACATCCATTTTCTCGATGCAGATCTCGACTGATGCTACTTTGTGATTGCAGTAGACAACTGCGTCCCCAGGACAGCCTTCAACAGAAGTCGCATCATGAGATGTGCTGAACGATAGCCAGTTGCCATTATTGGGGTTCCAAATGGATTCTTGGCACCCGGAACCGTTTTTGTATAGTGGCATCAGGGATTCTCCTTCGAGGAGAGCCTTCGCCATCTTGTAGCAACCATTTCGGGTCATGAACAAATGGTCAGGTGTGCATATGATGCTCTCACCATTGTCCAGCGTGACCTTTATCACGCCAGTCCTTGATCTTGTCATCCTCGGCTCGACGATCCGTGCCACATGGACATTTCCGTCATTTCCGATCGTATAGCAGAAATTCTCCTTGCCGGCAGCGTGTTCCTCGACCAATTCGGTGAAGCTCAGATTTCTGCCGTCCGCCAGCGCCACCTTCGTGTCACCGGAGAAGCATCCCCCTGCAGAATCTCCCTCGACGATATAGATCTCGCACTTGGCCGGGTCACGCTCGGCGCAATCGGCCAGCTTGCCCGGCAATGCCGCGGACTCCAGGAAGCCTTTCCTCCTGGTCAGGTCGCGTGCTTTCCTTGCGGCCTCTCTCGCCGCGGACGCCAGTATTGACCTTTCGATGCATATCTCGGCGACCTTCGGGTTCTCGTCCAGGAACTCCTTCAGCTTGGCGCTGAGGACGGAATCGACGATGCCCCTGATCTCCGAGTTGCCCAGCTTGGTCTTGGTCTGGCCCTCGAACTGCGGTTCTGGCACCTTGAGGCTGAGGATGGTGGTGAGACCTTCACGAACATCATCGCCGGTCAGCCCCTCGTCCCCCTCTTTGATGAACTTGTACTCCTTGGCGTAATCGTTCATCGTTCTCGTCAGAGCGGAGCGGAACCCGTTCACGTGGGAGCCGCCCTCGATGGTGTTGATGTTGTTGACGAACGAGTAGAACGCCTCGCTGTACGCGTCCGTGTACTGCATCGCCACCTCGACGATGACGTTGTCCTTCTCGGTGATCAGGTAGATCGGCTTCTCGTGCAGCGCGGTCTTGTTCTTGTTGATCGACAGGACGAATTCGACGATGCCGCCCTCGTAGTGGAACTTCTCCTCATGACCGTTCCTCGTGTCCTTGAAGAGGATGGCCACGTTCTTGTTCAGGAACGCCAGGTCCTTCAGGCGGGATGCCAGCACCTCGTCGTCGAAGTTGCGGTCCGGGAAGATCTCCGGATCGGGCATGAACGTTATCGTCGTGCCTGTCTCGGTCGCCTCCCCCACCACTTCCAGCGGTTGTGACAGTATGCCGCGCTCGCAGCGCATGAGCCATTCCTTGCCCTCGCGGCGGACGCGCACCTCGAGCCATTCCGACAGCGCGTTCACCACCGACATGCCGACGCCATGCAATCCGCCGGATACCTTGTACGACTTCCTGTCGAACTTGCCGCCGGCGTGCAGCGTGGTCAACACCATCTCGACCGCCGGCTTGTTGTACTTGGGGAGGATGCCGGTGGGGATGCCCCTTCCATCATCTGCGACTGAGCAGCTTCCATCCGGGTTTATCGTGACCTCGATCCGGGAACAGAACCCCTGCATCGCCTCATCGATGCTGTTGTCGACGATCTCGTACACCAGATGATGCAATCCGCGCGTATCGGTGCTCCCGATGTACATACCTGGCCGCTTTCGAACGGCTTGAAGGCCTTCGAGCACTTGGATGCTCTCGGCCGTATAGCTAGTATCCTCCATAATTTCAACTCCTATGAACCTGTCAACCTGATGTCTTTGATCTATCTCGACTGCGATTCCGTGCACTGGGAAAGGCAGTCGTCTCCCATCCTTCTGTTATTTAAAACATAATGGCATCGCGGTATTTAAACAATCGCCTCGTCTGGCTATGGTCATAAAAACGGGTCAGTATTCTGCGTGCTTTGGGACGTCATTCCGCGTAGATGCCGACGCCAGTTTGCGAACAGTCCGGGGAAATGTCTTTTAGACCGGAGCGGGTTTGCCGGAACATGACGATCATGGAGGCTGCCAAGGGCGGTCTGACCGAGGAGATCAGGGCGGTCGCCGCGAACGAAAGGATGGACCCAGAGAAGGTCAGAAGGCTGGTCGCCTCCGGCCGGGTGGTCATCCCGCTCAACCCGATACACGGTGCGGCGGCATGCGGCATCGGCGAAGGCCTCCGGGTCAAGGTGAACGTCAACCTCGGCACTTCCAGGGACATTGTGAACGTCGATGAGGAACTGGCCAAGGCCAGGCTTGCGGTCCGCTACGGCGCGGACGCGATCATGGACCTGAGCACCGGCGGGGATATCGACGCCATCCGGCGGCGGATCATCAAGGAGACGCCTGTCCCGATCGGAACCGTGCCGATCTATCAGGAGGGGCTGCGCGCCGCCCGCCGGAGCGCGGTCGTGGACATGGACGAGGACGATATCTTCAACGGCATCGAGAAGCACGCCAAGGACGGCGTGGACTTCATGACCGTGCATTGCGGGATCACCAGGCAGAGCGTTGACCGGCTGAGGCACTCCGACCGGATCACCGATGTGGTCTCCCGGGGCGGGTCGTTCCTGGTGGCGTGGATCCTGCACAACGAGAAGGAGAACCCCCTATACCAGCGGTTCGACTATCTGCTGGAGATGGCCAGGAAGTACGAGTTCACTCTATCCTTAGGTGACGGCCTGCGGCCGGGATGCCTCCACGACGCAAGTGACGGCGCCCAGATATCCGAGCTCATCATCCTGGGAGAACTGGTCAAGCGGGCCCGGAAGGCCGGCGTGCAGACCATGGTCGAGGGCCCAGGCCACGTGCCGATGGACCAGATCGCGGCCAACGTCCGCATGCAGAAGACCATCTGCGACGGCGCCCCGTTCTATGTTCTGGGGCCGCTGGTCACCGACATCGCTCCCGGATACGATCACATAACCGGGGCGATCGGTGGTGCCATCGCGGCGTTCAGCGGCGCCGACTTCCTCTGTTACGTCACACCCGCCGAGCATCTCGGCCTGCCCGACCTGGACGATGTCAAGGAAGGGCTCATCGCCTCGAAGATCGCCGCCCACGCGGCCGATATCGCCCGGGGCATCGACGCCGAGAGGGACGACCGCATGGCCCGGGCACGGAAGGCACTGGACTGGGAGGGCATGTTCGCCGAATCCCTGGACCCCGAGAAAGCACGCCGTTACCGGTCGCGGGGGAAGACCGAGCAGAAGGACGGCTGCTCGATGTGCGGCGATGTGTGCGCCATGAAGATCGTGGGAGAATACCTGAAAAAGGACCTGTGATCGGGAGAAGATGGAGCCACCGAGGGGAATCGAACCCCCAACCTAGTGATTACGAATCACTCGCCCCGCCATTAGGCTACGGTGGCACTGGTGTCCCAACAAATGTTCCCATCATTTAAAGGTTTCTTAGAACCCCCAGATTTATCGCGGCCCCTGAATCGCTGCCATGTCCTCGGGTCTATGGGACGTCGACGCTTGGCAAAACGATTTAAGCGCTCCGGCTCATGTTTCCCTGATCTAAATTGCAGCCTCAGTTCGGAATCTCGCCTGGCGTCCTGATCGAGCAGCGACGCGGTGGCCAATCGTCCCTCAAATCGCTTTTGGACAGGATGAAGGACGCAAATTTCACCGGCTATCTGGTCACCGGGATGACGCTGGACGGGGACACCACGAACGGCGTCATCGCCGTCGAGGCGGGAAAGGCCGTTCTGGCCCTCTATGCGTTCCGTCCTTCAGGCAACAACAGCGTGGAGATGATGTATCGGGGAGAGAGGGCTATCGAGTTCACCTGCGGTGACGCGCTGTGCCCCGAATCGCAGCTCGAGCTGCATGCGTTGAAGGACCTGAAGGAGGTCCGGAAGATCATCGGCGAGAGCAGGGACAGCGTCGACCTGCCCCGGTTCCTGGAGAACTTCTACCACGACCGGCTGGAGGCGCCGGTTCATCAGCCTGAGCCGGTATCGCCGGAGAAGCTCCGCGACCTTTCGCCGCCCGCGCCCCGGCAGGATTCGCTTGATTCGATCAAGAACACGATCGTCCAGTACCACAAGAGGAACTCGGAACGGAACGCCAGGAAGGGCGGATACCACGAGCTGGAGATCGACATCGTCGAAGGCGAGTCTTACCTGGTCGAGGAACAGAGCCGGGAGTTCTCCTATGGGATCTTCGCTTCCATGGTCGAGGACGGCTACAAGGGCATCGGCATCACCCGGGTCAACCCCCGCCTGCTCCGATCGAAGATCGAGGGGGCGAAGCCGCGGATGCTCTGGCTGACGGACCACGAATCCGCCAGCGAGGAGACCATACCGCCGTCGCTGGAGAAGATCATGGTCGTCCTGGAGGAGTTCATCCTCAAGAGCGAGATGAGCGTGGTGCTGGTCGATGACCTGCAATACCTGATCAGCTGCAACACCTTCGAGGGCGCCGTCCGCTTCATCCGCAACCTGGTGGATAAAGTGTCGGAGCGTTCCGCGGTCTTCCTGCTCTCGGTGGACCCGAACTCCCTCAACGCCCAGGAGCGCTCGATCCTGGAACGGGAGATGCGCGTTATCCGCGACCGTTAATTTTAGTGATAGAAAACAAGCGCGCCATCAGATGCGCTTCATCTCTGCCTTGAACTCGATGAGACGGTCCAGCGTCTCCTCGTACTTCTCGCGCTTCATCGCCATGCCGGCGTCCTTGAGTATCTTGACCATGACCGATACGTCCTTGCCGTCCGCTTTCGAGTCCAGCAGCGTGCTCTTTGCCTTCCTCATCTCGCTCTTGAGCACTTCCGGCAGCGTCTTCATGATGTCCTCGCGGCCCTTCCGCGACAGAATGCCCATCATGCTCCAGTCACCGCGCTCGCCTGCCTCCTGCGCCTCCTTGAGCAGGTTCCTGGCCTCTCTGACGTCGACGTAGAACCTTTCCGAGTTCTGCACCAGTTTGCCGAGCGACTCGCAGATGTCGTGCGCCTCGATGTACTTCCCGGTGACCTTCTCGGCGGTCTTGCGGCCGTTCTTCGACTCCTCCAGTGCTGCCTGGAGCTCTCCCTGGGCCATCTTCTCCCGCATGTTCTTGATCGATTCGGACATCTCCGATGTGTCGCCACCCATGGAACTGGCCACTTCGATCAGCTTTTCCATGTGCTCGACGTCGCGGGTAAGCCTTTCCTCGATCGCGAACCTTACCGATGAGCGGCAATCCTTGACGCACTGGACCGCGGTGGCTATGTCCTTCTGCTTTCCGGCGCGCACGGCCTTGTCGATCAGGCGCCTGCATTCGGAGGTATCGATATCGTGGTCCTTGGCCATCGCCATCAGCGGTTTGACCTCTGCGACGAGGATGGGGAACTGCTTCTTCAGCTCCTCGTTCTGTTCCGCCTCGATGCGGGCCAATTCCTTCTGGTTCTCCAGCTCTTCTTCCCGCTCCTTCTGCTCCTGCTTCGCCTGTTCCTCATCTTCGATGACGACCTCGAACTTGGCGCCGCAGGACGGGCATTCCTCACTGTCGACGGGGATCATCTTGCCGCAATCGGGACATTCCGATTCGGACACCTCTTCGATGACGAACTCGATCCCGCACTTGGGGCATTTCGTTGCGTCTCCGGCGATGTGAGTTCCGCACTCTGGGCAGTCGAACTCGAACGATTCCTTTTCTTTCTCTTTGGATGAAGTCGAACTTGCCATCGAACCACGACTCGACTGCTATGACCTATCGGATTA
This sequence comes from uncultured Methanomassiliicoccales archaeon, assembly GCA_942492955.1. GTDB lineage: Archaea > Thermoplasmatota > Thermoplasmata > Methanomassiliicoccales > UBA472 > DASXVU01. The sequence goes on from OW818644.1 coordinate 1,601,619, forward strand.
CCCTCAGGTTATTTATTGCTGTTCATCTGGTTGCTCAACATGAGAACATGTTCAGCCGTCATATTCTGCCCGCATGGCCACCGCGTCCTCGACCGGAGCCGGGGTCTCGCAGATGATGGTGCACTCTTGTGAGAGCCCGCGCAGCAATGGCACCAAGAGCGAGAAGTCCGGGTCCTTGGTGCTGAGCGGCAGGTGCCGCTTCTCGCCCGCCTTGGTGTACTCGATGCAGCTGTAGTGGCAATGCAGATCCCCGGGGCATATGGAGACCAGTTCGTCCACCACCTTCCGGAAATCGTTCTGGGTGCGGAGCGAGCCGGCGTACCGGGCGTGGATATGGGCAAAATCGACCACGGGCTTCACTCCTTTCAATGCGCGGACCACTGTGCCTATCTCCTCCAGGGTGCCCCAGGTGCTGGCCCGGCCCATGGTCTCCAGGCCGAGCACGACTTCCAATCCTTCTTTGGCCATCTGGTCCAGGCATTCGGACAGGCCGCGGATGACCGCCCTGGTGGCGACCTCCGGCTCCTTGCCGGCGTAGGTGGCGGCGTGGACCACGATGATCCCTGCCCCGGCCTTGGCGGCCACCCGGGCGGTGCGCATGATCCACTCCTTGCTCTTTTCGTACGTCTCGGGGACCGAATTGAGGCTGATGTAGTACGGGGCGTGGGCGCTCAGCCGGACATCCAGTTCCTCCGCCTTTCTTCGTATGGCGTAGGCCCGCGCGTCGCTCATGTTCACCTGGCGGCCGAACTGAAGCTCCAGCGCGTCCAAGCCCGCCTTTCGGACCAGCTCGACGGCGTTGGCCCCGTCCTTCGCACCCTCCGGATATCCCGCCGGTCCAAACCTGACCATGCCAACGGCATCGCCTCAGGCCGATATATGGTTTGACCCAATGTGGTGCGGCGGGGCTCAAAAAGGCTATCTATCGGTAACTCCGTAATATCTCTGGAGCGGAAATGGAGACCGAGGGAGTGCCGGTGGAGATCCCGCCGGAGTGCAACGTCATCATTGGGCAGTCGCACTTCATCAAGACGGCCGAGGACCTGTACGAGGCGATGGTCAACTCGACACCGTCGGCCAAGTTCGGCATTGCCTTCTGCGAGGCGTCCGGCCCGAGGCTGGTGCGCGTCGAGGGCAACGATGAGGAGCTGAAAGGCGCGGCGGCAAGGAACGCCGTGCGGATCGGCGCCGGACACACGTTCGTCGTGCTGCTCAGGAACGCCTTCCCGGTGAACGTGCTCAATGCCATCAAGGCCGTCCCCGAGGTGTGCTCCATCTTCTGCGCCACAGCAAACGAGCTGCAGGTCGTCGTGGCCAAGGACGGCGACGGCCGTGGCGTGATCGGTGTGATCGATGGCAAGTCGCCCTTAGGAGTGGAGAACGATGAGAACGTCAAAGAAAGAAAGGAATTCCTCCGAAAGATCGGATACAAGCGTTGACGAAGACTTCCTGGACCAGTACGAGGTCACCGCCAAGTACTACGACATCTGGTACGAGGACTTCACCGAGGACGTCGAGTTCCTGAAGCGGATGGCGGAACGCACCGGAGGTCCGATCCTGGACTGCATGTGCGGCACCGGCAGGACGCTGATCCCGCTGGCCAAAGAGGGCTACAAGATCTCCGGCTTCGACGCTTCAGATGCCATGCTGGACAAGCTGACGGCCAAGATCGAGACCCTGCCCGAGTCAACGCAGGAGAACGTCCATATCGGGCACGGCGACGTGAGGAACTTCGTCTGCAAGAAGAAGTTCAAGCTCACCATCATCCCGTTCAACGCGTTCCTGCACCTGCTGGAGACGGAGGAGCAGGAGGCCGCCCTGAAGAACGTGGCCGACCATATGGCAAAGGATGGATTGTTCATCTTCAGCATCTTCAACCCGCGTCTCGACCGGCCCGAGGGGCTGCTCCGCCATCGCGGCACGCGCATAACCTCGCAGGGAGAGATCATCACCAAGATGGAGGCCCAGGAGTTCAACACCCCGGAGCAGACCACCACCATCCATTACTTCTATGACATCTCCCGGCAGGACCAGGAGCTTCGGCGGGTGACGGCGACGATGACGCTGCGGTACATGTTCGAACGGGAGGTCGTAGACCTCATGGAGCGCTGCGGCCTGGAAGTGGCCGAAGAGTATGGTGATTACCTGCTCTCTCCGTTCAAGAAGACCAGCGATATCATGGTGTTCGTGGCCAGGAAATCGGCATGAGGTTCGGGCTGATCGACCTCGACAGCACGCTGGGCTGCGGACAGGTGTTCCGTTGGCACAAGGAAGGCGGTGTTTGGAAGGGCATCCTGAACGGCGTTGAGGTCCATCTCCGTCAAGCTGGCGATGAGATCGCGGCAGAGGGGGCCATAGGCGAAGAAGCGCTGATGAGTTACTTCCGGTCCGATGACGACCTTGAAAGCATCCGTTCCGATATCTCGAAGGATGATCTGATGACCTCGATGGTCACGAGCTTCCAGGGCCTGCGCCTCATACGCCAGGATCCCTGGGAATGCGCGGCCTCGTATGTCCTGGCGACCAACGCCAACATACCCCGAATACAGAAGATGATCGAGAACGTGTGCCGCACTTTCGGGGATCGCCTGCCCGGCGGCGGCTACGCTTTCCCCCGTCCGGACCAGATCGCCGGCGGCCATGAGACGGCGCGGACCTGCGGGCTCGGATTCCGGTGCGGCCGGTTCGTGGAATTCGCGCGCATGGTCGATAGGGGCGAGATCGACCTCGGGTCGCTGAAGGGTGCCGAATACGGGGAGTGCGTCAAGCAGCTGAGGTCATATCCTGGGATCGGAGACAAGGTGGCCGATTGTGTGGCCGTCTTCAGCCTGGACCATTTGGACGCGTTCCCGGTCGATGTCCGCATCAAGAAGGCGATGGAAGAGATGTACGGCGTCCGCGGCACCTACCGTCATGTCAACCAGTTCGGGCGGGACTATTTCGGCCGGTACGCGGGCTATGCCCAGGAGTACATCTATTATTCTTTCCAGCGATCGAAACGTCCTAGATGAGAGGGGTTCTGACATCCGGACAGACACAGTCCGGGGCCTTCAGGCCGGTATGGATCTCGTAGACCTTGACCAGCATTCCGCTCTTCTTGACCATCTCGCAGACGCGGCATGTCTCGGTGACGATGTCGGAACCATTCATGATCCGGACCGCCGCCACCTCGACCTCCCGCTTGAACTCGTCATATTTCCCGCTGTTCTCGATCTCCTTGCTGGTGCCTCGTTTGGCCTTGAGGTACTGGGATATCGCGGCATCGGTCACACCAAATCGCCTCGCCACTTCGGCCTGGCTGAGATGATGCTTTTCGACCAATTCTCTCGCGAGTTCCCTTCGGATCGAAGGCAGAACATACCAGACGATGAGCTCGCACGGAATCTTCATAAGAACCTGAAAAGTATAACGTAATGCGCTAGTTTAAACTATTGCTAACTGGTGACACCGGCCGGAATGGCCGGACGCCCAGTCATGCTATATCATACCTTGCTGTCGATTCTCGACGGCCAGTCACAACATTTTCATGCACCCCTGTTAAGGGGGGGCGTTAATTCCACCTGAGTTCGGGCAGGAGGGCGGTCAATCCTCTTCCCCGAGATGCGTCTTCTCGTAGAACTCCTGTATCTCCCACTCCTTGATCCGGTCCCCCTCCTCGTCCCTCAGGGTGAGCCCGAGTGACCGGATATGATCGTTCAGCGTTCTCCTGGCCTCCCGATCGCCGGTGAACTGCACGATGATTATGTCCTTGCCCCTGGTGCGTGCCTTGTAGGCCGCCTTCATCTCCACGCCGTCGAAGATGACGTTGCAGGTGCAGCCGAACATGGTCCTGATCCATGGATACTGGAAGTACACGGCGAGGTTGTCGTCGGAGGTGAGCACGAAACGTTCCGGGGGCTCGATCCCCTTGATAGTACCGACGTCGGCGGCCAGCATCCAATGCATGGTGTCGCTCCCTTCCAGCAGGAAACCCTTGACCAGCAGTCCGTCCTTCTCCAGTTCCGCAAGCATCGTCCGCAGCTCCCGCATCGGCATGGACCCCAGGAACCGGGACAGGCTCTCGGCGCTGAAGATGCCGAAGTTGCGGAACGCCATCCGCATCAGCTCCTTCTTCGCCTCGGCCGGTTCCATGCCGTTGTCCGGGATCGGCCTGAGCAGACCATGCCCGTCCGCGTAGACGATCGTCGAACGAAGCAGCACCCGGAGCGCATCGTAGCTGCGGCGATGCCCCACCGGTGACAGGTCGAACAGCTTGTGCTTGCTGATCGGCGCCTCCTCTTCGATGATCCGCAGCAGATTGGCCATGTCGGCCGAGGGCGTCACGTTGCGCACCTTGCGGTAGAGGGCGGCGTGCTCCAATGAGGTATACGTCGAATACTCCGGGATCGCCCACACCTTGATCAGGCTTCCTTGCTCGGCCAGCTTCTTGAGCGGCACATGCACCTCGGAGCGAAGGTAGGCGGCCGCGTCCGATCGCAGCCCGCCCATGGAACGGACGGCCTCGATCTCGTCCGGATACCGCCGCCCGGGACCGACGTGCTGCTTGCTGAACACGTAGGCGAAATAGTCCTTCTCGCTCACCTGCAGATCGATCATATTGCCTTTTGCGAACATTCCGTCCAGCTTGATGTAGCCCTTTGAAAGCAAGATCTGGCTGGTCTCTTCGTCCAGGTCGTCGACCGGAGTGCCCAGCACCTCGCGGATGCGCACGACGTCGTAGCCGACGAGCTGGTAGAACCTCATCATGCCGTCGATCGCGTCCAGGGCGTCCGGGAGTAGTTTTGGCTCGTCCAGGTCGAATGAGCGGATCTCGGTGCAGCCGCTCATCTCCCATTTCTCGACCGCCCCGATCAGCCGGCCATCTGACAAAATGGGAAAGATCCAGCCTTCTCCGTACCGGGACGCTATCTCCGCCCACATGGGCTGCACGTCGGGATCGTACAATGAGACGACCTTCACCCCTTCCTCCGTACGATTGAAACGGTCCAGTGCCGGGAGCTCGTCTGCCAGCATCACCATCTCCGTCCTTGTCTCGCCGACCGAGATGGTCGCCACGTCCAGTTTAACGAGCCGTTCGCGGACCTCGGTCGGCATCATATCCAGCGCGGTGCCGATGGAATATGGTTGCACCGGCCCGTAGGCCCTCAGGTACCGTTCCACAAGCCTCGCAGGGGCGTCGTCGGTATACGCGTCCGGGTGGTACGGAATGTAGATGTTCTCCCGAGCCCAGTCCTCCCCCTCCTCATATTTGCGCACCAGGTAGAGGTTCCGGTCCAGCCGGTCCACCGCTTCCTTGAGCACCTCCTTGTCCATGCCAGTGGAGGTGGTAAGCTGCCGCAGGCTCATGCCGCCGGAAAGCTCCAGCTCCCGGAGGATGGTGCTGTCCAGGCCGCTGAGTTCCGAGCTGCGGAACATGGATGCGTACATCGGCCCCTCGTCCGCGAGCACGTAGCGGACCCGCCCGCGCATGAACCGGCCCAGCAGGAGCTCGCCGTTCCGCCGCATCTCCTGCCAGTCACGGATATCGAAGCCCTCCACCCGGTTGAAGACGTCCAGGGGCATTCCGGCCTCGCCGATGACGCGCATGCATTCCACGATGGAGCGGAACGGGCCGTGGGTCTTCTGGCGCCGGTATGATTCGACGGTGCGGTTGTCATAGGAGGACAGGTTGCTGCTCCTCAGTCGCAGGTGGTCCTTCTTCAGCATATACTGGATGCCTTCCGCGATGACGAACTTGCCCTCGTCGACGATCCCCTCTTCCACCAGGTCCATGATCGCCCGTTTCGTTTCCGTGTCGTTGAGGTTGAAGGAGTAGGCCATCTCCTCCACCGTGGCCGGTGCCCATAGTTCCAGATAGGTGGTCAGCGCAAGGTCCAGCGCCTCCTGCCTGGATCGGCCCTCGACCGTCCTTGCCCGGTAGGTCCATTTTCCATCGGAATAGCTCGGCCGGTCGATTCGGAACGAGGATTCCAGATTGCGCAACGCGCGCTGCAGTTTGGTCGGTTCCGCCTGGGCGAACGCCTCGATCTGCCTGTGCGTCCTTTCTTCCGTCAAGTAACCAAGGATGCGCTGTTCCAGCTCGCCGTACGGACGCTCCCGGCGCAGCACCTCGGCATAGTACGGCAGATGTTCTGAGGCCACGAACATCGTGTCCTCGTTGAAGACGGAGGCGATCTTGCCCTCGGCCAGGAGTTCTTCGGCCCAGCGGTCTATCTGCTCACGCGACGGCGTCGAATATGGATAGACGTTCTTTCCCTTTTCCCGGAAGATGTGCATCGGACCGGCCCGGCGCAACAGTTCCAGCAGTCCCGCCTTGCTCTCCACCGTCCCGATCTTGCTGCGGAAATAGGCCGCGACCTGCTCCTCCTCGAACTCGAACTCCTTGGCCTCTGAGCCCATGACCTTGGACAGGACCTTCCGGTGCAGTTGCTTCAGCAGCGAGCTCCGGTCCTCCATCAGGACGATGTCCGACGTTCCGGCCAGCACGACGTTGGCGGCGAATGGGGACGGTGTGCCGGAATAGTGGATGAAGGACAGGGTCATCTCCCCGCGCTCCAACTGTTCCAGTATGCCCTTGGCGTTCTGGATGTCCATGACATCCTCCAGAATTTCGCGGAACGTCTCCTCGATGACCGGGACGCCCTCCGCCGAGATCAGGTAGTCCAGCAGATACTGGGACCGGACCTGCTGGCGGTTGACCGATACTTCGCGCCCCTTGTAGTTGCGCAGGATCATGAACGAACGAGCAGCGGTGTGCCGGAACCGCTGCTTGAACAGCTCCGAGTCCTTGACCGCCCGGCGCAGCACGTTGTCCAGGTTCAGGCTGGAGACCATGCCCTTCACGGATTCCAGGTCAACGCCCCTCTGCGTCGTGACCATGAACGCGTCGTCAACGATCGAGACGGATACGTTGCCGCCAAGCCTCTGGGTGAGCTCGAACGCGTATGCCCGCGACAGAGCGTCGTTCACCCTGCGACCGAACGGGAAGTGGAAGATGAGCGACGAGTTGTCCGCCATGTCCCGGTAACCTTCGATGGCCAGCACCTTGTCGTCCGGGATGAGCGATGCCTTCTTCTGCTCCCGGAAATAGGACAGGATGGAACGGGCGGACCCGACATCGATGTCGAAATCATGCACCAGCCATTCGATCGTTTTGCCGTCTTCGTCCTCCAGTCGCCCGGCCATTTCCCGGCGGAAGCGGGCGATCTCCATGGAAAGGTCAAAGGAACGGGGCAGCATCTCGCCGGTCCACGACGGCACCGTCGGCTTCCGGCCGGACGCCGACTTGACGAACGCCTTCATGCCCTTGGCCCGCACGAACTCGTACGAACGGCCGCCGAGCACGAAGACGTCCCTGGTCGCGAGACGTTCAACGAACTTCTCGGAGAGGTCGCCGATCAGCGACCCCTTCTCGGTGAAGACCTTGTAGTGGGCCTCCTCGGGGATCGTGCCCAGGTTCATGAAGTAGATCATCCGGGCGCCCTTCTTCTTGCCGAAGCGCATCTCCGTCTCGTCGTACCATATCTTGGAGTACACGCCCTCGAAGGCATCCCGCGAGCCCAGATAGCGCAGCACCTCCATGTACTGCTGCCGGGGCAGGTTGCGGTAGCAATGCGAACGCTTGATCGCCTCGTAAGCCTCCTCCACCTCCCAGCGCTTCTCCAGGGACATGCCCACGATGCTCTGCGCCAACACGTCCAGGCAGTTCTCCGGGATCGTGACCCGGTCGATGTTGCGGTTGTGCGCTGCGCGGCAGAGCACGGCGCATTCGACCAGGTCGTCGAGATCGAACACCAGCATCCTACCCTTCGGGGTCTTTCCGTGCGAATGCCCTGAACGGCCTATCCTTTGCAGGCCCTTTGCCACGCTCTTCGGCGAGCCGATCTGGCATACCAGATCCACCGAACCGATGTCGATGCCCAGCTCCAGGGATGTCGAGGAGACGACACAGCGCAGCTCGCCGTTCTTCAGTCGGTCCTCGACGTCCAGCCGGCTCTCCTTGCTGAGCGACCCGTGATGCGCCTCGATGTTCTCCACGCCCCGCTCCTTCAGCTTGAAGACGACCGATTCGGTGCCGCTCCTGGTGTTCGTGAAGATGAGCGTCGTCTTGTGCTCCTCGATCATGTCCCGGAGCATGTCGTACATCTTGGCGTTCACGATCTCGTATGGCAGTGTCGTGATGTCCTCGGTGGGGCAGATGACCCTGAGGTCCAGGCTTTTCTTGGTCTTGATCTCGATCAGGTGGCAGTCCCGCATCTGGCCGTTCTCGTAGCCGACCAGGTAGGACGCGATATGCTCGATCGGCGCCAGCGTGGCGGACAGGCCTATCCTGGTTATTGGCCGCGGGCATAATGTCTGGAGCCGTTCGGTCGTCAGGGACAGGTGCACCCCGCGCTTGGAATCGCAGACCTCGTGGATCTCGTCGATGATTAGGTATTCGACGCCAGCGAACTTCTCCCGGAACTTCGGCGCGGCGAGCACCATGGCCAGCGATTCTGGCGTGGTGATGAAGATGTGCGGCGGTTTGCGCAGCTGCTTCTGCCGTTCGGCCTGGGATGTGTCGCCGGAGCGGACCCCGACACGGATCTTGGGGGCCTCCATGCCCTTCTTCACCGCCAGGTCGTTGATCTGCCGGAGCGGCTCTTCCAGGTTCTTGTTGATATCGTTGGCCAGTGCCTTGAGCGGAGAGATATAGACGGCGTATATCTTGTCTTCCAGCTTGCCTTCCTTCGAGTATTTGAAAAGCTCGTTGATGATCGAAGTGAAAGCGGTCAGCGTCTTGCCCGATCCGGTGGGCGATGATACTAGCACGTTCTTTCTCTCGTGTATCAGCGGGATGGCGTATGATTGCGGTTCGGTGAGATCCTCGAACCGGGAATCGAACCATTCGGCGACCAACGGGTCCATCAAGTTCAGGAAATCCCGCTTGGACAGCCTCTTGGTAACTCTTACCAATGACATCTTTCGGCCCTCAAATCGGCGTCAATCTGGCATCATTGTATTACTACCTTTTGCCCAGTGCATCGAAACTAGCTTGAGTTGTTAACTGGCGGACATCGCCTATCTTGGTTGGAATGAGAGGGACGTAATAATCTGGTGGGGTGGACGCAAGGATGCTGGTGAGAATGTGGACGCTCACGATCGCCCGGATTCAATGCCTGAGAGCGTCATTTTCCCTGATCGAATTGGAATATTTGGCTCCGAATCCTTAATATTGGCAGCGGGGACTATATGGGCATATCATTTTCGCATCGGGGGTGGAATCTTGAAATGGATCACTCGGGAAAAGGCGAAGGTGGACAGGATGGCCTGCTCGTGGCTCATAAGCCGGTTCGTGGACCATGAGGCGGTGTTCCTGTTCGTTGACGCAGACAAGGTCATGGAGGTGGCAAAGCGGGAAGGCGCCACCCCGTTCGACGTGGAAGGCGTAGAGCTGGGTCATCACCGCGACAGGTGCTCGTTCGACGCCGTGCTCGAGAAATTCAGATTGAACGACCCAGTTCTGCTCGAGATGGCCCTCATCGTTCGCGGCGCGGTCGTTAAAATGGAAGAAGCTCCACCTGAGTCGGCAGGGATGGCCGCACTGGCCGCCGGCTTCCGGTTCGTGGCCAAGGACGATTTCGAGAACATGCGCCTTCAGTTCCCGGCCTACGATGCCTGGTATGCCTACTGTAAGACCAAGGTCGCCAATCGTGGTTGAGATCTGACCATGGCTCTCAAGGACGGTCACGGCAGGTTCCTGCTAGTCCTGGGGGCGGTGGCGGCGTTCGCCATCCTTTCATCGACCATGTCCAAGAACCCGGCCCTTCCGTTGCTGGCGGAACACATCGGCGCCAACGCGGAGCAGGTTGGTCTGGTGGCGGCGATCAGCCCGATACCCGGGATCCTCGTGTCCAGCATCGCCGGGGCCTATTCTGATCGGAAGGGGAGGCAACGGATACTCACATACTCCCTGCTGGTCTTCGCCACCGCCCCGTTCCTCTACCTCTTCGTAACCAACGTCTACGAGCTGGCAGCGGTCCGTTTCTATCATGGTTTCGCCACCGCGGTGTTCATGCCGGTGGCAATGGCGGCCATAGCCGACCGCTACTCGAAAGAGGTGCGAGGAGAGAAACTGGCCACGTATTCGTCGGCCACCATGGCGGGGCGTTTCGTGGCACCGTTCATGGGAGGGGCGTTCCTCTATCTGGCGAACTTCGCCGACCTCTACCTGACCTGTGCCATCACCGGCGTTATCGCGCTGGCCATGTCGCTTTTGATACCTTGGAAAGAAAGCCGCCCGATCGCCGTGAAACGCCTTCCGGCGGGAGGCGTGCTGCTTGCGCTATCAACGGTGGCGAAGGACCGCCGCATCATGATCACCTCGTCGATGGAGGGCATGCAGTACTTCGCCATGGGTGCCTTCGAGGCTTTCCTGCCCCTCTATTGCCTTTCCATCGGGCTGAACGGCCTGGAGATCGGGACGGTGATGGGGGTGCAGGTGGTCAGCATGCTGCTGTCCAAGCCGGTCATGGGTCGGATCTCCGACCGCCACGGGCGGGAACCGGCCATCTGCGTCGGCCTGTTGATGGGCTTCCTGGTCATTGTGCTCATGCCGCACGTGAGCAACATCGGTCTTCTGATGCTTCTCTCGGTCCTGTTCGGCCTAAGCGTGGCCACGGTGACCGCGTCCACCTCAGCGTTGGTCTGCGAGTACGCCGGGACATCGGCGCACGGCTCCGCCATCGGTGTGCTCAGCTCGGTCATGGACGTGGGGCATTCGGCCGGACCGCTGATCACCGGGGTGATCGTCGGCATGATCTCATACCAGGCGGGGTTCGGATTGGCCGGGCTGGTGTTGCTCGTCGGAGCGGCCATCTTCACGCTGGGCGTGTGGAAGGGCGGGCCTCCGGCGAAGAACGGGCGTTGTGACCACGAAACATAGTGGAGCGTCTTGAAATAGAAGGCGCTCAGACGTGCATCTCATGAAGCGGACAACGATCATCGGGATACTCGTGGTCGTCATCATAGTCGTCGTAGCGGGAGTCTATCTGGGCATGAAGAACAACGGGAGCGGGGGTTCCACTCCGGAGGGGGACAACCCGGTCAGCATAGCCGACTTCGCTTTCACGCCGAACATCATCACGGTACACGTGGGGGATAATGTCACGTGGAAGAACAATGACGCGGTGGTTCACACGGTGACCAGCGATGCGGACTCGACGGTGGCGTTCGATAGCGGCAACATGGGACCTGGTGCGACGTTCACGTTCACCTTCACCCAGGCGGGGGACCACTGGTACCATTGCACACCCCACCCAAGCATGGCGCACGCCATCGTCAGGGTGCTGGCGGCCGGTGCCTGATCGAAAGCGGTCTGATTAATCGGAGGTGGCCTTATCTTACGACCGCGAGGTTCCCTACAAAACGTTTTACGTAGAATTGCCCATGTGCTATCAAGATGAGAAAACTAGCCACGCTGTTGCTGACGGTCGCACTGCTCATTTGTGCAATCCCGGTCATGACCATGCCGGCAATGTCGGCGACGGTCGGTCTGCAGGGCTTCCAGGGCACCATACTCAACGTTACCGGCGCTCCGATGTCTGGCGTGACGGTCACCGCCAGGAACACCACAACCAACGCCCCCCTGACCGCGCTGACGAACAGCCAGGGTGTGTATGAGCTGACCACGCCCGCGGGCGAGTACAATGTCTCGGCGACGTTCTTCAATTACAACGCCAACACCTCTTACTCCAAGATCGCGATCCCCTCCGGGGGTTCGGCCGAACTGAACTTCACCATGTTCGAGATACTCGGCTCGATCCACGGCTTCGTCACCGATGGTGTGGTTCCGGTGGTCGGGGTCACCGTCTTCCTGGCGAATGACCAGAGGAACTATACCACCACGACGATAGCGCCGTTGGGAGAGTACCGTATCAGCAACGTTCGGCCAGGCGTGTATGTGGTCACCTTCGACAAGAAGGGTTACGAACGGACCAACTCCCTCCCCCTCGATATCCTCAGGGGGATCACCTCGCAGGAGAACGCCTCGATGCAGGCGCAACCATGCACACTATTCGGTCAGGTGACCGAGAACGGCAAGCCGCAAGAAGGCGTGACGGTCATCGCCCGTGGAACCGATAGTGTGAAATCCAGTATCACTGACAGCAATGGGAATTACACCATCAAGTTGACGTCCGATACATACACGATCACATTCAGCAAGAAGAACTACGACGCAAAAGAGGTCTCGATCGCGCTGGACCCTTTCGAGGTGCGCCATCTTGAGATCTCGATACAGAAGTCCAAGAGCAATAACACCAACACGTTCCTGTTCGGGTTCGACCTGCCGCATTCCCTCATGGTCATCGGTCTGATGCTGGCGCTGCTCACGATCTGCGTCGCCCTGTTCATCAACTTCAAGGTGCGCAAGAAACCGGAACTGCTGGGAAAGGACCCGCAGGGAGAGCAGAAAGAAAAATGATCTAGAGGCCCAGTTCCCTCTTTATCTCCTTGACGTTCGCGCTGACCTTTTTGTCGATGTCATCATAAAGACTGTGGCCGTGAGCGTCGATGGCCACGATCAGCGGGCCGAATCCGGCGGCCTCCAGATGCCAGACCGCCTCCGGCATGCCCAGGTCGGGCCAATCGACGGCATTAACTTCCTTTATTCCCTGTGAGGCGATGACGGCTGCTCCGCCAGTGAATGCCAGGTAGACGCATCCGCATTCCTCCATCGCCTCGACGGTGGGCTTGGACATGCCGCCTTTGCCGATGATCGCCTTGATGCCGAACGCTCTGATGAAAGACGGCTCGATCATATTCATGCGGGAACTGGTCGTTGGGCCAGCGGCCATCAGCTTCCAGCCGTCCCCATCCTTGGCCATGATCGGACCGCAATGGTAGACCGCCATTCCCTGGAGCTCGAATGGGAGCGGTTCGCCCCTCTCGTGGATCTCGAGCGCCCTCGTGTGCGCCTCGTCCCGAGCGGTCAGGACCGGCCCGGAGATCGTCACCTCATCCCCTGCTTTCAGGGAACGGACGACCTCTTCGGTCAGCGGGACCTGCAGCGACCTCACCAGAACCCCTCCGTGGAGAACATCGCCCGGCCGTCCGGAAAGATCCTTACCGAAGCCCGCCGGGCAGCCCAGCATTGGAGACTTATGGCGACCGGGAGCGAAGCCGTGTGGCATGAGGCCGATTCAATGCACACCCCTAAGACCGTGCTGCGGCCGCCCAGACCCATCGGCCCGATACCGGTCCTGTTCAGCGCTTCGGCCATCTCGACCTCGATCTGTCGCAGCACGTCATCATCGTTCCGTTTGTGCAATGGCCGGAGCAGCGCCTTCTTGGCCAGGTGGCACGCCAGGTCCGCGGTCCCGCCGATGCCGACACCGACGATGACCGGGGGGCAGGGCTTTCCGCCGGCGGCCACCACCGTGTCCAGGATGAACTCCTTGATCCCTTTGACGCCCTGGGTCGGCGTGAGCATGCGCAAGGCCGACATGTTCTCTGAGCCGGCTCCCTTCATCATCACCGTGATGTCCGTGTGAACGTGACTGGCCGGCTCGAAATGAATGAGCGGGATCATGTCCCCCAGGTTGTTGCCCCCGTTCATCCGAGTGATCGGGTCGACCACGTTAGGGCGCAACGGAACCGTCCGGGTCGCCCGTTCCACTCCTCTCCTAATGGCCGCGATCATTCCTTCGTCGCAATGGCCGGAGATGTAGAACAGCGGAAGTCCGGTGTCCTGGCACATGGGCAGCGAACGCATCTCGCCCAGCTCGACGTTCTTGAGGATGGTGTCCAGCTGCACCTTCGCCACCGGGTCCGTTTCGATCTGGCGGGCCTTTTCCAGCGCCTCCAGAACGTCCGCCGGGAGCGTGGTGGCGGCCGTCCTGAGAAGACGGACGGTGACCTCCTCTATCAGCTCATCATCGTGGTGCATCGAGGTTCCGCATCGTTGCCAGAAGTGATAACATTTGCCATGCTAGCATTGCGCATTTTTATCCTTATTAGCATATACCCAAAGTTAATATAGCGACGTGGCCTGCTGAGAGGCCGAAGGATGATCCCATGGAGTATCCTATTGAGATAGAGGACCTGGTGAAGGACTATCGGGGAGGGTTCAGGGCGGTCGACGCTCTAACGCTTAGGGTCCCCCACAAAGCCTTCCTAGGCTTCCTCGGGCCGAACGGTGCGGGAAAGACGACCACCATCAAGGTGCTGACCAACATGCTGGTCGCGACCTCGGGAAAGGCGTCACTGAACGGGATCGACGTCACCGCCGATTCGAAGATGGCCCTGTCCGACGTAGGGGCGGTCGTAGAGACGCCGGAATTCTATCCATACCTCACGCCGGTCGAGACGCTTGAGTACCTAGGACAGCTGCGCGGAATGTCCATGCCGGACGTCAGGCGGCGTTCGAAGGAAGTGCTCGAGGTCGTCAAAATGACCGAATGGCAGGACAAGCGCATCGGCAAGTTCTCAAAAGGAATGAAGCAGCGGCTGGCCATCGCCCAGGCCTTGCTGCATGAACCGAGCGTCATCATCTTGGACGAACCGACGTCGGGACTTGACCCGAGGGGGATGTTCGAGATGCGCGAGGTGCTGCGCGAGCTGAAGAAAGGCGATTACACCGTCTTCATGTCCTCGCACCTGATGAACGAGGTGCAGGAGGTCTGTTCAGACGTCGCCCTGATCAACCGGGGAAAGCTGTTGAAATCCGGCAGCGTGGAATCCCTGTTGAGCGAGTTCCGGGGCAAGAAGATCGAGGTCCGGACAACGCGAAAAATGGAACCGGCCGACTTCGTCAATGTCAACAAGATATCGGGCGTGCAGGGTATCAACGCCATCGCGGAGAACGTCTTCTCATTGGACTTCAATGGCGGGGACGAGGAACAGGCGCGCCTGCTCCTGGACCTGCAGTCGACCGGTCTGAAGATCGTGACGTTCAAGGAGAGCGGCATGGCGCTGGAATCGCTGTACATGTCCCTCATCAAGGACTCGAGGTGATCCAATGACAGATCTATACAACATCAACAAGGACCTGAAGGTCACGGTACCGTCGGATGTGGAACAGGTCTTCCTCGTGGCGAAGTATGACATACTGAAGCATATCCGGTCCAAGAGGTTGCTGGCGATAGGCGTCATCCTCGGTCTGGTGCTCGTCCTGGTCACTTTCCTGGGGACATACAACAATCCCGACCCGCACAACGCGGCCAAGTTCGTCGCCAACTATGCTGGCTTCGCCAGCACGCTGATCGTGATCGGCGTCACCCTGTTCGCGGGGGATGCCATCGTCTCCGAGTTCCAGGGCAGGACAGGATATCTGCTCTTCCCGAACCCGGTGAAGAGGTCCAGCCTGTACGCCGGCAAGTTCCTGGCATCGGTCGGGGTCATGACGCTGGTCATCGTGGTATACTACGTTGTGGCGATGGTCATCGGCCTGGTATACACGGGTAACTTCACCGAGCTGTCCATCTACTCCATGCTGCTGGCGATCCTGTATGGTGCGGCGGCGACCGGGCTGGCGTTCCTGATCAGCTCCATCCTCAAGACGTCGACGGCGGCGCTGGTGCTGACGTTCTTCATGCTGTTCATGATCCTATCCCTCGTGACCGCGGTCGGTTCCATCGCAGGCGTCAAGCCAGACGGTGAGCTGACGTTCGCGGCGGGAACGATATCATACATCATGGAGAAACCGTACCCGGTGGATTCGATCCTCGATATGGGACCGGGGGCAGGAGGCTTCGCGATCCACAACTACGTCCCAGATATCGGCGTGTCCATTGTCGTAATGCTGGTCTGGCTGGCGGTGACCGCGGCGCTCGGATATTTGGCGTTCAGGCGCAGGGAAATGGTCAGCTGAGGACCTCGGACAAACTCCTTTCCTTTTCCTTCTTTTGCATGAATCTTGGGACAGCCAAATGGATATGAGTGCAACGAAAGTGAGAAAAAGTGAGGATGGACGAACACGCCCAAATATGACCTCTCACTTCGGCAGGAGGTACAGTTCTTCCTCGTACTGGAAGACCTTGACGGTCTCGCCCTTGGTCTTGTACCTTTGAGGCTTGCGCAGCTCCACCGGCATGAAGTTGGTGGGATGCATGATCTGCAGCTCACGGTCGGTCTCGGTGAGCACTACCGCGTCCAACATCTCCTCACGCTTTCCGATGACCCGCGCCTCGGTCATGTCCCCATTGCTCATGGTGAACGATTCAGAGGACTTGAGCTCGGTGATCTTCGTGTTCGAGGAGTGTATCGCGCCCACCAGGTACATCTTCTTGCCGAACATGACCACGTCGCCGTAGCGGTATGCCGGCAACCGGATCAGGTAGGTCATGCGGTACACATCGTGCCCGTCCTTCTGGGTGAGCAGCTTGGCGGTCTCCTTGACCTCTGCCCCGTACATCTCCGCAAGATCGTGGGTCAGGGTCTTCCCAAGCGCCTGGCTGGACAGGTTGATGTCCGACCCGCCATTCGCGCCGGGGACCATGGTGATCTTGCTGATGAACATCTCCCGGTTCTCGGCGCCGATCTCCTTGACCATCTTGGAGACGCGGTTGACGATCTCCTCCAGCTCGTTCTTGTCGAACTTGCGGTCCCGGGTGCGTATCTGTAACGTCGCCTCGTAATAGTTGCCTTGGATCTTGGAGCACTTGCCGCAGACGTTCGTCTTCACCCGCACGATGGTGTCCAGCTCCTCCCTGGTCGTGAACCCGCGGTACGTGACGGTCAGATCCATGTGGACCCGGTAGTTGGCCTTGTCCCGGGGGATGACGGATGTCTTGATGTTGTCGAGGTCCGCGTCCTTCATCAGGCAGATGCCGGATATCGCCGCCTCCTGGGCCGCGATCTCGACCTTGTAGCCGTGCCACTTGTTGTTGACCTGGAAATCGGAGCAATGGACGCACTGGAACAGGTTGACGTGGTCCGCGATGGTGGTGAAACGCTTGTTCTCCATGAAGCACTCGGCGCACACCGATTCGATGACCTCGCCCTCCTTTCCGCACTTGACGCAGAACGACATCTCAGTACCTTACCATCTGGGCATGCGGAACGCCACCGATGATCATGACGCAGTCTTCAGCGATGAAGTCGTGCTCGGCCGCGATGCGGCATACCTTTTCGCCCACCAGGTTCGCCACGGTGCACCCGCTCAACCGGTTCACCAGCATGTCCTCGTCGGCGTCCTCGCCCTCATAGAAGCCGGGCGAAACGGTCAGCTTCAGCTCTCCCTCGCGGAACGTCTGTCCCAGGAGCTGCTTGTCGCACGCCGCGACGACCACGTCACTGCCCTGTTTGTACACCCTTACGGTTATCAAATCAATTCCCGATCCTTGAATTTTACGAGTTCAACTAAACCCTGACACGCTATTATACTTTTGCAAATAATCGCCATCGACGAATGTACTGCTGGCCGTCAGAAGAATATCTCCGATTATTCGGATTCGGCCTCTGAATTCGAGCCACTTTGAGGTGTTGCGTTCACCTTGGTCACGATTCGAGGCATGATATCCAAGTACTTTGTAAATAGGAAAGCGACCCGGTCCGCATCATTGGAGAATCTTTTCCCATACGCCTTCTCGACCTCGGCATCTAACTTATTATGGCCCTTGACAAGTACCTGTGGCATCGACAGGGGATCGTAAAGATCTGCTAGACTTGAGTTCGGGAATTGGGAGCGAGCTTCCAATAGCTCCTGAGCTGCCTTTTCAATGTTTTTCTTTTGCTTTTCACTTGGTTCTGGCCATGGGAAATTGTTGTAAACGATATCCTTGGAGTAGCGGTAATCGCTCTTCAATCTCCCACAGACATAACGGACCCAGGCCATGTGCATCTGTGATGTTAGGATACCGAAGTGTAAGATCGAGGCATCCGGAACAATAAACACAAGATCACTGCACAGGGTCTCTGGTTCCATGAATCCCATGGGAATGTATTTTCGCCTCTCGGATGATACTTTGGGGACTACTATAAACCTCGACGCCGGCATATTCTCCACGTGAAAGCGAGTGGGCGTCTCCGCCAGTTTCCGTGTCGGCTTGCTGGTGCTGTTGAGACGGAACTTGCGAACCGCTTCAACACGCTTCATCACCTCTGGCATGCCGCGGAGCTCTTCTGGGGGAACATACCCTAACCAGAGGCAATAACGTTGGTACCCATTGATGAACTCATCAGAACCTATCCATGGCCTCATGAATTTGGCTGCTTTCGGTTCTAACGACAAGAAGGCGTCCCTCTCCTCTTCCGTGAAAAGATAGTTTCCGTCATCGATTGGCTTGTTTCCGATGCCTATTTCGGGAACGTCACAAATAGGCCTCTGTCTGCTCCACAGCACCACATCTGGCGCATCCACGAGATAAGGGTTGATCCTTGAAACCGGCCTCTTGTACGCCTCGGCCTCGGGCGTCTCATAGTCGAAGATGTGGGGATTTTCGGGTTTTGACATTGCGAATCCAATTATGATACAATGAACTGCAGCCTTCCCCTTCGCTTCGCTGCCCCACTGGAACGTCCTATGGGCGAAGAATATTTTGACTTTGTACTTGTTGATCAATACATCCCAAAGAGGACCGACCTGTTCCCCTTGGACTATCGATTTCGTTGAAACGAAGGCGACCTTGATATCTGTTTCTTGAATGTATTCTGCAGCCTTTTGGTACCATGCGGCGACATAGTCCAGGGTTCCGTGGTTCTTGACTTCTGAAAAGATCGTGCCCATCTCTTTCCTTTGTTCGTCGCTCTGGTATTTCGATCCGACAAATGGAGGGTTTCCAAGAATGTAGGTTAACCCAGACGGCTGCACGATGGATTTCCAATCCAATTGAAGGGCGTTTCCCTGAACTATTTCGGGTTTGGTTCTCAACGGAAGTCTGACATAGTACTTGCCGAATTCCGAGCTGAGAAGCATGTTCATTTGGTGGTCCATCAGCCACAGCGCCAGTTGTGCGATTTGGGCGGGAAATTCCTCTATCTCGATTCCATAGAACTGATTGACATTGATCCTTGAGAGGGCTTTGATATCGAATACCTGCTGGCCTCTCTGTTTGATTTTCAGTATTTCAAGTTCGAGCAGGCGCAGTTCCCGATAGGCGATTACCAAGAAGTTCCCGCATCCACAAGCTGGGTCCAGGCAGTCAATTTTTGACAGCCTTTCATGAAGAGCCTCCAAACGGCGCAGGTTGTTCTTCGCTAACTCGTATTCTCCCTTGAGATCGTCCAGGAACAACGAGTTGATGACCTTCAGAATGTTCTCTTCTGTGGTGTAGTGGGCACCTAGTGCTCTTCTCGCACCTGAATCCATTACGCTCTGGAACAAAGATCCGAAGATAGCTGGAGATATCCGGCTCCAATCGAGTTGTGAGCAATTGATCAGCTGCTGTCTCATTATTGAATCGAAAGCCGCTGGCCTGAGGCGCTCCTCGAACAGCCGTCCATTCACAAACGGGAAGGCCTGAAGGTCTTCATCCAGGTTCTTCAAGCGAACCTCGGAGGGAGTGTTTAGTACATCAAACAAAACGGCCAAGTGCGCGGCAAGATCGCTGCCGTCCTCAGCGGTTCTTGTTTCAATATACTGCCTAAAGGCATTCTTCTCGAATATCCCGGTGTCGTCAGCGAAGAGACAGAAAAGCAGACGGACCAGATAGACCTCCAAATCGTGGCCGGTGTAATTGATTTCTTTTAATTGGTCATGCAGTTTGCCCATTGCCTCTGCCGCTTTGATATTGACCGGGTCCTGAGGAGGGTAGAGTTGTTTCTGATAACCTGCCATGAAGCCGAAAAGATGTACTTTGTTTGGCAATTCCCTAATCATGAACTCGTATTGTTTTGCTTCATCGAGATCGTAAAGCCGAAACCTAAAGAAATCCGAGACCAGGATGTAACGGGGGAGTTCATTGTCCTTCAGGCCGGGGAAGTAATCCTTTGCCTGCTCGAACGCACGGTCGAGGTTCTTGCCTCGAGATTTGTGTTCCACAAGGATGATGCCCTTCCAAAGTAGGTCGATATAGCCATCTTTACCGTCTTCCGTATGAACCCGTTTCTCGAAGGTGGCAACCCTTCTCCTCCGCACACCGAAGACATCGAAGAAACCGTCCCAGAATGACTTGGCTTCGGCGTCCTCGCTACTCTCGTTCTCCCATTCCTTGGCGAAAGTAGTCGCCCGAGACCTTATTTCATTCCAGCTTATCCCCAAGATTTCCCCTTCTTGTCCAGTTAGATATAATTCCTATCATAAAAAACCTTAATGCCAACTGCTTTTGAAAACGGAGCCAAAAGGTCATTCGGTAGGCGGATTCACCTTAAGCTTGGCACTTAATGCGCCGAAATTTCACCGGTTATTGAATTTGAAAGATGATTGGGAATCAGACTGCGACGAAAATTCCCGGCAGGCGATTTCTGCTAGGTCGACACAAATATTCCGCCAAAATGGCCATGTAGACTAAGTGGAAGCGGGAATAGAACCTTTTCTTGTCGTTCCCTCTTGTTGGCCGAACGCAACCAATTATGAAAAACCTAAGTATTGATTATTTAGACCGGAATAATAACAATTATTAGTTTGACTAGCGAAAATATCTAAATAATAAAGTGTAGAAAATTATTAGGACTATAATGAATGCACTATCAGGGTTTGTCTAGAAATCGTTTTTATATGAGTTGATATATGCCGGTCCCTCGTCGAATGTTATAAATATCGTACAATCAAGTTTCAATTGCAATTAGTATCATAATATGAGAATTGGAGGAAATGAAACATGGCAAAGAAAGGGGTCGGGAGTAAGTATAAGGTGAATATTGACAGAGAGAGGGTCAAAACGGAATTGAAAAAAATCCAAGAGTATGAAAAATGGCAGAAAAGCAGTATGAGTGTTTCTGCAGACTCGCTAAAAAGAAAAATGACCATTTAATTTATAAACATTTTAACCCTCTTCTGCATCGTGCCCGATGATATTCTTTATGAATATTTTGATTTTGACGAATCTAACTTAATCAAAATATTTACTGATCATCCTCAATGTTTCTTGAAACACCATGATGATAACCCATCATGGTGGAGAATCAATTACCTCAAAGATTATTTGAAGGATATTTCTGTAAAAAGTATGATTGTTGAAAAAGAATATACAGATCGAGATTACTTAGACGACTATTCAATTTATTATTCAAAGTGCTATAATAATTATGAAAGAAGATGTATAAGGATTCATTTCTTTAAAAACATCAATTGTAAAAATCTAAAAGAGAACGTTGATAATTATCTAAGCAACAAATTGAAAAAGGAAAACGTAGAGGATATTCTTCAAAACAATTATCTTGGCTATTGCGTTATTAAACCTCTTCCTATATCTGTCGTCGGTAGAACGGTATTAGTTGCATACAACCACACAATCAGTGATGAGAACGAGGGCGATTTCCAAGGAATAAGAATCATAAGAACGCTACGTAAGTACTCAGTTCACATCCTTGGCCTGACGCTATGGGTAAAAGGACTCGCATTCATTGAGCAGGATCATGTTATTGCAGCATGCGCCACAAGTGCATTATGGTCAGCAATGCAAAAGACCGCTAATGATTTTGGTTACAATGTGCCAACACCTTTTCAAATAACTGACAATGCAACCCACTATTACACGCAGGGAAGGCCAATTCCTTCTGATGGTCTCGATTTATCACAAATGTCTTCTGCAGTCAAGGCGGTCGGTTTGGAGCCGGAATTGGTTGTTATCGAAATTGGATCAGATGGAAGCTATCCTAACTATCCCTTAGCAACAGCCTACTCGTATCTTCGGGGTGGTTTTCCGGCAATATTAGCGGTCAAGATTCCAGGAATTGGATACCATGCAATAACCCTAACTGGCTATCATCTGTCAGAAACTGAAAATGATGATAGAGAATCGGAAAATATTAAAATCACTCCACATCTGATAAATCCGCTAACGCTTAAAGGAGCCACAATAGATCGATTGTATGCACATGACGATCAGATAGGGCCTCATTGTAAATTGATGGTCAAATATGTTCAAGCCAACGGAATGACAAATCAAGTCTTGAATGCCCCGGAAGATGAAAGCATCAAATGGCCAGCTCCTCTAATACCTTTTTCCATCTTGATTCCCGTTTATCATAAAATCAGGGTACCATTTTCCACTGCCTTATTGCATTCCACAACGATGGAGTCTATCATAGCCATTCTTGGTTTCAATATTAATATTGAATGGGATATATACATATACAATGTTAATAGTTATAAATCCGAAATAGGAACAAGGACAGACATCAGCCCAAATTTGAAGAGGACACTCTTGGAATCCGGTCATCCAAGATTCCTATGGAGAGCAAGAGCATTCAATTCAAATTCAAAAAAAGAATTACTGGAGTTACTCATTGATGCAACGGATATGAAGGATTCGTATCAAATCTATCGAATTCCAATTTTTGATAATGAATTGGCTCGAGCCATTATTGACAATAGAGATAGAATTCTGGAAGTGGTAGAAACCAGTCCAAATATGCTGGACACTATCGAAAGATTCCTCAAAAACATCAAAGAATCAAATCAGTAAAGACTCCACTTTTATCGGCTCTTCAATTATCATTGTTAATGACCATGTCATTGGGATAACAATTCTGTAGATGAATGAGCCGGCACTGAACGCTGGCAAAAGGCAACCGACGACCTACTAATTCACACCAAATCTACTAAATCTCGGCAGGAGCATTCACATTCGGTAGTGGTCCCTACAAAGGCATCACCACCGCATGTAAAGCTTTAATTGCTCTAACTGTCACAACCAACCCTTTTCTGAGTTATGACTATTCAGGTGCCGAGGCAATTCTTTCAACGTGCAGGGATTCAAATAGTAAAACAATAGGGAACGCTTGGAGTGTCCTATGTAACTGACGGTCTCGGCGTTCCCCTAATTTTTATGTTGAGTCTTGCTCAGTCCCCGCTGGACAGCTTGTAGAAGTCATGGCTCGGTTCGTATATGTCCCCGGCGTTGCGCAGCTTCTTCAGCGCGTCCCTCAGCTCCTGCTCGGTCAGGTTCTTCTCTGGGGCATGCTCCAGCAGCGTCTTGAACGACACGCCCTTGCCCGGCTCGGAGTTTGAGTGGATGAGAGTCCGGACGACGGATATCTTGTTCCGGTCGGTCTTGGAGAACCCGGTCATGACCTTGTCCACGTCCATGCTGCCCGAGTCTCGCGCCATCTTGTTCAGGTAGAACTCCACGATACGCACGGCACGTTCGGCGTCCTCCTTGGTGACGACATTGCTAAGCCGGATCCTGGCCGAAGCCTCTGAAAGACGGATGAACGCCTCCAGCTGACGAGCGGTGATCGGAACGGACGCGCCCTGCACCTCGCCCAGCTTGCGTATCGACAGGTACTTTTCCTGGATGATCTTGCGCGCCTCCTTGCTCATCACCGGCACGTAACGTTTCGAATGGGCCACGTACTTCCTCAGGAACTCGCGGTCATAGACCGGCTTGAGCTTGTCCGTGTCCTCCATGATCTTCTTGTAGTCCACGCCCAGATCGTCCAGCACGCTCAGGTCCTCGTGGCGGCGAACTTCGCCGCGGACGTGTCCCATGATGATATGCTCAGCAATGCGTGTATCAGTCTCCGCCTTCGGTTTGTCCGTCAGAGCGAAGATCAGATCGAACCTGGAGAGCAGCGCCGGCGGCATATTGATCTGGTCGGATAACGACTCGTTATCGTCGAACCGCCCGTACTTCGGGTTCGCCGCGCCGAGCATGGAGCAGCGGCACTGCAGTGTCGCGGTTATCCCCGCCTTGGCGACCGATATCCTCTGCGATTCCATCGCCTCGTGCATGGAGGAACGGTCTTGCTCGGTCATCTTGTCGAGCTCATCGATACAGTTGTGCACGATGCCGCCGTTGACCAGGAAGTTATGCTCGCCTTCGATCACAAGATCGTAAACATGGCGTTTCCCAGCATCCTCAACCGAGATCACCCTGTTCAGTAGGTATTTCTTATTGGGCTCTCTGAATCCCTCAGATGCAATCTCGTGCCAGTGTGGCCTTAACGTCTCCATCAAGGTTTCGGTCACTCTATTCCTCTTGATAGCGCTCCATATCCTTGAATGAAGGCCCAAAGATACTGTTTTTGAGGTGTTGAATTTGACTGAAGCCAGCCATTCGTGATATTCTCTGTCAAGAAGGTCATCATCCGACTGTATCTTCGTTCTCTGTTCGATGTGGTAAAGTTTAGGTTCGTTCTTGCCAACGACAAATGGACCGATGACATCGACCACCCGGTTGAATGAACGGCAAGAAGTGATCATCAGTTTGTTCTTCCTTCTAACAGCCATTATTCCAAGCGAGCTTAACATAGAAACGACCAGGGCTTGTTTCCTTTCCAGCCATTCCTTCCCGTATTTCTCACGACTCAGAACAATCTCGATGGTGTGCTTAATGCCATTAGGACCTTGGTGGTGTGAAACGCAACAATCTGTACTGATTATGCCAGCCAAGAATCCGATTCGGTATGAAAGGTCAAAATATCCTCCTCGATCGGCCTCAATGACCGATTTCACAATTCCCTTTACTTCGAGTGTTGAACAATAACAACTCAATGTATCTCCAAAGTCAACAGCCTTACCTCGAATGCTAACGTGCTGCGGAGAACGTTTGTAACGGCCTAGTTTCGCCCCACAATAATCCTTCAGCAGTTTTTCAATGTACTCTGTCCTGTCATTGTTCTTAACAGAAGCACTAAACCCGCTTAAGCGGCTGTGATCGTTAATGCTGGCATAGCAATCGCATAGCATGAATCCATGCAGGAAACCGACCTCGATCCTATCATCGAACAACATATCGAAATCGATTTTCTCCATGGTTGGAATCTTGAGGAACGAATCTTCCTTGATTTCGGAAGCCTCCATCCATCCATCTTCTGTGAGAAGCTTGTGGTCGGGTGTGCATATGAGCTCGTCACCCGAGAATAGTTTGATTTTAAGGCAGTCTTTTTCCCCTTTGTCGAGGGTAGTTCTGACCTTACCCTCATTCCAACCATCCAGATAGTTGATGACCGTGTTGCCTGGTCTGACATCCTTCAACCTAGCAATTCCATCTTTCAGAACGACCAGCTGCTCTCCATCAACGCAGGCAAGGCCCTTATCCGCGAGCACCAGCGCGCCCGCTTCGAGCGTCCATCTCCCGTCGCCGAACTCGTCCTTCACGGCAGCGGCGGTGTTGTGCACCACGAACCCGTTCCCGATGAAGCAGTGAGCATCCTCCACCGTGAGGTCGTACACGTGCTCAGGGATCCCATCGACCTTCCTTTCGACCTCGACAACGCGAGACCAGTCGGACATCGAGTGGTCTCCCGCCGGCCCGACCATCATGATCTCGTCGTCCGCCATTACGTCGGACGACCGGATCCACGCCGGATCTTGCCCGATCCGGCTCATTACCTGCGTCTCGGGGGTCAGGGAAATCGACCTTCCAGACTCCTCTTTGAGTTCCACAAGAAATGAAGGGGTGTCGATGCGGAAAACTGCGGATACTGGCCTTGTGACCGGCTGACCATCGGCAGACACGGTTTTAAGGCCGTTAACCCCCACTTCCTGCTTGAATACGCCTTTATCCACTTCCGTTGGAGTTTTGATCCTGCTTTCGACGAACTCGCCGATCTCCACCAGCTTCCCCTTCACCTCGATCTTGGTGTCACCGGCGACGCACAATCCTGCCGCCGACGAGGACTTCCCAGATGCATATATTCCCCTGGGGGCCAGTTCTGACATGTAACGCAGCAGCTGCGAGTTGTGCGAAAGAATCCCGTTCGCTACGAATATGTGGGTGGTCTCCACTTCCAGGTCGTAGACGAACGGTTCCGGTGCCTTCACCTCGGTCTTGGAGATGACCTTGTCCCAGACGAGGCCGCACCTCCATCCGTAATCTTCCCGGCCGCCTTCCCCCTGACCGGTGGCCGTCGCCAGCTCTTCGCCTACATAGATCTGGTCGGCTTTGCGCGCGGCGATCCACATGCCGTTCTGCACGAACAGCAGATGGGTCCTGGTGACGGTGAGCTTCCTCCCGCTCTCGGTGACGAACTCCAGCAGCTTCCTCGGCGACGTCCGCTTCCATGCCCTAACCGCACGCCCGGGCTCGATCACGCCCCGTTCCGAGAACGTCATGATCGGGACGTCAATGTTGGCAAACTCGCCGTCATCAACCTCCTCGCTGCCGAAATCGACCAGCGCCTGCTCAACCACATTCTTGATGTTCGTACATACACCGGAGGCAAGCATCACGTCGGTATCGCCGGTAACGCATTTGGCGACTCCCGGGTCACCGACCAGAAGGATGTGGATGTCGCCCCTCACGCGCGTGCCGTCGTCCAGCTGCTTGTGCGAGCCGCCGAAAAGCTGCAGCGCCATCGACTCCTTGACCTCGTCATAGCCGTAGATGGTGGGGCTGATGGACTTGATGATCTTGCCGAAAACGTCGGGCGAACGCGCCTCCTGCTTGATCATCTCCTCCTCTTCGGGGGAGATGTTGACCTCTTCGTACTCATGCTCCTGGAACTCGACCGAGTGCACTTCCAGGTTGATGTCGAACAAAGTCGACTTGTTATTGCCCTGGGCCTTCTGCACCGAGCGCAGGATGCCGTTGATGACTATCCGGTCACCCGGTGAAACGGTCCCGGCCAGGTCGTCCTCGAGATACCCCGTGAGACGTTCGGGCTGGGAACCGCCCCGCAGCCCTTCCGGGTTCTCCTGGATCTCTATCTTCTGAGTGTCGACGTAACTGGACTCCTCGGTCATCAGGGTGAACTTGGTGCTTCCGCCGGAACGGCCGCAGCCGTTCTGCTCCTTGTAGCATTCCAGCGGCTCCTTGAACTGCAGCCCCTCCTGGATCTCTACGATCTTGGCCGGGCAGCGGAAGCAGCGGAAAACCGCCTCCACGAGCTTCGGGCGGACGTCTGTGGCCTTTCGCACCAGACCTTCGATGGCGACCAGCTTGCCCAGATGTCCGCTGCGCAGTTTCCTGACGTCGACGCGCGAGTCCGGTGCCAGCGCCTTGAACCTCAGATGGATCTTGTAGTTCCCCCTGGTCTGCTGCACCTGCTTGCGCACGACGGCCTCGCCAATGCTGAGAACCCTCTGGGGCTCCTCGAGCATGAACTGGGCCATGTCCGGGTCGAACTGGTCCAGCTCGGCGTAGGCGATGTTGATGGAACGCACTTCCGGGTACAGGTCGGCGACCTCCGCTACTCTGACCCGGTTCTCACTGGACTCGAAGAACTCCTCCCAGCGCGCGGCGAGGTCCTCATCGGTATAATCGATCGGCAAAATGAACACCTTCTTGGTGCAAAGAATCGTGACAGGGCGAAGTTACTGCTCTAGTGATTGTTTGCAGGGAGCAGATTAGACAGGGAGATAAAAGGCTTTTTCATACTTGAACGGTGCAGCGGAAACCATTGCTGGAAATGGGGTGGGGGCTGCGCGGTTCGTTCAGTCCTTGCGTAGTTCCGGAACGTAATCGGCCTGCACGGCGACGACCTCTAGGCTGGTGTTGCACTCCGAGTAACGGTCGAGCGGTTCCTGGTTCAAGGTGATGAAGTTCTCTCCCCAGGTGAACTTGGAAAGGATGTTGCGCGCCTGTTCCTTCTCTCCGAGGATGTACAATGAAGCAGCTAACGCTTCCACCGAGCTGAGCATCAGCGGCTTGCCCCAGTTGACCGGGTTGGCGGCCAGCAGATAGGGCAACGCACGCGGGAGGACGCTCTTCTTCAGCTTCGGAACGGCGTCGATGTTACCCCAGGATACGTCCAGGACCACTAAGCCATGCGCCCTGGCGCTGACCAGGTCTTCCCGGGAAAGTGCCTTCTCGGCGAACGGCCACAGTACGACGCTTCCGTAGGGTATGTTCTTGAACGATGCCAGTTCCTGGACCAGGTTGAACTTGGCCATCTTGCGCGAGGTGCACTTCTTCGGGTCGCACTGATGCTCGTCGTAGACGAAAAGGGGGATCGTCATGCTCTCACTGATTCCTTAGCATCTCGTCGATCCACTTCTGCAGATCGTCCCGGGTCTTGCGGAACACCTTGAGGATCTGGTCCTCCGTTCCCTTCGTCTCTGTCGGGTCGGGGAACGACTTGTGGACGTACTCGTCACCCTCTATGAAGAAGGGGCATTCGTCCTCCGCCTCGCTACACAATGTGGCGACGATGTCGAAGTGCTTGCCGAACATCTTGTTGGCGTCCTTCGATGTATGTTTGGAGATGTCGATGCCGATCTCCTTCATCACCTTGATCGCGTAGGGACTTACCTTGGTGGCCGACGTCCCAGCGCTGGACGCCTCCCACCGGTTGCGGTGGAAATGGTTTACCAGTCCTTCGGCCATTTGGGACCGCGAGGAATTGTGCGTACACATGAATAGTATGGTTCTTTTTTGCGTCTTGGCCATGGTGCTGAGCTCCAGGTCGTTTTTGTTTGGGTTTGAAATTCGTTTACGGATGGGACATATGACCGCGAGTTATCGACGGTCATGGATGAGATTGATTCTTGTTGAGAGTTTATTCTCTTTGAAGTATCGTCTAGGTTAATGACGGATTACCCAAATCAAGGTATGTATTGGTTCGAAGTCGGAAGATTCGCTCTGGGAAGGAGGCATACTGCATCTTCAGATAGATTTATGAAAAGAATGTACTATGGAGCTTCAGCCACCGTGATGATAAACCCAGCACTGATCATTTGATGATGAGAGACGGGCGAGCTGAGTGGCGAATATTCAATCAGTCATGATTGAACCACCACATCCATTCACCTTTCTCTCTATTCATGCATCCAGATATTAATCCCTTCTTCTTAAGTCTGTTCAATAGACGAATCGTGGTATCCGGACAGTTCTTGTCGATATGTAATTTCTCAATAATTTCTTTAGAAGATAGGGGGGTTTCCTTTAGTATTTGCACGATTTCTTTTTCATCCTGGTTTAGCAAGATCTTCAAACAATACCACAACCCCGATTCTTAAAAGGATGTCTGTTGACAGTCATAATGAAAAAAAGGAGAAAAGGTTTCCGCTCTAATTTCACCGAATTCTCGATGAAATACTTTAGGCGGTGAAAGTTTTTGTACAGATTATGCCGCCGGTGGGGATATGTATGAGGCTAATCGTGTAGCTATATCCCGCAATTACACCTGCAGCCGCTGTAGCTCCAACTGGCAAGGTAATGTAGTCTCCCTGATTGACGTTACCATTGCCTGCAAGGTTGGTACCTACAGTTGTCGCATATGTGTACGAAGATCCTCCGAATGCACCTATGGTTACTGCAGTTCCCGATGCGGACATTGCATTTGTGGAGACAGATACTGTCGAACCGGCCTGGTTGTCCAATATGGAAATCTTGCAGTTGCTGTAGCTGGTAGCCGGTGAGATCACTCCAATGTTGACCTGCCGGGTTGTTGCGGTCGGCGAAGTAACACTAGTGAATGATCCCGTTGGTGTGCTGTTAGTATTACCTCCGAATCCCATCACCATAACATATAGAACTGCCGCCAATACGACGGTGATTGCTACCATCAAGATGGTGGCGATGACCGGTGAGACGGCGCTCTTGTCCTTTCTCATTTTCCACATCTTCTTCATTTAAAGTCCTCCTTAGGCTGTAAATGTCAACGTGGCGATTGATCCGCCAGTTGGGACATGAATCAGGGTTATCGTGTAGCTTGCACCAGCGGTGAGGCCAGAGGTGATCGTTAGGTAGTCACCGGAGTTGATGTTGCCATTAGAGGCGAGATTCGTACCAGTTGCTGTGTACGGAGCGGGCGATCCAGGGAAGGTCATTGACACGGCCGTTCCGCTAGCTGACATCGCGCCTGAAACCGTTACAACTCCCCCGCCAACGTTTGGCAGGATAGATACCTTACAGTCCGACCACTTTGTCGCTGGAGTAATCACACCAATGTTAACCTGCTTCGCGGTGGAAGTGCCAGACACGCTAGTAAACGATCCTGTCGGCGTGCTGTTGGTACTTCCTCCGAATCCCATGACCATTACGTATAGAACGGCTGCCAACACGACGGTGATCGCTACCATCAAGATGGTGGCGATGACCGGTGAGACGGCGCTCTTGTCCTTTCTCATCTTCCACATTTTCTTCATCATTATTTAGTCCTCCTTAGCAGGGGAACCCCTGCCGGTAATCTGTTCAATAACTTTTGGAGTATTAATTCCTCACTATCAGAAAATCAAATTTGGAGAGAACTTTAATAGCCATATTTTGTGAAAAAAATACTTACCACATATCCAAATCGGATGAATATCAGGGTAAATAATATCCTGTTGAAAGGATAGTATGTATCACTTGATCATCACGATTTGATCACTAACTAGTGATAACATTTCCCTGAGGTCCGGCTTGAGTTGCTCATCGACGCTAAGCACGGCGACGTAAGCACCTTTTGACTTGATCATCGTCATGAAGACCTGGATGAACTCGCTCAGCATGTTCGTGCTATTGTTCATTGCCATCGAGTTTATCGAGTCGAGAATGACCAGGATCGGCTTCCCTTCAAGCTTTTTGAACAGGTACTCCGTCTTGAGCACAATGTTCTCCAGCATGGTCTGCGATTCAACGTAAACGGTATTCTCTCCGCCGTCAAGGCTTTCCATCACTCCATATGAGACACAGTCAATGAACTGCAGGTCCTTGGTGTTGATGTCGAGAGATGTCAACGCAGACGAAATAGTGGATGCGGAAACAGACGAAGCAACGTAGATACAGTTGAGCCCCTTATTCTTGCTGAACGTGTCGACCAGCCCGGTCAGGACGTCGAAGTAGCTCTCCATGTTGATGTTCAACACCACTCCGACCGAAGGTCCGATCTCCTCCATCTTGGCGACGACCTGATCCTTTGCCTCTTCTGTCATCTCAAAGCCCCCTGAGCATCGGCGTCAATAGAAGTCCCAGACTCGTCGAGTCGGTCACATACCGGGAACGGGAATGCGCCGCCCCGGACATCTTCACGATCTGAATGACGCGGAGGATGTCGCCTCTCCTCTCGAAGTTGCCGAGAGTTATTATTCCATCGGCGACGACCGTTTCGAACCCATCCGTTTGGGCTGTTTCCGAGATCAGTATTCCCGTGCATTTCTTCTCATACAGCAGGTTCGCCAGTCCCTTTAGGAACTCGCGCCCGGCGGATGGCTCCATCTCCATCAACAACGGTGTCGTCGAATCGATGACGATGCGCTTAACTGAACCGTTCGTGATCAGCGCTTTTATCGAAGCGAGCATCTGCAACGCCCCCTCAACGTCGATGAGGCTGTGCTCCACCTTGGCGAACTTCATCACTTCCTCGACCTCGATCAGGGCGAGCGTGCCGGAATCGATGATCTTCTTATCGAAGAAGTCCAAGGGTGGCACCGATGCCATCAGCTTCTCTGCTGAGTGCACGGTGGAGATGAGTACACCTTTCTGTCCCATCAATGCCCCTCTGACCAAGAATTCGACACCCAGTGCGGATTTTCCCGACCCGCAGATGCCGGCCACGAGAATGGTCCCACCTACCGGCAGGCCGCCGCCCATGATCCGGTCTAGGCCTTCTATCCCTGTGACGCACCGCTTCTCTTCCGCCTTCTTGGCCATCTCGGGCAGCATTCGTATCAAGGGATAAAGGGTTTCCTGAATGATTAAGAGAATGGTATCTTCTTAGAGAGTGCGTCGCAAAAGAATATTTACGCAATGCCGCTTTAGAACGTTCCATGAAGCCTGTCCTCCAGGTCGCATTGGACCTGATGCATCTCAAGCGGGCGGTAGAGATCGGCCAAGAGGCGGTCGACGGTGGCGCCGACTGGATCGAGGCCGGCACGCCCCTCATCAAGAGCGAGGGCGTCGACTCTATCAGGGCACTGAAGAAGGCATTGCCTGGTCACGTCATCGTTGCGGACATGAAGACCATGGACGTGGGTGGGTTCGAGGTGGAGATCGCGGCCAAGGCCGGGGCGGACGTCATCACCGTCATGGGGCTCAGCGACGACGCCACGATAGAGGAGTCGTCCACCACGGCGCGCCGTTACGGGGCTAAGATCATGGTGGACCTGTTGAACGTCCCGGACAAGGTGACCAGGGCCAAAGAGGTCGAGAAGCTTGGGGCGTCTTATGTTTGCATTCACTTGGGCATTGACCAGCAGATGAAGGGGATGACAACCCCCGCGGAACTCGTCCGCCAAGTTGCATCGGCCGTAACCATTCCGATCGCCGTTGCAGGCGGCATTACGTCGGAGACCGCTGGCGCCCTTGCCAAGAGCGGCGCGTCGATCATCATTGTCGGTGGTGGCATCCTCAAGACCGAGGACGTCAAGGCAGCCGCGAAAAAGATCAAAGACGCGATTGAGAACGGTTCGGTGATCCCTACCGATTTCGAACGGAAGTACACCCAGGAGGAGCTTTTCGAGGCGTTCTCCAAGGTATCGGCACCGAACGTTGCCGATGCGCAGCACACCAAGGGTGTCATCAGGGGCGTGCTGTCGCGCAACCCGCATGGGACGAAGATGGTGGGTCGGGCGTTAACGGTTCAGACGGCGAAGGGGGACTGGGCGAAGCCGGTCGAGGCGATAGACCGTGCGTCCAAAGGCGACGTGATCGTTATCGACGTCGGCGGGGCCGAAGTGGCCGTCTGGGGTGAGCTGGCATCGTGGTCAGCGAAGGTCCGGGGCGTGGCCGGCGTCGTCATCGATGGTGCCGCAAGGGACATCGACGGCATCGTGGACATGGGCTTCCCGTGCTTTTCCAGGTCTGTGGCGCCGGATGCCAGTGAGGCGAAGGGGTTCGGCGGCATCGGTCATGAGATCACTGTCGGCGGACAGAGCGTCCGGACCGGCGACTGGATCATCGGCGATGACAGCGGAGTGGTGGTCGTTCCGCAGGAACATGCCGTGGAAGTGGCGAACCGTGCCGTCGACGTCGCTGAGAGGGAAGACCGTATCCGAGAAGAGATAAAACGGGGAGGAACGCTCTCCTCGGTGCAGGAGCTGGAGAGATGGGAACAGGTCCGATGATCAATCTCCACACGCATACCGTCTATTCAGATGGGGAGTTTCTGCCTGACGATATCGTGAGAAGGGCATATCAGGGCGGCTTGTCACATATCGCCATCACCGACCATTTCGAGACCGTTAAAGTACCTTCGCCCCTAAAGAGGGAGAATTTCGAACGCTACATGAACAACCTGGACGCTCTGAAGGAGATGTACAAGGGTAGGATCAACGTGCTTGCCGGCGTGGAGATCGATACCAACCCCAGCCGGTGCGATCTGGAATCCTTGCCGATCGATCTGATCAACAGACTGGATGTTGTTTTGTTCGAGTATGCGAGCGACTCGATCAACGGAGGTTGCCAGCTGGAGGGCCTGGAGGACTTCCGTAAGCAGTTGACCAAACCGATATGCGGCCTCTGCCACTGGGACATGGACCGCATATTCCCATACCGGGACACGAACGAGCTGGCGAACACGTTGAACGTAATGGACATGTTCGTTGAGATCAGCACATCCCAATTCTATACTCGCGAAGGCCTGCCATTTTTCATACACGCCGAACGGTTTTATCGTTCATTCAGGGGCAAGGTCAAGGTTTCCATAGGCTCGGATACCCACAGAAGGCTCGACGAGGTCGTTAATCTTCACTCTGGACAGGATTTCATAAAACGACTCGGGTTGGAAAGGGACGTCGTGATACAATAGAAATGGAATGAATTTGGGGCAACCGCCCCATTTCTAGAGTTTAGTACTGGCCCATGTCATGCGCCTGCTTCTCGAGGCGCCTGATCCGCTCGTCCATCGGAGGGTGGGTGGAGAATATCCGGACCAGTCCGCTCGCGGCGAACGGGTTGACAATCCAGAGACTGGATGATGCGGGGTTCCCGAACTTGATCGGGTCTCTCTTGACGCCGGCCTCAAGCTTCCTCAACGCCCTGGCAAGGTAAAGCGGCCTTCCGATGAGCTTGGCCCCTTCGTAATCCGCCTTATACTCACGGCCACGGGATATGGCCAATTGGACCATCATGGCGGCGATCGGGGCGGTTATCGCTACTGCCAGCATGATTATGAAGCCGCCGTTGTCTCTGTTACCGCCTCCGCCGAAGAGCGACCCGTAGAACGCCCACCGGGCAGCGAAGGATATTGCACCCGCGACTGTCGCCGCGACGCTCATGACCAGTATGTCCCGGTCCTTGACGTGCGCCATCTCGTGCGCCAGAACGCCCTGTAGCTCATCGTCATCGAGGAGCCTCATGATTCCCTCGGTCGCCGCCACGGTCGCGTTCTTCGGGTTGCGCCCGGTAGCGAACGCGTTCGGCATGGTGGTCGGGATGATCGCGATCTGGGGCATCGGCATGCCGGACCGGTCAGCGATGCTCTTCACCGTGCGGTAGAGGCGCGGAGAATCGTTCATCGTGACGATCTTAGCTTTATATGACCAGAGCACGATCTTTGATGAGAAGAAGTACGATACTGCGTTGATCAAGGCTGCGAAGCCAATGAATATGATCAGCCCTAGCAGCCAATTCCCTATGAAATAGGTACCGACCAGCCATCCGACGACCATGAACAGACCGATCATGGCCCCGAACAGGAGCATCGTCCTGAGAGTAGCGCCAATTGCACTCATTATTTTTACCCAATCGTATCAATGATAGAATCGCTATATAAAGGATTTGAAATCACTTCTATAAAAAGGCAACTGATTCTAACTTTCATGCCACGATTGTCCAGCTTATCGACCTTCATGACGCGAATAGGCAAAGGAAGGGACAAAATTCGGACGACTCTGTTCCGTCCGTATGACGACGGCAAACCGGGTCGCGGGATTGATCCTGGAGGCGGCCGGTCGCCCCGACTTTGAGCCGGAACACCTTCTTTTCCCGCAGGACTACGTGAAACATATCTGTGAGGTCAACGCCTGGCCAAAGATCTCATGGGCTGAACCCATAGAGAAAGAAGTGATCGAGTTCGTTGAATGATTTAAAAAGTTCAGGGACCCTGCTGCAATATGCCGGTCCCTTGTTCACACTAAGAAAAAAGGAGGATTATAGGGCCACGTAGACCACGTGGCGCCCCCTCTGCTCTGCCTTGATCTTGCCCTTGTCGACATAGTCAAGCAGCATCGTCTGGAGCTCGTCCTCTTCCATACCAGATGCTTTGACCAGCTCCATGAAGGTGGAACCCTCCGTGCTCGTCAGCAGATCAACGGCGCGCTTCTTGATGGCCTCGGCCTTCTCCTTGGCCTCCTTCTCGCGAAGCTCCTTTTCCTTCTCCGATGCGATCCGCTCGAACTGGATGGCTGTCATCTCCATCGCCCTCTTGCGGAAGTTGCCGACATCCTTCTCCAGGAGGTCTGCGAGCTCGTCCACGTCTATGCCAGTGTCCCGCCATTTCTCCAATCGCTCGCGGCATGACGGGGCTGTGCCGGCCGATCCTTCGAACGGCTTGCCGGAGGTCAGCATGTACCTTACTCCTGTCCCCTTGAGTGCCGGGTGCAATGATTCCAGCTTGGCTTGGCATTCGGCTGCGTCAGTAACCTCAGCCTCGAACGCCTGATGACCGTTCATTTTGTAAAATCCGTGAGTGTTGAATATGCCCTCAACCTTGGCTGGGGACACGCCTTCACTGGAATATACGACCTTGATGTAAGCCTTCATTTCCGAACCTTCTCAGCATAAACAAGTGTGATTGATAATAAATCTTGGCGTTTGCGAATCATTCTGAGAACTTTCGATGACAATAGAGATATGCGAGAAGCTGATTGAGTAATGATGAGCCGGGAAGAGGAACTGGTCACCAAATGGTTCCGGGAGTATTACACCAAATCTCCCCCGCCGCTGCCCCCGAAGCATATGGAAAGGGAGCTGGCGTTCATGTACTATGGCAAGGACTTCATGCAGAGGCACATGGCGTTCACCGATCAGGCGTCATTCAGCCGTTTCCTGACCAGCAGGGTCCCTACCCACGTTTACTATTCTACCGCATTGTACCAGACTCCCTCCGCCTCGACCATGGACGCGAAGGTGTGGAAGGGCGCGGACCTCATCTTCGACCTTGATGCAGACCACATCCCCGGGTCTGAAGGCCTCACCTACGAGGAAATGCTGGCCCGGGTGAAGAAGGAGATGATCCGCCTTCTGGATGATTTCATCTTGGACGACCTGGGCTTCTCCGAGAACGACCTGGAGGTGACCTTCTCCGGCGGCCGGGGATACCATGCCCATATCTACAGCGACAAGGTGCTCCATCTGAGATCGCATGAACGCTCGGAGATCGTCGATTATGTCGCCGGGACCGACCTGGACTTCGAGTGGGTCTTCCCCGAGAAGACCAAGATGTATACCAAGTTCAAGAACGGCCAGAGACTGGACAAGGGCACGGCTTTCCCGGTCGAAGACTCGGGGGGCTGGAAGCGACGAATGAACCAAGGAACGCGCAGGCTGTTCGAGGAGTTCAAGAACCTGAGCGTGATCGACGCGAAGGTCCGGTACAAGTCGTTCGCCGCAGTCGATGAGAAATTGTTGAGCCTGCTGAGAGGGAACTGTTCGAGGTCCGGGAGGACCTGACCGGCGCGGCGCTCATGTTCCGGGACGGGTCGTTCGATTGCATCGACGACCGGGTCAAGAAATTACTGATCGGTTGGATGGTGGATGAGGTACCAAAACGCTCCTCGGCGGAGGTGGACCAACCGGTCACACGCGACATCAAGCGTCTGATACGGCTGCCCTATTCGCTTCACGGCAAGACCGGGCTCAGGGTCATCTCGATGAAGAGGGATGAGCTGACCGATTTCGATCCATTGAGGGATGCGTTCCCCGACGCGTTCCCAGATACACCAATGAAGATCAAACTGGCCAAGCGAATCGACATGAAACTGAAGAAAGAACGGTTCACGGGAGAAGGGGAGATCGAGGTGCCGACTTGGGCGGGTATCTTCTTGGTCCTAAGGAAGTATGGAACCATCGCCTGAGGTCCACCCAACTTTTCGTTTGTTGTATCCAACATCCATAACTATATAAGCTGACCATCTCAATTTTCCCTGGCATTCTAATGAAGACAGGGAGGGAGTTTGAGGGCGGATACCGGGTCGCTAGCATTCGCCGCGTAAAGAAATATCTGTACATAGTCCAGATATTGATCATCCTCGTGTTCGCCGCTTATCTGATACTCGCCGGCGGAGGGTTCGACCTAAAACCGTTCTACCTGTCGATCAATTCATTCGTCTATTTTGTGATGATCATGCTCCTGGTCATAGGGGTGGAGAGCTTTGTCTTCACCAGCCTTGAGATGCGATTCTTGAAGAGCAACAGCACGAAGCACTACGTATCCAAGATGCACATAAAGAGGGCGGCCTACGTGATCGTGGCGTGCACGGCCATCATATTCATTCTATGGGCGCCGTTCATCACCGATGCCATCGGTAACAGCATGTCCAGCAATGATTCGATCATCGCCGACTCAAAGACCTATGCACAGTTCAGATCCTTCTACAATGACGACCCGTTGGGTGTGACAGCAATTAAGACAGGCACGTTCGAGTCTTCGGGTCCGGCCACTATCTACATCGTTTCCGAGGCCAACTGGCTTCAGTTCGGCGGGCAACAGAAGGATGCCATTGGACAATACCGCATAAACACCAACGACTATACCGTGAACACAACGCTGACCATCAACTTCCAGGAGCTAGCGCATTCGAAATACTATGTGCTGGCCTATTCCGACACCGGTGCGCCCGTTACTATCACCTACAAGCTGAGCAGCGGCATCTCTCCGACTCTGTACAGCTTCGTCCCGGTGCTGGCCTTGCTATTCATCGTAGCCTATGGCACCTGGGGAGCGTATCTTACGTTGCGGACAAGAGAATACACCAAGGGCGCAATTTACAAGTGATCAGAGAAAGGAGCAGCATATCTCCTTCTTTTCCACAGCGATCCCGAGTTGCTCCAGTCGTCTTACTGTCTCGCTGGATGGAGCCGCAATGCCGTGAATACCGGCGTTGCAGCATTTCACCTCGAGATCTGGATTCCCTCTAGGCCTCATACAACCGAGCATGACCGGACATCGGACCACATCAACCGCGTGTTCGACGATCTCCAGAAAATGATCGTCCGATACGACCGGTGACGTCGCCATCATCGTCCCTGCAGTTGGAATGAAGGAAAGCAGCGCCAACGACGAAATGTCGTACCTAGCGACCAGTTCAACGGCGGACCTCTCGCCGGAGCGCTCGTCGCCGTTCAGGCCAACGCAGATGTGAGGAACGACGTGCTCGGCACCGGCCCGGAACAGGGACGCCAGTGCATATTCGTAAGCTTGTGGCTTAACGCCCAACCCCAGGACGCCCTTGATCACTTTCGGCTCTTGGACGATGTCGATGCAGAATATGTCTACTCCTGCCTCCACCAGATCGGCCGCTTCCTTTTCCCCGATGAGACCGGGATGAACGCTCACCTTCAAGCCAGTGTTCCGCTTGATGTCTGCGATGGCTGGGGCAAAGGCTGCCAAAGGGATGTTCGCGGTCATGTCGCAGCCCCCGCTGAGCAGGAAACCGGCGCAGCCTCTTTCATCCAGTTCACTTGCCAGGACGCGGAGCTCGTCCGGCGTCTCGGCGGCGAGCATGCCTTCCAGATAATGCCCCCCGCAATGGGAACAGCGCAACTGGCACCGGGAACCGGTCACTGAGATGGAGGGAAATCGACCGCTGGGATAGTACGCTGCCACGGTGGACTTGCGGCCTCTTCCCGACACAATATAGACCAAAAGGTTTATTGCTTAAACACCTTTCCTCGGGGGAGGCGAGCTCATGCAAGGATACAGAGCAGTTGGCTCATACAAGTTCAGCAATATGAATTACCGTCACGAGACCCAGGACTTCAGTATTGAGGTCGCTGCAAAGGACGAAAAGGATGCTGTTCATCAGATCATGTCTAACATCGGCAGCAGGCACCGCATCGAGAGGAAGAACATAACCATCTCCCAGATGACGGCGCTCAAGAACGAAGAGGTCACCGACCTCGTCGTGAAGCACCTAATCGGTGGTCAGTGATGAACGAGCAGGAGCTGCGTCAGGCTTTGGGCACCCTTGAGGTGTACAAGGCACAGCTGGAGGCCGTGGCCGAACAGCAGCAGCTCATCCAGATGTCCCTCGAGGAGTACTCCCGCGCCAAGGACACACTGACGGAGTTCGCCAAAGCTCCGGAGAACGGGCAATTGCTCGTCCCGATCGGCGGCAATTCCTACGTTTACGCCACTGTGGCGGACAACAAGAAGTGTCTTATTGGAGTAGGTTCCGGCGTCACCGCGGAGAAGAGCATCGAGGATTCCATCGAGCTCATGACGACCCGAGTGCAGGAAATGCTCGACGCCATGAAGAAGATGAACGAGACGCGCAACGCCATGGAAATGAAGAGCGCGCAACTGC
Organism: uncultured Methanomassiliicoccales archaeon; assembly: GCA_942492955.1. Lineage (GTDB taxonomy): Archaea > Thermoplasmatota > Thermoplasmata > Methanomassiliicoccales > UBA472 > DASXVU01. Next base: position 1,641,034 of record OW818644.1, read on the forward strand.
AGCAGATAGTGCAGGAAGAATACCAGAAGATGCAGGCGCTGCAACAGCAGCAGCAACCCCAGTTCTGAGGAAATAGATGTTCGAGTCGCTGAAGAAGGTCTTCGGCATCAAGCCCAAGGACATACCCCTTCCAGAAAAAGCGGAAGAGCTGGTCGGCGACTCGGGAAGGAAGATCTCAGAGAAGGAGCTGGATGAGCTCCTATGGGAGCTTGAGCTGGGACTCCTGGAAGCGGACGCTGCACTACCGGTCATCGAGGAGATCAAGGCCTCGGTCCGGGAATCACTTTTGGGCAAGCGCGTCGACCGGCAATTCACGGTCGAGGCGGCGGTCAAGCTTGCGCTACAGAACGCCATTGAAAAAGTGCTCAAGCTAAGCGAGTTCGATTTTGACGAGTTCATCGCCAAGCACGAGAAGCCAGTGGTGGTCATGTTCGTGGGCATCAATGGCACCGGGAAGACGACCGCCATCGCCAAGATCACGAACCGCCTGCAGAAGAACGGACAATCGGTGGTCCTTGCTGCTGGCGACACGTTCAGGGCGGGAGCGATCGAGCAGATCTCGATTCACGGCGATCGTCTGGGCGCGAAGGTCATCAAGCACCAGTCGGGCGGGGACCCGGCAGCCGTGGCGTATGATGCGATCGATCATGCCAAGGCGCGCCAGAGGGACGTCGTCCTGGTCGACACGGCCGGCAGGATGCAGACCAACGCCAACCTGATGGACGAGATGAAGAAGATCAAGCGGGTGGCAAAGCCGCACCTGACCATCTTTGTCGGGGACTCGCTCGCCGGTAACGATGCAATAGAGCAGGCGGTCACGTTCAACAAGGAGATCGGTATCGACGCGGTCATCCTGACCAAGATCGACACCGACGCCAAGGGCGGTGCGGCGTTATCGATCGCCCATGCGGTCAAAAAGCCCATCGCGTTCCTTTCGACCGGCCAGGCATATGAAGAGATCATCAAGTTCGACAGCAAGTGGATGGTCGACCGGCTTTTCTCGGATAAATAACTCCTTTGGCCTTTTCTCCGAGTGGAAGGTGGGTCGGGTCATTTTCTAGCTAAACATTTGAAGAACGTATAGCAGAACGTGCCGTCCTGCGTGGCAGTCCTTTCTAGATCAGTGATGCCCTTGTCGAACTCAGCTGGATCCATCATTCTAGAGCTGATCACCCGGTCTCGGACACCGGCAACCATAGCGATGAAAGTGTTCTTGGTGAACCCCTCGACCAGGGAAGGCTTTGAGGAGTCGACATAGACCATGCGGGGCGAGACCTTCGCATCCCGGAAGCCGGCAGAACCGACCAGGGGGTGAAGCCTTCTGCCGATGTTGGAGTCGCCTCCCAGATCGGCCTGGTCCCTCACCAGGCAATTGATCGCAGACCTTGCCTGCTCGCTGTGGGGATGGAAGAAGCATGAACCGTGGTCCCCTTCAATGACGGTGATCTCTCCACCTTCCTTCAAAACTTGTCTCAACGCCAGGAGCGCGGTCTCGGGTTGGGGAAGGTGCTCCAGGACGAAGCATACGAAGACCGCATCAAAGGTCTCCGGTTGGAACGGCAGGTGATAGAGATCGGCCTGCCTGAACTCTACGTTATTCAGACCTTCCGCTTTAGCGCGATTCTCTGCCAGACGGAGCGATTCTTCGGAAATGTCGATGCAGGTGAAGAACGCATCGGGACTGTTCCGAGCCAGGATCACCGTCTGAGCGCCCACGCCGCATCCTGCCTCCAGCACATGGTATCCTGCCGGATACTTCGTGTCATGATGCAGCAGGTCCGACAAGGTCGACGCCTGGTCCTGCAGACGGCCGGACTCCCTCTCCGAATATCCGTGAACGTAATCGCCTTTCATTGATAACCCCACCGATATCGTCTCTGAATAGTTAGAGCTTGCACTGAAAGGTGAGAAAATGGAAGCGCACAAGCGCCTCAGAGGTTAAAATCGGCCTTGTGGCACAGATTCGCCAAGATCACCGCGAACACCTTGGCATCGGAGACCAGGTTGTCCACGATGCAGTACTCGTTCGCCGTGTGGCACATGTCGTCGCAGCTCTCCCAGCAATAGGCATCAATTCCAGCCAGGCGGAAGAAGTTGGCGCAGGTGCCGCCACCGATGCCGCCCGCCTTGGGCTCCACGTTCCTCACATGCTCGATGGCCATCGACAGCGCCCTGTATGCTTCCGAGTCCTGTGAGCTCGGCTTTCCGCTCTTGGTCAGCTGGACCGTCTCGAAGGTGATCTTCACGCCGGTCTTGTCCTCGAACAGGTCGCCGATCCATCTGAGCGTCTCCATGACGTCGTCCGGCGAATACTGGGGCAACACCCGGAAGTCCAGGAAGAAGATGTCCTCGCCGGGAACGGTGTTGACGTTTCCGACGGTCTGGAGCCTCTTCGTCGGCTCGTATGTCGACGTCGGCGGGTCGAAGAGCGCGTTCTTCACGCCGTACTTCGATTCCATGTAGTCGACGATGAAAGTGATCAGTTCGGAACCGACCTTCATGGCGTTGATCCCCTTGTCGGGGGTCGAGGCGTGGGTCTGCTTCCCCAGGACCCTTACCTTAAGCCACATGATGTGCTTCTCGGCCACCTCGATGAACGTGCCATCGGCGTTGCCGTAGTCCGGAACATAGACGATGTCGTCCTTCTGGAACACGCCCTGCTCCAGCAGGAACTTGATGCCCTTCTCCGAGCCGACCTCCTCGTCCGCTACGAGCGCCAGGCCGATGCTCAGGTCCGGGGTCAGTTTCAGGTCGTTGATGGCCTTGACCGCGGAGATAGAACCGACCAGGGACTGTCCGTTGTCCTCCGAACCAAGTCCGTAAAGCTTGCCGTCGATCAATCTGGGCGAGAATGGGGGGTAGGTCCATGCGGCTAGGTCGCCAGGCGGGACCGTGTCCATGTGGCTTACTAACCATACCGTCCGTTCGGACTTTCCCTTCTTCTTGGCCACGATGTTGGGCCTCAGCCGTAGCTTGACGCGTTCGTCAAGGGCGTCGTACATATCGACCTCGTCGAAACCGCAGTTGTCAAGCATGTCCTTGATGAACCGCGCCCTCTCGAACTCTCCCTCTCCGCCGCTCTCCGGCCCTATCGCTGGTATCCTGATGATCTCGCTGAGAGCTTCCACCATTTCGTTCCTCTTTGCCTCGATGGAAGCCAATAAATCCTGAAGTGAAGGCATTCGAATCCCGAGATTAAATGCGTTCCCCCTAATAATAGGTTAGGTTTAGGTTATCCAGATACGAAACCAACATGCTCTATGCCAGATGGTTTTCATTGAGATTTTGCGGAACTGCCTTTCATCCCGAAGAGGAAGGGGGCCGCCCCCGGCGGGCGACCCGGAAAAACACCCGAACCGGTTCAGCGCCTTAGGATCATAGAGACGGCGTTCCCGCCGCCGAGGCACAGCGTCGCCAGTCCGGTCGACTTGTTGCGGTCGATCATGGTGTGGACCATGGTGGTCAACAGCCTGGCCCCGGAGCATCCGATCGGGTGCCCGAGCGCGATCGCGCCGCCGTTCACGTTGAACGCCTCGTCCGGGACGTTCAGCTCCCTCTTGACCGCGACCGAGGCGGTGGCGAACGCCTCGTTGTGCTCGAACAGATCGATGTCGTCGATGGTCATCGAGACCTTCTTCAACAGTTCGCGCGTCGTCGGGATCGGGGCTTCCATGATCCATTCCGGCTTGGTCCCGCCGGTGTGGTAGCCGACGATCTCGGCCAGGGGCTTGATGCCGTGCTGCTCGGCGAACCCCCGGGAGGCGATGACCAGTGCCGATGCGCCGTCGCTCAGCTGTGAGGCGTTGCCCGCGGTGACGATCCCGTCGGACTTGAACGAGGGCTTGAGCTTTGCCAATACCTCGGGCGTGGTGTCGCTCCTGACCCCTTCGTCCACCTTGAAGACGGTGTCGCCCTTCTTCGATTTGATGATATAGGGAACGATCTCCTTCTCGAACTTGCCCGCCGATATCGCGGCGCCGGCCTTAACGTGGCTCTGGTAGGCGATCAGGTCCGCTTCCTCGCGGGTCACATGGAACCGTTCCGCCACGGTCTCCGCGGTGATGCCCATGTGCACGTCGGTGAAGATGTCCCACAATCCGTCATGGACCATGCTGTCCATGATGGTCCCGTCGTTGAGCCGGTATCCGTAACGGGCGTTCTTCAGAAGGTAGGGGGCCTGGTTCATGTTCTCCATGCCGCCGGCGACGATGAGGTCGTGCTCCCCGGCCTTGATGGAATTGGCTGCCAGCATGACCGCCTTCATACCCGAGCCGCACACCTTGTTGATGGTGACCGAGCCGATCTCGACCGGAAGCCCGCCCTTGACCGCGGCCTGCCTGGCCGGGTTCTGTCCCAGCGAAGCGCTGAGCACATTGCCCATGATGCATTCCCTGACATCCTTGCTCTCCACGTTGGCTCGCTTGACCGCCTCTCTCACTACAAGCGCACCAAGCTCGGGAGCGGGGGCGTCCTTCAGAGATCCGGCGAACTTACCTATCGCGGTACGGGCCGCGCTCAATATGACAACGTCTTCCATGAAACTGCCTCCAAAGACCGGATGGCCTTGGACTGGTGTATGCCCCGCAAAAAACCTAGGTGTATAAAATATTGTCGTTGTCAGCCATCGACTAGCGACGATGCCAGGCTCAAGGAGGTTCGCTTCAGGGGTTGGGCAAGATGCCTGCGGGCGCACACCGGCGGCTCGTACCAGCCCGGACCGATGGAGCGCTTCTCCAGCACTTTTGTCGATGCCTCATCCGGTCGCTTGACTCCGCACACTTTGCACCTATAGCCAGCCTTCCGCCCCATGGACTGCATGCTCTTGTTGCATTTCGGGCAGAACGGATTGGCGGTCTTGACGATCGTGTCCGCGAGTTCGAGGACCTCGAGCTTCTCCAGATTGAGCGCCCGGGGCACCGCTCTCAGCTCCCCGACCGCTCTGACCGCGTCCCCCGGCCTCAGACCACGGACCACTTCCCGGAACGACTTGGATGGCTCATAGGCCGCCAGGTCAAGCTCCTGCCCGGACCGGTCTGGCAACATAGTGGTGAGCACGTGCCCTCCCGGTATCGTGCGGGGCATGGAGACGATCCGACCGGGAATGGAATAGGTCCGGGCCGGAAGCATCTCCTTCCACTTTTCGATCACGTGGTCATCAGTTCCTTGGTTGGAAAGGAACATGATCCATCTATCGATCCGTTCCGATCGTATCGTGGCCATCGCCTGAGGCAGGTCCGAAAGGATGTCGCCGCGGATGCCGAACAGCACCGGACAGGGGGTATGCGGTGATATCGCCATCCGGCCGGCCCGATCGTCATAATTGTTGAAGGTGGACGGGAACTTACGGTCCATCTCCTTGACCGACTCGTCCGAGACCGTGCGTGCCATGCCCCAGCGGGAGCGCTCCCGGTAAGTGATCACCTCATAGGTATGGTCCATCGGCCTCCAGGACATCGCTGCCGAAGCCCCGATGACGCCCCGGCCGCCTGCCAGCTCAAAGCGCGTCGCCCCGATCCGGTCCAGCTCTTCCAGGACCTCGCTTTTCTGCACGATGCCCCTTACCGCCTCCCAGTATAGCTTCGCCCTGGGCTTTTTCCGGGACACCACCAGGCCCGGGCTTGCATCCTCCTGTACCCGAGACCATTGTCTGAGCAGTTTGGCACATCGGTCCATGACCAGATCGGGGTCGGCCGGCCGGATGCAGTCAAGATATGAGTAGATGGGGCCGTCCCTTATCATCCCCACCATCTGACAAGGTCCGCGCCCTCGACCGAAACGGAGACAGAGCGCGGCATTCCCCCGGGTCTTCCATGGCACCGCCGGATTGAGACGGACCAGTCGGGGAAGTCCGATCAGATCGTGGTCCCGCATGGCATCGATAACCTCGGTTGCCAAGTACGTTGTGCACATCGATTCGACCGAGTCCGTATCATCAAACGCGACGAACATTTACGCCCCCGAGAGGGGAGGACGGGTTATTAGGATTGCGCACTAGACAGCGCCATTCCGGAGGAAAGGACCTCGACCGAGGAAGCGAACATGAAATGAGGGTCTTCTTCCGAAGGGGTGACGACGATGCGTAAGAGCGTTCCGACCGGCACGGGCTCGGGCATCACAGCCGACCGCAGATATATGCGGGCCTCGACCCCCATCCTGTCCATGGCCGTCACGATCAGGCCGGTCTTGGAATGATCGCATCGCACCACCACGCAATCGATCGAGACCGGTTCTCCGGCCGTGGCGTTCCCGAATCCTTCGATACGCGTCGGGGCAAGGTCTGAGAAAGCGGTCATCAGGAGAAGGGCGACGCCTGCCGAGATGACCAGTGCCCGGAGGCTGATCTTTGCCACGCTCCCCCAGGAACGTGGAAATGGTTTCGCCCTTTTCGCTACATGCAAATTATGAAAACAACATTTGAATACCCTGGTGCGCATCTAGCCCGACATGGGCAAGCCATTTCTTACTGAGAGAGCGCAGATACTGGCCTCTATCTTTCTTGTCGGGGGCTTGGTGCTCAGCGCCCTCGGCATCCTTGGATTGACATCGGATGACATGTTGAAATTGGGCGATTGGAACTATTGGCTGGTTATGATCGGGGTGCCATTATTGCTCATTGGTCTCATCTGGCTATGGATGTTCCTAGCCCGGGTCCGAGAGTTCCGGAAGGCACTGCAGGAAAAGAGCAAGGCCACCTTCCTGAAGTCCATGGATGAGACCGAGTACCTCGCCTGGCGCCTGCCGATGAAGTTCGAGAAGGAGCTGGAAGCCAAGAAGGCCGAGTTCAATATCCGCAAGTAGGCACACCCCCAACAAGGGGCACCCCTACATTTCCGGTGGAAACCCGTTTTCGGGGGTGAGGGGGTCGGAGACGATGCTTCCCCCGAGCGCAATGACCGTTTTTGCGATCCGGTCCCGGTCGTCTGCCTTACATTGAACGGAAACTTTTGTCTTCGGACCGTATTCGATCGAGGTTACATCGCAAATATCGTAAAGGTTTGATAACAGGCTCTGCAGCTCACCCGATTGAGGCGCTTCGAATTTGAGTGCTACCGGATAGATGAACTTCTCGAGTATCTTAGCCCGGAGAACGTCAAGGCCGTAATTATTCACTACGGACGTAAGGACTATCTCTGATTGAGGGAACTCAGCCTTAACGACGTCGACCCTTTCCTTCATCCCGAACTGTAAGAGATCGGTCTTGTTGAGAACGATGATGATATTGTTGGGGTCAATATCTGGAAGTAGTATACCTTTTGAGGTTTTCAGCTTCCTGATCACTTCTGGCATTTCGTCCGAGGAGTCCAAGACCAGAAGGACTATGTCGGCGTTGAATATGTCCTCTATCGTATTCCTGAACGATTCGATCATGAAGTGTGGTAAGTTCTCCAGAAACCCGATCGTATCCGTCAACAGTATCTCTTTCTTTACATTCTCCATCTTTCTTGTTGTTGTAGATAGAGTAGAGAACATCTTATTCTCTATGATGACGCTTTCTCCAGTCATTCTCTTCATCAATGAGGACTTTCCTGCGTTGGTATAACCTGCAAGACAGACCAGATAGAACCCTTTCTTCTTTCGTTGTTGTCTTCTGAGCGCTTGGTCCTCTTTCATGCTTTTCAGATCTGTATCAATTTTTTTCATCCTCTTCTTGATAAGATCGTAATAAGTGTTGATCGCATACTCACCGCCACCGAGGAAACCCGGATGCTCTCCTGCTTTGGCGTTGTGTATCCATTCCTTCAGGAAAGGCATCTCATACTGCAGTTTCGCTTTCTCGACCTGCAGCATCGCCTCCTTACTGTGAGCTCTCTTGGTGAAGATGTTCAGAACGATCTTGATCCGGTCAACGACCTCAACCTTGAGAGTGTTCTCTAAAGTGTAGTGCTGACCCGGTTCGATCTCCCCGTTTATCAGAAGGGCTTCGACCGGATTCTCCTCTAAGATCGTCTTTACCTCATCCAATTTCCCCTTTCCAACGAAGTAGGAAGGATCAGGATACCTTTTCTCCTGCCGTATCTCGTAAAGGATCTCATATCCGGCAGTATCGGCCAACTCCTCGACCTCCGCGACACGCCCGTTAAGTGTCAACAATGCAGCGGCGATCTTTCTTTCCGTACGGTCTCCCAATAGAACCCTTCCGTCAATCGTTATGACCGGTCCGGTGATATTACTTTTGTATTGACAACCATCGGGACGAGGCGGTCGCGGAGGCCGTTTGGGCCAAAAAAGAGTTCCACCGGAAATGAAGGGGTCCCGGTACATCCAGCACAATATCGGGGTTAACGCCATTGAACCTCTCTTTCTTGTCGAATTTGCCGCGCGATATAAAAAAAGGTTTCAAGTATAGCGCCTGTCAATCACCTATTCCCTTACCCGGGGACTGCTTCTCCACAGGAAATAGTGGGGTAATCCAGCCGATTTAACGCTCATATATCAGAGGTAACTACCGATGGATACCAACGTCTTTGAGAAACACTTGGAAAGAAAACAGATATTCAAGAAGAACAACCGAGAGATTCTCAGACCATCCTATATCCCTGACGTACTGCCTCACAGACAGGAGGAGATCAACTCATTGGCCTCTGTCCTGGTCACCGCCCTCAAAGGCGAAAGACCATCGAACATCCTTATCTTCGGCAAGACCGGGACCGGCAAGACCGCCTGCGTGAAGTACATCGGCAATGAGATCAAGAAGGCAGACGGGGAGAACAGCAAGGTCACCTTCATCTACATGAACTGTGAGATCGTGGACACTCCCTACGGTGTGATGCAGAACATCGGGAACCAGTTCATCCAGAACTTCACCCAGCGAATTCCGTTCACCGGGCTCAGCATCATGCAGGTGTATAACCTCCTGAGGGACAAGCTGGATGAGCAGAACCAGGTGATAGTCATCGCGCTGGACGAGATCGACAAACTGGTCTACAAGAGCGGCGACGACGTGCTTTACTACCTTTCCAAGATCAACGATGACCTGAAGAACGCCAGGGTATCGATCATTGGGATATCGAACGACCTCCTTTTCACGGACATGCTCGATTCCCGGGTGCGTTCCCGCATGGAGGGCGAGAAGATGGTGTTCCCGCCCTATAACGCCGAGCAGCTCAGGGACATACTGAACCAGCGGGCCATCCTGTCGTTCGACGACAGCGTGCTCGAGTCGGCGGTCATCCCGCTGTGTGCTGCCCTGGCCGCTCAAGAGCACGGCGACGCCAGAAGGGCGTTGGACCTGTTGCGGATCGCGGCCGAGATCGCGGAGAGGGACAACTGCGACAAGGTGACCGAACTGCATGTCTACAAGGCCAAGAACAAGATGGAGCTGGATTGTGTCAGCGAGGCCATACGGACACTGCCCTCCCAATCAAAGCTGGTGCTGATGTGCGTGGTCATCTTGAACGAAGGCGGGATGGAGCGCCTCACCACGGGAGACGTCTACGAGAAGTACAAGGACCTCAGCCGGATCGTCGGCCTGAGCGTTCTGACGCAGCGCCGGATAACCGATCTGCTGTCGGAATTGGACATGATGGGGATCATCCATGCCAAGGTACGTTCGTTCGGCCGGGGCGGAAGGACAAAGGAGATAGACCTGAGCGTCCCGCCGCATGACATCAAGAAGGTCCTGGAGGAGGATGACACCTTCCAGGCACTGAAGAACTACAAGCCGAAGGGTCAGACAACTCTGATCTGAAAGGCCATCAATCCTTCTTCTTGTTCTTCGTTTTATCCCGGACCTCTTCATTCTGGGGTTTCTTCGGTTTCAGCCGGAGCGCTGTCCTTACCCGTCCCCACATGTCGATCCCGCGCCTGCGCAGCGCATACTCGGTGACATCCAGGACCACCGGGATGGAGATTATGATCACGAATGTGAGGATCAGGTCGGTCTTGCTGTTCTCCGGTGTCTGGGCCGGCATGTTCCCGCCCGCCCAAAGCTTGATGAGCCCGAACCAGGGGATCTCTCCCCGCGCCACGCCCACGATCCAGTCCGCTGTCACCGGCTGGCGGGCGATATTCGCCATCGGGGACTGGTCATAGATCAGATTGTGGTCGCCCTTGGTGATCAGGCCGCCATGGGGGGCGATGTCGTTGAACTGGAAATAGCTCAGGATACTGGACAGCGTGATGGTCACCGTCTGGTCCCTGTATCCGACGTGGTAGAGCTCCAACGAGGAGTTCAGGGCGTACCATCTTCCGGTGTGCAGGCCGTTCACGCTCCACTTTTCTGATGGAACGTTTGCCAACGAAGGGACGTCGAAGCTGTTCGACGTACTATTGTAGACAAGCTCGACCAAAGCCCGATGTATGACCGGTTTCGCCAGCAGGCTCCCGTCCCGGTCGTAGATGACCACGTCCCCGTAATCGCCATAGGTCTTGTAACCGTCGTTAAGGCTGGCGACGTACGTCCTCACATCGGCCAAGGACGAGATGGTCTTGACCACGACAAGGTCCCCGGTGTCGATGACACCGATGTAACTGGTAGTATCGGAATGCTGCATGCTCTCCGATTCAACCACCACCAAGGGGGGCCATAGTCCGCTATAGGCGTACAGGCCGAGAATAATGATGATGACTATGGCCGCTGCAATGAACAGGCTTTTAAAACCTTTCAGCGCCTTGATCACCTTAGAGGCGGTGTCATTCACGGCTCGACTAACGGTGATGGTTGTTCATTATGATTTCTAGCATTATCGCGCTCAGGAAGGCTGCTCTGATGTTCAGTTGAAAACGAATATCTGCAGACAGGTGCCTTCACGGATTCCCGCTTGGAAGCGGATTTCGACATCTCGATCGACCCCGACCCTGCTGTCCGGTCGTCATTCTTGAACTTCTAGTGTGTCGTTGCTTCATGAGTAACCACAATCAGCCGTTATGTCGCATCGGTCCCAGAGCCGTGTAGGAATATTGTTATGCCGGAAGGCGATTCCCCACCATCGCATGACCCAACCTTTCGTGAGACCCGACAATGACACGTACTTCATGAGCATGGCCGAGCTAGTGGCCACCCGGTCCACCTGCCTCAGGCGAAAGGTGGGAGCGGTTATCGTCAAAGAGAAGAGGGTGCTGACGACCGGCTACAACGGGGCTCCGAAAGGCCTCCGCCACTGTGAAGAGGTCGGCTGTGTCCGTCTGGAGAATCATATACAGTCAGGGACCAGGCATGAACTATGCCGGGGGGTCCATGCAGAACAGAACGCTGTGATCCAAGCCGCCTATTTCGGGGTCAGCATCAAGGACGCGGCGGTCTACACCACCAACTTCCCCTGCGTCATGTGCGCCAAGATATTGCTTAATGCCGGGATAACCGAGATCATCTACAAGGACGACTACATCGATGAGCTCTCAAGATCGATACTCGCAGAAGCGAACGTCAAAGTGCGACATTTTGGCGTAAAAGATTGATTCTTTTTAATATATATTAATATTTGATTAAACAATCGTTGCCCATCAAATATGCCATTACGCATCACATCCTATTGTATACTGGTTCTTTACATCCGATTCCCTCAAGGAATATTGTGGAGGAAGGATCGCTCGTGAACTTACCGGGTACCGTGTTAGACCTTAGCAAATCCTTTAAATATAGTAAAAATATACCACCCTGGAACCCTCGGGGGATGGTCCTGTGACTCGGGCTGATACACTTCTCCAGATTAAGGACGCAGAGGCAAAAGCGTCGCAAACCATGAAAGAGGCGGACGAAAAGCAGAGAACCATTGTCGCTGCTGCCCGTAAAGACGCCATCAGAAAGATCCAGGATGCCGACGTCAAGCAGAGGTCGGAGTTCGATGTTGCCTACACCGCGGAGAAGGCCAAGGTTTCGTCCCAAAGGGAAGAGATACTTGAAAAGGGCAGGCAAGAGGCCAGAGAACTAAAGTCCAAGGCCGAATCGAACATCCCGAAGGCGAAGTCACATTTGAAGCAAGCTTTTGAAGGAAGCATCTGAAGAGGATTTTAAATGCTACTGCCAGAGCAAATGACAAGGATCCTCGTGGTAGGGTCCAAGGATTCTCTCCAAGAGACCATAGAGACGCTCTATGGGTTGGAGGCCGTCCATCTGGTGGACTTTTCCGCAGATGAGCACGGTTTCTCCTTGGGATCCCCGTTGCCGGCGGCTTCAGAAGCCTCACAGAAGTTGCTGAAGCTCCGATCGATGGAAAGGGACCTGGAGATCAAAGACGTCAAGGGAAAGGAGATCGAGGTTGTTTCAGTCGAGAAGATCACATCCGAGGTCGATGGGCTTATCTCCGGCCTGGAGGCGCAGATCTTCGGCATCGTTGAGACCAAGGCCAACGCCCAGGCGAGGATGCATGAGATCGAGGCCAGGAAGAAGCAGCTCGAGCCGTTCATGTCGATCCCACTGCCCCTGGAACTTTACTCTAACTACCAGAGCCTGTCGGTTATCTCCGGCTATATCAAGAGCGACCCGACCGAAGCGATCCAAAAGTCGTTGTCTCAATATGAGATTCACAAGTCCGACGATGGCAAGTTCATTGTTCTATTCACTCAGAAGAGCGAGACCCTAGAAGCCCAGAAGATCCTGGTCCAAAGCGGATTCACCGAAGTCCCTGCCCCGCAGGGAAACGGCCTGCCCGCGGAACAGGTGAAGAGGCTCGATGAGGAGCTCGAGGTCCAGACCAAGACGCTGGAGGAAGCCAACAAGAAGATCGAGGACCTCCGGGAGAAGCACGAGTCCTTCATAATGGCGTCGGATGAGAAGCTAAGTATCGACGTCGAAAAGGCTGAAACGCCACTCAGGCTCGGGGTCAGTGCCCACGCGTTCGTAATGGATGGGTGGGTCCCATCCGTGGACGTACCGAGGATCGAAAAAGCGATCTCCGAGAAGCACGGGGACGCGGTTTTCTTGGATGTCATCGAGGTCGCAGGGCGATCCGAGCACCACGAACCGCATACGACAGGCGGAGAGGTTCACGAGGGGCCGAAGGAGATCGTGCCCACGAAGCAAAGGAACGGCAAGACCGTCAAGAGGTTCGGGTATCTCACGGAGCTCATCTCAACTCCGCGCTACAACGAGATCGACCCAACGGCCGTGATCGCCATCACCTTCCCGATCTTCTTCGGTCTGATGGTCGGCGACATGGGCTATGGAATCCCAATGATCATTTTGGGGGCGCTGGGCCTCCAGAGATGCATCAGTAAGGACTGGCGCATTATCGCGACAATGCTCTTCTACGGGGGAATATGGGCGACCATATTCGGGTTCTTCTTGTTCGGTGAAGCGTTCGGCCTTCACTTTGCAGTACACGAACATCACCTTACCTGGTCAAGCCTCCTTGGCATCGACATCCCGAACAAGCTGTTCGATATCATACCGATTGGCGTATACAGCAAGCTGAACGACGCAAAGATGTTGCTGTTCATCGCCATCTGGATCGGTATCGTGCATCTCGCGATAGGTCTCGGCTTGGGATTCTACAACAAGTCGGTCAGGTTCGGTCTGAAGCACGCCTTCATGGAGAAGTTCAGCTGGCTAATGATCTTGGCCGGCGGGGCTTTCCTGTTCCCGGTGCTGCTGGACATGTTGATCACCCCCTGGTTGATAAGCGACGGGATGTCTACGACACTGTTGATCATCGGGATGGTCATCATGCTCCCAGGGATCGGGCTGGCCATCAAGGCAGAGGGTCCGACATCGATCCTGGAGCTGCCCGGCATAATGAGCAATGTTATTTCTTACACCAGGCTTGCAGCGATTGGCATGTCCAAGGCAGGCTTGGCGCTGGCGTTCAACACCATAGGTTTCGTGACCATATTGGCATTGGACCCAGAGACCACAATCGCCGCTAACTTCGACGTGGTCATGTTCATAGTGGCGTTGTTGATCTTGATAGTGGGACATCTGACGGTGTTCATCCTAGGGGTGCTTTCTGCTGGTATGCACAGCATTAGGCTCCACTATGTTGAGCTCTTCCAAAAATTCTACGTAGGCGGCGGTGTGGAGTTCAACCCGCTGAAAATATTTAGAAAGCGTACAAGCGAGAGGTGAATAGTATGGCAACAGATGCTGGTTTGATAGCAATTGGAGCTGGAATAGCAGTTGGATTGGCCGGAATCGCATCCGGTATCGCAGAAAAGGACATCGGTTCCGCTGCAGTGGGCGCCATGGCTGAGGATGAGAAACTGTTCGGTAAGGGATTGGTCTTGACCGTTATCCCGGAAACCATCGTCATCTTCGGTCTGGTTATGGCAATCCTACTCTGGACAAAGATGTAAGCGGGTATCGCGACCGAAAGATCGAGGAACTAGAGGTCGATTCATGGCATTGGATAAGGTAATCGGAAACATACTGGAGAGCGCCAACAAGGAGTCAGCAGCGCTGATCGCGACTGCCGAGAAAGAGAGAGGGTCCATCCTTCAGCAGGCCGATGGCACGATCGCAGAAAAGAAAAAGGCCCAAGAGAAGGAACTGGAGATCGCGCTCAAGCGCCTGAGACAGCAGGAAATTTCCAGTGCCGAGCTCGAGGCCAAGAGGATCGTCCTGAATGCCAAGAAGGAGATGCTTGACCGCTCCCTGGCCGAAACGCTCAGGGAACTGGAGTCAATGTCTTCGGCAGACAAGGCTCGCGTATACCAGAAGATCATGGCAAACGCGAAGAACTCGATCGCCAAACCGAAGGTCCTCTGTCCCAGAGGCGAATCCAACCTGGTGCCGAAGGACAGCGATGCCGTGTCGGTGACAGAGTCCGACATGGGAGCAGGTCTCGTTCTCGAGACCCAGGATGGAACGGTCAGGCTCGACTACAGATTCGCGACCATTCTTGGTTCGGTCTGGGAACAGGAAATGAAGAACGTGTCTACTATTCTGTTCGGGTGAATGGATGTTCTCACTAAGGGGTAGAAAGGGCAATTACCCATATGCCTGTGCGAGGGTCAAGGCAAAGAAGAGCCTCCTTCTAGAGAAAGACGTCTACCCCAAGCTCCTGAACATGGATCTCAATGAGATTGGGCGGTTCCTCGGGGAGACGCAATACAAAGAGGAGATGGCCGAACTGGCCTCCCGCTTCGATGGCGTCAACCTGATAGAGCTGGGGACAAGCCGGAACCTTGCCCGGATGTATACTCAAGTCTTGAGTTTCACCACTGGCGATCTGCACGACATGGTAGAGAAGTACCTCGGTCGCTGGGACATGTGGAATGCTAAGACCATACTCCGCGGTAAGTTCTATGGGGCCACTACAGAAGAGATTCAAGAGGACATTGTTGCAGCGGGCGGGATGGGCGAAGAGTATCTCAACTTCCTGATCTCCCTAAGCACGGTGAACGACGTTCTTGACGAGCTCCGAAAGAAGGGCAACATACCGATACCGGACGAGATCAAGGCTCAATATGACGCGACCGGGACGCTGGCACCTATTGAGGATTACATGGATAAGCTGTTCTACGAGAGGCTGATCGGCTGTGTGGAATGCAAGACCGGTCCGGAAAAGATCCTCATGAATTTCCTGAGGCGGGAAGTGGACATTGCCAACCTGATGACGCTGCTCAAACTGAAGCGGGAAGGCGTCGATCTGGAAAAGATCGGTAACTACTTCATAGAAGGTGGCCAAGAGCTCAGCGTGAAGGAGCTCACTCGGTTGGCAAGTCTGGAGTCTTTCGAAGCAACGGTGGGCGAGATATCCAAGCTGTCCTTCTATGATGAAATCAAGGAGGCGCTGGAAAAGGCCAAGGCCAAGGGAACACTGACCGACGTAGCTCTGGCATTGCAGAGACATTTGGCGGCCCAGTCACAGAAGTTCTCCCACATTTACCCACTGTCTGTACTCCCGATTATCGATTACATCATTAGGAAGAAGATCGAGGTCGACAACATCAGGATCATCGCCCGCGGCAAAGAGAGCGGACTTGACGTCGACCATATAAAAGAACTGTTGGTGGTCTAATGGACATAGCCGTTCTGGGCAGCAACGAATTTGTCCTCGGCTTCAGGCTGGGTGGCGTAAAGCGCGTCTATCCAGTGAAGCCAGACAAGTATGAGGAGAAGTTATTGGAGCTCATCGCGGATAATTCGATCGGTGTGCTCGCCATCGATTCAAACGACCTAGACAACCTAAGCCCGATCGGCAGGAAGAAGGCGATGGAATCCATCGCACCAGTTGTCGTCATGGTCGGCAAGAAAGAAGGGGACCTCAGAGAAAAGGTCAAGAGAGCAATAGGCGTGGATCTGTACAAGTAACGAGAGGGGTTTATATGGCAAAGGAAGGCGTAATCTATAGAGTGGCGGGGCCCGTCGTGACGGCAACCGGCATCACACCGAGGATGTATGACGTCATCCAGGTCGGAAAGGAAGGCCTGATGGGCGAGGTCATCAAGATCGTTGGTGACAAGACCGTCATCCAGGTCTACGAGGACACATCCGGAATAATGCCAGGCGAGAAGGTGGTTGACTCCGGACAGCCCCTTGTTGCTGAACTGGGTCCCGGATTGCTAGGAAGCGTTTATGATGGTATCCAGAGGCCGCTACCGGTCCTCATGGCCAAGATGGGTGACTTCATCCAGAGGGGCGTTTCAGCCGCTGGATTGGACCACACCGTTAAGTGGCCTTTCACGCCCACCGCCAAGAAGGGCGACAAGGTCGTGTCCGGGCAGATCATCGGTACCGTTCCGGAAAAGTCCATCATCCACAAGGTCATGGTACCTCCAGGCGTCTCAGGCGTCATCGAGGATATCAAGCAGGGCGAGTTCACGGTTGACGAGACCATCGCTACCATCGGCGGCAAGAAGGTAACGATGCTGCAGAAATGGCCGGTCCGTATCGGAAGGCCGTTCAGCGTCAAGACCGCGCCGGACACCCCGCTGGTCACCGGACAGAGGATCCTAGACACGCTGTTCCCGCTCACCAAGGGCGGTACCGGCGCCATCCCTGGCGCCTTCGGTACCGGAAAGACGGTTACCCAGCAGCAACTGGCCAAATGGTCAGATGCGGAGATAGTGGTCTATATCGGTTGCGGCGAACGCGGCAACGAGATGACCGAGGTTCTTACAACCTTCCCGTTCCTGGATGACCCTAAGACCGGTAAACCCCTGATGGGCAGGACCGTCCTGATCGCAAACACATCCAACATGCCAGTCGCGGCACGTGAGGCATCGGTTTACACCGGAATGACCATCGCAGAGTACTACCGGGACATGGGCTACAACGTATCCCTGATGGCTGACTCGACCTCGAGATGGGCCGAAGCGATGAGGGAGATTTCCTCCAGGTTGGAAGAGATGCCCGGTGAAGAAGGGTATCCCGCTTACCTGTCCGCCAGGCTTTCCGAGTTCTACGAGAGGGCAGGCCGTATCGAGACCGTCGCCGGTGGAACCGGTTCGATCTCTGTCGTCGGCGCCGTCTCTCCGCCAGGCGGAGACCTCAATGAGCCGGTCACGCAGAACACGCTGCGTATCGTTCGTGTCTTCTGGGCACTGGACTCCAAGCTCCGTGAGAGGAGGCACTTCCCGGCCATCAACTGGCTCACCTCGTACTCGCTGTACGCTGGTCAGCTGGACGGATGGTACAAATCGAACGTGGCTGAGGACTTCCCTGACCTGAGGAACTGGGCGACCGAGCTACTGCAGAAGGAGGCAGAACTTCAAGAAATCGTGCAGCTGGTCGGTTCCGACGCACTGCCCGAGGAACAGAAGCTCGTCCTCGAAGTCACGAGAATGATCCGCGAGGTCTTCCTGCAGCAGAACGCATACCACCCGGTAGACACGTACTCCCCGCTGAAGCGCCAGTACGCCTATCTTAAGGTCATCAAGATGTTCTCCGACCGGGCCGAGAAGGCGGTCGAGAACGAGGTGTCGGTCGAAACGATCTCCAACATGCCGATCCGGCAGAGGCTGCAAAGGGCAAAACTGGAGCCAACGGTGGATCAGGACCTAGAGGCGATCATGACCGGAATGGACAAAGATTTCGAAGCACTGGGGGCGAAGTAAATGACATCCAAGGAGTACCACACGATCTCGCAGATCGCCGGTCCGCTGGTGTTCGTCCAGAAGACCGAACCGATCGGTTACAACGAGATCGCCGTCGTCACCATGCCGGACGGTACGGAGAAGAGGGGACAGGTGCTGGACACGTCCAACGACGTGGTCGTCATCCAGGTTTTCGAAGGCACGTCCGGTATCGACAAGAATTGCGGTGCCAAGTTCCTCGGCGAGACCATGAAGATGCCAGTGTCAAAGGACATGCTGGGCAGGATATTGTCCGGTTCCGGAGTGCCTTTGGATGGCGGACCGGCCATCGTACCGGAGAAGCGCCTGGACATCAACGGTGCGGCCATCAACCCATGGGCCAGGGACTCACCGTCTGAGTTCATCCAGACCGGTATCTCGACCATCGACGGAATGAACACCCTGGTCAGAGGTCAGAAGCTGCCTATCTTCTCTGCGTCCGGACTGCCGCACAATGAGATCGCGTTGCAGATCGCCAGGCAGGCCAAGGTGCTCGGCTCCAATGAGGAGTTCGCAGTGGTCTTCGCCGCCATGGGTATCACCAATGAAGAGGCCAACTACTTCATGAAGGACTTCGAAAGGACCGGCGCGCTGAAGAAGGCCGTCGTCTTCATGAACCTGGCCGACGACCCGGCCATCGAGCGTATCATCACGCCGAGACTGGCACTCACCACCGCGGAATACCTCGCTTACGAGCTGGGATACCACGTGCTGGTCATCCTGACGGATATCACCAACTACTGTGAAGCGCTGAGACAGATCGGTGCAGCCAGGGAAGAAGTTCCGGGCCGTCGCGGATATCCGGGATACATGTACACCGACCTGGCGACGCTGTATGAGCGTGCTGGACGTATCAAGGGAAAGAAGGGTTCGATCACCCAGATCCCGATCCTGTCCATGCCCGGTGAGGATATCACCCACCCGATCCCCGACCTGACTGGATACATCACAGAGGGCCAGATCGTGGCGAAGAGGGAACTGGTCCGTGCCGGTATCTATCCTCCGATCGACGTTTCGACATCCCTGTCGAGGCTGATGAACGAGGGTATCGGCAAGGGCAAGACCCGGGAGGACCACAAGGCCGTCTCCGACCAGTGCTACGCCGCATATGCGGAAGGCAAGGACCTGAGAGGACTAGTGGCCATCGTCGGAAAGGATGCACTGTCCGAGCGTGACAAGAAGTTCCTGGAGTTCGCGGACATCTTCGAAAAGCGCTTTGTGCGCCAAGGAAGGGACGAGGACCGGGACATCGAGACCACGCTGAACCTGAGCTGGGAATTGCTGGCACACCTCGACGAGAGGCAGCTGACCAGGATCGACCAGAAGTACATCGACAAGTACCACCCGGCCCACAAGCAGAGCTGATGAAAAATGCCAGTGCGTGAAGTGAAGCCAACCCGGTCAGAGCTCCTTGAGATCAAGAAGAAGATCAAGTTCTCCAAGTCTGGCCACAAGATCCTGAAAATGAAGCGGGACGGCCTGATCCTGGAGTTCTTCAAGATCCTGGAGCAAGCCAAAGAGATCCGGGAGAAGATCGAGAAGGACTACGATAACGCCATGCAGAAGATCGCCATTGCTAAGGCGGTCGATGGAGCCATCACAGTCCAATCCTCAGCCTTCGCCCTGAAGCTTCACCCAGAGATCACCCTGCGCAGCAAGAACGTAATGGGGCTGGTCGTTCCGCAGATCGAGGCCAACAGCATCCGCACCCCGATGGACAAGCGCGGGTACGGTGTGATCGGCACATCGGTCTACATCGACGAGGCCGCCAAAGGGTTCGAGAACCTGGTCGAGACGCTCATCGAGGCAGCCGAGATAGAAACGACGATGAAGAAGCTGCTCGAAGAGATCGAAAAGACCAAACGCCGCGTGAACGCGCTCGAGTTCAAGGTGATCCCAGAGTACGAGGCTGCCGAGACCTTCATCAAGATGAGGCTCGAAGAGATGGAGAGGGAGAACACCTTCAGGCTCAAGCGGGTCAAGCAGAAGGCGCAGGCCATCAAAGCATGATCGAGAGGCTGGAAAAGTATTTCTCGATGACGACCGTCGAAGGTCGCGAACACCTCTTCCGATTAGCCCAGTACGTTTCCTTAGGGATGCTTGTGCTGGGCTGCATTCTCATCCTGGTCGAGATAATCAGCGGGCGTCTGGCCTAGGACCGGATCAAGGGGAAAACTCCCTCTTTTTCATTTTTCCGATCAATACATGAAGCTCTGCATATCGGTTTCGCCGGTGCCCAGGTGGACGAGGTATAGCTTCGCCGGGTCCGGCGTGAAGTTATGCATCTTCTGGAACGATGTCTGCGACTGCCAGGTCGAGGCGTTGATCAACCGCACGCCTTTATAATGTGAAAGTCCCGCCCCATGGACGTGCCCGGTGACGAAGATATCGGGAACGGTGTCAATGACCATCATGTCCCTCGGTTCCGGCGCCAGCGGCGTCTTTCCACCGTACATCGGTGCCAGATGCCTGCGCTTCAGCAGCTCCTTCATCGCCTCGATGGGCTTGGAATAGTTCAGCCCCTTGACCGACGACATCAGATCATCGAAGCTCTTGCCGTGGTAGGAGAGGATCGTCCTGCCCTCGATCCTCAGGTAGCAGGGGTTTCCGATCATGATCGCGTTGGAGTCGAACATTTTTGCGAAATCGCCTTCGAATGCCGGTTGGGGCTCGGCCGGACGGACCGCGTCGTGGTTGCCCGGCTGGATAATAACACGGATCGAGTCCGGGATCTCCTTCAGGTACTCAGCCAATACGTGATACTGCTCATAAATATCGTCCACGTCCAGCTCGTTCTGTTGGTCTGGGTAGATGCCGATACCGTCAACGACATCACCGGGGATCAGAAGGTAGTTCATGCCCAGATCGACCGCCTCTGTTTTGAGCCAGTCCATCATACGTCCCCATTCCGCGCCCAGGAACGTCTTGCTACCGACGTGCACGTCGGACATGAAACCGACGATGGATGTGGAATCGGACCGCTGCATGCCGCTGCTGATCGGGACGTCCGGCCTCACCAGCTCGGTCGCGTTCATCTTGGCGCCGGAGGAACCTTTGTCATATGTCCCACCGCGGCGGCCAGGCTTGCCGATGATGCCTACGACCTCGTCATTGATTATCGAATCCAGGCCGCCCTTCGCGTCCTTACCCAGCATGACCGTCATACGCCCGGTCTCGTCCTCGATCTCGATTATGCGGTCACCGGTCTTGGTCTCCTTGACCTCGTTGACGATGCCGATGACCTTGATCTCCTTCTCCACCATCATCCTGTTCGGGTCTGACGCACGCGATATCGTGGTGGAACCGCTCATGTCCCGTCTTTTCTGCAGCATGCCCCGGATGGTGGTGAAGCGGTCCATGAAGTAGTGTGAGAAGCCGTCTATGCTGCCGACGCAATGAGATGAACCAGTGATGTCCTTGAGTACGACCACGTCGCCGTCGCAATACTCCCTCGGCCCGATGCTCTCGTAGCTCGAAGGCGTCTTCGACAGCGCATCGATCGATTCCACATGGCAGACCGTCCTCAGGTCCCTCATGGTGACGACCAGCGGGCGTGTCATCATGCGCGATATGGCCTCGCGCGCAAAACCCAACGGGTCGTCATGTTCCAAGATGAAGTCCTGGGCATCCCCATCCAGGATATAGCCCTCGTTGGCCAGTTCATCGACGACATACTCCCGGTTCACGTCAAATGTCATGCGGGGCGTGCCTTTAATACTTTCATTTCGATGCATCGAGGATGCCCCTAGTGACCATCAGGACGCCTTTGAGGCCCACCGAGGACCCGGAGAAGGTCAGGAAGGCAATTCTGAACCTTTTCCCCGACAGCGAGATCACGATCGACCAGGATGAGGCGGTCGGCAAGGCCGTCTCAATGGAGCGGTTCATGACCCTGATCCGTAACCAGCGGATCCTCGACTCCATTCGGCACGCCCTCCTTGCTGGCATATCGCCCGGTGCCACCACCATCTCTCTGAACAAACAGGCGGCCCTCGTCGAAAGGGTCTCCCTTTCTGAAGGCAAGACCGCTTTGGGAAGCATCGAGGTGACGATCGAGTCGGAGGATATCGAACGTCTGATCGATGAGGTCGCTCCGCGCACGGTGGACGGGGTCGAGGTCAGATGATCTCCGTTTCATCCCCGGCGTTCTCGCTCATGCCCCTGGACCGCGCGATCGAGTCCGTGGCCAAGAACTTCCGCGCCTGGGAGATCGTGGCGGAGGGCGCCCACAGGCTGCCGGACATAGAGAAGCGGTTCATGGAAATATCGGGCTCGTACGACCTGGAATATTCCGTTCACGCCCCTCTGAGCGACATCAACATCGGTTCGCTCAATCCCTCGATGAGTGAGGCCTCCCTGCATGAGGTTCTGCTCGCCATCGGTTGCTGCCGGCGCATGGACATCGACCTGATCACCATACATCCGGGATTCATTTCCCCCCTCGGTCAGCATGACCGTGATGCGGTCATCAGAGAGACAAGGAGATCGTTGAGGGAGATCGACAAGGCCGCCACGGAGAACGGCGTGGTGGCAGCGCTGGAGAACATGCCCCGGATGCCGATCACCACCTGCACAGAACCAGTTGAGCTTCTTTCCCTATTGGAAGGGACATCACTGAAGGTGTGCTTCGATATCGGCCACGCCCACACCAATGGTAACATCGACGAGTTCGCCGAGCACCGGTCCCTTTTCGCCAACATTCACATCCACGATAACGACGGGACATCAGACCAACACATGGCCATCGGCGAGGGCAAGATCGATTTTCCGCGTGTGATCCGCGCCTTGAACGGATACGAACGCAGGTACGTGATCGAGGCGAGAAACATCGAGAGCGCCCCCCTTTCGTCAGAGCGCCTGAAAAGACTGCTGGACCGTTAGATCCGCCGGCCGCACCGGAGGCACTCGAACTTCCCGTCCGAATAGCGTGCCTCTTTCCCGCCGCAGTGCGGGCACATGAAACCAAAGCCCTGCTCTGGAGTCACAGGTGCAGTGGGCGCCTGAGGTTGGGCCGGCATGGGCTGCTGATATTGTGGATACGACTGATACGGATACGGCGTATACTGATACGGGTTATAGCTCTGGCCGTACGGATTGTAGTACGGCGGAGGCGGATAGTAGGCCGGGACCGGGGCGGGCTTTGTCCTGGTCATCTTGATCCCAGTGAACAGTTCGAAGGCCTTGAAGGAATAGTGGACGAAGTAGACCGCACCCACTGCGATGAACACCAGGATCAACAGGCCGATCCCGAGCTCAAGCTGGGTGTTGTTTGGCCAGATCGACAGGGATATCGACAGGTAGTCGGTGAAGAAATGGAACATGATGGCGGCATAGAGCCCGAACTTCAGGAACAGGTAACCCATCGCCAGCCCGGCCAAGAAAGCCGGGAAAACCTTGAACAGGTCCCAGTTGAAGCTGTGCGCGAATCCGAACATCGCCGACGAGAAGAGCAGAAGCACCAGTTCAGCCCTTCCGAATTGGAATCCTCCCCCGAGCAGGTAGTGCTTGGGGTCCTTGACCTTGTTCGTCGCAACCGCCACCAGAAAGAGCGGCACGCCTAGCAACAAAACCCTGGTGATCAATTCCTCCCACACCGATGCCTGGGCGTATGAGAACAGGACCACCCATAGGTCAGCCCCTTCACTGGGAACGCTGGCAGTGGTCCCAAATAAGCTGATGATGATGTAGAACAGGATGTTGAACGCGATCACGGCGAAGAACAGGGTCGAGATCATGTAGAGGGGGCTGTGGCCCTCTTCGTGCTTCTGGAACGTGAGCTCATGCCCGAACTTGTGCAGGCTCTTCTTCATCATCCATATGAACGACGCAACGATGGCGAACACCAGGAACAGGAAGTAGACCGAGATACCGACATCGTTCAGCCTAAGAATGTCCACCAGCCACGGTGTGATGATGAAAAGATCGATGCTGTGCCCGGTCACGTTAGGCAAGACCTGCCCTATTCCCCAGATCAGGACGATGACATTGAAAGAGACGAGCAACAACAGTACGAACACGACGATGCTGGTCATACCCCTGACCACGGTCCTGAAGCTGTCCTCGCTGGATGTAGGCTGATAGCCCCCATAGTTCGGATAGCCATATTGGTAATTGTACTGAGGATAAGGGTAGTAGTGATATTGCGGCGATACCGCTCCGGGCATCGACATGCTTCTGCCGCAGAAGGGACAGAAAGAGGCATCGGAAGGCGCCTCCCTGCCGCAATTCGGACACGAAGGGCGCTTTTCTCCAGCGCTGGAGGAGACCTCGGGGTCCATTACCGTCTTGATTCAGCGTACGCTATTTCTATTCTTCGGTACATATCCCGGAATCAGATGATCGATTGGGATTCGCCTCACAATGAGCAGCTCAGAATGAAATATATAAAAATCAACCTTTTTTCAATACTGGATAGTGAGGGAAAGATTTAATAGCCAACCAATTCTATCTCGATAGGTCCCTAAAGGAGGCAATTGAAATGGATGAGGGTTCGGCCGAAAAAGACGTGAAGTTTGAAACGATAAGCGCTGAAAAGATCCCGTTTGGTAGGAACAACTTCATCGAAGTTGCCCGCAAGAAGGCCATCACCAAGGAGGGGGAGAACGAGTTCATTTCGCTCTCAAGGGGTTTCTTCCTTCCTGATGGGACAGAGAAGTTCAAGAAGTCCATCACGATCCCCGACGATCCTCTGATCAAGGATTTCGTGATCGAGAAGATCAAATCGATGTGATCCGAGAACAGGCGCGGGGCGAATGCCCCGGTCATTTTTCTAACAACAACATCTCAAGGTATGAGCGCCGTTCGCTCCCGACCAACTTCAGCTCATCCCTTAGATGCTCGATCCGGGAACGCCCTTCCTCGGCATCTTCGCCCTGGATCTCCAGCTCGACGAAATCACCCAGGCCTTCGACCGAATCCAAACTGATGGTTATGCCATCGAGAAGATACTCCTTGCGCCTCTTGGTCACCTTCGCCACCCGGCGGAAACCCAGGCGGACCAGGATCAGAGCCAACTTGTCCGGGTCGTCAATGTCCATTTCGATCTCCTCGCGGGTCTTGGTGAAGCGGTCCATCTTCGGCCCCTTGTAGGTCATCTTGCCATTGGTGTCCCGGCGCAATCTGAGCGCTTCGTCCGTCTGGGCAAAATCCCGGCAAGGGTGATTGAAGTACTCGTCGACCTGGTCGAGCTCCCCCAAAGGGGTCGCGCCCTTCTCGAGCAGTAGCCTTTCGACTCCCTGGTTGTCATCAGAGCGCGTCTTGATCTCGATCTCCAGCATCGGCATGGTGATGACCCTGCGGGTTAATCAGCGCTTCCCCGCAACTAAAAAGTACGGAAAGAGCCCATTTATGGGCAGGGTTCGAATTGGACGATGAACAGCTGGGGCTTCTTCAGGTGTATACCGGTGACGGCAAAGGTAAGACGACCGCAGCCCTGGGTCTGGCGATGAGGGCTTGGGGCCGGGGTCTTAAGGTCTGCATGATCCAGTTCATGAAGAAGGGGGAGGACTACGGGGAGATCCTGGCCCTGCGGAAAATGGAAGGCATAGACCTGTATCAGTTCGGTTCCGATAGGTTGGTCACCAATACCAGCGTACTCCCGGAAGACATCGCGATGGCCCACAGGGCGCTTGCTCTTGCCGAGTATGCTATGACCTCTGGCGAATACGATGTCATCATCTTGGACGAGATCAACGTAGCCCTGTTCTTCGGCCTTATCAGTCCGTCCGAGGTTCTATCATCGCTCAGGAAGCGCCGGAAGGAAGTGGAGGTCGTCCTGACCGGAAGGAACGCCCCCCCGGAGATCATTGAGGAGGCGGACCTGGTGACTCGGATGGTGGCGGAGAAGCACCCCTATGACAAGGGCGTAATTGCCCGGGCAGGTATCGAATTCTAGTCACGTCCCCATCCTTATGTAACGTTATCAGATGATGGAAACGGGCCCTTGATCCCGTCCAGTCCAACATCTTTCAATGATGATTATCAGCCGCAAACGATTAAATAGCGACAAACGAAATAAGCGGATTTGCCACGAGCGCAGGCACTCGACAGTGGAAGGCAGCCAATATGACCAACAAAAAGAGCAATTATCATCGGAACAGTAAGAATCTCAGAAAAAGCCGGAGCGGAGTCTCTGAGATCATAGGTAACCTGCTCATCCTGGCCATAACCGTCTCGCTATTCACAGGAGTCCTATTCTTCGTGACCAACATGCCTGCGCCACAAGATCAGACGCTCAGTGACTTCAGTGCCGAGACCGGGGTTTCCGGTTCTGATTTCTACATGAACATCACCCACAAGGGCGGTCAGACACTGACTCAGGATTCAACCAACATCTACCTCTTCAAGAACGACGTTCCCACCACTCTGAACATATCATCCAGCAACCCCAGCATCGGGCTCGACTGGAAGATAGGTGAGGTGTGGAGGTACGACATGACCGGATACACCACCAGCATGACGGTCCGTCTGATGATCGTGGACAAGATCACCAACAGCATCGTCTGGCAAGCGACCCTGGCCGGCAACAAGACCGACCAGAACACGCCCCCCATCATCGGGAACCGGGGCTTCACCCCCTCACCGGTGTATGACAAGGACCTGGTCTACATCTACGCCACCATCACTGACCTTGAGAACAACCTTAGGGCAGTTTGGGTCAACGCATCCGCTCTCGGTCTGTCCAGCCACATCACGTTGACTGATGGGAACAGCGACGGCACGTTCACAAGCGCGGCCGCATACCAGGCATCCTATTCCCTGTGGAACGGGAAGACAATATTCTTCCATGCCAATGATACCCTGAACAAGAATGCCACGCTCCAGTTCATCGTGGTAGTTTCACAGTCCGGATCGAACGGCGGGGGCGGCGAATACAATGGCCCGTACACCAACTATTCCTCTTACCTGACCAATGGAACCTACCCGCCAGATGCCAGCGGCGGTCAGGCCGGAGAGGTCACTGGTGAGGCCGGGACAACGTTCTATTACATACGCCGCGCCTCTGACGGCAACATCACCAGGAACTTCAACGGCGGCGAGCTGGTCCTGGTAGAGATCTACAGCGATACTCTCAGGAACCTGGCGCTGGACAACAACCTGTTCGTCTTCCAGCCCATTACCGGGGCGCAGATGACCCCGCCGAGCTCAACGACCGCGTTCAGTTACGGTGGGATATGGGGCGACTTCTATCGGTACAACTATACCTTCGCCGCGCCTAACATCGGATACACCTATCCCCTCCAGATCAAGCTGAAGGACAACATCGGTACCGTGATCAACGTCTGGGACCAGATCATTGTCAACGGGGCCAACTATCCGAAGGTGGAGACCTTCATACAGAGCGGTACCTCGCTGGTAAAGAGCTCGAACTTCTCGCTTACGGATACAATATATGTTAAGATCACGACGCTGGACGTCGATGGCGTGATGACCAGCGTGTTCATGAACGACCTGACCGTCAGCGACTACTCTGGCCGCTACGTGGTCAGGAAGACCCCGACCGTGCCAGTCGCGAACCCCAATCCGGGCGGAAAGATCCCAGCCTATACCGCGCCGATCAGTTCGGTGTTCAAGACAGACGCCACGAACGGGATCACCTGGGTAGGGGATGACAAGACGTCATCGAACGATCCGACCGCGAAGTACACATTCTACTTCAAGCCTATCGATGCCAACGCTGGATGGTGGCTGCCGCGGAGGAATTCGTACACTCTGACGATCGATCAGTTCAAGGATTCCGGTACCGGCGGTAGCGTCGGCGAGACATATCACTCGTTGACCGTCCAGTTCAACATCACGGCACCGCGGTCCATGACCGATATCATATCGAGCATCGGGCAGGGCTCATACACATGGAGCTCGTCCGGCGCATCGTGGACCAACAGCCAGCTCGCCTGGTTCAAGAACGGCGAGGTAAGCCAGCAATGGCAGATGATCACGATCGATTCCAGCACATACGATGGGCCGATCGGAATGATCCAGACCGATCTGGATGGCAACGGGAGAAAGGACCTGGCCGTCGGCTTCCAGGACCCAGCCATCGGAGTGGCCTGGTACAGGAGCCTGAACGTGGATGGCACATCCTGGTCCACACCTTATCGTCTGATGAAATCACTGGATGGGACTCCAGGAACTCAAGCAGCCGGTAATTCGGATAAAGGATGGGCTAACGCGGACGTGTCCGTCTGGGCGACGTACCCGAGTCCGGATCGTTTCGTGGCGACGAACGGCGGCGACTCATACGTTTCATCATACGACATAATCGGCGCCATCGCGGCCGGTGACTTCGGGAACGGCCACACCGACCTGATCGTCAGCCTGGTGCACGTGGTCGTATACTCATCCTCAACCAGCGAAACGGATGCAAGGAACAATCCCTCCGAGAACCAACCGATGTTCTTCAACAGGGGACTATACGTCCTGTGGAACAACGGCGGCGCCACGGACTGGAAGATGACCCCGCTCTACGGTTCGAGGGACTTCAACAACATGGCCGGATTCAGACAGGGAACGCTGACATCGGCCAACGGGAACGACAATCCGGCTGCCATGGACATCGCCACTGGCGACTTCAACGGCGATGGCTGTGATGACATTGCAGCGGTCTATGAGACCGGCGTGACCAAGATATGGCTCAGCCGCTGGATGGAGGTCCAGGGAGCCTCGGACCCGTTCGATGCGACGTTCAACACCACCGCTTCACTGATCCCCGCAGCCAGCGTACCGACGGTTCCAGGCACGCTCCCATGGGATCACGTCGGCAAGGCTCCACGAATGGAGATCGCCGATATGGACAACAACGGCTATCCTGACATTATCAGGACCAGCACGGCCGCGATGGCTTCCGGCGGCAGCACCGTCTACACCATCGACACCATGCCGGCCACCCCCACCTATGACATGCAGTATCCCAACTTCGAGTTCGGGGGCACCGGGGTGACCGCCAAGATCAGGGGCAGTATGGCCAATTTGACCACGGTGGACAACCGTTATGAGAATCTCACCGAGGTCTACCAGAACTCATCCGTCCAATATCAGAAAGCGGCCTCGAAGGCGGCGGGCGATGATACCGGTCAGGATCTAGCCAAACTGCAGCTCGACGACGGGACCACATACAACGTGGAAAAGGACAAGGTCCTGGGCGTCAAGATCGCCAGCCCCAGCGCGTCCTATGCCGGAATGCCGATAACTCAGGTCACTCTGAGGATGAAGTACGCGGTTCCGGGGACCTATGACGGCAGCAACTACATTCAATGGTCCACGGACCTGATCACTTGGCATGATGTTCTTCAGCCGGACAGCTCCCAGCTTAACGTGAATCTCACCTTTGATCTACAGGCCGCGGGGGTGGATACATGGGCCGAGCTTCAGACCATCTACATAAGGTACACCAACAACGAGGTCGTGGGAGCTAACGCGGTCCAGTTCGATTACATCTGGGTCGAGATGAAGTTCGCGGTCACGCGCCAACTGGAATGGACCTGGACCGTGCCGAACGTGCCTACCGAGATAATGCACAACCTGAACATCACCGCCAAGGTACTGGTGGCAGGAGATGCGTTCAACGTTTCATATTCGCCCGACGGTGAGACGTACTTCCCGCTGTTCCAGATCACCAGCACCACCAAACAGAACTACAACGCCGAACTGATGCACACTTCGAACTCGAAATACTACATCAAGATCGTGGACCTCAACAGAGCGTCGACGGACGGCGTGAACGATACGTTATGCCTGGACATGATCCGCATACGGCACTACTCGCCATCGGTCACCTGGGTGGCAGGTCCGAACCGCCAGATAAGCGGCCTTTCCGATCCTGAATATCTTACTACGCTCGCCGTGGGCGACATAGGCAAGTCATCCGGCGACCGACATCCGGATGGAAAGCTGGATGTCGTCGTCGGAACGACCAGGATCGGAAGTGGCGACGCGACCCATGCGTTGTACGTCATAACCTGCCAGGGATCGGCCGGGTTCGATTCCCCGATGAACGTCCCAATGGTGGCGGCGACCGCGGCGATCGGAACGAACCGTTACGATCTCAAGGCCGTCGAGCTTGGCGACTTCAACGGGGACGGGTATCTGGACATCGCGGTCGCGATCGGATCCAGCCCAGGTTATTCCTACGGCGCTGGAAGCACCTCCACCCTGTGGATCTACATGAATCAACCATCCTCGACCAGCTGGCAGTTCAACGAGCAGGCGGTCAACGTCCTCGATTCGTCCGGTTCGGCCATCAACATACAGACCGGATACGTCGATCTGACGATGCTCTGGCCGCTCTTCGGAGTGTTCGGCATCGTCGGAGCTGAGGCAGTGATCGAGAGAATCGAAAGGAAGAGGAAGGAGTGAGTCTCGCCCCGGGAAAGGGTTGTCGTGTACGACGTGCTCGTGTCCGGGGCCGGACCTTCCGGTTCCTATGCCTCTTACCTGCTCGCTAAGAGCGGGTACAAGGTCTGCCTGATCGAGAGAGAGCATCTTCCGCGCGTCAAGTGCTGCGCCGGCGGTATGATGCAGCGAGCCCTCAGCATGCTCGATTTCCAGTTACCGGACGATGTCATCGAGCGCAAGGTCACCGGCGTCAACGTGGTCCTCGAGGGACGCATGCACACGATGGACGCCGGTAAGGTCGTCATCTCGACGGTCCGCCGTTCCAAGCTCGACTCGTTCCTGACGACCAAGGCGGAGAAGGCCGGATGCGAGATACTTGAAGGGGCGAAGATGGGGAACGTCCGGGAACTCAACGATGGCGTCGAGGTCACCGTGGGCGCCCAAACGATCCAGGCTCGGGCGCTCGTGATCGCCGAAGGTTCGACCAGCGTCAATGCCAGCAGGCTATACGGGGCCTATCCCGGCAGATACTCCTCCATGGGCATGGCGGTGGAATGCAACGAGAAGATCGACCGCGGAGATCGGATCGAGCTCTTCCTCATCGATTCCCCGACCAAGAACATACGTTGGGGGCCCGGGTTCCCGTTGATGGGATGGATGTTCCCGCTACGCACCGGATGCAACATCGGCGTCATCGGTTCAGGGTACTCGAGGGAAGCATTGTGGAAGGGCATGACCACCGTGTCGAGCGACCTGGAACGGAGGTCCGACGTGCTGCCGGACATATCCGGAGCGACCGCCCATCCAATACCTCTTCGCGCTCGAAACAAACTACACACCAGAAGAACGCTCCTTGTTGGCGATGCCGGCGGGCTTACAAGCGCTATCAGCGGCGAGGGCATGTCCTACGCCTTCCAGAGCGCGGGATACGCTAGCGCGGCGCTAAAGGGGCTTCTCTCCGGTTCTGGCAAGGACCCGCTTGCGCTGTACGATAGGCTCTGCAAGGACAACATCGTGAGGGACATGCGGGCCGCCGAGCTGATCTCCCCGGTATTGCACTGGCTCATCGGAGTGGTGGACCCTCACAAGTTCTTCAGGAACGTTGCCGGGTACGGGGGCATAGTCAGCGCTTCAGAGGCGATCGCGGTCGGTGCGGAGGACTGGAGAAAACTGCTGGCCGAGACGATACCGTCCTTTCCGCGTCTCTTCTTCTCCTCGCTGTGACAATCTACAGGATCCCCAGATACCTTATCGTTGCGTAAACGAAGCCAGCGAGCGCTATCAGCATGACCGTCCTCGAGCTGCGGTACTTGTAGAAAGTGATCGCCGCCAGGATGCCCAGGGCGGGGAAGAGGAAGATGTCGAGGCTCTTGGAGAAGAGGACCAGCGGCGTCAAGGAGGCCCCGATGATCAATGCCGAGACCAGCACCGCCCCCCGGTCCAGGCCCAGCGTCGTGTATATGGTACGCACCTTCGCCCTCTTGTCCTCCTCATACCCGGTCACATCGGTCACCATCGAACCGATGACCAATCCGAGGAAGATCACGGCGGCGATGATGAAGGCGGTGAGGCTCAGAGGCGCCACGCCGACAGCGCCGGTCAGATAGATAACGGGGGTGTCGTACTGGTACATCGTCTCCACGACGCTGTAGGGCGTCAGGTAGCCGTAGAAGAACGCCAGGGCGGCCCCGATCCCGATCAGGGCCGGGCTCATCACCTGGTCCTTGAAGCGGACCGGTTTGAACGAATACAGGTATGAGAGCGCGAACACACCGGCCAGGATGAGGAACTCGGTGAACGACAGCAGGAACGCAACCATCAACGCCACCAACATCATGACGATGGAACCCTGGAGCATCGTGCCCCGGTCGACGGTGCCGGACGCGATGGTCCTCCAGGTCTTGCTGGGGTCGTCGAACTTGCTGTCCGCGATGTCGTTCCAGATGGTGCTTACCTGCCATGCAAGAAGAGCTGAGGCTATGGAAAGGATGACAAAGGTGATATTGACCCAGTACGGGGTCTGCGCGATCGACATCACCAGGTCCGGGTTGACCGTCCGCCATCCCACGACCATGCCGCCGGCCACGATCATGCCGAAGAACAGCGTTTGGAAAGGCCTCATGCTGGTGACCTGGCGGCGGAACGAGCCCTTCATGGCCAGATATCCTATGACCGTCACCAGGAGGATGCCGGCCAGCACATAGTACATAACCAGGTACATGTGGAACTGGTAGTACTTCGTCTGGTCGAAATAGGGGAATTCCGGCATGCCGTTGATGTTGCCGACCGGCAGATACGCCCCCGGGGTGGCGATCAGGAACATCGACGCAATGGTGAAGATCACCAGGAAGAAGACGCGGAGGAGCGTCACCGCCCTCTCCCGTAGGAAGAACAGGGTGTGCCTCTGGGGCCATATGGCATAGGAGAACATGGCGAACAGGAATGCCACGATCTCCAGTCCCTGTCCGGGGTGGAAGGTCCGTCCCTGGAAGTGGAAGAAGGCGTTGAGGAACTCGGTCCAGGAGAAATAGGCATAGCTTTCGTTCAGACCGAACAGGAAGTGGTCGAGGAATGGGGGAAGCAGGATCAGCCAGTAGATGCTGGTGATGAGGTTGAGCGAGCGTCGGAAGCCCCGCCCGGAAAACGCGGTCAGCAGCAGCACCAGGCCCAGGAACACCACCACGTAGAACGCCACATGGTGGGCGATGCTGAAGATCCAGGGATGGACGGTGTTGATGAAATCGGCATCCAAGAGGTAGTACTCGGCCAGGTCGCGACCAACCGCCAGCAGGATGACATAGACAAAAATGCCGATGACCGATAGGCGTTCCTTTTCCAAGAACGCGATGAGCCCGTCCCCTTTTGCCGAGAACTTAGCCCAAGCCGATCCGCCGCTCGCCGCTGGCATCGACCAGAGAGACAGCTGGGCGATATTTAAGAATGTTGAACGGTCTCACCGTTCAGGAGCTTCTCTACGCTCTCCAACCGTTCATACTCGATGACGGCCAATATCTTGTGGTATCTGCCCGTCAGTTTCATCAGCGCGTCCGCCATGTGCTGCTCGCGTTTCAGGTTGAGCCTGCGGAAACCGCCTGGCTTGTTGACCTTCTTGTCCCAGTCGACAGCGAAGGCGCCGGCAGAGGAAAGGTCGAAGCGCTTTCTGTGCGCCCGCTTGACGAACGCCGATTCCCGCATCAGGTCCAGCCCTCCGATCTCGAAGCAGTACGTCTCGGTGTAGAGCTCCTCGTTCATATCGATGGGGACCAGGGTGATGTTCTTCGATGTGCCGATATCCAGTGCCTTAACATAGCATGGCGGGGGAATCTTCACGTCGCCGAACGATTCCAGCAGGGCGCTGTAGATCTCCTCGATGTCGCTCGGCTCGTACTTGTCATAATCGTCCTTGTTGCCGAGGGCAGACAGCTCCTCCTTGGAGATCGAGACGGCAATGGCGTCCGGAATCTCATTTTCGATGGCCTTCTCGACCACATCACCTTCGGAAACCAAGCCCTTCACGACCGGCAGGAATTGTATCGTGGATCCGTTGATCTCAACGCTTCTCATCAGATTCACTTCTCTTGCTTACCAGTGCCCGAAGCTTCTCCGACTCTTGAATCTTCTGCAGCTCGTCACGGCCGATCAGGGCGGTTCCTTCCATGCTCTGATGGGACCGCACCTTCTCTATGAATATGACCGATTCCCGGCCGGTGACCACCGAGATGTCCGCGACCACCCGGGCCTTCTCCCGGATCTTAGTGTCATCCTTCCCCAGACCGGTCAGTATCAGCATGTCGTGATCCACGGTCAGCGCCTCGAACGGGCACTTCTGGGTGGGGGTGATGGTGAGTCCCAGGCCGGTCAGGATGGAGAACACCTCCTTGGTGAACTCGTCATACTTCTCCAGGTTGACCTTCGGCTTCTCGGAGGCTTCTGGCTTGTAGTTCAGGGGATCCACCGGCAGCACGATCGGATGGTCGAGGTATTCCTCCAATCGGATCGCCACGTCGATCATCGCTCCCATGCCGGTCTCGTACATCTGTATGGTCCGGCGGGACACCCCCGCCACCTCGGCCAGGTTGCCCAAGGAGATGCTCTTCTCCTCGCGGAGGCGCTTTAGAAGATCGCTGTCCAATTTAACGTACAGGCCGCCCGGAGCGGCAAAGATGAAAGGCGGGACCTCTTCCAGAAGCAGGTCCTTGAGCGTGTTCAATGAGACTATCGGGACGTTGAACCTGGAATAGACGATGCCCTGCTCGATCTCCCCTGCCCCGGACCGCTCTCCAACCAGCAAGGGCGAGCCGCCAAGCGCCTCGGCCAGGGTCTTCACCTCTTCGGAATTGTCCTTGGAGAAAGCATCCACGTTTGACAGGATCTTGATAAGCAGTAGCGTCTTGTCACGTCGAGCGACTATGTCAAAGCTTATGCTGCGCATGTTCAGCGGTTTGGAGACCGTGAACCCTACCTTCTCGAGCGTGCCCCGCACGCCATTGATGAGCTCTTCGCGCTGCACAAGGAACTAGATTCATCTGTTCTTCTATATAACCATTGGCAAAAAATACAGGCTCGGACGAACAAGAATTCCAAGCCAGGAAAAGAAAAAAATAGCGGAGGAAGGGCCTATTGCACGATCGTCTTCTTCTTCCGCCGCTTGGGAGGGGTCCGGTCCATCGTTATCTCCAGAACGCCGTTCTTGTAACTGGCGGACGTGCTGTCGGGTTTGATGGCACAAGGCAGGTCGATCCGCCTCGAGAACTTCTTGTTCTCGGTATCCACGGCGATATCGAGCGCCATATCATCGGCGCTCAAGCCGATGTCGCTCTTCTGAACGCCTGGAAGCTCCACTATGACGCGCACCTTGTCCTTTTCCTCGATCACATCCATGAGGAGCTCGCGCGACGGGATCCTTCGATCCCCGGACAGTGCTGGGCGATCGAAATTCCCGAACTCTTGGATATGGGGTTTGCCGTCAGGGCCGACCCTCATCGATACTCCATATGTACCGGATTCATCACCCAGGCCGGACAGACCAGTCATCATTCCTTCCATCATCTTGTCCATTCGCGCTCTCATCTCCTCAAACTCCTCATCGAAGGTGGAGAAGATGTCATTGATGTCATCATTCCTTTTCCTCTCCGTTCTTACCATTTCATTACCTCACGTATTCGAAATCCTTGTAGGCCATTTCGAACTTGTTCATTTCCTTCTTGGAAATCGGGCGGAACTTCTCAATCGCCTTCAGGAGGTGGGCCATCGTCACCTTCTTCATGTTGACCTTTTCCTCGGTGATGTCCCCTCCCTCGGCCACCAGTTCCCTGATGGCCAGCATGGTCCCTTCGTTGGCGACGGCGGCAAGGTCCGCTCCTGTATAGCCGTCGGTGCGCTTGGCGATCTCGTTGATGTCAACGTCGTCCGCCAGCGGTTTGGATTTCAGATGCACTTCCAGCACTGCCTTCCTGGTCTCCAGGTCCGGTGCCATCACCTGCACCATCTTGTCGAACCTGCCCGGTCTCAACAATGCCGGATCGATTATGTCCGGCCGGTTGGTGGCTGCGATGACCACAACGTTGTGGAGCGATTCCAGCCCGTCCATCTCGGTCAGCAGTTGGCTGATGACGCGCTCCGTCACCTGCGAGTCCGATCCCGTCCCGCGGATCGGGGCGATCGAGTCGATCTCATCCATGAATATGATGCATGGGGCGGCCTGTCGCGCCTTCCGGAACGTTTCTCTCACCGCCTTCTCCGACTCTCCGACCCACTTGTTCAGGAACTCCGGTCCCTTCACGTTGATGAAGTTGGCCTCGCTCTCGGTGGCGACCGCCTTGGCCAGCATAGTCTTCCCGGTCCCTGGCGGGCCATAGAGCAGGATGCCCTTCGGGGGCTTGGCGTCCATCTTGTCGAAGAGCATTCCGTACTTCAGCGGCCATTCGACCGCCTCCATCAGCTCTTTCTTGGCCTCGACCAGGCCGCCTATCTCGGACCAGTGCAGGTTAGGCGATTCTATCA
This sequence comes from uncultured Methanomassiliicoccales archaeon, assembly GCA_942492955.1. Lineage (GTDB taxonomy): Archaea > Thermoplasmatota > Thermoplasmata > Methanomassiliicoccales > UBA472 > DASXVU01. The sequence goes on from OW818644.1 coordinate 1,677,322, forward strand.
GTACCTCACGCAGACTGGCTGGCTGCATCTCCCGCAATGCGGCAAAGAAGTCGTCCTTCTTCACCACGATCTTGGCCAGCACTTCGGACGGGATGCTTTCCAGCTCCAGGTCCAGTTCTGGCAGGATGCGGCGCAGGGAGTGGATGGCGGCCTCCTTCGTCAATGCCTGCAGGTCTGCCCCAGCGTACCCATGTGTCAGGCGGGCCAACTTCTCCAGGTCGACATCCTTCTCCAGCGGCATGCCGCGGGTGTGTATCCCAAGTATGTCCAGCCGGCCCTCTTGGTTCGGGATGTTGATCTCGATCTCACGATCGAACCTGCCAGGACGGCGTAGGGCCGGGTCTAGGGCGTTCGGGCGGTTGGTGGCACCAATGACCACTACCTTCCCTCTGGATTCCAGGCCATCCATCAAGGCCAGCATCTGCGCGACCACGCGCCTTTCGGTCTCGCCCGTGACCTCGTCGCGCTTCGGGGCGATCGAATCGATCTCGTCGATGAAGATGATGGTCGGAGCGTTCGCCTCTGCCTGCTTGAAAATCTCGCGCAGGCGTTCCTCGGACTCGCCGTAGAACTTGGACATGATCTCCGGCCCTCCGATATACACGAAATTGGCATTGGTCTCCCCGGCGACGGCCTTTGCCAGGAGGGTCTTCCCCGTGCCTGGTGGCCCGTGGAGCAGAACGCCCTTGGGAGCCTCTACCCCAAGGCGCTCGAACAGTTCGGGGTGGCGCAACGGGAGCTCGATCATCTCCCTGACCTTCTTGACCTCGTCCCCCAGGCCGCCGATGTCCTCGTAGGTGACCTTCGGGATCTTGGACATCCCTTCCTTCGAAGGCTTGTCCGAGATCTTGACCTCGGTGTCGCGCATGATCATGATCGCGTCGGATGTGGGTGCGTGGGTCATCACGACCAGGTCTATCCTGCGCCCCATGACGTTGATCTCGATCACGTCGCCCCGGGTGACGACGCGGCCTTCCAAGGCTTGGCCTAGGTATTCCTCGCCCCCCATAATCTTAAGCTCCTCCATCGGGGCAAAGGCGATCTTCTGGGCCGGTTTGACCTGCACCTTGCGCAGTGCAACTTTGTCATCGATGCCGACGCTGGCATTGCGGCGGATCGTCCCATCGATACGGATCAATCCGCGGTTCGCATCCTCGTTGTATCCGGGCCAAACGATCGCCACCGTCCTTTTCTTGCCCTCTATCTGCACCACATCACCTGCGGTGATATCGAGGACCTCCATGACCGCGGGGTCGACCCTGGCTATGCCCCGTCCGGCATCCTTTGACTTTGCCTCAGCCACCTTCAATACTTTTTCCGAATCGCTCATCTTCATTCCTGCTTGCGGTGGAACCTACTCCACATCGACCTTCCGAATCTTCAATTCCGCTTCGGTACGCTTTCCGATCGTCAGTTCGAGCACACCATTGTCCAGCCTCGCCTTCACATCATCGGGGCTGGCATCTTCTGGTAGCGGCAGTCGGCGGTAGAACCTCATGCTGCCTCTCTCCTTCCTCACGTATCCTTCCCCGCTCTCTTCCTTCGATTCCTCGCGTTTGCCGCTGATCTCGATGTACTCATCGGAGATCTCGATCGATACATTTTCCTTATTCATGCCTGGGAGGTCGGCATGGAGCACGTATTTGTTGCCCTCGTCCTTGAGATCCACGGCCGGTGACCGGGTCTCGAGAATGGCCGGTCTAAGGTCTCCCCCGAACCGTTCGTTGAGCTCTCCAAACATATGCTCCATGTTCTCAAACATGTTGCTCGGGCTCCAATAGAACCACGGTGCCAGCGCTACGTCCTTTCTGCTCTTCTCTGCCATTTTTCTCACCTTCCTTCTTTAGATGTCAACCATTAGTTGACAACTTATCACGATATAGTACATTATTAGTTCTTCTATATTAAGGTTGCTTAAATGCCTTCCTTATCTCCTTCTCCACGTCCTCTCCGAACTTGACCAGCCTGCTTTCCACGTGCCAGAAGTCCTTGATCAGTTCTTTCCTGTCCTCCATCAGGTCGGCCTTCATCGTTGCCTGCAACTTCTCAATGTCGACTCCAGAGTCCTTCAGGTTGACCCTCAGATCCTCATACATATCACTGCCGATCTGGTCCAGCTCGGACATGCTCTTCTCGAAGGCCTTCTTCGCCTCATCTCTCGCGATCTTCATGCGCCCGATGTACCTGTCCGCAGTTTCCTTTGCCCTGTTCTTATCGATCATCTTGATCATCCCTCGATTGATACGGTCTCAGGATCTCCTGCACCACGTCGTCCCTCAATCCCAGATAGTCAGCCAGTTGCCGGTGATCGATATCAGGGTGCTGGATATATTCGAACACCACATGGCGCTGACCATAGTCCAAGGGCGCTGATTCGACCAGGTGAACGGCCTCGTCCAACATCCCTTCTTTCTGATCGATGAGCTCCTCCCGCTTCTTGCGGAGCTCATCCAGCTGACCGTCCAAAACACTTAACTCGCGCCTGAGCGAAATAACCCTTTCGGTAAGGTCCTGAAGGCCCCCTTCGCCCTCCGCCTTTTCACGCAGGTGGCTTGATTCGTCCTCCATTTCCCTCCGGGACGATTCGACACTGAACAATCCAGAACCGACATCGACGGTGATGGTGAACCCGCTGATCGGCACGTACCTCTTCCTCATAGGTCCGCCCTGATCGCTCTCCTCCGGATAGGAACGCACCATGCGGTAGTCCTCGAGCACCTTCAGGTGTTTCATTATGATTTGCTGGCTCATGCCCAGCTCTCGGGAGAGCTGCAAAGGATAGTGGGGTTCTCTGACCAAAGCTTCCAGAATCCTCCGGCGGGTGGGATTCTCGATCACCGAGAGCAGAACATCCAGATCATCCATTTATTTCACTTCCAAGATGTTAACTATCTGTTGTTAACATAATAATAGTGTCGCTTCTGTGATAAATATCTTTTTAGAATCAGAACCATCGGCGATTATCTCCCAAGGGGTCAACATTTAACTACGCCCTCGGTCTTCAAGTGGCAATGCCTGGCAAACTGGTCGGAGATACCGTGGTCATCGAGGAAGAACGAGAGGCCAGCCAGATATACAGCAAAGGATTCTTCGGTTATCCACAGTCGGGCGGATCGCTGCACTTGGACCTGCTTGAGGCACTTCACCTGTTGGAAGGCGACCGTCTTGAGGTCTTTGCCGATGGGGAAAAGATCGATTTCGCAGACCTAATGAGGCGTGCGGCTTCAATGCACAACGATCTCGAGACGCACTTCATCGTCTACAGGGACCTGCGACAGCGCGGATACGTGGTGAAGAACGATTCAGGCGAGTTCAATTTCCGGTTGTACCCCCGCGGCGGCACCCCGACCACCACCCAGACCAATCTTTGGGTGCTGGCCGTATCTGAACGCTACATCTTCAACATCGTAGAATTGATGCGCCAGGCGGAAATGTCGGAACGCACCAGGAAGGACCTGCTGCTTGCAGTGGTCGACGAAGAGGGCGACATCACCTACTACACGGCCGAGAACGCCGATCCCAGGGGGGAGCTGAACGACACGGCCATGAAGGAGGTTCCAGAGGGGTTGCTCATGGAGGGCAGCATTCTCGTACTCGACGAGCCTCAGGGGACAAAACTCTACCAGTACGGGTTCTATGGCAAGAAGATCGGGAAGATGCTGCAGCTATCGTTCATCGAGACCGCCTATCTGATCGAGCACGGCCGTTTATCGCTCCGGGCGGTCGGCACCGGAAGGAAGATGGCGGAACGCACTTTCCTGAAACGGGCCAAGGAGATCCAACCGGACTTCGACATGCGTCTGCTCGCCTATTCGGACCTCCGGGGTCGAAAGCTAGTGGTCAAGACCGGGTTCAAGTACGGCACACACTTCCGCGTCTACAAAGGGGATCCATCCAAACATCATTCGGAATATCTGGTACACGCCGTGCCCGATGATTATTCGACGGTCTGGGCGGAGATCTCCCGAGCCATTAGGCTTGCTCACGGTGTCAAAAAGGACATTCTGTTCGCCCGGGTCTCCAAGGACGCCATCGGATACATGAAGCTGAAAAGGGTCAAACCTTAATATCACGCCTGCGCAGGAGCGACATCGGCTTTGCGCTCCTGCAGATTGCCTTTGATATCATCGATGACCCTCTTGGCCCCCGCCCAGTCCTCTGGATCCATCTCCAAGGATGCCTCGAGCATTTTCATGGCGTCCTCCTTCCTGCCCGTGTTGTTAAGGACGACCGCCATCTTGACCATGAAGTTGGTGCGCTTGCGGTTGAACTCGGTGTATTGGATGGCTTTCTTATAGGATACGATCGCCTCGTCCACCTCGCCGCCCTTCAGCTGCGCCTCGGCCAGCCTGGCGTATCTTGCCGACCGGGTCTCCTGCATGGCCGGCGACTCCGCGCTGGTCTTTAGCGTCTGGATCATGGCCTTGAGGGATGCTGGGGCCTCTACCTTTGCCCCACATTTGGGGCACGTGTCCTGTATGCCCTTAAGCTCTTCACCGCAGCTGCCGCAGAACTTTGGCAATGCTGCCCCGCAGTTCGGGCACAGGCTCCAGTTCAGCTCGATCAGCTCCTTGCATCTGGGGCATTCCGAGGCGGATTTGACCGCGGCGCCGCCCACCTTCCGCAGAGCATTCTCCAGCTCCTCCTTCGAGGGCTGGAAATATTCCTTCTTCTTGATAGCCAGTATGAGTACCGATATCTCAACGACAGCAGAGATGATCGAAAGGATCAAGATCACGATTCCGGCCTGTTGGCCAGTGGAGAAGCTGGAGAATTGGCCGATGTTGCCGATCGTATTCGTGTCCAACACGAGGTAGATCAGCACGACCCGTGCAAGCAGGGCCACCACCATTGATCGGATGATGTTCTCCCTTTCCCCTACCTGTGACCCCCATACTGACCTGGCAACGGTCATTTCCCATGCGGCTATGAGGACCAGCACCAGCATGAATAATATTCCAACGATGACGCCAATAGTGCGCGCCCCGAAGATGGCGTAGAATATGGATATCACGGTGACGATACCGGCGATTATGAGCCAGGCGCCCATCGGCTTCAAAAGGACGTTCTTGCTTTTCATTGCGGTCACACTGCCAGATTATAAACCGATTGCTGACTAGCGATAAAATACTAGCGTTTTTAGGAAAGCAGGCCCAAAAAGGATGGGCCAGAAAGATTGAGTTTAGAGCTGAATCTCTATGCCGAGCTTGTCGGTGAGCTCTTTGTACCGGTTACGGATTGTAACTTCGGTGACTCCCGCGATGTCCGCCACCTCGCGCTGTGTCCTTCGTTCGTTGCACAGGATCGACGCGATGTATATGGCAGCAGCTGCGACACCAGTCGGTCCGCGGCCCGAGGTGAGTTCCTTCTTGGCGGCATCCTTGAGTATGTCCGCCGCCTTCGACTGGACCTCGCCGGAGAGCTTCAACTCGGAGCAGAAGCGCTGCACGTAGTCCTGCGGGCGGGTCGGCATCAGTTTGAGCTTAAGCTCCCTGGTCATGAAACGGTAGGTACGCCCGATCTCCTTGCGTCCAACGCGCGACGAGTTTGCCACCTCGTCCAGGGTACGGGGCACGTTGCATTGCCGGCACGCTGCGTATAGTGATGCGGCGACGACGCCCTCTATGCTGCGGCCACGGATGAGGTTCTTGTTGACCGCCTTCCTGTAGACCATGGCTGCTGTCTCCCGAACATTACGTGGCAGACCCATTGCGGAGGCCATCCGGTCCAATTCGCTCAGCGCGAAGGCCAAGTTCCTCTCGGTGGCATTCGAGACACGGATCCTGCGCTGCCATTTCCTGAGACGATACAACTGAGCCCGGTTCCTGGTCGGAATGCTCTTGCCGTAACTGTCCTTGTTCTTCCAGGAGATCTCGGTGGAAAGTCCCTTATCGTGAATGGTGTAGGTCATTGGCGCACCGGTTCTGGCCCTTTTCTCGCCTTGTTCTACGTCAAAGGCCCGCCATTCCGGTCCGAGGTCAATGAACTGGTCATCGATGACGAGGCCGCATTCCTCGCAGATGAGCTCACCCCTCTCATAGTCTCTAACCAAATGCCCGCTGTTGCACTCTGGGCATCTTTCAACTTCTTCGGTCCCTTCCTTTGGTTTTGCCATGTTCTTCGACCCCTTCCACGTACACCTGCTTCCCTATGGCAGAGAGCAGGCTAAAATCACCAGTAGGCTCGATCGCGACGTAAGGCGAATCCACCGGACCAAAGATACGCAGGACCTTCCCCACAATTTTATTGCGGTTGTCGACTACTCTGGACCTAATTAGCGGAGCAAAGGAGCCTTTGACAATTATCCTGCCGTCAAAAGTCACTTCTTGGACCTTTCCAAGAAACTGCATGGTTCACCTATCGCACCCGATTCTTATCCGGTGTTAATAGTAGAAATGGACATTTACTATATAAGTATTGTGCAAACCTTATTATGTTTTCGATAGTCCCTTTTAAGTCTTTTTGCACAATTCGGCTTTCTGATAAGGTCGGTCCAATTGCATACTGGCTGCCATTTTTGCAGCATGCGTTTGAAACACAGGAAGCATTTAAACCATCCTACTCTCTTGATGTAAATGTGGAAATCTCTAGGGATCACCCCCGTTACAAATCGTTGGTCACAAGGGAGACTATGTCGGAGATGATGCGACAGGGTATCGTCGCCCCGACCGGGCTGATCGCCCACGGCAGGGGCGAGGCTTTTGATTATCTCTTGGGAGAGAAGACCTTGCCGCCCGCAGAATTGGCCGAACGGGTAGCAGCCGCGATGCTCTTGGAAGCGACCCACCCGGTCATCACAGTCAATGGCAACGCCGCCGCGTTGGCTCCGAAGGAACTCATCAGACTATCCAAGGCGATCAACGCCCGACTGGAGGTCAACCTCTTCCATCGGTCGGTGGAAAGGATAGAGCTCGTCTGCCGATACCTGGAATCGCAAGGGGCCGAAGACGTCCTCGGCCGGGTTCAGGACTTCACTCTGCCAGGGATCGCGTCGGATCGGGCGCTCTGCACCAAAGAGGGCATCGGGATGGCGGACGTTGTGCTCATTCCGCTAGAGGATGGCGACCGGGCAGAGGCGCTGGTGAAGGCGGGAAAGAAGGTCATTGCCATTGACCTTAACCCGGTATCGAGGACATCGATGGCGGCCGATGTCAGTATCGTGGATGAATTGACCCGGGCATTGCCCAATATCACCGCACACGTCGAAGAGCTGACGGACGACGGCGGAAGAAGATGCGATCTGATCTCTGGTTTCAACAACCGTCGCAACCTGGGTCATGTCCTAAGGGATATCTCGGACCATCTGAAGTTCGAATTGTCGACAAAAGAATAAATCTCCCTCTCCTACATGTAGTGCCCAAGTGATTTGAGTGACGGATAACGATCTTCTGATAAAGGGAGTGAGGCGGCTGGAATGGGCCAACTCACATATGCCGGTTCTAGCCGAGATCAGGGACAGGTTGACCAAGGAACAGTCCCTGAAAGGCATCAAGGTCGGAATGGCCTTGCACGTCGAGGCCAAGACCGGAATGCTCGCTATTTCCCTGGCCAAGGCTGGGGCAAAAGTGAGACTGGCCAGCTGCAACCCATTATCTACCGATGACTCGGTTGCGCTGGCTCTGCGGGAGGAGTACGGCATCGAGACCTACGCCAAAAAGTGGGAATCGACGGAAGAGTACTATCACAACCTGAACGCCGTGCTGGACCTTGATCCGGACTATGTCATCGATGACGGGGCTGACCTGATCACCATGCTCCACACCGAACGCCAAAAGCAGTTGCCCCACGTCAAGGGGGCGAACGAGGAGACCACCACTGGTGTGATAAGGCTCCGGTCAATGGCCAAGGAAGGGAAGCTGAAGTTTCCGGTCATTTCCGTCAACGATGCCCAGATGAAGTATCTGTTCGACAACCGATATGGGACAGGCCAGTCCACCTTCGATGGCTGGATGAACGCTACGAACCTGCTGGTGGCGGGCAAGAACCTGGTCGTGGCCGGTTACGGATGGTGCGGGAAGGGCGTGGCCATGAGGGCCAAGGGGCTCGGCGCTAACGTAGTGGTCACCGAGGTCAATCCGATCAGGGCCATCGAAGCCAAGATGGATGGCTTCAACGTGATGCCGATGCTCGAGGCGGTCAAACAGGCGGACATCATCATCACCGTCACAGGATGCAAGGACATCATCACCAGAGAGCACCTGGAGGTCATCAAGGACGGTTGTGTGCTCGGCAATACCGGGCATTTTGACAACGAGGTCTCCAAATCGGCGCTAGAGTCATACGGTTCCAAACCGCTCCGGGTCCGCGAGTTCGTGGACCAATATGATCTGCCTGGCAACCGAAAAGTGTACCTGATAGCCGAGGGAAGGCTGATGAACCTGGCAGCAGGACAAGGCCATCCGGCCGAGATCATGGACATGAGCTTCTCCATCCAGGCGCTCTCCCTGGAGCACTTGGTCAAGAACCATGAGAAGCTAAAAGCGGAAGTGTACAACGTTCCGCCCGAGATGGACGAGGAAGTGGCCAGGATAAAGCTGCGCACGATGGGCGTGACGATCGACAAGCTCACCCCGACCCAGAAGAAGTACCTCGAGGCCTGGCAGGAAGGGACATAGACTTGAAACCCTTTTTATGCGTCTTCGGTCACACCAACCTGGACTTCATCATGTCCCTGGAGCGGTTCCCGGACAAGAACACCTCTGTCGACGTGGTGGAGAAACAGAGGTTCTTCGGCGGCACCGGCGCCAACGTCGCCACGGTCGCGGCATCGCTCGGTGTGCCGACCGCTCTGGCATCATATGTTGGAAAGGACTTTCCCCCGGAGTTCCGGGCGCTCATGGCACAAAAGGGCGTAGACCTGAGGGACCTGATCGAGGTCGACGGGTATGAGACGCCCACCGTGTGGATCGTTTCCGACGCCTCACACAACCAGATCGCCTATGTCTATCAGGGGCCGATGCGGCACATGGGGGAGTTCGATTTGAGAATGACCGCTGCGAATGAGGCGGATTTCATTCACATCATGACCGGGCGCCCAGAGTATTACCTGCGGCTCATGAAGGAGTGTGTCCGGCTTGGCAAGACCGTATCCTTCGATCCGGCCCAGGAGATCCATCACATTTGGACCGAGGGGGCGTTCCGGGAGGCCATCGGCATGTGCGACATGTTCTTCTGCAATGAGAACGAACTGAGCACGGCCATGCGCTACTTGGGCGCGAAACGACCAGAGGACCTGCTGGACCATGTGGATGTTCTGGTCAACACGATCGGTTCGAAAGGAAGCAGAATATTCACCAAGGAGGGCGAGGTGGAGATCAAATCGGTCAAGCCGGCCAAAGTGGTCGACACTACCGGAGCGGGGGACGCATTCCGTGCTGGATATTTCGCTGGAATCTTCAGGAATTATTCGATCAAGGACAGCGCCATAATGGGGGCATCAGCCGCCTCATTTGTGATCGAGTCCAAAGGATCGCTGACCAACATTCCAGATTGGGCTGCCGTGTTGGATCGGGCAAGGGCGTCGCTATGAATAACGAGGACAAATCCCGACTGGTCTGGCTCAATCCTGACGAATATCTGGTCGGTCCTGAATGGGGAAATGTTTAATAACACGGAAACCGTAAAGGGGCGCCAAGGTGAATGTATGGCTTTGGGCTGGACGTCGCTCAGCGAGGCTTCCCAAGAGGTCGTCGACACCGATATCTCAGATGATATGAGAAGGGTGAGCTAAGATGAATTTAATGGAATTCCTGACAGTACTTCTGCTGACTTTCGGCCTGTTCATGGTGCTAGCGGGTGCCTTCACAGCCTACTTCGGAAGCGGCAAGAGCAGGATCATCGGTGTCGTTCTGCTGGTCGTCGGACTGGTAGTCGCCATCTTTTGGATCTACGCGACCATGTATGGCGGCGGAAAGCTGGTCGATCTCGGGGCTGGAATACACCTGAGCGACGTGATTTGGACCGCATTTGTCAACATCATCGCGGCGGTAATCGGTGCGCTCATTGCGGTCGGGGTCTTCCTGCTCGCGATCATGAAGAGCTAATCACGAAAACCCTTTCCTAACATACCTTTTATTCTTCTTTTTTTTTGTCTGATGTAGCTTCCAATACGCATACTTTATGCCATGCCAGCACCTATCCTACAACGTGTGCGGCAGATTCGCGCTGACGATCACGGCCCGGTTCTTCGAGCGTTTCGAGCTCCCAGAGGAATCCACGGCATGCACATCACGGCTCAGCATCTCTCCGGGCCAGGCGGCCCCGGTCATTTTCGACCTCGAAGGAAGAAGGGTGGTCGAAATGCGTTGGGGATTGGTGCCAAGTTGGGCAAAGGACGTCAAGATCGGAAGCAAGATGTTCAATGCCCGCTCGGAGACATTGGATGAGAAGCCCTCCTTCCGCACTCTTCTTAAAAGAAAGCGTTGCCTCGTTCCGGCATCTGGCTTTTATGAGTGGAAAAAGGAGGAGGTCAAGGTTCCCTATATGATCAAGGTCCGGGGTGAGGAGTATTTCGCTATGGCCGGGCTCTACGATGTTTGGCAGAGCGGGGACGGGAGCGTGCTCTCCACTTTCACCATAGTGACGACCGCAGCGGCCAAGGCGATGGCCGACCTGCATGACCGAATGCCCGTGATCCTTGAGCGGGACATGGAGTCGGAGTGGGTCGCTCCAGGCCAGCTCGATCCCGGACTGGTCAGGGAAATTCTCAGGACCTATCCCGGTTCGCTCTCGATAGCCCCCGCATCTTCCGAAATGAACCGCCCCACCTCGAAGGTATCTCCGAATCAACAAAGGCTGATCTGAGAGCCGCGATATTTGGAGCAATTGCGGTGGTACCGATACTTTTTAGAGCAAGAAATCGGTCAGTCCATCCAATGCCCGTTGTCCTCATCATCCTTGGAAGCAAGAGCGACCTAGAGATCGGCAAGAAGGCGCACGCCATCCTGCAGAAGTTCGGTGTCGGCTCCGAGATCGTCGTGGCCTCTGCCCACCGCACCCCGGAACGCCTATGGAACATGGTGCGGGAAAGTGATGCGAAGGTCTTCATCACCGTGGCGGGGTTGGCAGCAGCTCTACCCGGAGCGGTCGCTTCTTACACTACAAAACCGGTCATTGGCGTGCCAGTCAGCGGGGCGGTCAATCTAGATTCCATCCTGTCCATCGTCCAAATGCCCCCCGGGATACCTGTGGCCGCGGTCGGCCTAGACCGGGGAGAGAACGCCGCCATCCTAGCGGTCGAGATGCTCGCGATTTCGGACACCCGACTGGCCGCTGAACTGGAGAAGTACAGGAAAGAGATGGCGGACAAGATAGAGAAGGACTCAAAAGAGGTGCAGGCCTAATGTTCGACCCCAAGGAATTCACTGAAGAGAAGATCGAAGAGCTCAAGACATCGATCAAGGGAAGGGCCATCATCGCATGCTCCGGTGGCGTGGACAGCACGGCGGCGGCAGTTCTGGTATCGAGGGCCATAGGAGACCGGCTGCTGACCATCTACGTGAACAACGGATTCATGAGGAAAGGCGAGACGGAAGTGGTGGACAAGATGTTCTCCAAGCTCAACATCAACTACCGTTTGGTCGACGCCTCGGACGAGTTCTTCGATGCACTTAAGGGAATCACCGAACCAGAGAGGAAGCGGAAGATCATCGGGGAGAGGTTCATCCGTGTCTTCGAGCGCGAGGCCAAGGGATACAAGGCCGATTACCTTGTTCAAGGCACGATTGCGCCTGACTGGATCGAATCAGGGGACCACCTCCGGGACACCATCAAGAGCCATCACAATGTGGGGGGTTTGCCCGCGGACATGAACCTGACATTGGTGGAGCCGCTCCGCGACCTCTATAAGGATGAGGTCAGAAAGCTAGCGAGGTACCTGGAGATCGAGGTGTCCGAGCGCCAGCCGTTCCCCGGCCCGGCCCTGGCGATCAGGGTCATTGGCGAACCGACGAGAGAGAACGTCGAGGTTGTGCGGGAGGCATGCGCCATCGTCGAAGAAGAGCTGGAAATGGCGGCCGCCAAGAAGATCATGAGCCTGCCCTGGCAGTACTTCGCGGTCCTGTTGCCGGTCCAATCTGTCGGCGTGCATGGGGACAGGCGCGCTTACGGAAGGACCATCGCGGTCCGGGCGGTCGAATCGATCGATGGCATGTCAGCGGCCTACTCTCGGATTCCGCACGAGATCCTGGAAAAGATATCCACGCGTATCACCAACGAGATGAAGGCCGAGGTCAACCGGGTGGTGTACGACATCACCAACAAGCCTCCAGCAACGATCGAATGGGAGTGAACCTAGATATCGTCGTTCTCATCCAGGATGGGCGCCAGGTCGGACCACTTGTCCACATTGGCGTCCGGAACGATGGAATCGTCAGGCGTGTAGTAGTCCGATTTCTTTAGGACTGCGGTCATGCCGACTCCGAGCGCTCCTTTCACATCGCATTGCAGCGAGTTGCCAACGAAGACCGATCTGTTGGCATCCGCACCCAGGTTCGACAGGGCGATCTTGAACATCTTGGGGTGGGGTTTCCTCAGCCCGATGTCAGTGGAGAACACCATGTCGTCAAAGAAATCAACCAGCTGGAAATGGTCCATGTCCCTCTGGGGATAATCGGAAGGCAGGCCCCAAGCGACGTCCGACACCAGGCCGATGGCATACCCCTTGGCCTTGACCATATCCAGCATCTCAATGGTCCCGGGCACCAGCCGCCTGTCCTCGACGAGTACGCCATAGAAGATGTCCATACCTTCGACCAGCATCTCATCCGTAACATCGCATCCGAAGCGCTGAAAGACGGTATCCAGAACCTGGTAGAGAGGGATCTCCACCAACTCTTTCTCCTTGCGGGCGCGTCCTTCCACCAGCATTTTCCTCAGGTCTGTCTGGAACTTTTCCGGCCCGACCTCGCAACCATAATCCATTGCCAGCTGGTAGGACCTCTCGACGGCCCGGATCTCCGGGGTCTCCCAGTTGCTGTAATAGTCGATCAGCGTGTGACCTAGGTCGAACACCACGGCTTTCATGTCAATTGCACTACCTCGATTTCGATTCTTAAATCTTATTCTAGACGGTATGGAACCAGACGATGTACCGATCGACCGAATGCCAATGGGAGGGTTGATTTAGTGAACAGTGCAATGGAGGGTCGATGTATAATTGTGACCGATGCGGCAAGGGTATGATCGACCTAGTCGACCTCCTCCTGCTCCTTCTTGTCACGGTAAACCTGGTGTTCGGGTTCCTGATCCTCATGACGGGCAGCTGGTTCGGGATCGGAAGCCTGTTCTTGGCGTTCCTCTTCGGTGCTGGGTTTGCAATAAGGCGCAGAGAATGCAAAGAATGCGGCAAGCTGAACGAAACATCCGCGAACAAGAAGTGACGCGCTAGTATGTAGGGGCATCAGACATCGATTTTATTAATGACCCGGCCCTTCCGTCTCTCGATGAAGGTTTACGTCATTGACAATGGGGGTCAATGGACCCACAGGGAATGGAGGGTCCTGAAGTACCTCAAGGTCGAGACGAAGATCCTGCCGAACACGACGCCGTTCGACCAGATCGGTGAAGTCGACGCATTGGTGCTGTCCGGCGGCTCGCCGCATGTGGCCACTGACGACTGCCGAATGGGCCATAACGGGGAGTACCTCGATCGGGCAGAGTTCCCGATCCTGGGCATCTGCGCCGGCATGCAGTTCATGTGCACCCATTTCGGAGGAACCACGGAAGCGGCGAACCAGGCCGAGTTCGGAAAGGCCACACTGTACGTCGAGAAAGAGGACGATATCTTCGCTGGTCTCCCCAAACAATTCAATGTCTGGGAATCGCACAATGATGAGGTGAAGGTGCTGCCACCCCATTTCGACATCCTGGCTCGCACTGACAGCTGCCCTATCGAGGCGGTCAAGATGAAGGACCGACCATTTTACGGCCTCCAGTTCCACCCAGAGGTGGAGAACACCGAGCACGGTGAGGACATCTTCAAGAACTTCCTGAAGGTGGTTGAGCGCTGGCACAGCTGAGCCCCATCGAGAGGGGGGCGGTGCGCAAGGCAATTGAGAGCATGCGCAAGAAGGACGTCTTCGAGAAGGTACTTGGAAAAGAGGTTCGGCGGGCTGGGCTGGAATATGAAGCTTATGTCCGGATCATCAGCGACATCCGGGACCTAGCAAGGAAAGAGAAAGCAGACCTGGTAAAGGCCGCCGAGACCTACTTGTCACAGCAATAGCAGGACAATGATCGCCAACATAATTATCGCGACAGTCGCCGCGATCAAGGCCATTTTCTTGTCAGAGCCGAACACTATCGGTATCGGACCGATAAGTACCACCCCTCCGACCTTCGTCCTTGCCTCAATGGCTCGCTGATCGCTCATCTCTACTCCTCGATGGTCGTCAGCGCCTTCTTCGCCGATGGCCGCCCCGATCATTATCAAGATGATTCCAGTAAAAAAGGCCAAGAGCGAAAGTGCACCAAACGCGCTGTCGCTGGTCAGGACCGGTATTATCAACACCAGGTAGAACCTGATCTGGCCAGAATAGACTGACAGTGCCGTCAATAGTAGCCCTATGGCGAGAACTGCGAATCCGATGCGTCTCACCGTTGCAGAGTGCATCGTTCCGATACCCCTCCTCGCACTATTGAAGCTTACCGCAGGGAACGTTGATAATATGGAGGAACCCATAATATCATGATGAGCGATGACGTTTTTTCGAACGCGCTGGCCAACGAGTTCTTACCTGGGGTGATGTATCCGTTCCATTGGTCGGTGCTAGCGGGAATCACCGACGCCGCATGGAATCGGATCCGCCGCGATCTCAAGGTCGAGGGTGAAGATCTCCAGTTCGTTCGGGCCTTCTATCATCGGGCTTATTGGAACCTGACCAAGATATCGGCTGTCCTCAAGCAGGCAGGGGTACCACAGGCCATCATCGACAGTCTGTTCGAACCACTCACCTCCAGGGAATATTCGCCTTTGGACGAGGCTTCTGCCGACAGGGTCCTGGCGATCGACCGCTCCCCCATGGCGCAGGACCTGGAGCAAGCCATATTGGCATCGGAGCGGCAGCTGGAAGAGGTCGATCGCAAGCGGGGTGAGCGGAAGACCGAAGAAGAGCTGATCAGAGAATTTGACATGGTCCTCGGCATCGTCGGCGAATTGATGTTCAGAGAAACCGCGGCATGGCTTCTGGCGGGGCTCAACACGTCATTGGTGGAAGAGTGGACGGACCACCAGGAAGGAACATCCAAGAAAAACCATGATGAAATTGGAGCCGTTCTGTGGGCGCCATCCAAGATCGAGGAGGTGAGGTCCATGGCCATCTGGTACCGTTCATGTTGGGATCTTTCTCGTTCGGTCAAGGCATTGGGAAGGAGCCTGGTCGAGGAGCACCTTCTGACACTAGGAGAGTCGTTCGTGAAATGGAGCCTGCTCAGTACCCCAGAGGACGCCAGATATCTGACGGTCCATGAGGTCAGGCAGATAGTCAGTGGCGGTTGTTCCACGAATACCTGCAATAATTACTCACTGAGGGCTAGAGTAAGGAGGTCTGAGATGGACCAGCACACCGTTGAAGGGTTCCCCCAAGTGATCAGGGGAGAAGCGGCCCCTCCGCTGCCTAGGAGAAAGGACGAGGAACATGAGGGCCATTCCTAGATACGCTGAGGCATGAACGAGCGCTCGCCCGAATTTGTTGGGTCGATCCCAGACACCGACCAGGTTCATCAGGCGCATTCGTCCCAGCGCCAACGTATTTATGAGAAAAGCATGATAAGGTGTGGTAGGTGTCCTTTTTGACCTCGCTGAGGGCGGTTATCAGTGAGATACTCCAATCTCGGGATTTTGTCATATCCGATCTGGATGGATTCCTCATGGGGAAACGGAAGGACGCAGAGGTAGTCTTCTTGCTTCTGGTCGAACAGGACGTAAAGGCCGTAGCAGAATTTATCGAGAGATTCAAGGATTTCAAAGGAAAAAAGGTCATTGCCACTCTTTTGCCGTTGCCCGATGTCCTAATATCGAAACTGGATGAGGGCACCTTCGTTTGGGACCGGGAAGCGATAGAACACGAGATCGGCCGGGTCCACATCGAGATGATCATGGGCGAGAAGGACCACGGTCTGGTGGACGAGTTCGGGGCGGACGATTATCCCAAAATGGTGACAGCAGAGGATCTGGATAAGGCCACGGACCAGGATTTCGGGGAAAAGATCGTCAAACCGATCATCGAGATGGACGACGTCAAGCAGATCGCGGCACAGACAGTGGCCGGTTTCCTGCACAGACTGGAATTGGTGCCCCATTACGTTTTCAAATACAAGGCGCCGCTCTACATCGATGAGAACAAACTAGGCATCGAAACAGGACTGCTGGCCGTGAACGCGCTCACTCACAAGGTTGACGCATGGCCCACCGACCTGGACATAGTCTTCTCCCTGGAGTTGACCCACAAGCGCCTCGAGCCCCTCATCGACATCGAAGAGGCAAAGAACCTGGTCATGCAGGAAGTGATGAAGAGGCATACTTTCGAGAGGGACATCGTGAAGGAGGAGAACCACGTCACGGTGACCGAGAAGAAACTGGTCTCTCCCAAGTCCGATGCGATAGAGCTGGAAGGCCTGGGCATTTTCTACTTGCCCATATGGTGCATCGAAGGCGTCAAGGGCGTCATGATACTCAACGCGAGCACCGGCAAGATAATCTCTGAGGATTACTACCGCGAGCTATCCTGATCTGGCCGCGTCAACAGCGCCATCCTTTTCCGAATGTTGGTCCAGTGGCTGCCCTTCCAATAGTACTTCCCGCAGGAGGCGCATCGGAAGAACTGTACATTGGACCTTAACGCCCCTTCAGGCACGCCCTTCGAGGCCTCCTCTTTGCTGATCAGTGTCAATTCGCCATTGCAGGCCGTGCATCTGGAAACATCCTCGTTGAAGATCAATCCGAAGGCACGGCTGACCTGCCTCACCTGGTCATCGAGACCCAGGAACTCGACGTAAAGGCCGCGTTCTCCCGCTCGTTCGGCCAGCCTCTTGTCCCGGGTCAGAAGTATTCGCCCATCCTTCATGGCCCGCTCCAGAATGTCGGTGTCGCTGCTGTCCCTTTCGTACCGGGTGTCATAACCCATCAACCGCAACCAGCGGGCCAGGGACCCGAGCATCTCGTCGGCGGAGAATCGCGGTGCGGTCATGTCGTCTCTCTATTGGCATCCCGGGCCTAAGCGTTCATAGGTGAGGAGGACGCCATCCCCCAGCCGTTCCACCGTTCGCAGCTCGAGGTGGACCTTCTCTCCCTCCGTGAATCCTTCCCCGTCCACCGGGCTGGGGGCCGTCCTCCCCCCTAGGATGTCGTTGCCCACATAGACCGAATAGACGTCGACCATGTTCCACCTGAAGAACGACCAGATGGTCTCCCCCCCTCCCTCCACCATGAGGGTCTTCACGCCCAGATCGTACAGCTTAGGTAAGAGAATGGAGAGATCGATCGACTCCTCTCCGACGCGCAGAACCTCTGCTCCCGCCCATGTCTTACTGCAAGCTTCGCTTGTGACGATCAGAGTGCGGGCGTTCCCGTTCAGAACTTTAGCTCCATCCGGCGTTCTGCCGTGGGTATCAAGTACCACTCGGAGTGGGTTTTCTTCTGGCGGAAGGCCTTTGACAGACAAGTGAGGGTCATCTGCCAGTATAGTACCTACGCCCACCAATATGGCATCAACAGAAGCCCTCAGTGACCTGACCCTCTCCATATCCTGGGGGGAAGATATCCTGATCTGCCTGTGCTCCTTGGTGGCGATCTTCCCATCAGGGGACATGGCGCAATTAACCGTGACACGGGGCCTCATCGGCCAGAAAACCGTTCCCGAGGCATTTAAGCTTGTGGTCCTCAGCTCCGCCACTGGCTCGTTCATCCGGGACTCCGATGCTCATTCCCATCTGCACACTTCCCACACATCCGATGATTCCTAACGGCTGATCTCCTCTGCTCATTGAGCTGGTACTGGAAGCCCATTCCTTACGGGATCGATTTTGGAACCCGTTGATCCCTTCAAGGGACACCCGGTCCCAGGATCAGCGCTTTCGCTGCTCTCAGAATATCCACTGCTATAGCCCCGCCGTGGACCAGTCCTTTGCCAAAAGAAAAATAAGCCTTCTTGCGTTATTCGCCCGATGAACGATTTTGACGTCGTCGAGCTGAGGAGGAACAACTGCAAGGGTGCTTATGTCGTAGAAGGGTTCTCCAGCATTGGCCTCGTCGGCTCTATCACCGCCAATTACCTGGTGACTCTTCTTGATCTGGAACAGATCGCCATTATCGATTCTCCGTTCCTGCCTTCCGTCTCCATCGTGCGTGAGGGCATACCGTACAGTCCGGTCCGTGTCTATTCCGGGCCCATCGGTCAGGGGAGCTCGGATAAGATAGTGGTCATCGTCTCAGAGTTCGAGCCGCCCCAGGACATACTGAAGCCCCTTGCCCAGACGATAATGGACTGGGTCGAGGACAAGCGCTGCAAAATGGTCCTGTCACCTGAAGGTCTGGCGAACAAGGCGGGGGAGACCAGCGTGGAAGTACCAGAGATCGCCGTCGCACAGAAGAAAGAGGGTGACGATATCACCGTTTACGGTGTGGGTTCGACCCCGTTCGCCCGGGAGCTTCTTCTGCGCAACGACATTCCCATATTCGAGAACGGTGTCGTGGTCGGACTTGCCGGAGTTCTGCTGAACGAGGGCGTCAATCGAAACTTTGATGTCGTATCGATATTGTCAGAGGCTCATGCCGATTACCCTGACGCCAGGGCTGCGGCTGCCGCCACGCATACCATAGACAAGCTCATTCTTCACAGCGGTTTGGATACCCAGCCCCTCCTCGAGGAAGCGGCGGTACTGGAACAGGCGCTCAAAGACATCAACAAGAAGACCGGTGAGTCGGAAGAAATGGCCAAGAAGCGGTCCATCATGTATGGCTAGGCGTGACCAAGACCTGGAACAGATCTCCCTTTGCCTCGGTCTCGATACGGACATCGAGGAATTTCCTTATCATCTGCACCTGGGTCTGGAAATGCATGCTGAGATCACTGACGAGGAATGTCGAAGGTCCAGCGGCCAATGAGAGGTAGGGCAGGATCTGGTCCGCGGCATGCCGGTCCAAGGTCTCCAGGGAATCCATTTCCCGGATGAGGGAGACGGCAGCCAACTCCCCCAACTTCTCCGAACTTATCCCCTTCTCGCCCAAGGCATCGGTGCCCAGAACGGTGTTCTCATAGACAGCGGCAAGGAAGATGCCGGCGCCGATCGAATGTCCCTGTCGCCGATCCATGACGAGCTTGACCGGGGAATGGCCCACGAGCGACTTCCTCGCGGTGGAGGCCATTCGTTCGGCGATATGGTCCGGCAGCTTCTGGGTGAAGCAGACACCTGTGATGCCTTGGAAACGCCCTCTGTCCTCTAGCTTCAAGGGCAGGATGTGCTCTCCTCTGGCCATACCGACCCTCATCTCGCCCCCTCCCTGTGGATAGAAGCCCCGGTTGGGCACCTTCACGTCGATCTCGTATCCCATGGAGCGCAGCAACGGGAACAGCACATGCTCCAGGTAGTCCGAGGGCGGGGACATCCGCACATTCGTCCCACCAATGATGTCGAAGTCCGTTCTGGCCCGGGTCCTGGCGCAAGCGAGCATGCAGGCTTGGAGAACCAGCGTGATGCTTCCGGCCGTTCCCACATCGAATTGGTAATCCCCGGCCTCGACCGTGCCTGGCTCGAAGGTCAGCGAGGTCGAGCCCACGCTGGCGCCCTCGACGGCGGCATGACATACCTCCGCCACCCCTTTGACGCCGGTCAGATGCTGTGCTGCCAGGCCCGGCCGGTCCCTCCTCGCTCGAATGTTGCTGAATTTGAACGGACGTCCGGTCACCGCTGATAATGCCAGTGCCGTCCGCAGCATCTGGCCGCCCCCTTCTCCTTCCGATCCGTCGATCTCGATCATCCGCTCACCCGGGAAGCCCTTCGCCGCGATAACACCTTCCAGATCTCATTCGCTATCAATCCTACCGTCGCCATCGGCGCCAGTATGGCCCATTCCTCCCAGCCCAACGGCGTGATGCGCAGCGCCGTGTTGAGACCTGGGAGGTATACGATAGCCAGCTGTAATGCGAACGAGACCAGGACCGCGATGATGAGCTTTTTGTTGTCCAGGATTCCGGTCTGCCTAATTGTCTTTGTCGGTGAACGGGCCGAGAAGACCAAGAGCAACTGGGCCAGGACCAGTGTGCAGAACGCCGCGGTACGCGCCCTCTGCACCGCCCCTTCCCCGGAGAGGCCCATGACCATGGTGGCTTCCATGTACTCCAGCTGGAAGGAGACCAGCGTTGCCGCGGCCATAACGGCACCGATCGCGAATATGCGGTAGGCGGCGCGACGCGTAATGGGCGGCTCCTTGGGATCGACCGGAGGCCGTTCCATGACATCCTTCGGGGTAGGATCGACGCCCAGGGCGAGTGCCGGCAGACCGTCGGTGACCAGGTTCATCCAGAGGATCTGGAATGGCAGCAGGAACGGTAGCATCAGCGGGTCCAGATAGATCAGGCTGGCGGCGAACATTGCGGTGACCTCCGCGCTGTTGCATGTCAGCAGATAGTTCACGAACTTCCGGATGTTCTCGTAAACACCCCGGCCCTCCTCCACCGCGTCGACGATGGACGCGAAATTATCATCCACTAGGATCATCTGGGAGGATTCCTTGGCGACGTCCGTTCCGGTGATCCCCATGGCTATGCCGATATCCGCCTTCTTGAGGGCTGGCGCGTCGTTCACGCCGTCCCCGGTCATGGCCACGATCTCCCCATTCTTCTGCAGCGCCTCGACAATGCGCACCTTATGCTCTGGCGACACCCGGGCGAAGACGGACACATCTTTGACCCGTTGTGATAGCTCTTCGTTGCTCATCTGCTCCAATTCTGTTCCCGTGATCACCACGGCCTCCTCGCAGGTGGGCAGGCACATGTCCTTAGCTATGGACCGGGCGGTCAGGGCATGGTCCCCGGTGATCATAATGACCTTTATGCCGGCAGTGCGGCATCGGGCCAGAGCTTCCACCGCCTCCTTCCTTGGGGCGTCGATCATTCCCACCAGGCCGATGAATGTGAAATCGCGCTCGATCGTTTCATCCAAAGGAACGTCGGTGACGTCCCTACGGGCTATCGCCAATATCCGGAGCGCCTGTGACGCCATATCGTCCGTGTGTTCGGCGATGTTCGCCCTTGCCTCCTGGTCCAACGATCTGATCGAACCAGCCATTTCGATGGTGGAACACAAAGGCAACACGCTTTCAGATGCGCCTTTCATGTACGCGATGCGGCGGCCACCGATATCGTGCACGGTGGTCATCCGTTTCCGGTCAGAGTCGAACTGCACCTCGAATATGCGCGGATTGGCCGACCGGATCGCGTCTGGATCGATGCCAGCCTTCTTGGCGGTGACGATCAAAGTGCCCTCTGTCGGATCTCCCCTGATCTTCCACCGGTCACCATCCTTGTAGATCTGAGAATCGTTGCAGAGCGTTCCCGCCGTCAGCAGTTCGATGAGGCTCGGGGTGCTACCAGGGTCGATCCTTACGCCTTCGTTCGAGAATTCGCCGATGGGCTCGTATCCCTCGCCAGAGACCTGGATATTTTCCCCTGTGAACATCTCCTTGATGTTCATCTCACCCTTGGTCAACGTGCCGGTCTTGTCCGTGCAGATGACCGTCGTGCTTCCCAAAGACTCGACCGCTGGAAGGCGGCGCATGATCGCCTTCCTCTTGGCCATGCGCTGTAATCCCAGGGCTAAGGAGATGGTCACTATCGCCGGTAAGCCCTCCGGGATGGCCGCGACCGCCAGGCTCACCGCGGTCAGGAACATCTCTTCGATGGGCACTCCCTGCAGTATCCCGATGAGGAAAATGAACACGCAGGCGCCGACGATCCCGATCCCGATCTGCTTCCCCAGGCGCTCCAGTTTCTTCTGCAGGGGGCTATCCTCATCCTCTCCCTGGACCATCCGGGCGATCCTTCCCAGCTCGGTCCCCATGCCGGTGGAGACAACCACCCCCCTCCCCCGGCCGCTCAGAACGGAGCTTCCTGCCATCACGATGTTGGTCCGGTCCGAGACCAGGGTGCTTTCTGGAAGGGTCAGGCCATGGTCCTTGCTGACAGGGAGGGACTCGCCGGTCAAGGCCGCTTCGTTCGTTTTGAGATTGACCGAATCGATCAGACGGGTGTCGGCCCCAACCTTATCCCCGGTCGCAAGGAGTATGACGTCCCCCGGGACGAGCTCCTTGGAGGGGATGTCGATCTCCTCGCCCTCTCTCACGATTGTAGCCCGCGGGGAGGCCATGTCGCGAAGCGCTTCGATGGTCTTCTCAGCCCGGTATGTCTGGAAAAATCCCAGAACGGCGTTCACGGCCACGATCAGGACGATCACGATGGTGTCCAGCCATTCCTCGGCCGATCCCTTCAAGAGCGCCAGCGTCCCAGAGATCACCGCTGCGACGATGAGGACGATGACCATCAGGTCCTTGAACTGGTCCAGCAGCAGACGCCAGGGTGAAAGGGTGCGCTGTCTGATCAGCTCGTTCGGTCCGAACTCCTGAAGGCGTGTGGCGGCTTCCTCGGCTGACAGGCCGGCTGGGGATGACCCAAGATTCGACATCACATCCTCCGCGCTCTTCGAATGGTAGTCGCCGTCCATATCAGTCCACGGACAATTGCACCTGAACATGGATGATTGTTTCGGCCCTTTCATCTACGGAGCAGGCTTGCGGAGCTACGAATTATCGTCATTCAATTCGGTCCAGTGTTCACCGGCGTTTAGCTGGCGCAATACTCTTTTATATCTTTCGGGCTATTAAGGTGATAGGGATGCACTAGCCTGTACTCTGGACGAGTCACCGGCACTTTAGGTTTGGAACGGTCGATGGGCGACTTTCATGGACGTTTAGAAGCAGAATTCAATGTCCACCAAGTAGTCCACGCGGTCGTTCTGCGCATGCATCTCCAGGCTGAGACTTAGATGGTCGCTACGCAAGAGATAATGTTCGAAGTGGGCATGATCATGCTCGTCTCCTTCGTCGGTGCCGCTCTTGCCGCTAAAGCGAAGCAGAGCGTCATCCTAGGTTACATTGTCGCGGGCGTACTCATCGGCCCTTTCATCCACTTCAACCTTTTCGGAATACAATTCGACGGCCTCGTCAAGGACACCAGCTTCATCACCTACCTGTCCACGCTGGGCCTGACGCTGCTCATGTTCTTCATCGGATTGGAGTTCAGCGTCACGAAACTGAGGAAGACGAGATCGTCCGCCTTCATTCTTGCGCTGGTCAATACGGGTCTCGATTTCTTCATCGGCATACTGATCGGTCTGGCCTTGGGCTGGCCCATCATTGACACGGTCTTCCTGGCCGGAGTGATCGCCATGGGCTCCGCGGCCATCACCGGGCAGTCTCTCATAGAACTGCATAGGATGAGCAATCCGGAGACCGAGTTCCTGCTCGGCATGGTCGTGGTGGAGGACTTCCTCTCCATGATCCTGATGACGATCGTCGGCGGGCTGCTGTTCAAGAGCGGGGGGAGCAGCCCGGTCACGTTGATGACCATGATCGTCGGCGTGCTCGCATTCTACGCATTCTTCATCTTCCTGGCATTGTTCGTGATACCCCGTTGCGCCAAGCACTTCGAACACATAAAAAGCGAAGAAATGTTCGTGCTGTTCGCGCTTGGCCTGGTCTTCCTGTCATCTGCCATGGCAGAGATTTCCGGGGTTCCGGCGATCATCGGGGCTTTCTTCCTGGGCATGGTCTTCGCCGAGACCAAGATCTCTGATCGGCTGAAGGACAGGCTATCGCCGTTCAAGGACGCACTGGTCGCCGTGTTCTTCATTTCGTTCGGCATGCTGATCGATCCAGGGATGTTCCCCAGCGTCATCTGGATCGTGATGATCGCCGTGCCTTTGGTGATATTGAGCGACCTCCTGCTCACTGGTGCTCTGGCATACTTCCTCGGCTTCTCCGGGAGGTCCGCTGCCTTCATGGGCAGTTCCATGTGCGGACGGGGAGCCGAGTCGGTCATGTTCGCCTCCATCAGCTCCAGCGCCGTCGGAGTGACGAAATCGGCCCAGCTGAACCCGTTCGCTGGAACATTCTGTTTTGTGTTGAGCATGCTCACGCCGGTGATGATGAAGGCCAGCGATACGATATATCGCGGCTTGAGGTGGTTCGTCCCCGGATATGCGAAATACAGCGCCTCGCTGATGAACCGGACGATGGGCAAGTTGATCATTCCCTCTTCCCTGAAGTTGTTCCGCCGGACCCGCAGGATGGAGATCGTACTTGTGGCCTATTTCGTGACCCTCATCGGGATAATGGTCTCTGGTGACGGCCTCTTCTATCTGGTCTACGCACTCGCCATCGGAATCACGGTTTACATCTACTACATGATGGAACAGGAGCTCCGTCCCATCGTCAAGACCATCAGCTTTGACAATCTGGGCGTCCGGACAAAGGATCCGAAGTTGATATCAAAATTCATTGGCATGTTCATCGCCAACAGCCTACTGATGATCGCTTCGATCGCCTTCATTTTTAGAATCCAGTGGTATCTATGTCTCTTCGTCTTCCTCGCGTATTTCCTGGCGACATTGGCGCTCATGAGGAGGACCCAACAGCAGACCACCGATCCCATGACCCAGACCAGGATCGAGCAACAAAGGATGGAGCGGGACGGTCTTCTTCTGAGCAAGAAAAAACAGAAGGAGCAATCGACCGAGAAGGTCGTGAGGGACCTCAATTCCATCGAAGTGCCTTTGCCCAGGCTCGACGATGAGATGGACTGGGACTCGCCCGGTAAAGGTGACGAAAGGCGGACCCTGCACGTCGATGAGGTGCAAAGAAGGGCCGTCCCGGACGATGATGATAAGTGGAGACGGCTCTAGAAGCTCTCCAGCTAAGTAAAAATAGCCGAAAAGGCCATCGGCTCTATGTGGCCCAGGTCGAGGTGTTCTGAATGCGCATCGGGATCATTGCATGCGACATATGGAAGCGCGAGATCGACGCGGTGATCGGCAACGATGCCAGCATCGTCCACAAGGAATATCTGGAGTTTGCACTGCACGTTGATTCGGCCAAACTAAAGGCCACGGTCATCGAGAAGGTCAACTCACTGGAGGGCAAAGTGGATGCAGTTTTCCTGGGTTACGCCATATGTCAATCACTGAAAGGCGTCAAGGACGAGCTGAAGGTGCCGACGGTGATGCTGGATGCGGACGATTGTATCGGAGCTCTGCTGAGCCCGATGAGATATGCTGAGGAAAAACGCAAGGTCACCGGCACTTGGTTCAACACGTCCGGATGGGCGGAAATGGGGTTGAAGGGCGTGATCAAGGAGCTCCGTCTCGATTCGGCGATCGAGCAGGGCTATGAGCCGATGTATTTCGTCAAGATCCTCTTCCAGGGTTATTCACGATGCCTGTACATCGATACCGGAGTGGCGGATGCGGACCACTACCAGAAGCTGTCCCAGGAATTCTCCGACCAGCTTGGCCTCAGTCACGAATGCACGAGCTGTGGACTGGAGGCCTTATCCAAGGCCTGGGAAGACACGAAGGCCTTGGCCCAAAACCTGACCTCGAATTGAGGTACCCTGTTCTGGCCCTGATGATGGATTATGGCCAAAGCTGTATGTCCGTTCACTCTCTCCTTCAACGAAACTAGCCTCACTGTGGTGGGAGGTCCTCTTGTGCTATGTCACATTCCATATCCCCCTTCTTCGGACGGAGGATGATGGCACAAACCAGTCCGATGAGGGACAGCAAGGCTCCAAAGATCCAGGTGGTCACGTAGCCGCTCTCTGTATAGACCGCGTGCCCCATGACGATCTGGGTATAATCAGACAAGATCACCACCGCCAGAACCGGTCCGACAGACCCGCCCACAACGCGGAACAGGGTGTTCATGCCTGAGGCGACGCCAAATTCACTCTGTTTGCAGGTAACGACGACCAGGTTGATCATCGAGACCATGCAGAGTGCCATTCCTGCACCGGCGATGAAAATTGAGACAACGATCCCAACCCAGTCTGAGTGCATGAAGACCAAAGTAGAGAATCCGAGGGTCATTATGGCGAGACCGGCGATCAATACCTTATCCGCCCCGACCCTCCTCGAAAGCACACCGCCCATCGGTCCGAAGATGAGCTGTGCGATCGCTGACGGGAACATATAGAGCCCGATCACGAAAGTGTCAGTTATGCCGAAGAAACCGCCTGCCTGCTTGGGCGTCTCAAGAAAGAATGGAAGCGTCTGGAACAACAGGAACATGCACATACCGATGAATATGGCGGAGATGCTCGCATCAAGAACACCTCGATTACGGAACATGGAAAGTCGGACGATGGGGTCCTTGATCCTTAGCTCCAGCATCGTGAAGATAGCGAACATCCCCAGGGCTAGGACAAAAAGCGCGACGATGGTCGGGCTGCCCCATCCCCACTCATGTCCTTGTGTCAATCCGAGCAGGAAAGAAAACACACCTATTCCAAGGGTTATGGCTCCGGAAATATCCAGGGAACCCCTCTTTACAACGACGGGGTCCTTGATCAGGAATATGGTGAGGATCGTCAACGCGACAAAGAACGGCGTGACAACATGGAAAGCGTCATACCAGTGGCCCACAGAAGTGATGTAGCCGCCTCCCAACAGGCCAAGCGACACCCCGACCGAGAACATAGCGCTGACCGTCCCGATGGCCGTCGGAATCTTATCTCTCGGGAACGTGTCGCGTATGATGGCGAAGGCTAGTGGGAACATGCCCATGCCAATTCCCTGGACGCCTCGGAAGAACAGCAGAACGAAGATCGACGGCTCTCCGAAGAGAAACCGGGAGACGTCGAGCGAAAATCCGCTGCCTAGCAGTCCGATGACATAGATGCACATGACGTAGATCAAGACCTTCTTCTTTCCATACATGTCACCTAGGCGTCCTGCCAAAGGTGTCGCAACCGCCCCTACAAGAAGATATATCGAGAGTACCCACGGGATCCACTGGAAGTTGTTGAAATCAACTCCTATGGAAGGTAGGGCTGGTACCAACATGATCTCGATGAACATGACCATCATCGCGACGGATGCCAATATCGCGAGAATTTTCCAATTACCGTTAGATTTGAACGTTTTCGTTGGGCTCATGAGATACACCTGTTGGCTTGGGGCAGATAACAAGGCATTCAGGCCAATGCCAGTTTAGAACAGAACGCATCATCCTCTATATAATCCGATACCGAAAAAATATTTGCCCATCCCAGTCGACGAGAACATTTCCCTTGCATTTTACTGATCAACGATGAGCAAGTGTGTTTGTGGCCCGCAATCCTCTGATTGAAGATCAATTTGGGATATCTAGATATGGCTAAAAAGTGCGGCTACCGGGATTCGAACCCGAGTTCGAAGCTTGGGAAGCTTCAGTCCTAACCACTAGACTATAGCCGCCTGTGCGCTACCAAATCCTGAGCGATGTCTTAAACCTTTTCCGCCCTGAAGTTGCCAGCATTTGCCGGAAGAGGGCCCGCGGCGGGCTAAAGTGTTTGATCAAACAGAAACCGATTCACTTCTGAACGGTATGCAGCAGGTTTTCCAATTCGGTGATGATCCTGTAGATGATGGTCCTTCCATGCATCGGTATGTTAGGGTCATTCGCCAGGTCGTCCAATTTACCTATCGCGCCGGCCACCCGGACATCCAGGGCAGCGCTCATCTCCAATTTGGCCTTAGCCTCCGTTGCCCCACGCCTGATATTCCGCGGGACTGACGTGTCCTCAGCGAGCTGGTCCAGTACTTCCAAAATTTGACCCATTTTTTGCTTGACATCAACCACTACCATGTTAACACCTCTTGAGATTTATTTTACATCAGGGAGCCTATTTGCTTGGCTCCTGTGATTCGGATACGATCTTTCCTCTTTCCTTGAAGGTCGTGACCACCATCAGCGTCTTCGTGTCCTTCACCCCATCGATGTTCGAGATATCGTCCACCAGAAACCTCTTGAGTTGGTTATAATTGTGGAACTTCGTCTTAACAACGATGTCAGTATCACCAGTAACCAGGAAGACATCTTCGACAAGAGCGTACTTGGCCACCTTTTCTGCGATGGTGTCAGCGGCCTTCGTGTCGACCTTGAGATTAATAATCGCAGTGACTTGCTCCTCACCGTAGTACGAGGACATTACCGTATCAATCTCATTGACTTCCTTTTCAAGCACCTGAACCCCTCCTGCCGGACGGAGCCCAAGTTATCCAGAAGCATCTGCCTCCAGAAGACCGTGGCCCGGTTCTTGGCCTGGCGCGCTCAGATGGAGGTTTCAAACTCCTCTTGAAGGTCGATGATGACCTGTTCGAGGACTTCCTCTAGGTTAGAACTCTGGTACTCCCTGAGGCCACCAAGGTCGCTTTGTACACGGGCAATGTAAGTGTTATTGTTCTTAAGGAACTCGACGTTGCAAAGTGACTCTTCCATTTACGCACCCCTAGCCAACAATCTCGAGTGTTGATGACAACCACCAATAATAGGTCTATTACTTAATGCTTTGCGAGGTCTAGCAATAATAACAGGAACGCACCCAGATATGAGCGCAAAACATCTTCCAAAGGTTACAAACATAAGATTTTACCCAGCAATTGCGGTCGCTCCGAAATATTCAGTTCTGGACCTCAGGAATTTTCGAGGATATGCGAATCCTAGAGCCTCTTTGCCATGTAGAGTGCGTTCTTGCCTTTGCCGTAATAGTCCGCTATCGTACCCTTTACCTGATATCCTTCCTCAAGGTAGAGGCTCACAGCCGCGACGTTGGTGGTCCGCACCTCCAGGGTCACGGCGGACGATCCAAGCCCCAAGGCGCGGGATTCGATCTCCCGCAGCAATCGACGTGCGATCCCCAAGCCCCGATGCTCTTCATCCACGGCGAGAGAAAGGATGCGGGTCCGCACACCCGGTTCGGTGAAGGCCGCCGCATATGCCACCACCGACCCCTCGACCTCGCACACCATCGCATCGAACTCCTCCTCATTTATGAATAGCTCCAGGAGGTTCCTGCTGAACCTTTCGTCCTGGAAAGACTCCTCTTCGATGCGCATGAGGTCATCCAGGTCTCCTAAACTCGCTTCCCGGATGTGCATGACGCTTCATCTTTACCGCGGATATTAATATTATGTGGCCAGGTGCACCGAAATAAAAAGATAGTAGAGCGGCATTTGTAACCCGGAGCATTTTTCATGAGTTCCCCGGTGCCTATCAAGAAGTTACTGGACTCGCCTATCGTGGGAGAGGAGGCCACTGTCAGGGGATGGATATACAGGACCCGGAGCAGTGGCAAGATCGTGTTTGCCGTCGTAAGGGATTCCACCGGGATCATCCAGGTGACCGTCAAGAAGGGCGCCTTGCCTGACAGCGAGTTCGAGCAGGCGGTCAATTCACCCATCGAATCCTCGGTGATCGTAAAAGGCATGCTGGCCGAGGACAAGCGCGCCCCCGGCGGTTACGAGATACGCGCCAGCGGGTTCAACATGGTCGGATCGTCGCTGCCGTTCCCCATCACCGAGTACCAGAGCGAGGAATTGCTGCTGGACAACCGTCACCTCTGGATCAGGTCGCAGGAACAGAAGGCGGTCATGAAGATCAAGGGCAGCGCGATGAAGGGTGCCCGTGACTGGCTGGACGAACAGGGATTCACCGAGGTGACACCTCCGATCTTCACCCAGAACGCCTGCGAGGGCGGTGTCACCCTGTTCAAATTGAAGTACTTCGATCGTGAGGCATACCTAAGCCAGAGCGCCCAGATGTACCTGGAGGCGCTCATTTTCTCATTAGAGCGGGTCTATTCCATCACTCCCTCATTTCGGGCGGAGAAGTCCAGGACCACCAGGCACCTCACCGAATACTGGCACCTCGAACTGGAGGAGGCGTGGACGGACAATGCCGGCAACATGAAGATCCAGGAGGAACTGGTGTCGGCGATGATCGCGAAGATCGTCGAGGAGCGGAAGGACGAGCTCAAACTGGTAGGCCGGGATATCGAGCAGCTCAAGAGGATCGTCCCTCCCTTCAACCGCGTAACCTATTCCCAGACGATCGAGAGGCTGAAACAGAAGGACTTCAAGATCGAGTGGGGCGAGGACCTGGGAGCGCCGGAGGAGCGCGCCGTCACAGCCGACGAGTCATTGCCCACCTTCATCACCAACTTCCCCAAGGAATGCAAGGCGTTCTACATGAAGGAGGACCCCGAAGATCCGCGCACCTACAAGTGCGCCGACCTGCTCGCACCGGAAGGATACGGCGAGATCATCGGCGGATCGGAGAGGGAGACCGACCTGGCCAAGATCATGGAGAGGCTGGAGTCCCAATGCGTTCCATTCGACTCATACCAGTGGTACTTGGACCTGAGGAAATACGGCTCCGTGCCCCATTCTGGGTTCGGGATGGGGGTTGAGCGCATCGTTCGTTGGGTATGCAAGCTGGAGCACATCCGCGACGCCATACCGTTCCCCCGGACCGTGGCCCGGGTCTATCCCTGAGCCAGAGACTTGGCCAGGTGCAGGTACAGCTTGACCGCTTGTTCCAGCTGGGTCGTCTCCACGAACTCGTCGGCGGTGTGCGCCACATCGGTATCGCCCGGTCCGCATATCAGGATGTTCGGGTTGACCTTGGCGTACACCGCGGCCTCCGTGGCGTAAGGTACGGCGACCGGTTCCTGATTAAGGAAAGCGGTCGCCTCCTTCACCAGGCGCGATTCCGGGTCGGTCTGGAATGCCGGGAACTCATGGAGCAGGGCGAGCTCGCAATCCTCCCCTTTCAGTGTCGCCAGGATGGAGGAGAAGACCTCCTGGCCGTCCATCGTGGCGGGGAAGCGCACGTCGAGATCGACCGAGCATTCGTCCGGAATGACATTGTACATGTCTCCGCCATTGATCGTGGTGGCGTTCATGGTCAGGCCTTCAGCCGCCTCGCGTCCTTCTGCGTTCAGAGCCCCAAGCTTGTCCAGAAGACGGGACATGGTCATAATGGCGTTCTCTCCCAGCCAGGGCATGCTGGCATGTGATGCCTTGCCGTAGGCCTTCAGACCGAGACGGGCAACGCCCTTTTCCTTGTACACCGGGCGCAGGTTTGTCGGTTCGCCGATGACGATCGCGCGGGCGTTCTTGGCACCGTGAGTGCGAATGAGGGCGTTCGCCCCGGTCATCAGGTCCTCCTCGTCGGTCGTGAACAAAAGATAGCAGTCCAGGTCATCGGCCATGAGCGCCTTGGCTGCATGCAGCATGGCCGCGCATCCTCCTTTCATATCCGCCGAGCCGCGGCCGAAGACCTTGCCTTCTGACATCTCCCCCTGGTCCTTCGTCCAGCGGTCGCCGATCGGGACCGTGTCCAGATGACCGGACAAGGCAACTCCCCGGTATCCATTGTACGCGCAGATCGCCGGACAGCGTTTATCGCCAACGATGTCCACCTCCATGCCCAGATCCTTGAGCCAGTCCGACGCGTACTTGACGATCTCGTCCTTGTTCTCCCTTTCCTCGCTCCCGATCAATATCATGTCGATAAGTGTCTCGACCACGTTCTCTGCCAAATGCTCAC
Organism: uncultured Methanomassiliicoccales archaeon; assembly: GCA_942492955.1. GTDB lineage: Archaea > Thermoplasmatota > Thermoplasmata > Methanomassiliicoccales > UBA472 > DASXVU01. The sequence goes on from OW818644.1 coordinate 1,708,961, forward strand.
TTCCTCACGAACGGCGGCCTCACCACATGGGCGGGCACACGCATATCTCTTATGGCCACGGTCAACTCGGTTCCAGGCTCGGTAAGGTCCGACCGCACATAGCCCAGTGCGATCCCCCTTTTAAGACAGGGGGAGAGCGTACCGCTGGTCAGGTGTCCGACTTCCTGTCCTTCCCTCAGCAGTGGGTGTCCGTGCCTGGGTATGCCTCGATCGTCAAGGATCAACGCGGTCAATCGGGGGAGCTTAAGTTCCATGTCATGCCTCAGTGCTGCCTTTCCGATGAAGTCGTGTTCCCATTTGATGACCCAATCCGGTCCGGTCTGCACGGTGCTCTGGCCGCCATCGAAGTCCGTTCCCGATAGCAGGTATCCCATCTCCAATCTCAGGCTGTCCCTTGCCCCCAGTCCAGCTGGGAGGAGCCCGTCCTTCCTGCCGGCGCCGATCAAGAGGTTCCAGATGGCTACTGCCTCGCGGGCGTCGCAGAGCACTTCGAAGCCGTGCTCGCCCGTATAACCGGTCCGCGATAACATGACCCTGGCGCCGAACGGGCCTCCTGGCCAGACCCCTTCCTTCAGTGATCCTTGGCCTGCCTCCTTGTCCGCCAGCACCGAAGGCCGCAGGCCGGTAATGATGTCTTTCGGCTGGCCATCGATCTCCAGGTAGGTCATGACGCAATGGAACCGTTTCACGGATGGGAGGTCTAGGTCCGTCAAGCGCTGCATCAGGGCCCCGGCCCGGGGGCCTTGAACGGCGAAACAGGCTATCTTATCGGTCAGGTCTAGGACCTCTTGACCGGTCCGGTGTTTGACGATCCAATCGAAGACCTTGCCGGTCATTGAGGCATTCGGCACCAGCAGGTAGGAATCATCCCGGACGCGGTAGACGATGGTATCGTCGATGATCTTCCCATCATCGTTGAGGATATGTCCGTAGATCCCCTTCCCCACCGGCATACCAGCAGGGTCGTTGGTGATCAGCCGGCTTACAAGTTCTTCCGCGCCCTCTCCACGTATGACGATATCACCCATGTGCGAAACGTCGAAAATGCCCGCCTTCTTGCGCACGTTGATGTGCTCGTCGGCGATGCCAGTGTACTGCAACGGCATCTCCCATCCGCCGAAGTCGATCATCCGTGCACCGGACGAGACATGCCAGTCATACAATGGGGTCCTCTTCATGCCCCGAAGAAGCCACTCCCCCTTAGGAATATGTTTGCCCCGATCATTCGATGGCTAGCATCTTCTCCAGCATTTCCTTCAGGATCTTCGTCGGCACATCCGGGATGGAAATGTAAGTGGTCCTCCCGCCGGCCACGTCGCCTGAGACCTTTGTCTGCACGATGCCCTCATTGGCTATGCTCTGGATATATGCCCAGAACTGGGTGTGCGCGCGTGGCTTCTCATTATATTCTTCGGCGACCACCTTATAGACCTTCTCCGCGTCCCCGGTGGTCACATAGGCCTCGTCCCTCATCGCCCTCGCCACCGCTAACAGGACGATCTTGCGCTGGCGGTCCAGCTGGTCCACCTTGCTCTCGGTGACGATGGAATATGTCAGCGCCTTGGCGGCCCGGACATGCTCCGGGGCAACTGCCGGTGCGCTCTCTTCCTCAGCCATCATTCCGGCGCGGTCGAGCAGCTCGATGGCGAACCGGGCGTCGCCCCATTCCGAGGCGATGTCCGCCACCAGGTCGATCGAGTCCCGCCTGACCATGCCTGAATGGAACGCCAGCTCTACCCTGTCGGCGACGATGTCGCGCAGTTCCTCGGAATTGTACTTGTCGAACTGGATCGCGTTTGCCCGGCGGAAGGTCGAGAAGGCGGCCGGGTCAAGCAGGTCCAGCACATACTTCTGAGATACCAGTATCAGTGACAGGGAAGGTTTTGCTCCAATCGTTTCCTCGTCGAACCTCGATAACTGGTAGATGAGGTCGCTGGCTCCCTTCCGGATGAGGATGTCTGCTTCATCCAGAACCACGACGAGGTGCATCTTGTTCTTTTCCAAGTGCTTGCGGATGGCGCGGAGCATCTCTGCGATGCTGAATCCGCGATCCGGGTAATGCTCGTCAAAGTGGGTGACCAGACGCTGCAGGACCGCGCTCTCTGAATTGCGCTGCCGGCAGTTGATGATGATATAGTCGATGACCCTGCCATGCTCGCTCCCCTGCTTCTTCAGGTCGATGCAGAACCTCTTGGAGGTAGCGGTCTTCCCGGTACCTACGTTCCCGATCAGGAACGCCGTCTGGGACATGGCCCCTTCCAGGACCGGACGGAAGATCATCCACAGCTTGTCCAGCTGTCTTTCCCTATGCACCAGTTTCTCTGGAACATAGTCGAAGGACAGCTTCGATTCGTCCTTGAACAGCTTGCGCGGGGCGACCTGTCTCAATTTCCACTCCTCTTTACCCTGATGAAACCGGAGCACGGGGTGATCTCGACTCCCTTCTGCTCCACCTTGTCGGCGAACAAATTGACGCCCAATGAATCGGACGCCATGTGTCCCGATATGATGATGTTGATGTGATTCTTGCGCGCCTCTTCGATATGGCTTTCCGGGACGTGCATGCAGATCACCGTGCCGATGCCCGCCTGGGACATCCTTTCATAGACCTCTTTCGGGTACGCGGTTCCCCCGCACATCTTGACCGATATCTTGCCTGCGTGGCGCGACCTATCCCCCACCCACACCTCTGGAGGGTTGTTGTGGCTGATCGCATACTTCATCTCGGGCAATGCGGACAGAACCTTTAGAACGTCCTCCACCCTCTCCGGAGCCTTCTCATCCAACAGATCCATCAGGAAGCGCTGGACGAGTATGTCGGTCGGTTGGTGCACGCACATCATCGGAATGTCAAGCAGGCGCGCCGCGTCCACTGCCTGCTCGTGGTTGCTTGAGGCGATGGCATTGTGCACCTCCCTGATCCTCGGCGACACCATGTCCTCCGCGACGTTGATGGTGATTCCCGCCTGTTGCATGAGTGCCTCCTGCACATGCATGACCTCGTAGAAATTGGCATGAGCTCGACCGCTCGGGTGATGGCTGATGATCGCGTCGATCCGTTTGCCCTTCTCGCGCAGACGGTCTGCCAGCATGACCTCGCCGGAACCGATGTCGATGCCCCAAAGGACTCCCTTCACCTCTGTCGACGCATCGCCGCAGAGCAGGCGCGAGTCGGCGTAGGGGTTCCACAACTGGTCCTGGTCGAACAGCTCCTGATCCTCCTGTTCTAGCTTCCTGTAGCGGTCCCCGACCCGCTTCAGCTCGACCTCTATCTCCTCCTTCGTCCTAAGATCGGCGTCCATTCCCATCTGGACCGCGAGCTTGTAGATGTCGATGAGCTTCATTTCAACCGTTCAATGAAAATGTGTATGCATTAGAAATAGGTTGTTAGAATCTCCGGGATTTCAACACCGTGCCCACCGGGCTTTCCTATTCTGAGTTACCATGGAATCGATGCGATTCGGCATCATAGATAATAAAAAAACGGATGAAAGGGATTTGGGGGCTTTCGCCCCGGGGTTTGAAACGCCTCTGAGGCACCGAGCTCGTTTAACCGAACAGGGCGGAGAGACCGGCTGCGGCCTCTTCCTCAGTGACTGCCGGCTCTTCCGGCTTCTCTTCCTTCTTTGCCGGGGCAGCTGCTGCCGGAGCGGCGGCTGCTGGGGCTGCGGCAATCATTGCCGAGGCGATTGCCTCGTCGATGTTGACGCCCTCGAGGGATGCGGTCAAGGCCTTGACCTTGGCTGCGTCCGCCTCGATTCCCGCGCCCTTTAGGACTGCGGAAACGCCTTCCTCGGTGATCGACTTTCCTGCTGCGTGAAGCACCAATGCGCTGTATATGTATTCCATTTTTCTTACCTCCTTGTTACTTCTTTTCGTGTTTCTCGGAGAGCGCTGAAACGGCTAGCATTTCGGCGTTCGCCTTTGCCAAGAGTATCTTGATGTTGTCCTTGGTCGGTATGACGGCCTTTACGCTGACTGCCATTGCCTCTCTGTACGCTTTCGCGAACAGCGGTACGACGGTCTGCGGGGTCACATACGCGATCTTCATGCTCAAGGCCATGGCTTGCCTCGAACCCATTGACAGCATCGAGCTGTAGTAGTCTTCTGGGATGTTTAGTACGTCCCTTCCGTAGAGAACTCCACCCTCGAACGCGGCTACGAGGTCAAGGCCGACAGTCATCGGCATTATCTCGAGCTTCGGTAGGATCTTGGATATCTCTTCAGAGATGGCATCGCCCTTTTTGACCAGGACCTTGTCCTTCTTTATGACGATCTTTCCGCCTTCGATACCGGCGGGGATCCCTGCCTTCTGCAGTTCACCGACGATCGGGCCTGGCTTGAACGGGGTGTCCCCCGCCTTGATCAGGATGTCCTCGGGCGCAATGTCGCCTGGCTTTGCCGGCGCTGCGCTCTTGGTTGACTCCATCTCGCGGAATAGCCTGAACGGGTTGACATCGGTGGTGACCACGGCGCACTGGGAACTGACAGCCTCTAAGAGTTGCTCCAGTCCCGGCCGGTCCTTGGCCGCCTGCTCGATCGCTATATCGATCAAGTTGTTCCTCGACATCATGATGGACGCCTTTGCTCTGAGTCCCTGCCTCATAAGCTGAAGCTGGGCGGACGGTATGCCGTGTACGTCGACGATGGCGACCACTTTCTTGCTGGTCATCGCATTCGTCAGTTCCTGGACTTTATCCTTCTTCCAAGCTGCGACGTGTGCCATAATCGACCCTCCTCAGATGAGCCTCTCAGCAGGGCCCATGGTCGTCTTGATGTAAGCCGACCGGATGTTCATCGTTCCCTTTTCCAGTTTGACCGCTATCCTCTTGATTATGAGGTCGATGTTTTCAGCGATCTGTTCCGGAGTCAGATCAGTCGTACCTACCGGGACGTGGAACGTCATCTTGTCCTTGCTTCTGATAGCGACGGACTTCCTTAGGTTTTCCACCATCGTCTTCGGGTCAGCGCCGGGGGCGATTGGCCTCGGCATCTTACCCCGGGGAGCGAGCACGATACCCAATCTCTTACCGACGGTCGGCATCAATGGCGCTTCGCAGACGAAGAAATCGTGTGCTGCGGCAACCTTCTTTGCCTCCCTCTTGTTGTCGGCCAGGGTTCCCAGCTCCTCTGGGGTAACGACCTTGTCGGCGACGTTCTTGGCCTTCTGCGCAAGTTCGCCACCGCCGATGATGCAGACCCGGACAGCCCTTCCCCTACCATTTGGCAAGATGATATCTTCCTGTATCCTGTTCTTCGGGATAGAAAGATCCACATCTTTCAGGTTTATCGATAGGTCGACCGTCTCTCTAAAATTGCGCTTCGGAGATTTCTCCAGCGCCTTCTTGACGGCCGTTAGTGTTGTCTTCTCTGCCAATGCAATTCCTCCTGTAGTATTAACGAGTTGCCTCTCCTACAGAGCGGTAGGCCCCTAAATGGACCTACCGTTTATAAATCTATTGTAAAGGGACGGGGGTCGTTCAGGCCGCGAATTTCGCGTCCCACTTACCCTCGTCGATCTCCTTCAGGATGTCCCTCGGCTCCTTGCCCTCGACGGTTATGCCGCACGAGACACAGGTTCCGATGACCTCCTTGGCACGGTTCTTCTGGTCCTTGCCCATGAGGGAGTCCTTCTTCATCTCTGATACCTTGATGGCCTGCTCCATGGTTATGTCGCCGGCCTTGGTTGTCTTCGGTGCGCCCGATCCCTTCTCCACGCCCATCTCCTTGAAGAGCAGCGCGGAGGTCGGCGGGGTACCGACCTTGATATCGAAGGTCTTGTTCGCGTTGATGATGATCTTGACCGGGACCTTCATCCCCGCAAAGGCCTTGGTCTTCTCATTGATCTTCTGCACAACCTGGACGACGTTGATCCCGGTCGGTCCCAGCGCTGGGCCGAGCGGTTGACCGGGGGTGGCCTTGCCACCGTCTACTAACACTTCAATAGTCTCTGGCATTATACTCACTTCTCCTTCTCGAGAACTCTCACGTGGTCGCCTCTGACGGTGACCGGTATCGGAACGAGCGCATCGAACAGTTCGACGGTGATCTCTTCCTTCGTCTCATCGATCTTCTGGACCCTGGCCTTCTCACCTTTGAACGGACCGGCGACCAGCTCGACAACGTCGCCCTCCATGACACCCGATACAAGCGGCTTGGGGGTCAAGAAGTGCTCGATCTCGTTGAAGCTCGTCTCGCCCTCCACCAGGCCCTTGGCCTTGCGGACTCCGCGTACGGTCTCCCTTACTAGGTCGGTGTTCATCGCTTCCATGAAGACGTAGCCGTCCAACTTTCCAGGGGCAAGTATGGCGAATATCCCGGTGTTACCGGCGCCTATCTTGGCCTTGCTGGAGACGCCATCTGCGACGTTCCTTTCATGGCCGATCGAAGTCTTCAGGACCAGGATCGATTGCCTGGCGGTCGCGCTGAACTCCTTGCTCGCGCAGACTTGGTCCATATTGCAGACCTCTAGCGCGATGGTCACTTTATCGTTATACCGGGCGCCCTTCGGCGCCTCGACGATGAGCTTCAGGTCTTTGGGGCGGGGGCCATCCAGATTGAACTCTGCCTGGGCCGCTCCAGCGGCCTGGCTCTCCCACAGCGATGTGCCCGTGGCGTCGGTGATCTTGATCTCCCATTCCGGCGCACCCTCTTCGAGGGTGATGTTCACCCGCAAAACGATTTTCTTCTTTCCGCTGTCTGAACTCTTGACCTGCAGCGGCCAGGTCGTTATGGCCCCTGCTGCAATGATGCTGGGCGCGTTCTCTCCGCTAAGGGAGATGGAACTGGCGCCCTGCGTCTGGGGCATTAGTGTCTGGTTATCTTCATCGGTCATACGTGATACCCCGGTAATGAAACGAACATTAGCCGAACAGTCCCGGCAAGTACTTCCATATTAAGTATATTGTGAAGCCCAAACCGCCGATGAGGATAATCCCTATTCCGGTGATCATGACGGTCTTCACATACTCATCTGGAGTGGGCTTCCGGGCCATCTTGATGACACGGCCGTACTTGCCCTTGCCGATCTTTTTGACCCTATCTTCGATAGTCTCTTGGACTTCCCAGGATTTCTCGACGATGTCCATTTTAAGCACTCTTGAAGAGGGGTCTATTGGTTTTCTCTAGATAATCCTTTCCTCAGGTAACATCATCATTTGATGAAATCTACGTTCATAGCCTTGATGGATTTCGATTCCTTCGGGCCCAGGATGTTCTTCGACTTGACGCCGGTGATGACCACCATCACCCGGATGCGATTCTCCAGAGCCGGCTCGACCGATGCGCCCCAGATGATCCTGGCGCCGGGAGAGACCCTGGCCTGGATCAACTCAGCCACTTCCTGAGCGTCCCCGATGGACATGTCCTCACCGCCGGTTACGTTCACCAGCACGCCATTGGATCCAGAGATGTCCACGTCGATGAGCGGGGAATTGATGGCCTCTTCGACCGCGTCCTCGACCCGGTCGTCGCCCTCGCCCTCTCCCATCCCGATCATGGCGACGCCTCCGCCCTTCATGATGGTGCGTAGGTCGTTAAAGTCGAGATTGACCAACCCCGGCTTGGTGATCAGTTCGGTGATCCCCTTGATGGCCCGCATCAGGACCTCATCAGCGACCTTGAACGCCTGATTGAGCGAGTACCGCGGCACGAGCTCGATGAGCTTGTCGTTGGGGATGACGATCACCGTATCGGCGACAGCCCTCATCCTTTCCAGGCCCCATTCGGCGTTCTCCGCCCTGATCGTTCCTTCAGCCTTGAACGGCGAGGTGACTATCGCGATCGTCAGTGCTCCCATGTCCTTGGCGAGCTGCGCGACGTACGGCGCGGAACCGGTACCGGTGCCTCCACCAAGTCCGGCGGTGACGAATACTATGTCCGCCCCCTGGAGCGCTTTCCGCAGTTCTTCCTCTGCCTCCCTGGCCGCCTCCTCTCCCACCTGAGGCAATGCTCCCGCGCCCAATCCGCGGGTGCTCCTCCTGCCTAGCAGGATCTTCTTGTGGGCTCTGCTCACCAAGAGGTGTTGGGCGTCGGTGTTGGCGGCATACAGATCGGCATCCTTGATGTTCGATGCGTAGAGCCGGTCGATCGTGTTCGACCCACCGCCCCCGCAGCCGATGATCTTGATGTTGGTCCTCAAACTCATGAGGATCTTCGTCAGCTCATCATCCTCTTGCGAGGTGGATTTGCTATATGGTGTTTGAACTGGCTCTGCTGCACCTGCAGGTCCCGCCCGGGTCAGGGCGTCGGTGATGAACGATTTCAAGGTAAGCTCCTCCTCTATTCTAGGCCACGACAGCATCGCTGGCAATGGATAGTTAATGGTCGTTAGGGGCTTGGGGTGTATAAAACATTTCGGTGATATTAATGATAATAGCTCATTTTCGTTGTTCTTCCATTTTACGAATATTGTGCATCTGGCTATATCCGCGTTCTGAGGGCGCTCATTTCGTAGAAGCGATTTTTGAACATTTCAAGTAACGGCTTATTTACTAAAAGAAAATAATATATTACAATAAGTAAGATGTTAATATCATCAAGTAAATATCATATTACATCATCGAAAATATTGTCCCCGAGTGAACTTGATGAAAAACAACCTTCGTGTCTATAGGGCATTGACCAACATGACCCAAGCCGAGCTCGCGGAGAAGATCGGAGTGAGCCGGCAGACGATCATTTGTATCGAAACGGAGAAGTTCGATCCCTCGCTTGAGCTCGCCTTCAAGATCTCTCGGTTCTTCAAGGTGAGGATCGAGGATGTCTTCCTGTTCGATCTTAAAGACAGATAATAGAAGAATTGGAAAAGGTTTGATGACAGGTTTCCGACTCACTTTATGAAGTCGACGTCGGAGCCCTTGAGCTTCGCCTGCTCATTGGACTTGCCGAGTATCTGCTTGGAGTGCACACCAGCGATGACGACCATCACCCGTATCTTGTGCTCCAGCGCCGGATCGACGCCCGCACCCCAGATTATCCTGGCATTGGGGCTGACCCGCTTCTGAACCTCCTCCGCCACTTTCTGGGCGTCGCCAATGGTCATGTCGGGGCCGCCTACGACGTTCACCAGGACGCCGTTTGCGGTGCTGATGTCAACCTCCAACAACGGGGAGTTGAGAGCCATCTGGATCGCCTCCAGTGCTCGGTCCTCCACGTGACCGGTGGACTCGCCCATGCCGATCATGGCCACGCCAGCGCCCTTCATGATCGTGCGCAGGTCGTTAAAGTCGAGGTTCACGAGGCCGGGCTTGGTGATCAGTTCGGTGATCCCCTTGATCGCCCTGGTAAGGACCTCGTCCGCCACTTTGAATGCCTGGTTAAGGGAAAGTCTGGGGTAGAGCTCCAATAGTTTGTCGTTGGGGATGACGATGACGGTATCTGCTGAGTTCCTGAGCCTCTCCAGCCCCCACTCCGCATTCTCCATCCTCATTTTGCCCTCGCCTTTGAACGGGGTGGTCGTAACCGCGATGGTCAGCGCACCCGTGTCCTTGGCGATCCCGGCCACTACTGCCGCGGCGCCAGTTCCGGTACCGCCGCCCATTCCCGCGGTCACGAACACGATGTTCGCGTCCTGTACCGCCTTGCGTATCTCCTGGTCGGCCTCTTGGGCCGCTTGCTCTCCAGCCTGCGGTAGTGCCCCTGCACCAAGTCCGCGGGTGCTTCTCCTTCCGAGGAGGATCTTGTGCTGGGCCCGGACCATCAGCAAGTGCTGTGCGTCCGTGTTCGCCGCGTATGTCTCGGCTCCGACGATCTGCTCGTCGTAGATCCGGTTGATGGTGTTGCAGCCGCCCCCTCCGACACCGATGATCTTGATGTTTGTCCTCAGCGTCTGCAATATCGCTATGAGTTCCGCGTCCGCATCCTCTGCCTGCTTACGGGCCGGCTGAGCCGCCGGTGCCTGTTCGAACCTCGGCATAGGCGTGTCATCCCTCGCCAGTGCATCCTCAACCAATGATTTCAACATCCCATTTCCCTTCCTGATCGCCCGAAGTGACCACTAATATAGGTCCCCATATGCTGACGGATTATAAAAATCATATCGGGGTTTTGTTGCCAGGCGAAAAGATGAGCCCGCTTCGATTGCCGCCACTATTCCCCTGATCCGACGAGAAAAAAAATAATAATCGGATAGTACCTTAGAGCAGGAGGGGTCTCGGGCATAATGCATGTTCGTGCGGAAGCCGTATTCAAGGGCAAGGTCCAAGGGGTCCACTTCCGCGACTATACCAGAAAGTTCGCCAGCAAAAGGGGTGTCAATGGATGGGTCAAGAACCTGTCCAACGGCACCGTCGTAGCGGTGTTCGAGGGAGAGAAGGAGAACATCGAAGAGGTGATCCGCTTGCTCAGGGAAGAGCATCCCATCGCCCGCGTGGACAAGGTCGACCTCGTATGGTCCGCATGCAAGGACCAGTTCGACCATTTCGATATCAAGTAGTCCTAAGGTCGTTCCAGCTCGATCCCGTACACCCTTTTCGGATTGTCCTTGTTGACTTTCCAGATCGCATCGATCAGTTCCGCGGTAGCGACTCCGGACTGCGCTATGCCCTTGACCCTCTTGGGCACGGTGTCGATGGGCAACACCGCTCCCGGGCGTGTCGGTTCGTCCATGTAATCGGTCTCAAGGAAGAACCTGTCTCCCTTCCCAAAAGCCTCCTGGACATTGCTTCTCGAAGCCAGCACCGATGCCATTAGGCCCCGGTTCTCCTCTTCCCGGACCAATGGGGGAGAATAGTGCTTGACCACCTTGCCTCGTGGCAATCCGACCGAGTCGGCAATGCGGCCCAGGTCTTCCATCGACTCCGGCGTGGCCGTCTCAGCGTGGATCACTATGGGGCAGGATGCCTCTTTGGCCAACGACATGCCATATCTGAGGATCTCATTTGAGGCCGCCATGATCTCCGGGGGAACCTCAAAGTGCGGTCTGCCAACCTCGCCGATGGCTATCGCCTTGCCTTCCCTCACCAGCCGGGCCGCTGATTCCATCCCCTCCTTCATCATCAGGGTGGCGGCCTCGAGGCCGTGTTCCTTCGCCAGGTCGATGAGCAGGACAGGGTAAGGGCCGAGTGTCACGAACACGCCAACCTTGGTCTCCCTGTTGCACCGCCCGGCAGTGTCCAGGGTGATCTGGTATGAGCGTTCGAAATCTGCCCCGCAGGTGATCTGGAGTTCTTCGTAGGGCATGTGGCTAAGGATGGCATGGGTCCCTCCAGCCTTCTCGTACTCTTTCATCGCCTCGACGTTTCGGCCCTTCGGCTGCAGATGAAGATGATTGTCCAATATGGGGAAGTCGATCTTCATGGCAGCGGACCCCACTTCCCGAGCGTTTCCTTTGTCATGTTCTCGGCGGTTAAACGTCTTGGGGCTTTTTAGCACCTGTGCATATACCATTTTATCGGAATTGAAGGACAGAAGGACCAAATCCGGAACGTCGGTCAACCTTGTCCATATTGACCGATCCACCCAGCAATCCAGATAGCAAGCTTTGCCGGATCGATCTCGATCGGGGGCCTCCTCGGAATCGTTCTCATGCTTCCTGAATGAATATTTGTAATTGTTGCCCCCATCTTTGTTTGAAGTCCGGAAGAATGCATGACGGGGCAAAAACCCAGTTCATGTCATTGATAATAGGGACAGGCGCTCGAAGATTCGCCAACTTTTATATATTCTCAAGTGAATCATCCAATTTGTCAGACGTTTTGGCGAAAAGCGTCAGACAGGTCAATGGGACAAGAGTTGTGTCATGGTCGACAGCGAAAGGATTACGGTCAGGATACCTGCCGAGAAATTACAGGCATTACAGGCACTGGTGGACACCGGCAAGTACCCGACCATCTCCGATGCGATCAGGGCGGCGATCGACACCTTCGTCGAGACGCACTTCACGCCCGAATACATCGAGAGGGTCACCGTGGAGCTTCCGAAGACCAAGATAATTGAACTGGAGGCGCTCGTCAAGGACGGGGACTCAGTGTCAATAGACGACGCCATCAGGAACGCCGTCCGGGAATATGTCCGGATGCGCCTTGAGAAGGCGGTCAGCGAGTTGAAGTGACGGACACGCTCCCCTTGAGGTAATCAAGATGGGGATTGGCTCGGGATGGGACGATCAGTCAGGCATAGACGCTCCTGACTTGAGGATACTCGTCGTTGGTTGTGGTGGCGGCGGGTGTAATAGCATCACCAGGCTGAACAAGATCGGCCTAGAGTCAGCTATGACCATCGCGATCAACACCGACCAACGCAGCCTTAAAGAGACGCGCTGCGAGAACCGGGTGCTTATCGGAGCGAACTACACCCATGGCCTAGGTGCCGGGGGGCTTCCCGAGGTCGGCGAGCAATGCGCGCGCAACTGCGCCAATCTGTTCTGCGAGATGTTCAACGACGTGGATCTCACGTTCATCATCACTGGCATGGGTGGAGGTACCGGTACCGGCGCTTCGCCGGTCATCGCCGAGTACGCCCGGAAGGCCGGGTCGATCGTAATATCGATAGCGACGATGCCTTTCAGGATCGAGTCTGGTACCAGGCGTCGCAACGCCATGATCGGGCTCAAGCGGTTGAATGAGTACTCCAACACCGTGCTGGTCCTGGACAACAACCGTCTGATGCAGATGGTCGACAACCTGCCCATGAACCAGGCATTGGGGGTCATGGACGCTCTCGTCTCCGAGCTCATCAAAGGGTTGGTGGACGCGCTGACCAAGCCCTCATTGATCAACCTCGATTTCGCGGATCTTCGTACCATCATCAAGCATGGTGGGATATCGACGCTTCTCTATGCGGAGAACGCCGACCCAGAAGGCGTTGTCCGCGACGCCATAGAGAATCCGCTGCTGGACATCGACATCAAAGGGGGGACCGGAGCGCTCATCCATATCTCCGGCGGCAGCAAATTGACGCTCAGGCGCGTTCACCGCATCGTTCAGGGCCTCACCGAACAGTTGGACGTTGACGCTAACGTGAAGTTCGGCGTCAGGACCCTGGACGACGATAACGAAACGATAAGGCTGATCGCGCTGGTCACAGGGATATCCGAGCTGCCCGCGGAAGCAGAGTCGCTCGATGACATCAACGTCATGCTCGGAAAATACCGGCGCTGATCGGGGCTACTTTTTCGCCTCAACCTTTTCGAGCTTCCTTATCCTCTTGGCGGCATCTCCGATGACGCCCATGATGGTGTGGAACTCCCAGCTCGTGGGGACCGCTCGGCCCATCATCCTTCGGAACATGATGCTGGTCTTTTCCCTGCGATGAATAGGATAATCGATCGCGTCGAGCAACGAGTCGAAGAACTGGTACATCTTGTCCTTCTCGAACTCCGTGGCCTTCTTCGGGTTGCTCGGTTTGCCATGGCTGGCAAAGATCTCGTACATGACGATGGTGGCCGCGTGTGAAAGGTTCAGGATAGGGTACTCGTCATTCGACGGGATGTTGACCAGGATATCGCAATGGGTCAACTGTTCCTGCGTGAGGCCGATGTCCTCCCTGCCGAAGACCAGGGCGATCTCGTCCTCCTGGTCCTTGATCCTATCCGCCAGCTCCCTGGGGGTGATCGGGATGCGTATGAAATGCTTGTCACCATAGGTGATGATGCCGCTGGTGCCGACGATGAGGAAACATCCTGCTATCGCCTCTTCGAAGCTGGAAACGGTCGTGGCCGCTCTCAAGATGTAATTCCCATGCTTTGCCCTCTTGAACGCCTCTTCGGTCAGCTCGCAGGGGTTCACCATGACCAGCTTTTCGAAACCAAAGTTGCCCATCGACCTGGCCACCGCTCCCACGTTCCCATCCGTTTGCGGCTCCACCAGGACGATCCTGAAGCTGGTCATTTAACTCCCTTCTCTCGAGAATCAACCTTGGGTATAATTGTCTTCTGGAAGGGACGCCCGTTCTAGTCGAGCCTCCCCAGTCTCCTCAGGACCGACATCGCCTTCAATGTGACCCATTGGCTCGGTGCCCCCTGCTTTTCGACGTTGGTCAGGAGCCTTCCGGAATAGCTCCTTTCATTCACCCATCTGCCATCCGGCAAACGCTTGGAAAGGACCAGCTCTGCAGCATCGTCCATCCTTTCATCCCGGTATCCCAGGTCAACGAGCACTTCCAGCATCTCCAGCGCATCGGTGTCCCAGAAGAGAGGAAATCCCAGCTTGGTCCAGGCAGGTTTGGCGATCTCGCTCAGATTGTGGCTTCTCCTGTAAAGATGGTGCTTGAGAAGGTGTTCCGCACCGGCCGAGGCAACCTCTTTCAAAGCTGCGGATCGATCGTCGATGGAAACGGCCGATATCGCCTTCAGGTCCTTGATCGCTCCCAAATGGCAGGTGTGCTTTCCCCAGCATTGCTTCCGAGAATACGGCCATCCCTTTGGCGCTGGTCCTTCATTGTCGTCGAACCGCTGGTATTTTGCGATCCAATCGATTCCGGCTCTAACCCGCACGTCATCCTTCATGCCAAAGCGCAGCATCGACCACACCAGGTTGCCGTGCAGGCATGGCAGGATGCTGCTAGCCGTTCCACCGTTCGCTGATCCCTGATACCCAAACCCGCCGCTCTCATGTTGCGACCGTTTCAGTAGGAACTCAGCGGCTGACCGTACACGTTCGTCAGAGCCGTCCGCCCCGAGCTGGGCCAGGAGTATTATGTTCCAGGCAGTCCCCTTGTACTTGAAATTGTAGAATTCCTTTTCATTTCCCCAGAAGCCCCCAGGATGCTGCTTGGCAAAGATCTTCGGCACAGGCCCGGTTTTCATGGCCTCTTGAATGGCAACTTGAATCTTCGGTCCTGTATCGGAATATCCTCCAAACTCTCTCAAGGAGGCGAGCCTTACCGATGGGTCAGGTGAGGACAATAACCAGTCAACTACATCCTGGTCAGTCATTCCGGCGCTCTGCGACATCGCGCCAAACAACTGACGAGGTTCATATTAATCCCATTTGGTATGCCATAATGATCCTTGCCGGGGCGAAAGGCTAACTATCGTCAATGACGTTACACCTTCATGGACTGGCATGCTGCCGTTATGATGGCCTATGATGGGCGCGAGTTCACCGGGTCCCAGAGGCAGCCAGACAAGAGGACAGTGGAGGACGAATGCATCCGAGCCTTGCGGAAGATCCACGCCATCGACTCGGTCAAGGGCTCGAGGTTCAGGACGGCAAGCCGGACCGACCGCGGGGTGTCCGCCCTGTGCAACGTCATCGCCTTTGACACCGGGTTCAAGAAAGACCGATTGATCCAGGCTTTGAACGCGGCATCAGAGAAAGTCTATTTCTACGCTTACGCAGAAGTGGATTCGCATTTCTCTCCCAGGCGGGCGAAGCAGCGTTGGTACCGTTACTTCCTGGCCATCGCGAAGGACGCGGACCTTGGGGCAATGGACCGGGTTGCCCAGGAATTCGTCGGTAGGCACGATTTCAAACGGTTCTGCAAGACCGAAGGGAAGAGTTCGGAGAAGACGATCGATTCGATCACGCTGACCCGCTTGGGGGACCTGGTCGTCATCGACGTCAAGGGAAGGGAGTTCCTGCGCAACATGGTCAGGCGCATCGTGGCGGCGTTAGCCTCCGTTTCAGCTGGAAGCTCGACGTTGATGGATGTGAGGGAAGCCCTTGAGGGCCGCGACTTGTCATTCGGTCTTGCTCCAGCTGAGAGACTGGTATTGATGAGTATCGATTACGGGATCGATTTCATCGAGGTTTGCCCTCCAACTCTCGAAAGGAAAGCTAGGGAGAAACGGTCGGAAAAAATGATCGAGCTTATTTTCTATGATTCGCTCTCGGTCAAATGTGGGTTGGATTAACCATCCAGTATCACTTTTTCCTGTATTTGTATATTTAAGCTTAACTGTAGCATGCTCCGAATCCCTTCATATACCCCCTTCACGGTCCCCTGGATAGGCTGATGGAAGCAGCTAGCAGGTCTTTGGAGAAGGACCACGGGAAACACGACGTCGGGACGGAGCAAGACCTCCGTCCCGCATGATATCCGTTTTTTAACCTGAACCGCATTATGAGAGCTTGTGAAATTGGCTCTGACGGGAACTCCAGGAACGGGCAAGTCCTCGGTCGCCAAATTGCTCGCATCAAAAGGCCTGAAGACCGTTGAGCTGGGCGAATTGGCCGAACAGAGGAGGCTGCTGGAAAAACTCGACCGCAGGCGGGGAACCTACGAGGTTGACATTGATAGGCTGGAAAAGGCCGTGACGGAGCTTGATGACGAGCCCACGACCGTCCTGGTGGGGCATCTGTCGCATCTCGTCTCATCCGACATGGTGATAGTGCTGCGCTGTCGCCCGTCCGTGCTGGCCGTTCGGCTGAGGGCGCGAGGCTACCCGGAGCGTAAGGTGGCCGAGAATGCCGAGGCGGAGGCCCTGGACGTGATCCTGGTCGAATCGGTCGAGAGCGGTCGCGAGGTCTATGAGGTGGACACCACGAACATCTCCCCGGAAGAGACGGCGGACGCAGTGATATCGATACTGGCCGGAGAAAAGGAGAAGTACGCCATCGGAAATATCGACTGGAGCGAGGAGGCATTGGACTGGTCCTAGATTCTAAGCGCGGCAAGGTGGAATTCATCCTCACGCCGATGGCGAAGGCGTTGACCGGGTTCTCCCCCAACGCGATCTCCGGCATGTCCCTTGTGGTGGCGTTCTTCGCGGCACTGGCCACGTTCTACAGTCCCGAGCATTGGCAGATACTGTTGCCCCTCATCACGGTATTGGTCCTGCTGTCCGGGCTCTTCGACGCCCTCGATGGCAAGATCGCCCGGCTCACTGGCAAAACCTCGAAGCGGGGCGATTTCCTGGACCACGTGCTGGACCGGTACGCAGATGTCCTGATGATCGGAGCGGTCGCCGTCAGCGCCTGGTGCAACCCATATCTGGGGATGGCGGCGATAATCGGCGTCCTGCTCACCAGCTACATGGGCACCCAGGCACAGGCGGTCGGTGCAGGGAGAAGGTACTCAGGCCTGCTCGGCCGGGCGGACCGGATCGTGCTCTCGCTTGTCATACCAATGGTCCAGTTCGTTTTCATGTGGGTGAACGGCGATGGTTGGCTGACTTTCGGTCCGATACGCCTTTCCGCCTTCGAGATGATGATGCTCTGGTTCGCGGTGGTCGGTAACATGACGGCGATACAGCGGGCCTGGGGCACGTGGAAGGAACTTAAGGGAAAATGATCACTTGGCCGGTTTCTCCGCCTTCCCTTTCTCCGGCGATTTCGCCTCAGGCTTGCCCCGTTTCATGTCGATGGTCTTGAACCGGTAGTAGTTGAGCGGGTGCCGGATCTTCCCGGTCTTGCACATCGCGTCCAGGTCGACGCAGATGCCATTCGTCCTCATGGTTGAGCATTCTGGACAGGAGTATTTCTTGCCCATTCCGTCCCCGGTGATGTGCCTCACCTGGTACTCGGTCATCTTGTTGTCGAAGTCCGGCGAGGTGTAGAACGTCCTAATGATCTGGTCCGTCGGCATTCCGATGTAGTTCAGGAAAGTGACCAGGGCGAAGCGCCCGGCATGGGGCATGTTCTTGCCAGCCTGGGCCTGGGATACGAGCGCCTTCATGCACGGCGGGAAATTCACGATGCGCACCTCCCCGAACTCGTTCCCCTTGTACTTGCTGCGTATCTCCTCTACCTGGGCGGAGACGTCGTTTACGTCTTCCTTGAACGCCTCGATAATGGCCTCGGTCACTGGCAACGGCAGCTCATGTTCGATCTTCTCGTCGAGGGCTTGCTCGAGCACCCTGGAGAACTTCACCTTGGACAATGAGATATAGCCTTTCTTGACCTCTTGGTTTACCAGCTTCCATTCCTTGCCCCGGATTCCTGAGGTGTATCGCAGAAAATCGCAGAAATGCATCGAAGGCAATTCGCCGTCAAGCTGGCATGATACGCCAAGATCGGATGCCACCTCCATCTGCAAGGCCACGTCCTCGGTGTGAAGCCTTTCGGCCAGCGTCTTGGCCTCGCCCATGGCGTAACGCCTGATCAGGAAATCGTCACCCACACTTGAAACGATCATCCTTGCGACCGGGTAGGACAGTACTTCGGCCAGGAACTCCTCCTCGGTGCTCGCCGCGTTGGTCTGGATCTTGGTGTCGTTCAGAGCCTCTAAGACCCTCTTCCTCCCCCTCCTCCTGGCCTCGGGGTAGGCGGTCCGGCTGATGAGGTCCTCGAGCGAGACTTCGCTGCTCCGGACGAAATCCGATGCGCCCTTGACAAAAGGGTACCGGGCGAGGAACTTCGCATCCATTTGGCGATTGTGAGCGCCATCCCGATATTTATGGGCATTCCGATGTGCATCAGATCGTGCGTTGCACTAAATTGTGAAATCCAGCATTTCTGCGACGGTCTCGCCTACGGTCCGGTCGTCCATCGAGGCGATGAACTCTTCCTTAGTTCGGTAAGGGCGATGAACCATGATGCGGGCGGCTCGTTTCTTTCCGACCAACGGCAGGGACGCGATCGCCGTCAGGGAGCATTTGTTGATCTTGAGCGGATGCTCCACCGCCGTCAAGCTGCGGAAACCGTGACCGCTCACGACCGCGTCGATGAATTTGCCGAGCTCGATCGGATAAGAGAATCCAACCAACAGGGGATAGGTCCCGATCTGCCGGCCGAAAGTGGTCTTGCCCTCATATATCTCAGTATACACCCGGCGCAAGACGGTGCCCAGCGGGGCGATGCGTTCCAGCATCGGTCGGTCGATGGTCTCCCGAACCTTCTGCTTGAACTTTAGGAACTCGGAATGGTTCACCCCTTGATCGAACTTGCGCCGGATGTCGATAACCTGACGGATGTTGATACGGCGGAGCAGCAGGTCCTTTTCGAGCACGGTCCTTAGAAAATCGTAGTTCAGGTCCAAGGTCCTCTTGGTTTCGCCATCCAGTCCAATGATGAAGTTAAGACCGGGCAAGACCGCTGGCAGTCCGCTCGGACCCCTTTCCCTGCCGATCCGGTTGATCAGCTCGATCGCCGCCATGACCTGCTCGGCGGTGGCATTGAGGTTGTTTGCCTTCACAACTGCTGGGTCGGCGCTCTCCATCCCCAATGCCAGCACGTTTCCGCTTGTGCAATGGCGAACGATGCTACGGAGGATCTGCTCCGATTCATCCGGATGCGCAGCGATCACCGCCGGATTGGCATTGTCCAAATGAAGCAGGTCCACACCGAGTGCGGCGACGCCTGAGAGAAGTTCCTCGATCGCATCAGGGTCTGGACGGGGCGTCTCACTACCATCCAGGTGGGCATGGTATGATATGAAGCAGGTCTGGGCGCCTAGGCGGAAGTTGCGGACGCCGAGGTCGTGCAGCCTCTTGCATTCCGCGATGATGTCCTCAGGCTCACGGCAGACCGGGATGCCTTTGAGCGGTTCCACGCAGAAGGAGCAGCCCCCGCTATTGTACCTCACGCAGCCTCTATATGTCTCGATCTCCGCCACCAACGGTTGGGGGAAGTCGCGGTGCTTCGTGACGATCTCGGTCCCGATCATCAGCCATCGGTTCCATTCTACGACTGTCCTCCATCGGTTGGATGGACCATTGCCGGTCAGGTAATCGAAAAGGCAGCTGGCCGGATCCCGGGTAGCGATGACGTCGAACAAGCCAGAGGCATCGATGTCCTTCTCTAATGTCAAAGGCCCCCCGAGGAACCTGACCCCACCCATCGAAGGGAGAAACCTTTCGATCTCCCTCCTCGATGCCGGCAGCGCCCTGATGTACCTGCCCGGGACCGCGCTACCGGTCAGTATGATAACTACATCTGCCTTCTCTGGGCGCCATCCTTGTCGGAGATCGTCGATGGTATGGTAGCTGGCCCCCGCTCCCGCGTCCTTGGCGGCGCCGTAGACCGCCCTCACAAGAGGGTGGATATAAGGAGGCACGCCGAGCGATCCAGGCTCATCAATGTAACCATCTATCACTGAGACAAGGGTCATATTAGGAAATCCCCCAAAACAAAGAAGCGAAGCCCGATGCGCTCGCACCCGGGCATTCGTTGAACTGAACGTTATTCAGGATCAAAGTTGTTTTTCGGGTCAGCCTCAGATGAGGCCGACCTCCACCGTCTCAACGTTCTGGATGCCTTCCACGGAGCGGTAGACATCTTCCAGCTTCTCGATCAAGCCGCCGGAATCCAGCATGATGGTGGTCACTTCAAGCATGCTCAACCCGAAGGCGAGCGGCTTGACTTCCGACCTGACGACCTTGACGCCTTCCGGGACAAGGCTCTGGATCTTCTTCGAAAGCCCCTCGAGGTCAAAGTCGGTGGAATCTGGCATTAGATGGTGAACGGCGGCGACCTGTCCCATGTGAACACCCTTAAGGTCCGGTGAACCCGCACTTGTCACACTTGTACTTTACACTCTGGTCGCGGCAGTTGGAGCATCTTCCGATCTCGGTGACCCCGCACTGGGGGCACTTGAAGAAGGTGATACCCTTTCCGACCAATCTCTTGCCGCATGAACTGCAGACTTTCTCATTCTCCATAGCAATCGCTCGTGCGAGATTAGACTTCTTGTATAAATATATAAGGGGGTTCCGAGAGTTACGAATATTCGTTTAAACCTGCGCAGTCAAATATGTTCTCATCAAAGATTACAATAATGATAGTACATCGGTAACAATGAGGTTGGAATCCTCCGGTCTCTGTATGTTTTCTTGAGTTGAAGAGAAAGGTTAAATAACGGTACCGGATTCTCTCGGCTCTGCACGCCGGCATACCTACCAAGGGCCTGTAGCTCAGCTAGGTAGGACGTTTGGTCACAGACGTCCCTAGAAAGAGCAGCTGGCTTTTAACCAGCTGGCCAAGGGTTCGAATCATCCACGGTAACTCCGTGATGTCGAAAATCCCTTCAGGCCCGCTTGCGTAGGCAAAGAAACGACATGGGAGATCGAAAAGTGAACATCCGTTTCGAGACAATCCGATGCATTTTTATAAGGCCGCTACTTAGTATGAAAGAAGGTCCGGGCTTAATTTCGTCGAGGTGATAGCTATGGTCGACACTGTACAGTTTAACGTCTTAGAGCACGACCTCGTGCCAGAGCATTATTTGTTATCGGACGAGGAAACCAAGAAGGTACTGGCCTCCTTGAAGATCCAGAAAGATCAGTTACCGAAGATTCGTAAAGGCGATGCCTGCATAAGGCTCCTGGAGAACCTTGAAGGCCCTATCACCGAGGGTAGAGTGGTCAAGATCGTGCGCCGAAGCGCGACCGCTGAGACCACCGTTGCCTATCGCTTAGTTGTCAGAGGGTGAATTCGTTGCGTGACCTAGTCGAACTCTATTTCAAAGAAAGAAGCATTGTAAATCATCACATTTCCAGCTTTGACGACTTCCTGTCGACACTGGACAACCCGAACAGCAGGATGCAGAAGATCGTCGACAACCTGCGTGTCTCGGCGGAGGACTTGGACCGAGGTTTCATCAGGCTCGACCCTGACAAGACCGATGGCAGGATTGTGGAGATCCGCGTCGGAAGGAAGCGGGACGAGAAGACCGGGAACATCGACAACCAGTCGCGCCCGACCATTCACGTAGGGCTGCCAGTTGTCCGCGAGGCGAACGGTTATGTCCACGACCTCTCCCCAATGGAAGCAAGGCTCAGGAACCTGAACTACCTGGCCCCTGTCTATCTGGATTTCACTGTCGTCGAGGACGGCATCGAGAAGGAGCCGGAAAGGGTCCACATCGGTGACCTCCCGGTCATGGTCAAGTCGAAGAAGTGCACCCTCTACAAGGAGAACATGGAACAGGAGAGGGAGATCAACGACCACGAGTACAGCCTGCGCCTGATGAAGGCCGGCGAGGACCCGATGGACCCTGGTGGATACTTCATCATCGGCGGAACGGAGAGGGTTCTGATCACCCTTGAGGACCTTGCGCCCAACAGGGTCATGGTCGAGTACAACGAGCGGTACGGAACGAAGCTCGAAGTGGCCAAGGTATTCTCGCAGAGGGAAGGCCACAGGGCGCTCACCTTGGTCGAGAAGAAGCGCGACGGCATGCTCATGGTCACGGTGCCGGCAGCGTCGGGACAGATCCCGCTGGTGGCGCTGATGAAGGCATTGGGAATGAAGACGGACGAGGAGATATTCGAGGCCGTCGCATCCATGCCAGAGATGCATAACATCGTTTACGCTAACATCGAGGAATGCCAGGACAAGAAGCTGTTCCCGCCAAACGGTATCTTCACCCCGGACGACGCCAACCTGTACCTGGAGCGCAAGTTCGCTACCGGCCAGGCTAAGGAGTACCGGCTGAAGAAGGTCGAGTCCATCATCGACCGTTCGCTGCTTCCCCACCTGGGCGACACCAAGGACGACCGGATGAAGAAGGCGATCTTCCTCGGAAGGATCGCACGGTCCGTGCTGGAACTCTACCTGGAGAAGCGTGGCGAGGACGACAAGGACCACTACGCCAACAAGAGGCTGAAGCTGTCCGGCGACCTGATGGAGGACCTGTTCCGGGTCGCATTCACCAACCTGATGAAGGACCTGAAGTACCAGCTGGAACGCTCGTACGCCAGGAAGAAGGACCTGAGGATCGCCAGCGCGATCCGGCCAGACCTGTTGACCCACCGCTTGCTGCACGCTTTGGCGACCGGCAACTGGGTCGGAGGAAGGGCGGGTGTATCCCAGCTGCTGGACCGAACGTCCAATATGTCCACGATATCTCACCTCAGGCGTGTAACGTCCTCACTCACAAGGTCGCAGCCTCACTTCGAGGCTCGTGACCTGCACCCGACCCAATGGGGCCGATTGTGCCCGAGCGAGACCCCGGAAGGTCAGAACTGCGGTCTGGTGAAGAACGCTGCCCTGATCATCGATGTCTCGGAAGGTTTCCGCGAGGAGGATGTCGCCTATCTGCTGAAGGACCTCGGCGTCAAAGAGGTAAAGGGGCAGAAGACCGGCACCCGCGTCTACGTCAACGGTGACCTGAAGGGCGTTTCGGAGAAGGCCAAGGAGCTCATCGCCGAGATGCGCCACCGCCGCCGGAGCGGACTCCTGTCGCACGAGATCAACATCCGCTACGACCAGGAGATGGACGAGGTCATCATCAACTGCGACGAAGGCAGGCTGAGAAGGCCGCTGTTGGTCGTCAACGACGGCAAGCTGGCCCTGAGCCGCAAGAACATCGAGGACATCCGCGAGGGCAAGAGCAAGTGGTCCGATCTGATACGCGAGGGCGTACTGGAATGGATCGATGCCGAGGAAGAGGAGGACGCCTTCATATGCGTCGACCCCTTCGAAGTGCCAGAGCGTTGCGACAAGTGCTCCCGTGCGCTGTCGCCGATCGACGTCGACTGGATGAACCCGGGGACGAACGACAAGCAGGCCAACCTGAAGTGCAAGCACTGCAACCAGATCATCTCCGGAAAGCTTCTGATGCAGAAGGACCACACCCATATGGAAGTGGACCCGATGGTCATCCTAGGTGTCTGCGCCGGGCTGGTTCCGTATCCGGAACACAACTCTTCGCCACGTGTCACCATGGGAGCAGGCATGTCCAAGCAATCGCTGGGACTGGCCTCCAGCAACTACCGGAAGAGGCCGGACACCCGCGGCCATGTCATGCACTACCCGCAGAAGCCGATGGTGCAGACAAAGACCATGGAGTTCGTCGCGTTCAACGAGAGGCCGGCTGGCCAGAACTTCGTCGTCGCGATCCTTTCCTACCACGGCTACAACATGGAAGATGCGCTTATCCTGAACCGCGCCAGCGTAGAACGCGGACTGGGGCGTTCCTCCTTCATGAGGACGTACCGGGCAGAGGAGCGCCGCTACCCTGGAGGGCAGGAGGACCATTTCGAGATCCCGCCGCCCGATGTACGGGGAGCAAGGCAGGACCTTTCATACAGCAACCTGGGCGAGGACGGGCTGATCAGCCCGGAGACCTCGGTCACCGGCGGCGATGTGCTCATCGGCAAGACATCACCGCCGAGGTTCCTGGAAGAGGAGACGGACTTCCTTACGCCCCAGAAGAGGCGTGAGACCTCGATCACCTGCCGTGCGGGAGAGACCGGCTATGTCGACTCGGTCATGCTGACCGAGTCGGAGAACGGTTCCCGCCTGGTCAAGATCCGTGTCCGTGACGAGAGGATACCGGAACTGGGCGACAAGTTCGCATCCAGGCACGGGCAGAAGGGAGTCATCGGACTGATCGCGCCACCGGAGGACCTGCCGTTCACGACGGACGGAATAATCCCGGACCTGGTCATCAACCCGCACGCCATCCCGTCCCGTATGACCGTCGCCCATATCCTGGAGATGGTCGGAGGGAAGGTCGGCTCCATGGAGTCGAGGCTCATCGACGGTACGCCGTTCTCGGGCGAGAGGGAAGACGCCATCCGCGAGTCACTGGTGCGCAACGGGTTCATGCACTCGGGAAGGGAGGTCATGTACGACGGCCTCACTGGCCAGAAGATAGACGTTGACATCTTCATCGGCGTAATCTACTACCAGAAACTGCACCACATGGTGTCCGGTAAGATGCACGTCCGGTCGAGGGGGCCGGTACAGATCCTTACCAGGCAGCCGACCGAGGGCCGTTCCAGACAAGGAGGTCTTAGGTTCGGTGAGATGGAGAGGGACTGCCTGATCGGGCACGGCGCCGCGATGGTCATCAAGGACCGTCTGCTGGACGAGTCCGACGGAACGTTCCAGTACGTCTGCGGTAACGGCAACTGTGGCCACATGGCCATGCTCGACCGGCGCGGCTCATTGCGCTGCCCGGTGTGCGGCAACAACACCAACGTTCACTTGGTCCAGACCTCGTATGCGTTCAAGCTGCTCCTCGATGAGCTGCTGTCGCTTGGGGTGGCCATGCGTCTTCAATTGGAGGACTTGCGATGATGCGAGGGGTTTCAAAGAGGATCGGATCCATCAAGTTCAGCTGCCTTTCTCCTGACGAGATCAGGAAGATGTCGGCCACAAAGATCATCACCGCCGACACGTACGACGACGACGGGTTCCCGATCGACATGGGTCTCATGGACCCGCATTTGGGAGTCATCGAGCCGGGCCTGCGATGCAAGACCTGCGGGCACAAGGTCGACGAATGCCCCGGGCACTTCGGGAACATCGACCTGGCCATGCCTGTCGTGCACGTCGGGTTCATGAAGGAGATCAAGAAGCTGCTTCAATCCACCTGCCGCTCCTGCGGCCGCCTTTTGCTCACCGAGGAGCAGGCCAAGGAGTACCGGGAGACCATGGAGCAGGTCGAGGAGCTGGGAGGCGACTCGATGGATGTCCGCCTGGTATCGAAGGACACGGCCAAGGACGCCGCCTCGAGACAGGTATGCCCGCACTGCGGGGCTGAGCAGCTCAAGATAACCCTGGACAAGCCGACCACCTTCCGCGAGGACGGCCACAAGCTGACCCCGAAGGAGGTCCGCGAGCGTCTGGAAAGGATCCCGGACGCCGACCTGGTGCCGCTGGGCATAGACCCAGCCTCGTGCCGCCCGGAATGGATGGTGCTCACCGCGCTGCCCGTTCCGCCAGTGACGGTCCGTCCGTCGATCACCCTGGAGTCCGGAGACCGGTCCGAGGACGACCTGACCCACAAGCTGGTCGATGTGCTTAGGATCAACCAGCGTCTCAGGGAGAACCGTGATGCAGGTGCGCCACAGCTGATCGTCGAGGACCTTTGGGAGCTGTTGCAGTACCACATCACCACCTACTTCGACAACCAGACGTCCGGCATACCGCCCGCAAGGCACCGGTCCGGCCGTCCACTGAAGACCCTGGTGCAAAGGCTGAAAGGAAAGGAAGGAAGGTTCCGTTCCAACCTGTCCGGTAAGCGTGTGAACTTCTCGGCCCGTACCGTGATCTCGCCCGACCCGGCGCTGTCGATCAATGAGGTCGGCGTACCAACCGAGGCGGCAAGGGAGCTGACCTTGCCGGTCCACGTGACCGCTGCGAACCTGCAGACATTGAAGGACATGGTAAAGCGCGGACCGACACCCCACTTCGACTACTACGTGCCGGGAGTCAACTACGTCATCCGGCCAGATGGTAGAAGGATCAGGGTCACGGACAAGAACGCCGAGACCGTGTCCGAGACGGTCGAGATCAACTTCATCATCGAGAGACACCTGATGGACGGCGACATCGTGCTGTTCAACCGGCAGCCATCGCTGCACAGGATGTCCATGATGGCACACACCGTCCGTGTCATGCCAGGCAAGACCTTCAGGCTGAACCTGTGCGTCTGTCCGCCATACAACGCTGATTTCGATGGCGACGAAATGAACATGCACGTCCTGCAGTCCGAGGAAGCAAGGGCTGAAGCGACCATCCTGATGAAGGTGCAGGAGCACATCCTGTCACCCAGGTTCGGCGGGCCGGTCATCGGCGCCATCCACGACCACATCACCGGGACGTACTTGCTGACCCACCTCAATCCGGTCTTCAACAAGAGCGAGAGCCTGTTCATCACGTCCAGGCTGAAGGGCAACGAGCTACCGGCACCGCTGATCAAGGACGGAAAGGAATTCTGGACCGGGAAGATGATCTTCTCCTCCATCCTACCCAAGGACCTGCGCGTGGTGTTCAAGTCCTCCATATGCGAGAAGTGCACCCAATGCAAGAAGGACAAGTGCGAGAACGACGCCTATGTGAGGATCAAGGACGGCAAGCTTCTCACCGGAACGATCGATGAAAAAGCCATCGGCTCGATGAAGGGAAAGATACTGGACAAGATCGCGCGTGACTATGGATCGAACTACTCGCGTGAGTTCCTGGACAGCGTGACCAAGATAGCGATAGGCGCGATAATGGTCAAGGGATTCTCCACTGGTATCGACGACGAGGACATCCCGAAGGAATCCCAGCTCCAGATCCAGGACATGCTCCAGGGCGCATCGGACAAGGTCGACCAACTGGTCACCGCGTACCGCAAGGGCGAGCTGGAACAGATGCCCGGACGATCCATGGAAGAGACCCTCGAGGTCGAGGCCATGAAGGAATTGGGACGCGCAAGAGATGAGGCCGGTCGGATCGCAGGTGACCAGCTAGGTCTGGAGAACGCCGCGGTGCAGATGGCCAAGTCCGGAGCGAGGGGCTCCATGCTTAACCTTTCCCAGATGGCAGGGTGCATCGGACAGCAGGCAGTCAGAGGAGAGAGGCTGTCCAGGGGATACTGGAACAGGACCCTGCCCCACTTCCGCCAGGGTGACCTGGGTGCGAAGGCCAAGGGATTCGTCACCAACTCATACAAGTCTGGGCTCACCCCGACCGAGTTCTTCTTCCACTCCATGGGAGGTCGCGAAGGACTGGTCGATACCGCTGTCCGTACCAGCCGTTCTGGTTACATGCAGCGCCGGTTGATCAACGCGCTGGAAGATCTGAAGCTGAAGCAGGACCACACGGTCCGGAACACTGCCGACAGCATCATCCAGTTCGAATACGGTGAGGACGGGATCGACCCGTGCCGCGGTGTCGGTGGCGAGGCGATCGACATCGATGACGTGCTGCTGGAAGTGCTCGGCGATGAGGCAGAGCTGCTGCAGCGCATCGAGGACAAGAAGGTCGGCACGTACGGTACCGTCGAGAAGGACCTGATGGAGCTCTCCGAAGAGGAAGAGGAGTCAGAGGACGTCGAGTTCGAGGGCGGAGGTGAGGAGTAAATGGCACGAAAGGATACGATCAACGCGCTCCGCCGCCGCAAGATCGCGGACGATGTCGCAGACAAGATCACCACCAAGTTCGCCTCCATCGGAGAAGTGGAGAGAGCTACCAAGGAGGACCTGCTCGCAGCCGGTCTGGCCAAGGATGAGGTGGTCGATGTGCTGGAAAAGCTGAACGCTCAGAAGTCGAAGCGCACCCCGGTGCGCAAGACCATCCGCAAGGCGGCAGAGCCGGAAGCGACCGCCAGGAAGTTCGACATCAGCATCCCCGACAAGCAGCGCAAACCGAGCACCTTCGAGAAGCACCTCGACGATACCTGCAAGAAGCTCAACATCAAGCTGTCCAAGAAGGTCATCCACGACCTGGCCGACAGGATCGATGGCATCGGCGTCCCGCAGGCCAAGATCGAGAAGATCCTGAGGCGGGCTGGCGAGCGATACGGGGATCACATGATGGACCCGAACGAGTCCGCTGGAATATTGGCGGCCCAGTCCATTGGTGAACCAGGTACTCAGATGACCATGCGTACCTTCCACTACGCAGGAGTCGCGGAAATCAACGTTACCTTGGGTCTCCCGAGGCTGATCGAGATCGTGGATGCAAGGCGTATTCCGTCCACACCGATGATGAACATCTACATCGAGCCGAAGTACCGGAGCGACAAGGATGAGGTGATGCGCATCGCCTCGGAGATCGAGACGACAAAGGTGCTGGACATAGCCACCATCGAGCCGGACAGCAACAACATGAGGGTCGTTGTCCGTCCGGACGCGCGCAAGATGGAAAAGAAACTGCTCACCCTGGAGATGATCCATGAGAGGCTGAGCAAGATCCGCGGTCTGAAGGGAAAGATCGAGCTTGTCGACGACACGATCGTCCTGTCATCGGAAGAGCCGTCCTTCAAGAAACTGCAGAACATCATCGACGTGGTCAAGGACTCCAAGATCCAGGGGATCGAAGGCATCCACCGCGCGATCATAAGGAAAGAGAAGGCGAATGACGAGTACGTCATCTACACGGAAGGATCCAACCTCCAGAAGGTCCTGGAGAAGGACCGTATAGACAAGAAGAGGACCTCGACGAACTCCATCCAGGAGATCTACGAGGTGCTCGGCGTCGAGGCGGCGCGCAACTCGATCATCGATGAGGCGTCCAAGACGTTGGACGAGCAAGGACTTACCGTCGACATAAGGCACATCATGCTGGTCTCGGACCTGATGACGAACGACGGGGATGTGAAGGCTATCGGCCGTCACGGTATCTCCGGCCGCAAGTCCAGTGTCCTGGCCAGGGCAGCGTTCGAAATCACCGCGGCGCACTTGTTGCACGCGGCGTTGACCGGAGAGGTGGATCACCTAGACGGCGTTGCAGAAAACATTATAGTAGGGCAGCCGGTTACTCTCGGCACCGGAGCCGTCAACCTGGTATATGCACCTAAAAGTAGGGGGCAGTAAAAATGATTGATATGGGAAGAGCTTTGAAGACCGCAATAACCACTGGCAAGGTGGTATTCGGTGTACAGCAAGCAGAGAAAGCAGTGAAGAGCGGAGAGGCTAAGCTACTGGTCGTTTCAAACAACTGCCCGAGCGAGTTCCTCGTGTCGAAGACCCATGGCGTCCCGGTCCACGTGTTCGAAGGTACCAACATGGACCTCGGAGCCCTGGCGGGTAAACCATTCTCGGTTTCGGCAATCGCGATCATCGACAAGGGCGCGTCTAACATTCTTTCGTTGGGATGATATGGCAGAGATCACTTTCACCGAGGAGACGCTCAGGTACATCGCCCTGTTCGAGTCGGTCACGAGAACTCATGTCAAGGACTGTCTGGAGACCGAGGACAAGCTGGTCTTCGTCGTCGACCCAGGCCAGGCCAACCGGGCTGTGGGAAAGGCCGGCGAGAACGTGATCCGGCTCAAGAACACCACCGGCAAGAACATCCAGGTGGTCGAGTACTCGGACGACCCAGAGACGTTCATAAAGAACGTGTTCTACAACTATAACGTCCAGGGAGTCGTCATCGAGAACCGCGGCAACATCGTGCATGCGACGGTAACGGTCGACCCTAAGGTCAAGGGACGCGCCATCGGCAAGAACGGGCGCAACCTGAAGATCGCCAGGGATATCGTGAACCGGCACCATAATGTCCAGAGCATCAGTGTTGCTTGAACGCGCGTCAAACCCCTTTTAACCGATTTCTCCATTTTTTTGAGGATCAGCGCAGCGGACGCCGCTCGACCTCGAGGCTGTCCGCCGTCGGGTAGACCTCGATGATGTAACATTCCAGTCCCAGTTCCGGGTACAGCTCCTCGAGGATCCATGGAGCGACCTCGAGCCTTCTGCGGGCCACATCCGGGCTCATCATCGCCGGGGGGACGTCGAACTCGGTCCGCAGCCGCTCGCCAATCTCGATCGGATCGACGTTCTCAATGATCCCCTTGATCAGCATCCCCTCGTCGGTGACAAGGTCATGTTTCCTCGCCACCCGGCGGGCCCGTCGCTTTATCCGGTTCCTCAACTGGACGACATCCTTGAAGCTCGATGAGCAGAAATGAACCGCAACTCGCCGATCCTTCTTGACCATCTTCTTGGCCAGCGCCGCGCTTCCCTTCACCGCGCTGGAAACATCGTCGACAACCTCAAATCCGCGCTCCTTCAGCGCATCGGCGTTGGTCTCGGAGAACTCCAGCTCGTTGAGGTTGACGAAGTCGAGTCCGATCCGGTCTGCGAAATCGATCAGGCAGGTCAGCGCCCTCTCCTCTCCCGGGATCACTGGAACCTCGAATCCGACCGGTATGCCCAGTCCCTCGACCGCCTCTTTGATGCCTTCCTCCTCGAGCCTTTCCCAAGTCTCCACCTGGGGGTGGATCCTGAGCTCGTCCAGTCCCGCGCTCACGAGAGTCCGGTACTTCTCCCCGTCGATGGTGGAGGTGTACAGATGGATATGATGTTCGGGCCCGAACTCCTTTTTTAGAAGGCCTATGAAATGGATGGTGCGGTCTATCACGTCCAACGGATCCCCGCCCGTGATGCCAGAACCTTCCGCGGCGATGCTCAACGCCTCATCCACGATGTCGGAATCGGTGAGAACCTGGCGTTCATTGGCGAAGACCAGGTCCTTTCCTTTCTTCTTCTCCGATAGAGGGCAGTAATAACAGGACATGCGGCAACGTCCAGTCACCAGGAGTACCATCTTCGCCCCTTTCTTGCACTGAAGGCATCCTTCGGGCAGTCCCCCGGTGTAGAACGACCCCACCTGCATACGCCTGATCTGACCCATCGGGCCTTTGGACGCAGACCGGACTAATAAAAACTTCCTCGAGAGCCGCAAAAGATTCTAAGGTGACAACCGTTTCCCGTTCTGAGGCGAAGACGATGCGGAAAAGGTCGAGGCTCATTCTGGCGCTGGACGAGACAGACGAGCGAAAGGCATTGGAAGTTGCCGGTGCGGTCGGCGACATGGTCGATGCGATCAAGATCAACTGGCCTCTGGTCCTGTCGACATCTCCGGAGATCATAACCAGGATATCGCGCTCTTCCGAGGTGGTGTGCGATTTCAAGGTGGCGGACATACCGAACACGAACAAGCTCATCGTGTCGGAGGCGGTGAGGCGGGGGGCTTCCGGGGTCATCGTTCATGCCTTCACTGGAAGCGATTCGGTCAAGGCGGCGGTCGAGGCGGCTGACGGCAAGGACATCTACGTGGTCACCGAGATGAGCCACCCGGGCGGGACCGAGTTCACGGCACCGGCCGCGGAAAGGCTGGCCAGGATCGCCGTGGACTGCGGGGCTTCCGGCGTCATCGCACCGGCGACCCGACCCGAAAGGGTCAGGGCGATCAGGCAGATAATCGGTCCCCAGCTGTCCATCCTCTCCCCGGGGGTAGGCGCCCAAGGGGGGTCTGCGACGAAGGCCCTCGAGATGGGGGCGGACTACGTCATCGTGGGCCGGGCGATCTACGGGGACCCGAATCCGCGCGAGGCCGCAGGCCGATATATCGAGGAAATCAAGAGCCTAAGATTGTAGCCGTCCGCAAGGGTCAGGATTGTCCTATCCAGATAATCGGGATAAACGGTCTTTGATTGGACTAAGGTTTTAATAGCTCGTTCTGCATCAACTGCTAGATTTTCCTCAGGAGAATATAGATGGCATCATCAGAGGAAGGGTCGAAAAGCCCTGCCGAGAAGAAGCGATCCGCAGGAATTTCCAGACTGAATTCGAAATTCTCGAATAGCTGGCTGGGAAGGAACTGGCAAACGGCGCTCATCATCGTGCTAATAGTATTCCTGGCGTTTTTCGTCAGGACCTACTTCGGATACTCGACCTCGGTTGACAATGGTTTCCTTGTCTCCGGTGGTTCTGACTCGTACTATCACGAGCGGGTCATTGACAACGTGGCGAATACCGGTCAGCACGTCGTCCGAGACGATATGCTAAACTACCCGCTCGGGGTCAGGAATGAAAGGCCTCCTCTGTACGATTGGTCGGTGGCGGTGTCTGGTATGTTCCTTCAGACCGTTAGCGGGATGACCTTGACCGACAGTCTCGGCTTCGCCCTGGTGTTCTCCACTGCACTCTGGGGTGCTCTGACCGTAATACCGGTATTCCTCATCGCGAAGGCGGCCTTCGGGAAGAAGCCAGCGATATTGGCGGCTTTCCTCTTCGCTATGATGGCAGGAAATATCGAACGTTCGATATTCTCCAATGCTGACCACGATGCAATGGTATTGTTCTTCGTGACGTTAGGGTTCTACTTCCTGTTGCGCGCCCTGCAGACCATCAAGGGCGATAGGTGGGTTTCCAGTTGGAGTAAGTTCAGCGAGGTCAAGAGCGGGCTCAGATCGTTCGGCAGCCTGAATGCCGTTTCCATGCTCTATGCGGCATTGGCGGGCGTTTGCGTCGCTCTGATCGCGATGATATGGACAGGTTACACCTATGTCCTGATAATCGTGCTCGCGTATCTCATCGTCCAGCTACTGGTCGATAGGTTCCGCAATGCCGATTCTCTCGGCGTGGTAGCATCCATCGGGATTATGTTCGGTGTCGCGTTCATCGTGATGGCACCACTGTACATCCAGATGGACTATATCACGACCTGGTTCGACACACCGTTGGAGCTGTTCCTGGTGGCCATCATCGCCGGTATGGTGTTCGTGGTGACAAGGGACTATCCGTGGACGCTCACGCTCCCGGTCATAGTATTGGCATCGATCGCTGCACTGGTCGTGTTCTACATCATATCGCCTGATTTCTTCAACGCCATCATCTCCGGCCAGGGCTACCTGGTGAAGAGCAAGTTGTATTCGACCATATCGGAAGCAACGGCTCCAGCGTTCTCGACGCTTGCCCTGTCCTTTGGGGCGGTCACGTTCTGGCTTGCCCTGTTCGGTGTCGGTTATGCCGCCGTCAGGATCCCCAAGAACATGACACCGTACCTGATCTTCCTGGTCGTTTGGACGGCAGTGTCCATCTACATGGCGGCCTCCGCTGGCAGGTTCGTGTTCAACGCCACCCCCGCCTTCGCGGTGATAGCCGGGTGGGTGCTCATGATGATCATCGACAAGGCCGAGTTCAGCGAGTTCTTCAAATCAATGGCGGGTTCCAAGGGCAGCGTCTGGCGCAATCTACGCAAGTCGCTCAAGTTCCGTCACATATTCGTGTTCCTGGTCGTGTTCGGGCTGGTCATCCTGCCCAACGCCTGGACAGCGCTAGATGCGGCAATACCTAACCAATTGAAGAAGACGTACGATAAGCAGATATACACTGCCACGCCGGACTTCCTGAGGCCATCTGACTACGATGTCAAGAACGGCACATACTGGTACCTCGGGGCGTTCTCCTACGATCTGCCATTACCTACGACCTATTATCCATCGGCATGGTCCTGGTTCAATGAACGGGACAATAGTATATCGGATCCGTTGGAGAGGCCAGCCTACCTATCATGGTGGGATTATGGTTTCGAAGCAATACAAGCCGGCGGTCATCCGACCGTGGCCGATAACTTCCAGAACGGCTATCGGATGGCTGGATCGTTCCTAATGTGCTCGAATGAGACCGGAGCGATCGGTCTTATGGTGGCCAGGATCCTGGAGAAGGTTCAACTGGACGGCAGCACGGACGTATCGGCTGCTACTGTCGCCTTATTGAAGAGCTATGAGCAATACGGCCTCAGCTTCGATGAGTTGTATCACATAATCACCGTCCCATCCGACTACATCGACGTGGTCAAGAACAACCCGGCCATCTACGGACCGTACGATATCGAGCTGTCGGCTGGCAACGCCATGTATGCGGCAGCCCGGGTCGAGCTGGCCAAGATCGGCGAGAGCCATCTGGTTTCGCTCTACCACGATCTGCGCGGTGTTACTGGATACAACATCGGATACTTCGCGGTTGATAGCCGTTTGTTCCCGTTCTCGGCGACCAGCCAGAACATCTTCTACGCGCCGGCGAAGCTGTCGGACCAGAAGATCGATGCCTTGTCCAACGCCCCGTCCGATTATTACACCATAACCGCCGTGGACCAGTACGGGGCCGAGTATGCACTGGCTGACGTTACCGCAGATATGACCATCGTCAGCTATGCGATACACTATACCGCGCTGTTCTACCAGACCATGCTGTACCGTGCCTTCATGGGATATGGCCCATACGATGTCGGTCTGACCTCCGACGGCATCCCGGGAATCAGCGGCAGCCTGGTCTACTATCCGCCGATGCAAGGCTGGAACCTTACCCACTTCAAAATGGTGTACCGGACCGCTTACTACAATCAGTACAAGGACTACAGCAACCACACCGATTCCTGGGTTGCCATCAACTATACCCAGGCACAGGAGTACAAGCTCCTGATCGATGCAGGTAAGATGAACGGAACGGTCGACCTTTCCGCCGGAGGGCTGTACAGCGCTGTCGTATTCCTGCAATACTACGACGGCGTGACGATATCCGGTACCGCCTTGTCGCAGAACGGGGAGCCAATGGCCAATATCTACGTGACCGCCTTGGACGATAACCGGGACTCGACGTACTATCCCTATGGCATACCGCATCAAACGGTCAAGACCGATGCTAACGGCAACTATTCCATAATCGCCCCGTTCGGCAACACGACGATCGCATACAGCTGGGGCACACTGGACGAAGTTACCCAACTGGCGACCGTGATCACGACCAAGAATTATCAAATCAGCTACGCTGATGCCATGGGATTGCCCGCAGCGGGAGATTCAACCGGCAAGATCATTGACGGTAACATCACCTTGACCGCGGCAAGCCTGACCGGGAAAGTGTATTGGGACAGGGATGGCGACTCGGTGTTCGATGCCGGGACCGACATCCTGATCTCGAACGCTACCGTCGTACTTGAGAACAAGACCACTGGATACTACAAGAGCCAGGTCAGCACAGCGAGCGGTTACTCGTTCACTGGACTGCCTCCGGCAACGGTCAACATATATGCCATGTATCAGGGTCACATCATCGGGAACCTCACCGTCGACCTGAATCCCAAGAACGGTAACATCACCAAGGATCTGGCGATCAAACCGTCCCAGGTAAAGGGAGTGATCATGCTCCCGTCCGGTGAGGTCGCCCAGAACGTCCAGCTACAGTTAAAGGACATGACGACGTCCCGCCTGATCAACACCACGACGAGCGCAACCGGGCAGTTCACGTTCGACCTGCTGTTCTCCGGCAACTACGCGCTCAATGCGGCGGACCCAACGATGAGCCTGGGTGACCAGACTTACAGCCTTACCGCGGGGGAGACTCTCAATAAGGCTCTGACGGTCTACTCCGCCATGACATTGAGCGGGCACGTGTCCATCAACGGAAACCCGGTCCAATATGCCCAACTCGAGATAATGAACGGAAAGAGACAGATCTGGACAGAGGCGAATATCCACGGTGCTTACTCGATCACGGTGCCTCTCGACGACTATTCGATATATTCGTTCGCTACCGTCAATGGGGTCCAGCTTGTAGCCCTCACCAATGTGACCGGTTCCGCCACTTCGGTGACGAAGAACCTGGTCCTATCGGAAGGGAGCGCGACCAGTTTGAACGTGGTCTCATCTTCGCAGGTCAGTGGCGTTCAATTCGTCATCCGGTCCAAGACTGGTCCGGCGACGATCAATGCCGTTTCGAACTCGACCGGCGGACTCAGCGTGTTGCTCCCACCAGGCAGTTATTCAGTATATGCCTACAAAGGCACTTCCGTCTTCTGGGCGGATGTGACTATCCCCGTGGCCGGTGTTCAAAACATAACAATGGAGAATGCCGCCACGATCTCCGGCAAGGTTTGGTTTGACGCCAACTTTGATGGAACGATGGGCTCGACCGAAGGGGTCGGGAACGTGACCATGAAGGTCACCGACCCGTCCGGCAACTATGTCACCTTCTATACCGACAGCACTGGTGCCTATAGCATACCATTGGTGATCAACCGCACTTACACTCTGACCGAGTCGTTCCTGAACTATGTGAACAACAGCTTCACATACACCGACTTCAACACGTCGGCGGTCAACAACATCAAGCTCGTGCCGACGAACCGCACCGTGTCCATGACGGTGACGCTCAACGGCGGAGCGCCGACGAAGGCTCTGAACGTGACTCTGACCGCGGTCGGCAAGGGAGCGATAACGATTAAGGGAGTGACCTCAACCGCCGGCGTGCTGACTATGAGCGTCCGTCCTGGACAGTACAACATCACGATCGACGAGAACGTTACCACCAGCATCAACAACAGGTATCAGCTGCAGGCTGAGACTGTGCCGCTCACCGTGCTCATAGGGCATGACCCGAAGCCGTTCAATATGGCGGTCGTGGAGCGCGTCCTGGTCAATGGTGGAATATCTCCCAACGGAGTGACCAAGCTGACCTTCACCGGTCCGGACACCAAGACCCTGACATTGGATGCCGGAGTGGCATACAGCGTTTACCTCAGGACCGGGGTTTACGGGGTCTACAGCGATGTGAACTTCACATCCGGTCACAACGCGTTCTTCAACACCACCACCATAGCCGGACCGACCACCTTTGACATTGCGGCTTCGCCGTCCAGCTTGGTTCAGGTGCAGGTACAGTATGGAGGAAAGGCACTGAACGCAAGCGCTCCGATATCCTTCACAGCTGTGAACGGTGCTAAGTACAACGCGACGACCAGTGCCACCGGTTATCTTGGGGTGTACATGCCATACGGGCAGCTGACGGTCAATGTGGACCTCCGCACAGTCGGTGTGGTCGACGGATCTCAACGCTACCTGAGGTACACCAACCAAGCCACGATAAACGTCGGCACCGGAACCTTCCCGCTGAACCTGGACACGGTCCGGGCACTTGATAACACGACCGTGACCGGCACGATGTCGGCTCCGGGTGGCGGTGCTGTCGGAGGGACCATCGCCTTCGCGCCCGATTCCGCCACGGCGATATGGTCCAACTACACTTCGGTGGCCGGTTCGATCAGCATCTCGCTCGCCCCCGGCACATACAACGTGTATGCAAACGGGACCGGGCTGAGCGGGGTGTTCCTGGGCAAGGTAACGATATCCAATCTCCTGGTCCAGACAGTGAACCTCCAACTGGTGCCATCGATCAAATACTCCGGCACCACTCTGATCGGTACAAACCCGGTCAAAGCAAGCCTGGTCTTCGCTGCCGCTGGAAACGTGACCCTAAGAACCGCCGCTGATGGAACCTTCGCTGTGTACCTTCCCGCTGGAAGCTACTCGTTCAAGGCTTCGGCGGCCGTCGTCGAGCAGGGAACCAACGTCCAATACACGAAGGCTTACCCGCTTACCCTGACGACCGACTTGTCCGCCAGCATTGTCCTGGAACGCGCCAACATGCGCAGCGTCAAGGTCTATTGGGACCCGGCTCAGAGAGCGACCCTGAACGCCAACGAGACCGCCGTGTACAACATCACGGTGACCAACACCGGCGATCTGGCCGATCTATACAACCTAGCCGCGTCCTTAACTGGCTGGAACATAACGTTGTCGCAAAAGAACGTCAGCCTAGACTTCGGCTCCTCCGGGGTCGCTACCATCCAGATGACAATAACGCCATCCAGGACGGTAAAGGTGACCGCGAACTCGATAACCTTCACTGCCACCTCGACCAATGACGCGTCCGTGGTCGCCAGCACGCTGGCGAACGTGACCATCGTGCCCCGGTTCGAGGTCAACGCGACGCAGAACCAGGTCTACGCCAACGATGGAACGAACTACCGCTACCAGATCAAGGTCAACAACAACGGTAACATCGATGACGCATATCTGATAAACGTGGTCAACAAGGACCTCCTGGCAACACAAGGTTGGAATGTTTCGCTGAAAAGCACCGGTGACTATGTTGACAACGTGAATGTGACCGTCACAAGCCAGAGCTTCAAGTACATCGAGTTCTCGATGGTGCCCACCCGGTTGAACCCGGACATGAACCTGAGCGTGACCATCCTTATCCAGTCCGCTGGGAACGACAGCACGTCATTCAGCTATGTGTTCTCGCCGGAGCTCCCCAACGTCAACATACCGAGCAACGGCCTGAGCGTGACCGGGGACAAGACGTCATCCTCCGCGGTGACCGTCCCACTGGAGACCACGATCCTTCTGGCAATAGTGATGGTGCTGTTCCTGCTGATGGTCTACCTTTCCATTAAGAAGGGGGTGTTCACACGAAGAAAGCGCTGATCTCGTTGACGATGATAATGTGCATGATCGTGGCGTCAGTATTCGTGGCGCCGGTCTTGGCAGAGGGCGACACAACGCTCTTCGCCTCGATCGACGGACCGGCAGTGGTTAGCCTCGGCGGCGTGACCCAGTACACGATCACGGTCGTGGGCGGTCCGGCCGAGCCAACCAATGGCACCTACTCGTACAAGGTCACCATGACCGGCTTTGCGGCGAACAATGCCACGCTCATACCCGGATCGGCCAGCTCGAAGACCGGTGTCTTCAAGCTCAATCTGACGACCCCGAAGATCCTGGGCGACCTGACCATTTCGGTCAACGCCACCTCGACCAGCCTGAACGGGACGGTCAGCAACAGTACGATCAAGACCATCAACGTCAAGGTCGTGAACCCGGTCGTGCTTTCGGCGACCATTAAGAACACTGGGAACATGACCGTGACGGACATCCCAGTCTACTTCTACGTGGACGATATCCAGATACATGTCGCTAATGTGACCCTCACCTCGCTTTCCACAAAAGTGGTAACATACAATTGGACGACGACAAGCCTGGGCGCAGGATCGCATTTGTTGAAGGTGGAGATCGATCCGAACGCCACGTTCGTGCTGTTCGACGTGGGAGGGACGGTACAGACTACCACGTTCTACTACAACGAGTCTGGATACGGAACGACCAACGCGTTGCTCTGGGTGGCCCTCATCGTCCTTGTGTTCGTGGTGTTCTTGACCTATCGCAGGCCGGCACCGCGCAGGAAGAAATAAGGAAACCTTTTCCATTTTCCATTTTTTCAGGATCCTGGAACGCAGCGATAGCCAGTTCAGAGCTTCTTGTCAAGACTGGCCAGCTTAGTTTCCAGCCGCCTCATGCTGACCGCCACCGCTACCTCTCCTCGGGTCTTCTCCAAAACGGAGCGTGCGATGTCCTGCTTTCTCCGGATGGAAACGATCGCGTCAGGATAGTCGAACTTCATCAGGATGAGGAACATCTCCTCCATCATCTCCAGGAACCGGACGGCGTCATCATTTCGTCCTTCCCGTAGCGCCTCCAACGCGAACCTCCTCAGCTCGCCGATGGCGTCGGCGAAGCCCATTAGGTAGGAGGTCACCGGGATGTCCAGCTCGTCCGGCTCCGGCAGGTCCAACCCCTTGGTTATATTGAGGACGATGGCAGCCTCGGCGACCTCCTGCAGGGCATCCTGCACGATACCGGAATGCCATATGTCAGGGTGTTCATCCAGCAAAGACTTCAGACGCTGTGACTCATCCATGGTCTCCGCCATCAGATTCTCCACGTCCTCCTTCTTGTGGATCCCGTGGACGACTCCCGAGGCCAGACGGGTCGTTGCCCTGGACGACTTGATGGCAATCTCCCTGACGGTGTCCTTCTCGTCAAGTCTCTCCTGTATGTTCGCGACGATGTCGTCCAGGTTGCTCATGGTTGACCTTATGATTTGCTCTGTTATTTATCTTCTCAGGGCGTCCATGTGGTCCTTGCGGCGCTGGACGATCCCTTTCTTGCCAATGTCATGCCTTACGTAGATGGCCTCCCCCTTGACGAATCGGAGGGCCCGCTCGCACGCTTCCTCAGCCTTCTCCAGATTTTCGTCGACACCGACCACCCCTACGGCGCGGGACGAGGTGGTCAAGACCTTGCCATTGACCTCATCGACCATGGCATAGTACAGACAAGCCCCTTCCCTCTCGACCGCCGCCTCGTCGACCTCGATCGGCAACCCCGCCTTGGACTCCATGCCATAGCCCTGCGGGACCACGTACTTGCACACCGTGGCCTTGTTCTGGAACTTCACCTTGATCTTGTCAAGATGTCCGCCAGTGATGCCCTTGCACACCTCGGTGAAATCTGAGGAGAGTAATGTCAGCACGTTCATCGCCTCCGGGTCGCCGAACCTGGCATTGTACTCGATGACCTTCGGGCCATCCCGGGTGAGCATGAACTGGGAATAAAGAACGCCTTTGTAAGGGCAGCCCTCCTCCCTCATTGCCGCTATCATCTTCTTGACGATATCCACTGCCTTGTCGTATTCACCCTTTAGGACGAACGGGAGCAGATGGTCGGCGTCCGAGTACGATCCCATGCCACCAGTGTTCGGCCCCTCGTCACCCTCGAATGCCCTCTTGTGGTCTTGCACCAGCGGCATCGGGGCGATGTCCCGCCCATCGCAGAATGATTGCAGCGTGAACTCCTCGCCGATCGCCTTCTCTTCCAGGACGACTCCGGCGCCGCCGATGTGCTTGTCGAAGATCTCGTCGATATACTCACAGACCTCCGCCTTGGTCTTCAGATGCTCTCCTTGGACCTTGACTCCCTTGCCGCCGGTAAGGCCTATCGGCTTGACGGCTACCTCCATGTCCATATCCTTGACGAAGGATCTGGCCTCCTTCGGGTCATCGAACGAATGGAAATCCAGGTTTCCGGGAACCCGGTGCTTCCGCATGACCTCTCTGGCAAAGCTCTTTGATGTCTCGATCCTGGCCGCTATTCTTGTCGGCCCGACGCACAGGATCCCTTTCGATTCAAGCAGGTCGACCAGACCCGCTTCCAGCGGCGCTTCGGGTCCGATGACGGCGATCTCGACATTTGTCCGGACGGCGAACTCAGCCACCTTCGATGCGTCGGTCTCCTTGGCAAGTAGGATGTCCTTGCTCGACCGGGCGATCCCCGGGTTGCGGTTCTTCATTGCAGAATAGATCTCAGCCCCACTCCTGTCGAGCGCTTTGACGATGGCATGCTCCCTGCCGCCCCCTCCTACCACAAGTATTCTCATTCCGATCGGTCAGGACAATGGATATCGCCTAATAAAAAGGATGTTGGGCGAATCGGTCGCCCAGACCGAAATGGCCTTCGGCCAGCGGACCCATTCACTTCGAAGCGCCGATCGCTTTCATTACCGCCTCTATGCCCTCACCGGTCTTGACGCTGGTCAGGTACAACGGCTTGTTCTTGACGATCTTGGAGTAGTCCGACTTGAGCACTTCGACGTCGACCTCCATATGACCGGCCAAGTCGACCTTGTTCAATACCGCCACATTGGAGGACGTGAAGATCATCGGATGCTTGCGTACCATGTCATCACCCTCGGTCACCGAGATCACCACCATGCGCACATCCGTGCCGAGCGGGAAATCTGCCGGGCAAACCAGATTCCCGACGTTCTCGATGAATATGAAACCTATCCCCTCTAGGTCCATCTTGTCCAGTGTGCGCTCGATCAGGTTGGACTCCAGGTGGCACTCCTTCCCGGTGTTGACATTGTAAGCCTCGATGCCAGCCTCTTTGAACCGCTTGTAATCGTCCTCGCCAGTCACATCGCCGGCGATGACTGCCACCCCGATCCCCTTCTTCTTGAGCAGGGTAGCCATCTTGATGATCATCGCAGTCTTACCGGAACCGATCGAACCCATAACGTCGACGGATCGAATGCCTTTGGCTGCCAATCTTTCATGATTGTGCTCAGCCAGGTGTGCGTTCTCCGCCAGCACGTCATGCTCCATGCCGATGCTCTTGATCTTGTGCACGAACAGTAGATGAGGAATCCTGTCTTAACGGTTGCCATGGAAGGCTCATGTTAAATCTTGCAAAGATGATCGGCCTCTAATTAAATAGTTAATAATAAATAATAATTTATCTCGGAGTGCATGGGACCTTCTGGGATATAATAACTATTGCGGTTCAATTCCTATTATTTCGTTCCTTATAATTTAAGACAATAGGTTTAAATGACAAAATCTGGTTGTTTTGTCAATTCTTAGGGAGGGACAGGGCACGTATTCAGCAGATTCAGTTCAGAATAGGCCAACTCTACGACAGTTCGCAAGGCGAAAAGGATTCCTCTTGGTAGGGGCTTTGCTCTTCGTATGCGCATTTGCGCTTCTCATCGGCGCTTCAAGCGCCAGCGCGGCGGGGCCGACATATGTATACCAGGACATCTCAACTGACACGGCGTGGGACGACTCAGGATCGCCCTACATCGTCAACAATACCATAACGGTGCAGAGCGGGGTCACCTTGACGGTGGGCCCCAATGTCACGGTGAAAGCAGACCCGGGCACGACCATATTTGTTGACGGGTCATTGGTAGCAGCCGGCAATGCCGCACACATGGTCAATTTCACCCAGAACAGCACGACCTGGAGTGGCATATATGGTCACGGCAACTCAGTTATAAGCTTCAATTTTGTCAAATTCAACAATGCTACTGGCCTGAACGTCCAGAACACGGGAGTCTTCATCAACTCGAGGTTCACGGACATATCGACATCCGCGATCAATTTCAACATCGCTTCCAAGAACGGAAACCTAACGGTGACCAACTGCGAGTTCACGCAGATCGGAACGATGGACATCCTTGGTCTCATCACAGTCCAATCAAATGCGAACAACGTGGTCACCTATACGACCCCGATCTCGATCACTAACAACTATTTCGGTCCTGGATCATCGAACTACGCTATCCAGATCAGCGAATATGTTTACTCGAGCGAGAATGCGTCGGTCACTCTGAACGGAAATGTCGTCATAAACAACAACCGTTTCAACATCGGGGCTGGCTCAGCCATCTCCCTCTCTCACCTCGCTTCTGCAAGTCAAAACTCGACGGCCACCTTCTCGGGCTTCACCACGATCAACCTGAACCGCTTCAACAGCGGGAACGCGATATCGATTACCGACGTTGGTTCGGTCGCCGATATGGCCAACCCCACGATAAAACATTATAATGCGGTTCATGTGAACGACGTTATCAATATCTTGAACAATGACCTGAGGCAGGTTTCCGGATACGGATTCCTGAACGTTGCCCAACTCGTTGCATTCGGGCAGACGACGTCGTCGATCAATGATCCGGTGACTATCACCGGGAACAATTTCACCACGACCGGTGATGCGATTGTCATACAGAAGATCGGCACGGCCGGCGACAATGCAACCGGAACGTTCAGCAGCAAGATCCTTGTTGAGAACAACAGAATGCTGGATGTCGTCAACGGTGCTAACATCTACCGGGTCTTGAACACTGTAGGTGGTTACAACAGCACCATCACATATACTGGAAATCAGAAGATATCCAACAACACCGTGACCATAGGATCCGGGCCGTTCTTGAACCAGGTCCTGAGCACTACATCCGTTGGCTACGGACAACTTAACGTAAACGGAGGCACGGTAATATCCGACAACAACATCGTGGACATCGGATCATCACCGGCATTCCTGTCGACGATCGCGGTCGTCCTCATACAACACTCGGAAACAACCATCACGGACCCTACCGCTATCATAAACAACAACGTTGATAGAGCTGGCAGGATCTCTGCCTATGATGCTACATACACCGTCACGGATTGGTCAAAGCTGACCATACAGGGGGATATCCTTGTACAGGGCAACGAAGGTGCACAACTGGCCAACAGCGGCGTGGTTTTCAGCCCCACCTTTGTTGCAGAAAACGATGCAACACTGGTCCTGACCAGCAATCTTAAGGTTCTGGACAACAAGATCAACTCCACCCTGGGAACGGGCATCGAGCTGACCCTTAGCGAGAATGCGGTTCTGAAGGGATCTTCCTCTCTGATCATGCCGATCGAGATCTCACGCAACACAATTCGGGCAGACGCTTCCGACGGTGTCGCGATGACCATTGTGGTTAATGCGGCCAACAACGCCACCGCAGGGATCTCGGGTGCGATATTCATTGACTCGAACAGAATCGTGAAGGCCACCAATGCGTTCATGATCAACAGGCAGCTATCGGCTAACAACATGTACAACTCCTCCGTTTCCCTCGAAGGAAACGTGGTCTGCGCCAACAACGTGATGACCGCTCTGACTGGAAAGGGATTGTATGTGTATGACCGTGTCAGTGTCAACGGATACAAGACATCCGTCTTCACGAGCTCGGTCATCGCGACCGGCAACACGGTCGACCAAGCATTTGGAAGGATGATCGATATCGACAGGGACGGCATGAGTTCCTACGGAAACGCACGGTTGACGATCAGCGGTGTTATCACAGTCGATGACAACGTGGCCGCGATCTGCGGGGATCTGATCAACGTCAATCTGGGCTACAACGCGAACGGCAAGTCCACTGTGGTCGTTACCGGTGACGTACTGGTGAGGAACAACCAAGGATTGGACGTTGCCACAAGCGGGATCCAGGTGTATTCCCACTCAGAGGCGACGAACAACGCGGTCATATCCACCACCAGCAACATC
Organism: uncultured Methanomassiliicoccales archaeon; assembly: GCA_942492955.1. Taxonomy (GTDB): domain Archaea; phylum Thermoplasmatota; class Thermoplasmata; order Methanomassiliicoccales; family UBA472; genus DASXVU01. Next base: position 1,753,517 of record OW818644.1, read on the forward strand.
GAGATCCGTAACAATTTCGCCCAAGTCGTCAACAGCCATGGAATTGATATGGAGAGGGACCTCGTCGTAAGGGGCAACTCAACCGGAACATTCACTGGCACGGTCAAAATACTGAGGAACACCCTCGTCCAGGAGAATTTCCGCGCATTCTATGCGGAGAACTACGTTGCTTCATACGACAATGCTAAGGGTCTCATCATCGGAGATTTCACTGTCTCGAACAACACCGTGAGCGTCTATGACCAAGTGGGCTTCGACATCGAGATCATGGCCTCGGCCGAAGTAAGGCTGGCAGAGATGGTCTCGACGGCCACATACAATGGAAATGTCCTGATAGCGGACAACATGGTAACGGTGACAGACTGCACCGGCTCCTACGATCAATACTACATCTACTTCTGGGCCGAAGGAGATGCAGATGTCACGGGATCGACCCAAGGGAACAAGTGGGCAAACGCCACGATGGGTAACATCCAGGTCCTTCGCAACACAGCGGTCATGAACGGTGAGGACGCCTACGGTATCGAGTACGATCCTGACATCTATGCCAATGCCGCCTATGGCGGAAGCGCCTCAGCGATCGTTGGCACCCAGATGATCGCGAACAACCAAGTGACCGGCTTCGGGGATTCCTTCTATGGATTGTACATCTATGGTGACAACCTCTACGCTGACAGCAACGTCGGCAACGCGACCGTCGTCTCTGGTGCCATCACCTTCAGGGACAACACGATAGACCTGAAGGGGAACGGAAGCACAGGCATCTATTTCGACCATGAGCATGACATATATGCTCAGGCACAGTCCCGCTGGCTTGCGTCCTTCATCCTCAATGGCGGTCTGAACATCGTTCGGAACACCATCGTGATGAATGGCAACAACAACTATGGGATAGATGTGTACAACGATGGTTACCAGACCTATGTACAGGTCGACGATTCCCACTCGATTGCCGTACTGGAGTTTGACCTGAACATCAACAACAACGTCCTGACCATGCTCGGGATGAACAACTACGGTATCTTGGTAGAGGACTACTATCTGTACGCCTACTACTGGAATGGCAATGTCACCCTCAAGGCAGGCGTTTCGGTGGCTAGCAACAACGTCAGACTGAACGGCCAGACCGGAGCAGGTATACTGGTCAACGTACCGCTCGAGGTTGACAGCACGTCCTTCAACGGACAAGCTGCTCTGAGCACCACCGTCTCAGTCATGAACAACATTGTTGCCAAGGGCGATTTCGGTATCCGGATCATCGGATCGGGAGAAGGGATCATATTCGTGACCGGCAACAAGGTGACCGGGACCAACACCACTGCACTGGTGGTTGAGCACAGCAACGCTGTGATAGAGAACAACATCATCACCGAGAACCAGGGAGACGGTATCCGGCTCGCGAACAACCTGGCCTCGACCAACATCGCGATCGGAAACAACACCATCACGCACAATGTCGGATATGGACTTCGGATACTCACCAGCAACGGTGTGACGATGTACAACGGCATATTCGAGACGAATATGAAGGACGGCATCAGTGTACCAGCCTTTGATGCGGGATACACTCTGGGCAGCCAGGTCAAGTGGGTGGTCGATGCGGCCGCATCCGTCAGGGACAATGACGTGTTGCTCGGAGGCAACCTCGAGATCATGCGCACCGGAGTGCTGACCATCGATTCCGTCAACGGCTTCACCATCGCTGAGGCTGACACCGGCGTCACCATGCTGATCGTCGATTTCGGCGGATCTATGATCGTGCGGAACTCCAACATGTACTCCGACAACGATAGGGGCCTGTTCCTGGTGTACGGTGGCCTGGAGATGACCAGCTCGTCCGCGATGGGATGGTCCGAGATATATCTGGCCAAAACATCGACGGCCAAGATCACCGCCTGCACCATCAGCAACAATGACCGCAACGGTATCCGTGTCGACGGATCCAGCCCGACCATTTCCTCGACCACGATCGCGATGAACGGAATGGACGGAATATACATCGACAATGGATCGGAGCCGATCATCAAGAGCTGCCACATTGTCTTGAATGAGCGCGGCATCTATGCGCGGAACTCGAACCTGGACAATGTCGTCGACAACATCTTCGCATTGAACACCGTGGCCGGAGTCTACGCTGAGGGTGTCGCAGGCAGGATACACGCCAACATCTTCCTGATGGACAGGAACGAGATATTCGTGTACAACTGCAATGTTTCGATCGAGGACAACGAGATCGGCTATGCCCGCATAGTCGATCAGGTGGCACAGTACTCCACCGTGCTCTCGCTGGTCCTGAGCTACATGGACACATCGTCTGTGACCGAGGGACTGGAAAGTGAGGGCCTGGGGGCGTCAATGTACTCCAGTCTCCTGTCGGAACTGACCTCCATGCTGCTGAACCACGTTGGTGTCTACGCCGTCAACTCGGAAGTGGCCGCCAAGGACAACAGCTACGGGATGCTGACCTACGCGATGTACGCCGAGAACTCGACGGTTTCCTTCAGCGACGCCGTCAAGAACAACGTGATCGTCCTCCAGTGGCTGAACAAGAACCTGGATTCGAGGAACATATCCATCCCGACGTTCGTGTACAATGGCATATACGCGATCGACTCGAGGTTGACGATAACCGGTGCAAGCATCCAGTGCGTTAACGATGCGGTGTTCCTGGACGATTCCAGCGCGGTGATATCCGATTCCGCGCTGAATGCATCGAGGTTCGACGTCTACTCTGTGCACAAGAGCAACGTCAGCATGACCACCACCACACTGGATGGCAAACTGAAGGTCGAAGACAGTGGAACGATGACCTGGCTCAACCAGTTCACCGTGATCGTCAAGGATGCCGACGGCAAGCTGGTCTCGGGTGCGCCGGTAACGGTGGTCGATGGGAACGGCAAGCTGATCGCCAGCGGCGTCACCGGAAGCAACGGCCAGTTCCTGGCTGATGTGGCCGGCTGGACACAGGATGCGAACGGCAAACAGAGTGTCACCGCCCCATACTGGGTCAACGCCACGGTTGGCGGAAAGACCATCTCCCAGACGGTCGACGGAAGCCAGGTTCAGACGGTGTCTGCCCAAGCGGAGAAGAGCATGATCGACACGATCCTGCTGCCGCTGCTGCTGATCATCTGCCTGGTCGTCGTCCTCGTAGTGGTCATGGTCGTCCTGCGCATCCGGAAGAAATGACCGCAAACCCTTTTTCCAAACACTTTCCATTTCCTTTTTTTAACCTGACCATCAGCCCAAGCGCGCAAAATGATTAAGAAGCGAACGCGCATTCTACGCCAGGTGCATTTGATGGGTTATTCTCAAAGACTCCTTGACGTTCTCCGCTCGCTCAACGCCGAGGAAGGCGACACCGTCCTGGTGAAGGACACCGGCCGGGAGTACCGGGGCTTACTGATGCCCCATCATGAGTTCAGCGATCCGGACGTGATCGTGGTCAAGCTCAAGTCGGGATACAACGTCGGTATAAGAACCGGCCCTGACACTGTCATCGACATCGTTACCAAGGTCCAGCCGAAGGAAAGGAAGCCGCACCACATGCATCCTTCCAAGGACAAGAAGAATGTGGCGGTTCTCGGCACCGGGGGCACCATCGCCTCTTACGTCGACTACCGCACTGGCGCGGTGCACCCGGCATTGTCGGCAGACGACCTGGTCGCCGCCGTGCCGGAGATAGCCGACATATGCAATGTTCGCTCCGAGGTGATCTTCTCGATCTTCAGCGAGAACATGACCGTCGACCATTGGCAGAAGCTCGCTGGGGCGATCGCGGACCGGTTGAACGATGGCATCGACGGGTGCATCATTCCGCATGGCACGGACACCTTGGGCTACACCTCGGCCGCTCTTTCGTTCATGCTCGAAGGTCTGACCAAGCCGGTCGTTCTGGTCGGGGCACAGAGGTCCTCCGACCGGCCTTCGACGGACGCTCATACCAATCTAGTCTCATCCGCCCGCTTCATCGTCGAGGGAGACGCCGCTGGGGTCTATGTGCTGATGCACGAGACGTCATCGGATACGGCCGGGGCGGTCCACCTCGGCACCAAGGTGCGCAAGATGCACACCAGCCGGCGCGACGCCTTCCACAGCGTGAACAGCGGTCCGGTGGCACGCATCGGATTTGAGGGTGGCATCGAGTACCTGGCGGGCCATCAGAAACGGTCCGAGGGCAAGGTGACCCTCAAGGACGGGATGGACGCTAACGTGGCACTCCTGCAGTTCTATCCGGGGATGTCCCCCACGGCCTTCGGGTCTGTGCTCGCCTCGCATCATGGCGCGGTCATCGCTGGGTCCGGTCTTGGGCACGTCTCCAAGGACATGGTCAAGGCGATCGAGAAGGCCATCAAGGCCGGCACCAAGGTCGTCATGACCTCCCAGTGCCTTTATGGCCGGGTGAACCTGAACGTCTATGACACTGGGCGTGACCTGATCACCGCCGGCGTCATACCGGGTGAGGACATGCTGCCCGAGACCGCCTACGTCAAACTGATGTGGGTCCTGGGCCAGACCTCGGATGATGGCGAGGTCCGCAGAATGATGGCGGCGAACCTTCGCGGCGAGATCACGGAAAGGAGGGAGATCGATGGCTGAACACGAGCTGACCTGCGGCATCGAGATACACCAGCAGCTCAGCACGAAGAAGCTGTTCTGCTCCTGCGAATCCGACCTGGTGGAGGAAGAGGGGTCCACCCTCCTGCGTCGGCTAAGGCCGTCGCAGTCCGAGCTGGGCGAGATCGACCGGGCGGTGCTGGCGCAGGCGGCAAGGAAGATGAGCTTCAGGTACCAGGCGCCCAGATCGAGATGTTGCCTGGTGGAGGCGGACGAAGAGCCCCCGCACGATGCGGACAAGGACGCGGTCCAGGCGTCGCTCATCGTCTCCGCCCTGCTGAAAGCGAGAACGGTCGACGAAGTGCACTACATGCGCAAGATCGTCATCGACGGTTCGAACACATCGGGCTTCCAAAGGACCGCCCTGATATCGACGGATGGCGTACTGGATGTTAACGGGAAGTCCATTTCCATCCTCTCGATCTGTCTCGAGGAGGACGCGGCGCGCAAGGTCGAGACCAAGGCCAGCGAGGTAACGTACCGTTTGGACCGATTGGGAATTCCCCTGATCGAGATCGCCACCGGTCCGGACATGCACGACGGTGAAACGGTCAAGGATGTGGCACAGCGCCTCGGTTCGATACTGCGGGCGACCAAGAAGGTGAAACGAGGACTGGGAACGATCCGCGAGGATGTCAACATCTCGATCCCGGGCGGGGCAAGAGTCGAGATAAAGGGAGTCCAGGACCTGAAATTGCTGCCTACATATGTCGACAAGGAGGTCGAGAGGCAGCGCTCCCTCCTGAAGATCAGGGACATGCTAAAAGAAAGGGGCGTGAAACACGTGGCTGGTGAGGTGGTCGATTACACCGCCATCTTCGCCTCGTCCAAGTCGAAGGTCATAACCTCGGCGTTGGCCAAGGGCGGCAAGGTCCTGGGCATCAAGCTTCCCGGATTTGTCGGCGTCATGAAGAGCGCGGACGGCAAGCTCCGGCTGGGGGCGGAGATGGCCCAGCACGCCCGGACGCGTGGGGTCATGGGCATCTTCCATTCGGACGAACTTCCTGGCTATGGGATCACGCCGGAGACGGTCAACGAGCTGAGGGCGGCGATGGCTCTGGGAGAAGGCGATGCCTTCGCGATCTGCGCCGACGAACCGGTCAGGGCTGAAGCGGCGCTGAGGGCGGCGGCGGAGCGCGCGAGGACGGCCTTGGACGGTGTTCCGGAAGAGACCCGGGACCCCCAGCCGGACGGCGGCAGCGCATTCTCGAGGCCGCTGCCTGGAGCAGGCCGGATGTACCCGGAGACCGACGTCCGTCCCATTCCGATCACTCCTGAGCGCATGGCGGAGATCGCGTCGAACCTGCCGGAACTGCCGGAACAGACCATCAACCGTTTCGTCAGCGCCTACGGCATCCACAAGCAGCAAGCCGCGCAGATCGTCCGGGAAGGGTTCGATCAGCTGTTCGAGGAGCTTGCGGCCAAGGACCAGGCGGGAGTGGCCGCACGCACGTTCCTGAACACCTATCCGGAGCTGGAAAAGGAAGGCTCGGACGTCTCTTCGATATCGGACGACGCGATCAGAGAACTGTTCGATGCGCTGATCAAAGGCAAATTCACCAAGGAAGCCCTTCCGGACCTGCTCCGGCACGTGGCATCGGGCAAGGACGTCAAGACGTCGATCGAGGCTCTGGGCATCACGCAGGTCGACAGCGGTGAGGCGAGCGCGATCATCGCCAAACTGGTCAAGGAGCGGGAGCACTTCGTCAGGGAGAAGAAGATGGCCGCCATCGGTCCGTTGATGGCCCCAGCGATGGCCGAGCTCCGGGGCAAGGTGGACGGGAAGACGATCAGCGAGCTTCTGAAGAAGGAGATAGAGAAGCTGCTCAGCTCATGATCTCGCGCGGGCGCAGTTCCAGCACCCGCAGCTCCTCGAAGAACAGGTGCTGGGCTCTGAGCTCCTTGATGAGAAAGGGATCGAGCATCTCCTTGAGTGGGACCTTTTCCATATCCGACGATACGATCACCACGATCCTTCCGCTCAGATCAAGATGCTCCGGCGCCTGCTCCAGGAACCTGCCCAATGTCTCCGTCCCGGTCCTTCCGCCAGCCCATGCCAGGTCACTCACGTCGTTGCCCTCGCCCCGGAGATAGGGCGGATTGAACACGATCAGGTCGAAGCAGCCGCGCACGTTCTGAAAAAGGTCCGACCGGATCACTTCAAGCCTCAAGCCGTTCAGGCCGGCCGCCTCTTTGGCGCAGATCGCCGCTTCATAGTTGACATCGACCGCTGTTACGACCGCTCCCGCCTTGGCAAGATGAAGCGATACGAGCCCGCTGCCGCACCCGATCTCCAGCGCACGCTCGCCTGGCACGATCTCCAGCGCGTCGATAAGGAGGAACGTGTCGTCGGAGGGACAGTAGACACTCTCCGGGCAGTTCACGGCTATCGTTGTGTCCAGTTTCATGGCGCTTCCTCCAGACCTCATTCTAGGTGGTGAGATAAATTGATTGGCACGGATCGACGGCGATGTTTCCGAAATACTATTAAGCGTCCGAACGCTTGATGGCGTCCGAGCCATATGGAAACGATCTCGATCCTTGCATTCGCCGTCATGCTAGTAGCGGTCGCGATCGGGTTCATGAAACGGTTCAGCTACACGAACATATTGGTGGTGGCCAACCTCGTTGTTTTCATGCTAACGCTCTTGGCCCCGGTTACCTCGCCCAGCGGGCTGACCGCGGTCCAGACCGACCTTGGTTTTCGGGCCACCTATTTCTCCAGCGGTCAGAACCTGTATACGATCTTCACCAACCTGTTCATCCATGCGAGCTTCTTCCATGTCATTGGGAACATGCTGTTCCTGTTCCTCATCGGTAACTCATACGAAGAGAGGGTGGGCAAGAACAAGTTCGTGGCAACTTATTTCATCGCCGGTCTGGCTGGAACACTTGTTGAATCGGTCATCCTGAGCGGCTCCTCGAATCTGATGATCGGAGCGTCAGGGGCGATCGCCGGTGTCATGGGTGCGATGTTGTTGCTCTACCCCCGGGACAAGGTCCCCATGTTCCTGGTGATCATATTCCTGCCAGCTGTGTCCGTCTGGCTGGCGGTCGGTTCCTGGTTCGCCTGGCAGGTCTTCCTGGCGTTCTCCACGCCGAACGCGCTCGTAGGGGGCGGGATCGGTTTCGGGGCCCACTTCGGCGGTTTCCTGGCCGGCATGCTGGTGGCCCATCTGTATCCGCAATCGATGGCAAGAACGCCCCGCGCGGTGGACGTGAAAGACCTGGAATCGCTGGCGACCACGAAAGAGCTGAAGGATGCGCTTGAACGCATCCGGGGAGAGACCAACCCGGACATCCGGAACGCCTGGTTGGAGTACTTCGCCGAGCACGCCGTCTGCCCCAAGTGCGGAAACCACCCGAAATGGAAGGGAAACAGTATTAAGTGCTCTTGTGGATTTGAATCTCAGCTGAGATGAGCGATATCAATGTCAAGGTTCTGTGCGAAGGCCGCATCGTGAGGGACGGGAAGGCGATATTGGAAGCCCATTCGTCAGTCACCTTGGTCACATGGCCAGAGCATATCATGATCGTCGACACGAGCGACGGCGACTATCGGTCCAAGGTGATCGCCGGGCTCTCCGCCAACGAGGTCGACCCGGACCAGGTGGACATCGTCGTGAACACGCACCTCCACTCTGACCACTGCTCGAACAACGACCTGTTCCGTTACGCCATCCAAATGGCCCACGAGATGGAAACTCCCCGTGGCAAGTTCGTATCGGTAAGAGCCGACCAGGAGCTGTATCCGGGGATTAGCCTGGTGCACACCCCGGGACATACGCCGGGCACAATGAGCGTGTTCGTGGAGGCCGAACGCAAGTACGCGATCGTGGGCGATGCTATCCCCACGTTCGAGAATGTGCGGCGCTGGGTGCCCCCGGGGGTCGTTTCGGACGGTGAAGCCGCCCTGAGGAGCATGAAGAAGATAATCGCGTTCGCCGACATCGTTGTCCCGGGTCACGATGCCCCGTTCGAAGTAGACCGTCGAAACGATAGATTTATCCCGAACAGAGCTTAATCGCCGTGATGAGTGATATGAACGTACCGAACGCCCTAAACCTCGAATGTCCGGATTGCGGAGAGAAGACAGTGCACGAGGTGCTGCGGGGCAGGATCAGCAGGGAAGGCGACGTATTGGAAACGACCGTCAAGTGCCAGCAGTGCGGCAAGGTCTACACCACGGTGGTCCGGGAGCCGAAGGCGGTGCTCGTTCCGATCATAGTTTCAGAGATGGGCTCTTCCAAGCGTTACGAGATCGAGATGTCCCAGGGGGACCTGGTCTCGTACGAGGACGAGATGTTCGTGGAGGATATGCCGGTGCTCATCACCGGGCTGGAAGTGGACGGACGCCGCGTGATGAAAGCGAAGGCCGAGGAGATTTCCACTCTCTGGGCGAAGAAGTTTGATAAGGTCAGGGTTCGAATAGCGGTGAACAAGGGCAGCAAGACGCTATCCATTGACATCACCGCCACACCCGATGAGGAGTTCTTCGTTGGGGACCTGATGACGCTGGGACGCGAGGAGGTGGTCATCCATTCGATCAAGACATCGGATGGCGGGATGGCCAAGAGCGGCGCCGTGCGAGCCAGGGACATCGTCCGCATCTACGCCAAGAAGGCCAGGACGACATACTCCTGAAGGTCCGATGGGCACAGAGAAAGCGCGCAAACGGATGGTCTCCGAACTGGTTGAATCCGGTTACGTCCAGGGTGACACGGTAGCCGCCGCCATGGGGAAGGTGGAGCGGCACCGTTTCCTGCCCTCAAGCATGGAAAGCGTAGCGTATATCGATTCCCCCTTAGCCATCGGGGAAGGGCAGACGATCTCCGCCCCGCACATGGTCGGTATGATGGCCAGCGGTCTCGACCTCCGTCCGGGGCTCAGGGTGCTGGAGATCGGGGGCGGGTCCGGTTATCATGCCGCGGTCATCGCCGAGCTCGTCAAGCCGGATGGCCATGTTTACAGCATCGAACGGATCCAGTCCCTGGCAGACCTCGCGAAGCAGAGCCTGGAAGCTGCTGGATATGCGGATCTTATCACGACCATGGTCGCAGACGGCTCAAAGGGGTGTCCGTTATACGCACCTTACGACCGCATCAGCGTCGCGTGCGGGGCGCCAGACGTTCCCCCGCCCCTCTTTGAGCAATTGAGAGAAGGGGGCAAGATGCTGATCCCAGTTGGTGGGCGGACCTATCAGGAACTGTATCTGGTCACTAAAGAAAATGGCAAGATGAAAAAGAAGGATATGGGGGGAGTTCTGTTCGTTCCCCTGATCGGAGAGTATGGGTTCCCGGAATAGGCTCAGCCCTTCAAACCGAAATCCTGACCTACGATATGCGGCAGTATGTCCGACAGGTCATCGCTGCGGACCACCACGTTGGCTTGATGGGCCACGTAATCGTCGATCGGGTTGAACGCTATCTTCAGACCGGACGCCTCGAACATCGAAACGTCGATGAAGCTGTTGCCCACGCTACAGATGTGTTCCCGGTCCACGCCGTACATGGAAGAGAACTTCTCCACAGCATGGCGTTTGTTCGCGAGCTCCACCCGGAGGACCCCTTCGCCGGTCAGTTTTCCGGCAGTATCGCAGGCGAAACCGTTCGCCACCCAATCATCAAAGCCAAAGCGCTTGGCGATCCTGCTGGCCACGACATCAAGTCCGCCGCTCACAATGACCGTTTTTATGCCGTGCCACCTCAGCTCGTCCACGGTCTTCTGGATGCCTTCAACGATCGGCAGCGGTTCCAGTATCGCATCGATGTCCGACAGGCATAAGTTGGGCTTCTTGTCGAGCCACAGAGCGATGTCCCGGCGCATGAACTCCATGTCGTCGATCTCGCCCTTCACGAATGCCTTGATCGACTCCTCGCTCTTTACCCCGAAGTGGTCATGCACCCAGGTCCACGAGGATTCATAGTCGACCAGGACGCCATCCATATCGAATGCGACCAACCCAAAGTCATGTCGTGCGTTCGGCATACTCTCTCCCAGGAAGGACCTGGATATTAAATGATTGTGAACTGAGAACGGTAACGGTGGAAAAGTCCGGCACATCTAAATAACCAGAAAAAATCCCCCTAACATACTAGTTGCTACTATGGGCACTAGGACGTGTCATGATGAAAAAGACAGTAATGATGGCGTTGGGCCTCATCATCGCCATTTCGATCCTCTTCTCCACATTCCCGTCGGCCAGTTTGCAGGTGAATTCCATTGATAGCGTAGGTACGGTCCGGACAGGGGCGGGAACCTCCCTGACCGCCCAATCGGATCTGAGCGATCACTCGGCCATCAGGATCGATAGCGACCTGGACCTGGCCTCCACCGCAGCCGCTGAAGGCTGGCCCGGAAATGGTTCCGTGACCAGTCCATTCATCATCGAGAACCTGGAGATCAATGCCACGGATTCCTTCAATGCCATATTCATAGGCAATGTCACGGCCAGCCTCATCATCGCCAACTGCTCCCTTTTTGGGGCGGATTGCGCCGATGTGGACGGTTTTCCGTTCAGATATGGCGCGGGCATCACAATCTACAACGTTACGGGCGTTGCCATCATTCGTAACAATCTCTGCAATGAGGACAGCGAAGGTATCTTCATCCATGGTTCAGACTCGTTCGTGTTGGAGGACAACACCTGCAACAACAACGATTTCGACGGGATCAACCTCTACGCATCAAGGTCAGGCAAGGTCCAGAACAACATATGCAGCGGCAACGCCAACACCGGCATATATCTTGGCGGGGCCAGCACAGGCAATGCTGTCGATGGCAACACCTGTGGCGGGGAAAGCTATGGCATTTACCTGTACGGATCGGGGTACAATGCGGTCACTAACAACGTCTGCAACAATGATGACCATGGAATACTCCTCAGTGCCTCTGGAAACTGCTCCGTCACGGGCAACACCTGCGGAAGCGAGACCTTTAGCGGCATCGCACTGGAGGGGTCCAATTCCAGCGCGGTCAATGGGAACACCTGCGGCGACAATGGCTACTACGGCATATTCCTGGATTCTTCCAGTGACGACACCGTTTCCGGAAACATCTGCGATGGCAACGATTACTACGGCATCTTCCTGGGCGGGTCGCACTCCAATGCCGTCACGTTCAACGCGTGCGATTCCAACGGTTATTACGGTGTTTACCTGTTCAGTTCGTGGTCGAACAATGTCTCCGCCAACACCTGCGGCTATAACGAACACTATGGCGTGTACCTCTACAGTGCCAGCATCAACAACACGATCCAAAAGAACATCTGTGACGGGAACGAGGAGGTAGGCATATTTCTCTTCAATTCCGGTACTGATAACGTCCTCAGGGGCAACGGCTGCAGTGGCAACGGCCACTACGGGATCTATCTGTATTCATCGAACCACACCATGATCGGCGAGAACCTCTGCCAGTCGAACAAATACTACGGCATATACCTCTATAATGCCAGCTCCAACAACACCGTGCAGGACAATAACTGCAACGCGAACGTCGATTCCGGGATATTCCTTTATCTGGACTGCAGGAACAACACCATTGAGAACAACACCTGCAACGACAACGGCGGCAAAGGCATCTATGTACTCCAGGAATGCGCTGACAACATCATCCGTGGCAACACCTGCTCAGGGAATACAGAAGGAATAAGCGTGGACGTGACGAGCACCGGGAACGTGGTCTCCGCTAACCTGGTCAGCACCGGTCATGATTACAGTGGCTGGATTTGGATCCTGGCCGGATCGGCGGCGGTTCTCGCGGTCCTGCTGGGCATCTTCCTTGCCATGAAGGGGAAGAGGAGAGTCACGAAAAGGAACAAGAGAAGAGGTAGAAAGTGACGATCCATGAGATCAACTGACATTGCCAATTGGCCAGCAGTTGGACGCGATGAGAGTCTTATAATATTCTCGAATCCATTGGCCTCACTATGATAACGCTAGTCGGGGTCGGGCACGTCTTCGATATAGCCGCACAAGTGAAACAGGTCATCCGAGAAAGGAACCCTGGTGCGGTGGGCATCGAGCTCGACCAGGAACGGTATGAGGCGCTCCGCCATCCTCGGGAGAAGGGGGACGTTCCGTTGCCATACAGGCTGCTGGCGTTCATACAGAAGCGTATGGCCCGCCAGTACGGAGGCGAGGTCGGCAACGAGATGCTGGCTGCCGCTGACGAGGCCAAGGAGATCAATGCCAGCCTGTTGCTGATCGACGCCGAGGCGGCGAACCTGTTCAATCGGCTCTGGCGGGAGATGTCCTTCAAGGAGCGGGTGATGCTGATGGTGTCAAGCGTGGGCGGCCTGCTCATGTCGCGAAAGCGTATCGACAATGAGATCGAGAACTTCCAGGACAACGAGGCCATCTACCTGGATCAGATGGGAAAGGAATTCCCCACGATCAAGCGGGTGCTCATCGACGAGAGGAACCAGGTCATGGGTACAAGGATAGTCAGTGCGGAAATGCAGTTCGGCAACGTCGTCGCCGTGGTCGGTGACGGCCATATCGACGGGATCGTGGCGCTGATAAACCGTCCCGACGTCGAGGTGATCCGGCTTAAGGCATTAAGAGATCTTCCGGTCAAAGACGTCCAAATTGGGTCTGGCACGTCTGAGGCCCATATCCAGTTCACGGTCCATGCGGAATAAGGGAAGAATTAATCATCCAGTCGAGAATACCCATGGAGTTCCATGAAGGTAAAGTTGCTATCTTACACCAACCAGGCGGAGGTCCTCTGTGCCACCGCCGCGCGGACCTGCTATTCCTCCGACAGTCCATCGAAGATACTGGAGAACGTCGATGCCGGCAAAGCGGGCAAGTTCATCGACAATGTGGTGGGGATGGGGCATCATTCGATCATAGAGCATGCCTACTATACCTTCTCGCTGGAGGGGGTCTCCCGGGCGATGACGCACCAATTGGTCCGGCACCGTCTTGCATCCTTCTCGCAACAATCGCAACGCTATGTGTCGCTGCTAACTCCGGATTTCGTTGTTCCCCCATCCGTCAAAGGCCAACCGGAGGCGGAGAGGCGGTTCAAGGAGGCGATGGAACAGGCATGGGGCGCCTACCAGAAGCTTGCCGAGCTGATCCCCGTTGAGGACGCTCGGTATGTGCTCCCGAACGCCTGCACCACCAACATCATGGTGACGATGAATGCCCGGGAGCTCCTGCATTTCTTCACCATGAGGTGCTGCAACCGGGCGCAATGGGAGATACGGGAGGTTGCCGACCTCATGCTCGAAGAGGTGCTGAAGGTCTCCCCCTCCATATTCAAGGACGCCGGTCCTGGATGTGTGCGCGGGCCTTGTCCCGAGGGCAAGATGTCCTGCGGTCACCCCAGGAAAAAGCGATGAAAAAGGCTTATATAGACCGAACTCTTTTGGCGCCCCACTAGGTCGTGAATATGGGCAACGTTCGACCAACTTACATCAAGCGTGTCGCGATGGAACTCGTGCAGAAGTACCCCAGGGCAACTTCCGCCGATTTCGAGAACAACAAGGTGCTGGTATCCAAGCTCACCGACGTTTCGTCGATCGTGATGAGGAACCGCATCGCCGGGTACATATCCCGCTACTGGCAGAACCAGGAATTCTAGGCGATATCTATATCATGGCTCCCTAGAATTCAGGTGAGCCATGGTCCGCGCTATCGAGGTCAGCGACCTCACTAGATTTTTCGGGGGCAAAAAAGCTGAACCCAGCGTAGCCCTCGATCACTTGGATCTCCAGGTCGAGGAGGGCGAACTTTTCGGTCTGCTCGGGCCAAACGGTGCCGGCAAGACCACACTTATCAAGATTCTGTCCACGTTGCTCTTGCCCTCGTCCGGCTCCGCGAAGGTTCTGGGCTATGACGTGGTCAAGGAAGCGGCCAAGATCCGCCCCCGGATCAACATGGTTTCCGGTGGCGAGACGTCTGGCTATGGGCTTCTCACGGTCAGGGAGAACCTGTGGATGTTCTCTCAGTTCTATGGCATCCCGGGCAAGGAGGCCAAGGCCACCATCGACGAGCTCCTGGTCAAGTTCGACCTGTTGGACAAGGGCGATGCCAAGGTGCGCACCATTTCCACCGGCCAGAGGCAGAAGATGAACGTGGTGAGGGGCTTCGTCACCGACCCAGATCTTCTTTACCTGGACGAGCCGACTCTCGGCCTCGACGTGAACGCCTCTCTGATCATCCGGGAACACCTCCGGTCCTGGGTCAAGGACAACGGGGGCAAGACGCTGCTGCTCACCACCCATTATATGATCGAGGCGGACGAGCTGTGCGATCGGGTCGCCATCATCGACAAGGGTCGGATCCTGGCCTGTGATTCCCCCAAGAACCTGAAGAAACTGATCTCCAGGAACGCCACGTTCAGCATTGAGACCACGCCGTTCGGGGACGTGAACGGACTGGCGTCCCTCCGCGGCGTCACCGGGTACTCGGTGGAGACCACCAGCGAGCACACCCTGATGAAACTGGTCACCGAGGACGAATCCTCCATCTCCGACATCATCTCATACCTCACCCAGCGCAACGCCAGGATCATCTCGTTCAATAAGAACGAGCCGACGCTGGAGGACGTGTTCATCCAGATGGTGGGGAGAGGGCTGGAATGATCGATTGGCGGCTGAACGGGAGGGCGGTCATCGGGCGGGCGTATCCCCGTGTCCTCGGGGTCATGCGCGAACCTTCCTGGATCCTCTTTGACATATTCCTGCCGTTGCTCGGCATCGCCGCCTATATCTTCTACTACCGGGCCATGGAGGCGCCCGAGATGTACACTGGGTTCATTGTCATCGGTGGGGCGATGACCGCCTACTGGATGAACGTGCTTTGGTCCATGGCGACCCAGTTCTATTGGGAGAAGGAGGTGGGCAACCTGCAGTTGTACATGCTCGCTCCTATGTCCCGCATGAGCGTCCTCGGGGGCATGGCGTTGGGCGGCATGCTGATGACCACCATCAGGGCGGCATCGACCGTGCTCCTGGGCGTTTTCCTGTTCGACGTTCGCCTCACGCTCACGCAGCCGCTGGAACTGTTCCTGGTGTTCTCCCTGACGCTCATCGCACTGTATGGCATGGGGATGATGTTCTCGTCCCTGTTCATGATGTGGGGTCGATCTGCCATGCAGATGACCTCACTGCTCCAGGAGCCTATCTATCTGGTGTCCGGGTTCTACTTCCCGGTCCGGGCGTTGGGCTACTGGGTCGCTTTAGGGGCCTCCATACTCCCCATCACCCTGGGTCTCGACGGTATGCGCCAACTGCTGTTCGGGGCCAGTTCAAACGGGTTCCTGCCGGTCGATGTCGAGATCATCATCCTGGCGGTAATGGCGGTCGTTTTCTTCGTATTGGCGAGGCACCTGCTCAAATTCATGGAGGAAATGAGCAAGAGGGAAGGGAGGCTGACCCTGAGATGGCAGTGAGAGAGCTTCTTGCCAACCATTGGCGCACCTTCCGCTGGGCATCCTGGCTGGGGTGGCAGATGGAGGCAAACTGGACGAACTGGTACCTGTTCGTGATCTACTCCATCGCCAAACCGATCGCGGGAACGCTGATCATCGTCATCATGTACCTGATCGTGTTCGGCGGTGTGACCGGCAATCCCATCTTCTTTTCCTACATGTATCTGGGCAATGCGTTCTACATCTTCATTGGCCAGGCGCTGTTCGGGACGACCTGGGTGATCCATGAGGACCGGGAGCACTACCAGACCCTGAAGCAGATATACATGGCCCCGATCAGCCTGTTCGTCTATCTGATCGGGCGGGCGATGGCCAAGATCGCGGTGGCCGGCATGGCGGTCATCATCACCCTTGCCTTCGGCATGCTGGTACTGGAGTTGCCGCTGGCGTTACTGAGCATTGACTGGGCGCTGCTAGCCCTGGCATTGCTTATCGGCCTGCTGTGTATGGTCTCGATCGGTGTTGCGCTGGCCGGGATAACATTCCTGACCGCGAAGCACGGCTACGGGATCAACGAGGGGGTGGCCGGCATGTTCTATCTGTTCTGCGGGGCCATATTCCCTCTGACCGCTCTTCCCAGCTGGGGGCAGGCAATCGGTCAGGCCATCCCCATCACCTATTGGCTCGAGATCACCAGGAGGGCCATGCTCCCCGGTTCGAGCATATCCACCATCAGCGGATTGGGTGAATTTTCCAACATCCAGATACTCATGTTCCTGCTCATCTCCGCAGGCATATTCCTGGTCTTCTCAATCGGTATATTCAAGTATGCGGACTATCTTGCCAGAAAGAAGGGCAAGCTCGATATGAGCACGTCCTATTGATGCGCGGCGCCGACTGGATGTCGTGTTGCCGTGTTTAGAAAAAAGGCCCGAGTGGGGTAGCTTGGATATCCTAGGAGGCTGCGAACCTCCAGACCCGGATTCAAATTCCGGCTCGGGCGCTTCACATTTCTCGTCCAAAATGCATTTATTCGCACAGTCTCGTCTATTCCCATATGCTATGGCACGGCCTTAGGCACGATCCGATCCCGCCGCTGCTCTCTTCCCCGGACCCTGTAATAAGGCTCCGGGCTGCTCACGAACTGAACGGTGAGAACGTAGATTACACGCCCATCCTCGGCCATCCGTCGGTAAAGAAGATCATTGGCAAACAACAGGCGGACGGTTCCTGGACGTATCCGGGCAGAAGGGCCGGGGCCGATACCAACTACGAGTATCTGGAGACTTACCGTAAAATGGGGGAGCTGGTGGAATTGTACGCCCTGGACAAGCGGCATCCGTCCGTGAGCAAGGCGGCGGAGTTCCTCTTCTCGCTGCAAACCGATGAAGGGGATTTCCGCGGCATCTATGGGAAAGAGTACTCGCCAAACTATACCGCGGGGGTCCTCGAGGTCCTGATCCACGCCGGGTATGACGGCGATGTGAGGGTGGACCGCGGACTCCGCTGGCTCATGACAATGCGTCAGGAGGATGGTGGATGGGCGGTTCCCCTCCGCGCCTCTGGCTGGAACTTCCGTCAGCCGATGCCAGAGGGGCCGTTGCCGATTCCACCAGATCATTCAAAACCATCCTCCCACATGATCACCGGGGTGGTGCTCAGGGCATTGGCGGCCAGCAAAGACTATCGTGGAATGGACGAGACCAGGGATGCAGGTGATCTGCTCGCGTCCCGACTGTTCTTGACCGATCGCTACCCCGACCGCGGTGGGCCAGAGTATTGGACGAAATTCTCCTTCCCTTTCTGGTTCACTGATCTGATATCATCCCTGGACTCGCTCTCATTGATCGGAATCGGGCCAGGGAATGAAAGGATCGACATGGCCATCGAATGGTTCCGGTCCCGACAGCGGGATGATGGCACCTGGCGTCTCTATTACCTCAAGGGCGCAGGCATAAGCATCGACGAGTGGGTGCATTTCGCCCTATGCAAGGCATTGGGGCGATACTAAAGGACGATGCTTTCTAATCGATCTTGACTCCAACCGATTCTGCGATCTCAAGATCTCCTGGCGGCAATATGCGGGAGATCTCCTCCTCAGGCACTTCGAACACCCTCGCCAACTGGGACGACACTTTGCTCCTTTCGGCGCGGGAAGGTCTGATGATAAAGTACTTGGTGGAGAGCGCCTGGACCGCAGAAAGCGGACCGCACATGATCTTCCTGGCGCCTTCATGGTTGATCTCACCCAGCGCCAGTTCCAACGGCAGGTGGTGCGCATAGTTACGTTTGCCCCTGATCACGAAACCACCGCGCGGCACGAACTCACCCGCGTCAGGCGTCTTGGTCACCTGGTCTGGTTCTACCCAGTAGGCGGTTCCCTCGCTCACCCCGGCGTTCCAGGCCTTCGAGTGTGCCAGTGCGAAAAGGCATAGCTCGCGCAGTTCTTCCTCAGTGGCGGTGCCGCCGTCCTTCAGGATCGTCGACGGGGCGCCGTGGACATCGGCGTGAGCGTACCGGTCCTTCGAGGTCAAGTGCTTCTTGACCGCCTGGTCGTTCGTTCGTGCGTCACGGCCCGCGATCACGAGCTTTCCCGCCGAGGTGATGAACCACTTATATGCTTCGAACCAGAACCGTTTCGTCGGCTTCTGTTCCTTGACGGCGGTGCGGGCGATCGCCTCCCCTTTTTTCCTTCGTGAGGCGATCTTCAGTTCCGTCTCCTTGGCCGCCTGTTCCGCTCCGACCAGTTTAGACTTGGCCTCCTTCGCCTCGAGGAACAGGAGGTTGGCGTTCTCCTCCAGGTTGGCGGTGTAATCCACCTTCACCTCGTACTCACCCATCTTGACCGTTGCCGTGTGGCCTTTCGGGTCGACCGCGACCACTCCGGGCATGTTCATCATGGAGGACCTTATCGCCTCCCAGTCACCCAGGGAAGCGAGCTCCTTCAGCCTGGCGAGAGTATCCGTTGCTAGCTGATAGTTAACATACAGCGAGTTCGCTCGGTCGGCCAGTCGTTCCGATTCCTCGCGCTGCCGGGTCACGTTCTGCTTCATCTGTTCCATCTGACGCAGCAGCCGTTCCAGCTCTTCGTCCTTCTCCTCTTTCTTCTCTTCCACCCGGACGCTTTTCACGAACAGGTCCAGGGCGGCGGACAGGGTCGGCATCGGTTCCGATCGTAGAGGTGCGTGGAGGCGGAGCTCGATCGGCGACAGATCCACTGGTAGATCGCCGTCGAAGACCAATCTCGGGCTCGGCGATGTGGAAATAACGTTGAGTATATCGCCGATGCATCTGAACAGATCGTTCATCTCCGCATCGGTCAGGGTCTTGGCCTTGCGGGACTTGTCGATCCCGGCCCTAAGGCAGACCTCTTCCGCGTATTGCCCGCCAATATTTGCCGATGTCGCGAGCGTTCGCACAACGTCGGCTGTGGAGCCGGCTATGGCCTTTTTGAAGCCTTCCTGGTCGCCCATCTTGGGGTCGAAACGGGAAAGCGGGAACTGGTAATCAGCCCCGATGAGAACGTCACGGTGGCGCCATTTTTTCTGCTCGATGCAGTTGATGATCTTGCCGTCCCCGACTATGAGAAGGTTCCCCTCGCCGAACAGCTCGAAGATGATGTCGAAGGCCGCTTCCTTGTTGGCCACCTTCATGACCAGGATACGATCGAACTCACGTTGATGGACCGATTGGACCCGGGCATTCCCAAGCAGCTTGCGGGCGTGAACTGCGAAGCTCGAAGGGGTGTCTGGAGCATCCGGTTTCGATTCCGGCGCGAAGAGCCACTTCGTGTCCTTAAAGTAGAGTTCCTTCTTCCCCTGCTGGGTGTTGATCCGGAACAGGACGTTCCGCTTGTCCCAGTTGAACACCTTGTCGACGAAACCTCCGACAAGTGCCTGCATCTCGCCCGACATCGCCATGATGTCGAACGCGTTCATCTCTCCCTTCATTAAGGTCCCTTAGCATCTGGGCGGACAAAAGGGTTTGCCATTGGGGCTGCCGGCATCACTCGACAATTAGGAAAGATTTATCAATAGTAATCAGGTTGGGGAGTGACACTGCCACTGTGGCTTAGAGGTATAGCGATGCCTTGGTAAGGCATAGGTCGAGGGTTCAATTCCCTCCAGTGGCTCTTTTTCCAGTTCCTGGATTTGTCGTCGATCGCTTCTTCAGACAATCGTGAAATAGTTGACGGTCGCTAATTCGTTCGGATTCTTGGTGATTGAGGGATGAACCGAAGGCTGTTCTATTCGATCTCGATTTTCATAGGAGTATTGGGATTGGGAACTGTTATCTTCATTTTCATCGAACCATCGGTTCATGGGGACCCCTTGTTATCTCTTTATTTCACAATGTCAACCGTATTCACCGTCGGATATGGGGACATCGTACCCACTACCGGGGACAGCCGTTTCGTGGCCATGGTGGTGATGGTGTTGGGGATAGGGGCAGGCGTGTCCACGGTGCAAGGCCTATTCGACCTTGCGATCAAACGTGATCTCAGAAAAGAGCTGGGCTTGCCAGAAAGGAGGGTCAGGATGAAGGATCATTACATTATCTGCGGATATGGCAACGTAGGAAGGGAAGTGATGGAGCAGCTCGTGAAGAAGGGAGAGAAGTTCCTGGTGATCGAGAATGATAGGGCCAGGGTGGAGACCTTGGTGGAGAAGGGGGTGCCGGTGATCTCAGGAGACGCCGAATCGGAGAGCATCCTAGAAAAAGCGATCATCTCTTCGGCTAAAGGGCTCATCGCCACCATGAAGGATTCCCAGAACCTCATCGTGGTCCTCACGGCCAAGACCCTGAACCCCAAGATCTACGTCGTTTCCGAGGTCGAGGACCACAATAACGTGGGAAAGCTGAAGATGGTCGGAGCGGACAGCATCATCAACTGCCACGAAATGGGTGCCCGGCTCATGGTTGGCAAGGCCCGACATGTCACCGTGGACCCGGTCTGCGGGCATGAGATCAGTGGCCTGAACTCCAAGTTCGATTTCGTGTATCTAGGGGAGAACTATCACTTCTGCTCCAAGGAATGCATGGAAGCGTTCAAGCTGAATCCGGACAGGTTCAAGGAGCTCAGGAACATCCTCGACGACACATGTGGAATGGGGTCGAGTATCTGATTCATTTCATGCGGTAGTACAGGAAGCCGGACCATATCTTGGGCCAGAAGTATGTCGATTTCTTCGGCATGACCCTCCCGCCCAATGCCACCTGCCATATCGCTTCCAGGTTAGGCGGAAGGAGTATGACCGCCATGTCCGCCTCCCCCTTCTGGATCTTGTCGCCGACAGAGATGGGGTCGTGGTCATACAGGATCTTGAAATCCTTCCCCGCCCTAGGTATGATGACCTTGTCCAGCAGGACCTTCTCACAAACGAACGTGTCGATAGACCACATAATGTCATCCGGGTCCATCTCCCGAGGGCTGAGGAGAACATAACGCTCGTTCTTGGTCCAGAGCCCCAAGGCGGTCTCCTTGGATGCGGTCAGCGCCTCGATCATCTCCGGAAGGTGGTCGTACATCCTCAGGTAGAAGAACTCCTCCAGCCGGTTGATCAGGTCGTCCTCGCTGATCTCCATGCCGGAGAGCAACCGGTGCGTCGGCCGCACGATCAGTCCCGGGTCATTGGTCGAGACCAGCGTGGCCATGACGTACTGCTTGCTTTCGTACTTCGGGTTCTCTTGGGCGTACTTCACCGACGTCTCATATCGGTGATGCCCATCGGCTATCAGCAGTCTTTTGGAGCTGAGCTCCATGCTCATTCGCTCTACCACGGCGGCATCCGATATGCGTGCCAGCGTATGTGTCACGCCCAGCTTTTCCGTCCATTCCAGGACCGGTCTGGCGCTCTTTTCCATGGCACGGATGAGATCCGATGGTAGCTGGTCATAAAGGCAGAAGATTGATTCGCAATGCGTTTCGACGCCGCGCAACAGGTTCAGCCGGTCCTCCTTGACCTTGGAGAACGTCTCCTCATGGGGGATCACCCCATTCTTGTCGTATCCCTCGGCCTTAAGGATACCGATGATGCCCGTCCTATGGACCTTCTCGAAGTTCTCGGTGAAGGTCTGGCGATAAAGATAGAAGGATTCCTTTTCGTCCTCGCCGAGCAGGCCTTGCGCTATCCAATGATCCAGCCTCTTTCCGGCATCCACATAATTGCCGTCGATGCCGCCCAGTGTGATGTTGGTGACATTCAGCGGATGCGACTGCAGGTCCGCCAATTCATCCCTGGAGATGACGTCGTAGGGCGGGGATACCCGGTCGGTGACCTTTTCCTGCGAGCCGATGATTGGGATAAATCCATGGAAAGGACGGAACTGGACCATTTGAGTGCCTCATGCCGTTAGGGCCGTTCCTTGATTATATTGCTTTCTTTCTGTCCACAGGTTCACGCTATCCAACGGCTGCCCTCAATGACCGGAGCGCTGAATTCTCCATCTCCCTCCAGATCCAGGAACTATCGGATTCATTTCGAAATTTTCAGACGATCGGCACGAGAGCGATCTCAGGGGAATTGCCCTCATGCTCCACGACCAGCGCGTTGCATTCGGTGAACGGTTCGACACAATAGACAATGGTAGTGCCTCCGATCCGATCCAATCTGATGCGGTGCGTGGCGATGTCCACCAATTTGTCCCGAGACCGGCTTGATGGAGTTGTGAACCCGACCAATACCGCCTTGTTCCGTTTTACCGACGCCAAATGGTCGGAGAAACTGTCGATGACGTTCGGGCCGTAGATGGATTCCAGCGTGTCGAATCCGATTATTGATAGGTAAGGTGAGGATGTTCCTTTGAGCAAGAATGAGATCGATTTCCACCTCAGATCCGCCTCAACATCATTGCCCTCCACTGGCATGATGTACGGATCGTTGGCTCCTTCGATCTGCGAAGCCACCTCCGGAATTCGGACCAGTCTGGCGAACCGCTCGTCGCCTATCAGGCCAGACATTCTTTCCCGGGCGCCGCCGGACGTCTCCTTTTTGATGGGGAGCCAAAGCACGCCCCGACCGAGGCTGGCGAAGTTGGCGACCATCGATTGTTCCAGAAGATTGCAGGCGCCTGGCGGCACATCCGGTCCGAGCTCGACCAATACTATCGATCCAGGCAGGATCCCGTTCTGCATCATACGGTCGAGGTCCTTCATTCCCAGAGAGATCCTGCCGGACAGATCCGGTATCGGGACCCACCTCCTCTTCATGACCACTGACTCGGGTCTATCGGGGAACGTTCTTATCCGCGCGCCGTTCAACGTGAAAAGGTACTTTGGCTGATTGATGGGCGTTCCCCGCAGCTTGAGCAAGCTCATCTCCCGCAGGCGCCGCCTGTGATGATCGGAAACCGAGAGCTCAATCACGCCGTCGCCCAGATAGTCCAGGTACCGGTCGTTGCTCTCCAGGATGAATATGAAATCGGCCCTCCGCCGTTCCACCAGGTCCTTTTGGATCGTGGTGATGAGCGAGGCCTGGTTGATCCCGCAGGTCTCTGCCATGGCATCGATGCTGTCCAGCACGACCAATGTCCGCTCGCTGCCGCACCGTTCCAACGCCTCATAGACCTTCTCCAGCGGTCCCAGTTCGACCCGGGTCTGCTGCAGGTTCTGACCCATTCTGAGGTTGATGCCGCCGCCCCAGACCAGCTTCATTCGGCTGAACCACGGCCTCTTCGGTTCCGCCGCATCGTCATCGGACGTTGCCTTGGCCGCGGCCTCTTGCACCAGCTCTTCTTCCTGTTCGCGGAGCATCTCCGCTTGGACGCTGTCCCCTACATCCTCTCCATATACCCTTTTCGCCAGCCAGGGGAATTGGATGAGCAAGAGGGCATCGGACACCCGGGTTGAGAAGTAGAAGGAATTGTCAATCTCGTCTAACTCTTCGATCGCCTGGAGCGCAAAGGTGGTCTTACCCACGCCAGCATTTCCCCGCAGGATCAACGAATGACCTCCGGTCGCCAAAAAGAAACGTCTGAGCTCGTCCGGTAACATCCTCGCACTTTTTCCCACGAAGAACGACCCACCTATAGGTTTCGTTCAGCAAATGCAGGGTATATATCTGCTACCGGGAAAATTGCGCTATTTGATACTGACCAGAGGAAAATTTGAGAGAAAGATCGAGAAGAGGTTTTAGGATGGCCCGGTGGCCCAACCAGGCGTCCGCATTATGAGGCGTTCAATCTTCCCAGATCGTCTCAAGGTTGACGTGCCTGCGAACCAGATCGGCAATGTGTTCGATCTTGTTCGTGTCGTTCGGATTGATCCTCGCGATAAGGCGGTCGACCATCTCCGCGGTGACGGCGGTCGAGTGCCCGACCAGCAGGACCGGCACCTTAAGCTCGTCCGCCTTGGACAGGATCTGCCTGGCCGGGTACAGCCCACCGGTTAGGATGAGGCACGAGGTGTCCGTAGCCAGCGCGGCGGTCAGCATGTCCGAGCGGTCTCCGCCGGCGATCATCGCCTTCCTCGGCAGCCGGCGCATCTCGACCAAAGCCGACTCGGCGGTCATGCCGCCGACCATCCTCTTCTCGATGCTCCGTTCCAGGCCCTCTTCTCCCGCCAGCACTTCTGCGTTGAGCGCCTCGGCGATCTCGCTCACGTGCAGGTAACCGAGTTCCTTGGCCGCAGGGATGGAACCGAGCACTCTGACCCCGGCGCCCTCCAGGAGCCTTTCCACGGCCGGGTCGTCCGACTTGTTCAGGATGACCCCCTTGAGCTTCAGTCCCTCCTTCTCCATCAGCCTGGCGTGGTGCGCTACCTTGTCCAGTGCATCTGGGTTGGAAGTAGCGACGAGCACAATTTCCGCACCCAATGCCTGGGCGATGCTGACCCCTTCGACCCGATGCAGCGCGCCGGTGGTGAACAGTTGGGGCGACTCGATGATCATGAGTTCCGACTCACCCTTGACCCGCTCGAACCCGGTGATGATGCTTTCCATGCTGACCGGGCTGAAGATGTCGTATTTGAGTGGCGAGAGCATCTCCTCGCTGGACTCCAGGTTAAGCGCCTTCTTCATCAGGTAGGCGTCCCGGTCTACTACACGGTTGTCGATGCAGAGGACATCCTCGCGGAACGGCTTGTAGTAGCCGACCTTACCTTTGTAGTTCTTAGCCAGACCTAGCGCCACCATGCTCTTACCAGAGCTTTCCAACACTGAGCTTAGGAATAACGGTTTCATCAGTTCATCCTCCTTATGGTCACCAACGCGTCCACCGCGTAGCAGCCCTTGCCTTCATCCCCGACCATCACTGGGTTGACCTCCAGTTCGGAGATCTCCGGGAAATCGATCGCGATCTGTGAAATGCGGACCAGCACCTCTCTGAGAGAATGGACGTCCGCCATCTTCCCGCCCCTCGCACCTGTCAAAATGGGGTAGGATTTGATAGATTTAATCATGGAATCGACGTTATGATTGGTCAAGGGCGCGATTCGTTGGGACACATCCTTCATGATCTCGACGAAGACGCCCCCCAGGCCGAAGGTGATCACCGGACCGAACTGCTCGTCCCGGGTCATGCCTACCAGCACTTCCTTGCCCTTCACCATCTGGCACACTGTAACGCCGTTCAATTTTGCGCCTGGCACGCGGCTTGACACCTTTGAGATCATCAGTTCGAAGTCCTTGCGGACCGCCTCCGCCGAAGCTGAACCGACGACCACGCCGCCCACATCAGACTTATGCGCGATGTCCGGCGAATCTATCTTAAGGACGACCGGGAACCCGATCTTGGCCGCCACATTGGCAGCTTCATCGGCCGCCCTGGCGGTCACTTCTGCTGGCACGCCTATGCCATATGCCTTCAGGATCTCCTTGCCCTCGCTCTCGCTTAGGGAGGTGCGGCCTTGGGCATGGACCGTATCCAGCAGATGCCTTACTCGCTCCTTGTCGCCTTCTACCGTGAGGATGATCGTGTCCTTGATCTCTTCCCTCATCTTTTTGTATCTCACCATGGCCCCTAACGCCCTGATCGCCTTGTCCGGGGATTCATAGTTGGGGATGTTCGCCTCCCTGAGCATTTCGATGCCCTTGGAGGTCTTGTGGCCGCCGACGAATGCAGCGACGATCGGGATCGGGACCTGGCCGGCGAAAGACGCCACCAGGTGGGCGACCGCCCCGATGTCCACCGTGTCCAGCGGGGACAGCAGAACGGCGATGCATGAGACGTTAGGGTCTTCCATCACCGTCTTGATGGCAAATTCGTACCTGGCGGCAGTGGCGTCACCCAGTACATCGACCGGGTTGTAGATGTTGGCCTCGCCGGGTAGGTTCGCCTTGAGCTTGTCTATGGTCTCCTTGGAGAACTGGGCAAGGGTGAGCCCGTAATCGGAACAGGCGTCCGCCGCCATGACGCCGTGACCGCCCGCGTTGGTCACGATCGCCAGGCCATCCCCCTTAGGCAAAGGCATGTTGGCGAAGACCTGGAGCAGGTCGAACATTTCGTCGATGGTGTTCACCCTCATGATACCGGATTGCCTGAACGCGGCATCGTAGACCTTGTCGCTTCCGGACAATGCCCCGGTGTGAGACGAGGCGGCCTTCGAACCGCAGCTGGTTCTTCCGGACTTGAGAACGATGATGGGCTTTTCCCGGCTGGTTCTCAGGGCGGCCCGCATGAATGCCTTGCCCCGGTTAGCCCCTTCGATGTACATCCCGATGACCTTGGTCTGGTCGTCGTCCTTCAGATAGGTCAGCAGGTCCGCCTCGTCGATGTCCACCTTATTCCCTGTGCTGACGAACTTGGAGAAACCCACCTTGGACTTGGTCGCCCAGTCGAGCATTGAACTGCAGACTGCACCAGATTGGGAGCTGATAGCGACCGGTCCGGCCTTGGGATAGATGTTGGTGAAGGTGGCATTCATATTGTGATGGGCGTTGATGATGCCCATGCAGTTCGGTCCGAGGATGCGGATGCCGTACTTTTTCCCGATCTCGCCGATCTGCTTCTCCAGATGGGCCCCTTCCTTTCCCAGTTCCTTGAATCCGGCGGTGATTATGATGACATCCTTGATGCCCTTCTTTCCGGCGTCCTCCATGACCGAGGGAACGAAGGTGCTGGGCACCGTTATGATGGCCAGGTCGATGTGTTCGGGCACCGCGGTGAGAGTGGGATAAGCCTTATGGCCAAGGATCTCGGGGGCCTTCGGGTTGATTGGGTACAGCTCTCCCTTGAACCCGGATGCGATCAGATTCCTGAACATGATGTGCCCGATCTTTCGC
Source organism: uncultured Methanomassiliicoccales archaeon (assembly GCA_942492955.1). Taxonomy (GTDB): domain Archaea; phylum Thermoplasmatota; class Thermoplasmata; order Methanomassiliicoccales; family UBA472; genus DASXVU01. Next base: position 1,780,735 of record OW818644.1, read on the forward strand.
TCTTCCGCTGAGGCTCCGACCACGGCAATGGAATTCGGTTCGAATAGCGCCTTCATTTGATCATCTGTCGGATTGGATTTCCTCGGGAAGGGTCAGGGGGAATTTAAAGGAATCGGATTCTGTACATTCCTTTCAACGTCATATGTCGAATATGATGCTTAGTTGTCACGATATCAGCATGATATTCCGGAAACCGTAGGATCCATCCAATGACCAAATTTTCGGTCTATAGAACATCTTCGATCGCATCGGCAAATACCCATCACTTATTTCATTTCAATCGGACGTTTGTTAATAACGACAAATGACGATTGGAGGCGCTTCAACGCAATGGTCTGACTTGGCAGATCCAAACGATGGCTATACTTTCATCACACCGTCAAATAACGTTATATTCCTTCGGCCTGACTCTGCTATCCGATGGACGACAGATACCGATGCAGTTGGGCGAACAGCGATCCTGTGCTTAAGAAATATCATGATCAAGAATGGGGCAAGCCGGTCCATGACGACCGACTCCTTTTCGAATTCCTCATACTCGAAGGAGCTCAAGCGGGTCTGAGCTGGAAGACGGTCCTCTTGAAACGTGACGCCTATCGCAAAGCCTTCGACAACTTCGAGCCATCGAAAGTGGCAGTTTTCGACGACCTGAAGACAAAGGAGCTGATGTCGAACCCGGGGATCATCAGGAACTGGCGTAAGATCGAGGCGGCCGTGAACAATGCCAAAGGGGTACTGAAAGTCCAGGAGGAGTTCGGTAGCTTTGACAAGTACTTGTGGGGCTTCGTCAAGGGGAAACCCATCATGAATGACTATGAGAGCATGAGCGAGATCCCGACCGAGTCCTCAGAATCAAGAGAGCTGAGCAAGGACCTGAAGAAGCGGGGTTTCAACTTCGTCGGGCCGACGATTTGTTATTCTTTCATGCAGGCTGTGGGGTTGGTGAACGATCACATCAAGGGATGTCAGAAACAAGGATAGAACGCCGAAAAAGGGATAGGCCTGGACCAAGCCCATATAGGTCTCCAGGGCCCTTTACCGGATTCAAATCGTTTTGTTTTTCGGTATGAACAATAATTCCGCCTAGGCCGGTCCTTGCGAAAGTGATTGTGTCCAAATCTGTGATTGAACAATCCGAGTCTGCCCTTATAATCAAATCACCTACTATCAGGAATAAGGTGGCCAATAAATTCAGTAATTTTCAGTCATCTATCATATGGAGACTCGCAGACTCACACAGATGTGATATATCTCTCCAGTTCCCATGGAGTAATCTGACGTTTAAATTCTTGCCACTCTTCCATTTTTATGAATAAGAATTGTTGGAAGATGTGCTCGCCGAGAGATCGTCTCATGAACTCACTGCTCGCAATATGAGCCAGAGCATTCCCGAGGTTCTCCGGTAGGTTCTCGATCTTATTGGACAACCTCTCTTCTTGATTCATCAGGAAAGTGTTTTTCTCAATCGGCTCTGGTGGAAGGATGTTATTCTCTATTCCATCGAGACCCGCCGCGAGCATTACGGCGAATTGGAGGTAAGGATTACCGGCTGGATCCGGATTTCGATGTTCTAGTCTCGTTCCTTTTCCCCTCATGGCTGGGACCCTTATGAGGGCACTTCGGTTTCGGTTAGCCCAGCTTATATAACAAGGGGCTTCGAAGCCAGGCATAAGCCGTCTGTATGAATTGATATGGGATGTGAGTATGCCGCATGTCTCTTTGGCATGAGCCAGCAACCCACCTAGGTAGTTCATGGCCACATCACTAAGACCAAATTTCCCATCGGGATCATTAAAGGCGTTCTCCCCATCGAGTCTGGCTAGCGATTGGTGCACATGCATCGCGCTACCGTTATCATTTTGAAAAGGCTTGGGCATGAATGTCGCATGCAGTCCATTTTGCTTAGCAATTGTCCTGACTCCGTATTTGACGGTCATGATCCGATCTGCAAGGGCGAGGGCGTCTCCATATCTAAGTATGATTTCCTGCTGGCCAGGAGCGACCTCATGGTGGGAGGCTTTAATCTGAAAACCCATTTGGTTAAAATGGGTTACGATATCCTTCCTGACCTTCTCCCCTTGATCCAATGGCATGAGGTCAAAGTACCTTCCCCTGTCGCAGGCTCTGGGAATACCATTAGTGATTTCTTCAGGTTTCAATAAAAAGAACTCCATCTCTGGACCCACATTATAGATGAACCCCATGCTCTTCGCCTTGTCTATGGCTCGCTCCAGTACTAAACGGGGATCCCCCTGGAAGCGTTTTCCATCATAATCAAATATCTTGCATACCAGACGAGCGGTCTTATGATTTGATCCGCAGGTCCATGAATAGATTTTTAGAGAGTCCAATATGGGTTGACCCTTGAATTCAGACTCTTCCACCGTTGCATACCCAAGAATTGACGAACCATCGATGGACACGCCCTCGTCTATGACCTCATCCAAACTCTCGGCTGGTATTGAAATGCTCTTTACCGTACCAAATATGTCTGAGAATTGCATCTCCACAAACTTCACATTATCTTTTTTCACTTCCTCTAGAATGGTTTCCTTTGTCGATGCATTCTCCAAAGATAACATTGGATGGTGATGTAGGGCACATATGAAAGGTTTTTCTAATAAATGAAAAGAAATGAATGAGGGAGAGCACTCTCATGGCCCGCAAGAAAACCTGGTACGGATGCATCGCTTTGGGGGTCGAATGCTGGATAATTAGAAGTGGGCTCAGCCGGATTCGAACCGGCGACCTACGCCGTGTAAGGGCGTCGTTATAACCGCTAAACTATGAGCCCAGCGCCTATGTCAATGGGGAGAACGTATTAAAATCTAAGCGTATAGTGGATGGGAAGAAGAGATTAGGAAGAAGTACGGGTCTCGAATAGCGAGGCAGGTGGCTGTACATGACACGACGGGGTCGGCCATTAATCACTCCAATAACCAAGGAAATGGTAGAACATGTTCCATCTGGACACACGATCTGAGAGTCAATGAACCGGGCCATTTTTATGTGTGAAAATATCCAGGGCAAGGTTTTTCATGAGACACTGTATGTTACCGCCACCTGACGGGTAACTTATGGCAAAGAAAGGAACGGGGATGTTCAAGAGGGCGCTCAACATGCCGGAGACGGGGCCGTCGCTCCGTCGCTACTTCGTTAACACGATATTCGACACGACGTTCGTCGTACTGGGCGTGATCATCGGTTCAGCTCTTTCCCCGCATCCGAGCATCGACGTCGTGATCACCACAATAATCACCAGCTCGGTAGCTCTTGCGATATCCACCGGGACCAGTGTGTATGAGGGCGAGAGCCTGGAGCAGAGCCGGCGTCTCGATGAGATCAGCCGAGCCATGCTTTCCTCGGTCGATGAGACCGACCTTGGAAGGACCTCGCGCGCCAGCATTGTGATCATATCATTGGTCAACTCGTGCGCGCCTTTGCTGGCTGGCGCGATAACCATCACTCCGTTCCTGGTATTCTCTGCAGCGGATATCGTCGTCGCGGCAGAGGTCTCGATAACGCTGGCATTATCTATCCTGTTCGTCACCGGTTATTTCATGGGGCGCATCGCGAACAAGAACCCCTGGTTCAAGGGGCTGCGCATGGCGGTCATCGGCCTGATAGCCTTCGGCATCTGCTACCTGATCGGTGCCACCATCTAGAAATGGGTCGTAACCTAACAGATCCGCGGCACCGGGTCGCCCACCGGCGGCTCCAATATCCTCTTTCCGCCGATCTCAGTCCGCAGGATCACGTGCTTGGTGCTCTTGGTGGCCTTGCCGATGATCGCTGCGTTCCTGCCTTCCGGGAGGCTCCGCATCTTGGCCAGGATCTCTTCCGCCATTGCTGGAACGCACCCTATGATGACCTTCCCCTCGTTCCCGATCGTCAACGGGTCCAGCCCCAACATCTCGCTGGCATTCTGTACTGGTTCCGAGATCGGGATGGAGGTCTCATCGAGCTCGATCCCTATCTTTGATTTGGAGGACCACTCGTTGACGGTGTTGGCCAATCCTCCACGGGTCGGATCCTTCATGCAGACCGCACCTCCGATCTTCAACAACTCCTCAATGAATCCGTTCAAAGGGGCACAATCGCTCTTGAGCTTGGATTCGAATCCATAACCCTCGCGGAAGGAAAGAAGTGCGATACCATGATCCCCCATGTAGCCGGACGCAATTACGACGTCCCCCTCTCTCAGATTATTATCGGTAAGCCAACACGAGTCGACCTTCCGGGATTGAGATGCCACAGTTAGATTATGGTCCATGTGCGGGGAGCGCTTTCCAATGGCCGAGGTGACGATTACCATCTTATCGATGGCCCCTTTCTCCATGACCTTTGTGTCGCCGGTGACGACCGGGACGTTCGCCATCTTCGAGTATTTACCGATGCTCTGAGTGACCTTTTGCAGCGTCTCGAGCTCCAGTCCTTCCTCGAGGATCATGGCGTTAGAGAGGGCAAGCGGTCTCCCTCCCATCACGGCGATGTCATTGACCGTCCCGCAGACGGAGAGCGAGCCGATATCCCCTCCAGGGAAGAACAGCGGTTTCACGGTATGCCCATCCGTGGTGAAAACCACGTCATCCACGACCGCCGAATCGTCGTATGATTCCAAGGGTACCTCGGCGTTGCATTTGGGCAGGAATGGGGCAATATGCTCGGCAATAAGCTCTTGCATCATCTCGCCGCCCGCCCCGTGGCCCATCGTGACCCGCTTCATGAGTGCGCATCAGGGCGGAACGGTTTATAGTTTCTCACCGGAGCTACCATCACTTCGTGGTAGCATTCCAAGGTTCAAGGCATCAAGTCGAATTGGTTCTTGAGGCTCTATAAGAGATTATTTAAACGAAGGTGCAATAACGAAGGCCATCCAAAGGGCCTGTAGGGTAGCCTGGATTATCCTTTTGGCCTTCGAAGCCAAAGACTGGGGTTCGAATCCCCACAGGTCCGCCATCATTCTATCCAGTTATCCGTTTTTGAACGTCAATTCGGGGTTTTAGTGAATCCCCCAATCTGGCCGGCGAAACCTCTTCCAACTTTTTATTGAATCTCGGGAGCTCGTTTGATCGTGTTATCTGCATTCATGTTAACCCCTAACCTTATCCTTCTCTCTTTTTATCGAATGGCTAGTCAATTATCAATTTGGGTAACTAGAGGGGTAACTCAGGGGTAACTAGACGAAAGTGTTAACCAAGCTAGGAATCGTTCCAGATTTGGATTCTCAATATGATTCCAGTGACCAATATTGTTATTCAATAGGTTGTTCCTTCTACCCTCCATTGTACGACGTGGTCGAAGTATATCTTGATGAAAGCGGGGATCTTGGGTTCTCCCAGAACAGCTCACGATACCTAGTGATTGCGGCGACAGTTGCGACTAGCAAGGTAAACTTCGACAGGATAGTGAAAAAGGGAAACGAGAAACTGAAGATCAAGGGCAAGTCCCGCGCCGAGGTGAAATTCAACAACAGCGACGAATGGATGAGGCATTTGTACATCGATAGGTTCTGCGACACCAATTGCCATGTTCATTGGTGTGCGATCGAGAAATCCAATACGAAAGAGCACTTGATAAGATGCAAAGACAAGCTCTACAACTACATGTGTGGCAAACTAATGGTCTCAGTATTCGGCAGTTACTCGACCCGCAATTTCAACATGATCGTGGACAAGAGGGCTGGTGGCCGAGCAGAGAGGAACGATTTCGACCGCTATATGAATACCATTTTGGAACATGAACACATGGGCAATTTTCTGCCAGAGCTAAGACTAAGCCATTATGACTCATTTAACAATCCTGGATTGCGAGTGCACGATTTCGTGGTTGGATCAATATTCCAGCATCTAGAAAGGCGACATGATGAATACTACGACAAAATAAAGCAAATGGTTGATTGGGGCAAGATATTGTGGTAAAAATTGCAGACCCCGAATGGATTCTTGCGTTGTGTACCCTTCCGGTGCACATCTACCATCCGGGACTTACCTGCAATAACTAAAGGAACGAATTCGATATATTAAACCTTATGACGCTTTTCCACGAAAGATGGGGAGAAAAGCGACATCTATGAGCCGAGAACACGCGGGCGAGGTCCGGTCTCCGACTGAGTCCAGATCTAGATGGAGGCATGCGTATTCGTCAGGGGCCTATCATCAATATAAAGAAACTGGCTATTAGTTGCTGAAGGTCGAAAACAGCACGGGCCCTCCCTCTCCTTGCTTGAGCAAGCTTGGCTCATCTCATAGTACCTCGATCCGATTTCTTAATCTGGCTATAACCTTGGTCCAACCGGCACATATGGAATAAAACATCCACTTTTTGACGAGCCGGCTTGTCGTCACGAGTTGCAATATCCACTAACAAACAATCCTAGAATGACGGTCAGTTTGATTATCCATCGAGACATTATGGCAATATGCGTCGGGATTTATTCCTTTTGGCTGCCATCGCGGCGGCCATTCTGATAGTGATACCTTCGGTAATGATATTCTCTCACAGTCCAGAGTTCAAGGGCGACAGGCTGTACCAGGTAGGTGAGTTCGATTCATTACTGGGCGGGAACTATTCCTCCCGATCGGACGTTAAATCGCTGGTGAACAATGGCGATTTCGGCCTGGGCACGTTCACCGGCTTAGACGGCGAGATGATCGTAGTGGACGGCAAGTGCTACCAGGCTACCGTGGATGAGAAGGTAGTGCAGGTAAAAGGCGATGCCACCACACCCTTCGCCCAGGTCACTTATTTTGATCGTGACGGATACGTCAATTCGTCGGGATTACTGAACATGACCGCTTTGGAAGGGGTGCTGGAATCTGGCTTTGCCAGGAACGACACCTTTGTGTTCATCAGGATCGATGGTACGTTCCCGGAGATGAAGGTGCGCACTGTTCCGATCCAGGTCGAGCCATATCCGCCATTGGCCGATGTGGTCAGCGAGCAAGTGGTCTTCGACTACCAGAATGTCACTGGAACGTTGATCGGTCTTTGGAGTCCCGGTTATGCCGGCACACTGTCCTATGCCGGGTTCCACTTCCATTTCATCAGCGAGGATCGCACCAAAGGAGGGCACGTTCTAGGTTTTGAATCGGATGGAGCCTCTGCCTCGATCGACTACACGGACGGTTTGGAAGTTGACCTGTAGGGGTCGAGCAGCCACATTGGGGAAGGAGGCCTAGGAAGCCGTCCCCCACACATTCAGGTATGCGGCGGTGGAGGACACAGAGTGCACCAAAACCGTGGCGTTCTTCTTCAGCACGAACTCGCTCAAACCTTCGCTGGTTGATGGGTTGCCCCAGTCATAGGTGTACCCGAGCCGGGTCCATGGGAACTTTTTCGGATAATACGAGCTGATGGTGTTATTGTCGAACCATGATTTGTATGTGGCATTGATGTTCTGAGGTGTGGTCAACGAGGCGCAGGTATCATTGATCTCGTTATCCAGGGACGGTCTGAAAAGGTCCGTCGGATGAACGTACATCTCAACGAAGAATAGGTTAGAGCAGGCCGGTGGCAAGCCCAGGAGCTGCGCAGCCCGCACACTTAAATTCGAGTTCTCATCAACATGTTGCCTGAAGAAATCCTGCAACTCTGGCGCTGCTGTCACCCAGGTCTCTCCCCACCAGGTGGTCACGTTTTTGCCTGCTGGATAGCTGGAATTGTACTTTGTCCAGGTCACCATCAACACGGTCCAATTATCTTCGGTTCCTTGTTTTATGAGATCCTGGTTGGAATAGATGATCGGTGTAAGATCGTTCACAACGCCTCGGTCGGGGACCATCGAGCGGTTGATCGATTCATTGTATGCCTCGTCCAGCGACAGCTGTCTTTTTGCAGGTGAGGTGACGACTGCGACCGCCTGGAACAATGCCAATCCCACCATCAGTCCGATCACGAAAACCGTCATGATGATCCTGCTTCTGCCTCTATTCTCCAGAGTGACGATTGACATCCCCTTCTGGCGGAATGAGTCCAGAACTCGAATATTAGCCTTCCTAGGTGAGTATCAAGACCAACTTGGCACTATCAAGGATCGACAACCCGCACGGTTTGGATCATCATTCACGTGGGTGTGTGGCTTCCCCGAGAGATACAAAGGTCCTAATTGAGTTCAAGGACCGAGATGAGCCGTCACTGGATAGAAATGGGGGCGCGGTCCTGGGCTGCTTTCTTAAGGACCTCTTCCAGTTTTTCCAAGGTGGGAACGCCTCCGAAGAGTGCCAGTTTCTCGTCCACGAAAAGCGCTGGTGCGACCGCCGAGCCGTACTTCTGGAACATGGGCTGGATCTCCGCCATGAACATGTACCTCAGTGACATCTGCGCCTCGGTCACGGTCACCAGATCGATCTCCGCTTCGATCCCGGTGTTCTTGATCGCTTCATGGATCCGGTCGACATACTGCTTGTCATACACGGCCATCTTGGGATGGCAACATGAGAACGAAAGCAGGGTGAGGCGGATCTTACTCGCCATACAATTCCCTCCCCACTCGCCTGAGGCGGTCCAGGCCGTAGATGTCGGTCTCGAAGAGCGGGACCTGGACCCTCAACTTCTGTCCGAAACGCTCGTCGATCTCCTTGAGATAGCGGTCCTGGGTGGCCCTCCTCTTCTCCAGGAACCAGTTGCCTTTCAGGACGTCCTGGGGGATGACCCCATTGATGATGAGCGAAGGCACCTCGATCCCGAAACCCGAGAGGTCCTCGATCGCCCTGGCGGTCTCCTCGATGGGCAGCTTCTCGGGCAGCAGGACGAGGTTGAAAGCGGAGATCGACTGGTCGGACAGCCCTTTCACGGAATTGTCATACCTCTTCTTCTCCAGTTTGAGGTCGTCGAGCATGTTGTCGTCATAGACGAAGCCCAGCGCTTCCGAGAGCTCCTTCCGGTTCTTGATCTGGTTAGCAATGTAACCGGACCAGTCGAACGGCATCGACAGCTCGCGCAGCGTGTGCCCCGTGGGTGCGGTGTCGAACACAATCTTATCGTGCTCCTGGTCGTCGAAGAATGAGACGAACTGGTCGAACGCGGCGATCTCCTCCGTGCATGGTGTGGACAGCAGCTCCGAACCGAAGAGGGTGGAGAACCCCTGAAGCGTTCCCTCGAGACGCGTTTGGAAAACGCCCATGGCCTTCTTGGGATTGATGTTGAGGCCGCAAAGATGGCGTTCCGTGCCGATCTTGGTGATCTCCGTCTCGCTGATGTGCTGCCCATAGATCGCGGACAAGCTGACCGTGGGGTCGGTCGCGACTATCAGGGTGCTATATCCATGGTCCGACAGCCAGGTCGCGGTGGTGGCGGCCATCGTGGTCTTGCCCACGCCACCCTTGCCACCGAAGAATAGGAACTTCCGGTTCTCCATTATCTCGCGGATAGATTCAGTAGTCATTTCCAATCGAGCGTGGTATCCTCGAGGAGGTGCATTAAGCCTTCCTTGACTCTAACGTAGGAACCGAACGCGGCAACAATGACCGACGCGTCTCGATGCCAGCATCCCCGTCCTATCGGAGCGCTCACGGCTTCTGTTCCTGGTTATCATGCGTATACCGGTCGATCCCGCCATAGGTCCTGAGCTTACCGGACTCCAGGACCGATATCGCGCCATGCCCTCCGCAAACGATGCACCTCTTTCCCGAAGGGGCCATGGCGGTCTCGATCTCCGCCGCCAGTGCCATCAGGCCCTTCCTCTCCTGGCTGGCCTTTTCGCTGTCCACGTTCACCGAGGTCATAAGGTTCTTGGCCAGAATATTGAACGCCTCCCTTTCCGGGGTGAGCGAATCGAAGCCGATCAGCGAATCCGCCGAGAAAAGTAAGCCCTCCGAGGGGAACAGAACGAATATCTGCCCGTGCAGATGGCCGCCCAAACTTTCCAAGACCTCGAACTCCATCCCGGCGAACCGGTCCCGTGCGATGATACGGAACGCGCCCCTTTTTCCCAGGTCATCCTCCAGTAGGCTGAACTTGGATGGGGGGTGGAAATTCGAGAACATGTTGATGAGCCGGGTGTAGACCTCCTCAAGTACCGATGACTCGAGTTTTGAACCATAGGCCCGGTTTGACCTTTCCACTATCTCAACCGTTCCTGGATGGGCGAGAGCATTGGCGTCAAAGAGCCCCGCCCCTCCGGAATGATCGGCGTCCGCATGGCTGACGAATATGCGTTTGATCAGCGACAGATCGCCGATGCCATGGTCGGCCAGCATGTGGACCACGTCATCGTGGTAGATGCCATATCCGGTGTCGATCAGCATGACCTCATCCGATGAGACCAGCGCAAAGACGCTGCCGCCGCATGGCAGCTGGAAGCAGAAAAGCCCCGCCCCGTTGCTCAGCTCCAGATGCTGAACGTCGGCATAGAACCCCTTACCGGTCGTGGCCTTGATGGTCCTACCGGTCTGGAGGACGCTGTTGAAGACCGTCTTGGGATCCTGCCCCAGGTTGTGCAGCTCCTGCACGATGTGATTGATGTCCGATAGCAGCCTGAGCAGGAACTGGTCCTCCGTTTTCCCGATCAGCTCACGGAGTTCCTGGGCGAACCGGATGTAGAAGACCGTGTCGTCCAGATGTTTTCCCGTGACATCATACTCCAATATCTCCATGGGGTACTTCGATTTCAGCTCTTCCAGGAGGCCTTGGACCAGTGAGCTGTCCTCGATGGTTAGGCTGACCGTGAGGCGCTCTGGGAATTTGCTCCGGTCATCGAAATCAAGAAAGGCTATGTTGCACCCGGCCGAAGTGGTGCTGTGCAAGAACTCGAACATTGCACCAGGCCGGTTCGGGAGATAGACATTGAACTTCAGGAAGCTGGGCACCGCCAGGGAATCCTGGAGATATCCGAGAAGTTCCAGTTCATTCTTGATCCGTTCATAGGCATTGTCATTGCACCGGATCTCGAAGAAGACCGTGTATGGGTCGATCCTCCTGTCATAGTGGATACGGTCAACATTGCCTTGGTATCTGGTGACGATCTCGGCCGCCTTATGCAGCGCTCCCGGTTCGTCTGGCATGTGCGCCACGAAGTAGAATACCTTCTGCATCACTAAGCCCCGGGGCACGATGGCTCCCGACGGCTTATATCTTGGGGCGATTTCGTTAAATCGTTCCGCGTCATGCCGTGAGGCAATGTGCCGCATCTTCGCCATGGCCGCTGGGACCGACGTACCTCCGGCGATCAAATCGCGATTTCTCAGGGAGTTCTTTCAATCCTCGGCGGAGACCTATTCCGGCGGCTGGGGCGTGGGATACTTCACGGACGAAGGTCCGATGGTCATCAGGGAGCCGCTGAAGGCCACGGACAGCCTCTCCCTGCCCGGGGCGATCCGGAGGGTGGAACCGGGGTTCATCATGGCCCATGTCCGCAATCCCACTTCCGGTGACAAGAGCGTTCTCAACACGCACCCTTTCAGGAAGGGTGGGTATCTGTTCTCCCACAATGGGACGTTGGGCGACCCTCTCTCCCTAAAGGCCAGGTTGCTGGAACGATACTCTGACACGTTGCAGGGCTATACGGATTCGGAGATCATGTTCCACTATCTGATGCAGAGGATCGAGCAGGCAGGCGACGCCGAGACTGGGATATTGGGAGCGATCCGGGACATGTGCAAGGATCCAACAGACGGAACGTCCTCTCTGAACTTCGCGTTGACTGACGGGACAGTGTTGTATGTGCTCCGGCGGGCGTTCACGAACTACGAGAAGTATCCGATCAATTTTGCACCCCTGGACGGCCTGAGCGTGGTCGGTGGCAAACAGGTTCTACATGAATGCGCTGCGGCGAAGGCTACCGTCGTATCGTCGGAACCCTTCGTTGCCGGAGAATGGAGCAGCCTGGAAATGGGGGAACTGCTCATCGTCACTTGCGACGGCCACCGCATCCTGAAGGTGTAAGCGTCACTTCTTGGATGCGACCTTAACTGCGATCTTCAGCGAGTTGAGCATACAAGGTTCCGCATACGACCCTTTCATGGAACGGAGCTCTTCATACATCTGTTCCGGGTTACGGCCGATCAGATCGTCCTTCGACCTGATGCCCAATCGGAAAAGCGCTTCCGCGGCGTTCTCCCCAACCCCCGGAAGGGTCCTTAGCTCCGATATCACCTCTTCTTTGTTTCTTTCCACCATGGTCTCATCTCCCGAGCTTGACAGAACATCAAGGAATCGTGAAGCCATCCGAGATACGCTCTCGATGCTGTCATTCTCATATCTACAACCAGATTAAGATTGATTGTGTCATGAGGAAAGACGAAAAATGTCCCGCGAACGACGATCGAACATCGCTAGATGTACGCTTATTCCGCATTTATGGCCTGAACTTGGCGGCGCGCCGGATGGCCTGCTTGATCCCGACGGCGATGTCCATGAAGTTGATCCTTCCTACCAGCATGTAGGCGATCGTAAAGGAGAAGTACGGCAACAGGTAGACCCAGCCGAACATGCCGTATGCGATCATGCCGATCAGGGCGAAATCGCTGAATGGCCGGTAGTGGCAGAACTTCTCGGCGAGATCTCCCAGGTGATGCTTGTGCGCATACCCGTCCACGATCTCGTCCACGAATCCGGCGAAGAGGAACAGCGCAATCGGGACCACCAGGAAAGTGACATCCGTTTCCAGCATGAACAGGCCCATCATCCCGAAGGCGATGGCGGAACCTGCGGCGAAAGCGACGTTGTCGATCTTCTTAGCCAGCACCAGGCTGATGATCATCGCGATGAAGAACGCGGTGGAGAACGGGCTGTCGAAGGCCATCAAAGTGCCCATCAAGACGCCTGCGGTTATCGCTACCAGGTTGGCGGACCGGATGGAGAACTCGTGTTCGTCGTATGCCTGATCGATGTACTTTATGGCATAACCTAGGAACGCGAACGTGACGATGAGTATGATCGTATCCATCTGATGACCTTTTTACTGTTTCGGGCCAGGCTGAAGACCAAATGACCAGTAGATCCCGGTCCCGAGGTCTTGCCCGAGGCGTGCAATCCGTTCCTCATTGAGCGGTCGACGCTGGAACTTGGATTGGGTAGGCATGTCCCAATCGGATATTAACACCTTGCGATGTAACTGGGCCGATAAATATCCACTTATCCAAAGAATATTTTCTTGATGGCCATTCTGATGTGATTCAGAGGGATAATTGACCGATGCGTCAACGGCAAACCCTTGTTGATATACATACGAGCCAATCGAATGCTCATGAAAAGCCCTTATGCTCCGCTCACGCTGTTGATCGGATTGCTCCTGGTCGCTGCCGGTCTGGCAGTGTTGATCCAACCCGAACAAGGAAGTACGGTGGCCGGTCTTCAATCATTCAATAGCTATTCTGAGCTGAACAGTTATCTCGACAACAATCACGGGACCAGGACCAAAGGGTTAGTGTTCTTGCCTACCAACGAACAGGCGGTGGCGACAGCAGACGCATCTCAGGCCTATTCGACCACGAACGTCCAGGTGTCCGGAGTCCAAGAGGAGGACCGGGTCATTACTGACGGGACGTACATCTATTCGGCCGGTCAAACGACGGTCAGCATCATATTGGCCATACCAGCAATGGAAATGAGAAACGTCACTTCGCTCAATATGAGCAAGATCCTTGATGCACTCCGAGGTTCCTATGTCTATGTGGTTGGGCTCTATCTCATCGAGGGCAAACTGGTGGTGATATGTCAGAAAACGATTCATACACTTGGCGGGCAGTACTATGCGTTGAGCATGGTTGCTCCGCCCTATCAGACGTTCACCACGAGAACCATGATCAGTGTCTTTGATGTAAGCGACCCTGCAACCCCGCTTCTGAAGCAAACCACTGGAATCAGTGGAGCATTCACCACCAGCAGGGCGCACGGCAATGATCTCTTCATTTTCGCAACGCAATACGCATGGGATTACGTCAGCGGAGGCCCAGTAGTTCCAACCGTCGTGAAGGGCGGGTCCGACGCCCGGCTCGCACCGGATCAGATCATGTACGACCCGGTGAACCTGGAGGTCAGTTGCTACCTCAACCTGGTCCGTTTGAACATTGCCGAGCTCATAATGGAGCAGAAGTCGTTCCTCACTGGGTACAGCTCTGTCTTGTACGTGTCCGAGAACAACATCTACGTGACCTATGCCCACCATGCGTGGTCCATGCCGTGGGCGATGGAAGGAGACGTTTCCACCTCCAGTTCGACCCAGGACCGGTCATATACCACCATCTTCAAGATCGACATTTCCGGAACCAGTCTGGAATTGATGGCGACCGGCACGGTGCGGGGGGCGGTTGTCGATAGGTACGCCATGGATGAAAGGGGCGGGAACCTGAGGATCGCCACCACCGATTTCACCAATGGCTCCGAGACGCTGGTCTCGGTCCTTTCGTCCAATCTGTCCTTGATCGGCCAGATCGGGGGCATAGGGATGGGGGAGACCATGCAATCGTCCCGGTACATCAATGACACGCTGTACCTGGTGACCTTCCGTGTGGTCGATCCCCTTTTCGCCATTGATCTCTCGAATCCGGAGACGCCCCAAATACTCGGAGAGCTGACCATACCGGGATTCTCAACCTATCTGCACCCGGTCGATGATACGCACCTGATCGGTCTAGGTTTCGAAGGAGGCAGCATGAAGGTCTCTCTCTACAACGTGAGCGACAGGACCAACCCGGTCGAGGAACAGAAGCTTTTGTTGTCCACCTTCAGCTACTCTCCCGCCCTCTACGACCCGCATGCGGTCACCTATGATCCATCGAGGTCGCTGCTCATAGTGCCGGTATCAGGTTTCGAAAACGTGACCTACCGATATCATTGCGCTGCCTACGTTTTCAACACCTCGGAGGGCATCTCTCTGGTTGGAACCGTCGGTGCCAACAACAGCGGAGGATTGGACCGGACTCTGTACATCGACGATACGCTCTATGTCTGCTCCCAGTATTCCATCTCAGCCTATGGAATAACGGACCTCTCGTACCGCGGTGTGATCGTGATCGGAATCGAACCATACTGGTTCTGGGACTCGGTCAGCAGCGCTGAGGCTATCTCGATGCCGACGGGGATCAAATGAGAGAGATTAATCTACTTGAGCCCTATCGAGGACTAGAGGAAACGGAATTGCGCGTGGAGCTCGATAAGAAGGCGCTTTTCGCGCTCGCATCGGACACCCGGATGGATATCCTGAAATCCCTGCAACCCAACCGCAGGACGGTTTCCCAACTGGCCGAACTGGTGGGTGTCGACAAGGCAGCTGTCCACCGGCATCTGAAGAAGCTAGAGGAAGGCGGATTCGTGAAGCGCGAGGAGGATCACGGATTCGTCTATTATGGGCTGTCGTGGAAGGCGCGTGACATTCTTTCCCCCAACGAGAACACCAAGATCGTTGTGCTGATCACCGCCTCCATCATCCTCATTGGTGCAGTCATCATGATGATGTACCTGGCAAACTCTGGGTTCGGAGGTGGAGCAGAAAGGTTCCCGGTCCAGTCGGGTGACCAAAACAGCTACGGTCCAGACAGTCAGGAACTTGTCAATTCCAACGACATTTCGGGTCCGGACCTATTGGCCATGTTGACCCCGTTGTACGTTGCTATACCGATATCGATCGTCCTGTTCTATTTGGCCTATCGAAAGAATGCCAGGCCCAGGCAGAAAGCTCCGCCTCAGGAGCCTGAATCATATGGAGAGCCGGTAACCAGAGAGGACGATTGAACCGGTCGTTGACCGCTGATGTGGCACGGCCTTCAAGTGAGGATCTATTGATCAATGGCAGGAGCTGGGGAAGCCGTTGCAAAGAAATCCCTACAGATCTTCCCAAACTGCGAAACCATTAATATGGAAGGTGAGTTTGGCAGGTCCAGCTCAACTGAGAACATGTCCGGTGCTTCTTCAGGTCCGTCGTTGGTCTGTCATCTCGGCTCGTATAGCCATGGGGGTGTCCGAAAGTGAGGACGCTCGGCATCTTCATAGACAGGCAGGCCCTAAGTTTTTCGCGCAAGCTGACTCTCCTTATCAAATGCCGCGATACGGCGGAGGGGATGGGCTACCGTTCCTACTTCATCTTCCCGGTCGAGATCAAGAAGGTCCCAAAGACCGATGCCCTGTTCATCCGGAGCCGGACCGATCCTCTGAACATATCGTTCATCGCCTCGAAAATGGCGGAATTGCACGATATCCCGGTCATCGACGATTCACGCTCGATCCAGATATGTTCCGACAAGGTCAATATGTACTCGCATCTGATCAAGGCGGGTGTCCCCATCCCGCAGACCGAATTCCTTAGGAGGTCGGATTTCAGCGAAGATGTCATTGGCCGGCTGATGGAGACAATGGGCGGTTCATTGGTCCTCAAGGAGCCTTCCACCACGTTCGGTAATCGGGTCAAGAAGGTGACAACGATGGCCGACGCCAATCGGGTTGCCTCAGGCTACCTGAAGATGTCCGATCGGATCATCGCCCAAGAGTTTATCGAGAGCGACGAGGACTGGAAGATCGGCGTCCTCGACGGCAAATTGCTTTACGCATGCCGTTACGTCCTTCCCACTGAGTCACAAAAGATCGTGGCCAGTGAGGAGGGCGAGATACCGGATTACGCATCAATGAGCGTCCTTCAAGAAGACGTCCCACCGGAGATCATCGATCTGGCCATACGGGCGGCCAAAGCGATCGGTAACAGCCTGTATAGCGTGGACATCAAACAGCGTGGCGGCAGACATTTTGTTATAGAGGTCAATGATAACCCTTCCCTTGAGAGCGGCGAGGATGAATATTATCCTCTTATTTATAATCAAATAATCTCAAACTTGATGGAAAGGTAACGGCATGAGCGATGAATGGTACGAAAAGGCCACCGAGGTATGCAAGCAATGCGGTGGCCGATGCTGTAAGAAACGCCCACCCGCCACTGACGGATGAGCGGATCAGGATCCTTAACGAGAATGGCGTGTCCAGCGATAACATCGAGTTCGTCGGATATAAGAGGTTGAAGGTCAACAAGGACGACATCTGCGTCATGTTCAAGGATGATGGCCTTTGCGGCATCCAACCATTCAAGCCGGAGACCTGCGTGGCCGGGCCGTTCACCTTCGACGTCAAGGAAGGTGTCATCGAGATGTACATGAAGAAGGAGTCGATCTGCCCGCTGGTTGCCGTGCTCAAGCAGGACCGCAAGGCATACGACGAGCAATATAAGATGGCCGTCGACAAGATCATCCGGGTCGTGGCTTTCCTACCCGAGGAAGAGCTATGGACGGTGTGCGGTATCGAGGAACCCGATACCGAGAAGGTTGAGGACCTGATAATCGGGTGATGCTTTGACCATCGGCACGGAGCACGAGTATTCGATCAATGACCCGGAATTCCGTCCACTGCCGATCAACGACAGGATAATCGAGGACCTGAACGGGGAGGTCGTCAACGAGTTTCAATTCGGAGACGTCAACCTATCCAAGGAGCTTCAGAAGAACGTCATCGAGATCGTCCCCAACGTGCCGGGCAGAACGGTCCAGGGTCTGGAGGGAACGCTCTATGGAGGGCTGAGGCGACTTTACCAGGCGACGAACGACCAGTATCGTTTCCTGGGGTTGGGCATGCACCCCCTGCTGAAATTGGATCAGACGAAGGTCTGGGACCATGAGGACAAAGAGATATACGAGGTCTACGACCGTCTTTTTGACATAAATCAGCATGGATGGCTCAACATCCAGGCGGTCCAGATAAATGTGCCTTTCAAGAACGCAGAGGAGATGGTCAGCCTTTTTAACAGGGCTCGGGCCATCATCCCTTATCTGGTGGCGATCGGTGCCAGCTCGCCGTATGTCGAAGGCAGACTTACGGACTACGCAGACGCCCGCCTCATCTTCTACCGGGACAACCAGCGCAGGATGCCGATCATCTCACACGGAGTGATCCCGGAAAAATTGCGCTCCAAGCAGGACTACCTGAATATCCAGCAGGACATGTACCGGGAGCTCAGGGAGCACGATGCAGAGATATTGTGCCACGAGTGGGTCGATTCCCGTGGGGTCATCGTCAGGTCCTCGCGCAACTGCGTAGAGATCAAGGCCATCGACGAACAGGAATGCATTCATTCCGACATGGCAATAACCTCTTTCTCACTGGCCCTTTTGCGTGCAAAAGAGTTCGATCTGACAGAGGATGAGGGCGATCTCCATTCCCTAACCGAAGCGGCTATCCGTCAGGGGACGGGAAAGCTGCAACAGGAGTTGCACCGGGTGTTCGAAATAGCGGCCAATAGTGCAAATGCGGATGAGAGGCCCTATATGGCCCTTATAAAGGAGCGCATTGAGAGGGGCAGCTTGGCAGAACTCATGCGGCAAAGAGCCGGAGACAGCGTCCGTCTCATCCTGGAAGACATGGCGGAATGCCTGCGCACGAATGTTCCATATCATGGATGATGCTTCGAGCTGCAATCGGCTCTCACCAGAATATCGACGCCACTATAGGATGTCGATAGGGATGCCCGGGAGCGGGATGGCCACTCTTCAATCGAGCCCCTTGAAGAACTCCGGTTTGAACGTATGGACCGGGATGACCAGCTCCGGGTCGATCGCCTCCACGATATTGACCAGGTCGTCGGCCGACGCATGGCCGGAGGCGTGGTATCCTGATTCAAAGGTTACATCTCCTTTCTCTTCCCGGAACCCGCTAACCCGCATCCCGAACCTGGAGATCCATCTATGCAGCCGGACGAAATCAAATACCTGGTCCTCCGAATGGGCCTCCGATGAAGAATAGATGTACCGGCCCCCCTCCGGCCTGATGTCCAGGAGATTCCCCATGTCGTATGAAGAGAAGCACAATATGTGCTCCCAAGGATGCATTGAGATCTCCTTGGGATCGACCAGATGGCCGATCTGCTCCTCGACGGAATCCTTGACCTTGCTCCCCCTGCTCTTGAGCTCTCCATAGACCAGCACTTTGGAGAGACGGTCGATCCCATCCACCATGCGCATGGCGTCAAGGAAATAGGCGTCCTTGACCGTCACAACGAGCGAGCGACCGGTTCCCTGGGCGATGTCCATGAAGGCATCCAGCCTCTCGAAGTTACGCGCCGAGAAGTCGGCGATGATGATCCCGTCCACGTCCTCGGAGGCAGCCTTGCAGTTGCTTGCCACATCCGCCTCCGACAGCTGGAAATGGGCATCATCGCGGCTAGCCCGGGTGCCCTCGATGATCAGCGCCGCCGGGGAAAGCGCTTTCGCTGCCGATATGAACTCCCTCGTCTTGTCTCCATAGGCGCCATGCAGGCGGATGTCCCCGCTATAGACGATCCATCCAGCCTCGGTCTCGACAGCGTACGCGGTGGCGCCATATATTGAGTGGTCCACTTCCATGGCCTTGATCTCTAGTCTCAATGAATCTATGCCACCCAGCTCCCCCGGCTCCAGCTCCTTGGTCTTGCCCTTGCTTCTGACCCAGAAGTCGTCCAGTCCGCTTGTGTGCGGTTCGGTCAAGAAGAAGCTTCTGCCTACATAGGACCCCTTGCCGCCAACCACGGTCCTTCGGTCGATGCCTAGGCATTTCTTCGTGCTGTAGGCGCATTCCGCTCCTTGGTCTCCCCGGCCGCAATCGTTCATGGCCTTTATCAACGCTGCCGTCATGGGCGTGGCTACGAACGGAATATCCATATCCAAGAATCCAGCGCAACCGAAATGGTCGATATGGGCGTGGGAGATCAACAGTGCATCTAACGGTAGTTCCGGCGCGGACGCCAGGTCCACATCGTCCGGTACCAGGTCCTCTCGATACCAGTTCACCCTTGGTATCAGTCCCATGTCCAGATGGTCGTGGAGGCCTCGTGAGGCACGGGGCTGGAGGAACTCATTGTAGAATTGGTTCATACGGTTGAAGTTGGTGCCGAAATCGAAAAGGACCCCATGCCCATCGAAAGCTAGATGGACCTTGTTGCCACCTATGCAGTCTGCACCATCGAACACTGTGACCTTGACCGGCATCCTTCCCACGTTCTCAGATACCATCGATGGCATGATAAACATGTCGTGAAACCGTGTAACGATACGCCGTTATTTCCATTCCAATGGGCAAACTTGATTTAGCTACCCTCTGATAATAGTGCGTCGGAAATCGTGAACTGGGGGGAAAGCCATGGAGCGGACGGAAGAGCAGACCTGCGCCAATTGCGGTTGCGATATGGAATCTGATCATGCCTATTGCCGTCGATGCGGGGCCTCCAGAGGGAACAATGACCCACTCAACAACAACCAGGACATCTGGACCTGCATGACCTGTGGCCGGCAAGTTCCCACCGACTTCTCATTCTGCCCACATTGCGGACGACCTGCGATCATCCCTTACCACCAGTATATGGTTCAAGCTCCGCAGCCAGAATACCCAGACGACCCCACGCTTGTCCATTTCATACTATTCTCGATATCATTTCTGGTACCATTGATAGGTTTTGTCTTAGGCTACGTGCTTACCCGTCCTGACCATTCCTCAGATGAACGCCATGCAGGCCGGATATGTTTTCTGCTGGCCTTCATCTGGCCATTCCTTGCGTTGCTGTTCTTGGTCAGGGTCTTTCTAATTGCCTGAAATCCACTCATGTTCTGGATAATGATTTCCTCATCACAATATTGATAATGCTAGTATGTCTTAGACCTCGTATAGATTCCATATTGGAACACCAGAGGGATTTGAAATGGGTTTATTCGCCAAAGATGATGATTTGGTCTGTCCAGGATGCGGCAACAGGATACAGTCCACTGACAGATTTTGCAAGTATTGCGGCCGACCGGTTGTCCAGGCGGCCCCGGTTCCGCCTCCCGCCCCCTCTCAGAGGACGAGGCAATGCACCGGATGCGGAAGGGAGGTCCCCGAGGGTCTGAACTTCTGTCCTTTCTGCGGAAAGCCTACCCCTGGATCGGCTCCGGCTGAGGCAGCCCCTCAGATGCAGCCAGCCCCGATGCCGGCACCCGCCCCACCAACGCCTACCCCTATGCCCATGCCTAAATGCGTTGGCTGCGGAAAGGAAATACCGGAGAACCTTAAGTTCTGTCCATATTGTGCGCGTCCCAATCCATATGCGCCCTCGGCCCCTGCCCCAATGCCCCAACCGGCACCTGCACCGGTCCCGATGCCGGCACCCACCGCACCAGCGCCCGCTGCACAACCCCCAGCTCCGGCCTCAGGAATGGAGAAGTGTAAGGCTTGTGGCAAGGAGATACCTTCCGGTCTGAAATACTGTCCATACTGTGGCAGATTGGCTGCTGTGGAGCAACCGGCCCCTGCCCCGATGCCCCAACCGGCACCCGCACCGGTCCCGATGCCGGCACCCACCGCACCGGCGCCACAACCCGCCCCGATGCCCCAGCCAGCCCCGGCACCCACGCCTGCCCCTGTACCTGCGCCAGTTGCTACCCCCCCAAGCACCAAGCGGTGCGTTGGCTGTGGAAGGGAGATCAGCACGGCGATGAAGTTCTGTCCGTTCTGTGGCACGGCGGATGCGGCACCTCAGCAGGCACCACCGGCCCCTCAGGGAGGGACCAGAATCTGTCCAGGCTGTGGCAAGGAGATATCGATAACACACGATTTCTGCCCTTCGTGCGGATATCCAAAGAACCCGCGGTTCTACTGAGCGATGCGGCCCTCACGGGCACTAGCTCTCTTTCTTTTTTTTATTGAACTATATTTATCTGGGGGAGCCCTTACAAACACTCTGGCTCAACAACATTTAAGTATTGAATATGATAATAACAAAGCAACATTCCAATCAGGTGCATACCTGGGTGGGAATATTAGGAGGATGAATTAATTTGACAGACCAGGAAATGAGAATGTGTCCCGGATGCGGCCGCCAGATACCAGCGGCCTATAACGTCTGTCCGCACTGCGGTCGGCCCGCTAACGCACCGCCCCAGTATGGACCGCAGCCACAGCCAGGTTATGGTCCGCAGCCCTACGGGCAACCGTATCCCCAGCAGCCACAAGAGCCATTGGGGGCGCTGAAGTACATATTGTATCTGATATCGTTCTTCAGCATCATCATCGGATTCATTCTGTTCATCGTTTGGAACAATGATCCGAACCCGGAGAAGAGGCACGTCGCAAAGAACTGTCTGCTCCTGGCCATTGCCGGCATCGTGCTCAGCATCCTGTGCTGGGTGCTTGCTGCAGTGTTCTGGACCGCTTCCATCTATTAGGCAAGCGCATCCGGTCTAGGCACCCAAACCCCTTACCTTTTATCTTTTCAAGCCCTTGTCGGTGAGGAATGGGCCCGCCAACCGATATTCTAGGAACTTTTCTATGGAATGTAGGATACTCGCTATGCCACCAGTTGCCTGAGAGGTCCTTCTTCATTGGTGGATTGCAGATGCCGGTCTGTGCCCGGGATACAGGTATCTATCTCGGTTTTCTGGTCGTTCTCGGCCTGTTCCTCCTCGGTAAGCGTTATAAGAATGGGGTGGCACCAGATCGTCTGGTGATGGCGTTTGCCGCAGTGGGTGTCGGCCTGTACGCGTTCGATGCGTTGAGCTCATATCTGGGTTTCCGCTCCACCAGCAACGATATCCGATTGCTAGTCGGTCTGGCATTCGGGTCCGGTGTTTCCTTCCTCTTGTTGGCCGTGGTCTCGATGACCATGTTTCGGGGCAGTGAGAAGAAAAGGGTGTTCTCGCTCCTGGATATCGCGATCATCGTGCCGATTTTGGCTCTTGTGTCCGTACCACTTGTGGTAGATCTGGGCATCGGATCATATTACCTGATGAGCACGTTGGTCATAGCCGGATACCTGATCATGCTGTTCTTCATCATGGCTCTGCTCATCTCGGTCATAAAATCCTGGAACCTGACAGAACCAAGGACCGCGGGTATGTTGCTCGCCGTTTCCGCGGTGCTCGTGGTTCTGTTCCTGGTCGTTCTCTGGACTGTCAAATTTTATGTCTGGACTGACATCCCTCTTCCGGGCTAAACCATATTAGCTGAAAACTCATGCATCATCCGTGGATAGGCCTCTGGGGGAAGAGATCAGGACCGACAGGGACATCGATAAGGTGATCGCGCTTGCCTTTGCATGTCTGTCCGCATACTCTCTCTACTCTGCTCTGACCATCCAAGATCTGCTGCTGAAGATCGAGGTGGCCGCGTCGATACCATTGAACGCCCTGCCCGCGGTGTTCTTCTGGACCAGGGAGCCGGCAAGGGAGGCGACCAGACGCGGCGAGGTATTCGTTCCGGCCTTATCGCTGGTCATGCCTTTCTTGGCGATGAACGTACCTTCGGTCATCCCAGCCCCTTATTCCTTCTCGATCGGTTTCCTCGTCGCCATATTCGGCGCCGTTTTGGCCTTATTCTCATTCATTCACCTGCGTCGTTCCTTCGCGATCATGCCAGCGGTTCGGAGCGTGGTCACCTCCGGTCCATATAGGGCCGTCCGGCATCCCCTGTACTTGGGTGAACTTATGTATGCCATCGGCATGGTGATGCTGGGGTTCAACGTTCTGAGCGTGGTCCTCCTGGTTCTGTCGGCGGCGGTCCTGGTCATGAGGGTCAATATCGAGGAGCGGAAACTGCTGCAATATCCAGAGTACGCTGATTATGCCAGGAATGTAAGATATCGTATGATCCCGCCCTTGTTCTGAAGATACGGCAAAAGGGACCCGTCTTTGACCGATACCGATATAACCAGTATCGCCATTCGAAGGGGCATGGCGGCCATGACCTTCGCGGAGAAGGTGCTTACCCGGGCGAGCGGAAGAACGGTCGTTCCTGGCGACATCGTCAATGCCAAGATCGACCTGGCGATGTCCCATGAGAACGCTGCGCTGGTCCTGCGCTCATTTCATGAGATCGGGGCGGAACATGTCTGGGATAGGGACAAGATCGTCCTCCTTTTCGATCATCGTATTCCGGCGAACACCACAAAGGCGGCCGAGGGCCATAAGGCGGTCAGGGAGTTTGTGAAGAAGGAGAAGATCCCCAATTTCTACGACCTCCGAGAGGGCATCTGCCATCAGGTCCTGCCGGAGAAAGGACACGTAATGCCTGGCATGCTCATCGTCGGTTCTGACTCTCACACCACGACGTACGGAGCGTTCGGGGCGTTCTCAACCGGGATAGGCGCAACGGAGATGGCTTCGGTATGGGCGACCGGGGAGCTATGGCTCAAAGTGCCCCAGACGATGAGGCTCAAGCTGAACGGCGTTCTGCACAAGGTTGTCGAGCCCAAGGACGTAATCCTTTTCCTGATCGGCCAGATCAAGGCTGATGGGGCGGATTATATGTCGGTGGAGTTCACCGGGCCGGTAGTCGATGAGATGTCCGTGTCCGGTCGGATGGTGCTCTCGAACATGAGCATGGAGATGGGGGCCAAGAACGGCGTCTGTTTCCCGGACAAGAAGACCATGGACTACCTGGAAAGAAGGGTAATACGGGCAATGTACCCGGTCGTCTCGGACACGGAGGCGTACGTGGCCGATGAGAGGGATTTCAACCTGACCGACCTGGAACCACAGGTCGCTTGCCCCCACCAAGTGGACAATGTCAAACCAGTGTCCGAAGTGGCCGGAAAGACGATCGACCAGGCAGTCATCGGCTCGTGCACCAACGGTCGGCTGGAGGACCTGATGGCGGCGGAGGCGGTGCTTCGCGGCAAAAAGGTGAGCGATTCGGTCAGGCTGATCATCGTGCCGGCCTCCCGCGAGGTCTACCTGGATGCCGCGGACAAGGGCATACTGTCATCACTGGTGCGCGCAGGGGCGATCATCACCAATCCTGGCTGCGGTCCGTGCCTGGGGGCACACCAGGGCATATTGGCATCCGGGGAGAGATGCATATCCACCACCAACCGTAACTTCCAGGGACGGATGGGCAGTCCCGATTCCGAGGTCTATCTGGCCTCACCGGCGACCGTGGCCGCGAGCGCGCTGGCGGGCAAGATCGCCGACCCCCGGGAGGTGAGGCGATGAGGGGGAAGGTGTGGAGATACGGCGATCACGTCAATACCGACCTGATCATCCCCGGTCGTTACCTGGACGATTACGACCCGAAGAACCTGGCCAAGCATGCCATGGAGGACATAGATCCCGGCTTCGCTAAGAAAGTGGCGTTCGGGGACATCATCGTCGCCGGGCGTAACTTCGGGTGCGGTTCCAGTCGGGAGCAGGCTCCGGTGGCGCTCAAAGGGACCGGTGTCGCCGCGGTGATAGCCGGCAGCTTCGCCCGGATCTTCTACCGGAACGCCATCAATGTCGGTTTGCCAGTGATCGAATGCCCCCAGGCGTTCGAGGCGTTCAAGACCGGAGACGTGGCTCTTATCAACATAGACAAGGGAATAATCGTCAACGAGACGACCGGGAAGAGCATACGTTTCGAACCGATGCCGGAATTCTTGCGGGACATACTAAGGAACGGCGGGTTAGTTCGCTATACGAGGGAAAAACTACGCAAGTGATAGGGAACGTTCTTGTACATGTTCTACTTTAGATGCATTCGATAAGGGAGCCCTAGCGTCCGGTAGAAAAGCGTGAAAATATATGCTGGCCTACTGGTCAACGATGCTTACAACGATAAATAAATTTATAAGCATCTCGCTAATATGGGGGTACTCCCTGCATGGTGATTTCATGAAATATACTAGATTCGAGAAGGCGCGCATTATCGGTGCAAGAGCACTGCAGGTTTCTCTGGGTGCGCCAGTCCTTCTGGAAATCCCTGAAAAGATGATCGATCCCATCCAGATCGCGATGTTGGAGTTCGAGAAGGGAGTTATCCCTATTACAGTCAAACGAGACACATGAGGTTATAAAATGAGCGAAGAAGCGAAAACGGATCTTCTCGTACCAGAGGATGTATACCTTACTTCCGGCGTGCACATCGGAACTCAGCAGAAGAGCGCCGACATGAAGGAGTTCATATTCAAGGTCAGGTCCGACGGCCTGTATGTCCTCGACGTCAAGCAGACGGACAACAGGATTAGGGCAGTGGCGTCATTCCTGGCCCGATATAAGGCCGACCGGATCCTCGTGGTCTCGGCGCGTCAGTATGGACAAAAGCCGGTCAGGATGTTCTCCAAGACCATCGGCGCCATGTCCTTCGCGGACAGGCTTATCCCCGGATCACTCACCAACCCGAGGCTCGAGAAGTTCATCGAGCCCGAGGTCATCGTCGTTACCGACCCTGCTGCGGACCAGCAGGCAGTCGCAGAGGCGCTCAATATCGGGATCCCGATCGTGGCCCTGTGCGACGCCAACAACGAGACGAGGAACGTCGATTTGGTAATTCCGACGAACAACAAGGGACGCCGTGCTTTGGCCTGCGTCTACTGGCTGCTCACCAGGGAAGTCCTCAAATCCCGCGGCGCACTGACCAGGGACGAGGACTACAAGCTGACCATCGACGACTTCGAAGCTTCACTGTAAGCTAGCGGTCGATGCGCAAATCTCAATAAACCCCTTCCTTCTATTCTATTCACCATGGTCAGATATCCTGCGGTCGCTGGACAGTTCTATGCCGGAAAGGAAGCGTCATTGCGCCGCGAGGTCGAGGCATGCTACAATTCACCCATAGGGCCAGGGCATCTGCCTAAGCTCGAATCCGGGCCTCGGAACATCGTCGGCGCGGTCGTCCCGCACGCAGGATTGGTCTACTCCGGTCCTGTGGCAGCGCACGTCTATGCGGCGCTGGCCCATGACGGCTTTCCCGACACATTCGTGATCCTCGGGCCAAATCACAACGGCATCGGAGCCGGCGTGGCCACCACCGATGAGGATTTCGAGACCCCGTTCGGTGTTGTGAACATAGACAAGGACATCGTTTCCAAATTGAAGGGCGTAGTGAACAACGATCCGGTCTCCCACCGTTTCGAACATTCCATAGAGGTGCAGCTTCCTTTTCTCCAGTACATCAAGAAGGACATCAAGATCGTCCCCATCTCGATGGGCTTCCAGGATTACGAGACGGCGGTGGAAGCGGCAAAGGCGATCAAGAAGGCCATATTTGGCCGGGACGTCTGCATCGTCGCCTCATCAGATTTCTCACATTACATACCAGCGGAGAAAGCTCGCTCGTTGGACGCCAAGGTCATCGACAAGATACTTGCCCTGGACCCGAAAGGAGTGTACAATACGGTCACATCCAACGATATCACGATGTGCGGTTATGGCCCGGTCATGACCATGCTGCTCTCCTGCGGAGGCAAGCAGGCCAAGCTGTTGAAGTATGCCAACTCCGGGGATGTCCATCCGATGGAAACTGTTGTAGGTTACGCTGGCATGATCGTTACGAAGTGACACTCAAATTATCGTATGCCGTCAATCTGAGAGCATGTAAGATATATCGGGGACCGATTAAACTAGACTCTTAGAGAGGGGATTTTATTATGGATGAAGGAAAGGCTTGCCCATTCTGCCGCAGTGTGATTCAGGCCGACGCCGTCTGGTGTGCTTATTGTGGCCGGGTCGTCCCCGGTCCAGACAAGAACATTTCTTCACAATCCGGCCCTGTCGAGGTTGTTTTCGGCGCCCGCTCTCCTCATGTCGCCGACCCCAAGGAGTGGCTCACCGCATCCATGGATCAGCGTCGGAATACCGACAAGATGATCGAACCCCACTGGCTCTTCATGCCGCTGGTCGGAACATCGATCGTAATGATCGGCATCATGATGATCCTCTTCGGCCTGTTCGGCAAGGAGCGGGTCATCGAGATCGGGATCATCGTCTATCTGTTCGGTGTGGTGGTCACGGGCGGTATACTAGCCCAGTTGAACTTCCGAATGCTGGAAAGGCAGGACGGTCATGCAAGGAGGGAGCGTGTCCTTCGTGATGGCGTGCTTGCTTACATGAGGGAGCAGTCGATCTCCAAGAACTCGGTCCAGGCGATCCAACCGCAGCTGAGCGTCATCGAGAACCTGAATGCCGAGTCCAGGTCGACCGAGAGGGACATGCCGACCTTGAAATGGACATGCCTCTCGTACGTGCCGATACTGCAGCTCTTTGTGATGAGGAGGATGACCCGATTCAATTACGAGCATGATCGACGATGGACCGTGTTCATGCAGCAGGTGCAATCGGGTGGGGCGCCGATCGGGTTCAAGCCCGCCCTGCCATCATGGAGGGCGTCGGTGCCCAAGCCGGCATCGATATACCTGGCGATCAGCTTCTTCTTCTTGCCGTTCATCACGTTCTGGTACACGGACCTGATCAAAGATTTCGAGGAGCACTTCAAGCTGCAATGGCAGTTCGAGGACCAGATCGTCGCCGAGATGAAGTAAAAAGTAAGAGGTTGGGAAAAGGTTTTCCGGGCTCAGATGACCTTCATCTTGCCCAGAACCGGTTCGTAGACCAGGCCCTTGTCGAGGAGCGAATTCGAGATCTCGTCCAGCTCCTCCCGTTCTATGCCTGATTTCTTCGCCTCGGCCACGATGTCGTCCCAGGGTGCTCCCTTGCCGCCCTTGTCCAGCTGTTCGACCAGCGCCAGGACCACCTTCTCCTTGTCCTCCTGGGTCTGCTGCGCCTCCGGGTCGGTTATTACCTCATCGTCTATCTCCTCCGGCGCCTCGCCATCCATGTCAGGCATGTCCATTCCAGTGTGGTGTTCCGGCATCAGGAACTTGAGCGCATCCACCACCATGTTGCGGTAGTTCGTGAGGTCCACCTCGCCATAGGTCTCGATGCTCTTGACCACACCCTCGGCCAGCGCCTGTCCGTACCCTAGCTTGATCAGTTCATCGACGGATGGGGTGGACATCTTCTTCGCTTCTTCCATCGCCGATATCCGGCGGAGCGTGGCCTTGCACGTCTCCATGACCCAGTAATCCCGTAGAGCGATATCGACCACGGTTATCTTCTCAGGCCGGATCGAGACGTACATGGTGCCTTCCTCCGGCGAGTATGTCCTGATCTTGCCTACGACCGCCACGAACTTCGGCGGCTGGATCTTCGACAGCGCCATCGTCGCTTCGGGCTGGTACTGGCCAGACGAAAGGTAGAAAGTTCCGGTCGGGTCCGATATCCGGGCACGCCAGAAAGGCTCGTTCGAGCCGATGTTCTCGATATCCGTCAGAACGCCGACCACGAACACCCGGTTCATCATGGCGCCCAGCGGCGAGACGACGTACGAAGGCATCTTCTCCCCCTCGCCCTTGATCTCCACCCGGGACGAACTGAACTCGCCGGCAAAGACCCTCCAGGCCACTTCCCGGTTCTTCACTGGAATCCCTCCTGTTCGACGAGGAGATGAGTAGCCTCTTCCTTCACGTCGATGGGGGCGATCTTGGCATCGTTCACGATCATCATCAGACCGAACTCGTCACTCATGACATTGCCTCGTACGAGGATCGGTTTCGCGAACAGCTTCTCGTCCATGTGCTCCTTGATGACCTCCATGTTCATGGCCTCACGCGCCTCGCGCATGCTCGCCTCCAGGGTGGTGCCCATCAATGACTCGGTGATGCCGCGCCCCATGACCGCGGTGATGGCCGCCGTTCCATCATCGATGACCGCCTTGATCCTCAGGTCCGGGATGCCCTCCACCTTTCCGTGGATACGGCAGGCGCCCTTCTGGACCACTCTCTTGCACTGCGGGCAACGGAAGATCAATCCGCTCCCTTCCTTGACGTCCACGATAGTGCCTTCCACCAGCACATCGGTCGCTCCGCCCACGTGCTCGATGTCCTCGAGGGTCCGCTTCTTCGGTCGGGATGCCTCCACTTCAGGCATCGCGTCGTCCTTCAGCCTCATGACCGAGGACCTTTCCCCGAAGTTCAGTTTCGGTACGCCCCTCCAGCCCTTCACGTAGGCCCGGCTGATCGTGACTACTTCGTTCGGTTTCAGCCCGAAGTCATGCCAGGCGGAATACTGGACCTTACCCGTCTCATCGGCCAGCATGCCAGAGTAGACGATCTTCTTGGCCCCGCTGGCCTCGACCTCCTTGCTCTCCACCGAGAGTATCTTCCCGGTGACCGTGACGTTGTTCATTCCGTCCTGCAGGCCGGCCACCTTGATGGTCTCGCCCCCGGCCGACACCGCTGTCTGCACGACGGATGAATCGACGATCACCTCGTCTGCTCCGCGGGTCTCTGCCGAAGCCCGGTTGCCCAGGTTCACCTGGACCTTCCCGCCGAATTCCTTCGTGTAGGCGTTGTGAAGCATGAAAACCTCACCAGGCTTGAGCGACACCCGCTCCATGTCCCATAACGTGTACGGCACCGCTCCGGTCTCATCGGCCAGCATTCCGTAGACGATCTGTTTCTTGCCATTGTCAGTCTCCACTTCCTTGGGGATGGCGGACATGACCTTCACTAGCAGGTCGACGCTTCCTTCCGATGGGCCCAGCTCGGCCACCTTCTTGCGCACGCCTCCCCTGGACAGGGCGTTCGGGTCTCCCCCGAAGTTCTTCACGATGCTGCGCTTCGCCGTCTCCATCGAAACCCGGTAGACCTTGAGATAGGTCTCCATCTCTTCCGCGATCTTCGACTCCTCTACCTTATTTCCAAGCACCCGGGCTACTTCTTTGACGTGGGGTGCGATATCTTCGTTTTCCATAGAATACCTCCATTTACGGACAGTACCGAACTATTCCGGTACCCCGACATTGCGTTTTCCCTTAATTGCATTATTCATCGGTGCGCCGAAAGTACTGAAACCTAAGATCAGAAGAAATGAGCATCCAGCGCTCCGGCGGGGCTTGGCTGGATAAGAAAATTGGTTTACGAGGGACGCTCACTCAGTGAACGTCTCGCCCTTCTCGTACTTTTCCTTGAGGTGGTTGACGAGTATCTCGCGGTTGTTCCGCAGATGGGACTCAAACCATGCCACCACGACATCGCCCAGGGACTCGTGCATCCTTTCCATGTCAAAGTCCGAAAGAGGCGCGTCGTAGATCACGAACTGGCCGAAGATCCTCTTCCAGCCGTTGTATTTGTAGTAATGCTCGCCCTCGCAGTAGACAAAGACCATGCGCACATGCGGCGTCGAGTCGACACTGTAGTACCAGACCTTGATGGAATCTCCCATCCGGCCTTGGTTCTGGGTCATGTCCACGATCTGCATCGCCCCAACTGCCTCGAGGTCGAACGCCGGGTTGAACTTCCAGACGTCGGGGAACTTGTCCTGCTCGAACTTGGCGAACTCGCTGTAGGACGGTTCCATGTTCAGCTGGACATTGATCTTGCCGAACCGGTTGACGATGTTCCAGAAATCCTGGATAAGCGCCTTGTTGATGTTCGTCTTCTGATAGGTTATCTCCTCGCGGTCCTTGGAGATGGCCTCTGTCTTCCTCTGTAGTTCGGCATCTAGTTGTGCGAACCATTCGTCCTTATCAGCAGGCGCCATAAGTGAATCCCTGAGACCGTTAATTACCCTACCATGATAAAAAGATATCTCCGTCAGTTGAAATCTGGCCAGACTCAGCACTTTACTAGATAGAGGGATTATTATTCTGCTATCCGGACCGCAACGGTTTTTTAAGTCGCACTCGTGTAATGCAGGTCAATGGGGATCGCTGAGGACTTCTCATCATTTCTGATCGGAATCGCCGGCGATCCCGTTCTGTACTCATTGGTGTTCTTTTTCTATTCTGTTGCAGCAGCTGTCATTCTTCCCATACCGATCGAGATCGGATTGATACTCAGTCCCAGCACACCTTGGTACCTTCTTGCCTTAGTCCTCGGAGCAGGGAAGGCGGGGGGTTCTGTGATCGTGTTCAAGATCGGAATGGAGATCGAGAATCCCGTACGCAGATGGTCTCAGCGTTTCAAGATCTTCGGCAAATTCATCGATCTGTGCGAGCGTTTTGTGGCTCGTTACAACTACTTTGGTATGTTCGTTCTGTTATGCATCCCGTTCAATCTTGACACCGTTGTCCTGTACCTATTTTCAATTTCGAACAAGAATGGTGAGGTATTGAACATGAAATGGTTCGCCCTCACCAATTTTGTTGCCGGGATAACCAGAGCTTGCATCTTTATCGGATTGCTCGGTCTCGGTATCAACCTGTTCGGGTAGAGATGTGGGATTCGGACAGTTACCGGTTCAGAAAATCAGGACCGTCAGCCTTCCAGCCATGATACAGGGCACCAAAGTTTTTTAAGCGCCAAGCCGTGTCATGCAGGCCAATGGGAATCATCGAAGACTTCATGTCCGTTCTTACCGGAGTCGCCGGCGATCCCATATTGTACTCGGTGGTCTTCTTCGTCTATGCGGTGCTGGCCGCCATCATTCTGCCCATACCGGTGGAGTTCGGCCTGATCCTTAGTCCGCACACTCCCTGGTATCTGCTCGCGGTGGTCCTCGGTGCCGGCAAGGCGGTCGGGTCACTGCTGGTGTTCCGGATCGGGATGGAGATCGAGGGACCGGTGCGCCGATGGTCCCAGAGGTTCAAGTTCTTCGGCAGGTTCATCGAGCTGTGCGAACATTTCGTGGCGCGCTATGGCTACTACGCGCTCTATGTTCTCCTAAGCGTCCCGTTCATGAGCGACACCGCCGTCTTGTACATCTTTTCCATCACGAACAAGAATGGTGAGGCGCTCAAGATGAAGTGGTTCGCGCTGGTCAATTTCCTGGCCGGCATAACCCGGGCGATCTTCCTGGTCGTACTGTTGTACATCTTCAACATCAACCTGTTCGGCTAGGCTCACATTCAAATGACCCAAGCATGGCTGGTACGACCAACAGTCTGAGCCGTAGGTCATGGAAATGTTTATATGAATAAGACAAATTCTAAGTTAATGGTTCCCAAGAACAAGATTCACAAGATTCTCAGCGAGTACGACAAGGACAAGATCACCATTGCCACCTTGTGCTCTCACTCATCTCTCCAAATTTTCAACGGTGCAAAGAAGGAGGGGTTCAAGACGCTCGGTCTGGCGATCCGGGACAATAACCGATTCTATGACGCGTTCCCCCTTGCCAAGCCGGACGAGATACTCAAGCTGAACAGCTACAGCGAACTGGTGGACAACTACGACGAGTTCCTGGCCAGGAACGTCATCGTGGTCCCGCACGGCTCCTTCGTCGAATACATGAGCGCCTCCAAGTTCGAGGAGATGCCCATCCCGACGTTCGGCAACCGGAAGGTGTTGGCCTGGGAGTCCGACCGCACCAAGATGCGGGAGTGGCTCGAATCCGCCGGCATATCCATGCCCCGTGTGATCGAGGATCCCAAGGCCATCGACCGGCCGGTGCTGGTGAAGTATAACGGCGCCAAGGGGGGCCGCGGATTCTTCATCGCCAAGGATTACCCGGACTTCAAGTTGGGCATCGACCTGGAGCAGCCGTACACCATCCAGGAGTACGTCCTGGGCACCAGGTACTACCTGCACTTCTTCTACTCGCCGATCAAGACCGACGGCTACCGCGTGTCCGAGGGCTCGGTCGAGCTGATGTCGATGGACCGGCGCGACGAATCGAACGTGGACGAGATGTACAAGCTGGGCGCCGCCGAGGAGCTCAAGCGCCTAGGCTACTACCCGACCTTCGTGGTCACCGGCAACGTCTCCGTCGTCCTGCGTGAGTCGCTGCTGCCGAAAGTGTTCGAAATGGGCGAGAGGGTCATCCAGCGCTCGTACGATCTGTTCGGAGGCATGATCGGGCCGTTCTGCCTGGAATCGATCGTCACCGACAAGCTGGAGTTCAAGGTGTTCGAGATATCGTCAAGGATAGTGGCCGGTTCGAACCCGTTCGTCTCCGGTTCGCCGTATTCAGACCTGGTCGAGCCCGAGATGAGCACCGGCAGGCGCATCAGCCGGGAGATCAAGATCGCCCGCGACACTGGTACGCTCGAAAAAGTGATCTCATGAGGGTGACGATACTACTGGTTGATTCGGAGCTGGAGCGACTGCCTGAAGGCGTCCAGGTCAAGCCCCGCTGCGATATCCAGACCAAGGTGATGGAATCGTTCCTCCACAAGGATGTGCTGGCGAACCTGCCCGAAGGCAACCGCAGGGGACGGCCGGACATGATCCACGGTTTCCTCAATCTGTGCCAGGACTCCATCGCCAACAAGCGCGGTTACCTGCGGGTGTTCGTCCATACCCGGAACGACGAGATACTGAAGATCGGGAGGAAGGCGCATGTGCCGCAGAACTACCTCGAGTACCTGGGCTTCATGGACGAGCTCCTTGAAAAGGGCAGAATCGGTTCCGGCGATGAGGAGAT
This sequence comes from uncultured Methanomassiliicoccales archaeon, assembly GCA_942492955.1. GTDB lineage: Archaea > Thermoplasmatota > Thermoplasmata > Methanomassiliicoccales > UBA472 > DASXVU01. Next base: position 1,814,829 of record OW818644.1, read on the forward strand.
CTCCATCAGCAAGGGCACCTACATGGAGCTGATGGACAGGATCAACGTTGACGTCACCGTGGTCATGTCTCCTGAAGGAAGACTGACGCCTCTCCGGGATCTGTTGCCCGCAACCGGTGCGGAAGAGGTCGCTGTGATCGTCGGAGGCTTCCCCGATGGGGGCTTTAAGAGCCCGGTCTACGACATGGCGGACTACAAGGTCTCGTTGGGTCCCGAACTGTTGACCATAACGGCAGTCGGAAGCGAAGTGCTGGCGAGCATACCCAGATGATTGGTGCGCTTACGGACGCAAGAGGCTACAATCGATCGTGGGCGAATTCCCAATGGCTTCACAGCGCATTTTCATCATTTTATGTTACAGATAAAAGAGCACGGTTCTTTCTATGGGTAGATAGGATCCCTGCACCGTGCTCTTACTTCTGGCCCGTCCCAGGCTCCATTGGGATAATAAGCAATGTTGAGGTATTGGAATCAAATTCAAATTAGAACGATTTCGATTGGAAAATTAGAAAAAATGGAACGGGGGGTTACCAACCCCGCTCCTGCATTCTCTCCTCTGGCTTGATGGTCGAGATCTCAATACCCTTCATCGCCTCTCCCAATCCCTTGGACACTTCGGCGATGACCCTCGGGTCGTCGAAGTTGGTGACCGCGTCCACGATCGCCTTTGCCATCTCAGCTGGGTTGTGCGATTTGAATATGCCCGATCCGACGAACACACCGTCGGTCCCTAGCTGCATCATCAGCGCTGCGTCAGACGGCGTCGCTATCCCGCCCGCGGCGAAGTTGATGACTGGCAGCCTCTGCAGGGCCGCGACCTCCTTAACCAGGTAGATGGGCGCCTCGATCTTGCGAGCCACTGCCACCATCTCGGTTTCGTCCTTGCCCCTAAGCTCGCGGATCTGTCCCATGACCATCCTTTGATGTCTGACAGCCTCGATGACATTCCCGGTGCCGGGTTCGCCCTTGGTGCGGATCATTGCCGCTCCCTCGTCGATGCGCCTGAGAGCCTCGCCTAGGTCCCTTGCACCGCAGACGAACGGAACGGTGAATTTCTTTTTGTCAACGTGGAAGAAAGGGTCGGCCGGAGTGAGAACCTCTGATTCGTCGATCATGTCGACGTTAAGCGTCTCGAGCACCTGGGCCTCGACGAAGTGTCCGATACGGCACTTCGCCATGACCGGGATCGTGACAGCTTCCATTATCTCCTCTATCCTGACCGGGTCGGCCATGCGTGCTACGCCTCCCTGGGCCCTGATGTCCGAGGGAACGCGCTCGAGCGCCATCACCGCGACGGCTCCCGCGTCCTCGGCGATCCCCGCCTGCTCCGCGTTAGTCACGTCCATGACGACTCCGCCCTGCTGCATTTTTGCGAATCCTCTCTTGACCAGCTCGGTGCCGAAGCGGAGCTTGCTGAGGTCCAATTCGAATACCATTTATCTCACTATGGCGGCTTAGTATTGGCACCTTATATATGCCTTATTGTCGCTTTTATTCACAATTGTTACATTTGTTCTGGGCCACAAATAGCATGGGCGTGGTCGAGAAAAGGATATAGCCCTCATGCGCGTTTGACAGGGCAATGGTCGCAAAAAGGATGAGCAACGTCCCTGAGTCTGGAACGGTCAAGATAGCCAATCTGGTAAGCAGACTGAAGGCAGAGGGGGCGGACATCATCTCATTCAACATGGGCGAGCCAGATTTCGACACGCCAGCCAACATAACGGATGCGTGCGTGAAGGGGCTCAGGGAGCACTTCACTCACTATACGCCATCGGCTGGGATCCCCGAGCTGAGGAAAGCGGTTGCGAACAAATTGCATAAGAACAATCACATTCCCTGCAAGGAAAGGCACGTCCTCATCACCCCGACCAAACAGGCGATCTTCATGGCCATGCTGGCCATGGTCGAGGAAGGGGACGAGGTCATAGTTCCGGACCCAGAATGGGGGACCTTCGACGCCTGCGCCCGGCTCGCCGGGGCAGATGTGAAATACGCCACCTTGGATCCCGCTGAACAGTACAGAATGACGCCCGAGAAGGTGATGGAAATGGTCACGACCAAGACCAAGTTGATCGTGATCAACTCGCCATCGAATCCCTGCGGAGCTGTCCTTGAAGAGTCTGACGTGAGGGGCATTGCGGACATCGCCAAGGACCACGACCTGGTCGTCCTTTCCGATGAGATCTATGAGAGGCTTATCTTCGAGGGCAAGAACCATTCCATTGCATCATTCCCGGATATGTTCGACCGGACCATCACCATCGGGGGAATGTCAAAGACCTACGCCATGACCGGATGGCGCCTGGGATGGGCTGTTGCCCCGGACCCGATCTTCAAGGAGCTGAACAAGCTCCAGACCCAATCCATAACCTGCGTCACCTCGTTCGTCCAGTACGCGGGCATAGAAGCAGTGAACGGACCACAGAACTCCGTCGAAGAGATGTTCAGGGAATTCAAGGCCCGCCGGGACCTGATCTTTGATCTGATGTCAGAGATCCCGTCGCTCCATTGCGAGAAGCCGAGAGGTGCGTTCTACCTCTTCCCCTCCTATGACCAGAAGATGAGCTCCGAGGACATGGCCACGTATCTGTTGGAGAAAGCGCACGTCGCCGTTACGCCGGGCATAGCGTTCGGTCCATCGGGCGAGGGAAAGATCAGGATATCCTATGCCGCCAGTCGGGACGAGATCACCGAAGGCATGAGCCGAATGAAGAATGCGCTCGCCAGACTATAGCGACCCTAATCCTTGACCAGCATGTTCGGGATCGAGTTCTCGATCGGGTAGGTCCTTCCGCACTTGGGGCACTTCAGCTTGCCCTTAACAATCTCCTTGCCCTCCTCATTCTCAGCCGTTATTTCAAGTGGATGTGCCTTGCAGGCCGGGCAGGCCAATATGTCCAGTAGTTCTCGCTTCATGATGATTGACCATATCAGGATTCATCGACTATATTTTTATTCGTTCAACCCAGGCCGGACAGGTTTAATAAAACGAACGCTTTTCTACCGGGTATGATGAAGGTGGGCGTCATCGGTGTCGGCGCTATGGGGCAGAACCATGCCAGAGTCTATTCGGAAATTGCCAATTTGATCGGGGTCACCGATGCGATCTCCGAGCAGGCGACCAAGGTCGCTGATCGATTGGGAACGAAGTCCTACTCCAGCGTCGATGATCTCCTGAAGGATGTGGACGCGGTCAGCATCTGTACCCCTACCTCATACCATTTCGATACTGCGATGAAAGCGATAAGAAATGGCAAGCACCTGCTGGTGGAGAAGCCGTTCACCGGTGATTCTAAGAAGGCCGCCGAACTCTGTCATGCCGCGGAAATGAACGGAGTGACCATCGCATCGGGATTCATTGAGCGCTGCAATCCTATCGTGTCCGTTGCCAAGGAGACCATGGAGTCAGGTAAGATCGGGAAAATAATCTCCCTCGCTTCACGCAGGGTATCGTCATTTCCGGCGAGGATCCGCGACGTGGGCGTGGTAATGGATCTGGGAATACATGACGTCGACGTCATGAGGCATATCACCTCCTCGGACGTCAAATCGGTCTATGCCGTGGGCGGGATGTTCGCCAATCCGAGCTTCGAGGATTATGCCAATCTGCTGATGGAGTTCGAGAACGACGCGGTAGGTTTTGTCGAGGTCAACTGGCTGACCCCAATGAAAGTCCGCAAGGTCTCTTTCACCTGCTCCGGTGGATTTGTCCAGATGGACTACACCGACCAGAGCCTCGAGGTCTCCACCTCGCGGGTCAGCAACATCGACCAGGGCGATATGTTCCGCATCCCCTTGGAATATGACGTGAGGAAGATCAGCGTCAAGAAGGAAGAACCCCTGAAGACGGAATTGGAACGCTTCCTGAAGGCAGCCGAATCCGGCGGTCTACCGGCCGCCGGCGGGGTGGACGCGGTGCAGAACCTGAAGGTCTGCGAAGCTGCGCTGGCATCATTGAAGACCCATAGCAAAGTGATGATCTGAACAAGAGTGACGTCAACAGGGATTACTTCCGCAGGTTATAAATCGGCCATCGCAATCGTTACCTCGAGCGTCATGAAGACCATCGATCTGCGGAGCGACACTGTAACCCAGCCCACGAAGGAAATGATAGAATCCATGTCCACCGCGGGACTCGGGGACGACGTCGAGCGCGAGGATCCTACCGTTAACAAGCTGCAGGAGATCGCCGCCGACATGTTCGGGGCGGAGGACGCCCTGCTCGTCCCTTCCGGGACCGGGGGCAACCTGATCGCCATGTTGGCCCATTGCCAGCGCGGTGACGAGATCATCCTCGAGCAGGACGCCCACATGTACTATTACGAGGTTGGCGGCATGTCCGCGCTCGTTGGAGCGATCCCCAGGCTGATCAAGGGCCATCACGGCGTTTTCACCGGGGACCAGGTCCGGGAGGCGGTACGCTGTTCTGACCCGCTCCACTACCCCCCCTCGAAACTGGTAGAGATCGAGAACACCCATAACCGCGCCGGCGGTTGCATCTGGACGCCTCATCAGATCGAGGACGTGGCCACCGCTGCCCATGAACTGGGCATGAAGGTTCACGTCGATGGTGCCCGCATATTCAACGCCGCGATCGCGCTGGACACAGATGTCAAGGAGTTCATGAAGCACGTGGACAGTATGGATTTCTGTCTGTCCAAGGGGCTGGCGGCACCGGTCGGATCGATCATGCTAGGCAGCAAGGAGTACATCGAGAGCTGCCGGCGCTACCGGAAGATGGTCGGCGGCGGGATGCGGCAGGCTGGCATAATCGCTGCGCCGGGCATCGTGGCATTGACCAAGATGGTATCCCGTCTCAAGGACGACCATGTCAACGCCAAGCGTCTGGCTCTTGCCTTGACCGGGTTTGAGGGCATCGACATCGACATGGAATCGGTGCAGACCAACCTGGTGATCGCCGACATCTCCGGTACTGGAATGGACTCCGACGAGTTCGTGGACAAATGCAGAAAGGTCGGCATCCTGATATTCTCTTTCGGCCCGCAGAGCGTTCGGTTCGTGACGCATTACGGGATCGAATCGAAGGACATCAACGAGGCAATTTCCCGGCTTGAAGTGATGCTCAGTTAGAGCCCTTGCCGATGCCGACGTATGCTATGCCGTTGCGTTCCGCGTCATGCCGATTGAAAAGGTTGCGCCCGTCCACGATTGCTGGCGTGCGCATCCACTTCTTCACCTTCTGCAGGTCCAGTGTCCGGTATGCAGAGTGGTCGGTCACGAATATGGCACAATCGGCACCGAGGAGCGCCTCCTCCAGGTCGCGTGTCAGATAGACCTTGTAGGGATTGATGACCATCGGGTCATGGACCACCAGTTCATACTCGTCCATCAGTTCGTCTATGATTTTCAAAGCCGGGGATTCTCTGGTGTCGTCAGAATCTCGCAGGAACGCCAAACCCAGCACCGCGACCTTTGGCCGGATCGAGGTCACCTTCGCCTTCAGCATGACCTCTTTGGCCAGCTCGGCCATATGGTGAGGCATCGATTCGTTGACCGATCTCGCGTCTGGGATGACCTTCGCTTTGTTCTCTGGGACGCCACTAAGTAGTAGCCAGGAATCCTTGGGAAGGCAATGGCCCCCAACACCGGAACCTGGGATGTGCATTTCCCGGAACGGACATGTGTTCACCAGTCTCCTCACCTCGAACGCATCTGCCCCCAGCTTCTCGCACAGGAGTGCAACTTCGTTCGCGAACGCGATCTGGACGTCGCGGTAAGCGTTCTCCGTGGTCTTGGATATCTCGGCAGACAACAGATCGGTTGGATGGATCTCCGCTTGCACGATCCGGGAATAGAAATAGGCTCCTCTCTTGATCGATTCAGAGTCGAACCCACCCAGGACCCGTTCCACCTTCCTCATGTTGTTGAGCAGTTTTCCTGGCATGACGCGTTCGGGGCAGTGGCACAGAAGGAAATCCTTGCCGACGCGGAGACCGCTCTCCTTTTCGAGGATGGGGATGACGATCGACGTCATCGTGCCCGGCGGCAGGGTCGATTCTATCGAGACGAGAACTCCCTTCTTCATGGAACGGCTAACGGTGGTGACGGCGGACTTCAAGATCTCGAGTTTTGGCTTCTTGTCCGGACCGATCGGAGTGTCAACGCATACGAACACAGCGTCGCTGGTGCCCAGGTCCTGTTGATTGGCCGATGCTTTAAGGCTCCCGTCCGCGATGACCTTTTTCAAGAGCTCAGGCAGACCTGGCTCATCACCTACTATGGGGCAGACACCGGAATTGACCATGTCGATGCGACGTTTGTCCACGTCGATACCGACCGTTTTGAAACCGCTCTCTGCAAGAACACAAGCCAGTGGAAGGCCGACATATCCGATTCCGACCACGGCGACCTTTTCGTTCGCCATCGCCCACATAATGGATATTTGGTTCATAATCTTATTCAATAACGTATTCTGAGCAGCCGGTCGCGCTTGAGTACCAACAAACACAGCGGGCACCTTCAATCGGTCGACTACTTAGGTTCCATTTATTGATCAAAAGACTTCTCTATTATTTCAAGTCAGATTTGCCGGTCTCTTCCGGTTTGGCATCATATCGCGGCCTAAATAGTTCCGCAATGAGTGAAATGTTCATTGTCCTCCTTCACGATTCCGCAATCAGGATAAGAACAACGAACGCTGCCCCTACATGGATGGTCTTACGCGGTGGAATAATAATTAATGAAAGCATTTGGTGAAACAATTCGCTCAATAGGCCATTAGACGATAAGAGATTCAATAGATCAGAATAAACGATGTTCACCTCTCCCATGAACGAAATGAAGTACGATCCTGACAACGAAAAGACAAGCATCTCGACCATAACGTACGCTTTAGAAAAAGAGGACCATCTCGCTCAGTATGTGATAGAGTACGCTCTGGAGATATGCGGATATCATTCGGTTTTCAAAGAGCACCCTGGAGACGGGGAGAAAATTGATCTATATTACGGAAACGAAGCAGATCGATATGTCACCAGATTGAGTATCCGTAACAATGTGAGTGACTTGATTCACACGGATATTCTCAATGAAGGCGTCTCTGATTATTCGAAGCCCAGAATCGAGTTCGATCTCATAAATGCCATCGGGCAGTTCCTAACTGACCAAGTGAACAGGAAGGGATCAGAAACACATGTCGATGCCCATGGGAGATTATTATTTAAATTCAGTTATCAATATCTTAACTCTCTGGCGAATGTTCCGATAGTCAATATCTATATCCGCCATCTTAAGAGGTCCATAGAAGAAATAACCGGCAAGATCGGTATCCCGCTGTGGCCAACTGGGAAGCAATGTGCGATCATCCTCTCACACGATGTGGACAGGCCGGTAAAATATCCGTTATTGTTCAACTTTCAAATACCGAAAAATATTCGGATATACACATCACCTAGTTTCTACCTAAATTATTATAGAGACCTTAAAAAATATATTAGAGATAAGAATCCAAACGATTTTTGGCTCTTTAACGAAATCATGAAGGAGGAAAGCGAAAGAGGATTCAAATCAACCTTCTTTTTCTGTTCCTCCAACTATTATTCGAAGGAAGGAAGCCCGTACGATGTCCAGTATGATATCAATCGACCCGAGTTCGATGAGATATTTCAGAGAATCGTTTCCAACGGGTTTGAGATCGGACTACACGCGGCATATGATTCACATAAAGAGATTGAATATCTGAAGGCCCAGATGTACGAGCTTTCAAAACGCAGCAAAAGCAAGATCAAAGGGCTCAGGCATCATTACTGGATGCTTGGAAGTAATGAAGATAATACGCTGAAAATGCATAGCGCAGCAGGTTTTCTCTATGATTGTTCGCTAGCGTTCAATTATGACCTCGGATTCAGACGAAATGTGGCATTACCATTCTATCCATACGACTCGTTGACAGAAAGGCCCATCAATTGCCTACAAGTACCGACATTTTGCATGGACGGATCGCTTATGTATGATTCATCAGACCACGACCTAGCTATCTCCAGGATTTCTCCGTTCATTGAGGAATTGGCAAGAATTGGGGGGCTCGGAGCCATAGATTGGCATGTGAGAACATCCTATCCAAAGAATGAAGAATACCTTTCGTGGGGGAAGGTGTATCTTTCTATACTTGACCTATTGGCCATAGATCCAAGGATATGGGTCACCAACATGTCTTCGGTTGAAAGTTGGATTAGTTCCAGAAGGAACTACTTAGCGAGGTCTACGGACAACTCGAATTAGGAAGTCCCTTCCGTGAATGCGATAGTGATGTACCAATTGCCGGAGTCTTTGACGATCTCGCGATCAAGGGAATCGCCGAACTGCTTATAGATCATGTCCATCCCTCTCTTTTCAAACATCCGTGGCCAAAGAACAAATCCTTGTCGTTGGAGGCAGGGCTTCGTTTTTTCGTAGACAATACTGTCATTCATCCAGGTTTCGATGTACGCCGCACCAGCATCATTCAAATGTTGAATTGAAGATTCGAGGCATTTTTCGAGATGATCCATGTGTTCATCCAGTGCTATGATGTCAACCAAATTGCCTACCATCGTATCGTCTTCCGTCTTCTTCAGACTTAAAACCACCATTGACGTGATATTGCCCTCCGATTCCGTCACCATAATCTTGTGTTGTATGATCGGGTCGTCCAGAAATCGCCATTGGAGATAATCGAGGCTCCTTTTTATCGTGATGACGCGGTTCTCGTTCAAGAATCTCCTGAAAAGCAGGTCTACCTTTTCCCGGTCCGAGGATGGGTCGATATTCCGTACCATCGGGGTGCTCTCTTTTGTCTTGCGCGGTAGTCGTCGGATCCCTGATCCCTCTCTGATTTTTAGGTATGCCATGACCGCATACTTTACCGGTAGATAGGTTCCAGTCAGTCGCCTAAGCATCGGATGGGATTCTCCCATCCTCTTCATCCTTAATGGGCGGATCATACGGTTCAAGCGGAAAGAAAAATGTTCATATCCGGCCCTTATTTGCGGTTTCACAGCAGCGTTGTATGGGAATCCCCAGACGAATTTTACCCCCTGATTCTCAGCTGCTTGAAATAAGTTCGCGATTAACTTCCCGAAGACTCTGAAGTCTTTCTCGTCGGGAAAGAAACGATCAGCAATATTGCCTCTATATTCCTCCAGAACAGCGGACCCCTCGGCTTTTCCACCGAAGACCTCTTCCGTACCTATGCACATTATTAAGGGCAGCATGGCATAATGGCCAACGATTCGCGATTCGTGCTCAGTAACGACAATAATGGCCTCTCCAAAAGGACTGTTTCTGTAAAGCCACTGCCAACTTTTCAAGGCGTTCTCTTTCTTAAGATAGGTCCAATTTCCTTCCATCAGCTTAAAAATGCCTACCTCATCCCCATCGGAGTATTCACGGAATATTAGTGATTCTCTTTTGATCATTTTGGTCAGATCCTTAATGTAATATTTATTTACATATATAATCCGCCATTAATATTTATTACCTGGCCAGTGATATATGCTGCCTCCTCAGACAGAAGAAACAGTGCCACATATGCAATTTCCTCAGGTTTGGCAAACCTCTTCATCGGGATCTTTAGTAGTATATTGTTACGGGTTTCTTCCGGAATTGCCCAAGTCATTTCCGTCTCGGTGAATCCCGGCGCGATGGCATTCACCGTAATCCCCTTATTCACAACTTCCAAAGCAAGTGATTTTGAGAAACCAATGACTCCAGCCTTTGCTGCGGAATAGTTGGATTGGCCAAAATTGCCTGTTTCTCCGATCACACTGCTGATTGATACAATCCTTCCATAATTGTTCTCGATCATGGGATTTAGAACATTCTGGGAACAGTTGAAGACGGTTTTTAAGTCATTGCTGATGACATCATCCCATTCAACTTCGCTCATCTTCTTGGTGGTCCTGTCTCTTACCACACCAGCGTTGTTGACCAATAGATCTATTTTTCCAAACTGTTCGATCGTTTCATCGGCAAGGCCTTTTGCTGTATTGAATTTGGAGACGTCTCCCTGGATAATGATGAAATCTTTCCCCTCGACCTTTCCTAGGGACGAAAGAGAAACCCTCATATGGTTCGCTGCGTCGACATTGTTCTTGAAATTTATCGCTACTCTACATTTTGCAGTCAAGAGGGCTTTAGAAATTGCCATCCCAATCCCGCGAGTTCCCCCAGTAACTATTGCCACTCTGTTTTCAAAATCCATGATTTCGTCTCGGCTAATGTTATTTCTATTTATAACTGATACGTTCGGTAAATAAACCTAAATCATTCCAAAGTGTCATTTTCACATCTATAAGGCCTAAAATTCAATCGTTGGGACTTGCACATCAACTCATTTATTCGATTAGTGCCGGCGCATTGGGTGGCTACAGCTCGTAAATATAAAGTCCAAAAACATCATGTGGTGGTTGAGAGGATGAACAGGGCACTTACCGATAACTATACCGAATACTATGAGATGGGTAGCTCAATCGAACAAGAAGATGAAGAAGAGATCAGATTCTTCTCCAGTCTCATTGAGGGTAAGAAAGAATGCAGGGTCCTAGACATCGGTTGCGCCGAGGGTAAGCTTGCAACCATCCTCTCCAAGGGGGGACATGATGTCACTGCGATAGACATTTCCCAACATTATATTGATGAAATAACAATCAAATCAAAATCTAACTCACTAAATATAAAAGCGTTTTGTTGCGATATTGAGGGTGATTGCGACCCAATAAATGGAATGGTTTTCGATGTCATATTCATCATGGATGTAATCGAGCATCTACGAAACCCAGCCAAAGCCCTATCAAACATACGAAATCTAATGAATGAGAGTAGCATCTTGATCATCAATACACCAAATTCAGTCACGCCGAGCCGGATATCGGAATATTTAATTCATCCCAAGAAGCTAATTAACTATTACGAACCAAGAAATTTGAATGATCTCCATCTCCAGACATATGACTATTTCACCCTAGAAAAAACACTGAACTTTGTAGGTCTCAGAGTTAAACGGTTCATTCCAAACTCCGTCACATTCCCTTATGTCGGTCTGCGATGGACAAGAAAGATCGGTAAGATGCTCTCAAGGAAATTTCCTTTCTTCTCCGACTACGTGCTGGTCAGTTGCGAGAGAACAGAACCTATTGATGTCGAAAAACAACTTGAATATTGGAAAACCAAAAACATAAAGGCCGATTGATTCCAGCTGATCAATGCCTCAGCTCTTCGAGAATGTAATCCTTCATTTCTCGAATATTTATGACTTCTTTGAAATACTCGAGGTCTTCCTTTACGAACTCCTTCATAACTGTCAATATCCCAACGTTAGCAATAAGGGCAAAAACGGCATAGAATAGCAGATCATACCAATGACTTATGGTCCATACCTGGGAGAGCAGCAACAGGAATATCCCGGTAATCTCCGCCGAGATGACATGAAGTAGCGTTTTTACATTCGATGAGGTGCTTGTCAAATCCTTAACGAATATTCTCACAATCAATGCCCCTGTGATTGTCACCAGAAGGCTCGCTATAGCTGCTCCAACAAAAGAGAGCCCGAACATCTTGACACCAAATAGGCTTTCAGGGACCAGAATCAAAACGAGCACGACATTCAGTAGGAATTGCCAGATGGTCATTTTGGCCACAAGATCCGATCGGTTCACGGAATTCAGCTGAATGTAGTATCCATAATTGACCACTGAGAATCCGGCCCCAATCACAAGATACTGCAATGCTGCGCCGGACGGCTCGAACTGAGCACCGAGTACTATCTTGGCCACTTCAAATGGGAATAATACAATCAGAATCACAGCTGGCATGGCAATCATGGATAAGTATCGTTCCGATCTCCAAGTCATGGCTCTGATCTGATGAATGTCTCCATCGGTGTGAAGTTTTGAAAAGGCAGGGAATAACAAGGTTCCCACCGATGTTCCGATCATTATCAGAATGTTGACGACAGAGAGGCTGTAGCCATAATAAGCAACCTCGACCTGTGTATAGAAAAAGCCGATCAGGATGACGTTGAAATTCAGCCATATGGCTGAAATTATGGTGTATATTGTCAGGGGAAGAGCAAAAACAAGGAATGACCTGTACAAGGTCGGCTTTTTCAGTGTGAATTGTTCACGGCTCAGCAAAATCAATGCAATGATGACCACCGCCAACCCACCGATCACGTACGTATACGCCAATTCGATGACGCCATATGAAAAAAGAGCAACCATCATTATCAATGGCAATCGGATGATGATGTCGGAGAGAACGGTCACTTGCGTCTTGGCGGTCTTCATCTGAGAATCGAATGTCGTGGTCGCTATTGACGCTAAGTCATAAAATATATAGTATAAAATAAAAAGAACGATCAGATCAAATGAAACGTCTACCAGTCCTATCTGGAAAATGCTCGTCGCCAGAAACAAGCCCAATATGATGACCAGGACCATCAATCCCATGAGAGCGAGCTTGATGACGATGAACGTAGATAGGGCGTCATCCCTATCTGCTCCTTCGGTCACCCTTTTAACGTAGGCCGCGTTAAAACCAAGATCAGCGATGCAATTGAAGGTGGCCACTAACGCCATGGTATAGGTGACAGTACCAAGTATGTCCTTTCCCAAATACCTGGTCAAAAAAACCATACCCACCAAGCCCAACATGGCAGATACCATTTTGACCGTCAGCATCAATAGCGTCTTTCTACCGATCAAGGATGAAGATAAAGCACATTTGGATATATATGCGAATGTGTCCACCGAAATATTTTTTTGCATCTGGATATACAATTATGCATTTGTACCTCAGACATTTTTATCTATTTGCATATTATTTTTACAGACCATCGGTATACGAATATGATCTAAACACGACAGTCAGATTTGTCACGGAACTCGAGAGCAGGTTCTAATCAACTCCGATCCATTAGGTTGCCATGCAACAGCCGATTCCTTGACAATACAGGCAATATTATCTTAAGGCCTTGCGGGGATTCCCAGTCGTTGCAAATGAAGAAAGTCCTGGTGATATCCTACCATACCCCTCCACTCGCGGGAGCAGGCTCCTTTCGAACCCTGAAATTTGTAAAGTACTTGCGCGATTTCGGGTATGATTGTTCAATCCTATCAGTAGCGGGATCGAAGTTCGCACCGGTCGATAAGACGTTACTGGAAGGCCTGCCAAAGTCTGTCAACATATACCGTTCGAAATCGATCGAGTCTAAGATAATGGCATGGGGGCCGTCCAAATTGGGGATGAGCTCAAAGTTGATGCTATTGCCCGATGAATATGTTGGTTGGTATCCTTTCGCCATGAGGAAAGTGCGTGAGATCATCAGGAGGGAAGAATTCGACCTCATCTATGCGACGGCACCGCCTTACACTGCCCTGCTGATTGGCTGTTCAACCAAAGAGCTGATCAAGAAGCCGCTAGTGGTCGATTTTAGGGACCCGTGGACACAGAACATCGGCCTCTCCTACCCATCTATGGTCCATAGGTCGATCGATGAGACGCTGGAACGTAAGGTGGTCCATCATTCAGACGGGATCATCATCACCACGGAACCGAACCGTGCGATTTTCATGGAGAAGTACAAGGAGATACCCTCCGAACGGTGCGTGACCCTGACCAACGGCTACGATCCGGAGGATTTCCTGGGCATCATTAACCATCCGGGTGATAAGTTCACGATCTCACACATCGGTTCCCTTTACGGTAGCCGGTCACCCGGGGTGTTCCTTTCCGCTCTAAGGGATTGCGCAAATATGCGACCGAGTCTGATGAACGACATCCAGATCAACCTGGTCGGAAAGACCTCAAAGGAGTTCTGGAATCTTGCCAAGGAGTACGGCATGGACCAAGTCGTTCATGAGACTGGGTATGTATCACACGCAGAGGCCATCCAGTTCATGATAGATGCATCCGTCCTTCTTCTGGTGATCGGTGGCGGCCAGGAGAACGTGGGGGTCCTTACCGGCAAGGTCTTTGAATACATCGCATCAAGGAAACCGATCCTCTCATTGGCACCGGTGAATGGGGCGGCATCGGACCTGATCGCCAAAACGAGGACCGGAACGACATTGGAGCCTTCCGATGCCGTCGGCATACAGAACGCCATCTTGAATTACTACGATATGTGGAAAAGCGGGTCATTGTCGATCAGTCCGGATATCTCAGAGATCGAAAAGTACGACAGGCGGAAACTCACTGGCTCGTTAGCTAAGTTGTTCGACCGCGTCATCGGGGGCTGAACATGGGCGAAGCGCTAGACTGCTTGAACGACCGGTTGGAGAACACGCGCTCAAGAGGGGTTGATCGGGTTACCCGGATCTACTGGAGCGATCAGTCCAGACAGATCGACCATCACGTTCTGACCAACACATCGGAGAACAGCAGGATACTGGACGTGGGTTGCGGCCAAGCGGACAAGATAATTCAATACGCCCAAAATGGACGAGTATGCACCGGCATCGACCCGCTGTTAGCCACCTCATTGTTGCCAGCGCTCCTCAGGGCTAAGGAAATGAAAGTCGACATCGGACTTGCCCTGGCTGCTGGAGAGCACATTCCTTTCAAGGACGAGGCATTCGACCTTGTCCTATGTCTTTCCACACTCCAACATGTGAAGGACCAGCACCTGACGTTGCTCGAGATCAGGCGGGTGCTGGGACCGGAAGGGACTTTGGTGTGCAGTGTCCCCACCTACAGGAATGCCAGCACCCTCTTCCGGTGGAAAGGCTATCCAGACTACGTTACCAAGGGATATGACCGTGCCTCGTTCATCGATGAGATCAAGAAGGCCGGCTTTCAAATCACCAAGCTCGAGCCGTTTGGGCTGTTCCCTCCGAAATACTTCGGATCGCTTCAGCGCATCGATCAACGGGTAGGTGAGAACGTCATAAGGGGCGCTCTAGCCCTGTCATACCGTATGGGCCGGATCTGCCCATCCGGCGCCAGCAGTCTGATCGCCATCGCCAGGCCCATCAGGACTTGACGAACTCGATCACTTTGCTAACGATATATTCCAGGTCCTCCCTGGTCATGGTTGGGAACAGGGGCAATGAGATCTCCCTGTCATAGACCCATTCTGCGTTGGGGAAAGCCCCCCTGGCAAATCCGAATGTTCTCATGTAGAACGGGTGCAGGTGCAGGGGTATGAAGTGAACGCTGGTGCCGACGTTGTTGGCCTTCAGGAACTCAATGAGCCCATTTCGGTCGACCCCGTCCAGCACCAACGGGTAGATGTGGTACGGATGCATCACGTCGTTCCGCTCGTAGGGTGTGATTAGCTGAGGGATGGCTGAGAAGAGATCGTTGTAGACCTTGGCATATTCCCTCCTGATTTGGATGAAACTGTCCAGTTTATTGAGCTGGTGCATTCCCAGTGATGCCTGGATATCGGTCATATTGCATTTCCAGCCGCATTCCTCGATCTCATAGTACCAGTTGCCGGTCGCGGAATATCGCTGCCATGCATCCCGGCTGATGCCGTGGAGCCTGAGGATCCTAATCCTGTCGGCCAGACGATCATCGTTGGTGGTCACTGCCCCGCCTTCGCCGGTCGTCATGTTCTTGGTCGCGTAGAAACTATGGCAGGTCGCATGGCCTATGCCTCCGATCTTCTTGCCTTTATATTCGGCACCGATCGCGTGTGCGGCGTCCTCTATGACGACAAGGTCGTTCTCTTCCGCTATCTCCATGATCTCATCCATTTCGCATGGCTGTCCTGCGAAATGGACCGGGATAATGGCCTTTGTCTTCTTGGTTATCGCCCTGCGGACGTTGTCAGGCGTGATGTTGCAGGTCCTTTTGTCAACGTCGACAAGGACCGGTCTCGCTCCTGTGTGGACGATGACATTGCCAGTGGCGGCAAAGGTGTACGGCGAGGTTATCACCTCATCGCCGGGACCGATATCATAACCCAGAAGGCACAGGTGCAGGGCGGCGGTGCAAGAGTTAACGCTCACTGCATGTTTCGTGCCGCAGTAATTTGCTATCATGCCCTCGAACTTAATGGTCTTCGGCCCCATGGTGAGCCAGCCGGACTTGAGAGTGTCCACGACCTCATCGATCTCCTCATTTCCGACGGCCGGAAGGCAATATGGAAGGAATTCGCTTCTTTTCATGATAATCACGCGGGTTTAGCCCACTCCTCCGACCGGTAGTTGGCATACCACTGGACATATTTCTTCAGACCTTCATCGAATGAGTATTTCGGTTCCCATCCCAAAAGGCTCTTGGCCACTGATATGTCAGCTACCAACCGTTGGACCTCTCCTGGCCTCCCCTCTACATGGACCGGCTTCAGGGTACCGGTCTTTCCGCATAGGTCGATGAGCTTGTCTGCCAGGTCATTGATCCTTATCTCTGAGCCAGTTCCGAAGTTGATGGGGTTGATCGTTTTTCCCTGGTACTTCAAGACTGCGTTGTACGCCTCCACGGCGTCATCCACGTAGAGATAGTCCCTGGTCTGGGTTCCATCCCCGTAGATTATCGGGGGCATGTTCGCCATGATCTTCTTAGTGAAGATCGATATCGCCCCGCCATAACCAGAATCCTTCTGCTTTGGTCCATAGGTGTTGAAGGACCTCATGATGCAGATGTTCATGCCGTATGTCTCTATGTACGCCCGGCACATCCGGTCTGCCGCGATCTTGCTGGCGCCATACGGGTGAGGGGCGTCCAAGGGGTGTTTCTCGTCCATGGGGGCGTACTGAGCCGGGCCATAGACCTCGCTCGTCGAGGCGTGGATGATTTTCGAGACGTCATACATCCGGGAAATCTCGAGGATGTTCTGCGTTCCCAGCACGTTGATGTCATAGGTCATTCTGGGTTCGATGATGGACCGGTCGACATGTATCTGGGCCGCCAGATGGAACACCACATCCACATCCCGCATGATCTTTTCCAGCAGATCGTAGTTGCGGATGTCCCCGTTGATCAATTTGAAGTTCTTGTGGGTAAGCAGGTGCCTGATATTAGCCAGGTTGCCGTTCATGAAATTATCCAGGCACAGGACCGTATTGCCCTCTTTCGTGTAACGTTCGCAAAGATGACTTCCGATGAAGCCAGCGCCTCCTGTGATTAGAATCCTCAATTCTTACCCCCCATCAGTTCGATGTACTTTTCCTCGATTTCCATCATGTTCTTGTTCCAGTCGTATTCATCCATGATGATTTCTCGATTCTTAGCCCTATACTGCTCTAACGCCCGAATATCACTCAGTAGATTAGATACCTTCTCTGCCAAGCTTATTGGGTCCCCTGTCTTGAAGAGAAGACCATTATACCCGTCGTTCACCAGGGATCGATTGCCTTCGATGTTCGAGACGACCGGGACGGCTCCAGATGACATCGCTTCTAAGAGGCTTACAGAAACTGTGTCGGAGAGTGACGTCGAGACGTACACATCGCTGCTTGCCAGATATTTGGGCAATTCATCGTGCTGGACCTTGCCGACAAACGTGACTGCATCGTTCACACCTTCAATTCTCGCCAATTCGATGAGTTTCTCTGTCTGTGAACCAGATCCCAGGATCAGGAAACGGGCCTCAGGGACCTTTTTCAGAATCAAGGGGGCCGACTTGATCAGGGTCTGAACGTCGTAGATTTCCTCGTGATTCCTGGTGCTAATCACAATGGGGGGGTTCCTGCTGTTCAAATGCTCCATCAATCTGGCGTCTCTTTTCTCAGGCGAGAAAAGGGATGGCTCGACACCGAACGGAGCGATGATGATCCTCTCCTTCCTTGCCCCTAAGGAAAGCGCCATGTCGATCTCCATCGCCATCTCCAGGTGCAGAATATCGGCTCTGCTGATGACCCACTTAATCAGGGACCGTTTCACTTTCGAACTTCTCGCATCCACCAGCAGGTCCGAGCCCCAAGCACTCACCACTAATGGATGAAATCCGGAAAAGGCACCGAAGAACCCGGGTCCTGTCAGGTAATGGCCGTGGACCAGGTCGGGGTTGAGCTTTTTTACGATCTTCCGCGTGTGGAACGCTTTTCGCAGGAAGTTCGCCACCGAGTCTCTGTTCGAGTTGCCAATGACGGACACGGTGCAACCCTGGATGCTGCCCTCCCTATCGGAGATGATGTAAACATCATGGCCCCGGTCGTTCATCCATTTGGACCATCTCCTAATATGAATGCTTTCCACATCGCCGATCAAACACAGACGCATCTCTTGGATATTCGATAATACCACATTTAAAACCATTACCCGTCCTTGCCTGGTGAGATGGTATGCTGGTCATATCTGAAGACAGTGAAATGTACGAACATTTATATCGGCAATCTCTTGTTACTGACCGGACATGCTGCAAAGTATCATGCCAGGCAGATACTCTGTAATCATCAATTTCCGCTCTTAATCGTGTCAAAGAAGGGTTTCAAATGGCAAGAAGGTTATTCACGGTCGGCCCGGTAGAGGTCTTCGACGATACATTGAAAGCGATGGACAGGCACATGATCGTCCACCGCGGGAAGGACTACTCGAACCTGCAGAAGGGCATTGTCGAGAAGCTGCATAAAGTACTGGATACTGATATGCAGATATTCCTCGCACCAGCCTCCGCGACCGGGTTCCTGGAAGCGTGCGTGCGCTGCGGTGTCAACCGAAAGATGTGTGGCATCTCAAATGGCTCATTCGGCGACAGATGGCAGGGCATCGGCACGGCGAACGGCAAGCTGGTCGACAAGATCGATGTGGAATGGGGCAAGGGCATAAAGCCGGAGCATGTCAAGGGGAAGCTGCTGAAGGACATCGAAGCGGTCACTTTCATTTCCAACGAATCCTCGACCGGTGTCATGAACCACCCGACCGAGATATGCGACGCCATAAGGGCTGAGAGCGACGCCCTCATCTTCGTTGACGGCGTGACCTCAGTTGGTGCGGTCGACCTCCATCTCAAGAAGATGGCGCCGGATGCGCTGGTTTTCGGTTCACAGAAGGCGCTGGCATTGCCGCCAGGCCTAGCGGTCATCTGTTGCAGCGAACGCCTGATCAAGAAGGCCGCGACGGTGGAGAACCGGGGCTACTACTTCGACCTGCTGGAATACAAGAAGTTCGCGGACAAGGACCTGCCGCTGACCACTCCTCCAGTATCGCTGATGTTCGGTCTAGATCATCAGTTGGACAAGTGGCTGAAGGAGGGAACATCCCAACGCTACCAGAGGCACCAGGACCTGGCCGACGTCGCACGCAAATGGGCGATGAAGCGCTTCGGACTGTATGCGGAGCAAGGTTACCGCTCCAACACCATCTCGGTGATCGAGAGCGGCCGCTTCGATTTCGCCACGTTCGACAAGAAGCTCAAGGAGAAGGGCTTCGAGATATCGCCTGGCTATGGTAGGGTGAAGGAGTCGTCCTTCCGTATTGGCCACATGGGCGACCTCACCGTCAATGACATGAACGACCTGGTGCATATCATGGACGAGATCATGGAGGGAATGCAATGATGAAACTGCTCGTTACCGACGAACTCTCGAAGGAAGGCCTCGAGATGCTGACCAAGGATGGCGACGTCCAGGTCGACGTAAAGCCAAAGATCCCCCAGGAGGAATTGATCAAGATCATCGGCGACTACGACGCCCTCATCGTGCGCAGCGGCACCAAGGTCACCGCCCAGGTCATCGAGGCGGGCAAGAACCTCCGCGTCGTCGGCCGGGCCGGGGTCGGGGTGGATAACGTCGACGTAGAGGCCGCCACCAGACGTGGCATTCTGGTCATGAACACCCCATCGGCCAACATCATCTCCGCATGCGAGCACACCATGGCCATGATGCTCTCCTTGGCGCGAAACATCCCCTGGGCCGACAAATCGGTCAAGGAAGGAAAGTGGGAGAAGAGCAAGTTCATGGGTGTGGAGCTGAGCGGAAAGACCCTCGGCATCATCGGCATCGGGCGTATCGGCGGTGAGGTGGCCAAGAGGGCCAAGGCCTTCGGCATGAAGCTCATCGGTTTCGACCCTTACATATCACCAGAGGCAGCGGTCAAGCTGGGGGTGCGTCTGTTGCCCTTGGACAAGGTCTGCGAGGAGGCGGACTTCATCACCGTTCACGCAGCCCTCACGCCGACCACCCACAACCTGGTCAGCACGGCACAGTTCAACATGATGAAACCGACGGTCATGATCGTCAACTGCGCACGCGGCGGCATCATCGATGAGGCGGCGTGGGTGGAGGCGCTGAGGACGAAGCGCATCGCCGGTTCCGCCATCGATGTCTTCGAGCAGGAACCGCTCCCGAAGGACTCTCCGTTCCTCGGTCTGTCCAATGCAGTGTTGACGCCCCACCTGGGGGCATCCACCAAGGAAGCCCAGGAGAAGGTCTCGATCGAGATGGCAGAGCACGTGAAGATGTTCCTGGTGGACAATAAGATCACCAACGCGGTCAACGCCCCCATGGGGAAGATCGACCCGAAGGTGGCGCCCTTCATCGGCATCGCTGAGAGGCTCGGAACCTTCTGCATGCAGCTGGTCGACGGGCCGGTCAAGAAGATCGAGGTCGAAGTGCATGGCGAGATAGCCAATATGGACACCAGAATGGTCACGGTATCCGCGCTGGTCGGGGTGCTTTCCACCGTCAAGGGCGAGAACACCAACATCATCAATGCAGGCTCCATCGCCCGGGAGATGGGCATCCAAGTGGTCGAGTCCAAGGTGGACGAATCGACGCATTACGTGAACATGCTCATTGTCCGCGTGTCGTCCGACGGCATCAAGCGCGAGGTGAGAGGTACGGCCTTCCCAGCCAGCGAGCCACGGCTCATCGGCATTGATGAGTTCGACGTCGATGTACCGCTCGAGGGTGACTTCGTGATGACCAAGCATAACGACATGCCGGGAATGATCGGCAAGGTCGGCATGATGCTCGGGAACCGCCACATCAACATCGCCAACATGAACGTCGGCCGCGAGACCAAGGGAGGCCGCGCGATAATGATCATGTCGGTGGACGGCGCCGTTGGCAAAGAGGTCCTGGACGAGCTGCGGGCAGAGAAGAACTTCCACGAGGCCCGTTCCATCACGCTCAGCCACATGAAGGACCGCGAATACATGAGCCTCTAAACCGGTTTCGCCCTTCGGGGCGTTCTCCTTTTTAAGGCCAAGGTTAATTACCGCATGGAGCGTTCCTGCGTCGATGCGCATATTCTCGGTCGTGGGCGCCCGGCCCCAGTTCGTCAAGCTGGCTCCGCTGCACAGAGCCATTACCGTTCACCACCAGCACGTCATCGTGCACACCGGACAACATTACGATTACCAGATGTCCCAATCGTTCTTTGAGGAACTCAGCATCCCCGATCCAGACTATAACCTGGGCGTCGGTTCCGGCCGTCAGGGGGCGCAGACGGGGAAGATGATGGAAGAGCTGGAGAATGTCTTCGTGAAGGACAGACCGGATGTGGTCTTGGTCTATGGGGACACAAACAGCACATTGGCGGGTGCGCTCGTCGCGGCGAAGATGGGTCTGCCAATAGCCCACGTCGAAGCGGGGCTGCGCTCATATCGCAGGGGAATGCCGGAGGAGCTCAACAGGGTGGTCACCGACCATCTTTCCAGCCTCCTTCTTTGCCCCAGCCCACCATCGGTCAGGAACCTGGCGAAGGAGGGCATCACTGAAGGCGTTGCGGTCGTCGGGGACGTGATGACAGAGTGCCTTCTGAGCATAGAGGGAAGCTTGGACGATACCACCCCTGAGCGTTTCGGCGTGAAAAATGGCGAATATGTCCTGGCCACGGTCCACCGGCAGGAGAATGCCGATTCTGAGGAAAACATGCGGGCGATCATCGGGGCGATGTGCGAATACGACGGGGACGTGGTCCTGCCCCTCCATCCGAGAACGGCCAAGAACATGGCCGCGTGGGGGCTAATGGAAAAGCTCACAGGTTCCGGCAACGTTAAGGTTCTGGAGCCATTGGATTTCCTTTCGTTCACGGCCATGGAACGGCATGCGAAGAAGATCATGACCGATTCCGGCGGCGTGCAGAAGGAGGCATATTTCTGGGGCGTTCCCTGTGTCACCGTCAGGGACGAGACCGAATGGACAGAGACCTTGGAAGGGGGTTGGAATGTATTGACCGGGGCAGATCGGGGACTAATACTGAAGGCACTAGCACTACCAGCCCCGCAGAAAGGGCGCACGATGGTCTACGGGGACGCGCATGTCTCTTCCAGGATCGTGGCTGCGATCGAAGCGATGATGCTCAAGAGCCCTAGTCCTCATCATGGACAGGTCGGCAGCCCTAACCTAACTTAGACCTTACGCTTTCCACCTTGGAGTCCATCGGATGAGCGCCCCTGCGGTCATCGATCCTGATGTTCGTGACCACTCGGTCAGACATGGTCATGACCTTCTTGTGACAATCGACGATGACCTTCATGACATCGTCGATCTCCCCTTCGATGATAGTTCCCATCGGTGTGAGTTGATACAGAAGCCCGTTCGCCTCGACGATCTTGATGCACTCCGCAACGTAAACGCTGAGGCTCTCCCCCTTGCCTACCGGGAAAACGCTGAACTCCGCGATCATTTGTTCTTCCCCCTGATAGATCATCAATTAAGGCAACTCCCCCGATTTATTCGTTTGTTTGCAGGCTCATTTGACGATGCATCGAGGCGTTCGTAAATCATATAGGGGATTCTTGCACGAATGAATCCTGACGGGCGGACCCCTAATAACAAAACCTTTAAATAGTGTTTCCTGAATGAATAGAAACTCAATTTACTTTAATTATAACATTCAACGACAAGGGGCAACTCAATGAAAAGCACCGGAAGCGCAAAGTCCCGAGCTTTACCAGCCGTAAAAGGTGGAAAGGCGAAGGCAGCCGCTCTCCCCATTTTGGGGGGACTAACCATGAAGACCGCCGAGCCCGCGACCGCCGGAGGAAAATCCGAGGAACCTTCTTTTGAGATATGTTTTGATGATAAATGTACGACCTTGACCGTCGATGACCTCACGCAGGCCATCAAGAATAGCATCGACCGCAGCGGAATGCCGGATGACCAGGCCCGCATGATGGCGCAGCACGTAATGAACTTCTTTGGTTACAGCGAGCGCATCATCGACAACATCCTGGAACCGGAGGACCGCGACGCCTTCTACATGCTTGAGGACACCGGTATCCTGACCACCGAGAGGGAAGAGACGACGCTTTACGATGGCAGAGAGTGGAGAATTCATTACTGGCTTTTCAGAAAGGAACGCATATTCGAGCTCATCAGCGGCAACGGCCATGCCGGTGCGTGTGGCGAGGACGCGCTATCCTGCTACGACGATGTCCCCGACGACATCTGGACCAGGCAGGATGCGAAGCCAAAGATGGACATGTAAACCCCTTCAACAAACATCTTTTCGATTTTTCTATCATCCACCGTAGTTTCGATGAGGTGACCGAAACCCTATTTATGCAAGGCATGCTCGCGAGGCATGATGGATGTCTTCCCCTACCCGCCTCGACCCAATCAGCTCCAGTTCGTTAGGCTGGTCGAGGACGTCGCCAAGAGCAAGGGGCACCTGGTACTGGAGAGCGGCACCGGGACGGGCAAGACAGTGTGCGCGCTGTCTGGAACGATCCAGGAAGCGCTCGCCCACGGTCGGAAGGTGCTCTACCTCACTCGGACCAACTCACAGGAAGAGCAGGTGGTGCGTGAGCTCCGCCGTATCAATGAGAAGACCCCGATCTTTGGCATCGCCATACAGGGAAGGCAGGTCACATGCCCGCTCATCAGGAGGGACCAGGAGCTCAAGGGCGGCAATCCCGAGGAGCTTTCCCGGATCTGCGGTGAGAAAAAGAAGAAGGTCCTCGCAAACCAGCCTGGCGGGTGCCGTTTCTACGCTGAGCTGATCAATATCGATCATGAGGAAGTGGAGAAGTACTGCAGGGACAATCTGCCCACCGCGGAGGAGTTCGTCCGCTATTGCGACACGAAGAACGTCTGCCCGCACGAGATGATGAAGGAGATGGTCTCCTCCGCCACCGTGGTCGCCGCGCCCTATGCCTATTTCTTCGTTCCGTTCATCAGGCATTCACTCCTGGATTGGATGGGGGTGCGCCTGGACGAGCTGATCGTCATAATCGATGAGGCGCATAACATTCCTGACTACACGCGCGAGATCGAGTCTTTCGAGCTTTCCCACGCCCTGCTCGACCTGGTCCAGAAGGAGGTTGACGAATACGGCGACCCGGAGGTGCTCCAGGGAGTGAGCATCATGGATGTGGTCATCGAGCTGCGGAAGCTCCTGCAGGCAGCGGTGGAAGAATACCTGATCGAGGAGGATGGGCTCATCCCTCCTTCGTTCCTTGAGGAGGGGTTGATGAGCGGTTTCACGGCGTCGTCCCGGGCCATCGAGATCGCGGCCAAGGCGCTGATGGAGCACGGTGAGATCGTCAGGGAACAGAGGATCGAGCAGAATCGCCTGCCCCGCTCATACATCTTCTCCATGGGGGCATTCCTCAGAAACTGGTTCTCCACCGACGAGTGGACCTTCGTCAAGCTTATCGTGGGCGGGGACAACCCTTACTTCAAGGCCTATTGCCTTGACCCCATCGTTACTACATCGGTCCTGCTGGGCTGCGGGGGAACGATCCATATGTCCGGCACGCTGTCCCCGCTTGCTGAATACAGGGACTCGATCGGCCTGCCTTCGGAAACGGTCATGCGCATGTTCCCGTCACCATTCCCGAAAGAGAACCGGGCCGTGTTCTATACCGAGGATGTCACCACCAAGTTCGAGGAGATGTCCCAGGACGATGAGATCATCCCGAGGATGGAGGAAACGGTGGTCAGCCTGTGCAACGTGGTGAAAAAGAACACGGTCATTTTCTTTCCCTCCTACGCGCTGATGGAACGTTTCCTGGCGGACAAGATACTGATCAAGATCAAGCGCAAAGTGATGCTGGAGGAACGGGGCATGGCCCAGTCGGAACTGATGGACGTGGTCACCCGTTTCAAGGGCGAGGCCGGGGTGGGGGCGGTCCTGTTCTCCGTTGTTGGCGGCCGGATCAGCGAAGGCATAGACTTCCCTGACAAAGAGCTGCAGCTGGCGGTGATCATCGGCGTCCCATATCCAAAGCCGACCGCTAAGCAAAGGGCGCTGATGCATTATTACGAGCGTAAGTTCCACAAGGGATGGGAGATCACCGTCAAGGCCCCGACCAGCCGCAAGATGCTGCAGGCCATCGGAAGGCTGATCAGGACCGAGACCGATGTCGGGGCGGCAGTGATCCTAGACCGCCGGGCCAAGCAGTTCACCGACCGGATCGAACTGACCCTGACCGACGATCCTCTCTCATCCGTGCTGGAGTTCTTCGACCACGCGAACGGGGGCAAAAGTTCTTAATCGGCTGTCAGAATCAGCTGCCAATGGATGCGATCATCGTCGCCCTGAGCGGCTTCTGGTTGATGTTGCCGGCGTTCCTGCCCAACTCCGCAGCGGTCGTTTTCGGAGGAGGCAGGCCGATCGATTTCGGTCGCTCGTGGCACGGGAAACGCATATTGGGCGATGGCAAGACCTGGACCGGGCTGATTGGCGGGATCTCAGCTGGTGTCGGGCTTGGAGTGATCCAGATGATGATCGCCGTGTCCTTCGGGGATAAGGGCGGACTGTGGGGATTCGGATCCCTGCCAAATGCTTTCGGCATCATCCTGGCTCTTGCGGTAGGCTCCTTGATGGGCGATCTGGCAGGCTCGTTCATCAAGAGAAGGCTGGACATAGGCCGGGGCGCCAAGGCACCGATCCTGGACCAGTACAACTTCATTGGCGGGGCCTTGATCGCAGTGGCCTTGTTCTTCCCCTCCTGGTTCATGTCATCCTTCATAAACGGAGCGAGCATCCTGGCGCTCCTAACGGTCCTGATCGTCACCCCCATCCTGCACCGTTCGGTCAACATCATAGGCTACCGGATGGGCCTGAAGAAGGTTCCGTGGTGATCTGAAATGTCGAACATCAAAGACTCATTGGTGCGCTGTGGCGCGATTTTGTACGGGGACTTCACCCTGTCCTCAGGTAAGAAGAGCAAGTACTATATCGACATCAAGAAGGCGAGCACCGACCCAAAGATATTGGAAGAGGTCGCTGACGAGATGGCGCACATCATCGAAAAGGACGACATCGAGGTCGACCGGATCGCTGGCGTCGTGCTTGGCTCGGTCCCTCTGGCCGTCGCGCTCTCGCTTCGCACCGGCATCCAATTCATCATGGTCCGCAAGGAGCCGAAGGACCACGGCACCGGCAAGCTGATTGAGGGTTCCCTGGAAAAGGGGATGAAAGTACTGGTCATCGAGGACGTGGTCACCTCTGCCGGTTCGGCGGCCTATGCCATCGAGTTGCTGCGGAAGAACGGGGCTGCGGTCGACCATGTCCTATCGGTGGTGGACCGCGAGGAAGGCGGCAGGGAGAGGCTGGAGTCCATGTCCACCAAACTGCATGCCCTCGTCACCGCCAGCGACGTCATGGGGCAGGATTGATGAAACTAGACCGGGAATGTCGCAGGTGCCTCCTTTGCCAGGGAAGGGCGAACGTTGTGGGTCCGAGCGGAAACCTCGAATCCAGGCTGGTTTTCGTCGGAGAGGCTCCCGGAGCGACCGAGGACCGAACCGGCATGCCGTTCGTGGGAAAGGCGGGAAAGATGCTCGATCGGTTACTGGCTGAGAACGGGCTGCCTCGTGAAAGCATCATGATCACCAACGCAGTCAAATGCCGTCCCCCGAAGAACCGCCGACCGACCAGGGAGGAGGTGGAGGCCTGCCGCCCCTATCTAATCGACGACCTGAACAATCGCTGTCTGATCGTGGCACTTGGACTCACTGCCTCGGAAGGCCTGCTGGGCCGGAAGGTCTCCCTCAAGGTCGATGCCAACAAGGTGTTCCAGGTGGAATTGGGCAAGGGGACGATCAGCGTCATGCCGACCTACCATCCTTCGGCTTGCCTGTTCAATCTGACCGCCAGGAAAGGCCTCAAGGAAGGCATCGCATTGGCCATGGAACGATGCGGGATCATTCGTACTCAAAGCACTTCTTGAAAAGGAATCTGATGTTCTTGTAGCCATCCTTCCAAGAGGACAGCTTCACTTCCCCGACACGCCGGCGGTAATAGATGGGGATCTCCTTGGCCTTGAGCTTCTTGAAGGCCTCTATCTTGATCTCCTCGGACATGGCCATCCCATCATCCTTCAGGTTCATCTTGGCCATCTGGTCCCGCCTGAAGACCCACATGCCGCTCTGCGAGTCCCTGACCTTGACCCGAAATAGGACGTTCATGGTCATTGTCAGCAGCTTGTTGCCGATGTGATGCTCGAACGTCATCGCTCCCGGTTCGAGACCGGCGAAGCGGTTGGTCGTGATAAAATCCAGCTTCTCCTGGATCAGGGTGTTGACGAGCTTTGGTATGTCCTCAGCCGGGTAGGTGCAATCGGCATCGAGGGTGACGATGATATCGCCTTCGGCATTCTCGAAACCGGTCTTGTAAGCCCTGCCGTAACCCCTTCGAGGTTCCTCCACGACCTTGGCACCCTTCTCTCTCGCAATATCCCGGGTCCGGTCCTTGGAGTTGGTGTCCACGATCAGCACCTCATGATCGATCCCGGCCTGTTTCAGTGTAGAATGGACGGAATCGAGCACCTGGCCGATGGATTGCTCCTCGTTCATTGTAGGTATGACCACACTGATCTTCAGCATACGCACCAGCCAGTTCCGTATTCCCGGTTTTCCGTATAAGGGTTTGTAATTCGCCACGAAACCTGATATTCAGTTCGATGCGGTGCGCTTATCGCCGAAAAGCTTGAAACCGATATAGCCCATCACGGCCACGCCCAGCCGGATGAAGGCCCACATGGTCATCTTCTGTTTGAACATCTTGAGCGGGTCATAGGAGCCCCACAGCTTGCCGTGTTTCATCGTCAGCTGTTTCCTCCCCGCCCCGTTCCAGAACGCCTGCCTGAAGAAGCGGTAGACGGTCGCCTTGGTGCGGTGGTAGATGACCGCGTTCGGATTGTAGACGATGTTGAAACCAGCGTCCACCGCCCTCATGTTGAGGTCGATATCCTCCGCTGTGATGAACCAGTTGTCGAACCCGCCCGCCTTCGTGATCGCATCCCGGCGGAACGCCTCGTTGCAACTGGGATAAGAGATGTCATTCCCCTTGTGGTAAAGCTCGACCCGGTCGAGGCTCTCCCAGGGCTGATACCCGATGTTGATGGTCCGCCCCACTACGACGGGGGCCCCGGCCCGTATCGATTCGCGCATCTCCTTGACCCAGAATGGGTTGGCGATGCAGGTTCCGCCGGTGAACATGATGATATCTCCCTTGGCCAGCGACACACCGTAGTTCGTGCTCTCGCCCCGCCTTCCTGGCTTAACGTAGAGCTTCACGAAGGGATACTTTTCCACGTATGCCTTGATGATGTCCCTGGTGCGGTCCTTCGAGGCGGCGTCGACCACTATGATCTCAAGGGGACCCTCTTGCACCACGAGGCTGTCTAGGAGATCGGCGATGTTCTTCTCCTCGTTCATTACGTTCAGAACAATGCTAGCTAGCATCATGTACCAATCGGCACGAACGTGGAGATACGATAATACTCTTTCGGCTCAAGACCGGTCTTTGAGTTCATCCCTTCGCCCTGCGCCCTAGGACCACCGCGGTTAGGCAGAGAAGGCCAGCGGCAAACGAAAGCGTCAATGCATTGACCAGGAATGCATCATTCCACGTCGCGTTCCCACCCGGCAATGCCTCGACCGTTATCGCGGTTGTCATGGCATTGCCCGTGGCATCCTTCACCTCCAGGACATAGGTCCTGTTGCCCATCTCCACGTGATCGATCACCAGCACCCCCGGTCCCGATCGGACCGAGAACGAGCCACCCCATTCGTCTAGGATCCGGACGGATTCGATCCCGCTCATGTTGTCCCACGAATTGAAATGCAGCACGACCCTGCCGCCGAAGAACTGCGAGTGTTCTCGGATATCGAACCTCGCCTCGGGGACATGACGATCCAGTAGCACTTCTGCTTGTTGAATGTCCTCAGTGTTTCCGGCATTATCCACGGAATAAAAGCGGACAATGTGCCTGCCCTCCGAGCTGATGAGGACTGATCTTGTCCATTCCCGCCACGGGCTTCCATCGATCGAATAAATGGTTGCCATCACGCCGCTAACGTTGTCGATCGATGTCAGATAGAACAGGGCGGATTGATTGACCCAATGGCCCACGTCCCCTGAGATCGCGGTCGATGGAGGATCCAGGTCTGGAGGCTGCCATGCGATCAGTGTGTAGTTGACCGAATCGGTATGGAATGGCGAGCTAACGGTGAGGCTGACCGAGTATCGTCCCGGGACGGTCGGGGTCCCGGCGATAAGGCAGTGTGTGCGGTCGCTCCACTGGATGGATAGGAAGGGGGCATCGGTGTTGAGCGTCCATGCCACCTCGCCGGTCCCATTCGTGGAAGTGGCGTTGAACACGTATGATGATCCGACCGGCAAGGCAACCTGCGGGCGGTTCAATATCGAAGGGTCGCTCGGCGTGAAGTGGATCCTCAGTTCGGAACTGGCATTCCAGAAAGCGGAAACATAGAGGAAGCCGCCCCTGATGTCATAACCTACATCCATTACACGGCTGGCGGAGAGGTTGTGCAGGGTGGGTCCTGAGGATGCTAGAGAGCTCAGTGTGGCCTCCCTCCCGACGATCTCAACGCTCTGGATCGAATTATTGCCGATAGGTACCGCCACCGTGATCGGCACCAGCCAATATCCGGCCGTTTTAGGATCTTGGCGGCCAACCTCGTAGACTTGGACGTTTGAGTTGGAGGCCATGGGAATGGCCCGAATGTCCGTGGTCATGCGCCCGTATTGATAGCTGGCCGCCTCGCCGTCTGTCGCCTTCCAGTTCTCCAGGCTCGGATCGGTCTTGTTGTTGCAGATCCATTGCAGCATGTCTGGCTGAGCTATCGGTCCATGGCTGTAGATGCGGGCTAGGCCACCTCGATGAAGTATCGACATGATGGTGGTCATTTCCATCGAAGGCGTGTCGGTCCTCAATTGGCGCCCCGCATCCATCAGGTCGATGGGGTCCATCGGGTCCCACTTGGCCCATTGTTCGAGTCCCCAGGAGCCGATGATCGAATCGTTTCCCGCCACTCCATTGGCCTGGTTGGAGGAAATGCCCTCGATCCTCATCCCAGCCAGGTATTGGGCGTACTCCATCTGGAAGGTGGCCGAGTTCCCTGGGTTGGCCATGGAGATGTATGTGTCCCCGTTCCCGACGTAGGCCGGGTCGTCCCACCGGCTGGCGAACTCGTAGGCATTCTTCAATGCCAGCTGCCCTTGGTTGGCTGAATCGAACGACTCTTCCCAGGTCTTGTTCATCCAATTGTAATAGTCATGCGGTCCATGCTTGGCTATCTCCGACTGGGTCGGGAGGATCATGGAGGAATTGCCCATAGGGCCGTCGGTGAAAATGTACGCCGTTAGCGGGTGGTCAAATCCTATGAATGTATCCAGTACCGTCTGCGGCCCGCTGCAGTCGTCCCGCCCCAGGACAGTTGCCCAGGGCCAGCCATTCCACCATTTCGTGACGAAGGCATCGCACGGATCGGACACCGTGGTCACTTTGATGAAGCCGGATAGCGTGACCCCGTCCACAGTGGCGGAATATGATGTGTGAGCGGTCCAGTCAACCTCCGGCAGCCATGTGGCCGCCTCGTATCGGCCATTGGCCGGGTTGAAGGTCGCCTGCCGGCCTGCTATGGTCACCGAAGCGTCCTGTATTACCATCCCGAAGGGGTCGACCACCTTCAGCCATTGCGGATCGGACCGGCGGTTGAGCTCGATGTTCGGCTGGACCTCGGCAAAACGGGACACGACCGCCCTTGTTTGGAAGTTATCCAACATCCACCCGCCGCTGATCGGGTAGGGCCCGTGGATGTCGGTTGTATTTATGTGCGCGATCGTTGAGTCAGAATAAAGATGGAGAGAAGGGACGGCGTCCGAGTCGCCGATCATGGATACCGTCTTGACGAAGATGGTGCCGATCCTGGAATGGGTGACCGTCAACTGTATTGATCTCGAAGCTGAATGTTCGATGGAAACGGTGTAGCGATCAGGGGAGGATTCTTGGTCGGGACTCCGGTTAGAAATGGCCGGGAGAATTCCTGCGGCCTCTCTGGTCCAATCCCCCGAGACAGGGTCGTAGCTAAGTATCCCCTCCACATTGGAAGGCCCGATCAGCAGTTCGATACCGGTTATGTTTCGACCGTCCGAGCCGACGATCATCGCCTTAAGGCCATATCTCCAGGGAATATGGTTCCCGATATTGTAGGACGCCCCATTCCTGGGCGTGAAGGCATCGAACGAGATGTTCCATCTGTTCTGCAAGACGGATGGCGAGTACTTTGCCAAGAGTGCCGAATCATTGTCCCGGAACATGACCCAAAGCCGCCCTCCCAGCACCACAGCCTCGGAATTGAGATTGGGAGAAAGGGCGAAATCATTGAAGGAATGGACCGTGCCCGTCGGCACATTGTCGAATGTCTCGCTTGACCCCCATCCGTCGGCGCTAGTAATTGGAGAGACCTCCGGATTCTCCATAGCCACAGCAATCGTCGCCAGACTGGCAAGCGGTAATAAAAGTATACAGATCGAGAAAGCGATGAGGGGTGACGCGATCTGCCTCTTCATTGCGGAACTCCGGACCTCACTCGAACCACGCGGGGACTATATAATCGTTCATAGACCATCAACCAGTTCGATGAACCAGTGGTAATGAACGGTAGACCGCGCACAGTCTCTCTTTCATCGCCGTCCAATTATAGTCCTTCTCGGCGGCGGCCCGACCGCATCGTCCCATCCTCTTCCTGGCCTGATGATCCTTGAGCAGGGATATTGCCGATGACATGCCCCTGGCGCTGTATTCGATCGCTACTCCGCAGTCAAGATGCCTGACCAAGTCGCCACTGTAAGTCCCCTCGGTGACGATCGCTGGCACGCCATATGCCATCGCCTCGAACAGCTTGTTCGGTGTACCGATCGCATTGTTGCCGTTGCCCGGATCCATCATGCATATGACAGCATCGCACTTGGAAACGTTCTCAAGCACCTTTTCCTGTGGGATGTAGCCCAAGAATTGGATCCGGTCACAATCCGTGGCGGCCTGCCTGACCTCTCCGGCAAGCCGTCCATTGCCAGCGATCCTCAGTATGCAGTCCGGATCGGCCTTGGCCGCTTCCAGCATTTCGTTGACGAACCTGCCGGGTTCAAGACTTCCCCCATAGAACAGGGAGATCCGGCTCTTCTGCTGGTAGGCATCGCGCGCTCCGTCAGGAGGCGGGTCGATGCAGTTCATGACCACGGTGACGTCGGCAGCCCCGGACTCCTTCAGGTGGTTCGCGATGGCGTCGTTGGCGGCGATCACGGCGCGGCAATTGGCCAGTAAAAGCGATTCGGTGCGTTCGATCATCCTGCAGACCGGACCGGGCAGGTCGTCCTCCACCATCTTCGAGTACCATTCATGCGAGTCGTACACCAGAGGCACGCGTCTGAGCCTCGAGATGAACGCTCCGAGCATCAGCGTGTCATAGTCATGGCAATGGACCGCTTCGAACTCGAGGTGTCGCGAACGGAGATATGCCCGGATGAAGAACAGCGGCAGGTTGATGCCTAGTGACAAGGCGCCACCGACCCTGCCGGTACGCACTCTTTCGATCCCGGCTCCTCCATCGTCTTGGTGGTCCGGGGCCTTGAGGGAGCGGTTCCAGCATAGGACGGTAACTCCGTTCCCAGCCTCATGCAGGGTCATCGCCTCTTTCCTGACGCGGGGGTCTGGCCGGTATTCGTTGGACAGCAGCATCAGGATCTTCATGCTCATGTGACCAGCCGTTTCATACAGTCTTGCCTTGGGCGAGCGATTCCTTCGCCCGCTCGATCATCTCCACCGTCTTTACACCGATGGCACCGGAGTTCCTGGTCTCGGTCATCGGATCGGAAATGGATTTGATGAAATGGAGGAGCTCGGTCCTGATGGTGTTGTTGCGTTCCACGCCCAGGCGGTAGGTGTATCCCGATTCGTAGATCGTGACCTCTTGTCCCACGGCATCGATCACGGCCGATCGGTTCTCCCCGACCAGTTCGATGGACCGCACCTTCTTCGGAGAAAGCCAGTTCAAGTGCGCGTGGGCTATTGCTCCGTTCGGCATCTCGCAGCTGATGTATGTGGCCTCGGGATTGTCCTTCTGCCGGTAGGGTTTGGCGATGCAGGTGATCTTGGCAGGCCAGGCGTCGAGCATGTAGTTGACGATGTCGAAATAGTGCGGAGCCAGATCGACAATGACGTCGCGGTCGCTGAATACCGGTTCCAGGTTGGTCCAGGTCAAATTGAGGAGGAAGACCCGGCCAAAGAAGTTCTCGCTGATCAGGCGTTTCACCTCTGCCAGTGCATTGTTGAATCGATAGATGTGACCGACCGAGAGGGTAAGGCCTTTCTCTGCCGCCAGGTCAACCAGTATGTTCCCTTCCTCGCTCGTCAGGGTGATCGGTTTCTCCACCAGCACATGCTTCCCCGCCTCCAGTGCCTCCTTGCAGGCCTGGAAATGCAGCGAGTTCGGCAGGCAGATATGTACCGCCTGAATGCTGTCGATCTTGATCACGTCGTGATAATCGTTGACCGCGATCGGGACACCATAACGGTCCTTGCAATGTTGCAGGTTCTTGTCCATCAGGTCGGATACGGCTTGAACCTTCACGTTCTGGATCGCGTTGTATTCCTCAACGATCTTCTTCCCCCAATACCCGACCCCCAACACTCCGACCTGGAATTGTCTCATTTACTTCGACCTCGAGTAGAACTCCCTGACCTCTTCAGACACCAGTTTCACTTCGTCGTGGTTCATGTTCGGGAACATCGGCAGAGAGATCATCTCATTGGCCAACGCTTCCGAGACGGGGAACTCACCGCCCTTGAACCCGTAGAGTTGCCTGTAGATCGGTTGCATGTGGATCGGGACCGGATAATGTACCCCGGCATCGATGCCGTTCTTGTTCAGGTGATCGGCCAATTCGTCGCGCTTAGTGCATCTGACCGCATACAGGTGGAAGACCGGGGCGATGTCCTTGTCGCCCATGGGCGGCAGCACGATCTCCTCGATCCCATCAAGGTGCTTGTTGTACATCTTGGCCACCTCTCTTCTCTGCTCGTTCCATCCGTCCAGACGCTTCAATTGGACCAGGCCGAAGGCGGCGTTGGCGGAATTTAGGCGAGAGGTGTAACCGACCACATCGTGCACGTACCTGGAGATACGGCCGCAGTCGCGGTATTTGGCGATTGTCTTGGCGATGTCACTGTCATTTGTGGTGATCATTCCGCCATCCCCACCAACGGTCATGTTCTTCGTCGGATAGAAGGAGAAACAGCCTATGTCGCCGATCGAACCGGCCTTTTTGCCCTTGTAGAGAGAACCGTGTGCCTGGCAGGCGTCTTCGACCACTTTCAGGCATTTCTCCGAGGCGATCTCCATGATCTCATCCATTCGGCATGGGCGTCCGAACAGGTGGACCGGCAGCAAAGCCGCGGTCTTCTTGGTCAGTTTCTTCGATATCATCGCCGGGTCCAGATTGTAGTCCAGGTCCGATGCATCCGAGAAAGTAGGTCTGCCGCCCGCCTCGATGACCGAGTTCGCGGTGGCTATGAAAGAGAACGGGGTGGTCTGGACATCTTTGCCTTCGACATCCAAGGCTACGAAGGCAAGCTGGAGGGCGTTGGTGCCTGAGGAGCAAGAGACAGCGTGTTTGACGCCGCAGTACTTTGCGAATGCCTCCTCGAACTTATGAACGCTCTCTCCGCCCACCAATCTCTCGTTTTGGAGGGCGCTCGTGACCGCTTCAAGCATTTCTTTGTCCACAACGGGTTTGGCGAATGGTACTTTGCTCATCTAATCACCATCATTTCAACTTCTTGATCATTCTGGCAGGGTTACCGACCACTAGCGAATACGGAGGGACGTCCTTGGTGACCACAGACCCGGCACCCACCAACGCTCCCTCTCCGATTGTTACTCCGCAAACGATGACCGCTCCAGCCCCGATGGACGCGCCCTTCTTGACGAGTGTCGGCGTTACTTCCCAATCGCCCACCGCTCGAGGATGTAGGTCATTAGTGAATACCGCATGCGGTCCAATGAAGACTTCATCCTCCACAATGACACCGCTGGGGATGAAAGCATATGCCTCGACCTTGCATCGATCGCCAAGGACTACGCCTCTTTGCACTTCGGCGAAGGCGGCGATCTTGCATTCCTTTCCGATCTTGCAGCCATAAAGGTTAACGAAATCCCTGATAACGGTGCCTTCTCCAATATCGCAATCATGGATAGAATAGAAGTCAGCCAGTAATTTGTATGCCCTAGGTTTCTCGTCCTGCTTCATCCAACCATCGCGTACAGTCTATTGGATTAATAACCTTTTGCTGATAGCTGACAACTGGCTGAAATTTTCCCGTGTCTTGATCTTCACGATTCCATATCATGATTTGATGGAGGTCGGGGCCTCAGTCGTTGCCGTTCGATCCGACCGCAATCAATGAATTCAGTCCCGGTTTCCGGTGCGATATATGTCACCGCCGTCATTGCCGAATTCTCCTAGGTCCTGCGATCTTGCTGGCTAGAACTCGAAAAATATCAACAACCTATTTATATCTAGTTACCCATACATTTAGGTGTCTGACACGTGTCGGACTCGAGGGATGGGATGCAGCTGGAGCTAAGGCTCTATTTGGGATGTCGCTCCAAAAACCTCATACAAGGAGGGTTTGGATGTTTCTAAAACAGATCGAAGTAGAGAACTTCAAGTCCTTTGGAAAGAAGATGACCATCCCGATGATGAACGGCTTCACAGCCGTCACCGGACCGAACGGTTCGGGCAAGTCCAACATCTCCGATGCCATTCTTTTCGTTCTTGGCCCTAGGAGCTCTAAGGCGCTCCGGGCAGAAAGGCTCACCGACCTCATCTTCAATGGCGGGAACTCGAAGCAGCCCGCCACCTTCACCAAGGTCTCACTGGTCTTCGACAACACCGATCGGATGATACCGGTCGACTCGGACCTCGTCAAGCTCACCCGGCTGGTCAAGCTCTCGGAGAGCGGTGACGGCTACAATTCATACTTCTACGTGAACGACCGAAAATCCTCTCTGGCCGAGTTTGACTACCTTCTTTCCTCCGCCCGGATCAGCGCAGAGGGCTACAATCTGGTCCAACAAGGGGACATCACCCGCATCGTAGCCATGTCGACGTTGGACCGCCGGAGGATACTAGACGATATTTCCGGCATCAGCAAGTTCGATGAGGAGATCGTCAAGGCGGACGTCGAGAAGAAGGCAACGGACGAGAATATCGACCGTATTACGATCATATTGGCTGAGCTGGACAAGCAGCTCAAACAGCTGGAGGCCGAGAAGGCGGCCGCCATCAAGTTCATCGAGACCCGGCAACGGCTGACCCAGGCCAAGTCCAACATGGCCTACAAGAAGAAGGACCTGGCCGAGTCGGAGATAACCGCCGCCAAGAACCAGATCGAGGCCTATGGCAGAGAGATCGAAGCGCTCCGGCAATGGAAGGTGGACCTGACCAAGTCCATCATCGACCAGGATGCGGCCATCGCAAAGCTTGAGATGGAGATTGCCGCCAAAGGCGGCCAGGAGTTCAAGGAGCTTAAGGAGAGGTCCGACGCCGCCAAGATCGAACTGGCCCGAGCGACCGATCTGATCTCCCGTTCGAACGACGAGATCGAGGACATCAAGCTATCCATGCTGGAGAAAGTGGAAGAGCGCAAGAATGTCACCAACCAGATCACCACGATCGGCACCAAGATCAAGGAGCTCGAAGGTCGCATCGACCAAAGGAAGACGGACCTGGCCCTTAAGAACGCTTCACTTGCCGAGGTGTCCAAGAAGATCACCGCTTCCGATTCCGAGGTCGGCGCCCTGCAGAAGCAGGTGTCCGAACTGGAGAACTCGGTGAAGGACAAGGAAGAGAAAGGCCACGCCCTGGTCCTGGAGAAAGAGCGCCTGGATGAAAAGGCGAAGAGGCTCTCTTCCGAAATGGCCACACTGCTCGAGATAAAGGGCACCCTGGAGTTCGAGACCAAGGACCTGGATTGGAGGATTAAGGAACTGTCCAAAACGGACAAGAGCTCCTCCAGCGAGCTGAAGGCGCTCCAAGAGGCATATTTCCAGAAGCGCAACCTCGAGTCCAAGCTCTCGAAGGAGTCAAAT
This sequence comes from uncultured Methanomassiliicoccales archaeon, assembly GCA_942492955.1. Taxonomy (GTDB): domain Archaea; phylum Thermoplasmatota; class Thermoplasmata; order Methanomassiliicoccales; family UBA472; genus DASXVU01. The sequence goes on from OW818644.1 coordinate 1,852,076, forward strand.
GAGCTTGAACAGGCGATCAGGTCCATCACTCGGGAGTATAGCCTGCTCAAGGCCGAGCTGGAAGCAGCAGATAGTGCTGCCCGGGGCTATAACCGGGCGGTCCGCGCCATTCTCGAGGCCCGGGACAAGCACGAGATCAAAGGCATCCACGGCACGATCGCGGAACTTGCCACCGTCGACCCGAAGTACGAAGTGGCGCTGAACGTAGCGGCCGGCGCGAGAATGCAATCGATCATCGTCGACAGCGACGAGGTCGCCGCAACCGCCATACAGTTCCTGAAGCGGAACAACCTGGGACGGGCGACGTTCCTCCCTCTCACCAAGATGCTCGACGGCAACCCCCGCGGCAAGGCTTTGCTGGCCGAGAAGCAGGCGGCCGGGTTCGCCATCGATCTCGTTCGCTACGACGCGAAGTATCGGCCGGCGTTCTGGTACGTGTTCGGCGATACCGTCGTCGTGGATAGCCTCGACCAGGCCAGGAAGTTGATGGGCGGGGTGCGCCTGGTGACCGGTTCAGGGGAGCTGATCGAGGCGTCGGGCGCCATGGTCGGCGGCACCATCGAGGTCAACCAGCTCAAGTTCGGGCAATCAGCAAAGGGCAAGCTCGAGCTATTGGCCGAGCAGATGTCCAAATCCATGGACCACTCCGCCAGCCTGGACGCCCAGATCAAGATCCTCAGGCCGGAGATCGCGGAACTGGAAGGAAAGATCCGGGAACTCAACGGCTCGGGCAGCAGCAACACCATCAAGATCGAGGGGCTGGAGAACAACCTCAAGGAAGCCCGCACCAAATTGACCAAGGTCAAGGACGACCTCGAGAAAATGACCAAGGAGAAGGCCGCTGCCGATTCCAACCTTACCAAGCTGATCGCCGACATCGAGTCGACGCTGAGAGCCACCGGCGAGGAACGGATGAAGCGCGAGGCGGCCAGGAAGAGGCTGATGGAGATCGCTCCGAAGGAGCTCACCGACAAGCTGCGCGTCCTCCAGGCCGAACTGCTGACCATCAACACGGAACTATCCAAGATGACCTCGGAGCGGGACACGGGCTCCACCGAGGTTTCTCTCTACAAGAAACGCCTCGAGGAGCTGGATTCCTTCGACCGTGAAATGATGGACAAGGACCGCAACATCAAGGCCGCGGTGGAAGAGGCAAAGGTCAAGGAATCGAAGCTCAGGGTCGATCTGGCGGCCATGAAGAAGATCGAGGATTCGATGGGCAGCGAGATGAACTCGCTGCGGACCAAGAAGGAACAGGCGTTCAGGGACAAGACCCGCCTGGAAGGCGAGCGGGACACGGTCCAGACCAAGGTCGAGACCTCGGGCGATTTCATCGTCCAATTGAAGACCAAGCAGGCTGCCGCGGAGGCGTCCCTGAAGGACCTGGAGGCGGAGATACACCAGTTCAATCTGCCGGCCAGGCGCCCGCTTCCGGCAATGGACGAGATCAAGTCCGAGATCACCCGGTGCGAGACCACCATGTCCGCCATGGGCAATGTCAATCTCAAATCCATCGAGGATTACGAACAGAAGAACGCCCGGCACATCGAGCTGAGGGGCGAGGTGAAGCGCCTGGAGGACCAGCGCAACGAATTGATACGGCTGACGAACGACCTGAACGAGAAGAAGAAGGTCGGCCTGCTCAAAGTGTACGAGGGCGTCAACCTGAACTTCAAGGAGGTCTACGCCGAGCTCTCCCAAGGCGGCGCCGCGGAACTCATCCTGGAGAACCCGGAGAAGCCGTTCGAGGGCGGGCTGATCATGAAGGCCAAGCCGCGGAACGGCAAGGTGCTCCGATTGGAGGCCCTGTCCGGCGGTGAGAAGAGCCTCACGGCGTTGGCATTCATCTTTGCTCTTCAAACATGGCAGCCGTCGCCATTCTACCTCCTGGACGAAGTAGACATGTTCCTGGACGCGGTCAACGCCGACATGGTGGCGCAGCGCGTCAAGAAGAGCAGCAAGACGGCGCAGTTCGTCCAGATATCTCTCAGGAAGGTCACGCTCAACAAGGCCGACCACATCATCGGGGTAACAAAACCGGAGGGCGGCATCAGCAACGTGATCATGAGGCCGAACCTGGGGGACATACGGGAAGTGGCCGAGGAATTGAAGATTCCAGAGGAGAAGGACAAGGTTCTAGGGGATGGGTCATAATGGAAGCTGGCACTAGCGGTATGGTTCTGAACCATCTATTGTTTCAGAAGGCGATCATAGACGAAGGGGACAGAAGCGAGAAGATCGACCGGTACCTAGGGCTTTTGGCCCAGGCGGAGGCGGGCAATGAGATGGTCCCATCGGACCCCATCGACAGGTCCGTTCAGCTGGTCTTCGAGCTGGTACTGTCCAACAACTTCGATCCGTGGGACATCAACCTGATGGAGTTCACCCGGATGTACACCAAGAAGATGCACGCGGAGGAGGTCAACTTCATAGTCGCGGGCAAATTGATGTACATGGCCTGGAGCATTCTCAAGATGCAGTCCGAGGAGGTCCTTTCGATACACGAGCAGCCCATGCCTGGAGAGGTCCTCTGCTCCGACTGGGACATGGACTCGCTGGACGGGTTCTTCGACGATCCGGTGCTGGCCAGCATCAACACCGACATACCGGGATGTGTTGACCTGACCGAGGCAGTGCGCCACCAGAGCACCCGGCCGGTATCTCTCATCGAGCTTCTGGATGCGTTCGAGGAGGCCAAGCGGGACGCGGAGATCCAGGAGCATCGGAGGAGGGCCCGGGAATCGCTCAAGCTCACCCATGAGAAGTTCGACGATAAGGCGCACAAGGAGGACTACGAAAGAGATGTGGCAGACACATGGGACCGCATCGTCAAGTGCGGGAACGGGCCCATCAACATCGAGGACCTCTTCAACGGCGACAAGGAGGACCGGATCATGGTCTTCGTGGCGCTTCTCTTCCTGGCCAAGTACGGCAAGATAGCGCTGTGGCAGGATGAACTGCCCTATGGACAGATATTCCTCGAGATCAAGCTGCCATGGGACATCGGAACGATCGTGGAGGAAAAGCCAGCCATCGTGCCGGCGCCGCAGACAAGAGCGGTGATCTGAAGTGGACCCTGACCGGGTCGTCGAGGCAGTACTGTTCTCCTCGTCCTCCCCAGTCAAGGTTGCAGAGATCGCCGACAAGGCCCAGATCTCCCAGGACTCGGTCCGGAGGGCCCTGCGCCGGCTCGTTGCCGAGTACGAAGGAAAGGAGTGCGCCATGGAGGTCGTCAAGACCGGCATGAAGTATTCGATGCAGCTTCGAAAGGACTATGTCCAGTTCTCGGCCAGCTATTCGGTGCAGGAGCTGCCTGCGGGCGTGGTCAAGACCGCCGCCATCATCGCTTATAATCAACCCATTATGCAATCGGACCTGGCCAAGAAACGCGGGTCGAACGTCTACGATGAGATACGCACCCTGCGCCGCCTTGGACTGGTCACGGGTAAGAAGACTGGACAAACGTTTTTGTTGTCGACCACGAAGAAGTTCTCGGAATACTTCGGGATCAGCACCAAGAAGGAAGATATCAAGGAGTGGATGGAATCATGCGCAAAGAAACAATAAGCCCCCAAATGTCGAACTGGAGCCTGGGACGCATCCCCGTCACGCCCGCGACCGCTCGCGCGTCCTCGTTGGGCTATGGAGTGACATTGACCGAGATAGAGTTCGATAAGGACAACAAGTCCTCGACCGGCTCGTGGACTGGGTACCCCTACGTCTCATTCAAAAAATGAAATCCCACTGACCAACCTCCAAAACCTCTGGCCCGCTCATTTTCTAAGAGGGCGGGCCGAACCAATCCTGATCAGTAGAAAAGCTTTAAATTGGTCAGCCTCAATCCGTGGCCTGAGTGATAATAATGGTGATGCCGCTAGCGCTGCTCGAGAAGTCCCTCAACAAAAAGATCTCCCTTCTCTTGAAGGACAACCGCGTGTTGGAGGGAAAGCTCACGGGCTATGACGAATATATGAACATGGTCATCGAGGAGACCGAGGAGCGCACCGCCGACCAGACCCGCAGACTGGGAGTTGTCATCTTGCGTGGCAACAACGTGGTGAGCATTTCCCCGCTCTGAAACCCTTTCAATAGGCATTGGTCAAGTATCTTTCACGAACGATGGTGGATCGTACCGGATGAAGGCTGTAATTCTCGCTGGCGGTCTCGGGACAAGGCTGAGGCCGATCACTTATAAAACGCCTAAGCCCTTGGTCCCGTTGGTGGGCAAGCCCCTCGTCATGCATATCATCGATTCGCTGCCGCCCCGTGTCGACACGGTCGTACTGGCAGTGAGCTATATGAAGGACGTTCTGGAGGAGTACTTCCGCGTGAACGATTGCGGGAGGAAGGTCATCCTGGTCAACGAAACCTCACCGCTGGGAACTGGTGGGGCGATAAAGAACGTCGAGAACTATCTGGACGACACGTTCATAGTCATCAATGGGGACGTGCTGACCTCCATCGACTTCAATTCCATGGTCAAATACCATAGCGAGAAGGGAGGGATCGGGACCATCTCGCTCTGGCAGGTGGAGGACCCCTCCGCCTTTGGGGTGATAGGGCTTAACCCCGAGAATAGGATCACCACCTTCCAGGAAAAGCCGCCACGGGCAGAGGCTGTTTCTAACATGATAAATGCCGGGGTCTACGTTTTCGAGCCGGATATGCTGGACAACATCAGCAGCGGGCCGGTCTCGATTGAGAGGGAGGTGTTCCCCAAAGTGCTCGACCAGGGTCTCTACGGCTACCACTATGGAGGCTATTGGGTGGATTGCGGTACCAGGGAGAGCTACCTGAGGGCGCAGAAGACCTTGATGGATTTCGGCATGACGAAGAACCAGTCATCTTTATTGAGCGGCAAGGTGGAGCTGATAGAACCGGTGCACCTGACCGGGACCAGGCTGGACTCATGCACCGTCGGTCCCTATGTATTCACTGAAGCGAATGTCACTATCGGGGCCGGTGCCATGGTCTCCAACAGCATGCTGATGCGCGGGGTGACGGTAAGCCCCGGCGCGGTGGTCAGGAACTCCCTGATCGGACCGGGCTTCGTGGTGGAAAAGGATACCGGTGCGATCGACGTGATCCTCGGTCACAAATGACATAATTCCGCGCCGAACTGGAACGTATGTTCCGCCGGCCCGGTCGCACGCCACGGCAGATATATATCCGCCGATATGTTTCCCGGTCTGAGGCGGGATCAGGCTGGAACGCAAACCACTTGATAGAATGGTCGACCTGGTGAGCGGCAGGCGCTTCCGTAAGGGCTGGACCGGTTTCGTCATCGTTTTCTTCCTTCTCTTCGTGATCCTCCCGACCGTCTGGATATTGTCGTATGCGTTGACCAACTGGGGCGACATCCAGAACCATGTTTTCAACGACCCGGCGATGATGACGCTCATCACCAATTCGATCCTGTCGTCGTTCGAGATCGCCGCCATTGTCACCCTCATCGATTTCCTTGTCGGGCTGCCCATGGCCTGGATACTCGTGCGCAAGCAGTTCCGCGGCAAGCAACTGCTCGATACGTTGATCGATATGCCGCTGGCCGTTCCCACCGCTGCGCTGGGATTCTCGGCGGCCATCTTCTGGGCGGTGACGCCGGAGAGCCTGAGCTCGCCGGGGCTGAGCCTCATCACCAGCCCCATGCTGCTGATAATTCTGCTTCACATCGTCTTCTCCTATCCGTACATGGTCCGCTCGCTGGCCGCCATCCTGCAGCAGATCGATACCACCTATGAGACTGCAGGCCAAACCTTGGGTGCCAGTAAGTTCACTGCCGCCCGGACCATCACCCTGCCGCTATTCCGGGCTGGCCTGGTGACGGGGATCATCCTTTGCTTCGCTCGGTCCCTGTCTGAGACGGGAGGGACGATGATCGCCCTCTCCACCATGGCCAATTCCCAGGGCTTCCAGACCGGTCCGACGGTCATTGGCACATGGAAACCGTTGCTGACGACCCAACCGGAGCTTACCGCCCCTCTTGCCTTCGTCAGCATATTGCTCATTCTGTTCGCCCTCGCGCTGTTGGTGATCCTCAAATTAGCGGTCATGAAGGTCAAGTTGCCGAAAGGCAAGGTCTGGCCCAAATGGGAGCGCATACTCTCGCGTGGCTTCGTCCCGAAGTTGAAGGACGGTTCGGCCACGATCTTCCTCATCATCCTGGTCCTCGTTCCCTCGTTCTTCATCTTCTCGTACGTGGCCACGGCTACTCCAACCTCCTCCGATTGGTCCCGATTCTGGGATAGTCTTGCCTATTCTTTCGTGATCGCCGGAGTGGTCACGGTCATCGATATCGTTCTGGGGGTTCCGCTCGCCTTGTACATAGCCAGGAATCGGACCACCAAATTCTCCGGAGTGCTCGATGTATTGGTCAATGTGCCTCTCATCGTGCCCACGGCCGCCCTTGGGTACTCGCTGGGCGTTTTCTGGACCGGGCAGAACCTCATACCGACGGTGGATGTGCTGTTGATCATCCTGGCCCACGTGGCGTTCACCTATCCGCTGGTGGTCAGGAACGTGGCCGGTGCGGTCGAGGAGATCGATCCTTCCTATGAGGAGACTGCCAGAACGCTGGGGGCAAAGCCTGTGCAGACGTTCCGCCGGGTCCTGTACCCGATGATCAAGGCATCGATCCTAGCCGGCTCAATAATGGCGTTCACCAGGAGCTTGGGCGAGACGGGGGCGACGCAGGCGGTCGTGGCTACCGCCAACACTGCGCCGGTCTATATCGTCAACCTGATCAGCACGCAGCACGCCTATTACACTGCAGGTCTGGCCTGCATCGTTCTCATCGTCGTTTCGTTCGCTTTCATGCTGACGCTGCGCTATGTCACGCACAGGAAGGGGGCGAACTGATGCCGAGCATTGAACTTAAGGGGATAAGGAAATCCTACGGGTCAATCAAGGCGGCCGACGGTTTGGACCTGGAGGTGAAGAACGGGGAGTACCTCTGCCTTCTGGGGCCGACAGGGGCGGGGAAGACGACTGCCCTGAGGATCCTCGCAGGTCTGATAAGGCCGGACTCTGGAAGCGTCAAGTTCGGCGGCAGGGACATGGCCAAGGTGGAACCGGAGAACCGGCGCGCCGTTCTTCTCTCACAGACCTACTCCCTGTTCCCCCAGCTCACCGTGGCCGAAAACATCCTGTTCGGCCCGGAGATAAAACGGGAATCGGAAGAGGGAAAGGAGAGAACGCTCTCTGACATGCTGGACATGGTCAGGCTGACCACCAGGGCGGACGCCTATCCCAGAGAGCTCAGCGGCGGCATGCAGCAGCGCACCGCATTGGCACGGGCGCTGGCGTCGGGAGCGGACACGCTCCTTCTGGACGAACCGCTTCGTGCATTGGATGCAAGATTGAGGATCAGCCTTCGATACGAGCTGCGATCCCTGGCGAAGGCATTGGGGATCACCACGGTGCACGTCACTCACGACCAGGACGAGGCGCTGGTGATGGCAGACCGTATCGCGGTCATAAGGGACGGAAGGATCCTCCAGATAGGGACGCCCGGGGAGGTGTTCGATCATCCGAACTCACCGTTCATCGCCAACTTCGTCGGGCAATCCAACTTCTTCGTCGGCAAGGTCATTCGGAAGCGCGAGTCTACCAGGGTGTCGGACGGCCGCCTGGAGATTGAGGCCCGACCTTCTGATCTGGACATCGGCGAGGAAGCGGTGGTCGGCATCAAGGTAGGGAACACCGAGATATTCAGGGACCAGCCCGGGTTCTTCTCCGGCACGGTGGAAAGGATATTGTTCGAGGGAAGAAACCTGCATGTCGATGTGAACGTGGAAGAGATCGGGCGCTTCTCGGCCAAGGTGCCATCATGGCGCATGGGCAAGATAGCGATGGGGGACAAGGTCAACATCCGATGGAACTGGGACAAGGCGACGGTCTTCAGGATGCCGGAGAAGGGACTCCGCGAAGAGCTGAAGGTGGAATAAATGCCAGCTATCGAACTGAAAGGGGTATCCAAGTACTACGACAAACTTGCGGCCGTGGACCGCGTGGACCTCAGGATCGAGGACGGGGAATACATAACCATCCTTGGTCCCTCGGGATGCGGCAAGACCACTCTCATCCGGATGATCGCCGGAATAATCACCCCCACGGAAGGCGTGATCACCATCGGGGGCAAGGACATGGCAGGAATGCCTATCGAGGACCGGGACATCGGGTACGTGTTCCAGAACATCGCCCTGTTCCCTAACCTCAACGTCCGGGACAACGTCTCCTACTCGCCCCGCGTGATGGGCAAGGAGACGGCCGAGCAGGACAGCATTTCCACCAAATACTTAGAGCTGGTCAAGCTCCTGGACAAGATGGAGATGTTCCCCAACGAACTGTGCGGGGGAGAGCAACAGAAAGTGTCTTTGGCCCGGGCCTTGGCCACCGGTTCGAAGGTCATCCTGCTGGATGAACCCCTTTCTGCGCTGGACGCGCGGGTCCGTGTCGACCTGAGGTACGACCTGAGGCGGCTGGTAAAATCGCTAGGCATCACCACCGTGCACGTGACGCACGATCAGGAGGAGGCCATGTCGGTGTCTGATCGCATCGTGCTCATGAAAAAGGGGGCGGTGGTGGAGATAGGCACACCGGAGCAGCTCTACACCAAACCTTTGAAGATATTCACCGCTAACTTCATTGGCGAGACCAACCTATTGGAAGGCTGGGTAAAATCGGTCGGCGACGGAATAACGAAGATCGGGTTAAGGGACGAGTCGATTGTGGAAGTGCTGAACTCCGTCATGAAACCAGGCGTTCCGGTGGTGGTATCGGTGCGTCCAGAGTTCGTCTTTCCATTCACCAGCGGACTGCACGCGTCCATAACCATGATCACGTACATGGGCACATATTGGCACATCCAGGCAATGGCAGACAGCGAGGACCGGGTGGATTTCGACGTACCGACGTCGGACGGGAAGCTATATCACGAAGGGCAGGAGGTCTATCTCATGATCAACAAGAAGGCGGCAGTGGTCTATCCCAGACCGATCGAGGGAATTGCGGAGGCTGTGAAACTTGAGTGACAACAAAGGGACATTACTGGACTGGTTCAAGGTGCGTCGCGAGTCGGTCATCATGAACGGTGTCCGGAATCATGCACAGAAGATAGGGGATACAGTGTCCGAGCTCAACCGGGCCATGATAGCCCTGACGGAGAGCGACAAGGAAAGGGCACTGGACGCGATCAAGAGGCTCATCTACTCGGAGAAGGAAGCGGACAAGCTGGAAGAGATGATATCCGAGGAGCTGTCAAAGGGCGATCTGGAGGCCAAGGAACGCGAGGACCTCCTGCACCTTACCCAGTACATGGACAACGTGGCCGACTGGGCCAAGGAGGCGGGGATGAACCTGCAGCTGGTCATCGAGGCCAACGTCAGCGTGCCGCTGTTCATGTGGCAGAAGTACGCTGAGATGACCAAGGAGCTGGATTTCGCAGCGAAGCAGTTGCGCAATAGCGTCGATTCGCTTGGTGTGAACAATGATGCGGTGATCAACTACGGTAAGGCGGTCGGCTTTTCCGAGCACAAGCTGGACGAGATGTACTTTTCCACCAAGAAGGAGATCTTCTTCGCCGAAATGGACCCTCGCGCCATTTACCTGATGCGCGATCTGTTGCATGGCATAGAGAACTCGTCGGATTCGTGCAAGGATTCCGCAGACATTATCCACATCCTTGTGATATCCCAGATACATAAGGCAAGGTGAACGATCATGGCAGCACGGCTATTCGGTACCAACGGGATCAGGGGCGTGGTGAACCAGGAAATGAATGCGTCATTCGCCCTGGATGTAGGCAGCGCCATCGGCACCTACATGGGAGGAAAGGTTGCGGTGGCTACGGATTGCCGCACCTCTGCCGACATGATCAAGAGCGCGGTCGCCGCCGGTCTCATGGCCAGCGGTGTCAGCGTATTGGATTGCGGTATGCTTCCGACGCCGGCGCTCCAATACTACGTGAAGAACTCGGGAGTTAAGGGTGGTGTGATGATCACAGCCTCGCACAATCCACCGGAGTTCAACGGGATCAAGTGCATCGACTACGACGGGACCGAGATGCCGAGGGAGAAGGAGGAGCGGATCGAGGCGATCTACTTCAACAAGACCAATGTCCACAAGACATGGAAAACGGTGGGATCGATCGGTCCGGTGGAGGGGGTCGGAAGGGCCTATTCCGCGGCGATCAAGCAGCACGTGGATGTGAAGGCCATATCGGACGCCAAGATCACGGTCGTCCTCGATTGTGCCAATGGCGCGGCGACAGCCACATCCCCCAACCTGCTGGCCGATCTCGGCGTACGGGTGATATCGCTCAACTCGAACCCGCAAGGCACGTTCCCCGGTCATCCGTCCGAGCCGACCGCGGAGAATCTCAAGGACCTCATGGCCACCGTCAAGGCCACCGGGGCAGACCTGGGCATCGCGCATGACGGGGACGCCGACCGCACCATCTTTGTCGATGACAAGGGTAATTTCGTCTTCGGTGACCGATCGCTGGCCATCGTTGCCCGCCATGTCGTCAAGAAGAATGGTGGCGGGATCGTCGTGACCCCGGTCAGTTCCTCCTCCTGCGTAGAGGACGTGGTCACGGCAGAGGGAGGGGAGATCGTGTACACGCGCGTGGGCTCTCCGGTCGTAGCCAGGAAGATGATCGAGGTCGGAGCCATCTTCGGCGGTGAAGAGAACGGGGGCCTGATATTCCCCGAGCATCAGTACTGTCGGGACGGGGGAATGACCGCGGCCAAGATGCTGGAGATCGTGGCCACTGAGGGGTCGATGTCCAAGCTTCTTTCGAAGATCCCCGATTATTACCTGGACAAGCGCAAGATGGAATGTCCCGAGGACCGAAAGGAAGAGATATTGGCGCTCGTGGTGGAGGCGTTCGCCAAGGAGAAGGTGGATACCACCGACGGGGTCAAGGTCTTCTTCGGGGAAGGATGGACGTTGATCCGGCCTTCGGGAACCGAACCGATATTCCGGATGTTCTCCGAGGCCAAGAGCGTGGAGGCCGCCAAGAAATGCGGCGACCGGTGCGAGAAAGCTCTACGAGAGATACTGCACTAAACCCCTTTTCCACTTTCACAGAAGAATGCGGATCACTTCTTGATCCTGTGCTTCCAGACCACGCAGATGACCTCCTGGATCATCCTGGCGCCTAGAGCGGCGGTGTTCCCGTGGTCATACGGGGGAGAGATCTCGTTCACGTCGAAACCGACCATCCTCTCGCCGAGCATATTGATGCACTTCTTGACGTCATATGTGCTCAGCCCGAACGGCTCGGGCGTTCCGGTGCCCGGCGCGTAAGCGGGATCGATGCCGTCGATGTCCAGGGAGAAGTACACCTTTTCCTTGCGCATCATGTTCATGGCCCTCTTCCATGAGGTCTCGAGTCCCTGATCGTGGATCTGGTAGGCGTCGATATAGTTCGGCATCTTCTGCTTCTTCTCATCGGCGGAGATCGACCTCACGCCGAACGGCAGGACGTTCTCGATCCCCACATGGTCGGCCGCCCTCCTCATGACGCAGGCATGGGACATCCTGTTCCCCATGTACTCGTCCCGGAAGTCGAGATGCGCGTCGATAGAAATGACACCGATGTTATCGAAAGCCTCGATCACCGGGATCGATATGGAATGCTCCCCGCCGATGAAGATGGGGAACTTGCCGGCCGAGATGATGCTCTTTGCCTCCGCCTTGGTGGCTTTGAACATCTCCTCCGCCGTGCCGCATTGCTCGATGTTGCCGGCGTCGTGGATCGGTATGTCCACCAGATTCGTGTCATGCTCAAAAAGATAGGGCTCGAAGTTGTATGAAGCCTCCCTGACGGCGTTCGGACCCGCCCGGGTCCCGGAGCGGAACGAGGTGGTCCGGTCGAAAGGCACGCCGACGATGACGAAGTGTGCCTTCTCGAATGAGGCCCTAGCCTCGTTGAACGAAACGCCGGGGAGGACCATTGTTGGTTGCCTTCTATCCCGATCAGACCTTGGTGATCTTCCGGCGGTCCATGGCAACGAGGTACATGATCTCCTCGCCGTTGGTGAACTGCCCCTTGAACTCTTCCGGTACTGGCAGCTGGAAGGTCTCATAGGTCTCGAGGTCCATCAACTGGATCTCATCGCCCATGACGGCTAGTACCTGGGCCTTCCGCTTGTCGATCATAGGGACCTGGACCTTGTGCTTCACTGGGTGAACGATCTGACGCTTCTTGTTGTCGAATATTCCAATGGCGTCGATGTTCGCCTTCGCTTCTCCATGCTTCCCTGGCTTGGATGTGGAAATGTTAACGATCTTGCAAGGCTCATTGTCGATGAGCATGTAACGTCCTTCCTTAAGTTCACGGACTTCCTGTTGCGTCCACGACATATCAATCAGGCAGGGAATTGAGCGAGTGCTTAAATAACTTACCTTCTGCCCTTTCGGTCGCTATTCCATCTGGGTCTCGGCGCTGGCGCGCGCTTGGGCGGGTTCGGGTACTTCTTCTGCACCTCTTCGACACGAAGTTCCATCTGCTTCTTCAGCTGGTCGCCGATGAACTCTCCCTTGTAGAAGTCGACCTTGCAGGCGATGGATATCTTGCCTCCCAACGAACGGGAGATCTTGCCCCGCTGCCAATACGGAGCCCGGTTGATCCAGGGATGCTGGAAGATGATACCGTGCTTTGGCGGTCTCTTGCCAGAGCGGAGGTGCATGAACATGGCCTTCTCCGCACCAAGCAGCTGGACCGTGCTGGCCGGCAATTTCGTCAGCCGGGCCAACCCCCCCGACAGCGAGATCAATCTGGCCGCCAGGTTCGCGGACAGCAACGCGGTCATGTTCGGGGCTACCTTCTGCATCCCCTCGGAGATGTAGTGATCGAGGTCAGACTTGCGCTGGTAGAGCTCATACAATGTGCCCGCCACCGAACGGATGATGCCTATGTCCTCTTCCGCCATTTCCGAACCGACGGATTCCAACTCCAACTGGAGGACTTCCAGCACCTTCTCCCGGTCACCGTACTTGGAGATTAGCTCCACATACCGCTCGTCCAGCGCGTAGTCGGAGAGCTCCGGGAAGTGGAGGCCGTACCATTCGTGCATGCGCTCGTTCATCAGGTTGATGGTCTCGATGATGTCGTCCTGAGCGCGGATCGCCTGAGCGATGCACTTATCCTCGCTCAGCGGCTCGCGGGTGCGGACCTTGCCCAGCTCGACCATGACCTTCTGCATGAAGCCCGGCTCGATCCCGTAGGCGTCAGGTCGGATGAACGATGAATCGAAAACGGTCGGCTTGCCCAGCTTCTTCAGCCTGACATCGGCCACCTTCATGCGCCGGACGGCGAGACTGCGTTCCTCCGGAAGTATCTCCCCTTTCTGGATCGCGGCGAGCTTCTTCGCCACCGATTTCGGGTCTTTGTCGAACAGCTGGAACTTCCTGACTGTTTCATCCTCGCACAGAAAGACGCCGAACCATTTGGTGACGAGTATCATCGTGTTGTGAATGGAATACGCTATTAATCTCTATTGCCACGACGCTACTTCCTGAGTATGCGGTCGACCTCGTCTGTGGGGAGCGGTGCAGCGCCGCCCAGAGCATTCAGGTTGAATTGGAGCTGCGCCATGAACTCGAGCGTCTCCATGCGGTGGAACGTCTCAGCCATGTTGCGGCCGACCGCGATCGCCCCATGCTTCTCCAGGAGGAACGAATCGAAGGTCTTCATGGCATCCGAGAGGACCTGTGCGAGATCGTCAGTTCCCGGAGTGGCGTACGGCACCAGCGGGACCTCCCGCCCCAACACCAATAGCCCCTCCGGCGTCAGGCCAGGCTGGATCTTGATGCCCTTGACCGCCAGCGCGGTACAGTAGACCGGGTGGGTATGGATGACCGCGTTGATCTCCGGTCTCGCCCTATAGAAGGCGAGGTGGAACGGGGTCTCGATGGAGGGTCTGCCTCCGCTCAGGACCTTGCCGTCGTTGAGGTCGATGAGCACCAGTCGGTCCTCTTCCAGCATGCCCTTACATGTGCTGGTGGGGGTGATAAGCATGGTCTCACCCTCGCCCCGGAGGCTGATGTTCCCCGCCGTGCCGACGGTCAATCCTTTCTGATACAGAAGTCTACCATACTCGACGATCTCATGCCTCGCCGTCTCGATCATTGGAGCACCCTCCTGACCTTGCTTACCTCGCTGGGCTTGATGACGCCGATCTCGGTGATGATGCCAGTGACATACCTGTTCGGGGTCATGTCGAAGGACGGGTTCAGAGCCCTGCATCCTTCCGGGGCGATGCGGTGACCGTCGATCATCGTCACCTCGTCCTCACCCCTGTCCTCGATCGGTATTTGGTTGCCATCCTCGATGGTGAAATCGAATGTGGAAATCGGCGCGGCCGTGTAGAATGGAATGCCTAGTTCCTTCGCCAGGACCGCTTTTTCGTAAGTTCCGATCTTGTTAGCGAAATCACCATTCGCGGCGATCCGGTCCGCGCCCACGATGACAACGTCGACACCTTTCCTCATGAAATGCCCCGACGCCCCGTCAGGGATGATGGCATGCGGTATGCCCTCATTGAGCAGTTCGAAGGCCGTCAGCTTCATGCCTTGCAGACGCGGCCTGGTCTCGGACACGTAGACGAACATCTTCCTGCCCTTGTTCCAGGCTACCCGCATCGGCGCCAAGGCTGTTCCATAATCGACGGTGGCCAGCGCCCCGGCGTTGCAATGGGTCATGACGTTCGCTCCATCCTTGATGAGCGGTTCGCCGAACTCTCCGATCTTCCTGCATTTCTCCACGATGGTATCGGCGTAGGACCTGGCCGCTTCCTCGGCGTCCCTCCCGGAACGGATGGCCTCCAGCATAGAGTCCACGGCATAGAAGAGGTCGTGTGCGGTGGGCCGGGTCGCCTTCAACATCTTTGCGGCGTCCTCGATCTTCGTACCATCCTTTGTGGCCAGCAGCATCCCGTACGCCGCCGCCACGCCGATCGCCGGCGCACCCCGGACCGTCATGTCCTTGATGGAGGCCGCCACCTCGCTGCATGTAGTGAAATTGACCAGCTTGAACGTGTTGGGTAACAGGCGCTGGTCGATCATGGTGACCTTCCCTGCATCATACCAGAGCGCCCTCATTTCCTGTGGCCGGCCTTTGACGGAGATTTTCATGGTCCTCGCTTCAGTCAGAGTTTAGGGGTTAAAAAATGTAAGTGTTCCTTTGCGCCCCACGAACAGAAGGTATTCTGTGGTTTGGCGGACAGCGATTGTTCGTCAAAATCTCAATAACCTTTAATAGTGACCCATTACAATTTGTAGCTTGGGTTGAACTGATGCCAAAGAAGGGTACGGACTTCGATGTTTATTCTACCAGTAGCGGCCTGAGGCAGATATCGAACCCCGTTAGGCAAAAGATCCTGAGCGAATTGCAGCGGAGGGACCTGAGCCTGAGCGAGATCGCGGTACTGACCGGGAAGGCGCAGTCCACCCTATCGGTGCACCTGGAGAAAATGGTCCAGGAGGGTCTGATCGGATTCCGGGACGATCCGCTGGACAATCGCCGGAAGATATTCTATATCATATCCAAACCGATCGGTTCCTCGGTGGTCCCCAGAGAGGAGCTAAAGAAGGCCATAGGTAGCACCATCTCCCGTTCCATCGGAACGCCCAGCGCGTTCCTGAAGGGGACCATACGCTCCATCGTCATCGGCATGGAATCCATCGGGTTCAACATGGACCCGGTCCTGAAGGACATCGGCAAGCAGATCGGCACTGAGCTGGCGAAGCAGTTCAAGGCCCTCAAGGTGGAAGACCTGATCACCGAGGTCAAGCAATTCTATGGGACCCACGAGCTGGGCGAACTGGTGGTGTATTCGCTCCATCCGGTGACACTGATCATCCGGGACGAGTACGACTGCTCCAAGAACCCGGACGTGGGAAAAACGCTGTGCCTGCTCAACGAGGGCATACTGGAAGCGATATTCGAGGCCAAGCTGGGAATGCCGCTCAGGGTGGTCGAGAAGGACACATTCGGCAGCGGCTTCAACATGTGCAAATACGTCATTGAGCCGTCTTTGTGACAGCCGGTACGACAGGGGCGCCCGGTGCGGGCTCTTGCTGGGTGATGCAGTGGATACCGCCGTAGCCATACACCAGGTTGACCGCGTTGATCGGGACGATGGCCCGCTTGGGGAAGCATGACCTCAGGATGGAGATGGCCTCCTTGTCGTGGCTGTCGTTGAACACTGGCAGCAATATTGCGCTGTTCCCGATGTAGAAATTGGCGTAGCTTGCCGGGAGCCATCTCTTCTCCTCCTCCAGCCACAGCGGCTTGGGCAAAGGCAGCTTCTCCACCTTCAACTTCCGCCCGGCCTGGTCCCTCGCCGACTTCAGTATGTCCAGGTTCTTGCGCAGGATGTCCTCGTTCGTTCCCTTCTTGTAGGTCGTGAACGCGCAAAGCACGTGGTCCGGTGAGACGAAACGGGCAAAATCATCGACGTGCCCGTCGGTGTCATCCCCGTCTATGCCTGACTTAAGCCAGATCATGTTGTTGGTGCCCAGGTATTGGTTCACCATGTCCTCGATCTGCTGTTTCGTCATCTTCGGGTTGCGGTTCTTGTTCAACAGGCATTGCTCGGTCGTGAGCACCGTTCCCATGCCATTGACCTCGATGGAGCCGCCCTCCAGTACGATGTTCGGCCGGAAGACCGTGCCGCCAGCCGCCTTCACCACCTCATCACCGGTCTTATCATCATAAAGAAGGTCGTCGTACTTGCCGCCCCATGCGTTGAAGTGCCACTTGACAGCGGCGCGCTGCCCGCTCATCTTGTGCAGCAAAAAGGTCGGCCCATAGTCCCGGATCCAGACGTCGGAGCTGACGATGCGCAGGAACTTGACCCGGCGCATGACCGCTCCGGCCTTCTCCACCTTCTCGGTGACCCTCTTTTCCGAGGCCTCGTCGTTCACGAGGATCTTTACGATCTCGCCTTCGGTCAGCGCCTTAACCATCTGGCAATAGGTGTCCTCGATCGACCCGATGATATCGTTCGGGAATGTGAGCGGGTTCTTCGGCCACGATATCCATGTGGCTTCGTGCTTGGCCCATTCCGCTGGCATGGCATATCCTTGTGCTCTTGGCGTCTGTTCGCTCATATTGAACCGCTCCCTGAACGGGTCCTCGACCCATCTGTTATCCTGCCGTACTGTTCCGGTCGGCGGTTTTGGAAGAACCGCCAGCCTTCCCTGACGTTCCTGCCGTGATCCAGATCGATGGTGGCAGTGACCACTTGCTCTTCGTTACCGGCCCTGACCAATGTCTTCCCGAAGGCATCTATGACAAAGGAGCCGCCCCAGAAGTCCATCTGGTCCTCTGTCCCGGCCCGGTTCACCGCGGCGACCACCATTCCATTGGCAATGGCATGTCCGCGCATCACGTTCTCCCAGGCCTGTTGCCAGTCTCCTTCCGCCTGCTCGACGCCGTGCACGGTACCGATGGCGGTTGGGTAGAACACCATCTCCGCCCCCATCAGTGCGTTTATGCGCGCCGCCTCGGGGAACCACTGGTCATAGCAGATGAGGGTGCCGATCCTTCCCCTATCCGTATCATAGACCTTGAAGCCAAGGTCGCCAGGAGTGAAATAGTGCTGCTCGAAGAAGTTCTCATCATGGGGAATATGGACCTTGCGGTACTTGCCCAGCATCCTTCCGTCCTGGTCGAATGTAAGGCAGGTGTTGAACAGCCCCGCGCTGTCGCGCTCGTAGATCGAACCGCCAACGACGATGACGTGGTTCTTCCTGGCGCTCTCCGCCAAGCGTTCCGCCGTGTTCCCCGGGACAGGTTCGATAGGGGCGCGGTCCATCTCGATCCGGTCCGAGTTCGGGTATTGGGCGAAGTATGTGGATATGAAAAGTTCCGGAAGACAGACGATGTCGGCGCCCATCCGTTTCGCCTCAGCGATCATCTCCACTGCACGATCGAGGTTCCTGGATGGTTCAGAATGCATCTCCATCTGTGCAAGCCCGAGCGTGACCATATTCTTCATGAATTGCCCCGAGATATCTTAGCAACGATATCCTAGCGTTTATTTATTCTTTCGAGCAAGATGCATTGCAGAACAGATGAATAAGAAAGGATGGTGGGCTCTCCCAGATTCGAACTGGGGATCTCCTCCGTTCAGATCCCTTTTTGGGGGACTGTCAGGGAGACGTCATAACCGCTAGACCAAGAGCCCGGCTGGATTTCTCCGTAACACCTTCGATACTATATGCCTTTCGCCTCAGAAGGTGACCAATCTCAGGGAAAACCTAGGTAAAGGGGCAGAAGGATGAAGACAAAGGGCGATCCCATCCGACGAGTCGAGCGCCGGTTCGTGGGGCATCTCTTCATTTCCCTCCCCGCCGCGAGAAAGCCGCCTATCATACAAATAGAGCCAGGCCGATCAGCCCCAGGCCGTGATGGAGCAACACGACCCAGCATTGTCACCATGCATTCAAGGATGCCTGCAGAACGTACCTTTTTTGTCTCCTGCCCTCTCGGAACTCACTCTATTGGCAGCCATCCTGAATCATGCCAGTCGTGATATGATCCGAACCGGAAACGAGCGTAATATTCGTTCACACCATCGGGTAGGCTCGGATGCTTTTATTAGGGGAAGGATTATGCGGATTGAGATAGCGATGCCTGAAATACTTCTCTTCACCAAACCCGGATGTCAGAAGTGCGATTACGTCAAGGCGAGGATACCGGACGGATTGGCCGTCGATGTCGTCGATACGTCTCAGGCAGAAGGCCTTGCGGAAGCGGCATATTATGAACTGTTGAACAAGCCAACTCCGGTCCTTGTTGTCGACGACGAGGTCGTCGAAGGCTCGATCAACATTATGAACAGGCTAAAGACCCTGGCCGAACAAAGCTAAAGTTGATATCCCAATCCGTTTCTTTCGTGCCTAGATGATCGCTCTGGGGATAGAAGGCACCGCCCATACCTGCGGCGTCGGCATCGTCGACGATTCGGGCAACATTCTGGCCAATGAGATTGACATGTACAGGCCAGCCACTGGAGGGATCCATCCCCGGGAGGCGGCCAACCACCATGCCGAGAAGCTCGTGCCAATGGTCAAGGCGGCCGTGGAAAAAGCCGGGTTATCATTCAAGGACATCGACATGGTCACTTTTTCGCAAGGACCCGGTCTGGGGCCGTGTCTGAGGACCGTTGCCACGGGCGCAAGGGCGCTGGCGCTCACCCTGGACGTCCCAATCATCGGCGTGAACCATTGCATTGCCCATCTGGAGATCGGCCGCATCAAGACCGCCGCCAAGGACCCGGTGCTGCTCTACGCATCGGGCGGCAACACCCAGGTCATCGCTTTCGCCAACGGTCGCTACCGCATCTTCGGTGAGACGCTAGATATCGGTATCGGGAATATGCTGGACAAGATGGGCCGTGAGATCGGATTGGGCTATTACGCCGGACCGAAGATCGAGAAGACCGCCAAGGAGGGAAAGAAGCTCCTGGACCTGCCGTATTCGGTGAAGGGCAT
This sequence comes from uncultured Methanomassiliicoccales archaeon, assembly GCA_942492955.1. GTDB lineage: Archaea > Thermoplasmatota > Thermoplasmata > Methanomassiliicoccales > UBA472 > DASXVU01. Next base: position 1,871,585 of record OW818644.1, read on the forward strand.
GGACATGGCTTTCTCCGGCATCTTGACCGCGGCCCTCTGCCTGAAGGCCAAAGGGGAGACCTTGGAGGACATTTGCTTCTCCGTCCAGGAGACCACCTTCGCCATGCTCACCGAGGTCACGGAGAGGGCCATGGCTCACGTGGAGAAGAGCGAGGTGCTTTTGGGGGGCGGCGTGGTCCAGAACAAGCGCCTGCAGGAGATGGTCGGCATGATGGCCAACGAACGCGGGGCCAAAATGTTCGTTCCAGACCGTTTCCTGTGCATGGACAACGGCGCCATGATCGCCTGGACGGGTCTGGTCATGCATCGCGGCGGGGTGCGAATGGACGTCAATGACACGATGATAAACCAGCGTTTCCGGACCGATGAGGTCGAAGCTTCCTGGAGAGAGTAGACGCGCTAAACCGTCTTCTTGCCTTTGACCCGCTGTTCGCCAATGATCTTGTCCAGCATAGCGATGAACTCGTCTTCCTTTCCTGCCGGTATCTTCCCGCCGCTGGCGACGTTATGTCCGCCGCCCACTCCGCCGACCGCCCCTGCCGCGGTCCTCAGGGCATAGGAGAGATCGACCCCGTTGTCGACCATCTTCTTGTTCGCCCGCGAGGATATCTTCACATCGCTGTTCTTTTGGGAGAGCGCGATGGTCGGTTTATCCCGATCACCGATCCATTGCATAACGATCCCACACAGGTCGCTCGAGACATCCGGGACCGGGGAGAAGAAGTACTGCAGAAAATCCATCTGTTTCAGTCCCTTGAACTGGACAGCCAGGACCGCCTCGAGAACCGTCTTCCGGTAGTCCTGCCTAAGCTTCTCGGCCCTCTCCACGGACTTGGCGTCACCGAGGACCAGTGAGGCGCCCATCCCAGTCAGGTCGGACCGTCCGCAGGCGTTCATGAGGCCGGACAGTTGATGACCGTAGATCTTTCGTTCGGAGAAATAGTACTTTTCCGATGAGGCTTCCTCCAGGTTGTCCAGCGTAGCACCCTGCGCCAGCAGCCTGAGGGTGATCAGAGAGGAGAGCTTCATTTCCTGCGCTTCGTCCAATGATTCGAGGGACATGCTGTCCAGTATGCCCGCTTCAGTGAGCAGCCGGCTGACGCCATCGGGGTCCCCGCTGACCCCGCTGATGAACGGATCTGTGCTGTTGAGCAGGGAATCCTTGAGTGCCCCGCTCGGGATCAGGGAGCCCTTCCGGACATCCAGGATCCCTCTTTCCTGACCATGCTGTCCCAGGTACTTGTTCAGTCCCAGCAGACCTCTTATGGTCTGCCTGTCGCCCACGATCCCGCCGAAGGCGATCGGGAGCAAGTCCCAGTTCTTGTCCGATACCGTGACCGAGAGCATCATGGCGACCGAGGCGGCACAGGCGCTGGTGGCTCCATCGATCCCGAAGAGATGGGGATTGACATGCGTAACCTTCGTGGAATCCCTTTCCGGTTTATGGTGGTCCAGAACGATGACCTTCATCGGTAACGTGTCCAGCACGTCCAGCGAAGAGCTTCCCATGTCGGAGATGATCAGGAGGTCGCATCCCTGAACCGTATTGCGCACCACCGCTTCATCGAATCCCTTCAGCATTGTGCATTGGAAACGTTTGTTCTTCCTCAGAAGGGTGGCGCACACGATGGCCGCGGACGAAATGCCGTCGGCATCGTTATGAGAAATGACCCGAACCTCGGAGGCCTTATCAACCTCCGCGGCTGCGGATTTAAAACGAGCTAAGAGGTTTGATGGGATTTGGACGACGTCGTCCATTCCGCAATCACTCGATCAAGAGCTCAGCGTTCTTCAGACTGTATAGCCAGTCCTGGGGCAGCAGGTCGTTGCGCTTGTAGTACTTCACAAGCCGCCGGATCTTGGCCTCGATAAGGTGCAGGCCCCTCTCATTGCTGAGGTCCTTCTTGTTGTTGTTCTGCATGTGGACGTTCAGGTTGATGGCCTTCCTCATCAGCGCCACCATGTCGTCTGGCAACTTTGGCGCAACGTTGTTCTCTTTCAGGATCTGTAGGACTGTCTTACCGGTCGCCAGCTTGACGTCTGGAACGGCATATTGGTCCCTCAGGACCATGCCGATCTTCGCGGTCGGCATTCCTTCCTTGCCGAACTTCACGACCATTTGGTAGATCTCGTCCTTCGGAACCGGTACCCACTCAGGGTTCTCGGTGACCATGGGTCTAGCCGATCCGGCTTTGCCTCTTCTTCTGGCATGCATTCTTGCCATAATCATCATCCTTGTTATGTGTATTCTAAAGAGTTAGTTTCGAGATTGCTCTCGAGGCGGCGAAGCGGGTTAGCCAATTCGCACACTACTATTTAATCCTTGATTTGGGCGCGGAACGCCTCTTGGACCCCGCCCGGGGTGCGGAGCGGTGCTTGGAGATGGCATCCCTGGCCCACAGGAGCTGCGTCTCGTACTCTACGGCGGGAAATGCCAGGTGCTCGGGGAGTTCCTCGAACAGGCGCCATCGCATCTCGCCTTTGCCGTTGTCGTTGATGACCTCTCCGGCGAAGACCAGCCCCCCTTCGTATTCCATGCACCCCACTGGCAGGAACAGGACCCCGGCCTCTTCCCGGTACTCTCGGACAGCGGCGTCACTCGGATCCTCAGCCTCCTCGACCTTACCGCCGGGCATCTCCCAGCCGCCACGCTTAGTGTTTTCGACCATGAGGAAACGGTCGCCCATGAACCCGATCGCGTAGACCCACTTCATTTCGATTCGACCGTTATCATCGCGTGATCTTTCTCATAACGGTCGATGTCCACCAAATCGACCACCTTGTAGCCTTCCTTGATCAGGGTCGCCTTCACTTCCCGAAATATCTCCGGCGGGTTCTTCGTGACGTCCTCGCTTCGGGCCTTTATCACAAGCATTCCCTGTTTGACGTTGAACGCTCTCATGTTCTTGATGAAGATACCTACCTGGTTCTTCTGGGCGATATCCTGGTAGACGACCGTAGGGGACTCCACCACGAAAACGTACTCGTCCGGCTTGGTGGCATCGGCCAGGATGGGGATCATGTTCTTCCTGGTCTCGCATACGCTAACCAGGTCACGGAAAGAGCGAGGCGATATCTCGACGCAGAAGACCGCCCCTCGGGACACGATGTCCGCCACGTGGGACGACGTAGTTCCGGAGGCCGCACCCAGGTAGAGCACTTTGGAATCCTCCTTGAACGGGTCGAAGGAACCGCTGCACTTGATATAGGCGGCCAGTTTGCTGCGCGTGGGGACCCATTCACGATACTCCGTCCCCTGGTGGTTGAATAGCCTCTCACCGTATACCCGGTTCCCCGGGACAGCGTTCCTGGTCAGGAGAAGGTTCCCGTCGGAAAAAACTCCGCTGAACCTGGTCTCTATGATTGGCAACGCGGATTCGCTCATCATCCGATGGATGGTCGTCAGCCTTTTAACTTTTGTTAAAGGGAATCTCCCTTTCTAATCGGACACAAAAAGTAAGTTTTTAGATTCTAGGGAAGACTGAATAAATTAATAATCTTAATCGCTTAATAAACGCCCGTGGCCGAGGACCAGTCCAAGAAGATCGAGGAGCTCACAGCCCGCATCGCGGAGTTGGAGAGCGCCGTCCGGGAGGTCGCCAGGCCATACTCTGAACTGGTGGAGCAGCTCTCCCGTTTCCAGGATACGGTCCAGAGATACTTCAAGCTCATGGACCTGTACCAGCGTCACGGAGTGATCTCCATCGAGACCATTCTGCCAGGTGTCAAGGACCCGATATCCAAGGACATCATGAGGCTCCTGCTCGACAAGCCTGGGCTCAACATCTCGGAGATCACTGAGCAGCTGAGGCAGCGTCGCGGCAGCGCGTCCAGACGGATCGTAAGGGACCGGCTCGGGGAGCTGCTGGGGCAGGGAATGGTAGTGGAACAGTCGGGAAAGAAGGAGAAGACCTACGAGATATCCGAGGCTGTGGTCAGGAAATGGTCAGAAGTGCTCGGATTGACCAAGTAGGGTGGCCGGACAATGACACTATCACATAGAACGACGGAAGGAACAGACGGTAACAGAGAGAAGGTGAAATGATATGGCGAACGATGACATGATACACGACGTCGAGGACATGAGGAAACTGTTCGAGATACTGACCGAACAGGTGCCCCGGCTGATGGAGAGCATAACCAAGGTGCTGTACGGGGCGCAGGAAGGGGAGAAGTTCGGCCAATCGGTGGCAGCGTTCTACAAGTCGCTCAAGACGGCCGGAATGACCAACCAGGAGGCGTTCGAGCTGACCAAGGAATACATGTCGACCCTGAGCCTCGGTGGTCTGCTGAAGATGATCGTCGGCTCCCAGGGTGGTAAGGACAGCATGATCCGGGAGAAGATCCGGCACGAGATGGAAGAGGACGAGAAATGAGCAAGCCGGAAGGTGGGGTCGTCATCGCCGTGGTGGCGAGCATGCCGTTGATGGTCTATCGTCTGTTCCGTTCCTATCTGCACGTCAAGGTCAGCGCCAAGAGAGCGTCCAAGGTGTTCTACCGTTCATTATTGGCCAACGGCCTCCCGAAACGGGAGGCGAAGGCTTTGCGGGACGAGTATGGCGCCGGCATGAGCCTCACCTCGCTCATCCGGGAGTTCGCCTTCAAGTCCCGCTGATCTTCTCCGATAAAAAATGATGATTTTTGGGGTTTATTTCCGTAGCAGGTATTCCAGCACTCCATAGCCCACGTCGTCGTCCAACTTGAACTTCGCCAGGGTCTCGAAGATGACCGGTGTCCGCTTCTCGTCCTCGTTCATGGTGAGCATGACCTTGCGCTTCACGACGGCCTTTACGCCGTAGACGTCCCCGTCCTTGTCGTACATCGCCAGGTACAGCTCGCTCGGGGTGCCTTCGGCATCGAACTCGTGCGCCATGTCCACCTTGACGATCGGTAGCGTAACCCCGTCCTGGTGGATGAATCCGGCATCGATCTCTCCCTTGTCCGTGTAGAGCTTGGTGATGTTGAACGCGTAGCCCTCGTTGAACTGGCAGGTGATCCATACCCATCTGCCCGGTGCCGACCAGTCGCGCACTCCCCAGGAATGGTCCCTCTCGCCGAGGGCATCGACCATGTACTCGCGGTCCCCGATCTTGATCGTTCCTTTGACCTTGCCGAACTGCTCGAAGTGCTCCGAGGCGACGCTCTGGGAAAGGATCTCCTTCTCCCCGCTGACGCAGTTGCGGTAATCGAACATGTTGTTGAGGGCGTCGAACTCCAGGTCGAACTTGACGTCGACCTTGGTTACTTCGTCCTTCAGTTGCCGGGGCAGTTCTCCCTCGAACTTGATCGCCCACTTCTTTTCCGATTCAATCTTCTCTAGCCTCAGGCCGCCTGACGCTAGATCGTTGTCGGCCATCTCGGACTTGGTCTTGGTCCCGATGGTCGAGCCATCCGGCATGAGGAAGAAACAGAACGCGGTCTTCTCCTTCTTGTTCGGCACCAATCCAATCCTCATGAAGCCGAGAATGTCGTTGCCTCTATCGTAGAGATTGAAGTAGAAGCTCTCGTTCCAGTCCTTGTTCTCACCGAATTCGTGTATGACGTCTGAATCCAAATAAATCAGCCTTCCGATATGTATATTAGGCCTTCGTTCCCGTTTAGGGTTATTCTCTGCCCTGATTTGAATATTTTCGTTGCGCCCTTGACGGCGGTCACTGCGGGAATGCCGTATTCTCGAGACACGACGGCCCCATGAGATAAGATTCCTCCGGTCTCGGTTATCAATCCGCCGATCTTGGAGAACACCGCCGTCCACCCCGGGTCGGTGTTCGACGTTACGAGTATCTCCCCCGATTCCACGAACTTGAGCTCGTCGATCGAACGAACTACCCGGACAACGCCTGTGACCATTCCCGGGCTCGCCGCCGTCCCGGTCATCCTGGTGGTGCTTCCACTGATCTCCACCGTGTCGTCGAACTCGATCCGCCCCTGCAGGAACTTCGGAGGAAGCTCATCGCCGTATCGTTCGAAATCGGCGATGCGTGAGCGGACGGTCGTCCTGACATCCCCGCCCCGACCTTCCGCCAGGTCGAACATCTCCTCCTTGGTGAGGAAGAAGATGTCGTTCTGACGGTCCAGCGCGCCCCGCTCAGCCAGTCGCCGGCCGTACTCCAGGAAGAGCCTCCTGGCCCGGAACAACTGTTCGTCCAGGTAGAAACGCTGGTTCTCCCTGAACATCATGTATGTTTGCGCGAACTTCGTCACGATCTTGAACGCCGGTTTCTTGAAGGTGCCGTACTGGACCTCGGAGAGCCGGTCCATGATCTCCCTCTGGGCCTTGTGCCTCTCCGCCACCTTCCTGATTTCCATGGCCTCCAGGTCGACCTCCGGCGAGGTGGCCAGGGAGCGCACGATGTCCAGCACCAACGCCGGGTTCTCCGACCATCTGGCATAATAGATCTCCCGGGTGTGGGAGCGGTGACCATAGCTCTTCATGAACCGGTCGAACGCGTTCCTGAACTCGGCCAACGGCGCATCATCACCCAGTCCTTTCAGGAACGCCTCCGGCGGAAGGCTGGTGATACGTTGCTTGAGGTCTGCGTTCTTCCGGACGAGCTGGGCCAGACGGTACAGCTCTATGTTCGTCTCGATGGTCCGATTGCCTCTCAGGCCAGACACGATCTTCGAGTATAGCACCCCGTCGCTGTCCCCCACCCACTTGGTCAGCCAGGTCTTCAGGATGAGGTTGCTGCCAATGGAATGGGTGACCATCCCGTAGCGGATCAGGCGGTAATGCTTCAGGCATGCCTCCTCGAGATAGTCGTACTCCCGGTGCAGGTCAACATCGTTCAGCTTGGCCAGGTCCAGGGCATCGTACCGAGCCATCTTCCTCATGTATGCCTTGGTCCACCGATGGTACGCCCGATCGGTGGTCAGGATGGTGCCGTCCCGGTCGAGCACAGCTATCCTGATCTCGGCCAGCACCCTCTCCGCCATCTTGGTCGGGGCGTTCGCGATCCGGACCTGGTCCTGGACCGGGAAGTAGTTGAGCAGCTCCTTGGTCCGGGAGAACCTCGGATTATATGTGAATGTCTGTTCCAGCACGAACGTGTTGAAGTAGATGTGGGCCTTGTGCAAACGCAGCAGTGGCACGTTCTCAAGGGAATGGTATCCCATGATCCTTGCCCCCTCCCAGTTCACGTACTTGGTGAGGTAGTCGCCCATGTACGAATAGAAAAGAGGGGTGGTGGCATCGGCCCAGTATTCGTCGCCATAGGCTCGGGTCCAGATTATCTCCTTGTTCTCCAGGGTGGTTATCGGACGGCACTGCAGGATAGCTATGCCCTCTGCGTCCAATGCCCATTCGATGTCCTGAGGGGCTCCGAAATGCTTCTCCAGCCTCATCCCGATCCGGGCCAACTCCTCCGCCCGTCGGTCGTCCAGTGAGGGCATCATCTGCTTGTCTTGATCGATGTCGGTGGGTACGCTGTCCCGCGAGGCGAGGAACACTCCCTTCATCTTCCGGTTGATGCGCCTGTCGATCAACTGCAGCTTCTTCCGGTCGCACACGAACCGGTCCGGCATGACTATGCCTGAGGCGATGGACTCACCCAGCCCCCAGCTGGCCTCGATCACGACCTGGTCCTTCCTGCCGATCGGGTCGATGGTGAACATGATCCCGGAGGAAACGGCGTCGACCATCCGCTGCACCACCACGGCGATCCCGGTAGCCGTCTGGTCCACTCCACGGTCATGACGGTACGTCATCGCCCTGGCCGTCCAGTATGACGCCCAGCAGCGTCTGGAACTCTCGGCCACGTTCTGGACCGATACGTTCAGGAAGGTGTCCTGTTGCCCGGCAAACGAAGCGTCGTCCTTGTCCTCGGCGATGGCCGACGACCTGACCGCGAAAAGGGTCCCTGGAGGGAAATTCGAGCAGGCGCTGGTCAAGGAGCTTTCCAGATCTGCGCCCATGGGGTGCTTGAGCACAAGCTCCCTTATCCTTTCCGATGTGGAGCTTACGGCCTCACTATCGGCGAAGTCCGTCTTATCCAGCAGACCCTTGATGAGGACGTCCAGACCGCTTTCCCTCAGGAACAGCTCATAGGCCGCTACTGGGAGAACGAACGCCTCTGGTACTGGAAACCCTTCCCGTTTCATTCGGGCCAGGTTCAGCGCCTTTCCGCCGATCTGGGCGGCATCCTCGTCAACAATTTCACCCAAGAATACAAGTGGTCCGTTCATGCCGCGTCCTCTGGTCAATTCCTATTCGAATCGCTTCCTCATGCTAAATTATTTCCTTGTCCTAGGTCGGCCGTCTCCTCATTTCTCTTCCTTTCTCTTGATGGCGGCCGCGTACGCCTCGATCAGAAGAGCCTTCAAAGCCTCGGACTCGGCGTCCGCTCTTCCCGCGACGTTGACGACCGCATGCATGCGGCCATTCCCGGTCAGCAGACCGGCCGGATCGGGCAGCTCGCGGCCCCGGTAGAAGCCTATCGTCCAACCGGTCCGGGAATGCCTGAGAACCACCACTGTTCCCTTATAGCCTTCCCCGACCATGTATGCCAGCAGTCCCGCCTTATCGTCCACGACCTCTTCCGTGTCCGGTATGACGCTCATGATGACCGATCTGATCTGCAAGCCAAGTTTCGATGCTTTTCCCATATGGGCTATCCATTCCTCCCCGGGAGACAAGTCGGCCATGCACTGCTGATGGCGCTCGTCGTTGATATCCCTTGTTCTCCGGAGGGAGCCGTTTTCCAGTCGGTCATGAAATGTTATATCTCGCCAGGTACATTGGCGGAATGTATGAAAGAGCTGCTCGAGAACATCGCTGAAGAGGTCCGGGAGAAGGTCAACTCCTTACCCAAGGATTTCGATCGGTCCAAGGAACTATGCATGGGTGCCGACGGCACTCCGACGCTCAGCATAGACAAGGTGGCCGAGGATGTCATTGTCGAGTATATCACCGAGAACGAAATACCACTGAACATCCTGAGCGAGGAAGCTGGGTACATCGACAACCACGCCGAGAAGACGCTGGTCATCGACCCCATAGATGGCACCTACAACTCGGTCATGGGCATACCCTTCTACAGCGTGTCCATGGCCATCGGCACCAAGAGCATGGCCGATGTAGAGGCCGGGCTGGTCCAGAACGTGGTCACCGGCGAAAGGTTCTATGCCGAGACGGGCAAGGGGGCCTTCCAGAACGGATGCCGGTTGAAGGTGCGGAGATACGTTCAAAAGCAATCGACCCTGTTCGTGTACATGGGCAGGCATTCCAAGATGGACTGCTATAACATGACCAAGAAGGCCAACCGTTCCCGTTCCATGGGGTGCGCGTCGCTGGAGATGTGCATGGTGGCCAAGGGCAGTGCGGACGGGTACTATTTTAACGCGGACCGCTATGATAAATCGATCAGGGTGATCGACATCGCCGCCAGCGCGCTGATCCTACGGGAGGCTGGCGGGGAGATCGTGGACCTGTCGGGGAACCGATTGGATATGCCCTTCGACCTGAAGGTCAGGAGCAATTTCCTGGCCTACGGTGATGAAGCACTGAAGGAGGTCTTGCTTTGAGATTCGGGATGAGCGTTAATATGGACGTGCCTGACGCGCCGCGGCTGGCCAGGAAGGCGATGCAGCTACTGGAGGGACACGAGATCCTGCTGGAGAGCGGGATCGCCAGCCGGTTCAAGAAGAAGGGCTGGAAGGTGGAGGATATGGACGTCGACATCTTGATCACCGTGGGAGGCGACGGGACCATCCTCAGGGCATCGCAGCACAATAAGGCGCCCATCTTCGGCATCAACGCCGGCGACCTGGGCTTCCTGACCGAGGTGGCCGACGAAGAGCTGGAGGAAGGCATCGAGAACATCCTCAAAGGCAACTACGAGGTGGTCTCCCGCCTCAAGCTGAAGACCACCATCAACAAGAAGCGATTGCCGGACGCGGTCAACGAGGCGGTCGTGCACACCGCGCACATCGCCAAGATCCGCCATTTCCAGGTGTTCGTGGACAATGAGCTGGCCGTGAACGTCAGGGCGGACGGCATCATCATCTCTACCCCGACCGGTTCGACCTGCTATGCGATGAGCGTTGGGGCACCCTTGGTCGATCCGCGAGTGGAAGCACTGGTCATAGCTCCTATGGCGCCCTTCAAGTTTGCCGCGCGTCCGATCGTCGTTCCGTCGTCCAGCAAGATCACCCTGAAGGTGGTCAGGCCCAAGGAGTGCGTTGTCGTGGTGGATGGGCAGGAAGAGGAGGCCATGGCCGGGAACGAGACCGTGGAGTTCGGCGTATCCGAGACCAAGGCGCGCTTCGTATCGTTCGGTCGGAGCTTCTATTCCCGAACCCACGAGAAGCTCATGGGATCGCTATGCTAGGCAGAAAGAGGAAGGTGTGGGGCATCGACCGGCAGGTGCTGGAGATGGTCAACGAATCGGCCAAGCAGGCCCTTCCGAACGAGTTCGTGGCGGCGATGCGGGCGGAGGAAGGAGTGATCACCGAACTGCTCTTCCTGCCTGGCACCCTGCAGGGCGAGGACAATGCCACGCTGTTCCTGCACATGCTGCCGATCGACTATTCCGTGGTCGGCACGGTGCATTCCCACCCCGGTCCGAGCAATCATTGGTCCGGGGCGGACCTTGAGCTGTTCCGGCGCTTTGGCAACACCCACATCATCACCAAACTGCCGTACGACATGCATAGCTGGCAGGCTTACGACATGGAAGGCAATCGGATCCAGCTCGAGGTCGTCGACCTGGACTAGAAGACGCGACTGTCCGGCCCTATCTCACCCTTGGCGATGGCGCCCATGCCCACGATCGCCCGTTCCCAGATGATCGTTCCCGGCTCGATCATGCTGTTGATGCCGGTCTTGACATCATCGCCCATGATCACCCCGAGCTTCCTGGTGCCTGTGTCGATCGCGTCCCCTTTGGATGAGACCTTCACCGACTTGTTGTCGAAGCGCAGGTTCGCCACCTTGGTGCCCGCGCCGAAGTTGCACCGTTCCCCGACGATGCTGTCCCCGACGTAATTGTGATGCGGGATGTGGGTTCCGTTCATCACGATGGAGTTCTTGACCTCCACCGATGCCCCTATGCGCACGTTCTTTCCCAAGCAGGTCGACGGTCTGATGTAGCAGTTAGGTCCGATATCGCATCCTGCAGAGATGTAGACCGGGCCCTCGATGTAACTGCCAGATCGGACCAGTGCCCCTTTCTCCACGATGACGTTGCCCTTCAGGGTGGCGCCTTCCTCGACGACACCATCGATGCGGCGTTCGATGCCTGCCATTAGGATCTCGTTCGCCTTCAACAGGTCCCATGGCCGTCCGACGTCCATCCAAGGCCCCTGGAGCCGATAGATGTTAATGTCGATGTTCGCCGCCATCATGTTGAGCGTATCGGTTATTTCGAACTCTCCACGGGACGATTTCTGGGTCTTCCTGATGTACTCGAACACCTGCGGCGTGAAAACGAAAAGACCAGCGTTGATCATGTTGCTCGGCGCAACCTTCGGTTTCTCCACGATCTTCACCATCTTCCCATGGCACTCCTCTATGACGCCAAACCGGGTTGGGTCCTCTACGGTGACGGTGGACATGATCATTCCGCTGTGTTGGCGATGGGCCTCGACCACGGCCACAATATCCTTCTCGGATAGCACGACATCGCCGTTGATGCAGACGAAATCCTCATCCATCATGTTCTCTGCCACGCCGATCGCGTTTGCCGTGCCCAGCCTTTCCTTCTGTTCCAGGTAGGTGATGCGTATGCCTTCCGAGGATCCTTCGCCATAGCACTCCCGGATGCGGTTGCTCTTCCATCCGACCAACAGGGCGATGTCTTCGATGCCGGCAGCCTTCAGGGCTGAGAACAGGTGGCTCAGATAGGGTTTGCCGGCCACCAGCAATAACGGCTTCGGCGTGTTGGAAGTGAGCGGTCTGAGCCTTGTGCCCTCCCCGGCGGCCAAGATAAGGGCCTTCATTTCATGCACCTCTTGACAATGGTGCGGGCCTGGCCCATGAGCCGGTCCAATTCATCCTTGCTCCTTGCTTCGGCCGACAGACGCAGCTTCGGCTCCGTTCCTGACAATCTCATGAGGTACCATCCGTCATCGAACTCAGCCCTGAACCCGTCAACGGTTATCAGGCGGTTGCAGCCTACTCCGGACATCTCCTGCGCCATTTTCGCGTTGATCATATCCCGGTTAGCCGCTGGAAAAACGAACGACTCCCTGGCTCTCGGGTAAGAGGGCAGAGAATCTATCATTTCTGACATGCGCTGTTCCCGAGTGTATTTGGCCAGCAGTGCGGCCGCGTAGACTCCGTCCGGACAGTATGTCTCCTTCGGGAAGATAAAGGTGCCCGAAGGCTCGCCTCCGAAAGGTAGGCCTGTTTTGCGCAGTGCCTCGGCCACGTAGACGTCCCCCACCTTGGTGCGGACCACATTGCCTTTGACCATGTCGTCAAGCACCATCGAGGCATCGATGGGCGCCACCAACCCGGTCGCCCCAAGCACCGAAGCGAAAAGGGCCAACAATTTGTCCCCATCGACGAAGTGTCCGTTTTCATCCACGGCCACCATTCGATCACCGTCCCCGTCATGGGCTATTCCCAGGTTCGCCTCCCTGCCGATGACGTTCTTCATCAGGTCAGTGAGTTGGTCCTCCGTCGGTTCAGGCATTCGACCAGGAAAGTGACCGTCTGGCTGGGCGTTCAAGGAGAAGACGCTGCATCCCATCTCCCGCAATAATAAGGGGCTGATGTTGAACGTCGCACCGCACCCGCAATCCACGACCACATTGACATCGGAACTACCCACAGACCTGATGACATCGTCGATGTGAGCCCTTACCGCGCCCCTATGGATGTATTCCTGGCCAATATCCTTCCACAAGGGTTTCCGGGACCCTCCCTTGGTGATAAGATGCTCTATGCGCTCCATTTGTTCGGTGTCAAAAGCGCTCCCATCCGGATTCCACATCTTCACCCCATTGTACTCTTTGGGGTTGTGAGAGGCGGTTATCATCAGTCCGCAATCATAATCAAACGCCGCCCTAGCCAATGTGGGGGTGGAGACCATTCCGGCCATGTAGACGTCGGCCCCGGATGACATCGCCCCCGCGGCCAGAGCCCGCTCCATCATGTCACCGCTGGTCCTGGTATCCTTTCCGATGACTATCCGGCCGTACTCATTACCCACGGCCATACCGATATTGAGCGCCAGGCTGGAAGTGATCTCTTGGCCCACCAGGCCACGGATCCCCGAAGAACCGAAAAGTGTCATGTGTTCAACGTTCAGGGAATCACTCTACCTTGATATATCCTTACCTTACTTTCTTTTGCGATAGTGAACTGATGCTCTGCCAGTATGTCTTCCGAACAACGACCGCTCATTATTATTTAGGAGTTCGAAACACTGTTTAATGCTGGCTCACGAAGCACTCTTTCGGGAGGGGATATAAAGGAAATGACTGCTGGGAGGATAACAATATGGGATAAATTTTATATATAGGTCATGTTCATTACATACTGGATAGTTGGCCAGTATCCGGCCAAATGTCAAAGGAGGGATATCACATGGTGATGGAGCAAATTAGCCTCGACAAGGCCAAGGAGATCGCTAAGAAGAAGGGTCTCAAGCCGGGCCGTGTAAAGGGAACGAACGGGATTCAGTTCACAAAGGGAAGCAACGCCCGCCTCGAGATTGTCTCATGGGAAGACTTTGAGAAGACCCTCGGCAAGAGGGGACTCGCAGTTTACGAGTCCGGCGGCTGGATGAAAATAATGAAGAAGGCCAAGTAAGCCTTCCCTCACTCGGTCAAACCAAATTCAAATCCTTTCCTTACATCTTTTCTTTTTGCTTCATGTTCAAAGCTTCATGATCAGCCAGTTCTTTGGTGAGCTTTCCCTTCCCTTGAACCTGACGATCGAATACCTGCCCCTTAGCCTGGTGCCTTTCAATTCAATGACGACCTTGTCCTGGTCGCGGTGCTCGAGGACATATTCCCCGCGGTCCCAGATTTTCACCTGTCCGCCGCCATATTCACCTTTGGGGATGTCACCCTCGAAGGTGGCATATTCCAGCGGATGATCCTCGGTCTCGACGGCCAGGTGCTTGACCCCTTTTTCCTCTGGAACTCCCTTGGGTACCGCCCAACTTTTCAAGACCCCATTCATCGACAATCGGAAATCGTAATGCAGATGAGAGGCGTGATGCTCCTGTACAACGAAGATTGCCCGTTCTTCGACCTTCCCGCCTTCGGGTTCACTGGTCTTGGAGAAATCCCTCTTGCCGCGATATTCGCTGAGGATGGTCGGTTGATCCTGATTCATACGATTCTATAATTCATTCTCATCCTTTTTATAACGCACTATCTCACCGTCGATCAGTGTCCGGTCCAGCCTGAACCACAGGACAAGCCGCGATTGATGTTGGGCGGTCAACAAAAGATATGACTATCGTTCCACAAGCTTCAACCAAGACACGACGGAATCAACAAGGATCATTGTATTCAGCATCAGAACTTTGGCAAAGTTGGTTCGCGGCCGGCAGATCCTTGATCCTTGTCACCGACCGTATCATCATCACCATCTCATTAATGAGGTATGGTTTCTGGACCACGCCTGAGAAACCGAACTTCCGGTATTCTGCCATAACTGGATCATTAGAATAGCCAGATGAGACAATTGCCACTGCCTTGGGGTCGATCTTGAGCAGTTCGGCGATGGCTTCTTTTCCGCCCATTCCGCCACGGATCGTCAGGTCCATGATGACCACATCGAACTTCTCTCCCTTGTCGACCGCGTCTAGATATGATTCGATGGCTGCCCTGCCATCCTTCGCCGTCTCTACCACGAAACCGTTCGCTTCTAGCAATTCCTTGCCAACCTCGAGTATGGCCTCCTCATCATCCATGAGAAGGACCCTCGATCCCGTTCGTCCCGTTTCCTTGTTAAAAAAGTCATTGCGAGGCTCCGGGACGGCCGATGGGAGGAACATGATGAATGTGGTGCCATGGCCTATGGTGGTCTCTACGTCGATCCAGCCTCCGTGCCTCTTCGCGATCGACAGGGCGGTGCTGAGGCCAAGCCCTTTACCCTCTCCTTTGGTGGAGAAATAGGGATCGAAGAGCTTTGTTAGGTCGTTCTCATGAATTCCTTGCCCCTGGTCGACCACCGATACGGCTACGTATCTGCCTGCCGGATGCCCGTTCCTGTCTTGGTCTAGGACGACATTGGACGTCTTGATGGTCACTTCGCCTCTGCCATCCATGGCATCGCTGGCGTTCCTTATGAGATTGCTTAAGGCCTGCGTCATCTGACCTTTGTCGAGCTCGATCATGTGGGTATCCGATGAGTATTCGATTCTTGGCGAGGTAAGAGTTCCCAAGAGACCAGATCCGACCGCATCTGGGATGATATCGCGAATGTCCTGGACCTCCTTCACCGGTTCCCCGCCCTTCGAAAAGGTCAATAGTTTGTCGGTCAACTTCTTCGCCCTGATGATCTCCGATTCCGTCTCGGCCAAACGCATCATGAGAGGGTCGCTTGCATCTATCCTCATTTTAACCAGGGAGACGTTCCCAATGATCGATGTGAGGACATTGTTGAAATCATGAGCGATCCCGCCAGCCAACGTTCCTAGTGATTCGAGCTTTTGCCCACGGATCATTTCCTGTTCCATCTGGATCCTATCGGTGACGTCCCTTCCGACGCTTTGGATTTCCAGTATCTTGCCTTCTGAATCGAAGATGCCGCGGAAAGTTGATTGCATCCAACGCAGTTCGCCATCAGCCCTCATCAGATGAAGCTCCCAGCTGTTGGTCGGCTTCTCGGGGGTTAATCCAGATATCATGGACGTCAAGGCCTTGTCTTCAATCGATGGAATGTCAAGATCAAGGACCCTGCCGACCAATTCCTCCGACGACTTGTCGAAGAAACGGCAGAAGGCACCATTGACGAAGGTGACCGTGCCGTCCATCAGTGTCCTGGAGATTAGGTCGGTCTGGTCCTCGACCACTGACCGGTATTCCGCCTCCCTCTTCTTGAGTGCCTGTTCCATAAGGTCGTTGTCGGTAATGTCCCGGAAGATGGCGAACGTGCCCTGAAAACTCTGTTCCGGACCGATTCTTGGTGTTGCAGTGACCAACAGTGTCCTCCTTTCACCGTCCGGTCTCAACAACGTCCAGCGATATGTGGATCGAGGACCTTGTGACATTGCCTCCATCCACAATTTCTTCCTTCCCTCGTCATCGGTGAATTCTCCAACATTTGCGTCCACCAGCGTGCCCCTTGGAACGCCGAACAGGTCGTCCGCAGCCGGGTTGGAGAACGTAACCTTCCCTTTGTCGTCCACCAGCAGGATGCCCTCACCCTGATTGTTCACCAGATCGCGATAACGCTCCTCGGATGTTTGCAGGTCCCTCTCTGCGACATTCCTCCGCTCTATCTCCGATTCAAGGACACGGTTCATGGAGAGCAGTTCAGCCGTTCTTTTCTCAACTAGTTCTTCAAGGTTCTCCCGATGCTTGCGAAGATCCTCTTCGGTCTGTTTCCTTTCCGTTACGTCGTTGCCGACGATCTGCACTTCACCAGGACTTGTCTTACCGGAGATCCCGCGCAGGGTCCACTGGTGCACGCGCTCCCTGCCCTCATTGTCGGTCACCCTAATCTCCCTGGTCAGGACATCGTTCGTGCCGATCAATGACTGGATGTTCATCAAGTAACCCGCCCTGTCATCAGGGTGAATGTTCAAGAGGGAACTGCCCCCGATGGCCTGACCCGCGTCATTGCCGAAGTATGCACCGAACTGCCCGTTGGCGAACGTGATGTTCAGATCACGGTCGATCCTGAATATCAGGTCGGTCTGATCCTCTACCACCATCCGGTATCTGTCCTCGCTCTTGTGCACTTCGATCTCGGACATCTGAAGGCTATCAAGCATCTGGTTGATGGAGACAGATAACGTGGACAGTTCATCCTTGCCGTTCGTCCGTACCCGCTTAGAGAAGGAACGTTCATCCCGGACAACGGCGACATCCCCGTCCAACCGCCTCACCCGGGAAGTGATGAACTGTTCGATGAACAGCACCGAGACCAATGTGAACATGAGGCCTACGATGGCCAGGGCGGCATTCAGGTATCCCAGGGTCGTTTGACCTTGGACATAGACATCCCTGGCCATCTCAGAGCGTATCACCATTGTATATTGACCGGATATGTCCTTTACAGCCGAATATATCGTTAAGGACGAACCGTTGTTTATCTCAATATGGTTTTGACCATCCATAATCTGGGTTCTTACCTGAGGGTTCAGTTCAGAGTCAAGTTGTGGGTCGTTTATGGGCAATATCAAGAACTTGGAGCTGGTCAGACTCTCGACGACCGCTACCTGAGATTCATCAAGGTACCTTCCCATGATCAGGTGACCCCGACTTGGACCCTCGGCAAAGCTGGTCAGGATAGGGTGAGCGGACACTACCATGGGCTTCCCATCAATGACTATGATGCCCGAGACCCCCGTACTTACGTCTCCGCCATGCAAGGGAGCATCGCCATGGACCATGTGACCCGAGAATGATTCAGGGGTCGGCACTTGGCTTTCTGCATCAAGGTCGAAGAATGTGGCATTCACCAGTGAACCGGAGCTGTCAACCACCGCGAACAGATTGATCTGCAGGTTCACCAAAGCGCTGGCATCCAGGTTGGAGACCTCATACTCGCGGTTGTGGTCCGCTGCGTACTCATATGTATCATCCCATTCTGCCCAATCCATCACATTTCGCTCTAGCTGGACCTCTTGGTTCTCAAGGGAATTCTTGATGCGTTGGATGTTATCTATGCAATCTTTGTCCTCGATCCTGGCATAACCTTGTTCCAATACAAGCGATGAGAACCCGATGAGGACCAAGACCATGGCTAGCATGATCACCCCGATAACGAAGAACGTCTTGCTCCTGAGTTTCATCTTAGTCTCGCCAGTACCGTATGGTCAGGTCTATTCGGGCTGAGAGGTCCTTATTGTCTATTTATCCGGCTAGGCTCGGATTCGCAAAGTTGATACCGAGCTCAGGACCTCACCACGTTCGAGCTGAGGGTTCTCCCGAACGCCTTCTCGAAGGCCTTGCCGTCGGATTCGACGCCCCATACCTCTAGCTGCACGTCCTCATCGCTGTGGATGGCGACGATGGCCGAGGTCTTCTGCACGATGACAAACTCTGCCTGCCTCACCAGGCCGGTGTGGCTTCGGTCCAGGCTCTCCGCCAGGCGGAGCAGCGCTGAGAGCAGGATCACGATCTTCTGCGAGTGCTCATCCAGGTCGTCCAGGTCCGGGTCCTTCTTCCTCGGTATCTTCTTGCGATGGAATCGGGCCAGATCGGCCATGATCACGATCTCGCGTTGATCGAACCCGAGCAGCTCGGCATTGCGGATGATGTAGTGGGAATGCAGATGGTGGTTGTTGAAAGAGATGAAATCTCCAATATCGTGCAGGAAGGCGGCATAACCGAGAAGCTCCCGTTCCCAGTCCCCGAGATTGTGCAGACCCTGCCTGAAACCGCTGTCGAACAGAGAAAGCGCAAGGCCCCTGACCCGCTCCGCGTGCATCTCATCAACGTTGCACGATCGTCCGAGCTGCAGGACGCTCCGCTCCCTCACGGACATCCCCCTGTATTCCTGGTCCCCGCCCTCTGCCAGGTATTCGGCGAGCAATCCGTCCCGGAGACCCCGTTCGCTGACCAGGACCTCCTCCACGCCAAACTCGTCCATCAGCGTTTCCAGGATGGCGCCGCCGCCGATGATGATGTCCGCTCTTTCCGGGTTGATGCCCGGAACTCGCCTTCTCTCCTCCAGGGGAAGGGAGCACAGCATCGACATGATCTTCTTGAGATGTGAACGACGAAGGACCATGCTCCGGGCATCAGCGTTGCCGGTCATCCGATTCGCGATTTCGGCGAGATTGATCGCGGTGCCTGAGGAAGCGACCGCGATGGCGAGCTTTTCCTTCTTGACCCGGTTCGCGGTCCTGATGACCGCGTTCCTGACGTATTTGCACATCTTGCCGTAGACATCGGCCGGCACGGGCGTCCTAGCCCCTTCCGGAAGAAAGATATTAGTAAGCCGGATCGCCCCCAATTTCAGGCTGTCCAAGTAGGAATATTGTTCCTGGTCCCCGATGATGATCTCGGTGCTCCCCCCTCCAATGTCGACGAAAAGCGCCTTGCGGTCTTTGATGTGGACTCCGCTGGCCACGCCGATGTAGATGAGGCGGGCTTCTTCCTTTCCGGAGATGACCGAGACATCGACCTTGGCCTCCTCCCGCAGGCGGTTCAACAGGTCGATCTGGTTCTTCGCCTCCCTGGCGGCGGATGTTGCCACGGCGATCACCTCTTCCGCCCCATAGGCGCGGGAAAGCTCGGCGAACTTCTTGACCACCATGACCCCCCGGTATATCGCTTCCGGAGTGAGCATCTGGTCCCTGAACTCGCCATCCCCCAGCCGGACCACTTCTTTTTCTTGACTGAGCAC
Source organism: uncultured Methanomassiliicoccales archaeon (assembly GCA_942492955.1). Taxonomy (GTDB): domain Archaea; phylum Thermoplasmatota; class Thermoplasmata; order Methanomassiliicoccales; family UBA472; genus DASXVU01. The sequence continues at coordinate 1,891,065 of OW818644.1, forward strand.
CGTATAGGATCGATTGGGGTTGACCCTGACGACCAGCAGGCGAACTGAATTGGTGCCGATATCGATGAAGCCCACTACCTTTGGCACGATCATGCTAGTTTCCACTCAAACTTGAGGTTCGTCTCGAACACCTTCTCGAACAGGTCCTTCTTCATTCGAACCTTATACAGTTCCCGATCAGGATACTCCGTCGTTCTTAGGAGGATGTTCACGCTTCCCTTTTTGATCCGGCACCCGATCGATCTAACGACCGAGGCGTGTGATACGTCAAGCGCATCCGCCACCCTCAGTATTGAGGCAAGCTGGTCGACCACCATCCGGTCGGCGGACCTCAACGCTTTGTAACCTCTGTGACCATCGTCAGGAAGTGCGCCACGGTGATATCTGGCCACATTGGCCACGATCGAACGTTCCGTCTCGTCGAACGGCAGCTGATCGTCGCTCATGATCATCTGAAAAGATGTCTTATGGTGTCCTTCCTGCCCTTCTTTCCATCCGATGTCATGCAAAACCGCGGCATATTCCAGCATACTCCTTTGCGCGTCATCCAGTTGATGGAGGGGGCGAAGACAGTCGAACAGCATCATTGACAAACCCGCGACGTGGAGGGGGTGTCCCTCGTCGACCCCGCAAGACCTGGCGATGGCTTTGACCCGTTCCAGCTTGGTCAAGCCGGCCGTCTGTATCAAGGACTGGGCCGCGTCCGGGACGATCGAGTTCAGTAGGTCGGTGAAGAACCCTTCCTCGATTAGCGACTCCCAGATCTTGACGAAGTCATCATATCCAGCGATGCGGGCCGCTATCCGGTCATGCTGCAACGCGTCGAGGCCGGGGTCATCGACGCCTCGCGTCTGAAGCATGTCGATCCATACATCGCAATCATGCAGCCCGCCGAGCCGGTCCTGCAGGTCCTTTATGACCGCGATCCGGTCCTTGATGCCCTCGCCGTAGAGCGCTTCGAACGCCTCCATGGTATAACGGAGACGCTTGGCGGCGATCCTCATCTGGTGATGCCTGTCCTTCGCCTCAGGCTGATGGACGCATTCTTGAAGAGAAAGGAGATCATCCAACCTGATCGAGATGTGATGGAACGCACGTTCCATGGTGCCGTAGGGTACCGAGCAGCGCGGGGCGTTGTGAACCTCCTCATAGGTCCTGCGCATCTCCTCCAAGATTCCCTTCCTTTCCAGTCTCTCCAGGCCGGAGACGATGCGGGGCTGTGCTCTCCCCCTCTGCATCTCCAGCTCTCTGATCAGTTCCATCAGGGATGGGAGGTCGGCATGGGCTTCCGCAAACCCCTTCAGGAACACTAATTGGACATCGAGGTCCCTGGCCTCGCCGAGGTCCTTTGTCACGGAGCGGACCGCTTTGTTCCATTTCCTGACGTCTTCCCTTTCAAAGCACTCACCGAACAGCACCAGTGCCGACCTCAATCTCCGGGAGGCCACACGCATGCGGTGCACGAACTCCCTATCGTCCTCGCCCTTGACCCCCTCGATCTCTGAGGTCAGTGATTCCAACGAATGGAGTAGGCGCTCCGCACCATATGCCCGGTAGTGTTCGACATCGCAGGCCAGGAGGAACGGCTCTGCCTTAGGATCGGCCATGCCATTTACCCCGGTGCTTGATCATCCACAACTGCGAGTTCATCTTCTTCTCCCCGTGCTCCAGGGTCATCCTTTGATATGAACCGTCCTGCTTAAGCTCTCGAGCTTTTACATTGTCTGCCATATGAACCTCGAGGATGTCCTTCACCAAAGCGCTCCTCAGCTTCTTGTCGCCCACCGGGAACAGCACCTCGACCCGCTTTTGCAGGTTGCGGGGCATCATGTCCGAAGAGCCGAGAAGGACCTCCCCTTCCCCTCCGTTACGGAAATAGAAGATCCGGGCATGCTCAAGGAAACGCCCCAGGATGGAAACCACCCGGATGTTCTCACTGATGCCCTTCACTCCCGGTCGGAGGCAGCACTGGCCCCTAATGTTGAGATCGATCTTGACGCCCGCCATCGAAGCCCGGTAGAGCGCTTGGATGACCTCTTTGTCCACCAGAGCGTTCAGCTTCCATCCGATATAGCCGTCACCCTTGTCCTTGTGCCGTTGGATCTCCCGGTCGATCCGACGGACTATTTCCCGGCGCATGGACACCGGTGAGACCAGCAATTTCCGGTAATCCTCCTTCTGTGAGTAACCAGTCAAAGAATTGAACAGGTCGGAGACGTCTGAACCGATCTCCTGGTCGGAGGTCATGTAGCCAATGTCGCCGTAGCTCCGAGCGGTATTGGTGTTGTAGTTCCCAGAGCTGATGTGCGAATAACGGACGATCCCGCTCTTCTCCTTTCGGATGATCAGGCACAGCTTGGCGTGCACCTTGAGATCGGCCAGTCCGTACACGACGTGAACTCCCTTGGTCTCCAATGCCCTGGCCCATTCGATGTTGTTCTCCTCGTCGAACCGGGCCTTCAGTTCCACGGTGGCCGCCACAGCCTTGCCGTTGTCGCGGGCATCCATCAGCGCTTCGATGATGGGGGAATGGCGGTCCACGCGGTATAGTGTTATCTTGATCGCCAGCACTTCCGGGTCCACCGCGGCTTCCTTGAGCAGGTTGACCACAGGAACGAACGAGTCGTAAGGGTGGTAGAGGACAAAGTCCCGCTCCTTGATGGCGGCGAAGATCTTCTTCTCGTTCTGCAGTGCCGGTGGCACGTAAGGAAGGAAGGGGATGTCCTTCAGGTCCTGGCGGGGCAGGCCCCACAATTGCCAGAGGTCGACGAAACCCAGGGGCGGAGGTGTCTGGTATACCAGATACGGCGGCAGGCCAAGCTTGACGGCGAAGAGATCGCGCAGGTGCACCGGCATTGTGCTGTCGACCTCCAGGCGAGTGGGAGCGCCAACGCGACGGTTCTCCACTCCCTCCTCGACTGCGGTGAGCAGGTCCTCAGCCTCGTCAAGCTCGATCTCGATGTCGGCGTCCCTGGTGATGCGGAAGACATACGACGTCTCCACCTCCATGCCCGGGAAGAGCAGATCGAGGTTCGATGCCACCAGGTCCTCGAGGAAAACGAAGTGGTTTCCCTTGCCCGACTTGTCATTGTCATCGTCGAACTCGATCAGGCGGGGGAACAGTCCATTCGGGACCTTCACCCGGGCGTACTTCTCGTGTCCGTTCGAGTCCTTCACCACGACGGCAAGATTGATCGAGAGGTTGGATATGAAAGGGAACGGGTGCACCAGGTCCAGTGCTAACGGGGTCAGGGTGGGAAATATGACATTCTCGAAGTGCTCCCTCAGCTGGCCGCGCTCATCCACCGAGAGCTCATCCATCGTGTGGATGTGGACTCCGTTCTTCTTCAGCTTGGGCAGGACGTCCTCCTGCCAGCATTTCAGGTGTTCGTCCAATAGAGGCTTTAGCTCCTCGCGCAGGGTAAGCAGCTGTTCCAGCGGCGTCATGCCATCCGGCGGTGGTTCCAGCGCCCCCTTGTTCAGCTGACGTTTGAGCCCGGAGACCCGGATCATGAAGAACTCGTCCAGGTTGTTCCCGCAGATGGCCAGGAACTTGACCCTTTCCAGTAATGGATGGGATTCGTCCTTTGCCTCTTCAAGGACGCGCGTGTTGAACCTGACCCAGCTGATCTCCCTATTGATGAATAGGCGGGGATCGTCGAGAATTTCCTCCGCGCCTTCTTTGAGGGAACCCTTCAGGTCGATCACCACTTTCTTTTTCTGGGACTTCTTGGGCTTATCTTTCATCTTGTCCGGTAAAGGCGACGAATTCCTATTTATGTTGTCCACATGCCTTGGCCCAGTTCAGATGAGCGTCTGACCCCGCCTGAAGCGCTCAATAAGGTTTTTGTACAAAGACCTCGTTCGGTAAATTCCAGCTTTGGAGGGGTAGCCAAGCTTGGCCAACGGCGCTAGATTCAGGGTCTAGTCCCTAGCGGTCCAAGGGTTCAAATCCCTTCTCCTCCACCATTTTTCATTATCTTCATGGAAGAGTCCCACAATCCTTATCGTTGTCCTCAGCGGTTGAGGAAACGATGAAAGCCCTGGTCTTGTTCGATTCAAAACATGGGAACACCGAAAAGGTCGCCAAGGCTATCGCCGAAGGTCTCAAAGAAGGCGGCATCGAATCCATCGAATGTCGCGCGCTTTCCCGATCCGGGGAGGAGGATTTCCGGGGAAAGGACCTATGGGTGCTCGGTACCCCGACGCACTACGGCAGGGTGCCATTCCGCTTTTCCACGCTGCTGAAGAACGCCCTGAGGGAGGACCATCCCGGAGTCAAGGTCGCGGTCTTCGACACTCGGATGAGCGATTTTCCCGAAGGTGCAGCGGTCAAATTAAGGAAGATCCTGGAGAAGAAAGGAAAGCCGGTCGTCGTCGACGCATCGTTCGTCGTGGTCGGTATGCGCGGTCCGTTGGCGGAAGGCGAAGAGGAAAGGGCCAGGCTTTTCGGCAGACAGATCTGTGATGCATTGGCGAAAAGCTGATCAATGTCTCCGTCCAGATCAATTGCTATTGATGATATGCGGACCCTCATCGTCCGTCGGCACTTTATCCACATTGGTCAGCAGCAATAGGACAAGCCCTGCCAGGATGAATATCGACGCCATCAGGAACTCGACCTGATAACCGTAGTACTCGGCCACGAACCCACCCATGATCGATCCTAATATGGCCGCCACTCCCTGGATCGCGTTGTACATGCCGAGCGACTGGGTGCGGAAGTCTTTGTAGGACATCCTTGACACCAGTGCGTTGCCGGAAACACTGATCCCGGCCCAGCACAATCCCGCCATGGCGTGCAGTATGAGCATGGCAGCGAACAGAACAGGGAACGGCAGATTCAGCATCGTGACCAGGAAGAACGCCGGGAAGATGACGATGCGGACGGCGAACGAGATGGCCTGGATGCGCTTGCCACCGACCCGACCGATCATCCTTCCGACCAGGGAGTAGGTCAGCACCGAGGCCACCGACGAGGCGATGTAGATGATGAAGATATCAGAATTCCTCAGCCCGACGTACTGGCTGAGGAAGATGGGGAATACCACGTAGAATGAAAGGAAGCCCACGAACGCCAGGAAGGTCATGACGTAATAGCGTTTGAGGTTGTCAGGGAAGTTAGCCAGCTTCAGGTTCTTGGTGCTGACCTTGGCCACGAACACCACCCTTTGGGGAAGGTAACGGGCCCGTTCGATGATATGCGCATGCGCATGTCCGAGATCTTCCGGATCGAGGGACTCACGCCTGATATTCTCTTTGGGTTCCGGCACCCAGCGGATGGCCAGAACGGTCGAGACCAGACAAAGGAGTGCCGCCAGCAGGAAAAGCGCCCGGGTGGAGTTAACACCGTCCGAACCGTTGAGGATCATTAACCATACGGTGCCTATGACCAATCCCACGACCCAGCCCAGGCCGCCCACCTTGCTGAAGTCCCCCAGGCGTGTCGCCCAATCCTTCTTGTCGAACGATTCCAGGACCAGGACGGTGCCCACCGGGGCGACGGCCGCAGCCAAGAGGCCGAGCATGAAGTTCGCCAGGTAATACTGCGGGATGCTGGTTGAGAGTCCCATCAGAAGCAGTGCCAGTCCCATGCCGAGAAAGCCCATGATGATGAACGGTTTCCTCTTCTGCATGGTGTCGGACAGGTTGCCCCAAAGTATGTTTGCCGGCACTGCAGCGAGCGAGGTAATGGCCGAGACGATACCGACCTGCCCTACCGTCCCCTTCAGTCCCTCGGTGACGAAAAGCGGGATGATGGGATTGGTGCTTCCTCCAGCGATGTTGTAAGGAAGGAACGTGTAGTACCACTTCTCATCCTTCTTGTCGTCGGACATTTCCCATCCCCTACTACTGAATCTGGATGAGGGTAATAACGGTTTGCTTTTCAGGTTATTTCAAAGTTTAATGAAAACGGCGAGCACGATCATCGCCAGCACAAAGACGGAGACGCCGACGAAACGATAGTCCTTCTCCAGGCTGAAGGCGATCCCGGCAGCGATTATCCTGACCATGGGAGTGGCAATCAGGAGCACGATGCCCAGATCGATGACGGCGATGGGGCTGCCGCGCACGATCCCGTCCACTATCCCGTCCAAGGACAACGTCGACCCTTCGATCGGATTTAAGGCGTACATGATGAGCCCCGCGGTCATGGTGCCGAAGCTCAGCACCAGACCGGTGATCAGCACCAAGTGCATGGTACGGTTTAATCGTTCATTGGTCATGTCACACCGCCTCCAGCAGGCCGGCCGCCTTCAGGATCATCATGGCCGCGATCACGATGAGGACGATCGAGAACATCGTTCTGATGCTACTGCCTTCAGAACGGAACGTCATGTGCGTTCCCGTGAAGGAACCGATGATCACGCCCACCGCGACCGTGGCCGCCAACACCGGGGATATCATCCCGTAGGAATAGTATACCACCGCCCCGGCCAGGGCCGTGACGCCGATCATGAAGTTGCTGGTGGCGGTGGCCGCCTTCATCGGCACGCACATGCACGCGTTCATCACCGGAACCTTGATGACCCCTCCGCCCACCCCGAGCATTCCTGAGGTGGCTCCAGCCAAGAGCCCGGCTCCCATGCCGGTCCTGATGCCCTTGACGCCATAGCAGACCTGGTTGCCGCTCCCGCTCTCGGTGTAGGTGCAGGAAAGGTCCAGCAATTGCCCGTCCAATTCGGCGCTGTCCGGGGAGATGGTCCGCTCCGGCCGGCGCAGCATGTATATGGCACTGTATGTCAGCATGACGGCGAAGACCAATGCCAGGATCTTCTGGTCCGTGTATATCGCGATGAGGGCCCCTATGATCGAGCCGACCGTGGTGGTCGTCTCCAGGATCATCCCCAACCTCACATTGACAAAACCCTGCTGCACATATCTGGAGGCGGAGCCAGTGGATGATGCGATGACACCGATAAGCGAAGCGCCGACCGCCTCCTGCATGCTGAAACCGAGCGCTAGCGTTAACGCCGGAATAACGATAATGCCGCCCCCCAGCCCGAGCAGGGAACCGATAAGGCCAGCAAGGAACGCGAAGGCAATTATCATCAAGGCGGTCAGGGGGTCCATCTGCTCAGGCCTTCCAATGGTTGCTAGCTAGATATAACCAATGCGGGCCACGGCATTCGATATCCGGCACCGGAGTGGCACATCAAAACCCTTTTTAACCACGGCAGGCTTGCGTCCGCATATGGACCTAATCCTGGTCAGGTATTCCGAGGTCGGGCTCAAATCCCGGTCCGTCCGCTCACGGTTCGAGAGAGTGCTGATGGACAACATGATCTCAGCCTTGGCCAGGGAAGGGATCGAGGCACTAGTCAACTGTGATCAGGGAAGGATCTACGTTCGCACCGACAAGACCCGCATCAATGACGGGATCAAGGTCCTGCAAAGGGTCTTCGGCATCGCATCCGTCTCGCCAGTTATAGAGACCTCGAGCGACATGGATTCGATCAAGGCCACCGCGGTGAAGTACTCGAAAGAGGTCCTCGCCGACGGTTCGACGTTCAAGATCAAGTCCCGCCGGGTCGGTTCGCACCCGTTCACCAGCATGGACATAGCCGTGCTCGTCGGCGAGGCCGTCCTGAATGCCAACCAGGACCGCGGGATCAAGGTGGACATCCATAATCCCAACAAGGAGATCTTCGTCGAGGTCCGGGACAACCAGACGTTCGTCTTCTCGGAGTACTTCGACGGGACGGGCGGATTGCCCATGGGCAGCCAAGGAAAGGTCCTGATCGTGCTAGAGAAAGACACCGATGCACTGGCCGCATGGCTGATCATGAAACGCGGATGCCGTGCGTTGGCCATCGCCGATGAGGAGAATGAGGCGGTCCGCATCGTGAGGAGATGGGACCCCGAACTGAAGGTGCTCCCTCCGGGCGACCTACAGGCCTATTGCAGGAAGCACAAGGCGTCCGCGGTGGTCTATGGTTATCTGGTCGAGGACGAGGTTCGGATCAAGGAGAGCACGGACCTCCCGGTGCCTGCATTCTATCCCATCATCGGTATGGACGGTCCGACCATTGCCGCGCGCATGGAACGGATCCGCAGTTAGTCGCACTCACAGAATCCATTCCTTTTTGAAATACGCTTCCCAGCCAGCCCTATGGCCATAAGCGGTAAACTTGAATCAAGAAATAGGAAATGAATCGCCCTTTCGGGCGATTAAGAAAGACCGTTCTAAGAGGTTTATCACTTGTTGTGATGGTCGTGCGCGGCGCCGCTGGGCCTCATCTTCTCCGCGCCCTTGCCCTTCCATCTCAGGCCACGTCCCTTGTGGCCGGCGGAGGTCAGGCCGCGGTATGCCCTGCCCTTGTGCACCGGGCTGCAGATCCAGTTGATCTTCTTGTCCGACATGATCACCGGGTGGTGCTTGTCGACCAGAATGATCTCGAACCAGACGTTCCTGCCGTCTTCCCCGACCCAGTAGGAGTTGAGCACTTCCAGGTTCGGGTAGCGCTTGGAGCATCTCTCCTCAGCCATCCACTTCAGGCTCTTGCCGGCGGTGAGCTTGTTGATTCCCTTCCTCTTTGCGCGGCGACCCTTCCAGCGCATCTTGCGCCTTTGGAGCGAGCCTTTCCTGACGTGTCCGCGGACCACGACGTAACCCTGCTTGGCCTTGAATCCCAAAGCGCGGGCGCGGTCCAGCCTGGTGGGATGATCTACGCGGCAGAAGTTCTCTTCCCTGCGCCATAGGATCATCCTGTCAAACATGAGGTCTTTTACGTACGTTGCATCCGGCCTCTTCCAGGCCTCGGCGATGTACTTGTACATACTCTTGCCAGAGATATTTCTCTTGGCTTCTTCCTCTACGCCCTCGACGGGCTTCTCGTTCTCTGCCATAGTGTATCACTTCCGCCGCGATAATTAGTGGAAGCGGCGTTTCGGGATTCGCCCTTGTTAGGGTACACATCCTACGGGAGGACAGACCATCGTCCCGTCACTATTTTCAGGACTAGGATCACGATATAAAAGGATTTTGTCCCGCTTGGTTCACTTTCAGACCTTCCGGCGGGATATCCTTTATCTAGGAAGGAGTGGAAAAACATCATCATAATGATAGACCAAATTTTCTATCTTGCCGCTGGATTGGTCGTCATATATTTCGGCGGTCGATGGATCGTGAGGGGCGGTACGCAGCTTGCGCTGGCCCTCGGAGTGCAACCAATTGTTGTCGGTCTGACCGTGGTTGCATATGGTACGTCCGTACCGGAGCTTTTTCTCGGAATCATTGCAGGATATGAAGGGGCGAGTAGCATTTCGTTCGGCAACATCATCGGCTCCACCATATCCAATACTACATACATAATCGGAGCGTGCGCGATTCTGGTCCCCATCGTAATCCGATTCATGTCGATCCGCTTGGAGAGCATTTTCATGATCTATGCAGTCGCCTTCCTCGCCCTTCTAGCGATTGATGGGAGCGTCTCACCGATAGACGGTGTGCTGCTGATCGCCACCTTCATCGTTGGTGTAGCTTACATGCTCAACCACCAAAGGAGGGTGGGCTGCCCATCCTGTGTAAAGGAAGAGTATAGAGAAGCCCTGGAAGATAGTGAACCGGTTTGGGCGAGCGTGGGCAGGTTAACCATAGGCATCGGAATGCTCGCCCTTGGAGCTCAATTGGCCGTATCCAGTGCCTCGAACCTGGCACTGCAAGCGGGAATCAGTCCCTTTCTTATTGGATTGACCATTGTAACCTTCGGGACCTGTTTGCCGGAATTGACCATCAGCATCATTGCCGCAAGGAGGGGCGAGACCGACCTGGCCATTGGCAACGCGGTCGGTTCGGTGACCTTTACCGTCCTGGTCGTCGCTGGCGCCGCATCGTTGTTTGGGGGTTATGCCGTACCTGGGAATTTGTTCTGGATCGGGCTCGTACCGCTGGTCATATTCTCTGCCATCCTAATCATTCTAATCTGGAGGAAGGTCCCGATATCCAGGAAGGAGGGTCTGCTGTTGATCTGTCTCTATGCGGCCTACTTCATCATAGCTTCTTCATCCTCATGAGTCCCTAAAAGAAATCGTCCAGTGTCAATTTCTTGTCGGTCTTTTTGACCTCGGCCTTCTTCGCGGCCTCGATCGGCGTCGGTTTCCTCTCCTCAGTATCGCAGAACGCGGAGTTCAGAAGATTCATCTGCTGATTGCCGGCCATTAGTGACTTGTCGTCCCAGCCAAATACTTCAGTGGCCCTGCCGAGCGATTGGGCGATGCGTTCCGCATAATACCGGCAGTCGGGTTGGCCGGTGAACTTGCGTCCCGACACGTACGGCTCCGCCTCCTGCGGCGATTTCTTCGAGTTGGTCACTATCCAGGACACCTTCATGCCCGGCACGAACTGTTCCCCTGAGGCCATCAGCTTCTTGGCCACCTGCACCGTCAGCTGGGAATCGGGCCTGGCATATTGGTTGAAAGGGCGGCATCCCTTGGAAATGACCAGTTTCTCGATCGGCACCTTACAGCACAGTGTATCCTGGACGTACTGCTTGGCGATCTTGACCGCCTCGTCCATCTTCTCGTCCATTATCTTGTCGAAAACCGCCATCAATGCCTCGGACTGTAGCTCGAACGAGTCGGTGCGCCGTATCTCATAGCCGCGTATGACCAGCTCCTCCTTCGGCCACACCATCCTGCCCACGTAACGTTTCTTCTTCCCGTGGGAGAACAGCGGTTCCATGATCTTCTCGAACTCCAATGAGCCCCCTTCTTTGGAAAATCGCTCAGCCAGCTCGGTACCGAACTCGATCGATTCCTTAAGGTTCTCATGCGGCGACTGAACGAACACCGAGTCCGTGTCGGAATAGATCACATGACGGCCTTCGCTCTCGAGCTCTTGGATGATGCCCTTGGTCCTTTCTCTGGCATATGCCGTGATCGAGGATCCGATGGAACGGTCGGTGAACCGGTAGAACGATGAAGCGAACACACCGTAGAAGGAATTCATCAGGACCTTGATGGCCGCCTGCAGCCCATCGTAGTAGTGCACCTCCTCCGGGGTCTTGGCCGCCTTCATCTTGGCCTTGGTGTCATCCCTGGCCTTCATCAGGTTTGCCATCATGGTGGGCAGGATGCCCGGCTTCTGCTCCCTGCTGAGGAAGTGGACTCCGGTCGGCGATACGTTGGTACCTGCCTCTTCCCTGGTAGTGAAGCAGATGTTCTTGCTTATGATCAATGAGGGGTACATCGACTTGAAGTCCAGCACGCACACCCAATGGTACAGGCCAGGTTCGATCTCGTGCACGTATCCGCCCTCGATCGCATCGTCGTCGTTGTCAAAGTCGCCCGTGAGCGGTACACCCACCCGGGGGATGGCCCGGTCAGCGGCCCGGATCAGGATGGAATCGACCAGCATCGAGCTGCCTGAGTTCAGCACATCGTCGACCGGCAGACGGGACACCGCCGCCAGGTCCAGGTTCTTCCGGATGCGTCCAACCTTTTCCAGGACCTTCAAAGCCAGGCTGGCGTCCTGGCGGCAGTAGCGGAGCACCTTCTCCTTGTCCTTGAGCCATTCCTCGTCCATGTTCTTGGCCGAGACGTCCATCTTCTCTTCGTTCAGGAGCAGCTTGGATACCGCGTTCAGCGTTTCCTGCTTCGGCCTGAGCTCGGTGCGCACCGCCCACCAGGCATCGACTATCACCCGACCGGTCAGCCTCCAGAACTTCTGGATCGGTTTGGGGTCGGAACGGTCCCGACCCCAGTTGAGCGTCTTGACGCCCACCTTCGAGGCCCGTTCCAGGATCTTCGGGATATCGTAACCGTCGATGTTGTATCCGGTGATCACATCGGGATCCTCCTTCTGGATGATCTCGGAGAAGCGCTGGATGATCTGTTTCTCGGTCCCTTCGATCATCTCGCCGTCACGGATCTCCCCCTTGTCCCGGACCACATAGCAGATGGTGAGAATGGTCCCATTGGTGATCGAGTTCTCCAGGTCGAACGAGAGGATGCGCAGGTCGGGCGTGAACGGCTCGATCTCCTCGAAGTGGTCCATATCAAGGACCAGATCGGTCGTGTAATCACCCTTGGCAGGTGTACCGAAAACACGGATGCACGAGCTCATGTCCTTGTCGTAGATGAACCGGTGATGGAACGGGATGTCCGCCGCCAGCACATCGAAGTTCTGGCGCTTGATGTCCTGGCGGAAGCTGGGCACGGTCCAGGGGTATTTGACGGTTATCTGGGCTGCCGGGCGCAGCTTTCCTTTATAGTACAGTTCAAGGTTCTTGATGTCCAGGACGTCCTGGTTCTGCTTCAGGCGGGCCAATAGGTCTGGCCTGGGCTCTATCACGTGGAAATAGGGCCTGAACCCGAAGTTGCGCACCACTATCGAGCGGCCATCCCGGGTCTTGCCGTAGAGCTCGACCATGACCTCATCGCGATCCGCCATCTTTCGGTAGGATGCGGTCAGCAGCCGCAGCTCGTAGGATTCCATCATTTCACTTTCTCGATATGATGGTGATCACGTCGCCGTCCTGAAGGACGTAGTCGTGACCAACGATGCGTTTCGTCTTTGCGTTGATGGCACGGATGAAGCCTTCCCCGAGGTCGGTGTGGATCTTGTATGCCAGGTCCTTGGCGGTGCTTCCCCGGCGGATCAGATGTGCGTCCGGCAGGACGTTGCCTGAATGGTCCGTGAGGCGGGTCTCGTCCTCCACCGGATAGACCACGATCAGATCGAGCAGCTGGAACGCAGCTTTTTCCAGGCATGTCTGGACCCCTGTCCCGCCCACCCTCTTCATGGTGTGGTCCATGACGTCGATGGCCTTCTTCTGACCTGGTGTGAGCTTTGTCGGGTCGGGGATCGAGAACGACGATTCACCGGGGGAATAGCTGACCAGCTTTGCCTTGTTGGCCTTCTTGAGCGCCAGTTCGGTCTCGGCACAGGTCGGTATGGTGATGTAGTCATGAAGTTGCGAGAGGCGTTTCAGGTTCTCATCGCTGGCCACATCGGATTTGTTATAGGCGATCAGTATCGGCTTGGACAGACGCCTGATGTTGTCGGCCAGGCGAAGCATCTCTTCATCCTTCCAATTCATCGGATTGGTCGGCATGTTGGATTCGCGCAGCGCAGTGCAGATCGATGCCATCGGCACCCCCAGTCCGGTCAGGCGATCGTGGATGACCTCTTCCATCTTCTGCCCTTCCAAGTGGGCCATGCGCGCCGCCTTCTCGAAGCCCTTCTCGATGATGCCCTTCATCCAGTGCGCGATCTCATTCTCCAGGAACTTGACATCCACCATCGGGTCGTGCGTACCTGGAGGTACTGGATTCCCATCTGAGTCGGTCGAACCGGAAGCGTCGATGATGTGGATGAACGCATCCGCCTGCCTCAGGTCGTCCAGGAACTGGTTGCCCAGCCCCTTTCCTTGCCAGGCATCGGGAACCAGACCAGCGACGTCCAGCAGTTCGACCGGGACCATCCTGGTGCCGTTGTCGCAAGCGGAGTTCTTCGGTTGGCATTTCACCCCGAAATGCTTCTCCGGACAGGGCGCCCTTAGATAACCGACTCCCTTGTTCGGTTTTATGGTGGTGAAAGGATAAGAGGCGATCTCGGCGCTGGCCATGGTCGCTGCGGAGAAGAAGGTGGACTTACCGACGTTCGGTTTGCCGACTATTCCAATTAGCATGATTATCGTCCATGATAAGCGGATGGGCGTAGAAAAATCATTGCCTGAACGCTTCAGGTGGGGATTCGTTTCTCGGGGAACGCGACCTTCGGACGCTTGTTCAGGAAGGATGCTTCCACATCGTTGGCCATCCTCTCCGCTGTTGCTATCGGTATCGAGAGGGTCATCATGTCCGGCGGCAACCATTCGTTCACCATCGGGTCGGCCGGTCCCACGATCAACGCTCCCTTCGGCCCCCTTTCCGCAATTCCAGATGCATAGGTGATCATCGAGGCGCAGGCGGCCCCCCAGGGCACGACGCAGGTCCCGAACGGGTCGTCGCTCCCGAACTCCGCCAATCCGATGAGGTTGCGGACGTTCTCTGCATGGCCGAAGCACAGTATGCTCAGGATCCTGCCCTCCTTCACATCCCTGTGGTACGGGGCAATGACAATGAACCTGCCCTGTGGCGTCATTTTCCCCACCCGGGCGATGCTCTGCCGTGCGATCTCCGGATCGCGCTTGTAATATTCTGCTGCACCATTCCTGTAAGTGGGCGAGCCGGTGGAGACGAAGAACTCTAGCCCTTTGGGCGGTGGGGTGTAACCAAGCCAGAACTGTCCCCCGGGGCAGCAGCCGCCCAGGTGTTCGTCCCCCAGGTAGACGATCGGGCCATCCTCATTGGCGATGGTGAAGATTGCGTGGGCAACGCACCGGTCCACCTTGGATATGTGGAGGGCGTCTTCTGGAATGGTCTCGGATGCGTAAACGCATAGCGGATCCTTTTCCAATCTGCCCGCGCTCATCAATTTCGAACTGATCTGTATCTGATCCATGGGATTCAAGCAAAATATATTCGGGGTCCGCATATTTAATGACTTCATGTTATCGGGATCAGAACGCGTGACGAACGTTTTATTATCGGCAACGCTGGTGCCACCGCAATGCGGGACCTCAAGGACCAGGATTACCTGGCACTTTTCAAGAAGATCGTGATCTACATAGTCATGGCCATGATAGCCCTACTGATAGTCGCCATCGTCTATACCATGGGTGTCCTCATGTACGATCTGATGATCGATCCCGACTTTATCTTCACGACCAAGGTAGAGGTCCTTGGTTTCATCGGTTTCTTCTTCCTCGCGGTCATAGCCCTTGAGGTGATGGAAATTCTGCACCTGTATACCAGAACGCATGTCATCCATGTCGAGGTGGTCATACTGATCGCACTGACCTCGGTAGCACGGGAACTCATCGTTTTCGACTACGAGAATGATGACGGGATACTAATCGCGGGCATCGGTGTGCTCGTCGCTTCGCTCTCAGTTTCATACTATTTCATCAAGAAGATCCGCCATGACTTCGGGGTGAACGTGGACGGATCCGGCTGATCAACGCCTCAGGTCGAAAACAGCATCGGCCAGTTCGCCGATCTGCTCCGGACTGATGGCTTCGACCCTATCATCCCGATAAGGCACCCGGTCCATGTCCTCAGGCCTGACGTATCTCTTCCTCAGGATCGTGGAGATCTTCTTCCGCCTCTGAAGGAACAGTACCTCCACCAGCTTGTGGAACAGCTTCTCATCCTTGACCTTGAACGGCGGTGGCCTCGGCGTCAATCGTATCACCGCCGAATCCACCTCAGGCTCCGGCCAGAAACGATTCCGGCCAACCTTCTCCATCATCTCCGCCTTGGCCCGGTAGTAAACGCTCACCGAGAGCCGTGAATAATCGTCGGTGTCCGCTTTTGCCACCATTCTGTCGGCGAACTCCTTCTGGACCATGATGACCGCCATCTTGAAGTCCTGGTCCAGAAGTTTGAATATCAGCGGGGATGAGATGCTGTAGGGGATGTTGGAAATGAATCTGTCGAACTTAGGCCACTTCGCATCCAACGCATCGGCCTCAATGAGTTCCACACCCTCTCCGAACTGTGATCTCACATAGGCAGCGATGGCATGGTCCAGCTCGACGGCGATCACTCTATCGGCCTTCGGAACGAGCCTCGACGTCAGGACCCCGAGTCCTGGACCGACCTCGAGAACGGCATCTCCCGGAGCAATCTGCAGGTAGTCGACCTCCCGCTCTGCCACGGTGTCGTCCACCAAAAAGTTCTGGCCCTTCGATTTCGTCGGGCTTACGCCGATCTGGGCCAGGATAGCCTTGACCTCGGTCGGGCGCACCGGATCACTTCGACACGAACAGGTGGTATTTCTCTCCCGGATTGGAGAGTTCCATCTCGATCCGCTTGGCCACGACCTTTTCCGGGTGCTTCAGCGATGGCACCCGGGTGGAGAGCTCGGCGAAATCCTTGAACTTGCCCTTTTTCCGCTCCTCGAGAACGGCCCACATGGTCTTCTTGCCCAGTCCAGGCAGGAGCTCGAGCATGTGGTAGCGGGTCGTAATGGGCTGCGCCTCGTTGAAGAAGTTGACGAAACGGGTCTCTTCCAGTTTGACGATCTCCAGGACAACGAACGGAAGTTCGCTCTGGGCGCCGCCGGTGAGCTCCTCGTAGGAAACGCGCCTTTTGACGTGGAGGATCTTGTCCCGCTTTTCCCCTTCCTTGCCGATGTAGACCCGCTCACCCATGTTGATGATGACGTTAGGCTTCGGCACCAACTCGAAGAGCTTGAACTCCTGGCTACCTATTGCATATGCGAGCGGTTCCCGGGCAAATCCCTTTTCAGAGGGGAGTCCCTGGGGTAGATAGTCGAGAATGTGCGCGTAGTCTTCCAAAGGTCACACCAACATCATAGATACTTTTCCACTAATTTAAGAATCTGCTCGATCTGCTTCTTCTCGAGCACGATCCTTTCCTTAGCGAAAAGAACTCGGACGTCCTCTGGATGGGTCGGGACGATATCAGCGATCTTGACCGCGACGGGGTCGGGAACATAGGAGATCGCCTTTAGATCATCGATGAGCTCCCGGGCCTTCGCCGCGGAAAGCTTGGCGATCTTGGAAGCGTGATCGTATGATATCCTCTGCTCGGGCGTAAAATCCCGGCCCTTGCTCTCTTGCTCCAAGTACTCTTTGACTTCGGCAAGAGCGATGTAGCGCTCTTCGGGCATCGAGGTCACTCCCTAGTTGACCTTTCTGAGGTGCTCTGGCCTGCAGATGACGGTCTTGACCTTGTCGCCATCCTTTACATGGAGCACGAATGAATGTCCCTGGGGTCCGACGACGGTGCCGGTCTTTCCGTGGAAACGGAGGTGGGGTGCGCCCTTGTGGATGTTCGAGTCGATGAAGATGTTGGCCCTCTCTCCGCTCGCGAACTCTTGGAATTCGTGGGTGATCGGGGATAGTCCCCTGTTCCTTGGGGTCTTCCTTAGGATGTTCCTGCCCCTTCGCCTAAGTCCGTGTGACGGTCTAACCATGTATTACACCTCAGTGATATCGATTATTTCAACCACATCGAGCGCGGTAACCTCGCAGGGTACGCCGAGTTCCTCGGAGAGGTTCGGTTTGGTCCTGCCACCATCCCCGGAGACGAGCTCTTTGACGTACGTCCCGGATTGAGTGCGCAGACGGAGCACAAGTTTGTCATCGTCGAAGGATTCGACGGCGGCATCGATGATCTCCCTCTCCCGGTCGAGGTCCGCCCTTCTGTGGACGACCCTAACGGGAGTCTGCTGGCTAATACGCCTGTGTTTGAACGTGTGAACAACCTCATTTACTTTTTCCTTATTAACTTTGCCGTGGATGGCGACATGGGCGAGGTACACCTTCTCTGGGTCGTCCATCTTGACCCTGCGCACCTCTTCCCTGGTGGAGAATCGAAGGTCGACAGCGTCGGCCAGCCCCGCTCCCGATTCGGCGATGAGCTGCTGCATCTTTGCTAGGTCGATGTCCCGTTTCTTGGGTTCGGCGATCTCCAGCACGAACGGTCGACCGGATCCCAGCATGCGGGCGTCGATGTCCTCCCGGCCCATGCCGTGGAAGAAGTGCTCCCGACCGTCGGCCTCTTTCAGGATCGGGTCGCCGATGACCTCCTGGACGGAGATCTGGTACATCTTGCCGGTACCGTTGCACCGCGGGCAGCCCTTGCCCCTGCACATGCGGCAGGGCCATTTGGTCTGCGGTATCTCGCGGGAATACTTGTGGTAACGGCCGTATATGAACAGGGGGGCGACGCTCAGCTCCACATGGCAGAAACGGGTGTCGATGAGCGCCACGACCTCGGGCGTCTCGAAGCAGACCTCCTTATCGGTCTTGGCCTGGATCATCTTCCCGATCTCCTGGTTGAGCTCCGCCTTGATCGGTTCGGCCTTGTCCTGGCCAACTTCGGACCAGACCCGCTCCTCGCGTTCCTGGATGGTGGGATCGACGCGGCAGCCTATGAGGAAATTGTGGTACTCGACCCTGGACATGGCGTCGATGGCCGCGTCGGCGAAACGCTCCACGTTATCGAAGACGTCCTCGCAGACCCAGCATTTCTGGTGCTCCAGTTTGACCTTGCCGTCGAGTATGCGCTGGAAGTTCAGGGTCATCCTGATGGAACGTCCCCGGTCGTGGTTGGAAAGACCGGTGTCGACATGGGCGAAGATCCTTCCCAGGCAGTGGTCGCACAGGTCATGCTCTAGTGCCTTCTCGGCTTGCTCCAGTATCTGAGGCACTTGTTTCATCCCCTTTACTCGAAACCCATCTCCATGATCTTCAGGGTGGCCCGCTTGCGTTCCAGGAAACGGTACACTGTGGCGTGCTCGCTTCCGGATAGGACCATGTCCACCGCCGAACGGCCGATGGGCAGCTGTATGGAATTGCCTATGATCGCGACCGTGTCGCCATAGACAGACAGGTCAACACCGCTCATGTCCTCGATAATGCGGCGGGTCTTGCCGCCGGAGCCGATGACTCTGGCCCTCATCCTCGATAGTGAATCGTGGCGCTTACCGACATAGTCGTCGATGTCCATGATCTCGAGGTACTCATCTTCGCCCATCAGGCGGAGCGCCCTCTCCGGGGAAAAGCCCCGGCCGATGGCCTTGATGATGTCGACGGCCTTCAGGGGCATGATCGGGTCCTTGGCGTTCTCGTCCTCGATGAACACCTCGCCCTCGGTATCGACCCTGATGGTCATCTGCATCCTTTCCTGGAGCATCCTCTTGCTCGCTCCATCCTTGCCTATTAGGGCCCCTACTCTCTCTTTCGGGATGCGTACTGCCTTCATTTCTTCTTGGCCCCCTGTATGAACTTCAGGACTTCAGCGTCGGTCTTGATCTTGATATCAAGCGATTTGAAGTAACGGTTGATATTGGTTATATCCCTCTTCAGGAAATCGAGGGAGTTCACGTGGTCGATGAGCATCGCCTGACCGACATCGATGATGACCGGTTTCCCGTTCTCCATCAGGATGTTGTACTCGCTCAGATCGCCGTGCACCAGTTCCGCCTTCTGATACATGATCTTCATGTACTTCAGGATCGTCTTGTAGATCTCATCCGGGTTCTCCAGATATGAGTTCTTCAGGCTCGGTGCCGGCTCTTCCTCGGTGCCGATGTATTCCATGAACAGGATGTTCCGGTGGAACCTGACCGGCTCTGGGACGCGGACCCCTGCCTCGGTCATTCGGCACAGGTTCTTGAACTCCTTGGCCGACCAGGCGAAGACGATCTTGCGATGCGAACCCTGCAGCCCCTTGAACCGAGGGTCGCCCTCGATGTACTTGGCGATGTTGTGGAACGTCGAGTTCGAGGTGCGGTAGACCTTCATCGCCAGTATCTCGTTCTCAGGTGTGGTGACCCGGAACACGTTCCCCTCCTTTCCGGTGGAGATCGGGAAATCGATCGATTCCAGTATGCCCATCTTCTCCAGCTTTTCGAGGGAGTACATTGTCTGCCGGTCGAAAACCTCGCCCATGGTCTTGCGCGCATCATCCTGGGCGTTCTCGGAACGCCTCAGGCGGAGGTTTTCCACCTTGCGTTCGAGATCAGAAAAAGTGTTATCGTTCTTGGGCATACTGGATGCCCTCCCTTAAAATACATCCAGATTTTTCGGCAATACCTTCTTGCGGCTCATGTAGGTAGCCTGGGTCTTGGTGTAACGGTAAAGGATGTCCGCCTTGTCGTCCTGGAATTCCCAGGGACGGAGGATGAGCAGATCCCCCTCGCGTATCCACATGCGCTTGCGGATCTTACCTGGAATACGGCCCATGCGGGACTTGCCATCCGCGCACATGATCTTGATTCTTGAGGCTCCGAGAAGCTGGTCGGCTATTCCGAACATTTCTCCCTCCTTTCTATTTGGATAGGGGCAGCGCAGAATCTCATCGCTCTGCTCCACATCAACTTGATTATTCAATCAAAGCCTCCGATTAGTGCGTCTCTCATAAACTAAACTAGTATATAACGTTGTTTCAGGAAACGGCCGTTCCCTCAACCTATGCCATTGCTCCTTTGTTACAGTGGTCAGGATCGCACCTGGCTCTCAGTGGTAGAGCTCTTCTATGAGCCAACGATCGCGGTCTTTCCTGGCCTGAGGGTCACCAGCCTTTGCCATTGTCATACCAGTCGAACGCATCATGTTGATCGATGTGATTTTCACGAGTAACGGATATATCCATTTGGCGAGCCGCCTTCGACGAATAATGTCAACAACCCCCATCGTCAGATTGATAACCACCCAGGCGAATACGATTCCGGATATCTTGGGGGACATGCGATTGAAATTGAAGGGATTCATACACGGCGCGCTCGTGGTGGCTATCACGATGACGATGCTGGCTGGGGGAGCATTGGTGTTCGTTGCTTCAGCCTCGGACTACGACACGGGACCGCCTCCGGGAGAGGTGGACATCACCGCCACCATAGAGCCTGCCCCGCCGATCACTTTCGGCGGCAGCCTATCCATTCAAACCAACACCTTCATTGTCAAATTGACCTGGACCGACGCCCAATACCTGAATTGGGAGGGGTGGGAAGGACACTATGAGGTCTCCGCGACCAATCCCGAGTGGGGCACGTTCCGGTCCCATCCCTACTCCCCTTACGTGAACCCTGCTGATCCATTCTACAACTGGTACATATTCGGGAACAGGTACAACGATCCGGACCCGACGGGATGCACCTGGACCTTCAAGGTCTACGCTTACCGCAGTATCGGAAAGGAAGGCCCGGAAGCGACCAAGAGCGTTTTCATTCCTGGTTCGATGTCAGCGGCTCCCGCGTTGAATACTGATGGGGATCTCGGCGGCGGCAACTCGGTGACACTCACCTGGGGAGCACCCCCGGAGAGGACCACATCCGAGGGGGGAGGCACGACCCCGGTAAAGGGCTACACGGTCGTTAGGGAGACGTCCGATGACATGGTCAAGGTTTTCCTGGCCAATGTGACCGGGACAAGCTACACCGATTACAATGTGACCGCCGGGAAGACCTATTACTACACCATCTATCCCTACGACCAATACGGAAACGGCAAAAGTTCCCTCGCCTACATAACCCTGGAAGCCCAGGCATCCAATACTGGAACCGGCTCGGCCAAGGGTGATTTTCTGGGTTTGAGCTCGACCGACCTTATGATCATTGCCGGGGTGGTGATTTCCGGAGTGGTGGTGGTCGGTCTGGCGGCGGTACTGATGATGCGGAAGCGGTAACGCCTCCAATTTTCCTTCTTTTTTTCTCCGACCCTACCTAAGGTTTAAGTATGGTTTCCAATATGAACGGACAAATTCGCTCCCGTAGTGTAGTCCGGTCAATCATGTTGGCCTTTCGTCGCGGAGATTCTGCTTCGCGGAAGCAAGTCAACGACTCGGGTTCAAATCCCGGCGGGAGCACCATTTTTCATCTGGCCATAAGCCATAAAAAAATTTTGATCTCAATGTATTGGCATAATTAGAGAATACGATCAGGTCTTGCTTTTGTTGTTACCTAAGAATATGCCAAAAACCTCTTTCAAGAAGAGTTCGGGTGCTGTGACAACAGCCTCATGCATTTGTCCAGGCAATGTTATTACCCGGCTGTGGGGCAGTGCTGCATGCAATGTCTCTGTGGCTGCCTTGTAGAACGGTATGCTGTCACCACCCAATATGAAGGTCGTCGGTATCTTCAGATCAATAAACCGACGCGGATCAAAGGAATAACTCTTGACGCTCATATGCTCTCTAGGAATGGTATGAGCCATCAGAACACGCACTGGCCAGCTGGAATGAGACCTTAGTTGGTTCAGTTCATCGGTCGAAGCTCCTCCAATCTGGTACATCATCAACAATGCCTTTTCCGCTTCACCTGATTCAACATAACCGTTGTATCTGTCCGGGGCATCGTTTGGATATGGGATATCGATCGTGGTGTAAACTGGCGGCTCGTACAATGCCAACCTGTTGATGTTCGTCGTGACGAGGGCCGCCTCAAGGGAGCAAAGGGCGCCGTAGGAATGCCCGAGCAGATTTGCCCTTTCAGGTATGGAATCGACAAGGGCGACCACGTCCTCGAACTCGCGTTGGATCGAATACGGTTTCATGTCGCCGCTTTGACCGCGGCCTCGCCTGTCTGGAGCATATACGGTGAAGTGCCTCTCGAGCTCAGGAATCAGCGGAATCCAATATGTATGATCTATTCCAGAGCCATGGACGAGCACAAGTGGGGGACCGGCGCCCCTGCGTTCATACGCGATGCGAGTTCCGTCCTTCGATATGACCTGCTCCATGCTTCCGACCTACCGTAATATTCAATTCAAGTATCCATTTGCCCGCATCCACTTACCCTACATCAGGCCAAGTTGCTTCATCATGCCGATGACATCATAGAACAATCTTTCCTCTATGATTTCGCCGTTATCCCAGGTGGCAACTGTGCAGAACTCGAGCTTGGCAATCTTACCAGGCTGGACCATCTTCCCGTCAACACCCTTCATCGGTACCTTCATGGACACCGTCCAATCTGCGACAGTACAAGTGTGATCTCCCTGACCGATGGCGATCTTGTATGGGTTGTTGACCAATCGATTATTGAAATTCTTAAAGAACTTTGTAGATTCGATGTCGTGGTTGTCCCTTCCCCTTGTTGGATCAGCCTGATTTGGCCAGTATACGGCGACATCTTCCTTATGGCGCTTCCTGAATGTTTCCCAGAGTGGGCCATCAGGTCCAGCATTCCAGGCATCATCAAGTGTCCTCATCAGCTCTAGATTTTCTTTTACTCCCATATGATTCACTTCATTTTCTTGGAATTTTTTATCGATGAAATATGCAAGCCGTGGGTATTTAAACGCACTTTATTGGAATTCATCTAGCTGATGTCTTTCAGAGTCACGCCTTTCAGCTCTCCTTCACTGAGGGATCGAGGTATCAATTGCGAATTTTCATCTGTTTCTCTGATTCCATACACGCCTCTGAGATTTACCAGCACTGAAATATGGTCTGGATAATCTCAGATAGACCTGAATAAAATGGTCAAGTTACTCGAAAATGAGGAAACGGCAATATTAACTGATAATGACAGAAAATAGGAAAAAGAAAAAAAGGTTTGACGGTTTGATCTCAGCTCTTCGTCATCTTCTTGGTCAGGCTGTACGATACCGGTATCAGCATCAGTGCCAGGGCTATCGCGAATGCCCATGAGATGTTGGCCACTATCGTGGTGACGTTAGAGAACGTGGCGAATATCGCACCTGCACCAATGATCAGGAAGATCGAATACAGGACGAACTTCGCATATCCCGCGACCTCCTTGAATTCGGCATGGTCGTCTGTGATCGATTTTATAAGTGCATCGGTCAAGGATATGCCTGCACCAATGATCACGAAGCCCAGTATGAGCGGGTAGACCGTGGCTCCGGACAGTAGCATCGTGTCGAGCGCCAGTAGGATCACGAACGCGATCAGGCCGATGAACAGCAAGTTCTTGAGCATATCGGCAATTTCAGTTTTTGTCTCTGGGAACATTGGCCGGATCATCTTTCCGATGAAAGTTGCGAGGAAATCCACGAAGACCGCGCCAAAGACGAGTATCAGGATTCCACCGAGCAACCTCGGCAGGTAACTAGCGATAGTTGTTAGATAGCCGCCGATCGTCCCCCCTATGTTCAAGATCTGTATCGCGAGGATTATTGCCAGGATGATTATGAATGCCTTGACCACTCCTCCGATGAAATCTGACAGGTCGAGTCCCGAAGCTCTGAACGCCTTTCCCGTCACGCTCTGATCGAACGTCTTTTCGATCCCAACTTTCTCGACTACTTTATTCACTGCCTTTCCGACGATCACGCCGAGAACATAGCCGATGATAAGCACGACTATTGCCGCTATGATCAGCGGAATTTCGTTTATTATGTCCTGCACCATATTATCTAGCATTGCACCAAAGTCAGCCATATTTACCCCCTTTAAGAAAATAGTCGAGTTTGGGGTATATAATTTATATTATGGTGTACAAAGTCAAATATATCATACGAATGTAAAATATTGTACTCCAAAAGGGTCATATGGTCTCGGGTCGAAATGCTTGCCCGGACGCGTGGTCGGTGTTCAAAATGAACCTCATATTCCGGAAACCACTGACCCGCAGCCTTGGAACGCAACAAGACCTCCATTTGTCATCTTGCTCTGTAGTGCTGGATAGCTGCCAAATAGCAAGAGAAAAGAGTTTTGAGGGGCAAAAAAGAAAGCCCAAGAATAAAAGTATGGGTGGTTTCTGACCTACTCCTTCTTTGCCGCCTTCTCCTTGCGGCCTTCGCGCTGCAGCCACCCTGGGGCCCACCAGGCCTTCTTTCCCATGAGGGTCAGGGCCGCCGGGACGATGTATGTACGTACGATCATGGCATCGAGAAGGACCGCCACGGTCAACGCAAAGCCGAACTCCTGGAGCATCGAGTTGCCGGAGAGCATCATCGCGCCGAATGCACCGGCCATGATCAAGGCCAAGGCGGTGATGATACCTCCTGTCCAATCCACGGCGTCAACGATAGCGTCCTTGGTGTCCTTGCCTTTGTGGACCTCCTCCCGGATACGGGTCAGGATGAACACGTTGTAGTCCATCCCTATGCCCATGAGCAGGACGAACAAGATCAGGGGAATGAGCCAAAGGATCGGCTTGTCCAGAATCGAGCCGAATAGCAACGTTGTCAGGGCGAACGACCAGGTTATGCTCATCGCTATCGAAACGATGGCGAAAGCGGGCAGAAGGAGCGACCCGAGCACGATCATAAGCACGATGAATATGCCGATGATCACCATGATCTCGATGTTCGTGAACTCCTTTGCAGTGCTCTGGCTCATGTCATATACAGACGCTGTCGAACCACCGACCTGTATGGTAGAGGTGGCCAGTGCGGGCTGCAGCATCCTGGCGTTATTGACATCGTCCCTCAGGGTGGGGATGAAAGAAACCGAATCGGCGCTCTGAGGCTGTTCCCTGAGGACCACCGTCAACAATACACTGGTGCCGTCCTTGCCCAGACTCTGGAGCATGCTCGATTGGATCTGCTGGCGTTCCTCATTCGGTAAAGACGACAGATTGTAATAATCGATGACCTCGCCGTAGGGGCGGGTGATCCCGCTCACCTTTTGCACCATTGACCCGCTGGCAATGGTAGCGGAGATATTCTCCACCGCGTCGAGGTAGGCTAGATTGAAGGTCGTACCATCATAGATCATGATCGTCCCAGAGATCACGACCTGGGTCGGCTGGATGCTTCCAGCACCGAAATCACTGCTCATGGCCTTCATGCCGTCCATGCTCTCGGAGCTGCCCATGGCCCCGATGAAATCGAAGCTGGTCTCCGTGGTCATGAACATGTACGTTGATGGAATGGTGACCAGGACCGATGCGATCACGATCACCTTGGCGTGGTTCACCGAGAAGGTCGCCGCTCGGTGGAAATAGCCGTGGTTGCCGGCCTTCTTCTTTTCCATGAGGTTGGTGGCGAACCTCTTCCACCGGTCTCCGGTCGTTGGCCAGAAGATCCTGTTGCCTACAAGCATCAATATCGCCGGGACCAGCGTGAGTGCGACTAGCAGGGCGATTATGATGGCCCCGCTGAGGACGACCCCCATTGCCTGTACGAAGGCGAAGTTGGCCGTAGCCATGGCCAAGAATGCGATGATGACCGTCGACGCACTGGTCACGATGGATTCGCCCGCCCAGACCACAGAGGTATGGACGGCCTGTTCCCTGGTCGATCCCTTGATGCGCTCTTCACGGTAACGGGTGATGATGAATATCGAATAGTCCGTCCCTACGCCCATCAGAATTGCGAACAGTATCGTGGAGATCATGTAGTTGATGTCCAGGATGGTCGAGCCAAGCACATAGACCAGCGCCTGGCTAAGGCCGACCGCCACTCCCACTGCCCCGAGGGGAAGGAACTGCCCGAGCAGGGTCCTGAACAAGTAGCCCATCAGGACAAGGATCACGATTATGGTGATCGGCTCGATCAACATCATGTCGTTCTCCGAGCTGCTCTGCATGTCCTGGGAGATCGCACCCATTCCGGTGACGAAGGCGGTGATGCTGGAACCGGTCTCTGCCTTAAGGTCACTGATGACCTCTCGGACCTTGTCCACGTCCTCCATTATCGGCTTGTTGCCATTGACATCGGTATAGTTCGATTCCTTGCTGAAACTTAACATCACCAGCATGGTCTGGTGGCTGGGCGACACGAAACCGGTCACGAGCTGCTGAGGCATCACGACCGGATAGGTGTAGAGCGTCCCATTGCCGATGACCGAGCTGGCA
This sequence comes from uncultured Methanomassiliicoccales archaeon, assembly GCA_942492955.1. GTDB lineage: Archaea > Thermoplasmatota > Thermoplasmata > Methanomassiliicoccales > UBA472 > DASXVU01. Next base: position 1,917,352 of record OW818644.1, read on the forward strand.
TAAGCCGCGACCGACCCTTGTTCGTAATCAGGGCCGAGGTCGTAGACATGCTGCAGGAAGCTCACGTTGCTGATGCCGGCCGCCGTCCCCATCATGCTCATAGTGAAGGCATGAACAAGGGTCTGATTGTGGAAGGTGCTCAGGTTGAATGCGCCCAGGACGCCTAGCATGACCTGCTTTTCAGTCGTTTCGACCGGTAACGCGTCGATGAACGCCGGAGCCACGATGTTCACGCAGTTATCTGCCCGGACCATCGGGTCTGCAAGGGAAGGGTCTATGGACGTAGCGTTCCAGGTTGCGGCGAATGACATGTAGTAGCCCATGGCCAGGGCGGATGCGTTAGCATCGGCGTTGCCCAGATAGGCCTGCAATTGCGCGAAGGTGGCATTGTACGCTCCAGAATCGGATTGGTAGGTTACCCAGTTCTGCGCGTGCAATGCGGGTATCCCCCACAGGAGGAATGCGCTCTGATTGACCTGCACCTCTGCCGGTCTCATCTCCGGCCCGAGCTGCATAATGGCCATCTGCAGGACGGTGCCGGAATACGAATAGATGGAGGAGGCCCCTTCCAGAAACAGTATGTTCTCCGAGGTCTCGAGCCTCTGCTGCAATGCCAGAACGAATTCCTGGGATTGAGAGTCGGTCATATTGTTCGACTGCAAGACAATGATCAGGGTGCTGTTTGCCACAGAACTCTGGAAGTTTTCTTTGATGATCTCGTCGACGCGGAGGGACTCGTTGTCCTGACCTCCGGTCATGTCGGAATCGTATTGAACTGCGTCGTTAACGTTCAACATTGCCGGGATAGCGACCAGAAGTGCGATTATCCAGATCGCTATGATCCATTTGTAACGTTTTGTGATGACGTTTGCCAATTTATCGAATATCATTCGCTGTCATTCCCCTATGCGCTGAGGTTCCACCATGCATGAGGACAATCCTTATCAGTCTATTGTCACTACAGTAGTGACATGACGGCTATCGTCGACCACCTCATCCGGCTTGGTTTGAATGAGTACGAGGCCAAGGCATACATCGCGGCCGTGGCCCTCGGCGAAGGGACGATCAAGGAGATTAGCGAGCAAAGCGGGGTGCCTCGCTCCAGGGCCTATGATGTCATGGAGAGATTGGCGGAGAAAGGCCTGGTCGAGGTGGGGAACTCCACACCACTATACTATAGGGCGAACGAGCCGACGAAAGCATCGGAGCATCTTATGGAGGAGATCAAGTTCGCCAGCGATGAGGTGTCAAAGTACTTGAGCGACATCGGCCGCAGGGCGGAGAAACGGGACAATCCCATTTGGACCCTGAAGGGGGATTGGGCGATCAATCACAAGATTTGTGAGATGATGGAGTCGGCCAAGGAACATGTGGACCTGGTCTGTGCGAACAACAAACACATTCTGCGCTATGCCAAATCCATTTCGGAGGCGTCAAAGACCAAGTCCGTGACTGTGGTCATCTCACATCAGCCAGAGAGCTTCGTTGGATCGCTGGGGAATGCCCGGATCATGAAGTTGAACAAGTTCTGGAATGAAAACGAGTCGACGGGTGGAGATCTGAATGATACAGGATTCACCACGAAGGATGGCAAATACAATCTGGAGCTCTCGATAGTCTGCGATCATGCCGATTCCATGATCTTGACCAGAGAGGGGGACGGCTACCGGGCAATACTATGCAGCGGAACGGTCATCAGCTATTTCTTCCGGGAGATGGTGAAGCAGATCATCGAACACGCCGGAACGATCGAGATCGTGAAAGGGAACCAGGAGTTGAAGAATTGAGGCGGTCTCTGGTCTGCATCTCATACCCCGATCAAATAGAATGACCATCAATTCTTGCATCGATATCTTGAGCCAGGCAGTTGTCTGTCAAGACACGTTGGCCATGTTTGTCCAAGACTCTACCATCACTGATCACGATCTCGCCGTCGACGATCATCTTGATGGCGCCGATCAACAGATACGCCTCACGCTTCAGTTCTTCAGCCCTCACTTGCTTGATCTGGTCTGGTTTTCCGGTATTCTTAGACAAGATTGGGTCCAGAGCGAATGAGTCGTAGCAGATTGTCTCCCCTCGGTCAAGTTCCGGTGTGCACAGGTGGATGGTCGCCCCGTAGCGGCTATCATGGTTCTCCACCACTTGACCCACGATCTCTTCCCACGTTCCCTTATAGGTGTTGGGGAGTGCTGGGTGGAGGTTGATAATGCTGTATTTGCGGCAGGTCTCCGGATCCAGGATCAGCATGTATCCAGCCAGTGCCCCGAAGTCCATGGGGTATCTGGAGATCTGCTCCCGCATCGCTTTTCCGTATGCATCCCTCCATGCGGGAAGGTCCTTCTCCTTCAATTCCGGTTCGAACGTGTCGGAAGGAAGAATTATCACCGGTATGCCAGCATCCTTAGCCAAATCGATGAGCTTCATACGGAACTGATTTCCTTTGACCTCCCGGTTGATGAAGACGAAGGATATCTTGGCATCAATAGTACCGTCATTTATATTGTCCAGCATGGTCTTGAACAGATTGAACGAGCCCGGACCTCTTGCTGTTGTGAACCAACCGATCCGTTTCATATAGCGCACATCTCTTCCTTTGAGGTACTACTGTTCGCCATCAAGGCTTCGTTAGTTATGATTATTTCGACCGGTCGGGAAGGAACATAGGTCATGGTGAGCCCCTCTGCGAGACATGATTGAACATGACATGGGGGGTCAAAATCAATAATGCAAGTACGGTTTTGGTCTTTCTCATGCCCATGCTTAAATCCTAGAATGTTTTTGACCTCTTCTAATAATTACGGGCTATAGTATGCCCAGATGGTGATAGCAAGAGATGTATAGCATGGGTCCGTGGTCTGGAGAAATGATGAGCGACGAAGAGATTGAGGAACGTTACAGAAGAGGCGAAGAATGGGGCCTTCTGACATCCATCGATCTGAAAGACTGCGACCCTAAAAAGATCGGTAGCGGTGAGTATATTACTCAATTCTCTATCGATCTGTGTGAACACATTCACATGAAGCGCTTCGGAGCGCCCATCGTGGTTAGGTTCGGTGCCGATCCTCGCGTACAGGGTTATTCGCTGGCTCAATTGATTGAGACATCGTTGATCTCTGGACACTTTGCTGAGAACACCAACCGGGCGTTCATTGACGTTTTCAGCTGCAAGGAATATCCGCCAAAGCATGTCGCGGAGTACTGCAAAGAATATTTCGGCGCGAAGGATGTACAGTTCTCCGTGTCGTTCAGGACCTAAACCTCCTTATTTTTCAAATCTTGAGCCCGCATTCCCCGAGGTCCGTGCCGGAAGCGGCAATGGGCCGCTCCGGGATATGATCGTGGCTCATTTTCTTTTTCCCTTTTGCGAATCCTTCTTTATGGCAGAATCGCCGCAGTGTTTCAATCTTCGATAGGAAACATTAGATAATTTTGGGTGAAATAGAACAACGTATGCTTTTGGTCACGGAGAAATTCTCCAAGCGATATCACCAGGGCAGGAATGAAATATGGACTGGATAGACGATACCGTGGCGGTTGGGGGATGGCTCGACGCCTTTTGCGCCCAACGGCGTCGTCGGGAAGGCGTCGAGTTATTGGTCGATGCAAGGCTATTATTCGAAAAGAGCATTCTTATGTCCAAGCGGATTCCTTTGGTGAATGAGATATTGCGGTCCCGCGATCTCCTCATCGATTGCTTGCCGCAAACACCCAAGGTTCTTATCTTCTGCAACCGGGGACGGGACCGGTCAGCGTTCGTCGCCATGCTCTATATGAGCAAAAGATACGAGATCAGCTTCCAGGAGGCATATGGGCTGGTCCGGTCCAAGCACCAAAAGACCGTGTTCCATTGGGATTGGGTTGAGGCGATCGAGAAGGCAGAGTCAAATCGTTAATCCATGCAGCGCTAGAAATGCGAGATCACACCTTCGTCCAACACATACCGGAGGCGAGGCCCCACAAGGTAGACTGGGGAATAGCCGAATATGTCCTGTCGGATGATATCGTATATGACGATTGAATAATACTTCCTTTTCAGGTCTTTCAACGTGGCACCGGTCTCCTCGCTCTCCACTGCCGATTCTAACCCGTCCAACTTGAAAAGCACTTCATTGTTAAGGTCATCTATGCGGGTCTCGAGCAGGTTCACCGCCATCCACCTACTCATTATCCCTTGGAAGTGTCTCATTATGACAAGCTGGCTGATGAAGACCAGTATGATTAGGCTGATGTCGACCGACGGGAACAGGGCCATATCCTTAAAGAACGCCGGGAGGATGAATCCCGGCAGCAGCATCGCCCCGATGATCAACACACCGAAGATGCTGATCAAACCGATCATGGCCAGGACGATAAGGAAATACGCTTTCCTGCCCTTTGATCGGGCGGAATCGAACTTCTTCTTGAACGATATCGCGATCTTGGTGATGCCCTGTGCCTGAGGCTCGATAATGACCATAAGCAAGTAGAACAGGATGATGAAGGTGATCTGCACAACCATCAATATCACCTCCTGGCCTGCGATGATGTTGACCAGGAACCCGAAGTAGATGGCGAAGAACATTGCCAGACCGAAAATGATGGAAAAGCTGAGCGAGAGAGGAACTATGCCTCCAAGTAGTACTGTAAGCCCGATCTCTATTGCCAGCTTTTTCTTCTTTAGTAGGAGACGCACAGCCAGCCACTTACGTTCCTTGTCTATCACCGGGGCAATGTCGTTGTCATCCGGCCTTATCCTCTCTGTGGTCGTTGGAATGAGCAGGATAATGAAATTGTACGAATAGAGCAGGATGGCGATGATCAACCAAAGGATGAATACAGAGTTCTGCAGAAAGATGAGAACGATGATCAAGGAGGTGAGGCCGAAAGATAACGCATGTCCATATTTTTCGAGGGGCCGGGACTCCTGCAACTTTTGCAGCATATCCTCCTCGCAGGAGATCTCCTTGGCGACCTCTTGTCTGAATGCGGCCACTCCTTCCTCGAAATTTGCCAAATCGCCGCATTGTCTCATGAATTCTGAGCCTCGCGGTGGTGAAGATTGGACCTTCTAGTATTCTAATGAATGCGATTTCCGCTCCACATGTCCTCGAGTCCGTCAAACAACTCCAGCGAACCGAAGAGGTCGGGACTCGATGACAGACCCTCGGTGCCGATCGTTTAGGTCCCAGGACCTTCTTCCGATGCCACATTGATATGGTTAAGTACATCCTCGTCCAGCATATAACGAAGCCGAAGACCGAAAAGGTAAATCCGAGAATAACCGAAGATATCCTGTTCTATGAGATCGTAAATTGCTATGGAATAATATTTGCTTTTTAGATCTTCCAGAATCGCCTCTTTCTTATCTCCTTCGGTTACTGATTCAAGCATGTTCAGCTTCGTGAGGACCTCTTCGTTGAGTTCCACCAGCCGATTCTTGAGCCGCTTCACTGCCATCCGTCTGCTGATGATTCCTTGGAAGTGCCTCATGACGACCAGCTGGATGAAGAAGATTAGGACGATCATCGGAATATCGATCGTGGAAAATCGATTCAAGTCCCTCCAAAGGGAGGGTAGAAGGAAACCTGGAAGCAACATCGCCCCGATAACAAGCACGCCTGCAATGCATACTCCTCCGATCATGGTCAGTACAACGATGAAATGAGCTGTCTTCCCTTTCGATCGGGCCTTGTCCAGCTTATTTCTGAACGTTCTTCCGATCTTGGTGATCCCCTGGGCCTGAGGCTTGATGATCAACATCATGACGTAGAACAGTATGATCAGTGTTATCTGGATCACGATGAAATCTATGGTCTCTGGGGTGATGATGTTGGTAAAGAACCCAAAGTATAGGGCAAATACCATTCCTAGACCAAATATTATTGAGAAGCTCAGCGCGAGTGGCAAGATTCCGCCCAGAAGAACGGTAAGTCCGATCTCAATTGCCAGTTTTCTTTTCTTGATCAGCAGGCGAATCGCGAACCACTTGCGCTCCTTTATGAGAATTGGCGCAACATCGTCATCATCTGGTCGGATACTTTCTATCGTTGTAGGGATGAAAAAGATGATAAAATTGTACGAATAGAACAATATCGCAATGATGAGCCAGAGGATGAACACCGAGTTTTGCTGGGAGATGAGGAAGGCTGCCAAAAATAGGAGCCCGATCGAGATCAGGTAACCATACTTATCATTCGACGTCGGCGTCTGGAGCTCATTCAGCATTCGCTTGTTGCTGGCGATTTCCGTAGAGACCTCCTTCTTGAACGAGGAGAGACTTTCCCCAAGGTTCGCTGGTTTGCCAAGTAATCCCATAATATGAATCCTGTATTGATGAGCATTGGAGCTTCTAGTATTCCTATACTGTCTTTTTCAAAGGGCTCTGGAACAATCAAAATCATCCAGATGCGACGATACAAAAAGATATTAAGACGGGTGCTCGAATGGTAACTCGGTCATAGCTGATGGATAAAAAAGATAAGATGGCATCGGTCCTGCACCTGGTCGGCGGCAAACCAGAGAACGTCGAGAAGATGGTGGATGAGATCGATCAATTCATGAACACGCTGAACGCCGAGCTTGAGGACTGGAAGGTGTCCATGGAAGAATTCCAGGACGGAACCCGGATCTTCGCCCGGTTCCAGGTCCTGATAAAGAAGTAGGTGCTTCCTTTGACAGAGAATAAGGAGAAAAAGCAGGAGACGCACCATGGCCCCGATGGAGAGGTCTGTCGCGATCTAATATGTCCAGAAGAATGGAAGGATCCAGAAGGCAGGAAGGTCATCACAGAATTTCACAAGGAAGGATTGCCCAAGGACATGATAGGGGTCGACAGGGACCTGGAAACCTTCGAGAAGTACTGGAGCAAAAAGGGCGGCACGGTCAAGGTCAAGGGGGAATACCACAAGAGCGGAGCTCCATTCCTGGACAGGGACCATGGATGGGATGCAATAAGAGAACCGGATGGAGATGTGGCGGCTTCGTCGGAGGCTGGACCGCCCCTTCCGGAAAAGAATACAGAGGTGCCTAAGGATAGAAGCATTCCTAAACCGCAAATGCCCCAAGGTTCCATACCCCCACCAAGCATCCAGCGGCCCATCAATTTTGGCATGATCGAGATGGCCAGCTATGCGCTGTTCCGGGTCGCTTTCAGAAATGGCTTGACCATACCCATCAAGCGCGATGGCATGATGGACATGGAAGTAACTGTGAAAGGGAAAGAGATCACCATCAACACCAACCAGTTGTACTTCTCAGTGCCTGAACTGAACGTTTGGCATGTGGTATACCAGCATAAGGGAAAGCCAGTTCTCGAACTTGGCCGGGGCGTGAAGAACGGATCCAAGATCCACCGCATGCAAGCCATCCGCTTGGGGTTGGAGATGTGGAACGGCTCCCGGAAAATGAACAAGATGAAGCTCAAGCAATTGAAGGAAGCAGACAAGCAAGCGCACATGAGGCCATAGATGAACGAGGTCACGGAGGTCGAGCAGCATCAGGCCCATCGGGAGTTCTTCAGAGAGGTACTGCAAGACATACATATGATCATGGAGACCGAGTACCAGTTGACCAATGTCTCAATCAAACCGGTTGGTGCGGATGTAGCTAGGCTATCCATCCCGGTCAAGATCGAAGGCACGAACAAAGAAGGCAAGCGGGTCAGATATTTCGCCAAGATCCTGGGCGGGACCGACAACATGACGTCACGGGCCATTCAATTGTTCAAGAACCTGTACCTGCACATGAACTCCATGGTGCCGATGTTCCGGGTAACGGAATCCCCCGAAGAACTGGCCAAGCACCAATATGAGATGATGAATGCAATCAGCCAGCTAGGGATCCCCACAGCGGTGCCCCGGGGTGTCTACCCCTTGAGAGCAAAATTGTGGTTGCTTGTGGCGGACTTTCTGGATGCCAAGCCCATCGGGGATGTTCCGGAGCTCACCGATGAACACTTGGACACGGTTTTCGGCTATCTTAGGATGATGCATGACAACGACATCTACCATGGCGACATCAAGCCAGACAACCTGATGTTCGGGGACAAGGTCTACATTGTCGATGTCGGGAACTTCATGAACGACGCCCCTCCGTCACAGAAGCTTGCCTATGACCTTGCTTCGCAGATAACATCATTCCTGGAATACAGGCCAGCGGGAAAGATCGTGGATATCGCCCGGAGATACTATCCTAGCGAAGAAATGATGGCAGCGGCGAAGTACCTGGACATGATCCAGAGGCGTCCCGACATAGTCCTGACGAATGAGAACAAGGAAGAGTTGCTGCGCCTCATGAACCTAAAGATAAGGCGCAGGTTCTTCAGGAGGACTAAGACCTGAGATCCTCACTCCTTCTTTCGTTTTATCAAAGCGGTGGCGTGGATTTCGATCCTGGTGCCTTCCTTGGTATCCTCGATTGAGAACTTCCACTGCTCCAGTGTCGCGGACATGTCCTTTAACATCTTCTTGATCTCGTTGCTCTTTTCCGTAATGGCTTCTTTGATATCAGTTTCGGGCATTTTTACACCTTCACTGCGATTCGATTGGGAGCAGGCATTATAAAAATACTGACCATCCACTATTTTGTCCCGACCTGCCCCGATGACAGATGCTCCAAAACTAGGATCTGCCACAATTTAATTTGGTCTACCTATCATTGCGCCGTGGTTTCACAACCCAGACAAGAACGAGAAGGGACGTAAGAATGCTCACCTGGCCTAACTGCTCCTCACCCACCTTCTTTCTAAACAACCTCGAATCTTCGGTCAACGGTTCTCCTTCGATCTTTATCCGATTTCCCCAGAAATGATGATAGCGGGGCAAGGCATTCCCTGATCAATGTCATATACGTCGGCGCTCGAGGCCTCCATAGCCCTGTATCAGGAGGCCAGATATCAGGAGGCATACAATCTCATCAGCGCAGAGGCCTCTTCTCCCGACGCGATCCCCGCCTTGATCTACTATCTCCGCTATTCGTTCGCCTGCCGAGCAGGCAAGCATGACCTGGCAATGGATATCTTTCGCGAAGCAGTGAAGGATAAGGGTTTCTGGTATTCCTCCGCCTACCTTAATGACGACGATCTGGAACCGTTGAGGATACGTCCGGAGTTCGTAAGCCTGGTGACGATCTGCAGAGAACGGGAGAAGACGGTGCAAAACGATGCTTTTTCGGAATCTAAGCTCGTACTTCCCCGGGCTTCGAGGAATGGAGGCAAACCTGCGCTGGTCGTGGCGTTGCATGGGAACCAGCTCAACATTTCAACAACCGAGCGCGAATGGTGCCGCGATTCTCTTTCCGATTGCCTGGTTGCTTTGCCCCAATCCTCCCACGCTATTTGCACGGGTGCATATTCATGGGTCGACCCGGCGATCGGATCTCATGAGGTCATCCCCCATCTTGATGGCATTTTGAAAAAGGGGATCGCGGATCCGACCCGGGTGATCCTGGGCGGATTCTCCGCGGGAGGCAGGGTGGCGTTGCACATGCTTCTGAAAGGTAAGGTCAGAGCGAAGGGCATCATTCTCCTGGGCCCTTTCCTCCCTGACCTGGTTGCTATGGGGCCGATGATTCCAGATCTCCGATCGGCCGGGGTCAAGGTTTACCTGATATGCGGGGACGACGACAAGGACTGCTATGGTTACACCAACGGATTGGCCGCACTCCTGGAGGCAAGTGAGGTGCCATTCAGATATCGGATCGTGAGCGGGATGGGGCATTGCTACCCTGCCGATTTTGACGAAGAACTATCCAAGGCACGTTCTTTTATTCTGGGGGAGTGATCTGGATGAGCTTCTCGGTTCAGGAGAGCTCGATCTGGATGATCATGGTCCAATGGCCACAATCCATTTTCTTTTTCCCGTCGCTAAGTAACTGCCCGATCGTTCTAAATTCATGGATCCGAATTCGATCATGCATGTTCTTTGCAGCGCATTCATAGGTCACAAGTGACCGGGTGTTTTATCGTCAGTGTCTTTTAATGTCTAGAAAGACGATGCCCGAATCGGGAGGTCGGTGATGGTCGTGGTGGAAGCGAACGAGAAGTGGTTCAAGCGGTTCTTCACCATATGGGCTGGCCAAGCCTCCTCGCTGATCGGAAGTCAATTGGTGCAGTTCGCCCTGGTCTGGTGGCTGACCGTCCAGACCGGTTCCGCCACCGTTCTGGCCATCGCTTCGGTGGCGGCGATGGTGCCCCAGATCATTCTTTCCCCGATCGCCGGGACCTATGTTGACCGGTGGAAACGCAGACATGTGATGATCGCCGCCGACGCCCTCATTGCAGTGAGCACTTTCATTTTGATCGTCCTGTTCGCACTGGGCTACGTCGAGATATGGCATATATTCGTCGTCATGTTCGTCCGATCCAGCTTCGCAGCGTTCCATTGGCCTGCAAGCCAGGCAGCTACCACGATGCTCGTGCCCGAACAGCACCTGACCCGAGTGGCCGGTATGAATCAGTCGTTGCAAGGCGTCGCCAATATCCTGGCCCCGCCCTTGGCCGCCGTGCTGATCGCTTTCCTACCGATAGAGCAGGTGCTGGCCTTCGATATTCTCACGGCATTCCTGGCGATCCTGCCGCTCCTGGCGATCCGATTTCCGGAGCCGATCCCCAAGACCGGCCCCAGACAGAAGGTCTTGGCGGATCTGAAGGAGGCGCTCGTCTATCTCCGAGGTTGGCGCGGGGCTATCACGCTGATCGTCATGTTCATGCTCATCAACATGCTGATCTCTCCCGCGTTCAGCCTCTTGCCGATACTGGTGGTCGACTTCTTCCATGGAGGTGCGCTCGACTACGCTTCCCTGGAGGCTGCGGCCGGCATCGGCATGATAGCTGGTGGAATCCTCCTAAGCATCTGGGGAGGGACCAAGAAGAAGATCGTAACGGTCATGGCCAGTACCCTGCTGGCTGGCATAGGAGTAACCCTCGTTGCCTTTGTGCCTCAGAACGGGTTCATCATCGTTCTCGGGTTGCTGCTCTTCGTCGGTCTGATGCTTCCCATCCTGAACGGGACCGTTATGGCACTGATGCAAGCGTGTGTACCGAAGGGGATGCAGGGGCGGGTCTTTGCATTGATGGGCGCTCTGGCCATGGCCGCCTCGCCGATCGGCTTGGCATTCGGAGGACCGGTGGCAGATCTCTTCGGGATCCAGCTGTGGTTCCTCATCGCCGGGATACCGATGGCGTTGATCGGTGTCGCCGCGTTCTTCATGCCCAGCGTGATGGGCATAGAGGAGCCGAGCAATAGGCCGGAATTCAAGGAAGAGGAAATCGGTGCCCCGCTGGTCCCCGACGCAGAGGGCTGAGTTCCAGGCGATCGGCGGACCGTTGTTTCAATTCTATCTGATTAGCTTGAGCTCCTTTCCGATGGAGGCGAACCTCTCAATTGCAAAATCCAGGTCCTCACGGCTCAAAGTGGCGTTCATTATCGTCCTGATCCGGGCCTTGTCCCGGGCGACCATCGGGAATACGATCGGCAAGGCAAACACCTGCTCTTCGAACAGACTTTGGCTCAATCTCTTTGCCGCACCGCTGTCGTTGACCATGACCGGGATGATGGGGGTCTCGCTCCGTCCCAGGTCGAAGCCCAGCTGCCTCATCGCCTTCTTGAAGTAATTGGTGTTTTCCCAAAGGGAGCGCACATGTTCCGGTTCCTGCTCCAGAACTTCAATGGCCGCCGTGCAGGCCGCCGCCACCGCCGGTGGATGCGAACCGCTCAGGAGCCAGGTCCGGCTCTTGTTCAGGGCGAATCGGACCAGATCTTCCGAACCGGAGATGTGCCCTCCGACGACGCCGTACGCTTTAGAGAACGTACCCATCTCGATATGTACCTCTTTATGGGACAGGTGATAGTGGGAGACGATCCCGCGTCCTCCATCTCCGAGCACACCCTCGCCGTGAGCGTCATCCACGTACAGCATCGCTCCGTGTTCTGCCGCCAATTTGGCGATGTTGTCCAGCGGGGCGATGTCTCCGTCCATGGAGAATACGCCGTCGGTGATCACAAGCATCCTCCGGTACGCGGGAACGTGTTTTTCGATCTCCTCCAGTTTCTTGGCCAAATCATCCGCGTCCCCATGCCGATAGACCTCCCGGTCGGCGTAGGAAAGCCTAACCCCATCTATGATGCTGCCATGGTTCAGTTCATCACTGATGATGACGTCGCCCTTCCCGACCAGCTGGGGGATCAGGCCGGCATTGGTGGCGAAACCCGTCTGATAGACCAGGGAGGCCGGGGTTCCCTTGAACCGAGCCAGTCTCCTTTCCAATTCCAGATGGATATCCAGTGTGCCGGCGATCGGCCTCACCGATCCCGAACCGACCCCGTGGGTCCTCACGGCCTGGATCGCCGCTTCCTTTAGCCGGGGGTGGTTACTGAGCCCCAGATAGTTGTTGGAACAGAACATCAGCACCTTCTTTCCGTCCACCACGCACCAGGCGGTGCTCGGCCCCTCCAGTTCCCTTATCTTCCAATCTAGTTCGCTTTTTACAAGCTCTTGGTATTCTTCCCTCATGAACGATGTTGGGTCGCGCAGATCCATCCCTCCTTTCGATCACTCGTTGATCGGTCCGATGCTCATTCTCCGTTTCAATCGTGACAGCATGTCTTCCGTCATCGCTTCCAGGTCGTATTCCGCTCTCCAGCCCCAATCATTCTTGGCCTCGGTATCGTCCAAGGACATGGGCCAGGAGTCAGCTATCTGTTGCCTGCTGTCGGGGCGGTATTCTATGGTGAAGTCCGGCATGTGTTTGGCGATCGATCTTGCCAGTTCCCCGGCTGAGAAGCTCATGCCGGCCAGGTTGTATCCGTCATGTCTTCTCACTCGGTCCGCTGGTGCCTCCATCAAGCTGATCGCTGCGTTAATGCAATCGGGCATGTAGAGCATCGGAAGCACAGTGTCCTCCCTGACAAAACATGCGTAATGCCCTTTCTGGATCGCCTCGTAGAAGATGGCCACTGCATAATCGGTGGTACCGCCCCCTGGGGCGGTCTCCGAGCTGATGATGCCGGGGTATCTGACACTGCGTGTGTCTAGTCCATACTTTAGGAAGTAGTAGTTGCAGAGCATTTCCCCGGCCACCTTTGTGATGCCATACATGGAGGTGGGCTGCAGGACGGTATCCTGCGGTGTCCGGCTCCGCGGTGAGGTCGGCCCGAAAGCCGCTATGGAACTGGGCCAGAAGACGCGTTCGATATTGCTGTTCCGGCAGGCCTCGAGGACATTCTTGAGCGAGGTCATGTTCACATCCCACGCCTCCTGGGGCTTAGCCTCGCCCACCGCCGACAGGATCGCTGCCAGATGATACACCTGGCTGACGCCCTCCCGTTTCATCGTTTCTGAAACGGTCCCTTGGTCCATGAGGTCCAAGTTGAAGAAAGGGCCGGAGTCCTCTAGCTCCCTGGTCGGCCGTCTGAGGTGGCCGGTCGCGATTACATTGTCCCTGCCATAGCGTTTCCGCAGTTCCGGTACCAGCTCCGATCCGATCTGACCGGTCGCCCCGGTTACAAGAATTCTGCCTGAAGGTCTAGGCTCCGATGATGCCATCGCTTACCCGTCGGAGCATTAACCATATAACCGTTCCGTCGGGTCGTCTTTCCCGGTCCTTGATCGTGCATTGATCACACATTCCAAGCTCCGAAGGCGACCTCGCTTACCTTGCCGCCGACGTTCACGACGATGTCATCTCCGGACTTCCAGGCTCTCAGTGACAGGGTCGATGGCCTTCCTATCTCATATCCTTGGCCAACCGTTGCCTCGACATCTTGTGAACCACCGTAAGCGTTCTTGACCAGATATGCGGCCAAGCAACCGTTACCGCTGCCGGTGGCCGGGTCCTCGCTGATGCCCTGCAAAATGGGGAAGACCCTTGCGCTGAACTGTTGACCGGCCACCTGCCCCTCCGGGGCGTATGCCAGGGGAATGGAATCAGGTCCTCCGGCGTTGAGAGATCTCAGCGAGTCGGCATTGACACTTATCCGTTTCAAAGCCTTGAGCGATCGAAGCGGAATGACGATGAATGGCAATCCGGTCGACACCTCCTCCACGGGCCATTTCTCATCGATATCCTTCTTCTCCAAACCGAGGACATCGGCGACCTCGGTCACGTCGTACGTTCTTCCGAACTCAGGGGTCCTCTGTCTCATCCATGCCAGTGCAGATGTCTTGGTGAATGTGACCGGTATCTGGCCAACCTTCAGGTTAAGGACAACCTTTTCCACTTTCCTTCGGATAAGCTTCTCCCGGATTAGGTGGGCAGTGCCTAGGCTCGGATGTCCAGCGAAAGGGATCTCTTCGTTCGGTGTGAAAATGCGCACATCATATCCGCCCTCTTTCTCCTCTCGGGAGGTGATGAATGTCGTCTCGGAGAAATTTGTCTCCCGGGCGATCTTCTGCATCTGATGGCTGTCAAGCATGCCAAAATCAAAGAACGTCGCCAATTGATTCCCTTCGAGCGGTTTTTCGGCGAACACGTCGGTGATGAAGAAACGAACCTGCATGGCAATGACCTAGCCTTCATAGCCGGGACGGGATGATATATCCTGCGAAACAGTCGTTCTATAGATGCAGGCAATGGGTCAGATTAAATATCCGACAAATTGACCAATAATAAAATGTCCAAATAGAAAAACATACGATATTTCATAGTAAGACCTGTTATATAATATAGCCTGCAATCGAATTGTTAAGGTGATTAGAACGTCAATGTACTGTAACCAATGCCAGCAGACCGCCAAGGGAGTAGCCTGTACGGTGAAAGGGGTTTGCGGAAAGGACGAGGACATTCAGAGCCTTCAAGAGCTATTGATCTACGGGTTGAAGGGCATAGCGGCATATGCCTATCACTGCCGGATCCTGGGGTACAAAGATGAGGAAGTGGATGCTTTCATGCATGAGGCGCTTTTCAAGACCCTCACAAACGTCGACTTCTCACCCGAGGACATGTGGGAGACGGTCCTTAAGGCCGGCATGATGAACTTCAAGATCATGCAGCTGCTGGATAAGGCCAACACGGACCACTTCGGGCTCCCTTCCCCGGTCACCGTCAACACGGGAACGATCAAGGGGCCAGGCATCCTGGTCACCGGACATGATCTGCTCGACCTCGAAGAGCTCCTGAAGCAGACGCAGGGCACCGGGGTCAACGTATACACTCATGGCGAGATGCTGCCGGCTCACGGTTATCCGGTGCTGCGCGAGTACAAGAATCTGGTCGGCAACTTCGGATCTGCCTGGCAGAAGCAGAAGACCGAGTTTGCCGAGTTCGGCGGTCCAATCCTGACCACCACCAACTGCGTCCTGATCCCTCCCGAGACATACAGGGACCGGCTCTATACCACCGGCATCACTGCCGTCCCGGGGGCAACGCACCTACCGGACAGGAAGGACTTTTCCAAGATCATCGAGCATGCGAAGAAGATCGGCGATCTTCCGGAGCGCCCGGGTACGACACTTTCCACGGGTTTCCATCACAAAGCCGTGCTGACACTGGCCCCTCAGATCGTAGACGCGGTCAAAGCCGGGAAGATCAAGCATTTCTTCCTGATCGGCGGATGCGACGGAGCGACCCCCGGCCGCAACTACTACTCGGAGATGGCGGACAAGGTTCCGACCGACAGCGTGATCATGACGCTGGCCTGTGGGAAGTACCGCTTCAATGACCGGAAGTTCGGCTCTATCGACGGGATTCCCCGGTACCTAGACATCGGCCAATGCAACGATACGTATTCCGCAATAGTGCTGGCGGTAGAGCTGTCGAAGGCGTTCGGCATCTCTGTCAATGAGCTTCCGTTGAGCATTGTCCTATCCTGGTTCGAACAGAAGGCGGTCGCGATCGTGTTGACCCTGCTGGCCCTCGGCATCAAGAATGTTCGGGTGGGCCCAACTCTGCCAGCGTTCGTTTCCGCGAACAACTGGAAGATGATCCAGGAGAAGTACGGTTGGAAGGCCAATGGGAACGTTGACGAGGACCTGAAGGACATGCTTTCAAAGTGAGATGACATATCGGCGGGTCATGCACTGGCATCACCAAACCCCTTTCACCCTTTTATCAAGAATCGTTACCCGGGTTCGTGGGTTTTTATAACCTGGAGTGTTGGATAAGACAAGATGGTCGACCTCTTACCCCTGGCGCTACTCGTTTTAGGTCTGACTATCATAGATGCCACTTTGGCTTCCATGGCGTACACGAGAAGCAGGAGGCGTTATCGATACGCCTTCGTCGCATTGATGGCCATGGAGATAGTGATGGCTTGGGGATACATTCTGGATGTGAATGCGACAAGCATCTCGGACAAGCTGTTCTGGAACAATCTGGAATACATTGGATATCTCGGAGCTGTCCCAGTTTCGTTCATCTTTGCGATCAGGTTTGTCTGCAGCAAGTGGATGAACCTCAGAAGAACCGTTGCGCTGCTGGCGGCGCCCTTCGCCTTCTGGATCTTTTTAGTCCTGAACCAGTATCATCATTTGTTTTATGTCGATGTTTTCCTTTCCAGTAACCAGTATATCTCTTTCTCAGCTAATCATGGGCCCTTGTTCTATGCCGATGTTGTATACACTTTCCTTGTCATATCTGCAGCCCTTGGTCTATTGGTATACCGTTATCACAATACTTCAGGTCAGCACCGAAAGCACGTCGGGATCGTGACTATGGCCACGATGATACCGTTGGCCACCATGATTATCAGCTTTACAAATTCGACCGAGATCCCAGGTTCTTTCCTGGTGATCGCCGGTCTTTTCGTCAGCGGTATCCTGCTTTACATCGGCGCCTTCGGTTTCGAGCTCTTCGAGATCGTGCCATTCGCATTCGATCGGGTCGTGGGTACGATCGCGGATAACGTCTTTGTCCTCGATGATGGGGACAGGATACTCTTCATGAATCATAGCGCCTCCTCCTTGTCCGGAAAGGGGACGGAGGATGCTTACCAATGCCACATCTCGGAAATCGTTCCCGGTGGGAAGCAGCTCTCCGCGGCTCTTTCGCTCAGCGAAGAATCAAGCTTTTGCCTGGAACTGGTTCCTGGGCAGTTCTTTGATGCGTCCGTAACCCCGATTATCGATCCAGGTCAACGATATGTGGGAAAACTGTTGGTGTTGCAGAATGTGACGGAAGGCAAAAGGGCAAATGACCTTGCCAAGGCCGCTGAGGAAAAGACTCAGATCCTAAACTCGATTACTCGTCATGATATCAGCAACCAGCTAATGGTGATAGAAGGGAATGCCAGCTTAGCGCAGGGCAGGATCACTGACGAGATCGCCAAGAAGAACCTGGTCTTGATCGCATTGGCTGCCCGCAATATATCCAACCAGATGGCGTTCCTTAGGGCGTACCAAGAGATCGGGGTCAAAGTCCCGGAATGGCAGTCCATCGCAGGTCAGGTCTCAAGGGTGCAACTTCCCATTGCCGAGAAAGGGATCGTCCTCGAGGTCATGGCGGGCAAAGCAGAAGTTTTCGCCGACCCACAGTTGGAGAAGGTGTTCTACAATCTCATTGACAATTCTCTTACCCATGGGGTCGGATTGTCGCGGATAACCATCTCCATCAGGAAATCCCCAGAGGTCGTGGAGCTGGTCTACGAGGATGATGGAAAAGGGATCGGAGCCGAGCGCAGGGAGCACCTCTTTGAGATGAGCGACGACGGCGACCATGGATTGGGCCTTTTCCTATCAAAGAAGATACTGACCATCACCGGAATGACCATAAAGGAAGAGGGTGAACCAGGAAAGGGGGTAAGATTCGTGATCAGTGTGCTCCCGTCGAACGTCCGGTTCGTCCCGGATTGATTCCTCAGAAATTAATGATCGGACTTCTTTCGTCTAGCCAAGAACTGCGAGAAATCCTCGCTCTTGAGACGGACAACACGCCATTCCTTCAGGATCCTTGCTCCGGTGCTCTCGTAGAAGTTGATGGCATTGGCGTTCCAATCCAGGACATTCCACTCCATGCGGCCGCATTCCTTCCTCTGGGCCTCAGCGACGCAGAGCTCTAGCAGTCTGCTGCCAACACCATGCCTGCGGAACTGGTCGAGGACAAAAATATCCTCCAGGAAAAGGGTAGGTCTGGCCAGGAAAGTGGAATAGGTAAAATAGTAACAGGCATAGCCGACCGGTTTTCCGTCGGCAAGTGCCATATGGGCAACGAGATAAGGGTGTTCGGAGCTCAGGTCCCTCTTGAGCCTTGAGATCGCTTCCGTTGATGGTGGTTCCAAGTGTTCGAACTTGGCCAATTCTCTGATCAGGTCTGCAAGCTGGTCCGCATTTTCGCCATCCACTTTGACCATTGAGATGTTCATTCTGAAAGCTCCTTTGCCTAGATGACCGACAATCGGATCGAGATATAAAAGCAGAAAGGCGATTGACGGCTTGGTCGCGGTATGGTTGACTCGATTAGCAGGCGTCACTATTAGGGGATTATTCTGATTTTTCAGAATATTACAAATACTATGAAAAATATGCATTATCTGTGAAAGTGAAGGTAAAGGCGAGCTCCATTGCCTCGAATTCCACGTGCGAAGAGTATCGCGTGGAGTCGATCGTCACCGTTGATGAAAGAGGACAGATGGTCCTTCCCAAAGATATCAGGGAGAAGGCCGGCATCAAAGCTGGGGACAAGTTGGCCTTGGTCACGTTGGAGAAGAATGGCAGGGTATGCTGCATCCACCTGATGAAGGCTGATGAACTGGCGGGGAAGGCTAGGGAAGTGGTCACTGAGACCACGAACGTCTGAGGTGATTCCATCCCCGAGATCATGGTTGCTAATTATTCCCTGGACAAAAAGAACAGGAGGGATCACATCTCCGCCCGCCTGGGCTATCATCGCTCCTCGCATTTGGTGAAACCGGGACTATATTCATTGGGCAATCCAGGTCCCGAATCCCCGGTCTTTGTAACAGCAAACTACACTCTAAGTTTTGACGCACTCAGAACGTCCATCAAAGGCATTGATGGTTACATCCTAGTGCTTGACACCAAAGGGATCAATGTCTGGTGCGCTGCTGGAAAGGGAACCTTTGGCACCAGTGAAGTAGTCAAACGCGTACAGGAATCAGAACTGGCCCAAGTGGTCTCCCATCGGAGGCTGATTTTGCCACAACTCGGCGCCCCAGGCGTCTCCGCCCATGAGGTCCAGAAGCAGACTGGTTTCAAGGTGGACTACGGGCCGGTACGGGCCGCTGACCTACCCCGTTATCTCACGAAGGGACCGGATGTGGAGATGCGTAAGGTAACTTTCCCTCTCAGGGACAGGATCGTCCTGATCCCGGTCGAGATCGTCCAGTCGTTCATCATAATGGCCGTGGCGGCCTTGGTTCTATTCCTCATCGGCGGATTGATCCCGGCAATGATGGCCATATCCGTGGTACTGGCAGGGGCGGTGCTGTTCCCGATACTGATGCCCTGGCTTCCTACCCGCGACTTCAGCTCGAAAGGGATCGTCCTGGGTCTGATCATTGCTCTGCCATTCATGGCACTCACGATCCTGAACCGGGGCTCCGACCCATACTGGATCACGGGGCTGTTTGTCGTCGCTGACGCTCTACTATTGGCGCCGGGCGTAGGATACCTAGCCCTGAACTTTACGGGATCGTCCACTTTTGCCTCCAGGACTGGCGTCAAGAGGGAGATATTTCGTTACATCCCGATAATGGTGGCAATGTTCATAGTCGGAGGAGTCCTTTTCGCTGTGGCGGCGCTGTCGTCATACGCGGGGTGGTCCTGATGGAAGGAAATCTGTTGATCCAATCCAACGAACAGGTCGACGTGAAAAGAGCCAAGAACACCCTGATGTTGATGCCCAACCGCTGCTCTGGATGCGGGAGGTGCGTGGAAGTCTGTCCGCATGGTGTCTTCGCGATCAAGGAAAGAAAGGCCAAGTTGGTCAACGCCGATGATTGTATGGAATGCGGCGCCTGTCAGGTCAACTGTGCCAGCGGAGCAATCAGGGTGGAGAGCGGAGTGGGCTGCGCCCATGCGATGATCAAAGCTGCCCTTACCGGAAAAGAGGTCTCCTGCGGTGGTCCGGACGGCTGCTGCTGAGTTCAGAGCCTGTTTTTCTGCGATTCTGATGCGCCATCCTCCGCGAATGTCGAGGGATCAGGGCAGCGAAAGGATTATGCCATTTGCTAGCGTGCCGGTATGTGTATGGACGAAGTCAGAAGGGCAGCGGAGAAAGCCAAGCTGGCATCTCTCCGACTGCAAGGCATGTCTACTCAGTTGCGGAATTCGGCATTGAAGGAGGTGGCCATCTCCCTAAAGCGGAACGAAGGGATGATAGTCGAGGCCAATCTGATCGATCTTCACAATGCGGAAGGGAGCAATCTAGCTATGCCGTTGCTCAAACGCCTGAAGTACGACCACCAGAAGATCGAGGAGTCCGTAGCCCAGATAGAATCACTGATCCAGCAGGAAGATCCGATCGGCAGGTCCCTCTCGAAGATGGAACTGGACGACGGACTCATACTGGACAAGGTCACCACCCCGATAGGGGTCGTGGCCGTGATATTCGAATCAAGGCCGGATGCGCTGGTCCAGATATCGACCCTCTGCCTCAAATCAGGCAATGCCGTCATCCTCAAGGGCGGTTCCGAGGCGAAGGAGACCAACTCCGCCTTGGCCAAGTCGATCGTAGAAGGAATAGAAAATCTGGATGACAAATTCAAGGACGCGGTGCAGCTCATGTCCACCCGGGAAGAGGTGAAAGAGCTGCTAGCCCAGGACGATCTAGTAGATCTGATCATTCCGCGCGGCTCGAACCAACTGGTGCGTTCGATCCAGGATTCCACGAGGATCCCGGTGCTTGGCCATTCCGCCGGAGTCTGCCATACCTACGTGGACGAGGAGGCCGACGTCAACATGGCGGTGAAGGTCGCCTTCGACGCCAAATGCCAATATCCAGCCGTCTGCAACGCGATGGAAACGTTGCTCGTTCACAAAGGCATCGCCAAGGCGTTCCTGCCGCAGATGGCAAGGAAGTTCGCCGAAGCCGGTGTCGATATCAGGGGCGATGAGAAGACCCGTAACTTGATCCAGGCGAACGAGGCCACAGATGATGACTGGTATGCGGAATACAATGACCTCACGCTCTCAGTGAAGATCGTGGCATCGCTGGAGGAGGCTGTAGAGCACATCAATAAATACGGCTCCCACCACACCGACGCAATCATAACCATGGACGAGGGGAAGGCCAAACAGTTCATGGACACCGTTGACTCAGCCTCGGTGCTATGTAATTGCTCGACCCGCTTCGCCGATGGTTTCCGTTATGGATTGGGTGCGGAGGTGGGGATCAGCACGAACAAGACCCACGCCCGCGGACCGGTCGGTCTGGAAGGACTGGTCATATACAAGTATCGCTTATCTGGGAAAGGACACGTCGTGGCCGATTATGCCGGCGACGACGCGAGACGATTCACGCACAGGAAGATCAAATGAGAGCCCTGGAAGCGAAGCGAGTGGTCATCAAGATAGGGACCAACACCATCTGCAAAGAGGACGGTACCGTTGACTCGCCATACCTGGAGGATGTGGCAAGACAGGTCGTGCTGTTGGAGAAGAAGGGCGTACAGAGCATCATCGTGACGTCTGGGGCCATCGGATCGGGTGCCGCCGAGCTAGGGCTTGAGGACGCGCGCAAGGACGTCGCCCGCAAACAGGCATGTGCTGCCGTAGGGCAGGCCATTCTGATGATGGCCTGGCGGGACGCGTTCAAGAAACATGGCAAGAGCGTGGGCCAGGTCCTCTTGACCTACGGGGCCTTTTCCGACCGCAAGAGGTATCTGAACCTTAGAGCGTCCATCGACGAACTGTTCCGACTAGGGGCGATCCCGGTCGTAAACGAGAACGATGTCATTTCGACTGACGAGATCGACGAGATCTTCGGCGATAACGACAAACTGTCAGCACTGGTCGCCAGCAAGATCGACGCCGATCTATTGATCCTGCTCACCGATGTTGAAGGTCTTTATGATCGCAACCCGGACGCTGACCCGAACGCCAGGCTCATCCCCACGGTGGATGAGATCACAAAGGATATCGAACGCATTGCCGGCTCTCACCGCAACGAGAGAAGCGTTGGCGGCATGAAGACCAAGATCAACGCTGCCAAGATATCCATGGAATCCGGGTGCAACATGATCATCGCGAACGGCCGGGCCAAAGATATCATCGTCAGGGTGGTGGAGGGTGAGGACATAGGAACGTTGTTCTCTTCCAAGGCGAAATACAGCAACAAAGAACGCTGGATACTGTTCGCCTGCCCACGGGGCAAGATAAATGTGGACGCAGGAGCGCAAAAGGCATTGCGCAACGGGGCAAGTCTGCTGCCCTGCGGGATCACATCGATCGATGGTGAGTTCAGGGATGGTGACGTCGTCCGTATCGGGGACTTCGCGAAAGGCATCGCAAATTACGCCTCCGCCTCCATGCCCGACCTGATAGAGCAGTGCAAGACCGAGAACGGCGCGGGCCAAAAGGTCGGTAATAGCAAGGTGGCGGTGGACAGCCATAACATCGTCATCTTCGATTGAACGCGGCGCCTCTCGTTTTAATAACCCATTCAACGATAGCTGAAGCGATGTCGGTAACCACTTACCTCCTGATGGCATTGGCAGCGTTCGCCGTGGTCAATGGAGCATCATATTTCCTCTTCCGGGGCGATAAACGGAGGGCAAAGCGTAATGAATGGAGGACGCCCGAGGCAAGGCTGCTTCTGGCCGCCTTTTTCGGACCGTACGGCGCCTACCTGGCCATGCGCAGATACCGCCATAAGACCAAACATGCCAAGTTCCTGCTGGTGCCATTGTTCGTAATACTTCAATCTGGCCTGATCGTGTTCTTGTGCTTTCGTTATATGCCGTTCTTGATCTGATCCATGGCACTTCGCCTAGGGTCTCCCTTACGGATAAAAATTTGGCTCCCGGCCGGTGCATGCCGTCCGGGATGCCTTGGGAGTAGTGCCGGTGAGGATGGCCTTGCATCGACAGCTATCGGTTAGCCGGGGATTTCAATGGTCAGATCAACCCTTCCGACGACAGAAAGGCACGATGAAACAGCCATTATTTAATTAAAACGATTGTTAATTTATTCTGTGAATCCTCAACCGCGTCAAGGAGTGCGATCGTCCTTGCTATGGAACTCAGGAAAGATATTATGCCGGTCGGTGGATGACACCATTCGATAGCGCATGAATGTCCTAATCCTAGACGGGTCGCGGCAACCTGTTCGAGCCCTGGAGATAATAAAAGCGGAGCTGAGGGAGCGAATGGAGGGCAAAGGCCACAAACTGGAGGAAATAGTCCTCCGGGACAAGAACATGAGCAGATGCACCGGTTGCTTCGGCTGCTGGGTGAAGAAGCCTGGCCTATGTGTCTATGAGGATGACAGTCAGAAGGTGGCCAGCTGCATTGCCAACGCGCAGCTCATGGTCATGCTCACGCCCATCACCTTCGGCGGGTACAGCAGTCTTCTCAAGAACGCGCTGGATCGGCAGATATCAGTTCTCCTGCCTTTCTTCAAGAAGTTCGAGGGTGAGGTCCATCATGAGCTCAGGTACGAATCATACCCCGCCATGTTGGTGGTGGGCTCGATCGAAAAAGTGGACAAGCTCCACGAGAACGTCTTTGCCAGGCTGGTCAAGAGGAATTCCATCAATGGGCATGCACCCAAGTCCAGTTCTCTCGTGGTCTACGACAAGGAGACCCAGGAAGAGATCTCAAAGAAACTTGACCTCGTCCTTGACGGCATGGGGGTCACGCAATGACGATCAAGAGAGCGCTGCTTCTGGTCGGGAGCCCTAAGACCAATGGCGGCACGTCCATGATCATGACGGAGTACCTTGCCTCGCGGCTCAAGGAGATTTACGTCGAAGTGGAGATCAAGCACGTGCACCAGGCGATCGACTCTGGGAATGAGAACGAGCTATTCGATGCCATCGAGCGGGCCGAAGCGGTCGTGCTGTTTTTCCCGTTGTATGTAGATAGCCTTCCATCGGGGGTCATCCGATTCTTCGAGCTCTTCAGGGAGTACAGGGGAGAAAATGGGGGAAAGGGAAAGGCGTTCTATGCAATCGCCAATTCTGGAACTCCGGAATCGATCCAGAGCACTGTTGCCCTGGAGATCTGCGTCCTGTTCGCCCGCGATACCGGATTCTTCTGGAATGGCGGAGGGGCAGTGGGTGGAGGGGGCATGCTGGAAGGCAAGACGCTCGAGGAATCGGCCGGCAGGGCTAAGAGCCTGAGAGCTGGACTGGCATTGTTGGCGGTATCGATCTCGCTAGGCGGTGGGCTCTCCAAGCAAGCCCGGGACCTCATCGGCAGACCCCTAGTTCCGAAATTCCTGTATGTGTATTACGCCAACAAGATGTGGCGCAAGAGGGCAGAAGGCAGCGGTGTCGCCGACCGGATGTACGACAAGCCGCTGGCCAAGTAGTGAACCTTGCGATACCTTCAAAAGGGCAATGACATATTCTAACACGCTCCGTCATCGCCCATAGTGAGGGCATTTGACGGTCTGATATTTGATCCGAGGCGTCATCATGGCAAACAAACCGATGGTCTGGATGGACGGCAAGATGGTCGAACAGGACAAGGCATACGTGCCGCTCATGTCGCACGCCCTGCACTATGGCAGCGGCGTCTTCGAGGGAATACGCCTCTATGACACGAAGAAGGGCCGAGCCATCTTCCGGCTGCAGGACCACATCGTCCGCCTTTTCAACTCCTCCAAGATACTGGACATGAAGATCCCCTACACGGTCGAGGAGATCTGCGAGGCGACCCGGGAAGTGGTCAGGCAGACAAAGACGGACATCGATTACATACGCCCCATCGCCTACTATGGGTTAGGAGAGCCGGGCAAAATCGTCCTTAACCCGGCCAAATTCAAAGTGAACGTGGCCGTGGCCACCGCCAAGATGGGCTCGTACATGGGAAAGGAACAGCTGGAGAAGGGCGCCAGCATCATGACCTCCTCCTGGGAGAAACCCTCCAACAAATCGACCTCGCTGCAGGCCAAGATCTGCGGCAACTATGTCAATTCGGTCATCGCCAAGATCGAGTCCAACCAGCACGGGGCGGACGAAGCGCTCATGCTGAACTCGAACGGCACCGTCGCGGAAGGGCCAGGCGAGAACATGTTCATCGTGAGGGGAGGAAAACTGGTCACCCCGCCGATATCCGCCGGTGTCCTGGAAGGCATCACCAAGGACTCGGTCCTGACCATCGCCAAGGACATGAAGATCGAGGTCATCGAGCGCGACATCACCAGGGGAGAGATATTCGTGGCTGACGAGTTCTTCATGACGGGCACGGCGGCCGAGGTCACTCCATGCAGTTACCTCGATGGCCGGATGATAGGGGATGGCAAGGCCGGTCCGATCACCAAGAAGGTGCAGACGGCATTCTTCAAGGCGGCCAGGGGCCAGACCAAGAAGTACGAGAAGTGGCTCGACTACGTCGATCAATAATAAAGAAAAGGCCGCCACGCGACCATTCGACGGCGGCGGAAAACACCTTCAAACATTCTTCAGCTCAATCCTTCGGTTCGACCCGCACCTTGTATTTCAGGTAAAGCAGGCCGCCCTCCAGTCTTCTTGTGCTGATCAGATCCAGGTTCATTGCCCTTTCTTCCTTCCCGAGATCGGGGGCTATGAACATTGACCTATTGGTGGTTCCGCCAAGAAGGAACGGGTGGATCAACAGGTGGACCTCGGTGACCAGGTTCTGCCTCAACAGGACTCCGTTCAAGGTCCCCCCGCTATCGACCCTGATCCGTTTGGCCTCAAACTCCGAACCCAACCATTCCAGTGCCTTTGCCATGTCAACATGTTCCTTCCCGAAGACGGCGTACCTTACCTTCCTTTCCTGCAGATATTCCAGGTAGTCCTTGGGCGTCGATTCAGAGACCAATGCGAACATGTCCCTCCAATAGGGCTCATTCCTAAGTTTGTTCCAGCATCTGACCCGGCCTCTTCCATCGACTACTGCGACGATGGGCCTCTTGTCGTTCGGAACATGCTTCGGTTCGTAAACATCTTCACCTGTATCTTCGAGTCCGGATGAGACGACGGTTTCGCTCCCGAAAATGATCGCCTCGGTTTTCATTTTGGCCGCGAGACCATAGTAACGACCAATGTCAAACTCGGCACTGTCCATCCTCCCATCGACGCTTACCGCACTGAACAAGACGACTTCCGGCTTCATTTTGATGACCATTTACACGACGGATTTGAATTAGTTATCATTTTCTCCCGCTGCAGTGAAAGTGCCTGATCATTAGACCGACAGACGCTGTAATGATATCACACTCTCGATTCTTGAAAAAACGGAGTTCGCCAGGCAAAAATGAATACTTGCCGTGTCATGCACCACAGAAAGGTGACACGATTGGATGAGAAGGAAATCAGCCTCCTTGTTGAGTGTGGCGAATACGATTCGGTCAAACTGGTTGTGAGGCATGCTGAGCGCCCTCTGTTCAAAGGGTTGAAGGCTCCCCACGAAGTAAGCATCACGGATAACGGCATGCGGGAGGCTGAGAGGTTGGGAAAGCTATTGGAGCAGAACGGCCTCAAGATCCAAGGTTGTGCCTCCAGCCCCGTCCACAGATGCATCCAGACCGCCGAACTTATCGGTTTAGGTAATAGATACCGGGGAAAGGTGGAAACTTCCCCGTCCTTGGGCGGTTCGGGATTGTTCATGGATGATGGTGAGGCGTTAGACCACACGCTCAACACCTATACTCTTGAGGACATCATCGGAGGACAGCTGGTAGGCAAGAAGGTCCCGGGAATGAGGCCATTGGAATCGGGCCTGAGGATATTCATGGGCCGGGTGCTCTCAGACCGGTCAAAATCCTTTGAGGTCTTCGTCAGTCATGACCTGTTCGTCTGCCCTGCCGTGCACTATCTGACCGAGACCGACTATTCGGCTGAAGGCAACACCGGTTTCCTTGAAGGGTTCTTTGTTTCCGTCTGTGGAGATCGGACCAAGATCCTCTGGGGATCCCGTTGGTACGATGTCACCGACAGGCTCGGATCGCTTTTTGATGAAGACGAGTGACAATTAGGCCGTTTCAGCCATCACTCCTTCCTCTTTCTTCCATTTCGATCTGTCATAGAGCCATCCTATTGCCAGGGCGGCGATCGATAGCGGTAAGGCAATGACCAGCGAGTCGATGACCTGCCATGGGTTGCCCAGAATGGCATCTTTCCCGGTCAGGAACTTGCAGATCCCCAGGACCGACGATTCCTTGACGTGGACGAATACCGTCCAGAAGAACCAGACGCCGACCCCGACAATCAGGCTGCCCTTGGCAGCGGTGAGCGAGACCCTTTTCGAGAATAGTGCATGGGTGAACAGCGGCAGGAAACCTACCGCACATAACCCCATGAACATGGCCGTCGCGCGTGCAATGATGCTGCCGGGCATGACGAATGCCAGCGCTACGCTCACGATGATCATGACCCCGGTTCCCATCTTGGTAGCGGTCATCGACGACCTGGCCTGGCTGATCTTTTCGTAGGGATCTTTAGCTCTCCGGTTCTTGAGGTGTATCCAGAGATCGTGGCCTGCCGCCGATCCCATGGTGTGGAAGATTGAGCTCAGCGTCGACATGGCCGCTGCCAGCAGTGTCAGCATGAACAGGACGACCACGATATCCGGCATCGAGGAATTGATGTAGAGCGGGATGATGTTGTCAATGTTACCGCCAGCCGCCGTCTGGGCGATCTGCCCGTTCTGTCGGTAGAAGTATACATTGGTCAGCGCTCCGACCGTGAAAGCCACTCCGGTCATCATGATGATGAACACGCCCCCTATGGGCACAGCCCGGTTCAGGGCCCGCGAATCCTTCGCGGTCATGAAGCGGACGATCAATTGCGGTTGCGCCAGTACGCCGATACCAACCCCCATGACGATCGTGGTGATCATGGTGAACCAGATGTTTGAGCCCAGAACCGGCATAGCGGTCCATCCGGTCATTCCTTGGCTGGCCAACCCCGCGGGCACAAGGCCTGACATGTTGGTGAGTGCCACATGCGCCGACGTGACCCCGCCAAGCGTCGCATAGGTTATAATCAGGATGGCGGTCATGCCGATCATCATCAGAATACCCTGGAACGCATCGGTGTACATGACCCCGAGCAGGCCTCCGAAAAGCACATACATTGCTGTGATGACTGCGAACCCGATCAAGGCCCATTCGTATGGAACGCTGAGTGTGGTGGAGATGAACAGCGCACCTCCGATGATGACCGCTGACGAGTACAACGGCATTGAGATGAGGATCAGGATGCTCGTCGAATACTGCATGAACGGCGACTGGAACCTCTTCCCGACCAGGTCTGGGAACGTCAACGCGTTCAGCTTATGCCCCAGCCGGCGTGTCGGCTTGCCGAAGACCACGAAGGCCAGCAGAATTCCCACACCAATGTTCAGGACCGTGAGCCAGATGACACCCATTCCCAATTGGGCCGCCACTCCGCCGAAGCCGACGATGGCCGAAGTGCTGATGAAGGTAGCGCCATAGGATAGCCCGATGATCCAGGGGCTGACCTCTCTTCCTGCCACGAGGAAGTGGTCCCCGCTCTTCGTCTTTTTCCAGGCCAGGTAGGCGAGGAACAGCGTTATCGCGATGTAGACGGCAGTAAAGGCCCAAAAGATCGCGGTGTCCATCTTAATCGTCCTCCTTATTCCACATCATGACACCGTAAGCCACGCAAAGGATTGCTAGACCTATTGCCAGTGCGTATGCTATCTGGATCTGAACGTCCTCGATTCCAAACATCGAATCCCCCTCCGCATAAGGCGCCGAAACCCTCTGACGGATAATCCGTAAGGGCTGAAACCTCACATTTGATGAGAACCTGCACAGTGCTGGTTCTCAGTCTGATGAAATATTCTGAGATTATTTAAATGTTACATGCTAGTACGGAACATGATAGCTCGTAGCAAGCAATAAAAAAAGGAAAATAGCCCTTGCGGGCAATGGGTTTATGCAAGTTCTGGCAGCAGTCTGTCCTTCTTTCTGTCAAGGTACCAGCCGATGAAGAGCGCCAGGATCGACAAGGGTATGGCGATGACCAGCGAATCCACGACCGTCCATGGCGTGCCTGCCAGGAGCGAGTCGGTTCCGAACAGCGCCTTGCAGATCCCCAACGGTTGCGATTCCTTGGTGTGCACGAACGCGGTCCATGCGAACCATGTGACCGCTCCCACTACCAGGCTCATCTTCGCCGCCAGCAAGGAAACCTTCTTGGAGAACAGCGCATGAGTGAACAGCGGCAGGAACGCGGCGGCACATAGGCCCATGAACATGGCCGTGGCCCGAGCAATGATGCTCGGAGGCATCATGAAGGAGAGACCGACGCTTGCAATGATCATGACTCCTGCCCCGACCTTGTTCGCCCGCAGGGACGAGCATGCCTCAAGCTTACAACGCTGGTTCTTGGGCATGAGGCGGGTGGTCTTAAAGTGCCTCCAAACATCGTGTCCGGCCGCCGATCCCATGGTGTGGAAGATCGAGCTCAGCGTCGACATGGCCGCTGCCAGCAGCGTGAGCATGAACAGAATGATGACGACGTCCGGCATTGCCGTGTTGATGTACAATGGCATGATCTTGTCCACATTGAGCGCCCCTCCATATGTCGCGACCTCAGCCGCCGTGGCGGTCATGCCATTGTTGTTCCAGAAATAGACATTGGTCAATGCGCCGACAGTGTAGGCGACACCAGTCGTAAGCAGGATGAACACCGCTCCGATCGGGATCGCTCGGTTCAGCGCCTTGGAGTCCTTTGCGGTCATGAACCGGACGATCAATTGCGGTTGCGCTAGTACGCCGACCCCGACCCCCATGATGATGGTTGTGACCATCGTGAGCCATATGGTCGATCCGAGTTCGGGCATTGCCGTCCACCCCGACCACCCACCACCTCCGGGCGGAAGACCTAACGGTAAGGGGGCTTGCGATTTCAACGCCGTCAAAGAGCCGATTGCATCGCCACCCAGTAATGAGAAGGTAATGATAAGGATCAAGGACATGCCAAGTATCATGACGCCGCCCTGGAAAGCATCGGTGTACATGACCGCCCGAAGTCCTCCCACGACCACGTACAATGCGGTAATCAGTGCGAATCCGAAAAGGGCAATGTTGTAGTCGACATTCAGGGTGACGTTGATGAACTGCGACCCGCCGATCAGGACGGCGGATGAATACAACGGCATCGAAACGAGGATCAGAATGCCCGTGGCATATTGCATGAAATGCGAGTTGTAGCGCTTTCCGATAAGGTCCGGGAAGGTCATGGCCTTGAGCTTCTGACCTAGCCTCCTGGTCGGCTTTCCGAAGACGACGAAGGCGATCAATATGCCCAGTGCGATGTTCAGGAACACTAGCCACATCAATCCCATCCCCAGCTGGGCGGCGACGCCGCCGAACCCCACTATCGCCGATGTAGAAATGAACGTGGACCCATACGACAGACCAATGACCCAGGGGCTGACGTTCTTGCCCGCGAGAAGGAAGTCCTCAGAGCTCTTCGTCTTCTTCCAACCATAGTAGGCCAGGAACAAGGTGATGGCGACATAGCCTGCGGTGAACACCCAGAATGTTGCGGTATCCACCATCTTAATCCTCTTCCTTATTCCACTTGAACCATCCGTAAACGACGCAAACTATCGTCACTCCGATCGCTAGCACATAAGCTAGGATTATCTGTGGGTCCTCTATCCCGAACACCATCGAAATCCCCCATTCACACTCTTCAAGGCCGTTCCCTCCGGCGGCCAGGGACTCGCGACCGCAAGGTCGCAGTCAAATTGAGTTTTATACGAATCATCATAGGTATATTTTAATGTTATATGTTGACTCGGCGCATGCTAGCACGTGTCAAACTGACATTAATGCTCAGTATTTCCGCTTGTCCACGACGCGTTTGGCCTTGCCCTCGAAGCGCG
The DNA here is from genome assembly GCA_942492955.1 of uncultured Methanomassiliicoccales archaeon. Lineage (GTDB taxonomy): Archaea > Thermoplasmatota > Thermoplasmata > Methanomassiliicoccales > UBA472 > DASXVU01. The sequence goes on from OW818644.1 coordinate 1,948,278, forward strand.
GCAGCGTACCAGGCTCGACCAGTTCGATGCAGGCGTTGACCATGAGGGTGGTCCTTAGTTTGCTTGCGATCTTGTCCCTCAGGACCTCTATCTTGGCCATGTCGTCGACGAAGCCTTCCGGCTTCAGTTCCACTTTCACCGTCATCTCGTCCAAAGCGCCGGTCCTCTCCACGATAATCTGGAACTCGTTCCCGAGCTGGGGCATGGACAACAGCACGTACTCGATCTGTGACGGGAACACGTTTATGCCCCGGATGATGAGCATGTCATCGGAACGTCCGCTGATCCTTCCGATCCTGGGGTGCGTGCGGCCGCAGGCGCAGGGTTCCTCGTCTAGGGTCGTGATGTCGCCGGTCCGGTAGCGGATGATCGGCAGCGCCTCCTTCTGCAGCATGGTGATGACCAGTTCGCCCTTCTCTCCCGGGGCGACCTTCTTTCCGGTCTTCGGGTCGATGATCTCCACCAATGCCAGATCGCCCCATACATGCATGCCGTTCTGCTGCTCGCACTCGCACCAGAGCGGTCCCGAAAGTTCGCTGGTGCCATAGATATTGATGCCCTTTACCCCGATCGACTCGTAGATGCGGTCCCGCATCCCGTCCGACCACGGTTCCGCGCCCAGGACGCCGATCCTCAATTGGGTGTCCTTCCTGATGTCGATGCCCATCTTGGCCGCCACTTCCCCCAGATGCATCAGGTAGGATGGCGTGCAGGCAATGGCCTTGACGTTCAGGGAACGGATCAGGTCCAACTGCCGCTCGGAGTTGCCGGTGCTGCTTGGAACGACCGTCGCCCCCATGCGCTCGGCGCCGTAGTGCAGGCCAAGCCCGCCGGTGAAAAGTCCATAGGTGTACGCAACTTGGATCGTGTCGTCCTGGGTGATGCCGCACGACATAAGGCCGCGGGCTATCGACTCGGACCAGTTGTCCACATCGTGCTTGGTGTAGCCGACGATGGTCGGCTTACCGGTCGTTCCAGAAGAAGCGTGATATCTGACCAGTTCCCGGTTGGAGGCGATGAACAGTTTCTCCATGGGAATGTCCCGGAGGTCCGCCTTGACCATGAACGGCAGTTTTTCCACGTCGTCCAGGGTCTTGATGTCGTCGGGAGTGATATGCGCAGCATTCATTCTCTCCCGGTAGAACGGCGAGAAGCTGTACAACCTGTAGACCAATGACTTAAGAAGCTTCAGCTGCAGGCCGCGAAGCTCTTCTCCCGGCATCATTTCGACCTTAGGGTTCCAGCACGACATACCGTTTCCTCCTGGCATACAACGAGATCTAATCCTTCGGACGATCTCGCATCCTCAAGCTGGCCGATCCCGGCACAGCCTCCACCCGACCTCGGACAGAACAGTGTCAGGTGATATCATGTAGCATATTTGATTCTTTCAGGAAAGGCCGCAAGGAGATGGAAAGAAGGAGTTTCCTCACTTGAAATGAGCCACTTCCAGCAGTTTGGCGCCGCTAGCCTTGATGGTGAGGATCGCTTTCTCGATATCCTCCACCCGCAGGACCAGGATGGCACCGGGCTCGTTGCGGTAGGCGTAAGCATACTCGATGTTGATACCCGCATCCTTGAGGACCTTGGTTAACTCGAATAGACCGCCAGGCTCGTCCGCCATGTGGACGGCGATGACGTCGGTGTAGCGCACCACGAAACCATGCTCCTGAAGCCTCTTCAGCGCCTTCTCCGGATCGGACACGAAAGCGCGTATGACCCCGTACCCGGCCCCCTCGGCGATGCTGAACGCCAGGATGTTGATGCTCTCCTCGCCCATGGCCTTACTGAAATCCATCAGCCGGCCTGGCCTGTTCTCGGAGAATATCGAAAGCTGCTTGATCTTGTACTTGTCCAAATCGTCCGCCATCAGAACTCCCTCCTGTCTATGACCCTTTTCGCTTTTCCTTCGAACCGGGGCAGGGTCCCTGGTCCCACCAGTTCGATCACCGGGTTCACATTTAGCAGCGCCCGCAGCTTATGCGCGATCCGCTCCCGGATGCAATTCAGCTCCAGGATGTTGTCGGTGAACGCCTCGGGTTTCAGTTCCACCCGGACCATCATCGTGTCCAGGGCACCTTTTCGCTCGACCACGATCTGGAACTCGTTCCCCACTTCGGGGTTGGTGTTGAGCGAATACTCCACCTGGGACGGGAACACATTGATTCCCCGGATAATGAGCATATCGTCGACCCGGCCGGTGATGCGGGCTATGCGGGGGTGCGTGCGACCGCAGGCACATTTCTCTTCTTCCATGACCGTCAGGTCACCTATGCGATAGCGGATGAGCGGGAACGCCTCCTTTTGCAGCATGGTCAGGACCATCTCGCCCCTTTCACCCGGGCCTACCGGTTCGCCCGTCTTCGGGTCCACGATCTCCAGAAGGGCATAGTCCCCCCAGAAGTGGATTCCCTGTTGGTGCTCGCACTCGCTGAAGAGCGGGCCAGAGAGCTCGCTCGCACCGAAGCAATTGATGCCTTTCACACCAAGTGAATCGTAGATCTTGTCCCGCATCTTGTCCGACCACGGTTCTGCCCCGAGCAGGCCGATCCGAAGCTTGGTGTCATTCCTTAGGTTGACACCCATCTTCTCCGCCACCTCGCCGACGTGGATCATATAGGACGGCGTACAGGCCATCGCGGTAACGCCCAGGTCCTGGATCAGCTCAACCTGTCTTTCAGTGTTGCCCGTGGACGCCGGCACGACCGCCGCACCGATGCGCTCGGCGGCATAGTGGAATCCCAGGCCTCCGGTGAACAGGCCATAGGTGTTGGCCACCTGGACCACATCGTGCTTTCCCAATCCAGCGGAAGTGATCGATCGGGCCAGCGATTCTGACCAGTTATCGATGTCGTTTCGGGTGTAACCGACTATTGTCGGCTTACCCGTAGTACCCGATGAAGCGTGATAGCGGACTATGTCCTCCTTAGGGGCGATGAAGATCTTGTCTGGATAGTTCTCACGGTAGTCCTTCTTGGACATGAACGGCAACTTGGAGACGTCGTCCAACGACCGAATATCATCCGGGGTCACCCCCTTGGATTCCATCCTGGTGCGGTAGAACCGGGACTGGTCGTAGAGCTTGTTCACCAGGTTCCGGAGCAGCTTATACTGCAAAGCCTTCAGCTCAACCTTTGGCATCATCTCGATCTTAGGGTTCCAACATCCCACGAAACCATCCTCCCGGTACCGAATCCGTGAGCCCGTGAGGAATCGCATCCCGAAGATGTATCCCACCGGGGTCCAGGCCATCACCATTATACAACGCGAAGGCTGACCCGACTCACTGTGCAGGGTGATAGCATGTAGCATATATCATTTTTCTGAGGTGCGAATATGAGGTCGGCAACGCCCGACCAGACGATTAATATGATACTCGGTGCATCCCCCTTCGATGCCCGAACTTCCCGAGGTTGAGCAGGCAAGGCGATTCCTGGAAAAGAACGCCCTGAACCGCAAGATGATCTCGGTCGAGGTCTTCGACAGCGGGGTTCTGCAGGACATTGAAGGACAGACGTTCGCGAGGATGCTTACTGGTCGATCCATGACCATCGCCGGCAGGCGCGGCAAGCAGATCTTCATCGGTCTGGATGACGGATCGTTCCTGACCATCCATCTAGGCATGACCGGGGATCTGGTCCTGGATGAGGACGGCAACCTCCCTAGGTATTCCAGGATCGCTCTCCGGTTCGAAGGCGGTGTGAGCCTTTTCTATACGGACCAGCGCAAGTTCGGGGCCATCGGGGTCGTCGGTTCGGTCGATAATTTCGTGAACGAGCACAGGTTAGGGCCAGACGCCCTATGCATCAGCCTTTCCGATTTCAAAGACAGGGTCTCGAGCCATAAGAAGGCCATAAAGAGCGTGCTGCTGGACCAGAGCGTGCTCTCCGGCATAGGTAATCTGTACGCCGATGAGGTTCTATTCCAGGTGCGATTGCATCCTGAGACCCGGGCGGACACCATATCCTCAAAGAAGATGGGCGACCTCCATCGCTGTATCGGCATCGTCCTCCGGGGTTCGATCGCCGTCTCATCGGATTTCGATTCTCTGCCGGACGGTTACTTGCTTAGGGCAAGGGAAGTGGGGGCGGAGTGCCCGAGACACAATGGTCTGCTGGAGATGATCAAGGTCGGAGGCCGCACATCGATCTTCTGTCCCAAATGCCAGCGATCCAAATGATTGCAATAGTATGTTGTTCGAATCCTCTGCGTCCCCCCCGGTGCGAAACAGATATGGATTTAATGATAGCGGTCGTTTGCATGATCTGCGTGGTTGAATGCAGCTCGACAAGAAAGACCGGATGATCGTCTCACTGTACGCCAAGGACCCAAGCGTATCCCAGGAACAGATCGCCAAGGAGGTGGACCTGTCCCAGCCCTCGGTGGCTGTGCGGATAAGGAAGCTCAAGGAGAGCGGGGCCATCCAAACGATCACCGGGATCAACCCGTTGAAGATGGGGTTGTACATGGCCAAGGTGGACATCGCCTCCAACAACCCGAGTGTCATCCTGGACATGTTCCGCAATTGTCCCTACTTTGCCAACGGCTTCACGATATCAGGGAGGAACAACCTGTGCCTGATGTTCGTGAGCGAGAACATCGCCACGCTCGAATCGATCGTCAATGGGCATCTCCGTTCCAGCAAGTTCGTCAAGGAGCTGGACTTCAACATCATCATCAGCGCCGAGCGCGACCTGGTGCTGCCGACCGTGCTCACGCCGGAGCAGTCCAAGACGCCTCCCTGCGGCGTGGACATCCAATGCAGGGACTGCCGTTCCTTCACGGAAAAGAAATGCATGGGCTGCCCCATCACTGGCCAGTATCAAGGTTGGTTCTATTGATTGTGAGAAATAACCTTGGTCAGTTCTTCACCCGCCTTCCGAATCTCATTCCATGAATACCCTTATCAAGGAGCGGCTCGGTAGAATTTGTTCCAGAGTGTGACGAAAATGGACAAGTTCGACCAGTACATGGAGAGCATGAAAGACTTCGGTCCGGAGGAGGTCCGGAACCTGATCGAAGAGAACAAGAAGAAATGCGTATGCGCCAAATGCCCTTCCTACAACGATTGCGCTGCCCGCAAGAGGGAGCTTTTGTACTGCCTTGTGGGGAAGAGCAGGGAATGCCAGCTCGACGAGCTCGGGTGCATCTGTCCAGACTGTCCGGTGACGGTTGAGCTGGACCTCAAGAACTTGTACTATTGTACACGCGGTTCAGAGAAGGAGATGCGCCGACCGGAGCAATGACCTCAGAACTTAGCCGTCGGTTCATCGAGACGGCCGAGGTCCATCCCATCGTTCATCCTGGGGTGGTCCATGGCCATATTGGGGGCGGCATTCGTTCCCGCCGAACCCGAGAACTCCGGTTCCTGGTTCATGCCCGAGACCATGAGAATGAAGCCCAGCACTCCGAATATTACGGATCCCAGTCCAATCGGTACTAGGTAGGGGATAGCAGACGAGCTGGAATAGTTCAAACAGAGCGACATGCCCAGAAACCCGGACACGCTCAATGCCAGCCCGCGAACGAAATTCCCCATGACTTTTCCTCATGTAATTATTCCCGGACACCTTAAAGTCCCTTCGTATCCGGTTATCATCCTCGAGTATTTGTGAAATAATTACTTCAGGATCATGCGACAGCGCCACCCAGCAAACAAAATCATCATCCGGCGCAGGTCGACGTTGGGCTCGTCATCATCGCCCAGGCGTATCACGGTAGGGCCCTGAGCTCAACCATACCTGCTCTGGGACATGCGGCCCGGGTCAAAGAGCTCTTTCGCTTCCTTTTTAGTGAGAAGCTTTCTTTTCACCGCCAGTTCCGGGATGGGAATTCCGGTTCTCATCGACTCTTTCACCAATTCTGCCGCCGCCAGGTAGCCTGTCTTCTCGACCAGGAACGTTGCCAGGATAGGGTTCTTCCCGATGTAGGAAGCACACTTTTGCCGATCTACAACGATTCCATCGATGCATTTCCGGCGGAAGTCTGGAAGAAAATGGACCAACAGGTCCATCGAGTCCAGGATGTTGTGGGTCATGACCGGTGTCATTACGTTCAGTTCGAGCTGGCCAGCCTGAGCGGCCATCGCCGTTGCGCTGTCGTTGCCGATCACTTGGAAGCAGACCATGTCCAAGCACTCCGCCATCACCGGGTTAACCTTCCCAGGCATCATGGAAGAGCCCGGCTGGACCGCCGGAAGCTTCAGTTCGCCCAGTCCCGTGGTGGGCCCTGAACTCAGCAGCCGAAGGTCGTTGGCAATGCGCACCAGCTCGAGAGCCAGTTCGCGCAGGGAAGAGGAGAAGGCGAGCATCTGCGAGCGGGACTGGAGCGCCTCGAACGGGTCCTGCGCGGAAATGAACACCTGGTGGCAGAGCATCGAAAGGTTGCCGAGCACCAGGTTCCGGTAACCGTGGCCGGTGTTCGCGCCGGTGCCGACAGCGGAGCTGCCGATGGCCAGTTCCAAGAGTTCCTCCTCTCGCTGTTCGATCCTTCCCGCCGCTCTTCGGACCGCCGACGCATAGGCCTTGAACTCATTTCCCAGGCTTAATGGCAGAGCATCCATGAGGTGGGTCCTCCCGGACTTGGGGGCGTCCATGAACTCCTCCCCTTTCCGTTCCAAGGAAGAAGCCAGCCCATCGAGCTCTGAAAGCAGTTCGTCCGCTTTCCACATGATCGCGATATGGGATGCGGTGGGGAATGTATCGTTTGTGCTCTGGGACATGTTCACGTGGTCGTTCGGGCTGACCGAACGATAATCTCCTTTGGACTTGCCCATTAGCTCAAGGACAATATTGCACACCACCTCGTTCACGTTCATGTTGAACGAGGTCCCCGCCCCTGCCTGGAAGACGTCGACCGGGAACTGGTCCATATGCCTCCCATCCAGTATCTCGTCGCAAGCGGTCACTATGGCAATGCCGATCTCCTCGTCCAGGTCGCCGATCTCCATATTCGCCATGGCCGCAGCCTTCTTCACCGTGACGTAGGCTTTCACCATCTCGACCGCCGCGGTTCTGCCGCTGGCCCGGAAATTGTTCAATGCCCTTTTCGTCTGTATGCCATAGACTGCCTCGTCCGGCAGGTCCATCTCCCCCAGGGAGTCCTTTTCCTTCCTCACGATCCCCTCTCCGTTCCCTTTTTCCTTTCCTCAAGTTCCTGTCTCGCCCTTCCGATGGCTATGTTCGGAGGCACGTCCCTCGGGCAGACCTTCTTGCATTTGGAAAAGAACCTGCAGGCCCACCAGCCATGCGGTTCATCGGCCCGGTCCAGCCTCTTACTCGCGTCCCGGTCGCGGGGATCGATCCTGAAGCGGTAGAGCTTGGCCAGCGCCGCCGGTCCGAGATAATCTGGATCGATCGCATTGATCGGGCAGGCGCCATAACAAGCGGCGCACATGATGCAGTTCGTGTACCGCTCCAGCTCATGGACGTCATCAGGTTCCATCAGCGGTTCCCCTTGTCTGGTTTCGTCCGCCATCAGCGTCGGTCTGATCCTGCGGTATTTGGCATGGAATTCGCCCATGTTCACGATCAGGTCCTTTATCACCGGCAGGTTCGGCAGCGGTTCGATCAGGACCTCGGTCGCCGGATTCCAGCTGACGGTTGGGACTATCGACCGGGACGGGGCGAGCTTCATAGGAACCTCATTGATCAGACCAGCCATCTGAGTCCTGCATGCCAGTCGAGGGACCTTGTTGATCAGCATGGCACAGCTTCCGCAGACCGCTCCGCGGCAGGAGTAGCGGAACGAGAGCGAGTCATCATGGCGGTCACGGATCTGGAACAGCGCATCGAGAACGGTCATGCCCTGGCTCACCTCGACATCGTACATTACGAATATCGCCTCATTTCCCGAATTTTTTCGGAAGACTATGACCTTCATCAATACTCACGCTCCTTGACCTCGAACGTCCCAAGACGCACCGGCGAGTAGGAGATCAGCAGTCCACCGTTCCCGACCGAGGCGATGGTGTGCCTGAGGAACTCTTTATCGTCCCTATGGGGAAAATCGGTGCGGAAGTGCGAGCCCCGGGACTCCCTGCGATATAAGGCGCTCAGGCCAACGGATTCCGCGATATTGACCATGCCCTCCAATTCCAACACCCCGACCAGCGCCTGGTTGAATGGTTTGGCCTTGTCGTCGATCGATAACGACATCGTCCGGTAGCGTATGTCCAGTATCATGGCCAGCCCTTTCTCCATCCGTTCTTCCTCACGGAAGACGCCGAAGCTGGTCCACATGATCCGTTTCAATTGCTCCCGCAGGGCTGATTGCCTTTCACCATCCTCGCGATCGATGACCGAGTCGATCCTGCGGGACTCCAGGTCCATGGCCTCCCTGATCGACACGAGATCGGGTCCGGGGGCCCGGTCAATCGCATCGGACATCGAATTGCCTGCAATCCTTCCGAAGACGACGGTCTCCAGCAGCGAGTTGCCTCCCAGCCGGTTCGCCCCATGGACACTTACGCAGGCGCACTCACCGGCGGCATACAAGCCTGGGATGATGGTCGCACCATCGTTACCGACGTCCACGCCCCCCATGGAATAATGCTGTCCCGGCTGCACCGGGATCGGCCCAATGACCGGATCGATACCGGCGAACTCCATGGCGATCTGCCTGATGCCCGGCAGCCTTGACACGATCTTTTCCTTACCCAGATGCGTCAGGTCCAGGTCCACAAATCCTCCGTCATGGCCGCGGCCCTCGTCTATCTCCGTCTGGATGGCCCGGGCCACTATGTCCCTCGGAGCGAGCTCCATGGCATGCTCCGCGTACCGCGACATGAACCGTTCACCGGACGAGTTCTTCAGTATCCCGCCCTCGCCCCGCGCTCCTTCTGTTATGAGCATGTTTGTCCCGAACAGCGTGGTCGGATGGAACTGGACGAACTCCATGTCCTTCAAACCCAGGCCGGCTGCCAACGCCAGTGCGGCCCCGTCCCCGGTGTTGATGTGGGCGTTGGTGGAATGGGAATAGATCCTTCCGTATCCGCCGGTCGCGAGTAGCAACGCCTTCGATGCAAATCCCTCGGTCTCGCCGGTGGAGATGTTCACCGCAACACATCCGCTGCACCGTCCTCCGGCCTGAACCAGCTTGGTTACGAAGTACTCATCGTAGAACGCGATCCCCCTGGACATGCACTGCTCGTACAGGGTGTGGAGGAGATTGTGCCCGGTCCGGTCAGCGGCATAACAGGTGCGCGGGAATCCCGCTCCGCCGAAGGGACGCTGGGCGATCCTGCCTTGTTCGTTCCGGGAAAAGACCGTACCCATTCGCTCTAGTTCCATGACCGCTCTAGGCCCATCCCGGCATAGGATCGTCACCGCGTCCTGGTCGGCTAGGTAATCGGCTCCTTTTACAGTATCAAGCGCGTGCGCTTCCCAGTTGTCCATGCCTTTGGTCAGGTTGTTGCCCAGCGCGGCGTTGATGCCTCCCTGAGCGGCGACCGAATGGGACCTTAGCGGATGTACCTTCGATAATACTGCCACATCCTGGCCTCGGTCCGAGGCAGAAATGGCCGCCATAAGACCGGTCAAGCCTCCGCCAATTATCACGATGTCATGGGAATGTATGAGATATGGCATGTGGTAGAACGCTGCTCCCTATCCGTTTCTATTGTCCCCCAGGCCGTATAATCCTTTGCCGCCGGGCCGACCCTCCATCCCTTGACATCAGAGGATCATCGGTTCTGGAATAGGTAGACGGGACTTCTCGATATAGTCGCTGAAAGTTGCCTCTCAATTCAACCAACTCGCCATTCTATGATTATTCCTTTAACGACTCATGAGATGCATTATTAATGCCTAGTAGATGCTGACGCCAAAGTTGCTGGATAGGCTAACGCCCTGATGTTTATTTGTATAAAGTGCACAATTGTTAAAGTCTGGCATTATCTTAACATACCCCGATGGATGGATAGACCATCCGTAACAATCTTTAATACTGTACCACCGGGATGCATTGCCAAAGCAGTCGATTTCTAGCTCAACGACGCTTTAAGGTGGAATATAATGAGTAAAGAAGAGATTCTAGCGGGACTGGAAAAGTCAGTAGTGGCCGGGAAGAAGCAGGATGCCGTTCAACACGCCAAGGATGCCATCGCGGCAGGCGTGAAGGCTCTGGATGCTATCGACCACGGGCTTATCAAGGGAATGAACATCGTTGGTGACAAGTATGCTGCACACGAGTTCTACCTGCCCCAGGTGCTGCTCGCTGCGGATTCGATGTATGGTGCTCTGGATGTTCTGTTGCCCCACATCCCCAAGGCGGATGCGGACAAGAGGATCGGAGTTGTTATCGGAGTGGTCGAGGGGGATGTCCATGACATCGGCAAGAACATCGTCAAGACGATGTGCACCGCTGCCGGGTTCGACGTCCACGACTTGGGCCGTGACGTACCTCCGGAGACATTCATAGCCAAGGCCAAGGAGACCAAGTCACACGTAGTGGCAATGAGCACCTTGATGACCCCCACCATGGATGGCATGAAGGCCGTCATGGACGGTCTGGTCGAATCAGGCATCAGGATGAATGTCAAGACGATCATCGGAGGAGCTCCCACATCGAAAGAGTTCGCTGATGACATCGGCGCCGATTTCTGGGCGGGTAACGCACAGGAGGCGGTGGTTAAACTCAAGGGGGCTATCTAAAAATGGCTGACACTATGAATCATATCGAGAGGGCAGTCGCGTCCCTGCAGGACAAGCCTGTGGACCGGCTATCGGTCTACCCGCTGGCGATGGGCGTATGCCGCCGCACCGTCGGCGATGGCACCATGACCTACCGGGACTGGGCATCGGACCCGAAGAAGTACGCCGCTGGATTCATCCAGGGACAGAAGTACTTCGACTTCGACTGGGCCATCGGCCTGATGGACCTTTCCGTCATGGCCGGCGATCTGGGCGCGACCGTCCGTATGGATGACCAGAACACCCCGTTCGTCACCGACCCGGCGTTCAAGACCGTGGAGGACTACGAGACCTTTGAGGTCCCGGACGTGCACAAGGGAAGGAGCGGCGTTCTGCTGGAGGGCACTAAGCTCTTCACCGACGCGCTGAAGAGCCAGGTGATATGCGCGGGATTCATCGAAGGCCCGCTGCTGGCACTGACGCAATCGACCGGCGCGGAGAAGGTCTTCATGGACATGTACAACCACCGCGGCGCGATCCACAAGGCGCTGACCAAGCTGACCGAGTTCGACATGAAGCTGATCGACGGCTTCAAGGAGACTGGTGTAGCCGGTCTCGTCTGGGACTACCTATGGGGCAGCTACTCGTGCCTGGGCGACAAGGAGTATGAGGAGTTCGAGAGCAACGACAAATACGCCCTCAAGCTGAACGCACGCGTTGCCGAGTTGGGAATGGCCAGCTGCATACACAACTGTGCCGACCTGCCGCACCTGGACACCCAGGTGAAGAAGATGAAGCCGGCCATATTCTCCGGGGCCTACTACCCGCTGATCCCCGGATCGCCTTCCCCGAAGGAAGTCATCGGCAAAGGATATTCCGACAACTGCCTGATGGCAGGAGAGATCGACCCGCAGCTGTTCGTCCGTGGCACCACCGAGAAGATGCAGAAGACCACCATGAACCTGGTGCAAGAGGTCAAGACCGCTCTCTGCGAGAGGGGCCTGCACTCCAGGTATGTCATTGCGTCCGGATGCGAGGTACCGCCCACCGTGACGACCAAGCTTGAGAACATCAAGATGTGCGTCGACACCGTGAAGCAGTATGGCCAGGTCACCTGCGCAAAGTAAGCGTCAGACCGCAAACAAACCCTTTCCCTTTACCTTTTTTCGTGAAATATGATACTAATAGGCACGCATTCTGATCAATTGATGAACCGTCTTTTTCGAAGGAAGGTTTCTGGATATTTCATCATATTTGGAAATTGGAACAAAATTAGGATTTTGTTTAACTTTTCGAGTCGCCTGGGCCAGCACAATTCCGGGCAATAGCCTTAGTCACTCTTTCAAGTGAATATGCTGCTCCCTTACTGACGAACTGACTTTTGTCCATCAGCAAATTCTCGAGTCTTGAAATGGATGATTGTTGAGCAAGGCCCATCCTTTCTGCCAATCTACCCAGAGCCCAAGCGGCCATGCCGCGGACCTGAACATTCTCATCTTTAAGGGATCGATTCAGGGGTTCTATCGATTCAATTACCCCGACTCCGACACCAGCCAGTTCCCCAAGGGACCATGTGGCATTTTCCCTAATTTCCTCATCTGAGTCTGCGAGCAATGAAATGATCTTATCCAGGGGGGCTGAGTGGATCACCTTGTTCTGAGCAAGCTTGGCGATGCACCATGAGGCAGATCTCCTAATCTCCAGATCATCATGGTCCAGTAGTATGGACAGTGGCTGAAGTGATGACTGGTCGGCCTCCATCGCGCGTAACAATTCGTTCAGCGCAGACAGAGCTGCCTTGATCCTATCTTCTACTCCTGAAGCCAGTTCTGCATTGAGGATGGATTGTTTCTCGGCGGTCATGATCATTTCTTCGTTTCCCGTTTCACCATATAGAAGTCGCATTGGCCATAGTAAACCTCTCCTTCACAAACCTCGTAATCCTTGATCTGAAGGACATCACAGCGGATTCGTCTGGCCTTGCAGCTGGCACAACGACCATCAGGTGCATGCCAGAGGCATCTTGGTTTGCTTTCTAAGATCGCTTCCATGTCTAGAACGCCCATCTAGTATGGCAAATTGGACAGTTATCCTTTTCGTTGTTGGCAACCAATTCATCCAGAGCCCCATTGTTCCATATCTTTTCCTCATCTGCCATTTCGCCAGTATCTCAGACGTTTTGAACGACCTTGTAGACTTTTATTTGCATGAGTGAATTTCAGATACATTCATCTAAACAAACTCCGCTCTAAGACATGATGCCAGCCCTCGAAGTTCGCAACCTTCGGAAGAGTTTCGGTGATGTTCAGGCAGTAAAGGATATATCATTCTCAGTAGAGCCCAAGGAATTCTTTGGCCTTCTGGGGCCGAATGGTGCTGGAAAGACCACCACCATCAGGATGATAACCGGAGTCCTAAGGCCCGATGCTGGCTCAGTGATGATCGAAGGCATAGACCTGATGAGCAGTTTTCTCGACGCCAAGATGAAGATGGGTGTTATCCCAGAAGTTGGCAATATCTATCCTGATCTGAGCGCCAGGGAGAATATCGAACTGGTCGGCAGGTTCTATGGCCTTTCAAAGGCGACCCGGGAGGAGCGGACAGAAAAACTGCTTACCGACCTCGGTCTAAGGGACCGGGCAGACGACTTCGCCCGCAAATTTTCCAAGGGGATGAGGCAGAGGGTGAGCATCGCCTGTGCCATGGTGCATGAGCCGCCCATCCTCATCCTCGATGAACCAACCGAAGGTCTGGACGTCATGAGCCGTCGTCTGATCGTGGACAAGGTGAAGGAAATGAACCGGAAAGGTTCCACTGTGATCCTCACCACGCACAATATCGAAGAGGCCAATCGTCTCTGCAACAGGGTTTGCATCGTGAACAAGGGTGGCATTGTGGCCATCGATTCTCCGGAGCGGCTTCGCCGGACGACAGAGAAGATGCAGTCAGTAGAGGTTGGCTTTGACCGGAAGGTGGAACAGACCTGGTTCCTTTCAGAATACATCAACCGGGTCGAGCAGTGCAATGAAAAATGGCGCTTCTATACTGAGGACCCTGACAAGGCCATCGAGCACATCGTTAAGGTCAAGGAAGCGCAAGGGTTGAGAATTCTTTCTATCAGCACATCGGGACCGACGCTTGAGGACGTTTTCGTCAAACTTTGCGAGGTGCCCTGATGAATTGGAACGTGTACTTCCGGGGAGTGTCGGTCGTAGCTCGCAAGGACATGCGCATCTACTATCGAAAGGCTCCAGTCTTCATCTTTGGCCTTATCCTGCCCACTTTCCTCTTCTTCGCGTTCTTCGTCGGTCGCGAGCTGGACATCAACAAGTTCTTCCCCGGCTTCCTGGCCATGTCCCTGTTCTTCACCTCGTCCTCAGTGGGACCGCTGATCGTCCCATGGGAGAAGCAGCAGGGCACTTTCGAGCGATTGCTGTCCTATCCATTGAGCGTAAGCTCGATAGTGCTAGGGGACGTCATTGCTGGGGCTGTCTTCGGTCTAATAATAAGCGCTATCGTGGGAACGCTCGGCATCCTGCTCATCCCGATAACGGTCACCAACCTCGCATTGATCGTGATAGCCTTCGTCCTCGGGAACCTGTGCTTCGCAGGACTGGGCGTGCTCCTGTCATCCCCAGGAGGGAAGGCCCCCGCCAACATCATGATGCTGGCCGCGTTGGTCCGGTTCCCGCTTATCTTCGTATCTGGGATATTCATTCCAGTGAGCGAGATGACCGGCCCAGCCAGGTATGTCACTTATGGCTCGCCGCTCACATACCTGGTGGACATCCTGAACCAAAGCATGGGCCAAGCCTATGTATTTTCCTGGTGGGTCGATCTGCTGATATTGTTCGGTTTCATGGCTTTGTTCGTGATCGTCGCCATGACTGTGCTGAGGAGGATGAGCCTGAAGGGATTGTAGACAATAAGCAGAATGAATGGCGGTCCTCAAGGTGCTGAGGACGCCAATCTCCCGTTCAAGGCCCAAGGAGGCTCATTCCATTCTTGGAGAATTAGAAACGTATTTCAGGTTGACAGCCATATTAGGCGGACGTAGCCATCGGTGAGCCAATGAAGATTGCACAGATCGCGGGTTTCCTCGGCAGCGGCAAAACGACGTTTCTTATTGAAGTGGCAAAGGAGCTGGTCTCCCGAGGCCACCGGATCGCCATCATCGTCAACGATGTGGGGGATATCAACGTGGACGCGAAGTTCATCGAGTCCTACGGTCTGAAGGCCAAGGAGATCTCCGGCGGCTGTATCTGTTGCCAGATCGCTGGGAGCTTCGCTACCACGGTCGCCACTCTGTATAACACATTCAAGCCGGACATCATCATCGTCGAACCGTCCGGCGTCGCCATCCCATGGGGGCTGAAGCGTGCCGCCGAATACTCCGAAGAGGAGATGGAGGCGAAGATCGAGCATACCCCGGTACTAACCTTGGTGGACTCGGTCAGGATCGAGGAACTGATGGAGTCGGTCCGCAGACTGGTGGAGACCCAGATCCGCGAGGCCGACGTCGTGCTCATCAACAAGGTGGATGCCTCAACGCCGGAAAAGGTCAAGAAGGCGGTGGACCTGGTGAAAGGCATTAACCCGACCGCGGAGATACTTTATGGGTCGGGTCGGACGCTCCAAGGGGTGAAGGAGATAGCCACGATCATGGAAACGAGGATCTCGCCGCGGTACGACGAGGCGACAGAAAAAGAGATCCTGCGTAAGTCGTATGGGGCAAAGTGAGCGGTGGGACCATGGACGAGGAACTACATCTGGAGATGCACCGGGCGGCCGATGAACTGGGTAAGTTCTCGATACACATGAAGGTGCACATGCAGAAGCCCATGGACCGGGAGCAGGCCGGGCAATTCCTGGACTATCTCCTGGTACAGGTCACAGAGGAATGCATGCGGGACGGGGCCGACCTGATCGGTCACGTCAAGGCGTTCCTCGAGCCAGAAAGCGGCGGTACCCTCGGGGCGAGCCTGGTCGATTTCAAGATCGGGACCCAGATCAGCAATGGGCTGACCGCGCCAGTATCAGATGCTGATCTCACAGTCCACGTGATCGTGCACGGTCTGTGGGACCCAGATGTCCGTCACTCCTCGATGGAGATGATCGAGAAGGTGATGGCCGAAAAGGGCGTTAGGTTTGAGATCTTGAAGGATTACTACGAGACCGAGAAATCGATCTCGCATCATCACGTGAAGGGTTGAGTGAAATGACGGACCGATATTACCAAGCGATGCGGCAGAAGGGATTTTCCAGCAACACGATGGACTCGATCAGGAAGGTCAAGTGCCCGAAGTGCGGGTTCGAGTTCTCATTGACCTATGCCAGGACGTTCGCCTGCCGTGGATGTGCCGAGGCTCTGCGCAATTGCCCCAAGGTCAGGTGCGCGAAGTGTGACACTGAGTTCTATATGAAGGAGATGCCGCACATTGCGAATCCGTACAAGGAGAGGGCGGTCGCCACCCACATGAGCAAGATCAACACCGACTACTACGACGAGAACGGCTGGAAGAAGTCCAGGTAAGTCGCCGGCCGATGAAATGATGCATCGCGGCCTCCCAGCCGTTACTAGTTCAGTAGACTAGTCTCAGCACCTTGCCTGTCCGCGCATAGGTTGCATTGTCCATGCACGGTATGCTCCTTACATTCACCCTTTAATATCCAATTGTTATTTTCCTTTTGGGTGCACATGTGGAAGAGCTTGAGATCGGAACCGTACTGATGCAATTGTTCGTATTGTTCCTGCTGGCCAAGGTCGCGGGGATGCTGTGTGAGAGGGTCAAGATATCCCCAGTCATCGGAGAGATCTTCGCAGGCATCATTGTCGGCAATACCATTCTCTTCCAGTGGCTGAGCATGGACCTGGACATGTCCCTGTTCGAGATATTGAGCGAGCTGGGTGTCATATTCCTACTCTTCGCCGTCGGTCTTGAAACACCATTCTCGGAGCTGAGGAAGGTAGGCAAGACCGCAATGATGGTCGCCGTCCTCGGAGTGATCGTTCCCTTGCTCACCGGTTTCGCTTTGATCATAGCGCTGGGCCATGGTCAGACAGAAGCTTTGTTCATCGCCACAGCCATGGTGGCAACGAGCGTAGGCATCACCGCCCGTGTCATCAAGGACATGAATCTCACTAATGCCAAGGAGTCGAGGGTGATCATCGGGGCGGCGGTCATCGACGATGTATTGGGCATGATCGTCCTGGCTATCGTTGTGGGGGTCGCCGCGGGAAGCGGCTCGAGCATTATGGACATAGTCCTAGTGGCGGCCGTTGGCGTTCTATTCGTGCTCATGGTCATCTTAGTCGGTTCCATCTTGCTGCCAAACGCAAGGAAAAGGATCCAGGCAAAGAGGGAGCCGATCGTATGCGGTGAACAAGAACGCCGGAGTATATCACCATTACCGCTTGCCATCATAGTATGCCTTGGCTTGTCGTTTTTCGCAAATTATGTCGGCCTAGCAGCAATAATAGGTGCGTTCTTGGCGGGCATGGCATTCGCCGAGTTCAAGGATAAATGGCCGTGTGAGGAAGACTTCCATCCTATCAACGAGCTCCTAGTTCCGTTCTTCTTCCTGTTCGTTGGCATATCAGTGAATATTGCATCCTTTGGAGACGTTCTGCTCATCGCTGTCCTGGTAACGCTGTTGGCCGTCGCCACAAAATTCATCGGTTGTGGGCTCGGGGCGCGGAGCCTCGGAGGCAAGTCCGCGACGATAATCGGCGTGGGGATGGTGCCCAGAGGAGAGGTGGGCATCATCGTGGCAAGCATTGGATTGAGCATGGCGGTGATATCTCATAGCATGTTCTCGGTTGTCGTCTTCATGTCCATGGCCACGACGATAATCGCCCCGCCGTTGCTGACGTGGGCGTTCAAGCGTAAATATGGTGAATCGTGTCCGCTTCCGGAGACCAAGCCATAGATTTTATTTCTTTGGCAAGGACAGTAACTCTCGAATGGGGCAAGAAAAAGTGTTACGGGGTTCGCCCCTTCTCGTTTCCAATGCTCACCCGCAGGCAAGGAAGCGGGGATGGAATTCGATAGAGAAAGAGCGGAAACGACCGAGAAGCTGCTGATCGGCTGACAAATCGAGGAGAGCCGATGGCGGCGCAGCTACCCTCAGTTTGGATGTTCTGGATAATCCTGCTCTTGAGGTCGGCTTCACTCCTTCGAATATCCGGTCGCTTCGCATCAAATTCTCATGGATTCGATGTCAATGCGAACCAATTACTGATTCAACCGATCGCTTTCTTGATCGCCTCGACGAAGCGGTCCACATCCTCATCAGTGGCTTCCGGGAAATCGAACACCGAGGTGTACTCGCACGGCTGCATCTTCTTCTCGACACAGTCATCGATTATTACCGAGCTCTCGATCCTCATCCCATTCTTGTCCATAATCCGGTCGCAGCACTTGTTGCGGC
Source organism: uncultured Methanomassiliicoccales archaeon (assembly GCA_942492955.1). Classification (GTDB taxonomy): domain Archaea; phylum Thermoplasmatota; class Thermoplasmata; order Methanomassiliicoccales; family UBA472; genus DASXVU01. The sequence continues at coordinate 1,966,340 of OW818644.1, forward strand.
AGCCATTGACCGCGATCAGCTTATCCATGTCCACGCCGCTCATCGACATCATAATCGGGCTCAGACCGACGGTGCAAACCGAGAACTGCAACGATTTGCCAGAGGCCAGGTTCCATTTCGAGAATTTGTCCATGGCCTTTTCCATGAACACGCCCCGTTCACCGTTGGCACCGCAGACGACGACGCCCTTTCTCATTTCAACACCTCGTCCATAAGCTTCTCGATCTGCTTGGCGGTGTCCGTGATCCCCTTCTCGTCGACCTTGAAGAACGGCCCCATCATCATCTTGCCCTTCGGAACTACTCCGAACTGCATCAGGACCTGCAGCCCGCAGAGTCCGTCACAGCCATCCACGACGATGACCTTCCGGTCCTTCAGACCTTTCATGTCCTCCACCGCCTTCGGCAGTCCGGCCAGCGCCGGCGCCACGGTCACCATCCTTACCGGCCGCCTCTTGGAAATGTCCCGGACCGCTGCCCGGAGCACTCTTGCCCCCGGGCTGTATCCGGAACAGATCACGATGTCAACGGTCTCGCTCATCTCTTCGCCTCGAAGAACAGCCTCGGCTTGCCCACCGCCGAAACCACAATGCGCGATTCCAGCAGAATGCCGCCACCCCAGCTCTTACCCAGATGGCCGATCTTGTCATCCTTGTCGACGACCAATTCGACCTCATCAGCTCCCGCCTCCAACGCCCTGGTCCGAGCGATCTCAGTAGCCCATTCGACGGCATAGGCGGCAGCCTCGGTCACCGAGGGGAACTCCTTCTTCTCCATGGATGAGTGCAGAGTGCAGGGCGGGTTCTCCATCGCGGAAACGCCTGGCTTGGGTCGGATCAGCACCTCCACCGATTCCAGGATGGAACCGGTTATCGCACCGACGGCGTTGCCGACCTCGGAGTGCTCCGGCAGAACCAGCCTGGTCCCGAAATTCTCCGCCACGGCTGGCAGATACGCTCCAACCGGTGCCCCGATCCCGATGATCGGCTTGTGCAGGGTCAGTCTGACCGAGTAATCGATCCCGGACTTATGGGTTATGAACTTGTCGAAGACGTCATTGCACACTTCGCAGCGCGACACTTTGCCGGTCTCCTCATGGACCAGTTTGCGAAGCAGTTCGTTGGATATCTTGTATACGACCTCCCTCTTGACCTCCGCGCAGAACTGGTGGAGCTCCATCTCCATGTTGGTCGCCTGGATGGTAACGCCGGTTACCGAAGCCTCGGCGTCATACTCGATGTAGGAGCCGTCCGCGTGCAGGATGTCCGTGGGGGTCAGACCGATCCTCTGGATCACTCCCAATTCCTCCAATTTCCGTACGTTGAAGGAGAATGGATGGACGTTGGTCAGTGCGCCGACCTCATAGATGCCCCTTGGCTCCTCTTTGATCTTCTCGATGAACAATTTCTCCTCGTTGGAAAGAGAGATGTTCGAGATCTCCTTGGAAAAAATGAAGAACTCCGTGGTCTGGATGATGTTCTCTATAGCAATGTGCCCGGCCTGTGGCCGTACAGTCTCCGTCGCCATGGACCTCAGCTTCTGCTTGATGCAGGGATAGATCGAGGAGGCGATGCAGAGAGGCACTACCCTTAGCGAAGACAGCGTAATCTTTCCATTGGCCACCACTATGCGGCTGTCTCCTCCGATTCCAGACGTGGATATGTCCGCCGCCTTGACCCGGGTCCTCCATCCGCCGATCATCGCTCCCTCTGGATCGAGGCGGGGCTTGCCGTCCCTCAATATCCCGATGTCGGTCGTGGTTCCGCCCACATCGATGACCACGGCGTTGTTCTCCCTGGTGAGGAACTTGGCGCCGATGAGAGATGCCGCCGGCCCGGACAGGATGGTCTCGACCGGTCTCTCCTTGGCCATATCCTCTCCCATCAGGGAACCGTCACCCTTGACGATCATCAACGGGGCCTCGATCTGATTCTCTTTCAGTACTTTCTTGACCGACGCAACTAGGTCGGTTATGATCGGGATCAGTTTGGCATTCAATACCGCCGTCAGCGTCCGCTCATGGAAGCCCAGCTTGGATGAGAGTTCGTTGCCGCAAACCACCGGGTGGTTGGTTATCATGCCGATCATGTTCTTGATGGCGATCTCGTGCTCCGGGTTCCGGACACTGAGGTAGGACGACACCGCAAAACCATCGACCTTGCCGACCACGCCGCGGACGAATTCCTCGACCTTGGCCAGGTCCAGCACGGCCTTCGCCTCTCCATTGAGATTATGGCCTCCAGCGATCTCGAGCACATCATCGATGGGAATGGATTTGGAATACTCGTTCCCGACCACGATCAGCGCGACCCTGCAACCCTTGCCTTCCACGACCGAATTGGTGGCCAGCGTTGAGGACACAGAAACCAGCCGGATATTCTTGTATTCCACGTTCAGCTTGGCGATGGAATTGGATATTCCGATCGACAGGTCGTTCCTGGTGGTGAGCGCCTTTGCCTTGACTACCACCTTTCCAGTGTCCAGGTCGATGATCGCAGAATCAGTGTATGTGCCGCCAGTGTCAATTCCCAAGCCCAAGTTCATAGTTACACCCATTGCATCAATTTTTGGAAGGAATTAGAAGTTAAGCTGGTACAGCAGTAACGGCTTTTAAAACGTTCTATATTTTAACCTGGATGGTTCATACATCCAGTGGCAGTTATGAGAAGAACCCCTAGAATTGCCCTGCTGCTGTTTAGAACTCATCCCAGGTTGCCGACCGGATCCCCTCTGAGCCCCTTCCTGAACCTAGAACTTTGATCCGCTATCTCATTGAGTTCCGAAGGCAAGACCCTCCTCACCCTTGGCAGTTCGCTGGGAAAGACCCGGAGCAACTCCCTCATCAGATATTCGTGCACCAGGCCGGAGGAGCGCAGACCTTCCACGCTCCAATTGTCCACCATGTCCAGTACCGCATCTCTGCCGGTTCGGTAGAACGCCTCTGCCAGGATCGAGGTGACGATGGTGTTCGTGGACATGACCGCTATGTCAGCCTCCCGTACCGCCTGCTTGCTTCCATTGAAGGAGATCGCCAGACCGCCCCCCTTCCGGACCAGATGAAGCGCCCTGGTATCGGTGAAGCTGTCCCCGACGTACATGCAGTCCTCAAGGGGCACTCCCATCTTCTTGCATACCTCCACCACCGAGGAAGCCTTCTCCTCATCCCCGATCGTCTGGGTATCGATCATGAGCTGGTAGCTCTGCATGTCGGTCATCTCGTTCCAGAATATCTGGTCGAGCCTCTGGATGGTCCGCCTGCCATCCTGCGGCAGGTCCCTGACGCTCCTCGCGGTACGCGATACTTCGATGGCCGGCATTTGGACTATGTCCTGCGCGATCTGTTTCAGGGTGTCCATTTCCCAAGTGTCCATACGCACCGAGTCCAGTGAGACCTTGGTGCAGAAGGCGTTCTCGAAGGGGAACCCCACCAGGTCGCAAACGGCGCTGATATAATGCTCATATGATGATGAGACCATGAAAGGCGACATGATCTCCTGCACGTACCGCATGGTCTTGTCCGCGCCGGAAATGAGCTTGAGATTATTCCGTGAGTACTCCACCAAGCCAGTATCCGTGGCGCCATACGCCTTGAGGAAGGGCAGCATGAGCCTGATCTTGTCCCCGGACTTGTAGCCGTCCTTCTTGAAGATATTGGCCAGGATGTCATCGTACTGTGACAGGACGGCGTAGAGCTTCTCCCCGTTCTCGATGAGCTCAGAGCACATCTCGAAGGCGATGTCGTTCTTGGTGATAGGCCCTTCGCAATCGGTAACGAATATCTTCCCGTCGAAGGGCATCATCTCTTCCAGTCCGTCAAATTCCATGATCAACACCTCGAGCTAGAAGGAAGTCCAATTTCGGTCCTCTCGGCTGTTGATGCCGATATCCCGTCCACTGCTATCAAAGCTCTCCCCTCTCGAACATCTCTAGCATCTTACTATCGGGATACCCATCCCGTCCGGCCGCGGCGATGCTTCCGGCCGCTGCCATGGTGGCGAACTCTCCGCAATCCTCCACGCTCCATCCGCGAAGCATACCGGCGAGGAATCCGGAGGCATATACGTCACCCGCTCCGGTCTTATCAATTACCTTTACTCTTTTAGCAGGGATAAAATGGTTGGCGCCACCAGAAAACACAATCGAGCCGGCAGCCCCCATTTTGAGCGTGACCGTCCCCGGCCCCATGGCCATTAGGTCCGCCGCACCGGCCACGCCAGCCTGTCCGGTGATCATCCTCATTTCCCTTTCGTTCAGGAACATCACATTGGAACGCGCGATGATGGGGTGGATGGCATCCAACCCTTTCTTGGCATAGGCCTCCCCCGGATCGAAAGAGACCAGAACGTCGCCTTCGAGAGAACGCACCAATCTTATCTGCTCCCTCATGGCCGAATCCCCGACGAACGATGACAGATGAACGACAGCGGAATCGTTCGCGTATTCGACGTCCTCTGGAGTAATCATCAGGTCGTCATTGGCGTTGGGCAGCTGTATCAGTGACCGGTCCTGCTCCGCGATGAGCGAGATGCAAGCCCCGGTGACCGTCGTTCTCTTCACATGGGAACAGTCGACAGATCCCATCGACCGTACCAGGAAATCGCCGTCCAGGTCGTTTCCGACAGTACCTATGAATCCGGCGGAGAATCCCATGCGGGATAACGAATAAACGGCGTTGGCCGCCGACCCCCCACCGCATTTTTGCAGGAGGTGCCCTTCCTTTTTCACGGTCTCCAGAACAGATTTGAACTGTTCTGTGGTCCCGATGACCTTGCCACCGGGGGTGAAGGATCGGCCCGCAATTTCGAGTCCTTCGACCTCGAATATCAGGTCCTTGTTGAGCGAGCCCACACCGACTACGTCCTTCATCATTTCACCAAATGTCGCGGTGGCCAATTAATGTATGCTAGCGGAGCGAAGCACATATACATCGATGCTGTTGACTTCAACGATCTGAATGCACGTGGACATCAGGGACGCCGAATTATCGGACATCGAGGCGATCAATGACATCTACAATTATTATGTGCTGAACTCGACCTGCACGGCGCAGACCGAGGCGGAGCCGATTGAGGGGAGGAAGCAATGGCTTCTCGAGCATACCGGAAAGTACACGGCCCTTGTCGCCGAATGGGAAGGCCAGGTCGTGGCCTGGGGCTCGCTCTCGAAGTATCACCGGCGGTACGCGTACTGGCCGACCACCGAGGACTCGATCTACGTAAGGCACGACATGCTCCACAAAGGCATTGGGAGGGTCATCCTCGAGGAACTGATCAAAAAGGCGAAAGAGAACGGTTTCCATAGCGTCATGGGGATCATATCCTCGGAACAGCTGGCAAGTATCCGACTGCATGAGAAGTTCGGGTTCGTGGAAGTGGGACACCCCCGCGAGGTAATACTGAAGTTCAATCGCAGGCTGGACGTTACGATCATGCAGCTCATGCTGTGATGATGAACTAGAAAAGATGGTCGTTGACGACGACCGCCTCGTCCCCGACATGGCACTTTAGCGTTTTGATGCCGAGCGAACCGATCCTTCTGGCCACCTCATCTGTGTCTCCCAGGCGGGAGTTGATGTAGACCGTGGCACCGGTGTCGATGGAGAAGTAACAGTGCAGGCCCTCAGCCCTCATCTTCTTCACCTCAAGGATGATGCTTACGGTCTCCGGCCTCCAAAGGAACAGCTCATCCACCCCGGTCATGGTGATCCCATGCAGTAGCAGCGTGTCCAGCTCGGCCAACCTTCCGATCTGTTCGAGGTCCCTGGAGCGGATCGCGCCCTCCATCTGCGGTATCACGTCATGGACATACTCCAGCCTGGCCTTGAAGAACGGTGAGGTCACCACCGACCGGTGCGCGTCCTCTGTGGATTTATAGGCCGGCACCAAGGCGGCCACGATGCCCATGTCCAGCTCTTTCGATGATGCGATCTGGGTCGAATAGCTGCTCTCGTCGTCCCTGCCCGCATACCAGATCGAAAAGCCGCCGGTCACCGCACGCGATGCCGAACCGGCCCCTCTCCTGGCATATTGAGAGACCTTCTCCAGACCGAGGTCAAGATCCAGTGCCTTCGCCGATGCTACTGCCAGCGCCGCGAATCCCGAGGCGCTTGCCCCCAGCCCGATGTTCGACTGGAAATTGTTCTCGGAGACCATCCTGAAACCCGTGCTTGTACCAGCCAGCATACGCAGGGGATTGACCACGTCCACTATCCTTTGCATCTCCCTCGGGGAAGCCGCCTTACCGTCGAACGAGGCCGTATCCTGGTCGTATCCGAACTCGATCGTTGTGTGCGTCATCAGCGGGGCGGTGCACACGGAGATCGAATCGTGATAAGGTATCCTAAGTTGCTCATCCTTGAGGCCATGGTACTTTATCAGACCCTGGATCGGGAATGCGGTCGCCGATGCTTTCATGCTTTCACCTCAGATGTCGAATATCACCGTCACGGAAGGTTCATCCGGTTCCACGCTCAGCATGTGATACGTGATGGCCTTGATCTCAGTCTTTGGCTGGTGCTTCTCCAGGTCAAGCTTCTCGCCCCGGGCTTTGCACCTGATCTTGAAATCGTCGATGGTCACGTCGAACTCGCACAGCACCAGGCGGGTCACGTCATGCACGAACAGGAACTCGGACAGGAAGTTGTAGAGCAACGATTCGTAATCGTGCCCTTCCTGAACGATGTCTATCTCCTTTCTCGGCACGATCGTTGTGGCGTCGACCATAGTATTGAAGAGAGCATACGCGGCGTTGCCATAGCACTCCTCTAATGTCTTGCCATGGGCTTTTATCATGACATCGGCGGTGTGCTCCAGCTGTTCGTATCTCATCGGCGCTCGTAGGCATTCGCCCGGTAATATAGGTTGCCAGGCTACGTACGGTGATCGTCCATTGTTCATCCCGATACGAATGGTTCTGGTCGGTCCATCCATTCGTCGCTTGTTCGCTGGCTGTTCCCATTCCTCCGCAGGTTGATGCGTCACCGTTATATGCCCGCGATACAATGGTGGAGGCCATGCGTCTCCTCATCATCGGAAGCGGAGCCATAGGCGCGGCATTGGCAACGGCGATCGACGACATGCCAGAAGTGGACTCGTTCTACATCACTGACAAGAACGAGGAACGTGCCATGAAGTGCGTTAAGGGCTTCAGCAAGGCAAAGTTCATCTCACCCACCGATGAGAGCGTCAGGGCCCATCTGAAGAACGTCAATCTGGTCGTCGAAGCGGCCAGTCAGGACGCGGTCAAACATTACGTCCCTCTGATCCTGGGTCATGGGAACGATGTCCTGGTCATGAGCGTCGGCGCATTTGCCGACGATGAGTTCCGGGAGAAGTGCTTCGGATTGGCCAAGAGGAAGGGCGGGCGTCTTTACGTTCCGTCCGGAGCCGTTTGCGGGACGGACGGACTGCACTCTGCCTCTGCCGACCGGATCGACTCGGTCGAACTGCACAGCATCAAAGGCCCAAAGAGCTTCAAGGACGTGCCCTATCTGAAGGAGAAGGGCATCGACGTGGACAAGCTCACGGAGAGGACCGTAATATTCCAGGGACCGGCGCGGGAAGCGGTGGTCCATTTCCCCAAGAACGTCAACGTTTCCGCCACGATCGCTTTGCTCGGGCTGGGTCTGGACAAGACCATGGTCACGCTCATATGCGATCCAACCTGTGATTGCAACTCGCACCGTCTGATCGTGAAGGGAGTCTTCGGGGAGATCGACGCCGCGACCGACAACGTCCCTTTCCCGTCCAATCCTGCCACTTCATACCTCGCCGCCCTATCGGCGATAGCCGCCATTAAGCGCATAGCCGGCAATGTCTGGATCGGGGTCTGAAGGCAATATCTATCCAGCCCAGCACAGGCTGGGCGTTGTCCAGGTACAGAGGGTTTCGCCATGACAGAAAGGGGGAAGAGGATATTCAGCAAGATCGGTGAAGATGTCGATGCCGTCGTTCTGATAAACGGCGACGAGCCCAACTTGGACATGGCGTTCTCCTATGCCGCTGGAACAGAGGCGGGGCTATTCGAGGGTTGCGTCACGATCATCGACCCGGACGGCAAGGTCCGGATGCTGACAAGTCAGTTGGAGGAGACCAGCGCCAGGAGGTCCAAGGCGGAGGTCACGGTGTTCCAGGGGATAGAGGAAAAGATGGACCTCATGAGGGATTCCCTCGGTCATGCCAGAAGGATCGGCATCAACGGGCATGGCCTGACCTACCTAAATCTCATGAGCATCAAGATGGCCGCTCCCAAGGCTGAGATAGTTGACGTCTCATCCGCCATCGCGGCCTCCCGACTGGTCAAGGACCAGGATGAGATAGAGCGGCTGAGGAAGGCATGTCATATCGCTTCCCGGGTGGGCGAGGAACTTCCATCGATCGTCAAGGAAGGGATGGCCGAGTACGAGGCGGCGGCCGAGGTCGGCTATCGAATGATGAAACTGGGGGCGTCATCGACTTCCTTCACCACTAACGCATCATGGGGTCCGAACAGTGCCGAGCCCCACCACGAACCGGACGACCGGAGGCTGAGGAAAGGGGACATGGTGCTCTTCGATTACGGGGCGCTCTATAACAAGTACGGTTCGGACGTGACCCGGACGTTCGTCTTCGGACGGGCGGAGAAGTGGCAGAAGGATATCTATGAGATCGTTCTCCAGTCGCAACTGGAGGCCATCGACGCCATCCGGCCAGGCATGGCGGCCAGGGAGATCGACGCCGTGGCCAGGAGGATCATCGATGCGACCGAGTACAAAGGTCGTTTCATTCACTCCTTAGGCCATGGGATCGGCCTATCGGTGCATGATGGCGGAAGGTTCTCGCCAACGTCGGAAATCATCCTGGAGGAGAACATGGTGATGACGGTCGAGCCCGGCATATATCTTCCGGGAAAAGGCGGTGTACGAATCGAGGACGACATCCGAGTGACCAGGAGTGGTTGCGAGGTCCTCACCGACGCCAAGAAAGAGTTCATGGTGATCTGAATGGAAGACATACTGACCAAGGCCGTTAGAACGATGCAGGACCAAGGGGCGGAGTTCTGTGACGCCCGCCATCAGGCCATCGACCGGACTTTCATAGTGATCGTCGACAGCGGGGTCCGGACCATAGACAACGGACGGCTGGAAGGTGTGGTTCTGCGCTCCCGGGTCAACGGCTCATGGGGATACGCCTCGACCGTCGACCTAGGCAACGAATCGGTCATGGATGCGGCCACGAGGTCGGTCCTCAACGCCAAGCATGGAACGGCCAAGGGAAAGAGGATCCCGGAACGTAAATCGAACCGGTCCAAGGTGCCGGCCCCGGTCAGGATACATCCCTCCAAGGTTCCGATCGAGGAGAAGGTGGCAATAATGAAGGACCTTGACCGGGCGCAGAAGATCGACGAACGGGTCGTCAACGTGAACTCTGTGTATCGCGAGGAGGTCAAGAACAACCACCTGGTAAGCTCCTTCGGCGATTCGCTGCAATGGGAGGAGGTCCGGGCCAGGATATTCGCTCAGCCGGTCGCGCATGAAGGCGAGAGGACCGAGTATTACTTCGACCTGATCGACGGGACCAAAGGCTTCGAGATGATCAAGGAGGCGGACATAATGGGCTTCGGCAAGCATGCTGCCGAGGAGTCGGTCAAGATGCTCAAGGCCAAGAAGGCCCCGTCGGGGCTGCAGACGGTGATCAGCGACCCGATGATATCCGGCCTGTTGGCGCACGAGGTCATGGGCCATGCCTCCGAGGCGGACGAGGTGGTCAAGAAGCGGTCATTCCTCAGCAGCGTGGTGGGTAGGCAGGTCGCCAGCCCGCTCATCACCATGGTGGACGACGGCACGATCCAGGGAGCGCACGGCTCCATCCCATTCGATGACGAAGGTACGCCTTCCTCACGCACCACGATCATAAAGGACGGGGTCTACCAAGGGTACATGCACAGCCTGGAGACCGCGGCGGAGATGGGCGTGGAACCGACCGGTAACGGCCGGGCACAGGACTTCGGCCACCGGGTGTGGGTCAGGATGACGAACACCTACTTCGAGAAGGGCGACTCCACTCTGGAGGAGATGCTGGAAGGCGTCAAGCTGGGAGTGCTGACCGATCATATGATCAGCGGCATGGAGGACCCGGTGGCGGGAGGCTTTGAGGCCAAGGCGCTGCGCGGGTTCCTAGTCGAGAACGGAGAGGTGACCGACATGCTCCGCTCGTTCACGCTCACCGGAAGTGCGCTGGAGATCCTGAAGACCACCGATGCCGTGGGGAAGAAGGTGGAGTTCGACGGCGGGACATGCGGTAAAGGCATCGAGGACTACGTTTCCGTTTCATCCGGTGGTCCGTTCTGCCGGTCCAAGATCGTCCTGGGAGGCGGTTAAAATGCAGCTGGAGCCGATCATGAAGAAGGCGATCAAGACTGCCTTGTCGGAGGGTGTGAACGACGCCGAGGTCTTTGCGGTACGTTCCCGGACGCTGTCGGTCTATGTCGACGACAACGCCATCAAGAACGTTGAGGAGAAGACCGACCAGGGGCTCTCCGTCCGGGTGATCCGGGCAAAGAAGATAGGCCAAGCGTCTTCGACCTACTCGAACGTGCGGGACTCGGAGAGCTGCGCGGTCAAGGCGGTCAAGCTAGCCGGGGTATCGCAGCCAGACCCAGTATTCAAGGGCTTTCCGTTCTCCGAGAAAGGCGGAGAGATCCCCGATGTCTACGACCGCGCCGTATCCGGCATGGACGCTGACACGATCACCGAACTCGCAAAAAGCATCGTCGCATCCGCCGTGGCTGCTGGCAATGTAAAGGTCCCCAGCGGACTGATCCGGGTCGCCGCCATCCAGTCGATGTTGGCGAACACTAACGGGGTCGAGACCGAGAACCGCAACACGATGATCTATGCGCACTTCACCTCGATGACCGAGGGCGATAAGCCCGGTGAAGGCGTGAGAAGTTTCTACTCGCCGCATCTGGCCGGGTTCGACACGACCGAGTTCGGAAGGCACCTAGGTCAGGGTGCGATCGATTCGATGAAGGCGGTTCCGTTCGAGGGGGAAAAGCGCACCACGGTGATCATTCCGCCGATCGAACTGCAGGAACTGCTCCAGTCGTCGGTCTCATACTCGATCAGCGCGGAGAACGTGCATCGGCACCGTTCCGCCTGGGCGGAGATGGTGGGCAAAGAGGTGGCATCTCCCAGCATCACCATGCTCGACGACCCGTTCGACACCAAGGGAATGCTCTCTTCCGGATATGACGATGAAGGAGTGAGGACGTCCCGGAAGTCCCTCATCGAGCGGGGCGTGCTGAAGACGTTCCTGTATGACTCGTACAACGCCCAGAAGGCGGGGGTTAAGCCGACCGGTAACGCTATCCGGCGCTCGTCCATTGATTCCCAGAACCTCTACCGCAACGGGATCGACATAGACCCAGTGAACCTGGTGGTCAAGCCAGGGTCCAGGAGCCTGGAGCAGGTCATCGCCGGGATCGACGATGGACTGATGATCGGTCGCCTGGCATCGGCTGACGCTGACAGCATCACCGGTGCGTTCGGCCTGGAGATACGGTGCGCCTACGTGATCGAGAAAGGTGCCATCACCGGGACGGTCAACCACGCGCTGGTGGCGGGCAACATGTATGATGCGCTGAAGAACGTGAGGGAAGTGGCGAACGACACCACCGTCATCCGTTCCGGCATACTGCCATCGATGGCTTTTGAGGGCATCGAGATCATCGGCACGCTGTGATATCTTAAGGCACGGGTACTCCCCGGCCCAACCTTTATTACTACTATCCTCTATAGTACCAAACGGTTCCAATGGAAGACAAGCCTTGTGATATCCCTCAATACAACCTGAACGGCGCTGACCTGGAATCATTCCTCGGTCCGCTGGAAGCAAAGGTATTGGAGGCGGTGTGGAGCTTCAAAGATTATCCAATTACCGTGAGGGATTGCTACAAGGTCCTCAACGAGAACGGTAAGATCGCATACACCACTGTGATGTCGACCATGGACCGGCTGCACGAGAAAGGGTATCTGGAGAGGTCCATCGAGCGTGGAAAGGGCGGGCTCCTCTACAAGTACTGGCCAAAGATGAGCAAGGAGGAGTTCAACTCCCACGCGGTCAGGGAGATCATCGGCAGCCTGGTCAACAAGTTCGGCCGGGGCATGGTTGCCAGTTGCTTCACCGAAGAAGCATCCAAGAAATGATCGAAGGGGAACGAATGAGGCCAGAGAACAGGGGGGAGTAACCTGGACGTGCTGAACTGGTTGGTCCTGCAGCTCTTCCAGCCTTATTTCTATTACTCGCTGTTCCTCAGCCTGGCCCTTTTCATCGCGGTCCATGCGGCAGTCCGCATCACCAGGATCAAGGACCATCGCCTGAGGTCGTTTCTGTTCGCCCTGCCGATGCTTTCCCCTCTGGCCATCTATGCTCTGTACCCTCCGCAATTAGGCGTCTTGGTCATGGAAGGGGGAATCCCGCCAGCATTTCCATTTCGCGCTAATCCGATGGCATTCATCCCCATGCACCAGGGTCCGCCGGCCGTGCAGAGCCTGTTCTCAGTTACCGGTTCGCTGTGTGTGTCCGGCATACTGTTGGGCATATCCTTGTTCGTCCTCTGCCTGGTGCTGAACCTTTTCGCGACGAAACGGGGGTTCGTGCCGCTTTCCGAGGATGACTATCCGCGGGCGCTCAGCATCGTCGCCAAGCGCTGCAAGTATTTTGGCATCGATCGGCCCAACATCGGACTGGTGGAGGACCTGAGGCCGAACGCTTTTGTTGGCGGCCACGGACGATCTACCGTCCTCGTGTTCAGCCTGGGCATGCTCGAGACCTTTAACGAGGAGGAGCTGGTCGTGGCGATCGACCACGAGCTGACGCACCTGAAGAACCACGACACGCTGTTCCGTTCCGCATCGATCGGATTGATGGCTCTCTCCTTCTTCAACCCCATAGCCTTCCTCTCGTATTCAGCGGCCTTGAGGGAGAGGGAGCACTTGGCGGACGATGGGTCGACCCGCTCGAAGAGATCCCGAGAAGCCCTGAAGAGCGCTCTGAGGAAAGCGGCGGAGATGACCGCCCAGGTAGAGGCAATGGCTTCGGTGAACAGCCTTAGATTGATGGGGTTGGTCCCGCTGTTCCCGAGGAACATGTTGGCCACCCACCCGGCCGAGGAAAAGAGGCTGGAGTCGATCGGCCGTTCCAACCGGGAACGCAAGGCTAGCATGAAGGCGGTATGCCTTACCGTGATCTGTGTCATCGTTCTATCGGCGTTCCTGTTGACGGTTTTTGTCGATGCCCGTAGCATACTGGTCCAGAATGGCCCTCGAGAGCTCATGGTGCTAGGTGCAGATCTTCCACAGGTCATCGACCACGCAACGATGGCCAGCGATGGTCCCGTGCCCCCAGGTGTTTTCTCCCGTAACATTACCTTCCTGGCGCCTCCTTGGCTGCAGGGTCAAAACACTTTTCCGCCAGCCCATTTTGGTAACTCATCACTGCATTTAGTTGCTACTATCACAACTAGTAACTAATAAATAGCATCGCGTCAATTGACTTGCCCATAGGAAGGTGCCCCAATTGGGCTTGATGAATCGGGCATTCAAGAGCATATGGAGGAGGAAGTGGAGGACCGGTGTGGCCTTGATCGCCATCGCCATCGCGATGGCAATCATGATCTCCATTCCGGCCGGCCTGAGCGCAAATCAGGCCGCGGCAGTGAGCGCAAGGGACAGCATCCAGACTTCGCTGGACGCGATGAACAACGAGATAACGAACATGTCACTCGTGGTGGAGGTCTCTTACGGATCCGCCGGAAGAGGCGTTCCCGGCGATCGCAATTCCACCATGCCTCCGTCCGAAATGACCACGACCACATCGACGATCACCGCGACCGACATAACGAACATCAGTTCGCTGGACGGCGTGGCGACCATAGTCAGTTACGTTCAGAAGACGGAAGGCATGCCGGACATGAGCAGTTTCACTCCCGGATCCTTTACCCCGGGCAGCTCGTCCCGACCCCAAATGAATTTCAGCAGTGTCTACAGCGTGTGGGGCATTCCGACCGACGCGACCATCAGCGGGCTTACACCCACCATCGAGAGCGGCCGGGCGATCAGCGCCAATGAGACCGGCGTATGCGTGATCAGCGAATCGCTGGCAACGACCTGGGGTCTGGGGGTCGGGGATACGAAGACGATCGAGGGCGTCACCCTCACGATAGTAGGGATCAGCGCGAGCACGACCTCCAGCGCCAGTGCGACCCCCGATTCCACCATGTCGAGCCGAATCGCCTATGTTGATCTGGGTCAGGCGCAGACCATGTACTCTATGACCGGCGAGGTCACGAACCTCTACGTCTATGCTAACGACACGGCGTCGGTGGACACGATCTCGGTGGAGATACAAGCCTTGCTCTCGAGCGCCACGGTCACCACCTCGACCGAGCGCGTTTCCCAGTTAAGCACATCCCAGGCCAGGATGACCAGCGCATTGGCCAGCCAGGACTCTACCCTGGCCCAGACACAGGCGACCGCCAATCAGGAGACCGTCCTGGCCTTGGTCGCCACCAGCGCCATCATCCTATTGATCATGGTGTTCTCGGTCCGGGAGCGGGTAATGGAGATCGGGGTCATGAAGACCCTCGGGTTCAGCAACAAGAACGTCATAAGCCAGTTCGTTCTGGAAGGGGTCGCGGTAACGTTCATTGGATGCACCATCGGGTCGATCGTCGGCATCATCGCCTATCCGACACTGTCCGCGCTCATGCTGCCAGCGACCACATCCTCAACAAGCTCCACAGTACCAGGCGCCCCGGCCGCCCAGGCAGTGGCGGCAGTATCGGCCAGTCCCGAGATCGGCATGGTCCTGATCGCATTCCTGGCCGTGCTGGCCATGGGCGCGCTGGGCAGCGTATACCCGGCCTGGAAGGCTTCCAGGATAAAACCTGTGGAGGCGCTTCGCAATGAGTGAAGGGACGCAGGACCTGGTGATCAAGGCAGTCGGGCTCTCCAAAGAGTATGACCTGAAATCCCACAGGGTGGTCGCTCTGAGGGACGCGACCTTCGAGGTCAAGCGCGGGGAGTCCATCGCCATCAAGGGACCATCTGGCTCAGGCAAGACCACCCTGTTGACCATGATCGGACTGCTGGACTCGCCCACTTCGGGAAGCATCACCATCGATGGGGTGGACCTAACCCAGATCCCCGAGGGCAAGCTGCATGAGGTCCGTCAGAAGAAGATCGGGTTCGTGTTCCAGAGCTTCAACCTGATGCCTTACCTTACGGCGCAGGAGAACGTCGAACTGCCGATGGAATTGGGCGGGCTGACCCGCAGCCAAGGGAGGGAGCGGTCACTGGAACTGCTCGGTATCGTCGGGCTCTCCGAGCGAGTAGGACACCGCCCCACCAAGCTGAGTGCCGGTGAACAGCAAAGGGTGGCTATAGCAAGGGCGCTGGCCAACCGACCCTCGATCCTTCTGGCCGACGAACCCACCGGAAACCTGGACTCGAAGTCCAAGAAGGAGATCGTGAAGCTCTTCAACCGCCTAAGACGCGAGCAAGGCATGACGGTCATCATCGTTACCCATGATGACAAGGTCGCGAATGACATCGGAAAGGTCATTCGGATGAGGAACGGGAGGCTGCTGACGAACAAGGATGACGAGTTCCTTGAAGACGAAGATGTGGACTAGGAAACAGATTACGAGGTCTGGAACAGTTCGAGGCGTCTCTCCGACAACCTACCCCTTCCAGATCTCGGCCCGACCCGCCGATCGTCATTTTTCGGGTATTGCTTTCCTCTTTATGCGCTCGGTCGGCTGGGTCGAATTCGGATCTACTGGGTATCAAGGGTTATGGTGGTCCTGTCGGCCAATTCCTCAAGGCCCTTCAGGTTGCTGACGACCCTGCCCAACGGTGTGACCGGGGTATATGCCTCAGGGGCCTCGCCCTTGCTAGCCGGGGTCCGCCCGAAGAATATGCAGAATGCATCGCCCTCTGGCCAATAGGCCACCTCGCCCACTTCCATGATCTTCTTTCCGTTCTCAAGTCGGTCATGGACCGGGACCTCGAAGTAGATCTCCCCGCCCCATACGTTGATCTCGCGCTCTAGCGGCAAGGCTAGAAAAAGGGCGTCGGCCGTGGCGGAATCATTCAGCTCGATCTCGAACTCCTCATATCTGGTGCGCATAACGATCTTGGTCGTTTGAATCACCTCACTTGATCTTTACGACCTTTACCGTGTACTCGATATCCACGGTCAGAGGTCTCTTGCACCTTGGGCATGTCCTCTTCAGCGACGACATGGAGACCGTCCATAACGGCAGGTCCTGGGACCCCAATGTTAGAGTATGTTGGCAAAAAGGGCACATTATGGATATGGACTCACCTGACAAAGAAATCACCGTTTATTGCACCAATAATGCGCCGGAAGCTAGTTATGATTTCGGTCGCTCAACGAATCCAGAAAATGAAAGGGAAGGTGTTTATGGCAATTGGCTATGATTACGCCTTGCCCTTCTTCTTTGCCGGAGCCTTTTTGGCAGGCGCCTTCTTGGGTGCCGCTTTCTTGGCTGGGGCGGCTGGCTTTGCCGCGCCCTTCTTGACGGCTGCCTTCTTTGCCGGAGCCTTTTTGGCAGGCGCCTTCTTGGCCTTCGGGGCCGCCTTGATCTCGAACAGTGCGCGGATCTCCTTTCCCACGACCTCGATCTCGCTCTCGGCCTCTTTCTTCTCCATCGACTGGAGCTTCTTCATGCCGCCGTTGGCATCCTTGACCCATTCCTTGGCGAACTTGCCGGCGATGATGTCGTCCAGCAGTTTTTCCATGGCCTCCTTGGATTGGGCGTTGATGACCTTGTCGCGGGTGGACAGTCCGCCGTACTCGGCGGTGTTGGACACGTTGGTCCACATGTTCATCATTCCGCCCTTCTGGATCAGGTCGACGATGAGCTTGAGCTCGTGCAGGCACTCGAAGTAGGCGATCTCCGGCTGGTATCCCCTCTTGACCAGGGTGTTGAAGCCTGCCTCGATGAGCGCGGTCACTCCGCCGCACAGGACGGCCTGCTCTCCGAACAGGTCCGATGTCGCCTCTTCCTTGAAGGTGGTCTCGATGACCCCTGCCTTGGTCGCGCCCAATCCCTTGGCCAGGCACAGGGCGATCTTCTTGGCGTTGCCGGTGAAGTCCTGCTGCACCGCGATCAGTGCCGGGACGCCGAAGCCCTCAAGGTACACTTGCCTTTCCATCGGGCCCGGCGACTTCGGGGCCATCATGATGACGTCCACGTTCTTCGGGGGTTTGATGACGGCGAAGGTGATCGCGAAACCGTGCGCGAAATCGATCGCCGCACCTTCCTTCAGGTTCGGCTCGATATCTTCCTTCCAGACCTTACCTTGGACCTCGTCCGGGATCAGGATCATGATGACGTCCGCGCCCTTGACCGCGTCCGCGACCGGCGCCACCTTCATGCCGTTCTTCTTTGCGTCATCCCAGGACTTGCCGCCCTTCCTGAGGCCGACGACGACGTCCAAGCCGGAGTCGCGCATGCACATGGATTGGGCTTTGCCCTGGCTTCCGAATCCGATCACAGCGACCTTTTTTCCTTTCAGGACCTTGAGGTCCGCATCAGAGTCATGGTAGATTTTTGCCATTTTATTTCACCTGTTGCATTATTCTATTTTTATTCCAGATATCCAGTCAGATATAAACATTATTTGAGCTAGTTTTCATGCCGGGAAAACACCTGGCGATTCTATCTTCACCGGCGTTTGCGGTTGGCATTCCTTTCCCCAGTTGCACCTGCCCATTATGACGTCCTTTGAGGGTTTTCCACCCGGTTGCATAGGCAGCACATCCTCTTCCGGGTCCACGTGGATGTCGATCAGGATCGGGACGTCCGATCTCAGGCCATTCTGGAACGCTTCCCTGATCTCTGACGGCCGCTCTATCTTTATCCCGCCCGCCCCGAACGCCTTGGCCAGAGCCACGAAGTCCGGGTTGAGCCTGAGGTCCGTTCCCGAATAGCGCTTCTCGTTGAACAGTTTCTGCCACTGCTTGACCATGCCCAGCCAGCCGTTGTTCATCAGGCAGATCATGACCGGCAGGTCCTCGTTCATGGCGGTGGCGAACTCGTGGAAGTTCATCTGTATGCTTCCATCCCCGGCGATGTTGACGACCTGGTTCTCCCGGTGCGCATACTTCACGCCGAGAGATGCGGGGAACCCGAACCCCATGGTGCCGAAACCTCCGCTGGTGATGAAATGATGCGCGTGCTTGATCTTCAATAGGTGGGCTGCCCACATCTGGTTCTGTCCCACTTCGGTGGTGACGTAGGCATGCTCGTTGAGCGCCCTTCCCAGTTCGTACATGACCTTCTGCGGTTTGATCGGCATCTCGCTGATATCGTTATTGCATTCACACTGCTCGTGCATCTGTTTGATCCGCAGTGACCAGGCGCTCTCCCCTCTTGCGCGTCCAAGCCCCTTGATGATCTGCTGCAGGCCTTTCTTCGCGTCGCCCACCAGCCTGACTTTCGTGTGGCTGTTCTTGCCAGCCTCCATCGGGTCGATGTCGAGGTGGATTATCTTGACCGCTTCTGGCAATTCAGATGGCAGCCCGGACGACCGGTCCGAGAACCTGGTGCCTATCGCCACAATGACATCGCTCTCGAGGAACGCTCTCCTGGCTATCTCGCGTCCATGCATCCCGATCATGCCCATGCAGAGCGGGTGCATTTCCGGAATGATGCCCTTGCCCATCATGGTCGTCGCCACCGGCGCCATCAGCATCTCCGCCAGTTTCATGACCTCTTGATTGGCGTTGGCCCACATCGCTCCGCCCCCGACCAGCAGCATCGGCCTCTCCGCATCCTTGATGAGCTTGACCGCCTCAAGTGTGCCAGACAGGTCCTCGAACGGGGCCGGGACCGGGAACTCCTCTTCCATTGCCGCTTCGGTGATCTGCGCCTTCATGACGTCCGATGGCAGGTCGATATGGACCGGGCCCATCCGGCCATTGAGCGCGATTCCCCAACCCCTCTTCACCGCTTCCGGGATCTGCTTCACATCGAGCAGCCGGAAGTTGTGCTTGGTGATCGGCATCATGAGCGAGAAGACATCCGCCTCCTGGAAGGCGTTGTTCCCGATCATGCCGGTAGGGACCTGGCCGGTGAGCACTATCATCGGCGATGAATCGGCATAGGCGGTCGCCACCCCGGTGACCAGGTTCGTAGCCCCGGGACCGGAGGTCGCCAGGCAGACGCCCGGCCTTCCTGTCGCGCGGGCATATCCATCGGCCATGTGCGCGGCGCACTGCTCGTGCCGTACCAGAACGTGGTGTATGCTGGAATCGATCAGGTCATCGTAGATGGGCAACGCCTGCCCTCCGGGATAACCGAACATCACGTCCACGCCCTGCCTTTCGAGCAACGTCAAGACCGCTTTGGAGCCTTTCATGAACTAATCCCCCAT
The DNA here is from genome assembly GCA_942492955.1 of uncultured Methanomassiliicoccales archaeon. Classification (GTDB taxonomy): domain Archaea; phylum Thermoplasmatota; class Thermoplasmata; order Methanomassiliicoccales; family UBA472; genus DASXVU01. The sequence goes on from OW818644.1 coordinate 1,985,783, forward strand.
AATCCTGCAATCATCGAGGACACCCTCTTGGAAAAAAGGATGCCTCTTTTAAATGACAGTCATCACTACGCTTACACGCAAAATCAAGACGCCAGTCTCGCACGTGATGCCTGACACAGTCTATCATGATAGGAGGAAACATATATAACATTTCTTGAAAAGAAAGAAATGGCTTTCCGCGGACGGTCAGTTTCGAGCCATCCAGACCTTCGCGCATCATGATGGGAACACCTTCGGACCCTCTATCGGTTTATTCATTTGATAGCCACCTTCCTTGGCCCAGTTGCATCTTCCCTTGATGACATCACCACAACCCCAGCCTCCTGGCTGCATCGGCAGAATATCCTCTTCCGGGTCCACGTGGATGTCGATGATGATCGGGACGTCGGACCCGAGGCCAATTCTGAACGCCTCTGCCAGCTCCGACGGTCTCTCGACTTTAATGCCATCGGCGCCGTACGCCTTGGCAAGCGCCACAAAGTCCGGGTTCAGTCCCATATCGACCCCAGAATACCGCTTGTCGTTCAGCAGCTTCTGCCACTGCTTGACCATGCCCAGCCAGCCGTTGTTCAGAAGGCAGATCATGACCGGCAGGTCTTCGTTCATGGCGGTCGCCAGTTCATGGAAGTTCATCTGCAGGCTGCCGTCACCGGCGATGTTCACCACCTGCTCTTCCCGGAACGCGTACTTGACCCCGAGCGACGCCGGCAGTCCGAAGCCCATGGTCCCGAACCCCCCTGAGCTGATGAAGTGATGTGGGTGCTTGACCTTCAGGAAATGTGCCGCCCACATCTGGTTCTGGCCGACCTCGGTGGCGATGTACGCCTTCTCATCCAGGATGCGCGCCAGTTCGTACATGACCTTCTGTGGCCTGATCGGTGTCTCGCCCATGTCCAGGTTGCACTCGCACTGCTCCCGCATCTGCTTCATCCGGATCGACCAGGCGCTCTCTCCCTTGGGCTGTCCCAGTCCCTTGATGATCTGCTGAAGTCCTTTCTTCGCGTCGCCGACCAGCCTGACCTTTGTCCGGGTGTTCTTTCCCGCCTCCATCGGATCCACGTCCAGGTGTATGATCTTGACCGATTCCGGGAGGTCCGATGAAAGGCCCGAGGAACGGTCTGAGAACCTGGCCCCGATGGCGAACATCACGTCACATTCCAGGAACGCTCTCCGGGCTATCTCGCGTCCATGCATCCCGATCATGCCCATGCAGAGCGGGTGCATTTCCGGAATGATGCCCTTGCCCATCATGGTCGTCGCCACCGGCGCCATCAGCATCTCCGCGAGCTTCGCGACCTCCGGTCCGGCGTCCGCCCACATCGCTCCGCCCCCGACCAGAAGCATCGGCCTCTCCGCCGCCTTCAGCAGTTTGACCGCTTCCAGGACTCCGAAAAGGTCTTCGAATGGGGCCGGGACAGAGAACTCCTCTTGCATCGTCTGTTCGTCCACATTCTCCCTCATCACATCCGAGGGTATGTCGATGTGGACCGGGCCCATCCTGCCGTTCATGGCGATGCTGAATCCCCGTTTGATCGCCTCTGGTATCTGGGCCGCGTCAAGCACACGGAAGTTGTGCTTGCTAATCGGCATCATGAGCGAGAAGACATCCGCCTCCTGGAAAGCGTTATTGCCCAGCATGCCCGTCGGCACCTGACCGGTGATGACGATCATCGGAGATGAATCGGCATAGGCGGTCGCCACTCCGGTGACCAGGTTCGTAGCCCCGGGACCGGAGGTGGCCATGCATATCCCTGGCCTCCCCGTCGCCCTGGCATAACCATCTGCCATATGGGCGGCTCCCTGTTCGTGGCGTACCAGGACATGGTGTATGCTAGAATCGATCAGATCGTCGTAAATCGGGATGGTCTGGGCGCCGGGATAACCGAACATAACGTCCACCCCTTGCCTTTCCAGCAACGTCAACACCGCTTTGGAGCCTTTCATGGACTAACCCTCAGTTTTTTCTTATATGGTCGGACACCCTTTTCGAGAAAAGGAGCCTTACTCACAATACTAGCAACACTACGTCTACACGCAAAAGTACGATGGCGCGTTGGCATGTGTTGCTCGACACGAACGGTAACAGGCAATGGTGGATATATTAACATTTCTTGATAATCCGCTGTTGTTGCTGAAGCATATCGGGTCCGAGGTCCAGTCATCAAAATATTGCCATAATATTAGGCGCGGGTTTCGAAGAGCAGGCAATTCATCAGGACGATGGAGTTTTCAGCATGTCCATACCCAAGATTCTGGAAGCCAGATAGACGGCTCTATCGGAGGGGCGTTCGGACCGTCTTACGGATTCACAGACCGAGTTCGTAAGGTCTGCGTTGATGACGGCAACGTTGCCAGTCTAAAAACATTTATGACCGATGAGATAGATATTTATGTCGAACACCAACATGGGTGTCTTGGGGGTAAATAATGGCAGAAAACATGGCATTTAGAATCCAAGTGATGGATACAATCGCAGCGCTGATGACCGCAGCTTTCGGACTGATAGCTGCACTGGCATGGAACGAGGCGATCAAATGGGCCGTCGCTCAGGTGTTCACAGCTGATCCTGGAGTGGGTCTGTTCATCTATGCGATATTGGTCACCATCCTTGCTGTTGTGGCTGTAGTACTGATCGGGAGATCATTGGCCAAACTCAAGGCAAAGGTTGCTCCAGAGAAGAAGTGATCTGGAATAACCCGAAATCCTTTCTTTTTCCCATCAATCCTTTTTTTTTATCAGACCATTTCTGAAGATCTGTCACCTGCTTCGGCTTGACACCGATTGTGTCAGGACCGTCTTCATTTCCAGATTCAACCCGCTCTCTGCCTTCAGATCACGCATTTGCCGCCATTTTCGTGTCCCGAACACCGCAAAATAAAAACCTATCCTATGCGTGCGCTGCTACGGTGTCTCAATGATATACCTTTCAATTTTGACCCTCGTCCTAGGAGGGGTCCTGATCTTCATCGGAGCGGCAACCCGCAAGGGTTCAGAAGTGCTGATCAAGTTCAACAAGGAAAAACTAGCTGACCTGGAATCCGCCCATCGTTTCGTGGGGAACAACATAATGATCCTAGGCTTCGTCGGTCTGATAGCTGGCTTAGCCACTTACGCCGGCGGAGAGGACAACGTCCTGCTTTTCCTTGCCTACGTGGGATTCGTCGTTCTGTTCATCGCCCTGATCAAGGTCGGTCTTAAGACCTTCGAGACGAAGGATTAGGTGCCACCGCAAGGGTGATAAAACAAGACTGGGATGCAGGTGTATAGGTGGATCGCATGAAAGTCAAGGTCGGCGTCAACGGATACGGTACGATCGGCAAGAGAGTGGCCTGGGCGGTCTCAAAGCAGGATGACATGGAGGTCGTGGGAGTCACCAAGACCCGCCCGAGCTTCGAGGCTAATATCGCCGTGAGAGAGGGGCACCCACTGTATGCAGCCAGCCAGGACGATGTAGCTAATTTCGAGAAGGAAGGCTACAAGATCGAGGGCACATTGGACGACCTTATCAAGAAGGCCGATATCATCGTCGACACGACCCCTGGGGGGATCGGCGAGAACTACAAGGTGAAGTACGAGGCAGCCGGCATCAAAGCTATCTTCCAGGGCGGGGAGGAGCATGGCCTGGCTGGCATCTCATTCAACGCATTGGCTAACTACCATGAGTCATGGGGGGCCAAGTTCGCCCGGGTCGTTTCATGCAACACCACCGGCCTGGTCCGAACCCTGTATCCATTGGACCACGCCTTCGGAGTGGAAAGAGTGACCGCCTCTCTCATCCGGCGTGGGGCAGATCCTGGGGACAAGAAAGGCGCCATGCTCAACTCCATCGAGCCTTCGCTGAAATTGCCGACGCATCACGGGCCTGACGTACAGACGATAATGCCCTGGATCAAGATCACGACCATGGCGGTAGTAACTCCAACAACGCTCATGCATGTCCATTGCATCGCTGCTGAGCTAAAGAAGAAGGTCAAGGAGGCAGAGGTCTTGGAGGTCTTGAGCTCCGCCCCGAGGGTGAAGCTGGTCTCGGGCAAGGAAGGGATCAAGTCCACCGGACAGATAATGGAGCTTGCCAAAGACCTAGGGAGACCGCGCGGCGATTTCAACGAGATAATCGTATGGAAGGATGGTGTGAAGGTTGTGGACAACACACTATACTATTATCAGGCGGTTCACCAGGAGAGCGACGTGGTCCCGGAGAACATCGATTGCATCCGGTCCATGATGAAGCTCGAGAACGATCCGATGCTTTCGATCCACAAGACCGATAAGGCCATCGGCATCGGCAAGTGAACCGAGCACGGTCAACCGAGCGGGCGGTATTTGCCTGCCGGTACCGTTATCTCGAATCGAGCGCCCCTGCCCGGTAATCCATTCTCGACGATGGTCAATCCGGTGATCCCCAAGACCTCTTTCGTCATGTAGAGTCCGTATCCCGTGTTCTTGCCGTAACCGCGTTTGAAGATCAGTTCCTTCTCCTCGGCGGGTATGCCTTTTCCATCGTCCTGGAAGACCAGCTTGAGGCTCCCATCCATTAGCATGCTGCTGACGGTGACGTTTTTGACCCTTTCGCCATGCCTGAGCGAGTTTTCCATGAGATTGAAGAATGCCTTCTCGATCATTGGATCAGCATATACCAGGGTGGGATCGACATCAATCGTGACCGGTATATCGCTCCGCGGCAAAGAGCTCAATGTCCTCCGTATGGTCTCAGCAACATTAATCCAGTCGGGCCGTTTCGATCCGATCTCTTGGTAAAGCTTAGTGAACTCCATCTGCTTCCTGACGACCTCGCTGGCGGTTCTGGCCTTCCTAATATAACGCAGCAGAATCTCATCACTGGTCTTGGACTCGGCGAGTTCCAGATAACCGAATAGTCCGGTCAGCGAGTTAAGGACATCATGCCTGGTCGCAGAACCCAATATGTTGAGCTTTCGATTGGCCAGTTCCAAGGCTAATTCGGACTCGCGATGGTCAGTGATGTCCGAAGCGTGGACCACCAGCCTTCTCTCTCCGCTCGAATCGATGACCAGGGCCCCATGGCACTCCAGCCATCTCCAATTCCCCGCGGAATGCTTGACCCTGAGGGTGGTCGTCTTGACCACGCCACCGGATATGACACGGTTCAGCGCTTCTATGAGGATGGGGCGGTCATCGATATGGACGTAGTCTTTGATGTCCTTGCCCAGCAGTGAATCCGGGTTCAACCCCAACGTCCTTCTCAATGTAGAATTGGCGTATATGATGTTCATTTCTTTATCTATGATGGTAATGATATCTGGGGCTGCGTCAACAAGCGCACCGAAGTACCTTTCATCTTTGCAGAAATCGCTTTTGGAGCCCAAGATATCGTTACCTTCCGGTAATTAATGGCCTTCCTTAATTTAATACAATGCGCACGATTCCAATCCATGATATGACCGGTGTCCAGATGGTTACGGGCAGTTGATAGAATCGAACCCGAGACCTTCCATCATGCGAATTTATGATGAGCCGTCGGTCTCCTTAGTTAAGGGCAGCCCAGCCGAAATCAACAACTTACCTGAGAATATGCTCAACTCTGCCCGGCTCCGCGATCATGGACCGACCTGTCCAAGCTGATGGGTCTTCCAGTCGATGTCCATCTCGAAAGAATAATCTAGGACAAGGTGATTGCTCTCAGAGAATCGGCGCGGGAGTCGGCCACAACCGGACCAAATCTCCTGTCGGGGTATTTAGATGAAAGAATTCAACACTCTCGACGATTTCAACTTCAAAGACAAGACCGTCATACTTAGAGTGGACATCAATTGCCCGCTGAACAAGGATGATATGTGCCTCGAGGACGACAACCGCATCGTACAGGCCCTGCCCACGATACGCGAGCTCCTGGAGAAGAAGGCCAAGGTCGTGATCATAGCGCACCAGGGCCGTCTTGGGGATTGGGACTACTGTCCATTGGACCAACACGCAAGGGCCTTGAGCGAACACCTAGGATTTGACGTGCCCTATGTCGACGATCTTTTTGGCGAGGAAGCCAAGAGGGCGATAAGGTCGATGAGGTCGGGCAATGCGATCGTCCTCAGGAACGTCCGGTACATGGAGTGCGAACAGGAAAAGAGGACCATGGAGGAACATTCCCAGTCCGAAATGGTACAGAACCTCGCCCCCCTGGCCGATTACTATGTTTCTGACGCCTTCGGGGCAGCGCACCGGGCGCATTGCTCCCTGATCGGTTTCCAGGCGGTGCTACCATCCGCCGCCGGAAGGCTCCTGGAGAAGGAGCTGACGGCATTGAGCGAAGTGTTCGACCAGCCTAAGCGACCGTGCGTTTTCGTCCTGGGCGGCTCCAAGTTCACCGATTCGATCAAGGTCATCGACCGTGTCCTGAACAAGCACATCGCCGACTGGGTAATATTGGTCGGACTCTCCGCGAACGCCCTGCTGAAGGCTAGGGGTGTAGACCTCGGTCCCGCCAGCGAAGAGATCCTGATGAAGGAGTTCACACAGGAGAATCTGGACGCTGCCAGGAAGCTTCTTCATGAGAAAGGGAACAAGATCCTGCTCCCGCATGACGTTGCTGTGGACGCTCAGGGGAAGCGCCTTGAGCTCAAGGTCGGGGACCTTCCGTCCGAGTACCCCATCCTGGATGTCGGTTCCCACTCGGCGGCCAAGTTCTCAAAAGTGGTGCACAGCGCTGGAACGGTATTCATGTCCGGTCCGGCCGGTGTCTTCGAACGTGAGGAGTTCTCATTGGCGACCAGGGAACTGATGAATGCGGCGGTATCCGGACAAGCTTTCACGGTCATCGGAGGAGGCCACACGGTCAGCGCCGCGGAGAAGTTCGGGTTGTTTGACCGTTTTTCCTACGTCAGCACAGGGGGCGGGGCGCTTGAGACCTACCTGCTCGGCAAGCCTATGCCGGTCGTGGAAGCGCTCAAGGCAGCATACCGGCGGGAACAGGCAAAATGCAAGGTCCAGTAACGGAAAACGGCGTCCTTTAGGGTACGCCAGTTTCCAACGAACAACCCACTCATTCTAGACAAGGGAGCATCGTGGGGCTGATCGGTCAGTCCCCGCTGGAATATTCAAAGAAGCGAGAAAAAAAGAAGGGTGAGGGGATCGGCCCCCATCCACGTTTTTAAAGGGCCTTCCTCATTCGTTCCAGGGCCTCTTCGATGCGCTCCACCGGCTGGGTCGTGGCCATGCGGATGTAGCCCTCGCCGCCTTCGCCGAAACCGACACCCGGTGTGACCACTACGCCGACGTTCAGCATCTTCTCAGCGAACTTCATGGAGCTGCCCTCGATCTTGAGCCACATGTAGAACGTTCCCAGAGGCGGGTCCACCTTGAAGCCGAGCTTCCTCAGGCCGTTCACCAGGACGTCGCGGCGGCGCTGGTAGACCTCGATGTTCTTCTTCACGCACTCCGGCTTTTCCTTGGTCTCGTACATGTTCAAGGCCATTACCATGGCCTTCTGGATGAACTTCGGTGCACCGGAATCGATCTGGGATTTGGTCTTCTTCAGTCCGGCGATCAGGTTCGCATCCCCGACCGCATAGCCGATGCGATAGCCGGTCATGTTGAACGTCTTGGACAAGGAACCGAACTCGATGGCCTCGTTGCTCTTGCAGCACTCCAACACGCTCGGCGCCTCATAGCCGTCGAAGGTCATCTCCGAATATGCGTTGTCGTAACAGAAGATGGTGTCCGTCTCCAGCGCCCACATGGCCGCTTTCCTCAGGAAATCCTTTCCGCAGGTTGCCCCGGTCGGGTTGTTGGGATAGTTCAGGTACAGCATCCGGGCGTCGGATGGCAGATGATCGAGATTGGGAAGGAACTTGTTCTCCGCCCTCAGCGGGAAACGTACTGGCACGGCGTCGGACAAAGTGGCCGCACCCTGGGCATAGACCGGGTAGGCGATGTCGGGGCACAGGACCTTCTCCCCTGGATTGACGAAAGCCCGGCTGATGTTGGCCAAGCCTTCCTTCGACCCGATGAGGATGGCCACCTGGCCATGCGGATCGACGGACACGCCGAAGCGCCTCTCATACCAGTCCGCGACGGCCTGGCGGGCGTCCAGCTCACCGCTGCTCGATGGATAACGGTGATTCTCTGGATCGTCAAGCTGCTTCTTGATCTCCTCGACGATGGGACTCGGTGTCGGCAGATCGGGGTCCCCGATGCCGAAATCGATGATGTCGATCCCCTCGTTCTTCTTGATCCTTACCTTCTCCTCGATCTCCGCGAAAAGATAAGATGGTAACTTCTTCAATCTGGTAGCTTGTTCGAACGCCATTTCCCTCACCTACTCCATTTCTCCCTGGAACACCCTAGCGGCTGGGCCTCGCATCGTCACCGAGCTAAGGTCCTTGGCGACCGATATCCACAGGCTGCCGCCAGGCAGCCTGACCTCGATCTCCTTCTCGTACGGGGCCAGTCCCTGAAGGGCGGCAGCGACCGCGGTCGCGCATGCGCCAGTTCCGCAGGCCATTGTCCAGCCCGCTCCCCTTTCGAGCACCTTGACAGACAATACCCCATTCGATGATTTAACGAATTCGACGTTCGTTTTCTTGGGGAACGAATCGTGCGACTGGATGAGCGGAGCGAGTCTTTCCTGCTCCTCATCCGTGAAGCTCTGGAACGTGATGAAGTGAGGATTTCCCATGGAGACGGCCGTCCCCCTGATCTTGATCCCTCCCACCACCAACTCCGAATCGATGAACTTGCCCTGGCATCTCATCGGGACCTTAGCGCACTCCAGTACGGCTGCGCCCATACCCACCTTGACGTCGGTGACCTGGCCCCCGGTCACGCTGCATTCGATGGTCTTGGTCCCGGCCAACGTGTCGATGGTCATGTGCTCGCTCTTGACGATGCCGAAATCGTAGAGATGCTTGGCCACGCAGCGGATGCCGTTGCCGCACATCTCCGCCACCGAGCCATCGGAATTGAGGATGCTCATGGTGGCATCGGCCTTCTCCGATTTCTCCAGGTACAATATCCCATCGGCACCGATGCCAAAGCGGCGATCGCAGACCGACGTCACCCATGCCGGATCCTTGTCGGCTTTGCCATCGAAGTTGTCCAGCAGCACGAAGTCATTTCCGATCCCGTGATACTTCCAGAACCTCACACCATCAACCTTCCCGGTATCTTCTGATGTGCGGTCAGGTCGTCCAGCGTTTGCGCTTCGCGTATCAGGTTCATCTGGCCATCCTTGACCAGCACTTCGGCGGGGAGCGGCCTCGAGTTATAGTTGGAGGCCATGGTGAATCCATATGCGCCAGTATCGTAGACTGCGATCAGGTCCCCGATCTCTACCCGGGGCAACATTCGATCCTTGGCGATGAAATCGCCCGTCTCGCAGATCGGTCCCACGATGTCGTAATTGTATGTCGCCCTGGCACCGAACCGGTTGGCTACGGCCACATGATGGAAGGACCCGTAGAACGAGGGCCTGATCAGGGTGTTGAATCCGGCATCGACCCCGGCGAAGGTCTTCTCCGGGTGCTCTTTGATGTCGCACACGGTGGTGAGCAGGACCGTCGTGTCCGCCACCAGATATCGGCCCGGTTCGATCGCTAACTTCCTGACATAGCAGTTGCGCTTGATGTAGTTGGAGACCTCGGAGGCGAGCGCGTCCACGTCCATGTGGTTCTCCTCCTGGTGATAGGGTATGCCGATGCCCCCTCCGATGTCGATGGTCTCCAATGCCAGCCCGAGGTGGTCACGGATGCTGTTCGCTATGTCAACGAGAACCTGGGTGACCTGGAGGAACGGGGCCGTTTCCTGCACCCCTGCCCCGATATGGGCATGGATGCCGAATGGCTTGAAACCGAGCGACAGCGCTTCCTGGTAGGTGTCCAGGATCTGGTCCTTGGGAACCCCGAACTTGGTGGTCTTGGCCCCGGTCACGACGTGATGGTGGTGTCCCGCCCCCACTCCCGGGTTGACCCGGAATGAGATGGGATGTTTGTTGTCCATTCCCGCCAGCCTCCTCAGCTGGTTGATCGAGTCCACGTTGATCGGCACACCCAGGTCCACGACCTGCTGCATCTCCTTGTCCGAGACCATGACCCCGGTGTAGAGTATCCGCTCCGGGGAGTAGCCAGCTTTCAGGCAAAGCCTTACCTCCCCGACCGACACGGCATCGATGCACGATCCCTCTTGCTGCAGTATGCGCAGCAGGGACATGTTCGTGTTCGCCTTGCATGCATAGTGTATCCGCGTCGGCATGTTCCTCTGGAACGCCGTGTTGATGCGCTGGAAGTTGCCCCTCAAGGCATCCTCGTCGGTCACGTAGACCGGGGTACCGAACTTGCCGGCGATGTCGGTCGCCTTCACTCCGCCTATGATCATCTGGCCCTTGTCGCTCTTGAATTCCCTCATTAAAATCACCCGATGTACCTTTCGTGAAGCTTCCTGATCACGTCGATCGCCCTTGAGCTCGGCACGACGAAGTTGAGCGCAACGTCCGACGCCCCCTCCGATATCATCTCCACGTTCGCGCCGACCTCCGCCACCACGCCGAACACCTTCGCGGCCACGCCGGTGTTCTCCAGCATGCTGTCCCCCACCGCGCATATCAGTGCCATGTCCTCCTTCACGGTGACGGACTCTACGTCCTCCTTGAGCATGCCCACCCTTTCCATGACCTCCGCTAGCGAGGAAGTGGGCAATGCCACCGCCAGTGTGGAAAGCGATGTTGAAACCGCATAAGTGGAAACGCCGTAGGCATTGACAGATTCCAGTATCTTGGTCAACAGGCTCGGCTGGTAAGCGATCTCCGATGAGTAAAACTTTACCACCGCCAGATCGCTCTTCATGGCCACGCTCCTGAGAAGTGTCGAACCGGTCGCCTTCATGCTGTATATCTTCGTGCCGTAGGCATCCGGTTTGAACGTGTTCTTGATCCAGACCGGAATGTTCTTGCGCTTGGCCGGTTCGATCGTGCGGGGGTGCAGTACCTTCGCCCCGAAGTAGGCCAGCTCCGCCGCCTCGCCATAATCCATGTCCCGGATCGTCTTGGCTCCCGGGACTATCCGCGGGTCGGCGCTCATGAAACCGGTGACATCGGTCCATATCTCCAGGGCGTCCGCGTCGAGCGCATTGGCCACGACGGAACCGGAATAGTCCGAGCCCCCGCGACCGAAGGTGAGCGGTCTGCCCGTCCTCTCGCATCCATAGAAGCCGGTGATGATGGGCACCCAGCCCTCCTCCATCATCGGTGCGATGGAGGATTTGAGGTTCTTCGATGATTCCGCCAGGTCCGCCGTGCCGTTGCCCGGCATTCCGCTGGCTACGATCCCCGCCTCTTCGGAGAGTATTGGGACCGCTTCCACGTCCTTAGACCGCAGGATATACGTCAATGTCAGCGACGAGAGCCTCTCCCCCCAGGACTGCACGGCGTCCTGGATCATGATCCGGTCCTCGCTCTTGTGATAGAGCTGAAGGAGGTCATGCAGCCTCTCCAGGCGATCGTCCAGCCTGACCTGGAACGTTTTCATGTTGAGCTGGTCCATCCTGCCCGTGGCGGCCTCCATGTGCTTCTCTCGAAGCTTGTCCACCATGCCCCGAGGTTCCGTCTCGCCATCATTCATGGCGGCGATGAGGGAGTTCGTGACCCCGAACATCGCGGAAACGACCACGGCCTTCTTCGCCGGTTCATTCCTGATTATATCGGAGGTCCGGTCCATGGCCTCGCCCGAACCTAGGCTGGTGCCCCCGAACTTCATGACCTTGATCATATCCCTAGGACCTCCGCCATGGTGTGCACCTTGCCGTCCTTGCGTTCGCACACCCATCGGATGGCGGTGATGCAGCCTTCCATGAACGCCTCTCTGGTATGGGCCCGGTGGGTCAGCTCGATCCTTTCCCGGTTGCCTGCGAAGATCACGGTGTGCTCTCCGACAACGTCCCCGGCGCGTACTGCGTGAATGCCGATCTCTCTCCCTCTGGCACCGACCATGCCCTGCCTGCCGTGGACGTACTTATCCACGTCCGTGGCCTTTGATATTATATCCGCCGCCTTCATGGCGGTGCCGGACGGTGCGTCCTTCTTCTTGTCATGGTGCACCTCGATGATCTCCACCTCATAGCCGTCAAGCGCCCTGGCCAGTACCTCACATGCCTTCCAGAAGACGTTGACCCCGACCGAGAAGTTGGGGGAGACCACCGCGGACAGGTTACCCTGATGGACCTTTTCACTGAAATCCTTCAGTGCCTCGGGTCCGATGCCGGTGGTACCGACGACGCAGTTCACCCCCGATGCTGCCGCCACGGCCAGGTTTCCCGGGGCCGCCTCTGGGTTGGTAAGGTCGACGAACACGTCCGTCTCCCTGAGGACCGCCTCGAGACCCTCGGGGCCCACCGCGATGACGCCAGGAGCTACCTCTTTGCCGACGTGACCGCCGCTGGACGATACGATCGCTCCGACCAGACGCATGTCCTCATGGGCTTGGACCAAGGAGCAGACCATGGAGCCCAGCCTGCCTGTGGCTCCCGCTACCGTTACCCTAATCATGATCCATCACCTCAGACCAGGCCCAGGTCGGCCAGGGTCTTGCGCAGGACCTCCTGGTTGTTCTGGTCCATCTCGCACAGCGGCAACCGGAATATTCCTGATGGCCTCTTCATCATGCGAACGGCGGTCTTGACCGGTATCGGATTGCTGTCGATGAACAGGTTGGTGAACAACGGCAGGAGCCTGAAGTGGATGTCCCTGGCCTTTGACCATTCCCCTTCCATCGCAAAGTGCGTCATGTCCGACACCATTTTCGGGACCACGTTCGAGGCGACCGATATGACGCCCTTGGCCCCCATCCCCATCAACGGGAAGGTGAAGGAATCATCGCCTGAGATAACGTCGAAGCTCTTTGGAACATCGGCCAGTATCTGCATGATCTGGGGCAGGTTCCCGGACGCTTCCTTGATGCCGACGATCCCGGGGATCTCCGTCAGTCGCTTCACGGTCGGCGGCGCGATATTCGATCCGGTCCGTCCTGGAACGTTGTAGGCGATTATCGGCACATCCACCGCCTTGGCGATGGCGTCGTAGTGCATGAAGATCCCCTTCTGGGTGGGCTTGTTGTAGTATGGCGAGATGATCAATACGGCGTCCACGCCCAGGTCCTTGGCCGCCTTGGTCAGATGGATCGCCTCATGCGTGGCATTGCTTCCCGCCCCGGCGATGACCTTTGCCTTCTTCACCTGGTCCACGACGATCTCGATGACCTTGACGTGCTCCTTGTGTGACAGTGTGGCCGATTCTCCCGTCGTCCCGCAGGGAACGATGGCATCCACACCTCCTTCCTCCTGCAGTCTCACGAGCTCCCGCAGGCCTTCCTCGTCAATCTCTCCGCTCTCCTTGAATGGCGTGATGATCGCAGTTGCCGTTCCTTCTAACATCTCACTCGCCTCCGAAGTGCTCCTTCAGGATCAGTCTTGTCCTGGTGGATTGTACGTTGTCAAAGCGCCTAATGCGCTCGATTATCTCATTCAGCTGTGGCGATGACGTGACATCGATGATCGCCACGATGTCCTCCTCGCCTGTGACCTCAAAGACCTCAGACACGCCTTCGAACTTCGCAATATTTCCTGCGACTTCCGAGGTGTTCACGTTAACGTCGATCTTGACCTCGATCAATGCCTTGACGTTCTTGCTGCTAGTCTTAATGGTGAAGCTCTGGATTACTCCTTCCTCGAATAACTTCTTCACCCGGCTGCGTATCGTACCCTCCGATACGTTGAGCTCCGTGGCTATCTCCACGAATGGTCTTCTGGAATCCTTTTTTAGTATCTCAATGATTTTGTCGTCGAGATGATCAATCAAATGCATCCCTTCTTCGATTTGCCGCAATAATGTTAATTGATTTCGTATTGCACTTGACGTAAAAGTTAGGATACTATTTTAATTCTTCCGAAAAGGCTCGATATGTATGATCAAGCGGTGATATGGTCACTTGATTTTCAGCTCATCGACGAACTGCAACCATCTCCTCTCGTCGTTCACCTTCACCATCAGGGCGGTCTTCTGATATTCCGTCACGTCCCCATGTGAGTTCCTCAGATCGTCCACGGCCCTCAATAATCCGCATATCTCATCCAGCATCAGGTAGGCGTTGGCCTTGGTCACTTCACGGTCCTTGATCTCCTTCTCCAAGGCCCGTGCCTTGGTCTCAAGCAGGTCGGCCAGATCCTTTGCCCTCTGGATTTCGTCAGGGGTCGGATCATCCTTGGAAACGAATTGGAAAATGACATCCCTGAGGTCGATCTCCCTTCCCTGTACGATCTCGTGTTGAGGAATGAACTTACCCACCCAAAAGAGCAGGGAATGTATTCTGGAAATGATGGCCGCTCTCTCCCTGTCTGTGAGCCGTGCCGAACCATTCCCGTCTACCTCATTTTCGACCATCGCGGGATTGTATTGCAGCCTCGCGCCTAATTAAACATTCGAGGCATGATGCCCGGTCGCGATCGCGGAAACAAGGCTGACCAGGATCTCGTTGAACCGAACGTCCAGCCCCGCCTGTGACCCCAGGCGGACGATCTCCCCATTGATGTTCTCGATCTCGGTCCTTTTCCCCCTTTCCACATCCTGAAGCATGCTGGACCGGTTCATCGCCGTAGCCTTGGCGACATCCTCCACCTCGGTGAATTTGATACCGTTCGCCTCCAAGCGGCCTAAAGAAACAGCGACGCGGCACGATTCTTCATAGCAGATCCTCGCCAGGTCATTGATCCTCCGGTCATCTATGAGGACGGCGTTCGGTTTCCTTGTGATGGCGGTCAGAGGGTTGATGCAGGAACTGATCACCGCTTTCCTCCAGACGTCCCTTGTCATGTCCTCCGACCAGCGGCAGGGGATCCCGGTCGAGTGGAACGATTCCAACGCCTTTATGCCCAGATCATGAACATCTTCAGGACCTCCGATCACCATTTCCCCTTTGCCGGTGAGTTTCACGTGACCAGGTCCGATGTATTGCGCTCCAATGTTGGTCGTGCCGATCAAAGCCTCCGGATGCACTTGTTTAACGTCATTGAGGATGGTCAAACCGTTCTGGACGATCAACACCGAGGTATCCTTGCCCAGCAATGGATGGATCGAATGCAATGCCTTCCTCGTATCGTAAGCTTTTACCGTCACAATGACCAGGTCCTGGGCGGGCAATCCGCTTGTATCAGTTGATGCATGCGGGAACGTCTTCTTCTCCACCATACCGTTCAGCCACAATCCGTCGGCGTTTATCTCCCTGGCATGATCCTCACGGCAGATCAGGGTGACCTCGTGGCTGTCCACCATGAGCCCTCCGATGACGCTGCCCAAGGCTCCGGCCCCAAATACAGTCACTCGCATCAGTCATCCCTCGTCGATCGGTCCTTGCGCTGCTCTTTGGACAGTCTGTCAGCGATCCTCAAAGGGTCTCGTTCCTTGTCCTCCGTGGCCTTCCGAACGATCTCCACGGCGGTACCAAGCGAGACCCGGTGACCGGCCGAGACATAGAGCGGCCGGTTCTTGGGCAAAGACAACCTCACTCCAAGGATTTCATCGTCCAGTCTGATGGGCGACTCCTCTGAGCCATTCTCCTCGACCTTTCCCGCAAGAAGGCTCTTGGCCACGCCGATGGTGGGCACGTCAAGGCACACACCGAGGTGGCAGGCGATGCCAAACCCCCGTGGATGTAGCCTACCCTGCCCGTCGACAAGATAGACGATGTCCTGCCTGCTGCGGTCGATCAGCTGTGCAAGCATGGGTAATTCCCGATAGGTCAGATAGGTCGGCACATAGGGGAACTTGACCCTCCCCTTCCGGAAAGTGCTGCTGATCATAAAGCCGGTCGCGACATCCTTGGCGACCATCGCGGCGAAGGCCTCGTCCCCTTTGTACGCCACATCCAATCCGGCAAGGACGTTCGGTTCGGGGAAATCGTCGTCCAGGACCAATTGCGGCCTCAATTCTTCCTGCCTGAGACGCATTTTCATCAGCAATGGTTCAATATCAAACTCCTGGAAGAGGCGAGCGGGAAGGTCCACCACTCTGCCCGCTTCGATCGCGATACCTTCCTGTCGGAGCAGGGCTTCCTTCTTTTCTTTGCCACATCCCTTGCCTGAGTACCAGCCGACATTTCCGTCGTTGTAGACGATCCGATGGCAAGGCACGACGATCGGGGTAGGGTTCTCGGAAAGGATCATTCCGACGGCCCTGGCCGCCCTGATGTCCCCCAGTGCCCGGGCGATCGCCCCATAAGTGGAGACCATACCCTTGGGAATCTGTGAAGTGGCCTGATAGACCAGTTCGGCCATATCATGATCTTCGAGATCGAAGATGTTCGGTTCCTCCGACCTGCCGATCTCCCTCATTGCCTCTACTAAGGGAGGTCATTGATATTATGAATTTGGAGGAGACTCCCCCGGGATCGGCGGTGTCGACGACCGACCATCAAGACCAATAGTGCGCTTATGCCGAGCAAGGCGGCGTCAAGCATGATCGCCAGTGTCCAGTCGCCCGTCGTGTCCCTCAGGGTGCCTGAGATGACCGGAGACGACAACGCCCCGAATTCGGCGATGAAGTTCCACATGCCGAATGTCTGTCCCATCGTGCCCGGCGGAGAAAGGTCCGCCGTCAGGGTCATGTGGAGCGTCTGCATGGACGCGAACATAACGCCGATTGCGAATATCAGCACTGTCATAAGGACGAGGTCCATATGACCGCCAGAAAGGCATACGGCCAGCAAAGCAATCGATATCACGAGCAGGATGCAGTTGATGACGTAAGCCCTCTTCCTTCCCAGGGGGGACAACCGGTCGCCGACTTTTCCCCCGATCGGATAGCCTATGATGTTGGCCAGGCCGAAGAAGCCCGCAAATAATGCTGCTCCAGATATGCCGAGGTTTGCCGCTTCGCTGACAACCATCGTGGCCCAGAAACCGAAGAACCATAGGGTGTAGAGGATCGGGATGGCCGAGACATACATCAACAGAAGATCGCTGTCCATTATCGCCGGATCGATGGCCTGTCCCGAACCCTTTATGATGACCAATAAGAGCACAATGGCCAACGACCCGACGGCGGCCGCCTGGATGATGCTGTTCAGACCTAATTCCACGGTCAGGTAATAAACGGCCATGATGGAGACGAACAACACTCCCGAGGTCGCTCCCAATCCGATGATGGCGTGACGGTACGCGCCCTTGACCGGTCGTTCCTTGCCCTTGAACCGATATAGGAGGTAAGAGACCAGCAAGGTCGGTCCGGAGAAAACTAGAAATGGGACCGTCCAGGCAGCGTCCTTTCCCAAGGTTTCTGCCGAAAGATCAAGGATGTAGGGTGTTAGGACCGTCGCAATGGTCAATCCCGCCCCTAGACCCACGAAGACTATTCCCATCCCCATCGACCTTTTTTCGACCGGTGTCTCCGCCGCAACCATCGCCCGGTCGTTTGAGTAGTAAGCCCCCTCCCCCAACCCGGTCGCCACCCTGGTCGATACAAAAAGGATCAGGCTGTTGGACAGAGCCGTTATTCCGGTGAATATACCTGCCCAAGCGGTGCTGATGACCAGCATGACCTTCCGCCCGTACCGGTCCCCCAAGTATCCGGCCGGGAATTGGGTGAGCATGTAGCCGGCGAAGAACATCGAACCGATTATGCCCCCGATCGCATGGGGCATGGGCGCATCGGACAAGAATGATGCCTGGTTCCGGATCATCCAGGTCACCACCGGTCCGGTTATCGATCGATCTATGTAGCACATCATCCAGGCCACGAAAAGATAGGTCCACAGGGTATGGTGCTCCATCCACCTGGCCCGGAAATGTCCCTTTCCCACTCTGTCCGTTCCTGAATCGTACACCAGCCACACCAGCCGGTTTCCTGGTTGGCGGGCTGGAAACGGAAAACAATGCCCGTCTGGATATTGTGATCGGGGTTTTTAGTTTAATCTATCCGTTCAATCAGCCTGCTTCCCGTAAGAGTTCCAGTAGGCTATCTCTGTCAGCGGCTTGCGGGACCTGGCTTCGGGGGTCTCGTCGGGATAGCCGAGCGCCATACAGACGGTGATGACCTTGTCCTTTGGCACGCCCAGATATTCTGCCATCTTTTCCTGGTCGAACGCTCCTACCCAGCAGGTACCCAGGCCCATTTCGAGGGCGGCCAACGATATCTGATCAAGTGCGATGGAGAGGTCCACCCTGTTCCATTTCTGCAGCGGGTCATCGACTCCGACAATGAAGACCGACGCCTCCCCGACGAAGTGCTGGTTCTTGCATATCGGCACAAGCCCTCGTCTCTTTTCAGGATCGGTGACGACAATGAGGTGATACGGCTGCCTGTTAGCGCCAGACGGAGCCAGGCGGGCGGCTTCGAGAACGTGGAGAAGGTCGTCCTGGGGTATCTCCTTTGCCTTGTATTTCCTTACGCTCCTCCGGTTCTTGATCGCCGTCATCGTTTCCATGATTCAACCTTCTTTGAGTCAAATCGTAGCTACTCGCTTAAGCCTTTTCCGCTGGGTGCATAAAAGTGATAAGGAAGGGGTTTTCTGAAAGGGTCGTTCCTCACTCCTTCTTGACGGCCTCGTTTGCCTCATGGAGCCAAACCACCGACTGGGGGAACGGGATCTCGATACCAGCACTGTTAAACTCCCTTAGGATCGCCTCGCGGTAATCGGAGCCGACCTTGAACTGGTTCTTTATATCGTCGACCCAGAGGAATATCTTGAACAGCAGGTCCGAGGCCTCGAAATCGCTGAACCGGACAACCGTCCTGTGGCCCTCGGTATTGAGCACGTTCGGATGTTTCGCCGCTTCCTCGAGGAGGATCCTCTTGACCTGTTCTACATCCGATCCATAGGCCACTCCCACCTTGACCGTGATGATGAGCTTGCGGTCCGGCTCGACCATGTTGACGATCTTGTTGTTGGCGATCTGGTCATTGGGGATGATGACCTCTTCATGGGTGAATGTGTTGTAAAGCGTGGTGGACCTCATGCCGATCCGGGTGACCTCGCAGATGTCTCCGCCATCGATCTCGAGCAGGTCCCCGATCTTGAACGGGCGGTCCACCAGCATTTGCAGTCCGGCGAAGAAGTTGGCCAATGTCGATTGGGCCGCGAAACCGATGACTATGCCCAAGAAGCCCACTCCGGCCAGCAGGACGGTCACATCGTAGCCGAACATGTTGAAGACCGCGATGAGTGCCAGGACCGGTATCAGGACTTGGCCCAGCTTCTCCATCACCGGGACAATGACATCGTCGATCTCGGTGTCGGTCTTCTTCGAGAACTCCTTGGCATAATAGAGAACGACCTCCTGGAAAATCTTGTAGGCGATATAGGCGATCAGCAGGATGATCATCAGGCTGTAGATCGTCTCGATCAGCTTCACATAATTCCTAGGCAGGTTAAGGATCTCCAGCGAGTTGACCACGAATCCATAGGTGACGATGAAGATGAATACCGGGTATCTCAGGATATCTAGAAGGATGTCGTCCAGGTCGGTCTCGGTCCTTCTGGTGGCGAAATGGATCAACGGTTCCACGCCAAACATCACGAGCAGGGCGATGGCGACCCATCCCAATACGGTGACGGTGAAGGCGCCGTAATTGCCTTCGAAGGGCGATGGCAGGTTGTTATGCCAGACGCCGAATATCTTGTTCTGGCCCGCCTGAACGCCGTAAGTGGAGTCGATGTGCATCGACACCTGCTTGGTGACCGAGATGGTCTGGCTCGGGTCATTCATCTGGGTGAATGTGAAAATGACCTGGAAGGTGGCGTCCGTCGTTCCCAGGTCCGGGTTCGGGACAACCGTAAGGATGACTGTGTTCGAATCGCCCGCATCGATCGCGGTGAAGTTCTGCTCGAACATCGGCTTGAGATTCTCGGTGTCCAGGCCTGTGACGTTTACCTTTAGCAGGAAGGGCGAGCTGTCATTGTTGAAGACCACCCATTCGAACTTCGCTTCCTCCGCGGCCCCGATGCTCCGGGTGTAGTTCTTCTCGTCCACATCAAAAACATTGACGCCGCTGGCCTGTACGGTCGGCAGGACCGCGGCCATTACAAGCAATATGATGAAAGGCAAGACCATGACCCATGCCATTCTTTTGCCCTTGTCCATTGACAACGCCATGTACCCGATACTCCTCACCAAATGAAACGCAGATGCATCGGATGCATCGTTTTGCAATATTAAAAGGTTCAGACGTATCTGAAAGTTTCATTTTCCTTCGGTCGATATTGTGGCAACAAAGGTATATAACCGATAATTCTTGGCAGGTTGCATGGATTGGCTCCCTCTTGTCAGGCTCGGCATAGCATTGACCATAGCCTGCATCGCCTCGGTCTCCGATTGGAGGAAGAGGGAGGTCTCGGACGTCCATTGGATAGTGATGGGTGTCGCCGGTCTGGCACTATTGGCGGTTCAGATAATACAGGACAATGTGGACCTGACCTACCTGTTGTTCCTGCTGCCGATGGCGTGGTTCTTCTTCGATATGCTGGTCGAGCGCAGAGGCATGTTCGAGGACGGCATCAATCCGTTGCCGATAGGGCTCTATCTGGGGAGCTTCGCCATAATGGCCTTCCTGATCTCGCAATTCTGGAACGAGGCCTATATGTGGCAGCTGCTGGTAATACCCATCCTGTTCGTGCTCATCTTCTTCCTTTATCAATTCAATGTCATCAAGGGCGGGGCGGACGCGAAGGCGCTGATGGCCATAGCTCTACTCATACCCCGATATCCGATGATCGGTCCGTTCCCGCTGGTGCATGTGACCGTCGATGCGGCCCAATACATCATGCCGTTCGCGATCCTGGTACTGTTCAACGCCGCCCTGCTGACCTTGGTGGTCCCGTTGATCATGCTGTTCTATAACCTGTACAAGCGGGATGTGAAGATCCCGGCCATGCTTTTTGGCTACATGATGGAACTGCCCGATGTCAGGACCAAGTTCGTCTGGCCTATGGAGTACATCAAGGATGGCGAAATGAAGATATCCGCCTTCGTCAGACCGGACGATTCGATCGAAGAGCAGATAGATCAGCTGGAAGCAGCGGGAAAAACCAGACTGTGGGTAACGCCGAAGATACCGTTCCTGATCCCGATAACGGCATCGATATTCACCTCCAGCATCGTGGGCAATATCATCTTCTTCCTCTTCCAGTAGGATACTCGCACTCTGATCTCAGGGAGCAGCGTTCGCAACAAGGTATCGGACGGCACACGTCCTTGGAGAGCTGGACCATCAAGGCGTAAATATCGCGAAAGATCTCCGGACCTCCCTCGAGATTCGTTTCGACGAACGACTGGACCTCGTCATAATCCTCCGAACGGAACACACCGGTCCGGTTCAATATCCTGACAGAATACGCCGCGGCCACGAACTTTGCCCTTTTTGCTCCGAACACCAGGATCGAATCGGCCGTTTCCTTGCCTATCCCATCCATCGAAAGAAGTTCCTTTCTGACCGCATCGGTGGGGCCGTTCAATAACGTCTCAGGGTCCGAACCATACTTCTCCCTAAGGCGCTCTGCCATCCTTTTGATCCGCTTGGCCTTTTGTCGATAGAACCCCACCGGTCTGACGATCGATTCCAGTTGCGGGAGGCTGCATGCCGCCATACGATCGATGTCCAGCAATCCTTCCGACCTGAGCCGGTCCAGGGTCTTTGCCACGCTCTCCCAGTTGGTCTGCTGCGTCAGGATCGCGCCCACCATGACCTCGAAGGTGGACCTTGAAGGCCACCAGTCGTTGACATCATATTCCTTGCCGAGCAGTTCCATGAGTCTTTGGAGGTCCATAGTGCGTCGGTATATCGACGCGCCCCCACTAGATAATCATGCTCAGAGGCTCTCCGCATTTGCTGCATTTGCCATCCTTGGTCATGGCCACGACCTCAGCGTAGAACCCGAGACGCCTTATCGCCAGCGAACCGCATTTCGGGCAGACCGTGTTCTCCCCGTCAGAGGTCGCGATGTTTCCTAGGTAAACGTATCTCAGGCCAGCATCGACCGCCTCATTCCGGGCCATCTCCATGGTCTTGATCGGGGTCGATAGGGTATCGTTCATCTTGTAGTCTGGATGGAAGCGGGAGAAATGCACCGGGATACGGACGTCCATGCCCGCCA
Organism: uncultured Methanomassiliicoccales archaeon; assembly: GCA_942492955.1. Classification (GTDB taxonomy): domain Archaea; phylum Thermoplasmatota; class Thermoplasmata; order Methanomassiliicoccales; family UBA472; genus DASXVU01. The sequence goes on from OW818644.1 coordinate 2,007,880, forward strand.
CCCAGCGGCAGAAATCGCCGATCTCCTCCTTCGAGTCGTTGCGTCCGGTTATGATCAGGTAGGTCAGCTCCACGTGGATACCAAGGTCGTGTGCCCTTTCCACCGTGTCCAGGACCGGCCGGAGGCGGGCTTTGCATATTTTGCGGTAGAACTCGTCCCGGAATCCTTTCACATCGATGTTCGCGGCATCGATGCATTCGGAGAGTTTCTGGAGCGGTTCCTCGTTGATGTAGCCGTTGGTGACGAAAACGGTGAACTGCCCTTTGGCCTTGCATGCCATCGACGCGTCATAGACGAACTCATGCCACATGGTCGGCTCGTTGTAGGTCCACGCCACGCCTTCGCAGGTGGATTTGCGGCACAGTTCAGGCACATCCTCCGGGCTAAGTTCCCGCAGGTGAACGTCGGTGATCTTTGCCTGGGATATGGAATAGTTCTGACAATGCAAGCAGCCCATGTTGCATCCGACGCTGCCGAACGAGAGAACCTCCTTCCCCGGATGGAAATGGAACAATGGCTTCTTCTCTATCGGATCGACGTTCATGGAGGATGCCCTGCCGTAGGTAAGCGCAAGGAGCTCCCCTTCCATGTTCTTCCGTACACCGCAAATGCCGGTGTTACCGTCCGCTATGCGGCATTCGTGCGGGCATAGATGGCATGCCACTTTGCCTTCGGCGGTATCCCAGAATCTTGCCTTCATTTCTCACCCTTGAAGTGTTCGAACCCCCTCTTTTCCAAAGGCAGCAGCTGCCCGCTCCGGCGCACCACATTGGAACCCTTTTCCCGGACCTCTCCGATCACCGTGAAGTCCCTGCCCAGCATCTGGTGCAGTTCCTCGACGCTCTCCCGTTCGACCGTGAACAGTAGCTGGTAGTCGCCCCCCGAGTAAAGCACCATGTCCTCCACCTGCAGCAATTTCAGCTCGGCGATCTCGAACACGTCGTTCGGTATGGGTATGGAATCCCAATTCAGCATGAAATTGACCCCACTGGCCTTGGAGAGCTCGTGGATGGACATGGCCAGCCCGTCCGAGGTGTCCATGCATGATGTGACGAAACCGGAGGCCGACAACAGCGCCGCTTCCTTGACCCGCGGAATCGGCTCCATCAATGCCTTCCTGGCCCGCGGGTGCTTTACGTCAAGGGAAAGGTCCATGAAACCGGCCCCCGCCAAGCCGGCGGAACCGGTCATGGCCAGGAGATCGCCGGGTTTTGCACCCGAACGCAGCAGGATGCCGTCCTTGCGGACCGTACCTACGGCGGTGCCTGAGAGTGCCATCTCATAGCATTCCTTGGTGTCTCCACCCACATAATCGGCGGCGACCATCTCGGAGCACTCCTTGATGCCCCTGGCAACATCTTTGACGTATTCGATATCGGTCTCCTTCGGAAATCCCATGGAGACCACGAAGCACAAAGGAGCGGCACCCATCGCAGCGATGTCGCTGTAGTTGACCGCGGCCACGGTCCAACCGACCTGCCTGGGGGTCATGGCGTCGGGCATGTGGGTATGCTTGGCGATCATGTCCGTCGTTATCACCAGATACCTGTCGCCCAGATCTATCGCCGCTGCATCGTCGCCCGGGCCGATCCCGCCGCAGCTGCCAGCCAGCCTGATCAGGTCCTCTACGGCCGCCTTCTCTCCAACATCCATCAATCGGCTCATCGATATGTCACGGTAGGAGGGTGGATAAAATGGTTGCCACGCTATCTTGATGTCAAAAGTGGCAATGTTTTAGAACTCGAGGGCCATTAGAGCCCTGGCGCACATGAAGATCGATGTACCGTATGGCAAGGATGGGCACCAGCATCTGAACGTCCCGGACGCCAACTATTTGGGGACACTCAGGCCGAACGAGCTGCCGCATTCGGACGAGGATGAGGAGCTAGACCAGGCGCTCGACTCGCCTATCGACGCCAAGAGCATCGAGGAGTTCTTGGAGGGCGGGAAGGACATCGTGTTCATTGTCAACGATGGCACCAGGCCGACACCGACCGCGGCGGTGCTGAGGCATCTCACGGGGCACGTAGACTTGTCCAAGGTACGCTTCCTTATCGCCACCGGGACGCATCGCGCCCCCACCGAGGACGAGAACCGGATGATCTTCGGCGAACTGTACGACCAACTCAGGTCACAGGTCCATGCCCATGATTGCCGCGAGGACCGGATGGTGCATCTGGGTACCTCGAACAACGGGACCGAGATGCATGTCAACGAGATGGCTGTGAACGCCGACCGTCTCGTGATAATCACCAGCGTGGAGCCACACTACTTTGCTGGGTACACCGGTGGCCGGAAGTCCTTCCTTCCCGGGGTGGCATCGTTCGAGACCATCGAACAGAATCACCGGATGGCGATGAGGAAGGAATCGCAAGTAATGATGCTGGATGGGAACCCGGTCCATGAGGACATGATGGACGCCATCGATATTGTGGACAACAAGATGATCTTCTCCATCCAGGTGGTCCTTGACCGGCACCAGCACATCTATAATGTGGCGGCGGGCGACCTGCATGCCTCGTTCCGCAAGGCGGTGCACTGGGCCAACGAGGTATTCTCCGTACCGATAAAGGAAAAGGCCGACGTGGTGATCAGCGTCGCCCACTACCCGATGGACATCGACCTGTACCAATCGCAGAAGGCGATAGATAACGCCAAGTGGGCGCTGAAACGGGACGGTACGTTGATCCTGGTCTCGAAATGCCGCATGGGCGTTGGTGAAGGCACGTTCTGTGAGCAGATGTCCCTGTCCAAGGACCCGAATGAGATATTGGCGAATTTGGATGCCGAGTACAAGCTTGGATACCACAAGGCGGCAAAAATGGCCGAGATCATGACCTGGGCTCGAATATTCGCGGTAACAGACCTGGACCCAGCGTTGATGGCCCGGATAAACATGACCCCGTTCAAAGACGTGCAGTCCGCTGTCGACAAGGCCCTGGAGAACGATCCTGAGGCCAAGGTGATGGTCATCATGGACGGCAGTGTCCTGGTCCCGAGGCTGGTGCAGAATGAGTGATTACATCGAGGCGAAGAACCTAAGCGAAGTCAAGAAGACCATGATGACCTGCACCTATTGCGGGTTCTGCAAATCGGTGTGCCCGGTCTTCGAAGGCATCGGCTGGGACCCGAGCGTGGCCCGGGGCAGGATGATCCTCTCGTACGGTCTGCTGCAGAAGGACATACCAGCCGACGAATCCGTGGTGGAGAACCTATTCCAGTGCACAACCTGCAAGGACTGCGAGAGGCGATGCCCGTCCAACATCGAGGTGGTCGACGTGGTCGAGCGGGCGAGGAAGGACCTGGTCGCCGCCGGGAAGATGCTTCCCAAGCACCGCGTGGTGGTGGACAACGTCCTCAAGCACGGTAACCCTTATGGCGAGAAGATCAGCGTGCCGAAGACCTTGGGGAGGGAAACCAAGAGGTCAGAGCTTGGCTATTTCGTAGGATGCACGGCGGCCTACCGCAATAAGAGCACATCCTCCTCCACCCTATCGATCCTGGACAAGCTTGGCGAGGACTTCACGGTGATCGACGAGATATGCTGCGGAAGCGTCCTCCAGCGGATCGGGGTCGATGACGCGACGGTGGACGGGATCATGGAGAAGAACGTTCAGGCCATGGCAGATCTTGGCCTGGACGAGGTGATCCTGTCCTGCGCCGGATGCTACCGCATGTTCAAGGAGGAGTACCCCAAGCACGTCAAGGTACCGTTCAAGGTGAAGCACATCTCCGAGCATTTGGCAGGGCGGGACCTCAAACTCCGGCCATCGAAGGGAGTGATCACCTATCATGACCCTTGCCACCTGGGAAGGCACAGCGGCGTGTACGAGGCACCGAGGGACGTCCTGCGCAAGATACCCGGAACGGAATTGAGGGAGATGCCCCGGAACCGCTCGACGGCGCGATGCTGCGGAGGTGGCGGTGGGGTGCGCTCGGCCTATCCAGACCTGTCGGCGAAGATCGCCGCCAAGCGCGTGGACGAAGCCCAATTCGCCGACCTGCTGGTCACTTCGTGCCCGTTCTGCGTGAACAACCTCAACATGGGCAAGCAGGAGAACCGGTCGAAGGTGGAGATCATCGATCTGGTAGAGCTTATCGACTCATTACTGGAGGCATAAAAATGGCCAGAGTACGAACCTATGCGACATACGACGAGGCGGTCTCGGAATGGAGGAGGAACGGGATCCCCGAGGAATACATCGACCGGAAACGGCTCTTCGGCCGTACCATCGTGTTCCGGGACGATCTCGATCTCGATGAGGCGGAGACCCTGGTGAAGCTGGTACGAGCAGCCGGTGAGGACGCTTTCATCTGCCGCAAGGCCAAGGTGCTGCGGGTCATGGTGACCTGCAAGCCGTCATTCTTTGATCAGGTCTCGGTGAACGAAGGTGAGCTGGGTGAACTGGGGCGGCCCTTGGCGGAGGCGTTCCGCAACTTCCATTCCGACTATGTTCAGCCCCTCCGCCTGCGCAAGCGAGAGCTGCGCTTCGACCGGACGCTGGTGATGGGCATCTTGAACGTCACGCCAGACTCCTTCTCGGACGGGGGCCTGCGCCATTCGGTCGAAGAGTCCGTCGATCATGGTTTGGCCATGGTGGACCAGGGAGCCGCTATCATAGATATCGGCGGGGAATCGACCCGGCCCGGTGCGCCTCCGGTCACCATCGAGGAGGAGCTCTCCCGCGTCATTCCAGTGATACGGGGATTGGCACCTTCGGTCAAGGTGCCCCTTTCGATCGACACCAGGCATGCGGAGGTGGCGCGTGCCGCCATGGAGCTGGGCGTTGAGATCGTGAACGACGTATCTGGCCTCCGCGGTCCGGGAATGCTCGATGTGCTGAAGGAGATGGGCGGCGCAGCGATAATGATGCATATGCGCGGCGAACCGGACGAAATGCAGTCCAACACCACCTACGACGACATAGTGGGAGAGATCGGAGCCTTCTTCTCTTCCAGGCTGGATGAGGCTGCAAAGGCCGGGATAGATCCGTCCCGTATCGCCATCGATCCGGGGATCGGTTTCGGCAAGGAGGTAAAGGGCAATCTGGACATCATTCGCAGACTGCGCGAGTTCCGCAGCTATGGCCGGCCCATCCTGGTCGGGGCATCACGGAAGGCCTTCATCGGGAAGATCGTCGGCGGAACGCCAAATGAGAGATTGACCGGCTCACTGGTCGCTGCCTCGGCTGCGATAATGAACGGGGCCAACATCATACGGGCGCATGATATCGTGGAGACCGTAAAAATGGCACGGATGGCGGACGCGATCCGGTTACCCAACTACAAAGGCTAGTTCATCCGCCGAGAACGTAGACGACAAGGGATATCAGGACCACGATCGCAATGGCCGCGATGTAGAAATAGTTCATTTTCCGGGCTTCCTTCTTGACCTTGGACTGGTGCTCTTCCTTGCACCCGTCCGAGCAGAACTCCTCCCCTACTGATATGGGGTCATCGCACATGATGCAGTGAGCGTGGTCAGGCAGGATGTCGGTCATGATCGATATCTCCCATGCTTCCCCTGGACTTAATGTTTGCTGGGGATGAGGACCGCGGCTATGGAGGATGCGACGGCGACCTTGAGCGCGTCCACCACAACGAATGGTACGAATCCTAGCATGAAAGCGGTCAGCAGATCCTTATGCAGCACCAAGCCGAGCTGGAGCGAGCCTAAGGTCAGGATCATCGCGTCTGCGGCCAGCATCGCAAGGATGATCTGTCCGTGGCTCATTCCTCTTCTGCGTTCAACGACCTCACCCAGGAAGAACGAGGCGGCAAGGAAACCGAGCAGATATCCACCGGTGATCCCGGCCAGTGCCGCGAATCCGACCATACCGGTGAACCAGCCGAAGGTGCCGGCCATTCCGATGAACATGAGCTGGCTTATCACCCCATAACGGCCGATGACGACCGCTGCCAGCAATACCACCAGTACTTGTCCCGTGAAAGGCACCGGGGTGAACGGCAGAATGAACTTGATCTGAGCGGCCAACGCCGTCAAGGTCGCAAAGAAGAATGCGGCGCCCATCTTCTCCATCACGGTTGCTTCGCTGCGCCACCGATAGAGCGATCCGCCGACGTGATCCCTGAACTGACCATAGGCAACTGCGCTGTTCATCAAGACGCTCGAATGAGGTGCAGCCTGATAAACGTTATCATGTAGCATCATCCAGCAGTCGCTTTTTTAGTCGTAAAGTAATGGAAAATTCCTGCAAAGTTTTATAGCCGGTAAGCGATTGAACGGCGTAATCGGGGACTCGGATCGGGGTTTTGGTCCATTTTGGGTGTGACACGATGAGAAGGGTGTTGGTGCTACCGGACAGATGCATAGGCTGCAGGTCGTGCGAGATCGCCTGTGTGCAACAGCATCTGGGCGATAACAAGGGCAGCCCTGAGTCAAGGCCATTGGCGGTACCCAGGATAAAGGTTGAATGCGGTGTAACTGACCGAGCACCGGTCCAGGCCGACAATTCCGGCGATTCCATTAATCGTGGCAACCTGCGCAAGACCTTCGTTATTCTGTGCCAGCATTGCGATGAACCGGAATGTGTCGGCGCCTGCATCGCTGGCGCCCTGACGAAGGACCCGGACGGGGCCGTGCGCCATCACCCCGAACTCTGCGTGGGCTGTCTGATGTGCATCATGGCATGCCCCTTCGGCGCTATGTACCGCGATCCGGTCGGGAAGACCGTGGTCAAGTGCGACCTTTGCGACGGGAAAGAAACACCCTCGTGCGTCGGTGCGTGCAAGGTCGGGGCATTGTACCTCGAACCGGAATGTGGCGGAGGGAGCTGATTGCCCCATTACAACTACGTCATCATCGGCAGCAGCGCCGCCGCGATATCTGCAGTGGAAGGCATCAGGAGGCGCGACCGGAACGGCACAATCGCGGTCATCTCAAAGGAGGATGGTGGATTATATTCCAGACCCATGCTCTCCCATTACCTCTCTGGAAAGATCCCTGAGGAAAAACTGAACTTCAGACAGGACGACTTTTTCTCCAGGAACAATGTCGAATCGCTACTGGGCAAGTGCATCGAGAGAGTGGAACCATCGAAGAACTGCCTCCTCTCGAAGGATGGGGAGGAGATCTACTATGAAAAACTGATGATCGCCACAGGGGCACACGCGCAACGGCAGGAGATACCTGGCGCGTTCCTGCGGAACGTGTTCACATTGCATAACCGCCAGGATGCGAAGGCCATCAGCGCGGTCGCCGTACCAGGCATGAGGGCAGTAATCCTGGGGGGCGGGCCGGTCGGAATGGGCGCCATCCAGGCGCTTCGGGCCAGAGGTTTGGAGGTCTCCATCCACATTTCGTCCGGGAGGCTCCTGTCCCAGCTGATGGACGATGAAGGTTCCGAGATAGTCAGGGAAAGGATCGAGCGGAACGGCATCAAGGTCCATTTCAATTCAACCGCCATCGAAGTGATTGGAAAGGACAAGGTCACTGGTCTGAGGCTGGAGGATGGGAGCGAGGTTCCCTGCGACCTCCTCATCTTCGCCAAGGGGGTCGTTCCCAATGCAGACATCGTCCACGCTACGGACATTCGCGTTCGCCGGGGCATCGTGGTTGACGGTAGGATGCGCACCAGCATACCGAACGTCTATGCGGCCGGTGACGTGGCCGAGGCTCCGGACATCATTTTCGGCGGATGCAGTAGCTACGCCATATGGCCGAACGCTTCCGAACAAGGACGGATCGCGGGAGAGAACATGGCGGGCGGGGACGTCGAATACGCCGGGGGCATGGCCATGAACTCGGTGAACGTGTTCGGGCTGCCTATGATGGTGATCGGGTCGGTGCGGCCCAAGGACCGGGACGGCGTTTCGTTCATGCGCAGCGGGAGCGGGGACAATTACAAGTGCATCACCTTGAAGGACGATCGGATCATCGGCACGCTGTTGGTCGGAAAGGTGAGCAACACCGGGGTCTATTCCATGCTCATCAAGCGGAAGGTCGACATATCCACTGTGAGGGGTGTGCTGCTCTCTGACGATTTCGACCGGGGCAAGTTGATCGACCAGGGGGTCATCGACGAAAATGATGCAATTCTATGAGCGATCATCCCTCTGGGATGTAGATTTTGTTCCATGAAAGCGGTCAGATCGGGGGCATTCTCTCCATCCCGGTTATGCCGCAATATTAATTATCCGCTGCACATACTTCCGATGCATGTGGAAGGTACTAGGTATTCCCACCAACGTGGTGGCAGTAGGAGATGTCTGGCAGAACCAGTTGGTCAAGCTCTCCGGAAGGAAGAAGGACAAAGACAAGTTCCTTGATTTGAACCAGAGGGCTGAGGTCAGCCACATGTTCGATACCATCAGGGAAGTGCACATCTTCTTCGTCAAATTCCCGCAGGACACGCACATGGATGACCTGAAGTTCTACGAGCACTTCGTTCTGAAGGTCATCAAGGCCGCCAAGGATCCCACCATCGAGTTCCAGGGCATTGCCCAGAAGTTCATGGTCGTGATCAGCGCTGAATCCGAAATGAATGAGTACATGGAACGGCAGAAGACCCGGGACGAGCGCACGGAGGCGATGGAAGAAATGCTGAAAAATGAGGAGAAGGCGTACCAATAAGACCGGCGCCTCCTCCTTTTTCCAAATGGTTCAGGATATCGCCTGGGCGGACTCGATCATGAGATCGAGGCGTTCCGCCTTGGCCCCGGGTTCCGCGCTTTGCTCGGAAACCCATTGTCTCAGCTTCTTGATCGCCTTGCCGCTATCGATGATGTCCGCCGCTTTGGCCATCCCTTCCTTGAGGTCCGCTGCGTGACCGGTGATCACAAGGATCGGAGCTGTGTTGGCGAGCACGATGTCCCTGCGGGAACCCTTATCCTGGCCGGACAGAAGCCTCAACAGCAGCAGTGCCTCCCTGGACTTGTCCAGCCGGCACAGCAGGTCGTCCTCGTTCGCCGATCTTATCCCCAGGTCCTTCGGGCTGATCGTGTATTCCTCAATGGTGCCATCCTCCTTGAGGTCGGCGACGTAGGTCTTACCGACCGTGGACAGCTCGTCCATGCCCCTCGTCCCCTTTGAGTCCAGGCCATGCACCACGTAGGCACGGCGGTATCCAAGTTCCTTCATCGTCTTGGCGATCGGCAGTACCATCTCCCGGGCGTATACACCACGCACCGCATAGGTAGGCATGGCCGGGTTGGCCAATGATCCGGCCATGTTCAGGATCGTGCCGAACCTTATCTGGGACAGGATCCTCCCGAGCGCCTGCGGATGGGTCTTGCCGCTCATCCCGTTGAACAGGCCGATGCCGGCATTCTCGATGCTGCGCTTGACCACCGAGGCGTCGCACTCCACGTCCACGCCCAGTGCCTCTACGATATCGACCGTGCCGCATTTTGAGGTGATCGCGCGTGCTCCATGCTTGGCCATGTAGATCCCGTCCGCGGCCGCGACGATGGAAGCGGCGGTCGAGATGTTGAACGTCTTTATCGTATCCATGCCAGTCCCGCAGTTGTCCACCAACGGTCCGTTCACCTCAGGCCTGACCTTCACGGTGTCGATCTCGTAGATGGCCTCCCAGCTGCCGGCGATCTCTTCCGGCGTCGCTCCCTTTGCGGTGATCGCCGCGAGGAACGCCCCTTGCTGCAGGTCGGGCTGTTCGTTCAGCAACACCTGGCGGAACATTTCCTTGGCCTCGCTCCGTGTCAGGTCCTTACGCTTGACAAGCTGATCCACCTTTCCGCCGAAATACTTCAATTTCTCTTCCATATCGTCACCTAGAAAACAATCACCGATTTCATGCCCCGGCGCATCGCTGTATGGTCGATGGCGCAATGGATATCCTCCAAATCGCATCTGTGCGTAACGATCCAGTCCAGGTCGACCTTGCCGGAACGTATCAGGTCCACTGCCTCGCGATCGTGCGTCGATGAGCAACCATATGCGCCGACCATGGTCAGTTCCTTGTAATGCATGGAGCGGACGTTGATCGGTGCCTCGTACTCGCCTTTCCTCGGCCCGGAAAAGACACAGAGCCTGCCATTCGAGGTCAGCAAACCCATCAGATATTCGTCCACACGGACCTCTGGCGTAGAAGGCAGAATGACGTCAACCCCTTCCCCATCGGTCTCGTCCATGATCGCTTTGGTAAGATCTTCTGCGGTGTGGTCGATGATCCGGTCAACTCGCCTTCTCAGCAAAGCGATGCGGTTGGGCATCTTTTCAGAAACGATGACCTTCTCCGCTCCCCGTTGTTTTGCCAGGACCGAATGGATGGCACCCACCGGACCGCCGCCAAGGATAAGCACCCGATCGCCCTCCGAGACGCCAGCCAGGGTCTGCCCGTTCAGACAGCAGGCCAGAGGCTCTGACAATGAGAGAAGGACCGGGTCATCCTTTTCACCGACTCGGTTCAATCCTCCATGTCGGACATTGCCTGGAGGGAGGGCCACGTATTCGGCGAATCCTCCGTCCACATTGAACCCCAGTATTCCTTGCGATCTGCATTGATTGTCATTGCCGCGATTGCATGGACGGCATTGGCCGCAGGATATTCCGGGCCAGACTTGGACCCTATCGCCAACGGTCAGATCTCCCATGTCCGTACGTATCTCGACCACCCGGCCAACGATCTCGTGGCCAAGGATTCTGGGGAATATCAGGTCCTTATGACCGTGCTCAAGCATTTTCACATCGGTGCCGCAAACCGAACACGCTTCCACCTTGATCAACGCCCCTCCATTCGGGCAAGATGGTTCTGGGATATCCTCCAGGACAAGCTCCCCAGGCGCTCTCATCACGGCTGCTCTCATCACTATCCATTGGTGGAGGGCCATGTAATTATTTAAATTGGATGTATCATCCAACTCATTTGATTTGGCGGATGGCGTTGCTGACCTAGGTTCGGATCAGGAGAATATCGAATATGGGTCGAAAACGGCAGGAGCGTGCAATTAGCATAATCGATATCTCCGAGCCCGTCATTTACCACCTCATGAGGCAGGCTGAAAGGGAGATCAAGGACCGGGGAGCAATCGATGACCTGATCAAAAGGGCGATCGTCTGTCGCCTCGGAATGATCGATGGGGATGAACCCTACATCGTCCCGATGAACTTCGGATACGATGGAAAGAGCCTATTCTTCCATTGCGCAAAGGAGGGCCGCAAGATCGACATACTCCGCCGTCATGACAAGGTATGCTTCGAGATCGATCTCGACACTGAGCTCGTCAAGGGTGATGTGGCATGCAAATGGAGCATGCGATATCGGAGCGTTGAAGGTGTCGGGCGGGCACATCTGGTAGAAGATGTCGAAGGAAAGCGGCACGGTCTGAACCTGATAATGTCCCAATATGCCAAAGGTCCTTTTGAGTATGCGGAAAGGGGCTTCGATCTAGCCCTCGTCATCAGGGTGGACATCGATAGCATATCGGGAAAAAGATCGCAGCATTGACCTAAGGGACGAGAACGGCCTCGCCACCTTCGATCTTGACCACGTATTCGGTCATCGGCACCTGCCTGCCAGATTTCTGCAGTGCCATCAGGACCAATCTCTTCAGCTGTCGACAGCAGGGCACTTCCATGTGGACCAGGGTGATGTCCTTGATCGGGTTGGCGGATAGGATATCGCTCAGCTTCTGCACATAGGCATCATTGTCATCCAGTTTGGGGCAGCCGATCAGAGCGACCCGCCCTTTCACGAATTGTTCCTGCATCGAACCGCATGCGAACCCAGAACAGTCCGCCGCGATGAGGAGGCTGGCATTCCACAGGTATGGCGCGTTCGTGGGCACGAGCCTAAGTTGGATGGGCCAGGTGGAAAGCTGAGAGGTTGTGGAACTCACACCGGTCGACTCTTCCTTTACTTTGAACATGCGCGGTCCGGAGGAGGGGCAGGCGCATGGTGTGAGAGTAAGGTCCTTCTTCTGCTGGATATGCTCCTTTGCCGCCAACTCGCTGAACTCAGGAGCTTCCCGCTCCTCAATCGTCAACGCGCCGGTCGGGCACTCGCCCAGGCACGCTCCGAGGCCATCGCAGAACGTCTCGCTGACGACCTCTGCCTTGCCGCCCTTAAGCTCGATCGCTCCCTCGGCACAGGCGGTCACGCAGTTGCCGCAGCCTGTACACAGCGACTTATCGATCTTGATTATCTTTCTCTTTACCATCGATATTGTTCACCCAGTGCCCCGTATTTAGCCTTTCAGTCTGATTCATAGACCCTTCGGAGGGCTGTCCAGGACCATGATCGGGGTGGCGCACTCAGTTGTGCAATTGTACGGGTCGCACACCCGCTCCTCGTTCTTTGTCGGGTATAACCGCGTCATCATGTAAGCGGCGGCAATGGCGCCAAGGATCTCGGCGACGATGAAGAACAGCGTTGAAACCGGGGCTATTCCTGAGATCGAATAGGTGAACATGCGGACGAACGTCACCATGGGATTCGCATACATGGTGCTGGCAGTGGTGATCAGCATCCCTCCGACCACAAAACCGACCGACATGCTGGTCTGTTTCGAATGGCCCCGAACGCAGCCATAGATGACCGTGAGCAATAGGAACGCGCCGATGAACTCGGCAAAGTAGAGCCCTGGAGACTTGGAAATATCCGAGATGGTGAGAATCGTAGGGACGGTGTCGTAGAACATCAGGTGGGAGAAGATCAATCCTACGAATCCGCCCGCCATCTGCGCCGAGATGTATGCCGCGGCCCTCCTGGGGGTCGTCTCCTTCGAGAACAGAAGTGCAAGTGTGACCGCCGGGTTGAAATTGCTCCCCGACAACGGTCCGAACGTCTCTATGAGGGCGAACAGAACGAATCCGACGGCGATCGCGTTCATGAACACGGAGAGCGCCAATCCCGCCCCTAAGACCTCCATGCCAAGGATCCCAGGAGATATGGCGGCTATGACCAGGAACATTGAACCCACGAACTCCGCGATCATGCTTTGTCTTAACCTAACCAAGTCGGACCACTCCAGGGAGGGATTGTGGATTTCGATTATAAATAATTGAATCAATAATCAAATAATGAAGTGATGACACGATATTCTGCGTAACGAGCATCGACCTGAAGTTTTCGACACTTCAATGTTGGAGTGATTAACCCTATATGGTCTCGTTCCACCGCTTGCCGCACGGACAGAAAATCTTCGTAGCTGGCCTTTCAATGTCAAGGTTATTAACCATCAAGCCGATTCGTCGAAGGTCGAGTGCCATATCATGTTCGAGGAGACCCGAGCCGATTCCAATTCCTGGCCAAAACTGAGGATTTCGAACCCTGCCAACTTCGAGTTGGTTGGTGAGATCGGCGTTTGCGATCCGGGGACATTGCCGGCCAAGCGCGAGGTCGCCTCGGCCGCTCAGGTGACATGGATGAGCATGCCTCTGTCACAGAGGAAGAAAGTGATCGAGGGCGCTCAAGCCATCATCTTCGGTCAGATGGACGAGATCGCGAAGATAGTGTCTCAGGAAACTGGAAAGCCCAAGATGGAGGCGATCAACGCCGATGTAGGATGCGCTTTGAGTGCCGGCGATTTCTCAATTCGCGAGATGGAACGCATCTTCCGACCTTCAAAGATCGACTTCGGCGGTATGGACTTGGCCATGAGGTACACGGGGCGTTCTTCCTACATTGTCCCGAAACCCATCGGATTGGTGGGGATCATCTCACCCTGGAACTATCCTTTCGGAATGCCCTATTCGCAGGCTGTGATGGCTATCGCCAGCGGGAACGCCGTCCTGATGAAGCCGTCCTCCCACACACCGTTCTCAGCCACGAAGATCGTGGAGATACTGGAGAAGGCCGGAGCGCCCAAGGGGCTGGTCCAGGTCGTCATAGGTCGCGGGAATGAGATCGGCCAGGCATTCGCAAATGCGGGCCTGGACAGAATGATCTTCACCGGCGGAGTGGATGCGGGGCGAAAAGTGATGGAGAACGCCTGCCAAAGGTTCACGCCGATCACTTTGGAGCTGGGGGGCAAGGATCCTTTCCTGGTCATGGACGATGCGGACGTGGCACGGGCCGCAGAGGCCGCCGCTTGGGGCGCCTTCGTGAATTCTGGCCAGACCTGCTGCTGTGTGAAAAGGATATATGTTCAGAGCGGGGTCTATTCTGAGTTCACCGAGCGCCTGGTCAACAAAACCCTATCATTGAAACAGGGATGGGGTTGGGCAGATACCGATGTCTCTATCGGCCCCATGATCAGTGATGATGCGGTCAAAGAGATGGAAGAGTGGGTGCGGATCGCGGAGGCTGATGATGGCCGGGTCCTGTGCGGCGGAAGGCGATCTCCATCGCTCAAGGGCAATTTCTTCGAGCCCACCATAATTGCCGGGCTCCCGCAGACATCAAAGGTCGTCCAGGAAGAGATATTCGGTCCCATCGTCTCGATTAACCAATTCCACGATGAGGCTGAGGGGATCGCTCTAGCAAATGACTGCAAGTATGCTCTGGACGGCTGCGTATGGACAAAGGACCTGGCCCGCGGAAGGCGCATCGCGGAAAGGATGTCCGGAGGAACGGTTCTGGTCAACAACGTCGCATACACTTACGGACTGGCATCGACACCATGGGGCGGTAAAGGTCAGAGCGGCTTCGGCCACACGCATGGTGAGCTAGGATTCGCGGAGCTGCTCGAGCCGCATCACATCCATATCGACAGGGGCAAGTTCGATCGGGAACTGTGGTGGTATCCATACAACCAAGAGAAGTACGAGGCGAACCGGATCATGCTGGAGATGTGCTTCGGCAATAACAAGGCCCGGTCCCTTCTCTCGCTTCCGAAGCTGAAGAAGATCTGGAAGGGAAAATAGTCATTTGAACCAGTTCGGTCTCGGCTCACATTTGAGGTGGTCGATAACGGTCCTCTTCTTAAGGAACATCTGGATGCGGCGCTGGCTGCTGGCTATGCCGCTCTGCTTCCAACCCTGGAAGAACTCCCCGCAGGGGAGTGACCGGCCACAGTCATTGATCCAGACATTGCCTGCCTCGAGGGATGATGCCAGCCTCATCGCTTTGACCTGATCTTTGGTCCATATCGTTGCGCCCAATCCATAATTGGTATCGTTCGCTCTAGTAACTGCCTGTTCCTCATCCTCGACAATTCTTATCGGGCAGACCGGTCCGAAGGTCTCCTTCCGAGTCACCTCAAGGTTGTCCCTATCCAACAGCAGGACCGTGGGCTCGTAGAAAAAGCCTGGCCCATTCACCGCTCTCCCGCCGAGCAACACTTTCGCACCGTGGGTCTCGGCATCTCTGACCACCCGGTCAACATTTCTTCTGGCATCTTCTCGTATCAGGGGGCCGACGCTATCATTCACACTGATCTTTGACGCGATTGATACAACACGCTCGATGAACTCCGCGGCCACATCCTTGTGGACATAGACCCGCTTGATCCTGATGCATATCTGGCCAGCTCTTCCGAAGGTCCCTGAGCAAACTCCTCGGGCGGCCGCCTCCAGATCCGCATCGTTACAGACGATGGCGGCATCGTTCCCCGAGAGCTCCAGGATCATCGGTTTGATGCCCGCATTCCTGGTGATGTCTAGACCGGTTTCGATCCCTCCGGTAAACACCAGGGCGTCAAAGGGACTCGTGACCATCGACTTCCCGATATCCGCCCCTCCGACCAGTGGGATGAACGCATCCACGGGAAAACCGGCCTCATGCACGATATCAGCGATCTTAAGACCGGACATGGTCGAAAGTTCTGATGGTTTGAAAACCACTGCGTTGCCAGTCAGGAGCGCTGGAATGGCGGTTATCATGGTCTGCCAAACGGGGAAGTTCCAGATCCCGATGTGATCGAGGACCCCATGAGGCACATACATGATCGTGGCCTTTGTGTCAACCCAGGTGCTGTCGAGGGGAAAATCCTCATCCTGGAATCTTGCGTATTCGTCGATGTAGTGCTCAACACCTGTCAAGGCGCTATTGCATTCGCCTATGATCGCATTCTTAGGAAATCCGCATTCCTCATGCACTACCTCAGCAATTGAATTCTTCTCCTTCTGAAGGATCCTGCCCAATGATCGGATAAGGTCAACTCTCTCCATTGGGGTTTGCTTGGCATAGTTCGCCTTCTGCCACATCCTCGCCCTGGCTATGGCAGAAGAGACATCGGCGACCGATGACGGAACATGTTCCGAGATCACCTGTCCAGTCCTCGGGTTTATGGATTGGACTTTCATACTAGCAGAATGACAAGAGCACATTAAAAGCCATTCGATTGGCTGAGGCGGTGACCGTAGGGAGACCAAGAAGACGGCTCCGAGGCAGGATGCGCCTGCGTAGAATTCACCAAGCTATGCCATAGCTTCGCATCGGTTAATGATTAATCCACCATCGACCTATTCTGGAACGATCATCATGTCTTCTGTGATTCAGGATTCCTACGATCAGTTGCTCGAGAGGTCGAAAAGGCTAACAGTCCTAGGGACGACCGCCGCATTGGCCGGGTGGGATATGCAGACTTACATGCCGGCAAGGGGGATCGGCCTGCGCAGCGAGCAGCTCTCATTGATGAGCATATTGTACCACCAGGCTTTGACCGATCCTAAGGTCGCCGAGCTCCTGGACAAGATAGAGAATTCAAAGGGCTACGCTGATCTGAGCCAGGAACAGAAGAGGAACGTCCATCTGATGCGCAAAGCATACGACGAGACGTCGAAGATCCCTGAAGCTCTAGTGGCCAAGATGTCGAAGCAGGAGACCATCACCTTCGATAGCTGGAGGAAAGCCAAAGCGGCCAAGGACTATAGTGCCTACGCCCCCGAGCTATCCAAGATGACCGAGCTCAAGAAGGAGGCCGCCCAGATCCTGATGGATGTCAAGGGCACCAAGACGACCTACGACGCCTTCCTGGATTCATATGAGCCAGGGATCACCGCGGCCAAGATCGACGAGGTATTCTCCGGGATGAGGGTCGGTCTGGTCAAGATCATCGAAAAGGTGAAATCGTCCGGGGTGAGGCCAGAGACGGCGTTCCTGGACCGGACGGTGCCGGTCGAGGCGCAGAGGAAGATCAGCGCAGAGGCCATGAAGTTCCTCGGGTTCGTCACCGAGGGCGACGCCGCCGGCGGACGCCTGGATGAGGCCGAGCACCCATTCACCACCGGATACTACACAGACGTGCGGATCACCACCCACTACTATCCGAACCGGTTCTCCTCCAGCATATACAGCGTGATGCACGAGGCCGGCCATGCGCTGTACGAGCAGGGGATACCCCAGGATTGGATGTACCAGCCCATCGGGTCTCCGTGCAGCTACGGCATACACGAATCGCAGAGCCGGTACGTGGAGAACATGATCGGCCGGAGCCCGGAATTCCTCTCGTTCATGCTGCCCCGCCTGAAGAAGATCACTGGGAAGGCGATGACCGGCATCAAGACCGCCGACTTCGTTTCCGCGGTGAACGTTATCGAGCCGTCCAAGATACGCATCGAGGCGGACGAGGCGACCTATGGGCTGCACATCATCATCCGGTTCGAGATGGAGAAGGACATCATGTCCGGGAAGCTGTCCATCGATGAGCTGCCGGCCGCCTGGAACGAGCGTTACGACAAGTACCTGGGTATGAAGATCGAGAACGACTCGGAAGGCGTCATGCAGGACGTGCACTGGTCGGGCGGATCGTTCGGTTACTTCCCCAGCTACGCCCTGGGCAACATCTACGGCGGCATGTTCCTGGACAAGATGGACAAGGACCTGCCTGCCTGGCGCGAGGAGATCAAGAAGGGCAACTACCAGCCAGTTCGGAACTGGTCGGCGTCGAACATCCACGCCCAGGGCAACCTGTATGACCCGGCGGACCTGGTCAAGAAGGTCACCGGGAAGGACCTGGACATCGGACCGTTCATCAAGTACCTGGAACGGAAGTGCAAGTACGTCTACGGGGTCTAAAACCCCTTTTTCATTCATTTTAATCGACGATTGCCGAACGCTTCCCTGAATCGGCTACTTTAATTTTTAATAGTGCAGAACGTTGCCGCCTTCGGAGGAATAGGTGTGGCCATAATCGATTCGGCCTTTGACGATACAGAGCGTGAGCTATCCCAGGTGCTTTCTTTCCTGAGCGATACGTACGGTTCGTTCCATGCATTGAGGAACTGGTCGCTCACCAGGATGGGCGATTGGAGGTATGGGGGGAATCATAGGTTCGCGAAGACCGACCCCGGGTTCTTTTCCCGGAACCTTCACATCTGGAGGGAGGGGCAGAGGATCATCGGTATCGCGGTCAGCGAGAGGGGGCGGACATGACATTGCAGGTGGGTCCGGACCACCGGAACCTGGAAGGGAAGATACTGGAATGGGTAGAGGGGAAGTGGGGCGTCGAGAAGGACAGGATCGTTGTATCGGCGTTCGCCAACGACGCCTGGAGGAATAACCTGCTCAAGCAGCGCGGATACCGGTTGGCGGAATCGTGCGGATTCCTGAGAAGATACGACACTTACCTGTCTCCGGGCAAAGCACCGCTGGAGAAAGGGTTCTTCCTCTCCGATCTTGGGCATTCCAAGGATGCCGACGGTAGCATCGAGGTGGTGAGCAAGGCGTTCGGAAAGCCGTTCATCGACCGGGAGTGGTTCGAGTCGAAGCACAAAGCGCCCGGATACCAGCCGAACATGGCGGTCCAGGTGCTGTCTCGGGAGAAGCGGTGCGTCGCCTATGCCGAGGCGCGCATAGACTGGAAGCAGAACTATGCCGAGATAGACCCGATCGCTACCCATCCCGATTATCAGAGGAGAGGCTTGGCCAAGGCCTGCCTGGTGGAGACGTTCAGACGGTTGGCCGAGATGGGGGTCCGGGACGCCTACATCGGGTCCGATGTCGAGCCCGCCCCGTCCAACCGCCTGTACGACTCGATGCTGCCGATAGAGAAGGTGGAGGAGTTCTCCTGGGAACTGAACAGATGAAACATTCCCATCTGGATGAATGGAGATAGTGGCAGCGACCTACCGGGAGGGGGCAAACAGAAATGGTCCGAGGGCCGAAGAGAACGCGCCATGGGTCGATCAAGCGGATCGATTGGTCTCTTATCATCGATTGGCATTTGTTCTCTTCTTATCGGATTCCTCAACTCTTCATATTCTGGATAAAGGATTTAATTGTTCAGATCAACTCATCTCATTATCTTATTTAATCAATAATCAATATATATACAGATTCCAATCATAGATGGGGGGAAGCAAACTCATGGAGCGCAAGTCCAGTGTTCTGTTGCTAACGTGCCTGTTAGTTTTGTGCTCGACAACGGTGTTGATCGATGTCGCCACCTCGACGGCATCGGCCGACCAGACAAGCGATGGATACATTGATGGATACAGTTATAGGTTGATCAATAACAACTCCTCGGTCGAGATCACTCGGGGACCGGCAGAGGGGGCCCTAGTCATTCCCTCTTCCATCAATGGCCTCCCAGTCACACGGATTGGCGACTGGGCGTTCCATTTTGAGTCCGCTTATTTTCATGATACTCCCAACCGTATATGGTCCGTCGTAATTCCAGACAGCGTCACCACAATCGGCAATGGTTCGTTCCAGGGCGGCGCCTATCTGACCTCGGTGACGATGGGTAACAATGTCACCGGCATCGGCGATGACGCGTTCGCATATTGTGGTTTTAGTACCATCTCACTTTCGAAGAACCTTACCACCATCGGAAACGGGGCTTTCCAAAACAGTTATCTTACGACTATCACGATTCCCGACAAGGTCGTGACCATCGGCTCTTCAGCTTTCGCGGGCCTCGAACGCAACCCACCTAAGCAGCCCACTTCGCATGGTGTATATGATCTCGCCATACCAAACAGCGTCACTAGCATCGGCGATGGTGCGTTCTCTAGTGCTGGCCTGCACGCCGTCACCCTTTCCGACAACCTAACGAGCATCGGTGCTGGGGTGTTCGCCTTTGATTCTATTTACAACCTGATCATACCTGATGGCGTCACCAGCATCGGCGATCGAGCATTCTATCAATGTAGCATGCACACTGTCGTGATTCCCCAAAGCGTAACCCACATAGGCAATGAGGCGTTCTCCGGCAATGTCCTGGTCAACGTCACCATACCCGATGGCATCACCAGAATCGGCAATGGTACGTTCTCCAGCAATCACCTGGTCAATGTAACGATCCCCGATAGTGTCACCAGCATCGGAGACTACGCATTCTCAGCTAATGTCCTGGTCAATGTCACCATACCCAATGGTATCACCGCCATCGGAGACTACACATTCTACAGTAATGACCTGGGCAGCATCGTGATCCCCGACAGCGTCACCACAATCGGAGACTACGCATTCTCCAGAAATTCCCTAGTCAATGTCGTTATCCCCGACAGCGTTTCCTCCATTGGTGACTTTTCCTTCGCAAATTGCTCCCGTCTAAACTCGGTCGTATTTGGGAAGAACATCACCAGCATCGGCGACTATGCTTTCTACAACTGTCCAAGCATGGTCTCCATGTTATTCGAGGGCACGAAGGCGCCAACCATTCATGGGGAAAATTGGACCGCAGGTAGAACCGAACGGTTGTTTGGTTACGCGCCCAACGGCATCGATTTCCCCGCTCCCGGAAGCCGCCTGGTCGGTGTGATGATGAAGCAATATGAGTCTCCGAGCGCCTCGTCAGACCAGTCGGCTCTTATGTGGGTGAGCGGGGCATTGACCGTCCTATTGGCAGCAGTGATCACGGACATGTACTTGGTTCGAAAGAGAAAGAGAACGCCCCCTCCTCAATAGGGGTTAACCCAAGTGCCATGCGTTCATCCTTGCCGTGTTCAATGATATGATAAGGATTGAGATGGAATGAAAGGGATAGGGGAAGTGGTCGTGTTCATCGGAGACCCATGGGCCGACGGTAGTTACAACAGAGGGATCAAGATAATACTGAGTGCGTTACCCAAAGAAGCCGTCTAGTGATGTGTGCTCATCATCACCAGCAGCAGGCGATCTCCCCATAGGTCTCCTTCAGGGACTCGGCCAGATCCCTCAGCCTAGCCCTTAAGGCTCCGATGATGCCCACGTCCTGGCAACAGCCCTCTCCCATGACCAAACAGGTCCGGTCGTTGCCCCATTCGTTCTTCAGGTATGCCCTTAGTTCTGAGTTGTCGATGCTCATGATGTTCATAAACCAAGCATGACGATATCTCATTTCTACCGCCCTAGGGCGGGATCCACCGATAGTTTTGATTGGTCCAAGGACGATACCACGCACACGGTGAACGAATGAAGTTCCTCGACACGTCCCTCCGGATGCGCCACGACCGCACGTTCTGCAACTTCGCCGGCCGTTTCCCCGACGCCCGGATGGCGCTCTGGTGCATGAACTCGAACGAGATGTTCTACATCTCTACCGGGAGCGCGGAGGAAATCGAGGAGATCGTGGCCGAGGCCCAGACCGCCCTCGACGTGGACCAGTCCTACGTCGACGGTGCCTCGGCGGTCCTGACCATGAGCATCTGCTCCTGCAGCGATGAGCGCTCGATCGACAACATCGCCCACCAGTGCCGGTGCTGGCTCATCCCGCCCATCTTGTACTCCGGCGGCTGGGCGCACTACCGGATATTCTCCCCGTCTCGGACCGACCTGCGCAGGTTCATCCACATCTGCTCCAATGACAGCGAGGTGGAGGTGGTCTCTCATCACGGCCGGGAGAACCAGGACCTGATCCTCGATTCGGGCACGGTCCCGGTACACCTGTTCGACGGAATCTCCGACCGGCAGCTGCGGGTCCTCGCCTCCGCCTACGAGAGCGGCCTGCTGGACGTTCCGGCGAAGGTGGAGATGGACGGTGTCGCGAAGAAGGAGGGGATATCCCGTTCGACTTACGGGGAGCATCTGCGAAAATCCGTGCACCAGATGGTCAAGAACTCCTACCCGCTGCTGAGGTCGTACCAGGAGCGGAGGGCGACCGACAAATTGGTCGGCCCCATCCAGATCACATGCCTTTGACCTTGTCGATATAGGCATGGATGTCGAACCGCAGCCGGGCGCCGGTATAGGTCATCTTCCTCACCTTGCCCAGCACATCCTTCGCTTCCCAGGGTCGGCCGTAGAGCCCGCCGATGACCATGGCGATGCCGGTGTATCCGCTCGGGTCCCGTCCGTCCAGCGAGTACCGGTCGTTCAGTTGGATCGCGAAGCTGAACGCCTCCTCCGGGCTCCTGGTCCATTCAATGATCTTGTTGGCCCAGTATTCCCGCATGTAGACGTGGATCTTCCCGCGTTTGACCAGTTCCGTCTGGGCGGCGTTCCATAAAGGATCGTGCGTCGAACATTTGTCGAGCTGTTCCAGTGTGTAAAGGTGCTCCCGGAAGTCTGACCGGTGGCTGTTGATGGAGCGCCGGGCCCACTCGGGGAACGCACCCACGCAATCATAGTCCTGAGTATGGAGGCAGAAATTGTCCGCTATCTCCTTCTTGACCACGATCTGCTCGATGAAGGTGGCCTTGACCGATTCCTCGGCATCGGTCGCCCGGACCTCCAGCACCGCCCTCTGCGATGAAAGGTGTCCGAAGTGGAGGAATGGAGAAAGGTCCGACTGGGAGTTCTTCAGCGGATCGACCATTCCTTCGGGATATCTCGACATTCGCTCCCGGCAGAATGTCTCCAGCGAAGCCCTTGCCGCCTCCTCTCCCGGAGATATCCAGGTCACCGGCTCAACGCTCCGGTCCACCCGCAGGTCGGACTTCACCCTTTCCCAATCGATCGGCGGTGAATCGATCTCCCAGCCGATGTCCGATCTTCCCAATTCTGGATAGTCGACCAGGTATTCTGGAAGGAGCGGCATGATCCTGGAACGGAAGCTATCGAACGACATCATCCTGCGACTGGTAACCGCCCTGCAGGGTACGATGTTGTGGGCATCGACTTCGACCACCGGGATATCCAGGGCGCCTGCCACCCTCCGCATCCATTCCTTATGGATCTTCAGCGGGTCGAAATCGGTCACCAGCATTCCCGCCTCCACCGAATGGAGATATGAAGGAAGCTCTATGTCCGGGAAGCCTTCCAGAAGGTGGAATCCAATTCCCCTCGGCACCAGTTTCGGTTCAATCTGGCGGAGCCCCTCGATCACGAACGAGTACTGCCGTATGGTCGCCCCCAGGTAGCTGGGGTAGAGGCAATGGACGACGCACAATTGGGCATTTTGTTCGTTCGCCGTCTGCAGGGCATACAAGAGCGCCCAATTGTCGTCCGCCCGCTGGTCCCGGCCCATCCAGTAGATGACCGGGCCTCCGGTGTATGGCTTCTTCCGCAGAACCGTGGACCGTTTCTCCAGTGCAGCCTCGGGCATATCATTCACACCATTTCGCTGCAGATATCATTCAATGCGCCGGTAGATAAAGGATGGGCGTTCCGGAATTGGCAAGGCCCCAGGTTGCGGCCGGATTCACTAGAAAGGGTTTATTATTCCCCTGTGCCAGATTGCTCACCATGAATCCCTACGACACCGCCATCGAGGAATACGCCTCCAGGAATACCCGTGCCGTTGATCAGGTGTTCCTCGACCTGAAGGAGGAGACATGCGCAAAGATGTCCAACCCTCGAATGCTGGTAGGCCAAGTCGAGGGTACATTCCTCAGGCTGCTGGTAGTTATGACCGGAGCAAGAAGGGTGCTGGAATTTGGCACATTCACCGGATATTCGGCCATGATGATGGCCTCAGGGTTGCCGGACGAGGGCGTTTTGTACACGCTGGACCGAGATCCCGAGGCGGTGGAAATAGCCAAGAGGTACTTTGCTCGGGTTCCTTACGGGAGGAAGATAAGGGTCATCATGGGAGATGCCAGGGAGACAATTCATGATATTGAAGGACCGATCGACTTTGCCTTCATCGATGCTGACAA
Source organism: uncultured Methanomassiliicoccales archaeon (assembly GCA_942492955.1). Classification (GTDB taxonomy): domain Archaea; phylum Thermoplasmatota; class Thermoplasmata; order Methanomassiliicoccales; family UBA472; genus DASXVU01. The sequence goes on from OW818644.1 coordinate 2,031,704, forward strand.
GGAAGCGTATGAACTGTATTATGAAGCAACGCTCAAGTTGCTTCGCCCAGGTGGGATGATCGCACTGGACAACATGTTATGGTATGGAAAGGTGCTCGACCCCCCTCAGGATGACAAGGATGCCAATGCCATCGTCGCCATGAACGAGAAGATCAACAACGACGAGAGGGTCGAGAATGTCCTCCTCACTGTGAGGGACGGGATCATGCTGGTACGCAAACTGCCTACGCCTTAGCAAGCTCCCTGACCTTCTCGATCGACCTTTCCACATGCTCCTTAGGCTGAACGTTCGAAGAGAATACCATTTGGATCACTCCCTTCTTGTCGACCACGTACGTCACCCTCCCGGTCGTGTGTGCCAATCCATAGGCCCCGAACATGTCTCTTACCTTGTTGGCCGGGTCTGAGAGCAGCGTGAATGGCAATTCATGCTCTATCGCGAATTTCTTGTGAGATTCAACACTATCGCCGCTGATGCCGAATATCTCCGCCCCTTCTTTTTGGAACGCCTCATGCATTTCCCGGAAGGCGTGCGCCTCCATAGTACAACCAGAGGTGAAATCCTTTGGATAGAAGTAGATCACCAGCGCTTTATTCCCGATGTGCTTCGAGATGTCAACTTCCTTTCCTTCCTGGTCCATAAGCTTGAACATTGGAGCCTTGTCGCCTTCTTTCAATCCTTTCACCGGAATCACCGGCGTTATCCATTGAAGGCGGTTGGATATAAGTTGTTCTCCCGATGATCGCGATATTCGAACTCCGATGACTAGTAGGCCAGCGGTCTCGGGATCAGGCCTGCTGCGCTGTAGTCCGAAACGAGAACGCCTTGGCCGTCAAAGTTCCTCACCAAGGAAAGGACGTCAGCGATCACTGAATCCGGAACTATAACCACCACCTTGACCAGCTCAAGCGAGGCCTGGTTGTATTCCAGCACAGCTTCTGCCCTCTTCCAGCTGGTCTCGCTCTCGATGAACTCATACTGGATCACATCGCCCTCTCGCCCCTGAATCGTTATCAGGCTCCAAAGACCTGTTTCGCCGCTGAAATAGAACTCACTGACGATCAAGGCGGGATTCTGTTCCCTGATGTCCTCCAGGCGCTGTTCGACAAGGTTAACGAGGTCGATGATGGCCATAACAGTATTTTTTGGAGCGGCTGATATAACAAATTTTTCGTGTTCATTCAGCGTAAAGATAACGTCAGATTCAGTGTTGTCCGGACAAGGCTATTCGTGTAACAATCATTCCTCATTGGGATATGAAACACCCGATAAGATTTTATAAATTCCACACAAATAATCAAAGGAGGTATTGTATGCCGGATGTTGAGCTGATAGCGACGGACGCGCCTATCATCAAAGTCAGACAAGTAAAGGAGAAGAAGATGAAGGACAAGAAGAGGAATTTCGACAAACGAACAAAGGCTCAGAACATCAACCCGAGAAGACGGTAACCGAACTGGATGGTCTAAGAAGACAATAATCCTTTTTTGAATAGCTAGTTGATTGTTCCGAAAAGAATGCGGTGAGGTACCTCACCTAAGTCATTTGAGAAGGGACTTTGCCCACCTGCGTATCTCATCCCAATCCCTGAAGTCATAAGGCTTGCTGAGGTCCACACCTTTATCCTCGAGGTTCTTGCTGGCCCCGACCTTCTTAAGCACCGCTTTCACCAAGAACCCATATTTGTCGAAGTCCATTTCACCCCCGAACAGGGCGGTGGACACAGGATTCTCGATCCCATACTTCTTGGCCACATCATCCAGGTACATTCTTTGGCATTCCTCGATCGTGCTTCTCCCAAAGATCATATCACCGCTGCAGGCGAACAGCGCCACGCGCTTCCCTGCCAGCTTTCCCCGGTTCTCTTCCAGGAATCTCTGGGCCCCTTTGGACCAGGAACCGATACAGATGCCGCTGCCCACGATTACCAGGTCGAAACCGTCGATGTCCAGATGCTTCCTGGAGCGAAGGTCGAGGACGGTGGCGGCAGATCCTCCGTCCCGTATCACCGATGATATCTCCTCGGCCACCTTCTCGGTCGAACCATACTTAGTTCCGTATGCCACCAGCGCCTTCAAGGGTCCTCACCTGGCCCGGGAAATCCGATCTGTTAGCGACCAGATATACAATGAACAGCGCAGGGAGGACCAAGCCCATCAAGGCGGTTGCCTGGACCGCGGCGACAGCCCATACGTCGAACACGATCGTCACCAGGCTCAATGTGATGGTACTGGTGTAGCCCCATCTCGCCCCTGTCCACAGTCCATATGTCGTGATAACGCCAACGATCCCGATAAGGACGAACGCGGCCAGGATCATGGCCTGCATGTCCGGAGAGACGATCCGCTCGGTAACTGGGAAACCCGTCTGGAGGATGGATGCCGGGAACGCGAAGCGCAGAACGCTCTGGATCAGAGCTAGCGCGCAGACCATCATCATACCCCTTTTCATTTTTTGAGTGCCTGTCAAATTTTCACCTTGAGCACCTCAAGTCCATGAAGGGTCAAGTTCCCTCGTCAAACGCCAGCGGTAAGAATCAGCATCTGGGCTGGCAATGGATGGTCGTTCATCAACCGAAAGCGCGAAAAAACGGTACGTAACTTTTAGCCAGTGCGATCCCGTTCCGACGGGCTTGCCGCTCGGAGCATTTCCTCTAGGACCGCGTGGCGGTGCTCGTCGTAGTAATAGATGTCACGGATGATGTTCGGGACCACTGATTGGAAGAAACCATCTCTCTCCAGTTCACGGCAGGTCTTCTGCATCTCCTTGACATTCCTGGTCCACAGCATCACCATAAGCTGGTTGGGCAGGTTGCTGAAGGAATAAGACCGGATCACTCCGGCCGCCATCTTCTTGATGAGCAGGAATGCCACCTTCTCCCGTTCCACGTCCTCCTTGATGGTGAGATGGATGTTGGTGACCGTGTCGCCCTGGGAGTCCGGGCTCCAATGCATCGAGAACTGGACCAGATCCTCCTCGACCAGCCGGTCGATCCTCTTCTTCGCGGTCTTCACCGACACGCCGACCTCATCGGCCACCTCTGATATCGGCTTGCGCGCGTCCCCCTGGAGTGCCTTGATAAGCCTTAGGTCCAGCCGAGACAGGGCGCCCTTCGGGGCGTGCGGGGGCGACGGCATGATCCCGACCTGAACTTCGTGGACCATCGCTATCTTCTGCACCTTGGTCACGAACGTTGCCATGTCGTTCGCATCGCTGACCGCGCCATGGATGTAGACGTAGTTGCCGCTGGCCATGAAGAAGACGGCGACATCGCTCTCATTCTTCAGTTTCTCGGCCACATCGTCCATGGAGGCGGCCTTGGACCAGCCGAAGATTACCACCCACATGCGGCCTTGCGCCTTTATCGTGAGAAACGTACCGGTACCTTTGATGATCTCCGCGTCCATCAAAGCCTGGACCCTTCTGTGGACCGCCTGCGGCGTCAAGCCCAGGCCCTTCCCGAGCTCTGAGTAGGACATGCGTGAGTTCATGATGAGGCTGCGGCAGAGGGCCACGTCCGTCTCGTCCATACGACTTCAATCGGTTTGGATTCTATAAGCCTTCTGTAGGAAAAATATGGCTCTCATGGACAAACCGGGGTCTGTCATTGTGATTCGGGGGCGCTGACACATTTGGGACATTTACGACAACCACATCTGAACCGGATGATCGAGAGAGGAAAGAGAATGTTTGAGCGGGTCCAACTGTCAGACCAGATATGCAAGGCAGGGAAAAAATAGCCGTGCCATTCAAGAATTACCAAGGCTAAGCCCTATGGATGTATTCGAAGGCACACGGACAATTGAATCCGCATCAAAACGGCGATTTTATGCCGCACACCCTTTCTTTGAGGTAACTCAGAGCTTGCTCGGCAAGCTTGGGGGGCATCCTCAACGCATCCATTGATCCCCCGTTGCTTTTGACCCTTAGCCTGATGATCGACCTCATGAATCCCTTTTCCAATCCGACTCCGGTGATGTCCGAGTAATTGTAAATGGTGAGACCAGTCTCCAATCCTTGAGCGTTAGGGCGACGAAGTATGATCCTTTCACTGGTTATAGCAACTGTATCAATGGTGATCTGAGGATAGGCCTCTCCATCGACAAATAGCTCAATCGTTTCCTTAGGGTCAATTAATTCCTGGATTTCAGGCGGTATGTCCATTATAATCAACTGCTCGCTTTCTCGTTAGGATGCTGACTCTACTGGCATGTAAGATAATAGTAGTTATGCATGAGAGTGCTTGGAATTGGCTAATTCCATTGCGCGATTCAGTGCAAAGGACTATTCACATAGGACAAGGGTCAGAAGTAAGTCGCTAACAATCATGAACCGGCATATTCCTTGGACAATATCAACAACGACCTGGGCAGTATTGCATCTGACAGAGGTTCAGTAAAGCAATATTCAAAGACCATCAATGGGGGTAAATGAAAGTGAGGATCTCGACTCTATCGCATCGGAGATACGGAGTAGTAAATCTTGATGGGCGATAAAATACGACATAACCCGATCAACCCAACAGTCAGACCTTTTTTTGGCCCAATAGCCCATCACCCAAGTCCTGGAGGTGTCTTACGACAATCAGCAACCCCATAGCCATTGTTGCATATTTTCCTGGGCAACGTACGAGATCAGACAAATAAGTATGGCACCCAGGAGAACGAAGGAGGAGTATAGTGAATAGAGCCAGTTCTCGTCTGAACGTCGTTCGCACTGTACTTTTCCCGTAAGGATTAATGATCTTTCGGAAACTCAGCTCAACCTTTTTCTCATCAAGTACAATTCGGCCAGCTTTTTCTGTGATGCCTGAAGTGTTTCGTATAGGGTTGATTGGGTTATCCTCAACCGTCTTGCCAGTTCCCTTCCGGTCACACCTCTCGGATAGTCGAAATAGCCCATCTCCAGAGCGCTCGCGATTATCTTCTCTTGCTTATTAGTGAGGATTGCTGATTCCTTTATCTGTCTTTTCCGAATGAGTTCAACCTTGCATCCGGATTTCTTCAGGTCCCCCACAAGGCCTTTTAGAGTGATCTCATCAGTGACCATGATATGCCATTCCACTGCTCCATTGCTCAGTGTGCGGGCCCCTTCTATGTAGCAATTACTCCTATGAAGGGATTCGCACACCATCCATTTCTTCACCGTCAGACTGCCAAGGACTGTGCCATTGACCTCATCCGAAACATGGACTTCATTAACATCTGGATGTTTGTATAATTCCTCGATGACCGATTCTCTCGACGTCTCGTCGAGTTTGAAATTGATCAGTCCGCTGACCTCTCCATCCCTACCGGTGATGCATTCAACGATGTGAATGGAGACGCCTAATTTCTTTGAAATGTCCACCACCCAACTCTCGAGCGGTCTTATCACGAGTGTAGCTTTGAGCAAGTTATCATCTTGGTAATTAATTTCTATCATTTACCAAGTGTGCCCTTTGGATTAAAAATATTGATGTATAATAAAATTAAAGGGTTTGGAAGGGACCAGGGATTTCATCCGTTTATCCAGGAGGTAACGGTAGCCTGGTTGTTGTCTATCCATTTCTGGGCCGCAGCCTGTTCGGCCATGCCGCCGGATATATCCATCATCACAGACTGGATATCATCCTGGGTCCAGTTGAAGCGCTTCAGGATAGAGTATGCTCCAGGATTGTCTGCCTGGAATCCCTGCCGGGCCAGGGTCTGAACATGTTCCGCTCCTCCGAAAACGCCCTCTGAGTCGTTCAGATACTTCAGGTCCCACTGCTTGAAGGCCCAATGCGGTGACCACAGAGTTACGACAATCCATTCGTCATTGTCATATGCTGTTGAAAGCGATGCCAGCATCGCAGCACTGCTACTCGGTACAAGATCAAATCCAAGCTGATAAGTGTCAATCGCGTCCTGAGTGTTGGTCATCATTCCGGCACCTGGATCTATGCCTATGATCTGGCTCTGGAATTGCGACGAGTAGTTCTTCAGGTCCGAGATGTTGTTCACGTCGGTGATGTAGCTGGGCACGGCCAATCCAATTCTGCAACCTTCAAGGTTGGTGGAAACCGAATCTATGTCCTTTCCATATGCGTCCCAATAGTTAGCCTGTGTGGCTGGAAGCCACGCCGATGTCGTGAAATCCAAATCACCCTTGGCAAGGCTCTGATATAGCACTCCGGCATCCACGTTCACCATGTTGACACTATATCCCGCTTCCTGGAGTACAAGCGAGAGAACGTTAGTACTGGCTATCTCACCATCCCAAAGTACGTATCCGAACTGCAATGTCTTTTTTTCACCTGCTGAATTGTTATTAGTCAATCCAAGCCCTATGACCGCGACAATCATGATGACGACCACGGCCAGTCCCACTGCTATTATGCCTAAGTTTTTCTTTTTCATTTATTTCACCTCTAATGACAGGCTGTCCTACTTACCAGCCTTTATGTTAGATTCATCATTCCTGCCCAGGTTCTGAGAGATCCTGTCCAGGATAACTGCCAATATCACGATCGCCACTCCCGCCTCGAATCCGAGGCCAATGTCTATCCTCTGGATGGCGACCAGGACATTCCTTCCCAATCCCCTGGCCCCGATCATGGATGCGATGACAACCATCGACAGGGACAGCATGATACACTGGTTGACCCCAACTCGTATGGTCGGCATGGCCACTGGTAACTGGACATAGGTCAATTTCTGCAGTTCGGAGCTCCCGAATGCGTCGGCGACCTCGTTCAGCTCCTTCGGGACCTGCCTTATTCCCAGATTTGTCAATCTTATCACCGGGGGGATGGCAAATACAATCGTGGCGATCATTCCCGGCACATCTCCCAGGCCGAAGAATATCACGACTGGGATCAGGTAGACGAAGGACGGCATGGTCTGCATGATGTCCAGGAAAACCTTGATCACCGATTCAAACCGGTTGCTCCGGGATGTGAATATGCCGACAGGGATCCCAATGACCACTGCGACCACTGCCGAGACCAGGACCAGGGTCAGAGTCTCCATCGATAATGACCACAGACCGAGGTTATCGATCAGCAGCAGTGAAATGGCCACTCCTATGGTCAGCAATAATTTCCTTGTCAGGAACAAAGTGATTACCGCAATCACCGGTATCATGACTATTGAAGGGGCAGAGTTCAATACCGATCCAACGACATTCAACAGAGAATGGACTACATCGGTGATCAGGTCCAGGATGAAACCCAGATTGTGTTCGATCCATTTGACCAGGATCTCAGCCCAGTCTCCCAATGGTATCTTTTCCACGATCAAGACTGCACCACCTTGGAGCGCAGTTTGCCTATCACCGAGGCAGGGTAGACCGCCCCCACCAGGCCACGCTTGTCGTTCAAGACCGGGATTGGATAGTTCGTTTCAATCAGAATCGGGATCAATTCCTCTACGCTGGTGGTCGGTGCCACCGTGCGGATTGAGGAATCGATTATTTCCAACAAAGTGGCCGTCCGTTCCAACGCCCGTGAAAGATCTTCTGCTCTGATGATTCCGACGAAACGCTTCTCCTTATCAATAATGAATCCAATCGTTTGACCTTTATCGTCTAGCATCTTCAATGCTGTCCTTGGTCCGGTCTTCAAGGGAATGACCACTTCTGGAATTTTCATTACATTCTCGCATGTGAGGACCTTGGATCTGTCGATACCGTCGACGAAGGTCGCAACGTAGTCATCAGCGGGTTTGGTTAGGATCTCCTCCGGAGTCCCCACTTGAATGATTGCTCCGTCTCGCATTATTGCGATACGGTCCCCGAGCTTAAGGGCCTCATCGAGGTCGTGGGTAACGAATACGATTGTCTTTTTCAACTTCTCCTGAAGGTCTAAAAGCTCCTCTTGCATGTTTTTGCGGATCATAGGGTCCAGAGCGCTGAACGCCTCGTCCATGAGCAATATTTCAGGGTCAGTAGCAATCGCTCTGGCCAGGCCAACCCTTTGTTTCATGCCTCCACTTAGGGAAGAGGGTTTTGCGTTGACATATCCGGAAAGCCCCACAAGATCGATCGCACGATTCGCTTTCTCATATCTTTCCTCCCTGGGCATACCCTGCACCTCCAGGCCGTAGGCTACATTGTCCAAAACGGTTCTATGAGGTATCAAACCGAAATTCTGGAAGACCATGCTAATATGATGCCGTCGGAAATCTCGGAGGGATTGGGTGTCCAGGGAGGTGATTTCCGTCCCATTGACAATTATGGAGCCCGCAGTGGGCTTGAGGAGGCTGTTGATGCATCGCTCAAGAGTGGATTTCCCACATCCTGAGAGCCCCATGAGCACAAATATCTCGCCTTTGTAGATCGTAAGGTCGACATTTCTGAGGCCTACGGTAAGGCCAGTGTTCTTGAGTATCTCCTCTTTCCCTTTCCCCGAGTTCAATTGTTCCAAGGCGGAACGGGGATCTGTCCCAAAGATCTTCGACAGATTCCGCATTTCTATTTCTACTGTCATTTCTTGGAGTTCCGTAGATTTCGATGATTCGACCTTGGGTAAATTCCTCTCGACATCTGAGTTCTTGATCCTGGAAAGGCGTGAGAGGAGAGAGACCTGTACCTCCTTCTGCCACTTCTCCAACGGATTGAGCCTTGCGCTCATCCAGCTCGAAAAACCAGTCTCCAGACGAGACATTTTCTTGCTTAGTACATTATCCTTAATTCCCATTCTGCCTTCTCCAAATCGAGTTCAATCAAACTCAAGTTACAAAGTTGCCCTGATAGGGTCGGTCAAAAGACTCCCTAATTTCTGTTAGGCCCGAGCTTACAGAATACGATTGTATTTAAAGCATTTTTCCCGAAACATTGTCGACCAGATTCCCCGGGAATTAGTTACGTTCATACCATCCATCCATTGGATATCTCTCAACGTGGGAGTTATTTCATTTATATTCATGGCCATGAATGGAGAGGAGTCCATCCAGCTCTATGGAAAAATACATAGGAGGCTCTCTCCGGAAGGCGGGTTGAAGATGGACGTTTTCACTATCACTGGTTCGAAAAACTTCAATGAGGACACCCTCAAAACGCTCTAGGATTAGTTCAATTCGATCACCAGCGGAAAAGGTCTCACCAAGAGTGTGGAGGCGAGACCTAATCTTGACTGACCCGTGGACAAGAATTTAGTCGACCTCATTTCCACTGTTATGAACTGAGAGGTCGCGAATGAGCTTTCTGTATCGATACAGGCCAATTAGGGCACGCTCCCGCGCCCGTCGTTCGGCTGGGTGCGTTACATCGGCGTCACACCGAACCCGATCACGATCGTCGGTCTCCTCCTGGCTATGGTCGAGGGGGTGTTCGCCGTGACCTTGATCATACAGCTTCAATGCCGTCTCAGCAGGACAATTGCACTCAAAAACATCCCTCTGGGTTAGAGAGATATCCACTCAAGAAAAGGTAAGGCTCGCTGATATCTGATGAATTCCCTGGACTACAGGATAACCCGTTCTCAATTTTCCACAATAAAGAGAACTAGCGCACAAGATGGATATGGAAAATGGTGGGTCTGTCCGGATTTGAACCGGAGTCACTAGCACCCCAAGCTAGAAGGATTCCAAGCTACCCCACAGACCCAGGAAATAAAGGGGTTAAGTTAAGAGGTTTAGCCAAGCGGAATGATCTCTTCGACCAAGTCCGAATGGGCAATTATCATACGGCGGCAGCAGTAGCGCTTTAATCCGAGATCGTCCAGGACCTCTTTGGGGTCCTCGCCTAGCTGGACCCTCTTGATGTAGGTCTGGTAGGAACTCGCGATGACTTTCCCGCATGTGAAGCATCTTACTGGTATGATCATTCCGCTCACCTGTACGATTTCTGTCTTGCCTTTCTGGCTCCACGTCCGAGTGGTTTCTTCGGCAGTTTGCGCCTGATGTCGCTGATGAGCAGCGAACGGTCGTACTGCTTGAAAGCCTTCTCGAGCGTCTCGTCCTTAAAGAACTCGACGATAGCTTTGGCAATTGCGGTCCTCGTCGCCTCGGCCTGTCCCATGACGCCGCCACCCTGTACGCTGACAGCGATGTCGACCTTTGCGAACAGTTCCGGAGCCAGGGTGACCGGTTCCATGATCTTGAGCTTGGCCAGTTCCGGCACGTACGCTTCGATCGGGACGCTGTTGACGCGGATCTTGCCCGATCCCTCAGCGATGACCGCCCGTGCGACCGCCGTCTTCCTCTTTCCACTGGTGTTAATAACCTCAGCCATAGTATCACTTCACCTTCGAGCCCATGTGGCCGGCGATCTCGCTTATTGTCACGAACCTGTTGGAGGTGAGACGCATCGCGGCCTCGATCTTCTCGGCCTTGATATCGGCGAATTCCTTCGGAACGCCAACGTAGCACTTCAATCGGTGATATGCATCCCTTCCGCAGGTATGATCATACGGAAGCATGCCCCTTACGGTGCGCTTCAGAATGAGGTCGGCGCGGCGGGGGAAGAACGGTCCACTGCGGACATCTCCCCTGTACCTCTTGACCTCGTAATGTTCAAGGACTGTCCAGCGGTCTCCGCTGACTATTGCCAACTCGGCGTTGACAATGACCACGGTTTCGCCCTGGAGGAGCTTCTTGGCCACTGCGGTGGCAAGTCTTCCGGCGACGTGTCCAGTTGCATCGATTACGATCATCTAGTTCACCTCATTATCCTTATTCCGGCGCCATCCGGGTGCATCTTTACCATCTCATTGATGGACAGGTGCTTCCCGCCGGCTTCCGCGATCTTCTGCTTCGCGGACTCGGAGAAATCGTACGCTGCAACGGTGAGCTTCTTGCTCAGGCTGCCAGATCCCAATACCTTTCCCGGTACGACGATGACGTCGTTCTCGGAGGCATTTCGCTCAAGCTTGCTCAGATTGACCTCGGCCCAATTCTGTTTGGACTTTTCCAGTCTTAGAGCAATGTCTCGCCAGATCTCCGCTCCATTGGTCCTCGTCTCGGTTTTAAGCGAGTCGATCAGCACCAACAGGTTCGGATCAGTCTTTTTGTTAAATGTCATTTTCTGACTCTCCCGACATTGGTAAGGGGCACATAATAAGAAGGATTTTAAATAGTTTTGCCAGAGGAAGGCAGAGAGACCAAGCGGATAGATCGCCCTGCCAGATGCGGAAAGTCGTCCCCGGCCGCACACTACCGGGAACGGTAGCGTTCCACCAGTGCCTCGATCTTGCGCAGCTCGCGGTTCCTGTCCTCGACCCAGTCCCGCGACCATACCCTGTGCATGTTCCAGCCCAATCCCTTCAGCACGTCCTCCCGCAACCGCTCTCGGTCGCGGGCGGTGCGCCCGGACGCGTAGTTCAAGCCGTCGCATTCTATTCCTACTATATGTTTTTCATTCTTCTCCGGGTCCATGATGGCCATGTCCACCCGGTAACCGGAACAGCCCACGCTGCGGTGCAGAGTGAGGCCGATCTTGGTCAGCGCGCTGAAGATCGAGTCCTCCAGCGGCTTGTCCCCCTCGTCCTCGTGCCTGGTGTCGCAACCCAGCGCGCTCCGGTCGCCCCGGCTCCGGGCGAACTCCATGTAGCGGCGCAAAAGCAGCACTCCCTTCGACGACGAGTTCGGATCGATCTCCTCTGGCTGCATGGAGGAGATCAGCTTCACGTGGCGCCGAGCACGGGTGATGGCGACGTTCAGACGGCGATGGCCGCCTTCCATGTTCAGGGGGCCGAAGTTCATGGTGGATTTCCCTTCGGCATCCTTTCCGTAACCGACGCTGAAGAACATAACGTCACGCTCATCGCCCTGGACGTTCTCCAGGTTCTTGACGAAGAACGATTCCTCCTGTCCCTCGTCGAAGTACTGCAGGAAATCCGGCTTGATCTTCTTCATGTACTCAATCACTTCGAGGATGGCGAGCTGCTGTTCCTCGCTGAACGCCACGACCCCCAGGGACATCTCTGGATGCGTTTTGAACTGCTCGAAGACTAGGTCCGCCACCTTTTTTGCCTCGATCTTGTTCTCCCGCTTGCCGCCCCTTTCATAGACGGCATCCGGCACGTACACGAACTCGATGCCGCTGGCCGGTCCGGGCAGGTCCGCCGACGGGAAGGTGTAAAGCCGGTTATCATAGTAATAGGCGTTAGAGAAGGCGATCAGCGATTCGTTCCGGGACCGGTAGTGCCACAAGAGCATCCTCTGCGGCATGCCGATGGTCGCGCACTCGTCCAGAATACTTTCCAGATCCTGGATCTCGGCGTCCTCGTCACCTTCCAGCTTCTCAAAGAACCTGGTCGGGGGGAGCTGCTTGCTATCGCCGACAACGACCAGTTGCCTGCCGCGCATGATGCTGCCCACCGCGTCCTCGGGGCAGATCTGTGAGGCCTCGTCGAAGATCACGACGTCGAACCGCACCTTCCTGGGGTCGATGAACTGGCAGGCGGAGAGCGGCGACATCATGACGCAGGGTTTGATCAATGGCAGGAGGTCAGGCATCTCCCCCAGGAGCTTCCGCAGGGCCATCTGCTTCGACTTCTTGGCCATCTCCTTCCTCAGTATGGTCTCCTGCACGCGCACCGGGCGTGATGGATCAGCCTTCTTCATCTGCTCCACGCGTTGCCTGAGCTGGTGGGATATCCTCTTGCGTGCCAGGAGCAGTTGGCCCTGGTCTAGTTTGCGGAATTCCTCGATCAATGCCGAATGCTCAGCGCTGTTGAAGTTGGCGAGCAAGGGCACGTGACGGCGGAATGAATCGATCCACAAGGTGAACAGACGTTTTCGGAACATCAGTACCAGCCTGGAAATGTCCGTCCCATCCTTCACGACCAGTTCCAGCAATGATTCCAGCCCGTTGGCGGTGACCTGTCCTTCCGCGTCCCGGAGCTCGACCCACTCCCTCAGGCGGTCCTTCGCCTCCAAGTGCGCGGTAATCCAGTTCCTCGCGTCCGTCAGAGTTGCCGTCTCTATAGGACTGCCCTCGATCAGCAATTTGCCGCCGCGAAGATACTGGCCAGGAACAGTTGAAGCGGAAACCAAGGCGTCCAACGACCTTTTGGCCGTGTCCAGGCTGTTCTTGGCGCTTTCGATGCCTTTGGCGTCATCGCAGACCAGCTGGATCAACCCGGGGTTCAGGTCGGCCCCCGCCTTCTGCATGAATGCTCTGGCCCAGCGGAGCGACGAGATCAAAGATTCCCAATCCGTTCCCGGTCCGTCGAAGTACCGCCCGAATGTCTTGTAATCCTCCGTCACGGACGCGTTGAGCGATCTGCGCGCATCCTGGAACGCCTTGAGCGACCTCACGTCGTTCAACGCCTCCTCATACTCCAGCTTGCGCTGGTTCAGGAGGTGCGTGGAAAGCACCTTGATGTCCGTCCGGTAATCGGAGCTCATGGACCTCAATGAACCGCTGTACTCGACCTCGAACTTGCGGCTGAAATGTTCCCCGTCGATCTCCAGGACCGTTGTCTTGTACTTGGCAAGAAGAACCTTGCGGCTCGAGTCCAGCGTCTTGAACGCCGTCCTCTCGTTCTCCACCCGCTTGATCAGGTCGTCGATCAAACGTGGTTCCATCCAGTTCTTGAGCGGGAAGGGCGTCGAAACGGCCATCTCGACCACTTCGATCGTTTGTTGGCAGTCATTCAGCGATAGAGGCACGGTAACTTGCGCCTTCTCGGCCAGTTCGGCGAACTTCGGCACAACGTCGTCAACGCCGCTGAGCAAGGACTCCAAGGAGTGCAGGAACTCCTGCTGTTTGCCCATGTCCAAGGCCACCGGTTCGACGTCATGCCAGGGGTGGGAAGGCCTGTTCGACAGCACGTCCTTACGACCGACCAGCCGTTCCAGGCTTGATTCCATCGCATCTATGCGTTTCCGGTCCAGGTCGAACGGGTCGGGCATTTTGAAGGGCAGGTCCGGCACGTCATATAGCTCGGCCAGGCGGCCGTAGGCGTCGTACGGGGACAGGCCCATTGCCCCCATCTTCATGTGCAGGAAGTGAACATAGGCGTTCAACCGGTCCCTTGCCGAGGCCACCCTCTCAAGGTCGGACAGGTCCATCTCCTTCGTTCTCTCGTCTCCATCAAGTGGCCTCCCCAGGGAGGCTATGACCTCGCCCTTGTTGGGCGTGTTGCTATGGAGCTCCAGACAGAAATCGCCCAGGCGGCAGGTGTCCAGCCGTTTCTTGACGACCTCCAGTGCGGCCATCTTCTCACTGACGAACAGGACGGTCTTCCCGGACCAGAGGCATTCTGCTATCACATTGGCAATGGTCTGGCTCTTCCCCGTTCCCGGAGGTCCCTGGAGGACCAGGTTCGCCCCACGGCGGATGGCCTCGATGGCCTCGCCCTGGCTCGAATCTGCGTCCAGCACGAGGTGGGAATCGATCGGTTTTACGACCTCGTCCAGCCTATCCGCGGCGGGCATGTCCCTTGGAGTTGGCGGCAGGAGGGACGGATCGCCCGCCAATGCCCTCACGATCGGATTGGCGATGGCGACATCCTCGTTCGTCTTCAGATCCTCGTACATCGCCAGCTTGGTGAAGGAGAATATTCCCATGTACGATTCGCGGACCACGGTCCATCCCGTTTTCTTGGCAATGGCCAGCTCCACCTGTTTCAAGTAGGATTCGATATCGAAATCATCGACGTCCTCGGGCAGCGGCGGGAGGTCGATGCCCTGGTCGGTCCTCATCTTCAGTACCAGGGATGGATTGAGCACCGCCTCGTCCCCGAAACGGGCCAGGGTGTAGGGGTTGAACGCCTTCTTGCCCAATTGGACCGGCAACAGCACGAGCGGGGAGGAGATCGTCTTCTCGTCACCCTCCTTCTCCGTCCATCGAAGTATGCCGAAGGTGGCGAACAGGACGTTCACGCCCTGCTCCTGCATGAAGGTCCTTGCTTTCAGCCGCGTCTGGTAAAGCACCTTCTCGGTGTTCGGGTTGAGGGTTGAGGGTATCACCTGACCCGGAAGGACGACGATCCGGTCCTTAAGCAGGCATTCCCTCGCACCTTCCTCCGAGGCATCCATCTCGTCCCTTACCTCCGGGCAGATGACGGCCATCGGTCTGTTCTTCTTGGCTAGAAAATCGAAAAGCACGTCCATCGACGGTTCGATGAACTGGACGGTCGAGGATTTCGTGAGCTTGAAGTTCAGGAGGCGGTTGCGAAGGCTCAGGTCAATGAGCCGCGACCGCCAGTGGTCCATCTTCTTGGACACCATCAGATTACCGTTCTCAATCAATTCTCCACCTTCGGGTTAGATAGAGTGTGTTGTGATAAGGAATTCGGTCAGACCACCATATCCCCGAATCATCGTACCGTGCTATTCGATACCACGGATATTTATGGTTGCCGGAATTTCGATGGGAATGAAGGGAGCCACCCAAATAAAGGACCTATTATTAACAGATAATGTTCACCGGCCTGGGTGTCTGACACAAAGCCATATAAGGAGGCAGTCCAATCAAAAAGGCAGGCAGACGATCACCCGCCAGAATGAATAGCGATTAAATATGAAGTTCGTCATACGGTGATGCTTATCGGGGGGAGAATTTGATACGGTTCGGTCCAGCTGGAATTCCGCTTTCATGTAAAGGAAGGACATTAAAGGACGGCATAGAGGACGTGCACAATCTCGGTCTCAACGCCATGGAGGTCCAGATGGTCCGAGTGAACGTCGTGGAGAGGACTCCGGACGACGAGGAGGTCGGTATGACCCCGCTGGATATCGCCAGCGACGTCGTGGTGGAGTTGGTCCGGCGCAAAGGCAAGAAGGAGACCATCATCGCCGATCTGAACGAGAAGATCAAGGCGGACGACACCCTCATCACACTGGCATCGGGCCTGGTCCAGAACTTCAAGGAGCTCATCGCCCTGGGTCACATGGGTGCGGAACTGGATGTCCAGATGTCAATGCACACCCCCTATTACATGGACCTAACCAGCGACAACGAGCTCACGCACAAGAGCATTGACAGCATCCGCTGGGCGGGGATGCTCACCAATCAGATGAAGGGGAACATGGTCATCTCCCATCTGGGCCTTTACGGCAACATGTCGAAGAAGGAGGCCGTCGAGACCATCACCGGCAACGTGACCGAGATCATGGAGTGGTGGGAGAAGAACGAGATCAAGCCAATGCTTGGTTTCGAGACATCCGGAAGGCAGGAGGTCTTCGGTTCGATCGAGGAGCTCCTTGAGCTTTGCGACAATGTCGACGGGATCGTTCCGGTCATCAACTTTGCGCACGTCCATGCCAGGCAGAGTGGCACCCTGAGGGAGCCGCAGGACTTCGCCGAGCTGTTCGACAAGGTCAGGTCCCAGGTCAAGGGGCACTATTACACTCATTTCTCCGGCGTGGAGCATGAAGCGGGCAACGAGAAGAGGGTCACCCCGATCAAGAAGGGGGACCTGAGGTTCGAGCCGCTGGCCGAGTTCCTGGTGGAAGAGAACCCGGACTGCACGATAATATCCAGCTCGCCGCTGCTCGAGCACGACGCCATGTACATGAAGGTCATCTACGAGCGTATCCTGACCAAGAAGGTCTCCAAGGAGACCAAGGTCAAGAAGCCGGAAAAGCCCGAGAAAGGGGAAAAGCCTGAGAAGGCCGAGAAGCCTTCCAAGCACGCCAAGGACGCGAAAGGCCGCAGCCCCAAGGTCGAGACCGATGACGATGACCTGGAAGATGATTACGATTGAAGGAAGCATCGACATACATCCTTAAGGAGGTCCAGGAGGCGCTGGACAAGGTCGACCAGGTGAAGGTCGGGGAGTTCGTCGACCTGATCATTTCTTCAAAGAAGATATTCATTTACGGAGTGGGCCGGTCCGGTCTGGTCGGTCAGTCGTTCGCTGTTCGTTTGGTGCAGCTGGGAATGGACGTCCACTTCGTCGGCGACATGGCCACACCGATCGTGGAGCAGGGCAACCTGGTGATCCTGATCTCGAACACCGGGGAGACAATGTCGGCGGTGCAGACCGCGAACATAGTCGGGCGCATCGGCGCCAGGATAGTCTCAGTTACGTCCTCCATGCACTCCAAGCTCGGATCCATCTCGGACATCGTCATCGAGATCTCCCACAATAAGGACGAGCAGCGCAGGAAGCTGGCGCCGCTGGGCACGATCTTCGAGGTATCGACGTCGATCCTGCTCGATTCTCTGGTCCCGGTGCTCATGCAGAGGCTGGGACAGACGGAATCATCATTGAGGAAGAGACACGCGATCTGGGTTTGAGCTCAGTTCCACGATCATTCCTTGAGCTGTCGCTTCCGCACGCTCTCGCCGTAGTACGGGTTCTGGAACTCATCCCAATAAACGGCGAACGGCCGGTGGTAAGATTTACCGTTCTCCACCCTGAACGTCTCGATCTCCATGTTGACCGGATCGATGACCAAGGCGCTGTGGAATGGTCTGTTGAACATCGAGGTCTGTGTGTCCACATCAGTCTGGGACAAGAAACAGCCGTGCCCCGGATGTGAATGGTACCAACCGACGATGACGTAATCGAACCCGCTGTCGTCCAACGATTCGAAGAGCTTTTCGAAACCCTGTCTATCGAACCGGACCGAGACCAGCGATGCATCAAGGTCGGTGGTGACGACATCCCTAACGAGCACGTACTCGCGTTCGTGATGCCGATACACGGTTCCGAGCAGCAGACCCATGATCTCCGTACGGGGCTCCAGACGGCTTATCGCATGGTTCCGGATCTTCTCCTCGGCCAGTTTTGAAAGGTACATGTCGAATCCTTTCAATTCCGTTGCGTAATACTTATCCAGTGAATCTTTGGAGAGCCATTTGTGCGGTTTTATCCGCTCCGTTTCCGGAGGCGCCTTGTCCCGGATTTTCCTCTCACTTACCCCGACGATCTTGGGCATGGTCACCTCCGCACCACCTTCGGAAGGGTGGTGGTGACGATCGGGAGGGTCTTGGTGCCGCTGTTGAAGAAGGCGGCCGCCTCGGTGCAGCTCGATGTGCCGAACGGGCTTTCCCCGTTCGGGGCCACCAGCAATGCCTCGATGCCCTTTACGAAAGATAGAATCGTGGAATTGAAGCTCCATTCGCTCAGGAGCTTCGTGCAAACATGGCCGCCATCCTCTGGCAACATGACGTTTGGATGGAATATCGGCGTTTTCCAGATGACCGAAGGCTTCTCGAACGGGTAGTTCGATGTGATTATGATACGGAACTTGTGGTTGTAACGGTTGACGACCCTCCCATTCTCCCGGACCGGACCGGGCGTGTTATGCAGTTCGATATCGAACTCGGCCGGATAATGGTCTAGCCTGTCATCGGATATGTCCAGGCTGGTCTTTAGGTACTTCGAGCATTGCGTCAGTTCGTTCCGGAGGCGAGAGATCAAGATGTCCTTCGGCAAGGGCATCAGATACCGCCCTCGGGATCAGGGATCAGTTCGATCTCGTCGTTCTCGGCGAAACCCAGGTCCCCGATCATCTGTTCTCCCTTGAGCAGTCTCTTGCCCTTCCTGATAACATATGCACCAGCATCCTTCTCCCAGTACGTGGCGATGCTGTCGATGATCTCCTGCACCGAATTGGTCGGTTCCAGGTCCATTGCTACGTTCGAGCCGATCTCAGAATTCTTTATGATGACCCTTACTCCCATAATCTGTACCCTGGACGCTGGACGTTTTCGGATATAAAAAAACTTGGCACTAGAGTAATGGTTTGTGAGAACAAGGGATGTACACTCTAGACGAACTAGATCAATGATGGGATTGATGCATGGGGCAATCCGAGTCAGTATCGACCTCAAGCTGCTCGGACGTCCCGTTCAGGCCGTCATAGAACATCACATTCCGGATACATTTCTCCCCTTTGCCGCTGGCCAGTTTCAGCGCTTCCCGCACCTGGATGGCGGCCACCACGCTGGTGGTGGTTATCTCGGCCGGCATCTTCGGCTCAAAATAGCTGACATCCGTTCCGGTGCAGCTGAACCGCTTCTCCATGACCCGGTAATGGGTGCGGTTCATGGCGCACTGAAGACAAGGCGTGTCCGGCGGGATCACCACCTGCACCTTGCCCCGGAAGCCGCTGGTGCCGCCATCGATATAGGGAATTCGGGCGAGGTAGGAATGTGAATTGACGTGTAACCTGGCGGCGATATTGTCCAGACAGCCCAGGACCAGGTCGAACGAGCGGAACCGCTCCACATCGTAGGTCTCTACTCTAGCTATCGAAGAGACTATAGTCACAGAAGGATCCAATTCTCTTGCCCTGGCCGCCACTATCGCTGATTTCATCAGTTTCTGCTCAGCGTCGCCTTCACGGAAGAAGACGCAGCGGTTGAGGTTGGACCGGACCACATGGTCCATATCGACCAGCTCGATGTTTCGGAAACCTGATAACACCAGATCCTTGACCACCTCGTTGCCCAGCGCGCCTGCGCCGACGACGAGGCACTTCGTTCCCGCGATACTGTCCATGTCCAGCCATGAGATCCTTCTCGACCGCTCCAGACGGTCCTGGTCGAACATGCCCGGTCTCAGGTTCTCCATCGCATGCCGATTAATTGGATGGATAGATAAAATGATAAGACCTGATTATGAATAAAAGATGTTGGGCTTTCATGAATTTCATGACACCATTATTGAGATGATCAAAGGATGCTCATCGCCCAGCAAAGGAGAGCGCGTGCACCAATTTGGTGACGACCTTCCTGGGTGTTGCCTTTGCATCAAAGACGACGTCATAGTTGATGCTGTAATAGGCAGATTTTGTTGGACAACTTCTTGCTACTGTGCATTAATACGGTCCATCCTTTAACCATTGGAAAAGGCGACCACAACCTACCTCGTAATCTCGAATAACCTATATATTCAGAGAGATTAGGCCCCAGGCATGTGAGGCGGGTGTATTCCCTGGCACTATGCCAAGGCATCCGTCTAGGGATGGAATAGCCCTATGGCAGTCGCAGAAACTACAGAATGGATAATATTCATCGTATGCATCGCCGCACTCCTGATACTGGACCTGGCGGTCTTCAACCGCAAGGCACATGTCATCAAGCCCAAGGAGGCGATGATGCAGGCCGCCTTCTTCATCAGTGCTGCCGTCGTTTTCAACATCTGGATATACATCTCGATGGGGTCAACAAGCGGGTTGGAGTTCACCACCGGCTATGTCATGGAGCTCATGCTGAGCGTTGATAACCTGTTCGTCATCATCCTGATCCTCACATCCTTCTGCGTTCCAGCGAAGGACCAGCACAAGGTCCTGTTCTGGGGCATACTGGGCGCACTCGTGTTCAGGCTGGCCTTCATCGTCGTCGGCGTGGCTCTGGTCGAGCAGTTCTCGTTCGTCCTCTATATCTTCGGCGCTTTCCTGGTGTACACCGGTATCAAGATGGTCGTCAAGAGGGAGAAGGAGACGGTCGAGCCCGAGCACAACGTCATGGTGCGGTTCTTCCGCCGGTTCATGCACGTGACCAAGAGCTATGAGGGTGACAAGTTCTTCGTCCGGAGACCGAACGCTAAGGGCAGGAAGATCCTCTGGGCCACCCCGATGTTCATCGCGCTTCTGGTGATCGAGACGACGGACATAGTCTTCGCCGTAGACTCGATACCGGCGATCCTCGGCATCACCACCACGACCTTCATCGTCTTCAGCTCCAACGCGTTCGCGATCCTCGGCCTGAGGTCGCTGTACTTCTCGCTGTCGCACATCATGAACCTGTTCTGCTACCTGAAGTACGCACTCGCCGGCATCCTGACCTTCGTCGGTGTCAAGATGCTCGTGGTCGACTATGTGCACGTACCGGTGATCGTATCCCTCGCCGTGATCGTCCTGATCCTCGTCGTGGCCATCGTCGCCTCGGTGTTGAAGAACAGGCGCACCGCGACCTGCGGGGTCGTGGCGGAGGTGCAGGGCGAGGCCTGCCCGGCTCTTAGGCAGCTTGCAGATTCCGAGAACGGGGGCGTGGCATCATGCCCCTCCGGGGTCGAGGCTTCCGGAGCGGAGGCGAACGGTGCTGCCTGCCCCTCTCTGAAGGAGCTCAGGGACACCGAGGAAAAGTACCATAAGGAGTGATTCTCACCCGCCCGCGGGCGGGGTCACCTTATTTTTTAAGTCACTCTTGAAGCATCCGAATATTGCCTCAATCTCATTATTGCTTGTTCTCTAGCCCTCGCAATCCTTTTTACCCTCCGAACCATTCTCCGCCCCGCTGGTGTGCAAATGGAAAAGGACTTCAAGGTCACGCCGTGGGAAGTTACCGGCGACATCGATTACGACGAGCTCATCGTCCGCTTCGGCACGAAGCGCATCGACGACGAGATGCTGGCCCGCCTGTCGAAGTACGGCGAGCTGCACCCGATGCTGAAGCGGGGCATCGTCTATTCCCAACGTGATCTGGAGTGGATCCTGGACCAGTACGACAAGGGCAACAAGTTCTTCCTCTACACCGGACGCGGACCGTCCGGTCACACCCATCTCGGGCACCTGATGCCCTGGATGTTCACCAAGCACCTGCAGGACACGTTCGGTTCGACACTCTACTTTCAGATGACCGACGACGAGAAGTACCTGTTCAACGAGAACCTCCAGCTCGATGACACGAAGAAGATGGCGTACGAGAACGCGCTCGACGTCATAGCACTCGGATTCGACGTCAACAAGACCAAGATCATGGTCGACACCGAGGTCATCAAGACGCTTTACCCGCTTGCGCTGAAGGTGGCCAAGAGGGTCACTTTCTCGACCGCTAAGGCGATCTTCGGCTTCGACAACAGTACGAATATTGGCTCGATCTACTACACAAGCATGCAGGCGGCGCCCTGCTTCATCGAGAACGCATTGTACGGGAAGAGCACCCCGTGCCTGATCCCCTGCGGCATCGACCAGGACCCGCACTTCCGCCTCGCCCGCGACGTCGCTCCGCTCCTGGGCTACAACAAGCCGGCGCTGATCCACAACAAGATGTTCCCCGGGCTCACCGGCAGCGACAAGATGTCATCGTCCCAGCCGAACTCGACCATCTACACCACCGACAATCCCAAGGCGATCAGGAAGAAGGTGGGCACGGCCTTCACCGGCGGTGCGGTCTCGGTCGAGGAGCAGCGCAAGACCGGCGGCAAGCCAGAGGTCTGTTCCGTCTTCAAGTACCAGTACTACCTTTTCGAGAAGGACGACAGAGCGATGGACGATCTCTCGGAGAAATGCCGCAAGGGCGAGATCCTGTGCGGCGAGTGCAAGATGATGCTGGCCGACAAGATCGTCAAGTTCCTCGAGGTGCACCAGCAGAAGCGGGAAGAGGCGAAGGACAAGCTCGACGAGTTCCTGATGAAGGCACCATGCTGAAACTTGAACCGATCGGCTACGTACGGAACGAGATCGAGGAGAGCACAGACTTCACCGATGTCGTTTCCGAGATAGTCATCCGTCCGGAACTGGTGGACGGACTGTACCGAATAGATGAATCAAAAGAGATCGATGTGTTATTCTGGTTCGACCGGAGCACCGGCCCTAAGATGAGGCTCCATCCGAAAGGTGATCCGGACATCCCACTGGTCGGCGTGTTCGCCACGCGCAGCCCGAACCGCCCCAACCCGATCGGCGTGACCCGGGTGCGGCTTTTGTCGGTCAACGGCAACATCCTCACGGTCAAAGGACTGGACGCCTTCAACGGAACGCCGGTCCTCGATCTCAAGCCGGCCCATCGGCGTGACCGCATCAGACAAACTGTCAAATAGAGAGGAGTTTTTTCCTGTCAGCATATGAACGCCAAGGAGATCCTCGAAGGCCTGAGCTACCAAGAGAAACGGGTGCTGCTCACGCTGAACCAGCTGAACGGCATCGCATCGCCGGAAAGGATCTTCGAGGCAGGCCAGTTCGAGCAGCTGGTCGAGGTCATGAACGCCGCCTCCTGGCTCCAGGCGAAGGGTCTCGTCACGGTGAAGGAGAGCGCCAGGAAGTGCTACTCCCTGAAGACCAAGGACATCAATTCGGTCGGGCTGCCCGAACGCCGGGCGTTGAACTATCTGGCTACGGTCAACGGCGTTTCCACGCTGAAGGACATGGAATCCCAGATCACACCGGACGTGTCCTCGCTGGCGGTCGGCTGGCTGAAGAGGAAGGGCCTGGCCAACATCGACAAGTCCTCCGGTCAGCCCACCATCACCCTGACCGAGCAGGGCAGGAAGCACATCTCCGGCGACATGGCCGACGAGACGTTCCTCAAGATACTGGAGGAGCGCGACCTCTTCGAGGAGGAGGCGGACAAGAACATCATCGCCCAGCTCAAGTCCCGCCAGGACATCATATCCGAGAAACTGGTGATCTCCCGGGAGCTCATCATGGCCGAGGCGGGAAAGGAAGTGATCTCGCTCGGCATAGAGCTAACCCAGGAAGTTGCCCAGCTCACCCCGGAGATGATCCAGTCCGGTAAGTGGAGGGAGGTCAACTTCCGCAAGTACGACATCAGGACGTTCGCTTCGGCCGTCTACCCGGCAAAGAAGCATCCGCTCACGCGCATCGCCGACGAGGTGCGCCGCATCTTCATCGAGATGGGCTTCACCGAGATTGACGACGAGTACGTGCAGCCAGCGTTCTGGAACATGGACGCGCTGTTCACTCCGCAGGACCATCCCGCCCGCGATCTGCAGGACACGTTCTACCTGAAGAACCCGGCCCGGCTCGACCTGGACGAGGAAGTCGTGGTCGAGAAGGTCAAGGAGATGCACGAGAACGGCGGCGACACCGGCTCGCTCGGCTGGAGGTACAAGTGGTCGCGTACGGAAGCGGAGAGGGCGCTGCTCAGGACGCACACCACGGTGAATTCGGTCAGATACCTGGCGAAGCACCCGGAACCGCCGGCGAAATTGTTCTCCATCAGCCGCATCTTCCGTAACGAATCGATCGACATGACCCATCTGCCCGAGTTCGTGCAGATCGAAGGCATCATCATGGAGGAAGACGCAAGCTTCGACATGCTGGTAGCCGTGCTCAAGGACTTCTACCACCGGATGGGCTTCGACACGGTGCGCGTCCGACCTGGGCCGTTCCCATACACCGAGCCGTCGCTCGAGGTCGACATCTACTACAACGGCACCTGGATGGAGCTGGGCGGCGCAGGCGTGTTCCGTCCTGAGGTGACGGCGCCGCTGGGCATACACCACCCGGTGCTCGCGTGGGGTCTCGGATTCGAACGGCTGGCGATGCTGCGCTACGGCCTCAAGGACATCCGCGAGCTCTACGTCACCGATCTGGACACGCTGAGGCAGAGCCCGATCATTTGAGCTTGGCCTTCTTGGCGTATTCGACGGACTTCTCCGCCATGCCGATCGACGTGTAGGCTTCGGACATGCACTGGTAGATACGGCTTTTGTCGCCAGGCCTCGCCAGTCCCAATGCCTTGCTCAGGTAACGGATGGCCTCGTGACCATTGCCGGAGCGGAAAAGAACGGTGCCTAATTGGTAATAGACGAGCTCGATGTTCTCCGGGTCCATTCCCTTGAGCCCGTCCGCCATCAACTTCTCCAAACATTGGCGGGCCTCCTCGAACCTTCTCATCCGGGTCAGCGCCTCCGCGTAGTCGCATTCCAGCTGGGTGTCCAGCGGCAAGGCCATCGATCGAGCGCCCAGGTAGAACGGGATGCTCGCCTCCAGCTCGCCTTTGTCCATCAGCGTCCTGGCCTTGAGGCAGGTCCCGGTCCATTTGTCGGTCTCGTCCATCATGCATATCAGTTTTTCTGCCGACGCCAAGGCTTTGTCGAACTGTGATGACCCGCGGGCCGCCTCACCCTGGGCGGAATAGACCCGGGCGGCATATTTCTCGGCGGGTGATGTGATGACGGACAGAAGATCACAGAGGTCCTTGTCCGGGCTCTTCAGGAGTTCCAGCCTCTTCGAGGCGACCATCATCTCCGCCTCTTTCAGCCGGCCGGATTGGATCAGATGGTAGAGCCTTTCCCGGCTGTTCCCTTCCTTCAGCCAATAATCGGCGGCGAAGCTGTGGTACTGCTTGAGCTCCGGTTTGCTGGCAAACGTCGGTATCGAGGTCTTGAGCGCGTCCGGAACGTCAACCATGCCGTTCTTGTCCTCCGGCAGCAGGGATATGCTCGTCTCCGGCAACGAGGAACGCTTGAACGGCTTCCGGAAAACACATGCCTGAGCGAGAACCGGATGGAAACTGGGATCGAGCGATTCCCACAGTTCTGGGCCTTGACATTTCCTCAGGTCCAGCAGAGGCTTGATCTGGATGCCCTCCCGGTCCGCGTATGCCCTTAGACTGTTGGCCTTGTCCTCGCCGGTCTTGTTGAGATAATACACTTTCCTCTTGGTGTTGCCCCGGCGGATATGGGCGATCCTCTCCTCAACCAGGATCGACTCTTTCAGCTTCTTGAGTTCGATCGCGGCGTGGGCCCTTGAGATCCTGAGCGCCTCGGCGATGCCGTCTTGGCTTACGTCAACGGGGGCGTCGAAATCATCCTTGAACTTTGAGTATTGTGCAAGATGGAGGATTATCCTCTCGCCGATGGTGACTGGACTCGGCATGTTAATCGAATTCTGGAAAGGCTATTTCATGCTATGTCGCTGATTATTACAATTACGCTATATGTGAAATCCAGAAGATGGTGACTCGGATCGGTGCACATAGCGTCGGATTAGAAAGTTTATTCTCGGAGGAACGTTTGAGGTCTCCTCATGAGGCTTTTTGTATGCAGCATGGAGGACGTCGCCAGCGTTAACATACGGGACAGGCTGCTCGAGAAAGGGGATTTCACCGTAAGGGGTGAGTATGAGGGAAGCCTCGTAAAGTGCATCGGCGACACCGCCATGATCACGATCAGGGAGAAACATCTCTTCGCCGACAACATCGACCAGCATTTCACTGACCGGCTCGGCGTCAAGGTCGACGAGGTCGTGTTCCTGTCCAAGCACCGTTCCGAGTCCGGCATCCCGACGCTGACCGCGCATCCCATCGGCAACTACGGCAACGCCGAGTTCGGCGGTAAGAAAGGGACGCTGGTCCGCTCCGCGCCGCATCTGATGACATCGTTGCTGCGCGGCCTGAAGGTCAACGCCGCCGAGCTCCCGTTCCAGGTCTCGTTCGAGACGACGCATCACGGTCCGACCCTGAAGAAGCCCACGGTCTTCATCGAGATCGGTAGCGACAAGACCAACTGGGAGAACCAGCGCGCCGCCCAGGTGATCGCGAAGACCCTGCTCAACGTCGAGGTGCGGGAGTATCCCATCGCCATCGGTATCGGCGGCGGGCACTACGCTCCCCGGTTCACGGAGATCGCTCTGTCCAAGAAGATATCGTTCGGCCACATGTTCCCGAACTATGCCATGGAAGGCATGACCGAGGAGAAGTTCTCCGAGACGGTAGTGAGCGCGGCGAACGCCAGCTCTGCTACGTTAGCGTATATCCACAAGAAATCGATGCCGAAGGCGAAGGCAAATCACATCAAGGAGATCGCCGAGTCCTGCGGGCTGAAGGTCGTCGAGAGCGCAGATCTGGAAGACATCTAAGGGCTCAGTCCAGTTCCGCCCCGCAGATCGGGCACTCGTCCCAGCCGGATTTGACCTGGGCGCCGCATTTCGGGCACTTCATTCCTTTGCCCCTGGGCTTT
Organism: uncultured Methanomassiliicoccales archaeon; assembly: GCA_942492955.1. Classification (GTDB taxonomy): domain Archaea; phylum Thermoplasmatota; class Thermoplasmata; order Methanomassiliicoccales; family UBA472; genus DASXVU01. The sequence continues at coordinate 2,058,220 of OW818644.1, forward strand.
TCCGGGGGCAGGACGTACTCATTTTCCTCGGTCGTGTGCCTGCTCTTCGCCCATCGTTCCGGCAGCTCGGCCTTCTCCTCGTCCCTCATGACGTCGGCGAAAAGGGTCAGCGAACCGGCGATCGCCAGCACCGAACCTAAGACGACCAGGAACACGCCCGGGCCATATCCGGCGCCTGCCCCTGCCGGGCTTATCACCTGGTCCTGCAGCCAGAAGATCGAGATGATCGAGAAGATGGAAGTGATCAAGGCCAGGGCCAGAGTGACCACGGCGACCTCCCGCTTCCACTTGCCCTCGACGATGGTCCGGGAGAGCTGGGCCACCGACGTGACCGCCAGCCCGATGCCCCCGAACGGTATGATCCACAGGAAAGAGAAACTGTTCGATATCTTGCCCAGGTCCATGATGTACCTGTGAACGATGACAGGGCCGGAGGCGTTGAGGTACGCCCAGCTGGTGACGGCCGATAGGGCGAATAGCAGACCGGCCAATATGCAGAAGGCGACGCCTACGACCAGAGCATCCTGATAGGTCGAGTGAGGGCGTTGGGCCTTCTCGATCCTTTTCTCAAGCTTCCTCTCCTTGCCGTTGGAGCCCCCACCTCGCTTCATAACAAAACGTCATGCGCGTCCAGGCCAATAATGTTATGGCACTCAATCGGTGACGAGGGTGCCCTTGATCTTCCTGCCCTGGATGGCCGCCTTCATCTCGTCGATGTTCCGTCCGTTTACGATGAAGATCGGGATGTTGGCCCGGTGAGCGATGGACGCTCCCAAGGGATCGAAGACGTGCGATGGCCCGGCGCAATGCATTCCCCGGCTCACCAGCAGGTCCAGTTCGGCGTGCGTGATAGTATGCAGTCTCTCCGCGTCCTTGACCAGCTTCGGGTCGGCGGTGAACGCGGCGTCGACCGACGTTCCGTTGACGATCCTTGCGGCCCCCACCTTCTCGGCGAGCATGGCGCTGACCGCGTCGGTGGTATGACCCGGGACGGTCCCGCCCATGACCACAATCCTGCCGTCCGAGGATAGACCGGCGGCCTCTTCCACGGTGGTCGGGATGGCATCGACGGCCTTTTCCCCGATCGACAGCGAGACCAGCTTGGCGTTGATCCGGGTGGTCATTATCCCGAGCTCGTCCAGTTCCCTCTCGGTAGCGCCGACGTCACGGCCGGTGGTGATGTAGTAGCGGGCGATCTTGCCACCACCGCAAACAAGCAGGAGGCGGTGTTCGGCGGACATTTCCTTGATCAAGCTGGATAGGTTGGAGAGGTGCTCGGCGTCGTCTTCCCCGGGGATCAACACCGAACCGCCCAACGAAACAACGACACAATCCATGTGGGCACCAACAGCTTTATGTGGGTAATTGTTACTGCTAGAAAAAACCATAGGTTGTCATAGAAATGCAAGTTGACATTCAAGGGGAGCAGCTCTCCGACCGCCAGAAGTACGACTTCAAAAGGGCGCTGGAAGAGATAAGGACCCTCAAGGGCAGGGGCACCGAGCTGATCTCTGTTTACGTTCCGCCGAACAAGCAGATATCCGACGTCGCCGCATACCTGCGTGAGGAGTTCTCACAATCGTCGAACATCAAGTCCCAGGGGACCAGAAAGAACGTCCAGGGGGCCATCCAGTCGATCCTGGCGAGGCTCAAGTACTTCAAGGCCCCGCCGGCGAACGGCGTCATATTCTTCGTCGGCGAGATCGCCGCCGGCGGCGACCAGACGCGCATGGTGCAGTACGTCCTGGAACCTCCAGAGCCGATCGGCACGTTCCTGTACCGGTGCGACTCGGACTTCTACCTGGAGCCGCTCTCGGACATGCTCCTGGAGAAGAAGGTCTACGGACTGATCGTCCTGGACCGGAGCGAGGCCACCCTCGGCTATCTCCGGGGAAAGAAGATCACCGTCATCCGTAACTTCGCCTCACTGGTGCCCTCGAAGCACCGGATGGGAGGTCAGTCGGCGCAGAGGTTCGAGCGTCTGATCGAGATCTCCGCCAACGAGTTCTACAAAAAGGTGGGAGACATCGCCACCGAATCCATGCTCAGCCTGGAAGGGCTTCAAGGCATCCTGATCGGAGGTCCCGGGCCGACCAAGGAGTACTTCAATTCGGAAGGGTACCTGCACCACGAACTGCAGAAGAAAGTGGTCGACACCTTCGATATCGGCTATACCGACGAGTATGGGCTGAAGGAGCTGGTGGACAAGGCCAAGGACCGCCTCCTGGACATGGACCTGATGCGCGAGAAGCGCCTGATACTCCGCCTATTGGAGGAGATCCGGAAGAACGAGGGCTCGCTGGCCACGTACGGAGAGGACCAGGTGCGCGATGCGATAAAGATCGGCGCGGTGGAGGTCCTGCTCTCGGAAGGCCTGAGGAAGCGCCGGTTGACGATCGAATGCTCGTCCTGCGGCACCGTGACCGAGATGTCCGTTTCCGAAGTGCCAAACGTCGTCCAGTGCCCCAAGTGCAACGCCAATGCCAGCGTTACCAAGAACATCGACATCGTGGACGACCTATTCGAACAGGCGGAATCAATGGGCACCAAGGTGGAGCTCATCTCCAGTGACTCGGAGGAGGGGGACATGCTGCTGAAAGCGTTCGGTGGGATCGCCGCCCTGCTCCGTTACTCGACCGGGTGATCTGAATGGACGCGATGGGCCAGTTCAGGGAGGAGGTAATGTGGGCGGTCAACTCCGTCCTGGACGCGATGGGCGCCAAGGTCCAGTTCGAAGTGGAGGTGCCGGACCAGGACAAGGCAGATCTGGCCATTCCATGCTTCCCCATGGCGAAGATCCTGCGCAAGAATCCGGTGGAGATCGCCAACCAGATCGTTTCCGGATTGCCTCCGATGCCCACCATCGAGAAGGCGTGGGCCGACCGGGGTTATCTCAACTTCAAGATCAACGAGGAATTCCTGGCGTTAACGACGGTCAGGGGGATCATCTCGACGAAGTCCCATTATGGCATGGGGTCACCGAAGGACGCGCGGGTCCTGCTCGAGCACACCTCCGTGAACCCCACCGGTCCGCTGCACGTGGGCCGGGCCAGGAACCCTCTTATTGGCGACACATTGGCCCGCTGCCTGCGCACCTGCGGCTACGACGTGACCACCGAGTATCTGGTGAACGACGTGGGCAAGCAGGTCGTCCTGCTGACCTGGGGCGTCCACAACGTTCCCGAGTCGGATGTCCCGCCATCCGAGCGGGTCAAGGACGACCACCGCCTGGTGGGCTTCTACCAGAAGGCCAACCAGAGGATGGAGGCCGAGCCGGACGTACAGGAACAGATTTCCAGTATGCTTCGCCGGTTCGAGCAGGGCGACCAGCGGGTCATCCAACAGGTGCGCGAAACGACCGAGATGATGCTGAAAGGCATCCGCACCTCGCTCTCGCAGGTCGGAGTGGAGATCGACAATTACACCTGGGAATCACAGTTCATCCTCGACGGCAGCGCCAAAGAGGTCGTCGAGATGCTCAAGAAGACCCCTTACTGCAAAGAGGAGAACGGGGCCTTCTATCTCGACCTGGAGACCTTCGGCATCCACGGAAAGAGCACCAAGTTCTTCTTCACCCGGGCCGACGGGACGACTCTCTATACGACCAGGGACATCGCCTACCACCTGAACAAGTTCACCCGAGCCGACCTTCTGATCAACGTCCTCGGGGAGGACCAGAAGCTGGGGCAGCAGCAATTGGCCGCCGCCCTGAAGATCCTGGGGAAGGTGTGCGTTCCGGAATGCGTCTTCTACTCGTTCGTCTCGCTGCCTGAGGGGCGCATGTCCACCAGGAAGGGAGTGGTCGTCTATCTGGACGATCTCATCGATGAGGCGGTCGACCGGGCCTACGAGGAAGTGAAGGTGAGGCGCAGGGACCTCTCCGAGGACAAGATGAGGCAGATCGCCCGGGATATCGGCAGCGGTGCGATACGCTACAACATTCTGCGGGTGCAAGCGGAGAAACAACTGGTCTTCAAATGGGAAGAGGCCCTCAACTTCGAAGGCAACAGCGCCCCGTTCGTTCAATATGCCCACGCCCGGGCATGCAGCATCCTGCGCAAGGTCGAGTCCTACGACCGCGAGGCGGACCCGCGGAAACTCGTCGACCCATACGAGAGAAAGCTTATCCGTACACTATCGTTATACCCCTCGGTTGTCAGGGAGGCAGGGGAGAAAAGGCGAGTCCACCTGCTACCCGCATATGGGCATGAGGTCGCGGCGGCGTTCAACCAATTCTATGGTTCCGTCCCGGTCCTCAAGTCCGGGGAGTTCCAGGATGCGAGGCTCTGCCTCGTGGAATGCTCGATGTGGGTGCTGAGGAACACGCTCGGGAACCTGGGCCTCGTTGCGCCGGAGGAAATGTAATGGTTGAGATCAGGGCTTTAAAGGAAGAGGACAGGGGGCACGTTCGGGCGCTCGAGCTATTCTGCGTCAGGGAGTACCTCGAATCAGCACTGAAGAAGAACTGGGATACCCTTCCGCAAGACCTCATCGACCAGCTCGGCGCGTCCGCCAAAGGTTCGTTCGATTTCTACAAGGAGGCCAATCTGAGCTATGTCGCCATCGAGGACAAGCAGATCGTCGGCTTCGTCTTCGCCCAGATGGTCCAGCACGTCTTCAATGTGGACAAGGTCGTGTGGATCGAGGGTCTGATGGTGCATCCCATGCAGCGGAGGAAGGGCATCGGCTTCAAGCTGCTCAAGAAGGTCTCCGCCGAGGGCAAGAAGAAAGGGGCCAAGGCCGTCCAGAGCGTCATCCTGCAGGACAGTCAGAGCGCGATACTGCTGCACAAGAAGGTAGGATTCTTCATCGACGGCAGGAAGATCGCATTCCTGGACCTCGAGTCGTTCGAGTGATCACCGCTGGAACGTAAAAACCTCTTTCCCGTATTTCTCTTCCGCCAGCTTACTGGCCAAGGCGCACTCTTCGGACATCAGGTCGCTTTTGACGCATTCAATGCCGAACGACCTCTCGAAACCGTCGACCAGGGCGGTCTTCACCTCATCGTCGCATACCTTCCGGCCTAGTTCGAGCGAGACCGAGGTCATATCGGATCTGTTCCTGGGCTTTCCCGGCCTCTGTCGGATGACCCTCATCATGGTGTCCAGGTCGGAATCGACGATGACCGTCCCGTGCTGCAGGACGACCCCAGCCTTCCTGGTCTGGGCGCTTCCGGAGATCTTCCTCCCGTTCACGACGACGTCGTTGAGGGGCTTGTGCACAGCATCGATCCCCATCCCCCTGAGCGCGTTCACCACGCCGCCACAGATCAGTGGGTACGACTGTTTGGGATTCTCGGGCACCAGTCTGGCATCCACCGTCACCGTGTAGATGATCTGTCCGGGGTCGGTGAAGATGGCGCTCCCTCCGGAGAGCCGCCGGACGATGTCGATGCCCAGCTCCCGGCACAGTTCCAGGTCGACGCATTCCGAAGCCTTCTCGAAATAACCCAACGAAACGGTCGGTCTTTCCCGTGAATAGAAGCTGAGCGTATCCTCGACCAGCCCTTTCGAGCGGAAGGTCAGGATCGCCTCGTCCGCCGCGGCGGTGAGGGCGGAACCCATCCTCCCCAGGTCGATGACGCGCCAGGCCATGGACCGATAGACTCCTTGGAGAATAGATAAGGGTTTGCCGCTCCGCGGTCTTGGAGCGGGATTATTTCTTGGCCCCGAAGATCCTCTTCCGGAACACGAACAGGACCGCGGCCGCGATGGCGATCAAGACGATGACGATGAGCAATATCGGCAGCATCGATCCGTTCTCACCCACCGACAGGCTCTGTTTCGCTTCGTTGTCCGTGACCTTGACCTCATCGAACGAATAGGCGACCGCCTCCAGGCTGAACGCCCCTTTCGAGGCGAAGGTGCTGTTAAGGGTGATGTAGCCGCTCTCTCCCAGGCCAAGCCGGTCAGTCGCCATCCCGTTCACGTACAGCTGTGAGGAGTTGCCGATCTCCCGCCGGTTGCCGGCTAGGTCGACAAGGTAGAACATGGCGTACACGCCGGTGGCGTTCCCGGAGCCCACATTGACCAGGTTTAGGCGAACCGAGACCGTGTCCCCCGCTACGTAGCTGGAAGGATCGACAACGATCGAGAGTATCCTCAGGTCCGGGCGGATGCCATACACCACGCTGAACGTCTTGGTGACGTTCCCCTCATTGCCGCTGGCATCGGTCGCCACCAGCTTGACCTTGTACGTGCCGGCGATCGGGAACGAGTGGTTGGCATACATGCCATCATCGGTCGTGCCATCTCCGAAATCCCAATGGAAGGAGGCGATGATGCCCCCGCTGTCCGTGCTCGTGCTGGCGTTGAAGGTCACCATCGTCCTTTCCGGGATGGTGGCGCTTAGGATCACATCGCCGCTGCTGACCGTGATCCGGGGGACCGGGGCCTCGGTGTCATTGACGACGGCGGTCATCGTCGCGGAAGCCAGGTGTCCGACGCTGTCGGTGACGTTAAGGAAGACGGTGAAAGTACCCGCCTTGGTGAACGTGTGGGTCACGTTCTGCAGGGCCGACGGGAGCACCGTGACCGGGTTCGAGCCATCTCCCCAGTTCCACCGGTATTGGTGGATCGCACCGGGGGACGGGTCGGACGGTCCGGTGATAAAGTCGGTGGTCAGCGATTGGCTGAAGGTGAAGCTCTCCTTCTGGTTGGCGTATATGGTGGAGACCGGCGCCCCGTTCATCGAGATCACCGGGTTCGGGTTCTGGTCATCGACCTTGAGGTTGATGACGAACGTCGAGGTCAGGTCGGCCACGTCCCTCACCGTCAACGTCACGTTCCGGTAGAAGGCCGCCTGCGTGAACTTGTGCCTGGCGCTGGCAAACGTCGTCGTCACATTGGCGGTCCCGTCATCGAAGTTCCAGATGTATGTGTAGGACGAGGTCATCCGGGGGTCGTTCGCATCATACGTCCCCATCGCCGAGAATATCATCTCCGAATCGTTGGCCACTATGTAGTAGCTGTAGGTCGAGTTCACATTGACCAGGCGGTAGAACGAGGCCGGTCCGGTCACGGCTCCCCAGGCGATCGGAGCGGTACTGCGCTGAAAGACCACCGTGGCTGTCGGATCGGCAGGGTCCCCAGCTATCTTCGTGGTCGAGGCGATGCTGACGTTGAAGCTGCCTGAGACGGCCAGCCGGGACGGGTTCGTAACCGTCGCGCTGCCGGTCACTTCGTGGTGGGCGGGAGGCGAGACGAGATATGAATGGGTGACCGAGTCGGAATTGTACTCGAGAACCATATTGACCGTGTAGCTGCTCGCCCCCATCCCGATCGGAGCACCGCTGACGTTATAGTCATCGAGGACGGACATCTCCAAGTTCGAGGTGGAGTTGACCGGACCGGCAAGGCCAGATAGGCTGACCGAGGTGTTCCCCGGCACGGAAAGATAGGATTCCGAATTGACCCGGATCAGGTTGTCGGTCGAGACCCGATAGGACCCCAGGGAGACGATGGCCTGGGTGTAGTTCGCCGTCTCGGTGACGTTCAGGACGCCATCCCCGTTGCCGAATGCCAGTTCCGCCTGCATGCGCATGCTCGGAATCGAGCTGTATGGCAGAACAGGTATCGACGAATCAAAGGCAAGCAACCGGCTCTCATTGATGGACAGATGATTCCAATCGTTCGCCATGAACGAAATCGCGGAGGTGTATGGTACGGAGGGTCTCGCCACCAGCGAACCATCCTTCTGTTCTGTGACGGTGACCACCACCTCCGATTCCATGGTCGTCATATTGTCCGCGCTGATGAGCATGATGTATGTCCCAGGCCTGACGTCGAACGAGACCGAACCGACGTATGCGCGAGCTTCGGTGATCCTTGCCTCCGGATCGAGCCCGGTGCCGTCCTTCAGCACCATGAACCCCTTCAGGTCAGAGACCGCTCTGCCGCTGTAACTGACGTTGACAGTGTAGTTCACGTAAGTCGTCGCGGTCATCTGGACCGGTATTGTGGAGGGCAGGCTGGTCACCGTGATGATGCTGACATTCGTTACATATCCGTTCGCCTTGGCGATCATCTTGTAGGTTCCGGCCGGAATGTTCAGGGTGACGTTGCCAGAGGTCCCCTGGGCCGAGAAAGAGGTCGCGGCCACCCCGTGGCTGGTGGATCGCAGTGCTATCGAGGGGTTCGCGACGGCGGAAGCCCCATCGGTCACGTTGAACGATACTGGTCCGAGAGGCCCCAGCTGATCCAGCACGACCAGTATATGGACGTCATGGATCCCGTCGAACCTGATCATGCTAGCGGTCTGGTCATCATAGTGACCTGTGGCGTTGATCTTTACCTGGTACATCCCCGGAGCGGCTGCGAACGTCACGTTCCCATCGGGTCCGGTCAAGCCGCTGAAGGGGGCGATCCTTCCATAGGCCTCGGTCAGCATCACGGTCGCTCCGGCCAAATGGCCTGCGCCATCCTTGACCTCGACGACGAAGTGATTGCCGCCGGTAACGGCATCGGCCGGATCCGCGGGCAGGAATGCCAACGAAGCAACGATCATCGATATCACAAGCAAAGCAGAAACAAAACTCAACGGGCCGAGCTTCCTCACGCAATCCCTCCGCACCCTGGTACCCACACACCGGGAGAATATTGCCATCAATGGGGGAGGTAAGATAAAGAAGTTGAGATGGCCCTGGACACGCCAGGACCCGGCGGACGGTTAGCGCGTCCGCTCAGGTGACGATCTCTTCCACCCGTTCCTGTTCAATCGCCCTTCTGACCTCCAAGGCCAGTCTCCTTCCGGTCGACATGTTGGTGCGCCACATCGAATTGCCGTAGGCATGGCCGACCGCCATGTGCACGTTGGTGCCGCCGCCGATCCTGGGCGCGACATCGTAGATATAGAACTTCAGGTCCTTGTCGACGCAGGTCTGGAGGCAGAACGGTCCGATGATGCCGGGGCTGAAGTGCTGCTTGCAGGTCTTGACGAACTTCTCGGCCAGCGCGAACGCGTTCTCCAGGAGCGACTCCCTCAGGGTGGCGGAGTTGTGACCGCAGACCGTGTACTCCGGAATGCGTTGCCTGTCGTTCAGCGCCAGTTGCTGCTCCGCCGGCAACCGCACATGCCCGTCCAGGGAGCTCTCGAAACGCCAATCGACCCCGATCAGCTCGATCTTGGAGCCCTCCTCCTCGAGCGGGGAGTAGAAGAAGTCCAGATTGAAGACCGGGCCGATGATGTACTCCTCCATGCGGGCCCCGGCCAGGTTCTCCTCCTCGATCACGCCCTGGGCGATCAGCTTGTCCGCCTTGGAGCGGTACTCCTCGTACGATGAGGCGGTGAAGAACCCCCGCTCAAGCTTCTTTTTGGCGTGATGCAGCTTGATGATCGTGAGCGCGCTGATGTCCTCCGGCTTGGCGACCTTCCGGGGTGAGGGCATGCCTGCCTCGTTCAGCAGCCAATAGTAGTCCTTCGGACCTCCCCGGTCCTCGCTCCGCAGCAGGTTCCTCGAACCGACCATCGGCACGGCGAAGTCATTCTCCACCGCGTCGATGCTGCAATAGGAGGTGAACGAACGGTTGGGAACGAAAAGGGCGTTCTTGGCGGTGAGATGGTCCATGACGTTCTGGGAGATGGTGTCCTTGAACCTCTTGACCATGATGGCCTCGTCGACCATGCCCCGCCGGATGCTGCCATCGGCGTTGCGGAAGGCCTTGAAATATTTGGTATAGGTCTGGTCCCGACCCTCCTCGCACACCGCCAGCGTGCGGAATCCCTCTTCCACGGCTCCGTCGCACACATCGAGTGCCGAATGGGATGCCAGGACGCCGATCTTGGCGTTCTTCAGGTCGTAGGATTCCAGCTTGCCGAGGACTTGTTGCCTGTCGATCAAATCGGTCACTTCCGTCAAATGGGTATGCTGATTGGAATTAAAACTTGTCGCTGCCCCTTCAGGCCAAGTTCAAGAGGATGATCATGACCATGAGCGATATCGCCCCGACCGCGTCAATGGCGGAGGATGTCAGGGGAATGCTGTGGTCATCGGGGTCCAGGGCGAATCGGTAGGTGAATATGGCCACGTAGTAGGATATGAAGTTCAGGGCGGTGACCGTGATCAGGCCGGCCGACAGTGACAGCAGGACCATCTCCACAAGGCCGGGCGAGCTCAGACCGAGCAGTTCCGCCACGAAATGCGATGATACGCCCACCAGGGTGAAGACCCATATGGAAAAGATGTAGATGATGGCAAAGTTCTCCCAGGTGGTCCGATTCGGAACCTTGGTCGGCTCCAGGGTACCCATGTGCAGCATCGAGGAGAGCCGGGACGTGAGTATCCCGCCCAGGGCGTTGGCGTCCTCCAGGAAGGGCGGGATGAGCACCAACAGCGCCGGCAGCGTCACCAGGCCTTCGATCTGGTTCTCGATGGTCAATCCGGCGGCGATGTCAAGGACGATGCAGATCGCCAGCACCGGGGCGCTCTGCACGATGATCCGTCTGGTCTCGCTCCTCTTCAGTTTGAATGCCACATAGGCCAGATAGGCTGTCAACGCCAGGAACAGGACCGAGAATGCCTGGACGCTGGAGGATAGGAAGGAACCGAATTCTCCGGTGACGATCAGTGCGGCGATGAAGAGCATCGGCAGCGTCACGATGTCCCCGGCCGCGGTGATGATCGGGGCCGAGATGTTGTCGATGTCCCATCCCCGGCGGTATCCAATAGACGCCACCAGGATGTTGATGATCACGATGACCAGGCCGGCTAGTGCGCCGCCCAGGACGGAAATGAAGACGAACTCCTCGATCGAGATGCTGTTCACGCCGAGGGCCACGGAGATGGTCTTGGCCATTACCCCCATCAGGAACGACATGACCATGGTGAGGAGCAGCGACGCGCCCAAGTTCTGGCGCAGCATGCTGCCCCGCTTCATCGACAGCTCGAACGTGCCGACATGCATCGCCGTCCCCAGCCTGCTGCCCAAAGCACCGAAAATATTGCCCCGCATGCCGATCGCCGGCGGGATCAGGATCATCAGTCCCGGAAGCAGGGCCAGGGTGTCGGTCATGAAACCAAGGGTGGCCCCCGCCAACAGATCCCCGAAGGATGAGATGACCAGTCCGATGAAGCCAAGGGTGAACACGCTCCGGTTTCTGCCGAAGAAGTTCCGCATCCTCCCTTTTGAAGCCATCCCGTTCCTCTCCCTGCATGAGCATACTCAAACTATATTTGCTATTCGAAACTCCGAGTCCAGCCGATCAGATCGACGTTGCGGCATGGGCAATAGATAAATATCGCTGAATAGGATTGATGGTAGTCCGCTTTTCAGGGCAGGCAGGGACTTCCCAGCCGTGACCTGGCGGAAGGCCGGGATCAAATTCAATGTGCAGTGGCTGTTTCAGCGGCATCTTATTCGTGAACCATAGAGGCAACGCCATCCATGGATACTGCGAGGATGAGCAATGAGCGAACATCACGAGCATATTCCCGACAGGTCGGAGATCTCCCATACCACTGTGCGCGAGCTTCTCACCGAGATGAAGGACATATCCGAGGTGATGGTCGATCTGGCCTATGCCGCGATCATGTTCGACTCGGAGGACATCGCCGAAGAGGTCGCCCATCTGGAAGAAAGGATGCATACCCTGAACTATGAGATCAGGATCAAAGCGATGCTATCGGCTCGAACCTACAGCGACGCGGTGAAGCTCGCCGGCCTACTCCAGGTCGCAGCCGCGGCCGAGTCCATATCCAATGCCGCGGGGGACATCGTTACCCTGTCCCGCGTTGACCCATCCAAGAAACCGTTCCTTTCCTTCGTGCTCAAGGAGGCGGAGGAGAAGATCAAGCGGCTCGCCATATCGGAAACATCTGACATGGTGTCGCGGAGCATCGCTGACCTGAGCATCGAATCGGAGACCGGCATGAGGGTCATAGCCATCAAGAGGGGCAAGCGATGGATATACGACCCCGAGGACGACATCGTCCTCAAGGCGGGGGACATCATAATCGTCAGGGGCACGGAGAGCGGTTCCGAGCTTCTTCGCAAATATGTCTCAGGCGAGATCAAGTGGCCGGTCTATCCGGTCGAGGAGGATGAGTGACATGGACGAGCTCGACCTATTGTTGCTGGAGCTTAAGGACACTTCCGAGCTCATGATCGATCTGGCCTACTCTTCTTTGCTGTTCAATAACCGCGACATCGCCGAAGAGGTGTTCCAGATGGAGGAGGCGCTGGACGAGATGGCCATGGAGATCCAGAAGAAGGCCATCGAAAGGGCGGTGAAGGATTCCGACCTGGACAAGGCCTATTCGGTCATCAAGCTGGCGCAGTCGGTGGAAGAGATATCTGACGCTGCCAGGCAGATAGCGGACGTGGTCCTGCACGATGTCGAACCACATCCGGTGATCGCCCTTTCCCTGAAGGACAGCGAATCGATCATCAGCAGCGCCGTGGTCCTGGAAGGCTCCGACCTGGCCGGATCGACCCTGGGCGACACCAAGCTTGCCAACCAGTGCGGCATGTGGGTGGTGGCGATCAAGAGGGGACGCAAGTACATCTACGGTCCGGACAAGACCACCAGGGTATCGGCCGGCGACCTGTTGTTCGCCCGTGGTCCGGAGGACGGGGAATCATGTCTCAGGGACATCGCCGCAGGCGAGGCCCATCTACAGGTGATTTGAGCGGTTGTCTAGAAAACAAAAAACTCAATGAATTTTGATGGAGATGAAGTAGCCCCGGGCAGATTCGAACTGCCGTCGCTGCCTCCAGAGGGCGGCATGATTGACCGCTACACTACGGGGCTGTGAAATGTGGGTAAAAAGTTTTAGGTCTTTAACCTTTTGCTTCCGCCCGCTTCTTCAAACGGGCATCCGAACCTGAGGCGCAGGTTGCCGGAACTGTTTTACCGAGCCAAGCCGCTCTGTCTCATTATGTCGTTCATCGGCGAGATGTTCATTCTGAATAGTAGCTCAATGAGAAAGCTCGAGAAGTTACATGCAAAATCCTCTGATGAGGACTTCCCCGAGAAGTTATTCAAGTTCATGCGGAAGAACGGCGAGGACCTGAGTTACAATTATTCAGGGAGCGTCATCACGGATTTGGTCTACACTTATCTCCAGGATGAGAAAGAGATCGAACTGGGAAAGGGGGAAATGTCGGAATTTATAGATACTGTTGGCGAAGCTCACGGTGGCTGGCTGTTCCTGTTCTTGCTTCTCACTCATTCGGACCGCGACCGGTTCATTCCCCTGTTGGACCCAAGTCTCCACTCGGTGGAAGATATGCAGAGATGCGTCGAACAGATGTACGAGCCATACAAGGACATGTATGATGGGTACGGAGCATTTATGATGAACACGCTGAAGTTCATTAATTCCAGCCTGGTGAACCTGAAAAAGGACCAAGTGCTTTGCATATACGTCTATAGTTGACGGCCATGCAATAGCCACCCGGGAGATTTGAAGAAGAAAATTCCAGGTCTTCCGCGGGAGCTGGGTCCCGCTCAGGCCTTCTTATGCGCCTTCAGCGCCTTCAGGATACGCTCGTAGACATCGCCGATGTCGCCTTGACCATCGATCCGGGTGAGGATCTGCTTGTCATAGTAGTATCTGGTCAGGGGCAGGGTCTTCTCCTTGTAGACGCGGAGCCTCTCCCGAACTACCTTTTCCGAGTCGTCGTTCCTTTGGATGAGCTCTGAGCCGCACTTGTCGCACTTGCCCGCGGCCTTCGGTGGATTGAATTCCAGGTGGAATACCGCGTTGCATGCCTTGCAGACCCTTCTCTCGGTGAGCCTCTTGACCAGGAGCTCTTCGTCGACCTCCAGATCGATGGCCATGTCGACGTCGATGATCTGGTCCAGCATCTTGGCCTGCTCGACGGTCCTCGGGAATCCGTCCAGGATAACCCCTCCCTTAAGATCGGTGAGCTTTTCCTTGATCAGGTCCCCGACCAACTGGTCCGGCACCAAACCGCCCGACTCCATGAAGGACTTGGCCTTCACGCCCAATGGGGTACCTAGTTTGACCGCTTCCCTCAGCAGGTCGCCGGTAGAAATCTTGGTGAACTTGAGCTCGGCGCACAGCCTCTCGGTCTGGGTGCCCTTTCCAGATCCCGGCGGTCCAAGAAGAACGATCTTTAGGTCCATAGGCGTAGGAACGGACTTCAAATAAATAAATCATGCGAATGCTTGACATTGTCCGGCCAGATGCTTCCTGGGACGCCCGGTTTCCAGATACCATATCTATTTATGATTTCCCGCTGGTCTTGGTATCATGATCAAGGGGAAGCACGTCGGGATCAGGCCGCTCCAGTCCGACGACGCATGGATCCTTTTCAAGTGGTTCAACGATCCAAAGGTCATCGGCGACCTCGGGATCAGGGAGCCTCGCCCCTCGATCTCGATGGAGGAGGAAATGGACATCGTTCAGGACAAGATCGGCAAGCGGTCCATCCGGCCGTTCCTCTTGCAGGACCTGGTCCTCGATGTGCCCGCCGGGCTGGCCGAGCTGACCCACATCGACGTCAAGAACGCGTCGGCCAAGATATTCGTGGTGATCGGCGAGCCGGAGCTCTTCACGGACGAGTTCTTCCTGGAATCGCTCGGGCTGACCACCGGAGTCGCTTTCCGCACCATGAACCTGCACCGCCTGGAGGTCCGGGTCCCGGCATACAACGAACGCTTGATCAGGCTTTATCTGTCCTCCGGATTCGAGATGGAGGGCAGGCTCCGCCACGACCATTTCCGTCACGGCAACTATGTGGACTCGGTAATCCTTTCGAAGATCCGCGAAGCCGGAGGAATGAACTGATGCTCGAGGGGGAGATGGTCAGGCTCCTGGCGGTCGACCGGGAGAACCTACCCAAGTTCCTGGGTTGGGTGAACGACCCGGAGGTGACCCAATTCCTCATGGTGGACCCGCCGTTGGGCATGGAGCAGGAAGAGGCATGGTTCGAAGGTCTGCGTGACCGGGAGGCCATGATATTCACCATACAGACCAAGGAAGGAGAGGTCATCGGCAATTGCGGGCTGGAAAAGATCTCCTGGAAGGACCGGAAGGCCACTCTTGGCATAATGATCGGCTCCAAGGCGCATTGGGACAAGGGCTACGGCACCGATGCGGTGAGGACGCTGCTCCGTCTTTGCTTCGATGAACTGAACCTGATGCGCGTCTGCCTGATATGCGACCAGACCAATCTCCGGGCCCAACACGCCTATGAGAAATGCGGCTTCAGCCTGGAAGGGATCATGCGCTCATACCGCTACAAGAACGGTGCTTACATGGACGAGGTGCTCATGTCGATCCTGAAGCCGGAATGGCTAGAGATGCAGAAGAAGGGTTGAATCATTCTCAGGTGTTCGCGTCCTTGATGCCCGGTGCACCCTTTTCCAGCAGGAACTCCACGATGCGGTTGTATATCCTCGGATAGCATCCGTCCTCGCCCGATTCGAGCGAGGGGTTGTCGTTCACCTCGATGACGTACGCCCCGTCCTCGCATTCCTTGATGTCGACACCGTAGAGCCCATTTCCGATCGCCCGGGCCGCCTTGAGGCCGGTCTCGAGAACGCATGACGGGATCCTTTCGACCGGAACGCTCTCCGTCTTGCAGTAGACCAGATGGCCGTTCACTTCCGCCTGGATCTTGAACGTCTCCGGCGGTATGATGTATTTGCAAGCATAGAGCAGCTCCCCACCCAGCACGCCGATCCTCCAGTCATACCGGCTGGAGATGAACTGCTGGACCACTATCCAGTCGGTGAGCTTCATGAAACGGTTCGCGGTCTTCATGAAATCGGTCGGGTCCCGGGCCTTCTCCACCCGCGCCGAGAAACAGGTCGACGGTTCCTTTAGTATCAGGGGCGTGCCCCAGTTCTCGAACATGACCTTGGCATGGTCGATCGTGATGTCGCGCTTCTTCAGGAACGCGGTCTTCGGGATCTTCACGTTGTTCTTGATCAGGTGGTAGTACATGTTTACCTTGTCCGCGCAGATCTGTATCGACGCGGGGTCGTCGACCACCGGGATGTTGTGCAGGCTCGCCATCTTGGACGCCACGAACGCCACGTTCATCGGGTCGGTGTTGGTCCTGATGAAGAGGCCATCGGTCTTCAGCAGCCTCTTGATCTCCTCGGGGAAGATGAAGTCCACGCTGTGCCCCATTTCCTCCGCGGCATCGCGGCATCTCAACAGAGCGCTCAATTGTTCTGCATTGCTCAGGGTCTGTCTGTTAACAAAAACACCCAGGTTAGACATTTTGTTTTTCGCCTTCTGTGAACGGGGCCCACCTGCTCAGCAGGTACTCTCCGAGGAGATGCTTCTCCTGTCTGGTGAGCTTTGAATACCTCACCGGCCCCATTGAAGAGAGTAAATACTTGCCGTCTCGCTCGATCAGGACGGCGCTGAACAGCGGGATCTTGAACAGCCGATATACGGCGGCGATCAATCCGGTCACTCCTGGATCCTTGTTCTCCACGGCGTTCCCGAAGACCGAGGT
Source organism: uncultured Methanomassiliicoccales archaeon (assembly GCA_942492955.1). Taxonomy (GTDB): domain Archaea; phylum Thermoplasmatota; class Thermoplasmata; order Methanomassiliicoccales; family UBA472; genus DASXVU01. The sequence goes on from OW818644.1 coordinate 2,074,656, forward strand.
GACCGCCACGATCCGCGCCCCTTCGGCCAGCTTCTGGTAGCAGAAGGGATACTTCCCCTTGTTGGTGACGTGCTTGATGACATCCTTCGCCATCTCCACATCCTTAACCACGAAGAACTCCGACGGGGTCGAGAAGTAGTTCAGCCCATAGATGACACAGGGGGTGCTGGCATATTGGTACGAGATCTCCCAATCGCTGACATCGATGCCCGACAGTTTCGCCTTCTCGAGACAGATCGGGACCACATAGGCCTCTATCACCTGCCCGCTGGAAGGGACGGTGTTGATGCCGCTCATCTCGCTGCTCACCGCCGTGTAGTACGCCTCGGACTTGTAGAAATGGTTCTCGCTGACCACGTGCATTGAGTCATCCATCGACACGGTGAATATGGAATCCTCTTTCAGGAGGCGATCCCTCTTCTCATGGGTGGTCATCTAGCACATCACCAGGAGATCGCCTGTGCCGGGAATGAATGAGGTAGAACATTGACATTCGGGGGTATATGCCCGGTATGGATCCTTCGAGAAATCGGACCGCTTCGCGTCGGTCCCACACTGTTCCTCGCCCCTTGGCCGAGAGGCAGGAACACGTTTATCGCTACTATCGCCATCCTCTGATTCGTCGCCTGAGTCTTCCATGCGAAACACTCTGCGGTACCCTCATGCCCCAATGACGCTTAAAAAGCTTTTCCCGATAATATCTGGGTCGACAAAGGTCGGCATGGTTTCTGACGGTTCTCGAAATATTCCGGTCATAGTCTAATGAATATTCGGTCACGCCTCAGCCTTCCCCATCAACCTTTCTCTGGTGACATCATCGAGATCATGGAGAAGGGCTCATCGAACGGTTCTCCCGTGGACATCCGAGTGGTTCCCTTGATCTGTTTGAAACCCAGGTCCTTGATCAGTCCGGCAGATCTCGTGTTGATGCCTGGAACACAGAGCTTGAAGTTCGTGGAAGGGATGATGGACGTGGCAGCCCTCAGCAGGTCCTCGGCGACCCCGATATCGCCGTCCTTGACCACGCACGGTCCCAAATCAACCCGCCCCAGGCCTTGCCTGGTCAAGAGGTATCCGGTGATCCCTTTCTTCTCGCCGCAGGCGAAGCACCTTCCGGTCGGCTCTTCGAAAAGGGCCCTCAGTATCTTGCCCCGGTCGATCCCCAGCTCTTCCCGGTCGAGCCTCGTGATCTCCTCTAGTTCAGGTCGGAAGACACCGGAGGCGGGTGGTCCGATCTCATTCACGTTTCCCATGAACCTGAGGGACTGGAACTCGGTCCTGAAGCCGAACTTCTGGTAGAACGGCTCGACCCCGGGGACGCTGTCGAGCTTGATGACGGTGGCGCCCGAGCCGATGACATGATCGAGGCAATGTCTCATCAGCGCTTCACCGACGTGCCTCCCCCTGAACTCCTTGGCCACGATGAGCGAGTTTATCCAGACCACCCGGTCGTACCTCACAGAACCGATGATGCCCGCGTCATTCCCGTCCAGACTGGCCTTGAAGAACCCCTTCGGTTCGATGGACAGGAGCCGTTTCCAATCGGAAACGCCCCGGCTCCATTCTTCCGAATCGGTCAATTGCTTGCCGAATTTCAGTTCCCTCTCGGTGAACTGGCTGATCTCTATGCCCACGGGCTGGGCATGTTTTTTCCGGGTAATAGCGTTTTCGCGGTACTGATCGCCTCGGTCATTCTGCTCATGAACGTGTCCATTCGGCAAGATTATTGTAGCTGCGGCCGCAATATTGCGCCGATTCCGATGAAGGTCACTTTCCTTGGGACTAATGGCTGGTACGATACCGAGACCGGACGGACCACGTGCTTGCTCGTGGACACCGGGGAATGCCACATCGTGCTCGATGCCGGCAATGGATTCTACAAGCTCGATGAGCTCATCAAGGACGAGAAGCCGATCTACGTTTTCCTGAGCCATCCGCACCTGGACCATATTTCCGGACTCCATACGCTGAACAAGTTCAAGTTCAAACAAGGGATCAGGATATTCGGACAGCCAGGCACGAAGGAGCTTTTGGACAGGATCATCACATCCCCCTTTTCCGTGCCCTTCAATATGCTTCCCTGCCCGGTCGAGGTCGAGGATGTACCCGAAGGATTCCACGAGATGCCGGTCCATTTCGAATGCCGTTACCTCATCCACAGCACACCCTGTTTCGGTTACCGGTTCGAGATCGACGGCAAGGTACTGGCGTTCTGCACCGACACCGGTGTATGCGAGAACGCCATCAAGCTATGCAAGGACGCCGACCTGATGATCACCGAGTGCTCGTACAAGCCGGGGCAGTACAGCTTCGTGTGGCCCCACCTCAACCCCGAGGACGCGATCTCCATGGCCAAGAACGCCAACGCCAAACGGCTCGCGTTCGTCCACTTCGATGCCGCCCAGTACAAGACGGTCGCGGAGAGGTTTGAGGTGATGGCGCTCATGAAGGACAAGTTCAAGGATATCATCGTGGGCGAGGACGACAAGGAAATCACCGTCTGACCAGGCCGATAATCAGCAAGTATTTCTGCCAATTAATCAATCGGTGGGTCCGTGCTCAGCCAAGAAGTACTTGATCAATTGACCTCGGTCGTCGGCCCGGAGAACCTTTCCACCAGGAGCGCCGACCTTTACACCTACGGTTTCGATTCGTCCATTCACCACGCCGACGCGGAGGTGGTGGTCCGTCCGAAGACGGCCGGAGAGGTCTCCGCGATCGTCAAGGTGGCCGCCAAGCACAGGATCCCCATAACCGCTCGGGGCGGGGGTACCGGCCTTTGCGGCGGCGCCGTTCCGTTGTTCGGCGGCATAGTCATGCAGCTGACGAGGATGGACAAGATCAAGGAAGTGCGGGTCGAGGACCTGTACTGCGTTGTCGAGGCGGGCGTCGTCTACGACAAGCTGAACGAGGCGCTGGCACCGAAGAAGTTCTTCTTCCCCACCGCACCGGGCAGCGGAGAGGCCTGCACCATTGGCGGCATGGTGGCCACCAACGCCTCCGGGATGAGGGCGATAAAATATGGGGCCACCAGGGATTATGTCCTGGGCCTCAAGGTCGTTCTAGCCAACGGGGAGGAGATGGAGGTCGGTACCCGCACCCTCAAGAACTCGTCCGGATACCAACTGGAGCGGCTCTTTGTCGGCAGCGAGGGAACGCTGGGCATCATCACCGAGATCACCCTCAAGGTATCACCGAAACCGAAGGCATCGGCCATGGTGGTGGCCGCGTTCAACACCCTGGAGGACGCCGGGAGATGCGTGTCCCGGCTGATCGCGACGCCGCTGCTCCCTTCCGCCACCGAACTGATGGACAAGACCTGCATCCGGGCCGTGAACAAGGCGATCTCCGCCGGTCTGCCGGACTGCGAGGCGCTGTGCATGATCGAGGTGGACGGCGACCCGATCGTTGTGGAGAAGGAGTCCGAGGCGGTCCAGAAGGTGTGCCGCGAGATCGGCGCTTCGAGCGTCCAGTATTCCAACGACCCGAAGCAGATGGCCAAGTGGACAAATGCCCGCAAATCGGTCATGTCGGCCTTGAGCCGCTACGGCGAGAGCTCCGTGTCCGTTTCGCTGGCGGACGACATGGCCGTCCCGATATCCCGGATACCGGAGGCGGTGGTCGCATTCCAAAGGATTTCCTCCGAGAACGGCATCATAGTAGGCACCTATGGTCACGCGGCCGACGGGAACCTGCACACCAAGCTGCTGGTCGATCCCTGTTCGGAGGACTCCTGGAGGCACGCAGAGAGAACGGTGAGCGAGATCTACGATGTGGTCATCGCGCTCGGCGGGACCGTCACCGGCGAGCATGGGATCGGCATCACCAAGGCCCCGTTCCTGAAAAGAGAGAGACCATCCGCGCTCTCTACGATGCTCGCCATCAAAAAGGCCATGGACCCGGATAACATCCTAAACCCGGGCAAACTGGTCCAGTGGGAGGGCGGGATAATCACCCGGCTCCGGTATCCCTGCAAGGACCTGGAGTAATTGTTTAGAATAGACCTGGGCGGGATTCACGCCTATCCTATTGTGATATAGCCCCAGCCCAACAACAGGCAGAAGCCGGTGGCTGCCACCATTGCGATGTAGACCGGAATGTTCCATGTCGCGATCTTATAGCCGTCCAGCGGCGGCACTGGTATCAGGTTGAAACCGGCCAAGAACAGGCTCAATATTGCGATCATTTGGATTATGTATCCGATGGCTGTGCCTCCAATGGGGAATATTAGCCATATGGCAAGGAATATCCCACCGATGGCCAGGTTCACGATCGGTCCGGCCAGGCTGATCAGCCCATTCTGTCTCTTGGTGACCCTGCCGGCGATATAGACCGCCCCGGGAGCGGCGAACAGGAATCCGAAGAACGCCATCATGACCGCCATAACCAATCCCAGCGGATACATCCTGAACTCGGCCCAGGCGCCGTAACGCTGTGCGACGAACTTGTGTCCCAGCTCATGCAGCAGGAATCCGGCCAGAACGACAAAGGCCGATACGCCCAAGGTCAGCGGTATCGCTGCCATATACGTCAAATCCAAAGCCCACGCCATGTCCTGGTTGAGGACCAAGGTGAACGCCAGCGTCAGTGCCGCCACTCCGATCAATATGTGCTTGATCTCGACGCGGCCGAAACGTATCTTGCCATACCCTTCTGGAATGTAGACCGTATTGTACTCGGGAAACATAGATTCGCGGACATATGAATTCTGGACGACTAGTTAAAACTTGGGCGGGAACCACTCATTGCCCCGATGGACGGCCTGATGAGGCAAAAACGGATATCTTTTTGTATGGGTGTGCGGAATAGCAGCCGTTCCCCAATGAATCACTATCTACATGGCAAAGCGTTGTTCCGGTGGTGCGACAAGTGTGGCACGCTGCTCCTGGGAGCCGCCTGCGATACCTGTGGCTCGAGCGGCCGGGAATTCGAGGTATCCCTTCCAGGCGATATCCGGCCGGCCATGGGGAAAGCGGCCGAAGGCGTCGCCTTGCTATTGCGCAAGCACTTTGGGTCCAGCGTCCCGACCGACAGCAAGCTCATCTTCCTGAACAAGGTCGCCGGTGAGGACCGCTCCGACGAGATCGTGGTCGACGGGAAGATAATCGGCACAATGCGTTTCGACGTGCGGACCAAGGAGTTCACCTTCGACCTCAAGCTGGATGGTGCGCTGCAACTGCTTCCGGTGGCCAAGAAGGGTTTGGTCACGGTCGCCAAACTGACCGGCCATCTGAAAGGCAAGAAGATCTCCGGCCAGGAGATCGTGGAGATCAAGGGGGAGTTCTCCGAGGGAGACCCGCTGATCATCGTGTCCGGGAACACCCTCTGCACCGGTGTGGCCAAGGTTGGTTCGGCCCAGGTCAGGACGGCGGAGAAGGCCATCCTAATCCGGGACGTGGGCAAGGTGGAGAGGTCCACCTTCGGCAAGCGAGCTTCCCGTCAGGACTTCGTGGTGGCCAACCGCAGGTTCCTGGAGGGGCTAGAGTCGAAGGGCGTGAGCGACATCAAGTCCTTCGTTGGCAACCGTGAACTTCCGGTAACGTTGTCGTTCAGCGGCGGGAAGGACTCGCTGGCGACCTATGGCATAGCGAAGAAGGCCAAGCTCAGGATCACTCTCATCTTCATCGATACCGGCATCGAGTTCCCGGACACGGTGGAGTACGTCCATAACTTCGTGGCCAAGCATAACGAGCAGCTCATAGAGGCGTCCGCGGGCAATGCGTTCTGGGAGCAAGTGGACACCTTCGGACCACCGGCCAAGGACTTCCGCTGGTGCTGCAAGGTCTGCAAGCTTGGACCATTGACATCAACGATCGAGGAGAACTTCCCGAAGGGGACGATCACGATAGAAGGGAACCGAGGATTGGAATCGTTCTCCCGGTCCCGCATGAACTTCGTCGAATCGAACCCGTTCGTGCCTAACCAGACGGTTCTCAATCCGATCAAGGACTGGAGGGCGGCGGACGTTTGGGGCTACATCTGGCTAAGGGGGCTCGATTTCAACCCGCTGTACGAGCAGGATTTCGAACGGATCGGCTGCTACCTGTGCGCCTCCTGTCTGGAGAGCGAGTGGAAGCGGACCTCCGAGCTGCATCCCAAGCTACACAGCGACTGGCAGGCGTACCTGGACAAGTGGTCCAAGCGGGTCGGGGTCGGTCCCGATTTCGTGAAGTACGGATTATGGCGCTGGAAGGTCCTTCCGCCCAAGATGAGGCTGCTGGCCGAAGAGGTCAACCTGAAGGTGCCCCAGGCCAGGTCGGACCGGCTCGAGCTGAAGATGACCAAGGGCGTAAGCCCCTGCATTACTGGAGGATACTCCATCGAAGGCGTCCTGATCCTCCCTAAGAAGCGGGACTTCTCCAGGGTCGGAGAGACGCTGAAGACGGTAGGCCGGGTGAAGCTCTCGGAGGAGTTCGAGATCGCCCTGGTTAAGAACCGGGAAGGGACCGTTAAGGTGTTCGGCGGAGGGCAGGTACTGGCCACCGCGGCCACTGAGAACGAGGCGAAGAAGCTCTTCGAGTCCGGGGTGAAGGCCATCCTCAAGGCCCAGATGTGCACCCGATGCAATATCTGCGTGAAGAACTGCCAGCAGCACGCCATAAGGATCGAGGACGGTCCGGTGATCATCGAGGAACGGTGCAACCAGTGCGGGAGATGCACGGAGGCCTGCGTGGTCGCCCACTACTACGACAAGCTCGTTTCCGGGAATCAGAGGGTCTGAGTCCCGGGACCGTTCGGACATGATATTATATCGCTTGAGCGTCTTCCCCGGAGCGTAAATGAACTACGACATGTTTATCGCCGGCGCCATTGGCTTTGCGCCAGCCATCCTATTGATGTTCTACACGCTGAAGAACTACACCTACCCGGCGGTGGAGCGGCCGTTCTTCGATGACCGCAAGGTCTTCTTCATGTTCGCGGTGGGCATCATAATCGGGGTCATACTTTCGTCCGTCAATTACCTCTTCTTCACCGGCGGCGTCGAATCGCTGCTCATATTCGCCATCCTGTTCGCGCTCCTGGAGGAGCTGACCAAGTTCGTCATACTGAACATGAAGCGCTTCCTGCAGAAGCTGGACACGACGTTCTATGGCGTCACGCTAGGATTGGGCATCGGCAGCACGACCGGGTTCGGAGCCGCTTTCTTTGCGCTGACCGCCCTCAAAGGCCTGGTCGGCCCGTTGGACTACGTGTTCCTGATCCTCCTAGCCACCCAGCTGGTCTTCCTCCACGGAGCGACGGCAACGACCATCGCCATCGGCTCGGCCCGGGGGAACCCGTGGCCGTTCCTGGTTCAGGCTATCTTGGTGCACCTAGCGGTCAACCTGCTGATGGTCCCCTACTATCTGGGCGAGGTCCCGCTCGGTTTCATCAGCTTCGCCCTGGCCTTCGGTTTCCTGGCGCTCTACTACCGGCACGTGGCCGGCACGATGATCCCGGAAGTGGTCTCGGACGCGTTATCGAGGATGAAACACGCGTCAAAACGTTAATATCCGCCGGGTCCGTTGAACTACTGTGGAACAGACCGGACCGAATCCCAGCCAAGGGGCGTACCAGCAACAGTATCCTCAAACCTACGGTCCTCCCGCTCCGCCGCCTCTTCCCGGTCCGAGCCAATTGCCTCCTCCCCGGAAGAACCGCAGGGGGGCGCTGAAGGCTGGTGTCGTTCTCGTTATTGTGATCGCCATCGCCATCATACTCATCATGCCTTCCACCCAGGACTTCCTGAAGAAGTCCTTCGTCAATCCTTTCCAGGAGTCCTATCCGGAATACGCGGAGATTTCCTTCCAGAGGACCTTCACGGTCAACGCGAACGGAGGCACACTGATCAACTTCACGGTGGCATCGATCAGGCCCCAATCCATGTCCCAGGAAGGGGTCAACCTCCAGTTCGTGCAATCATTCTCGACGGATCCGATGTATTCGTCCACGATCCAACGAGGGTCAGCGACCGGCCTGCTATTCGAAGGCGGTCAGATGACCGGGCAGGACCAATACTCCATCACGATGCAATATCAGGTCAAAGAGACCACCAGGGTCTGGAGCCTGACGCAAGGCGATTCCGGCACCATCAGCCAGATCCCCAATTCCCTGAAGGCCAACTACCTGGGGGATGAATGGAAGATCCTGGCCACGGATCCGAGCATCGTCGCCCTGTCCGAGCAGATCAACGGCGACGAACAGAACGTCTACAAGATCCTGAAGTCCACCTATGATTGGGTCACCAAGAACATCGATTACCCGGGGTCCGCGGTGTCTGGTGAACCGAAGACGTCGGTCCAGACGCTCCAGACGCACGTCGGCGACTGCGACGACCAATCGAACCTTTTCCTTGGCCTGATACGCGCCGCAGGGGTTCCGGGCTGGTTGCAGCTCGGGGCACTGTACAACAAGGACTCCGGCCAGATGGAAGGACATGCCTGGGTCCAGACATACATACCGTACGCGAACGGCGGCGGTGTCAACGTGATCATCGACCTGGTCAACAAGGACTTCCTGGTCTGGAAGCCATCGCTTATCTGCGACTACACCGACAACGGTAACGCCAATGACCTCAGGAACTACTATTACACGTTCTATAGCGTGTACGATCCGCTCACCTATCCGACCGGCGGAGGGCCGACGTTCACGGACAGCTTCACCGTTTTGAGCTATAACGAGTCACCGAACAAGGTGTCCATCAACCAGATGGATGCCGAAAATGGATATCGGATGCGGATAGCTTCTGTCAGGTCACAGTGAATGGTATCGGCCCGGTCTCGGCTCGTATACAATTCCCTCGTTCAGCATGACCGAGGCGATCTTGGCCGCGTCCACGTCGTATCCTTCTTTCGACAGGGCATCCTTCAGCTCTTCCAGGCCGAACCCCGACTCGGAAGACAGGGAGCGGGCGATCATGGACATCCCATCGAAGTCCAGGGACAGGTTCTTCGCCTTCTTCCTCTGCTCCTCGGTCGCCTGCCTGGCCAGCACGACATCGTCGCCGTAATCCTCGATGGAGTGCTGCATCCGGGAACTGGTCCTGCGAACCGCTTCTGCCAGTTCCTGTTCGTTATCGGTTTGAAAACAAGTGCGCATGCGGTCCACATCGGAAGAGAGGCCGCAGCCGGGACATTTTGAGGTTTTTGCCGAGAGGTCCACCCCTCGGGCCCGATTGCATCTCGGGCAGATGACCACCCCGTACATCAGTACTCGACGAAGACCAGCGAGCCGAGGCAGGTGCCGTAATGGTCCATGGGGATGGATAGCTCTTCGATCGCGTACCGTATCGGCTTCAGCTCGATGCCCCTGAGGTTGGCCATCTCAGTCATCTTCCACTCCAGGACTTCGCGCAGCGCCTTCTTGGTGCCGTGCATGTGGCCTTCGGCCACGTATCCGCCCTGACCATCCTTGCGGAAGGCGTAGGCGATTCCCGCGGAGATCATCTCTCCCTCACCGCCTCTCATCTGAGCAAGAACGCAATGTGTGATGGAGCCCATCGGGAGGTCCCTCGCCGCCACCTGCTTGGCCCCGACCGGCAGGACAGAGGATACGGAGACCAGGTTGAGCTCTCCGATCTTAGCCTCCTTCAAGGCCTGGTCGAACGCATTGAGGTCGGAGACCTTGGAGACGGCGCAGCCTGAGGTGACAAAGAATTTCTTCGGCAGTAAGTTCATATTCCGATGTAAATTTATTATGGAATTTAAGCGTTTGCATAGATACAGAACGCTTCATTTCACTTCCAGAAGCATCAATTCCCGCTCAAGCAGCCGGACGTCCTTCTGATTGAGGGTCTCTGTCGATACTGGCAGCAGCAGCATTCCCCCGGTGACGGCGACGTTGTCGTTGAGCAGTTGGATGAGTTTGAGGATCTTCGCGAAATTGTTCTGACTGATCAGGTACTCCATCCCGGAGATCAGCACCACCGGCTTCGGCGAGGCCTCGAGAAAGTTCTTGATCTCGGAATACACGAGAGGGACGTTGGTCGGCTCCCGGGCGTACTTCTTTTCCTTCTCGTACGACAGCCACAGATATGGAACATGGTCCAGGCCCCATCTCTTCCTGACCTTGTCGGGGTATTCCCGAGCGACCACCATTCCCTTCCGGCCGTCCGATATCTGGTCGACGAAGATGTCGAACGCGATCGCCGGATCCGAAACCTCCATGAGATAGGAGTTGCCTGGCTCCAGGAAATGCTTGCGGTCCGTCCTCGGACGCATGGGCGCCGGTTCAGGTGAGTGGTACGAGGAAGTGGGGGTCAGCACGTGGACGCATCGGTCGGCCCCTTCCGACATGCATGAGACCTCGACCGATTCGTATCTCCGGCCCAGCAGCGAGGACACGACCCCGGCCAGGTATCCGCGGGTAAAATCGCAGCGACGGCCGAATTCCGACTCCAGGGATTCCTGGAACGTGACCACGATCTCGTTCTCGGTGATGATATCGATGTGGATGCGGCTCAGGCCGGTCTCGGACCAGATCTGGGCCAGCACATCCTCGGCCTGCTTCAGGTTGCGGCACTCGATGCCGAGGGTCTTCAGCAGTCCCACGCCGGCCCGATACCCGTAGCGCTCCATCGTCTCCCCCGATGAGGTACCCTCTATCAGGTCGAGCTCTTCCCGAAGGTCCTTCAAAGCCGATGCGGGCATGACGAAGAACGGCTTCATGTCCTTGACCATCTCAGCCACCCGCGATCAGTCTGCCGAGCTGCAGGAACGCCTCTTCGACGCCCTCCCCGGTCTTTGCGCTCGTTCTTCTGAACTGATGACCGACGACCTTGGATGCGGACTCCAGCGATTCCTCATCGATGTTCGAGGGGAGGTCGCATTTGTTGACCAGCGGGATGACCGGAACGTTCCCCGCCACCCTCGTGAATTCTCGATGCCAGGATGCTAGGCCATCCAGGGTCTCCCGCCTCGTGCCGTCGCAGACCACGAATGCACCGTTCGAACCGGAGAAATATGCAGAATGAAGGGAGGCGGCGCTCTTTTGACCCAGTATGTCCCAGATCATCATGGTGAGCTCCACGTCACCGAAGGTCACGACCTTCTTCGAAACCTTCGCCCCGAAGGTCGAGATGTAATCATCGCTGAAGACGTCGAGGACGTATCGCCTAACTAGACTGGTCTTTCCGACCGCCCCGTCGCCTATCAAGCAGACCTTCCTTATGAATTGCCTTTTTTCCATGGTCCAGTCCTTGATATCTGCCGTGCTCTAATAAAGGATTGGATGGTGCCGCCGGAGAATGATAATCAGGCACCTCCGTAAACGGTCGGCCGGACGCCTGGAACGGGCTTATCCGTACAGGTACGATTCCTCACCCGGCTTCTTGGTCTGCTTCATGCTCTCCATGGCCGTTTTCATCTCCTTCTCGATCGCTTCGGCCTCCTTCATCAGCGGCTGAGGGTCAAGTTTGATCTCCGGGAGCATCTCGCCGATGATCTCCAGGAGTCTCGCCGCCCCTCTAGCATCGGGCATATCCGCCTTGGCCGGGCCGAGCAGGCACATCACATCGATGTTCAGACGGTCCCCTTCCGATAACAGGACCCCGGAAATGCCGGACACCATGCCCTCCCTCATCTCCGAGATCCGATACGTCTGGAGCATCTTCTTGGTCCTCTCGGTGGTGCCCACCCCGAAGGTCTTGGTCTCCTGAGGGTTCTCCGACATGTTGACCCCCTCCAAGGTCAGGATGGTATCGATCCCCTTCTTCTGGCACCAGTTCAGGATGACCTCGCTGAGCCTCTTGATCAGGTCGGGCCGGGGCATGAACTCCGAAAGAATGACAACTATCTGCTCGCACTTCTCCCCGTCCCCATTGCACATTCGTTTGCCTGCGTAGATCCGCACCGGCGGGGAGGGGAACCCGTCGTGCAGTATCGTGTACGGCGGGAAATCCTTGCAGATGATGGTGGCGATCCTTTCCAGCTTCATCGTCCGAACGATATAGTTGGCCGCGATGGAGCTGACCAGCCCGATGCTTGGGAATCCGATGACGGCCATCGAGTTGACGATCTGCGCGTCCTTGTATTCATGAAGGAACATGTCTTCGTCCATTTCTGTAACCCGTCAGAATCATTGACGCTCAAGGGTAATTAATGATTCCTGGGATTAGATTCTCCGGACGTGAAATCCATCAGCAAAGTGATTTACGTTAAGCATGCATCTAGGATTCTGTGGCTCGAGATCAATTGAACCTTGTTCATACGCCAGGCGGCATCCCGGTCATCGTCGAGCGCCTGCCATACTTCCGTTCCGTAGCGCTGTCCGTCAACATCGGGGTCGGTTCCCGGGACGAACCCCAGAAACACAGCGGCATCGCTCACCTGTTGGAGCATCTCATGTTCAAGGGGACGAGCGAACGTAGCACCAAGGAGATATCCGAGATCATCGAGGGCGCCGGCGGTGAACTCAATGGATACACCACCAAGGAGCTTACTTCCTTCCACGTGTTCTCCCTGGACGAGACCGCGGAGACCGCCCAGAACATCCTCTCCGACATGATCGTGAACCCGCTGATCGATGAGGAGCATGTGGAACTGGAACGGAACGTCGTCACCCAGGAGATCAACATGCTGGTCGACGAGCCGGAGGACTATTCTAGGGTCCTCCTGGACCAGTCCATATGGCGCGGACATCCGATGGCCACGCCGGAATCGGGTGAGATCGAGAGCGTCAAGGGGATCGAGACCGGAGACCTGCGCAGCTTCTTCAGCGACCATTACCGGCCGCCAAACCTGACGATCGTGGCCTGCGGCCACGTGGACAAGAAGAAGGTCCTCAAGTGGGCGAGCGACAGCTTCGACCACCTTCCCCAGGCCAAGAAGGCACCGGAAAGGATCCCGCCAGTGACCCGGTCGTCGATCAACGTCTTTCCCCGGGAGGGCGACCAGGCGTACGTGGAACTGGGATTTCCCGGACTGGAGGCGAAGAACCCGGACCGTCACGCGGCCTGGCTGGCCTGCGGGGTCATCGGCGCTGGCACAAGCTCCCGGCTCTACCAGCGCATCCGCGAGGATGAAGGGCTGGTCTACACCATCTACACATATCCACAGCTATACAGTGACTGCGGCATCATCGAGACCCACTTTTCCACCGAGTCGGAGAAGGCCGAGACCGTCATCAAGCACATCGCCGAGGAACTGAAGAGGCTGAAGGAAGAAGGCCTCGTGGAGGGGGAGCTGGAGAGGGCGAAGCGCTGGGTGAAGGGTACGCTGGTCCGGAAGCTGGAGAGCACCGAATCGCGCATGTACTGGCTCGGCGAGCACTACCTGATGACCGGCGAGGTGACGCCTCTCGGCCATATACTGGAGGATTTTGACGAGGTGACCGCGGACGACGTGGTCCGGGTCTCCAACGAGCTCTTCAAGCGGAACAAGCTCTGCGTCGTGCTGCACGCCCCGGACAAACAGGGCAAGCAGATCGCCAAGAACATCACTGCCCTGGACTTCTAGGTCCGGTGCTTCCCGTCCATAATGTCCAGAACGGTCTGGACCGCTTCAGGCAGGGCGTCCTCGACCTCCGGGGTCATCGTGTCCCCGACGGTCCACACATCGTTGACCTCGACCGCGACGAAGAAGATCTCCTTAGGCATCCTTTCCGGTTCCAGTTTCCGTCCGAGCTCCAACGCCGTTCCCACGTTGACCTCGTGCGGGTTGGTGCCGTGGATGGTCGCATGGAACGATTCCTCGCCCAGGACCATGACCGTCCCGGGCGCGTACTGGGTGGTCACGATGGCATCGACCACGATGACCAGTTCATAATCGAGCATGATCTCTATCAGATCTAGACCGCTGGTGCTGGCCTCCTCGAGGTCAACCTCCTCCAGGTTCATGGCCCTCAGCTTTTCGACGATCCGGAAACCGATGGCATCGTCGGTCACGACCGGGCTTCCGATGCCCAACACTAGCGTCTTTCCCTTCATCTTCGAATCCGATGGTGGGGCCGCATAAAAATGTTCCTCAGTTCCCATCGCTCACCTTTATCCATGCCGGGACCGATACACCGCTGTGAAGTTGGAGCCGAAGGTGGGCTTGGAGGTCAACGGCGTCAACCTGACATCCCATCAGCTGGAGGTCATATACGCGATATACCGTAACGGGAGCCAGCGCTCCGCCGCCAGGAGCCTGGGCATCACCACGCCGGTGCTGAACCGGTACGTACGGCAGATAGAGGCCAAGACCCATACGAAATTGGCGGACAGCACGCCGACCGGGACTGTCCTGACCGACGAGGGGGAAAAGATCGCCAAGGAGTTCGCCGCGCTGAACGCCCGGATGGCCAAGACCACATCGTTGGTCGTCGGATGCACGATCATAACCGAGGACTTGCTACTCTCGTCTCTGTCCAAGGTCGATCCCGAGGGCAGGTTCGACCTCATCATCTCCGACGACCAGAGGAACTTGAAGGATTTCCGCGCCGGAATGATGGACCTGGTTGTACTGGACGATCCGCTGTTCGCCTTCGATGAGGAGGACGCACTGTTCGACGAGATCGGTTTCGACCGGCTCCTGCATGTGGACCGAGGTCCCGCCTATCTTCGCTTCCTCTATGGCGCCCAGCGCATCGGCTTCAAGCATCTGGAGGTGAACGCGAGGACCTATCGGATCGAGAGGACCGAGCGTTCCCTTGCCTCCCTGATGCGCTCGAACCTGAGCTTCTTCGTGAACGAGAGCCTGGCCGCCCGGAAGGGTTTGAAGATCAAGAGCGATACCGACCCGCGATTGCTCAAACATGAGATCGTTGCGCTCTATCATGAGGAAAGGCCGGACATCGCCTCCTTGCTGCTGGAACTGAAGAAACAGCGCATCCTCTAATGGACGGTGTATTACCTAAATAGGTTACACACGCAGGAATTTTCATTCAAGTTTATATACGTCGGCAGGAATCCGGTTCCAAAGGTAATTTCCATGTCCAACATAAAAGAGCCGGACCCGGTATTCACCAAGGCGGTCATAGACGCTGGAGGAAAGACACTGGACCTCTGCTACCAATGCGGCACCTGCACTGCCAGCTGCCCATCTGGAAGGAAGACGGGTTTCAGGACCAGGCAGCTGATCCGGAAGGCCCAACTGGGTCTGAAGGACGACATCCTGCCCACCGAAGACCTGTGGCTGTGCACCACCTGCTACTCCTGCGTCGAGAGATGCCCGAGAGAAGTGGAGATCACCGACATCATCACGATCATGAGGAACATGGCGGTGAAGAAAGGCTTCATGGCCGATCAGCACAAGAAGATCGGCGCGTCCATGATGAAGACCGCGACGACCGTACCGCTGGACGATAACATCCTGGCCCTAAGGGAAAAGATGGGGCTCCCCAAGGTTCCCCCGCTGGCGATTGGAGACCCGAAGGCACTGGAAGAGTTCAGGGCTGTCATGCGCAAGACCGGTTTCGACAAGCTGATTGGAGGTGCGTAAATGTCTGGCAAGTTCGGATTCTTCCTCGGCTGCGTTGCGCCGCTGAGGTACCCTGGTATCGAGAAGGCCACCCGTGAGGTCTTCAAGGCATTGAACTATGAACTGGTCGAGCTGGAAGGGGCTGGATGCTGCCCGGCGCCTGGTGTGATCAAGTCCTTTGATGAGCCCACATGGTTGGCGCTCGCAGCCCGCAACTTGGCGATCGCCGAGAAGAAAGGCGTCGACATCATGACCATCTGCAACGGCTGCTACGGTTCGCTGTTCGACGCGAACCACGTGCTGAACGAGCACCCGGAGAAGCTGAAGGAAGTCAATGAGATCCTGAAGGACATCGGCCTGCATTACAGCGGCAAGACCAAGGTCAGACACTTCGCCGAGGTATTGCACAACGAGGTCGGCATGGAGAGGATCCAGAACGCCGTCAAGAACAAGCTGGACCTGAACGTCGCCGCCCACTACGGCTGCCACTTCATCAGGCCCTCGAAGATCAAGCACCTGGACGACCCGGAGAAGCCCGTCCTGCTGGACGAGCTGATCGAGTGGACCGGCGCCCACAGCCTACAGTACAAGGACAAGAACATGTGCTGCGGAGCAGGCGGCGGTGTAAGGAGCGGGCACAGCAAACTGGCTCAAGAGTTCACTACCGAGAAGCTGAAGAACATACAGGCGGCCGGAGGACTGTACATCATCGATGTATGCCCGTTCTGCCATTTGCAGTTCGACAGGGGTCAAAAGGACTCTGGATACAGCATCCCGGTCATACACTTGGCACAGCTCTACGGCCTGGCGTTCGGGCTTCCGAAGTCGGACCTTGGGCTTGAGGCGCACGAGGTTAAGGTAAACCTGTGAGGATGCTGGGTTGCACAAAGCCCATCTCATAGGCGTCTACACGCTGCGCGACATGCCCGAAGAACTGACGGGGTTCGTCACTTTCCAGGCAAAGCTGGAAAAGCACGAGCTCCGGATGGATGAGCGCATCGCCCTGCTGGTGATCGTCGGCACATCATCGTATGTGTCGGTGTTCGTGGAGGCGATCAGCGACCTGACCGCGGTCGAGAAGAGACTGCGGGAACAGGACGCGGAGATGGACAACGTCACCAGGGAATCGCTCATCAGGGTGATGGCCGAGCTCCGGGAACGTCCCGGGGCGTAAACGATTTCCCAACCTCTTATCTTTCTGATTCTAGCGGCGTAACACGAATGGACAGATTGCCGCACGCAATCTATATATAGAAGTGGTACGTTCCCGAAGCATCCAATCATAGAGGTATCATCATGGCTGCAACATCTACAAAGAAGACGGTTACGAAGGCCGCTTCACGTAAAGTGAAGGACCGGTGGAAGGCGAAGGAGTGGTACAAGGTATACGCTCCGCGTATGTTCAACCAGGTCCAGCTAGGTGAGACCCCGTCGGCCGATCCGTCCAGCCTCATGGGAAGGATTATCGAGGCCACCGTTCACGATCTGACCGGTGACTTCTCCAAGATGCACGTCAAGCTGAAGTTCAAGGTCACCGAGGTCAACGGATTCGATGCTCACACGGTGCTCATTGGCCAGGACCTGACCAGCGACTACATCAGGCGCCTGACCAGAAGGAAGCGCACCAAGACCGACCACGTCATCGACATCAAGACCAAGGACGGTTACATCGTCAGGGTGAAGCCGATGAGCATCACCGAGAAGAGGATCCAGGCGTCCCAGGAGACGGCTGTCAGGACCCTCATGACCAAGGAGCTCCAGACCTCTGGCGCGGAAATGACCATCTCCGACATCATCAGGAGCGTCATCTCCGGCGAAATGGCCAAGAGGCTCTCCAACGTCAGCAAGGTCGTGGTCCCGATCAAGAGGATCGAGATCCGCAAGACCGAGGTCATCCAGATGGGCAGCGCACCACAGGACGTACCGGTCTTCGCAGCACCGGAACCAGAACCGGAACCGGAACCCGAAGCAGCGGTGGAAGCTGTGGAAGCGGAATCCGAGGCAGCGCCGGAGGCGCCCGCCGAGGAAGAGATCGCGCCGGCCGAGAAGGCCGACGAGTAAACCCCTTAGTATGCCGGGGTGGCTCAGCCTGGTGGAGCGTCGGACTCATAGGGTAAAGTGGTATTAACAGACCCTTCTCCAGGGCAATCCGAAGGTCGCGGGTTCGATTCCCGTCCCCGGCACTCCCTTTCATTTTCATTTTATTCTTGTCTCAATTGAACTTTTGATTAAACTGCGATTTCGAAAGGACCATCCGGTGGTTCCCTCCAAAACAATTTATTAGGACAGCCCCGTAGCGAGCGTCCGGTGAAAGATTGAGGGTCATCATCTATACCGGCAAGGGTGGCGTCGGAAAAACATCGACAGCCGCTGCCACGGCCTTGCGGTCCGCTCATATGGGATACAGAACGGTCATTATGAGCACGGATTCGGCACATTCTCTGGCGGATTCCCTGGATTTCCCCCTTACCGGCGAGATCAAGAACGTGGAGAAGAACCTGGACGCCATCGAGGTGGACGTCCTCTTCGAGATGGAGCATAACTGGAAGGAGATCGGCAAATACATCTCCGATTTCCTCGAGGCCCAAGGAATGGACGCGGTCAGCGCCAAGGAGATGACGGTGTGGCCGGGCATGGAGCTGATGTCCGCGCTGTTCTATTTGGAGGAGTTCCACAAGAACAACTCATATGACGTCGTCATCCTGGACACGGCGCCGACCGGGGACACGCTACGTCTGCTCAGCTTTCCGGAAACGTCCGACTGGTACTTTGACAAGCTGTACAAGGTCTTCCGCAACACCGTAAGGATCGCGCGCATGACCGTGGGCAAGTTCATGAACACCCCTCTCCCCTCGAACGAGTTCCTCAACGACCTGGACACGATCCGGAACCGGATGACCTCGGTCAAGAAGATACTGACCGACCCGAACATAACATCGATCAGGCTGGTGGTGAACCCGGAGAGGATGGTCATCAACGAGACGAAGCGCGCGTTCACATATCTCTGCCTTTACAATCTTACGGTCGAGTGCCTGGTCATCAACCGTCTGATATCGGAGGACGACAAGGGCTCGTATCCGGTGGAGAAGTGGGCGGAGCAGGAGAAATACATGGAGATGATCGAGGAATCGTTCAGCCCGCTGGACATGCTGAGATCGAGCATGTTCAAGACCGAGGTGGTGGGGCGGAAGAAGCTGAACCTCCTGGCACAGAACGTTTTCGGTGACACAGACCCCACCCGGATTTTCTCCACGGAAAAGGCCATGGAGATCTACCGCGAGGATGGGATGGACATCCTCTCGCTCAAGCTGCCATTCTCGACCAAGGACGAGGTAGAACTTTATAAGGCCGGCGACGTCTTGATTGTCAAGGTAGGATGGTACAAGCGTTCGGTCTCGCTGCCGTACTCATTGGTCAGGAAGGATGCGACGAAGGCCGAGTTCAAAGAAGGAAGGCTCTTAATCAAGTTCGAGGAGGTCAAGAAAGATGCCAAGAAAGAAAGCAGCGCCTGTTGAAGAGGAACCGAAGAAGGAGGAGGTCCCAATGGAAGAAGAGAAGTGGAGCGAGCCCCGGGGAGGGATGATCCCGCAGGAGGCCGTGGGCCACCTGATGAAGGCCGCGACCGAGTTCCTGGGAGCGATGGACACCATGATGCCCAAGAAGAAGATGCCCTCCGAGGTCAGGGTCCACTATCTGGCGGCCAAGAAAGAGATGATGCTCATGGCCCGTGCTATGCTTGACGCCCAGATCGCCGCTTGCGACAGCGGGCAGACCGAGGACGAACCGCGCATCAGAAAGATAAACCTGGAGTGAACCGGCGAACCCGGTCCATCCATTTTCCGTTTTCTATTGAAAGTTTTAAAGCTTCGTTCAAGGACCCAGATCACGGCATTCGGGGCAACGGAGCTCACCGGCGTTGACCCTCAGGTCGATGGAGAACTGGCCGCAGTTCTCGCAATAGCCGGTGAACACCTGCGGTTCCTTCTCCCGGCCGATGCCTCCGCGGTTGACGCGGGACCATTCCCGGGTGAGCTCGATCAGAGATGGCGAGATGCGGAGAACGTCGTTCTCCGTGAGTATTCCGACCAGCACGTCACCTTTCACCACCGGGAGGCGCCTCACGTGCATGGTTGACATCCTCTTCGCCGCATCGGACAACGATTCCTTTGCCGTCGCGGTGATGAGCGGAGAGGTCATGATCTCCTTGACCCGGGTCTTGGAGGGCACCTTGTTCTCGGAGACGATCTTGTTCAGGAAGTCCCTCTCGGTGACGATACCGACCGGTAGGTCATCCTCCACAATGATGAGGCTGCCGACCTTCTCGTCCCTCATCAGGACCGCCGCTTCCTTGACCGTCATATCCGGGTTCCCGGTCCGAGGCGACCTGGTCATCACTTCCTCGACCAGTATGTCCATCGTTCCATCGCTCATGATGATACTATTCGAGGTGTGGGATTAAGTATCTTTCCGGTGCGCGGGTCCATGTCCTTGCCCCTGGACAGCCGTCGCGCCTAGTGCAAAGGGATATATGCATCAAGCCAAATTGTCTACACGGTGCCAGGAATGAACGATAACGAAGGGCAGATCGCGGTGCACATGGCGCGACAGGCGATCGAGGCGGAGACACACGATAAGGATCTGGGGGGCTTCAACTTCCCCGGGAGCTTCAGGGAGAAGCGGGGTGTGTTCGTCACGCTGTCCACCTATCCCGATCACAACCTGAGAGGGTGCATCGGCTATCCCGAACCGATCTTTTCTTTGGCCAAAGCCATCCTTCAAGCGGCCCAGGGCGCATGCCACGATCCCCGTTTCCCGTCGCTGAAAGCAAAGGAACTGGATGATATCGTGGTCGAGGTGAGCGTGCTCACCCCGCCGGAGGAGATCAAGATCGCCGACCGGAAGAACCTGCCCGAAGCGGTCAAGGTCGGGGTGGACGGCCTCATCATGGAGAACGGACCTTACCGCGGCCTATTGTTGCCGCAGGTCCCGGTGGAGTGGGAATGGAACTCGGTCACGTTCCTGGAGCAGACCTGCGTCAAGGCGGGGCTGTCGCCCGACATGTGGCTGGACAAGACCACTAAGGTGTACAAGTTCCAGGGAGAGGTATTCTCGGAGAGCAGTCCCCGCGGTCCGGTGCGTCGGAAGGAACTGAGCTGATCCGATGGACCTGATCATCGAGGGGAGGGCCTTCTACAAGGGCAAGCTGCAGCCGGTCTGCATTGGGATCGACGAAGGCAAGATCGTGGAGGTCAAGAAGATCCTGGCCGGCGAGAACCGCATGGATTTCAGGGACAAGCTCATCCTGCCGGGGGCGGTCGACGCGCACGTGCACCTCCGGGACCCGGGCATGACCCAGAAGGAAGATTTCGGCACTGGAACGTTGGCCGCGGCGTTCGGAGGCGTGACGACCGTGTTCGACATGCCGAACACCAACCCGCCCACGGTCATGGCCGAGGACATCGTGAACAAGCGGGAGAACGCCTCGTCGAAGGCATGGGTCGATTTCGGGCTGTTCGCTGGCGTCGACGCCCGCCACGACCCGACCAAGATGAACGCTCACGCGATCGGTTACAAGATATTCATGGGCTCTTCCACGGGAAGCCTATTGGTCACCAAGGACAATGACATCGCCGGGGCGCTGGCAAAGATCTCCGTCACGGGAAAGGTGGTCAGCGTGCATGCCGAGGACGACGGTTACATCGTTCGTTCCCCGGAGAAGGAGCTGCGCGACCACAACCGGAACCGTCCTCCCTACGCGGAGGTATCGGCCATTTCCAGACTTGCGAAGCTGCACGGCTCCGCCCGGATCAATGTGTGCCACGTCTCCTCGCGGGATGCGCTGGCGGCGCTGGAAGGCACCGGGTTCACCAAGGAATCGACCGTCCACCATATGCTGCTGGACGACTCGATGGACCTGGGCGGGCGGGGAAAGGTCAATCCGCCCCTCCGGATGAAGGATGACCGGCTGGCGATGCTGGACGCGTTCGTCAAGGGGAAGATCGACATGCTCGCCTCGGACCACGCGCCGCATGGCCAGGACGAGAAGTCGGGCGACTTCGATGCCGCTCCGTCCGGCGTGCCCGGCGTGGAGACCTCGGTCCCGATCATGATGGCCATGGTAAAGCGCGGGCTCGTCCCGCTGGAACGGCTAGTTTCCGCAGCCTGCCAGAGGCCGGCCGAGATATTCGGTGTTCGGAAGGGCATCATCGAGGTGGGAAGGGACGCCGACCTGATGGTGGTGGACCCGAAGAACGTCACCGAGATCAAGTCGAAGCGGCTGCACAGCAAGTGCGGTTGGACACCGTACGAAGGATTCGAGGCAATATTCCCTACCGCTGTCTTTTTAAGGGGGATGGAATTGGTGGAGAGCAACACTCTCGTCGGAGAGCGGACAGGAAGGGATGTGGTTGTTGCCGGACGTTCAGGTCGACCTTAGCGAGCTAGAGGGACGCAAGTTCACGTGCATCGATGGATGCGGGCTCTGCTGCCTGTGCCAGCCGGAGCTCTTGCCGAACGAGGAGAAGCTGTTCCGGTCGAAGTTCCCGGAGATGGTGGTGCTCAAGAACGAGCCGCACCGGCACTATGCCATGGCAATGAAGAAGGGCATCGGGTCGTGCGTTTTCCTCAACGACCGGAGATGCAAGGTCTACAACGACCGGCCGCACTTCTGCCGCGAGTTCCCGTTCCACATCCACGTAGGAATGCGAGCGCAGGTCCAGCTGGATCTGTCGTGCCGCGGAGCGTGGGTCAATGACGGGGAGGACGCCAAGGCCATCGGGGCCAAGATGGCCGAGGACGCCAAGGCGGCCATCAACCATACGCTGTACGAATCCCGGCGGGTCTACCGGGAGTTCTTCGACAACTGCCACGAGAACGGCATCGACCCCGATCCGGAGCCGATGCAGGCGCTTGTCCGCGAACGTATCGACAAGATGACCCAGCTTCCCTATCTGGCGGCAATGCTAGAAGCATCGGCGGAGGACGAGCAGATCGACCTCAAGAGGCTGCGCGTGCCGGCCGAGCTGGACAAGAGCGCGATGAGGGAATTGGAGGCTGCCGCGCTGGAGGGAGCGAACGACTCGTTGGGGGCACCCAACGCCTTCGACGCCCCGGTCTACTGCGACGAGGCCAACCGATGGAACGTGTTCCTCTCCGAGCATGGCCGCTTCGAGCAGTACATCATCAAGGACAGCGGTGATCTGGACCACATCCGTTCTGTGGACCCGAATGCGGTGCGCCTGCTTGCCCCGGACGAATCCGGCCGCAAGGTTCTCGCCGACTACATCCGCGTACTGAACAACCGGGACAGCATCGTCGGTTCGGCCTATTCTTTGGTTGACGAATACGATTACGAGGACTATTTCCCCAACGTTTACATGGGCGTTCTTTCCACGTCTGTGCTCGACCTGATCTGGAGGGCCTCACTGATCGCCCACGTCAGGGGCACGAAGCTAGACGGCGAAGGTGTCAGGGAAGGCATAATCTACTACGATATGGATAGATTGGATGGCCCCTCGATCGGTGCGTTCATATGAGCCTGGCTTACATCCAGTACGCCATGGCCAAACGACAAACTACAAATAGTGATGGGGTTATCGGGCAAATCGGTGTTTGAGCATGCAAAAACCATTGAACGTCCTGAACCAGGCGATCAATAGCCAGGTCATTGTCGAGCTGAAGGGGAACCGCGAGTACCGCGGAGTCCTGGACGGCTACGACCCACATATGAACTTAGTGCTCAAGAACGCCGAAGAGCTGATCAACCACGAGGTTGTAAGGAAGCTCGTCGTCACGATCGTTCGCGGCGACAACGTAATTTACATTTCACCATAAGGAAGTGGCTAAATGAGCAAGGGTACAGCATCACACGGAAAAATGGGAGACCGCAAGACCCACATCCCCTGCAGGAGATGTGGCAACCGAGCGTTTAACATCAGGAAGTCTTTCTGCGCGTCCTGCGGATACGGCAAGACAGCAAGACTGAGGACCTATACTTGGGCCAAGCTCCACTAAGGCTTGAGGTGATGTCCATCCAGGACGAGCCTGAAGATCACTGCGGTGTGGTCGGTTTGGCACTGTCCTGTGATGCTTTGCCTTCTCTCAAGAAGGCCTTACGTATTATCCAGCACAGAGGCCAAGAGGCCGCCGGAGTGGCAGTTTTTGACGGCGGTCGGATCCAATACCTGAGAGGCATGGGTCTGGTCCACGAGGTGCTGAGCGGCCGTGCGTACAATGCCCTGAGCGGCAATATCGGCATCGGCCACGTCCGTTACTCGACCACCGGTTCGTCCGTTGCCGAGAACAGCCAGCCCATCACGGTAACGACCTTGGCCGGGGATGTGGCGCTTGCCCACAACGGCGACATCGTGAACGCCGGAAAGCTGCGCGCCAGGCTCCAGGGGGAAGGCTGGGCATTCCTTACCACTTCAGACACCGAGATCATAATCCGCATGATGGCCACCGAGCTCTCCCAGAGCCCGGACCCGATCCGAGCCATCAAGAACGTGATGAAGGTCATCGAGGGTTCTTATTCTTTGACCATCATGCTGGGGACCAGGGTCTTCGGCGTCCGGGACCCGATGGGGTTCCGGCCATTATGCATCGGCAAACTGCCCAGCGGTTATGCCATTTCTTCCGAATCATCGGTCTTCGACGTGCTCCAGGGGGAGCTGGTCCGGGATGTCGCACCGGGCGAGATCGTGGAGATCACCCCCACTGGGTTCATGTCCACCAAGACCGTCAGCCCGCCGCACAAGGCGCACTGCATGTTCGAATGGGTGTACTTCGCCCGGCCCGACGCCGTCATCGACGGGCAGGAGGTCTACCAGGTCAGGAAGCGGCTGGGCCGGATCCTCGCCGAGGAACAGCCGGTCGACGCTGACGTCGTCATCGCGGTGCCTGACTCCGGACGTGCCCACGCTCTCGGTTTCGCCGAGGTCTCCAAGATCCCCTATGAAGAGGGTTTCATGAAGAACCGGTACATCGAGAGGACGTTCATCTTACCTGAGCAGTCCCAGCGCGACGAGGGCGTCCTGCTCAAGCTCAACCCGATCCGCTCCACGGTCAAGGACAAGCGCGTCGTCATCGTCGACGACAGCATTGTCCGCGGCACCACCATGAGGCGCATCGTCATGATGACGAGACGCGCCGGGGCCAAGGAGGTCCATGTGCGCATCGGCTGCCCTCCGATCATGGCGCCCTGCTTCTACGGCATCGACATGAAGACCCGGGAGCAGTTCGCGGCCACCAACCGCAGCTTCGAGGACATCGCCAAGCTGATCACCGCGGACAGCGTAGGTTACACGAGCATCAAAGGGCTCGTCAAGGCACTGGAAATGGACGAGAGCGATCTGTGCATGGCCTGCCTGAACGGGGAGTACCCGACGACCATACAGGGCGAGAAGATGCGATTCCAGCAGCGCCTGGATTAGATCTCTTCCGAATCACTTCTTCTTGATGTTCCTGCCATGTGGGCAGATGTAGATGCACATCCCGCACATCGGCTTCGAATCCCTCTTTTCCATGTCGTTGAAGTATTGATCGCACTTGCGAGCATCGAAGCGGGCTTCACGCGGCTCTTCCTGGTCGAACATCCTTCCGGTGAAAGCGCCGACGGGGCAGGCTTTGACGCACTCCTCACAGTTGCCGCAGATCGGGTCCATCGGCACTCCGACTGTCGAGAAAGGATAATCGCTCAATATCGTGGTCCAACGTACCCTCGGTCCATATAGAGGTGTCACCAGGAGACAGCTCTTGCCGATCCAGCCCAGACCGGCCAGGTGCGCGGCCATCTTGTGGGAGAACATGGCACAGATGCGCTTGTCGTCGATCCGTTCCGATGCCGGGACCGGCATGCTCCGATATCCTTCCTTCTGCAGTCGATCGGCCAGCAAAGAGGATATCTGGTCCAGGCGGCCGTTGACGACGTCGTAGGTGTGGCTGCGGTATGAGACACGCACTGCCCTTTGCGACCGGTTCGGGACCTGGTCCACGATGGTGTCCAGAAGCCTGATGCCCACCGAGATGGCGAAGGGATAGCCGGAGACGAGATCGCCTCCCTGCTCGATCACTGCCGCCTGATGAGGACGAAGGTCGGCGATACCGTACAGGTCGGCACCCAGCGACATGGCCAGGGAACACAGTTCATCATCGAGAGGCATGCAAGATATTCAACATCTTCATTATTCAATATTTGCCAACTGGTATGGGAATGAGGGTTGCCTGACGAATCATCTGGGTCCATGGGAAACCTTTAATTAGGGAAATCTCTTTGCCATTCCAGTTTGGGCTGGTAGATCAGCTGGAAGATCGCTACCTTGGCATGGTAGAGGCCGCGAGTTCAAATCTCGCCCAGTCCACTTTTATAATCTCTGCTCTCCAGGTCTCCGTTTGAGATTCCTCAGGTTTCTACGAAAACATCGTCACCTTCGACAATGACTGGGTAGATTTTCTCTTCGAACGTCTTCGCAAACGGTATCCAAGGGCCCTTAAGCACCTTCCCGGTCCGGATGTCGTACTCAGAACCATGCCTTGGGCATCTGATCACATAGCTGATCAGCTTCCCTTTCCAGAGCTCTCCCCCGGCATGGTTACATTTCCCGTTCATGGCATAGTAACTTCCATCGACATTCGCAACGACCAACCACTTTCCAGATACCTCGACGCCGACCATCTGCCCTGGGAGCAGGTCTGATTTCTTGGCTACCTTCGTTTTTACCAACTTTTCACCCCATTTTTATATTGGACGGTCATGTATATGAACGCGAT
The DNA here is from genome assembly GCA_942492955.1 of uncultured Methanomassiliicoccales archaeon. Classification (GTDB taxonomy): domain Archaea; phylum Thermoplasmatota; class Thermoplasmata; order Methanomassiliicoccales; family UBA472; genus DASXVU01. Next base: position 2,100,800 of record OW818644.1, read on the forward strand.
CCAAGGCATATGCTTTGCCAGATCTGTTCCGGCGACAACGGCTTTGCCATTCATACCAGCGGGTTCCCCCAGGTCCCCTTGAAGAAATTATCACCGATCGGCTTCCTCTCCGGCCTCTTCGTTTCTGCATGGATCTGCTTTTCTGAAAGCTTCGACGCATCAGTTCCCGGATAGCCGATATTGACCAGGGTTATCAGCACATAGTCCTCAGGAATGTTGAGGTTCTTCTTCACCATAAGCGGGTCATAGCCGGCGATCGGGTGTGCGACTATCCCGAGCTCGGTCGCCTGAAGCATCATCTCCCCCACCGCCATACCGCATCCGAACAGGAAATAGTCCCTCCTGTCGTTCAAGTGGCAATCATCCTCGACCTTGGCGCACACAGCGAATATTAGGGGCGCGTTCTTTGCGTAATTATTACCCTTGGTCAACGCCACCTTGATCATTTCCAGCGATTCCCTGTCCTTGGCCACGACAACCCGCCAGGGCTGGTTGTTGTTGCACGATGGCGATGTACGCATCGCATCGACCAGCAGCATCATCTTCTCCTCCTCGATCGGCCTGGAGTCGAACTTCCGTGTCGCCCGACGTTTCTGGATGGCCTCTCTCACTTCCATTTCAACACACCTTGATCTTTTTGATTGATGGGCGCACTCGATAAGGATTGCGGTCGTTCCCCCGAGGAAGGCCGTCAAGCAAATATTAATATTCTAAACAGCTAATCAATCGCTATGGCATTGTCCGACATTGTTACCGCCAACAACGTGGCACTCGCACTCGTTCTAGGTGGTATGCTTGCGATATTCACGGGCCTGTACGGCAAGAAGGAGAGGTCTTTCATCGACGAGATGCTGATGATAGTCGGATTCTTCTTCGGCGCCTTCCTGGTGTTCATGGGTGTCCAAGCCGTTGTGATGACGCCTAGGCCAGTGGCGCTGGCCGCTATTGCCATCATACTGGCGCTCGGTCTGTCGATGTTCCTCAAGCCCATACGGAAGATACCGTTCTCGATGATCATCGCCCTGGTGGCAGGCGGTGTGGTAGCTTACTTCCTGATCAAGATGAACCTCAGCGCGACCTGGGTCCTGGTCATCGCCTTGGTGATAATGGCCATAATCTGGATCACATTGAAGATGCTCGGGGTCGGTGCCAGGATCGCCGGATGGATATTATCCGCCCGGCCGATCATGCTGATCATCGGCGTCATCGGTGTGATCGAGGGAGCCCTGATCTGGATGGGGCACACGCTCTGAACAGGCATCTATTCCGTAAACCTTTAAATGAGGGCAGGCATATCCAAGCCTTACGCGGGCCTGTGGCTTAGCATGGATATAGCACTGGCCTTCTACTCCTTGCCTATCGGTAAGAGAAGCAAGTCAGTGGTCTCGGGTTCGAATCGACCGATCCTAATGGTTCGGTCGCGAAAGTCCCGACAGGCCCGCCAATAGGCAAACATTGATAAGTGCTAATGGAATCAGGGCAAGAAATCTGGTGTTTCAAATGAAGAGAAGTTCACGCGCCTGGAAGAAAAGAGGCAAGCAGCGCTGGAAATGGCGCAAGAAGAAGATGCGGCGCCGGAAGCGGGCACAGAAGATGCGCAAGGCTTAGATCTGACCAAGTGGGGGTGTGGGGTAACTAGGTATCCTCGCGGGCTCCAGTTAATTGGGAATGATTGCTAACGGGTTTGCTGATCCGGTGATGAATAACTGGAGCGATGACCCATTAGTTCGCGCAGGGTAGCTCCCTGCGTGGAAGAAACCCGCTGATCTGGGTTCAAATCCCAGCGCCCCCACATAATCTTACTTAGCCACGTTTTTATTCTTATTCAGTACAAATGATTCTGAGGGTTATTCGGTCCCAATTCACTACCAGAATCGATCAATTGCCTCGAATCCCTAGATCGCTCAATTGTTTCTCGAGAGCCTCAAGTCGTTTTTCAGTGACATCGATGGAAACATGGCTGAATGTTTTGTTCTTGAAGAGCCCCATCAGATGCCTGGTTACGTGCACGATGGATGACAGCCCTCTATATTCGACAAGCAACCCTTCGTCCGCCCCGTTGTTCCTGGCCAGGTCTATGAGCCCTTCTCTGCGTCGCACCCTATCTAGCACATCAGTAATTTCGCTAGATATCGATTCGATCGCGAACGGTTTCATCAGGTACCCATCAATCAGTGCGCCGTACTCGGTCACATCATTCAGGGTCGGGTATTTTCCTGTCAACATCACAACCGGGATATCCATCAGGATCGGATCTTTTCGAATATTTCGAAGCGTCATCCATCCATCCATAGGTTCCATCATGATGTCCAGCAGGATGATGTCAGGCTTATTGTGGCCATTCCTGAGGGATTCAAGACATTCCGCCCCCCCGGTCACGGTCCGAGCGTCAAATTCCAGCATTTTGAGCAAGTCCGAAAGGATCTCGGCCAGCTCGGCATTGTCATCGACGCAGAGGACCGTTGTCAATCTACATCCTCCTAGAGATATGGTTATAACGCAGAAGAAATTCTCGAACCTTAGCGGATTCCGCCCATTTTTCGTCGAGCTTTGTCACAATATCGTCGATCGATTTAACCGAATTAAGGATCTGGTCCTTGCCCTTCATGTGCTCCTCAATCATTATGCGAGCAACCACTATGGCGAGGGGATTTCGAATCTGATCGTTCAGCGTGGCAAGCTGTTCCATATTCTCTTCGATCTGCAGGAGCGCTTGTCTCGCGCGCTCCACCATGATCTTCTCTTCGGTGATATCGGTCGCGAATAAGATGAAAAAAGAGAATCGGTCATTACGATCACAAACCGTCGATACCCGCATATCAGACCATACTATTGAGCCATCTTTCTTGACGAATCTGCTCTCAGTAGCATAAAGCGAGATCTCATTCGACCTCAACCTACCTAGATTCTCGGTACGGTCCTGGCAGTTGTTTGGGTCGGATATGTCTGTAAGCTTGAGCTGGAGCAATTCGTCCCTTGAGTATCCCAGCATCCTGATGAACTCATCATTCACCCTCATGAACCGAATATCGGGGTCTATGAGTGCGATACCGATCGAACTGCTCTCAAAAACCTTCCTGAATCGCTCCTCGCTCTCTCTCAATGATTGTTCTGTCAACTCGTGTACTGCAATTTCCATTTCGAGGTCATGCACTTTCTTTTCCAATTTATGAAAAAGCACTTCGTTATAGTCTCTGAGCGTTTCCAGTTCATTTGCAGAGGTAACGACTGGCGGTCCGTGCCCTCTTTTCTTTGCCTCTTCCAGAACCTCACGAATAATTGCGACCATCGATTCCGGTTTTTCCGGTTTTATGATGAATCGGTCCGCTCCGAGGCTCAGCGCGAATTGTTGGTCCTTAAGATCTGTGTATGTGCCGGTGTAGAATATGAAAGGGATGTTTCTAAGGGCCTCGGTCGCCTTCCATCGGCGGCAAAGTTCAAAGCCATCCATGACCGGCATCAGGATATCGGCAATAACGAGATCCGGCGGCGATCTTAACCCATCTTCAAGAGCTTCGGCCCCATTCGTTGTCGAGGTCGCCTCATAACCGTGCCCGTTCAGCAACGCCTCTAGTAGGTAGCGGTTCTGCACGACATCGTCAACGATCAGAATTCTTGTCATTTACTGTCCAGGAATCTTTGAAGATTTGATGTAGTGTTCGATCTGCGCTGCAAAGATCTTCGGGTTTATCGGCTTCTCTATGTAACCCGTGCATCCTGCCCCTAGCGCTTTCTCCCGATCGCCAGCCATGGCATAAGAGGTGAGGGCAATGATCGGAATTCCGGCGAGTTCTGGTCTTTTTCTCAGTTCCCGGGCCGTTGAGTAGCCATCCATCACGGGTAGTTGGATATCAAGTAAGATTATGTCGACATCCAGCTTCTTTACGAGGTCGATGCCTTCTACACCATCTCGAGCCCTTTGCACTCTGTGCCCGTTCGCTCTAAGGATGAAATCAACCAAGTAATAATTCTGGTCATTGTCCTCAATATACAGGACTTTCAATGATGTTTCCCCACCTGCCATATTGACCACTGATTCTGTAATAGATGCGCTCTAGCTAATATAAGATTTCTTTAAAAACAGGACTAATGAAACCCATTCGAGAACCATTCATACTGATCCTCCTTGTCGTGATAGCACATTCAGCTTGATCCATGCGAATCATTATATGTTCGCAGTTTCAGCTCTGGACCTGATTATCTGGCCGGTCTTCAGATATTAATGTCAGATATCCCGGTCTTAATTGAAACCCGTCTTGTGGACGGGAATGATGACAGTGAAGATGCTGCCCTTCCCCATCTCACTCTCCACTTCTATCGTACCGTCCATCATGTCCACAAGCTTCCTGCAAATCGAAAGGCCAAGGCCGGTTCCCTCATATTGCCGAGTCAGGCCAGTATCGACCTGACTGAACGGTTTGAAGAGTTTTTCAAGATCTGATCTCTTGATTCCTATTCCGCTGTCGATGATTCTTGTTTCGATGGAGTCATCCTGTTTGGTGCACTCGATTCTGACGCCACCCTTTTCCGTGAACTTGATAGCATTGGTTAACAGATTAAGGAAGATCTGCTCGACCCGCCTCGGGTCGCCGATGGCGACTCCGATATCTGGGGCGATATCGATCTCAAGCGAAAGTCCCTTTCTATCGGCTAACGGTTTGACCGTCCGTGTTGCCTTATTGAGTGCTGTTGACACGTCAAAAGGTTCGCTTGCGAGAGTCAATTGCCCGGCCTCGATCTTCGAAATATCCAAAACATCGTTAATCAGGGCAAGCAGGTGTTCGGAACTGGTGGACACCATACTAAGTTGTTTCTTTTGTTCTTCATTCAACGGGCCAGCCAGTTCTTGGAGGAGAATCCCAGAGAAGCCAATGATGGAGTTCAGCGGGGTGCGCAGCTCATGTGACATGGTGGCGAGAAATGCCGACTTGAGACGGTCTGCCGACTCCGCCGCTTCCTTTGCCACGGCCAGCTCGCTCGTGCGCTCCGCCACAAGCTCCTCCAGGTGGTCACGGTATGTTTCCAGCTCTCGAAGCGCCTGGCGACGGCCGGACTCTTCGGTGTGGATCTTGTCCACCATCGATTTGAAGGATCGTCCAAGGCTGCCTATCTCACCGCCGCCTTTTGTCTCGATCCTCTGGTCGAGATCCCCAGTCTCGGCGATCTTCGTGCTGACAGCCGTCAGGTCGGCCAGAGGCTTAATGACAGTAAAGTTCAAGACGATGAGTGTGACCGCGCTCAATAGTATCAGTGCGAAGAAGACGAAGAGCAGGATTCCTTGTATCGATTCGTCGATCCTTTGTTCGACCGTGGATGCCGGAATAATGGTACCGATTTTCCAACCGAGCTGTGGAGATGTATAGTACATCAGGTAGGTCCCGTCAACGATCATCACTCCCGAGCCAGTTCTCAGGAAGGTAAGGGTCTGGTCTTCTAGAATATAGCTAATGTCATCAAACAGAAAGGAAGAATTTCGGGTGGCAATGATCTTTCCATATTGATCGACCAGAATCATTTCCCCGCCTCCAACTGAGCCGGCTGTGGTGATATACTTCGTTAGGTTTACCAGCGTAATATCGGCACCGACCACTCCATAGACGCTGCCGTTCTGGTCCTGAAGGGCAGTAACGATTCCGATATTGACATCGTTGGTCGTGATTGCTTCATACGGGTCTGTGACCATGATTTTTCCAGGGTTTTGTTTTGCCAAGATATACCATGGGCGCTCCCTAGGATCATAGGCGGTTGGACTGGCTCTTGGAAATGATCTGACAAAGGCACCGTCCTCTCGACCCATGTATACCGAGTTGACGTAAGGGTGAGACGTCTGGTAACCTCTTTGGACGTCGATGATCAACTGTTCTTGATCGGTGATGTTGTATTGGAATGTCTCTTCCGATACGTTCAAGAAACTCGTAAAATTCGAGCTGTCCGGTGTGCAGACGATTGGGTTGGTAGAAAGTTCAAGCACATCATTTTTGGCCTCATCGATGAAATTGGAGAGTGCGAAATCGATGTGTCGCAATTGATTTATCGAATCATCCGTTACAGTATCAAGGTTCTGTTTGTGCAGTGTTGAAGGGAGCACTCCACCGACGAGGACTCCCACCAGCAATGCGACACAAAGATACATTGTCAGGACTTTTAACTGTAAATTCATGATATGGAATTATTGTATCGGTCGAAGCGGTCAATATATGCTTGCTTGATCAATATTGCCCCACAGCTCTTGTTTGTCCCACCACATATCTCCATTTGACACCTTGAAGAGGATTCAAGGCAATCGTCGTAATGAGATGATATTAGTACCGCCATCACTTCGTCATGAAGAATGCTGGGAAATTCGATATAACCATTGTAAGATATCGGAGAGAATCGTATCATTAATATCTGCCTCAGTTCCAAAATCGTAAACTATTTCCTGTATTCGTTATGGCCAGCGTTTATAATGTACGGGATACGGAGTGAAACCCGTCATTTTGACTGACCAAACTATAAGTAAATTATGTTCTGGTTGTTCCAAATTGATAATATATGTCGAAGAACTGAGTCCGGTCTTATGAATTCCGATCTACTCGTTCTGTTCTTTCCTAATAACCGATGTGATAATAGTGAATAAATCTGGAGCTTTCAAAATCACTGCACTGTTCGTAGTCGTAGTGCTATGCCTATCGACCGTTGGAATGGGGTTGTTGCTGTCGTCAAACAGCACATCATCTGCGGTTGCAGCCAACGGGCAGCCGTCGTCCATGGTGAACTCGAACGGATCTGATAATCAGACTGCGACGAGCGGTTACCAAGGCTCTGTAGAATCCTGTGATAATTCATCTGTCGTCAATCCGGGATGCTGCCTCGTCGGTCTCCCGGTCGCGTGACCGCCCGAATTCCTTGGACACGACGGAAGAACCCTGGCAGATTCAATATCCTGTTCTTTTAAAATAGAATCGATAAGAAATGGTTTTTTGGGGCAAAGCACCCAGTAATGGTTTTTACCCCTTCATTCCAGCTATCAGTGCGTGACAACTTTGGGCAGTGCCTTCGACTGTGAGATCCAGTCCTCAACCATAGCCTCTGTGGGAGTGCGCTTCACCAGCTTCATGTCAGCATTCAGCTCCTCGATCTTTTTCGCCAGGTTAGGTGCTTTCCGCTTGGCGAGCTCTGGGCAGCTGTCGACTCCTGCTGCTTCAAGCAGGTCGGCATACTCCGATCCAACTCCCTTGATCCTGAAAAGATCCGCATGGTTGGCCCATTCGAGCAACCATTCCTTCTTGATACCGGTCTTCTTGGCCAGTTCGTCCCTTCCCTTCGCTGGTCCGGCAACCTCTAGGAATTTATCCAAGGTCTCAATGCCAGCCGCGGACAACAATTCGATGCATTTGGGTTTGATGCCCTTGATCTCCGTCATCTTCGTCATGTCATGTCACCTATCCTTTCCTTATAATTCTAATCCGAATCATAGAATAAATAATCTTCCCCCCATGCTTTGGATCATCAATGAACCAAAAGTAATCTGCTAGTACCTCTCAATAATTCCTGGATCTAACTGGTTTCAAAATCATTGTCTGTTGGGCAGATCATGAGGATATCCAATCAGGTGGTTTTATGATTGGATCTTTCATTGAGTCATGATTCCGAATTTGATGGCTTCATAAGACTAAAAGGTCTAAGCTTCATAAAATCAAATTCGTTTGGGATTTTGGAACCATTCGCCCAGCTGATCCGCAATGCTCTCAAATGTCTTCTCCAGCAGATATGTGTCACTATGAAGTGCATTCTCGATGCGCAGGACGTTTGATTTTGTTGATCTTAACCGATCGCACGAAGCAACGATCTCAGGAACGTCCCTTGACCCATAGATGATCATGGACTTGTGCTGTTCTTCGTCCATCCAATCTGGGATAGATGCGAGCAGGTCGAAGACCTTTCTCGGACTGTCCGTTCGGACCCGGTAATTCCTTAGTTTATAGAGAAGCTCTTCCGTCCTGGCACCATAGAAGCTATCCAGAGGGGGCGAGATGCCGATAGCGAAATCGGCACTGCTCATCAATGACAGGCGCCCGCCCAGCGAGTGTCCTATCGCCACAACCTTCCCGAATTCCCGAGCATTCTGGATGGTGAGTTCGATGTCGGCTGACAAATCATCGTCGAGCGACTGGGGATGCTGTCCGTGACCTCTGAGATCTATGGCATATGTGACCAGCCCAGAGCGGGCGATTCTCCATGCCAGGCCGAGCTGTTCCTCCTTGCATCCACCATATCCGTGAACCACGACTGCCGAGCCAACATGATTCCGTGGAATGATCTTGATCGACGGAACTCTCAAGCCCTCTCCTTCGATGATCGTTGATTCGATTATCACAGGTTCACCGGTTTGACAATTCAGTAATGTCTAGGCGGTCAAGAATCTTGTCATATTTTCCAGATCCGTGACCGTTGCTTATGTTCGCACTGCGGCCCTTATCGATCAAACATTCAAGATCGCCCTTCTCGGTCAGGCAACCCAGGAATGAGTGGAAATTTGGGGGCTTCATTTCATGACCATGATATATTCCACGATTTCGATGCCGTTCTTCAAAATGTTTTTCTAATGGATGATATTATTGAAGATTTGTGGGATCCCCGTGGACCTTCTCCAACTTCCCCACCATATTTACTAGATTTGCGGGGATTCCATACTTTTCTTGAGCGATCTGATCTGGACATTTTGCGTTCTAGTTGATCGTGTTCAGATCGATCTTCGATTGGATGCCATGGACGATCCTTATGTCCCGTTTCAGTGATTCGATCAATACTGAGCCATCCTCCGCTACGAGCCTTAACTTCTCCGTCCGATAGTCCGCGGTCGATTTGCCCTTCCATTCGCCCATGATGCGGATACCTGCTGGTCTGAGAGAGATAGAACCGAAGTATACGGCAACGTCGTGCAGGAACTCCACCATCAGCCATGGGTCATAACGCAGTTCATTGGGTATCTCGGAGGGGTACTTGATCAACAGCGTGGGCAGCTTGGCGGCATAGGTTTGCACCCGGGCCTTATCGTCCGCGGTCAGGAAAAGTATGTCCATCCTTTGCTCACCCGCGTGCGCACCGAGGGCCCGGGCGATCTCGGCGTCCCTTTGCTCTTTGTCGGCTACGAACGTTCCCCCAGCCACGCGCCATAGGTTGTAGTGCTCTTCCAACACCCCTTCCTCCGCCTGTGCGTTCAACGCCTTGCGCGCACCTTTCATGGAACAATTGACGAGCGAGCCAACGATGCTCGGGTTGCGCACCGCCTTTTTCAACGATTCGATGTCGAACTGACTATATTTTCCCGCTTTCTCCACCATTTCCTGGGCCACCAGGTCCGACAGTAGCACCTGGACCTTGGCCGGATCGAAATCACTGATGCCGCACCCCTCAGCGTGATACATCATCCGGCTGAAAAGTCGCCGGTAGGCGATGTTCGTATCGATGGCGAACGATTCCTGCTTCGGGTAACGATACGGGTCGTTCCTTCTCTTCTCCGACTTCCGGATCTCGAGCATCAGGTCATTCAGGTTCTCCGGCGGTACGAGCAATGAGCTGTACAGCGCCTCCTTCAGATCGTTGTAATCGGGCAGGTCGGCTGCCATGAAATCGTTCAGTCTCGCCCTCATGCCCGGTAGGACCGCATCAAAGTCACGCGCGTTGGCGACACTGGTTATCTCCCCCTTCTCCAGGTCCAGGTTCATCAACGTTATCCCGAGCATGTCCGAATGGACCTCAACGATGCCCCGCTTCGCCAGCACCAATTCGTTCAGAACAGCCATGAGCAGTTCCTTGCCGACGATCACGTCCATTCACCTCACCTCGCGCAGGAACTCATGATCGTGCTGCACCGTGAGAGGTATCGTGATGTACGGTCTCGCCGCGTTCTTCAGCGACTCGATGTACAGGTAGAAGATGTGGTCGAACAGCTGCCTGCTCATTCCCGGGATGACCGCACCCATGACCAGCGATTTCGTTCCGGGCGTCACGTCCAGTGCCAGAGTGTTTCCCGCCTTCTTCTCCTTCTCGGCTATCTCCAGGACCTTCGCCGCCACCTCTTTGATCACGTCGCCTTTCAGCGGCACGATCTCGATATCGTGGCGTTCCTCGTACTCCGACAGGAGCACGGAAAGCATCGTCCGGACCGATTCCGCCAGGGGCATCTGGCAGCCATCGACTACAATGTATACTTTTTCGGGAACGTAGCCGTGCGTGCGGACCATCGCCCATACCGAGTTGAACAGCCCCCATCCGCTCCGGCCCAGCAGCGTGATCAGCACGTTCATGGTCATACCCCGAACAAGGCCTTCCGGATAAGGTCCTGGGTCTCCTGGGCGGGGGAGGTGGTGTTCACCAGGTGGACCCGGACGTTCGACAGCAGTTTGGAGAAGAAGTCATAACGGATCGCCATCTTCCGATCGTCGCGCACCAATTGGTGCGGGTTGCAGAAGTCGTTCAGTCTGAGGTATTCGAGCGCCGCCTTAGGTTCCAGCTCCGTCACCAGGTTCGGGTCGCTGGGGTCCCGTTTCAGCAGTATGACGTCGTAAAGTGTGGTGAGCGGGATCACCGACCCCTGCCCCGCGATCCAGCGGACGTCGACCACGGCGCGCTTCTGTTTGTCGAAGACTGCCTTGTCCACCAGCTCCCGGTACTCGGGCCAGGCCTTGCCGATGTCGGCATCGATGTAGCAGTTCTTCTCCGATCCATAGGAGACTGGGCGTCCGGTGAACGGCCGCACGTAGTACCAGTCGTCCGTAACCAGCCGTGCGTCCTTCATCCGGAGCAATCCCCAGGAGTGCGTCGTCTTGCCCGTCTTGGACGGTGCGATCAACGAGACGCCGCGTCCGGCGATATCGATCGACGCCCCATGCACCGAGTGGATGTGGTGTTCGTCCTCCAGCAGGTCGCCGGCGACGGCCAAGGCGATGCTCTTCACCCAGCCATAGTAGTCGAAATTGAACAGGAACGCCGTCTTGGCCACCGGCTCGTAGAGCACCTTCATCCCTTCACCGGGAAGGTCGATCATGACCACGCGACCGTGCGAGCGTACGCTCTCGGACATGTTGTAGAAGTTGTCCTCCCACATCTCCATCATCTGGCGGTTCGTGGTCAGTAGCTTGATGCAGCAGCCATAGACCTCCGACTTGATCGAGAAGAAATTGATGCTTGAATATTTCTCGTAAAGCCGGTCCTTTTCCTCCGGGGTTATGATCTTGACCTCGTATGGCATTGGCACACGATAGCGTGCGCTCTCCAAATCAATGTAACGGGGGTTCTACTCCTCCTTGAAGCCGTTCACGCCTTCCTTCATGAGCTTGTACTCGATACTGTCGAGCAGCGCCATGAGCGACGCCTCGATGATGTTGCCGGAAACGCCTATCGTCGTCCAGGAGTGCTTCCCATCCGTGGAGCGGATCAGTACCCGGACCTTGGCCGCGGTCGCGTCCTTGCCGTCGATGACCCGCACCTTGTAATCGATGAGGCGTACTTCCGCCAGCACCGGGTAGAAGCGCAGCAACGCCTTTCTCAGCGCCCGGTCCAGCGCATTCACCGGTCCGTTCCCGTCGGCCGCCGTGTGTTCAACCGTGCCGTCGCTGTCGACGACCCGGATCGAGGCCTCGCTGATCGTGTTCCTGGTAGAGACGTCCATGAAGAGCCTGAAACCTTCTACCTTGAACGGGGCCGTCTGCTGGTTCTTCAGCCTGCGGATGAACAGTTCCAGCGACGCCTCCGCCGCTTCGAACTGGAACCCCTCGGCCTCCAGATCCTTCATCTTCTCCAGTATCGATCTGCCGCCGTCCTTCTCGGTCTCGATGCCGAGCTCCTTGGCCTTGGCCAGTATGGAGGAGGTGCCGGACAGCTCGGAGATGAGGATGCGCCGTTCGTTGCCGACCAGCGCTGGATCCACATGTTCGTAGGTGCGGCTCTCCTTCATGATCGCCGACACATGCATGCCGCCCTTGTGCGCGAACGCGCTCCTGCCGACGTACGGCAGGCGCGGGTCGGGGGAGATGTTCGCCATCTCACCGACGAAGCCGGACAGGGCCGTCAGGCTGGCCAGTTTCGTCACGTTCGTCGCCGCCTTCATTTTCAGTATGAGGCTGGGTATGACCGAGCAGAGGTTGGCGTTGCCGCACCTTTCGCCCAGTCCGTTGATCGTGCCCTGCACCATGGTGACCCCGGCCTGAACCGCTGCCATGGAGTTCGCTACCGCCATCTCGCAGTCATTGTGAGCGTGTATCCCCAGTGGCGTGTCGAACCGCTGGCGCACCTGGTCTACCGCTTCCGTTATCTCCGACGGGAAGGCTCCGCCGTTAGTGTCGCACAGCACGAGCCATTCGGCACCAGCGTCCCTAGCCGCCTCCAGGACCTTCATCGCGTACTCCGGGTTGTCCTTCCATCCGTCGAAGAAATGCTCCGCGTCGAAGATGACGCGCTTCCCCGACCGCTTCAGGAAACCGACCGTGTCAGAAACGATCTCCAGGTTCTCCTCGAGCGAAACGCCCAGCGCTTTTGTCGCATGCAGGTCCCAGGTCTTGCCGAAGATGCACACCCATTCGGTGTTCGCCTCCAGGAGGGACCTCATGGTGACGTCATCCTTTGCCGGTACGCCCGTCTTCCTGGTCGATCCGAAAGCCACCAGTTTCGCATGCTTCAGTTCGGCCTTCTCGGCTGCCTTGAAGAACGCCTTGTCCTTCGGGTTGGATCCGGGGTAACCGCCTTCCACGAAGTCCATCCCGAAAGCATCCAGACGCTGCAGTATCTCCAGCTTGTCTTCGGTCGAGAACGAGACTCCCTCGGTCTGGGCGCCATCCCTCAGGGTCGTGTCGAACAGACTAACTTGTCGACCCAATAAAACAATCCCTTCTTGTTTCGTTGTAAGCCATGTCGAACCCTTGCCGTGTTAGGCCGTGTCTATGTGGTGCCCGATATTTAAGGTCTGTGAGATTGGGCACGTCTCTCCCGCATGACCGCGAATATGTCGCTCATCACGGCGCTGCTGGTCTCCGCCCTTCCCGCCCCTCTCCCGGCCACGGTGATCTCCCCGGCCAGGTCGGTCTGGATGCTGAACGTGTTCAGGGTGCCGCCGATGGACAGCGGATGCCCTACCGGTATCAGCCGGGGGGACACCTCTCCGCCGCGATCGGTCACCTCGCCGATCAGTCGGACCACCTTCTTGTCCTGTCCGGCCAGGTTGACCGCGTCCAGGTTGATGCCCCGAATTCCCGTCCGGGAGACATCGTTCACGGTGATGTCCTTCCCCATGATGGCGTTCGCCAGGATCGCCACCTTGCAGGCCGAGTCGATGCCGTCGATATCATAGGACGGGTCCGTCTCAGCGTACCCCATCTGCTGAGCCTCCCGCAGCGCCGGTTCGAACTGCATTCCCTCGGTCTCCATCCGGTTGAGGATGAAATTGCAGGTGCCGTTCATGATGCCCCGTATCGAGTAGATGGTCTCACAGACGAGCAGGTCAGAGGCCAGGTTGATCACCGGGGTGGCCCCTCCCACCGAAGCTTCGAAGCGGAGCAAGGCGTCATTCTTCTTGGCCAGCTTGGATATCTCCTGGAACTTCAGGGCCAGCGGACCTTTGTTCGAGGTGACCACGTCATGGCCGGCGCTCAGCGCCGCCCGTATGTGGCCTAATCCGGGCTGTCCGTTCTTGATGTTGGTGGGGGTCATCTCCACCAGCGTATCGTATTCGATCCGCGGAAGGACGTCCTTGATCTCCTCGTTGGTCCTCTTGCCCAGGCTGCGCTTGGCCATCTTGGTGCGCACAAGCTCCAAGGGGTCCAGTCCGGCTTTGTTGAGAACATAGGAACTGGAGTCGAACGCTCCCACGATGCGAACCTTTTCACCCAGGGTCCTGTGCAACAGGTCGTTCTTCTTGGCGATCGCCTCGGCCACGCCCTGGCCTACGGTCCCGAATCCAACCAGCACGACATCCATTTCAATCACCGAATCCGCGGATCACGATGTATCCGATGCGCTTGGCCCGGTCATACATGAACTTGTTCGCCTTCTTGATGACATCCTTGCTTCGGACCTTTCCGGAAATTAACGCCGCCTTTTCCTTCGAGCCAGAGACCGAGTACCGGACGTCGATCGATTCGACGTCCCCGATCGCCTGTATGCCCTCGATGATCTTCCTGACCTCGGCCGGGGGCAGCTCGCCGACGACGACATAGTCCAAACGGAACGTTTCGAAGAGATGGTCGATCTTCATCACGTCGACCTCCTTCCCCTTCCACTCGGCCAGGATATTGTCCAATGCCTTCTGGTTGCCGACCTCGAAGGTTAGGTTGATGGAGATCTTGCCTCCGCTGACCTTGTCATGACGGTGCACCACGCTCCTGATGTTGCCATCGTTCTTCGATATCGGTTCCAGCGCTCCGATGAGCTGTCCTGGGATGTCCTTTAGCTGGATGTCCACATTGACCCGCATTAGAATTCCTCAGTCCCGTACGGAAGGTCTAATAACGCCGTTCAAATAATTCAACTTCACCGTCCGGCGCCATGGTGAAGGGTCTTTTTATCCTCCTGAACTCAAATTCCATCCAAGAAATGGATTTCGGTATTATCACTATTGATTCCTAGAATGGTGCCTTTATAATTATCAAACTCATGATTGATAACAACCGGGGACGGCGTTCGAGCGCGTTCATGTGCAGAGACATCGCCCTCATCGATGGCAGGAAAGCAGTTCAATGTTATCGCAGGAAAGGTCGGAGGGAGGATGTCCAGCTGGCAGAGGCGGACCTAGAGGTCTCGCGGTCAGGAGGAGGCAGAGAGGAATGGACCTCGGACCCGGACTGAACCAGACAAAGCTGGACCGTTTTCTTGACGATGGGCCTTCGTTCGACCGTACGGATGGAAGCGATCGGCGTGCCGAGAAGGAATGGCGGAGGACGATCGGGACCATGCTCAGGCACGACCTGATGAACAAGCTCATGGTGGCCAAGGGCGGTCTAGAGTTGTACGATCGTTCCGGGGAGGTAAAATTCCTGGACATGACCCGGAGGAACCTCGAGACCTGCGGGGAGATCGTCGGTCGGATAACTTCATTGGAGAACTCTCCCGATTCTTCGAATCTTGCTCCAACGGATGTGGCGAACATTGCCAATAGAGTGATGCTCGGTCATCAGGAAAGGGGCATCGGGTTGGAAGTGCACGGTCGGGGCTGGGTGATGGCCGACTCGACACTATTCAGCATACTGGACAACCTGGTCTCGAACTCGATCAAGCACGCGGCCCCATCTAATGTCCGCATCGATATCGAGGAGAGGGGGTTGAAAGTGTTGGTCAAGGTCACTGATGACGGCCTTGGAATTCCCAAGGAAGCCAGGGGCGGGCTGTTCCAGGAAGGATTCAAGTATGGACCGAAGGGGAACACCGGGCTCGGCCTTTTTATCGTGCGACGCCTGGTGGAACGCTACGGCGGAAGGATCTGGTTGGAAGAGAACGTGGTAGACCGGACTGTGTTCTGCATCGAATTGGTGAACATGAAAGGCCAAGACAGCTGAAGGGAGAGCGCGTAACCGATCGTTGTTCCATGGTGCGACAAGTAGGTTCGTTTTGGATAGCCGAACTTGATGAAAACTCATTGATATGGATGCCTGAAGGCTGGCATAAAAAGAATGGCGCCGAGGGGGAGATTTGAACTCCCGAGTCCTTGCGGACACAAGCTTGCTGGCGGAAATTATTCCAGGCTTGCGCCTTACCGGTCTGGGCCACCTCGGCTTTCGGCTCCCTACTGTATGAATTGGTTTTAAACTTTACGCCCAGGATTTCTTCGTCCATATCTGGAAATGCATAAAGAAAGCTTAAGAATCGACTCCTGGTTGATAGGAGCAGTAGAATCACATGAACGAACCGTCCAGATCGTACATGAGGATCATCCTGCTCATCACTTGCATGGGCTCCTTGATGGCTCCGCTCGACAGCACCATCGTCAGCGTGACATTGCCGGTGATGACCGGCGACCTGAGGGATGAGCTCGGAGTCGGCCATCTGGATCCCGACCGCCTACCTGGTCTCGCTGGCGGTTCTGTTGCTGACCATCGGGAGGCTTTCCGACATCAAGGGAAGGAAGAACATCTTCATCATCGGGTTCGGCATCTTCGTGCTCGGCTCATTGCTATGCAGTCTTGCCCAGGACGGCACGCAGCTGATCGCCTTCCGGGTGCTGCAAGGAGTGGGCGCGGCGTGCACCGCGGCCACCGCCACCGCGATCACCACGGACACGTTCCCGCCGAAGGAACGGGGCA
Source organism: uncultured Methanomassiliicoccales archaeon (assembly GCA_942492955.1). GTDB lineage: Archaea > Thermoplasmatota > Thermoplasmata > Methanomassiliicoccales > UBA472 > DASXVU01. Next base: position 2,117,074 of record OW818644.1, read on the forward strand.
AGGCCTTGGGCATCAATGCCATGGCCGTGTACATCGGCCTTTCCCTCGGCCCGGCACTGGGCGGCCTGCTGACCGGAATAGCGGGCTGGCGCTCCATTTTCCTGATCAACATCCCCATCGGCGTCGCCGTAATGCTGCTGGCCTGGCGTTTCGTCAAGGACACCGGGGATATACATAAGGACGAAAGGCTGGACATTCCCGGGGTGCTCCTGTTCTCGGTCGGTCTGACATCGCTCCTGATCACGCTCACGCTGGGCGAGCAATATGGCTGGGGCTCGTTAGGTATCATCGGCCTCATCGTGCTGGCGGTTGTGACACTGTTCTTGTTCGTGATCGTGGAGAAGAGGAAGGGCCGGTCAGCCATGCTTGACCTTTCCATGGTGACCGGAAATCGATTGTTCGCGGCAGCCAACATATCCGCCCTGCTCAATTACGCAGCGTACTTCAGCGTCGCTTTCATGCTCTCTTACTACATGCAGGAGATACTGGGGTATTCGATCATGTACACCGGCCTGGTCCTGCTCATCATGCCTTTGGCGATGGCGGTTCTGTCCCCCGTAGCTGGCTGGATGTCGGACCGGATCGGTTCGCGTTTTCTCGCATCAGCGGGGATGGCGATGATCGCGTTGGGGCTTCTGTACATGAGCGCTCTGACGGCCTCGTCCTCGGCCGTCTACATCGGGGTGGGGTTGCTCTTGATGGGGGTCGGCATGGGCCTGTTCTCCTCGCCAAACACAAGCGCCGTGATGGGGTCTGTCGATCGAAGCAGGCTGGGAGTTGCCTCCGGCACCCTTTCCACCATGCGCTTCATCGGCCAGGCGGGGAGCCTTGCCATAATGGGCGCGATCATCGCCTCGGTGGCGGGACCGGATTTCATAACGTCGCTGTCGGTCGGTTCGGTGAACCCTGATGTATCCTCAGCCAGCTACATACAGGGCATGAGCGCCGTGTTCCTGGTCGGGGCGTTCATCGCGGCGGTTGGGACGGTCACCTCGCTTGCCCGGGGGAAGAAGGTCTTTGAAAAAGGATCAGAACATATCGTGGGAGATCAGGCCCATTGAGTCACGGACCGTCGGGCGCATCCGTCTGGCGGCGCGCACTTCGGACAGGTCCAGGTCCACGATCCTCACGTCCTTCTTGAAATAATCGCACTTGACCAGTTGGTTGCCCCGCGGACCGACGGCATGGCTGCCGCCGAAGAAGACCTGGTTGAGCTGGCATCCGGTGTTGTTGACGTAGACGGAATAGGCGGTGTTCTCGATCGCCCTTGCCGGAACGATCCTCTCGAAGAACTCCCTGGAGGTGTTCGGCGACGCAGAGATGCAGACGATGGCGTCCGCGCCATGCAGCACCAGCGATTTGCTGAGCTCGGGGAAGAACAGGTCGTAGCAGATCACGACGCCGAGACGGAAACCTTCCACCTCGAACATCGTGGGCACGCCGCCTGGGGCGAAATATAGGGACTCTTCGAACGGTCCGAAGGTGGCCAGATTGATCTTGTCATAGCTCCAGGCGCTGCCGTCCGGTTTGACCAGGACCGCGCTGTTGTGCACCAGCCCGGTGGTCTCATCGTCCAGTGTTGGCATGCCCAGAAGGATGGAGCACTGGTGCTCGTCGGCCACGGTCGCCAGCTCCTGTACGCTCTCCCCATGGATCGATTCGGCCAGTAGGTTCACCCTGTCCCGGCACATGTAACCGCTCAGGAATAGTTCCGGGAACACGACCAGGTCCGCCTCCTGTTCCGATATCACTTCATGTATGCGCCTCAGGTTCTCCTCTTTGTCGCCCACCGCGCTTGGCACCTGTGCAAGGACCATCCTCATGCTATCGGCCGTCCAATCGTTCCCCTCGGTTATCTAGGTTCGCGTCCCGTCGTTCGATGATAAGCGATATTAGCACGCTGTTGCATACGAGGCATCATGCGCCCCCAATTGAAAGACTACGCTTACGACACGATAGTGGAGTTCATCCGCCAGAAGGTCGAGGAGTCTGGAGGGAATGGCGTGGTGGTCGGGCTCAGCGGCGGCATAGACTCGGCGCTGGTCTCGAAGCTGTGCGTCGACGCGGTGGGCGCCGACAAGGTCCTGAACGTCTTCCTGCCGTCATCGTCCTCCTCCAAGGACGACCGGAGGGACGCGGAAGAGTTCTCCAACGATATTGGGGCAGAGTTCAAGGTCGTGGAGATCACGCCGGCGGTGGAGGCGTTCAAGATGATCCTGCCCTCGATCGACCGGAAGGAGCTGCTGGGCAACGTCATGGCCCGCTGCCGGATGGTCGTCCTCATGCACCAGGCGAACCTCATGGGGCGGGTGGTCATGGGCACCGGGAACAAGTCGGAGCTGCTGGTCGGTTACTTCACCAAGTTCGGTGACGGGGGCGTGGACTTCTGCCCGATCGGCGACCTCTACAAGACAGAGGTCCGCGAGCTGGCAAAGAGGGTTGGCATCTCCAAGCGGATCATCGAGAAGGCGCCTTCGGCCGGCCTGTGGGAAGGTCAGACGGACGAGGGAGAGATGGGTGTCTCGTACGAGAAGCTCGACCAGATACTCATGGGCTTCGAGGCGTTATTGGACAACCGGGAGATCTCCCGGCAGACCGGCATCGACCTCAACATCGTGGAAATGGTGTGGAGGAGGCATCTCGATACCGTGCACAAGCGCAAGGCGCCCCTGATCCCTAAGGTCGGCTCGAGAACGATCGGGCTGGACTGGCGCGAGTAGCGGTCAACGATCTCTCGAGCGCCTGCCTGAACCCTTCCCTGTCGATGACATCAAGGATGATCTCGTCAGCCTTGCGCCAGAAGACAGAGGCGATCCGTTGCGGTCGACGAAGCTTCAACGAGATTAATCCCATTTTCGACGATGTTATGTTCAACGTTCCTCTGGTCTGTGAGATGAACAGGCTGCGGTCCTTCGGAGCCTCTTCGATCAGGTTGATGGCCTTGATGTTCTCCAATGGAATGCGGACACTGAAGTGCCACCCTTGACGGAGGACTATCTCCCGGTCATCGATGGAATGCTCGGTGCGCAATGGCGAAAGTCCCACGACTATGAAGAACACCGCCATTGCCAACCCCATGACTGTGGTAACGATCGGATCGAACGGCAACAGGAACACGATCAGTATCATGATCCATACGATGGCCACGGCCAGGAACAACGTGGAACGGAGAATCCATTTCTTGTCATATCCGAAATCGGCCACGGGGATGGAAGAACCTGCTCGGACATTATCGTTTCGCAGGATGTCAGGGGCATGAGGTAAGATTGCATGGTCCCGACCTCCGATACCAATGGATCGACATGACCTCTAGAAAGCGGTTGGAGTGTGGGGCGCATTACAGCCGTGGTAACTCTGACTCCCTCTCTGTCGAAACCATAATACACCTCGAGCAATACTATTGAGGAATGGCGATCAGAAAATGGCTGTAGGAATGAATTGGGGTGCAATTGGGATTGGCGGGGTCATAGCATTTCTCATAGGGTGGTATGCGCTCGGTCTGCTTATGGCAGTGGTATTGGCCCTTGTTATCGTGGTCTTCATGAGCATTTTGAGAATGGGTTGGAAACGTCCGAACAGTAAGAAATAGCGGCAACAGCTCGCCAAGTACTGGAACGATGGCGCGTCATCATACCTGCCATCATCACCCCATGAGTTCTACCCAGCTATCTCAACCGTCCTTCATTTGAAACCGATTCGCAATCCAGTCCAGAGTGCTTACCAAAAGGTTTAACTATTGTCATAGAATTTGGGGGGATTACAGAATCGCTCCCGTAGTGTAGTCCGGCCAATCATTTTGGATTCTCGATCCAAGGACTGGGGTTCAAATCCCCACGGGAGCACCATTAATCTATCCAGTATGGCGATTTTCAAAGTCAATTCGAGGGTTTTGTGCACCGAGCCGTCTGGCCGGTGAAACCCTTTTCTCTTTATTTATTAGTCCTCGTTTATCCTGAATGAAAAATGTCACACATAATGAGTTTAAGATGCAGTGCCTTTTAATAAATTTAGAATATGATGGGACTTGGGTCGTTTTAATGGTAGATAAACCTAAGATTTTTGTTACTTTTCACACAGATGATTTCGAATACAAAGTCAGATTTGACGAAATCTGCAAGGACATTGCGATAACAAGATCGATTAAAGAAGGTGAAATTCCAGATGGTAAGGTAACAGAAACAACGATACAATATATCCGTGATAATTACATCAAAGATACTTCAGTAACAATAGTTCTAATCGGAAAATCTACATGGCAAAGAAAATACATTGACTGGGAAATTTATTCTAGTCTTATTAGATCAGCACACTCTACGAGCTCTGGCCTATTTGGGATCACTCTGCCATCCTATCCGCATAACTATGGAAAATATTATCTGAATACAATTCCACCAAGATTATTTGACAACACTAACAAAGGAGATAATACGAAATTCGGTTATGCAGACGTGCATGAATGGAGCGAGGATCCACACACTATCAAGTGTTGGATAGAACAAGCGCTATCTAAGAGATCAATTGTCTCAATAGATCAATCTAGAAAACTCCAAGAAAAGAATCTTACAGGAATTACATGGTGAAATGCTGGAATAAGGCATCACATTAATGTCTCTGAATTTGTATGTCGACCTAAGGGTTGGGGATTTATTATGCCATCAGATGATTTTGAGGTTTCTATTGATGATGAAGGAAAGATTATTGACTTCTTATCTGATAGGTTATTGGAACCTCGTCCAGAAGAGTTTGTTAGGCAAAAATATCTTAGAGTTCTACATTTCGAGTATCAATATCCAAAAGATGTGCTGGCCAGAGAAATACCGATTCGATATGGATGCCAGGATCAGGTTGATAGTCAAGGAAATCCGATAAGAGCAGATATCGTCATTTATGCCAATAGGATCGCTTGTGCCAACAGGGACCAAGGTCAGATATTCTTAATCGTAGAATGTAAAGCTCCAACTCAGGATGAGGGATACAATCAATTGGTCTCCTATATCTACAATACGAGTGCACAAGGTGGGATCTGGTATAATGGGACAACAATCGCGTATTATAGAAGACTCGAGACACCAAATAACCAATTATTAGAATGGATCAATATCCCGAGAAGACAGGAAGCCTGGGATGCACTAGGAAGGAGAGCAAAATCCCAACAACGAAGACCTAGAGACATTAAGGGACTCCTAAAATTATGTCATAACCGGTTGCATGGAAGAGGATCGGATAGTGACGAAGAAGACTTAACCATGGATATGGTTCGTCTTATTTTATGTAAGGCCCAGGATGAAGAGAGTCCTGGGGATTTGCCAGAGTTTTATTGTACTCCAGAAGAGTACAGATCGGCTGAGGGTCAGGCTGCTGTAGTCGAACGAATAACAAGACTCTTTGCAGCAGTAAAAACGGCCAACAGTGAAGTTTTCGCTCAAGAGGAGAGAATATCCGTTGGTCCGAGAGCGATTTGTGACGTTGTTACAGAATTACAGGACTACAAGCTTTTGAGTAATCTAGCAAGTTCAGAAGACTGGGACATAATGGGTCTAGCCTATGAGGAATATACATCAACATATCTCAAGAGAAAGAAAGGACAGTTTTTTACGAACAGGCTTGTAATCGACCTTCTTGTTGGTATAGTAAATCCCACCTATACTGATGTCATTCTTGATCCAGCTGGCGGATCGGGGGGATTCCTGACGGGAGCCATGCGGTATATTCGTCGAAAAATACTAGATCAATCATCCGAAAGTATACCAAGAGAACGGCAACTTTCTCGATTACAGAACAATTTATTCATGGTCGAAATAAACAAGAGACTTGTAAAAGTTGCAAAAACAGCTATGATATTGAACGGCGACGGCCATACCGGCATGACTAATGGCGACAGTCTTGGGCCATATAGTCAATTTAATGAGACAATACTAAGTAAATGTAGAAAAGGGCAACCTACGGTAATTTTCACCAATCCTCCTTTTGCTGGCGTGGGCGAAGGAAGAATTACCGACCAAAATACGCTAGCTCGTTTTGATTGTGGAAAACACTGGATAGAAGAAAATGGCAACTATGTCAAGACTGAAGAACTTGTCACAGAAGGCGTTCCACCCGAAATGCTATTCTTTGAAAGATGCGTCGATTGGTTAGCTCCAGGTGGAAGATTGGGAATCGTGTTACCGAAGAGTTTTCTTGATACACAAACATATAGGCCAGCAAGACAAACATTGTTCAACAAATGCAAACTACTGGTAGTGATAAACAACCATAAGAACACATTCCAGCCCCATACTGGGGTAAGGACTTGCCTAGTAGTTGTTCAGAAGCTACCAAGTGGTGAGAATCCTCTCACTGACTATCCAATTTTCATGGCGATTTCTAGAAACATAGGTCAGGATAGTGAAGGCAAGCCCATTTTCATAAGGGATGATGTAAATGGATTGACGGATGAAATCGATCAAGATTTGAGCGACATTCTCTCAGACTATGAGAAATACAAACAAGGAAATCTCATAGAATCGGAATATCGCTTTGCTATCAATCGAAATCAGGTTAACAATTTGCTGGCTATTAACCCTCAGGCTTTCCTTCCTGCCCTTAATGAGACATTAAGAAACGTTGAGAGTATCGACAATGTTCCCGGTTGGAGTGTTATTCCTCTATCGCAAATAGAAGACGGAGTCAAAATCTTTAAAGGACCTAGATTCAAGAGTGAAAATATTATATGCGAAAAGAAGGAAACGAGTTCAATTGAATCTTACTATACTCCTTCAGCTGTGTTGCAGGAAAAGTGTGACAGCGTCAAATTTGTCGATGTATCAAAAGCTAATGCAAGTCAGCTTCGAACTATAAATGCCATCAGAGTAAAGCGTGGAGATATTGTTATAACCCGTTCTGGTTCCATAGGGAGAGTTGAATATATAACTCAAAAATTTCATGATGCAATTGTAAGCGACGATCTAATAAGGGTCCGCATTATCGATGAAAATAGTCGATTCTATGCTTATTCGTTTTTAATGACTAAGTATGCTAATGATCAAATGATGAAAAATGAATACGGTGCGATTCAGCAGCATTTAGAACCACAGCACGTAAGGAATATTATGATTCCGATTCCTGATGACTGGAGCCAGATCAGTTCACTGATCGATAAAACCAGAGAGCTGGTAAATGCAAAAGAGGCCCTGCATAGAATTGGTGAGGAATCATCTGCAATGGCAACTACAAACATCGATACGCTTGTTACCCGAGCAGTAGAGGAGACTACGCAGGATTCCAGTGAATAATCGAAGATCGTTCTTGCGCATGCCTACAACCAACGAAAAAAACTTTATGGAATTATTACCAGATATGAGATCGAGGTTATTGAAGCAATCTTACAACTGCGATATCGTCTAATATATCCTACCTAAATCAAGGGACAGGGGGTAGCAATGTCTAGGAAAATTTTAGATAGTATTCAGATTCTTGATCCAATGGTCATATTCGAAGGTAAGAGATTTGACGGTATAGAATTGGCGGATTTCACGCGAGTTCAAAATTACGTGGGTAGATTTTCACAGCCAATCGAGAGCACAAGAGAATCGTTCCTGGAAATCGAAGCCGATTCAACAAATCCTCTCGTTAACCATGTTGCAAGTATTATGAGTTCAAACCGTTCTCAAACGGTGGATTTGGTGATATCTGGAATCGATCAAAACGGTGTTGAGAAAACACTCAAAGGCAAATTTGGGATATCGAAAATGAGTATGTTACCTATCGCTGTCATAACCTTTCTAGGATTGGGACACCCGGAAGTAAGCTAGCCATTCTAAGAAACCCCTGTTTTTTTGTTGTGACTTAAAAGTTACCATTTCCAGATTTTCGCGTGGCGATATATCTGGCATAACAGAGGGCTATTTCGGGATTAAGTAATCGGCAAGATAACCGAAAGCCATTAGAATTAACCCTGGCGGTCCAGTCATCTTTATTCCGCCATACGTGATTGATCCTCCGCCTCCAACGCCAACCAGCAACACTCCAAATCCAATGGCGCAGAAACCTAGGGCATCGTGAGAACTAAATAGCAAGAAGAATCCCCCCGCAATTGAAATAATAATCATCAGATCTTTAATATGGGCTAGAGCCACCCCTGCTACAGACGCGCCGATTCCAAATAACGACCCAAACGCATTTTTATCTTTTGAGAGATTTTTCGTAAATCATCAACCTCGTTGCTATCGAACACTAATATAGATATTAAAACAGTTTTGTTGGACCGTATTCGAACAGAATTATTTCAACTGGGCTTTACCGAGTCCATATTCTGGTAATTAATTATATTATATACTTAATAATAATAGATATTGAATAATCGCCACGAGGTGAGTACCCAAGGTCTTAGACGGGGGGGCTATCGAGCAAGCTAAATGGAATCCAGCCCCCCTCAACTCGAAAACATCCGATCCAATTCCTGTTTCGTCCGACCACTCGTCCTTCGAACTCGATGTTAAGAATGAGGTCAGACCTTTCAATACTGAAAAAGGCACGCCGGCCGGGGTACAGTGGGATGTCCTTGGGAAATCATCTCATGGCCGGTCGTGTAGCTCAACAGTAGGTAAGGCTCGTTAACTGTCTTTCGACCTGGCTATCAAATTGAAGAATGAAGTTTGGATAGAGCACTTTCGCTTACCTCTCAAGGCAATGGCTTTGATATGCTTGCTTTGTCCCGTATATTATGGTAAGCAGGAAATGGGAGGATATCGCCTGTCCTGAATGCGGGGCTGAGAACGTGGTCATTGTTCAGGACAGAGGATTATTAATTCCGGGCAGATGCAAGGCTTGCGGTAAGGATGTTAGCTTTCATTATTGTCCGGATGGAATGCCCAGGACTATGAGGAAAGATAGGAAGGATGGAAAGAGCTTCTACGATCCAGACTAAGATTATTTTTAAATGTCATTCATCATTTTTATTAAGTATGGTAGGAAGTAATGCCCAAAGGGTAGCTGAATATGGGGAACTGTATAACCTGTGGAGGGCAGACCAAAGATGGTCATTCATATTGCCACGAATGCTGGTCACAAATGTTGAAAGGTCAATCAGAGGCTGTCATCATGGAGCCAATGATTCAAACGGGAGTATCAGATGAAAACCTGCAATTCAGTGAAAACATGATTAAAGGCAGAATCGCTGAAACCCTGGTTGAACAACTATTCCTTACGATGGGATGGGGGGTTTATAGATATGGTATGGAAAATACGGTCCCTGCAGTAATGAGGGACCTAGGGAACAATTCTGGCGATGTGGCATTGAATATCAGACGAATGCCGGATTTCGTTGTTCGGGATAAATTCGGTAACTTCTTTTTCATAGAAGTCAAATTTAAAGCTGATGAAACATTCACAAAGGATGATCTGGGAAAAGATTATCCTTACGACAATGCTTCAATCGTACTGGTTTCAAAGAAGCATATCAAATGTCTATCAGTTCCTGAGTTGAAAGCTGGAAAATCGATAACACCATTAAATCATCACTACTTAGCAGATAGGAAAGAGTTTGGTCTCGACAAAGACGATAGGAAAACCGTCATAGATTTCTGTCAATTCGCGGTAAAATTCTTCAACAAGGTTTGATGGCTGATCAAGGCAACATCCTATCAAGCTCGAGCTCTGCTCTTCCCCCAGCTCTTCGGATATAGTATTCAGCCATCTTGAGCTGTTTCCATCCAAACAGATCGCAGAGGATGACTGGGTTAGTGATCTTATAGGCCAATCGGGTCGCTGCCGTTGCCCTCAGGGAATGAGGATAGACTTTCTTCTTGAGCCCGGACCTTGATGCTACCTTCTGCACGATTCGATAGACCGTCATCCGTGTCATGTCGAGCGAAGGATGGGCCGTGAAATACGTTCTTACCGCTTCCCAAGCTCTCGATGACATCTTCAAGGCGGGAATGGTCCTAGCACTGTCGGGACGCTTGGGGGTCCATCCCTGTTCGCTCTTAGACGGAATCACAATATGCCCTCTCTGGAAGTTTATCCAACTCGATTGGAGTGCCGAAATCTCACCCTCTCTTAGTCCGAGATCGCCAGCCAATAGAATGATTAACCTCTCCCTAGGATCATTTGGATTGCATGCACTCAGAAGTGTATCAAGTTCCTGATCGCCTAGAGCGTCATCTTTAGATCGGGTTCCAGCCTTCAAATTGCCACCTTTCTGATATGCATAATGTTACATATTGTATTAATAATGTACCACAATGATACAAACAATTACGATTACTATATGAACGGAAGGCGTAAGACCGAGTGAAATGTTACATAATAGCTCATTTTGTATCACGATGACATCTGAGTGACCCATTACGATGGACTTTACAAATCAATGTGTAACAAAATCTAAGATTAACAGGCTGTTTACTTATGATGTGGGAAGTAGGATGAAAGAAGATATAATCGGCATCAAAAAAGGGCCAAGAACTACTCATGAGGAAAGCATAAGGTCTGCCATCAATAGCGGGAATATAGGAGATCTTATAACAATTCTTGAAAGAAGTTCTGGGCCTCGAAAAACATCCTGGGCATTGGAAACTTTGGAGAAATCATCGTTTCAACAATATATGGAATTTAATACATTGATTATAGGATCAGATCCAATCGCTCGAAAGAATCCAATGGCCTACTATCTATTATCTCAGGAATTGTTGGCTAGAGCCATACTGAACGATTTTGAGAAAGCAACCACAATCATGAGCAAATATCCATCTAAAAAAATAGTCCAGGCATTAAGAGAAATGGCTTTGATGGTTGGGAGCGAGCCAATAAGTTTTGTCGAGAATAGTAACCATGCAAAAATTCTGTTTTCAAACTATCACGAACTACACGATAAGGTTGTCAATAGTCTTGCTTCATTGGCAGCGATTTCAGCTCAGGATTCAAGATGGTCGAAGAAGCTGGACGAAAAATACCTAAGATCAGTATTCGAGGGAAGATACCGAGTATTTACCCCAGATAAGTTTGAAACATCGATTAGAAATGCAATCACCCACTTGGACTTCGAACCCAAGAATGATGGTAGGTTTTGTATTGAAGATCGGAAAGGTAAGAAAAGGTTTATTAAACCTCAAAGGCTGGACACCGAATTAAACCACATGATGAACCGGATGAGGTTAGTACATTTCGGGATATCCTTACCGACAACTAACATCTATCAGATATATGGAATATTTAATAAGATTAATGAAAAGGAGGGTCAAGAATAGGAGTTTTCGATTGAAGGGAGGTAACTGATAAAAAATGGGCAGCAATAATAAAATATCTCGGCCTCGACAAGAAATTTGATACGAAGGTCTTCAATGTTACAGAATTTGTAAAAACAGGGGCCGATGAATTGGAATCGTATCTTGATCAATCGCGGGATCCTTTCACTTTCCTAAGCGACAAGGCTTAACTTTCTTAATCGACGTAATGAATAAATAGCGTGTAGGCCGATCTCACTAGTAAGCAACTAGAACCGAAATTCTAGCGAAGCGGTTTTAAGAACATTGCACTATGCCCGCATCCTATCCCCTGCAATACCCCTAGAACGCACGGAAAGGCACCTTCTAGGCATTCTAAATGCTCAAGGGTCATTCTATATGCCTTATTTTGAAAGTGCCTAGAATCGCTTTAAAATGCCCTTCTAGCACATAAGGTTTGCTGGCTTATCATTTCTGATTATTCTCAAATTTGATGGCCTTGAAAAAATGGCACAATAATTTCGTAGCCATACAAAATATAAACCAATCTGGCTACTCAATGCCTATAGTATAGGCTGCCTATATACGTTAACTGTGATGCAGTTATATCGTTACTGCAACAGCATCATCGTTGATGATACTGCTATAGCATCATACTGCTACTGCATCACAGCATCATCGATATTGATGCATCGTCGTTGATAATCGTTAAGGTTACCTATACCGTCGCTGTGATGCTGTGCTACTGTGATGCTGTGCTACATCAACGACGACGGCAAGAGGGATTAATTGTAAGACATATAACCGTGAATAGCTGTGAATATAGCAGTGAATCTGTGATGCTGTGCTACAGCTATAACGACGAACGATTGAGAATATGTACCGATTAGTACCGTCCTACACCACTGCAATACCGTCACTGTGCTTCTGCTATACTGATCGGTACCGAACAACGACGACGGAGACAATGGGAATAAGGGGTTTACCCCTACGCTTATCAGCTCCGGGGTTAAGTTATAACCGACGATACGAACAGCAATAGCAGTACCGTGCGACCGTAGGGAGCAATATAGGCCCGAAATGGAATCGCATTAGATTGTCCGAAGCGGGTTCAATTTTTAGAATCAATATCGTCCTCAGCAGATTGATATTCTTAACTGGACAATTATCCTTGTTAGAAGACCGACCTAACAGCGTGATGTCTAAATAGGTTAGACGCAAGGAACAATAAGCATGTCTCTTGGAATGGGGAAAAAGTCAGAGCTAAAGATCATGTTGGAAAGCGAAAAAACATACCGTGAGATCGCCTCTGAATTACACATTTCCCCTGTAACAGTTTGTAGCTATGCCTCAAAGCTCGGGTTGCAAAGACGGAACAAGCTGGTTCATAAAAAATCAGAATCCACTAAGGAATCTGAATCGGTTGTTACAGATATTTCTGATACAAAAAACATCATCGATGGGCAACTTATGGCGAATGTCAAACCGAATGGCATTCGATCTCCAGTTGTCATTACCATCACACCGACCGGCCAGACCATTGTGATTAAGATCGCTTATTAATTCATTTTTTAAGGAGTAGATCATCTTGTCGTCTAGAGCATCCTCTGATAATCCTGTTCACCCTAGCCAATTAGCTAATACTGGACAGGGGCATGCTCTTGGTGAGGGCGCAAATGTCGCAAGACGTGGGCGTCCTAGCAAGGCCGAACGACAGATTCGAAGGGGGAAGTCTATGGGCAGATATCCCCTAAAAGCAGCTGTCGAAAAGTATCTAGAGATAAGAGGGCTGGAAGTGGGAAGCAGTACTCTGGCTAATGAAAGAAGAATCCTTAGACACATAGCAGAGAAGCTCGAAGCAATGAGAGAGAAGCACCAGATCAAGACAACACATCCAAGAGATATTGGCCCCGCTGAGATTCGAGCGTTTTTGGATTGGATGCGGGATTCAAAAGCTCATGGTGGGAAAGCGCTAGACCCTGATACCCAGGTCAGATATCTGTCCAAACTCGAAGGCGTTCTAAAACTGAACGGAAATCACGCCATCGAGAGAATGAAAGCAAAGGGAGTCAACTTCCCCCAGAAAGTAGGTAGGAAACCGATAAGGGCAATATCAAGTCCGGACCTTTCAGCTATTCAAAAAGCGGCTTTACTGATTGGTAGCTCAACAGGCGAGCCCAAAGGCTGGCGCAGGGCCAAGGCTCGTTTCCTGATGGTGATATACGTCGCAACAGGCTTGAGGCCATAGGAGATGCGCCTCGTTCAGTCAGTGGACCTCGACTTGAAGAAGTGGAAGATATATGTCAGATCACCGAAGGGCGGAGGCGTCTGGGCAGAGAATCGTACGATAACGATAATGCCACAGGGCCGTCCTGAACTTCTGAACTTCCTGAAAGAGAGAGATGAACTGCTACGTTTTTTTGGGAAGGACAAGGCCACTTATTTGATTCCTAATCTAAGATGTGGTCGGGACGAACCCTACAGCTCAAACCACTTCCGCAAATTGAAAAAAGAAGTTCAGGAACTATCTGGTATTAGTTTCAGGCTGAAGGATTTTAGACCCACTTTTGCCACTCTATCGGTCGAAATGGACCCAAACCTCTTAGTGGACGTGTCGGCCCAACTAGGACACTCGAATCTAGCAACGACTCAACGCTACTATGCCCAGATAAGCGCTGAGAGCGCCGGTTCAAGGCTCGAAAAAGCATGGGACAAAAAGGAGTACGTTACCAAGACTTCAATGGAGGGCGGCAGCAACATAGCAAAGCTCTTGGAAGAACTTGGATTTAGCTCGATTACTGAGCTGAAGGATTGCGTTTCTTTGAAAGCCCAAAGTGCATCAAATCAACGAATTGACTATAGGAATCAGCTACCTGGCTACAATTGAGACGTTCCCCCACGGGAGCACTCATTCTATCACTGGGTCGGTTCTAGAGCCAATTCGGAATTGTGTGGCACAGAATATCTGGTTCGCTGTTCTTTTTCCATATTTTGCCTGCTGATGGTTATCTTCAGAGACCTATGGTCATCAGGAAGGGGGGGCATGAATGACATTGCCTCAATTCAGTACACTATGCCCTGGTGACAGGTGTCAATCATGACCTTCAGATTGTCCAGAGGAATTCCCCGGTGAACGGAGCAGGAACACATCATGACGTAGCCGCCCCCAGGGGCGCAGGTGGCCAGGTACTGCTCTGTCTCCCGGCGTATGCGCTCCTCGGGACCAAGCAAGAGCGTGGTGAAAACGTCCACTCCTCCCAGAATGCAGACCCGGTCCCCCCATTCCTGCTTGGCCTTGGTAAAATCGTTCATCTCTGCGAACTGGAAACCTCTGATCCCCTGCGCGATTGATTCGTCAACCAAGGAATGGCATGCTGGGTTGGTAAAGGTCCCATGAGGGTGGAAAACCGTGGGCAGACCAGACTTCTCGGCCTCGGCCACCAGTATCCGGAGTCCAGGCAAGGATTTCGAGCGGAAGACCTCAGGCCCGATGAGGTCTGGGTTATCGGAGGCCGCGGCCACGAAGATCGCGCTGTTCACCCCATGACCGGCCAGGGCCCGGACGAAATCGACCCCCAATTCGGTGGCGAACCGGATGGTCTTTTCCGCCAATCCGGGGTCCAAGAGCAGGTCCATCAATAATGTCTCCAGTCCCCTGAGGATGCCTGCCTTGGTGATCGCTCCCTCCAGGTTCCCTACCATGGCCACATCTCGGCCAATACGGTCCGCTGTCAGTTGGTAGGAATGCAGGACGTTGTTCAGAGGCGCGGTACGTTCCAGATCTGGAAGTTCGGCTCGGTCGATGTCCTCCGCGGTGCGGAAAGGCGGCTCTACCACAGCCGGTATGCCCATCTCCGGGAATTGGAGCTTGCCACCTAGCGCCTCCACCTCCAGTCCACAGAACTGGATGCTCCCCACAACTGCATCGTGTCCCAGCGTCCTCTGGGTGGCCACTACCGCCTTGGACGATTTTTCGGCATCGAAGCGGCCGGCGCATACCTCGGGTGTAAGGTAGCCGGCCACGTCCAGTCCGAGGGTGAGGTCGCGGAGGAAGATCGGCACACGGTCAGGTGTACCGCCCACCAGCGCCGTTCTCATTCGTTCCCGAGGGCTCAGGGCGTTCATGTTGATCGGCCCCAGTCCTTTATTGCCGCGAGAAAGCTGCTATCCGTTCTGGCTAGTATATCTGGCATCACAGTTATCTTGCCATTTTCAAGAAGGAACTGGGCTGTCGAATTGAGGCTGTCTATGATATGAGACCCCATGGAGAGGTTGTAGGTCAGCGTGGTCAGGCACCGTGTCTCTTCGATGACAGACAGCCCGGTCTTACTTGCGCAGATGGCGATAGAGTCGTCACGATCCGTTGTCATGTAGGCGATAGCGTGGTCGATAGCCCTCAAGGCGGCGGAGATCGCTGCGGGCTTCTCAGCGACCAGTCTATTGGATGCCATTAGCACCAGCGGGTATGTGCTCCCCAGCCCGGTGGAGTTGGCGATCTCAATGACGTTCGTACCGCAGATCCTTTGCACATTGGTAGGAGTGGGCTCGCTGCCAATTATCGCATCTACCTGCCTGGTCTTCATGGCCGTAGGCATATCGCTGGGACCGAGGGAGACCTGTGTGATATCGGTCTGGTTAAGTCCGTTCTTTGCCAGAAGGCGTAGCAAAGCACCCTGGCTGCTCGATCCGAACTGAACCCCGACCTTCTTCCCTGCTAGATCGGTCACATCATGGATGTCCGTCCAGGCGATCAGGCGGTGCATCCCTTCGCCTCCGCCGTAACTCGCCACCAGCCTCACCCCCTGGTTCTGGGACATCAGGGTGACACCGGGCGCATCGCCCATCGCTCCTAGGTCCGCAGAGCCAGTGGCCAGGGCTTCCGCCGACTGTATGCCTCCGGCAACAATCAAAGCTGTTACATTCAGACCCTCGGCCTTGAAGAATCCTTTCTCTGCGGCGATGATCAGGGGTTCGTAATCGACCTTGTTCGAATAAGTGATACGCAGGTCCATCGGGTCGGTCTTGCCCATATCGTTCATCACCAAGATCGCCAATGCGGCTATTACCATAACAGCGGCCACCCCGATCACCGCCATCTTCACTCTATTTTTATTCTCATTTTGAGGCATCGATATCCTTCTCCTTCTCGGTGATTTCCAGGTTTGGCTGGATGGGCAGATAGATCTCGGCACGCCTGCACCCGCACTTCTGGAGGACGTTCTGGAGGGAGTGTGAGATATCCATTCTTAATCTGACGGTCTCCGATTGGAAAATGTCCCGGGGGCGCGGGAGGGTCACCCGCCACTCCTGATGGATGTAACCGGGATTCGTGCCCAGTAGCACGATCCGGGTTCCCAGCATGATCGCTTCCTCGATGTTGTGGGTGACGAACACCACGGTCATGTGTTTTTGTTGCCAGATCTTCAAGAGTTCCAAGTCCATGTGTTTCCTGGCCTGTTCGTCCAGGGCTCCGAAAGGTTCGTCCATGAGCAGTATCTCTGGCTCAAGGACCAGTGTCCTGGCGATGGCCACCTTCTGTCGCATACCTCCCGATAGGTTGCTGGGGCGGGCCGTCTCAAAATTACTCATGTCCACCAGGTCCAGCATCGCCCGGGCTTTCTCCCGCCGTGAAGCTTTGGGCATCCCCTGGTTCTTCAACCCGAACTCGACGTTCTCGAGTACCGAGAGCCAGGGGAACAGGCTGTACTCCTGGAACACCACCCCAACCCGAGGGGTCGGTCCGATGACCTCGTTGTCTCGCAGGTTCACATGTCCTCTCGAAGGTTTTTCGAAACCGGCGGCCAGGTTCAACAAGGTCGATTTACCGCAGCCGCTCGGGCCGATCAGGCAGAGGAACTCACCTTCTTCGACGGAGAGGTCTATCCCTTTTAAGGCCAACAAGCCTTTGCCAGTCTCCCGATTGACGAATGCCTTGGACACGTCGGAGAAGCGCAACAGCATATCAGTTCTGCCCCTCCATTCCCAGTCGTTCCCTTATGCGGTGCTCGATGGCGCTGAATAGGACCTTTTCTATAAGCAGACCGATGGCGCAGATGATCAGGATGGAGACGAACGCGGACTCGAAATCCAGAGACCACCGCGCCTGGATAAGGACATAGCCCAGGCCGAGGGCCATGCCTACCACCATCTCGGCAGCGATGAGCACCCGCCAACCGTTAGCCAAGCCGATGCGTAGTCCATTGATGGTCTGCAGCGATGAGGCAGGGAGGAGGACGCGGTAGAAGATCGCGGTTCGGCTCGTGTCCATCATCCGGGCTGCTTTTAGGTATGTGGACGGTACCTCCCGGATGCCCCCGGCAGTACTGATGGCGATGGTGGGCAGAACGGTCATGAAGATCATGAATACGGTGGCCGTTTCCCCCAGACCGAAGACAAGCAGAGCGATAGGTATCCAGGCCAGGCCGGGAATCAGTTGTAGTATGGTCATCGGGGTCATGGAGATCTCGTGAAAGATCGAGCTCATGCCCATGGCCATGCCGATGAGTATGCCAAGGACCGCGGCCAGCATATAGCCGATCCCCCATCGGGCCAGGCTGGCGAATATGTGATCATAGATCGTCTGGTCATACAATCGGGCTCCCATGAGCAGGTCGCCTAGCCGATCAATTGTCTCTAGCGGAGCGGGGAAGGTGATGCCTTTCACCTGGAAGACCCAGATCGAAATGAGCTGCCAGACGAACAGGAATAGTAATAAGCCGGCCATTCCGAGGATCAGGCGGTTGGCTCGTACTCTGATCTTCCCCGCATTGCACTCAAAATGGACTGTGCCCTTTGCGATCGCGTCACCGATGGCAAGCTCTTCTTTCGGAGTCCGCCATGATGTTATTGTTTTCCAGTTCAGTGTCATTCCAATACGTATTCCGGTGGAGTTTGGGATGCCATATCATTCCGTAATTCGGAACGCCGCCATTGAGCGGTCCAGTGGAAGCCTAGATATTCTCTTAACGGGACTTAAATTGATTATGAACTAAAATAGTTATACCCATAATTAAATATTTGATACACTCGGGCGAGACTCGGCCCACCTTTCGAAACCCCCAACCTTATCTCGAGATTCAGCCCATCTCATTCATCCTTTCTGCGAATTTGTTTTCCATAAGCAGTTTGATATATGGTTTTGAAATTCCCCCGCCCATATGCCCGACCAAATACGTTGTCAGATCCGGTGCGCAAAATGTGGCGAATGGGCCGATTCGCGAATCAATTTTGAGACGGCGGAGGATTTCTTCACCTCTGAACTAATAGGAAAAACCGCCAGGTGTTCCTGGTGCGGAGAGATCACCCCGGTAAATATCGAAAATATGCGATTTGATGAACGGAGGGACGGCAGAGAAGGAACATACATTGAAGGAAAGGATGCGATCAAGAGCCAAACTAAAAAGAAAGGCTCAAAGTAAGTTGTCTAACCAGGCCTTTGGCGATAATGGCAAGCCCGCTCCGAATCAGGAGCGGTCATTCGTCCATCCTAGGATAGATCTCACCGGGTCGGTTTCACGTTCCCCATGTCATCGTAGACGAATCCGGTGAACTTGAAATCCTTACCCGATCTCTTCCTGACCTCGGCCACAATGGTCTGGAAGATCGCAGCCGCCATGTCCCTGGGGAACCTGGACTCGGGGAACATGATGCCCAGCGTTGGGACGTCCGCCACAACAGCCGCATAGTCCTCCATGTTCTCCACTTTCCCTGCGGTCTTGTCCGATTCGATGAACTCCATCGAACTGATCTGGCCGGAGATACTGATACGCACGATGCCCCTCTCCCCGGAATCTGCGACCACGCATTCGCAGACAGCGGTAGGGTCCTTCTTCGCGATCTGTGCGATCCGGCGCTGCCCCACCATTCCCATCAGCGCCCTCGTCTCCTGCCTCATCGGCATGCGAATGTATGGCAAGATGATTATTCTTTCGGGACCTGATAAAAAACAAGGGGGATCAGAGATAGGTGATCTCTGAACCCTTTTGGATGCGGACCGCGCCGTCCTTAGGCTTGAAGAAGATGGTCCTGCCCTTGTTCCCCCCGATCTCCTCTGCCAGCAGCGGTATCCTCTCCTTCTTTAACGCCGCTTTTGCCGATTCGGCGTTCCTCTGCCCGATGTTGAGCGTGTCGTTGCACGAGAAGGAGAACATCTGCGCCCCGCCAGCGATCTTCGCCTTAAGGTTAGAACGGCTCGCGCCCATGTCCACCATCTCATCCACCATGAGGAACGTGGCCGAATCCGCGTATTTCGAGGCATTGACCTTATCCTTGCCCTCATCGTATGCCGGAAGCATCGCATGCGCCACGCCGCCAAGCTCTGACCTGCTGTCCCATACGGCGATGCCGACACAGGAGCCCAGGCCGATGCACATCAGCTCCAGCGGGGATGAGACGATCTTATACTCTCCCACACCCACTATTAGGTCCTTATCCAGGTAGTTGACCTTCGGCCTGACGATAGATATCGTGGTCGGGATGGCGCCGGTCAACGCCTGCTCGCAGCTCCTTGCGGAATCCATATGATCACTGGATTCCAAACTTTTCCATCAGGAGTCTCTCGGTCTCGCGGTCGGGGATGTAGATGAAGTAGCCAGGGAATCGTTGCCTGTCCGTAACGAAGTGTGTCTTGATGATCACCAGATATTCGTACTCCTCAGAGGCCATGGTGGCCGGGTACTGCAGAACCGCGCCGAGCATGCCGACGGCGAATCCCGGCGGTGATGGCAGCATCGTAACGCCCAACAGGGTCGAGATGGCGTTCAGGTAAGCAGATCCACAGATATTGCCGATCTCAGAGATCGCATCCTTGTCATCGTCCGTTATCGGTCGGTTCGGGTCATGGTTCCGCCACAGGAGCATGTCCGTCATCTTCTTGGCGATGTCCTCGCTGAGGATCAGCAGCATGCTGCCTTTTCCCTTTCCGTAGGCATCTAGGTACACGGCGACCACGGACTGCTCCGCGTCACCGAGCACGTAGGGCGCTTCCAGGGTCTTGCAGATGAAACACTCCGGGACGTCCACCAGGATGTCCTGGTTCAGGAGGGTGGTCAACGCCGTCGAGGCATGTGAGGCCCCGATGTTGCCGATCTCCCTCAGAGCGTCGATCTGGTCAGGCGAGTAGTTCGATTGAAAGTCTGTGCCGTACTCCATTGTTTTCACCCGTTTCAAACCCCGAACTTTGCGAACATGGCCGATTGCGATTCCGTGTCCACACCGAACTTCTTGAAGGTCAGGTCCTGCGTTGCCTCGTCCGGCAGGAACATGATCGTGCCGTGGTACTTCTTCGCCCGGTCGACGTAGTTAGTCATTATCCTGATCTCGTAGGGCGCGTTCAGTCCGAGCACCGAATTGGCCTTGGCTGCCGACGCTCCCACATACTGGACGTGGACCACCGGTGCCGAGGGCATGGGCTGTATCTTGAGGAACTTGGATATCGGCGCCAGGTACTCCCTGATGCAGACGTCACCCATCTCGGTCAAGACCTCCTTGTCCTCCTCCGTGATCATCCTGCCAGGAGGGTTCTGTGTCCCCATCATCATGTCAGACAGCATCGTGGCGATGTCCTTGGGCAGGATCATCAGCACCCTGCTCCCCTTCCCTGTGGCCACATCGATGCATATCGTGGCAACGATGTCCTTGGGCTGTCCGAACCTCCCGAGATGCGCGTCCATCGGCTCAAGGTAGCAGTCGGTCACGTCGATCAGGACCTCTTTCTTGACCAGATTGGTCAGTGCCCCGCAGGCATAGGAGGCTCCCACATTGCCAATTTCCCGCAGTGCGTCGATCTGCAGCTCATCCAGGCTCTCTGTCCTCTTGCTCATATGAATGCCCCTACGTCAAGTATCATGGCCACTTTCCCATCGCCCAATATCGTCGCCCCCGAGAACAGACCGGCCGACCTCAGATCCCGTCCCAGGGTTTTCACCACTATCTCCTGCTGGCCTATCAATCTGGAGACAACCAGGCAGGCGGAGTTCTCGTTCTTCTCGACGATGATCGCCGGCATGTCCTTGTGCTCGATGACCAATCCGCCGAACTCCGAATGAATGTTCAGTACCGGCAGGACCTCATCCCTCAGCCGGAACACGCCCTGATGCGCCACTTCGATCACCTGGTCCATATTGACCCGGACCGTTTCCCGGACGTTCTCCAGCGGGATGGCGTACTTCTCGTTGTTCACCTCGACCAGCATCGCCCTGATGATCGACATGCTGGGCGGCAGTTTCAAGGTGAACTTGGTGCCCTTACCGACCTGGGTGTCGAGCTTGACGAAGCCGCCAAGACCCTCGATCTTGGTCTTGACCACGTCCAGGCCCACTCCCCTTCCGGAGATATCTGAGACCTTCTCCGCGGTGGAGAATCCTGGCATGAACACCAAGGACAGGATCTTCTTCTCCTCCATGCGCTCCACCTCTTCCTGGGAGAAGAGCCCTTTCTGCACCGCCTTCTTGGCGATCTTCACCGGGTCCATCCCCCGGCCGTCATCCTCCACGGTGATCACGATGCTGCTCTGTTCCCGGAACGCCGACAATATCAGGGTTCCCTTGGCCGGCTTGCCGTTCGCCTTGCGCTGTTCCGCCGTCTCGATCCCATGATCGACCGCGTTGCGCAACAGATGGACCAGGGCGTCCCCGATCTCATCCAGCAGGCTTCGGTCTATCTCGATGTCGTTCCCCTTCATGGTGAACTCGACGTCCTTCTTGCTCTCCTCGCTGACGTCCCTGACCATGCGCGGGAAGCGCTTGAATATGAAATCCACCGGGACCATCCTGGTCCGCAATACGATGTCCTGCATCTCGGTCATCAGCCGGGAGTTGTTCTGCAGCGTCTGCTTCAGCTCCCGATGCTTCAGGTCGGTGGCGATCTGGTTGATGCGGATGTTGTTGATCATGATCTCGCCCACCAGGTCCAGCAGCTGGTCCAGCAGCTTGCTCTTCACCCTTATGGTGTTCCCGGTGTTGATGGGCGATTTCTCGGATGACGCTCCACCCTCGGACGTTTTCGACGCCTCGCAGGCATCCTGGGATCCGGACGGACCGATCTCGTCCTCCTTGAAGCCCATCATCATCTCGATGTCGACCGTCTCCATGCCGATGACATCCTTGGCCGCCTTCCCTATCTCCTCGGCCGATTCCTGAGTGGCGATGAGGATGGTTATCCCATCATCCTCTTCCTTGACCTCGGTGGCCGCCGGGTTTGAGGTGATGATCAATCCCATCTGTGACATACGCCGAACAAGCTGGAAAGCCCTTCCTTCCTTGAACTTAAGCTTTTTCTCGTAAGTCACTACGACCTCGTACACCGGTTTTCCGCCGCCGATGGCGTCGTTGACTTGTTTCTTCTGTTCGCTGGTAAGGTTCAGGTTGCCTTCTTGACTGGCAGCCCCTTCCATCGTCGCCTCACCGGACTTCGATGACATGTCCTGGAACTTCTTCATCTCGGCGATCAGGCCTTCGACCTTTATGTCCGTGGTACCGTCCTTCTCCAGCTGCACTATCATCTTCTCGATGGTGTCAGCGCCCCGGAACAGCAGGTTGAGCAATTTCTTCTCCGGCGTCTTCTTCTGTTCGACAAGGATCCCGAAGAGGTCCTCCATGACATGGGCCAGTTCGGATATCGGCTCGATACCGATCACTGCCGCCGTCCCCTTGATGGTGTGCACGACCCGGTAGGCCACCTTCATCGATTCCTCGCTGAAGCCCTTCTCCTCCAGCTCAAGAAGGACGTTGTTCACTCCCTGCAGGTTCTCCCTTGCTTCCTCGATGAACACGTCCAGATACTTTGATTTGTCAACCATGAGACTAACCTCTAGTCCTTCAATGCGATCATGATGTGGTCCGCTATGTCTTCCAGCGGGACGACCATGTCCGCTGCGTTGGAGTCGACCACTGCCTTGGGCATGCCATAGACGACGCACGTGGCCTCGTCCTGCACGATGGTCCTGCCTCCAAACTCCTTTATCATCTTCATTCCCTCCGCCCCATCGTAGCCCATGCCGGTCAGCACCACACCCACGATCTTCTTCCCGTAGATCGGCACTGCCGTCTTCATCATCACGTCCACGGCGGGGCGGACGAAATGGATCTTCGGGTCATCGTTCAGATGCACATGGTTTCCGACGACCTCCATATGGCGGTTGCCTGGTGCGATCAGCACGTGGCCCCGCTTCAGTTCGTCCCCTTCCTCTGCTTCCTTGACGCTCAGGGACGTTGACCAGTTCAGCCGTTCCGCGAACGACTTGGTGAATCCTTCCGGCATGTGTTGCACCACCAATACCGCCGCCGGGATATCCCCGGGCAGACGCGATAGGACCTCCGGCAGGGCCTTCGGCCCTCCGGTCGAGCAACCGATCAGCACCAGCCGGTCGCCTTTGAGCCCCCTCAGATGGTGGTCCATGATGTTGTGGACCGGGGCACTGGCCTTCACCTTCACCTTGCTTGCAACCTTTATCTTCTCGATGATCGTCTTGGCCACTTTCTCTATGTCCAGCGAAAGCGATCCCGACGTCTTTGGTATGAAATCGATGGCCCCGAGCTCGAGCGCCTTCATGGTGATGTCCGCCTGTTTCTTGTCGGCGGAGCTGATCATGATGACTGGACATGGCATGTCCCTCATGATGTGCTTCAGCGCGGTGATCCCGTCCATTTCGGGCATCTCGATGTCCATGGTCACTACGTCCGGGGACAGCTCGCGTATCTTCAGCAGAGCCTCCTTCCCGTTCCGCGCCGTGCCCACTACAACGATGCCCCGATCCTCCTGGAACAGGTCCGTGAGGATCTTGCGCATCACCAGCGAATCGTCAACCACCAGCACTCGGATTGGTCCATCCATTTTGGTTCACTTCTCATCCGATCGTCTTGGCCGCGGCTTCCAGCAGGGCGGACTCGTCGAAGGGCTTGACCACGAATTCGCGTGCCCCGTTCTCCATCGCCTGTAGGACTAGGTTCTTCTGGCTCAATCCCGTGACCATCATTATCCTGGCTTTGGAGTCCATGGTCACGATCTTCTTTACGATCTCCACGCCTGGTTCGCCAGGCATGATGATGTCCATGGTCACCAGGTCCGGCTGGAGCTTGGCGTAGAGGTCAACTGCCTCGACGCCGTTCTTCGCCTGTCCAACCACGTTGAATCCATTCCTGGACAGGATGTCGTTGATCATCTTGCGCATGACGATCGAGTCATCGCAAATCAGAACCTTCTTGGGGTCGCTCATACCGATATCTCTCCTTTCTTCTCATCCTTGACCTTGTACACGTTCTCCATCTCTTCCTTGGATAGCATGATCTTGTTCAGATCGAGCAGCATCACCAGCTTGTCCTGCAGCTTGCAGATGCCAGTGAGGAGTTCGGCATCCATGGCGGAGGCAAGCGTCTTCGGTGGCGGGGAGATGCTGTTCTTCGGAACCCGCATCACATCCTCGACGGAGTCCACGATGATTCCGATCTGGTTGTCCCCGACCTCGGCCACGATGATGCGCGATTGGGCGGTCCTTCCGCCCACGCCGTCATCAATGTTGAACCTCTTCCGGAGGTCGATCACCGTAGTGATCTGTCCCCGGAGGTTCATGACGCCCTCGATGTAATCTGGCATTTTGGGGATCTTGGTGATGTCCTGCACCTTCCCTATCTCTCTGACCTGATTGACGCTCACTGCGAACGTGCTCTTTCCGAGCTGGAAAGATACGATCTGTTCCTCGTCCCCAGTAAGCTCGACCTTCTCTCTTCTCCTGCGCATATTGACACCTCAGTTCTCTGCCTCAATCCCTCTCTTGCGGAGGGCTTCCTTGACCTTCGTCGGCATCCTTGCCTCTGCTCTCATAGCGCCTGAGGGTGCCTTCTTGGCCACAGTCATAGTCTTCTTCGGAGCGGCATATTTCGGCGCCTCTGCCCTGCTGTGTGCCGGCGCCTCTGATGCTCCGATGTTGAATTGTCCTGCTATCTTCTGCAGGTTGACCGACATCTCCGACAAGGCCTGGGCCCTGGCGGTCATGTCCTCCATGCTGGCGGTCAGCTCCTCGGTCGAAGCGGCTGATTCCTCGGAAGCTGACGCGGTCTCTTCCGCGATGCTTGCGATCCCGTCGACCGACCTAGCTGCCCGCTGGGTACCTTCCTTCTGTGAGTTCATCAAGTTCGAAATCTCGATGACGCCGGCGGTGGTCGTGGCAGCCAATCCCTGGATGTCCCCGAACGCCTTTCCGGTGAGTTCGACGAATTGCATTCCCTCGGCGGTCTCCTTCGTGCCCCGGTGCATGGCCTCGACGGCTCTTCCGGTCTCATTCTGGACCTCCTTGATCATCTTGGAGATGCGTTCGGCGGCCTCGCGTGAGTCCTCTGCCAGGTTCTTGACCTCCTCGGCCACCACCGCGAATCCGCGCCCCTGGTCCCCTGCTCTCGCCGCCTCGATCGCGGCGTTGAGCGCGAGCAGGTTCGTTTGGTCGGATATGTTGGTGATCACGCTGACGATCTCCCCGATCTCCTCGGACCTCTTCCCCAGCGACTCGATCACCTTGGCCGACTCGATGACGACCTTTTGGATCTCCTGCATCTTCTTGATCGTATTCTCGACAGTGTCCCTGCCAGCATTGGCGCTGTCGTTTGCTTTCTTGGCCGCTTCCGAAGCGACCATGGACTTAGTATATGCCTCCTGGACCGACGAAGAGATCTCTTTCATCGCCTTCGCCGTCTCGTCGACCTGAGAGGCTTGGCTTTGTGCTCCCTTGGATATCTGCTGGATGGCCGAGGATACCTGTTCGGTCGAGGCATTCATCTCTTCGGCCGAGGAGGCCAGCTCCTGTGAGGTCGAAGAGACCATGCCGACGGAGTTGTTTACCTCAACCAGCAGTGCGGTCAGGCTTTCGCCGATCGCATCCAACGAAGCCGCGAACTTGGAGAAGTCTCCCTGCGTTTCAATGTCGACCCTTACCGTCAGATCGCCACTGGCATAAGCGTCTGCAATGCGCATCGCTTCCTCGATAGGCTTAATGACCGCGTCCAGCGTGTCATTGACGCCCTGAACGACGTTACGATAGTCGCCTTGATGCCTAGAAGGGTCTGCCCTTGTGGCGAGTTTGCCTTCGACCGCTGCTTTTGCCAGCATCTCGGCGTCGGCTACCAGTTCCCTAACGGCATTTCTCGCTTGGACCAGAGATGCATCGATCGGCACGTACATGTCGTGGAGCGCCCGGGTGTACTGGTCCGGTTCTTTTAACACCGGTTCGAATTCCAGTTTTCCTTTTCCCAGCTCCATCAGGTGTGCCTTATGCTGCTCGATCCAATCCTGGCGATAGGCTGCCTCACGCGCCTGTCCAGTGACGTCTTGGACGATCTCAATGTGCCCCATCTTTTCGCCCTTGACGTCCATGATGTAGTTAACGTCAACTTGGAAATTCATTTTCTGTTGCTCGAAGAATGTCCTTGGCTTGTTCGCCTTCAGGCACTCGATGCCGCAGTTCTTGGTCTTGCAGATGTTCGCATTCCAATTGCTGCATTGTTTGCCCAATATGTCCGCTCTTTTGACCCCAAGCATGTTCTCAACAGGTCTATTGATGAATAGCCAGTTCATTTCCATGTCGGTGATCGAAAGCGGCCAGGGGAGCGAATCCAGGATCTGCTCGTACAGGTATGCTTTGGATTCCAGTCTGCTGATCGATTCTGAGGAATCGAGGAAGAACAACGCCTGGATAACTTCGCCATTGTCGTCCATCATCGGTTTTACCCTCACGGAACAGATCACTATCTCGCCGTTCTTCTTGCGGATATCCGAATTCGGTATCGAAAGCTCCTTGCCAGCCGCGATCGCCCCTTTCAGGGCGGACTCCCTCTTCGAGACATTTGACGCGAACAGCGCTCCCAGCCCGAACGTCATTGCCTCGTCCTTGGGATATCCGGTGAACTTCTCCATCGCATCGTTGTATTCTAGGAACGACAGGTCCCTGTCGATCACGAACGCGGGGTTTGGGCAAATGCTCACGACCTCTCCGACGACCTTCTTCAGTGATTCTTTTTGCATATCATTTCCTCAGTTTGCTGGTTGGGATCGGCCGATGTCGAATTTCATTCGAAATAATGTTCACCGGCGAGCAATGACAAAACCGCCATCGAGATAATAAAGGGAGAACAGATGGTAATCAGCCATGATAACCAGATGCGATCATCTCAGGGCTAAATAATATCAATAAAATAATATGTAAAAGGTTTGTTAAATTGTTTAAAGATGTTTAGATCTCACTTGCCTGCTTCGATTCCCCTCCGGTTCAGGGCCTCTTTCACCTTGCGGGGCACCTGGATCTCATCCCGGGGGGCTTTGGCCGGAGATTTCTTGATCTCCTTCTTACGGGAGTAGATCGGCGCCACTGATGGTCCGGCCGTCTCGGGGGCCTCATCGGGCACCTCATCTATCTTGAACTGGGCGGCCACCTTCTGCAGGTTGACCGACATCTCCGACAGGGCCTGGGCCCTGGCGGTCATGTCCTCCATGCTGGCGGTCAGCTCCTCGGTCGAAGCGGCTGATTCCTCGGAAGCCGATGCCGTTTCCTCGGCCACGCTGGCTATGCTGTCCACAGCCTTGGCGGCCTTTGTCGCTCCCTCCTTCTGCGCCAGCATTTCGGTCTGGAGCGTGTTCATCGACTCCTCGAAGGATCCCGCCATCTGCGAGATCTCACGGAACGCCTTGCCGGTCACCTCGACATGCTCCATGCCTTCCGCGGTCTCCTTGGTCCCGCGCTGCATGGCCTCGACGGCTCTTCCGGTCTCATTCTGGACCTCCTTGATCATCTTGGAGATGCGTTCGGCGGCCTCGCGTGAGTCCTCTGCCAGGTTCTTGACCTCCTCGGCCACCACCGCGAATCCGCGTCCCTGCTCTCCAGCCCGAGCCGCCTCGATCGCTGCGTTCAGGGCCAGAAGGTTCGTTTGGTCGGATATGTTGGTGATCACGCTGACGATCTCCCCGATCTCCTCGGACCTCTTCCCCAGCGACTCGATCACCTTGGCCGACTCGATGACGACCTTTTGGATCTCCTGCATCTTCTTGATCGTGTTCTCGACTGTCGTAACGCCTGCGTTGGCCCTCTGGTTGGTGGCCCGGGCGCTCTCCGACGCGTTCATCGAGCGCTTGACGGCCTCTTCGACGGTCTTCGTAACCGAGGCCATCGCCTTCGCCGTCTCGTCGACCTGCGCCGCCTGGTTCTGCGCTCCCTTCGATATCTGCTGTATCGCGGACGAGACCTGCTCGGTCGAGGCATTCATCTCTTCTGCCGATGAGGCCAGCTCCTGTGAGGTGGACGACACCATGTTCACCGAGTTGTTCACTTCCCTCAGCAGGTCGGATATTGAGTCCTTGAACTGCCTCACCGCCATATGGATGGTATGGAACCCTTCGTAGGCCTTCTGTGTGTCCTCATCCCCATCCTCGATATCGATCGCGACGGTCAGATCGCCTTGGGCCAATTGCTGCAGGGCGTCGGTCAGTGTAGCCACGGAACGCGCCTGGTAGTCGTTGACTTTCCTGGCGACGCGGGCGGCCTTCTTGATCTCGGTCTGGTCCGTCACGAACTCGAAGGCTCCGACTATCTTGCCCTCCCTGTCCCGCAACGGAGCACCGACGCAGGCGATGTCCATTCCTGCCCCGTTCATGACGAGGTCGTTCTCGCATTGGACCTCCGAGTTGATCTTCATGGCCGTTACGCACGGGCATCCAGATGTGTTACACTTGGAGGTTTTCCATTTGTCGGCGCACTTGACTCCCAGCAGGCTCTTCTTGTCGCCTTTCAGGATGTCGGCCCCGGACTTGTTGATGTATTGGATCTTCAGGTCCTTGTCCATGAACATAATCGGTGAGGGGATAGCCTCCAAATTACCGACTATCGAGTCCAGCGTAGCATTGACCCCCTCCACTATCTTCAGGAATTGGCCTTGGTGCTTAGACGCATCGGCCCTGGTGTCAAGCTGTCCATGGATCGCCGCGTCCACCAGGGAATCGGCATCGTTCGCCATGGATGAGATGGCTTCCATGACCTGCATCAGGTCCTTGTTCACGTTCTGGTATTCCTGGCTGATCTCTTTCGTATAGTCATCCGCTTCGGTGATGTTCAGATCGAGGTCCAGACTACCCATCGACAGGTTCTTCAAGTTCCCGGAGAGGCGTTTGAACTCTCCCGCCTGGTATTTCTGCTGGCGGATAGTCTTGGTCACGTCCTGCATGACCTCAACGTGTCCGATGTTCTCGCCCTTGGCGTTGGTGAGGAAGTTGACGTCGATCTTGGAGTTCTTGCCGTCACGGTCAGAGATCGTGGAACGCATTCCCTCCTTGAGACGCATGATGCCGCAGTTCTTGGTCTTGCATATCGGACCGTTCCATACGGCGCAGTGCTTGCCCAGCAGGTCCTTCCTGTCGACTTTCAGGATGCCCATTGCTGGTTTGTTGATGAAGGTGATGCGCATCTCCATGTCGGTGACCGAGATGGGCCACGGGATCGAGTCTAGGATCTGCTCGTACCAGTAGGTCTTCTCAACCACCTTGTCCAAGGTCTGGTTGAAACCGTTGATCACCTTGGAGAAATCTCCACTGTGGTGTGAAATGTCTGCCCGAACATCGAACCTCTGCTCAGCTGCCGCCCTTTCCAGCATCTGTGAGTCTTCGAGCATCCGATTGATAGCATCGACGCACGAGTTCAGGTTGGTCTTCAGGAAGTTGAAATCGCCGTTCCAGTTCGCGGTTATCTTGCCTGGCATTTCTCCCTTCGAGATCATCTTGACATAATGGGCAGCGACCTTGAGCGGTGCCAGGAATGCATCGAGCGTTTCGTTGATCCCCTGCACGATCATCTTGTCGTTCCCCTCGAACTTGTCAGCGTTCGCCCTTGCCTTGACATCTCCAGCAATCGCCTTCTGCGTCAGGTCCAGAACTTCCTTGGTATACTCCAGTTCCCTGGTGATGTCGTTATAGTATTCGACGACGCCTTCTACCTTCCCTGACGCGTCTTTGCGCGCTGCGGCGGTGATACGATAGTGTCTCTCGACACCCTGGATCTTGATGGTGACCTCACCTTTTGACATATTACCGGTCTTGAGGACCGAATCCATCACGCTGTCCGGCTTTTCGCCCATTCCGGAATCGAACACTTCATAGCATTTCTTCCCCAGAACATCAGACTCTTTCTTTCCCAGCATATTCAATGCGGTCTGGTTCACGAAGCTGATGCTCAGGTCCCTCTCGATGGAGACGACCATGTTCGGGGCATGGTCGATGATCGATCGGGTCAATCCTTCCGATGATGCTTCCAATGGCTCCAAGAAGCCCAGCCCGCCCACTATCTTACCGAACTGGTCGAACAGTGGTTTTGCCTCAATATGGATGCTTATCGGTTCATTCTCAGCGTTCATGATATCGATCGAATCGATCTCAATGCCCTTGCCGCTGTTCAGTGCCTCAATGACCGGACAACCTTTCTTGCCCAGTGTGTTTCCGAAGACGTCTCTGAGCCTCATGCCCAGCGCTTCCGTCACTGGATACCCCGATATTTCTTCGGCGGCCTTGTTAAAATGGGTGATCTTTGCGGTCGCATCGATCGCAAAGGTGGCAACGGGCACCGATGAAACGATCTCAGCTAGTATTGTTGTTCCTTGTTCTGCTTCCATTCCAGTACTCCCCTAAATCGTATTGTCCAATCTCAACAAAGATTGTCAGGTCTCTTGCATTTCACGTGCGAAATGCCTTGCTCTAGGACGAATGCAGGAGTTTTATTGATTATAAAGCCCAAAGAATCGGCAATCAACCGTGATAATCAAAAATCGACAGAGTTCATGAGGCACGAACACTCCGTTTTTCGCTAGCCAGCACAACGTCCGATGGAAGTCCCCTCGGTCTCGCTCTTGAGATTTGTGACTTCTCTTTATCTATACTAGCATAACGCTGTTATCGAGGATGGCACAGGAGCGAGTCTGCACCGACAAGGATTTCGTTGCGCTGAAGAAGAAGATATTCCGATGCACTTCGCTCGATCTTGGCCAGTATAAGGACACCTACCTTCAGCGACGGATCGGGGTCAGAATGCGTTTTAGCGGATCGAAGACCTATTCGGACTACAGTGGTTATCTGGATTCCAATCCGACCGAGTATGAGCATCTCCTTGACGATCTGACAATCAATGTGACCCAGTTCTTCCGGGACTCCATAGTGTTCCAGGCGATGGAGGATGACGTGTTGCCTCTATTGATCTATGACAAGGTCAAGCACGGCAAGAACGACATCACCATTTGGAGCGCTGGTTGCTCAAGTGGGGAGGAACCATACTCCATTGCCATTATGATCAGCGAGCTCCTGGGCGAAGATCTGGGCAATTTCCGGGTCAACATCATCGGCTCGGATATCGACGACTCCAGCCTGGAGGCCGCGTCCATAGGGAAATATCTTCCCCGCCAGTTGACCAATGTCAAGAAGGAGTACCTGGAAAGGTATTTCACTCTGGAAGGAGAGATGTACCAGGTATCCCCAGAAATAATGGGCATGGTCGACTTCCGGAAGATCGACCTGATAGCATCAAAACCCCCGGCCCGGTTCGATTGCATCTTCTGCAGGAACGTGGTGATATACTTCACCCGTGACATGCAGGAGCACTTGTACATGAAGTTCTTCGATTCATTGAACCATGGCGGTTACTTCGTCATGGGGAACACCGAAACGCTGGTAGGCGATGCTTCGCACATGTTCACGACATTCAAGAGCCGGGAGAGAATTTATCAGAAGCTTGCCCCTGCCTGATAATGTCCAGTAGAAATGAGCAGGCCAGACACATTCTATCAGCCCTCCGAAATCTATATTAGCTTCAATAAAGTCACCTCGTCGGTATGTCGGAGAACCGTTCCGGTGTTAATGGGAACGTCATTGAAGTGGATGACCTGGTCCGTGTCTACAAGTCGAGCCAGGGCTTTTTCCACAAACAGAAGAAGGAGACTCTGGCCGTCGATCACATCTCTTTCGCGGTGAAGAAGGGGGAGCTTTTCGGCATCCTCGGTCCCAATGGCGCCGGCAAGACCACCACCATCAAGATGCTCACCACACTGCTGATCCCCACGTCGGGGAGTGCCAAGGTGCTCGGTTACGATGTCAGCAAGCACCCGTACGAGGTCAGGAAACGCATCGGCCTCATCATCGGCGGTGAAAGGGGCCTGTACTACCGGATCAGCGGCAGGCAGAACCTGCGCTACTTCGCGGACCTTTACGGGGTGCCGCACCAGGAAAGGGAGAAGCGGATCGAGGACGTGCTCCGCAGGGTCGATCTGTTCGACCGATGCGACGATCGGGTCGAGGACTATTCCCGGGGCATGAAGCAACGTCTGCACATCGCCAAGGGGCTCATCAACGATCCGGAGGTCATATTCATGGACGAACCGACCATCGGTCTCGATCCGCAGGCCTCCCGTGACACCAGGAACCTGATAAAGGAACTGCTGGCGAGCGGCAAGACCATCCTCATGACCACTCACTACATGTTCGAGGCGGACGAACTGTGCGATCGTCTGGCCGTTATCAACAAAGGCAAGATCGTGGCCTTGGACACGCCCCGCGGCCTTAAGTCGCTGATGAAGGACACATGCGTGGTGGAGGTGGAGGGCTTCGGCCTCACTGATAAGGACGTTGAGGCACTGAAAGCAATTCCCGGCGTCCGTACGGTCAGTGCCACCATGAACGAGGAGAAGCAGGTCCTGCGCGTGCAGGTTGCGGACGCCGGAGAGATGCTGGCGCCCATTGCGGGCAGACTGAGCAGCAGCAACGTCATCGACATGAAGGTCAAGGAACCGACGCTCGAGGACGCCTACCTATGGCTGGTCGAGAATAATGACTAGGCTCCGCGCTCTCACCTCATCGTTCCGCCACCAGATGCTCCATTTCTTCGCGGAGCCGCAATGGCTTATCCCGAACATCATAGCGCCGTTCGTGATGACCCTGGTAGCACTGATGCTGTTCCGCAACGCGAGCGGCGATTTCATTCTTTACGCGATCCTCGGCGGCGGCATGATGGGCATGTGGGGGAACACCCTCTACTCGTCCGGGTACTCTATCCAGTTCGATCGTTGGAACGGGACGCTGGAAGCGGTCCTGGCCACCCCGGCCCCGCTGGTATGGATTATCGCTGGCCGGTCGCTCTGGAACGCAATGATCGGCATAATCAACGCGGTCTTCATCTTCATCATCGCCGTGTTCTGGTTCCAGGTGCCGCTGACGCTGGCGGACCCGCCGCTGTTCTTCCTGGCCCTGTTCGTGACCCTGCTATCGCTGGCGTCATTGGGGCTGGTGTTCAGCTCTGCGTTCGTCCTGACCCGCAACGCCAGCGTCCTCACCAACGGCCTCGAGTTCCCCATCTATGTCGGGACCGGTACCATGTTCCCGATCGCCATGCTGCCGATGTGGAGCGGGCCGCTCTCGCTCTCGCTTGCGCCCTCCTGGGGCATCGATGCCATGAGGTATTCTGCCATCAGCGGCTATTCAGGCCTCGACGTAGGTTTCTGGGGTGACATGGTCATGATGGCCATCCTGGCTGTTGTCTACGTGACGGTGGCATTCTTCCTTTTCCAGGCCGTCGAGAACCGGGTCCGGGTCAAGGGCGACATGGGGAGGATCTAGGATGTTCCCCCGGATCTCCGATTTCGTTAGGGTGTTCTGGTCCTCGGCGGTGCTGGCCAAGAACGCGCTGTTCAATTGGCTGTCACCCCCGATGTGGATCATGCAGCTGTTCACCATCTCGCTGTTCCAGATCGCCTTCTTCGTCTACGTCACCACGTACGTGAAGAACCCGGACATCAGCGTGACCTATGTGGCCATAGGGAACGCGCTCCAGTCGATCGCCTATGTGACCGTTTTTGCCGTCTGCAACATAACCGGTGAGGAGAAGCAGCAGGGAACGCTGGTGCCAATACTCTCAACCCCGGCCAATCGCATGGCCATGTTCGTCGGGCGGGCCATGTTCCAGATCGTCAACGGCATAGCCACGGCGGTCATCGCGCTGTTCTACGCAGCGTTCCTGTTCGGGGTCGATTTCTCCCGCACCGACATGCTCGCCCTGGGTGTCGTGATCGTCGTAACGGCGTTCGCCATGACCGGCTTCGGCCTGATGCTCAGCTCCCTCGGCCTCTACCTGAGGACCTCGATGATCATCGCCAATGTCTTCCTCTTCATCGGCCTTCTCCTTTGTGGAGTGAACTTCCCGGTCTCCTATCTTCCATCGTACCTGCAGCCGATCTCCTACTGCATTCCGATGACCTTCGGCACTGACGCGGCCAGGGCTGCGGTGGACGGCACGTCGTTGCTGGGAATATCCGGTCTCCTGGGCCTGGAACTGCTGGTCGGCCTGGTGGCGATATTCTTCGGCTATCTCATGTTCACCCTGTTCGAGAACCTGTCCAGAAGACGGGGGACCATGGACCGGTATTGATCGTTCACCAGGTTGCATATGACCGATAGGCGCACCGATATGACCGGATCCTAGTCGGTCATCGCTTGTTAGAACCCACAACGACCGGCACGGTGCCAGGTGACAAAAGAAAAAACTGGTCTATCTCACTACGGTGACGGTGCAGGACGCGTTCTTGTAGATGGATTCGGCGGTGCTGCCCGAGAATTTCGCCTTCATCCCGGTCTTGCCGGAGCTGCCAACGATGATCATGTCGGCCTCCGTCCTCTCCGCCGCCTCCATGATCGTGTTATAGGGATCGCCCGCTTCCAGGAGCGTGTTCAGCTCGACCCCTATCTCCGCCGCCTTGATCTTAGTCCGGCCAAGAACGCGCATGCCGTTCCTGATGTTCTTGTCCTTCTCCAGTTCGGCCTTGGGGCTCACTACATAAATGGCATAAAGATTGCATCTGAGGACTTTGGCGAGCACAATCGCATAATGTGCTGCCTTCTCTGAGTGCGGTTTACCATCATTTGCCACTATCACATTCATTAAGCTCTCACCTTATCACCGCTACCATCATCTACAGTGGCTTCGGTCGGGGCGCGTTTCCGTCACGTATGTGTCGGCCTTACCCGCATCATCCAATCTGATTGGATTTGAATTGAGGAGTGCAAGGAGGCTATTAAAAACGCAACACCTAGAAATCATCGATGATAACATCAAGAATATGGTGCTGGCCCTGACCATTCGATATCGTGGCGAATTATCATCCTTTCGCGGGACAACTTTATATCCGGGCGCAGGATGACACAATCCTGACGCTCCGTGCGTCGATGCGAGACTGATCCAAGATGAACGATGTAGATCTGCGGTGCATGCCAACGGCCGTCTGGAAGGAAGACGACGTGATCGGTTCGGCCAAGGTCAAGGCGATGGTGGCGATCCTCCGCACAAAAGGTTGCTGGTGGGCTTTCCAGAAGGGTTGCACCATGTGCGGCTACAACGTAGAGAGCGATCAGGGCATCACCACCGAGGACCTGCGGGCTCAGTTGGCCAGCGTCAAGAACAAGTATTCCGGTGAGCCGATGGTCAAGATCTATACCTCAGGCAGCTTCCTGGACGAAAGGGAGATACCGGTCGAGTTGCGACTCGAGATACTGGAGGCGTTCCCCGAGGCCAAGAAGATCATCTTCGAGACCAGGCCCGAGTTCGTTACCGATGAGGCGCTGGAAACGCTGCCAAAGGAAAAGGTACTGGTGGCTCTCGGGCTGGAGTCCGCTGACGATGAGGTGCTGCGCCGGTCGATAAGGAAAGGGTTCACAGTGGCCGACTACGTCAAGGCCGCCGAGACGCTCAGGCGCCACTCGATCCCGGTGAGGACCTATCTGCTCCTCAAGCCACCATTCATGACCGAGGCCCGCGCCATGCGCGACACGTCCGCCTCCATCGAGTTCGCCCGGCAATACTCGGAGAGCATCTCCATCAACCCGGTCAACGTCCAGTCCGGAACGATCATCGAGGACATGTGGCGTAGGGGCGATTACCGTTCACCTTGGATATGGTCGCTGGTCGAAGTGTTGAAGGCCGGATGGAAACAGGGTGGGCCCCGGCTGTTCAGCTCGCCGAGCGGCGCGGGCACGTTGCGAGGAGTGCACAACTGCGACAAGTGCGACAGAAAGGTACTTGATGCGGTCCAGCGTTTCTCATTCGAGCAGGACCCAAAATTCCTTGATGGTCTGGAATGCGGCTGTAAGGACGAATGGAAGATGTTGCTCCAAGTGCAGGACGTGATGGCGACCACTGTCGACCTCTCCCGGCACCTCGAGGACGAGATACTGCTCTGAGATTTCAAGGTGATTCAAATGGATTATGATATCAAGAAGGGACACGGAAAGGAGCTTGAGGGCGACGGTCTGCGGAGGATCGCCGAAGAGGTGTTCGGAAGCGCAAAGGTCGAGGGTGACATGGTCGTCGCCAAGTACGGGGCGATGACGCATCTCGAAGCGAAGATGAAGGATAAGTCCAACATCACGATCAATACCACCACCGACACGAAGGCAGACGTCGAGATGGCCGCCGACACGATTAAGCAGTATAACGCGTTCCTGGAGAAAGTCACCGGATTCACCTCGAAGGAGAGGCGGACCCGTCTGCAGAAGAAGGCGAAGGAAGGAAAGCTCTGATTTTTCCTTCATAAATCCGTCTTCCCGGAAAGGACCCAAAAAAACGATGTCTGGCCGGGGGTATTTTTTACCTCTCCCGGCAGACCGTAGAGCTTTTATACCAATATCAGTATGCGAGAGGTGCTCAACGCACTGAGGACGTTCGACCAGACCCCATGGGCAATGCACACGCAACCCTATACCCTTCCCAAGGCTAAGTTCTGGGGAAGCAAAACGGTGTCACGGTCGAAGGTGCTGACCTCAACACTCTTGAGAACAGGCGTTAGCAACTGAGAGTGTGCTCTCCAATAAACGTAGGGAGAGGGAATCATGCCAAACAGAAGACGTCCGAGACAAGGATCGATGGCGTATTCGCCAAGGAAAAGGGCTTCGAGACAGACGCCCAAGCTGGATGCCTGGCCCGAGATCAGCGAAGGCCCTAAGATACAGGGATTCGCCGGTTACAAGGCCGGAATGACCCACGCGTTCATCGTTGACTACAACAAGACCAGCACCACCGCGGGACAGGAGATCAGGATCCCGGTAACGGTGCTGGAAGTCCCGCCGATGAAGATTGCGGCGATCAGGGTTTACGAGAACACCCGGTATGGACTCAAGACCGCAGGAGAGGTCTGGGCCAGCGGAGTGGACGAGATACTATCCAGGCGCGTGCCGATACCCAAGAAGTATGATGCTGACAAGGCATGGGAGAAGCTGAAGACGGTGGATGTCGAGGATATCCGCGTGCTCGCTTATACCCAGCCGAAGATGGTGAAGGGAGTGCCAAAGAAGGTCCCCGAGCTCATGGAGCTCAGGATCGGCGGTGCTACGATGGACAAGAGGATGGAGTACGCTAAGACCATCCTCGGAAAGGACATCAACGTCACCGATTTCGCCAAGGAAGGCAACCTCATCGATGTCGCAGCGATCACCAAGGGGAAAGGGTTCCAGGGAGCCACCAAGCGGTGGGGGATCAAGCTGCTGTCCCACAAGAACAGCAAGCACAGAAGGATGGTCGGTACCCTCGGTCCGAAGAGGCCTGGGTACGTCAGGAACACCGCCCCTCAATCCGGTCAGATGGGATACCACCAGAGGACCGAGGTCAACAAGCTGGTCCTGAAGATCGGGGCAACCGGCGAGGAGATCAACCCGAAGGGTGGGTTCGTTCACTACGGAACCATCGTCAACCAGTATGTTCTGATACACGGCTCAGTGCCCGGCCCGACCAAGAGGCTGGTGCGCCTGAGGGACCCGGTAAGGAACCACGCTGGTAACTTGAAGGAAGCGCCCAGCATAGTGTATGTATCAACCGAGTCCAAGCAGGGGGCGTAATCAATGGCTGAAAAGAAGAGCGAAGTCAATGTTTATTCCATTAAGGGCGACGTCGTCAAGACCGTCGCGCTGCCACAGGTGTTCAACACCCTGTACCGCCCTGACGTGATCAGGAAGGCAGTCGTCGCCGAGGAAGCGAACCGGAGGCATCCGTACGGGTCGAAGGAAGGCGCCGGTATCAGGCACGCCGTCTCCACATGGGGCAAAGGCCGTGGAGTCGCCAGGGTCCAGAGGCTCACATCCGGAGCGAAGGCCGCTGAGTCGCCCAACAACGTGGGCGGCAGAAGGGCGTTCCCCCCGAAGGCAGAGAAGGACTGGTCCTTGAAGTGCAACCGCAAGGAGAGGACCCTCGCAAGGTTTTCCGCCCTCGCCTGCACCGCCGATGCGGTCCAGGTCAAGAAGCGTGGACACCAGTTCGACGAGAAGGTCACCCTGCCGGTCGTTGTCGAGGACAACATCGAAGCGCTGAAGACGACCTCCGAGGTACTCCTTGCTCTCAGGAGCATGGGGCTCGAGGGAGATGTCATCAGGGCCAAGGAAGGCAAGAAGGTCAGGCCGGGTAAGGGCAAGATGAGAGGCAGGCGGTTCAAGGCGCCTCGCGGAATACTCATCGTGGTCGCAGACCCGCAATCGGCACTGTTCATCGGGGCCAAGAACCTGGCTGGAGTCGAGATCGCAACCGCAGAGAAGCTGAACCCGGGCCTGCTGGCACCTGGCGGCGACGCGGGAAGGCTGACGGTGTTCACCGAATCGGCCATGAAAAAAGTAGGAGCGTGGTGAGAATGGTCTCAAAGAAGGACGTTCTATTGCACCCGTTCGTCACTGAAAAGACGATGAACCACATGACGGGCACCCCGACCCAGGACTTCAAGGACGGAAACAAGCTGGAGTTCATTGTGTTGAGGAGTGCCACGAAGGAGCAGCTAAAGAAGGCGTTCGAGGAGCGCTTCGATGTCAAGGTATCGAAGGTCTGGACCCGGGTAGCCCGCGATGGCAAGCACGCCATCTTCAAGCTAGCCGAAGGATATTCAGCCGAAGACGTCGGAATGAGGGTCGGCGTGTTCTAAGGGGGGTTATCATGGGTAAGAATCTAAGACAGCAAAGGAGAGGCCGCGGGGGATCAGTATACCGCTCACCGAGCCACAGGCACCTGGGCGTCATGAAGCACCCCCTGGCGGATAAGAAGTCAGGCAAGGTAGTAGATCTAATTCACGCACCAGGCAAGACCTGCCCGGTGGCAAAGGTCGACTTCGGCGGCAACGTCGAGATGATGATCGCCGCAGAAGGCATGATGGTCGGACAGAAGATCATGGTAGATGGAACTCCGGAGATCGTATCCGGCAACATCATGCCACTAGGGAACGTCCCAGAAGGAACGCTGGTCTTCAACGTCGAAGGCCGGCCAGGCGATGGCGGAAAGTACATCAAGACCGCTGGAACCTCGGGAACGGTCATCACCAAGGGCGAGAAGGTCTCGCTTCTGATGCCGTCCGGAGCGTTCCGCAGCTTTGACCCGCTATGCCGGGCATCGATCGGGATCGTCGCTGGCGGTGGAGCGAAGGAGAAGCCGTTCGCAACGGCCGGAAAGAAGTTCCACGCGTGGCGCAGCAAGTCCAAGGCTTACTTCAAGGTTAAGGGTATCGCAATGAACCCAGTCGACCACCCACACGGCGGTGGCGGTCACCCCCACGTCGGTAAGCCAAGCACTGTGTCGAGGAACGCACCTCCAGGAAGGAAGGTAGGACGCCTCTCGCCCCAGAAGAAGAAAAAGGAGAAGAGGTGATCTGAATGGCTGAAGAAAAGATGACAGGTACCAAGTCCTCAAGAAGGAAGCTCAGGAAGAAGAAGGGAGTTCTCCAAGCCAAGCGGAAGAAGGAGTTCACCTACCGCGGCTTTACACTGGAGCAGCTTCTGGAGATGCCGTTCGAAGAGGTCCTTGACCTAATGCCCTCCCGGATAAGGAGGACATTCGTCAGGGGCTTCAACGACGAGCAGAAGACCGCGTTCGAGAAGATCAAGGCGAGCGACGGGGAGTTCGTCCGGACACACCGGAGGGACATCCCGATCGTTCCGTCGATGGTCGGAAAGAAAGTGGCAATTCACAACGGAAAGGAATTCAAGGAAGTGGAGCTCAGGGCCGAGATGATAGGGCACTTCCTGGGAGAGTTCGCTTTGACCCGCAAGATCGTCAAGCACTCTGGACCAGGTGTCGGTGCAACCAGGTCGTCTAAGTTCATGCCGCTGAAGTAAGGTGAGAACATGGCTGGATACACACAAAGTACAGACCCGGACACTACCGCCCGAGCAATCGGAAAGGAAAATCCCATTTCACCTAAGTTCTCCCGTGAGATCGCCAGGATGATTAGGGGAAAGAAAGTGACAGTGGCGTTGAAGATGCTGGAGGAGGTCGCCGAGCTGAAGAGGCCGGTCCCGATCCGCCGCTACAACACCGGTGTCGCGCACAAGGCCGGGGTAGGACCCGGCCGATACCCGCAGAAGGCGGCGAAGGCTTTCATCGAAGCCATCGAAAGCGCGAAGCACAACGCCGAGTACAAAGGCCTGGATGCGGAGAACATGAGGCTGAAGGTCATAGCCACACACCTGGGACGAACCCAGAAGGGACAGATGCAGAGGGCATACGGCCGAGCTACCCAGTGGAACCAACAGACCGTGAACATCGAAGTCATCCTTGAGGAGATGGAGTAAATGGCAAGCGAGAGGAAGTTCGTCGCGGAGAACATCAGGAGAACCCTGCTGAGGGAATACTTGATGAAGACCGTAGACAGGGCAGGCTTCGGCGGCGTTGACGTCCAGAGGACCCCAATGGGCACCAGGGTTACGCTGATAACCGAGAGGCCGGGAATCGTAATCGGACGCCGCGGCGCAGCGATCAAGACGCTCACCAAGGCGATCGAGGACAATTTCAAGTATGACAACCCGCAGATCGAGGTCCAGGAAGTCGAGGAGCCTAACCTCAACGCGCAGATTATGGCCGAGAAGCTGGCCTTCGCGCTTGAGAGGGGATGGCACTTCAGACGCGCCGGGCACTCCACGGTCCGCAGGATAATGGACTCGGGCGCGAGAGGATGCCTCATCATCATCTCCGGCAAGCTGACCGGAGAGAGGCACAGGACCGAGAAGTTCAAGGAAGGCTACATCAAATACTGCGGAGAGACCCGTAACCTGTTCATCAGGGAAGGATTCGCCGTAGCCAAGCTGAAGCCAGGAGTCATCGGTGTCAAGGTCGAGATCATGGACCCGAACGCCAGGCTGCCGGCTGAGATAAGCGTAAAGACGATGGAAGAGGCAATGACGGCGATGCCCGAGATAGCGGCATTGCTGGCACTGAAGGACGACATCCCTGACGCTATCGCTTCCGCCGACGAAAGGGCCGCAATGGACGCGGCTGCCGAGGCCGCCGAGACCGCCGAGGGCGACAACAAGGAGGCCTAGGCAAGATGGCTCTAATGAAGGTCAAAGAGATCAAGACCATGAGCCTGAACGACCGGGGCGCGAAGCTCCGCGAGTTGCAGGACGAGCTAATGCACGAAAGGGGCACGGCAGCGATGGGCGGTGCTCCTGCCAATCCTGGCAGGATCAGGGCGATAAGGACCAACATAGCCAGGATACTCACCGTCCAGCAGGAGGAAGAGAAGTAATGGCTGAAATTTGCTCCGTATGTGGGCTCCCAAAGGAACTGTGCATGTGCGAGGAGATCGCACGTGAGCAGCAATCGGTGAAGATATACACCGACAGCAGGCGATACGGAAAAACCGTCACGGTCATCGAGGGTATCGACGATAACGACATCGACATCAACGACCTGGCCAAGAAGTTGAAAAACAAATGCGCTGCCGGCGGCACCGCAAAGGACGGTAAGATCGAACTGCAGGGAGACCACAAGAAGAAGGTCAAAGAGGCCCTGGAAAGTATGGGCTTCAAGACCGAGGTCAGATGAGCGTCCCATGGATAAAAGGGATTTCATGAAACAGGAATTCATCGGTCTGGAAGTTGAGGTCGTCTCGTCGGCGCATCCTGGTTACAGAATGTGCGGCGTCGTGGTGGACGAGAGCAAGAACACACTCTCGATCGAGCACGACGGAAAGGCGAGGGTCGTCCCAAAGAAGGGCAACGGATTCCAGTTCACATACGGAAGCGAAAAGATCACAGTAATGGGATCAGAGATTCAGCACCGACCGGAAGATCGGATCAAGAAAACGAGGTGAATCTTATGAATGGTGAGGTTAAAGATATCGGCATTGATGTTAAGGCCCCGACGGCCACCTGCGACGACAAGAACTGCCCCTTCCATGGCCAACTGCCAGTGAGGGGACAGGTCATCGACGGGATAGTTATCTCCGTCAAGATGAACAAGTCCGCGGTGGTCGAGAGGAAGTACTTGAAGTATGACCAGAAGTACGAAAGATACGCAAAGAGGACGAGCCACTACACCGTCCACAACCCGTCCTGCCTGGGCGTTAAGCCCGGCGATCAGGTGCGGATTGCGGAGTGCAGGCCGCTCAGCAAGACGGTATCGTTCGTCATAATCGAGAAGAGGTGAATGACATGAAGGGAATCGCAGGTAACCAGACCAGGGGTGTGTGCACCGGCACGATCCTCTCAGTCATCGACAACACCGGCGCTAAGACCATATCGGTCATAGCGGTCCCGGGCTATCACGGCGTCGTCAGGCGCTACCCGTCCGCCGGCGTCGGCGACATCGTCGTCGCCTCGGTGAAGAAGGGAACGCCCGAGATGAGGCGGCAGGTCATTTACGCCGTCATCGTCCGCCAGAGGCGCCCGTTCAGGCGCGCTGACGGGACGTGGGTCCAGTTCGAGGACAACGCGGCAGTCATAACAACAGAGGAAGGAGAGACCAAGGGCAGCGACATCAAGGGCGCAGTCGCCAGGGAGGCCGCCGAGAGGTGGCCCCGTATCGCAGCCACGGCCTCGACGATTATCTGAGGTGGGAGAATGGAAAAGAGCAAACAAGCAAGGAAGCAGAGGAAGGCCCTGTACAACGCCCCGACGCATGTCAAGGGGAAGACGGTCTCTTCTCACCTCAGCGCAGACCTGGCCGAGGATGTCGGCAGGCGCTCG
Organism: uncultured Methanomassiliicoccales archaeon; assembly: GCA_942492955.1. Taxonomy (GTDB): domain Archaea; phylum Thermoplasmatota; class Thermoplasmata; order Methanomassiliicoccales; family UBA472; genus DASXVU01. The sequence continues at coordinate 2,160,255 of OW818644.1, forward strand.
GTAAGGGTCGTCAAGGGCGACACCGTAAAGATCGTCCGCGGCGACGCGGCGATACTGGGGCTTGAAGGGAAGGTCACAGAAGTGAAGACCGAGACCGGCCGGATCATAATCGAAGGCGTCACGGTCAAGAAGGCAGACAGCAAGATGGAGAGCCGTTCGGTCCACGCATCCAACTGCGTGGTCACCAAGCTGGAACTCAAAGACCAGTGGAGAAAGGACAAACTCCAGAATAAGGAGGCATCCTCATGAGCAACGATATGAAGAGACTGACCGCTCCCCGGAGCTGGCCAGTACCAAGAAAGTCCCATGTGTGGATCACAAGCCCGAGCCCCGGCCCGCACTCGATCGAGGTCAGCATGCCAATAATGGTCATCCTCCGTGACATGCTCCACCTGTGCGACACCGCAGCAGAAGGCGTCAAACTACTGCACGCCCGCGAGATAAAGGTCGACGGACGCGTAGTCACGAACCACCGTTTCCCGGTCGGACTGATGGACGTAGTGTCCATCCAGAAGCTCGGGCAGAACTACCGTGTGGTCATCGATGAGGACGACAAGATACGTCTGGTCCCGGTCCCGACCGGGAAAGAGACGTGGAAGTTGTGCCGCATCGAGAAGAAGACCACCCTGCCCGGCGGAAAGACCCAGCTGAACCTGCACGACGGACGCAACGTCATCGTGGCCAAGGACGGCTGGAAGTCCGGAGATGTGGTAAAGCTAGAGGTTCCGTCCCAGAAGATCCTGGAGACCTACAAGCTGGCAAAAGGCAACATGGTCCTCGTGATCGCTGGAGCCCATGCCGGTCGGCTAGAGGCAGTCGAGGAGTACATCATAACCCGCTCGTCCGCCCCCAACCTGGTCAAGTTCAAGGATGGGACGACCACCGTGAAGAACAATGTCTTTGTCGTCGGCGCCAAGGTGCCGGAGATATCCCTGCCGGAGGCCAGCGCACTATGAGTGACGAAGCGAACGTCATGCGCGCCCCGCGCATCGAGAAGATCGTCGTCAACATCGGTGTCGGCGAAGCCGGCGAGCGCCTCCAGAAGGCCGAGAAGGTCTTGGAGATGGTAGCCAAGCAGAAACCGAAGACCACCTTCGCCAAGGTCACCAACAGGGACCTGGGCGTGCGTGAGGGTATGCCGATCGGATGCAAGGTCACCCTAAGGGGCGAGCTTGCAGAGGACTTCCTGAACCGGGCCTTGACCATCCGCGAGAGGCGGGTCGCCAAGTACTCGTTCGACCAGGAAGGCAACCTGTGCTTCGGTATCAGCGACTATACTGACTTCGAGGGTATGAGATACGACCCCGAGATAGGCATCTTCGGAATGGATGTCTGTGTGTCGATCCAGAGACCCGGAAGAAGGATCACCCGGCGCCGCATCATGAAGAAGAAGCTGCCAAAGGAGCACCGGATGACCAGGGACGAAGCGGTCAGTTTCATGAAAGAGAAATACAACGCGGATGTGGTCGAGTGACGAAGCCAAAGAAAGTGTTCGGCAGGACAGTAGGCTGCACGCGCTGCGGAAGGAAGCGTGGAATAGTGAGGAGGTACGGCATGCACTTGTGCAGGCAGTGCTTCCGTGAAGTCGCGCCGCAGATCGGGTTCAAGAAGTACTCGTGAGGTGAGAAGATGCAGAACGACCCATTAAATGATGCAATGTCAACAATAAAGAATGCGGCGACAGTGGGAAAGAGCGAGTGCCAGATAAAGCCATCCTCTAAGCTCATCGGCCGCGTGCTCAAGGTCATGCAAGAAAACGGCTATATCAACCAGTTCGAGTTCGTCGAAGATGGTAAGGCCGGTGTCTTCAAGGTCAAGATGCAGGGAAAGATCAACAACTGCGGAGTCATCAAGCCGCGCTACTCGGTCAAGAAGGTCGACCTCGAACAGTTCGAGGCCCGTTACCTTCCGGCCCAGGACTTCGGAGTATTGATCGTCTCGACCACCGAGGGCGTAATAAGCCACGTGAAAGCAAAAGAATTGGGCGTCGGCGGCAAGCTGCTGGCGTTCGTGTACTGAGGGAAAAGAGATGACGGTAAGCGGATACATCGAGGACAAGATCGAGATTCCCAAGGACGTGAAGGTAACCCTGGAAAACGGGATCGTCACGCTCAAGGCGAAGAACGGTCAGCTGTCGCGGAACTTCTCCCACCCCAAGGTAAAGATAACCATAGCTGACAACCATGTGGTCGTGAGCAGCGAGATGCCGAAGGTGCGCGAGAAGGCCATCGTCGGTACCTTTGCTGCCCATATAAGGAACATGATCGTCGGTGTCACGATCGGGTACGAGTACAAGATGAAGATCGTCTACTCTCACTTCCCAATCAAGGCAGCGGTTAAGGGGACCAAGTTCTCCATCGAGAACTTCCTCGGCGAGAAGGCTCCCCGCAGCGCGAACATCATCGGAGAGACCAAGGTCAAGGTCGCGGGCGCGGAAGTCGTGCTCACCGGCGTTGACCTAGAACAGGTCTCCCAGACTGCGGCGAACATCGAACGGGCCACCAAGATCAGGGGATTCGATCCCAGGGTCTTCCAGGATGGCATATACATCACAGAGAAGGCTGGGAGGCCTATCTAATGGCCAAGAACAAGAAGGAAATCAAGGAACTGGCGGATCTACCGTACTACCGCGAGGAGTACACCGCCCAGCTCGAGAAGATGGGCATTACCGATCTGCCTGAGCTCCTCATCGCGTTGAAGGAGACCAAGAAGAAGCAGAAGATCGTCGATGACCTAGACGGCGTCGGCGTCAAGATCGCAGACCACTGGATCGAGGTCCTGGAGGACGTATCGGAAGAGTCCACCGCGTTGGCCACCAAGGAGTCCAAGACCGAGATCATCGAGGAAGCCGAAGCTGAGGTCGTGGAGAAAGGGGCTTACGTCGCTAAGATCAAGCCGGTTCTCTCCCCCGAGGTAAAGGCCATGCTCGAGAAGCGCGCAGAGGTATCTGGGCGCAGGCCGGAGTTCCTCCGTCAGGAGTGGTTCCGGTACGCAAAGCTCGGCAAGAAGTGGAGAAAGCCGAGGGGAATGCACTCGAAGATGAGGCGGCACTACAAATACAGGCCGACCATCGTCTCGATCGGATTCCGCGGACCTGCATTGGTCCGTGGTCTGGCATCCTCCGGGTTCCAGGAAGTATTGGTGTACAACCCGTCGAACCTCGACATAATCGACCCGAAGACCCAGGCAGCCAAGATCGGCGGTACCGTCGGCGGGAAGAAGAGGTCGGCAATCATAGAGAAGGCGGACCAGCTCAAGATCCGCGTATTGAACAGGTAATTTGGAAGTGAAGACATGGATCTGAAGAATCAAAAGCGCATGGCGGCCGAGATCCTCAAATGCGGACACACACGTGTCTGGCTCGACCCGAACAGGATCGAGGATATCGCAGACGCCATTACCCGGGCGGACATAAGGACAGCCATCGAATCCGGGACCATCCGCGCGCTCCCCCAGAAGGGAATCTCCCGTGGCAGGGCCCGCTACATGGCGGCCCAAAAGGCCAAGGGACGTAGGCGTGGACAGGGCAGCAGGAAGGGTACCGGAGGTGCCCGTACCCCAAGGAAGAGAAGGTGGATACAGACTATCCGCCCGATCCGCGTCGAGCTGGCTAAGCTCCGCGACGAGGGGACAATAACCAAAGCAGTCTACAGGGAGTTCTACATGAAGGCCAAGGGCGGCATGTTCAAGAGCAGGAACAATCTCCTGATGCACCTGAAGACCGCGGGATACCTCAAGGAGGCTAACTGATGGCAACGGGACCGAGATACAAAGTCGCCTTCCGCCGCAGGCGTGAGGGCAGGACAGACTACAGGCAGAGGGCCAGGCTGCTCCGGGCAAGGATCCCGAGGGCGGTCGTAAGGAACTCTCTGCGCCACACCAGCATACAGATCATTGCCTACGACGCGGTCGGAGACAGGGTCCTCGCCACGGCACACTCGCGCGAGCTAGTGGACCTGGGCTGGAACAAGGCCACCGGCAACCTGCCGGCAGCCTACCTGACCGGCTACATGGCCGGCAAGCGTGCCAAGAAGAACGGCATCACTGAATGCGTGCTCGACATCGGGCTCAAGGTGCCGGCAAAGGGGGCCGCGGTCTTCGCAGCGCTCAAGGGCATGGTCGACGCAGGCGTCGCCATCCCGCACGGAAAGGAGATCCTCCCCGCCGAGGACAGGCTCAACGGGGCACACATCGGCGAGGACATCGCGAAACTAGTTCAAGAAGTCAAGAACCGCATGGAGGCTGCATAAAATGGAATGGGTTCCAAAGACCAGGCTCGGCCACATGGTCCTCACAGGAGAGGTAACCAGCATGAGCCAGGCGCTAGCCACGAAGCTACCGCTGCGTGAGGCGGAAATCGTGGACATACTACTGCCGGACCTCAAGGACGAGGTCATCGACGTCAACATCGTGCAGAGGATGACCGACTCCGGAAGGAGGGTCAAGTTCAGGATCACCTGCGTGGTCGGAAACGGCGACGGGTTCATCGGCATCGGCCGCTGCAAGGGCAAAGAGGTCGGGCCGTCGATCCGCAAGGCGATCGACAACGCCAAGCTGAACATCATCGAGATCAAGCGCGGCTGTGGTTCATGGGAATGCGGCTGCGGCACACCTCACTCATTGCCGTTCGAGGTAATGGGAAAGGCGGGATCCGTTGAGGTCATACTCAAGCCGGCCCCGAGGGGAATCTCCTTGGCCGTCGGCGATGTCGCAAAGAGCATCCTGACGTTGGCTGGAGTGAAGGATTCCTGGGGATACGCCAAGGGCCACACCAAGACCACCGTCAACTACGCTCAGGCAACCTACAATGCGCTGAAGAAGACCTCCGAGATACGCGTGACCGAGGACCAGGAAAAGAGGCTCAAGATCGTCTCCGGACCAGTCCAGATGCACATGGCTCAGACGTCGGTCGAACCGGCCTCAGCCCCGGTGGAAGCGAAAGGAGCGTGAATTAAATGGCATTCGCAGTCATCAGGGTGCGCGGGCACTCGGGCGTTAACAGGGACATAGAGGACACCATGAAGATGCTCCGTCTAACTCGGATCAACCACTGTGTGATCCTGCCGCAGACGGCGGACATCCAGGGAATGCTCTTCAAGGTGAAGGACTACGTCACCTGGGGCGAGGTCACGGAAGAGACCTTGGCCAGAATGATCAAGTTCAGGGGCCGCATCTACGGCGACAAGCCCATCGACGACGCCGTGGTCAAGGAGAACATCGACTTCTCCTCGATCATATCGTTCGCCCGGGCCGTCTCGAAGGGTGAGGTCCGGTACTCGGACATGAAGAACATCAAGCCACTGTTCCGTCTCGCACCCCCGAAGAAGGGGTATGGCGGAAGCAAGCGGGCTTACAATGCCGGCGGTGCCCTGGGTTACCGCGGCAAGGAAATAAACGAAATCATCGAGAGGATGATGTAAGGATAATTGGGTGATTTCAATGGTTAGCAGAACCGACAAGTTCAGGGGAAGCAGAACCCACGGCCGCGGCAAGAAAAGCGGAAGGGGCGCAGGCAAGCACGGAGGCACGGGCAACGCCGGGTTGCACAAGCACAAGTCGATGCACATGCTGAAGTTCATGCCAGACCACTTCGGTCGCCACGGCTTCAAGAGGCCACAGAGTATGGTTGGCGCCAAGATCACCATGAACGTCTGCGATATCGACCAGAGCGTCGAGAAGCTGGTCAAGGATGGCACGGCCCAGAAAACGGGCGAGACGTACGCCATCAACCTGACCGAGTTGGGCATCGACAAGCTGCTCGGCTCGGGCACGATCGGCGTCGCAGTCGAGATCACGGTGGCGGAAGCTACGGAGACCGCAAAGCAGAAGGTTGAAATGGCTGGCGGCCATATCCTCCTCCCGCAGTAAGTCTCCCGTGATGTACATGGCGGAAGAAAAGAAGAGCAGGCTTTACAGGTTGAAGCCAATAACGGACAGGCTACCGGCTGTTAAAAAGCCGGAGGGCCACGTCCACTTCAGGACCAAGATGCTATGGGTCATCGTGATCCTAGTCTTCTATTTCGTGATGACCAATGTGTTCATCTATGGTCTTGATACGGCCAAGACACTGGACATATTCGCCCAATACCGGGCTATATTGGCAGGCGCGCAAGGCTCGCTGATGCATCTCGGTATAGGACCTATAGTCACCGCGTCTATCATCATGCAACTGTTCGTCGGTGCAAAGATCATCAAACTGGATCTGACGAACAAAGAGGACAAGGCGGTCTACCAAAGTTCTCAGAAGTTCCTTGTCATAATCATGATCCTGGTCGAAGCGGTGCCACAAGTCTTCGGGTACCTCGTTCCGTCGGCCAACTTCACTGGCGGACTGGATACGGTGTTCGGGGCGGCTGGTGTGTTCAACGGCACCAATATGGCCCGCATAATCATCATCCTACAGCTGGTCGTAGGCTCATACCTCGTGTTCTTGATGGACGAGGTCGTTTCGAAATGGGGCATCGGCAGTGGGATATCGCTCTTCATCGCCGCGGGTGTAGCGGAGGCAATATTCACCGGAACGGTGAACTGGGTGCCGTACGATACGGCAACGCCGCTAAGCCTGACCAATCCGCCGGTCGGGACCATCCCGAAAACGCTTTACATCCTTCATGCCAGCTCGGCATCGTCGCTGGCGGGCGGAGGGTACGAACGGATATTACTTCAGAATCCGAATCCAGTGATAGCGCTAGTGGGAACGATAGTGATCTTCATGTTCGTGTCCTACATCGAGTCCACCAGGATCGAGTTGCCGTTAGCGCACGGCACATCCAGGGGGGCCCGTGGCCGCTATCCGATCAAGCTGATGTACGCGTCGAACATCCCGGTCATCCTGATGGCCGCGGTTCTGGCGAACGTCAGCATGTTCAGTTTACTTCTTTGGAACAGTCTGCGGCAGATACCGCTCATCGGAGGACAGTGGTGGCTCGGGTTCTTCGATGCGGGTTCCACCACGCCATCCGGAGGTATCGCCTGGTATCTGTCCACGCCGCGCGGCGTGGGTGATTGGCTGTTGCCGATACTGAGCCCGGACAGGTATGGAAGTTTAGCTTTAGGTCACGCGACCTGGCAGGTGGGCGCCCACGTGGTGATCTATCTCGCTGTGATGATACTCGGCTCGATCCTGTTCGCCAAGTTCTGGATTCAGACCACCAACATGGGTCCGGAGGCGGTGGCAAGGCAGATCGAGTCCTCGGGACTGCAGATACCCGGGTTCAGGCGTGACCCGAGAGTGCTCAAACGGGTGCTGGAGCGTTACATCCCGATCGTGACGGTCATATCCGGTGCGACGGTCGGAGCTCTGGCCGCAGGGGCGGACCTGATCGGAACGGTGGGTAATGCCAGCGGTACCGGTGTGCTGTTGGCAGTGGGTATCATGATCCAGTTCTACGAAGCGATAAGCAGGGAACAGATGATGGAAATGCACCCAGTGCTGAGAGGCTTCTTCGGAGGCGAGGAGTAAGATGGCCGAGAAGGTCGCTGCTCCAGCCCCGGCGCCATCGCCGATGGGGGTCAAGCCCAAGGGCGGAATGTCCCGGATGGTCACCATCTTCATCTTCATACTGGCGATATTCATCCTGTTCGACCCGAGCCTGAGCAAGGCCCTGGGAACGTTTGTCGGATATGGATTGGACCCGTTGGTTGCCTTTGACTACAAATTTCCGATCGTGACGCTGGTGCTTACCGGCCTGACGATGGCGGCGCTGACCATAATCGTCCGCCACTTCTTCACCGACTATGTCGAACAGGCAAGGAGCCAGAAGATCGTATCGGCGTTCAACAAGGAACTTCGCGAGGCCCGCAAGGAGAACAACTCCTTCAAGATGAAGAAGCTCCTGGCCGAGCAGCCCAAGATAATGCAGAAGTCGATGGCGCAGACTACCACCCAGTTCAAGTTGCTGCCGGTATCGATGATCATCGTCATCCCGATATTCGCTTGGTTGTCCGTCTTCGTGGCGGCGACCACCGCTTTGTACGGCCCGTACTTCACGGTTCCCTGGTCCAGCTACGCGAACTTCAACGAGGCATACCTCTTCCCGCAGTGGGTGCTGGTCTATACCCTCGTAAGCATACCGTTCGGACAAGTACTATCGAGAGCGCTCAGGTACTTCTCTTTCGCGAAGCGCCTGAAGGAACTCAAGGCAGCAAAGGCATGAGGATCACCATCAGCGGTCCGATCGGTTCCGGCAAGACCACCGTGTGCAATCTGCTCGCAAAGCGGATCAGCTACCGGTGCGTCGTCTCCGGGAACATATTCCGGGAGATGGCCAAGGAACACAGGATGTCGCTGGCCGAGTTCGGGGCACTGTGCGAGAAGGACATGCGCTACGACCGATTGCTGGACGAGCGCATGGTCGAGATCGCCCAGGACAATCCGGACATCATCCTCGAAGGACGCCTGGTCGCCTATATGCTGAAGAAGAACAGCATACCTGCGCTCAAATTCTTCCTGACCGCCGACCCGGAGACCCGGGCGAAGCGTGTCGTGGAACGCGAAGGCAAGGATCTGGAGATCGCCCTTCTGGAAATGAGGGAGCGCGAGGAATCGGAGGCGGTCCGGTACCGCTCCTACTACGGCATTAATATCAGGAGCGACGATGTGTACGATGTCGTCATCGACACAGCGGACAAGACGCCGGAACAGATCGTCGACATCATGGTCGAGAAGGTCGAGGAATGGAAAAACCAGGAATGCTGATCAAGGACGCGGCACCGCGCTCGCTCAAAGCAGGCAAGAGCCCTTCCGAGCGCAGCATAGAGGAACTGCTGTCCGCCGGCGTGATCGACCTGGACAAGGTTCAGGGTCCGACGTCACACCAGGTCACGGCGTGGGTCAGGGACATTCTCGGCATAAAGAGGATCGGCCACGGCGGGACCCTGGACCCCCACGTCAGCGGTGTGCTGCCCATAGCCCTCGGCAAGGCGACGCGCGCCACGGACCTCGTCCTCCGCTCCGATAAGGAGTACGTCTGCCACGTCAAGCTGCACAAGGATGTCCCCAAGGAGAAGGCACTGGCGGTCATCGCCACCTTCGTGGGCAACATCTACCAGACGCCGCCGGTGCGTGCCGCGGTCAAGCGGCAGTTGCGGATCAGGCGGGTCCATTACATCAATGTCATCGAGATAGAGGGCCGGAACGTACTGTTCCGGGTGGGCTGTGACGCCGGCACCTATATTCGGACGTTGGCCGTCGACATAGGCGAGGCGCTGGGCGTGGGCGCAAACATGGAAGCGTTGAGACGAACGCGTTCCGGCACCTTGGTCGAGAGCGGATCGGTCACTTTGCAGGAGCTCAAGGATGCCTGCGTGGCCTGGAAGGAGGAGAGGGACGATTCCCAGCTGAAGGCCATGGTGATGCCGTTCGAGCTCCTGTTGGAACCGCTGCCGAAGATCGTGATCAAGGACAGTGCGGTCGATGCGATATGCCACGGAGCAGACCTGGCCGCCGCCGGCGTGATCCGGTTGGATGCAGGTGTCTCCAAAGGCGCCACGGTGGCACTGTTCACTCAGAAGGGAGAGGGCGTGGCCATGGGCGTCACGATGATGGACTCGGAATCCATTTTCAAAGCCGTGGAAGGGAACGTCGTCCGGTCAGACCGGGTCTTCATGCCGGCAGGGACATACCCCAAGATGTGGGTCAAGCAGCAATGCTGAATCACTCGTAGAGATCGTATTCCTTGAAATTCAGCTGTCCGCTGCGGAAGCTGCGGAATCCGAGCTCGACCACCGAAATACTGCTGTTCCTGGCCTTTTGCGGTCCAGTCTGGGGATCATGGATGGGATCGTCTCAGTGTTCATAGCGATCGATTCCAGATTCTCGAATGTCGCGTCCTGGCCGAACTTGTTCGTGGTCTCGCTCATATCGATCCCGTTTTTATTAGTTCAGCTCGAGCGGAATCAGTATTTATTAGTGTTGTCAGCCAAGGGTCAGTACTGATAATGAGACCAGCTCTCGGGCATGTCGCTTTCAATAACGGACCGGGCGAGGTCTGGCCCTACTCGAAGTCCCCGAGCCGGCGCTGTTTCGGGGGCGGCAAAAGGGATTTCGCCTCGATGCCGAGACGGCTTCTGATCTCTTCCGCAAGGGTGTCGGCAGAACCATGGTGCGTATAGACGACCTCCGGGTCGCAGCCCTTGACGAACGCCATCAGTTCCTCGAAGTCGGCATGGTCGGAGAATGGGAATGCTTCGTCCACTCCCATCTGGTACTTGAAGGACGAGCTCAGCGCCCAGCCGGAGACTGCGGCGGTCCTCAGCTGCCCTCGCCCCATCCGGCTCCTGAGCCCATACTTGGCATTTGTAGAGCAGACCATGACGCATGGCGCGGCCAGCCTGTTGGTGTCGTCGAACGGACGGTAGCAGTACTCGGTGCCGTGCGATTCGATGTGGCGGGTGCATTCCAGGACGCTGCCTTCGATGAACGGCTCGAAATCGCTCAGCATCCGGATGAGCTCCTGCGACTTGCCCAACGGATAGGCGAACAGTGCGGTGGAGAAACCGCTGGACACGGAATCCTCCACCCAGTCCTTGATGACCCGGGAGATCTTCTCGGTGGCTGGGAAATCGTATGACGGGTCGCCATAGGTGGACTCGATGATCAGCACGTCCGTCTTGACCGGCCTGGCCCCCTCCATGCCGAAGCGGTCCCGGGTGCTCATGTCACCAGTGTAGAGGACGCTCTTCTCGCCATTGACCCGGAACATGTTGGAACCGGCGATGTGGCCCGCGTTGAGCATCTCCACGTCCGGGTGGGTGGAGGGAACGATGGGCTTGGTGAGCGGTCGCTTGAGCCTGTTGGAAGCGAGCGTCGCGGTGATCGGCGAGCACACGATCGACCGCCCTTCGAGCTTCTTGGTCGCGCTCGGCAAATGGTCCGAATGAGCATGCGAGATGCAGTGCACTCCACCATCAGGGGTGCTCCTGGGATCGAAGAAGAATTTAATCCCGCCCATCTGGACCTCAACACCTTGGCCTCCTGGGCAAAGCTTCACCTCTGTCGCATCCCCTGGCATCGGACGCGTCTATCGCGGCGCTAGTATTTACGAGTTCCAGGAAGTGCGTCGAAACTGCTGGACAACGAACTTTCGTGATATCGTCACAGGACTTCGTGCCCGGCCATGCGGAGAGCCTCTTTTGCCCGTTGCAGATCCTGCTTCTGGACCAATACGTAATCGGTGTTGAAGGTGGACATGACGAAGATGGGGACGTTGGCCCCGGCAAGCGGCAGTACGAGCTGCGACAGGATGCCAATCTCGGAGAATTCGAACCGTCCGACCAGCTTGATGCATTTCCAGCCCTTGCTGCACTTGACTCCCTCTGGCACCAGTTCCTCGCTACACACGATCGTCACTTCGTCGTCGGTGCGCATCACTGAGAAGATGCCTGTACCGTCGCTCCATTCCTCGACCTCGGAACCAGGCTCCAGCTGACATATCGCCAGCGTCACGTCCAGGACCTTGAGCGTCAGCCTCATCGATATTCATAGCCGATATGTTCGCCAGCGTTTATTATAGGAATGGTCAAGGAACCTACAGGAATCGAAAAACCCATGGATTCGCGCGTGAGAGGTTGTATCGGTCGATCATAATTGAACAGTGAATCCGCTGGTTTCTCGCCCGGCCGACATACTTTCCGCTGTTATTTCAAGTCAGTTTTATGACCATGTCGCTACAAGACCGTGCTCTATAAGGAGATGGCAAATGTTATTGGAATTGGCTGTTCTGTTCATCATTCTAGCTGTAGTAGCTGCGGTTCTTGGCGCTGGAAAGGTAGCTGGTTTTTCGCTATCTGCTGCGAAATGGTTGATAATCATATTCCTTATCATCGCAGTCCTGGCATTCATCTTCTAGCGGAGGGTGAAGAACAATTCTTTCTACCATTGGTGGGCACATTTACTCGTATGTAGACATGGAAGCATATCACACGAATCGAAAGCGATCAGCTTACTTGCGGTATCCTAAGAAATCCATTACTCACTAAATGTTGAAGAGAAACCCATTTTTAATTTACTGGCTCTGACGCTAAACTCAGATCAGTACAATTTTTTGATTATTCGTGATCGAAATGCATGATCTTTTCGCGAAGGATAAAATCCTCTAGAAGTGTAGGGCCGCTAGGATTGGACCGGAGCGAGTTCTGTTTGTCGGAGATCGTACCCCCTGGTTCATGGTGAGTGCCAGGTGCTCTCCGTCAGCGGTCTGATGCAGCTCGCTGGGACCTCCTTTCTGCGTTTTCCTGAAACACGGGGTCATGCTCTCCATTCCGCACGCTGGACAGGCATCTGGCCCCACTTTCGGTCACCTCTCCCCTTCATGCCTTTATATGGAATAGACGAAAGAGGTAGCAGTGAGCGCCGATGGAACTAAGCACAACGGAACAGACAGAATATGCAGACATCGGCATTTCGCATGAAGCGCCCTATGCCGATCGCATCGACCGGTCAGTGCGTACCTACGTGCCACCGATCGATGCGTTGATAGGCGGACTGAGGCCGAAGACCATGACCCTGATCGACAGCGCCGACCGGATCGTCTTCGGCATGGTCAACATGATGTCGGTGAACGCCGTCAGCGAGAACCATGACGAGGTGATCTGGGTGGACGGAGGGAACTCCGCCAACCCGTTCGAGCTGACCGCGGTGTGCAAGCGTTTCCGTCTGTCGTCGGACGAGGTCCTCTCCTCGGTGACGATATCGAGGGCGTTCACCGCCTACCAGATGTCCACCCTGATCGAGGACATGCTGGAGAAGGAGGTGGAACGCATCCGCACCGGCATGGTGGTGATATCGTGCTTCCCGGACCTGTTCCAGGACAAGGACATGGAATGGTCCGAGTCCTTCCAGCTGATGCGCCGTTCAATGGACAAGCTGCGGGAACTCACGGAGAAGCACGACCTGGTCACGGTCATCACTAACTTCGGCCTGGCCAAGATGTTCTACCGGAAGGGTCTCAGGCCGCTGCTGTATGACGGCGTGGACCGGGTGGTGCGCATCGAGACCTACGGGAAGGCGCTGCGCATCATGCTGCCGAAGGAGAACACTGGAACGTTGTACCGTCCGGTGCCGCGCAACCAGACCACCCTGGACGAGTTCGGGGGGTGGTGACGACGGGCAGGACCGTTCCCACCTACCGCATGAACGCGGAAGGCATGATCAACAGCTGGTCCGACTACCGGCGGGCGTTGCCGCAGGACGACAAGGTGGCGTTCGACTCGATATGCAACCGGGTGCGGATGCATGCTTCCGCCGCGACCTACGCCGCGTTCACCGACCCCTTCGAGAGCGCGGTGCTGTCGATACTGCTGGAGCAGGAGAAGGAGATCATGGCGCTGCGCAAGAGCGTTGTCCGATGAGAGGATGGATCATCGACTGCTACGCCGACACCAAGGACGACTCCATGGTGCTGTGGCTGTGGACGAGCCAGGGCGTCCGGAAGATCGTGGACAGGAAGTTCCGCCCGGCGTTCTTCGTCTGGGCCCCGGAGGACAAGATGGCGGAGCTCCGTTCCGGATTGCGCATCGCCGGCATCGGCGAGCAGACGGTGGAGAAGCACCGCACCTGGCTGGGGGAGAAGAAGCGGGACGTGGTGAAGATCGTCCCGGACTGTTATCTGTCTATGATGCCGACGGCGAAGATGATCGACCGCTGGGGCCTGTACCGCGACTACAAGCTGTTCAACGTCGATTTCCGCATGGACCACCGATACTACCTGGCGCACGGCATCTTCCCCATGGGTCTGCTGGACACCGGCGAGCGGTACCACCATCTGGACCAGCCGTACCGGCTCGACTACCCCATCCCGGACCTGAAGGTGATGCGCCTGGACATCAAGGTGAATGCCCGGAACCACATACCGACGTACGAGGACCCGCTGCGTTTGGCGTCGCTCGCCGGGGACGAGGTGGACGGAACCGAGGAGGACGTGCTCCGGGGCGTTCTGGAGCTGGTGCGCCGCAAGGACCCGGACATCATCCTGACGCAGAACGGCGACAGCTTCTATCTGCCCTACCTCTCGCACCGGGCCGAGCTGCTCGGGATGGAGTTCGACCTCGGTCGGGAGAAAGGCGTGCGGAACGCCAAGGGCAAGAGCTACTTCACCTACGGCCGCATCGTCTACAAGCCGCCGGCGCAGAAGCTGCGCGGACGGATACACATCGACGCCGACAGTTCGTTCACGTTCGAGGAGGGCGGGCTGTACGGGCTGATCGACATGACCAGGATGTCCCGCATATCGCTGCAGGAGATGTCCCGGCTGTCCCCCGGGACGGCCATCAGTTCGATGCAGGTGAACGAGGCGGTGCGCTGCGGGACGCTGGTGCTGTGGAAGAAGAACCTGCCGGAGAACTTCAAGACCGCCGGAGAACTGATCGTCTCGGACCGGGGCGGTTTCATCTACGAGCCGAAGGTCGGCATCCACGACCGGGTGGCGGAGTTCGACTTCGCCTCGCTGTACCCGAGCATCATGGTGGTACACAACATCTCCCCGGAGACACTGCAGTGCGCGTGCTGCCCCGACTCCCGGCGCCTGGTGCCGGAGATCGGTTATCGCATCTGCGAGAAGGGGCCGGGGCTGTTGCCGAGGGTGCTCGAGCCGATCGTCCGGCGCCGGATCGCGCTGAAGAAGCTTTCCAAGAGCGGGTCCCGGCATGCCAAGATGTATGACTCCCGGGCCAAGGCGCTCAAGTGGGTGCTGGTGACCTGCTTCGGCTATACCGGCTACCGGAACGCTCGTTTCGGGCGGATCGAGTGCCACGAGGCCATCAACGCCTACGGCCGGGAGATACTGCTGCGGACTTCTGCGCTTGCGGAGCAGCGCGGTTTCCGAGTGCTGCACGGCATCGTCGACTCGCTCTGGCTCCAGGGGGACGGGGACACTGCCGCGTTCTCCGCGGATGTGAAGAAGATTGAGAAGATACCACTGGTGCTGGATGGCATCTACAACTGGATCGTGTTCCTGCCGAACATCACCACCGGCGTCGGCGCGCTCAACCGGTACTACGGCGTGTTCGAGAGCGGCGAGATCAAGATCCGCGGCATCGCGCTGCGGAAGCATGACACCACGACCATCGTGAGGGAGCTGCAGCAGGAGATGCTGGACCGGCTTGCGAAGGCCAAGGACTCGAACGAGTTCCGCGAGGCGATACCGGAGGTGCTGGACATCGTTGGCGAGTTCGTGGAGATGATCCGGTCCGGTTCCGTGCCGCTGGACAAGCTGGTGATAACGAAGCGCATCTCCAAGGAAGTGGAGGAGTACACGCAGCACAACGAGTCGTTCGCGGCCCTGCAGCAGATGAAAAAGAACGGCTTCTCGGTGCCGCCCGGGGAGGCGATCGAGTACGTCGTGCTCGGCGGCGAGGAACGGGTCAAGCTGGCCAAGTTCCTGGATGGAGACGAGGTCTACGATCCGGAGAAGTACGTGGAACTGGCCCTGCGCGCCGCCTCGGAACTGCTGGTCCCCTTCGGTTACGATATCGCGACGATGCGCACCATGTACTCAAATGAACAGGAGCAGGGGGCAACACACCAGTCCGGCCCAGCCGACCCAACGCGCCTTGCGCGGATCGCGCCAGTGGAACTGGAAAGCTACGAGACGGAGCCGGCCGTCGACCAGACAGACATCCTCGCCGGACAGACCGTCCAGGAGTATGTGGCACAGGGCGCCGAGGGCGGGGAGGAACAGTATCTCCCGTTCTCCGGTGAGCCCGGCGAGGACGGCTGAGACCGGAAGGATGAGCAGCGCGTATGGCGAGTGCAGGAACCGGTCGGAACGGCTCGACGGCGACACCGTCCGGTCCAGGTCCATCAGGAGCGAGACGATTACCGCCACGAAGGCCATCGGGAGCGGGGCACCGAGCAGGAGCAGCAGCAATCCCGAGACCAGGAATGCCAGTCCGGTGTGGTGCAGGACCTCGGTCATACCAGTCCACCGAGGAACGAGGCGAACGTCATTTCCGCTCCGAAGAAGAACAGCGTTATCGGCACCAAAAGACATCCTGTGAGGTGCACCCGGTTGATGCCGAGGCGGGGAGGGATCAGCCCCAGCAGCGTGGCGGCGAGCAGCAGGAGCAGGCCCGGTATCCCGCTCATCAGTAGTACGAGCAGGACCAGGGAGACGACGATGATCTCATTCAATCTGTCCAGGTCGAAATGTCCTATCTTGGATGCGAACCACCTGCCCGTCCGCATGGTGATCGCGTAGCCGAGCAGGGCCGCTGCCATCACCGAAACCAGGAGCATGACCGTCTCTGCTGACGTTACCGACGCAAGCGCTTCGACCTTTTCAGCACCGAGCATCTGCTTCACCACCAAGAGCGCCCCGGTCCTGCCCTTCCCGGTCACTGCCAACGCCAAGATGCCGAACACCGCCGCCGCCGTGCCGACCGATGAGACCATGGTGATGAACCTCCTGGCAGAGTCCTCCTCTTCCCCGTTCCGGTCCGGGTCGGCCATGGAGCCGATCATAGTTCCGGTGGTCGAGGTGATACCTGGCACCCAGCCTACGAATCCGCCGGCCAGCGCCCCTCCGATGGCCGCCCTGGTCTCTAGGTTCTTCTGGACCTCCGGATCTTGCCGCGGGACCTGTCCCGACGATACCGACGAAAGCAGGGTCGGCAGGCCGAACAGTCCGGTCAGCAGGGGAAAGAGCAGGTTGCCGTCGACGCCGTCCCAAATGCCGGTCAAAGGCAGTCTCCCGTTCAACGCTATGAAGCCCAGGAGCCCGGAGGATAACAGGAGCACCAGCGCCGAGAACTTGTTCTGCGACCGGTTCCGTCGCACCTTCCACACGCCGTTCACCTCCGCTCTCCCGGCCATCGTGCCGGCGCAGGCTAGTACGGTCCACTTCCCCTGGGCAGTATGCAGGACGAACCGGTTGCGGGATGACCTTTCCAGCCTTCCCCATACCTTCACATTCTCACCATCATGAGGGACCAGCATCGGGACGGCGATCGTTTCCAGCCTGCTCACCGAACCATGGCGGGCATCGATCGCAACGGTGATCCGGCGGTCATCGGCCTCTGCCATCACCAGCATCGCCATGACGACGATCAGCACTCCAGGGATCAGCGGTTCGAACCGGTCGTAGATATTGATCGGATCGGACATCAGCACGAACACCGGTATCGTCAGGATGATCGCTACGCATGCCCCAGCCAGGCTACCCTTCGCGGCGCACGCCACCGCCTCCAGGCCCTTTCCGGAAAGGAGGAGCCTATGACCCGGGAGCACGGAAAGGGCAGTATCCTCATCTGGCGCCCCCAGGAAAACCGAGGGAATGAAATCCACGAAAGAATGCACCACAGATGCGGAAATGATGATACAGCACACCAGCAGAGGGACGTGGCTGATCCCGAGCCCGAACGCCCCGCAGGTGAGGCCGATAGAGTCGGCGATCCCCGGATAGGAGACCAGCATGATCAGTGCCAGCGTGTTGACGTGGATGCCGGGGGCCAGGCCGGTGAACGTGCCCAGGGCCGCCCCGGCGCATGTACAATACAGGACCATCAGGAACAATCCGAAATCCACGGATAAGCAGGACGATTCCCAGGTGTTATCCAGTCCGCTACAATCAGCATTCTCCTGGGAGAACGGTTTATATCCGTTCGGCTGTATTCATCGCTGTACCTATGACCTCGGTGATCAAGGCCATCAACCTTCGCAAGGAATTCGATGAGCTTATCGCAGTAGCAGGCATCGATTTCTCGATCGAGGAGGGGGAGTGCTTCGGCTTCCTCGGGCCTAATGGTGCGGGAAAGAGCACCACTATGCGCATGATCTATTGTGTCTCCCCCCTGACCTCGGGGACGCTAAACGTATTAGGCATGGATGTGAAAGAGTCACTGCAAAGGGACATCAAGGCGCTGATAGGCGTGGTTCCGCAGGAGAACAACCTGGACCCGGACTTCACCGTGCACAAGAACCTGACCGTCTACGCCCGTTACTTCAAGATAGATCCGAAGCTAGCGTCGAAGCGTGCTGACGAGCTGATCGAGTTCATGCAACTGAAGGAGAAGCGCGATTCCAAGATCGAGGAGCTGTCCGGCGGCCTGAAACGGAGGCTCATCATCGCCCGGGCGCTGATCAACGAACCCCGCATATTGATCCTGGACGAACCGACGACCGGGCTCGATCCGCAGGCCCGGCATCTCATTTGGGAGAGGGTCCGGGAACTGAAGAAGCGCAAGGTCACGGTCATCCTGACCACCCATTACATGGACGAGGCGGAGCAGCTGTGCGATCGGCTCATCATCATGGACAAGGGCAAGATAGTCGCCGAGGGGAACCCGCGCGACCTGATCGAGAAGCACGTCAGCTCCCAGGTGCTGGAGATGATCCCGCCCTCGGACGAACTGATCGGGCTCATCTCGCATAACGGGTGGAACTTCGAGCGGTACGCCGACCGGATATTCGTCTACACCAATGACAGCGCCGCCGTGATGGCGCAGATCAAGGGCAAGGTGCCCCTGGAAAGGAGCATAATCCGGAACGCCACTCTGGAGGATGTGTTCCTGAAATTGACCGGCAGGGGGCTGGTCGAGTGACGTTGATGGGCAATATCAGCTGGCGTTCCTGGGACGCGTGGAGGAGGAACAAGGACGTCTTTCTCAAGACCTGGAAGACGAACTTCCTGCCGCCGTTCATCGAGCCGGTGCTGTACCTCCTGGCAATGGGCTTCAGTTTCGGGGCGGCGGTCACGTTGCCGCCTTACGAGGGAAGGGAGATAAGCTACGTGGCCTTCCTCGCCCCCGGCCTGGTGGCGATATCGATCATGAACAACTCCTTCTACGAATGCACCTACGGTTCGTTCGTCAGGATGCATTATCAGAAGACGTTCGACGCGATGATCGCGACGCCGTTATCGATAGAGGATGTCATCGTGGGCGAGGTGCTCTGGGGCGCGACCAAGGCCATGATCAATGCCAGCATCGTGCTGTTGGTGATCATCGCGGTGGGAGCCGCGAGCTTCCCGGGTCTCTTACTGATACCGTTCATCGCGTTCTTCGGAGGGCTGATGTTCTCCTCGATGGCGCTGATATTCACGGCCGTCGTTCCCAACATCGACTCTTACAACTACCCGTTCTTCCTGTTCATCACGCCGATGTTCCTGATCAGCGGGACCTTCTTTCCGCTGTCCTTGCTGCCATCTTGGGCGGCCACCGGGGCGTACGCACTGCCTCTGACCCACGTGACCACCCTCACGCGCGACCTGTGCCTGAACATGTTCACCATCAGCAGTGTGATCAGCATCATCTACATCGGCATACTGGCCATCGTGCTCACGCTGTTGGCGGTGTTCATGATGAAAAGAAGGCTGATCAAGTGAGGCGGCTTTGGTCTAGTTAAGAACGACCAGCCTTCCGTCCCTGACCTCGACCTTGACCAGCGTCTTTATCTTCACCTTCAGCTCGGATTCGAGCTCTTCTTTGTGGTCTCCTTTCTCCACGACCACGATGATGTCGACGATCGTCACCCCCATCTTATGGAAGGCCTGGATGAGCGCGCGCATCGTCCCGCCGGTGGAGATGACATCATCCACGATCACCACCCGGTCCCCCGACTTCAGGCCGTTGATGTACATCTCCTTCTCCGAGTACCCAGTGACCTGATGGACACTGACCTCTCCCGGGAGCTTGTAACGTCGCTTCCTTACCACGTTATATGGGATGCCCGTCCTGAGCGTGAGGGGCACCGCCAGCGGTATCCCCATCGCTTCGGGGGCAACGATATAGTCGCAATCAAAATCCCCCACGTTCTGCATCCGGTCGATGATCTCCTTCATGACCGTCGCCTCCATGAACGGGATGCCATCGGTGACCGGATGAACGAAGTATTCGTAATCGCCCATCTTGACGATGGGGGCCGCCTCCAGGCTTCTCCTGAGGTTCTCCAACATGCTCAGAAGTAACCGCGTTCCGACGATTTATAACCACTCTGGCGGCAAGTCCGGGTGCGCATTCCCAATGTTTCCGAAAGGATTATGCCCTAGCGCCAACGATTGTTCAGACATGGCTCGTATCAAGATTGCGACCCTGACGGACCTCTCGGAAGAGACCTTGACCAAGGTCGAGGTGGATGGAAAGATGATCGTCCTCGGCATGGTGGAAGGAAAACCATTTGCCATGGAAGGCCGCTGCTCGCACATGGGCCAGGACCTTTCCAAAGGGGGAAAGGAAGGGCACATTGTCCGGTGCAAGATGCACGGAGCGGAATTCGACCTGAGGACCGGGGAAGTGCTCCGCAATATGCAGGCCAAGAAGCTCAAGACCTATCCGGTCTCGGTAGAGGGTGGAGAGGTATTCATCGAGCTCTGAGGATGGTTGGCGACCTCATTTCGTTTTGTTCCAGGTGTCCCCTTTCTTCTCGATCCGCCCTTCGGCGTTGAGCTCCTGCAAGGTCTCCCGGATCAGGTCCATCGGGACATCGATCGAGAACTGTTCTTTGAAGGCCTTCTGCACTTCGTCCTCGTTCCTGGCCTCGGTGAGCGTTTTGGGCAATATCGTGCGCAGGTCCTCGTGCAGGTTCCAGGGGAAGATGAACCAGGTCCACTCCTCCTTGGCGACATGGACACAGAAGAAGTCAGGCTGGATCTTGGAATGGGCGATATGCAGCAGGGTGGAGCTCTTGAGATCCTTTGGTTTCATCTTCATCAAATGCCCCAACGCCAGGATCAGGCTCTCGCCGGTGTCGGTGATGTCGTCGACCACCAGGACCTTGTCGTTTGCGATGTCGATGCTCAGCTCCTGCGTGAGCAACGCTTTCCCATCCTGGTTCGCGGTTACGCCCCAATGCTCAGTCTTCACCGCGTAGAGCTTCTTAACCTTAAGGTGATCGCAGATGAGCCTGGCCGGTACCCATCCGCCTCGGGTCAGACCAATTACCACAGTGGGCTGGAAACCGGTCTCAGAAATCTTCCTGGCCACCGTTTCGGTCCACTCCGCGATCTCGTTCCAGGTCACCAATTTGCATCGGAAGCTCTCTACCTTCTCCATAGTTATTCCTCAATAAGCGCTCGCGATGATTTGACCCACGAGCCAGTATTGTCTCTGTTCTCTGCAACGCCATCCCACGGAAAATAGTTTGCCTGAAAATATTCCCAGTTAATCTTTGATGACCACATCGACGAACGCCATGGTCTGGGAGTCGAAAAGGCCCTTGTCGGAGATCTTGAGCTGCGGTACGACCAATAGGGCCTGGAAGCAAAGGGTCATGAACGGGGCGGCGAGACCGCATCCCATCGAGTGCACCATCTTAACTGCCCTCGTCTCCTCCTCGGCAACGAGATGGCAGGGGCTGGTGCTCATCAGACCGGCGATCGGCAGGTGCATGGATTCGTTCCTTTCGCCGTCGGTGACATAAAAGCCACCCTGCTCAGAGACATGGTTGATAGCATCCGCCAACGAGACCGTGTCAGCCCCGACCGCAATGATATTGTGGGAATCGTGCGCCACCGTTGACGCCATGGCACCCCGTTTCAGATCGAATCCGGACACCAAGGCGACCGATATTGGCGCCTCGTGATATCTGTTCACCACGGCGATCAGGTTGATGCCCTTCGAGGGGTCTGGAACGACGGCGCCCTCGCTTACGTCGAGAACGGCTGTCTCGGCACGGCTCTCGATCTCATCCGAGATGACCCGGATGACCCTGACCTTGGCAGTCGAACCGGACGCCGGTATCTCGAACTCCACCGGTTTCCGGTTCTGTCTCAGGATTCCCAACGGGGCCTTCAGCGGCTTAACCTCGAACAAGGCCTTTCCATCCTTGGCCACCAGTTCTCCGGCTATGTAGACCTCCTTCACCTTGAAATCCTTAAGATCGTCCACAGTGACCATATCTGCCGGTTTGCCGGCGCTCAGGACGCCTCCCGGCAGGTAATAATGCCATGCTGGCCATGCGGTCACCGCCCTGATGGCATGAAGGGGGTCCATCCCCATGGAGACCGCTTTCTTCAGAAGGACGTCGACATGTCCCTTCATCAGGTCCGTGGCTCGGAGGTCGTCGCATACCAGGAAGCACTCGTTGGCCTTGGCGAACGGCATCAGGTCGCGCATGTTCTTCTCTGTGCTGCCCTCCCTCACCATCACCCACATGCCCAAGTGAAACTTCTCCTCCGCCTCATCCGATGTCAGGCACTCATGGTCCGTCTTGATGCCGGCGTTGATGTACTTGACCAGGTCCGGTCCTACGAGTCCCGGGCAATGGCCATCGATCGGTTTCCAGAGCGCATGGGCGACCTTGATCTTGCCCATCACCTCCGGATCATCTCTGATCACGCCTGGGTAGTTCATGACCTCCCCCAGTGCCACGAACTGTTTCATGCCTAACAGTTTCTCGACCTGCTCCGCATCGATCTTGGCCCCGGCAGTCTCGAAGGGGGTGGCAGGGACGCAGGAAGGGGCGGTATAGAAGATCCTTAGCGGGACAGATTCTGAATCCTGGACCATGTATCGGATGCCATCCATGCCCATCACATTGCCGATCTCGTGCGGATCGGAAACGGTTGCGGTGGTCCCGTGCGGAACGACCGCCTCCGCGAAACGAGATGGAGAAAGCTGTGACGATTCTATATGGATATGGGAATCAATGAAACCTGGAAGTATGAAATGCGATGGCGCCGAGTCCAACTTTTCCACTGCCAGTACCTTTCCGTCCGAAAATGACAATTTCGCTGGGAATATCTTCCCCGAGACCACATCGACGAAGTTGCCCGTGATCGACCTGACATCCATGAATGAATGCTAGCATTGGATGCCAGAAAAAGCTTTTGCCGCAAACATCCGTTCGATCATCGGTGTCATATCCGAGAGAGATACTGAACCGCCTCAAATGGAAGGATGGCAGTCTGCAAGGTGCAAAGGTCACTTATGTGCATCGCGGGGCCCCAGGGGACACCCTCACCATCCGGGCCGAGGACATAACATCACTGGGGCGCTCCTTCTTCTCCACGGCGGACAGCGAGATCCCGTACCATCGGATCGTGTTGATCGAAAAGGGCGGGGAAGTCCTCTTCGATATCAAAGAGTTCGAGAAAAAGGAAAATGAAACCACCTAGAAGGTGGTGAATGTGTTTGATCACCTGGACTTCGGCTCGTTGCAGTTCGGACAGGCATGCATGAAGGACGGGTACTGAACCCCGCACTTGCTGCACTTGATCATTTCTGTCTTCTGCTCTTTCTTCTTCTGCTCAGCCTGTGCCTGGTCTTGCTTTATCCCCTCACGCAGGGTCTGCATCTGGTCCTGCTGTTGGGCAGGCTGCTGATATTGAGGTGCAGGTTGCTGGTATGTCTGCTGGTACTGCTGGGGGGGCTGCTGTACCTGTTGAGGCGGCGCGACAGTAGCATTCTGCGGCTGGTACTGTTGGTACTGGGGCTGGAACACTTCCTGCATCCTGATGTAACCGAGGATGAGCAGTATTCCTGGAATGCCTCCCGCGAAGAGACCTATGATCCCCAAAATGAGCATGCGGTCGCTCGCTTCCTTGAACTTGCCTTGATCGAGAATATCGAAGAGCATGCTCTTCAGGATTATGACAAAGATCAACGCGATGATCGCATCCACGATGTAAAGTATCCCGGAGAACCTGTCCCAGGTCAACAGGTTCACAATCCCAATGATGAACAACAGGACAGCCAGTATCCCGGCGACCAGCTGAGCCCAATATGCTAACTTCCTAGCCTCGGCGACGCTCGCGGGAAGCCACGGGGGGCCGACCGGATTCACCATGTACGGTAATGATGCCATAATCTAATTCTCTCCCATCTCTGACATTGCCCAGATATTGCACTGGACCATGAGTTGCGAAAGGCATTCAGGTATAATGAATCTATCGAATGGCCAATGCCAGAAAAATGCATCAGAGGCATGGTGTTGTCCATCTCGTTTCTGACCTATCCAGATGTTCTCAGCAATAATCTAATTTACAATAGTTTTATATATCGAACCCCATGTACGAAGTGCAATAAGTGTGAACTGATGAAGCATAATGATTTCAAGGTGATATACGACCGACTGAATGAACCGGCGGACATCACCAAACTCTCCGAAGAACTCGGTCTTGACCTAGAACTCTTGGATGTAATTTTTACACAGCGAACGGTCCGCGAGACCACTAAAAGCTTCTATAAGGTTCAGAGGAACGCTCAGAAACTGGTCTATGATTGGAATCATGGACTTACCCTGCTCGAGGTGGCGAGGAAATGGAACTTCCCGCCGATCTTGACCGGATTGATGATCTACCAGGTGAGCGGTCGTTCCAAGAAACAGTTCTGGAACATGGTCCGCAACGCCGACACGATCACCGACGAGTCCCTCAGAACGCAGATAAAGGAGATAGCCGAGGAAGACCTCGTCTATTCTCCCTGGGCCACGGAAAAGCAATACAAGCGTGGCACCTGGGGAGAGGAGAAACTGCAAGGCTGGCTGGACGGACAGAATATCTCCTACCGGACAGAGAAGGACCTGCGGGGGGAGTTCCCTAAAACTCCTGATTGCCTGCTCGACAAGCCCATCAAGGTGAACGGATGGGAGGTCAATTGGATCGAATCGAAGGCCAC
The DNA here is from genome assembly GCA_942492955.1 of uncultured Methanomassiliicoccales archaeon. Classification (GTDB taxonomy): domain Archaea; phylum Thermoplasmatota; class Thermoplasmata; order Methanomassiliicoccales; family UBA472; genus DASXVU01. Next base: position 2,184,804 of record OW818644.1, read on the forward strand.
CTTCGGCGACAGGGTCGAAGTGAACAAGAATATGAAGAAGCAGCTCGAGCCGTATCTGGAGCTCTTTGGCCAGGGTGTCGTGGTCTATTGGTTCGGGTTCGTGGACGAGATCACACCGCCCGAGGGGATCTACATCACCGATGCGTCGATCACCAGCCTAATTTGCAAGATGCCTTAACTGAATGGCAATCGACTAATATTCACAACGCTTCTTTTGACCGTGGACCCTGAGTTCATTTCAGCGAGCGAGCTTGAGCGTTTCGGCTATTGCCCCCTCAGCTGGTGGCAGGGCAGGACCGCGAGGGTAAGTTCGGACGCGCTGAAACAAGGGGTCAAGAACCATGAGCGGATATCCGAGGACCTCAAGGCCATCATGGCCAGCGAGGAGAAGGCTGGTTCATGGGAACGGGCAGTCCTGTGGTTCTCCGCGATATCCACATTGATGGCCATAATCGGATTCTTTCTGCTGGAGTCGGCGAATCTTACCGACTGGCATTGGCTCCTCACCCTGCTATCGGTGTTCTGGGTGGTAGCGGTTCTTTTCCTGGTGTATGACGTCTCGACCAAGGCGGAGGGGAGAAACCGCAAGGAACGGTTGCTCGCCATGGCTGGCGTGGTGGTGATGGTGATCGCGCTCAACGCAGTGATATTGCTGCAGGTCGACCCGGTCGTGGCCGCCATATTCGAAGTCCTTGCCCTGATATGGCTTATGGGAGCGAGCGTGGCCTTGTACTATTCCCTCATGGCCGAGAGCATGGCCAAGAAGAAGCGCCGCCAGGTCAATGTGGACGGCAAGGTGCTGTACGTCGGCACCGACGACCAGCGGCTGCTGGTATCGGAGAAATACAAATTGACCGGAAGGCCTGACTACATCCTGATGGTCGGCACCGAGGTGATTCCCGTCGACCTGAAGACCGGCAGGCAGCCACGGGGGCCGCTCTTCTCACACATACTTCAGGTCGGGGCATACTGTCTGCTGCTGAGCGACGAGAATGGGAAGCGGGTTTCCCGAGGGATCTTGAAGTATGGCGATGTCGAGCATGAGATCGAGTTCGACATCGAGCTTGAGAACCTGCTGCTCTGCAAGCTGGCCGAGATGCGGGCCATTATGAAGAGCGGCGAGGTCCACCGTAACCACAACCGGGCCGGCAAATGCGCCGGCTGTTCTCGCCGGGACCGTTGCCCGGAAAGGCTTCAATGATCACTCTATCGTGACGCTCTTGGCCAAGTTCTTCGGTTTATCGATGGAGCAGTTCTTCTTCTTGGCCACATAATAGGCGAGTAGCTGCAGCACGATGGTCACCGGTATCGGCGAGAAGACCGAGGGGGTGGTGGGCACCGTCAACATTATGTCGGATATCTGGGCCAATTCACGGTCGTTCTCCAGGCCGATCGAAACCACCGGCGAATCCCTGGCCGCCACTTCGGATATGTTCGCCATCATCTTGTCATAGGTGTGGTCCTTCGAAAGGCAAACGGCGATGACCGGTGTCTTTGAATCGAGCAGGGCCAAAGGTCCATGCTTTAATTCCCCCGCGGCGAATCCTTCGGCATGGATGTAGGATATCTCCTTTAGTTTCAGGGCACCCTCCAGCATGGTCGGGTAGTTGATGTTCCTACCAATGAAGAAGATGTCCCGGGAATCCTTTATGAAGTTGGCCGCCTCCTCGATCTCCGAAGCCCGGTCGAGAACCGATTGGACCACCGATGGCGAAGACCGCAATGATGACAGCGCGTTCCACATGGAATCATAGCTGAGCGCGCGCTTGGCATAGCCGATGCGTATGCCGACGATGTAAAGGGCGATCAACTGGGTGATGTAGGTCTTTGTGGCAGCGACGCCGATCTCCGGACCCGCATGGGTATAGAAGACCTCGTCCACCTCCCGGGTCAGCGAACTGCCCACCACATTGGTGATGCCCAGGGTATGGCAGCCACGGCGCCTGGCCTCGCGAGATGCGGCCAGCGTGTCGGCGGTCTCTCCGCTCTGGGACACCAGGATCACCAAGGGCGATTCCTTCGCCCCGGGGGAATACCGATACTCTGACGCAAGTTCCAGAGTGGTCGGGATCTTGGCGAACTCCTCCATGATGTACTTACCCACCATGGCCGCGTTGAACGAGGTCCCGCACCCGACGATCTTAACAGAATTGAAATTGGCATTCGGGAGAAGATCGCCCTCCACCAGGTCCAGCGCCCCGAGTATGGAGTTGTGTATGGCGGATGGTTCCTCGAATATCTCCTTGAGCATGAAATGCTCGAAACCTCCTTTTTGGGCATCCTCCGCGGTCCATGAGACGGTCTCCTCCTCCCTGGTGACCATCTTACAGTCCTTGTCGAAGACCTGAACCTTGTCCGGCGAGATCTTCACCGTCTCCCCGTCCATGATGTAGAGGACCTTGTTCGTGTAGGAAAGCAATGGGGTGACGTCCGAGGCGACGAAGTTCTCCTTCACACCCAAGCCAATGACCAGCGGGTTCTCTTTGCGCGCTGCGACGATCTCGCTGCTGCCTTCCTTGAGGGCTGCGATGGCGTATGTTCCGCGGATTGTCGCCACGGTCTTCCGCAGCGCTTCGTGCATATCTCCCTGGTAGTACTTCTCCAACAGATGCACGATGACCTCGGTATCTGTCTGGGAGGAGAACCTGTGGCCCTCGTCCTCGAGCATCTTTTTCAGGGACATGTAATTCTCGATGATGCCGTTGTGTACGACGGCGATGCCCTTGCTGCAGTCCCGGAAGGGGTGTGCGTTCTCATCGGACGGCTTTCCGCACGATGCCCAGCGGGTGTGGCCAATGCCCACGGTCCCCTGGATCACTGGCAAGACCTTCTCCAGTTCCTTGATCTCGCCCTTCTTCTTATGGACCTCCAGGGTGGGGGTCATGATGGCGATGCCGGCCGAGTCATACCCACGATATTCCAGCCGTTTCAACGCGTCAAGCAATACTGACGATGCCTGCCTGTACCCAGTATAACCGATGATGCCGCACATCTCAGATCACAACGCTCTTGTTTTCCAGATTTCCTCTGACAGTCGCTCCGTCCCCGATCCGGCAGCCTGACCCGATGACAGACCCAGGCGCTAGAACGACCCGGGAGGCGATGATGGTTTCCTCCCCGATCATGGCCCCGATCTGCTCGACCTTGAAGAACTCGCTTTCTACCTTTACATATGCCGGCCCTACAAAGGCGGATAGCGCTCCCTTGATCGCTACTCCGTCGTCTATGACCGCGTTCCCTAGGTGAGAGTGCGAACCTATCTTAACGCCGTTCATGATGATCGAATTGTGGATGCTGGTGAACGCACCGATCTCCACGCTGTTGCCGATGCTGGTCGACGGGAAGATCGCCACATACGGTCCGATGTCGCAGCCTTCCCCTATGACCACTGGTCCCTCAAGATACGTGCCTGCCCTTATCCGGGAACCGGCACCGATCGATACCGGGCCCTTGATGGTAACGCCCGGTTCGATCATGCCTGATAATTCCTGTCCGTGAAGGTCAAGTGCGGTCTCATTGAGCTTGATGAGGTCCCATGGATAGACCGCGTCGTTCCATCGTCCATCGGTCCGGACCGCCTTCAATTGACCATCCTTGATGATCGACTGCAGAACCTGGGTCAACCCATATCTGCCCGCTTTGACCTCTGCCTCGACCGTATAGAAGATGTCCTTCTTGAAATGGTAAACACCGGTATTGATGATGTTGCTGATCTTGCAGTCCGGTTTCTCCGTGATGCTGGTGACCCGATCGTTCTCTAGCGTGATGACACCGTATTTCGACGGAAGCTCGCTCTCGGTGACCAGGACAGATGGGTTATTGTCATGCTGGATGATGCGGGAGATGGTCTCTTTGTCGACGATGTTATCTCCAGCGACCAGGACGAAGTCCTCTTTCACCATGTTCTTGACGGACAGGAGCGCGTGTGCGGTACCGAGCTGTTTCTCCTGGACAACATAGGTTATCCTTGCCCCGAACTTGTAGCCGTCGCCAAAGAAGGACATTATCCGCTCCTTCTTGTATCCAACGACCATGATGATGTCCTTAAGGCCGTTCTCTACCAACGCCTTGACGACGTAGGCGAGGATGGGCTTGTTGCCAATAGGGAGCATGACCTTGGGCTTCGACATCGTGAAAGGTCGTAGCCTGGTGCCCTCTCCCGCAGCGAGAATTATAGCCTGCACTGTAACGCCTCGAACGAGCCATGAGCATTTGTGCTATAATAACTTTCCAACCTATTCCCAGCTGCAATAATATCACAGTTAGTGCTATTTGATAATCAGACCACAACGGGCATTAACCGAGCCGGCGTTCTAAAATCCATCGATTCAGGCAATTTCACAGGTGAGCATAGATGATCAGTTCAGATGAGAACCGCAGGATACCAACAGAGATCTATCAGTTCTTCATGAATCCTGGTGGGCACTCACTCATCCTCCGTGGAAACGCTGGTACTGGAAAGACCACCTTCGCCCTTCAGACGATCGAGGATCTAGCCCAAGTTGAGAACAGCTTCTATTTTTCCATGCGGGTGTCCGACCATTCGTTGATTACCCAATTCCCTTGGCTGACCGAGAAGCTGATGCCCGCCGGCGGCACCGCTGATCAAACCGCAAGAAAAGAGGACGTGGCAGGCAAACATCGCGCCGGCCTCAGTAAACTGAAAGGCATCGGTATGCAGAGCATTGGCTCTGCCAAGAAGGAGATGTCGGTCATGATCGGGAAGGATCTGGGCGATCTGGAGCACGTCTATGACGTGGTGGAGGGATCGTTCCCAGCCCGCTCCCTCATCATAATCGATTCTATCGATGCGATGGCGGAACGGTACAGCATGAGCTGTTCCTCCCTGATCACCGCCATCCAGAAGGACCTGGTTGAAGGATACGGATCCAATGTCCTTTTCGTCCTGGAGAACAACGAGACCAAGCTCGACTACCTGGGCGATGGGGTCATCATCCTGGGATTGGCCGACTATCAGCTGCGCCGTATCAGGGAGATCGATATCCTTAAACTGAGGGGTTGTGAGATCGCTCAGCCGAAATACCTTTTCACGCTCAAGACCTCCCGTATCCAGACCTTTGCCAATCTGTGGGAGAACGAGATCAGGCACCAGGAGATGTGGAAGCCGGTACAGGACGTCGCAGGCAAGGTTTCATTCGGGCTTACCGACCTGGACCGGCTGATGCGGGGCGGAATGGAGAAAGGCTCCATGACGCTCATAGAGCTGGGTCACGGGATCCCGACCGCCATCAGCGGAACCCTGGAAAGGGCTATGGTGGCCAACTTCGTTTCGTTGAACCGCGGCGTGTTCTGGCTGCCGACCCGCAAGACCTCGGCCGAATCGGCCAAGAACCAGATGGTAGGTCTGTTGGCCAAGGAACAGTTCGAGAAGAACGTCAGGATCCCCGAACTGGCAGCTCAGATGGAGGTATCCGGTGCCCCGTACGTCATGGCGGTAGAAGGTTCATCCCCCGCCTCGGATTACAAATGGAAATCGATATCATACGCGCTGGGGAACGCTGAATCACCGCTTCTTTCCCTTATCGGTTTCGACTCGCTGGAGTCCATCTACGGGGACAAGGTGATGGATCAGATACCTGATCATCTGGCGGCGATCAAGCGCAACAACGGGATCTTTGTCGGCATCACCTCGCCCTCGACCAAGTCTACGCAAAGACTGGCCGATCTGGCGAACCTGCACATCAAAGTTGAGAGGATCGGCGGCACCGTCGTGCTGTTCGGAGAGGAACCGTTCACTGAATGCAACGCATTGGCTGTGGAGACTAGGGAGCGGGGAGGAAACATCTCGCTCACTCCGATAGTGTGAGGTGAAAAACATGATCAAAGCCTCCCTCCCCGACCATTCCTCCATCCTCATGGTCGGATCTCCCGGAATCGGTCTACTGGAGTTCAACATCAGCCTGCTCAAGGATTACCTAACCGATGACGTGTCGGTGATCTTCGTGACGGTCGATGTGCTGCCGACGGACATCTTGACCCTGATGGACCAGTTCGGCATCGATACCAAGTCGGTGCTGGGCAAGAAACTGTTCGTCGTGGACTACCATTCCTCTTTGCTTGGCTCCAACGAGGAGAGATCGCCGTTCCCCAAGTCCGAGGTTCGGCCGGTCTCGGACCTCGAAGGCATAATGTTCAACGTCAACGCCATCGCCTCCGAGCATAGCCGACCGGTCAAGGTCTTCCTGTACACGCTGTCGACCCTGTTCCTGTACAACCAGTCGAACGTTGTACTGAAGTTCTTCCAGATATCCAGCTCAAAGGTGAGAAGCACCTACGGCACCATGATATTCTCAATCCATGACTGCGTGCATGACGAAAAGACCGTCAATCACCTTATGGCGATAGCCGATGGCGTGATCGAGCTCAAATTCGATGACGACCTGAACCGGCGCATGCGGATACGCCACATGAGGGGGTATCCGACCTCGAGCCAATGGGTGCCTTTCGAGATAAGGGGCGAGGTCACGGAGACCTGTCCAGCGCTTTTGGAATGGCGATAGATCTACTCTTCGACCTCTTCCTCTATTTCACCGTAGATGGTGCGGTGCAGTTCCTTTACGGACTGCTTGGTTGCGCGGTAATAGATGGGGCACTCGCCCTTTGCCGTTACCACCATCTCCTTTTTCCGGCAATATATCAGTTGACCGCTGACTCCCAGATCCGGTCTGATCTCCCTGTGAAGACATGTAAAACATTTTTGATCGTTAGTCATAGCTGACCGAAAAGAAGCAGACGGTGTATTTTAGCGTTGGCACGTCATGTTCGCAATCTAGAACCGGAATGATATGAACTCGGTGAGGTCCATGACGTTCATCCCCCCGGCCTGCTTCAGGTTGAGCACGCAGAACGGGCACGGGGCGAGCACGACATCGGCGCCGCTGGCCGCCGCATCCTCCATCTTCGTCTTGGCCAGGTCCATGGCGATGTCCGGATATCCGGAGAGCAGGCCTCCGCCCCCACCGCAGCATCGGTCCGGCTCAACCATGTCCAGCACCCTGATCCCCGGCATGGAATGGAGGATGTCGTAACAGTAATCGATGGCATGCGGCCCTACCGTTCGCTTCAAGTGACAGGGCTCATGGAGCACGACCCGCACCACACCGTGGTTCCTGAAACGCAGTTTGGCCAAGCCCACCGACTCGACCAGGTACTCTACGATGTGCAGGGCCTCTATCCCGTAATGATCATTGATGTGACTGGTACAGCCTGGACAGGAGGTGACTACCTGGGAACGTCCCTCGAAGAGCTTTAGGTTCCTTTTCCTCAGTGCCTCCATCCGGACCCGGTCGCCAACCTTCTCCAGGGGCGAACCGCAGCACACCAGACCTGATGGTGTGCGCACCGTCGAGTTCTGCAATAAGGTACGGACCGCCCCGTCTGCGATGTTACGGAACTTCTGGCCGGCGATGCAGCCCGGGAAATAGAGCACCGACGCCTTCTCCACACCGAGCGACAGGGGGTCCAGCTCACGTCTGACCGACAGGCCGTCCACGTCGATGTTCTGCATCATCTTGGTATGCCCTGGCAGCGCCGCATTTCGGTCGAAGATATCCGCCCTGGCCCTCAGGATCGCTCTCGGCATCTCGATCCGGGAGGGACAGACGTCAGCGCACTTCCAACACATGGAACAGGCGAATATGTTGTCCCTGAGCGAGTTCACCTCGTGCGGGAAACGGGACGAGTCAACGGCGAGGCTGCGGGGTCCGTCGAACCTGCTCACTGTCTCCTCATGGACCACCGGGCAAGCCCGCATGCAGGCGCCGCACTTGATGCAGCGGTCCGCGTTGAAAGGACGGCTCATCTGGAGACCTCCGCGTAGTGTGCGGCATCCCAGGCCGTGTCCAATGTATCGAGCAGCCCTCTACCCAGAGGATACGAGATGCCGGCCAAGGCGGCCCCGCAGGCAAAGACGTTCTCCGCCGAATTGCCGTTGTTCATGATGACTCGGTACCTGCCATCGACCTCGTAGCCGGAGGACAGTGCCCGGGTGATCGGCTGACCTGCCTGGCTCTCCTGCTTGCGGGTGATGCCGAACGCCTCGAACGGGTCGGTCACCTCTTTGCCGGAGATCGACAGGCCCGGTCCCATGGCGTTCCCGCCGGCGATGATCAGGGTGGAGAAGTTGATCTCCTGGGTTGTACCCGGGGTCTGGACTATCGCGGTATCATACCGGCCTCCGATCTGGATCAGTTTGGTCACCCTCCGGTGGTCCATTACCCGGCAGCCGCTGATCGAGACCATCTCGTGCATCGCCTCGGCCAACCTCAATCCTGGCAGCGACAGGGGCGTGACCGGTTCGAACACTATGCGTCCAGTGCGCTCGTTAAGCTCGAGCATGGCAGCATTGTAATCACGAAGCGGGAAAAGTGGCGGTAGCATGATAGAATCTGCATCCACCTGCCTCAAGGCGTCGCAGAGGGCGTTCAGGGACATCCTTCCCTTGTTGGGTATGTGCACCGGGTCCGCCTTGAGACCTGCATCCTGCCTCAACAGGGAGCAGATCAGTTCCGGGTCCACCTCCGAATTGCCCTCGATGCCGACCACGGCAAGCCTGGACTGTTGCATCGTTTCCAGCGTCCCAAGCGCGGTGTATTGCGGGGCCAGTCTGCAACGGTACCGGTTACCTGCGTTGCCCAGAAGGAGCATCTGTTCCCCATAACGGATCATGCTCAGGCCGTTGGACATGAGCCTGGGCAACAGGAAGTCCAGCATGTCCTCGTTTATCCCCGTCCCATTGAAACATCCGGTGGAGAGCGCGGTGCACGAGGTACCGGTATCGACCATCGCCACATCCCTCCTGCGTTCCGAGATGTAGGTCGCGACCAGCATTCCAGCCGCCCCACCTCCGATGACCAGGAATTCGGTCCTGACCGGATCGAGATGCCTCATCTGGATTCCTCCCTGATGCCGTATACGCCGCGCAGCAGGTGGGCTTTGAACATTTCCTGACGGAGCTGCTCCCCGACCAGGACTGGTTGCAGACCTTTGGCCCGCTCGCTCAGGAAGCTATCGATGAACTCGATCGGGGCGGTCTTGGACACGCCCATCGCCGCTGACATGAGGCCGAGCATACACAACCCTCCCTGACAATAGCCCATTCCGACCCTGGTTCGTTTGATGAGGTCGGAAGCGTTGCGCGCGTCCCCCTTCTTCAGGTGGTATTGGATCTCCCCGCGCAGGACCCTTTCGCAGGTGCACACTTCTTCCGTGCCACGCGGATAGGAAACGCATTGCTCCAGGACGTTCTGGTAAGCAGAACCGTTCTTCTTGGCCATGCGCAGAAGCGCCATGTCATGGATGCCAGGAACGGAATCGATTATGGGCATTTCCGAGATGACCTCCTTGGCGGTGCGGCACCTATTGCTGTTGTTGATCTTCTGGCAAGCCACATCCGTGACCTTCTCCGCCATGAGCCGGTACGTCGTCAGCTTGCCTCCGATCACGCTCACCAGGTTGTCGATGCCAGAGCCGGCATGATCGATGACCTTGAAGTTGCGGCTGGCGGATCGCCCTCCGCCTCCTGCTGGGATGAGCGGTCGAACCCCGCAATAGGCACGGACCGCCCGGGCACTGGCGATTCCTGGAACGACCTTCGCCGTTTCCCGAAGAAGGAATGAGACCTCCGCCTCTGTCGGTCCGTTTCCATCCCCAGACGTGACCCCATTGGAGGTGGTGCCGATGATCGTGGACGAGTGATTGGGAACAACGATGTCACCATCAGCGGGAGGCCTGAGGCGATTGACCAGCATACGGCAGAGCCTGCCATTGAGTACGACCATGCTTCCCTTGTCGATCCTCAGGGACAGTTTTTGACCGGCCATACTGGCAATGGCGGACGACCAGGCCCCGGCGGCGTTGATGACCACGCTCGGGTTCACTGATTCGATGATGCCGCTGCGGTGATCTTTGAACCGGACCGCATCGATGGAGTAGTCCTTGACCTCCAGTCCCACGACCTCGCAGTAGTTGCGGACCTTGACCCCCTTGGCCCGTGCGTCCTCGATGTTGGCCAGGGTCAGACCGAACGGGTCGATCGAACCGTCATCGACCCAGAAAGCGCGGACCATGTCGCCGCTAAGGGACGGCTCCATCTCCCTGGCCTCCCCGACATCCAGTTCCCTGGTTTCCACGCCGGCGTTGGAACAGCCGCGCTTGAACTTTTCGGCGAATCCGTAGTCATCCTCTGGCAATGAAACGAAAAGGCCGCCCAGGTCCTCGATGAAAGGGGCGGCGATCTTTCTCAGGACGTTAGCCTCGGTGGCGCACTCCTTTGCCGATTCCGGGTCCTTGACCGCGTATCTGGCTCCGCTGTGGAGCATGCCATGGTTCGCACCAGAGGCCCCGGAGCAGAAATCGTCCCGGTCTAGAAGCATTACGGACGCTCCGCGCATCGACAGGTCCCTGGCGATTCCTGCACCGGTGACCCCAGCGCCAATGATCAGAACATCAACCTTCGGCATTCGACACCTGTTCCTTGAATGGCTCGGGAGGTTATGCGTTCCGGCATATTTGTTTGTGACCGTCGATGAACGCTCGGTCGGAACGACTTCTGGTTTAGATTAATCAAGAAAATGGTAGCGGGGGATCGATTTGAACGATCGGTCTCCGGGTTATGAGCCCGACGGGATGTCCTGGCTACCCTACCCCGCTATTGTGGAGTAGACCTAATTGAGAAGCCTTAGATAAAGGTTTCCTAACCTCTATTAGACCAGATTCACGCCCTGGTCGTATGAAATTCACATGACTGGCGGGCCATGGAGAATCGTGACAGAGACCTTTTGCGAAACCTAGCGATCGGGCATTTGGGCAGATATCATGACCGTTTTACACCAGGTCCCATGTCACCCTGTCTGGTAATGTTCACGAAGCCAGAGCTGGCACGGGAATTTCCTTCAGGACGGCGTTATGGTTTCCTCGCCATCAAGAAGAGATCAGGCTCAGAAGAACTTGCGGAGGCGCATTACGTCCTCCAAGGATCCCTTTATCTTGATCTTCTTGAGCGCCCAGGCCTTCATCGGTTTCATCTTGCCGGTGATCAGGTCCTCAACGGTCTTCGGGTCCGATATGATAGTGATGTCGGGAGAGTCGACCAAGCCCTCTTTAAAGGAATGGATCTTGTTGCACGACAGTTCGAACGAGTAGCTCTCCGTGCACAGGTCCACATTGGCCTTCTTCTTGACGCACCCGAGCTCCTTTTGTAAGGCCTCGTCTTTCTCTACCTTCGCATTGAACTTGGCGATGGTTTCTTCCAGAAGATCTTTTACCGGCATTCAATCATTCCCAGTCGGTCAATTTCGCGTTCTTGGATAGGCTTAGGGCATCTTTGGCCGTAGCCCATGACCTACGCGTATAGGGCGGCAAATCCCCGTTCTCCTTTATCCACTTTTGCAGAAACGCTATCGTTATCGGATCGGAGGCATACCCGGACCCAATCTCCTGGCCTATCTCCGTCTGCATTTCGGAGACGATCCGGTCCCGTTTGGTCTTGGCGATTATGGAGGCCGCGGACACTATCGGGTAGTGGTCATCGGCCTTGTGCTCGCATACCATCCGGGGATTATAGCTCAGCCTCCCGCTTACCATCTGGCTGAAATGTCCTTCGTTAACATCGCAGGCATCCACGTACACCACTTCCGCCTTCAGGCGATCGATCAGTTCAGCGAACACGACCGCCTCCAGTTCGTTCAGGGAGATCTTGGTCCCGCGCCTGTCGATCTCATCATGGCTGATGATCCGGTATTCCACCCGGCACGTTTCGGTGATCTTAGCAGCAAGTTCCTCTCGACGGGTCGGGGTGAGCTTCTTGGAGTCGCGGACCTGCATCGATCTCAACGGAGCGTCGTCCTCGATGGCCACTGCCGCCACCACCATCGGGCCCAGCACCGGCCCGCGTCCCGCCTCGTCCACCCCGCATATCATTGGGTCGGGATTCCCTCCTCGCTATTAATCGGTGTCGGGCCTGTGAAATCTTATTAGGCAGTGAACCATACCAAATGAGGGGAGCAGAATGTCCGAAGTGTATTTCGCAAACCTGAGGGCCCAAGGCGTCAGGGACAACGTGATCAACAAGATAGCCAGGCTCTACAAGAAGGCGGGATTGGACCAGACCTTTTCCAAAGGGGACCTGGTTGCGGTCAAGACGCACTTCGGCGAAGCGGGGAACACAACCTACCTGAGACCGCAGTTCGTCGCCAAAGTGGTGGACCTGGTGGCGAGCTCTGGCGGGAAACCTTTCATCACGGACAGTAACACGCTCTACTCTGGAATGAGGGCGAACGCGGTTGACCATACCTACGTCGCGGCCAAGCACGGTTTCTGTTACCCTGTGGTAAACGCCCCGGTCATCATCGCGGACGGGCTCAAGGGAACGGACCAGGTCGAGATTCCAGTCAATCTGAGGAGATGCAAGACGGTGAAGGTAGGTTCCGCCGCGGTGCAGGCGGACAGCATAATGGTGGTGTCCCATTTCAAAGGACACATGATGACCGGGTTCGGCGGGGCGATGAAGAATCTGGGCATGGGATTCGGTTCGCGTGCTGGCAAACTGGAGATGCATCACGATGTCCATCCTGAGGTGAATCCGGAGGACTGCATCGGTTGCGGGAGATGCGCCAAGAACTGCCCGGAACAGGCGATCAGGATAACCAGGAAGAAGGCCGTCATCGACAAGGAAAAATGCATCGGCTGCGGTGAGTGCTATATCGTTTGCGAGAACGAGGCCATCAATCCCGGGAAATGGACCGACCCCACTGCCATCCAGGAGAAGATCGTCGAATACTGCTACGGGTTGATGCAGGGAAAGGAAAATCGCATCGGTTTCATGACGTTCGTGATGGACTTCACGCCGCTTTGCGATTGTGCTGGCTGGAGCGACAGGCCGGTCGTCCCGGACATCGGGGTCGTGGCGTCCAAGGACATCGTCGCCATCGACCAGGCCTGCGCCGACCTAATCAACGCCGAGACGTCGATCGCCAACACCCGGATCAAGAAACCCTTGGGACCGGGAGTGGACAAGATACGGGCCATGCACGATCTTGATTGGACGGTCCAGCTCGAATACGCGGAGAAATTGGGACTGGGTTCCCGGGACTACAAACTGATCAATGTCTGACCTCTGATTTCCCAACAGTTTGAATGGTCGCAAACGAGAGGTTTTTAATACACAGCCTGAATGACGGCGCTGATACCATGCAGTTGAGCGATGTCCAAAACAGGCGGCTTACGAACGGGTTCATGCTGACCAGGGTCGGCGTCACAGGCGTCAAGAAACCTGTAGCGGTGGATCGCGCTGGTCATCTGGTAACTCTTACATGCACGTTCGACGTCTTCGTCGACCTGCCATCCGAGCAAAGGGGCTCGCACCTTTCCCGCAACCTGGAGGTCATCACCGATGTCGTTGAGGGGAGCCTCAACAAGCCCGTGAAAGGCATCGAGGAGCTCGCATCCAACATGGCCAAGGACCTTCTCGAGAGGCACGAGTATGCGACCTATTCCGAGGTCAACATCGAGGCCGACTATTTTCTGGAGAGGACAGTCCCATCCGGCAGGAAGACCATGGAGTCCTTCAAGCTCATGGCCAAGGCGATCAGCCGGAAAGGCAACGGAATGAAGAAGATGATCGGGGTCCAGGTCATCGGTATGACCGCGTGCCCCTGCGCCATGGAGACGGTCAAGGACCTGCAGAGGGGGAATCTGCGGTTCAAGGACAGCGACCTGCCGAACATCACTCATAATCAAAGGAACGTCGCCACCCTGATGATCGAGATCCCGGAGGAACTGGACATCGAGGCCAACGACCTGATAGAGATCGCCGAAGCGTCCTTCAGCTCACCCACTTTCGAGATCCTGAAGCGCTCCGAGGAGGCCATGGTGGTCATCCAAGCGCACGACCACCCGAAGTTCGTTGAGGACGTGGTCAGGGAGAACCTGCAGCGGATCTTGATGAAGTACACGGACCTCCCGGACCAGACGCTCGTGACCGTAAGGAGCGAGAGCGAAGAGTCCATACACAAGCACAACGCCTTCGCCGAGAGGATCACCACCCTGGGCGAACTGCGCGGCTGAATTCTCGGAAGATCCCGATGAACTCCAAGTACAAGTTGCTGGTGTGCGACATCGATGGGACCATCACCGACGAGAGGAAGCGCATCCAGACGCTCGGCATCGAGACGCTGAGAAAGGTCCAGGACAATGGCTACACAGTCTCGCTCTGTTCCGGCAATGTGCTGCCCGTAGCGTTCGGGCTGTCCACCTTCATTGGGCTGAAGGGGCCGGTCATCGCCGAGAACGGCGGTCTCGTTTCCTTCAGGGAGCAGATCTTTCAGCTGCACTCCGATGGAAACGCGGTCAAGGCGTTCGCCTACCTGAAGACCAAGATGCCGGAGGTGGATAGACTTTTCACTGACAACTGGCGCAAGACCGAGGTGGCGGTCAAGCGTTCCTTCGACCTGGAGACCGTGAAGGAGATTCTGAAGGATTGGAGCGTCGAAATCGAGGCCACCGGTTTTGCCATTCATATCATGGAGCCGGGGCACAGTAAGATGGACGGGGTCAGGAAGGCGTGCCAGATCCTCGGAATAGACATCTCCGAGGTGGTCGCCGTTGGCGATTCCGACAACGATGTGAGGATGCTCTCCCAGTGCGGTTACGGGATCGCGGTCGGCAACGCCTCGGAGCCGGCAAAGGAGGCTGCCGACTACGTCTGTCATGCCCCTCATTCCGAAGGAGTGGCTGAGGGCCTGTCCCATCTGGGGATGCTTCAGGAACCTCAGAGAGCACATGGTCCGGCCGTTCCCGATGAAGCGAACGGAATCTGAACCGTTCGTTATCTCGGCAAAAGTTATATCACGTAGCTGTCCAAATGATATTCCATGGACCTGATCGGCCAATGCAACATCTGCGGCCGTCCGGCACGCTTCACCTGCGCGATCTGCGGACAGCTGGTCTGCGAAAAGCATTTCGACGCCAAAACTAAGATGTGCTCGACCTGCAGTCCTTCGGCATCCAAGAACGATGAGAAAGGAAAATGGGAGGACGATAAGATCCTCCATTGAGGAAATGATTCTTAGGGGTTTAGAGAAGCTTCTTTGCACTTGCCTCGTCCAGGTTGATGGACTTGAGCAGGTACTTGAGCGCCTTCTTGGTGATGATCTCCATCGTCTTCTCGTCCATGTGCTGTTCGAAGACGACCGGCGCCTTGCGGAAGTATTCCACGCCGAATTCTGAGTAGTAATAGGACGAGTTCTCTGGGTCCTTCTCGGACGCCTTCAGGTACGCCGCCTCGGCGTCGTTGAACAGCCCTACGTCCATGCAGAAAGCGCCCTTCGCCTGGTAGATGAACGGGTTGTCAGGCTCGAGCTCGATCGCCTTGTTGTAGAGGGCGATGACCTCTTCCTGTGTGACCTTAGGAACGAGAACGCCTGCGTCGGCCTTGGCCAAATACGCCTCTGCGCTCGTCGGGTTGGCCTTGATGGCCTTGTCGAACTTGGATAGGGCTGCAGCGTATTCGCCCTCGCCCATTGATTGGAATCCCTGCTTCATTAATTTCTCGTAATCATCCGCCATCGGATCACTTAATCCGCAGTAAGTTGTGATAGGTGATAAACGTTTTCTTTTGGCTGACGATGTTGGGGACTGTGCTGGATGAATGCTATTTGTTAACAAGCTTGTTCTTTTTCATGTGCGGGAGCCGGTCGATCGGTGCGAAAGGTTGACATGACTGCAGTCACTTCAGGTCAACGCGGTATCCCTCATCGAGGCCCGCAGGGTTGACAGCATGGACATCGAAAAGGTGAAAAGGGTCGCCAAGGTCGCGAGATTGGAGCTGACGGACGAGGAACTGAAGAAGTTCGCCCAGGATCTCGAGGACATTCTCAATAATTTCTCCGTGCTGGATGAAGCGCCCGGACTCACCGAATACGATTTCAACCCCGTTCCGGTGAACGACGTGCTGCGCGAGGACCAGGTCGGCCAGGAGTTCGACCCGGCAGTGCTGCGCGCCATGATGGACACATACGAGGACTACGTCAGGGGGCCAAAGCTCTCATGAGCGGCATGGATGAGGCCCAGCTCAGGGCCATCAACGATAAGTATCGCATATTCAACCAGTTGATAGACCGGGACATGTTGGAGGCGGACGATAGTTCATCTTTCACATTCTCCGCCAAGGACAACCTGTGCACAAAGGAGTTCCAGGCCCGGGCCGGTTCAAAGATCCTGGAAGGATATCGTCCACCTTTCGACGCCACCCCGGTGCGCAAGCTCCGGGAGGAAGGGGGCCTGTTGCTGGGCAAAACGAACATGGACGAGTTCGGGTTCGGGACGTTCTGCACCAACTCCGGTTTCGACATCCCCCTGAACCCGTTCGACACCGGAAGGGCATGCGGCGGTTCCAGTGGGGGAGCGGCGGCTGCTGCCGCGCTCATCGATGGCCATGTTGCGCTGGGGGTGTCCACCGGCGGTTCGATATCTGCCCCGGCATCATTCTGCGGCGTATACGGGTTGACTCCGACCTATGGGCGGGTGTCCCGTTATGGCCTGATAGACTACGGGAACTCCCTGGACAAGGTGGGATTGCTGTCCCGTTCGATGTCGGACATCAAGAGATTACTGCCCGCGATCTCCGGTTCCGACCCGAAGGACCCGACCTCCTGCACCCAACCGAGGCTCGACATCTCGAAAAAGAAGATCAAGAGGCTGGCGCTGCCGAAGGAGGCCATGGCCAACATTTCACCCGAGGTCGGATCAGCTTTCCGGGATGCACTGGACACACTATCCGGCCTTGGCGTAGAGGTCGACGAGGTAAGCATGCCCTCGTTGCGCTTCGCCATGCCCGCCTATTACATATTGGCCACGACCGAGGCGTCGACGAATCTGGCCAGATACTGCGGCATGAGATTCGGCGTTCCGGAAAGGAACGTGTCTCAGCACTTCAACGATTTCTTCTCCGGTGTTCGTTCTGAATGCTTTGGCCAAGAAGCGAAGAGGCGAATACTGCTGGGCACATTCTGCCGGATGGTCGGCTTCAGGGACAAGTATTACCTGAAGTCGCTGGCGGTGCGGCAGCTGATCACTAAGGAGTATCAATCGATATTCGCCGATCATGACCTGATCGTCACCCCGACCATGCCATTCGTGGCCCCCAGATTTGAGGAGATAGCCAAGATGAAGCCGCTGGAGATGTATTCGGCCGACTTCCTTACCATACCCCCCAACCTGACCGGGCTGCCGCATCTATCGGTGCCCTGCGGATATGCATCGACGATGCCAGTGGGAATGCAGTTCGTGGCACCGCATTGGGACGAATCGGGCTTGATCTCGATGGGCGAGGAATGGGAGGGCGTCTTCCGCCTCAGGAAAGCGGAGGTGTCACTATGAAGATCGGTCTGGAGATGCATTTCCAGCTTCCCACCAAGTCGAAGCTGTTCTGTTCCTGCAGCACTGAAGGGGCCGACCCTAACGCGCACATATGCCCCACCTGTCTCGGCTTCCCCGGTTCCCGGCCGGCCCTTAACCGACAGGCGCTCGAATACGGAATGATGATCACCAAGTTCCTGAACTGCGAGATCCACGACCGAATTTGGTTCTCCAGGAAGACATACTTCTACCCAGACCTGCCGAAGAACTTCCAGATCACCATGTACGAGAGCCCGCTGGGGGAGCATGGATATTACGAGCTGAACGGCAAGCGCATCGGCATCTGGAGGGTCCACATCGAGGAGGACCCGGGCCGGATCAAGCGGGTGGGCCGGTCAGGCGATGAGGTCTCTCTAATCGACTACAACCGCAGCGGCGTGCCGCTGGTGGAGATCGTCAGCGCGCCGGACATGTCATCGCCAGCCGAGGCCAGGGACTTCGTTGCCGAACTGTTGGTGGAACTGCGTCATCTGGTAGGTCTCAGCGCCTCCGACGAGCAAGTAGCCCGCTGCGATGCGAACATTTCCGTGGGCGAAGAGCGCGTTGAGGTCAAGAACATCCTCGGGCTGAAGAACCTGGAAAGGGCGCTCACCTATGAGGTATCCCGCCAGACCAAGATGCTGGCAGCGGGCAAGGAGATAATCCGGGAGACGCGGGCTTTCGACGAGGAGCGCAAGGTGACGATGCCGGCCCGGAAGAAGGAGATGGAGGAGGAGTACGGCTACATCGGAGAACCGGACCTGGGGGAATACAATGTCGGCGATTTCGCCAAGAGCCTCGTCCTACCCGAGACCCCGATCAGGCG
Organism: uncultured Methanomassiliicoccales archaeon; assembly: GCA_942492955.1. Lineage (GTDB taxonomy): Archaea > Thermoplasmatota > Thermoplasmata > Methanomassiliicoccales > UBA472 > DASXVU01. The sequence goes on from OW818644.1 coordinate 2,203,045, forward strand.
GGCTGCACGGTTACAGAGCCAGTACGGCATCAACGCGGTCACCGCTAAGCAGATCGTGATCACCTCGTGGGGAATGGCCGACCTGTTCGAACACCTGTGCGAGAAGTTCGAACCGGAAAAGGTGGTGCCCAAGCTGTTGGGGCCGATCACCTCCAACTGGACTGCAATCGAGCAGAGGCTCGATGATAACATGAGAGCGCAGATATGCGGGGTGATCGAGGACGACATCGCCGGCAAGATCACTGATTCGGAGGCGAGGCGGGCCATCGCCACCATCGCAGAGGGCGGCAACCATGTTGCGGAGGACCGGACGGTCGTGGCCGATGAGCTGGTCCGTTCGGTCAACGAGTTCTTGGACGCCCACCCCGAGACGATCAAGGATGCAAAGAACAACCCGAAGGCTGCGAACAGCGTGATCGGTCATGTGATGAAGGCGACGAAAGGAAAGTTCCAGTCCAAGGACATCGTGGAAGCGGTGAAAAAAGAGTTGGAGAAGAGGCCTTAGACCTCTTCCTCATCCTCGGCCAGGGAGAGCAACTGAAGCTCGTCCAGCTTCGACTGCTCGACCTGTGTCGGGGACCCATCCACCAACGACTGGAACTTCTTGTTCTTCGGGAACGCTATCACGTCGCGGATGCTCTCGCAGCCGAGCAACATGGCGCAAAGACGGTCCATGCCCATGCCGATCCCTCCGTGAGGTGGAGCGCCAAAGGATAATGCCTCCAAGAAAAAGTCGAATTCCTTCTTCATCTGCTCCTCGTCCTTACCGAGCAGATGGAACACCTTGCGCTGGACACAGGCGTCATGGTTCCTCATGGAACCGGAGGCTATCTCGCTGCCATTCAGGACCAGGTCGTAGGAAAGGCCCATGATCGTCATCGGTTCCTCGTTCTCGCTGATGTCACCGTTGACCGGTCTGACGAACGGGTGGTGGAATGAGGTCAGTTTGCCGGTCACCGGGTCGGCCTGGAACATGGGGCAGTCGACGATCCAGACGAACTGGTGGCCCTTACCCTCCAGGAGGTCATTCTCTTTGGCCAGCTTTACCCTCAATTGCCCCGCCGCCTTGAGCGTCGGCATCTTGGAACCGGCCATGTAAAGGAGAAGGTCGCCGCTCTCCGCCTCCATCTTGTCCTCCAGGCTCTTGCGCACTTCCTCCGGGAAGTACTTCACGATGTTGGACTGTAGGCCCTCCTCGGTCATCCTCATCCAAGTGAGGCCGCCCATGCCCTGTTGCTTGGCCCATTCGATGAGTCGGTCCACCTGTTTGCGTCCGACGTTCGCGTCCAGGATCTTTTCCTTCACCAATGACGATTTGAGGTTGATGCAGACGATGATCCCCTTCTTCTTCAGGATCTGCTGGAAGATCTCGTAGTTGGCGCATTTCACCTCTTCTGTGACATCAACGATCTCCAGTCCGAAGCGCACGTCCGGCGCGTCCGTCCCGTATTTGGAGAACGCCTCCTCGACCGGAACTCGGGGGAACGGCGTCTTCAGCTCGGTGCCGAAGACCTCCCTCCAGACGTAGGAGTACATGCCTTCGATGGTGGCGAAGATGTCCTCCTGCTCGACGAACGACATCTCGACATCAAGCTGGGTGAACTCCGGCTGCCGATCGGCGCGGGAATCCTCGTCCCTGAAGCAGCGTGCCAGCTGGTAGTAGCGTTCGACGCTCCCGACCATCAGCATCTGCTTGTATAGCTGCGGTGACTGAGGCAGCGCGTAGAACTCACCCGGCATGGTCCTTGAAGGGACCAGGAAGTCCCTAGCGCCCTCCTGCGAGCTCTTGGTGAGCATCGGGGTCTCGACCTCGATGAAGCCGACCGAGTCCAGGAATTTCCTGGCGGAAGAGATGACCTTATGCCTGAAGCGCAGATTGGCCACCATCTCCTTTCTTCTCAGGTCTATGTAGCGGTATTTCATTCTCACGTCCTCATTCGGCAGCGTCGAGTTCTTCTGCTCGGCGATCTCGAAAGGCAGAGCCTTGGACGTGTTGAGCACCTTCGCCTCTTCGATGAGGACCTCCACCTCTCCGGTGGGATTGCGTGCGTCCTCGGTGCCCGGCACCCTCTCCCTTACAGTACCGGTGATGGAGATGACGTACTCCCTGCCGATGCTATTCAGGATGGAGCTCAGACCATTTACATCGACTGAGCTGGTGTAGGCCTCCGGGTCAAAGACCGTCTGGGTGGTGCCGTGCGCGTCCGCTAGGTCGAAGAACAGCACTCCTCCATGGTCCCTGTAGAAGCGGACCCAACCAGCCAGCTTGACTTTCTCTCCGAGGTCCTTTGTTCGAATTTCGCCGCAATCATGTGTTCGGATCATCTATTCCAACCTCTGGTCCCGCTGTGGTTGTGATGCCTGTGGTTAAGTGCGAACGGTATTAAACATTTTTCTAACTGGCAGTTGTCAGAATGTCGAATAATGGCAATAAAAACCATGGAAAGCTGACACTATGCTTTTATTTTCCTTCAGAATCTGCCGTTTGTGTCTCGGTTTTCAAGGGAGAGGAAGCCTATTTTCCACGGTGGTGGACCTGCTTCTCTCCCTCTCTATTGTCATCGAAGTTGGGGATGAATTTGAAAGGATCCTTGATCAAGCTCAGGATGACGTAGGTGTTCGTCTTCTTGACCCCCGGAATGGTCAACATGCCCTTCACCACGTTACTGAACTCTTCCCTGGAACGGCAAGCTACCCAGGCAATGGCATCACATTCACCGGTCACATCGAAAACGGCCACGATGTTCTTCAGGTCGGTGACCCGCCGTTCCACCTCGACCAGGTCCCCTTCGACGTAGATGTGGACGATGGCCATGAATTCGTATCCCAGTCTCATATAGTCCACGTTGGCACGGTAGCCCTTCACGATCCCCTGTTCTTCCAGGTTCTTGATCCTCTGGATCAGGGTCGTAGGGTGAATTCCTAGCCGTTTTGCTATCTGGCGATATGAGCCTTGGCTAGAGGTGCAGATTTCTTCTACGATGCGTTTATCCAAATCGTCCAACATGATGCTGACCAGCCTGAAATTCCGCCTTCGGCCGTGGCGGTATTCAGAAATAACCTGCTAGATATATGTCGGTTTGCATGACCCCAGGGTAACCATTTATCTAACCAATTATTCCAGGGTGAATTTTGGTCATATCGGCGGCTCTTGACGAATCTCACTAGGCTTCCTTGTTGATTTGAGAACGTTTATCAATGCGCCCATGGTTTTCAGGCATGTATGACCGATCGTCTTTTCGAGAAGGATCCATACTGTTCGTGCTTCGACGCCAACGTGGTCACTGTCAGCGGGGACTGGATCACTTTGGACGGCACATATTTCTATCCAGGCGGTGGAGGTCAGGAGCCGGACACCGGAACGATCGAAGGCATGCCGGTCGTCGAGGTCAAGGCTGAAAAGGAATCGGTGAGGCACCGAGTACCTGGTCATGCGCTCAGACCAGACCAGGCGGTCCATTGCGTCGTTGATTGGGATAGACGTTACGACCTTATGAAAGGACATTCGGGCGAACATCTGTTGTTCGGTTCGATCCAGAATAGGCTGGATGAACTAGAGCTTGTGAAAATCGCGATCACACCGGGCAAGAAGATGGTCATGGTCCGGGGCCAGATAGATTGGGGCTTGATCCAGGAATGCCAGAGAAGTGTGAATACGATCATAGCGCTGGCCGTCTCGTCGGAAGATGTATGGGTCGGAAGGGACAGCCCTCTGCTGGAAAAGGCGAGGGTTAAGTTGGACCGCATCCATGGTGACCGGATCCGCCTGGTAAGCTTTGGCGATCACGACATCGCCGCCTGCTCCGGGGTCCACGTGAAGAACACTTCCGAGATCGGGATGCTGCTAGTGACGAAATTCACGTCGGCGAAACCGGCTGGTGATTATGAGATCGAGTTCGAGGTTGGGGGGAAGGCCATGTCCAGGGCGCTGGACCTTTCTTGCCTAGCACTTCAAGCTTCGGCGTCGATGGGGGCGACGACGGAAACACTCCTGGGGGCCATAACCAACCAGCGTGATGAGCTCGCCCGGTCCAAGGATACGCTCAGAAAATATACTAAGGACTCTCTGGCCCGCATCGTTCCCGAGTCTGTAGGGGACATGAAGGTCTACAGAGGGGTTTTCGAGGGTATCGAGAAGAAGGTATTGATGGACGCGGCCAATTCCATCACCAGGGAAAGCACGTCCCTATGCGCGTTCGCCAGCGAGGGCGACAAGCTCACTCTCGTTGTCGCAGCCAGCCCGGACCTCGGTATCGATTGCTCCGCGGTCCTGAACGATGTTCTGAAGGGTGTTTCGGGTAAGGGGGGAGGGAACAGGACCTTCGCCACCGGTGGCGCACCGGTCTGTGGCCAAGGGGGCCGATTGGTTGAGGAAGCGGTCGAAAAGGTCAGGCAATGCCGGCAGGTCTAGGGGGCGCGGCAGCCCCATAATCGCTACGTCACAGCGAAAGAAACTTATCCACCTGTCCAGAGTATCCTACTCATGGCCGAAGGTCCGCGGAATTCGGAATTGAAGGATCAGATCATAAAGAAGATCAAGGACAACGATGTAAAATTCATCGAGATGCAGTTCTCGGACATCCTGGGGACGGTCAAGAGCGTTTCCATCCCGACCACTCACATAGAAAGGGTAATAGAGGAAGGCGTCTACATCGACGGGTCCTCTATACTCGGGTATGCGACGATCGAGGAGTCCGATATGAGGGCGATGCCTATCCTGGATTCGTTCCAGGTATATCCATGGACAATGGAGGGCCCCCTGCGAACGGCCCGGTTCATGTGCACCATCTTCGATCATAACGGCCACCGTTTCAAAGGAGACCCGCGTTGGGTCCTGGAGAAGCTGGTCGACAAGGTCAAGGAGAAGGGCTATGACTTCAACGTAGGGCCGGAGTTCGAGTTCTTCCTATTTCCCATGAACGATGAGGGTCAGCCCATCCGCAAACCGTCCGATTCAGGCGGATACTTCGATCTTATGCCAATGGACAGGGGTGAGATGGCCCGCAAGGAGATCATGCTCATGTTCGACCAGATGGGCTATGAGATGGAAGCGTCTCACCATGAGGTCGCTCCTGGCCAGGTAGAGGTCGATCTGAGGTATCAGGATGCCCTGACTATGGCGGACCGGGTGCTCACGCTGAAGTTCGGGATCAAGACCATTGCGGCGCAATATGGCCTCCATGCCACATTCATGCCGAAACCGGTGCATGGCCTAGCAGGCTCAGGAATGCACGTGCATCAGTCGCTGGCTAACAAAGGTCACAATGCGTTCGATGACCCTAAAGGCAAGTTCGGCTTGAGCGAAATGGCGATGAACTATCTAGCGGGTCTATTGACTCATTCAAAGGATAACTGCGCAATTCTAGCGTCCCATGTCAATTCGTACAAGCGTCTGGTTCCCGGATATGAGGCCCCCTGCTACATAAGCTGGGCCAACATGAACCGCAGTGCCTTGATACGGGTGCCGGCTGCCAGGGGTGGACGGACGAGGCTGGAGCTGAGGAATCCCGATCCAGCGGGAAACCCGTACCTCCAGTTCGCGGTCATGCTTGCCTCCGGTCTCGATGGGATCGAACACCACCTAGACCCACCAGAGCCAGTAGAGAAGGACATCTACAAGATGGGCAAGGCGGAGCGGGCCAAGAACGGGATCGACAGCCTTCCGATGGACCTGGGGGACGCGATTCAGAACTTCTCCGAGAGCAAGCTCATGAAACAGACGCTCGGCGATCATATCTTCGAGCACTATATTCACATCAAAGGGGAGGAGTGGGACAACTACCGCACCTGGGTCACCGACTGGGAGGTCGAGCGTTACCTGAAGGTCCTATAAGGCCATCTTGATCGAACGAGGGGGCGGCCTGACGCCTCCCTCGTTAAACACATTCCCGCCGGGTCGTTCCCTGGTCCCAACGACGAATCGTCCCTTGGACACCTGAAGAACAGCTCACCGCAGTTCCGATGAATCTTTGTAAGGATTTTATATACGCTCCATAATCACTCATAGGACGTCCATGATGCCAGGAATGGGCAGGGTAAACCCGCGACAGATGAAGCAGGCTATGCGCAAGATGGGCATAAGCACTGAGGAGCTAACCGACGTTCAGGAAATAATAATCCTGACCAAGACCAAGGAATATGTCTTCAAGGAGGCCGAGGTCACCATCATGACCGTTCAGGGCCAGAAGACGTTCCAGGTAGTCGGCGAGCCCGAAGTGAGGCCCCGTTCCGCCGCAATGGCGAAACCAGGTGCAGCGGCTCCGGCCGAAGCAGGTCTGCCAGAAGAAGACATAACATTGGTCATGGAGCAGACCGGCGCCTCAAGGGAGGCGGCTATGGAGGCTCTCAAGGCCACGGATGGCCAGCCCGCGGAAGCGATCCTGAAGATCATGGCAGGGTGAACAATATGTGCCTAGCAGTCCCGGGAAAGATCCTAAGCATTGAGGGAAAGGACGCAGACGTTGACTTCGGCGGTGTCACCAGAAAGGTGAACGTGTCCTTGGTAAAGGCGGATGTGGGCGAATACGTCATCATCCACGCCGGATTCGCCATTCAAGTGGTCGACCGGGAAGAGGCCGAAGAGACGATCAAGATCTGGGAAGAGATGTTGGCCGCCCAATCTTAGAGATCTGCCCCGTCCCGTGCGTGTGGTACGCCGGGACAGCGACATAATCCACACTTTCTATGTCATTTACCACGATACCTTTATGATTGGAAGGCTACAATAGTAATAAAAACTGAGCATAGGACACACCGGACGCACTAAGGTTGATCCTTGTTCATTTCAATCATTGGGTTTTGCTGCTTGTCGGAGTAGACAAGACTGGACCCATCAAAGAGGCGAAATCATGAGATCAGTATACGGAGTAAAATCAGGCGAATCTGGTTGTGGCCTAGGGGTGGACCCCATTTGCAGGGGACCGAAGGTATGCAACTTCAATTGCACTTACTGCAGGTTGGGCAGAGGCGGCATGATGGTCTCCAAGCGGAGCAAGTTCGTTGCCGAACAGGACCTGGCAGATGATTTCATGGAGCACATTTCCGGGAAGGAGATAGACCATATCACATTCCGGGGAACTGGTGAGCCTCTTCTGGCGGAGAATCTGGGCGATATCGTGGGGGCGTTGCGTAAGCTGACCGACAAGAAGATGTCCGTGGTCACCAACTGCACGTTGCTCAACGAGGACGCGGCCCTTGCCGAGATCCTCAAGTTCGACATCATCATCGCAAAGATCGATGCCGCCACCGAAACGACCTTCCAGAGGATCAATAGGCCCTGCGGAACGATTCACCTGGACGATGTGATATCCGGGGCGAGGAGAGCCCGGGAGACGTTCAAGGGAGAATTCCATGTCAAGACCACATTGGTCGGCCATAACATCGCCGAGGTGAACGAGATCGCCGCGACGATCAGAGACCTCGATCCCAAGATCGTCTTCATCGATACCCCGACCATGCCGAACACCGGAAGGACACTCACAAAGAAGGACCGTGAGGCCATTGAGAAAGCGTTCCGAGGGATGGAATCGGTGTTCCAGGAAGAAGGGCTGACCCATTGAGGTCACCCGATAAATCCCTTATATTTCTGAAAAATTGATAAGGTTAAAGGGTTTGATGGGTGGAGCCAGCTTACATCTGGCTCAGCTTCATCAGTTCTTCCCATTTCTTGTCCACATTTGCCTGGATCTCGCCCACGACCGGGGACCATTTATCCTTCAGCAGGTGGCTGAAACGGCCCTGGGACTTGATCCAATCCATGACCGGGCGTTTCTCCTTGTGGCCTTCGGCGATCCTCTTGCTCTCGCCGGTCATGCTCCACTTGCCATTCTCGAACTCATACAGCGGCCAAATGCAGGTCTCGACCGCCAACCTGGACATCTCGATGGTCAATGACGGGTCGAACCTCCATCCACGCGGGCATGGGCTGATCACGTTCATGAATGCCGGTCCGCCGCATTCCAATCCCTTCTCCGCCTTTGACATCAGGTCCTTCCAGTTGTGCGGTGAGGTCTGTGCTGCGTAAGGGAGGTCATGGGCGATGATGATGCGGGTCAGGTCCTTGGGGAACTCCTTCTTCCCTGACGCGCATGTGCCCGCCGGGCAGGTGGTGGTGGTCGCTCCCTTGCCGGTGGCGCCGGACCTCTGGATGCCGGTGTTCATGTAAGCCTCGTTGTTCAGGCAGACGTACAGGAAGTGATGGCCCCTCTCGATCGCTCCGGACAACGACTGGAACCCGATATCATAGGTTGCCCCGTCACCACCGAAGGCGAGGAAGTTGATATCCTCGGTGATCTTGCCTTTCCGCTTGAGCGCCAAATACGTCGCTTCCACTCCGCCGATCGAGGCCGGGGCGTTCTCGAACGCGCTGTGTATCCATGGCACGTTCCATGACGTGAACGGGTAGATGGTGGTGGAGACCTCGAAGCAGCCGGTGGCGTTGGCCACGATGACCGGCTTCTTGCTCGCCATCAGGACCTGCCTTGCCACGACCGACTCGGCGCAGCCGGCGCACAGCCGGTGCCCCTCGGTCAGGCGGTCCACGGAATGGGACAGTTCTTTCAAGGTGTGGTTCACGGACGCACCCCCAGGTAGTTGACCATCTCATGGTCTTTCGTCATCAGTTGCTTGTACACTCCCTTCAGCTCGTCGATCTTGACGTCCCTCCCTCCCAGGCCATAGACGTAGTTCGCTATGTCGGGGCGGTCCTTGGCGTCGTAGAGCGCCGTGCGGACCTCCGGGAACATCGGCCCGGACGAACCGGTGCTGATCGCGCGGTCCATGACCGCCACACCCTTCTTCCCTTCCAGCATCTCTCTGACCTCGTCGAATGGGAACGGCCTGAACAGGCGCAGCTTCACCGAGCCGACCTTCTTGCCTTCCGCTCTCATCTCATCGACCACATGGCGCAGCGTTCCGGCGGTGGATCCCATCGCCATTATGAGGTAATCTGCATCCTCGGTCTTGTATCCCTCGACTATGCTGTGCTCCCTGCCGGAGATCTTGCCGAAGTCCTTCTGGACCTGCTTGACCACTGGCTTGGCGCGCTTCATCGCCTCCATGATCTGGTACTTGTGCTCGAAATAGTAGTCCGTCTGCGAGAACGGACCGTAGGTGGTCGGGTTCTTCAGGTCGAGCAGCGGCCTGATCGCATGGTATGGCCCGACGAAATCCTTGACGACCTGGTCCTCCAGTGTCTCAAGTCGCTCCAGTGCATGAGTGACGATGAAGCCATCGATGCAGGTCATGATCGGCAGCCGGACGTCCAAATGCTCTGCGATCTTGAACGACATCACGGTGTTGTCATAGGCCTCTTGGACGTTCTCTCCGAAGAGCTGGATCCATCCCGTGTCGCGTGCGCCCATGGCGTCGCTGTGGTCGCACTGGATGTTGATCGGTCCGCTGAGAGCGCGGTTCGCCACCGACATGCATATTGGAAGTCTCATCGCCGAAGCGATCCATAGCACTTCCCACATGAATGCCAGTCCAGCAGATGCGGTCGCAGTTGCGACTCTTCCACCAGCTGCAGAGGCACCGATGCACAGCGACATCGCGCTATGCTCGGATTCAGCGCATACATACTCAGTATTGACCTCTCCATTGGCCACGAACTCCGAATATGCCTCCACGATGATTGTCTGCGGAGTGATCGGATAGGACGCGACGACGTCCGGGTCGATCTGTCTCCACGCATGTGCTATGGCCATGTCCCCGTTCAACGCTATCGGTTCCATTTACGCTCCCTCCTCCTTCATGGTTATCGCCTTGGCCGGGCACTGGTTGGCACAGATGCCGCAGCCCTTGCAATGGGTGTACTTGAATCCCTTCATCTTCTCATCCACGACGATTATGCTATTGTCGGGACAGTAGATCCAGCAGAAGAGACAATTGGTGCACTTCTCCTTGTCTACCTCTGGCCGCTTCGATCTCCAGCTGCCAGTCTCATACTGCTTGGCGTTTCCGGCCTCGCATATCATCGCGCCGGCCTCCAGTTCCTTCGAGCTCTTATCCGCCATTCAGTCCACCTCGTTGTATGCTCTTTCCACGGCCTTCACGTTCTTCGTGATGACCTCTTCCTTGAACTTGCCGGCGAATTTCGCCCTAAGCTCTTCCGTGACCGTCTTCAAATCCACGATGTTCGACACTTTGACCAACGCCCCGAGCATGGCGGTGTTGGTCATAGGCCTTCCGAGCTCATCCAGCGCTATCTTGGTGGCGTTGACCGCATGGATGTCCCCTTCGCTTCCGATCTTCAACTTCAGCTTGTCCTTTCCGTCAGGATAGTTGGCAATGACCGACCCATTCTGCTTCAGCCCATCCATTACATTGATCTGGCCGATCAGAGTGGGATCGATGACGACCACAACATCAGGGTAATACACCTGGCTGTGTACAATGATGGGTTCGTCCGATATTCGGGCGAAGGCCCTGATAGGTGCCCCCATTCTCTCCGGACCGAACTCCGGGAATGCTTTGATATACTTGCCCTCCTTCAGTGCGGCCCCGGCCAAGATCTCGTTTGCTGTAACGACACCTTGTCCGCCCCTGCCGTGCCATCGGATCTCAATGGTTTTCACTTCAACGCCCTCGCTTCATACTGAAAAATAACATGATATTTAATCATTTCATTTATTCTATTACGAAAGACATTAATTTACTTGCGAATAATGATAGTACAGCTATCCTGTAACCTGACAATATCGCAAATACCTCTGAATAGCGAAGTGACCCTTCGATTATCGAATATCTTCCTACGAAAAAGTACACCGATGACATGCAATGGCATAGCTCGGAGGCTTTGAATCTTGGGCGGAATCATTACATTAGACTTGACCGTTCTCATTGAAGAACTAATATATTCTAATATATATTATTAATACCGCAGGCATCTCCCTTATCCAGTCCAGTATCCTTGTTCATCATGTCCCCAATTCCGATAAAGCCCAAACATATTTAGTTACCAAATTTGCCACGTTCTCGGAAAACTTAATAGCCATTGCGCTTTATTGTGAACTGGCGAGCGGGATGGTTTTTCTGTCCCATGAGTCCAAATCCGTTCTTGAAAGAGGGACGTAAAATGAAGCGAATCACTAGCATCGCAGACTTGAGCAAGAACGACATACCGATCGCAGGTGGGAAGGCTGCGAACCTGGGAGAACTGGTCTCCGCTGGGTTCAACGTGCCGCCAGGTTTTGTGTTAACCACCCTTGCCTATGACGATTTTGTCTCGGCCAACAACCTTGTCCCTAAGATCGACGAGGTGCTTGCGGCGGTCGATGTCAACTCTGAATCGTCCCTTCAGGGCGCATCCATCTCGATCCGTAAGGCCTTCGAGGAGGCCGTGATCCCGACCGACCTATCGCAAGAAGTGCTGAAGGAGTACGGTCGCATGTTCAAAGGCAAGAAAGCCTCCCTCGTCGCCGTCAGGTCCAGCGCCACGGCCGAGGACCTGCCCACAGCATCCTTCGCCGGACAGCAGGACACCTATTTGAACGTCCCCAACGCAGAGGACCTGATGGACAAGGTCAAGAAGTGTTGGTCCTCCCTGTTTACACCGAGGGCCATCTCATACCGCGTCACGAAGCACTTCGAGCATTCCGCGGTGAAGCTCGCCGTAGTGGTCCAGAAGATGGTCAACTCGGACATTTCCGGCATCATGTTCACCGTCGATCCCAATTCGGAGATGCCCCACATAATCATCGAGGCCGGATACGGTCTCGGAGAGGCCATCGTAAGCGGGAAGGTAACGCCCGATACATACGTAGTGGAGAAGTTCCACAACAAGATCATCAACAAGCGCATCGCCAAGCAGACCTGGAAGTTCGTTCGGGGCAAGGTTGGCGATACCGTCAAGGAGGATATCGCTCCGGAAATGGTGGGTGTACAAAAGCTCACAGACGATCAGATCTTCATTGTCGCGGACATCGGCAAGAACATAGAGATCCACTATGACCGGCCGATGGACATAGAATGGTGCATCGAGGATGGCCAGGTCTACGTGGTCCAAGCGAGACCAGTAACGGCGTTGGGCAACAACGGAGAAAAAGTAGGGAAGCAGGATAACATGGCAGCGGATATCAAGTCAGACAAGATATTGGTCAAGGGACTGGCCGCGTCCCCTGGTACCGCCAGCGGAAGGGTCAGGCATGTAGCGGACGAAATGAACCTGGAGGTCATCAAGAAGGGGGACATCATGGTCACCAAGATGACCACGCCAGACATGGTGCCAGCGATGACCCGTGCTGCCGCCATAGTCACCGAGGAGGGCGGGATGACCTGCCACGCGGCCATTGTGGCCCGTGAATTGGGGATCCCGTGCGTCGTAGGGGCTTCAGATTCTATAGCCATATTGAAGGAAGGCCTGCTGGTCACGGTCGAAGGAAGGACTGGAGTGGTCTACGAGGGTGAGATAGCGGTCAAGAAGAAGGATGAAGGCTCTTGCGACTCCAAGTCAGTAAAGTCCTTCGGCGTGCCGGTCACCGGGACCAAGGTCCTGGTCAACATCGGAGTGCCTCAGAAAGCTGAGGAATATTGCGGACTGCCCGTGTCAGGCGTTGGACTGATGCGTATCGAGTTCCTTTTCACCAGCTATATCCAGGAGCACCCGCTGGCAATGATGGAGAAGGGCAAGTCAGATGAGCTCGTGGACAGGCTCGCCAATGGCATTGCCATAGTCGGAAAGGCATTCTTCCCCAGGCCGGTGATCCTTAGGACCTCCGACTTCAAGACCAACGAGTACCGTGAGATGAAGGGCGGGGAGAAGTATGAGCCCAAGGAAGCCAACCCGATGATCGGTTGGAGGGGCTGTTCCCGTTATGTTTCCGATTCCTACCGCGAGGCGTTCAAGCTTGAACTGAAAGCCATCAAGAAGGTGCGGGACGAGATGGGTCTGAAGAACGTCATGGTCATGCTCCCGTTCGTGCGGACGATCGAGGAACTGAAGAAGATCTCGGTCATGATGAGCGAGGTCGGCCTGGAAAGGAACCGTGATTTCAAGCTGTATCTCATGGCCGAGATCCCGGCGAACATCTTCATGGCAGCTGAGTTCTCCGATTATTGCGACGGCTTCTCGATCGGCAGCAACGACCTGACCCAGTTGACAATGGGGGCGGACCGGGACTCCGACGTCCTGGGCAAGATGGGCTACTTCGACGAGAGGAGCGACGCCATCAAGCGCGCCATCCAGATACTGATCACCGAAGCCCACAAGAAAGGACGGACCGTCTCAATATGTGGACAGGCCCCCTCGGTCTATCCGGAGTTCACCGAATTCTTGGTGAAGGCGGGGATCGACAGCATCAGCCTGAACCCGGACACGGTGATGGACACGATACCGATCATCGCCTCCGCCGAACAGAGGCTCCTCTTGGAAGCGGCGCGGAAGCTAAAGGAGTAACGGCTCGGCACCAAACGTCTTCCCCTAATTTTCTAACATAAACTAACTGGACGGCTGATCATACATTAGGCTCGTCCTTCATGAACCTGGTAGTGATCTCGATCAATGGATGGTGGGAACCATCGATGATCTTGACGTCCTCCAGGGTGTGCAGGTCCCTCTCATCGGCGGAGCGCTCCAGGCCCAGCTCGACGTCTACGCTCGGCTCCAGGACAAACGCAGTGAATTGTTTCACGCCCATCTTCTTTGATGCAAGTGCCCTATGGTGGCCGTCGACCAGAATATAATGGTCCTTTTTCTGGACCACGATGATCGGTTCCACCAGGCCACGCTTTATCTCCTCCATCCTGCCAAAAAGCTCGTCAGCGTAGACCTCGTGCTGTGTCGGCCTGAGGTCCTCGATAGGGATCAGCCGCCGCTTGACCACGATCGTGATGTTGTGCTTCGTTTCCAGGAAGTTCTTGATCATGTTGACCTTGTTCGGCGTGGCCCGCTCTATGTGGGAACGCACGATATCAAGATTGGAGATGATGCCTATCAGCATGCCCTCTTCGTCCACTACCGGGACGTTCCTCAGGCCGTGCCGGAAAAGAACGCGGGCGGCGTCGTCCAGATCCATCTGTGGGTTGACGCTCACGGTACCTTTCTTGATAATGTTGCGCACAAGCGCGTGCGGCTGGTTGGCGTTACGGAGCAGCTCCTTGGAGGTTATGAATCCGATGAGATGTCCGTCCTCCGTGACTGGGAGGCCGTGGAACTCCGTCGAAATCAGCTTTTCGGTGGTCTGTGCTACGGTATAGTATCCAGGTATCTGGATGACGTCCCTGACCATGTAGTCCTCGACCCTTAGCTTACGGTCTGCCATACAGTTCCATCCCCTGCCTGATGCAGGTTGGAATGAACGATGGATACCATAATAATCTTTTTCCAGAAGGTCCGTTGAGCAAATGCCTTTTCTGCCCTAAGATGGTCTGGTTTACCTCAATCCATATATATGACTTATTTATTGTGGAGACCAGCATAAGCCCCGGTAGTGTAGCGGCCTATCATCCTAGCCTGTCGAGCTAGGGACTCGGGTCCGAATCCCGACCGGGGCGCCATGCTCTATTTTGGACATCCGATGATTCAGCTCATCTGCATTCAGATTAACAGTATCAAATTTTATAATACGGTATTAACTAACAAATAAGCCGCTCGATGATATTGTCTCGGTCCGATTAGTATGGTCGCAATACTTGGTACACTTGGTCATCATCCCGAAACGCTCCTTCCCACCATCAGGTCCACGAAAGGGATCGATCTAGTGGTGGCATTCCACAGCGATCACCCGGATTCCATAAAAGCGGTGCAGGAGATCGGTCGCACATGTCAGATGATGGAGGTGGAGTTCTCTCCCCGTCCGATCCCAGACGCGTTCGACCTGGTCTCCACGGCGATGGAGATCCAGAAGACCATCCTGGAACTGAGGACCGAGAAAAGGCAGATCGCCGTGTTCAATATCGCTGGAGGCACTAGGATAATGAGCGCCTCGGCCTTGCTGGTATGCACCCTGGAAGGTCTGAACGCGGTCTATGTCCACGACGACAGTCATAAGGAGATCCCTTTGCCTCTCCTGCAGATCAAGTACTCAGAGATACTGACCGCCCAAGAAAAGCTGATCTTGAAGTTCCTGTTAGACAAGAAGGGGGCCGAGGTCACCCAAAAGGACCTCGCTTGTGAGCTTCACCTGCACAAAGCTACGGTCAACCACCACGTCCAACAACTGATCGAGAAGCGAGCGGTTCGCCTAGAAGAGAAGGTCGGTGACAAGAGGGTCAGGCTGATCATCGTCGAGGACAGCATGGCCTTGCTGCTGAGGTGAACCGATGAGAACACTGATATGCACCTACGGCTACCGGCAGGATAAGATCGTCAAAGCTATGAGGACGATAGACCACGATGAGCTCGTTCTTGTCACTGGAAAGGAGAATACCTCACGCCCCGAGTACGCCAGGATATTGGAGCTCGCGAAAAGGTTCGACACTCCGGTCGAAACGGTGATCGTTGACATATTCGATTTCATGTCATGTTTCACCAGCATCGATGAGCTCGTTCGCAAGAGACAGGCGGTAAAGCATGTTGTTGTGATAAACATCAGCGGCGGGCTGTCGCTCCTCGCAGACGCTGCCATGATGGCGGCGCTGAACAACGGTTGTGAGTCCTATTATGTGGACGATGTCGTCAAGAAAATGCCGGTGATGCTGCCGGTACTGAAGGTCAATATCGGGGAGAGATTGAGCACGGAGCAGAAGGACGCCCTCCTGGAGTTGAAGGAAGGGATGACCGTGCCCATGTCCCGATCTCCGGAAAAGGTCTCGGAAAAACGGTTGACGGCATTGAAGCAGCTCAAGGTCATGGGCATGCTCTCGGTCGACCTGTCGAGCGGGGAACCCAGAGTATTCCTGACGCCGAATGGTTCCAGCATTCTCGAGTGGCTTAAGCGTTGATCACGGGGCGCCACGCATCATCGGTAGAACATTGTCCATTACGTTGCGAACCGCGGCGTCCGCTTCCCGCACCCCGATCTCGGTCCGATGGTAGATGCAGGGGTCCTGCAGGTGATGCAACCCCTCAGGGTCGTCTGGATAAGAACCGGAAACGACACAGGCCGCGATCGCCCAGCTACGCCTGGTAGCGCTCAGATTGTAACCCCCTCCGCCCATGACCACGTAGCGTCCGTTGCATAAATGATGGGCCAGGTGGTGGGTCGTTTCAGCGATTCTCTCGAACGCCTTCGTGGTAAGACCAAGCCGGACCATGTCATCATCCCGGTGCGCATCCGTTCCGAAAACATGGAGGATGAAGTCCGGCCTGAATTCCTTCAAAGCCTCGGTTACGATCTTGCGGAACGCCGGAACGTATACCTCATCCTGGGTGCCACACGGCAGCGGCGCGTTGATGCAGTAACCGCACCCCTCTCCATTCCCAATTTCCTTGATCGAACCGGTTGACGGGAAGAAGCCATTTCCGTAACGGTGGAAGGAGATCGTGAGGACCTTCTCGTCATAGAAGATCGACTGGGTGCCGTCTCCATGGTGCCCATCTGTGTCCACGATCGCTATCCGCTTGAATCCATAATCCTGCTGAAGCATCCGGACCGCGATCGCCACATCATTGAAAACGGAGAATCCGGCCGCCCCATCTGGATGGGCATGGTGAAATCCGCCTGATGGGTTCATGGCGTGCTCATATCGTCCTTCGGCGACCGCTTTCACCGCGTCAATGGTCCCACCTACACATTCTAGGGTTCCATCGAACAACGTCTGTGTGGCCGGTGTATCGCCGTCATCGAGATAGCCGACACCCTTCGCGCATGCCTCTCGTATCCTGTCGATGTATTCAGGACCGTGGACCCGCTCTATCTGGTATCGGTCAGCCGGCTCTGGTTTCAGCAGGACCAGGTTCTCCCCGAACACACCCATTCCTTCCAGGGTTTCCTTGATCAAACGGAATCTTATTGGTTGGGATGGGTGATCTGGTCCGAACTGATACTTGAGCATGCCATCGCTGTAGAAGAAGGCAGTTGGATTGGGCATATTCGGACCTCAGGGTCATCTGCGCTTCATAATCAATATATTTTGCTTCGATACCACCAAAAGGCGCTCGTCGTATGGGCGTTTTGCAGCGGAACTTGGGTTCGTGGTGGGTTTTTCCGCCGGGATGTCTCAGGGAAAGATTCTTGAGGGAGGTCTGATTGCTTACTTTCATGCGTTGCCTAATGCGGGGAAAGATCCACCGCGCGACCGTCACCGAGACGAATATCGAGTACATCGGCAGCATCGTCATCGACCAGGACCTATTACGCGCTGCCGACATTTGGCCCGGGGAGAAGGTCCTCATCTCGGATGTGGACAACGCCGCGCGTTTCGAGACCTATGCCGTGGAGGGCAAGGCTGGATCGGGCCAGATAATGGTCAATGGGGCAGCGGCCAAGCTGGTGAGCAAGGGCGATAAGATCATCATCATGGCTTTCGAGTACAGCGACGTTCCAGTAGAGCAGAAGACCATCCTGGTGGATGAGAAGAACCGTTATGTGAAGCGGCTCTAGGCAATAATTTCTATAAGTTCCGTCCATGCTCGTTCAATGAAGCTCAGATTATTCAGTGATGGTGGGTCAAGGGGTAATCCTGGTCCGTCGGCTTACGCATTCATCCTAGTTTCTGAGGACGGGAAGACAATTTCGGAACAGGCTCAATTTCTTGGCAGAGCCACCAACAACGAAGCGGAGTACAAAGGACTCCTAGCCGGCCTCGCTGCAGCCAAGGAGAAGGGCGCCGATGAGATCGAGGTGACCATGGACAGCGAGGTCGTGGTCAAGCAGATGCAGGGTCTCTACAACGTCAACGCGGCCAATCTTGTGCCCCTTCACAAAGAGGCAAGGAAGAGATTCGCGGAGTTCAGGAAACCGGTGATCCTGCACGCACCGAGGGAACACCCCGTCATCAGCAAAGCGGACGCCCTCCTTAACGAGGAGCTCGATATCTGTACCAAACGCGGTGGGGTTCCGTCATCAACAGTTATTTCTAGCCCGGGAGGCCAAGTTCATCATGGTGATGAAATGGTCCAAAAAGTGATCGAGATCGTTGGGATTTCCAAGAATGGGTTTGAAGATGCAGCGAGGAACGCAGTCGACACGGCATCAAAATCGGTGAGAAACATACAATGGGCAAGGGCATCGGAGTTCGAATGCAAGTGTGCCGACGGCAAGATAGTGGACTACAGAGCCCTGATGAGGATCTACTTCGACGTAGAGTGATGAACGTTCCCTCCGTCCTTTCTTGTCGATGACAGGGGAGGTCATGACCGTACCAGATGGATTGCGATGCAACAATACGGTCAATATTTCCTTTATGGCGGACTAAGGCTATTTTCATCTTCCACAACCGTTCGAACTAAAAATGGATGAAATGTTGAACAAATAGAAGATAATCCACAATATTTTTGTTAATCGTACTTAATTATTTATATAAGATGGCGTTTCGTCCGGTTGGTGCCCGAGGGCCGGTGACTCAACTTTCCTCCTAAATCATCGGTTCTTCAATAACTAATCCCCCTAACCCGGTCCTCGGCGCCCAAATATCTCATAGTTTGATTCGACCAGCAAGGTCGTCGATCTTGATCAATGCCTGTTCTCCAGAGCTCATGTCCCTAAGGGAAACAGACCCGACCTCCGCTTCCTTCTCTCCAACCACAATGGTATAGTGCGCCCCGATCGAATCGGCGTACTTGAAATTCTTAGCCAGGTTCCGCCTCATCAGGTCGATGTCCGCGACAATGCCGGCTCCTCTGAGGTCCGCGACGATCCTGAAGGCCCGGTCGCGCATCTTGTCGTTGACCGGGACGACATACGCCTGGATGCCGGTCTTCGGGGACGATGTTCCCTCTCTCTGGAGGGCCAATAGGATCCTGTCAAAGCCGATCCCGAACCCGCTGGAGAACACCTTCTCACCGCCGAAGAGCTCGGAGAGGGAATAGGAACCGCCTCCGCAGATCTGCTTTTCAGCGCCCAGCGCGGGAGCGTCCGCCTCGAAAACCATTCCCGTGTAATAGGCCAAGCCCCGGACCACGCCCAGGTCGACCTTCACATTGTCGATCCCGTAAGCGTGAAGCACTCCAAAGACCTGCTCCAGGTGCTCCTTTGCCTCCCCCGAGAAACCATCCAGGACCGACATGGGTCCGGTGATCTGTGTCGTCTTGATGACGTCCTCCTGGGCATCCTCGTTCATACCCACCTCTTTCATCAGCGGACGGGCCTCGTCATAGAGCTTCTTGTCCAGTTTCTGCAATATTTTGAGCATGTCATCCGGCTTGACCCCGGCCGACGCCAGTTTTGACCTTAGTATCCCGATGTGGCCCACACGGATACCATAATCCTTCAAACCGGTGCGCTTGATGATAGATGCGGCGAGCCCTATGACCTCCGCGTCGGATTCAGGGGTCGGTGCCCCGATCAATTCCGCCCCGAACTGGAAGAACTCCCGGTAACGGCCCGATTGCGGTCGCTCATAGCGGAAGCATTGGCCAAAATAGAACATCTTGAGCGGACGTGGATAGGTGGTCAGGTCGCTCACGAAGAAACGGATCACGGGCGCGGTAAGTTCCGGTCTAAGGCAGATCTCCCGGTCGCCCTTGTCCTTGAACGCGTACATCTCCTCGATGATGCCTGGGCCGGACTTCACGACGAAAAGATCGGTTGTCTCGAAGATCGGGGTGGAGACCTCGCGGAACCCATGGGTCCTGGCGACGTCCCTCATGAGCGATTCGAAGTACCTCCTCGTTTCCATCTCGTCAGGGGCGAAGTCTCTCGTCCCGCGCGGCCGCTGAATCATGCCCGAGCAATAATATCGACGATATTTACACTTTCCCCGTTCCGGTCTAACGCCAGCATGTCCAGACGTTAATGCTGTGCCTTCCTCAATGCCTGATCGAGGTCTTCCTCGATGTCATCCGCATCCTCTATCCCGACAGAGAGACGGATGAGCCCGTCCTCGATCCCCATCCGTCTTCGCTCATCACTGGAAAAGGCGGTGTGCGAAGTATTGAGGGGCATGCTGGCCAAAGACTCCACACCGCCTAGGCTGGTGGCCATGGATATAAGCTTCAGCCGTTTGAGGGTCTCCTCGGCGCAGGTCCTGCCCCCGCGTACCACGAACGAGACCATCCCTCCATAGCCTCGCATCTGCCGTTTCGCAAGCTCATGCTGCGGATGTGCCTCCAGCCCTGGATAGTGGACTCTTTCCACCATATCGTGACCCTCCAGGTATTTGGCGATCCTGATCCCGTTCTCATTGTGCACCCTCATGCGGGCCGAGAGGGTCTTGATGCCTCTCTCGACCAGGAACGCTCCGAACGGATCGATGTTTCCGCCAAGCGTGATCCGCTTTTTCAACAGCATTCCGATGATCTCCTCCTTTCCGACCAAGCATCCGGCTATCACGTCCGAATGCCCGTTCAGGTATTTTGTGCACGAATGCATCACCAGGTCCGCCCCCAAGGCGATCGGGTTCTGGTTGACCGGGGAGGCGAAAGTGTTGTCCACCGCGACCAGAGCACCGGCATCGTGCGCCGCCTCGGCCAGGGTCCGGATGTCCACCAACTTCAGGAGCGGATTGTTCGGACTCTCGAGCCAGAGCAGCTTTGTTCTCTGGGTCAATCGGGCAATTATGTCCTCGGTATCGATCGACGGCACAAATCGGATGTCGATGCCGAACCTGGACAGGTCGTTCTTCATGAGGTTGTACGTGCCGCCGTAAATGTCCTCCATCGAAACGATATCGTCCCCATTGCTTAGGAGTCCGAGCAGCAACGTGGCGGTGGCGGCCATCCCGCTGGAGAACATGAGCCCCCTCTCCGCCCCTTCCAGGGCCGCTATCTTATCCTCCACCGCTCGGATGCTGGGATTGCTGTATCTCGAGTAGATATAGGTCCGGTCGGGCACCTCACCCTGCCAGGTCCTCGGGTCCTTCGTGGGGAATGTGAAGGTGGAGGTCATGAAGATGGGGGTGTTGACAGAACCTTCGATGCCCTTTAGCTCGCCAGCGTGGACCGCTGTGGTTGATCGTCCCTTTTCCTTGACCATGACGGTCTATTGAGTGACGGCGGTTGTTATTCTTTTGGTCCGATGCCCTACTCGCCCGTCCTCTTGACCACGATGTACAGAATGTCCTGGTCCTGGAGTATATGGTCGAGACCGACCATCTGACCCGGGAACTTGGCGCTCTTCCCCCAGACGAGCGAATACCTGAAATTCTGCCGGAATATCCTGTGCAGGGAATCACAGACCTCTCCGATAGAGGCGCCCCTTCGGATGATGAGCGGCTCCTTCATGTCCGCCTCTTGCCCCTGTCTCTTGAGGTATATGCGGATAAGGTCGATCGATTCGAAGATGCGTGACTTCAGCTCATCGATACCGAGCCTGCCCTGGGCCGAGATCGGCACAGGTCTCCATTCCTTGAACTTCTCCATGACCGCGTCCACATGGGCCTTGTCGGTCAGGTCGATCTTGTTGATGGCCAAGATGGCCTTTGAATAGATGCGGTTCCCGGTCAGCACATCGATCAGCTGATCGACGGTCACGTCTTCCCTGATGACCACTTCAGCGTTCACGAATCCGTATTCCGAGACCACCGCGGTGGCCAGATCCACATCGAGCTTGGTCAGTTGGACCGTCGGCTTGATATCGATACCACCGGACTCGGTCCTGGTGACCACGACATCGGCGGGGTGGGTGTTGATCCTGATCCCCGCCGTTTCCAGTTCCCCGGTCAGTACCTGAAGGTTCGTGTCGAAAGTATCGAGAACGAACAGAATGAGGTCAGCGGAACGGACCACCGACAGTACTTCACGCCCCCTCCCCTTTCCCTTGGAGGCGTCGCGGATCAGGCCTGGCAGGTCCAATATCTGGATCTTCGCGCTGTTGTATTCCATGATGCCAGGAACGACATCGATGGTGGTGAAATCGTAGGCACCGACCTCGCTCTCGGCGCCGGTCAGCCGGTTCAACAAGGTGGATTTGCCGACGGAGGGGAATCCGACCAAAGCCACAGTGGCGTTTCCCGACTTCTTGACCGAATAACCCTTTCCTCCGCCGCCACCGGTGGAGCGCCTCTTCTCCTGCTCGTCCTTGAGCCTGGCGATCTTCGCCTTCAGCTTGCCGATGTGGTACTCGGTGTGCTTGTTGACCTGGGTCTTGGCTATCTCAGCTTCCACCTCTTTGATCGATTCCTCGATGGTCGCCATTAGCAGTCACCCCTAGGTCGGAGTTTCGGATAGGATGTTTGTGATCGTTTGGAAATGAACATGTTCCTTCTCTGCGTAGGACGCTTCAATACCGGACACCATAATATGTTTATTGGTCTACACATCACCTGGGTTGAGCATTATGGATACGGAATCGGCATCCCTCGTAGTCAAGGGCAAAGCCTGTCCTGCGCCTCGGTCAGTTCGTATCTTCGAATGTCGACATAAGCCTTGAATGCCGTGTTGAAGTTCATTTGTCTCAGGGCTTTGCGAATCGGTGATAAATATTTTGATATAGCCCGGCCTAAACTGTTTCAATCGGTGTATGTCCATGGTCATCATACCCGATGAAGTTGTGAAGCTTGTCAATAATCCGATGTCCTCGAAGACGATAGCCACGATCTCGAACGAAGGCCGTGTTCACACAATCTACATGGGAAGCATGTCGGCCCTTCCCCCCAACATACTGGTCTTCGCTCATATCCTCATGAAGAGAACGCAGAATAACTTAGAAGAGATGAGGAAGAGGGATGACCTGGTATCGGTCTCGGTCACCCTGGAGCAGGTCTCATATGAGATCATGGCCAAGGTAAGGAAATACGAGACATCTGGTCCGGTCTATGATACGATGATCGAGGTTCTGACCAGGATGGGCGTGAAAGAAAGCCTCGATAAATACGGGATGACGGTCCTCGGGGTATGGATCCTTGATCCGATGGAGGTTTGGAACCAAAGCCCAGGTCCAGGTTCGGGGACAAGGATCGTTTAGAGTTCGCCATCCTACTCTGTCGATGTTGACCAAGGATTCTGCCGGTCATTATTGCTCCGAAAAATGAGATCCCTTTGTCTCCCGGCGGTTTCGGGTAATTCGGCCGGTGTTCTCTCGACCGTTCTAGATGATTGGCTAGAGGACATCGAGTGCGACCGATCCCGAAGATGTGAGAACGACGGATGAAAAAGGAATCGAACTCCGTCAACAGTTCTCAAAAAGCTTTAAAGGTTAAACATCTGATTGCGCGTCAATGTCATTTAAAGAAAGCTTCAACAATTTCAGGAAGCAGAAGTACGCGATACCGGTGGCGCTCGGTCTCACAGTCCTGCTCACCCTGGCATTAACGTTGTATGCAATTTCATTATGTTTTATTCCTATGCTGATCGCCCTGATCGCGTATGGAATTCCATATTACTCCGGGCTTAAGAGCAGGAAAAAGCTGGCCGTGTTCGGTACTGCCCTGATCCTGTTCCTGGGGATCGTCTTCGGCCTCAACATCTTCTATTACATCCAAGGATTCAATGGACAGGTCATCCACTCGGAGAACAATGAGCTCATCGCCGGCCAGGTCGCACCGGTCAAGGGTCTCCCCGGGGACTCGTTCAACTTCACCGTCCAGGTCGTGAACGGATCGAACACGAGCATAGTATACCTGTTGGCGGTCAATGGAGCAAGCACAACCACTCTGAACTATTCCATGTCCTATGTGGGGATGGACGGTTCCAACGCCATCTTCTCCAAGACCCTTGACAATCTGACCGAGGGTATATACCAGTTCCAGTACCAAGGATTGATTCCAGGAGGGTTCGTTCTGACCGATGCAGGGCTAGGTCCAATAGCCATGACATCGGACGCGGTGCTCTATTCCTACCTGTACTACGGGATCGTGTTCATTGGTATCTTCCAGATAGGTCTGCTATTCTACCTGCTCTTGGTCCTGACCTGGTGGATGGACCGGTCAAAAGCGAAGATGGCCGAGTTCGACAAGGCCCGCAAGCAGGAGAAGAAGGGCGATGACGGGCAGAAGGTCATCGACAAGTTCATCTGCTCCGAGTGTGGCGCAGACGTTCCGCTAGACGCCAAAGAATGCCCGCGCTGCGGCGAGAAGTTCGAGGAGGCGGTGGAGCGGGAATGCCCCTTCTGCAAGGCCAAGGTCCTCGAGTCTGACGTAAAATGCTGGAACTGCGGCAAGGCACTCCCCAAGAAGTGAGCGGTCCTGGGCAAACATTTTCCATTTCCTCCATTTTTTATAAGTATTTGCTTGAGATATTGCCCTCTGGGATGCATTCGTTTCAGTCTTATCTCGAGAGGGTGAATCCGTGAACTCCATAGCAGAAGAGCTGGCCAAGAAACAAAAGGAGATATCGGTCTCCGAGTTCTTCGAACGCAACAGGCAGATTCTGGGATTCGATTCCCAAGTGAAATCTCTGATCATGGGCGTGAAGGAGGCGGTGGACAACTCCCTCGACGCATGCGAGGAAGCGATGATCCTGCCCGAAATTTACGTCCGCATCGAGAAGGTCGAGGCCAATGAGTATAAGGTGACCGTTGAGGACAATGGTCCAGGCATAATCAAGAAGGCCATCCCCAACGTCTTCGGTAGGCTGCTTTACGGTTCCAGATTCCACGCGGTACGCCAATCCCGCGGACAGCAGGGTATCGGCATATCCGCCACCGTCATGTTCGGCCAGATCACAACCGGCAAGCCGGCCACGGTCCGGTCCAAGGTGGCCAACGAGGATACTGCCTGGGAACTCGACATCATGGTCAACACCAAGAAGAACATGCCCGATGTCTTCAAGGAGAACCCTGTCATCTGGGATGGGAAGGATCACGGTACCCGGATCGAGTTCTTCATGAACGGTCGTTACATGACCGGTAAGCAATCGGTGATGGAGTACCTGAAACAGACCGCCATCGTGAACCCGCACGCAAAGATCTCTTTCGTCGATCCGGAGGGCAGAAGACTGACGTTCGAACGGGCGACCGACATTCTGCCACCGGCGGTCAAGGAGATCAAGCCGCATCCGGAAGGGATCGAGCTTGGCACCCTGATGAACATGGCCAATGAGACCAAGTCCAAGACGCTCTCCAAATTCCTGCAGACCGATTTCTGCCGCATCAGTGATCGTCTGGCTAAGGATATCTCGGAAAAGGCGGGTATGGATCAGGACCGGACCAACATAAGGAGTTGGGACCCGGAAAAGAACAAGAACGGCCTCAAGCTCGAAGATTACAAGCGGTTATTGACCGCCGTCGGTTCGGTGAAGATCATGGGCCCGCCCACCGATTGCCTTTCACCGATCGGCGAGAACCTGATCAGAAAAGGTCTCAAGAACGTCCTGGTCGAGGTACGGCCGGAGTTCTATTGCCCTCCGGTCACCCGCGACCCGAAGGTCAACGCAGGCAACCCGTTCCTCATCGAGGTGGGCATCGTCTACGGCGGGGCAATTCCGGCGGACCAGCCAGTGCAGCTGTTGAGATTCGCGAACCGGGTGCCGCTCATGTACCAACAGGGTGCGTGCTGCATCACCAAGGCGGTGGAGGCGGTGGACTGGCGCCGATATGGGCTTGAGCAACGCGGAGGCAATGGAATCCCATTCGGCCCGGCCATCATCATCGTTCATGTCGCCTCGACCAAGGTGCCATTCACTTCCGAGGCGAAAGAGGCGATCGCCAGCATCCCGATCATACAGAATGAGATCGAGATCGCTCTGAGGACCTGCGGCCGCACCCTCAAGACCCATCTGAACAAGAAGGACACCAAGGTCCGGACCAAGGAGAAGTTCGACATCGTGCAGGTGATCCTGCCTCTCATCGCGCAAAAGAGCGCCAAGATCGTGGACAAGCCGGTACCGTCCTTATCTGGAACGATCACCAAGATCATGAACGTGGTCTGGGTCGACGATGATGTGACGTTCGACAAGAGCAAGGGCCGCCACAAGGTCCGGGTCACCATCTACAACTATACCCCGCACGGGCAGAAGCTCAATATCCACATGGTGCTGCCCAAGGGGGCGTTCGACTATCAGGGACTGGCCATCTTCCCCAAGGATGCCCGGGAGGATGGAAAGACGACCTGGGAACTGAAGACCATACCTTCCACCGGAAAGGCGGAGATATCGTTCTACTTGAACGGGTTGGACGAAGAAGCGTACGAGGAGAACGAGATCTATTCCAGCGGGATCAACCCTATCTCGGTGATCGGCGCCGATCCGCTGCCGGGCGATTGGGATGTCAAAGGTCTCAACATCACCGAGATCGCACCCGCTGAGGTGGAAAAACCAGATGCTGACGAAGAGGATGAGGTCGATTACGACGAGAAATCGGAGGCGTTGAGCGATGACTGAAGAAACCCATGAGCAGCCGGAAAAGAAGGTCGACAACAAGGCGGTGGGGGCGCTCTTCAATGTCGCCAACTCGATCTATGACCAGATAGACCACGGAAAGATACCGAAGATGGTCCTCCCGCTCAGGACGAAAAGCAACATCAAGTTCGACACCAAACACGGCGTGTTCAAGTACGGGAGCGCGACCGGCGCCAGGACGGCCAAGAAGACCAACGGGGCGATGATGCTCCTGCGTACCATGTACACCCTCGAGCTCATCGAGAACATGATCGATAACAACAAGTCCTCCACCCTCAGGGAGATGTATTACATCTCAGAAGGCTGGGGGAAGGCCAAATTCCATAGCCAGGACGAATCGAACCTGCTCGCCGAGGACCTGGAGATCGTCACCAACTGCATGCGCGAGGACTTCAAACTTCGGCCGGAAGAGAACGGTGCCAGCGTCATCGGGAACATCACGATCGAGGAGTTCGACCGTAAGGGCAGGATCAAACGCATCAACTGCCTCGATGACGTGGGCGACTCCGGTTATGGAATACCGTACAACGTGGAGAAGGAAAAGGTCCAGCTTATCGAGACCGGCGCCGATTTCATAGTCGCGATCGAGACCGGTGGTATGTTCGACCGTCTGGTGGAGAACGGCTTCGCCGAAGATCACAATGCCGTGCTGGTTCACCTGAAGGGGCAGCCGGCGAGGAGCACTCGCCGCTTCATCAAGCGGCTGAACGAGGAGATGAAGCTCCCGGTCATCGTGTTCACCGATGGTGACCCCTGGTCGTTCCGGATATTCGCTTCCGTGGCCTACGGTGCGATCAAGACCGCACACATCAGTGAATATCTGGCAACACCATCGGCCCAGTTCATTGGCATCACCGCTGCGGACATAATCAAATACAAACTGCCGACCGATAATCTGACGGACATGGACATTAGAGCGCTGAAGGCGGAAAAGAACGACCCGCGCTTCAACGATGCTTATTGGCGGGGTGAGATCGACACGATGTTGGCTCTCGGCAAGAAGGCGGAACAGCAGGCGTTGGCAAAGTACGGTCTAGACTTCGTCACCGACACATACATGCCTGATAAGTTGAAGGAGCTAGGTCTGTTCAAGCGATAGTCGGCTCAGCTTTATTATCTCGGCAGGCCAATCGCTATAACGGTTACTATGACCAACGGAAAACGCAGGTATAACAACGCCGGGGTATCCGCCGCGGCAATCCTTCTTTCCATAGCAGTCGCCATCATAATATCATACGCCCTGGACAATTGGTGGCTATTCGTGCCGGTGATCCTCCTGGAGCTGGGAGTGTACATCCTCATCATCGGACTGACGCTCGGGAGGCCCACCCGCGGCATGCCTTGGACGAAGTCCGATTCGACCTACTACTTCTTCTGGGGCAACCTGATGGCGGCGATCGGATCATTGCTGATCGTGAACAATTTCTACCCTGGGAACGTCGTCATACTGGTCGTGGTGTTCCTGGTCTGGTTCGCGGTCTTTGCCCTGCTGTTCTCGATGAGTAGGAGATCCAACTAGGCACTGGCCTCGGCCAATCTCTTCATCACGAACTCGCGGTCCAGTGTCGAGAGGAAATAGCCAAGGCGGGGGCCGGAAGTACGCGAGACGAATATCTTGTACAGCCCCTGGAATGCCAGTTTCGGTAGGATGCCGGATCCTTTGGCGTTGTCGTATACGGCATTGTGGATGGTGTCTGGGTCCCAGCTAGCACCTTCCAGCGCGGCCCGTAGCACAGAGAAATAGGCCTTCTCCTGATCGGACAGGTCTACGGTCGGCATCTCCTTGGCTATCGCGAACTTGACCTCATCTGGGGCGAACATCTCTAACCAATACCGGACACAGTCGATGCGTTGCTTGAGCACCTCCACGTCCTCTGGAGCTGGTAAGGCCAAGCCCTCCGTCCGGTTGATGATGGTCATTATTCCTTCGAAGGTGTCCGCGGTCTGAACGACATGCACTAGGTGGCGGTATGGCACCCGCATGGGCAGCTTGGTGCGGACACACTTGGGCTGGGCGATCTCGTATGCGCGGAGAAGGTCCTTCTCCTTCTCGTCGGCGCCGCCATTGAAGTACAGTGATTCGATGTGGTCGTATTCGTCGACGACATCCAGTATGCCGAGGCCTGGATCATAGTCGATGTGCCGGTCTGGATTATATCGCAGGACGCTGAAGTTCAGGACCGGGGCGGGCGTGATCCTCAAGGCATCAGTGCCTGTGACCACATGGCCAGTCGATTTGTGCATCTGCCCTTTGCCCTTGAACTGGATGAACTCGTAAGGGATCGGGTAAGGTGGTTCTATGTCGAACAGCTCTTTGCAGAACCGGACTCCGGTGTCATACGAGCCCCCGGCAGCGGCATGGTCCTTCCCGAAAGGCTCGCATGTCACGCCGAAGATCTTCCACTTCGCCGCCCATTCCAATCTCCAAGGGAGCTTTGCCTGGCCTATGCGCAGGTCAGCTTTACCTTCGTGACCGCAATGGCATTTGTAAGAAACGTATGGGTACTCATATGAAACAACGTGGTCCGTGAAATGTCCGCAGGATTCGCATTGCGGTGAGACTGGCCAGAAATTGGCGGGCACGTCCCTGCCGGTGACCTCCTTGAGGATGGTCGCCACCTTGTCTTTCTTCCTAATGACCAGGTCGGTGAGCTCGGCGAACTTGCCTTCCTTGTACACCTTGTGCGTCCAGTACACTTCTGGGTGGATCCCCATTTCCGCGATCGCGTCTAGGAAAGGCTGGATGAAATGGGCTCCATAGCTCTCGTGGCACTTGTCGCCCGGGCAGGGGATCTGACAAAGTGGCCTGCCGATCTCTTTGTCGTAACACTCGGGAAGGAATGGGTATCTTTTCCGGAGCGGATCATAGTCATCGACCAGGTAGATCAACTTGACGTCCGCTCCCTGGTCCAGCAAAGCCTTCCTTACAGCATTGGCGGTGATGGCTTCCCTCAGGCTTCCCACATGGATGTGTCCGGAGGGGCTGATCCCGGTCGATAGCAAGTGCTTCCGACCCTTTTCGAGCAATGACTTTGCGATGACGTCTGCCCACTGCATGTTTATCGGCGGGGCAAGTGCACGAGCGTTAATAAACCCTGTTCCCAGCTTATTCAACAGTTCTTCATTGGTGAAAAGGGCTTAAGAACGAATGTCGCCATCCAGCTTCAATACCTCAACGTTTTTATATGCGGTTTCAGGTTAGAGCATAGGTATCAGTATGCCTAAAGATAAGAAAGGGTCGGGGTTTCAATCCGCAGCCGGTTTGATCCGGTACTTCGACAGTGAGGACGAAAAGGCTCTCAAGCTCAGTCCCTACGTTGTTATCGGGATGATCGTGGCGACGATTGTCATTGTTTCGGTCCTCAAGGTTATCTATCCAACATAGATTCGGATTCTATACCGGGTTCGTTGGTTCGTTAATTCATTTTAATAATTAATCGTAGCGATAAATATGACCTTCAACGGTCACGGAACTTCAACTGCCCATCATCATCCTCTTTCTCGATCCGCTTCTCTTTCTTCTTGAACTTTGCCTTGAATGAATAGGTCAGCATAGGGGGCGCAAAGAGAGTGGTGGCCAATGACATGAACACCACAACGGAGTAGATCGCGTTCGTGACCTGGCCCAAGCCAAGGCCGATGGTAGCCACGATCAATCCCACCTCCCCCCGCGGAGCCATTCCAACTCCGACTATCAAAGCTGACTTCCTCCCCAGGCTCTTGGCGCCTATTCCACATCCGATCACCTTGGTCAGGATGGCGATAGCGGTCAGGGCGAGCCCGATCATCAGGATGTCATTGAAAGAGGACAGCTGTACCTGTATTCCTACAAAGATGAAGAAGAATGGGACCAGGAACTCATTGATCGGTTCGAATTTCTCTTTGCATGGCCAGCGGTCGTTGAACTCAGCGAATGCCATTCCGGCCAGGAACGAACCGATGATCGCCGCGAGACCGAATGATCCAGCCACATATGACAATCCGAAACATACCACCAAGGCCAACGGTAAAGGGCTCAGTAGCGGGGACGAGTTCCTGCAAGTGCCCTCCGCGTCGACATTCTTCACTCTGATCTTCCGCACCTTGGGAATGACCATCCCACCGATGATGATCACGGCGATGACGAAGACAACCCCTTCGATGGCAACGATCGCGGTCTGGGCAATATCCGTTCCAGAACCGCCGGCAATGCCCACTACTATGGCGAGCACTAGCATGCCAAGGACATCGTCGATCACGGCCGCGCCGATGATTACACGCGACTCTACGGTGTCGCTCAGTCCCATATCCCCGATCACCCGGGCTGTGATGCCGACACTGGTGGCGACCATTGCCGCAGCCACGAATAGCGAGGGGATCGGACCGTATCCGATCATCGTCATGAACAGATAACCGCCGAGGAATGGGACGACCACTCCCAGTGAGGCTACGATGAACGCTGTCTTGCCGACCTTTCTCAGCTCGCTGAACGGGGTCACCAGCCCTACGGCAAACAGGAGGAATATCACACCGAGCTGCTTGAAGACCTCAAAGACCTGGGCATCGGTCCCGAGCTGGAGCGCCGCGAACAACCCAGTGTTGCCGATGATTATACCGACCAATATCTCTCCGATCACCGTCGGCACTTTGATCAATTTGCAGATGACAGCGGCCGCCATGGCAAATGCTATGAGGACAAACAACTGAAGCAGAACCTGCTGTATCTCTACCACTGCCATGAGCGCATCCTGGTCCAATATCGGGATATTCATATTTTATCCTTACAATAAGGCGGTGGTGTCAGAATGTCCCGAGACCTGCATATTCTCAGAAAGATGCGATTCTGGGCGACTTCTGAAATTGTCCTGACAAAAACAATAAGTAGCTAGCTCCTATCGCAACAGTAAGCAATAGGGCGTGCAAAATGTCGTTATGGAAGAAGGTTCCCTCCGGTCGCAACCCACCAGAGATCGTCAATGTCATCATCGAGACCCCTCGAGACAGCAAGAACAAGTACGAGGTTTCCAAGGAGTATGATTGCATCCTTTTGGACCGGGTGCTGCATTCATCGGTGGTATATCCACATGCTTACGGTCTGATACCGAGGACATACTATGACGATGGCGATCCCATCGACGCTATGGTCATCCTGTCGGAACCAACGTTCCCCGGCTGCGTTGTCGAAGCCCGCCCGATCGGTGTGCTGAAGATGAGCGACGAAAAGGGGCGGGATGACAAGATCCTCTGCGTTGCAACCGGTGACCCCAGAAACCAAGATTACTACGAGCTTGAGGACATGCCCAAGCATATGTTGGACGAGATATTCGAGTTCTTCAAGTCCTATAAGCGGCTCGAGGAAGGCAAGGGGACAGAGGTGGAAGGATGGGCTGGCAGAGAGGTCGCTCTAGAAGAGATAAGATATTCGCTCAACCTGTTCCGTGAGAAATTCGCCTACAAATAATGAGTGGGCCAATCATCACAAAATTATCTTTTCCTTTTATTTTTATAATGATTCTTACGTTTCTGAATATCAGAAATGGGAATAGCTTTTTAAGGTGAAAATTGTGATATCCAGCATCTTAGAATATTCCTCTTGTTTTCGTTATCGAGATTGATTCCATGTTATTCGGGGTTTATTAACACCCAACGGGTTTTTCAGGTCAACCGACTGATTGAATGGGACGCTGCAAAGTATCCTACAGTCGAGGTGACAAGCTATGTCAGCCCGGTTCGCCGGGACGCTTGTGTACAACCTAAGGAGATAGAAACATGAAAATGAGAACGTCTTGGAAGAAGGACAAGCGCGCAGAGATGGGCGTCGGAACGATGATCATCTTCATCGCCATGGTGCTCGTCGCCGCGGTCGCTGCGTCCGTTTTGATCAGCACAGCGAATAAAGTGAGGGAGCAGTCTCAGAACACCGGCGATCAGGCGATCAACAACGTCGCTTCCGGATTCGTCGTTCAGGATGTCACTGGACAGGTCTTGACCGACAGGTCGGCAATCAAGAACCTGACCGTACAGGTGAGGCTACAGGCCGGATCCCCCGCAGTTAACATGGACAAGGTTACCGTCCAGTTCATCAGCGGCTCGACCAACAACATGATGCAGATGCAGTCATCTGGTGCACCAACCTCTGAGAAGTACACCGCCAACCAGACCCTCGCAAAGACCGTCGGTGGCGCAACCTGGGGCACCAACAACTACGTCGTCCAGCAGGGAGATCTGATCACCATATCGATCTGCAACGCTGCAGGCAATCTGGATCTAGGATTCACACAGTCCGCAACGATCAAGATCGTCCCGGCCTATGGTTCCCCGACCACGATCAACTTCGCGACGCCATCCTACTACTCGTCGGATTACGTCAACCTGAAGTAATCGAACTGTTGAGCAGAGCAAACGAAGAAGCCGGAAACGGCCCTCCCCTTTCCCATTTTTTATCAATACGTTTTTAGATGTTTAGATATTCAATTCACCCTTCTGATATCGTTCTGATGATAGGTGGGAACCCTCTGAACTGACAACATCACGAGTAAGAATGAATGTTGGAGAGTCATTCTCAAGAACAGTTTTTCATGTTATCAAACACGCTAGCCAGATATCATTTTTTATTCTCATTTATTGGTTATCAGGGATGATACCTGTTTCTTTGGGGTTTATCTAGCTTCAAGGTAGTTTTCGAATCATCCGACTGATTGAACGAGATGGTAATGCTTCTCGCAATCTAGAGGAAAAAACAATGTCAGCCCGGTTCGCCGGGACGATTTGCAGATAACCAACGGAGATAGAAACATGAAAATGAGAACGTCTTGGAAGAAGGACAAGCGCGCAGAGATGGGCGTCGGAACGATGATCATCTTCATCGCCATGGTGCTCGTCGCCGCGGTCGCTGCGTCCGTTTTGATCAGCACTGCGAACAAAGTGAGGGAACAAGCACAGAACACCGGCGATCAGGCGATCAACAATGTCGCTTCCGGATTCGTCGTTCAGGATGTCACTGGACAGGTTCTCGCCGACAGGTCGGCAATCAAGAACCTGACCGTTCAGCTTAGACTACAGGCCGGATCCCCCGCAGTTAACATGGACAAGGTAACCGTCCAGTTCATCAGCGGCTCGACCAACAACCTGATGCAGATGCAGGCAACCGGTGCACCGACAACCTCGAAGTACACCGCCAACCAGACCCTCGCTAAGGAAGTCGGCGGATCAACCTGGGGCACCAACAACTACGTCGTCCAGCAGGGAGATCTGATCACCATATCGATCTGCGACTCTGACGGAAGCCTGGCTCTCGGATTCACGCAGTCCGCGACGATCAAGATCGTCCCGGCCTACGGTTCCCCGACCACGATCAACTTCGTGACCCCGTCCTACTACAACACGGACTTCGTCAACCTGAAGTAATCGGATCGTGAGCAAGCAAACGAAGAGGCCGGAAACGGCCCTTCCCCTTCTGTTTTTCCTTCAACTTTCTGAATAATCAGAATCCTGTTCTTATCCATTTCTCGTCGAATTGACAGCTTGAGATGATGGAATATTTCCCTTTCAACTTCCCAAGGACAATTGATTGTAATGGTAAGAGGAAGCATCAAAATATGGTAACATCGGATGCTGGAAAATAGAGCCAGATCGTAAATTTATCTACATTTATTGGTTATCAAGGATGATACCCGTTTCTTTGGGGTTTATCTATCTTTAAGCGGTTTTTCTTTTCAACCGCCTGATTGAACGAGGTGCTCGCAAGCAACTCTGAATTCGATCGAGGTGACAAGCAATGTCAACCCGACGAATCGGGTCGCTTGTGATAAAATGGAGATAGAAACATGAAAATGAGAACGTCTTGGAAGAAGGACAAGCGCGCCGAGATGGGCGTCGGAACGATGATCATCTTCATCGCCATGGTGCTCGTCGCCGCGGTCGCTGCGTCCGTTTTGATCAGCACAGCGAACAAAGTGAGGGAGCAGGCCCAGAACACCGGCGATCAGGCGATCAACAACGTCGCTTCCGGATTCGTCGTTCAGGATGTCACTGGACAGGTTCTCGCCGACAGGTCGGCAATCAAGAACCTGACCGTTCAGCTTAGACTACAGGCCGGATCCCCCGCAGTTAACATGGACAAGGTAACCGTCCAGTTCATCAGCGGCTCGACCAACAACCTGATGCAGATGCAGGCAGCCGGTGCACCGACAACCTTGAAGTACACCGCCAACCAGACCCTCGCTAAGGAAGTCGGCGGCGCAACCTGGGGCACCAACAACTACGTCGTCCAGCAGGGAGATCTGATCACCATATCGATCTGCGACTCTGACGGAAGCCTGGCTCTCGGATTCACGCAGTCCGCGACGATCAAGATCGTCCCGGCCTACGGTTCCCCGACCACGATCAACTTCGTGACCCCGTCCTACTACAGCACGGACTTCGTCAACCTGAAGTAAATGCATGGTGAGAAAAACAACGAAGGGCACAATAGCCCTCCCTTTCCCGATTTTCTATTTTTTATTTGATGAACGAACCACATTATAAAATCTCTCCAGTTCACGATTCCAAAGGTCTAAACATATAATTCTGAGATTCCAAAGTGATAGTCTCGCACAAACATCACCTAAGGAATTAGGTGAAATTGCCATATCCAGATATAATTATCTGGCTCAAATCATGGTTATCAGGCTTGATTCCCATTTCTTTGGGGTTTATCTAGCTTCAAGGGCCTTTTCAATCAACCGCCTGACTGAATGAGATGCTGAACAGCAGCTCACAATCTAGGCACCAAGCTATGTCAGCCCGGTACGCCGGGACGCTTGTAACGATAAACGGAGATAGAAACATGAAAATGAGAACGTCTTGGAAGAAGGACAAGCGCGCAGAGATGGGCGTCGGAACGATGATCATCTTCATCGCCATGGTGCTCGTCGCTGCGGTGGCCGCGTCAGTTCTAATCAGCACAGCGAACAAGGTCCGCGAACAAGCCCAGAACACCGGCGATCAGGCGATCAACAATGTCGCTTCCGGATTCGTCGTTCAGGATGTCACCGGACAGGTACTGACCGACAGGTCGGCAATCAAGAACCTGACCGTACAGGTAAGGCTACAGGCCGGATCCCCCGCAGTTAACATGGACAAGGTTACCGTCCAGTTCATCAGCGGCTCGACCAACAACCTGATGCAGATGCAGGCAACCGGTGCACCGACAACCTCGAAGTACACCGCCAACCAGACCCTCGCTAAGGAAGTCGGCGGATCGACCTGGGGCACCAACAACTACGTCGTCCAGCAGGGAGATCTGATCACCATATCGATCTGCGACTCCGACGGAACCCTGGATCTCGGATTCACGCAGTCCGCGACGATCAAGATCGTCCCGGCCTACGGTTCCCCGACCACGATCAACTTCGTGACCCCGTCCTACTACAGCACGGACTTCGTCAACCTGAAGTAAATGCATGGTGAGAAAAACAACGAAGGGCACAATAGCCCTCCCTTTCCCGATTTTCTATTTTTTATTTGATGAACGAACCACATTATAAAATCTCTCCAGTTCACGATTCCAAAGGTCTAAACATATAATTCTGAGATTCCAAAGTGATAGTCTCGCACAAACATCACCTAAGGAATTAGGTGAAATTGCCATATCCAGATATAATTATCTGGCTCAAATCATGGTTATCAGGCTTGATTCCCATTTCTTTGGGGTTTATCTAGCTTCAAGGGCCTTTTCAATCAACCGCCTGACTGAATGAGATGCTGAACAGCAGCTCACAATCTAGGCACCAAGCTATGTCAGCCCGGTACGCCGGGACGCTTGTAACGATAAACGGAGATAGAAACATGAAAATGAGAACGTCTTGGAAGAAGGACAAGCGCGCAGAGATGGGCGTCGGAACGATGATCATCTTCATCGCCATGGTGCTCGTCGCTGCGGTGGCCGCGTCAGTTCTAATCAGCACAGCGAACAAGGTCCGCGAACAAGCCCAGAACACCGGCGATCAGGCGATCAACAATGTCGCTTCCGGATTCGTCGTTCAGGATGTCACCGGACAGGTACTGACCGACAGGTCGGCAATCAAGAACCTGACCGTACAGGTAAGGCTACAGGCCGGATCCCCCGCAGTTAACATGGACAAGGTTACCGTCCAGTTCATCAGCGGCTCGACCAACAACCTGATGCAGATGCAGGCAACCGGTGCACCGACAACCTCGAAGTACACCGCCAACCAGACCCTCGCTAAGGAAGTCGGCGGATCGACCTGGGGCACCAACAACTACGTCGTCCAGCAGGGAGATCTGATCACCATATCGATCTGCGACTCCGACGGAACCCTGGATCTCGGATTCACGCAGTCCGCAACGATCAAGATCGTCCCGGCCTACGGTTCCCCGACCACGATCAACTTCGTGACCCCGTCCTACTACAACACGGACTTCGTCAACCTGAAGTAAACGAGGAATGAGAATACAAGAACGGAGGAATGGTAAAACGATGACAAACAGAACATTTCCTCTGACCACCTTTTTCCCATTCTTCGCTGTATTCACATTCAGGAAGAGCAAGAAAGGGGGTGGGGAGGATCTATCTAGCGCAGTCGGAGATCTCGACCTTGATCTCGATGCGGATGCGATGAAGCTAGGCCTAAAGTCGGCTGACATCGGAGGAGCTCTCGGCGGTGGCGGAATGAAATTAGATGATAATCCCCTCGCAGGCCTGTCTCCAAAATCCGAAGGCAAGAAGATGGACGCCATCGATGGTACCATCACCGACCTGAAGACCCAGCTCGAAACGATGAATATGGGCAGCAAGGCGATGAAAGGGGATGTCGATAAGATCAAGACCGAGATCGACGGGATCAACGACTCCATCAAGAACCTGCTGTGCGTCTACGAGGCGGTCAGCCGGGAGTACAACCCATTCGTTGACTCAGAGATGCCCAGTCCAAGAAAGCCAGAGGGGCCGGCTCCCAAGGAGAAACCCGGTATTCCAGCCCCTAGGGCCAAGGCTCAGGAGCTTGAGCTAGAGGATCTGGACCTGGACCTGGACATGGATGGAGGAAGACAAACCAATAAGATTCCGGATTACATCGAGGCAGAACCTATGGACAAGATTCTGAAACCCGAGGTTGATGATGATGATGTCGCGCAGCTCGTCGAGAAGATAAAGATCACAAAAGTGACGAAGCCAACGAGGTCTCAGGTCGTCGATCAGCCTGCTGTCGTCGAGAAGGCACAAGCACCGGTTCCGGAGCCCATGATGAATGTCGTGGTGGATTTCTACTCTTTGAACCAGATCCACAAATTGGTGGAACACCAGCTGGAGCAGATATACACCATGAAACTGAAGGGGTTAAAGGTACCGGAAGATGACTATGCCTCCCTTGAGCGTTGGTTGGCGGAATACAAACGGATGGGCGTGAAGTAGGATGGGACTCAGCGTCTCGGCTGCTTCGGCCGTCCTCTTCAGCGCATTCATCATCGTGTTTGGAGCCATGTTCGGGTCGATCAATGTCTACCAGGACAAGATCCAGGCGGCGCAGGAGGATAACTATGCCAGAGCACTTGCTGCTCAGGCGACGGACATCGAAATAGCCATGGTGGACGCGGTAAACGGGACCATAACCGTAGTCAATCAAGGGACCACGGCCCTTGACCCATCTAAGCTGGATCTGTTGATCAACGGTACTATCAGAACAACATCCATCTCCAATTTGACCATAGAGGGGCATCCCGGATCTAACATCTGGCTATCCGGAGAGGTGCTTTACCTGCAAACCGACGCCAACATCGTCGGGGCTCACATAGAATTGGTCACAGAGGGCGGCACAGTGGCGTTCAGCTAGGTTCGGGGGCAACAAATGTCAGACTCATCAACCACACAAATGATATTCTTCGTTGCAGCCATCATCGTGGCCGCTTCACTCGCCGGGGTCTTCATCGGGCTGTCGGCCAACATGGCCCAGGCGGTCGAGAAGAGGGCGATCAACTTCTCGGATAAACTGGATACAAGCATCAAGGTCATCAATGATCCGGCGTTCATGCCGTACCAGGATTCTAACCTAACTTTGTACGTCAAGAATACCGGTGCGAATCAGATTCTCCCCACGGATCTTCTCGTCATGATCGATGGAAAGGATCAAAACAGCAGTTCATGGACAATTATCGGGGGTTCGAATATATGGGGACCCAGCATCGTTTTGGAGATACATCTGAATATCATTCTTGCGAACGGTGACCATACTGCTAAGGTAGTCATATCCAATGGCATTTCCGACTCTATCGGCTTCCGGATCTAGTTTTCGCTGGAATCGGGACCCCTTGGAGAGGCGGATGATCATCGAATGAGTGGCGACACAAAGCCTGCGGAAAGCGACTCCAGGGACAAGGACCTCTTCAGCATGGCGCTGAAGCAGGATGAGCTCGCGGAGAAGCTGGGTAAAGGCATACCCCGCGGCTCGAGCATGCTGCTGGAAGGTGAGATCGGTTCTGGTCGGAGCGTTCTATGCCAACGCATGCTCTACGGGTTCCTTTTCAACGGTCATTCGGCCACGTATGTTTCAACGGAACAGACGATGAAAGGGTTCATCGACCAGATGTGGTCCCTTGACTACAAGGTGAGCAAGCACCTGCAGAACGGACAGCTCACATTCTTCCCGGTCTATCCCCTGATCGGGAACACCGTGGCGCGCTCGGATTTCATTGACAAACTGACCTCGTCACCCGCTCTCTACGAGCATGATGTGCTCTTCATCGATTCCCTCTCAACTCTAACCCAGAACCGATTGGACGAGAACAGCGCGGTAAAGTTGATGGCCTTCCTAAAGAAAATGAACAAACTGGGTAAGACCGTCATCATGACCGTTGAATCGAACACGCCGGGTGTGGACACGCTCCGGCTCTCTACCGAAATGTACCTCACTCTGACCATGAAGGCGACCGGTCAGGGCATCAACCGGATCATCAATGTGAAACGGTTCATGCGGGCCCGTAAGACGGTGACCGAGGTAATTCGGTTCAGGATAGAACCCAAGATCGGAATGATCATTGAGATCACGGAGGTCTCCGGATAGTGAAAACCAAGAACATTTAGGATCTGGACAAGTCGGACAAACCTGTTAATGTCCGCGGGTCGGTGACGATCGGCGCGCGGGCGGAATATGGCGGATGTATAATGGTTGAAGAAGACGGCCTGAATAAGGCAATGGCTAAGAGCCCATACCTGCGGCGTTACATAGCGGAGCTTAAGAAAGAAACCTCCAAAATGCCGCGTTTTTACGAGAATCTTACCATTAAAGAACTTGGTGACATACGTTCCGCTGCCATCAACGACATCGAATCAGCCAACGTCATCTACCGTGTGGGGCAGGGTTTTGTCCACATAAACGCCAGGAAGAACGCCTATGTCAACGTCGAACAGAAGCTGGACGACGAACAGAAGGACCGTTTGAGAGCCATCAAGGACTTCATCCTGGAAAAGGCCTCGAATGAGGAATCATCCGAGACCGTCGAGGACCAGGAAAGGATACTCAACAAACTTTTCGAGCAGTCCGTGGTCATCGGCAATGCCAAGTCCAGCAAGGGAAGCATGAAAGGGCTCTTCGGTAACGGGGAGAAGATATCGGTTACGGAAGAGGAGCATGACCTGATGAAGTACTACATCCGCCGGGACATCATCGGGTACGGCCCTCTTGAACCGCTCATCCTTGACCAGTACATCGAAGATGTGCACCTGATCGGCACCGGACGGGTCCGGGTCTCGCACAAGGCCTTCCAGTTCGCCCTGGAGACCAACGTGCGTTTCGAGGACGAGGTCAGCCTCAACGACTTCTTCATCTCCATGTCCGAAAGGATGGGGAAGCCGGTAAGCAATTCCCATCCGGTAGTTGACGGCACGTTGCCAGATGGCAGCCGTATAAACATGATCTATTCGAACGACGTGAGCGCCAGGGGTTCATCCTGCACCATCAGGAAGTTCACCGCAGAACCGATCTCTCCCATACAGCTGATCAAGTTCGGATCCTTCAGCCCCGAACTTGCCGCCTATCTCTGGCTGTGCTTGGAGAACAAGATGAACATCATCATCTGCGGTGAGACGGCGTCCGGTAAGACCTCCACGATCAACGCCATCATGACGTTCATCGACCATCGTGGCAAGATCTACTCCGTGGAGGACACTCCCGAAGTCAAGCCGCCGCACAAGGCTTGGCAGCGCTGCGTCACGCGTGAGGCCGGCCCCGAGGAGTCCAGGGTCACGATGTTCGACCTGCTCCGGGCCGCGCTGAGGTCCAGGCCGGACTACATCATCGTCGGAGAAATCAGAGGTGAGGAGGCGAGGGTCGCCTTCCAATGCATGCAGACCGGTATCCCGGTGCTGGCGACGTTCCACGCATCGAACTCCACCAAGTTCATCCAGCGTATGACCGGCCAGCCAGTGAACATCCCCATGTCCTTCATCGACAACTGCAACGTGCTGGTGTTCCAATCGGCGGTCAACGTCAACAAGAGGTACCTCAGGCGTGTCACCGCCGTGGAGGAGATGATGGGATTCGACAAAGAAGCGGGGGGCATGCTGACCAGGACCGTCTTCAAGTGGGACTCGGCCACTGACAAGCTGTACTTCCGCGGCAACAATAACAGTTTCATCCTGGAGAACAGGATCGCGGCAGAGCACGGATACTCCGACAAGAAGGACATCTACATCGAACTGAGGAAGCGGGAAAGGATCATCGCCAAGATGGCGGAACTGAACATCGTCGGCTACAAAGAAGTGGTCAAGGTCTTGAGCGACTACTACGAGAAGGGCGAGAACTCGCTCCCCTTCAACTACTGAGGCATCATATGGTGAAACTGAAGAGCAAGCGTCTGACACAGGGCTTCCGGGACATGAAGATGAAGCCCAAGACGTACTTCAGGCTGGTCATCATATC
Organism: uncultured Methanomassiliicoccales archaeon; assembly: GCA_942492955.1. Classification (GTDB taxonomy): domain Archaea; phylum Thermoplasmatota; class Thermoplasmata; order Methanomassiliicoccales; family UBA472; genus DASXVU01. Next base: position 2,244,250 of record OW818644.1, read on the forward strand.
CATCGTGGCCTTCGGGCTGGTAGTCCCCACGCTTCTGGCCACCGTCATCATCCCTCAATACCTCTCAAGCGTGCTGGACAGTTCGTACTCGGTGATGCTGTACGCCATTCCGATCTTCGGAATCTTTGCGATCGCGATGCTTCCCATCATCGCATCGTCAAAAAGCAAGATGCGTGCCGAACGCAACATGCCCCTGTTCGTGACCGAACTGGCAGCCCTCTCGACCTCCGAGATGCCCATTGACAAGATATTCTACGTCATGTCCCAGAAGCCAGAGTACGGGCAGCTGGCCGAGGACTCGAAGCGTATCTATCGACTGATCAGGTTCTACCACGTGGCGGCCGGCGATGCCTGCCGTTTCGTCGCAGCCCGTACGCCTTCACCGATCGAGGCGGATTTCTTCAGCAGGCTCTCTCACTCCATGGAAGTGGGTGAGAAGCTGGACCGGTTCCTCAAGAACGAGCATGAGGTGATCATGGACGAATACACCCTCAAGGCGGATGCGAGCCTGAAGGACCTGGACTTCGTGAAGGAGCTGTTCACCGGCATCGTGACCTCGCTCATCTTCGCCTGCGTCTTCATTTCGATCGTCCCTCTTCTGGGCCAAGGCAATGTCGACATGCTTCTGGCGGGCATCGTCATGGGTTTCGGCGTCATGGAAGGGATGTTCGTCTACTTCATCCAGACAAAGGTCCCCAAAGACGACATATGGTACGGCTGGCGGCAGAAGAAAAAGGACCGGTTAATGAAGGACAACGACAGGATATTGATGATGTCGGTCGTCATTTCCATCATCGGCGTAGTGTTGCTTACTTTCCTGTTGCTGCCATTGAACCTCCCCATCATGCTGTATGTCTCCTCCGTCTGCCTGCCCATCCTCATACCTGGAATCCTGATCACCAGAGAGGAGCGGAACATCGTCAAGAGGGACAATATATACGGTGCCTTCATCAGGTCTCTGGGAAGGGCCTCATCGGTCAGCGGTCAGACCATGGGGGAGGCGGTGCGTAAGCTGGCGATGCACAAGTTCGGTCCCCTGACCAGCATGGTGAAGAACCTCTCGAAGAGGCTGGCCTTGAACATCAACGCCTCCGATGCATGGAAGCACTTCTCTGCGGAGTCGTCCAGCAATCTGATCAAGAAATTCGATGATGTGTACACCCAGTGCGTGCTCAGCGGCGCCAAGTCCGAGGTCACGAGCATGTTCATCAGCGCCAACATGTTCAAGGTCCTGGCCATCCGGAAGAAGCGGCAGATAGTGGCGTCCGGATATCTGGGGGTCCTGTACGGTATCATGATCTCGTTGGCGTTCACGCTCTACATCACGGTGGGCATCTCCGAGTACATGTCGACCACGATAGCGGGTCTGAACCTGGAGAATGTGGACCTAGGAGGGGCCAGCTTCCTGAACACGCTGTTCAATTCCCATTTCGACGTGGGCCCCCTGAAATTGATGGTGTTCGCGATCATCTTCGTCCACGCGTTCTTCTCATCACTGATGTTGCCGATGCTTCGCGGGGGCCATATGGCAGGCGCGGCGATTCATTTCATCGCCCTGCTATGGATAGGTTCCGTTTCCGCGTTCGTGGTGGACATGATGTTGAAGGGTCTGCTCAGTTGAGACCCCTAGAATAGTTAATATGCCTGTCTTCGGATTAGCCAGCCTGAGGAACGACTATGGCAAAGAAGGTCATCATCATCGGATCAGGAGCCGCCGGGATGAAAGCAGCGTCCACCGCCCGAAGCGCTGGGGACGCAGAGATCACGGTTTTCACGGAGGAGGAGCACATATCGTACTCTCCTTGTGCCATTCCATTTGTCATCGAGGGAAAGATCAAGGATTTCGATTCGATCGTGATGCACACCCCCGAGTTCTACGCCAAGGAGAGGAACATCAGGGTCCTGACCAAGACCAAGGTGACTGCCGTCGACATGGACATGAAGACGATCACCTCGGCTGACGGCAGCGTACATCCCTACGACTCGCTCGTGCTCAGCGTGGGCGGGTCCGTGTTCCTTCCTCCTATAGAAGGTGTGAAGCTGCCTGGAGTCTTCCCGGTCAGGAACATCGCTGACGGGATGGCGATCAAGAGCGCTCTACCTAACGTGAGCTCGGTGGTCGTCGCCGGGGCGGGCGTGATCGGCCTGGAAATGGCGGTCGCACTGAAGCGCCTGGGAATGAAGGTGACCGTAGTGGAGATGTTCGCCCAGGTGGTGCCCAGGATCATGGACGCGGACATGGCGAAATCTGTCCAGTCCCATTGCGAATCGCTCGGCATAGAATTCATCATGGGTACGCCGATGGGGTCGATCAAGGGCGACCGCAAGGTGGAAAAGGTCGTCGTAGGGGCCAAGGAGATCCCATGCCAAATGGTCATCATGGCTACCGGTGTCCGGGCTAACCTGGAGCTCCCCAACATGATGGGGCTGGAGGTCGGCCCCCTGGGTGCGGTCAGGGTCAGCCCAACGATGCAGCCCTATAAGAAGGGCAGATTGGTCAAGGACGTCTTCCTGGCCGGAGACGTGGTCCAATGCGAGAGCGCAGCAGCCCCCGGGCCGACCATGAACCAGCTCGGCTCAGCCGCCGTCCGTCAGGGACGAGTGGCCGGGATGAACGCCGCCGGAGGTTACGCGACCATGCCCGGCGTCCTTTCTCCCTTCATCAGTGTCATTGGCGACATTCAGGTCGGCGGTACCGGGCTCTCCAAGGGGCTTGCGGACTATTATGGCCTAAGCGTCGTAGAGGTCCGGGCAGAGGGTTCGACCAGGGCTCGTTACTATCCGGGCGGCAAAGAACTGGTCGTGAAGATGCTGGCTGAAAGGGACACACACCGCATCGTCGGGGCTCAGATCGTCGGGGGTGAGGAGGTCAACGGGCGCATCAACTGGCTCACGGCCGCCATATACAAGGGTGTGACCGCAGAAGAGTTCGTGAACGGATTTGAGAACGCCTATTGCCCGCCCACGAGCATGGTCAAGGACGTGGTCAATGAAGCGGCAGAGATGCTGGCGAAGAAGCTCGCCGTGAACTGAACGGTCAACTGCCAGGATCCGGTCTGGTCGGCTTAACGTCCATTCCCTATAGGGGAGACCCGGATCTTCTTTCCGGCGGCGCGGCTCCGCGCGCGGATCTCCTTGGCGACCGCGGCTCCGCCCTTCTCCGCCAGTTTTTCGATCAGTTCCAGATCGTCCATCGGAACGATCTCGTTCATGATGAACGCGCTGACGACCGAGCGCTGTTCGTCGGTCATATCGCTCTCGGTCCAGATCGTGACCAGCAGGTCCCTCAGGTCGGCGCCCATCTCAAGCTCTTCCCCGAGGAGGTCATTGATCTCGGCATCATACCTCTCCAGAGCGGTGGCGTCCTTCAATGAAGCGGCTGCCACTTTGCCGGCGATGGTCCCGCATATGTATGATGGCATGATCCCCTCGCCCACGAAGGCAAGCGTCTGCCCGGCCGCATCGCCGGCGAAGAGCACATTGCCCGAAGATGGTCCACCCAGGAATCCCGGTACTGGGGCGTCGCCCGTCTTCACCTCGAGTATCTTCTCCGAATCGAAGTACTGGTTCACGATGGGGTTCGACTCGATCCATTCGGTCAGGGAACTCCTCCTAGATTCCGTTCCGCCCACGACCCCCAGGCCGACGTTCGCTCGATACGGTCCCTTGGGGATGATCCAGCCGTAGCCGAGGCCGATCTCCGGCTCGATGAATATCTGCATGCAGGGGGGCACCCGTTTCCGTGACACCATCTCGTACTCGACCCCTCTGGCCACGGAGTCCGAGGTGAACAATTCCTTTCCCAGGAGCTTGCTCACGGTGGAGTGGACACCGTCGGCGGCCACCACGATCTTCGGTTCGACCTCGAGTTTCTCGCCTTGTACCATCAATTGGCAGGATGATACGTTCTCGCCGTCCATCTTTATGGACAACAAACGGGCATCGGATTGGACCGCCGCCCCGGCCCGGGCCGTCTTCTCCGCAAGGAACTTATCGAACATCTTCCTCTCGACCGTTACACTTCGCCAATAGGCCTCGTGATTATCGATCTGGACCTTGCGGTCCACGATGAACCTGGTATAGTTCTGTTCGCAGCATTGAGCGTATTGCGGGATCTTGATATCGGTCATTGCCAGGACCGATCGTCCGATGACCTCTCCGCATTGGACCGGTGTTCCGATCTCCTTCTTGCGGTCTATCACGATGGTCCTCGCACCGCCTTCGGCCGCTGCCCTTCCTGCCCCGCTTCCCGCCGGTCCCGAACCTACCACGAGCACATCGCAATTCTTCCAATCCATTTTACCACCCATATCTCATAGAAAGACCATACGAACGGTACAGTGCCCGGTGTTCGGGATGTCTGAGGATCGCTTTGGCATGGTTGTATGCGGTCAATCCCCCCTTGTATGGCATGATCGATCTGGTCATCTCCTCGTTCGACATCGAGACCAAGGCACGATATCCGGCCATGAAGATGGGATCGGCAAATCCCGAACGCTTCCAAGCGGTCTGGTATTGCTTCAGATCCTTCTTGGCGATAGCATCCGCAACCATGCGACCCGATACCAATGCGGTCCTGATCCCCCCGAACGAGACCGGATTGGCCATGGCTGCGGCGTCCCCAACGAGGCAGGCGTTGCCCTCCACGATCCTCTCCACGGTCCCGATCGGGATAGAGCGCTGATGCACCTCGACCGCGTCCTCTGGAATCTCGTCCGTCCCCCTGGGGAACCCGATGCGGCTCATGCTCCCATTGGGGAATTCCCAACGGTACCCGCCTCCGTACCGATGGTCGTAATGGAAGTGAATGGCCGATTTATCCGGTCTTTTATCCAACACAGCCTGGACGGCCCAGATCTTTGTGATCTCCTGATCCGGGAACAGTTCCCTCCGGACCACCGATTGGGCTCCATCGGCCCCGACCAGGTATGTGCATCTTATCTCCTTGCCTGAGGGCGTCGACAGAATGAAGCCCCCGCCCTCTTTTCTGATCGAACCGACGGTTTCCCTCGAGACATTCCCGCCTTCCTCCTCGAACCTTTTCGTCAGCTCTTTCAGCATCATCGTCCGGTCGATGATATACCCGTTCAATCTGGCCTCTATCACTATGTCGCCTGGCCAGTGCTCAACCGCCCTTGATATCTTGTTGACGATGAGCCTGCGGTCAAGGCATCCTGCCTCTTTGATGCCTGCATGACTGATGCCCTCGCCGCACATCCGATGGTATCTATCGAACTTGTCTTGCGGGAGGCGTTCCATCATCAGGATCTGTTCGTCTTTGGCCAGCTTCGGTTGGAGCGTGGATGCGACCGAGGAGCCAGCTGGGCCGGCTCCCACTATGATCGTGTGATATTCATCCATTGCATCTCACTCCGAAGGGATCCTTTCCACGAACGAATAAGCCAGGTCGAATGCCAGGAACGCGAAGAGATAGGCAAAGGAGTTGATAATCCCGACGGCGCAGAGGAACAAGACCGTCACCTTCATGAACGGTCTCTCCTTCATGAGTCGCCAGATGAAGGACCGAGAACTTGATCGGTCAGCCTGGTCGCTCCCTATTTCATCAGCGAACGCGCTCATGAGGATCAAGCCTGCCCCCAGCAGGTCAAAGTTGTTTGGGAAGTTCATGAACGAGATCAGCGCGAACACCGCGGCCACCGCAAATCCCAGTTTGAAGGCCAGATTGTCATATTTTGCTGCGAAAAGCAGGGCCAGTAACATGCCTATGAAGATCGTGGCCGAGCTCTTGTCCCATAGGATCAGCGATCCCATGATCAGTCCTGCGGGCAGGGCCAATATTAGGGAGATCCGTTTGCTGAACCTTCCCGAATCGTAAGATTGATCGCCGTACTTGATCAACCCCCCCAACAGCGGGTACGCGAGAACGATCAGGATCAGTGAAGGATTGACCGGGGAGGCTAGCAGGCCGATCGTCAGAGCAAGTGCCAGACAAACAAAGGTGATGATGAGATATCCCAATGCGTTCTTTCCCCTGGTTGGATATCCAAGTCCTTCCATTCAAAGCACGCCTGACCGGACCAGGTCAATCATGGTCATCGCCAATATCGGTATAATGGTTTTGCCCATGTCGGATGACGATAATAATCAAGAAAAAGGGAAAGAAAAAGTTTGGAGCTTCATGAATCGACTAGCAGTCGTAGTACATGAAGTACTCGTATGGGTGGGGCCTGAGCCTGATCATGTCGTTCTCTTTGGTCCTCTTATAGTCGAGCCAGGTCTCGATCATGTCCTTGGTGAACACATCCCCGCGCAGCAGGAACTCGTGGTCCGCCTCGAGGTTGTTCAGGGCCTGTTCCAGGCTTCCCGGCACGGTCTTGATGTTCTTTGCCTCGTCCTTGGAGAGATCGAACAGGTCCATGTCGTGTGGTTCGCCTGGGTCGATCTTCCTCTTGATGCCGTCCAGGCCGGCCATGAGCATGGCGGAGAACGCCAGGTACGGATTGGAGGACGCGTCTGGAGGCCGGTACTCGATCCTCTTGGCCCTGGGGCTCTTCTGGCATACGGGCACGCGAATCGCCGCGCTCCTGTTCCTTGCGGAGTACACCAGGTTGACCGGCGCTTCATATCCCGGAACCAGCCGGCGGTACGAGTTGGTCGACGGAGACGTCAATGCCAGCAATGCCGATGAGTGGGCCAGCAAACCGCCGATGTAGTACATGGCGGTCTGTGACAGCTGCGCGTATCCCTTAGGGTCATAGAAGACGTTATCGCCATTGCTGCCCAGTGACTGGTGCACGTGCATACCGGTGCCATTGTCACCGTACAGCGGCTTGGGCATGAAGGTCAACGTCTTTCCATGCGCATGGGCGATGTTCTTCACGATGTACTTGTACATCATGACCTTGTCGGCCATGGTGGTCAGGGTGCTGAACCTCATTCCGATCTCGCCCTGTCCGGCGGTAGCGACCTCGTGGTGGTGGATCTCGCACTCGATACCGGTCTCTATCAGCTTGAGGACCATCTCGGACCTCAGGTCCTGCAGGGAGTCGGTCGGCGGTACTGGGAAGTAACCTTCCTTGTTCCTCGGGCGGTGACCCATGTTCGGTGAGCCGTTCCTTCCTGAGTTCCAGATGCCCTCTTCGGAGTCGACATAGTAATAGCCCGAGTTCTGGTTCTGGTCAAAGGAGACCGAGTCGAATACGAAGAACTCGAGTTCCGGTCCGAAATATGCGGCGTCGGCGATGCCAGACGACTTGAGGAATGCCTCGGCCTTCTGGGCTATGTGCCGGGGGTCGCGCCTGTACCTTTCTCCCGAGACCGGTTCCGAGACGTTGCATATGATGCTCAGGGTCGGGATCTTGCATACCGGGTCCATGACCGCGGTCGCGGCGTCCGGCATGAGTAGCATGTCGCTCTCATGGATGTGGGCGAAGCCACGGATGCTCGATGCGTCGAAGCCGTGTCCCTCTTCGAACTGGTCCTTCAACTGGTTCGCAGGGATCGATACGTGCTGCCATACACCCGGAAGGTCGATGAATTTGAAATCGACCATTTTCGCTTTTCCGGACTTGGCCATATCGATCGATTCCTGCGCCTTGTCCGCTTTCTCATTTTCTTTCTTCACTGCTGGCGACATTTGTTACCTCACCCTTCCAACTATTCTACCTGCCCTCGGGTCCGAAGTTCTGCAGCCTGTCATGGTGCCGGACACTCACTGCGACCTTCCAGGCCTTCATGGTCACTTGCCCAGGAGCAGGAAAGACGGACCGCGGACACTCGCATTCGCAGAGATCCGCCTTACCGTCTTTCTTCATGCTCTTAGCTGTCAAGGCAAACGGTCTATAGACAAACTAATAATTAAAGTCTTTGAAACAAGACAAATATCTCGTAAAATTCAATATGTCGCATCATATGAACTTCAGAACCTTTTCCCACTTATTTCAACATCTGGCCATCAAATACCACTGGTGTGACAGGCGGTGCAGGGAGATCTGCTGGACGCTTTGATTCCTAACGGAATCAAATCATTAACTACGGAATCACATTCCCGAAGCCACAATAATCACGGGACCTTCCGGTATTTTCGGTCATTATTGAATTCTTGCGATGTTAAATAATGCTTAATAATCGTCCGCCGATTTGGCCGTGATAACATGCAACCAGATGAGCGGTACAGGCTGATTGCCAGGAACACCGAGGAGATTGTCACGCCAGAGGAGCTGACGGCTTTGCTTGCGTCAGAGACCACTCCACGGGGTTATATCGGCTTCGAGCCTTCCGGCCTAGTCCACATCGGTTGGATGGTATGTGCCCAGAAGGTCAAGAACTTCGTCGACGCAGGTTTCGAGTTCATCATATTCTTCGCTGATTGGCATGCTTACATCAACGACAAGCTCGGCGGCAACATCCAGAACATCCGGGTCTGCGCCGAGTACATGAAGGACTGTTTCGAAGCGCTCGGAGTCCCGCGGGACAAGGTCAAGTTCGTATTGGCCTCCGATATCATGGACGATATCGATTACTGGGAAATGGTGATCAAGACCGGCAAGAGCGCGTCGCTGTCCCGGGTGAAGAGGGCTCTCTCCATCATGGGGCGTTCGGAGGATGAGGCGGAGCTGGATTCCTCCAAGTTCATTTACCCACTATTGCAGGCCACGGACATATTCATGCTCAAGGTGGACCTCGCATACGCTGGCATGGACCAGCGCAAGGCGCACATGCTTGCTAGGGAAGGTGCCGAGAAGATGGGGCTCAAGAAACCGGTGGCGGTGCATACGCCCCTGATACCGGGGTTAAAGGGCGGCAACCGCATGGACCCGCTAGCCTCCAAGATGTCCAAGAGCGACCCGGACAGCGGCATCCTGATCCATGACTCGCCGGAGGACATCAAGAGGAAGATCGGAAAGGCCTTCTGTCCCCCTGAGGCTGAGGGCAATCCGGTCCTGGCGATCGCAAAGTTCGTCCTCTTCGAGCACATCGACATGCTGGAGATCAAGCGCCCGGACAAGTTCGGCGGTAATGTCTCCTACCCTTCATATGCGGACGTAGAGACAGCCTACCTTTCAGGAAAGCTTCACCCCATGGACCTGAAGAACGCCGTCGCAGAATCGCTCTCCGCGATACTAGGTCCAACGAGAGAATATTTCATAAGCAAGCCAGAGAACCTGGAAAAGATAAGGGAGATAGTAGGCGCGCTCAAATCCCTCAGATGATCCAGGCAAGAAGGGGGGGGGGCTCAGTTGGTCGAGTTCTCCCTGCTCCTTTTCTTTTCCCTCAAGAAGTCCATCGTGCGATGCATGCAGATGTTCAGAATGGCCTCCACATCTCCGACCCCAACGAGACCGGCAGCGCCGCCATGACCGCCCCCATCGTTAGCCGTTTCGACACCGACATCCTCCAGGAGCTTGCCTAAGTGGAAACCCATGCGGATAAGCTCAGGCCTTGCCCTCGCCGATAGCCGGAAGTGTTCGTCCCTCTGAGAACCGACGAAGGCCACATCAGCACCGATCGCCAACATGCCTTTGCAGACCGAGCTCTCGTATGCGCTCCCGACGGATATCGCCACGATGCGGTCCCCGACTCGGTCGAAGCGGATGCGCTGCGCTCCTTTCAATTGAGAGATCCGTTCGGAGACATCTGGTTCGAGATCGGTCATGGACGTGACCTCATCTATCTCCAGTCCCGCCTCCTCCATGAGGTCGGCGAACGCATGCAGGAGAGCGCCATTGGAGTAACGGAAGTGCCCGCTGTCCGTCAGCATGCCCGCCAGCAATGCCAATCCGACATCTCTCTCCACTTTGATCCCGGCGAGCTTCAGGAGCTGATAGATTATTTCCGCGCAGCTCTTCTTCTTGTCATCGCAATAGTAGGTCATGTCCCCCCATCGTTCAGAGCGGGCATGATGATCGATGACGATGGTCTCGGCAGGCACCGAGGCGAACTCACCCAGCTGATCAGGCGAGGACGTGTCGACAACCACCACCTGGTCATACTTCATGACATCGGCCCAATCCAAAACCTTGAGTTCCAGTTTCGAGGCGATGACCTTAGAGATCTTGTCCAGGCCGCCTGGGGCGCAAATGTCCGCCTCCGGGAATGAGCGGGCGATCGCATAGCCGCAACCCAATGCATCCGGGTCTGCGTTGCCATGGAGCAGGATCAACTTTCTGCCCTGCCTGAGCCTTTCTGCGATCACTTTTAGCATGTCAAAAGGTATGGTCAGTGCATATTTCCATGTTTCGAGATTCGCCCATGCAATATGGATGTGATGAAAAAGATGACGAAAAGATAGGGACCGAGGTCCCTGGAAATACTTGTTTTCAGTTCTCGTCGGAATCTACGGATGGACGAGCTCCGCTGCCGATGGCCTTGGATATCTGGTCCTGCATCAGCGCGTACTTCTCGCGGAGCATCTTTTCCTGGCGGTCGAGTGATTTAACACGGACCTCGGAGGTCTCCTTGTCATCCTCGATCTCCTTCAACAGGCCCTCGCGGTCGGACACCTTGATCATGAGCGCGCCTACGTTCTTGTAGACCGGGCTGTCCTCCGGGGTCTTCTTGAGCTCGTCGATGGTAAGGTCCATTTCCTTGAGCTGGGCTTCCATCCTGAACTTCTGGTTCAAGATCTGCTGGAGCTGTTGCTGCACCTGTTGGAACTGTGCAATCTGGTTCTGGAGTTTGGGGCTAATATCGTCCATGTCACTCACCTGATGTTATGCTCATCTCCTCCGCGATCTGCATCCATCGGAGGTAGGAGTTGAGCGCCGCCCTCATGGCAGCCAAGTCGGTTGCTTCCACCTTCAAGACCACTTGGTCTGGACCGGCCTCCGCCATGATCTTGGTCCGGGGTATCTCCCTCCCCGCCTCGGGGGAGATCGACGCCAGGATCGTCTTGGCATGGCTGGTGCGGACCTTCAGAGTGGCCCGGAGCATCCGCTCATCTTCCCTTTATGACCTTCTTAACGTTCGGGCGTTCTTTGTAGAAGATCTTGGAGCCGCAATTCTCGCACTGCATGCCGACCGCGTTAACGTTCGATCGGATGGGCCTTTCGCAGTTCCCGCATTTATACGTGCTGTTCGCCTCCGCTGAGCTGCGCCTTCTGGGCCAGCACCTCCTTGGAGGTAATCTTCTTGATGGTCGGCGTATAGCTCGCCGCTGCGAACTTCGCGTCACAGTGCCGGCACTGCCAGATTCCACTGCATACACGCTTGACATTCATATGGTGGCATGTGGGGCACTCGGATTTCGATCTCGCGATTGCCTCAATGTCCCTGGTCGTCTTCCTGGTGACGACACCGCATCTTGCTCCGAACCTTCCGGCGGTTCCTGCTTTCTCTGTTCTCTTTGCCATCGATTTCACCCTACCAGCTTTCTCAGCTCATTGCCTAGTCTCTGGGAGGTCTCGATTATGTTCTTGACCTGATCCATTGTAAAGGCACCGCGCAGGCCTTTCTGCATGGCCCTGAGGTCACCGTTCTCGTCAGTGGTCACCGTCAATCTAGCCGCTGCCACTTTTTCTTCGTCGAGAGTCGGATCGAACAATATAACGTTTTCTATCTGTACGGCCGTACAGGAGATGGGCGTCTTCCTTATCGGCATCATGAAGTCCTCTCCCTTGCCGTTCTCGCTGGCCGGGACCTTGCAGGTCTTCAGTGCGGCGACCGCCCCTAGGGTTGCGGCGTCGAACAGGTTGCCATCATAGTCGAGTGCGTAAATGTCGATGAAGTTGATCCAACACTCTTTGCCCTTCTCGATGCAGAGCTTCTCCAGGTCGATCATTCCCGACTCGCGGATGCCGCGGTCGACGACCCTGGCCAGCTCGATGGAGTTCTCATCTGGCGGACCGGCCTCGAAGTTTGGCGATCCCATCGGGATCAGTTCCGCGTTGGTGGAGAGCACGCCCTTGTCCGGGGTGTCCCCGAACGGCGCTCCGATGCCCATCTTGACCCCGACCAGTACGTCGGTGTTACCCATCTTGACCCTTGCTGAGCCTTCAGCGGTATCGATATAGTTGGTCTCTATGGAGATCGGCCTGAACTCGTCCCACGCCCTTCCATCCACGCGCTTGCCTTTCGCTATGAGCTTGTGGATGTGGTCCCTCTTGATCTCAGACACTACTGAGCGGGCCATGCTTAGGCCTCCTGGGATGGTTCGGATATGGCCTGGTCCTCAGTGGTATCCTCAGCGGTCTCGGTCGAAGCATATCTTCGGCGCAGCGCGTCCTTCTGCAGCTGGTACACCTGTTCCAGCGCCGGGACGGCATATTCCATGGCCTGGTTGTACTCGGCGACGGTCAAGTGCCCATCCATCTGGAGTAACAGCACCTCTCCGGTACGGGGGATCATGGCGATCGGGACATCTGCCTGACCATAATTGTCCTCCTCCTTGTTCAGGTCCAGGACGACCTGGTCGTTGACCTTGCCGACGGCGATCGCCGGGACCAGGTCCTTCATCGGGATGCCTGCATCTGCCAACGCGACCGATGCCGCGGTCAGCCCAGCGCATCTCGTTCCTGCGTTCGCCTGAAGAACCTCGATATAGACATCCACGGATGTCCTCGGGAAGTTCTCGGTGAACACCACATACTCCAACGCCTCAGAGATGATCTTGGAGATCTCCACCGACCTCCGGTCAGGTCCCGGCCTCTTGCGGTCGCCGACCGAGAACGCGATCATGTTGTATTTGCACTGGACGATCGCCTTGGCCGGGTTCTGCATGTGCCTGGGGTGGCATTCCCGAGGGCCATATACAGCTGCCAGCACCTTGTTCTTTCCGATCTCCACGTAGGCGGAACCGTCCGCGCTCTTCAGGACGCCGGCCTCGATCTTGATCGGCCGCAGTTCGTCCACCTTCCTGCCATCTATTCTGATCCCATTGTCATCAATGAGTTTAACACCTGTGTTTCCGCTCATAAGTTCACCATCAATTTGATTTTGTCACCGACTCGAGATATTCCTTGACCTTCTCCGTGAGCCTGGATGCCTGGGCGCCTTCCTCGATCATGCGGATCGCGTGGATCGCCGTCACCATGCTCTCGATCTCCCCGTCCAGCCAGATCCTTCCATTCTGACCGATGAAGATGCGGCAGTTGGTGTGGCTCTTGATCAGTTGGATCATTGAGCCGCCCTTCCCGATCACCCTCGGCACCTTGCTGTACGAGATATCGATCACTTGGCCGCCGGATAGTTTGCGCAATCCCTGCTCCTTCATGGTGACCTGGACCCTCTTGGTCTCATCCACCATCAACACCTTTGCCAGCAGGGTGTCCCCGACGTTGAGGTACTTGGACGTATCGCCGAACTCTACCCTCCACGGAACCTCGTTGACATGCAACGGGGCCGGGTAAGGGGAATTGATATCAATGAGCCAGTTCGACGGCCCGATGTCGATAACCTTGCCGATCACGCTGTCGCCAGCGGTCGGTATGTATCTCCCGCCCAGGGGAATGACATTCACGAAATTTGACTTTACGCTCTTGATGCCCAATTGAGCGGCAAACACCTTGCCATCCTCGGCGTAGGCGCCACTTCCCGCCTTGAGGCCGCTCGCATCGAGCAGATCTCCGGGGATGACTATCTCCCGGTTTCCACCTGCACCTTCTCTATTCATTTGACCACATCTTCATGCAAATCCTGATTGGTTTAAAAACCTTCCCTTCATGTGAGCACCGAGACGCCTAGTTCTTGAGCTGCTTCGTCTGCGCATTCCCCTTGGTCCGTTCATTCAGCCGCCCGTAGAAGTCGTCCCTCATACCCGCAGGGATCTCCACCACACCGATCCAGGCACCATTGGCCTCCCATTCCTCCTTCAGGATCTTCCCGAAGTGGATGATGTCCTCGTAGCACTTGCCGTACTCGTCTCCGGTTAGCTTCACCGCGATCTTGATCTTCTCAAACCTGATCGGGATCAGCGGCCTCAGCTTGTCCAGCACTTGATTTATCTGCTGCTCGACAGGCTTGAAGGCATCGATGTGCACCTTGGCCTCATCCATGGCCATGGAGATGCGCTCGGCGGTGTGCGGGCCGCCCGTCTGGGGGTTGATGGCGTTTCGGGCTATCTCGGACACGATACGCTTCCGCTTGTTCTCCAACATCTCCTTCCTTTGTTGGGCGGTAAGCTGGATCTCTCCCTTGAGAATGATCTGCCTGGCGACCTCGATCACATCATTGGTGCCGAAGATCTCCTTGATCTTCTCTTCGGGGGCCTTCGTGCCCTTGTGGGCATTCTTGAAGACCTCGTCTATCACCATATAGTCGACCAGGTTGGGCTCCTTGCCCTCCTTGAGCAAATTGACGACCTTGGGGTCGATCAGTATCTCAAAGGTCTCCCCGTGGGATTCCAGCTTCGCGATGATCGCGTCCTCGATGTCTACCATCCAGACCCCGATCACGCGGCGTTGACCCGTTGGATATAGGTCTCGGCTTCGTTGTCGTCCAATCGGCGGAAGTTCTCTCCACGCCTGACGATGCCGATCTCCACAGCCTTCGGGTTGAGCTTCTCTTCCTCGGTCGCCTTCTTCAGCGCTTTCAGGCCCAGTTCCACGGCGTCTTCCATAGCCATGCCTTCGGCGTATAGTTCTTCGAAGACCTCCATTACGACATTTCGACCGGCGCCGATGCTGCCTGCCTTATAGGAAACAAGCGCACCGCTTGGGTCGGTCTCGAACAGGTGCTCCCCGAGCTCGTCCACGCCAGCGACCAGCAGTGCAGTTCCGAACGGCCTTACGCCGCCGTACTGGGTATAGTTCTGCTTGTAGTCGCATATGCGCTTGACCAGCTCCTCGACCCCCATGTTCTCGTCATAGGTGATCTTGTTCACCTGGGCGATAACCCTGGCCTGATCAACGAGTATTCTCGCATCGGCCACCAGCCCGGATGTGGCGCAGCCGATGTGATGGTCTATCTTGAATATCTTCTCGATGGACTTCGGTTCCATGAGCCTGCTAGCGATCCTCTTGTCCACTATTAGGACCACCCCGTCCTTGAACTTCAGCCCGACGGTTGTGGTTCCCCTCTTGACCGCCTCCCTAGCGTACTCCACCTGGAACAATCTTCCGTCCGGCGAAAACACAGTTATGGCCCGATCATATGCCATTTGTCCTGGTTGCATCTAATCACTCCTTCGAACGCGTTACGACATCACCTAAAGTTGTCATCGCCTATATATTTGTTGGGTATTTTCTAAGCATAACTTCTGGGATGCTGGCTAGGTCAATAACCGGGGGTTGGCAACCCTCCTGCCGTTCTCCTTACGCCCGCTTGCTGCCCTTCGTTTTCGGTTCGAAATAACGCTCCCTGAGGGTTTTCAACGTGCCGGAGGTGCGGAGGGTCTTCATGGGAAGCTCGGCTTCGTTCAGGAGCTTTATGGTAGCCTCCTTGTCCGGTTCGGACGAGCGGACGATGCCCCGTTGTCCTTCGAACTGAACTAGTTTCGGGGGCCGGACCCCCCGGCGGACGGCGCTCGAGATGATCTCACGGGACACGGTCTCCGCGTCGATGACCTCGGAGGTCTCGAACGCCACATAGCGGCGGCGCCCACGTTTTTCCTTGACGACCATTGGCCGTCTTCACCAGGTCCTGGGTGATGCAGGCCTGTTCCCTGCAGGGGCGCGGACCGGTTCCGTCTTGGCCGCGACGGCGGTTTGCTTCAGACCGGTGATGATCACCATGGCGGTGAGCTTCCCTTTCATCTCTGGCTCGACAGCGCATCCCCAGATGACCCTTGCCCTCGGGTTGACGGCCTCGCTGACCAGTTCTGCGGCTCTCTCCGCCTCGGTCACGGTCATGTCCGGGCCGCCCACGACACGGATCATAGCGCCTTTCGCATCGTGCAGATCCACGTCCCCCAGCATCGGGGATGTCAGGGCGTCGTTAACTGCCTTGTTGACGCGGTCGTCCTCGTCGGAGTCTGCCTCGCCGATGCCGATCATCGCGATGCCGCCATTCTTCATGATGGTCAGTATATCGTTGAAATCAAGATTGACCAGGGCAGGCTTGGTGACCACTTCGGTGATGCCCTTGATGCTCTGCATGAGGACCTCGTCGGCCACCTTGAACGCCGCCTCGATGGGGAGTCGCGGTACAAGTTCCAGGAGCTTGTCGTTCTGGACCACGATGGTGGTGTCGCAGTGCTCGCGGAGGTTGTTCAGCCCCTTCAGGGCGTTCTCCATCCTGATCCGTCCTTCGGCCTTGAACGGAAGGGTCACTATGCCTATGACCAAGGCACCCTGTCTCCGCGCCATCTCCGCAACGACCGGCGCAGAACCGGTCCCGGTTCCCCCGCCCATGCCTGCCGTGACGAACACTATGTTCGCACCCAGGACGTATTTCCTCAGGTCTCCTTCGGATTCCTCGGCAGCTTGCTGTCCGATCTCTGGAATGGCGCCCGCTCCCAAGCCTTTGGTCGTGGACTTGCCCAGCAGGACCTTGTTCGGGACCTGTATGGCCAGAAGATGTCTGGCATCCGAGTTGCAGGCAACTATCGTTGCTCCCGAGACCCCTGCTTGGGTCACTCTTCGGGCCGTGTTCGACCCGCCACCGCCGCATCCAATGATAGAGATCTTGATCCGGAGGGTTTCCACGAGCTTCATGAGCTCGGCGTCGTCCTCACTGGTCATCTGAGGTTGCATGCTAGGGATATCTTCCCGTGATCCTTCTTTTCCTTCGTCTGGAACGTCAAACAATGATCTCAAGTGCACCCACACCCTTGATTGAATAATACAAATGTGATATTTATTCCATTTGTTCTTGACCTTATAAAAAGAAACTTCAATATCGGCAGTGTAAAGACTATGGACGATTCCTTTCGGCGATCTCGTCGGGAGTGCCGACATACTCGAACAGGGTTCCGCATCTGGGGCAGGCTCGGTCATCAAGTTCGAGGGGAATGCCGCACTCGGGGCAAGCGTCACCGGTGAACGCGCCGCACTCGCACATCCCCGTCTCTTCGTTGAATATCCTTGAGCAAATGGGACAGAGCATCGGTGTGTAGATCTCATAGACTTCTCCACAACGACCGCATACCATCTTGTCGGCAAAGACCACCGAGCCGCAATTGGCGCAATCGAATTGGTCGTCCTCCACGAAAACAGCCCCGCAATTGCACCTCCTGGCATCGGTCATGATCATCTGGCCGCAGGATGGGCATGGGATCTTCTCGACCTTCGGCATCTCCCTCTTCTTGGAGATGAGAGCTACTGCCTCTGCATCATAGGTCTTTTGACAGTAAGGGCAGAATGTTGTCCTTTCCAGGCATACATCGTGGAAGCTTTTGCCACACCCGCACTTGGCCACGTTCAATCCCTGTTTAATCCTTCCCATGCAGATCTGGCAGACTACGATGTCGTACTTCGGTTTGATCGGGACCACTCTCGGTCTTGGCCTCGACGCCTCCTGCGCCTTATGCATGGCCGGCGGTTTCGGAGGCATCGGCTGGATGAGCTCTAAACGCATCACCAACCGTCTTTTGAACAATCCGGAAAAAGGATTTTTCAAGGTGCTGTTCTCTCCCTGTTACTGACCTCGGTCAGATTTTTACCAAACCGTTCAGGGACTAAAATCCTTTGTCTGTGATTCCATTTTTTGGACTGTGACCGTTGCATGGAAATCCTGACATCGACTTGTCAAATTCCTTCTTGTTATAGTTCATTACATTGACGCTTTGCATTTATTATGTGGACAATGCTCACGATTGGGGACCGGGCGAACCTTCGGAATTTACAATGAAATAAAGCGAAAAGCTCTTAAGAAAGAGGGCATCAGAGGTAGCACGTGTCATGCCGAAGATAAAGTACAAAACGTTAAAATACGGACATCCGTATTCACGAAAAACCGCGACACGACGTGACATGGCATCTCCTACGAAACAACCGGTGAATGGGAGATTAGTAGCGGTTCTTCACCGCAGCCACAACCGCCTAGGAAACGGGAATGGGTTGCGAGAAATGGCCACCAGGTCGATGCAAGCGATCTGTGGGGCCGCAGCAAGTGATTGTTGGAAGGTGGAAAGTCTGACCGGTACGAAGGAAGGTTCTGGCCGAGGCGCGGGGCGCCTTGACAATGACAGGGCGTCCGTTCTAAGAGCTTCGTTTACCGTGAAGGCCGTTCCGTTAACTGATATTGATGGATTGTAAAATAGAAGGAGGAGCACAAATGTCGGCAAAGACTGGTTCCGTATTGGTTGTAGGGGGAGGCATTTCCGGTGTTCAGACAGCGTTAGACCTGGCTGAATCTGGACTGAAAGTCTACCTCACAGAGAGAAAGCCAAGCATTGGCGGTGTGATGGCACAATTGGACAAGACGTTCCCAACGAACGACTGCTCGATGTGCATCCTGTCCCCGAAACTCGTGGAGGCAGCAAGGCACCCGATGATCACCATGATGACCTTGACAGAGGTCATGAAGGTCGAAGGTGAAGCACCGAATTTCACCGTCACCCTCAAGAAGCATCCGAGATACGTCCGAGAGGACCTCTGTGTCGGATGCGGCATATGCGCTGAGAAGTGCCCCTCGAAGACCCCCGCTGAGTTCGAGCAGGGAATGGTTACGAGGAAGGCAGTCTACGTCCCCTATGCTCAGGCAGTACCGATGAAGTACGCCATCGATGATACAAAGTGCCTGTTCCTGACAAAGGGAAGGTGCGGCCTGTGCAAGAAGAACTGCCCGGCCGGCGCCATCGATTATGAGATGAAGGCGACAGAAGAGAAGATCGACGTAGGAGCGATCGTCCTGTCCCCCGGTTTCGACATCTTCGATGCCCGGGCCAAGAAGGAATACGGATACGGCGAGTTCAAGAACGTCGTCTCCAGCCTGGATTTCGAAAGGATACTGTCCGCCACCGGCCCATACCAGGGACACGTGGTCAGGCCTTCCGATCACCGCACCCCGAAGAAGGTAGCTTGGATTCAGTGCGTCGGTTCCAGGGACGAGAAGGTCGGAAACCCCTACTGCTCGTCCGTTTGTTGCATGTATGCCACGAAGCAGGCGATCATCGCCGGTGAGCACACCGCGGGCCTCGAGCCGACCATATTCTTCATGGACCTCAGGGCCTTCGGAAAGGAGTTCGAGGACTACCGGGCGCGCGCCGAGAAGGAATATCATATCAAGATGTACCGCGGCACCAGGGTAGCATCGGTGGAGGAAGACCCCGAGACCAAGAACCTGATCTTGCGCTACAGCAACGGTCAGGATGTAGCAGCCGAAGAGTTCGACATGGTCGTCCTTTCGGTCGGTTTCGAGCCACCAGTAGATGCCAAGAACATCGCCGACAGGGTAGGCATAAAGCTCAACCCGTATGGATTCTGCCAGACTGGAATATACTCGCCGTTGGAGACCTCCAGGAAGGGAGTGTTCGTCAGTGGCGCGTTCACTGCCCCGAAGGACATCCCGACCACGGTCGCGGAAGCGTCCGGAGCGGCGTCGAAGGCAGGCGCATTGGTGTGCGAGAACCGCGTCGGGATTGACACGGTGGTCAAGGAGACCCCCGAGACCGACGTTCACGGACAGGAGCCCAGGATCGGTGTCTTCGTCTGTGACTGCGGCATCAACATCCGCGGAACGGTCGATGTCCCATCGGTCGTCGATTACGCCAAGACCCTACCGAACGTCACCTATGCGGAGGAGAACAAGTACACCTGCTCGGCTGATTCGCAAGAGCGGATCAAGGCTCTGATCAAAGAGCACAAGCTGAACCGTGTGGTCGTCGCGTCCTGTACGCCCCGTACCCACGAGGCACTGTTCCAGAGCACCATCAAGGAAGCCGGATTGAACATGTTCCTGTTCGAGATGGCCAACATCCGTGACCAATGCTCTTGGATCCACATGCATGAGCCCGAAAAGGCAACCCAGAAGTCGAAGGACCTGGTAAGGATGGCAATCGCCAAATCCAGATTCCTCGAGCCGTTGTCCAAGTCAAGGCTGGGAGTCACCCACGCGGCCGTCGTCGTCGGCGGCGGACTTGCGGGTATGACCGCCGCGCTGGACATCGCCAAGCAGGGATTCAAGGTCGAGCTCATCGAGAGGACCGGAGAACTGGGCGGCAGGATGAACAAGCTGCTGACGCACGAGGGCGGAAAGAGCCCGAGGTCCGTCATGCACGAGATCATCAAGAAAGTCCAGGACTGCAAGAACATCACCCTGCACATGAACTCCGAGCTTGAGGACCTGACCGGATTTGTCGGCAACTTCAAGGCCAAGATCCGCGGGCAGGAATATGAGACCGGGGCCGTCATTGTGGCGGTCGGCGGTGAGGAGTACAAGCCCAAGGAGTTCCTGTACGGACAGGAGAAGAACGTCATCACCCAGACCGAGCTGGAAGAGAAGCTCCACCATGGTCAGCTGCACGCCAAGAAGGTTGCGATGATCCAGTGCGTAGGCTCCAGGAACAAGGAGGCCCCGTACTGCAGCAGGGTGTGCTGCGCCAAGGCGGTCAAGAACGCCATCGAGATCAAGAAGAAGGACCCGACCGCAGAGGTCTACGTCTTCCACAAGGACATCAGGACCTACGGGTTCCGCGAGTCCTTGTACAAGGATGCCGCAGAGCTCGGTGTCAAGTTCGTCAGGTTCCCGGAGGACAAAGACCCAGTGGTCACCAAGGAAGGCGATGGTCTGAAGCTCGTCGCCGACGATGTGATCCTCGGATCGCCTCTGATGTTCCACCCGGACATGGTGGTCCTGAGCGCAGGCGTCAGGCCCCAGCCGGACAACGAGCACCTGGCCAAGATCCTTAAGGTGCCGCTGAGCAAGGACGGCTACTTCCTCGAGGCGCATATGAAGCTGAGGCCGGTAGACTTCGCCACCAACGGCATATACATGGCCGGACTGGCGCACTGGCCGAAGTTCCTGGATGAGAGCATCGCACAGGCGTCCGGAGCGGCCGCCAGGGCAATGACCATCATCTCGAAGCAGTTCCTGGAGACCCAGGGCATAATCGCGGCGGTGAACGACGACATCTGCGACGGCTGCGGCATATGCGAGCCGGTCTGCGAGTACAAGGCGATCACCACCGTGGCGGACCCGAAGGACCCCAAGAAGCTGAAGGCAGTGGTCAACGAAGGACTGTGCATGGGTTGCGGAACCTGCGTGGCGGCATGCCCCTCAGGTGCAATGGAGCAGAAGGGCTTCAAGAACAACCAGATCATAGCACAGATCGACGCGGCCCTCGTGGGAGGTGGAAAGTAATGTCCGAAACCGTTACCCAGACACAACCGAAGCCGGCGGAGACGGGCGAGTTTGATCCTAGGCTCGTCGTCTTCTGCTGCAACTGGTGCTCCTATGCCGGGGCCGACCTGGCCGGAGTGTCGAGACTGCAGATGCCGACAAACTTCAGGGTCATCAGGACCATGTGCTCGGCGAGGGTCGACCCGGAGTTCGTTCTCCGGGCCTTCGCCAACGGCGCAGACGGCGTCCTGGTGCTCGGATGCCACCCCGCCGACTGTCACTACATCGGTGGCAACTACAGGACCCGCAGGAGGATAGCTCTCCTCAGGGTGCTGCTTGAACAATACGGATTCAACCCGGACCGGCTGAAGCTCGAGTGGGTTTCCGCCTCGGAGGGTGCGAAGTTCCAGAAGACGATCAAAGAGTTCAACGAGCTGATCAAGGAGCTCGGCCCGAACCCGATCAACGACGAGGTCTAATCCAGGCAGGTGGAACAAATGGCAAAGATCAAGATTGCGCAATATTGGGGAGCCGGTTGCGGGGGATGCGATGTCGCACTCCTGGATATCGATGAGAAGATCCTCGGAGTGGCAGAGATCGCGGACATCGCCTTCTGGCCGATAGCCGTGGATACGAAGATAAAGGACCTGGAGGCAATGCCCGACCAGTCCATCACCGCCACGTTGTACAACGGGGCGATCAGGAACAGCGAGAACGAGCACATGGCCAAGCTCCTAAGGCAGAAGTCGGTGCTGATGGTCTCTTTCGGTTCCTGCGCCTGTTTCGGAGGAATTCCGGGACTGGCCAATGTGACCAACGCCAAGGCGACCTTGGACTACGTCTATAACCGGACGTTCTCCTCGGACCAGAAGAACTCGGCCAACCCGGTCATCCCGCAGACCCACACCCACATGCCCGAGGGAGACCTTGAGCTGCCGGTGCTGTACGACACCGTTCTGACCCTGGACAACGTGATCGACGTCGATTACTACATGCCAGGATGCCCGCCGACCACCAACCTGATCAACGAGTTCCTCGGGATCGTCACGGCATATCTGACGGAAGGAAAGCCGCTCCCGCCAAAGGGATCGGTCATCGCTTCCTCGAAGACCCTGTGCGACGAGTGCGGCAGGAAGAAATCGGCCAAGAGCGTGGACAAGATCAACCTCGCCTTCGAGATTGACATCGACCCGGAAAAGTGCATGCTGGAGCAGGGAGTCATCTGCCTCGGTGCATCGACCAGGGCCGGATGCGGTGCGAAGTGCCTCGAAGGCAACGCACCATGTCGCGGATGCATGGGACCGACCGCGGAGGTCATGGACCAGGGCGGAAGCATGCTGTCCGCTCTCGCCTCGATCTTCAAGGTCGGAGATGGTGAAGCCCTGCTCAACGAGGACCAGATCCTCGAGATCATGCAGCAGGTCAAGGACCCGCTGGGAACGTTCTACGCGTTCACCATGCCGAAGTCCATCATCAAGAGGACCGTGACTGAGAAAGGGAAGAAGAAGCCGGCCGAAGAGGCAAAGCAGGAGGCTTAAACATGTCACCGATACTATCTGACGAGCACACAAAGAGCACCTCGAAGCGTATCACCATAGACCCGATCACCAGGCTGGAAGGCCACGGAAAGATCGAGATCTTCCTGAACGATGAGGGGAACGTAGCAAACGCCTATTGGCAGGTGCCGGAACTGAGAGGTTTCGAGAAGTTTTGCATCGGCCGGTCGGTCGATGAGCTGAACAAGATCACCGCCAGGCTTTGCGGTGTGTGCCCCGGTGCACACCACCTATGCTCGACCAAGGCTCTCGATGGGGTCTATGGGTCGACCCCGCCAGAGGCCGCAGTGAAGCTCAGGGAGCTGTTCTACGCCGCACACTACGTGCACAGCCACATAGCGCACTTCTACGCATTGGCGGCGGCAGACTTCGTCCTGGGCCCATGTGCCCCGGCAGCAACGAGGAACATCCTCGGCGTGGTCGACGCGGTCGGCGTCGCCGTCGGTGCCGAAGTGATCAAGCACAGGTCCTATGCTCAGAAGATCCAGGAGATGCTGGGCGGAAAGGCCACGCACCCGGTTTGCGGTATCCCGGGCGGTATGTCCAAGTCATTGAGCGAGGACGAGCGCAAGAAGATCGAGGCCATGGCCAAATCGTGCGTCGATTTCTCTATGTTCACCATGAAGGTCTTCGAGGACGTCGTGCTGAAGAACCAGGACTACCTGAACATCATCGTCAGCAAGGACATCTTCTACAACGAGACCTACAACCTTGGAACGGTCGACAAGAACGACAAGGTCAACTTCTACGACGGAACGCAGAAGATGATCGACCCGAACGGGAAGGAAGTGGCCCGCTACACCGGAAAGGGATACCTGGACTACATCGCCGAGCACACCCTGCCATGGTCGTACGAGAAGTTCTGCTACTTCAAGCCGGTCGGCTGGAAGGGACTCGTCGACGGGATTGACTCCGGTATCTACCGGGCAACGCCGCTTTCGAGGTTCAACGTCTCGAGCGGGTTCACAACCCCGCTGGCGCAGGCTGAGTACGAGAAGATGAAGAGCACCTTCGCCTCTCTCGGCGTCAAGGGCCCGATCCACCACACCATGGCAATGCACTGGGCGCGTGTCATCGAGCTTGTGTACGCATCGGAACTGCTCCTCGAGAGGGCTCAGGACCCGCAGATCACCAGCAAGGACATTAGAGGCGATCTGCACACCCCGGACGAGGGTGTCGGTATACTCGAGGCCCCGCGTGGAACCCTGGTGCACCACTACTGCGCAGACAAGAACGGTATCACAACCCAGGTCAACCTGGTCGTCGGTACGACCAACAACAACGCGCCGATCAACCTGAGCGTCAGGAAGGCCGCCACCGCGCTGATCAAGAACTGGGAAGTGTCCAACGGACTGCTGAACATGGTCGAGATGGCCTACCGTGCATATGACCCGTGCAACTCGTGCGCAACGCACACCCTGCCGGGACAGATGCCGATGAAGGCAGTAATAAGGAACCCAGACGGGTCCGTGTTCAGAGAGATATCGAACTACTAAACCCCTTCAACAAATCCTTTTCCTTTTCCCTATTTTTGTAAGATTCGACCAGATCACTCCAGATGTTTATTGCTCGTCCGGGCGGAGCTTGAAGTGCCGGCGCCTTTCGACCTTGAGGCTGCCCACGTTGCCAAGGAACACACCGTCCATGAGATACACCCGCGCCTCGTTCAGGTCGATGAGGTCCTGAGAGAAGAAAGGACCGAGCAGCTTCGGCCTATCGAAATTGATCGGTGATCCTCCAAGGTTCCGGTTCAAGGCCGGGACGATGATGACCTCCTCCGGGAGCTCCAGGTATCTTTGGGTGGCGGTTTCCCGGAACCGGCACCGTACCCAGCAGCGCTCGATCTGGTTATGGTGCATGTTGTCCTCGAAGATGACCGCGGGATGGTTGTGCGCCATTACCAGCACTCTCTTGGACATCACCTCCGGAGAGGGCCAAGTGTGACCGTGCACGAATCCGACGTCTTCGATCGTGAAACCGGTGGCCGGATGGATCGTGATACCCTCCGGCAGCATCGCTTCTAAGTTCGTATCATGATTGCCGCGGACGATGTGCACCTCTCCATAAGCCCGCTTCAGTTCGTTGAAGAAGCGGGGTATTTCCACATATTCCTGTTTTGAGGAACCTGGAACCTGGTGCTTGATGTCGCCCAGCAGGATCAGACCGTCACGACCTTCGGCCAGTGAGACCAATTCCTTTTCCATCCTGAAGGTCTGGCTGGGAACGTGGACCCCTTTGACCCTCATCTCGTTCTCAAGACCGATATGGAGGTCACCGGCACAGATCAGTTTCTTGGTGCCAGATATCTCCAGCACTGGCTTGTTCGGGATGGGTGAGATGTCCATTTGCCTTTCACCATCCATGCCTCAGGCGTTCTCCCAGATCCTTGGGCAATCCGGCCCGTGATACTGCCTGCACCACGGCTTCGATATCATATTCGACCCGTCTTATCGTAAAATCGTCCTTGGTCGAATCATAGATCATGAAGCAGGCGCGGGGGTCGCCGTCCCTCGGCTGGCCGACCGATCCCGGGTTGACGATGGCCCCTTCCTTCGAACGAAATATGTATGGGACATGGGTGTGGCCAAGGATCAGCAGGCGGGTTCCGCTGAGCCGGAGGAGCTCTGATTCTGCCTCCTCTTCGAACACATACTCTGAATCATCACGGGGTGATCCATGGTACAGGCCGGCAAGCTTACCCCCGATCGTCACATGTGTGCGAGGTGGAAGACCGGCCAGGTAATTGCGTGAGCTTTCACTGAGCTCTTTGGCCGTCCATCGGGCGGCCTCTCCCGCGATGGGGTTCATGCTCGAGACCTTGGTCCGGATCACCGTCCGGTCATGGTTCCCGGCTATCCCCACGACGGAACGTTCCCTGAATAGCTGGATGACCTCATTTGGAAATGGATAGTATCCGACGACATCGCCGGCGCTGATGATCCGACTTATGCCCATGCTGTCGATCTCGCCCAGAACGGCGTTGAACGCCACCAGGTTGGCATGGACATCAGATATGATGGCCGTCCTCACGGCCCTTTGATTATCCAAAGCATTATTTAAATCTGTCAAGCGCCCGGCACATCACCGGCGCGATATTATCGATGACATCGGTCGCCAGCAGACCGTAGCATTGTTCGTTGAACGCAAGGTCTCCTGCCGAGCCATTGGTGAACGCGGCGATGCGCGCCGCGTCAAACGCCCCTACGCCCTTGGCCAAGAGACCTGCGCAGATGCCGGCGAGAACGTCTCCGGTCCCGCCGACCGTCATGCCCGGATTCCCGGTTCGGTTGAACTTTATCCGTACGCCATCGGAGATGATATCGATCACGCCTTTGACCAGAACGGTCATCTGGATTCGCGCCGCCGCATCCTTCACTGCCGCCGCCCGCTCCTCGAGATCATCCGGAAGCGCCTTGCCGAACAGTGTGGCGAACTCCCTGGAATGGGGCGTCACGATGCCTTTCTTGCCTTTCAGAAGCTCGGGATCAACCGATAGTGCGGCAAACGCGTCCGCGTCAATGACCATAGGCTTATTGCATTCTTTCACGAAATCCCTGATCGCCCCTTGAGTCCGGGAGTCCCGACCTATGCCGGACCCGATGATCACCGCATCCACCAGGCCGGTGAGTCCAAGCACCTGGTCTAGATTGCTGTCGGTGAACATGTTCCCAGGCATCCTGTGCACAATGAAATTAGGGGAATATCCCGATACTGTAAGGAACGACTGTTCCGGGGTGGCGATCTGTACCAGGTCCGCGCCGATGCGGTAGGCACCCATGGCTGCCAACGACGGAGCTCCGGTGTACGGTCCGCCGCCGATCACCAGCACCCGCCCGTTCTCGCCCTTATGCGAGCTGATCTTTGGGATAGGATAATAGACGTACTCCCCTGGTCCTGCAAAGCGTTCGGCGTCTTTCGGGATGCCGATGTCAACGACCTCGATCCGACCAGAATTTGCCTCGGTCATTCCTTCCTTGGTATCATGCAATGTGATTGTCATGACCGGCTTGACCCCCATGTTCGTCCCCAGCCCGGAAGGCACATCGATCGAAATGATCGGGACGCCTGACTGGGTCATCTTCTTGATCAACGAATAATAGGGTTCCTTTATGTCGCCATGGATGCCGATCCCATAGATGGCGTCGACGATCAGATCGTAACCGGAAAGGTCCTCGCCTTCGTATACCTTGGTGATATCCTCGACCGGTCCCAAGTTCTTCCGCGGGGCCATCCTCTTGATGAACTGCGGCGGCCGGGCCAGCAACACCCTTACGTTGTTGTTCTCCCGAAGGTACTTGGCCGCTACCAGGCCATCACCTCCATTGTTGCCCATTCCGCAGATGACCGCAATCCTCTTTCCCTTTCCATGCTCCTTAGTGATCGAATTTGCCACGGCGTATCCTGCGTTTTCCATTAAGGTCTCCACCAGGACTCCCAAATACTCCGAGTTGACGTCGAGCACGGTCACTTCGCGGAATGTGAGCATGAGACCTAGAATCCATGCCATTATGGATAATCCTTTTCCAAGCCACTCATCTGACTAGAGCGAATCGTCTGATTGATCCTCGATAATCCACATTCACAAATCCTGCATTTAGACTACGCTTGCCATAGGGGGAGATCGGCGAACCCGGAGCGATTCCTCCTCTCTTCTTTGCCAGACATGGCTGATGACCTTAGAGCCCTGTAAAGGTTCGACCTTCCCGCATGGAATGCGTTGATTGGGACAAAGCGTAAGATTCGGTTCGTGAAATGTGTCCGATCCGTCTGATCCTTGTTGTCATGAGACGTTGCCAGTGACTGCAACAATCATTATATCCGCCCGGTTAGAATCGAATTAACCATGGCATACAAGATTCCCGAGATCAAGACGGATCATATTTGGGGAATATCCCGGATATTATTGGGTTGGATATTCCTTTGGGCATTCCTGGACAAGACCTTCGGCCTCGGATTTGCGACGGCCTCGAGCCGTTCATGGATCAATGGAGGTTCGCCTACCACATACTACCTTGGCAATGTGTCGGGGGGGATTTTTGAGGGTTTTTACAGAAGCATCGCAGGCAACCAAGTAGTCGACGTGCTCTTCATGGCAGCATTATTGCTCCTTGGGGCAGCCCTAATTCTCGGGATCGGGAGCAGGATATCGGCCTACGGCGGAGGATTGCTCGTCCTGTTGCTATGGTCCACCCAGGTTCCTCCGATGAACAATCCGATCATCGATGAGCACATAATCTACCTGTTCCTCCTGTTCGGTCTCTGGAGGGTAAAGGCCGGCCGCACGATCGGATTGGGTACCTGGTGGTCGAATACTAAGATCGTCAGGAGATTCCCCTGGTTGGAGTGACACGGCAATACAGAAATTCAATCAATCCCATAAAATTGAATGCCTAGGTCGGCCTAAGGACATTGTTTGGGTAACCCAGCTTACTCAAGATTATCCAGAGACTGAACAGATTATTTAATTTTATAACTCTATTTATAACCAGTTGAATTATTCTTTGATCCAGAAATGGCGTTCACTGATCGGAGCTGTCGGCGCCCTACCAATCCTAACGATTTAATACATCAACTCCAATTTGTCGCTCTGGAAGGGTTATTGTAAGTGAGCGACGTAAAACGACTTGTACTCGACGTATTGAAGCCGCATCATCCCTCGATCGTAGAGCTAGCAAAAAGGCTCGGAGCTGTTGAAGGAATCTCCGGTGTCAACTGCACGCTGGACGAGGTTGATCAGGAGACTGAAAGCATCAAGATCACCATCGAAGGCAACTCCATCGATTACGACATGGTCGAGCAGGTCATAACGGAATCTGGTGCGGTCGTGCATTCGGTAGACAGCGTTTCCGCCGGCAAGAAGTTGGTAGAAGAAGTGGAAACGCCTCAGGACCGCTGATATTTGATCAGCGCCTGACCTACTTTCAACAGCAGCAATGTCTTGGGGAGCGAATGCTCCACCAGGACCCTGCCTGTATGGTTATACCAGTTTCCTGGATAAGATTTATCGATCTCGATCTTGTACTCAAGCCCCATCTGCTTCACAGCTTTGGCTATGAGCTCGACGTTCGGAGAGCTGATCGACAGCTTCTTGCTGACCTTCCGGCCAGCGTCCCGGGTCCGATTGATGTCAAAATATTCGGGCCAGAGGACCCATGCCTTTTCCTCGTCAAGGGCCATGGGTTATCCGCTAATAGGGGTCCGGTCACTCCTTGACCAGTACCGCGTTGACCGCCCCGTGCTGTCCCGGCCGAGATGTAACCCTTGCCAGTCCCAGTTCTGTCTGGATCATGGCGCCCTTGTTTATGATGTTACGCTGAACATAGTTGGGGTTAGCCGAGTTCTTCTTCACAGTGACGATCTTGGACTTTTGGGCCTTCATGGTCGCCGGGTCAATGACGTTGGCGAATGACGCCTTAAGCATCCTGACCTTGACGTTTGCACCTCTGGTCCTCATGATGAGAGAGCGCTCTGCGCCCAGAAGTGTGAAAGTCGGCTCCCTGCCGATCTCGAATCGTCTCTTCTTCCTGCCGAGGCGGAGCCTTCCGCCACTCGGCTTCCTCTTGGATTTCCCTTGCCACAGTGCCATAGCAATCCGTGGCCACTAAAATAAAGCGGGGTATTAATACCTATCTTCATTCAGAGTACTGTTCGAGCAGCTTGACCTTGGGGGTATTGCCCAATTCCAATAGTCCGGAGAAGCCTTCCTTTGCTGGTCCTGGATTCATGAAGACCGTGCCGTCCTTTTCGACGATGCCTCTATCTTCGTGTATATGACCGGACAGTACGACCATGGGCTTGAACTCTTCGACGAGTTTTGCGATCGAGACACTGCCCACATGTTTTCCAGAAAAAGGAACGTCCAATATTCCGAAGGCAGGGCAATGCAGGACCAATATCATATCCTTCTCCATGACTGGCCGGAGGTGGGACATGATCTCATCCTCGGACATCTCATTCGGTGTATCGAATATTGTCGGGTTGGATCCGCCCATCCCTCCGAGCACGTTCTCCCCCAGGCGGACCTTCTTCAGATGCAGCGAGATCGCCTTCCTCTCGATATGCGCCAAGGTTCCCGGCGGGTCGCAGTTGCCGGGCACGGCGTAGGTCTTGCCCTTGAGGCCCCCAAGGAACTCGCCCGCCCACTCGGGCGGTCCGAAGTGAGTTATGTCCCCCAGCACTATCGAGCCGTCCAGGTCCATCTCGTCAATGAGCTCGTTAGCCCATTTTACCACCTTTTCGCGCCTGTGCACGTCCGACAGAACCAGGAATCTCATTTCAGCTCCCCCTTTGCATATCCGGCTCATTTACATTAATTTTGTTCATAGGAACCCGAAATTCAGGTCCTGGAACACCAAGAGGTAGGTGATAAGGAATCCCAGGATGGCGCCTCCGTTCAGCAGAGGCAGGCCGGCTTGGGGCCTTCCTGTGGCCACGTACTTCATGAGGACGGCGAACCCGATGCACGCGCCGATGATGGTCCCAGCCGTCACGAACACATCCGCATGGTCAATTAGGGTGGCGGGCGCCATTCGTGGTAGGTAGGCCATGACCGAAACGATCAGTATGCCGGGGATGACCGCGTCCCCAACCCCCATTATCATCGTCTCCCTCTCCTGATCTTTGTCCCGGTCCTTTAGGTCCATGCTGTCCATCTGTTCGACCTTGAAGTCCAGTTTTTTGGGGACATAGAACAATACAGGCAATCTCATCTTCGTGACTCCCTCAGCCAGGGAAAGCATGTGCTTCGTCTTGTAAACGGAGATGGCATCGTAAACTGCCAGGATGCTCAGGAGGATCAATGCCGGGAGTATGCCCAATGATATCCCAAGGATCGCGGTCGCCCCCACTCCGATCAATACCGCCACCGAGTTGATGACATACCATTCCGGACGAAGGATCAACCACGCCATCAGACCGATCGCGCAGGCAATCGCCAGTATCAGTGATACGTCCACGTTGTTGATCAAATAGTAGAAGATCGGCAGCAAGATCGAGAACATGGAGAGAAGCATGGCGGTGTAGAATATCGCCCGCATGATCTTCTCCTTGGCATACTTGATCAGGACCAGCATCAGCAATGTCATGCCCAGGATCATCGCGAAGTAGATGAGCGGGTTCAAAGGGCTCTGCGGGTCCTGGAAAGCCTGGTAGTCGCCGGTACTGAGAAGCAGCGGAAGGAAGTAGATCGCGGCTACAGGAATGAAGATGAATATTGCGAACATCACTATGTACTGGGCGGGGTTCCGCATGGCCGGAAGGATGCGCTCTGCGCCTATAATACCATTTTGAGACAAAGGCGACTCCTTCGTAGACTTCGATATTGTAGGGAATGTTTTTAATAAGGACATCCCCGCATTGTAGTTAACCATGAGTGAACTAGTGCGGACACAGTCCGCTAATTCCGTGTTCCCTGCCCGCCTCGAGCGCGCCAAGGACCTCACGGACATATTCGAAGTGGTCAAGGAAGCGGTGCGCGTTCAGATGGGGATATCCCGCGCCGGGCTGATGCTCGGCCTGGCGGAGATGGGCGGCGATAACAAGTCCTTCGTCGGCGGCCTATATCCGGTCTCATCGAACATCATCGTCATGAACAGGAGTGTGCTGAAGAGGATCATGGCGATCCAGCCGGACATGTACAAGTCCTACGCCTTCCACGTCCTGTTGCACGAGTACATCCACGCCATCGGCATACTCGACGAGGAGGAGACCCGCAGGCGCGCTTACTCGATCAGTGTGGCGCTATTCGGCAAGGACCACAAGACCACCTACATCGCTGAGGACATCTCGAGGGTGCTTCCGTTCTTCACCTACGCCGAACCGAAGATGGACGGCGAGGAGACGATGGACATCGAGTTGGTCAAGGGCTTCGACCGTTCCAGCGTCAATTACATCAATTGACGGGCAAACCCGTCTTCTTACAATTTTTACACTTACGGTTCAAAAAAGCACGTCAAAAGAATGAGTCTGAAGGTGTTTGGAAAATAGATTTCTTGCCGATCACCTGGTGATCGGTTCCTGGGAAACGTTGGCGAAACCGACGTTGCCGGAGACCTTGGTGACCTTGGCCTTGACCCTGGCTCCCTTGATCGTGCCCGGGATGTAGATGATGTACTTGTCCATCCTGGCCACTCCGTCTCCCTTCTTGCCGACATCCTCGATCATGAACTCGTAGATGTTGCCTTCCCTCAGCCCTTCCTTCTCCGGGGCCTTGGCCTGCTTCCTCACGTTCACCGGCCGGTGTGCGCCGCATGCTTCGCACTCGAGGATAAGGATCCTTCCTTCCTTTACGATATGCGTATCTGGCCTGCCGCATTCCGAGCAGAGTACGAAGGTATCGGTGTAGCCAGTTATCCTCTCGGCGATCTGCGCCGGAGCGAGCCTGGCCTTGAAGACCACTCTCCTGCCCTCGATCGTTCCCGGGGTACCGAGCTCGCGCAGCAGATACTGCAGAAGATGCTCTGGCTCTCGCCTTAGGGCATCGGTGATGTCGCCCCAGTTCTTGATGACCGTGGTCTTCCCTTCCTGGAAGATGTCCGGCTCGGGGACTGTGAAACGCTCGTGCTTTTCTATGGTCTCGGGCAACTGACCTTTGGCCCGGTCTAGGAGTGATAAGTAATCGTCATCAGCCATTGGTATCGTCACTCTCAAGCCCCAACTTGAATATAAACATTACCCGTTGGAATGAGGCTGGCGGGAACAGAATGTGGCGGCTGTCCAGTCGCCTCATTTCCTCGTGTCGCCAGGGCATTCCTGCCCGACAGGGTTTATTGACCATCCGCCCACGGCCTCAGCCGAGGTCGACACGACGGTACCCGCCATTCGGGATCGAGATCTCGAAGCGGGCTCCCGCACCCTCCTTTCCGGTCTCCATAATTCCGATGTTGGTGATCGCCAGTATCTCCCGGGAGATGAACAGGCCCAATCCAGTGTTCTTGCCATATCCATGCTCGAAGATCATCTCCTTCTCGGTATTGGCGACACCAATGCCGTTATCCTCCCAAACTATGATCAGACCATCATTGGTCTCATTGAGGGAGATGACGACCTCGGTGCTCTTCTTCCCGTGCCTGATGGTGTTGTCGAGA
Organism: uncultured Methanomassiliicoccales archaeon; assembly: GCA_942492955.1. Classification (GTDB taxonomy): domain Archaea; phylum Thermoplasmatota; class Thermoplasmata; order Methanomassiliicoccales; family UBA472; genus DASXVU01. The sequence continues at coordinate 2,277,008 of OW818644.1, forward strand.
AGATTGTAGAAGACCTTCCTGAGCATTGGATCCGCGTATACCTCTATCCCGTCGATCATCCGCTCGATCTTCAGCTCTAGAGGAACATCCAAGGCCCCGATCACTTCCTCCAGCGGTTGCCAGGCCGGTTCTTGTAGGCCGAGATCCTGATAGATCCGGCTGAACTCCACGTGCTCCTGAATGGCCTTTGTGGTCTTGTCCAATCGCTCCAGGTACTCGGTCATCAATGGGTCGATGGATTTCGTCTTGGCAATAGCAAGGTTCGCCTGCAGGACCGTGATCTTGTTGACGATATCGTGCCGGGTTATGCTGTTGAGCAGGTTTAGCTTTCTGTTTATCTGACGGAGGGCGTCGTCGATCCTCTTGCGTTCGGTGATGTCGCGGATCGCCGCCACATGGGCCCTTCTGCCCTTCCAGGAGAAGAAACGTCCGTTGATCTCCACAGGGAACGTGCTCCCATCCTTGCGACGGTGGTATCTTAGCGGGACAACGACCTCTCCGGTGGGGCTTTCCGCGGTCACCTTCCTGGTCGCCGCTGGTTCCGCCGAAAGGTCCGTATTGTGCATTTGGACCAGCTCATCATGACCGTATCCATAAATCTCCGTGGCCGCGGTGTTGCACTCCATGAGCCGGCCATCTTCATTATCGATGAGGAATATCGCCTCTCCGCCCAGTTCGAAGAGCTCGTGATACTTCTTCTCGCTCTCGCGCAGATCGTTCAGGATGCGGTTCCGTTCAGAAACGTCCCTGAGCACTGCCTGGACATGAGTTTTTCCCTGCTCCAAATAACTGGCGGCGATCACCTCCACATCTATGATCGAGCCATCCAACCGTCGGAACGGCATATCGACGAGGGGCGCAATGGTGCCCGGATTGGCATAGAGGTGCTTCATCCTCTGAACGATCACCTCTTTTGATTCAGGTCCTCCGAACTCGATGATTGAGCGCCCGATCAGATCGGCGATCGACCTTGCCCCGAAAAGCCTGCACGCGGCCTCGTTCGCAAGTACGATCCTACCGTCGCAGTGGGTGATGATTGCATCGAAGGTCTGCTCAAGAAGCATCCTGTAGCGCTTTTCGCTCGCTTCCAATTCATGCTCCTTCGCGCTCAACCTCGAGTAGTTGCCTCGAAGTCTCTCCTCGATCCTGCTCAAGGTATCGTAGGCTTTGTTCAGCTCCTCATTCTTATGCATGAGGGCGTTCTCACTGCTAATTCGATCAGTGATGTCGATGATTATTCCTTGGAGGTGCGATACTCGGCCTGCCTCATCCTTGACCGTGGCCGTTCTGTCGTCCACCCAGTGGACATCGCCCTCCTTGCTCAGTATTCGGTATGTCTGCTCGAAATGGTCCTCGCCCAGAGCCGTATGGTTTTCCACCTCTTCCCTGACCCTATCCAGGTCTTCGGGATGGATGATATGTGCAAATTTCATCGCCCCGGACAGGAACTCCTCCTGGCTGTAGCCGGACTGTCTGATGTTCTTGGAGACAAGCTCGACCGGCCATCCCTCCTCGATCCTCCAGCGGAAAAGCACGGCCGGGCCGTTCTCCAGCACTAGATTCGCCTCGAGAAGTTTCTCCTCAGCCTTTTTCAGTTCCGTTATGTCAGTGGAGGTGCCCAACACTCCCACCACATTACCCTCCGAATCATGTAAGGGGACCTTGCTGGTATCCAACCAACCGATCTCGCCGCCAGCCCTGAGCTGCCTTTCAATTTTGTGAAGCTTCGGTTTGCCGCTCTCCATCACCTGAAGATCATCTGCCCGGTAGGCCTCTGCCTCGGTATTCGCCCAGGGCATGTCATAATCGGTCTTGCCGACATATTCCTTCGAGTCATTGAATCCCACGATCTTAGCCGATTCCCGGTTGGCGCCCAGATAGACCAAGTTGCGGTCCTTCCAATAAACCACCCCGGGGAAGTTGTCCAGGACGATCTTCAACATCTGCTCCGAGCGTTGTAATGCCTCTTCGGCCCGCTTGCGTTCGGTGATGTCCCTCACGATCACCAGGGATTCGTTCTCCCCTCGATAGTTGAATGGAACCGCATTGACCTCGACCACTATCGGTGTGCCGTCCATTCTGATATAAACTTCCTCGAGGGGCTTGACCGGTTCGCATTCGACGGTGAGATGCCTCACGCGCTCCCGCACTCTCGAATGAAAGCTAGGATGTATCCTGTCGAGCACTGGGGTACCCAATAGTTGATCGGCATCGGATGCACCGAACATGCTGACCCCGGCGCGGTTTATGAAAACGAACCGGAAATCGTCTCTCGCTATGAAGATCGCCTCAGGCACGTTCTCGACAAGAAGTCGGAAGATCTTCTCGCTGTTAACCAGTTCCTTATGGATACTGGTAATCTGCTCAAGCTGGGTACGTAAGGCTTCCTCTTGGTTGTTCAACTGCAGGTTCACTGCCCTAAGTGAATCCTGGTTCTGTATCAGTTCATCGAACTGTTGGCGCAGTTGCTCCTCATTCGCTGCGATCAATTCGCAAGCTTCCCTCAAATTGTCTTCTGCCAACTTCCGCTCTGTGATGTCTCGGGCTGCTGTATATACCAATCTCCCCTCGTAAGGTATCGACCTCCATTCTATCCATCGATAATCTCCATTTTTGGTCCGATATCGATTGATGAACTCTTGCGCAATATTGCCACTTTCCAGTTCCGACATGGCCATTTGCGTCGGAATAACATCATCTGGATGTACGAAATCAAGAAACCGTTTACCCTCAAGTTCCTTTAGGCTGTTGCCAAGTAAATCCTCCCAGGCTCGATTTGCTCGAACAAAGCGGCCGTCCATGTCGGCTATGCAAAGCATGTCTAGCGATAGCATGAAAAAATTGTCCAGTTCGACAGTCTTCTTCTGCAAGTCCAGTTCAGCGCGGTGACGGTTCACCGCCTGCCTCACCTTATGGGCGAGCTCGATGAATTGTGCCTCGGGGTCGCCCCCTTTCTGAACGTAGAAATCGACTCCATTGTTGATCGCTTCGATGACGACCTCTTCGCGCCCTTTTCCTGTAAACAGAATAAAGGGCATATCGTGGTGAATGGCCTTCACGGTCTTCAGGAATCCAATTCCATCCATCTCGGGCATCTGGTAATCAGATATGATTACATCAAAATCCAGGTCTCTGAGCAGCATCATACCTTCCTTGGCGGACGCTGCCTTTCTGACTTGGAAATCCCCCATCTCTTCCAGGAATGCCTTGCCCAGGTCCAGCTGATCGACATCATCATCGACATAGAGGATAGAGATCATGGTCCAATACCTGACATATCATAGGGCACCTCATAGTATCTACTTGTTGTCAAGGTCATCAAATTCGATACTATGTTTTTCATGCTGGCATATATGATTTTGGATGCACCAAGGGCTCAATAATCCTGCATTGTGCAAACCAGTAACTTGCGAAGAAATGAACGGGTCTTAAGATTCGGCAGTAAAAATGGCGCGAAGAGGGGGATTTGAACCCCCGAGTCCTTTCGGACAATGGATTAGCAATCCATCGCCTTACCGAGCTGGGCCATCTCCGCTTAGGGGTCTGAGAAAGTCCATATCGTTCTTAAAGGTTTTTATCTCCATCTAAATGGGATGACCTTTCGGAATCAATCTGGATGATCTGCATTGGTTGGCAGTACGGAACATGAAGGATCAGTATATTATTGTATACCGAAGTTGCTCCCCGAAGTTGCTCCGAAAAGGCATCATGATCGACCGAAATATCGGCATATGGACCAGGGTCCTAGACAGTCTACGCTCCAATGCGGTGGGCCGTATAGTATATGTAGGATGAAGTGTTAGAGAATAATGCGATGAAATCGACCTCTTCCATGAGGTTGGATTGCAACGCAATACACCAAACAGCCCCCTGGGAAAAGGTTATATATTAAAACCGAGGTGAGGGGCTACCTTGCCAAGAAAGGCATGGGAAAGGCGCATGAAGCCCCCTAAAACCAAACGGTTATATATGTGACCGAAGTTAAGGGGATTCTACGCTGAGACACAGCATAAAAAGAGCAATATGGGTCGTATGGCCTGTATAGCAAAAATGAGCTGTGAGCGATAATGGAGAACTGAGATCTCCGTCAAGAATGACGTGCTCTCTTGGTTCTGACGATCGATGGCGAATATCACTAATATTGAAGTGGTATCGCTGGTGAAACTTGGTAATCCTGCCAATTTCGTGTTAAATCCTTAGCAGTAATCAGTAATGGATTAAGCATCAAGGATCGATTCCGGTTGATCCTGCCGGCGGCCACCGCTATTGGAATTCGATTAAGACATGCGAGTCGAGAGTCGTAAGGACTCGGCGGACCGCTCAGTAACACGCGGATAACATGCCCTAAGGTGGAGGATAATCTCGGGAAACTGAGGATAATACTCCATAGATCTAGAATGCTGGAATGCTTTTAGGTCGAAAACTCCGGTGCCTTAGGATTGGTCTGCGGCGTATCAGGTTGTAGTGGGTGTAATGGACCCACTAGCCGATGACGCGTATGGGCCTTGAGAGAGGAAGCCCAGAGATGGACTCTGAGACATGAGTCCAGGCCCTACGGGGCGCAGCAGTCGCGAAAACTTCACAATGGGGGCAACCCCGATGAGGGAATTCCAAGTGCTAGCACTTTTTGTGTTAGCTGTTCTATTGTCTAAAAAACAAGAGAAGTAAGGGCCGGGTAAGACGGGTGCCAGCCGCCGCGGTAATACCCGCGGCCCGAGTGGTGGTCGATATTATTGAGCCTAAAACGTTCGTAGCCGGTCTTGTAAATCCTTGGGTAAATCGGCCAGCTTAACTGTCCGAAGTCCGGGGAGACTGCAAGACTTGGGATCGGGAGAGGTCAGAGGTACTTCTGGGGTAGGGGTAAAATCCTGTAATCCTAGAAGGACCACCGGTGGCGAAGGCGTCTGACTAGAACGAATTCGACGGTGAGGAACGAAGCCCTGGGGCGCAAACGGGATTAGATACCCCGGTAGTCCAGGGTGTAAACGCTGCGGGCTTGGTGTTGGGGGTCCTTAGTGGGCGCCCAGTGCCGGAGAGAAGTTGTTAAGCCTGCTGCTTGGGGAGTACGTCCGCAAGGATGAAACTTAAAGGAATTGGCGGGGGAGCACCGCAACGGGAGGAGCGTGCGGTTCAATTGGATTCAACGCCGGACAACTCACCAGGAGCGACGATTACATGAAGGCCAGGCTGATGACCTTGCCTGATTTTTCGAGAGGTGGTGCATGGCCGTCGTCAGTTCGTACTGTAAAGCGTTCTCTTAAGTGAGATAACGAACGAGACCCTCACTAATAATTGCTAGCGTTTTCTCTGGAAGGCGCGCACATTATTGGGACCGCTGTCGCTAAGACAGAGGAAGGAGAGGTCAACGGTAGGTCCGTATGCCCCGAATCTCCTGGGCTACACGCGCGCTACAAAGGACGGGACAATGGGTTCCTACATCGAAAGGTGACGGCAATCCCGAAACCCGTTCGTAGTTCGGATCGAGGGCTGTAACTCGCCCTCGTGAAGCTGGATTCCGTAGTAATCGCGCATCAACATTGCGCGGTGAATATGCCCCTGCTCCTTGCACACACCGCCCGTCAAGCCACCCGAGTTGGGTTTCAGTAAGGATATCTCATTTTGGGGTCTTCGAACTGAGATTCAGCAAGGAGGGCTAAGTCGTAACAAGGTATCTGTAGGGGAACCTGCAGATGGATCACCTCCTACGCAAGGGGAAGCACTCGAGCATTCGTGTGTTTTCCCCGACCAATTCCCGCAGGGTTACCAGGCACTAAAACAAACATCGATCGTCATTCCATTATTCTTTATCATTTTCTATACCACTAGCTGTATCGCCATCGATTTTCTTGTCTCAAGACAAAACAATAAATACGCATCTGGATTATCGTCATTTCCCGTGAAATAGATGAAGTACATTTTTGTTACTGGAGGAGTTATTTCCGGGCTCGGCAAAGGGATAACTGCGTCATCGATCGGCAGACTATTCAAATCCCGCGGGCTCAAGGTCACCGCCATCAAGATCGACCCATACCTCAATGTTGACGCAGGGACGATGAACCCATTCGAACATGGAGAGGTCTTCGTTCTCGACGATGGGGGCGAGGTAGATCTTGACCTTGGCAACTACGAGCGGTTCCTGGACATCAGCCTGACCAGCAGCCACAATATCACTACCGGTAAGATCTATCGCATGGTCATTGACAAGGAGCGGTGCGGCGAATACCTGGGCAAGACCGTGCAGATCATCCCGCACATCACAAATGAGATCAAGAACCAGATCACCACCGTTTCGGAGGCGACTGGGGCTGACGTATGCATTGTAGAGCTCGGCGGCACGGTCGGTGACATCGAATCGATGCCTTTCCTTGAAGCGGTACGTGAAATGAACGCGGACCTTGGAAAGGGGGAGAGCTGCATCTATGTCCATACGACCCTCGTTCCGATAATGGGGGTCGTTGGAGAACAGAAGACCAAACCGACCCAGCACTCGGTCAAGGAGCTGCGCGCCATCGGTATCCAGCCAGACATCATAGTCTGTCGGGCTAAGGAGCCATTGGAAGATTCGATCAAGAAGAAGATCTCGCTTTTCTGTGACGTGCCTATCGAGGCGGTCATTTCCTGCCCGGATGCAAGTTCGATCTATGAGGTGCCCATGATCCTAGAGGAACAGGGCCTGACCGACTTCCTCCTCAGAAGATTGAAGCTCGAACCAAAGGGATTCGATCTTACGGAGTGGAAGGAATTCGCCCACCGCATTCTCAATCCGAACAAGACTGTCAAGATCGCCTGTGTTGGTAAGTACACGCATTTGGCAGATTCATACATATCACATTTTGAAGCGTTCCACCATGCTGGTGCTGAGGCTGGCACGAAGGTGGAGCTCATTTTCGTCGATTCGGAGGTGGTGCAGCAGTTCGGCATCACCGAAGAATTGCACAAGGCCGACGCCATCTTGATACCGGGGGGATTCGGGAACCGCGGGATCGAGGGGAAGATCATGGCGGCAAGATATGCCCGGGAGAACAAAGTGCCCTTCCTTGGCGTTTGTCTTGGTTTCCAGATCGCCACTATGGAGATCGCCAGGGACCTGATCGGCATGTCCGGCGCGAACTCGACGGAATTCGAAAAGGACAATGCATACCCAGTCGTGGACTTGCTTCCGGAACAGAAGAACGTGACCAAGAAGGGTGCCACAATGAGGTTGGGCGCCCAACCGATAATGGTAACGAAAGGGACGGCCTTCGACCTCTACGGCAAAGAGCTGATCATGGAGCGCCACCGTCACCGTTACGAAGTGAACCCGAAATACATAGAGCAGCTCGAGGCGGCCGGATGGAAGTTCACCGGAAGGTCCGCTGACGGCGTGAAGATGGAGATCGGGGAATACCAGGGAGACCATCCATACTTTGTGGCGTGTCAGTTCCACCCGGAGTTCAAGTCGAGGCCGAATAAGCCCTCCCCGTTGCACCTGGGTCTGATCAAAGCAGCGATCAAGCACAAGTACGGATAAACGTTCTATTGGCCCGGCCACTCTTTCAATTCCCTTTTTTTTCAAGAAGTGAATGAAAGGCCCGACCCCCTCTTTTCCAGATCAAATAGTCATATGAATTTTTGTTCCGATCATTGTTAAGAACATTAACCGATCGAGCCGAGGTTCTACAGTTTGATCAAGAAACCGATCACCAGAGGGATAGTGTAAGTGAGGGCCAAGAGGCAAAGGGCAAAGCCCGCACCAATCCGGGGAAACCCTTGAACCGAATACGGATCGCTTTCGTTCCGACGATCATGCAGGAGCTATGGCTGTGGATCATCCATTGCTCCCATAACCCATCATTAAAAGACCATTACAGAACAACAAAGCGGTTGCTCATCAGGCACAAATCTGAAAAGTGACCAAATTCATTAAAATATCAATCAAATATACGAATTTCATCAAAGTCGCCAGAAATTAGTCGTTCAAAACCATGAGGATTCAGGGGGGAAGAAAATAGGAAAACCTATAACAGTCTTGATAGTGATTTTGCTGTTACTCGGCGCATTCCTAATTTCAGGTTTGAATATTGGATCCGAAGCTCCTGAACTAATTTTCTTGACAAATCCGAGTGAAGCGGCGACGGCATGGGAGCCTTATTCATATCAGGCTGCCACATCGAGATCAGTTTCCTGGTCATTGACCTCAAGTCATTATGGAATAAATATTTCATCATCCGGATACGTTTTCGGGATATTCACGAAGATAGGCAATGCCTCGATCTCAATTAAGGCTGTCAGCAATGATGGAACGTCTGTCTATCAGAACTATTCGATTTTGATCATATCCAATCCGCTTGGAACGCCAGAATTTACCTTTGCCGCCGCAAGCGATGGGCACTCATCCTACGAGAGCAACCTCGATGGCAGGATGCAGACTGCCCTGATTAACTCGGTCAAACACCGATCACTGGACATGATATTTGACGTAGGCGATCTGATACATGACAATTCTGGAAATCATTCCATGATCGCGAATTATACCAACATCAAAGGTATCTACGATGGCTCAGGAATTCCATATCATGTGGCCATGGGTAATCATGACGATTATAGGGCATTCAATTTGGTGTTCCCAGGATCTCTTGACTACTATGTTACGAAGGATAATTTCATCATGATCGTATTGAACGCTTCTACCTGGCCGGTAGCCAATCTGAATGATACCCAGATCACATTCCTGAATGATACACTAATTTCCCACAAAGAGAGTCTTGCCTTTGTCATGTGTCATGAAGGTCGGAAACAATTGAACTGGCCTGATAGCGATCCTAATGGGGAGGCAAATGATACAAGATTCCAGCAGATCATTGAATCGAACTATTACCATATGGGGGGCGTATTGGTTGCCCATTCTCATTGCGCGGGGTCGATTGCTGAAAACAAGACCTTCTTCACATACACTGGAACCTATGGCTCAACCTATCAAAATGGTTTCAACACGCCAATGGGTTATAGTACAGTGGCAATATTCAAGAATTCGTCCGCCTCTGGTTATTCCATTAAGATTTGGTATGAGGTGTTAGGGCCCAATTCTCCACTTCCCTCGACATATCTCGAATACAATGTTCCAGGACCTTATAACCAAACCTAGAGCTCAATTTGTGGCGATGATTGAGCAGACATATTCAGCGTCATCATTCGGCATTGTTGCCCGGCACCCCTAATTTCATAATGACCAAGAACTGGCGAGAATTCCGGAGATATCAAAGGCATTGGGGGCGAGAGGTCCCGTGAAGCCTACGACCGCAAAATGGAGAATCTTCTCACAGTTGTTTTGCCTCGCTCTTGATGTTGGGCACATATCTTGATCCGGCGTCCTTGTCCCATCCTCAATATGCTTCATCCATCATTTCACTGCAGATTCCCTCTCAGCATCAATTGGATGGAGAAAAGACAATTCTATCGTCACTGACCTGATCAATCTTTCTCCATATTCGATGATAATCTATCTAACTAGTTAGAAATAGTTAGATTATTTGTACAATAATTGGAGTATTTACTAGACATAGTTTGGAATCAAATAATGCAATCAAACAACATTTGTCTAAAAAATTAAAATATTAACGTGCATACATCAGTTTTTGATGGTGTTTCGGGGCAATTATTAGACATATGCACAAGGTATAAGACCTGAATCGATATTGTGGCAAACAATTGAGATACCGGAATCATCAATTTGCGCCCTGTAAGCAAGATCGGGGGAGGGAGCGAATGTCGATGGTTCCGGGTTCAATGGCGCATGCGAGGTGGCTAGAAATGGCGAAATCGGAAAGGAAGGCACGAGGTCGGGGGACGTTCCTGTCGTTGCCCCATCTGATGTATTACCATGCCACGCGTTCCGTAGTGACGAAATTTTTCATCGTATTGAATGCGATCAACGGATTTCAGAGGATTACAACGTTTAGAGGGGATATCCAGTATGAATGCCGCTTTAACAACTGCACTCGATGGCTCTGAAGAAAAAAGAAACGCTGACCCTTGGGCGGTAAAGCAGACAGCCCATGATCTCTTCATAGAAGGAGAGGAAAGCATGAAAGGGAAGGTCTTCAAGGGTATCTCGGCCTTGAACATACCGGATCTCAAGGTCACCTCCGCCAAGGGCTCGCTAGCTCTCTATTCGAGGGATCAGGCAGATGTCCCGGAGATGCTTCGATCAACCCTATTCGATACCATGCCAGATGTCGTAGTACAACCGTTCTCGGTCCCCGCTGTTCAAGCCGTCCTGAAATATGCGGCGTCCAAGAAGATCCCGGTGGTCGTACGCGGGGCCGGTTCTTCGCCGTTTGGCGGGTCCATGCCGGTGAAGGGGGGTATCGTTCTCGATATGAACACGCTCAACAACGTCATCGGTTTCAACCCAGACCGAAAAACGGTCAAGGTCGAGGCAGGCATCCGTTGGGCAGATCTGGACTGGTTCCTGGAAAAGAAAGGGATGAGCGTCCGGTCATATCCGTCCAGCAGGTTCTCGACCGTCGGTGGATGGATAGCATGCGGTGGTATAGGCGTCGGCAGCGTCTCGGTCGGCCGTCTGATCGAATCGGTCGAAGAGGTCGAGGTCGTCACCTCCCAGGGGGAGGTCAAGGTATTAACCCCCAAGGACCCTATGTTCCATCCGGTCTTCGGAAGCGAAGGCCAGTTGGTCGTTATCGCATCGGTGACATTACAAGTCCGGGAACGGCCCAAAGCGTTGGCCCCACGTTTGGTGTTCTTCCCCGATCACGAGAGCGCGATCGGTTACGCGGTCAAGCTGGCCTCATCGGAGAAGGGGCCGATGGACCTCACATATTTCAGCCCGGCCAAGCTAAAGGGTCTGAACCAGGTGCTGGGTCGGGGAGACTATCCCGAAGCGCATGGTATCATGGCCACCTACGAGAACGACAAGGCCGCTGACGCGAACGCGGTCCCCAAGGGGGCCAAATTGGCCCAGCCATACCTGTCATTCCTGATGTGGAACGAGCGGTTCTTCCCCATGAAGTTCCGGAAATTGGGTCCGGGGCTTATGGGCTCCGAGGTGCTGGCGCCGAAAGAGAAGATGACCAAGATAGTGGCCAGGGCATTGGAGGTCTGTGACCGCCATGGCATCGAGCCGATGCTGGAGATCCACTTCCTGGGCAACGGGGACGGAATGCTCCTGTGCTATTATGTCACCGACCAGACAAAGCAACTGAAGTACACGATGGACTCGTTCCGGGGTCTTCTCATCAGCAAGGCGCTCTACGAGGATGGCGCCACTCCCTATTCCTTCGGCGTGTGGAACCACCTGTTCGTTGACTACGGCGACGCAGAAGAGAAGGAGGCGCTCACCGCCGCCAAGCGCCAGATGGACCCGGCGAATGTCATGAACCGGGGCAAGTTCCCAAGGCTGAGCGGCAGAATGGGAGGCTTTCCGGCCGCTCTGTTCAGTCCCGGGGTCTTGGGATCTGTCCTCAAGATGGTCAACAGCCTTGCGCCCGTCGCGGCTCCAGCGGTGAAGGTCATCGCATCTGGTGAGCTGATGGAGCGCCAGGGCAGCGATCTGCTTTTGGACACGGCGGACGAATGCGCGATGTGCGGAGCGTGCGTCGGAGTATGCCCCGCCTATATGCTGACCAAGGATGAGAGAGTCACCGCCAGGGGCAAGCTGCTCACCGCCCGGAAGATGGAAACTTATGGGGCTGTGACCAAAGAGCATGCCCATGTGACGTTCCTGTGCATGCGCTGCAAGGCCTGCGAGCAGGTATGCCAGTCAAAGCTCCACCTGATCCCAGTGTACGAGGAGATGGAGAAACGCCTGGCGGCGATGCACGGCACGGACAACGAAATGGTCAAGCGGTTCGTGGAGCAGGCCGAGAACTCAGCCGCGTACGACGCGCTGGTGGACCGCGGGCTGGTGCTGGGGTCTCCCAGCAAGAATGTCGAAGGAGGTAACTGAGATGTATGAGCGCTATCACCTCCCCAAGAAGGAGCTTCCGCTGCCGGAGAGCCCGTTCGCCAAGAACGCGGTCATCAGGGACGACCGTTGCATGAACTGTGGCCGGTGCGCCGACCAATGCATCTACGAGGTGCATGAACGCGACGCAAAGGACCCCCGGGTAATGGCGGAGCCAAAGGCCTACCTGTGCAAGAACTGCCTGCGCTGTGTGGAGAACTGCCCCCAGAGGGCGTTGACCGTGCAGTACTCGAAGGAGTACCTGTCGCTCGGGGAAGGGATATGGACCCCCACCCGGGTCACAACGATCTGGAACGAGTCGCAGACCGGCAAGCTGCCGGTCTTCGGGGCCGGATACAGGGGCATGTTCGTCGGTCCCGGTTACGATTCCATGTGGACCGACATGTCCGAGATCGTCCGCCCTACCAGGGATGGTATCCATGGAAGGGAGCACATCTCCACCAGTGTGGACCTGGGTAAGCGTGTCGACCACTTGGAGTTCGATGCTGATGGCAAGCTGCTCACGGAGATGCCGAAGTTCGTCGAGCTTCCTCTGCCGATGCTGTTGGATGCCTGCCGTTCCGAGGACCTCCTTTCCGGTCCCTTCGAAGGCCTGATCAAGGCGACATCGACCCTGGGGACGCTTCTGTTCTTCCCCGCCAGCCACAAGCTGCCGGAGCTCCCGGGGATCGACATCCATTCACTTGTGCCAGTGTTCTCGCCCGGCAAGACCGCGGTCCATACCGCAGCCTCGCCGAAGTTCGTCGAGCTCGAAATGTCGTCTCGATGGAAAGAGGACCTGGATGCCCTTAGAGCGCGCTTCCCGGGTGCGATCGTCGGGGCCAGGGTCGAAACGTGTGAGGGAATTGAGAACGTCGCCGTAGAATTGGTCTCGGCCGGGATCGACATCATCCACTTGCTCTATGACGAACAAGGGCTGGAGAGGGGGACCAAACGCACTGCCAGGGACTCGCTGCGTGCGATCAACAAAGCATTGGCCAACGAGTCCATGAGAGAGTCGGTCAGCATCATCGCCGGCGGAGGCCTGGCGGCGGCGGAACATGTGCCCAAGAGCCTGATCTGCGGGGCGGACGCGATCGTGCTGGAGAAAGCATTGAAAGTGGCACTGGGATGCCACGGCGGTCCGAGCTGTCCGGTCTGCCCGATGGATGCTGCCAAGGTCACGACCGACTACACATACTGGAGGATCGTCAACATGGTGGGCGCCTGGAGGGACCAGCTGCTCGAGGTGATGGGAGCGATGGGCGTCAGGGAAGCCCGCCGCCTGCGCGGCGAGACCGGACGGGCCATATTCTATGAGGACGCGGAGAGGGATGCCTTCTCCAACATTCTGGGAGGTGCTTGAGATGTGTCCAATGTCAACCGAGTTCATCGATGAGGATTTCAGTGCCGTTCCGTCGACACTGCTGAAAAGAATGGCCCGGTACCGGGTCACCAGGGCGGACAGTTGCATCAACTGCGGTCTCTGCGAATCGCTCTGCGTGTATGGTGTGCACCGCCGGGTGGAGGGGCATGTCAAGATCCTGCCCCCAGCCGATGCAAAGTGCATCGGGCCGACCTGTTCGTCCAACTCCTTCTACTGCGTCAAGAACTGCCCGACCCAGTCCCTGGCGGTCTCGCCAAACCCGGTGTTCGCCAGCATGGGAGACCCGCGCTGGACCGCGGACATGATCATTGCCACGTGGAAGCAGGCCGAGACCGGAATGCCGCTGCCTCTGGACCATTATGCCCAGCATGCCAATTCAGGAGGTGGCTTCGACCGCATCTCGATCATGATCCCACCCGCCAAGGGCAACTTCCATCCGGAGGAGATATCGACCGCGATAGAGCTGAACCACCGCAAGTATGGGCCCAGGGTCAAGATCGATATCCCGGTCTACGGCGGAGGCATGTCGTTCGGCTCTGTCAGCAAGAAGACGATGCTGGCAAAGGCAATAGCGGCCACGAAATGGAACACGTTCACCTGTACCGGCGAGGGCGGATATCCGGACATGCTCATCCCGTACAAGGACAACGTCATTACCCAGATCGCCACCGGACTGTTCGGTGTGCGTGAGGAGACCATCAAGCGCGCCCGGATCGTCGAGTTCAAGTACGCCCAGGGGGCGAAGCCAGGTCTCGGCGGCCATCTGCTGTATGAGAAGAACACGCCGGAGGTCGCCAAGATGAGAGAGGCCGTTCCGTATACCAGCCTCTTCTCCCCGTTCCCGTTCCACAGCGTCTACTCGGTCGAGGACCACAAGAAGCACCTCGACTGGATCAACGCGGTGAACCCGAAGGCTCTGCTGTCGGTCAAGGTATCAACGCCCAACGACGTGGAGATGGTGGCGGTCGGTAGCTATTACGCCGGCGCTAACATCGTCCACCTGGACGGTGGATATGGAGGCACCGGTGCGGCTCCGGAGATCGCCAAGAAGAACATCGCCCAGCCGATCGAATACGCCATCCCGAAGGTGCACCGCTTCCTGGAGAATGAAGGGATAAGGGAAGATGTGACGCTGATCTGCAGCGGCGGCATGAGGACGGCAATGGACATCGCCAAGGCCATCTGCCTGGGCGCCGACGGTGTCGTCATCGGCACCGCGGAAATGGTGGCAATGGGATGCGTCCGGTGCGCTAATTGTGAGAGCGGCCGCGGCTGCCCGCGGGGGATAGCCACGACGGACGTGGAACTGGAAGGGCAGAACGAGATACCGGTGCAGGCGAAGAGGCTCAGCAACCTATACCAGTCGTGGCAATCGCAGTGGAAGGAACTGCTGCACCGCCTCGACATGAAGGACATCGCCGAGCTCAGGGGCAGGACAGACCTGCTCCGGTACGATGGAACACCCGGGAGGATGCTGTGATGGACCAAGCCAACAAGATACTGAGATCGAGAAGGAAGATCACGCAGGACCCGTTCAAATATCTGCCACAGGAGGCCGAGGGCGGATGCGGCGTCGTAGGACTGGCGGCCTCTAAACCGGTCGAGGGGTGCCACATCCTGCAACCGCTGGAGCAGATGCACAACCGCGGCAACGGCAAGGGCGGCGGCATTTCCGCCGTGGGCCTGTGCCCGGAACAATTGGGAGTGGACCGGCAGACGCTGGAAAGCCATTACCTGGTCCAAGTGGCATACCTGAAGGACGAGGTGCGCCAGCAGCTGGAGAAGGAGTTCATCGACGAGCGGTACGATGTCCGTTCGTCGCACGTGGTGCCGGTCAGCACGGAGCCAGTCCTCTTGGCCAGACTAGAGGTTCGTCCTCCGACGGTGGTCCGATACTTCTGCCGCGCCAAGAAGGATGTGCTGGACCGCTTCATCGTGGAAAACGAGTTCCAGGAGATCCCGCGGGAACAGGTCGAGGACGAGTTCGTCAACCAGACCAGCTTTGAGATCAACCAGAAGTTCTACGCGAACAACACGATGCAGGCGTTCGTCATGTCCCAAGGCCGGAACATGCTGATCATGAAGATCGTCGGCTACGCCGAGGACGTCATCCGCTACTACAGGATGGAGGACTTCAAGGCGAATATCTGGATCGGGCATCAGAGGTATCCGACCAAAGGTCGGGTCTGGCATCCCGGCGGAGCACATCCGTTCATGGGGCTGGATGAGGCGCTGGTCCACAACGGCGACTTCGCCAACTATGTCTCGGTCACGGAGTACCTGGGACAGAAGGGAATAAAGCCGCTGTTCCTCACCGACACCGAGGTCTCGGTGCTGCTGTTCGACCTGCTCAACCGGGTCTACGGGTACCCGCTCGAGTACATCCTAGAAGCGCTGGCACCGACCACGGAAAGGGACTTCCACCAGCTGTCGGAAGAGAAGCAGAAGATCTACCGGGCGATCCAGTCGACCCATCTGCATCGCTCTCCTGACGGGCCGTGGTTCTTCATCATCAGCCGTAACGACCATTACAACGACAAGTTGCAGCTGATCGGCATCACTGACACTTCGATGCTGAGGCCTCAGGTATTCGCCCTGGTCGAGGGCGAGATGCAGATCGGCCTGATCGCCTCCGAGAAGCAGGCCATCGATTCCGCCCTGCTCAGTCTGGCCAGCGTGTACAAGTCGCTGCCGCTGCAGGCGGACATGTATTGGAACGCCAGGGGCGGAAGCCACACTGATGGCGGCGGGTTCATATTCAATCTGGGGAAGGACGTCCCCGGCAAGGGCCGCCAGCTGACCTGCAATAACAAATTCGGGGCGCGTGTGACGGTACCAGGCAAGGAGTTCGACATGGCCCAGGACGCAATAATGGCGCACCCGCTGCCCAAGGGCAGGAGGTCTTCATTGGCGGACAAGATGCTCGCGGGAACAGTGGAATACGGCTACCAACTTTGGAAGGAGGCGGTCTTATCCTCAACCGCCCCGGAGATCATCGACGCGATATCTTCGCTCTCCACCATCTCCGAGAACGGCGACGAGTTCCAGAAGAGGGTCGATATGATCAATATCATCCTTGACCGGAAGTATCCGACCGGGAAGCTTCGCCGGGCCAGGATCACCACGCTTTTGACGGACGGACTCGCCGCAATGCTCCGGGACGCTCCCCGCGTGGAGTCGAACAAGCCCTCGTCAGCAGCACTGGTCGATTTGAAGAACTACCGGTCGCTGGTGGCGCCGAACGGGCAGAGGGCGTTGGCCGTCGATTGCACCGGGTTCCCCATGGAAGGGGAAGAGGGCGTCTCCCATGTGATCTGCCGGGCCGCCGAACTGGGATGGAAGAGGATCATCACCTTCGGCACAACGGGGCAGCGTTTCTTCGGTTGCGGGCTCGGTCCGCGCACCGCCGGCATCGTGCTGGACATCTACGGAAGCTCGGGTGACTACCTGGCATCCGGATTGGACGGGGCCGAGGTCACCATACACGGAAACGGGCAGGACCAACTGGGTCAGATCCTAGCCTCGGGCAAGTTCGTCATCCACGGCGACGTGGGCCAGACGTTCATGTACGGGGCCAAGGGCGGGAACGTCTTCATACGTGGGAACGCCGCGGGAAGGCCGCTCATCAACGCCGTGGGCAAACCTCGGGTGGTCATCAACGGAACCTGCCTGGACTACCTGGCCGAGTCGATCATGGCGGGCGACCCGCTGAACGGGGGCGGTTTCGTGGTGTTGAATGGACTGGGATTTGACGCCGATGGAAAGGCGTTCGACCTGGCGGAACCATACCCGGGCGGCAACCTGTTCTCCCTTGCCTCAGGAGGGGCGATCTATGTGCGCGACCCGAGCAACAAGGTCACCTTGGACCAGCTCAACGGAGGGCGGATATCGAAGCTTACGGACAAGGACTGGGAGCTGCTCATGCCCTACCTGAAGGAGAATGAGAACCTGTTCGGGATATCCATCCAAAACGACCTCCTGATGAAGGCCGGGGCAGCAGTTCGACCGGAAGACATCTACAAGAAGATCGAGGTCGTGCCGATCGTTCCCGCCGCGAATGGCCAAAAGGAAGGGTTGGCGGATGACGAAGCCAGCTAAACCGTTTCCAAATTCCTTAGAAAATAAGTGCAGGACCGGCCGATGCCCATGGCAATGCGGTCGGTCCAGCGAACCTTCTCAACGTCAGCTTTTTTCATATTCCTGATACAAAATAAATAGAAGAATACAAAATTCGTCGTATCATGAGATGGATCGTCGCCAGCATCGAAAAACGATAGCGGAGACGACTAATCTAGATATAGGCGGAACGATTATCGGCGGTCAGACAGCCCCGTAGTGTAGCGGTCAATCATGCCGGCCTTTGGAGCCAGCGACTCCAGTTCGAATCTGGACGGGGCTACCACTCATTTCTCCAACAGTTCGATGTGTATGCCATCCGGGTCCGAGACGACCGCGCGCTTCATGCCTTTGTTCAGGTCCATCGTGCCATCGGAGAGCAACGGTTCATATCTGGAACGGTCGATCACCATTATACCCTGGACGACCTTGGCCCCGAGCCTCTCGACCATCGCCAAAAGCGCCTCAAGATTATTGACCCGCAGGCAAATGTGTTTGATACCTGCGTCCCCGCGATCGTTGAACCGGTCCCTTGAGCCACCCCGTTCTATCAGCTCGATCACCGTTCCGCCCAGGTTGATGAAGATGATGCGGCGGATGCCCGAGGTCTTTGATTCCCACCGGTTCGTCTCAACTGCTCCGAAAACATCGACATAGAACCTTGCCGATGTCTCTGCGCTCTGTACCTCCAGCGCCAAGTGCTCGAACGCTTCCACCATCTGGACCATGGGACCCCTATTGTCTTTCCACTATGTAGAAAGCCCCCTCACCACTTCTCCATGTGCACCAGGGTGTCCTGCTCCAGCCGGGGGGAGGTCCTTCCCGATTCCTTGGGCCTGCCGACCGGGATCATGGCTACCGCCCGGGCAAAGTCTGGCAACCCCATCAGCCGCCCCACCTCCTTCTCATCGAATGCGCCGACCCAGCAGGTCCCATACCCCTTGCTGACCAAGTACAGCATCATGTTCTCCACAGCCGCTGCGGTGTCTTGGATGGTGTAGAGGCGCTCTCCCCTCTCCCCATAGTTCTTGATGCGGTTCAAGTTGCAGCAGACCACAACGATGACCGGGGCCTCCTCGACGAAGCGTTGCCCGAATGCGGCCTTGGTCAGCTTCTTCTTCATCTCCACATCCCTGACGATGATGAAGTCCCTGGCCTGCAGGTTGCCTGCGGACGGGGCCAGGTTCCCCAGTCGGAGCATTTCGTCGATGACGTCAATCGGTACGTCCTCATCGGTGAAACCTCTGACGCTGTGCCTCTCCTCGATCGCCTTTACAACATCCATTAAGTGCACCTCGACCTCTTGAGCGGATTATAGTTCACGCCAATATAGATAAGGGTTACATCGCGGAAATCGATCAACCGTCGGGCGGTCCGCAAGCCCGAACCGCTTATTACCTCAAACCAACAATCACCCCACGTGTCCGTAGAATGCGTCATCGAAATGGATCTCGAGAGCGAGGCGCAAGCCCAGGCGATAATGAAGGCGATAGAGCTCGACAATGGTCCCTACGCCAAAGCATCCGTCGAGGGCAAGACCATCCATATAGCCTGCGAGTCCAGGTCCATGCCTTCGATGCTGCACACGCTCGAGGACCTATTGGCCTGCATAAGGGTGGCCGAGGAGATGACCTCTGCGGGGAAGAAGTGCTGATCTAGTCTTTTACCCCTTCACGCACCTTCACCGCGATGCCCTTGGTCATCGCCATCATCTCTTCCGGGACGAGAATGGCCCGGCCGATGGCCAGCAGCTTGTCGTTCTTGTCGACGACCATCAGTTCGTCCATTGGGCGCAGCTCCGGGTCGGCGTCCACCACGAAACCGCAGAACGTGTTCTTGCCTTCCTTGATGAAGGGGATGGCGTCATCCTTCACCATCACGCGGAGCCGGGGCGAGGGAAATGCCTTCATTAGCCGCCGGGCAGCGCCTGGCCGCATTGAAAAGAAACCGTCCTCGGCCCTCATGGAAAGTATGTGCTCTCCGTCGACGATGATATTTCGGATCTTGTCGGTGTTCTTTGACTTGACCAGCTCGACCTTGCCGGAGAACAGTGCGTCGGCCGCCCCTTCGCCGAACTGGTAGTCCGCCACCGCGCGTATCCGGTAAGTGTCCAGGTCGAATGTCGAGGTCCCCTTCGCGAGCTCCGAAAGCATCTCCAGGGTCTGTTCCCCGTCATACATGAGCGAGAGCTTGTAGGTCTGGCGGTGGGATTGGCGCTCCATCAGTTCCTTGATGCGCTCTTCGGTCTCGCGATCATTGATCTTTGGGAACAACGACTGGGCGATAGGGTACATCTCGTCCAGCTCGATCGGCACTGGTCCGAACGGAGTGACCACCATGAAATGGGCATCGGACGTCGCTGAGATCTTGGAGATCTCGAACGAGTACTGCCGGGCATACGGCTTGGAGTTGTCCGCGAATCCCACCATTATCTCGTTAGCTGGTTGCCGGTAGCGGGAGAAGATGCGCTTCTCGTACCGGAGCATGGCCGGGCGGTTCAACGATTCCGGCCCGGTGTAGAACATGGCCCGGTCACGGGAAAGCGGTTCGAACTTCTCCAGGTATTCTGTGTGCTCGCGCAGTCTGCGCAGCCCGTCCAGCAAAGCCGGGTGTGAGCGGCATCGTCTCTCCGCAAGCTCCCAGATGTCGCCCTCCAGGATGGCGCGCTTGCATCGTTCCATCTCCATCAGCGAAGTGTACAGGTTGTGCCGGGCGAGCGTCAACATCCTTTCTGCCGGCTTCATCGCCTTGATCTGCTCGATCGTCCTGCCGACGCATGCTGGGCAGTCGCAGTCCTGTACCTTCATGTCTGCCAGGTGCATGGTTCCCTCGACCGTCATCAGGCGGTCGTCCCGGGCGAACTTGGCGTATGAAGCGGAATCGAACATGTCGCAGCCGAGCAGCACCGCCAGCGAGAAGATCATCGGATGCCCGGCCCCGAACAGATGCACCGGCCGGGAAGGGTTCAGGCCTTTCTTCGAAGCGATGATCACGTCCACCAGGTCGGCGAAGCGGTACTGTTCCATGAGCGGCACCACGCCACCGACAGGGTGAACATCGACGCCCATCGAGGCCATCTCCCTGGCGCAGTGCTCCCTCAGGTCTGGATAGACCGAGCCCTGCACCACACCCGCCAGCATCATGTCTCCCTTAAGGCCGGCCGCTTCCCTGGTCCTTTCCAGTGTTACGTCCACTGCCGCGGCGGTCTGTTCCTTGGACCATTCCGGTTCGGTGAAGATGTCCAGGACCGTCCCGATGTCCGTCCCGATGTCCTTCTGGAAATTGATGATGTCGCTGTTCTTGAGGTCGACCTCTCCGTACATGTGCGACTGAAAGGTCCCGCTGTCGGTCATGATCACGCCGGGGAAGTCGAGAAGGTCGTGCAGTTTGCCTTCCAATGCCTTTTCCCTGAGCACCGGGTCGTTCCTGATGATGTATGAATTGGTGATGAGCCCCTTGAAACCGAACACCTCGTGCAGTTCCTTGGGGGAGATGGTGATGAGCCGGGGATTGATGACCGGCAGCAATGCTGGTGTATCCAGGATGCCATGGGCAGTTTCGAGCTTGCCGATCCTGGCCAGGCCATCCCTTTTAGTGATCTCGAACATTATCCATCCCTATGTGAGGGGGATATTAATATTCACCACCGCACCGGAGATGACGTGAATCCGGTACGTCCCGTGGCAACTCTGAAATACCGGAAAATGCACTCGACCACCTGATGCCCGAGGTAGAAGAAACCCTTCTGATGGATTGCCCGAAATGCAGGATCAAGATCACCGTCCCGGTGAGCGCCTGCCGCGAGGGTGAGCATTACCGATGCCCTATCTGCGCCAACGATATCTGTTTCCATTACAACGACGCGGAGCTGAAGGAACTGGTCGAGAAGTTGAGACGTCAGCAGGAGCGGGAGTTGTATAAATCGTTCCCGATGACCTTCGGCAAACTCTGAGCCAAGGAAAGCTTTTTACTCTCAGGGTAAATCATACACCAGAACCCAGATGGCGTCTTTCAATTACAAAATGGTCATAGTCGTACGCAAGGACATCAAACTCTCACCGGGCAAGATGGCGGCGCAGGTCGCGCACGCCGCGGTCAACTGTGCGCTCATAGCGAAGAAGCGAAGCCCGATGTATTTCGATGCCTGGTACAACGAAGGGCAGAAGAAGGTCGTGGTCAAGGTCAACAGCCTTCTCGAACTTCACGAGGTCAAGGCAGCGGCCGAGGCCGTTGGGCTGGTAAGCTCTTTGATAGTCGATGCCGGCATGACCGAGCTGCCCCCGAACACCACCACCTGCCTTGGGGTCGGACCGGCACCGGACAGTCTGATCGATAAGGTCACCGGTCATCTGGGGCTGATGTGAGGTGAAATCGCAGGTGCGCGTCATGGGGATCGACGACGCACCTTTCTCTTTTAAGGACGGTAAGGTCCCCATCGTCGGTGTCGTCGCCCGGCTGCCCGGATATGTGGAGGGCGTGATGACCTCCGAGGTGACCGTCGACGGCGAGGATGCCGATCGGTCGATCATCGAGATGCTCTCTCATTCCAGATACAAAGATCAGATCAGACTGGTCATGATCGACGGCACCTCTTTGGGAGGTTTCAACGTGGTCGACATCGATGTGTTGTCCCATGCTACTGACCTACCTTTCTGCACCGTTACCAGGAACCGTCCCGACCTTGATTCGATGCGATCCGCGTTGCAGAAACACTTCCCTGACTGGGAACGCCGGTTCGAGATCGTTGGACGGCAGCACCTATACGAGATCCAGACAAAGCACGGAGCATTGTTCGTTTCGGTGACCGGGACCACGATCGCAGCGGCGAAGGAATTGTTATCTGCCAGCATTGTTCAGGGTATGATGCCCGAACCGCTTCGTCTGGCTCATCTGATCGCCACCGCGATCGTAAAAGGAGAATCGAAAGGGAACCCATGATCAGGCCGCTATCGCGGCCTCGACCGCCTCGACCTTGGCCTCGACCGCTCCTTCCTGTCTTTCCAGGATGATCTCGGAGGATTCTGTTCCCAACGGTTTGATGTGTATGTTCATCGCATCGGCGTTCATCGAGACCAGGAACCCCTTCTTGGCCGCTTTGACCTCGAACGCCGTTCCCGCGATACCAAGGGCATTGATGACCTTGTCACGGGCCTTTTCGGACGACAGCCGGAGGCAGTGCTTGTCCATCTCAGCGAGCGACTTTCCATACCGGTCGTTGAAGCTCAGCACCGCGATCAGGACCATCATGAGGCCCCCCATGATGGCGAAGGTGAGCGGCTGTTCCGGGTTGAGCCCCTTGTATATAGATAATAGAGAAGCGGCGAAGATCGAAATTTCGGATATGTAGATCATCCCGAGCATACCATTAACCAATTTCTTTGGCATGACGTGCTTCGACCAGCAATGGAAGTGCAGATCGCCGATCATTTTTGCCGGGATCATCAATGTCGCCGCGACGACTATGGATAGCGCAAAGAACACGTCGAAGAGCGATTGCATAAGAACATATGAGAATAACATGCAGGCGAAGAGCGAGGGTATGACTACCGCAAGCCCATACTCAATTATCGTCTGCGCTCGCTGAAGCTGGTCAGCGCGGTCGCACGCATCCTCTACCATGATCCCATCCCTGGAAATCATAATACTGCACGGATTCATAAATCTATGCAGTTTAGCCTGGACGGTCGTTAACAGTAAGCCGGAATAATGCCAATAAATGGCTACGGGGCGTTTCCAAACGATAGGAAGGGATATAAGTAAGATGTACTTTCCATCGACCAACGCAACTCGCAGACAGTTAGCCGCACATCCGTCGGAATTTGAGAGCCAGTAGGTTCATTCGCAAACCCTATACTCTTAAATACGACATGCGGTATTGGGAGTCTGCTTCAGATATTGAAGGTGAATATATTGGCACGAGGATTATACACTGCCAGGAAGCTCGCATCAGACAGGCAGAAGTTCCGCTGGAGCGACAGCACTTACAAGCGAAGAATGCTCAAGCTCAAAGAGAAGTCTGACCCGTTGGAAGGGGCATCCCAGGCTAGGGGCATCGTACTTGAAAAGGTCGGTATCGAGGCCAAGCAGCCAAACTCCGCGATCAGAAAGTGCGTTAAGGTACAGCTGATCAAGAACGGCAGGCAGATCACCGCCTTCGCGGTTGGTGACGGCGCCATCAATTTCATTGACGAGCACGACGAGGTCCTTGTAGAGGGCATCGGCGGAAGAATGGGTCGTTCCTACGGTGATATTCCTGGAGTCAGGTTCAAGGTCATCCAGGTGAACAACGTGTCCCTCAACGAGCTAGTTAGGGGCAGAAAAGAAAAGCCAGTGAGGTGAATTCTTTGGCAGAAGAGACTACCCTTCAATTCAACAACATTCTGTTGTTCGGAAAATTCGGAATGGCCGACGTCATCGTTAAGGATGGCGGACTGGCCAAGTACATCAACCTAAGCCCGATCTCATTGCCGCACAGCGACGCAAGGCACGCCAACCGCTGGTTCGGTAAGTCCAAGGTCAACATCGTGGAGCGGCTGCTCAACAACATAATGAGGACCGAGGTCTACACCGGCAAGAAGATGAAGGCCTACCGCGTGACAAAGGACGCCTTCGACGTCATCGCCGAGAGGACCAAGAAGAACCCAGTCCAAGTACTCGTCGAGGCACTGGAGAACGCCGCACCGCGGGAAGAGATCACCCGGCTTCAGTTCGGAGGAATATCCGTCCCGAAGGCCGTCGATATTGCACCTTCCAGGCGCCTGGACATTGCCCTGAGGAACATCTCCAAGGGAGCGATACAGGCATCGTTCAAGACAACAAAGCCCATCGAACTTTGCTTGGCCGACGAGCTCATACTCGCCTCCAAGAACGACATGAACAGCTTCTCCGTCGCTAAGAAGGAAGAGGTTGAAAGAGTCGCGCAGTCGGCACGCTGAACTAAAAGGTGGGACCAATGGGACGCAAAGAGGATAACATCGCAAAGGCCCAGGCCATCATGCGTACGCCGAAGTACATCCGTAACATCGGAACAGCTGCGCATATTGACCACGGCAAGACAACGCTAAGTGACAACCTGATCGCCGGTGCCGGCATGATGTCGGAGAACCTGGCGGGCAAGCAGCTGATGCTCGATTTCGATGAGCAGGAGCAGGCTCGCGGCATCACCATCAACGCGGCCAACGCCTCGATGGTTCACACCTACGGCGGTCATGAATACCTGATCAACCTGATCGACACGCCGGGTCACGTCGACTTCGGCGGCGACGTCACCAGGGCCATGAGGGCTTTGGACGGTTGTATCATCCTGGTCTGCGCGGTTGAGGGCATCATGCCCCAGACCGAGACCGTTATCAGGCAGGCGCTGAAAGAGCGCGTAAGGCCGGTCCTGTTCATCAACAAGGTCGACCGCCTGGTGAATGAGCTCAAGGTCACCCAGCAGCAGATGCAGGAACGCTTTGTCAAGATCATCGCCGAGGTCAACAAGAGGATCCTGGCTCAGCTCCCCGAGGACCTGCGCAAGTCATGGCAGGTCAAGGTCGAGGACGGCTCCGTCGCATTCGGTTCCGCTTACAACAACTGGGCCATCTCCGCCCCGTACATGAAGAAGTCCAGCATCTCGTTCAAGGACGTCTACGAGTACTGCAAGAACGGAGACCAGAAGACCCTCGCCAAGAGATCCCCGGTCCACGAGGTCCTGCTTGACATGGTCATTACCCACGTCCCGAACCCGCAGGATGCGCAAAAGGTTCGTATCCCGGTCATCTGGAAGGGCGATCTGGAGACCGATGTCGGCAAGGCGATGCTGAACTGCGATTCCAGCGGTCCGGTCACGTTCATGTGCACCAAGATCATCATGGACCCCCACGCGGGAGAAGTGGCTATCGGCCGTCTGTTCTCCGGTAAGGTCATCCGTGGCCAGGAACTCAACATCGTCGGAATGGGCATGAACCGTTGCCAGACCGTCTCGTTGAGCGTAGGCGCGGACCGTATCCCGGTCGACGAAGTGGATGCCGGGAACATCGTGGCACTGGCCGGATTGAAGGACGCCTTCGCGGGATCGACCGTTTCGACCGCCAAGGACATGGAAGCCTTCGAGAAGATCACCCACTATTCCGAACCGGTCGTCACCGTGGCCATCGAGGCAAAGCACATGAAGGACCTGCCAAAGCTGGTCGAGGTGCTGAGGACCGTCGCCAAGGCTGACCCGTCCATACAAGTCCAGATCAACCAGGAGACCGGAGAGAACCTTCTGTCCGGTATGGGAGAGCTGCACCTGGATATCACCCAGTACAGGATAGTGAACGACCATAAGGTGGAGATCAAGGCATCTGCGCCGATCGTCGTCTACCGTGAGTGCGTGAAAGGACACGGAGGTCCGTTCGAGGGCAAGTCCCCGAACAAGCACAACCGCTTCTTCATGGAAGTCCTGCCACTGGAAGATACGATCGTTGCCGCCATCAAGGCCGGCGAGGTCAAGGTCGACGGGAAGATCAAGGACCCGAAGGCGCTGGCCAAGCAGCTCAGCGACCTGGGCATGGACAAGGAACAGGCAAAGGGGATCGTGGCGTTCAAGGACAACAACGTCCTGATCGACATGACCAAAGGTATCCAGAACCTGCACGAGACAATGGAATTGTGCAAGCAGGCCTTCGATGAGGCAATGAACGTCGGACCTCTCGCTCAGGAGAAGTGCGCTGGCGTGAAGATGCTGCTCGTCGATGCCAAGCTGCACGAGGACTCGATCCACAGGGGACCAGGACAGGTCATCCCCGCCACAAGGTCGGCCATATATGGCGCCATGTGTCAGGGAGAGAGGGTCCTGCTGGAGCCGATAACAAAGATATACATCAACGTCCCGCAGGACTTGATGGGAGACGCCATCAGGGAGCTCCAATCCCGGCGGTCCACCATAGAGGAGATCAACCAAGAGGGCATCAACGCGGTCATCGTCGCTAGGGCGCCGGTCGCGGAAATGTTCGGGTTTGCCAGCGCCATCCGTGGTGCGACACAGGGCCGCGCTCTGTGGTCGACGGAGAACGCCGGCTTCGTGATCGTCCCGAAGGAACTGCAGCCGAAAGTTGTAGGCGACATACGCAAGCGGAAGGGCCTGAACCCAGAGCCTTACGACGCAGCCTATTACTCTGGCTGATGATGAAAAACCGTTATATATCAAGAACGGTATCGAGAAAAATCAAGCATATTACCAGGATATAGAAAATAAAAAGGAGGATGAAAAATGGCATCAGAAAAGCCCCACATGAACATTGTGTTCATCGGTCATGTCGATCACGGAAAGTCCACCACAGTCGGTCGGGTGTTGCTCGAGACCGGCGCGATAGACAAGTTCGTCATCGAGAAGTACAAGAAGCTCGCGGAGGAGAAGGGAAAGGCAACCTTCGAGTTCGCATGGGTCATGGACAACCTGAAGGAAGAAAGAGAGCGCGGTGTCACCATCGACGTTTCTCACAAGAAGTTCATGACTGACAAGTACTACTTCACCGTCATCGACGCCCCCGGTCACCGGGACTTCGTCAAGAACATGATCACCGGTACATCCCAGGCGGACGCTGCCTGCGTAGTTGTATCCGCATCAGACGGACCGCAGGCCCAGACCAAGGAGCACATCTTCTTGGCCAAAGTGCTCGGCGTCAAGCAGATCATCATCGCCATCAACAAGATGGACGCCACCAAGCCGGCCTTCGATGAGAAGGTGTTCAATACCGCCAAGGACGCCGTCTCGGCCCTCCTGAAGAACATCGGCTACAAGCTCGAGGACGTACCGTTCATCCCGATCAGCGCATACACTGGTAGCAACATCCTGAAGAAGGGCACCACAGATATGCCATGGTACAAGGGAGACTCCCTGATCGAGACTCTGAACAAGCTGAAGGTCCCGGCCACCCAGGCGAACCTCGCCCTCAGGCTGCCGATCCAGGACGTCTACACCATCACCGGTATCGGAACCGTCCCGGTCGGACGTGTCGAGACCGGTACCCTGAGGCCAGACATGAAGATCATCTTCATGCCGTCCAACAAGGTAGGCGAAGTCAAGAGCATCGAGATGCACCACGAACAGCTGACCCAGGCGCTCCCCGGCGACAACGTCGGATTCAACGTCAGGGGCATCGCTAAGAACGACATCAAGAGGGGAGATGTAGCAGGCCCAGTCGACAACCCGCCGACCGTCGCCAAGACCTTCATCGCCCAGATCGTCGTCCTGAACCACCCTACGGCAATCCCGGTCGGATACACCCCGGTGTTCCACTGCCACACTGCCCAGGTTGCATGTTCATTCATCGAGCTCCAGAAGAAGCTCGACCCGAAGACCGGCGCAGTGAAGGAGGAGAACCCGACCTTCCTGAAGACCGGCGATGTTGCCATCGTCAAGGTAGAGCCGACCAAGCCAATGGTTGTGGAGAGGGCAAAGGACTTCCCACAGCTCGGCAGGTTTGCCATCCGTGACATGGGCGCCACCGTCGCAGCCGGAATGTGCATCGAAGTCGAAAAGAAGGAGATGTAAACCCCTTCCCTTTCCTCTTATATTTTGAGATGATCACATGGCACAGCGCGCAAGGATTTCACTGAGTGGCACGGACCCAAAGAAGGTCGATTCTGTCTGTGGACAGATAAAGCAGATCTCCCAAAGGACCGGCGTCGCTATACGCGGACCTATCCCCCTGCCTACGAAGAGGCTCCAGGTCCCTTGCCGGAAGAGCCCGGATGGAGAGGGCTCGGAGACATGGGACAGGTGGGAGATGCGTATCCACAAGAGACTAATAGACCTAGACGCAGATGAGCGCGCCCTGAGGCAGCTGATGAGAATTCAGGTGCCCGATGGTGTTAACATCGAGATCGTTCTCCGGTCCTAAACACCTCAAACCAATTCCAGTTATAATTATTTTAAAACCTTTCCAATAATTCTAACCTTTGCCTTTTAGGGAATCTATTTACCAGTCAATTCAATTCACCGTTCTGTATGGCATGGACTATCTTAGGGGTGGATGGAGAAGGATTGGTCGTCTTCATTTTTCTGCTCTTCTTCACGTTGTTCCTGAGCCGGGCGGCGTACATCCTATTCCGTCGGGGATTCGATATCAGGCTGGGAAAGCGTCGCTCCAAGATGTATGCGAGGGGTCTCGAGTATACCATCATCGCAACGGGCCTCTCCTTTGGCCTGACCCAGATTTTCAAGGTAGATATCACCGCTATCGCCGCCACTCTCGGTCTTGCCGGTATAGTTATTGCTCTGGCGTCCCAGCAGATATTGCAGAATGTACTGGCCGGAATGCTGATAGGAGTGGAACGTCAGGTCCAGTTGGAGGATTGGGTGGATATCGGGGGATTGCCGGAGACCAAACCGGCTCGGGTGAAGGACATAACCCTGACAAAGACCATCCTTCTCGATCCCCAGGGCAAAATGCTCATCGTGCCCAACTCCGTGATTATGAACAGCAAGGTCATCAACTACACGAAGGCCGGTTTCTTCGAGGTGCCGTTGCGTTTGATGATCAATATGGATGAGGACATCGAGCGGGTCAAGAAGATAGTCCTGGAAGAGGCTGACAAGGATCCCCACGTACTTCCTAAAGTCCCGAAGGAAGAAAAGGTGGAGGTTCTCAGGGTGATGCATCTCAGAAGGCTCATCTCCCTATTCGAGAACAAGATATCCTTCGAGATGTTCAGCCCTCGCGTACTGATAGCGGACATATCTGACGGGAGGGTGACTCTTAGCATCCGCATATGGATGCGGGAAGTGAACCGTCGCGATGACTATGTCTCGGAGTTCCTGGACCGGCTCTACTCCCGGCTGAAGGCGGAAAATATCAGACTGGTATGAGCTACTGTTCGGCGTGTGAACAGATTATCTACTCCTTCCTGCATTCTCTGCCGGCGATTTCATGCGCAGCGATATCATCACGAAAGGTATCGAGAAAGCCCCCAGCCGGAGCCTTCTCAGGGCAGTAGGTCTGACCGATGCGGACTTCTCCAAGCCATTCATAGGCATTGCGAACTCCCATAACGACATCATCCCCGGTCACATTCACCTCAACGATCTAGTGGAGGAGGTCAAGCAAGGGATCATCGAGGCGGGAGGCGTTCCCTTCATCTTCGGAGTTCCTGGCATATGCGACGGCATAGCGATGGGGCATGCGGGCATGCGATACTCCCTGGCATCCAGGGAGACGGTCTCCGACTGCGTCGAGCTCATGGTCAAGGCTCACTGCTTCGATGGCTGGGTCGGCGTCACGAACTGCGACAAGATCACCCCCGGCATGCTGATGGCATCGGGCCGATGTGACCTGCCTACCATAATCGTCACCGGCGGGCCAATGGAACACGGCGTTTCGGGCAACCAACGCCTGGACCTGCAGAGCGTGTTCGAGGCACTGGGTGAATACAAGGCGGGCAAGGTGGAAAAGGAGCATGTCGAGCACATCGAGGGATGCGCCTGCCCTGGAGCGGGAAGCTGCGCCGGGCTGTTCACGGCGAACACGATGGCCTGTCTCACGGAGGCGATGGGGCTGTCGCTGGTCGGTTGCGGTACGGCCATGGCCGACAGCAAGAGGAAGAGGGAGATCGCCCGCGAGTCCGGTCGCAGGATCGTCGAGCTCGTGCGAAAGAACAAGACGCCCCGCTCCATCGTGACCGAGGATTCGTTCAAGAACGCCATCCGGGTCGACATGGCCATAGGCGGTTCGACCAACACGGCGTTGCACCTTCCAGCGGTCGCGGCGGATTTCGGCATTAAGATAAGCCTGAAGACTTTCGATGAGTTCTCCCGGGAGATACCTCATCTTACCAGCATCCGGCCGAGTGGCCAATATGTCATGGGTGATTTCGATCGTGCCGGCGGAGTTCCGGCCATCATGAAGCGCCTCCGGGACCACCTACACAACGAGGACACCGTGTCGGGCAAGACCGTCCATGAGATCGCCGACGAAGCACGGATCACCGATGAGGAATGCATCAGACCTATCGACAGGCCATACCACAAGGAGGGCGGGATCGCGATCCTCTTCGGCAATCTGGCACCGGAGGGCTCCGTGGTCAAGCAAGCCGCCGTCAGCCAGAAGATGATGCGCTTCGAGGGCACGGCAAGATGTTTCAACTCCGAGGACGAGGTCAGCAAGGCCATATCCGAGAGGAAGGTCGTGCCTGGCGACGTCGTCGTCATCAGGTACGAGGGACCGAAGGGCGGACCTGGAATGCCCGAGATGCTGGGGCCGACTAGCATGATCGCTGGAATGGGGCTGTCCGATTCGGTTGCGCTGATCACAGACGGCCGTTTCTCCGGAGCCACCCGTGGACCGTGCATTGGCCATGTATGCCCCGAAGCGTTCGACAAAGGTCCGATCGCTGCGATCATCGATGGCGACCGCATCCTCATCGACATCCCGGCCAGAAAGCTGGAGCTTGTCGGGGTCTCAGACAAGGAGATCAAGAAGCGTCTGGAGAAGGTCGAGATCGTCGACCGCCATCCGGATGGGATGCTGGCAAAGTACCGGAAACTGGTCAGCGGTGCCAGCGACGGCGCGATCTGCAGGTGATCGCGTCACTTTCTTCCCCGATCCTATACGGGCGGGGTCAATAAAGTGGATGAGGGAGTCATCCGCTTTGCTGGAACTCAGAAACTTATATATTCGCCAGGACGTTTACGACCCCTAATTGGGCGGTTAGATCAGACCGGAAGATCGCCTGCTTTGCAAGCAGGAGGCCGCGCGTTCAAATCGCGCACCGTCCACTTCTTAACTCTCTATAGTCAGCAATGGCTACTCGAATATCTTATAACTCCAAATTTCTCTCAAGGCTGTCTCTTGCCGCAATTGCCACAGAATCCAGCCCCCTGTGTCTGACTGCCGCAGAATGGACAGAAGGTGACTCCGCTCGCGGGAACGCTTCCCATCGCTGGTCCATTACCGTAATGGTGTTGTCCGGTCTGTTCGTTCCAAGATCCGGTCGATCTATTTCTTTTGCGAACCACAAGGACAACGATCAGAACGATCGCCACCAATAACCCGGCCACGATGACGATGAATAAGATCGGCAGATCGCCTGAAGAACCATCTCCGGTCACAGCTCCGAGGGTCGCCTTGGCAGCTAGGGTGCTCTGGCCCTGTGCGTTCACCGCATAAACTTGATAGTAGGCGGGCTGCCCCTCCGAGTACGTGGAATCAATGAACGATGTGGCATTTCCATTCTGGACCACAAAGAGCAACGTGGCGTCGCTGCCATCGGCTTCGGTTCCTTTGAACACGTTATAGGAGGTGATCTCCGAACCTCCATCAGATGTCGGGAGGGTCCAGGAAAGGGTGGCCTTGCCGTTCTGAATTGTGGCAGTCAATGCTGAGGGGGAAGAAGGTACCGAGGGAGCGGATATCGTGCTTGCGGAAACCTCTGCCGATCTGGCGCTCTCCCCCACGGAATTCAGCGCCGTCACCTGGATATATCGGGTCGCCCCGAGCGGTATGCCTGATACGATGACTGACGTTGAATCTCCGGAGATATTCCCTACCACCTGCTCCTGGCCCGACACCGTCCCGACATAGATGCGGTATTTCTCGATCTGAGAAGTGCCCGGGTCGGCCGGCGGGCTCCATCTTACTGTGATATTGTTCGGTCCTGGTGTCGTCCTCAAACCGGTCGGAGCTCCTGGAACGGTTGGCCCACGACCGATCTGGTTGGCGGCCTCGTTCGATCTGGCCGATTCGCCATTGGAGTTGACCGCGGTGATCCGGTAGGAGTATTCGATCCCGGACTGAGCGGTCGTGTCGACATATGTCGTCGAGGAAGATGCCAGAAGGGCCGAGTTCAGCTTTGACTCAACCCCACCCTGCGTCCGATACACGTTGTAGCCGGTGATGGGGCTCCCACCGTTCGATGGGGGCGTCCAAAACAGCGAGATCGAACCAGTTCCGGCGGTCGACCGCAGGTCCAATATCTGACCGGGCGGCTGCAGGTCTTGCACCGGAATAAGCGATGCATTAGCCTCCATGGAGATCTCGCCCACCCCGTGCGCGTTGATCGATCTCACGCTGTACACGTATTCGATCCCGGAATGGACGGTCGTGTCATGGTAATTCCTTGCCGTGGCTGCCAGGGGCGTTACGGTTATCAGGACCTTGTCAGTGGTCGTGCCCGTCCGCCGATACACGTTGTAGCCGGTGATGGGGCTGCCGCCATCAGAAGCTGGTGCGGTCCAGGAGATGTCAATGGCCGATGAACCTCCAACCGCGTTCACCGATTGCGGCCCAGTTGGGGTTCCACCGCCTATTTGGAACTTCATGGCGAATGCCTTGGGATTGTCGTTCAGCAGGACTGATTGATAAGCACCGGTCAGCGGTCGGATCGGAAGGTTGGGAGAACTGGTGCTTCCGGTCATGATCACGTTTCCAAAACCATCGGCGCACATCCCGTTCAGGACGTCAACGTCGGAGCCGCCGATAACGGTGGAATAGATGAGGTCAGATCCCTCGAGCCCAGCAGTACGGAGCACCATCAGGAACAGGTCGCTTGCTCCCTCAAAGACGTTCGAGAACGCATCTGACGATATCGGGAACGTCTGATTGTAAGTGTACCCGGATACGACCACGTCCCCGTTCTGTGAAAGTGCCACCTCGGCGGCGCGGGAGATCCCTGGTATCAACGTGGAATAATCAAGCTGGATACCGTCGGAGCCGAGCTTCATCATGAAGCAGTTGACATCGGAGGCGGGATAGTAGAGGTCCTGATAGCAGTTCCTGCCTTGGCGGTCGAAGGCGCCGGCCGTGGTAGGGAAACCATCCCCGCCCACTGCTTCCCCCAGGACGTATGCCTGGCCGGAACCGTCGACGCATATGTCCATCCCACGGTCATCATACAACCCTCCGAAGAATGTGGAATAGACCAGGCTGGACACGCCGTTCACCGTGGTTTCGAACTTGGAGACGAAGGCATCCTCGAAGAAGAAAGGCTCGGTGTCCGGTTCCGTACCGACGAGCATGTAGCTGTTGTATGTGCTGTCATACGCGCTGGCCGTCGGGAACCCAACCGAATGGGTGTTTCCCGTGACGTACGCGTGCCCCGAGTTGTCCACGTCTATTCCACCCGCCTCATCCGTCGAAACGCCGCCCAGGTAAGTGAAGAACGGCATCTCCGTCCCCTGGGGGTTGATCTTTGCTATGAAGGTATCGGAACTCTCGGAATAGGTGCTGGAGTAGATGTTCGTGGCAGCTGTGCCGAGATAGAAATCGGGGGAGTTGGTATCCCCGAACACGTACGCGTTGCCCGACTGATCAACGGCGATATCTCTGCCCTCGTCCCATTCGCTCCCGCCGAGGAGCACCGAGTACAATAGAGTCGAGCCAGTTGGATCGAACTTGGAAAGGAAGGTCTCGCCCCATCCTCTTGTCGAGGTGAACATGCTCGTCACAGGGAAATCGAGAGAATAGGTGATGCCGGTGACGTAGATGTTGTCATCCCCATCCACAGCGATGCCGTAAGGAATATCGCTAGCCAATCCACCCAGGAAAGTGGAGAAGATAAGCTCGGTGCCTGCGGGGTTCATTTTCACAACGAAGACGTCAAAAAAGTCCCCCCAGTTGATATTTCCAGGATTATGGTGCGAGGTCGAATAGGCACCAGCAGTGATCGGGAAGCCGGAGGAGTTGGTCTTGCCGGCGATTATAATGTTGCCCTGCGAATCGGTGGTGATGCAGGTTCCATAGTCACATCCAGGGCTCTGCAGGAGGGTTGATGCCAGCAGGGGGTCTGAGGACATTTGCTCGGCTTCCGCTGGTTGCAGGAGCGGGATAGCGGTCAACATCATCGCGACTATTATCAGATGAACGATCGGTCTATGCGCCCTCATACTGAACCCCTCCGATAAACTGCCATTGTTAACCTCTCCAGTGCCCTGTAAGAGGGCGTGTCGACATGTGGAATATAATTAGATTTCCTGTTGCAGCTAACGGCCTCGATAAAAATCATCGGGTCTTCGTCAGGCTAAAAGCATGCCTTGAGCTCAAAAAATGCAGTAAAACGAAAAGGCCAAGAAAAAAAGAAAGGAAATTGACAGGTTCAGAACCTGTCGTTCCTGGCGGGTTTGTGCTTCTGGTAACAGTCCCTGCAGTATACCGGCCTTCCTTCGGTCGGTTTGAATGGGACCTCAGTCTCTGCTCCGCAATCTGAGCATTTTACTTTATGCATCTCGCGGGGTCCTTCCTGTCTTGGTCGTCCCCCATAGCCACCGCCTCTCGGTTTTCCGCCATACATTACGATTACCTATTCCTTTTTCTGAACCACACGATGCTGGTCGCGCAGGTCATTAATTGCTATGTTTCTCGTGATATAAAAAAGGGACTGTTGGAAATTGTCTCCCTTTGGAAATTATTATAAGGAAAAAGTTGCCAGACAGAACTGGCCCTCAGAAAAAAAATGATTGAAGGGGTTTTGATCAGGCCGAACCGTCAGGTGCGATCATTGCTGCCCGCTTCTTCTTTTCCATTTCCCTGATCGCTTCTGCTGCCTCGATCCGGTCTTTCTGGACCGCGTCCTCGATGTTCTTGAAGTCCGCTCTCAGCTCATCCTGGGTCGGTATCGGACCGAGGATATCGTCGACCTTACCAACGGCCTTCTCGATCTCATCACGGTTGGATATTGACCGTTCAGGCGTCTTGGTGCCGCCGCCGAGGTATTCGGAGACGGTCTCCATTAGCTTTGATACCTCGAATGGCAGGATGATCTTGGTCGCTTGGCCGTTTCCGACGGACTTCATCGTGTCCAACGAAAGTACAGTTAGCGCCTTGGAATCAAGTGATGCCGCACCGACGCTGAGTATCCTCAACTTCTGTCCTTCTCCTTGGGCGTTCAGGATGATCGCCAGACGTTCACCCTCTGCCTCGAGCACCTTGGCCTGCCTAAGACCTTCGGCCTGCAGGATCCTCGCCCTCTTCTCGCCTTCAGCGCTGAGGATCGCGGCGGTCTTCTGACCGTCCGCCTTCAGGATCGCGGCGCGTCTCAACCTCTCTGCCGAGGTCTGCTCCTCCATCGCCTGCTTGACCTTCGGTGCCGGGTCGACCTCACGGATCTCGACCGCCTCGACCTTCACGCCCCACTTGTCAGTTGCCTCGTCCAGCTTGTCCCTCAGGTGCAGGTTGATCTTCTCCCTGTTGGACAGGATCTCATCCAATTCCATGTCACCGATGACGCTTCTCAGAGTGGTCTGAGCCAGGTAGATGGTCGCCGCCCTATAGTCCGTAACCTCGAAAAAGGCCTTCTTCGGGTCGATGACCTTGATATAAATGACGGCGTCCACGTTGACTGGGGAGTTGTCCTTCGTGATAACTTCCTGTCTCGGGACGTCCAGCACATGAGTCCTTAGATCTAACTTCACCACCGTATTGATCAAAGGCGTGACGAAGTTCATGCCCTGGTCGAGTATCCTCACGTAACTTCCCAGCCTCATATAGACCGCCTGCTGGTATGGCTGAACTATCTTCACTCCGCTCGTCACTATGACGATCACCGCGACGATCGCCAAAATCAGTAATCCGATGATTATCTCTAACGCTATTTCTGCCATCTTTTACCTCTCCTTTCTATTGATCATTACGTTCATTGGCATTCTGGTTCCCCTTGCTTCGAGTCTTCACATATTTCCTTGACCACGACGTGCACTCCTTCGCTGCTTACGACCACAATGCGCTTTCCCTTGGGTATCATCGACTCCGAAGTCGCCGACCAGGTGTCGTGTTCGATCTCCACTTTTCCCCTAAGCGTGTGGGGATACACGTCCACCATGACCATTCCCTTCATGCCCACCAAGGAGGTCGCCACGGTTGTCACTGGTGGCCCAGGGGGAGAGAGCTTCTGGTAGAGCTTTATGGTCAACAACGTGGTCGGCACTAATACGATCACCGCGGCGATCGGGGCCCACCAGCTGAACAAGGCATCCGGGAATAGAATACCGATCACACCCAGCACCATCAGCACTGTGGCTGGTATGATAAGGAACGTACCCGGGGCATTCAGCTCAAGCAACAGCATGAGCGTGCCAAGTACGATGAACCCGATTCCGAACAGCACTCCCAATTCCATGGTTGAACAAAACCACTTACTCTGTATTTAAGGTATCATGCCTAGATAGGAAACATTATCCTTATTGGGACAGTAGGGGGCTCGAAATAGGACAATCGTGTGTGGTGGGCCAGCTCTGTTTTCGATTTAATCATGGTACACTTGAGCCATTTGTGTTGGCATGCTCCAAGAACGCCCCTTATCGAGAATATTCGGGTAGGAGGCATCTTGGTCTTGTTTTTCACGGCCTTGTATCTCCATACGGGGGTAACCGAATCAAAGATCTATCTAAAACATTAAGCCATAAACCATTCATTGTCTCTACTAGTCAGAGGGGCGGGTCCAATGAAGGAGAGAGCAGGGACAATCGTTAGAACCGTAATCATCGTAACATTGCTTCTTTCGAGCGCTCTAATCGTTTTTGGAACGAATACAGTTGTCGCAGATCAAGAGGGAGACTATACCTATACATTGGAGGGGAGCCCGACCGTTGCCAATATCACAGGATACATTGGTGTTGGTGGAGCGGTCACGATCCCCGCCACATTGAATGGGTACAAAGTTGTGGCCATCGGGAATAGTGCGTTCATATCAATCACTTCCCTGACCTCGGTGACGATCCCCGACAGCGTCATGTATATTGGAGAATTGGCGTTCGCCTCCTGTCCTTCCCTCGCCTCCGTGACGATCCCCGACAGCGTCACCGGTATCGGGTTCGCAGCGTTCGCCTCCTGTCCTTCCCTGACCTCCGTGACGATCCCTGACAGCGTCACCATGATCGGGGATGGATTGTTCGACAGTTGCACCTCCCTGACCTCCGTGACGATCCCCGACAGCGTTACCTCCATCGGGCGCTGGGCCTTCGAATACTGCACCTCCCTGACCTCAATAGTCATCCCTAACAGCGTTACGGCCATTGGGAAAATGGCGTTCATCTCCTGCACTTCCCTAACCTCCATAACAATCGGAAGCGGCGTCACGACCATCGGAGAGTCAACGTTCTCAGGGTGCACATCCCTGACATCAGTGACGATCCCCAACAACGTCACCGACATAGGGTATGCAGCGTTCGCCTCCTGCACTTCCCTTACCTACGTGACAATCGAAAGGGGTGTCATGTCCATCGGGTTCGCGGCGTTCGCCTCCTGCACTTCGCTGACCTCAATAGTCATCCCCAATAGCGTCACGTCTATCGGGGAAAGGGCGTTCGAATCTTGCACTTCCCTTACCTCTGTGACAATCGGAAGCGGCGTCACGACCATCGATTATTATGCATTCCAATCCTGCACTTCCCTCGCCTCCGTGACGATCCCCGACAGCGTTACGACCATCGGCGGCGGTGCCTTCGAATACTGCTCTTCCCTGACCTCAGTGGTCATCCCAAATAGTGTCACGTATCTCGGGGAATTCGCCTTCGAATACTGTTCTTCCCTTACCTCCGTGACCATAGGAAGCGGTGTAACGTTCATCGGGGAGGGAACGTTCGCCTCCTGCACTTCGCTGACCTCAGTGACGATCCCCGACAGCGTCACGCATTTCGGGGAGAGGGCGTTCCAAAAGTGCACTTCCCTCGCCTCCGTGACCATCCCCGTCAATGTCACCTACATCGGAGACTATGAGTTCGGGGAATGTAGTTCCCTGACCTCGGTGTTCTTTTTGGGATCCGTTGCACCTTCCCTTGTTGATTCAAATTGGATAGATAGCACTCCAAATGGAATAAGGGGGCATGCATATGCCGCATCGGATTTCCCTGGACCGGGAGGGATCTGGAACGGATTGATGATGGGTACGGTCATTCCAACGGAACCCGGGGCTCCCATGGAACCGGTGGCCACCCCGGGTTCCGCTCAGGTCATCCTCAATTGGACCGCACCAAGCAGTACTGGCAGTTCTGCGATCACCGGCTATAAGATATATCGCGGAACGTCCCCCGGTGGGGAGACTCTGCTCATCACGTTGGACAGCGCCCTTACGTATACCAATACTGGTCTCACCAACGGTTTCACCTACTACTACAGGGTCAGCGCTTTCAACTTGGCTGGCGAAGGACCAAAATCGAATGAGGTCTCGGCGACTCCAGAGGCTCCAGTTACCGTACCCTCGGCCCCGACCCTGAGCTCGGCCACGCCTGGCGATAAATATGTTACTCTCATCTGGACCGTACCTGCGAGTAGCGGAGGTAGCGCGATCGATTACTACGTCATCTACCAGGACGGCGTAGCCCTGGCAGATCATCAGGTTGGTTTGACTGCAGTTATCGCGGGCCTGAGCAATGGTCATGAATATGACTTCACTATCGCGGCTCACAATATCGCCGGCATCGGTGAGCTGTCAAATGCCGCCTCATCGATTCCATATACAGTGCCAGATGCCCCGACGGGACTGAAAGGTGCTCTTGGCAACGGACAGGTAACTTTAAACTGGACCGCACCGGTTTTCCATGGTGGAAGGGGCACTGATTATTACATCGTTTATCAGAATGGAACAGACATTGCGCATCCGTCATCAGCGAGCATGATCGTTATCGGACTTGTGAACGGAGTATCATACAGTTACAATGTCGCCGCACACAACGCTGCCGGAACGGGATCGCAGTCATCCAGCATTTCAGCGATCCCGGTAGCCTTGACCACCGTCTTGAACGTTCCAGATCCGCCGACCGGACTTACGACCACCCCGGGCAACACCCAAGTATTCCTTTCATGGACGGCTCCAAGCAAAGATGGAGGAGCGACCGTCGACTACTACATCGTTTATCA
This sequence comes from uncultured Methanomassiliicoccales archaeon, assembly GCA_942492955.1. Taxonomy (GTDB): domain Archaea; phylum Thermoplasmatota; class Thermoplasmata; order Methanomassiliicoccales; family UBA472; genus DASXVU01. The sequence continues at coordinate 2,316,264 of OW818644.1, forward strand.
GAACGGAACTGATGTGCAACACCCAACCGGAACTTCTGTCACGGTCACTGGACTGACGAATGGACAGACATATGGCTTTACAGTTGCGGCACATAACTCCGTAGGGATCGGGACACAAACAACTGGCGTTTCAGCAACTCCGAATCCCACGCCATCTGTTCCTGGCAGTCCGATCGGGGTGTTTGCATCACCGGGTGATTCCCAGGTGTCGCTTTCATGGTCGGCACCCGGTAGCGATGGAGGGGTGAGCGTGGATTACTATCTGGTCTACGTGAACGGGATCGTCTTACCCGACCACTATCCAATGACATCAGCGACGATCACCGGATTGATAAACGATGAACAGTACAGCTTCGCCATCGTAGCACATAACTCCGCTGGGGCGAGCGCACGATCATCGGGCATAACTGCCACACCATCTGCGGTGACGAACGTGCCGGGTGTCCCGATAGGACTGACCGCAACGCCGGGAAACGGCCAGATAACGTTGTCATGGGCTGCCCCACCCACAAATGGCGGAGCTGTCATCGATCACTACATCGTCTACCAAGACGGGATCGACATATCCCACCCCCTGGCCGCCTCGGAGACAATATCCGGCCTAACGAACGGGCAATCGTATGATTTCACCGCGGCCGCACATAATTCGGTCGGAACCGGGAATCAAACATCCGTGGTTACCGCAACACCTACCTCAGGTGGTATGGTGCCAGGTATTCCGACCGATCTGATAGCCAAAGCAGGTGTTGGAAATGTCACATTGTCCTGGACGGCTCCATCAGGCAGCACTGGCATAGACTACTACATCGTCTACCAGAACGGCATCGATGTGATCCATACATCAGCCACCTCGACCACCATCACTGGGTTGGCTAACGGGGAGAACTATTCATTTGCGGTGGCTGCACACAGCTTGGCAGGTATGGGGGCTCGGTCGTTGACTGAAAGTACATCGCCCAGCGCGTCAAGCTCCTACAATGGTGCAATTGCGTCGTCTGGAAATGACATCATGTCCAATCTTCCATCATTCTTGGCAGTTTCGCTAGCTGTCATAATTGCGGCATTTATCCTATTGAGGAGGAAACGGAAAACGGAACAATGATGATTAGGAAGGATACCATCGCATCGAAGAGGGCATGTCTGATCTATCTCCAAGCATGCTCACCTCGGGACATTTAAGTCACTTTAGATCATGAGCGGAGCTCGTCCAGATACTGCTTTCTCAGCTGTACTTCCGAAGATCGAACGAGGCCGCGATCCATGAGGCTCGGAAGGTTAGGGGCTCGCAACTCTCCCTTGAGCCGCAACTCCAAAAAGGGATTTCTCCGCCGATTGAAAACAAGAACACTGGCTTGGATATGGATGGTGCGAAGGGCCGGATTTGAACCGGCGAACCTCTGCAGGAACAGATCTTGAGTCTGTCGCCTTTGACCTGGCTTGGCTACCCTCGCATCAGTGTTTCTGCGTAATACCGCTGGGCTAATTAAAGCTTATGAGCATAGAAACCAGCCAAAAATATCTGGCTGGACTCACACCTTGGTGGTTACCTCGCACCGGTTATTGACGATCGCGAGCGTGTGCTCCGTCTGCGAAACGAAGCCATGCTTCGCCTCGCGCATTATCGGGTAGCTCATGATCACGCCGTGGCGGAACATGTTCTTCAGCAGGTGCGGCGCGTCCTTGTTCATCTTCTGGCATCCTCGCTCACAGAACGCCAGCGAACCGAACTCGGCCTTTATCTGCTCGAACAGGCGCATGGTGTCCGCGTCCTTGAGCTGCCGGTCGCGAATGACGCGATAGATGTTGCCGCCCTTGGCATCGTCCACCTGCCCTGCGCCGTTCGTCGCGAACGGCTCGACCGCGATGGTCATTCCCTCCCTGATCTTGGTGGTGACGCCATCGTCGTAGTTCGGTATGGAAAGGCCCGCGTGAAGGTTATACCGTTTGACCTCATGTCCGCTCAGGTTCTCGATCGGCCGGAAGCCAGATTCCTTGATGCTCCGCTCGACCGCTCCGCCGATGGCATTCACCGGCGTGCCGTCATTGATCATCTCGATGGCGAACGTAAGTGCTCTTGACGACGCCCCGATCAGATCGGTCCAGTTCTTCGTTCCGACCTCAACGGTCGCTGCGGTGTCGCCGATATAACCATCAACATGAGCACCAACATCCACCTTGACGACGTCCCCCATGGCGAAACGTGTATCGTCGTACAGGTTCGGTGAAAAGTGTGCCGCCACATCGTTGATACAGATATTTACCGGGAATGCCAGCCTGGCACCCTTCTCATAAATGTAAGCTTCCACTTCCTCGGCCACCTTGACCAAGGGCACGTTCGGCGCAACCAGGCTGACACCCAGTTCGCGCGCTTCTCCGGCGATGCGTCCAGCTTTTCTGACGCAGTCCAACGCATACTCATCCATGTATTACGACCTCGATCTTCTCGATGGGGATGGCGCTGGGGCGTATTACCTCAACGTCGCCTTCCAGGAACTGAACGGAGGTGGATGGCTTACCGATCGGGCTGGGTCCGCAGTCCTCGTGGATGGAGACCGACTCCCCAAGATCGTCCACAGCGCTTGGCTACACTTCGCATCAGTGTTCCTGCGTAATGCCGCTGGGCTAATTAAAGCTTAAGAGCAGAGAAACCTGCCCAAAATATCTGGCTGGACTCACACCTTGGTTGTGATCTCGCACCGGTTATTTACGATCACGAGCGTATGCTCCGTTTGCGACACCAGTCCGTGCTTGACCTCACGGAGCATAGGGTAGCTCATGATCACTCCATGCCGGAACATGTTCTTCAGCAGGTGCGGAGCGTCCTTGTCCAGCTTCTGGCACCATCGCTCGCAGAACGGCAGGGTGCTGAACTCGGTCTTGATGCGCTCGAACAGGCGCATGGTGTCTGCGTCCTTGAGCTGTCGGTCGCGAATGACCCGGTAGATGTTTCCTGACTTGGCATTGTCCACCTGTCCAGCGCCATTCGTGGCGAACGGCTCGACCGCGATGATCATGCCATCACGGACTTTGGTGGTCGTACCGTCATCAAAATTTGGAATGGAAAGCCCGGCGTGAAGGTTGAACTGTTTCATCTCATGGCCGTTCAGATTGACCACTGGTCGGAACCCCGATTCCTTGATGCTGCGCTCGACCGCTCCGCCGATGGCATTGACGGGAGTTCCATCCGCGATCATCTCGGTAGCGAAAGTGAGTGCGCGCGATGAGGCCATGATCAGGTCGGTCCAGTTCTTCGTGCCCACTTCTACCGTGGCCGCGGTGTCACCGATGTATCCGTCCACATGGGCGCCGACGTCGACCTTTACCACATCGCCGTTGGAGAAACGCATGTCGTCGTGTAGATTCGGGGAGAAATGCGCTGCCACGTCGTTGATGCTGAGGTTGGTCGGGAATGCCAGCCTTGCTCCCTTCTCATAAATGTAGGCTTCCACTTCCTCAGCCACCTTGACCAAGGGCACGTTCGGCGCCACCAGGCTGACGCCCAGTTCGCGCGCTTCACCGGCTATCCTGCCGGCCTTCCTGACGCAGTCCAACGCATGCTCATCCATGTAATACGGCCTCGACCTTCTCGATAGGGATCGCCCCGGGACGGATGACCTCAACGTCGCCTTCGAGAAGCTGAACTATGGTGGAGGGCTTGCCGATCGGGCTGGGTCCGCAATCGACATATATCGAGACCGATTCGCCCAGATCATCGATGGCACTCTGGCAGGTGATGGGGTTCGGCCGGGAATGCAGGTTCGCACTGGTCGAGATGATCGGTCCGAACTCATTGATCAATCTGAGCGCGAACGGATGGTCCGGGATTCTTATTCCCACCTCCGGTGAACCGGCCGACACCATGTCAGGGACGACCGGCTTCTTCTGCAGCAGCAGCGTCAGCGGTCCGGGCAGGAACGTATCGATAAGTCTGCGGGCCCGGTCATCGACGAACGCCAGCTCCTCCAGCATCCGGGCGTTGCTGACAGCGATGGACAGAGGCATATCATAGGGACGCTTCTTGGCCTTGAAGACACGCTTGACCGCCAGTTCATCGAACGGATCGGCGCCGAGACCGTATATGGTCTCAGTAGGGTACACGATCAAGTGACCGGAACGCAGCTCCGAGACCACCATCTCGAACCTATCGTCCTGTATCTCGCATACCTTTCCGTCCTTGTCAATGCCCTTTATGATTTCCATTTAAAACTCCCCTAGGTATGTCAGTGCGTCCTTGACGACCAATGCCGCGCCTGTGCTTGCACTTTCGCCATGTCCCGGATATAATGCCTTGGGATTCAGGCTAATAAGGTTTTTGACAGATGCTACGAGCGACTTATGGTTTCCGCTTTCCAGATCCCACCGGCCGACCCCACGGACGAACACGGTGTCGCCGCTGATCAAGTCCCCGCTGTTCCGGTCAAAGAGACTTATTCCCCCAGCCGTATGCCCCGGCGTATGGACAACCTCAAAACTGTGGTCGCCGGTCTCGAACACCTCGCCCCCTTTTAGGTGGGTGGTCCTTACCGGTTCCATCTTGCTCGTATAAAAGTGCGCGGCGGTTCCGCGCAGGTCTGCGTTTTCCACAACGGTTGCGTCCAGCTCATGGATGAAGACCTCTGCCTCCAGTTCCCTGGAGAGCATTGGGGCGCCGCCGACGTGATCGTAATGCCGGTGAGTTAGTACGATGCGATCTGGTTGCCTCCCTTTTAATAGGGAGCGTATCTTCGCCATGATCTTGACGTGATTCGACCCGGTGCCCGTGTCGACCACGAATGGGTCATCCCCTGAGACCAGGAAGATGTTCGAATCTGGACCCATTCCAGCAATGCTCAGGATCGGCATTAATTTTCGAAAGTTAATCTCTATATAAATACTTTTGAGGGAGTTTCTATAACCTGTTAATACTCCTGGCAGGAAAAGTCGTTATACTCTTCCAGTCGCTTTCATATTTGATAGCATGAGACTATACGAGACCGAGGGCAAGGAACTGTTCCGTCAGTATGGGATCAAGATCCCGCATGGACGGGCGTGCAATTCTCCTGACCAGATCCTGTCCTGCCTGGACCACTTGGAGATGCCGATCATGGTCAAGGCCCAGGTCCTTACCGGAGGCAGAGGGAAGGCTGGGGGAGTGGTCACCGCCATGACCGTGGACGAGGCGGTTTCGGAGGCCGACAAGATATTCAATATCCAAGTGAAAGGGCTCCCGGTGAACATGGTCCTGCTAGAAGAAATGGTCATGAGGATCCAGGAGGAGATATACCTCGGTATCACCATCGACCCTAGGCGTGGCGTTCCCTCGCTGATCGTGAGCCTGCAGGGGGGTGTCGACATCGAGAACGTCCCGCCGGCTCAGATCGTCACTTGGGCACTGTCGCCGTTCATCGGCATACAGGAATATGTGGTCCGCGGAGTGTCTCAATTCCTCGGGGTCCCTGAATCGCAGGAAGGACAGCTGGGCAATGTAATCAGATCGCTTTGGAACCTGTACATGGAGAAGGACTGCGACCTGGTGGAGGTGAATCCGCTGCTGATCACAGAGGACGGCGACATGGTCGCGGCGGATGCCAAGGTCATACTGAACGACGACGCGGTGTTCCGGCATCATGAGTTCGAAAGGCTGGTCGGCCGTGATCTGACCAGGCTGGAAAAAGTGGCGAAGTTGTCCGGCATCAACCTGGTCCAGCTCGATGGGGAGGTGGCGGTCGTTGCCAACGGCGCCGGTCTGACCATGGCGACGCTAGACCTCTTGGAGCTGAACGGGATGCATGGCGGGCTGTTCGTTGACCTGGGCGGGACCGACGACCCGGGACAGGTGGCCACCGCGCTCGAGCTTGCCATCGGTAATACATTCGGTCCGCGCCCCAAGGCCTTGTTGGTCAGCATCTTCGGCGGCATCACTCGATGTGACACCGTCGCCGAGGGCGTCATCAAGGCGGTCGGTTCATCTGGTACGGTCATCCCGGTGGTCGTGAGGTTGAGAGGTGTAAACGAGGAGAAGGCCAAGGATATGCTTGCCTCTGCCTCTATCCCGTTCGAGAGGGACCTCGAATCAGCCATCCTCAGGCTGAAGGAGGGGGTGGCAAAATGAACGAGCAGTTATTGCGCAAGGGCGCTCCAGTGATCATCCAGGGCATCACTGGGCATCAAGGCAGGATACACACAGTCGCCATGAAGCAGTTCGGAACCAACATCGTGGCCGGCGTCTCCCCGGGAAAAGCGGGTCAGCTTGGTGATGGAACCCCCGTCTATGAAACGGTACATGAATGTGTCCGGAGGTTCGGTGCTGAGACGTCGGTCATATTCGTCCCGGCACCCCATGCCAAGGAAGCAGCCTTTGAGGCGTTGGAGGCCGGCATCCAAACGCTGGTCATGGTCACCGAACATCTCCCGCCGATCGATACAGTGCGCATCGCCCAGTACGCCCGCTCGATGGGTGCAACGCTGATTGGACCGAACTCACCAGGAATCGCGGTGCCGGGCGTCGTCAAGCTTGGCATAATGCCTAATTCCATATTCATGCCAGGGCCGATAGGCGTCGTCTCCCGAAGCGGGACATTGACCTACGAGGTGGTTCAGTCCCTCACAGATTCGGGGATCGGACAAGCGCTGTGCATAGGGATAGGTGGTGATGCCGTCACCGGAACCAGCATGGTCGAGGCACTGAAGATGTGCGAGATCGTGGAGAATGTGAAGGGAATCGTCCTGATCGGGGAGATCGGCGGTGCGGCGGAGGAGATGGCCGCCGAGTATATTCAGGATAAGATGTCCTTGCCGGTCGTGTCCTTCGTCGCCGGAATGACCGCTCCCGCCGGAAAGCGGATGGGGCACGCCGGGGCGATCATCTCTCGCGGTACTGGATTGGCCGAGGACAAGGTCAAGAGACTGAGCGAGGCGGGTGTGGACGTGGCCACTAGGATATCCGTAATACCCAAGTTGATCTCGACAGCGATCAGATCATCCAGATAGGGCCGAAGCTTCGATGGAATGGGCTGGGTATATATGTGGTCCCCATTCCATTGGAAAGCCACTCCATAGTAACCTATTAATGTAGGCACGTCTTAGTCTACCGAGCTCATGTAGAAACCATGAGTAAGGCAGAGACCGTGTAAAACACCCCTCTGAGAAAGCCTTAAATATCAAATGTGCGGTGAGGGGGTTACCTTGCCCAAACAGGCAAGAAATGACGCTGCCAACAAAAAGGTCGATGAAGATGGCAACGTTTAAATATCCCCTCAAATATTGGGGATTCCACCGCAGCCGGATAAAATAGTCTGGCTCGATGAATTATGCTCAATGCACCCGGGAAATAGATTTTCACCGGGGAAGTGGTAGAGAAGGTCGGGATTTGGAAGAGTTCCCGACTATTCGGTGATTACCAATCATACGCAACCTGGACGTGTGTTAAGCCGACAGTAAATTAGATAGCGGCGTATTGCTACGCCGATTGGGGAATGGCTCGGCTCGAGCGCCGAAGAAGGTCGTGTCAAGCTGCGATAAGCGTCGGGTAGGTGCAAGAAGCCTATGATCCGACGATTACCTAATGTGACTTCATATTCTTCGGAATGGTCCTTTACAGGATCGGGAACGCGGGGGATCGAAACATCCTAGTACCCGCAGGAAAAGAAACCAATAGGGATGCCGTTAGTAAAGGCGATCGAAAGCGGCACAGAGCAAACTGAATCCCTCGCAGAAATGCAAGGGAGATGTGGTGTTGTGGACTTGGTTACTTCTTAATCGATCAACCAGAAATCTGCTGGAACGCAGTACCAAAGAGGGTGATAGTCCCGTACGGACAAGTCGAAAAGAAGATTGCCAATGTTCCTGAGTAACGTGCGTTGGATATCGCGCGTGAAGCTGGGAAACATTAGTTTCCAACTCTAAATACGTCTCGAGACCGATAGCGCAGTAGTAGCGTGAGTGAAAGCTGAAAAGTACCCTTGACGGGAGGTAAAAAGAGCCTGAAACCAATCGGCTATAAGTTGAGTGTGGCATGGAAGGGATGATGGCGAAAGCCGTACCAGTGTCCACTCGTCCGTTTCGAATAACGGGCCATGGAGTTCTGTTCAATGGCGAGGCTAAGATCTAGAAGATCGGAGCCGGAGGGAAACCAACTAGCCCGCAACCCGCAAGGGTGAGGGGCGAGGTGCGCTCGCCTGGAGTCATTGGAGGGATACCCGAAGCCAGTTGATCTATGCCTGGGTAGATTGAAGCCTTTCGAAAGGAAGGTGGAGGATCGAACCCGTAATGATGTGCAAATCTTTGGGATGACCTGGGCATAGGGATGAAAGGTCAATCAAAGCTGGAAATAGCTGGTTCCTCGTGAAACTAATCGCAGTTAGACCTCGATGGAGGTAGGTTATGTGGTAGAGCACCAATTGGGGGCTTAGGAAACGAAAGTTTTCGGTCGCCTGTTGAACTCCGAACTTGTAACCACCGTAGAAGTCGGGAGTGAGGGCCTCTGGGGTAATCTTGGGGTCCATCAGGGAATGCAACCCAGCCAATAATTAAGGTCCCTAAATTCCGGTTAAGTGTAATAACAAAAGGCGTCTGTAGTCAAAGACAACTGGGAGGTGAGCTTAGAAGCAGCCATCCTTTAAAGAAAGCGTAACAGCTCACCAGTCGAGATTATGGGCCCTGAAAATGGACGGGGCTAAATCGGATACCGATATTATTGAGCACCGAAAGGTGATCTGGTAACGAGGTGACATGCATGGGTAGAAGCTAGGCCGTGAGGTCTGGTGGACCGTGTTTGTATAAGGATCATGGTAGGAGTAGCAGCAAAGAACGGTGAGAATCCGTTCCGCCGTAGGGGCCAGGGTTCCTCGGCAATGTTCGTCAGCCGAGGGTTAGCCGATCCTAAACTATTACTTAATCGAAAATAGTGAAAGGGAAACAGGTCAATATTCCTGTGCCGATTAACCTCTGTCTAGTACCTGACGCATCGGGATAATTCGAGCAGTCTTGTCTGGCTGTTCAAGTGTGTAAGCTTGGGAAGAACCGTAATGGTGAGAACCTTGCGAAAGCATGAGTAGGAGGACGAAAGTCCTCTTCGGACAATTCCTGGTGCCCATGAAAACGGTACTAGAGTCAGTTAATCGATCGTACCAAGATCTGACACAGGTGCCCCTAGATGAGAAGTCTAAGGCGTGTCGGCGAGAATTCAGGCGAGGGAATTCGGCAAATTAGCCGCGTAACTTCGGGATAAGCGGTGCCAGCAACGAAAGTTGCTGGTCTCAGTGACCAGGGAGCTCCGACTGTTTAATAAAAACACAGATCACAGCAAGTCCGAAAGGATTAGTATTGTGGTTGAAGCCTGCCCAGTGACGGTATCTCAAACTCGGGTTCAACCGAACGAAGGACCGTTAAACGGCGGGGGTAACTATGACCCTCTTAAGGTAGCGTAATACCTTGTCGCTTAATTGGCGACTTGCATGAAGGCCCAACGAGAGCTCTACTGTCCCCGCCTGGAAGCCGGTGAAACTAATAGTACTGGCGCACAATCCAGTATCTTCCACCTGAAAGCGAAGACCCCATGGAGCTTTACTGCAGCCTGTTGTTGTGGTATGAACCTGATTGTGTAGGGTAGGCGGGAGGCGTTACCCAGGAACCAGCGCTAGCTGGTCTCCGAGCCAACGATGAAACACCGCTCTTTTGGATTTGTATCACTTACTTCGTAAGAAGGACACCTATAGGTGGGCAGTTTGGGTGGGGCGCCACGCGCTCACAAAGGTAACAAGCGCGCCCAAAGGTTAGCTCAGGCAGGTCAGAAATCTGCCGGTGAATGTAAGGGTAAAAGCTAGCTTGACGCCGGTTCGGACAACAAGAATCGGCGATACGAAAGTAGGGCCTAGCGAACCAATCAACCTTCCTAATGGGGGTGATTGATGACAGAAAAGTTACCCTGGGGATAACTGAGTCGTCGCCAGCAAGAGTTCATATCGACCTGGCGGCTTGCTACTTCGCTGTCGGCTCTCCCTATCCTGGTGGTGCAGCAGCTGCCAAGGGTGGGGTTGTTCGCCCATTAAAAGGGATCGTGAGCTGGGTTTAGACCGTCGTGAGACAGGTTTGTTGCTTTTTGGTGGAAGTGTATTGATGCTTGACGAGAAGGATCCTTTAGTACGAGAGGAACGGGGATCCGGTGCCTCTAGTTCATCAGTTGTCTGACAAGGCATTGCTGAGCAGCCACGCACTAGTTGATAAGAGCTGAACGCATCTAAGCTCGAAGTAACCTTGGAAAAGAAGCATCTTAGGACGCTCATAAATGATGAGTTTGATAGAATCGGGATGTAAGTATCGAGGTTCGCCGAGATATTCAGTCCGCGATAACTAATGTCCATTAGCCGCTATCACTGTCCGCTTACCAGCAATGGTAGGCTTTGGCTTAGCCGTTACACAGGTTGCGTGTGTTTACTCTTCCGAAAATCAATTTCTTTCAATTTTTAAACAATATTTGATAGTCAGTGTAAACTAACTATCGAATTCTGCAAGAACTTGAAGGATCTGGATTTTCTTTTAAGACAGTGATCATTTTCGTACAGCCAACAGGTGGGGCTGTGCGAAGCGTATGAGCATCTTCCGAGCATGAATCTTCATGCTTCATTTTCTAGATCTGACGTATCAGCGATAGCGCTGAATCTAAGGTCCCACTTTTTGAGGATCTGGACTCTATTGAGATGTGTGTGATTATGAATTTCAAGGTATAATTAGGTGGAATAGTCGAGCGTATGAGCTCTTCCAAGCATAAAAGTCATGGATATTTCTAGAGAATTCATGGTCCAGCGTTAGCGCTAGACTTGAATCAAGGCATGTACATCACATTCGTCGCTGTGGGCAGAAGCCTTCTGAGATAGTTGAGCTGAGGATAGAATATGTAAATCACATCCTCCTTCTCCGGTTCACGCTCGATCAACCGAGAGATAAGACGGGTCTCGGCCTTGCCGATGACCTTCCAATATCCTTCTCCATAACCAGTGTCGGTCATGAGCAATATCGGGATCTTGATCCGGTCGAGATCCCAAGGGTCTGCCTTTGCGGCAAGTTTCTTGAGCTCGTCCTTCGACACCTTGTAACGTCGGCCATCCTTGCCTTCGTAACATGGGTCATCCTCATCGAGCATCGCCGCAAGCGATTTCCTTTTGGGTGGAATGTGCTCGTTCATGTTGTGTAAGAGCTTCTCCATCACCTTTTCATCGAGCATCTTTTTAATCAAGGAGGTATCGAGTAGATTAATCTCACCGAAACCTCCACGATGCTTCCGAAAAGGTGTTCCAGATACATCGTAGAGAATGACGATAGTATTCAATAGCCCGCCATCCAATTACGTCGGGAGCATATGGAAACCGAGATCTCTGACGACCTGAAGGCCATGCTGGATACTCATCCGTGTTACTCCGAGAAGGCTCATACCAAGTTTGCCCGGATGCATCTCCCGGTAGCGCCTAGATGCAATATCCAATGCAACTACTGCAACCGGAAGTACGATTGCACGAATGAATCGAGACCGGGCGTAACGAGCGAAGTGCTCACAGCGGAGCAATCGGTGGAAAAGATCAGATATGTCAAAGAAAAGATCCCATATCTGAGCGTAATCGGCATCGCCGGTCCCGGGGATCCGCTGGCCAACGAAGAAACGTTCAAAACCCTAGAGCTCGTTGGCAAGGAGTTCCCGGAACTGACCCTATGCCTGAGCACCAATGGTCTCATGCTGCCGGCTTCGGTCGATCGGCTGAAGAAATTGGGGATCAAGTTCATCACCGTCACGGTCAACGCCATCGATCCGAAGGTCGGGGCCAGGATGTATGATTACGTCATCTGGGAAGGCAAGACCTTGCATGGCGAGGAAGCGGCCGCGAAACTGATCGAGAAACAGGTCGAAGGCATCCAGAAGGCGGTTGCCGCCGGCATGCTGGTCAAGGTGAACACGGTCATGGTCCCGGGCATCAACGACGACCACATCCCGGAACTGGCGAGGAAAGTGAAGTCACTGGGCGCATATGTGGTTAACATCATCCCGATGATCCCGGTGCCAGGCACTAAGTTCGCGGAGCTGAAAGCGCCCACTACTGAGCAGAGGAAGAAATTGCAGGACCTCTGCGAACCAGACATCAAGCAGATGAGGCATTGCCGCTTCTGCAGGGCGGACGCCATCGGCCTTCTGGGTGAGGACCGGTCCGCCGAGTTCGCCCATTATTCCTGTCAGGCCCGGGATCTGCCGGTCACAGGGCCGGTCCAGGTCCAGATGGAGGGCGGTACGGTGCATAAAGTTGCCGTGGCGACACTGAACGGCGATGCCGTTGACCTGCATTTCGGGCAGGCCAAGAAGTTCCTGGTCTTTCAGGTGGAAGGCGCGAAGATCACTGAAATGGAGCCGATCGCCATCGAACCGATGCCGAACGTCGCCTTGTCCGGAGACGCGCACAAGGGTAAACTGGAAATGCTGGCCGAGGCGCTCCGAGGTTGCGATATTGTTGTGGCGATGAGCTTCGGAACGCCCGCAAAGGAATATCTGAAGGAAGAAGGGATCCAATCGTATACTGCCGAAGGTCCGGTGAGAACTGCGGTCAAAGAGGCCGTGGACGCTCTCTTCCAGGACCGGGCGAACACGTTCGAGTGATGAGCATGAAATCCTCCCAGGTTTTGGTCAAATGTCTCGAGAACGAAGGGGTGCAGCGTATCTTCGGGATCCCCGGGGAGGAGAACATGGACACCATGGACGCGCTGGCAGATTCTTCCATGGAATTCATCCTGACCAAGCACGAGAACTCGGCGGCGTATATGGCTGGAATGCAGGCCCGATTGACTAACCAGCCCGGCGTCTGCCTGTCCACCCTCGGGCCAGGGGCGACGAACATGGTGAACGGAGTGGCGGACGCGTTCCTCAGCAACATTCCCCTGATCGCCCTATGCGGTCAGGCGGGCCAGAACCGCATGGACCCGCCGCAGAAACAGGTCATCGACCTGGTGAATCTGTACAAGCCGATCACCAAGGAGTCGTTCAGCGTAAAATCGCCATCCACCGTCCCCATGCTGGTCCGAAAGGCGTTCGACACCGCGCGGCGGGAAAGGCCGGGCCCGGTCATGCTGGAACTGCCCGAGGACATCATGAGACAAGATTGTGTGGAGTCGCCGATCCCCGTGTGCCCCATCATACGCGCCAGGCACGAATCCTCCGGGCTATCGAGGATCGCGGAGGTGCTTAGCCACGCGGAAAGGCCATTGATCCTGGCAGGACACGGGGTCATACGGGCCGAGGCGAGCAAGGAGCTCAAATCCTTCGCCCGGTCCTGGAACATCCCGGTGGCGCATACTTGGATGGGTTCCGGGATCATGTCGTCCGAAGACTCCCTTTCCTTGAATACAGTGGGCATGCGTAATCTAGATACCGTCCTGCCCGCGTTCGAGCAGGCGGACTTGGTGATGCTGGTAGGATACGATCCGCCGGAATTCCAGCCGCAATTCTGGAACATCGGGAAGCCGAAGACCATAGTGTACGTCGGTGAGGCTCCGGTCGGATACGCGCACAACCTTTACGTCAACATCCAGGTCCTGGGGGGACTGAAGTACATGCTCAAGTCTCTCTTCCGTATCGGGGTCCCCAAGAACAACTGGGTCACGGAAATCCGGGACCGGCTATGGGAGGAGGTCAACTCCATCCATACGGACGGAGCTGGAATCAATCCAAAGAACGCGGTGAAGGCGGTGAGGGAGGTCACGGGTCTTGGGGATATCGTTGTCCCGGACGTCGGGGCTCACCTGATCTGGTTCGCCCGCAACTACCTGGTGCGCAAGGAGAACACGTTGCTGCTCCCGAACGGCCTGATCACCATGGGGGTCGGGGTACCGGGTGCCTTGGCCGCCAAGTTATGCCGTCCGGAGAGGGACGTGGTTGCTGTGGTGGGCGATGCCAGCTTCATGATGACCTCGGCGGAGCTGGAAACGGCCAAGCGGGTCGGGGCGAACTTCGTCACTGTCATATTCAACGATTCCGGACTGGGTCTGATAAAAGTGAAGATGAAACGCGGCTACGGCCGGGACTACGGGTGCGATTTCACCAATCCGGATTTCGTCAAGTACGCCGAGTCGTTCGGGGCCAAGGGCTACCGGGTGGAAAGGGCTGACGAACTGAAGGAGACGCTCAAGCACTGCCTCAAGGCCAAGGAATTGGCGGTGATCGACGCCAAGGTGGACTACTCGGGGAACGATGAGCTTTTCCGATCGCGCTCGGTGAACGGCGAAGGGCGCCAGGATGCTTGACCGAAGTGCGTTCAGCGGCCGAATCCACAGTGAATAAAGTTCTTATAAGAACCGTCTCATAATCCGGCGATGACCGCTTCAGAGTTCGATCTCAAGTACTTCCTGGACAACGGATTCATCAGGAAGCAATGCCCCAAATGCGGGCGTCATTTCTGGAGCCTCGGCGATTGGCCCAGCTGCGGCGAGCCCCCGTGCGAGGAATACACATTCATAGGCAACTCACCGATGAACAAGGTCCTCACGCTCCACGAGACGCGAGAGGCCTACCTCAGCTTCATGGAACAGAACGGTCATGGGCGCATCAAGCGCTACCCGATCGTGGCCCGCTGGAGGGATGATGTCTTCTTCACCCAGGCCTCCATCTACGATTTCCAGCCCTGGGTGCTGAACGGGGTCATCGATCCGCCGGCGAACCCGCTCACCATATCACAGACCTGCGTCCGGTTCAACGATATCGACAACGTCGGCAAGACCGGCAGGCACTTCACGTTCTTCGAGATGCTGGCCCACCATGCCTTCAACAAGGAGGGCAAGGAGATCTACTTCAAGGACCGTACGGTCGAGCTGTGCCACCGGTTCTTCACCGAGAGCCTGGGCACCGACCCGAAGAAGATGCGCTACATCGAGGAGTGGTGGGAGGGCGGCGGAAACGCCGGTCCCTGCGTCGAGGTCATCCTGGACGGTGTCGAGGTCGCCACTCTCGTCTTCATGATGTACCGGGACACGCCGGAAGGGCGCAAGCCCATGAACATGACCGTGGTCGACACCGGCTACGGGCTGGAGCGCATCTGTTGGGTCTCCCAGGGAAGATCGTCAGCGTACGAGGCCGTGTTCGGTCCGGTGCTCCAGGACCTGAAAGACATCGTGGGTGTGACTTCCGATTCGCCGGTCCTTACGGAATACAGCAAGGTCGCCGGCGCGACCAACATGAAGACCGCCGCCGATGTGCGGCGGATACGCGAGATGACCGCGGCCAGGATCGGGATCAGCTATGAAGAACTGATGAAGATCGTGACGCCGCTGGAGGACATATACGTCGTCTGCGACCACTCGCGGGCGTTGATGATGCTGCTGAACGACGGCGTCGTGCCATCGAACGTCCGGGAAGGCTACTTCGCCAGGATGCTCGTCCGTCGGGCGCTCCGTTCGATCCGTTCGCTCGATATCGATGTCAGGCTGGCTGATATGGTCAGCAAGCAGATCGATTACTTCGGCCCGATATTCCCCGAACTGTACGCCAACCGCGATGACATCATGAACCTGGTGCAGGTGGAGGAAGGGCGCTACTATGAGACCCTGGGACGCGGCAAGCAGCTCGTCTCCCGGATGACCAAGGACCTGAAGCCGGGAGAGAAGATCGCCATCGACAAGCTCATCGACCTCTACGACTCACACGGGCTTAACCCGGAGATCGCCAAGGAGTTCGCGCCCGACAAGATCGATGTGCCGGACAA
Organism: uncultured Methanomassiliicoccales archaeon; assembly: GCA_942492955.1. GTDB lineage: Archaea > Thermoplasmatota > Thermoplasmata > Methanomassiliicoccales > UBA472 > DASXVU01. The sequence goes on from OW818644.1 coordinate 2,331,974, forward strand.
CTTCTATATGCAGGTGGCCAAGAAGCACGAGAAGCCTGAGGCGGAAGCGGTCAAGAAGGAGGACTTCCCCGAGAGCATGCCTAACACCCGGATGCTCTACTACGAGGACGCCGAGCTGACCGAGTTCGAGGCCAAGGTCGTCGTGGTATACAACGGCGGCATCGTGCTGGACCAGACCGCGTTCTATCCCGAGGGCGGCGGGCAGGAGTGGGACCTGGGGCTATTGAACGGCCACAAGGTCACCAAGGTCATCAAGGCCAAGACCGCCATCATGCACTTCATCGACGGACCGACACCGAAGGTCGGCGAGACGGTCAAGGGCCACATCGACAAGGAGAGGCGCCTCCAGCTGATGCGCCATCACACCGCGGCGCATCTGATCAACGGATGCGCCCGGAACCTGTTCGGGAACCATGTATGGCAGGCCGGTGCCCACAAGGCCGTGGAAGAGGCGCGCCTGGACATCACCCACTTCGAGAACCTGAGCGTCGAGCAGCGCGATCAACTGGAACGGGACGTGAACAAGGTCGTGCTGGAGGACCTGAAGATCAACATCGGCTTCATGCAGCGGGACGTGGCCGAGAAACTGCACGGCTACCGCCTGTACCAGGGAGGGGCGGTCCCGGGCAAGATCATCCGCGTCGTCGAGGTCGTCGGATTGGACGCGGAGGCGTGCGGCGGGCTGCACTGCAGCCACACCGGCATGGTCGGTCCGGTTCGTATACGCAGGACGCACAGGATCCAGGACGGTATCGTGAGGATCGAGTACACCGCCGGCATGGCGGCGGTCAGGGAGATCCAGAAGGACAAGGACATCGTCGAGGACCTGGTGGAGAGGCTGAACACCACACCGGACAAGATCGCCGAGAGCGTGGACCGGCTGAACAACGAACTGAGGGAGCAGAAGAAGCGCATGGACCAGTTCGCCACCGTGTACACCGAGATGAAGGCCAAGCAGCTGGCCGCTTCAGCCGTCCTGATCGGCGACACCCGTGTCGTGGTGCATATCACCGAAGGCGAGGAGGACCCGGAGCAGCTTTCGAAGATGCTTTCCGAGATGAGCAACGTCATCGCCGTGATCGGGGTTAAGGAGAAGAGCGCCAAGGTGTTCGTCTCAAAGAGCGCCGATGTCGAAGTGGACTGCCGGACCGCGCTGAAGGAGATAATGAAGCTGGTCGGCGGCGGCGGGGGCGGCAAGAAGGAGTATGCAACGGGCGGCGGCGGGGACCCGGAGAAGCTGCATAATGCGTTCGACAAGGCGCCGGAGATCCTGCGGACCATGTGCCGGAAGTGACCGGCCAGTAACTTTTTCCATTCTTCTTCCAGGGCATTTCTGCCCTGGTAAAACCTTATATACCATTGATATCTTGACTGAGTCCTACCAGAGCACCTAATGTGCTCGGAGCGGTCGCTCCTGAGAGCGATCGGTTCCCGGACTGGACCCCTATCCAGAGATGGGAACTGTACCCGGCGCGTTTGAGCGTCGCGGAGATACTCCAAAGAGGGGAGATTCAGGATCATTGGATCTATAGCAGTACATCGGAGGAATACCCTTGGCTGACAAGGAAAAGGAACCAAAGACCGAAGAGTCACAAAAGGCCGAGAAGCCCTTGAAAGAAGAGAAGAAGGGCAAGGAAGGCCATAAGAAAGACGAGAAGGCTGGTAAGGCAGAGGTCGTCGAGAAGAAGGAACCGACCAAGGCCATCATCAAGCACGAGAATGCCAACTTCAAATACATCGTCCGTATCGTCAACACTGATCTGGACGGAGAGAAGACGGTCATCATCGCCATTCAGGGAGTGAAGGGCATCGGCAACCGTGTGGCTGACATCATCGTCAAGAAGGCGGGTGTCGCCAGGAATGAGAAGATCGGAAACGTCAGCGACGAGAAGATCGAGGCCATGGAGCAGCTCATTTCCACCTACGCCGATTTCGCCCCTTCATGGGCCATCAACCGGCAGAACGACCTGGAGACTGGTGACGACATGCACGTGGTCGGCATCGACCAGGACATGATGTTGAATGACGACATCAACCGGATGAAGATGATCAAGACCTACCGCGGTGTCAGGCACGAAACGGGCCAGAAGGTCCGTGGCCAGCGCACCAGGTCCAACGGAAGGACCGGACTTACCCTGGGTGTCATGAGGCAGAGGCTGCAACAGGGCGGAGGCGGCGCGGAGAAGGGCGAGAAGGAAGAGAAGAAGTCGGCTCCATCTGCCGCCTCGGCAGCCGCGTCGAAGGAAGCAAAGAAGTAAGGTGTTACCATGGGAGACCCTAAATTTCCACGCAGGACCTATAACACGCCTTCCCACCCGTGGCAGGGCGAGCGCATCAAGGAAGAGGCCATCGTCGTCAAGGAATATGGCCTGAAGAACAAGAGGGAGCTTTGGAAGGCCAAGACCCAGGTCAGGGACCTGAGGAAGCAGTCCAGGGACCTCCAGGCCAGGACCAGGACCGGCGAGGAGCAGGCAAAGATCGAAGCCAAGAACCTGCTAGCCAGCTGCGCCAGGATCGGCCTGCTGCCGATGGAGGGCGCCACCCTCGATGATGTGCTCGGTCTTCAGACCAAGTCCATGCTCGAGCGCCGCCTCCAGACCATCGTGATGCGCAAGGGATTCGCCATCACCCCGGGCCAGGCCCGCCAGTTCATCATCCACGGCCACGTCGCCATCGATGACCGGAAGGTCACCATACCCGGTTACATCGTGACCCGCGGGGAAGAGGACAAGATCATCATCAACCCCCGCTCGCCGATCGCGAACGACACCCACCCGCTGCGCATCTCGCAGCAGGAAGCCCTGGAACTGCGCGCCAAGAAGCCCAAGAGGGAGCCGCAGTTCGATGACCGCAGGGGCGGCAAGTTCGGAGGCAGGGGTGGAGGCGGCTTCGGCAAACCGAAGTTCGTCAAGAAGGTCCCGAGGGAAGTCGCTACCGTCGCCGCGTCCATCAACGCGCCGGCTGTCCCGCTCGACCTTCCGGCAGACAAGGGGGTACAGTAAATGGGCAAATGGGGCATAGCCAACGTCTTCGCGAGCTACAACAACATAATAATAACGCTCACGGACATAACAGGTGCTGAGACCATAACCAAGGCCACCGGCGGTATGGTCGTGAAACAAGCGAAGGACGAATCCTCGCCGTACGCAGCCATGAGAGCGGCGGAGAGGGTCGCTGAGATCGCCAAGGAGAAGGGCATCGAGGGTATTCACGTCAAGGTACGCGCTCCAGGCGGAAACAGGTCCGCTTCGCCCGGTCCGGGCGCTCAGGCCGCGATCAGGGCACTGGCCCGCGCCGGCATGAAGATCGGCCGTATCGAGGACGTCACTCCGATCCCGCACGACGGAACCAAGAAGAAGGGTGGCCGTAGGGGAAGAAGGGTGTAGAGGTTGCCTAATATGGACGTTAAGATAATCGAGATGACCGACAACCAGGCCAAGTTCCTGTTGTCGGACGCAACTCCCGAGGAGGCCAACGCGCTTCGCCGGGTCCTCATCTCCGAGATCCCGAAGATGGCCATCGAGACGGTCGAGTTCCACTTGGGGCCGATCAGAGACGAGGAAGGGAACGAGTTCGAGAGCGTCAGCCCCCTGTTCGACGAGATCGTGTCGCACCGGCTGGGTCTGGTCCCGATCCCGTCCGATCCGAGCCTGTTCGTCGCCAAGGACAAATGCACCTGCGCCGGTGAAGGATGCCCGAGCTGCACCATCATGTACTCCCTCAACAAGAAGGGTCCGTGCGATGTGTACTCTGGCGATCTCGAGCCGCTCGGTTCGGAGGAGTACCGGGTCAAGGACCAGCTCATCCCGATCGTCCGGTTGGGTGCGGGACAGGCCATACTGGTCTACGCCTCGGCCGAGCTGGGCACCGGGAAGAAGCATGCCAAGTGGCAGGCCACGTCGGGTGTCGGCTACAAGTACCTGCCAAGCGTGAAGATCGACCTCTCCAAATGCGACCAGGGCGGAACCTGCATCGATGTTTGCCCGAAGAAGGTCTTCACCAAGAAGGAAGGTAAGGTCGTCATCGAGAACGAGACCGGTTGCACCATGTGCATGGCCTGCGTCGATGTGTGCAAGACCAAGGCGGTCAAGATCGAAGGCGACAAGACCAAGTTCCTTTTCGAGTTCGAGACGGACGATTCGGTCACCGCGAAGCACGCGCTGGTAACGGCATTCAGCATCCTGGAACAGAAGTTCGAGGATTTCCGAGAGCTGGTTTCCACCTTGGAAGCGGCATAAACCCCTCAAACCCCAATCTCTTCATTTTTTTATTATTGTCTAATCGTCATCCAGCCTGGGGCTTTCTTCCGGTTCATCCGATTCCTCGGCACTGAAATCGTCGATGCTCTCTTCGGACGCGGGCTCTTCCTCGCAGCCTGCCCCGTCATAGATGTCCAGTGAGCAGACCATGTTCGATTTCTTCTTGCCCTTCAGTTTGGCGTTCTCCTTCTCCAGGATGAAATCGTCAATGGAGATGTCCTCGTCATCGATCTTCCCGCCGAACATCGACTGGATCGAGGCCTCCATCAGACCGATGCGCTGCCTGGTATAGGTCGGCAGACCGTACTCCCTGCCGATCAGCTTGGTGATCTTGAGATACTTCTTGACGCTGCCCTCGGCGACCGTCATGGTCAGGTTGTTGCCGCAATAGCAATGCCCGGTCAATGGCACGCGACGGTAGATCTTGCCGCACTTGGTGCAGCGGACCTTCTGCCCAGAGAAAGCGCCCAGGTTGCCGATCAGGTCGGGCATGAAGTGCTTGGTGACGATGCGGTGAGCGACATCCATCTTGTCGATGGCCCTGATCTCCTTGGCCAGCACGAACTGGGCCTGGAGCTTGTTCATCATGGAACCAAGCGTCTTGTAGGCGCTGAAGTGAGGGCCTTCGGCGATATCGTTGGTGTCATGAGTATACCCGAACCCCTCATACTGCAACAGCGACTTGATGCGTCCGCCCACCAGATCCATGCTGTCCTGGACCTCCTTGGGGTGCTTCATGGCCATGGAAGCCTGGTAGAAGGCCAGGGGATATTCCCAGAGCACATCCACGTTGTGCGCCTCCTTATCGATCTCGTTGGGATCGAGCCTCGTCGCCAGCACGAGCGGCGCGTCCATCAGGCCGCCTCGGGAATCCGGAAGATAACCCCGGGAGAAGTTGAGCAGGCCGTCCAGCAGCAGCGACACGCTGTCCTCGTCGCCGTCCGCGTTGCGCCTCTTGGCGGCATGGAAGAAGGGGTGCCCGTAACAGACGTGGGCTCCGGTGAACCCGATGATGCGGCACAGGATGCCCCCCGAGGTATGGGGGGCCAGTCCGATGGCCAGCGCCCCCATCAGGTCATCCCTGGTCCGGGCGTTGTAATATCGGGGCTGGCCATACAACTTCTCCAGCTCATCGTCGACGAATGCCGCGACCTTGACCAGATAGTCGCCGCAGACCTCCGCCGGCACGATGTCCTGGACCCTGAGCTCGCACACCTGTTCCCCGTCCGTCAGCGGACGGTCTTCCACGTCCCGGTCATAGCCCAGCTGGATCGCCCTCTCCACCGTAAGCCCGATCTCCCGGGGGCGGAAGTGGGTCAGCGGCACGTCGGTCATGTCGTAGCGGATGGTGCCGTCCTTGTTCACGTGGATGCCGTGCTTCCACCGCAATATTCCTTTTTCCAGCGGTTCCGGGGTGCGGTTCTTGGAGATGAGCCCTATGACTCCCTTGAGCTTCTCTGGCATCGGCTCGTTGATCCGTTCGGCGGCCTTCTCCAGAAGCTCATCCACCGCGATCGAGGTGACCTGGGGCTTGTCCCTCGGCACCGTGTGGGCACCGCAATCGCAACGGCACAGGATAGTGTTCGCACCGCACTCCGGGCAGACACGCAGCCCGACCGATGTGTTGACCGCTCCAGCCTTCTTCCTGGAGAACGTCCTCCCGTTCTCGTCCCTTTTCTCCGACTGGGCGGAACGGGCCACCGCGTCGATGAAACGCTGCGCGCCTCCGGCGTTGCCCACCGGGAACAGTGCGTGAGGTGGCGGGCTCAGCAGCCTTTCCTTGGCCTTCTCCGGACGCGCCATCCTTGTCCCGATGCGGGTGACCGCCCGCGGCCTGACCGTCACCCCCATCGCCTTGGAGACCGCGTTCATTGTGGTATCGCCGTCCAGCTCGGATCTCGCCACAACCTTGTCTCCTTCGATCCCCAACCCCAGCCCGGCGAGGAGCGGCTCCGCATACTTGGTAAGGATGAGATCATCACCGTAGACCGAATGCAAGGCGCCCAAATTCTCTATGGTGAGTTTCGTTGCCGGCTCGATCCGGACAGCCAAGGAGCTGTTGATCCACAGGCCTTCCGCCAAAAGGTGTTCCCGAAGCGTTACCAGCTCCGGGAGCTTGAAATCATACCAGAAAAGATTGAAATCGGGATGGAGCGGGACCTGGTACTTCTTCGATATCTCTAGCGCCCTTTGGAAGGTGGCCGGGTTATGCCAATCCTCAGGTAGCTGCCAGTCGCTCGCGGCCAGAAGCTCCTGCTTGTACCACTCGATCGCATAATCGCCCTGCACCAGGACATGGTTGTTCTCGACGAACTCGCCAAATGGGAGCAGCACCTCCCCCAGGTCGACTATTTCCACGATCTCCGACTTGACCGCGTCCGCCTCGGCCATGGTGTTGGCCTGGATCAGGTCCCCGTTCTTGAGCAGCAATATCGGCCCCTCGATCGAATCGCACGGAGTGATGGCGCCGGCCTTGCCTGGCCGTTCTATCTTGATCTGGGTCCCAATGGCCAAGAAGTCATCGACCGCCCTCATGGTGGCCGGGCTCACCGCCAACGCCGCCAATCCAGTGGTCCTTCCCCTGCCGTAGCGGAGCCTCAACCCCCCCGGCCTTGATGGATGACTTAGTACAGGCCGGCCAGCCAGCATGTCCTTGAGGTACTTGTAGTCCGGCTTTATCTGGACCTCACCTTTCTCCCCTGAGCCCTTCTTCTTCTTGTTGTACTCGATGATGAAGTCCCAGCCGTCCATCTTGAGGTTCTTGACGTGCTTCTCCAGCTTGGGCGCTTTCAGGCACAGTCCCTCAGATATGACCAGCGCGACGCCGCCTCGGACGGCGTTCGTGCCGATGCGGGGCAGGTTGCGGAATCCAGATATCTCCGCGTCCTCGGTCTTCTCGCCGTCGACACAGACTGGACAGTTCTTGTAGATGAGCTCGATCTCCTCATTCGAGGGCAGGTACTGCAGATGCTGCTTCATCTTGTAGAGCGGTATCTCTTCCTTCAGCCGCTCCACCTCCTCGAACGTCGGGACATATTTTCCGATCCCAAATTCCCGACGCACCACGTCGGCGATCAGAACGCTCATGGCCTGGCCGGTACCTCCGGCCGCCCTGATCGGGCCATTGAAGAAAACAGAGACATACTCGGTGCCGTCGCCATTGCGGCCGATCTTGACCGCGCCGATACCCACGATCGGCGCTACCAGTATCCCCTCGGTGAGAACAGATAGACCGACCCTGACGGCCCGGTCCAGTGCTTCTTCGCGGGTCTTCGCCGGAAACTTTGCCACTTCCTTGGCCACCAGAAGGGAGACCTCCTCACGACTGTCGTGGGTGAGGCTGAGCGCGCGTATCCGGTCGGCCACTCCCTCGACGTGCCAGTCGGCAAGTTGCTGCTCCACCCTGGCCGCCAGGTCCTCCGCCTGGGGGATCTCGACGAACGTTTCCGGATCGTATCCCTGCTCGCGCGCCAGCTTCGCTATGTCATAGCATCGGTCGTTCTCACGGTACAGCTCTTGGAAGTACCGCTTCATGTTGTCGCTGCAAGCGAGTTCCTTCATCTCGCGTCCCCCGAAGCAGGAGTGCCTTTCACTCCGACGGCTCCATTGGAAGTGCCGCCGCCTCTGTCGATTTCAAGACCCGGACGATCTCATCCTTCAGCTCGTCGAGGTTCTCCCCGGCCATAGCAGAGATCTTGATCCGATCGCTATCGGTACGAATGAGGTCGACCTTGTTCTCGACCTCGATCATTGGAATGCCCTCGAACGATTTCTTGATCGATTCAAGCAGATTGAGCTGCTTTTCGTAGGTGTAACCGGACGTTTCGGAGGGGTCGAGGACGAAGACGATCACGTCGGCCAGGTGCTTGAGCGCCAGGACCGCCTGGAGCTCGATCTCGTTGCGGTCCTCCAGGGGACGGTCGAGCAATCCCGGCGTATCGATGATCTGGAACTTTCTCCATCCCTTCTCGAAGTGACCTACGCCTATGCCCTGGGTGGTGAAGGGGTAGGCTGCGATCTGCGGCCTCGCCGTGCTGATCTTATCGACCAGCTGGCTCTTGCCAACGTTGGGGAATCCGGCGATGACCACCGCAGGCATGGAACTATCGAAGTCAGGCACCTTCCTGAGCTCCTCCCTGGCCATCTGCAGGAATTTGAGGTCCTTATCGATCCTCTTCAGGATAGACGAGATGCGGCCGTAGTACTGCTTCCGTTCATTGTCCATCGAGTTCAGGTCGGTTGCCCGGTGAACTTTCCCGGTATATTCCCTCTGCAGTTCACTGACCTTCTGGGCGGCCCATTCCAGTTTGGACAGCGCCTTCTTGAGTTCGTCGACCCCGATCAGGACGTTGATCAGTTCGGCAACGAACTCGTTCCGGTCGTTCAGCGAGGGGAACGCCCGGTTGTACTTTATCAAAGTGGTGGAGATGATGTCGGCGGTGGCCATGATGCGGGCCGCGGACTTACGGTGGATCATGTCGAACTTGGAATCGCCTTCCGCGTCGATCTTGACCGCCCTGCGGAACGCCTTGTCAAGGATCTCATCGGCGTCCATTATGGTGGGTATCCTCTTTCGTAGGTTCAGCACAAGGTTGCTAAAGCGAAGGGTGGTATTAATCTATCTCTCAATACAGTCAGGGAGTGCATCCATATGCCGTACGAGACCGATTGCGATATCAAGCTCAGAAAGGAAGGCGAGGTGATCATGGACGAACCGCACGCCAAGTTGCTGGAGAGGATAGCCGATACCGGTTCGCTTGACAGTGCTGCGGGAGAACTCGGCGTCTCCAAGGACGATGTCAAGAAATGGCTCGGCACGATCAAGAACGCCATAGGGACGCCTGCCGTTTCTACCGGTGCAGACGGTAGGTCTGTTCTGACCAAGGCCGGCAGGGCGTTGCTATCAGATTTCCAGACCCGATCGCACATCGCCAGATCCCAGGTCCAGAACCTATGGAAGAAGCCATGGGTGACAGCGGACGGCATCGTGGTGATCGAGGACCAGATAGTCTTGATCAAGAGAGGCAGGGAACCGTTCAAGGGCATGCATGCGCTTCCCGGCGGCATCGTGGAGTACGGCGAGACGGTGGAAGAATGCGTGGTCAGGGAGTTCGAGGAAGAGACCGGCCTGAGGACGCGGGTCTTGGACCTGGTGGGGGTCTATTCCGCAGCGGACCGGGACCCTCGCGGCCACTTCATCACGGTAGCGTTTAACCTTCAACCGATAGGCGGAACCCTGCGGGGCGGGGATGATGCGGCCGATGCGGGACTATTCCCGCTGGATCGTTTACCGGAGTTGGCGGCGGACCACCTCAAGATCCTGACCGATGCCCTGGCGAGAAGGGATCGATATCGATCAAGAATCGAGAAAAGCGACCCTTGAAGGGAACGGAAAAGGAAGAGCAAACGCCCATGTCGATGCCGATTTTATAGCTAATATCATGTACGGAAGGCACCTTATGCCTCTCTAGATGGCGGACATTACCTCGATCATTACGGGAATATTCGACCCTACCCGAGTCGTGGGTGGGCTGATCTGTATCTTCCTGCTGTTCTACATCGATGCCATCCTCTTTCCGACCGTGCCGGAACTGTTCACGGTCGGCATATTCGCCGCCCAGACCGAGATCTCGAATTTGTGGTTCGGTTCGCTGATACTGGCCACTATAGCAATCTCAGAGGTTTTGGGTTTCTTCACTCTTTACTATGTGGTAAGAAAGGTCAGGGTCCCGAAATTGGTCCAACGGGGGGTGGACAAGTTCCGGGACTTCCTTTTCTGCCACGATGAGAAATTGATCCTGGTCAATAGGGTGGCGCCAGTCGTTCCCTTCCTCGGCGCTTTCGCATCGATATGCAACTGGAGCCTTAGGAAATCTCTGACGTATGTGCTCATCGGAGGCCTCGTGAAGTATGGACTCATACTTCTGGCCAGCACATTGTTTCTCGAATATTGGGACCGGGAAACCGCGACCGTCGTGGTGCTCGCCCTTGTCATCGGGGTCATCATCGTCTCCTTCGTGGCATCCTACTTTCGGAGGAAGAAAATATCTGGACGCCTCGACAAATGCGATATTTAATGATCCCTCGGTTCTCCTTGAGGAAAGCCAGCAAGGGGTTGTGACGGAAAAGTATTTCTAAACCGGGACCACAATCAACTGCCGATGAAACAGGACGAGTTGGACCGACTCATCCTACAGCTTTTGCAGAAGAACGGAAAGCTGACCAACGAGGAGATCGGTCGCATGCTCCAGCGTTCCCCTTCGACGATCCGTGACCGGATCAAGGGGATGGAGGAGGACCGTACGATCCTTGGGTACACGGCCATTGTGGACGAGAGGAGGGTCGGCATTTGCGCAGACGCGTATGTCTCAGCAGATATCGACCCGAAGAAAGAATCCATGGCCCTCACCGGGCTCTTGGAGCTGCAAAACGTCTCGGAGATACTACACGTGACCGGTGACCGGCGGATCATGTTCCGCATCAAGGCTACCGATGACAAGGAGCTTCTCAACCTGCTGGACAAGAAGATCCAGCCCCTTGGCTTCGAGAAGATGGACATCTGCTACGTCATGGACCACCTGGTCTGCTATCCCGGTCTTTAGGGCAATCTTCTATTTGAGAAAGATAGGCCATCACCTTCTGAAATGCAGACCGTCATGCTTTTGGCGCTGGTCATCTTCCTTCTGACCTACGTCCTGATCTCAGTGAGACGCTTCGGCAAACTGAATCTGGATAGGCCAGCCGTAGCTCTGTTCGGGGCAGCGCTGATGGTGCTCTTCGGCGTCGTGGCTGCGGATCAGGCATTTGCCGCCATCCAGCTGGATATACTCGGTCTGCTCCTCGGCATGATGATCATCGTTGTCTCTCTGGAGCTCTGCGGTTTCTTCACATGGGTCTCGGTGAGGATGATCCGGGCATCAAAGAACCAGTTCCAGTTCCTCTTGCTGGTGATGTTCGTCACCGCATTGCTCTCCGCGTTGATCCTGAACGACACCGTCGTGCTCCTGTTCACTCCCATAGTCATCAAGGCATGCCGTCTGATCAAGGCCAACCCAGTCCCGTTCCTGGTGGCCGAGGCGGTGGCCGCCAACATAGGCAGCGTGGCCACCCCGGTGGGGAACCCTCAGAACGCCTTCATCGCCACCCAATCGCAGATCACGTTCGCCGAGTTCACCACCAAGCTGCTCCCGGTCACACTGGTCTGCCTGGTCGTTGCAATGGTCTTGGTGTGGCTGGTGTTCAGGAACCAGCTCAAGGACGGATGCGAAAGGAACGGTCGGTATTGGTTATGCGAGAGAAGCAAGCCCATCGACGTGGAGAAGGCGATACTGGAGATCGCCCCTCAGCCGTTGCATCGTTCGGTCTTCCTGGTGTTGGGTACGTTGGTGCTGGTATTTGTCGGATTCGTGCTCTCGCCATACATCAGACTGCCTTTGGCTGCGGTGGCATTCATCGGAGGCGCGTTCGTCCTCATGCTGTTGCCTTTCTTCAACCGCGCTGTACAGCCAGTGGAGGTCCTTCGCAAGGTGGACTGGACGCTCCTATTATTCTTTGTCGGCCTATTCGTCGTTCTCAAGGGTGTAGAAACGTCAGGCCTGATGTCGGAAATGATGAACACATTCCAGGCCAGCAGCGGCACTGGTCTGACCAGCATCCCTGGCCTTACCGCGTTCTGCGCCATCCTGTCCAACCTGATCAGCAACGTTCCAGCGGTGATGCTGCTCTCCCCATTCGTGGCCAGCGTGGGCAGCAACAATCTTTGGTTAGCACTGGTGACGAGCTCGACCCTGGCAGGGAATGCCACGATTCTAGGGGCGGCGGCGAACGTCATCGTGGTGGAGACCGGCAGCAAGATGGGGGTGGAGATCTCGTTATGGCAGTTCATGAAGGCGGGGTTTCCGATCACCGTGGTCACGCTGCTTCTATCCATCGTGATGCTGAGTATGCTATAGAGGCAATGTTCATCATTTTTGGTACTAACAAACACCGAAATGCATACCTTTAATAACGCTTCCGGGAACTCATGAACAGAGGCAAGACATGAGGGACTTCGAACAGAACGGACATCTGCAACGCGTCCTGCTGGAATCGCCGGAGGCCGTATCAGACATGCTAAGCTCCGCCGCGAACCCGGCGAGGATCGCCATCATGGGACAGGATCATATGCATGAGGGAAGCCCTGCGGGTATGGAAGTAGTTCTAAAATAGGCAGGATTGAATAATATTCCAGGCTGGGCCAAAAAACTTATGGCTGGATCATCAATTATAGCAGTCCTTACCCATGCCCTTTTTTCAGTCCATAGCTGATTGGTTGTCTCGGGGTGCCAGCAGGATGATCTCAACGGGATTGTTGGGCCACTTTCTTGGCATTAAGGGGAAGTCGATGGTTATTGACATGATGAATATCCTTCTAATTGACTTGATGCCAATGTCAAATTTGGATAGAATAGGTAGAGAATGGGCACCCCGGCCGCAGTACAATATCGGGACGGCCTTGGGAGACATCCCTAGGGCCGGGCGTGTACATATCGATTGAATATGCACACTTAATTGTCTTTCGACCCGGATATCAGAATAATAAATTAGAACTTAAAAATGGACATTGGGTCACCGTTGCTCCAATTATTTTTCAAATTGAAATATGGATCATGTCATCCAGGAGAGCTCCCTGGGGGTGGAAAGCCTCTCGACGCTCTGAGAGCGAACCAAAATCCCTTCAAACATAAATCGTCAACCTCTTAGAATAGAGCCATCGCCAGGTTCTTCGCCAAATAACCGTCCACAAAACAATAGACGATGAAAAGGACTATCGATGTGATCGAATCGGGGAGCAACTGCGAAACCAGCAGTCGAGGGATACCCACTAGGAGTAATGCCATTAGAAGTACAAAGCCATGAAACAGGAGTTCAGTCCTTTCCGAACCCGCGTCGAAGTGCCAAAAGAATTTGGTAAGTTTGACATTAAGCCAACCTACCAGGAAGACTAGGAATACGAAGCCTAGGATCAATCCGATTATCGAACCGATGGCCATCAGAAATGCGAGAATAAAGGCCCACCCGATTACTATCACCATCATCAGCGATGAAAAGACTAGCCCGTGGAGGAAATAGTTCTTGACGTCTACAAGAGTCAATGATTTCCTTTGTATTCGATATTCTGTGTGTCTCGATCCAGTTAAGGTGGATGAGGGTGCTTCCAGGGGTGCGTGTTCAATCAGCCTCCCTTTACTATCCAATTGTATCCAAGTTCCACAATTCACGCATTTGAATCCGGTTACATTTTCATCCGCATTCGCAGGTCGGATGGTATTGGCCTCGCCGCCACAATAAGGACATCTCACTCCTATTCCCCAAGCTCAGACCAACGATGTGGATATTTAAATATTACACATAATCTCGGTCTAAATAGACGTACACCTGATATCAGTTCGGGAAATCGAAATTGATTTGGAGACCGAAATGCTAAACTATGGTTAATTCTCTGCATCGCCAATGATAAGCATCAGGATTGACGAAAAGGAATGCAGTGGATGCGGTATTTGTTACAATGACGAATGTCCGGAATTGTTCGCCGAGGGAGACGGCGGCATTAGCGAGCTCCTTCCCATATTTCAAAAGGGGAACAAGCATACTGGCGAAATCCCGGAAGACAAGAAGAACATTGCCAAGGGGGCAGCAATGGCATGCCCGAATAATGCGATCATCTTTGGGTAAAACATAACGATCTCGGGAAGGGCGGTCATACGGACCGTCCTCTCGATGACAATCCATTTCCATTACCGATCTTTCTAGACTCCAACATTTCATGTTAAGCGCACCCTTGAAAGGTATTCTCGCTTGACGTTGCTCAATTATTGTCAGAACGTCATTTACAAATAGGGGTGGAACTGTCGATACCATGTCTGGGATTCGTACCCTAGATTGAAGGTTCTGGTGGAATTCAAAATGGTAAAGAAAGGATTTATTGGGGACATAGAATCGGAGACGACAAAGAACACTGATTTCCGCAGGGTGCTCTATACCGGAAAGTTCAGCCAACTGGTGCTTATGAGCCTTAAGCCTGGAGAGGAGATCGGCTCGGAGGTCCATGACACAGTTGACCAATTCTTCCGTTTCGAGGAGGGCGAAGGGAAGGTCGTCATCGATGATGTCGAACACAAGGTGCATGATGGAATGGCCGTCGTTGTCCCATCTGGAGCCAAGCACAATGTGATCAACACCTCCAAAAAGGACAACCTCAAGCTGTACACGATCTATTCCCCGCCTGAGCACATAGACAAGGTCGTTCGCCACACCAAGGCACAGGCTCTGGCCGAACCAGAGGAATACGACGGAAAACCGACGGAGTGAAAGCACTGTAACCAATTCCGGCGGGAGGGGAAATCGCTTCCAATAAAACCTATGTCCTATCCTGACCGGAAATCCTACTTTTTTTTGTAAGCAGTATCTTGCCCCAATTCGTCGTCGAAGAAGAAGATGTCGTCGATCTTCGCATCCAACGGCAACTTGAAGAAATATTGGAGAAAGACCTATGGACGAATGTTCTCGCGATCGAACTACCGTTCCAGTAGGACCTTCAGGTTCCTAGGGAAGATAGACAGGTCCAGGCCGGAGCACTCCAGCTTCTCCATGATCTCCTCGGCATCATCATTCTGATACTCTCCTTTCAAGAGGTATTCTGTCTCCTCTTCGGTATATACATCACCTTCGACAAAGGTTTCCTTGCCTTGGTTCATTGGGCACGCTTCCTGGCACCTCATGCAGCCCACGATCGCGTGGTGGACCACTTTCCTGATCGAGGATGGAAATGACCGATCTCCTGGCATCTCATTATGAAATGTTAAACACTTCTCTGCCCGCAGCAGGAAACGGTCCCTCTTGATCGCTCCGGTGGGGCAGGCACGCAGGCACAGGCTGCAATTGCTGCACTCCGGCATCACCTTTCTTTCCTGCCAGTCGTCTGTTTCCATGTC
Source organism: uncultured Methanomassiliicoccales archaeon (assembly GCA_942492955.1). GTDB lineage: Archaea > Thermoplasmatota > Thermoplasmata > Methanomassiliicoccales > UBA472 > DASXVU01. Next base: position 2,347,206 of record OW818644.1, read on the forward strand.
CACGTCTGTAAAAAAACCGGTGAGTCTGAAATAACTTCCATATGCCTCGGAATAGGTGACATTGTTCTTTCCATACTTGGCCAGCCCGGTCCTGGTGGCAATTGTCTTGTATGGCAGAATGGCCTTTACCACCTTGACGCCTTCCAGCGCCTTTTCCAGGATGGATTTCACCTGTTTGTCGATGTCGGTCGCATGCGCATAGGTCGGCGGAACGATACAGCGATATTCCTTTCCCTCGTGGCGGAAGGTTATCGTCAGACCGGGGCTCGGTACTGCGACGACGATGAGCGATTTTGCGGATGGTAACGTGTCAGGCAATCCATACTTATAATGCGACAAGTACATGTCATAAAATTCCTTGTCCAGTAGCCCCTCGCTATTGAGCGAGAGAACGTCGAAGCCGACATCGACGATCCGCTGCGCAGGCACGATCCTCCCCTGCATCCCTGCCTCGCTGAGTCCACGCAACACATCCGCTGCCTTGGGATTCATCTCAGGGTAAGAGAGTGGGGCACGTCTTATATTTACTGCCGACCTTGTCCGCTTCGTCGAACGTTAAGGCCCAGAGGGACAGAATCAATGCCTGAAGAAATGAGCATGGGGGAGCGAGGTCGGATTTGGGACGGGGAGTACTCCACCAAAGGCGCCTTGTGGAAGGGAGCTCCCAGGCAATCGGTCGACCTCCAACCCGGGTCGTTCGTGCTCGAAGTCGGTTGCGGTAGCGGCAAGACCATCTCCGGAATGACCGGCGTGAAGGCGATCGGCATCGATATTTCATCGGTGGCGCTGGACATGTGCCGGGCCAGGTATTCCGCTGAGGGTCAGGAATATTCCATTGCCGATGCTAGCAGGCTCCCTTTCCGGGATGGATGCTTCGATGTCGTCATCTCTTTCCACGTTCTCGAGCATCTTTACCGCAAAGAAAGAGAGGAATCGGCCCGCGAGATGATGCGAGTGCTCCGCCCCGGCGGCGAGGTCAGGTTCAAGTCCTTCTCACTATCGGACATGCGTTTCGGGAAGGGAGAAGAAGTGGAGCCAGGAACATTCATGAGAGGCGCTGGAGTTCTGACCCACTATTTCTCTGGAGAGGAAGTGCGTAGTCTTTTCGCCGGGATGGCGGAGATATCGTTCGAGGAGATCCGGATCGAGAAAATGATCATGGGTCAGGACGCATTGCGGTCCCGGCTCAGCTTCGTATTCAAGAAACCATGCTCAGGTTCAATGCAATAAGCTTATTAAGCCTCCTCCGAATCACACAGACAGAACAAGACACGCCGGGATATTGACCGAGACCAGATGTCCTCATCCGTTTATTCGGGAGGCACGTTCTCCGAGCCCGGTGCAATTCAGGAGCGTACCGATTTGGCAGCTACACCATCCAAGAAGACAGTAACGAAGCCAGCAGCGAAAAAGCCGGCCCCCAAGAAGAAGGCCGCGGTCAAGAAGCCGGTGAAGAAGGTGGAGGAGAAGACCGTGGCAGAAGAGGTCATGGAGCAGGTCCATGAACACTCAGAGCACTGCGAGTGCTGCGGCGGCGATTCGTCCGAGAAGAACGGGCCAAGGTCCTACGTGCTGCGTGACGTCTGGTATGAGAGCCTAAGCGAGGTCATCTCCAAGGAGATCATGCCGGAGGAGAACAAGCGCGAGATGCTGTTCCTCACCCTGAGCAACGCCCTGCTGGACCTGGTCATGGACATCATCCCAGAGGACTACGCCAAGGTCGTGGCCGACAACATCGATGATTTCCTGGCCGTCACCGTCGTCAACAAGGAGAACAATATCGACCTGCTGGCAAAGTTCAAGGAGGACTTCGTCAAGGAGAATGGCGACACCTTCGATGACGATGAACAGCTGCAGAACGCGCTTGAGGGGTTCGAGGATAAATGGTGGAACACCAAGCGCAAGGACCTCAAAGGAAAGACCCCGAACGGGGCCTTGGAAGAGGCCGCGAAGCGCTACGGCATCGACTGATCGATCAAATCCTTTCCAGTCAAATCCCTTCCCTTTCCTTCTAGTCCGATCACGGACAATGCTTATTACGGGATTCGCCATTGCTGAGTCATCCATGTCAAGGGGCAGGGGTTTCAACGTGGTGGCATCGGCGCCGGGGAAGGTGATTCTCCTCGGAGAGCATGCCGTGGTCTTCGGCCAGCCGGCGATAGCGGTGGCCATCGATCAAAGGCTGCATTGTTCCATCAAACCCTCGGACGCATTCACTCTCAACGGTCATCCGTTGAGCGAGCGGACGCATGCCTACGTGAGCGCAGCCGCCACAAGGTTCTGGAACGGAGGCCCGCTGGCCATCGAGACCACGTCTGAGTTCCCCTCCGGTTCCGGGCTTGGGTCGTCCGCCGCCGTCTCCGTCGCCGCCCTCGGCGCCATCGAGTCGCTCCAGGGAAGGCTTGACGCCAGGAACGTGGCCAGGGATGCTTTTGAGATCGAATCTATGGTCCAAGGGAGAGCGAGCCCGATCGACACGTCGACCAGCGCGCACGGAAGCGGAATATTCGTCAACAAGGTCAAAGGCGAGGATTTCATCTGGGAGTTGGCCAAGGACACAAGGCACTGGGACATACATCATTGCGATGTACCACAGCTCAACCTGGTGGTCGGATTCACCGGCATATCCGCGGCGACCGGGCCGCTGGTGGCCAAGGTGAAACGGTTCGCCGACAAGAGCAGGTTCGCGAGGGAAATAATCGAGGAGATCGGACAGCTGACCATCGAAGGAAGAGAAGCTCTCCGTCACAACGATCCGGTGAAGCTCGGTTCGCTGATGACCAGGGATCAGAAGCTGCTCGCGATACTGGGTGTCTCGTGTCAAGCCTTGGATGACCTGATCGATGCCTCGCTCCCGCTCTCCTACGGTGCCAAGCTCACCGGGGCTGGAGGCGGAGGGAGCATGGTGGCATTGACCGACCGACCGGACCAGGTGGCGGCTGCCATCAAGAGCAAAGGCGGGTATCCCATCATAGTGAGGACCGGCGTCCCCGGAGTCAGATTGGAGAAGCCTGGGTCGGGATAGTCTAGAACAAGAAAAAGGAAAATTGTTTGGATAATGGGTTTCAGATCAGGTCCTCGAATTCCTTGACCAGTTCGGGGTGCTTGTCCTTGATGGCCTTTAGGATGTTGAAGACGGACATCTTGTCGACTCCCGCAGTGGACAGGGTGTCGATCACGCTGTCCAGCGTCTTGTCCGAGAGGGTCAGGAACTTCTCCTTGGCCATCCAGTTGCGGTACAGGCGCTCTTCCATCTCCTCACGCCATCCGACATCGTACTCCATCATCATCTTCTCGCTGAAGTCGTTCGCTTCCACGCACTTCGCCAGCACTTTGCCGCCGACGAAGCCGGTCATGCAACCGTTGGCAATTCCTCCGCCGGTGATGGGGTCGATGACCCTGGCGGCGTCGCCGACTATGATGAGGCCGTCCATGACGGTCTTGTCCAGCGGGGCCGAGACCGAGACCGCGCCTGCGATAGCCTCCAACGGCTGTCCGCAGCTGAGCCTCGGGTCCTTCTTGATGAACCTGTCCAGGTAAGCCTTTACCTCTCCCGGTTTCTTCAGTTTTGATAGAAGAACGCCAATACCGACGTTCGCCGTGTCGTCACCCTTGGGGAAGACCCACACGTAACCGCCCGGAGCGGCCGAACCGATGATGAACTCACAGTAATCCGGCTCGGTCTTCAGGTTGGTCATGCGATACTGGAAGCAGGTGGTTATGTCCCCCTGTTTCAGCTTGGTCTCCATGCCCGCCCATCTGGCGACCTGGGACTCGTAGCCGTCAGCGGCGACCACGCACCCGGCGGTCAGCTTGAACGGCTCTCCGTTGTCCTTGCCCTTGATGCCGACGACCTTGCCCTTGTCCATGATGACGTCGGTGGCGCTGCACTTGAGCTTGATCTCTACGCCGGCATGCGCCGCCTTGGCCGCGATGGCCTTGTCGAACAGGTGCCTCTCCAGCACCATGCCGACCTCGTCCCCGGCATGGCTTTCGTCGATGCGGAACACCGAGCCGTTCGGCGAGACGATCTTTGCGCCCGCCACCTCGGCCGACACCCATCTCCGGTCCACCGGGATCTCTACGGCGTCCAGGCCTTTCTTGGATATGCCCTCGGCACAGCGAAGCGAGGCACCTATCTCCTGGCGCTTCTCGATCATTAGGACCCGGGCGCCTCCCTTGGCGGCGTGCAGCGCGGTCATGGACCCGGCCGGGCCGGCTCCCACCACGATCACGTCGTAATCAGTCTTCTTCATGCCTTCGCCTCCAGCTTGAGAGCTCCGACCGGGCACGTCTTGACGCACAGGCCGCAGCGGTTGCACTTCTCGTTGAAGGTGAGGACGACGTCGTTGAGATATATGGCGTTCTGGGGGCAGGTTCCCACGCAGGCGCCGCAATGCATGCACTTATCGATGATGACTTCCATTTTAATCAATCCCCGTGAATGTCTGCTCACACATACTCGTTTCCCTTGGTCTTCTTCCACTCTTCGATCGGGATGGCGAACTTCTTCTCCACCTCTTCGCGGTAGAGCGGTCCGCCATTGTAGGCACAGAATGGGATGATGCGGTTGTCCGGGGTGGCATAGTGGATGGAGCAGCGCTTCACCCTCTCGATGTCATAGTTGTAGCCGTCCTGGAAGTGCATTCCGCCGACGTACATCATGCCCCATGAGAACTTCGCCAGCGACTGTTTCGAATCATCTCCGAGCACTGACTGGAGCAGCTTCAGGAAGCTGGTCGTGCTCAGGCCTTCCGGCATCCTGCTCTCGTCCATGTGCCGTTTCAGCGCGGCCAGCGTCTTGATCTTGAGCGGGAACTTGACCTTTGCCTTCTCCGCCTTGACGGAGATCTCGTAAAGTTCCTTGAACAGTCCTTCGACGTCGACGAACCTTGTCAGCGGGACCACGTTGCCGTCCCTCACGAACAGGTACGTCGCAAGGCCGCAATGGGGGTGCGTGGTGAAGGTGACCTTCTCCTCCCCCAGGAACGCAGATGCGAGAGTTGAAATCGGAACGACGGACGGTACTGGGTACCAGTCGCTCTTGGCGATCACTCCGGTCTGCTTCTCCATGTCCTTGACCAGGTCGGGCAGCGTGTACCTGCCCTTCTCCCTCTCTTCCTTGCTTATGCGTCCAGTGAAGGCGACCGGCTGGTAGTTGATGCCGCGGACGACATCCGAGTTCTTGAGCGCGAACTTGAAGATCTCGCCCACCTGATCGTCATTGATGCCTTTCACTATGGTCGGCACGAGCACGATCGATGGCGGGTGCTCGAGCTTCCGGCAGTTCTCGATCACCTTCAGCTTGATGTCGAGCAGCTTCCTTCCACGGGCCGCCATGTAGATCTCGTCCTTGAGACCGTCGAACTGCAGGTATATCGTGTTCAGGCCGGCTTCAACGCACTTCCTGAAGAACTCCAGGTCCTCGGCGAACTTGATGCCGTTGGAGGCTGCCTGGATCTGCGCGAAACCGAGCTCCTTCGCCTTCTTCAGAACCTCGATGAACTTAGGATAGATGGTCGGCTCTCCACCCGAGAATTGGATAGCCGGGGTCTTGACCGGACGGTTGGCCCTGAGGTTCTCCATCATCTTGACTATGACATCAAAACCGGGCTCAACGACATAGCCCGCCTGGTTCGCGTTGGCGAAGCATATGGGGCATTTCAGGTTGCATCGGTTGGTCAGGTCAAGGATCGCCAGCGCGGTGTGGCTGGTGTGAAGCTGGCAGAGACCGCATTCGAACGGACATACCTTCGCATTCGGAATGGCCGGGTTCGAAACGCCGGTACCGTCATAGGCAAACTTCTCCGCCTTGAGGTACATCTCCGCGTCGGACCAATAAACATCAGTCACCTTCCCGTGCTCCGGGCAGGTCTTCTCCATCATGACCTTCCCGTCCGATTCGAAAAGCGTGGCCGAAATGATCTTCTTGCATTCCGGGCATAGTGAATCGGTCTTCTTGGGCAATCCCTTTTGTAGTGCACTTTCTTTGACGATCATGAAAGTCCCCAGTAGTCATCGTACTCTGAAAAAGGATTTAATACTTATGTAGCTCCTTTAGCTACAATTGATGCCATGAATCTGATGGACATTCTTAGACTGGACCTGCGCGAATTAGAGACTGAATATAGGAAACTTGCGTCGGTCCTGGAGAAGTTGGGTCTGTCCGACTACGAAGCCAGAGCCTATGTCGCACTGGTGGTCAAGAACCACGCCACCGCTGATGAGCTGTCTGACATATCGATGCTGCCACGCACCTCAGTGTACAAAGCGCTCCGTACACTGGAAGATAAGAAGTATGTCACGTCGACCGTCGGGCGTCCCACTACCTATCATCCGGTCCCGGTCGAGGAGATCAGAGCGCGCACGCTTACCGAACTGAACGAGATGTTCGATAAACTCGCCGCGATCAAGGGAATGCTCAGCGAGAAAGGGACACCCCAATTGGTCTACACCATAACCGACAGGAAGAGGGTCATGGCCAAGATCGGGGACATGATCGAATCCGCCAAGCGGAGCCTCATGATATCCTCACCGGTGATCGCTGACATACGAAGCGCGCACGGCCATAAATTCAAGGATGCCATGAGCCGAGGCGTCAAGATCGTGATCATTACCCTGCCAGGGGTCAAGGTCCCGGAGTCTGCCGAGGTCCATCGGAAGGCCGATCTGTTGGCCACTGACGTGATAACCGATGGGGAGATGGCGATGATCGCTTCGCCGGACCTCGAGCTCTGCGGATTCTCTGACAACCCGTTCATAGCCGAACACCTGGAGAGGTTCATGCGCATGGCCATCGGAAGGGCGGAATGAGCCGCATCCTGGTGTAATCTGCATGTAGCTTTAGCCCTTATACTAGCCCCAGGCCGTGGCCGACTCGATGAAAGCCAAGGTCACTATTCTCCACAGGTCCCAGATGGGGGGACCTCGTTCATTGATCACATCGCGGGCCGGCCAGATGTCCTTCGCAATCGCCGCGGTCCTGGTGCTCGTCATCTCAGGCGCCTCGGTCGTGGTCTATTCCCAGATGGGAGCCCGAGACCATCGCGCATCGATGTCTCAAGAGACCCTGCTCGGTCTGGAGCGGGCATCTGAGAAAGCGGCCAACGAAGCTGAGAACACCGCCTACGCCATCGCGCTGGAGCAAGTGAAGGGCGGGGTGAGGAACGAGTCCGAGCTCATGGACCGTTTCGAAAGCTCGTTGGAAAAGGACACCGCCGCCCGTTATCCATCTGTCTCCGGGCCATACTCCGTACGCGTGAACAACAGCCACCTGACGTTGATGTTCCTTCGACTTCCCGCCAAAGAACTGTATCCGGTCGCCGGTGACTCTGGCATAGACCTCGCCGGTTCGTCTGTCCCGGTCTACTTCGCCTTGGCCGGAAACATGACCGTCAACATCTCCAAGGGCACCGACACACTCACCAAGGTGGTCGATGTAAGCCGCGACATTCTGGTCCCCCTACCTTTGCTCCAGAACCGGATGGACGCGTTCTCCTCTGCCTATGGCCAAGGGCTCACCGAGTTCGAGAAGATCGTCCGTTACGAACTGACCGCGCTGGCTCAGTTGAGGGTGATCAACGGCTACGGTATGGGCGGTCGGGACGGTCGCAATGGGACATCATCCATCCTGACCGAGACGGACGTGGAGAACGCCGTCAACGTGGCCACCATGTTATTGGAAAGGAAATATTTCCGCACCGTCGACCCGATGGTGATGGCCATGCTGAACTCATCTAATGACGATCCCAAGGTGGAGTCGTTCGTCGCCGACCTGGCGGCGGGGGGCGATCTCGATCCCGCCGATCTGTTCCTGAGCCTGTATGGCGCAGGCGACTATGACCTCAGGTTGGTACTTGCCCAAAGCCTATGCGCCGCCTCGGACCTCATTGTCCTGCGCTGGCTGGACTATCTTGGCATCATCGGCATCGTTAACGGTGTCGAAGGCATGATCGAGGAAGGGAGCATGCTCCTTGCAGACCTGATCGACAAATGCCTGGGGAAGGACGTGATACAGGAAAAGGTCATCTCATGGATCGAGCGCAGGATGACAGAGGCCGGATATGATGTGGGGCAATACAGGTATATCCACACTTTGCCGGTGGACCTCATTCTCCCCATACCAGCTCATCCGATTACACTTATCAACGACACCGGGCAATTGGTCCAGGTGACGGTTGCCGGAGACACAAGCCTGGACTTTCCGCTCGAGGACCTATTCACCTTCGAAGAATGGAAGCAGTTCGGCATTCAATATTCTGAAAGCACCCATCAGCTCGCAACCAAGCTCCAGTCTCTCGTGAAGAGCGTGGCATTGGGAATAGCCAGTTCTTCTGACATACCGGTCATGCGGCTGTCCTTGGACCCGAGGGATCCGCAGAACTACCTAGGCCAGTTCTCAAAGGGACTGGAGTCAGTCCTGGACAATCGGAGCTCATGGTTCAGCAACGCTCTCGACCGGGCATCCTTGAACGGTATCGCCGATGGGATGTCCGAGGCATTGCTGGAGTACCTTGACACTAACTGGGAAGGGATGTTCCACCGGGATTCCAGCTTGAACGATTCGGTAAGGACCATCGCCGAACGGCTGGTCGACGATGCTTCCTCACGCACCCCGGACATGGGCGGGACCTATTACGAGGAGAACGTTCAGAACGTTGCCGGGATCATTAGACAAGATGGCTGCTGGATGTACCCCAGTCTTAGCTCGGGATTCGACCGGGAGATATCGGATGTGAGAGACATGTTCAATATCACGTTCTCCGAACCGAGTCCCGAACATTCCAGACTGATGCAGAACGTCAAGATGCTCTCCCAGGGACTGTTCTTTCTCGTTCCGGGCCTGGAAACAATGCTGGAAAGGTTCTCCGTAAAATTGCTCAAGGACATGTCCGATTCCGAGACCATGAGGTCCGATCGGACGGTGGTCGCACTCCCTTCCGAAGAAGGGTTCTCGATACAGTCTGAGGGACGGGTTCTGGATGAGTCGCTCCAGGTAAGATCTAACATCGGTCCAGGCGGCATTTCCGATCTGTCTGTGGGGATAGTCAAGCCCTATCAGTTCGACCCTTCCGCATCACTGTACCCGAACCAGCATATGGTCGATGTCGGCAATTGCTCCTGGACTCCGTTCACAAGTCAGTGGAACGTGTCGCTGAAAGGCTCGATGTCGGTTGCCCTCAGCTCCGCAATTTCCGACCCATTGATCGAACTGTTGAATGGCACGGGCACCAGGGATGTGGTCTCGTTCGAATCATCGTTCACCATATCTGTCCAGAGCGGTTGGGCATTGACCGGGGTCGAGTATCTGGCGACCAGTTCGTTGATGGGCGATATCGGAGAGCTGCTGCAATCCCTGTGGCAATGGATCGTCGACGGGATCAAGGTCATTTGCGACGGCGTCTCCAAGCTCTTCGACCTTCTCCGGAACCTGATCGACAAGCTCATATCTTATTGCGCAGAGGCGGTCAAGGTCCTCTCGTCCATCATGCAGTCTTTGATAACGGCGGTCCAGGATTTTGTCAGGATGGCGTTGGCCGGTCCTTTCCGGTGGATCGCCGATACGATCGCCAATAGCGTCGGCACGGTCTCACGCGACATGGAGATATTCGGGTTGAGGTTCCGAATGGAGACGAACGCACCGGACCTAGCCCTGGGAGCTGCCAAGAGCTTGCTCAAGATGACCATGTGGACGGGGGTCTATGGCAGCTCGATATCTGTTTCCACCAGAATGTGCCTGTTGCCCGATGGGCAGTTCACGTTGCTCACCAATGCCACGCTGAAGGGGGATGCATGGAAGATGACGATGGTCCTTGATCCATTCATGGACACATTCGAGCACATGATCGAGATCAAGGGAATCATGGAGGGCAGCACCATCGAGGTGGTGATGCCGGAGATCGTGCGCTATAACCAAGTCTCGCTGGCCCTTTCCGACGTTCCTGGGTTCGGCCAATTGCTTTCCAACATCGTCTTGCCGATACCCGGTCTAAAAGGTTCGATCGATGCCGGGTTCGTGTTCAAATATGCCGAACCGAGCACAGACCATGTGTTGATCAACGAATACGAGCAGAACCCTCGCGGGACGGACGCGGGGCATGAATGGGTGGAGATGTACAATCCCACTTCCGATGTCGTCAGCCTTTCGGGCTGGACCATCGAGACGATGCACGGCGTTCAACGCTGTGATGACCTGGGGGATGTCCTCCTGATGCCACACACCCGTCTGGTATATACGTTTGACAAACAGGCGCTGGACAATGAGGGGGAGGACAAGTTCCCGATCATGGAATCGGTGGTCCTGCGGGACGGTTCGGCGCGGCGCGTCGATTCGACGCCATGGACCGTCGACAACAGGGACGATGGACGTTCTTGGCAGCGATCCTTCGACGGGTCGGACCGGTGGGAGTTCCGCACATCCACCAAAGGCTCGGCCAATGCCGCCTGGCGGTACGATCCCGACCCTTCCCATTCGCTGATCGCAATGATCACCGATTGTCTGATGGAGAGCCTCGCCCTGATGACCGCGGTGGGTACCAGTGCGGATGGGATCGCAATCACTATCAGGGCTACCATCGATAACCTGTTGGAACGCCTAACTGACTACATCATCGACTCGATCATTGAGATCGGAGTCTATGTAGAAGCATCGATAAACGATGCGACCGGGTCGGCCGGAGGGGGTTTCCGGGCATCGCTGGGGGTGAGCAACGGTTTTGTCAGGGAAGCGCTGCAATGGTTCGGGAATGCCATCGTGGAGGTGATGAGGGATCTGCTCAATCCCATGGCACCATTGCGGTCGGCCCTATCGATGGAGCGGCTGTGCGAGAACACTTGGATCGGCCTCAGCGCTTTCTGCAAGATAGGCCTTCCCGGGATTCTTGGCAAATCTCCGGTCATGGTGAAGATGTCCGCCGTCATCAAGGTCAACCTCGCAGCCGTGGGGTTGTTGATCGATAAGGACCTGGGACATCCGCAGATGACCTTCGGTGTTCTCATCTCGGGTATCTCCGCCTCATTGATGCAGAACGCGAAGCTCAGAGGCACGGGAGCCATGGTCGACGTGTGGTTGCTGAAGGCTTCGGTGACCAGCATGGCCTGAAACCAATTTCGATCATCCTAGTCCGACACAACAAACTAGAAATTCCCGTTGTCGGATACTCTGGAACATGCTGTATGGATTGTCGAACGTGCCTCTGGCCGCCGGTGACGTGGATCCGATGACCACGTATGCATGGCCCCTCCTGTTCGTAATGGCGATGTTCGTGGTGTCCCTCTATGTCTGGTCCTATGTGTCCAAGGCGTTCGACAAGCTGGCGTCCAAGGAGGGCAGGTACCTGGACTCCGACGTGGTGACCTTCCTTGACCGTATGGTGAAATCGGTCATCATCATAATGCTCTCATTCCTGTCCGGATACGTCGCGTCCCTGGTATGGTCCGAATTCAGGGACGTCGTATGGGTCCCATACCTCAATGTCATCGTTGACGTGATCGTCATCGCGGTCATCATTATGGTGGCGATGCTCATCGTTCACATATTCAGGCGCATCGCAAAGCAGGAACGGATGACCAGAAGGGAAGTGGCCACCTTCGGCCGGTCCACCGTGGAGATCACCAGCCTGGTGATGAGCTATGTTGTGTATCTGGTGGCGGTTGCGCTCACTCTGATCATCATCATCACACTTATCCCGACCCTGAATCCCTATCAAGCAACTGTGGATTTCCTGAACAGGAACGGGACCGTGGTTGGGACCATCGTCGTCATAATCGTCGCGATCTTCTTGGTCATGCGTCTTATCGGTGAGGTATTGGAGGATTTCAAGTACCGCACCAAGAAGTTCAACCCACAGGTGATAGACCTGTTCCAGGCGGTCATCGGATACTCTCTCTGGACCGTCGCCTTCCTTACGATCGTCTTCTCGATATTCTCACTGTTCAACCTGGCCGAGATCGGGCTTATCCTGGTCATACTGATCCTTGCCTTGATCATGGTCGGGGTCAGCCTTTCATACTCTACCATTCGTAACATCTTCGCTGGGCTGGCCATAATGGATTCCAGCCCGTTCGAGGTCGGTGACCGCATCAACATCGGCGGTGACATGGAGTGCGATGTGATCCAGAAGAACCTGATGTTCACCGAGGTTAAGACCATGGAAGGGGATTTTGTAGACTTCCCCAACATCAAGGTGATCGAAGGGAAGATCTACAACTACTCTAGGTCAGTGGCCCACGCCATCACGGTGCACATCGGGGTGGATTTCTCCATATCCCATACCGAGGTCGACAAGCTGATCCGGGACGCCGTCGGCAAGGTCCAGGGGATAATCAAGGACCAGGCCGCCGAGGTCATCGCGGTCGGGATCGAGGGAAGCACCATCCAATATGAAGTGAGGGCTCATGTCGAAGAAAGCCTCAAGGCGAGGCAATTGAAATCAGAGCTGATATTTCGCATCCAAGACGCATTCCATGCAGCCGGTCATGAAGCACTGTTCGAGTGATCAGTTCCTCATCAGTTCGAACTGGTAGAACTCCTCGAAGCTCCAGCTCTCCAGGGACGTGAATCCGGAAAAGATGGCCTCAATATCGTCGATATCGATCCTCTCGTCCATTGGCGGACCGAAGCTCGTCTGTCTCTTCTGGAAATCGACGAGCGAGACCCGGCCTTCTTCCTTGAGGACCCGTTTGATCTCATGCACAAGCCGGTCCCGGTCTTCGAACTCATGGAGAACGTTGATGACGAAGATCCTGTCCATCGAGCCATCTGCGAATGGAAGCTCGGGCAGTTCTCCCATCACCGGTGAGATGTTGCTCTCATGCCCCGGTTCGATCGAAGCGATCAAGGAATCGAGCATCTCCCTTGAAGAATCGAGGGCGATGACCGAGCTGACCTCATGGGAGAGAGGGATGGAGACATAACCAGTCCCTGCGCCAAGATCGGCACAGATCTCCCCTGAGTGGGGTGACGCCCTCTCAATGATCCCTTCGGCTGGCTGGACCTCCCGCCTGTGCAAGCCCTTGAGCATCTCTTTTTTACACGCCTCGAACTTGTGTGCCATCGAATCGACAAGTGCTCCGGGCATATTAATCGGTTTGTCGGTCCCTTCGTACGGTGGACTGGCATCGGCCGGCGCTCTCGTTGGGGGAGATATTAATTATAGTGGTTCACTATTCCAAATAAGGTGAATCATATGGCAAAGGAAGATGAGAACATGGAACTCTCGTTCCCAGAGATATTCGATATTCTAGACTGCTCGATGGAAGACATGCTCGACGTTCTCTCCCAGGCAATCGATATGCTTGAAGAGGGGAAGAACGAGGACGCCCTGGAAGTCCTGAAGGCGCTCGAAGAGGACATGTTTGATTTCCTCGGCTACGTCGACGAAGGCGATGTCGAAGAATGCGGATGCGCCGTCGAAGAGGTCGAGGTCGCAGAGAAGCCGAAGAAGGCAGCCAAGCCAGCCCCGAAGCCGGCAGCAAAGGCAGCCGCAAAGCCGGCACCGAAGCCAGCCCCTAAGCCGGCAGCCAAGAAGGGAAAGGGCAAGAAGTAATCACTTCTCCCAAACATTTTCTATTTTTCCAAGAATCTTAGTGATATCCATAAGGCATTCACAATATCAATGGAATCGCCCCTATTTACAATCCAGACTTGGTTAGCACTCGTTGTCTACTCGTTCTAAAGATACTGGCAAGGATCAATAATATTTGTCATTCCCGTTCTCCTTGACCTCGATTGGGTATATCCCTTTCCTACTGTGGCCAATGGTGTCCCAAGCCAAATACAGTATGATGATCGTGCTGACTACTATGATGGTCAATCCTATCGGACCTATAATCGTGTGCTCTGGAATGAATGGCACAATTAGAACGAGGAGCACGATGAACATAGTCGTATGACCAAGGTTGTTGAAGATATTGTAGATGTGATTCGGGCTGCTCTTCGCATATCGCGGAGAGTCCATCACCATAGTGGTGAGTGAAGTGGCCATCTTCTTTACATGGGTATGGATATTATGGATGGCCGGGCTCATTACTAGGATCAACAACAGTAAAAGCAGATCCTCAGGCAAGAGGCGGAGGCTCGTCGCAGTGTCCTGGAACTCGTTCTTAATTCCTCCGAAAGTGTTGAACACCAGCATCAGTGTGATTATGAGCAGACAATCGACGAATATCAGGAATATGCCATTCCGTATCTCTTTACCCGCAGACGAAGATGATTGCATACGATGAGACACGGTCGTGTGGATGAGGTCTATACTGGATAGTGCAATTTTCATACTATTCGGGATGTGCACTACCATCACTTCATAAAGGCGTGGCTGAGCCTTGGTCATGAGCGGCATTACTATCATAGTGATCAGAGCGGCCCCGATCACCGCCGAATAAAAATCCTGTGTTACAATTCCCGCATCCAAGGCCAGCTTGGCGATTATGAATGCAAATTCACCCATTGCCAAAAGGCTGGTGGCGATCAGGAATCCCTTATGGGCGGTCATGTTAACAAGCGAGCAGCCCAAGAAGACCGTGGCGATCTTGCTGACAATGAAAATTAGTGCTATAATTATAGACAGAAATATATTATTAATAATGAGAGATGGACTTATTTGAAGACCTATGGAAATGAAAAAGACAGCCATGAACAATTCCTTTACTGGCTCAACCTTTCTGGCGACCTCATCACGGTAGGCTGATATTGAGATCATCATACCCATGATGAAAGCCCCGATGGCTATTGAAAGACCGAGCTCCATGGAAATGGAGGCCATGGCAAAACAAAGGCCCACGGAGATGATAAGCAAAATCTCGGCCGAGTACCTCTTTCCGATATGATCGAGCACACGGGGAACCACTGCCATTCCGAACAGGACGGACAGCCCAACGAACAGGATAAGTCCCATGATCATGTAGATGGTCGACCCGAGGGCGGGTGCATCACCGGCCAACAAGGGAGCTGCCATCGTCATAATTATGACTTGGCCGACGTCCTCGAATATGGTGATCATGATTATTGTCTTGGCGGTCGAATCATCGATGTGCTTCGATTCCTTCAGCACTCCCACCACTACAGCGGTACTAGTTCCGCAGATGATCGCACCCAGAAATATGGATTGGACAAAGGACATCCCCAGCAACATACCGGTCAGATATCCGACGGCCACCATGATGGGCATTTGAAGACTGACGATGAAGATCAATTTCCAGCCCGTTTTCTTCAAATTCAATACATCTGTCTCAAGCCCTATGTAGAACATCAGGAGGACGATCCCCACGCTTGAGAGGAGGCCAACGGTGTTCGCGTCCACCCAAAGCTCGGGGAACATTGTCGGCCCGAGGATTATGCCTGCCGTAAGATACCCCAGGATCGGAGGCATCTTTATCTTGACGAAAACCAGCGAAAAGACACCAGAGATCAGGAGCAGGAGAGTGAGGTCGATGACGATTCTGGTTTCCTCGGCCATGAAAATCCTTAATGCAATATGAAAGGCTCCATCATTGAAATAAGTTTGTCCGTACAATCACTCAATTAGTTCGATATCCACATCCTCGATCAATGAAAGAATCGCTTGCTTATTGCCCAGGGTGTGAAAGGCTGAGGATGAATGAATAGACCTTAAATAGAAAAGATGACTGGCCTGTAATCGCCTTAGGGAGATTGGGAGGGGAAAGGGAGCGACCGCATGCTCACTCGATCAGTTCCTGTCCCTGCATGTACTTTCGAAGTGCATTCGGGATAACAATGGTACCGTCCTTCTGCTGGTTGTTCTCCAGTACCGCTACCATTGTCCGCGGGAGCGCCACTCCCGATCCATTCAGAGTGTGCACGAACTCGCTCTTCAGGTGCGGTTCTGGCCGGAACTTGATCCGTGCCCGGCGCGCCTGGAAGTCGGTGAAGCAGCTGCACGACGAGCATTCCAGCCATTTCTGCGTTCCCGGTGCGTGAGTTTCGATGTCGTACGTCTTTGACGATGCGAAACCCATATCACCAGTGCACAGCAACAGGACACGGTATGGCAGCTCCAATCCGGCCAATACGGCCTCGGCGTCAGCCAGGAGCGTCTCCAGTTCGGCGTACGAACCCTGCGGATGTACGAACTTGACCAGTTCCACTTTGTTGAACTCGTGGACCCGGATGATGCCCTTCATCTCCGCATGACGCCCCGCCTCCCGCCGGAAAGACGGCAGATATGCAGTATATAAGATCGGTAACTGGTCCTTCTCGAAGATCTCGTCCTGATGCAGGTTAGTCACCGGCACCTCGGCCGTCGGGTTGAGCCACAGGTCATCCCTTTCGCACCAGTACATGTCATCGGCCATCTTGGGGAACTGTCCAGTTCCAATGACCGCGTTCCGGTTGATGACCACGGGCGGGAATATCTCCTTGTATCCCTGTCCGTGATGAAGATCCAGCATGTAGTTGATGAGCGCCCTTTCCAGCCGGGCACCGTCCCCCTTCAGCACGTAGAAACCGCTGCCGGCGATCTTGGTGCCGCGGTTGAAATCAATGATGTCCAGGTCCTCGCCGATCTGAATATGGTCCTTGATCGGGAAGTCGAACGTGCGTTCCTTTCCATAGGACTTCACGCAGCAATTGTTGTCGTAGCAGGCACCGACCGGTACCGTTGCATCGGGTATGTTGGGAATTAGGAGTACAACCTCGTTGCGAGCGTTCTCCAGCTCGGCAACCTTGGCGTCGATCTCGTTGATCCTGGTCGCCACCTCCTTCATCTCCACGACCAGTTTCGTCTTCTCGTCGCCCTTGAGCTTTGGTATCTGGTGGGACGCTTCGTTGCGCTTCCTCTTCAGCTGGTTGGACTCGTCTACCAGCCTTCTCCATTCAGAATCTATCTCCAGGAACTGGTTGAGCAGCTCCTCTGGATAGTTCCTGTTCTTCAGCATATCCCTTATCCTGTCGGGATCATCCCTGATGACTGATACGTCCAACATCTGAATCCTTCCTAGAGGTCTATGTAACCCTTACCGTCGAGGAAATCCTGCTGTGTGAGCAGAACGATCGAACCGCGGACATCCACGAGGACGGCGCCCGATCGTTCCGAAATTTCCTTCGCGATGACATCCTTCTCATTTCCGGAAGCAGGCAGCATTCTGATCTTCACGACCTTCCTGGTCTTCACCTGGAGCTTGACCTCCTCGATCAGACTGTCAGTGATCCCGTCCTTGCCGACATGGATCGTCGGCTTGAGGTCCACACCTATTCGCTTTATTTCTTTAATGGTGCGCTTGGGCATCGCTTGGTCTCCTTTTTCTCTTGAATGTATGGCATTCGCCTTATATGATTGCAACCGAGACAATGAACGATGATACGCTGGTTGCGCAGGCGAATGCGACAATTGCGTCCAGGGATAAGGGGCAGATAGCACTCCTTGCACCAAAGCTCGTTCCTCGGCATGGACACGTTCGAGCGCATCGCGATCTTCCTCGCGAGTTCGACATATCGTCTGCCCCGCGGGACGTTCCCATTGATCGCCGCGATCCTAGCCAGAGACATCAGGGTCGTCATGCGCCTCTTTGCGATCCCTTTCACTTCCTTGTTGCTGATGCGTCTCTTGGCCACTACAATACTTCCAATCGCCTCGAAAGTGCACTGCGGTCAAATAGCTTTCCCCGGTACGAAAAATCATTTCCTAAATAGCATGATGCTCCGTGGATATAGTCCATGGAGCTGGTAGAACGGCAACACCTCTTCGTTCCCCCAAAGGACCGTAGCGCGGACCTCTTTGATATCGTGCTCGTCGATCCAATCCAACGCTCCTTCGATGAGCTTTCCTCCCAACCCTGCATTCCGGAATCCTTTTGCGACATAGATCGAATCGATCTCCGCTATTCCGTTAAGCCCTACCGTCGAGACGCAATAGGCTATGTCTTTATTCTCCGGCGTCCCAGCCAAGCTCACGACCTGGACCAGGATATGGCCTCCATAGGACTTTTCCAGCAGGCCCAATCTCCTTGATTCGAATTCCATATCTTGGACCTGTTCTGAGAAATGTGCAGACCTTGAGGAATGTAGGTCTCTGAGCTCGCACCAAAGCGGTTCGATCCGGGGAAGCAGGTCTGCCCCTCCGATCATCAGCACGGTCTCCATGCACCATCATTGACCATCGAAAGGATAATGATGTTGTGTGGCTTCTCGCATTCCATGAACCTGGTTGGCCTGTTCCAAATTGGAGGGCGGCGGTCAACTGGCATGTTCCCATTACATCAATCTTATATAGGAAAACACTAATCTAGCCTTCCCGTCGTTATAACTGTATTTAGGTGATTAATCATGGCACGCAAGCCCGGAAGGATGTACCGTCAGATAAGAGGTCAGGCATACTGCCGTAGGGAATACATGGGTGGAGTCCCTGCCAACCGTATCAATACCTATGACTTGGGAGTCCCGAACGGTGACTTCGCTGTAACCATTGAATTGAAGGCCAAAGAGCCCTGCCAGATCAGGCACACCTCACTAGAGGCGGCCCGTATCTCGGCGAACAGGCTCCTCACCAAGACAGCCGGAGCAACCGGCTACCACTTGAAGATAAGGCCGTACCCGCACCACGTGCTCCGCGAGAACAAGCTCGCTACCGGGGCAGGCGCGGACCGTGTCTCGAGCGGCATGAGGGCGGCATTCGGAAAGGCGGTCGGTACCGCTGCCCGGGTCCAAGCCGGCGACATCCTGATGATCGTGAGGGTTCCAGTTGCTTCGCTCACGGCAGCCAAGGATGCGTTGTGGAGCGCTTCGATCAAGCTGCCCACCCCGACCTACATGAGGATCGAGCAGAACGGCGAGATCATCCACTAAACTTTTTAATGGGTGCTCCTCTTTCTGAACAGGAGCGCCCCATGTACGATTTTCATTTTGACGATATCGCCAAGTTCGTGACCCGAAAGGGCGCTAGGGCCGTTGTTCTCCAGATGCCCGAGGGCTTGAAGGTCTACGCCCAGCAGATCGCAGATGAGATCGAGGCCAGGACCAAGGCCAAGTGCCTGATCCTGGGTGACCCGTGTTATGGCGCATGCGACGTCTACTCCGATTTTCGGAACCTCGGAGATGTCCTAGTCCACATCGGCCATGCGGAGATACCGTCCATGAACATAGGGGACCGGGTCTTGTTCATCGAGGTCGGCTTCGACTTCAATGTCGCCGAACTGCTCGAAAGGGCGGCACCCAGGCTCAAGGACCGCATTGGTATATTCACCACGATCCAGCATTTGAGGCAAGTCCCCGAGGCGACCCGCTGGCTCCTCGAAAATGGCAAGACGGTCAAGGTTGGAATGGGGGACAGCCGTCTCAAGCGGGAGGGGCAGGTCCTCGGCTGCAACGTGACCGCGGCGACCAATATCGATCACGAGGTTGAACAATACATCTACATCGGCAGCGGCAACTTCCACCCGCTGGAGGTCGCCATCGAGACCAACAAGCAGGTTATAGTGCTCGATCCGGTCATGAACGAGGTCAGGGAACTGGAGGGTCTGAAGGAGAAGATCCTCCGGCAACGGCACGGGGCGATCGCCCGATGCCATGATGCCAAGGATTACCTCATCATCGTCTCGTCCAAACTTGGCCAGAACCGGTTACCGATGGCGTTGGACATCAACGCCAAGCTCCGTTCGAAAGGACTTGGATCGGACATCGTCATCATGAACGAGGTCCGTCCCGACTATCTCATGCCATACAAGGCTGACGTCTATGTCTCTACCGCCTGCCCGCGGCTGGCGATCGATGATTATCTTCGCTACGCAAAACCGATCATCACACCGGTGGAGCTGGAGATCGTTCTGGGTGAAAGAGCCTGGGAACAATACCGGATGGACACGATCCTTGGTTGAGCATGGCGCAGTGCCACCGATCGTGTACTCTTCCGTTCGAACGATTATCATACCAGACAAGATGACGTGCCATTTTCACATATACCAAAAAATCGAATAGTGTCAGATACATCGGCTTTGGCAATGGTCAATCCTGAGCACATTTTCAAAGTTGCCAAGAATGCCGAGCGGAAGATCGGCATCGGTGTTGGGTCCAGCGAAGAGAATGTAGAATCCAGTGTTACCATTGCCAATGCCAGCAAGTATGGCACGACGACCATGTTCGATGATGCGATCGAGCTTGCTTCAGCTCTTAGGAAAGGCGAGATCGACGCTGCCGTAAGGGGAACCCTGGACTCCAAGGAGGCCATGGCCGCGGTGAAGACGGAGTTCGGTCTGGACCACGTTCTGCGGGTCGCATTGATGCAGCCCAGGGGCGGTTCGATCTTCTTCCTTGCCCCGGTGGGAGTGGACGAGGGATGGACAGTTGAACAGAAGGTCGAGATCATGCAGCTCGGGTCCAAGGTCATCCGCAAGATGGGCGTGGTTCCGACCATCGGGGTCCTGTCGGGCGGTCGGCTCTCGGACAGAGGACGTTGTCCGATCGTGGATAAGACCATAGACCAGGCAGAGGAGGTCGTCAAGATCGGTCGGGCCCAGGGGCTCGACGTAGTTCATAGCGAGATCCTGATCGAGGACGCGCTCAGGAACCGGAACTTCCTCATCGCGCCGGACGGTATCTCCGGCAATCTGATCTTCCGGACCATGCACCTGGTTGACGGAGGGAGGTCCATGGGGGCTCCCATCGTCAATCTGGACAAGGTGTTCATTGACACCTCCAGGGCGAAGGTGTCTTTCGTGGACTCGATAGCGCTGGCATCGGCACTTCTCGGTGATCCGTCGGCCAAGGGTGGGCATCCTGGCGGTCGTCCGCCGGCAAGAAAAGGCTAATAGGCAAGGAGGGAATAGAGAATGGATAACATGCGTCTCGAGATAGATGGGGAGCATGCGGGAGTCAAGTTCTCCGCCTGCCATTTCATCGCCGGTCATGAGAAATGCGGACGGCTTCACGGTCACTCTTACGTTGTCAGCATCAAGCTTCATGGCTCGATCGGCGAGCATGGCATGGTCATGGACTTCATCCCGCTGAAGAAAGCGCTCCGGGACATCGCCAATGACCTGGACCATCGGGTCCTGATCCCGGCGAACTCGAAGCGGATCACCGTCTCCGTCGGAGAGGAGGTCTTCGTCAAGGCAGGGCACAAAAGGTATGTGTTCCCAGCCGAGGACGTGGTCCTACTGGACACGGAGGAATCGAGCGCTGAGGAGCTGTCCCGCCTGTTCTTGCTTCGGTTACTGGACGTGGTAGACTTCCCAGAGAACGTTTCACGTCTCGAGGTCGGCATCGATGAGGAACTGGGGCAGAGCGCCTGGGCCACTCATGATTTCCGGTGATATGATATGAAAGCCATCTCATTGCTGTCCGGCGGGCTCGATTCAACGGTGACGCTCGCATATGCCCTCTCGCAAGGATTTGAAGTGGTTCCCCTGACCATCCGGTATGGCCAGAGGCATGCAAGGGAATTGGATGCGGCAAAGGCAGTGGTCAAGCACTATGGGCTGAAGGGCCACGTCATCCTGGACCTCGACCTGGGCAGTTTCCGTAGCGCCTTGACTAGGAGGGATATCGCCGTACCGGAAAGGGGTTCGACAGATGACATCGGCGACGACATTCCCATCACCTATGTCCCGGCCAGGAACATAATCTTCCTCAGCATCGCAGCCGGTCTGGCGGAAAGCGTTGACGCGGACCGGATATTCATCGGCGCGAACGCCATCGACTATTCCGGTTATCCTGATTGCCGGCCGGAGTTCTTCCGGGCCTTCGAAACAGTCCTCAAAGTAGGAACGAAGGCGGGCGTTGAAGGTTCCCCAACGGTGATTGAGCATCCGATATTGCGTTCGACCAAGGCGGACATAGTCCGTCTCGGCAAGAAACTGAAGGCACCGCTGCACTTGACCTGGAGCTGTTACCAGGGAGGGGCCAAAGCCTGCGGCAGATGCGACTCCTGCCTCATCCGGCTCAAGGGATTTGAAGAAGCCGGATCCAAGGACGAGATCGAATACGAGTGATTTTCATGAAAATTTGCGAGATATTCCGGTCGCTCCAGGGCGAAGGCACTTTGATAGGAACGCCAACAGTCTTCGTGCGCACCTCAGGCTGCAACCTGGAATGCGCATGGTGCGACACCCCATATTCCAAGAAGGAAGGGGACGAGATGAGCATCTCGGAAATACTGGACAGGGTAAAGGCGTTCGAGATACACTTCGTTTGCGTGACCGGTGGGGAGCCGCTCTACCAAGATGAATCGGTGAAGCTCATCGACGAGCTGCTCAAGGCCGGATTCCACGTCTCCGTGGAGACGAACGGGTCGATCTCCCTCGAGGACCTGCCCTGCTCAATGAACATGATGATCAGCATGGACATCAAATGCCCCTCATCAGGAATGGCCGATCAGATGGACCTGACCAACCTGGAGCTACTTTCGCCGATCGACCAGTTGAAGTTCGTGGTGGCGAGCAGAGATGACATGATGTACGCAGCGAAGATGCTCAAGGACCATAAGGTCGAGTGCACCGTCATCTTCACCCCGGTCGGGGGATTGGATCTGGAACCGGTCGCCGATTTCGTCCTCAAGAAGAAGCTCAACGTGAGGGTCCTGCCCCAGCTGCACAAGCTGATCTGGGGAGAAAAGAGGGGCGTCTGAGATCGTCCTGGGTCTACGCACAACCTGTCCGAGTCATGACCTACGATAATTATTATCGCTTGATTCGGGGCGCCCAGTTTCGGTTTGGCAAGAATTATATATAATAGTAAAGTTACTGACAACCCGTAAGGCAAGGAACGGTAATGAGCGCTATCTACAACAGTATCTACTGTCTTTTGCGTCTCTAGTGCGACTCATCGCTGCGACCCAGGCCTTCAGAGGTGGTTTTAGTGGACGACCTTCGAACGAACTATAGTCAGAACTCGGACAACATCGAGGATAGCAGGAAGAGCATCTTTACCAGCCAGTTTAACAGCTTTGCCCTATCCGAATCGTTGCCGAAGAAGGTCCTGATATTTGACACCACTCTCCGGGACGGGGAACAGACCCCGGGGATCGCGCTCTCGATCGATGACAAGGTGAAGATAGCATCAGCCCTGAACGACCTGGGAGTGGACGTTATTGAAGCCGGATTCCCGATAACCTCAGCCGGTGAAAGGGAGGCGATCCGGAAGATCGTGGCCCTTAAGCTGAACTCCAGGGTATGTGGTCTGGCCAGATCCACCAAGGCGGACATAGACTCGGTCCTGGACTGCGGACTGGACTACGTGCACACGTTCATCGCCACATCGGACATCCATCTCAAGCACAAGCTCAAGATGACACGGGAGCAGGTACTGGCGAAGGCAGTGGAGACCGTCGAATACGCAAAGTCCCACGGCCTCACCGTGGAGATGTCGTGCGAGGACGGGACGAGGACCAGCCTGGAATTCCTGAAGCAGATGCACACGGCGGTCCAGGAGGCCGGCGTGGACAAGATCAACCTGCCTGACACGGTGGGTACGATGTCGCCCGCTGCCATGGAGGTCCTGGTATCAGAGGTCATGAAATTCACCAGGGTTCCTCTGGCCATCCATTGCCATGACGACTTCGGCCTGGCGGTGGCGAACTCGCTCTCAGCCGTCAGGCAGGGCGCGAGGCAGGTGCACGTATGCGTGAACGGGCTCGGGGAGAGGGCCGGTAATGCCGCCCTCGAGGAAGTGGTGCTGGGCCTGATGGCCTTCTATGGCATCCAAACCAACGTGGACACCAAGCGCATCGGGTACACATCCAAACTGGTCTCCCGGATCACTGGCATGCCGATCCCGGATAACAAGCCCATCGTTGGGAACAACGCCTTCGCGCATGAGTCCGGGATACACGTCCACGGCGTGCTCAAGGACCCGTCCACGTACGAGGCGTTCTGCCCTGAACTGGTGGGGATGCAGCGCACCATCGTGCTGGGGAAGCACAGCGGGGCACACTCGATCAATCAGAAGCTCAGGGAGTACGGCATCGACGTCAACGAGGAACAGATCGCCGAGGTGGTCGAGAAGGTCAAGAAGCTGGCCGAGAGCGGCAAGAATGTCGACGATGCCGAGCTCGTAGCACTGGCATCGCACATCCTGGGGAAGTCGGTCAGGGATGAGCACAAGATAAAGCTCAAAGAGTTCACCGTGCTTACGGGGATGAACATCACTCCCACGTCGACGGTCGTGATCGACATCGACGGGGACATACGCCGGAGCTCCAACATCGGCATAGGTCCGGTGGATGCAGCACTGAACGCCATCAAGAGCGCGGTCAGCGACAAGCTGTCCCTGGTCGAGTACCGGCTCAGCGCCATCACTGGCGGGAGCGATTCGCTGTGCGAGGTAACGGTGAAGCTGAGGATGAACGGCGAGGGCAGCACCATGTCCGTCGGCAAGAGCATCGGCACCGATATCGTACTTACATCGGTCGAGGCCACCATGGAGGCCATCGACCGGCTTTATGCTCGAAAGGGCGCATAATGGAGGCATAGAACAATGAGCGACAAGGATCCGAAGACCATTTCAGAGAAGATAATGTCCTTGAAGTCCGGGATGGACGCACATGCCGGTGAGATCGTGGTGGCGGACGTGGACTATGTGATGGTCAACGACGTCACCGGTCCACTGGCCTTCCAGGAGTTCGAGGGACTGGGCTGCGAGCCGATGCGGGAGAAGATCGTCCTGATACCGGACCACTTCGTGCCGAACAAGGACATCGCCTCGGCCCAGCAGGCCAAGGAGATGCGGGAGTTCGCGAAGAGGTGGAAGATCGACAATTACTATGAGGTGGGACGCGGCGGTGTCTGCCACCAGGTAATGGTGGACGAGGGATTCGCCGCTCCGGGACGGCTGATAGTGGGAGCCGACTCCCACACCTGCACTTATGGTGCTTTGAACGCCTTCTCCACCGGTGTCGGATCGAGCGAGGCGGCAGCGGTGTTCGCCACCGGCAAACTATGGTTCAGGGTACCGGAATCGGTGCACATCCTGCTGAAGGGACGTTTCAACAAATATGTCGGAGGAAAGGACCTGATCCTGAAGATCATCTCTGACATCGGGGTTGACGGCGCCACATACAAAGCGTTGGAGTTCGGCGGTTCCGGGATTTCCGCGGTCAGTGTCTCCGACCGGATGACCATATGCAACATGGCCATCGAGGCCGGCGGAAAGGCGGGAATATTCCCGTGCGATTCCGCCACCATCGCGTTCATGAAGGCATCGCGCCGTGAAGGTTTCAAGGCGGTCTACGCCGATGACGGCGCGAAGTACTCCCAGACACTGGAATACAACCTATCGGAACTGGAGCCGATGGTGGCCCTGCCGCACCTTCCTTCCAACGGGAGGAAGGTCAAGGATGTGGACGTGGAGATCGACCAGGCATTCCTGGGATCGTGCACCAACGGCAGGATCGAGGACATGAGGATAGCCGCCGAGATCATCAAAGGGAAAAAGGTCAAGGACGGCGTCCGGATGATCGTCGTCCCGGCAAGCGTCAAGGTGTTCAAGCAGGCCATGGAAGAAGGGCTGCTGAAGATCTTCGTCGACGCCGGCGCCTTCGTGTCCGGACCGACATGCGCCGCTTGCCTGGGTGGGCACATGGGTGTGCTAGCCAAAGGGGAGAGGTGCGTGAGCACGACCAATCGGAACTTCATCGGCCGCATGGGACACAAGGAGTCCGAAGTCTACTTGGCCGGACCGGCGGTCGTTGCTGCCAGTGCGATAACGGGCAAGATATCGCGACCGCAGGACATCAAGGATGAGTGATCAACATGCAGAAGGTTAGAGGTAAGGTCTGGCTGTTCGGCGATCACGTGGACACCGACCAGATAATCCCGGCGGAACGGCTCACCAGCGATAACAACGACCGCCTGGGGACATTCGCGTTCGAAAAGGTAAGGCCAGGCATGGCTCAGAAAGTGAAGAAGGGCGATGTCATCGTGGCCGGACGCAACTTCGGCAGCGGCTCGAGCCGGGAGCATGCGCCACGAGCACTGCTCCAGATAGGCATCTCATGCGTTGTGGCCGAGAGCTACGCGAGGATATTCTATAGGAACTCGATCAATGTGGGCCTGCTTCCGGTCCAATGCAAGATCGAAGCTGATGAAGAGGACACCCTGTCGGTCGATTTCGACCAGGGGGTCATAAGGAACGAAACGCAGAAGAAGGAATGGAAGTTCGATCCGTTCCCGCCGTTCGTTCAGGATCTAATAGAGAAAGGCGGCCTGATGGCCAAGATAAAGGAGGAAAAGAGATGTTCAAAGTAGCCGTCCTGCCAGGCGATGGTATCGGACCAGAGGTAGTGAATGAGGGAATGAAGGTGCTCAAGGTGCTGTCCGAGAACTATTCGGTTCAGTTCGACTTCCAGGAGCTGGACATCAACTCCGAGAGGTACCTGAGGACCGGAAAGCTGCTCACGACCGATGACGTGGAGCAGTTGAAGAAGTTCGACACCATCTATCTCGGTGCGGTAGGGGACGACCGGGTCAAGCCAGGCGTCCTTGAGAAAGGCATACTCCTCGCTCTGCGCTTCCAGTTCGATCAGTTCATCAACCACCGGCCGGCCCCCATGTGGAAGCCATTCGGCCGTCTGAAGAGGGACATGGACTTCAACATCGACGTCTTCCGGGAGAACACCGAGGACTACTACATCGGGGCCGGCGGAAGGGTCCAGGATGGCCACGGCCAGTTGAACATGCAGATCAAGAGGAACCTGTACGACATGAGGGTCCAGCTCCAAGCAGATGCGGATGCCAAGGACGAGTTCGCATTCGAGATCGGGATGATGTCGCGCAAGAACATCGAGCGGTTCGCTGATTTCTCTCTGAACTACTGCAAGATGATCGGGGAAAAGAAGATCACCGTGATCGACAAGGCGAACGTCTGCAGCAACATCTACGGCCTTTGGAGGGACGTCTGGTCGGAGAAGTGCAAGCAGGCCAACGTGGAGCTCAGCTACATGTTCGTCGACGCCATGACGATGGCCTTGGTGAAGAACCCGGACAAGTTCCGGGTGATTGCCGCGCCGAACATGTTCGGCGACATAATCACCGACCTTCTCGCCGAAGTGACCGGCGGATTGGGCCTGGCGCCTGGCGGGAACATCAACCCCAATGGCATTTCCATGTTCGAGCCAGTGCACGGCAGCGCCCCGAAATACAAGGGCATGAACCGGATCAACCCGATCGCCACCATCCTGGCGGCGAAGCTGATGTTAGACAACCTGGGCCGCAGGGACCTGGGAGATGTCATCAACAAGGGCGTCAGGAAGGCCTTGGACCAAGGCGTCTATACCCAAGACCTGGGCGGGAAGGCGACGACCAGCGAAATGGGCGATGCGGTGGTCGCGGCGATCCGCAGCGCTTGATAGCGCCAAACTCTTCCTCAAACTCCTTCCTTCTTTTTTTCATCCGGACCTATGCTTACCCGATGGTCCGTTCAGTAACCCTTAGCCGCTATGGATAATGTATAAATCAAATCTAATTTCTCAGAGCCAGCAGTTAATACGCAGGTCCAATTCTCAATATCAATATTGACAATTTGCACTACCGGGTTCAAATACGCCGCTATCCCGTAGTGATATCGAAGACAAGAGCTAGGCGCACCCTGCGTGCCGCTAGCGGTCATCGAACGAATCGGTGAAAATATGAAAAAGGTCTGGCTGAAACGGAATCGGCGTGGAGAAATGGGTGTTGGGACGATGATCATATTCATCGCCATGATTCTGATCGCGGCAGTGGCCGCTTCCGTGCTGATCGGTACTGCGAACAAGGTGCGTGATCAAGCTGGCTCCACAGGCGACCAGGCAATTCAAGGAGTGTCCGCGGGACTAAACATCGAGTCGGCGACGGGTTATGTCGCGGCGATGTCCGACGGATTGAAGGTCCAATCCATCCACATGACGATCAAGGTCGTGGCAGGAAGTCCAGGTGTCAATATCAAGAACATGCTGGTGTACGTGACCTCGAACAAACCGATATTCAATGACCAAACGGCCGGCGCGGCCACCTTAACCCTCTATCAGAGCGCAGATATGCTGACGAACACCTCCGTCGACGCATGGAACAACACCGGGAGCTTCGGAGCCCTGAACAAGGCTTCCGGGGACTACGCCGGATGGAATGGTGGTTACGTCATCACCCAGGGGGACACGATCGATATACTGATCCCATTGATAGCGTCAGCATCGACCGACATCCAGGTGAAGATGGTCCCGCCTTACGGGAGTTCGTCACAGATCAACCTGCGTGTGCCTGATCTGTTCACCGGGGAAGGCTACATAGTCCTAAGGTAAATCTCAAGGGGTTGCCACACCCCTCCTCCTTTCTTTTTCAATTCCTTTGGTCTAGAAGTTATCCTAGTTCGACCTGGCAAAAATGTACATTAAAAAAAGGAATTAGGGAAATTGGTTAGGTAAATTGTTTCTGTCGGCACTCTTCGTCCAGCTGCTTTTCGAAATCCTCGAGCTTGACCCCGAACTTGGCTCCCTTGACGCCGTGACGCCGGATCGCCAGCGTGTTGGACTGCTCTTCCTTATCCCCCATCACGATGATGTAGGGTATCTTCTGCATCTCGGCGTCCCTGATCTTACCTTCGACGGTCCCGACGCTTAGGTCGAGCTCCACTCGGTAGCCGAGGTCGAACAATCTCTGGTATATCGCCTGGGCCGCCTTCGCATTGTCATCCTTGAAGGCGATGACCCGGGCCTGGACCGGCGCCAGCCAAAGCGGCAGGTTGCCGTTCACGTGCTCCAGCAGGATTCCCATGAACCGCTCCAGCGAGCCGTAGACGGTCCTGTGCAGCATGATCGGGGCGTGCATCTTTCCATCATCGCCGGCATATTTGATCTGGAATCTCTCGGGCATCTGGAAGTCCAGCTGAATGGTGGCCGTCTGCCACTCCCGGTTCAAAGAGTCCCTGATCTTGAAATCTATCTTCGGGCCATAGAAAGCCCCGTCCCCGGCGTTGATCTCGTACTTGACGTTCCTGTCATCCAGCACTTTCTTCAAGGTGCTTTCCGCTTTCTCCCAGAGGAGCGGATCTCCCATGGAGTTCTCAGGCTTCGTGGAGAGTTCCATGCGGTATTCGAAACCGAAGATATTGTAGAACTTGTCAATGAGGTTGATGATGGCGTTGATCTCGCTCTCCAGCTGTCCATCCATGCAGTATACGTGCGCATCATCCTGAGTGAACTGTATCACTCGGAACAATCCAGACAGGACCCCGGAGAGTTCAACGCGGTGTACCTCGCCAAGTTCTGATACGCGCATCGGCAGTTCCCGGTAGCTCCGTTCCCGGCTGTTGAAGACCAGTATGCCCCCGGGGCAGTTCATCGGCTTGGCGCAGAATTGCCGGTCATCGTAGCTGGTGAGGAAGATATTGTCCTTGTAGTGCTCCCAGTGACCCGAAACCTTCCAAAGTATGTCGCTCATGATCTGCGGCGTCTTGATCTCCTGGTACCCCGCCTTCCGGTGCTCATCCCGCCAAAAATCGATAAGGGCATTCCTTATGACCAGTCCCTTAGGGTGCCAAAAGACCATTCCCGGAGCCACGTCGTAGAAGCTGAACAGGTCAAGTTTCTGGCCCAGGATCCGGTGGTCATTGTCCTTCAGGTTCTCCTTGCTGAGCTTCGCCTTGGAGATCTGCTTCAGCAGGGCTATGTTGTCGATCTGTTCCGTTTCGATCTTCTTCGGGGCAACCCTGATCTCTCTCGAGAGCTCGGATAGGGGGTGCCCTTTGCAGCTTATCTTGAACGCCTTGTACCATCCGAAAGGCGCCCGGGACACTTCCACGCCCTGATCCTTCAACATGCCCTCCATGGTGCGAAGCATCTTCTTCCCCGTCTCCGGGTCGGATAGCTCCGCGGAGAGGTGTGCGTATGGGTAGAGCATGACCCTTTCCGCCTTGACCTTGGTCAGTACATCAAGCAGGTTCTTGACCGCCAGTTCCGCCACCTGATCCGAGGTCTCTTGATCCTGTTTCTCTACGGTTATGAATGCTACCAGCACTTCCTCTGCCCGTCCTTTGTGCTGATCATCGGGGATCTTCTCTGCCACTGGAGTCGGTTTCTTCGTCTCGAACTCCATGTAATCGGCGTGAATGTAAAGGGTCCTCATTTTATCGCCATTTGACTGAGCCAATAAACACCCGTGTGATATAAAAAGAATGTCCGGGCCATGGTCGATTTCAGCTCAATTATTTATGGGACTGGCATGTGTTTTAGGTCATCATATATTTGATGATACAGACCCCGATGGTCCTACCAGGCCAGCGGTCCGATGGCCGTTCCGGTTGCAGAAGGAATCGGGAGTGCCACGGCCGGTCCAATTGCCATAGCCAGCAATAACGACAAGGTTTAAGTGCAGAGAATCGATTGCGTGCCGTAATCACTATGTTCCCGAAGAAGTTGAAGAATGACACTGGCGGTCTGGCAAAGACGGCGCTGATAATCATCGTTGTCCTCGTCATGCTGAGCGCGAGCACGCTCGTCATAGTACTTTACCAGGGAAACCAGGACGCTGAGAACAAAAAGAACCGAACCGTCGTCACCGGGAACACGGTCAAGGTCGATTACATCGGGAAGCTCGCGGACGGAAGGGTCTTCGACACCTCATTGGCAAGCGTTGCCAACGACCCGGCGGTCCCGAAATCATTAGCGTTCACGCTCAGGGCCAACTCCTCGTACACCCCGCTGTCGTTCACGGTGGGTGGGGGTTCCCTGATCACCGGATTCAACAACGCGGTCATCGGCATGAAAGTGGGCGAGACCAAGACGGTTGACATCTCTCCGGCACAGGGCTATGGTAATCTGGATATGAGCAAGGTAAGCGTCTTTAACCTGACTGAGAGCAAGAATGTCTTCGTGAACATGTCGTTCTCTCAGTTCAAGGTCAAGTACGCGGTGGATGCGGTGGCCGGCATGACGATTATTGACCCGGTCTATAAGTGGCCAGTAATGGTCCTCATCGCCAACTCCGACGCGGACCTGGTCCGGATACAGAACGCCCCGATCCAGGGTCAATCCTATCAGGTCTACCGGAACTCGACCGCTTCCGCGTCTGGATGGAATATTACCGTCAACTCCGTAGAAACGACGGTCTCCGAGGCCGGGCGGATCGTACTGGTCCATGACATTACCGATGCCGACACCGGAATGATCCGCGGCGTCGATGAGAAGGGAACGACCTTTATCCTCGACAGCGTGAACACCGCCTCCGGAACGGCTTGGAGGAATGCCAACACCGAACTTATCGGTAAGACGTTAACCTTCACAATAACCCTGGTCAGCATCGTGTGACCAGGCACAATCTCTTCTTAAACCCATTTTTCGTTCATTTTGAATCTGCCGCTAGCGATGCGTATATCCTCTCGATCTTTTCTACGGCCAGGTCCCAGGAGTATTGGGCCGCCCTTACTTTCGCCTTGGCTCCAAGGTCGCGCCTGAGCTTGTCGTTCTTGAGCAGACTGTTCATTGCCTCTGCCAGCAAGACCGAGTTCTTCGGCGGAACGACCAAGCCTCCGTCCCCGACGACCTCAGGAAGACCGCCCGCGGTCGACCCTATCACCGGTTTTCCATACGACATGGCCTCAGCGGCGGCAAGGCCCAGGGATTCGAAGATCGAAGGCATCACGAGCAGCTTGCATCCGGCGAAGAGGTCAGCCTTCTTTTCCTCCGACACCCTTCCCGCGAAGGTCACCTTGCCCTCGATCCCCAATTTTGCCGCCAACCTTTCCAGGCTGGCCCGGGCGGGCCCGTCTCCGCATATGATCAGCCGTGTGTCAACTTCCTTCATCGCCTCCAATATGTACGGGATGCCCTTGGTGGCGACCAATCTGCCGACGAAGAGTACGTAGTCCTCCTCCAATGGCGCCCGCTCGATAGGCATCTCAATGCAACTGGACACGACCTCGAGCCGTTCAGGGGCGAAGCCCCTCGCAATCAGGTCATTCTTAACGAAATCGCTGACGCAAATTATCTTCTCAAATTTCAAAAGGTGACGTTTCCAGAGGGAGTCGTTAAGCACGGAAAGCGGCCTCAACAGTCCCACTCCTTCCCCATACGTATTGTGAAATGTGAAAACCTTGGCGCCCGCATAGGAACGGGCTGCTTTATTGTAAGTGCCCGACCAACGGTAATGAAAATCAACTATGTCGGGGTCCAGTTCCTCGATGGCGTCGATTATCCCGGGAGTTATGACATGCGGCGGATTATAGAAGTTAACATACCTGGATTCAAGCCTTACCACATCATAATTGTCCATCCTTTCGAATTCCTGCGTGCCCGGAAGGCGGGAAGTGATCACTGTCACCTTGTGCTTCATGCCCAGGCGACGGGATTGGTGATGGATACGATGCTCGATCCCGCCCATGTAAGGATAATGGAATGCGTTGACCTCAACCACTTTCATGCGCCCTTCCCTCCTTCCTGCGCTTCGCGATGGAGAAGACCAGACTTATCGCGATTACTCCGATAACCAACGCCATCGTCACCGTCTCGGCCATTCCAGTGGACATATAAACGAAAAATAGTTTGCTCATCGCCAGTATAGCCCCATACTTGAGAATGCCACCTATAAATATATAGGTCAGGACACGCCGGAAATCCCAATGGCATATAGCCGCGAACGCTCCCATGAACGGCAAGACCGGTGCCACCCGGTTCAACAGCACTATCTTCTCGTTCTTGACGAACAGCATACCACAATACCGATCCGCCGATGATCGGATCCGCTTCGGGACCCTAATGTTCTTGATGACATAGTAGAGCGCTGAGGTGCCCAGTAGCTCAGCCCCTGCGATTACCGCCAGGATCAGAACAGCGAATTCCGTTGTCGGCTGGACCATGAAAATGATGACCGCGAATAGTTCCGGCAAGGTGGGAAAAACGATGGCATCTATGAAGAAGAGAAGGAAGATGCAGAACAGCAGACCCTCCGTGCCGAGAGGCTGGAGCGATTGGAATACCGTCTGCCCGATATCGAACATTCAGTAAGTTGAACAAATGGCCGTTATTATTGCTTTCGCTTGTAATGGGTCCTTCGAGACGCTCATGAGTCGAAATCGGGCCGCCTTCTCTGGCCCGATGCGTAGCATGAGCCGTGGGAACTGTTCTTCCCTTGACCCTTCAGGGCAATTCTATCAATGTTTTAATACCCTCACACAATATCAAACTGGATGCCGTGAACGGTCTCAAAGTATGCATGCTCGATCCCCTGTTCTTCCCTTATTTCGGCGGGACCGAGAAGGTGGTCCTGGAGGTCGGGAGCCGCCTGGTGAGGGACCACGGATATCAGGTGGACGTGCTCACCTCGATGATACCACAGGCAAAAAGAGTACGGAGTGAGCAGATAAACGGGCTCAATGTGATCCGTTCTCCTTCCATTTACTACGAAAGGATGCCTTCCTTCCTGCCACCGCCTTTCACGCTGGCTCCATTCATCAACAAGGACATTGAGAAGTACTGTGCGGACGATGACATCTTCCATGTGCACAATCGGTTCTGGTACTCCCCCATAACTTATACCAAGGTGAAGCACCGGATGCTGAAGAAGCTCATGATGACGATCCATAATTCCAGACCTAGGGGTATCTCTGAGAGTGTAGATTATTGGGGCGGAATGTTCGATGACATCATGGGAAACCGATTATTCTCCATGTGCGATCGCATCAACTGCGTCAGCAATGCCGCGATGGTGGATACGATACCGGAGGGGCTTAGGGAACGCTGCGCGGTGGTCTATAACGGAGTGGACACCATCAGATTCAGGCCTGGGCTTGACCATTCACAATTAAGGGAAAAGCTTGGCCTGGGAGAATCCCCGGTCATCCTGTCGAACGGCAGGCTGATCGAACAGAAGGGATTCCAGTACCTTATCGAGGCCTTCTCCGCTGTCCGCAGGGAGATCAAGGATGCCGAGCTGATCATCATAGGGAAGGGGCCCCTGAAAGAGGATCTGATCCAACAGGCATTCTCTCTCGGGATCGGAGGGTCGGTGAGGTTCGTTACTGGAATTCCAGAGTCGGAGCTGCCCCTCTACTATAGCATGGCCGATGTCTTCATTCTTCCATCGCTCTATGAGCCCAGTGCGGTGGTCCTCTATGAAGCGCTATCGAGCGGAAAATCGATCGTGGCCACGTCGGCGGGAGGGAACAAGGAGATCGTGACCGAGGAGTGCGGTAGGATCATCCCGGTCCGCGATGCGGAGATCATGGCCCGAAATATTGTTGCCCTGCTTGGTGACCGAGCAATGCGCCAAGCCATGGGGCGGGCTTCAAGGTCCAGGGCGGTGGAACGCTTCGATTGGGACGTGATCACCAAGGATTGGGATCGCTCTTACCGGCTTCTGTTCTGAACCTATCTTGCCAGCCTTTTCTTCTTTGCCGCTATGGCATATTCGTAGAGTTCCACCATCTTCTTGGCGCTCTCCTTCAACGAATACTCCTCAGCCCGGGCCCTCGCCCTTGCACTGACATTCTGATCCGAGGCCAGCGCCTTCTGTGTGGCCAAGGCCCAGCTTTCCGGGGTATCTGAGAACGTGTAACCGTTCACGTCGTTGGTGATGATCTCGGCGATCGCCCGGTAGTTGATCCCGCTGCACGGCTTCCCGGTCGCCATGGCCTCCAGGACGACGAGGCCCTGGGTTTCGAACTTCGAGGCGATGGTGAATGCATCGCTAGCCGCGTATAAGCCCGGGAGGTCTTCATCCGGGACGAACCCGGGGAAGAATGTGCTGTCCTGGATCCCCAGATCGATCACCTTCTGCTTGGCATGGGCTTTCGCCGGCCCTTCGCCTGCAATGATGAGTTTGGTCTCCTGGTCCCGGTCATGAAGTATCTTGAAACCCTCGAGGATAAGGTCCAGGTTCTTTTCCCATGCGATCCTCCCAACTGTCAGGATGACCTTTCCCCCATTGAGGCCATATTTCGCCCGCATGTCGGAGCCGTTATTGCTCGGATTGAACATGGCGGTATCCACCCCTGTTGGGATGACCTCGATATGCCTCATATGTTTAGCCGACTGCTGCAGCTCGATCTTGATCGCATTCGTCGGGACTATCACAGAATCGGCCCTCTTCAGCAGGTCCTTAAGATAGGTCCACATGAGCCGCGTCACTACCCAATCCGGTAACGGTGTGAAATTGTAGAACTTTGCGGCGTCGGTGACCATAGTATGAAACGAAATGACCACTGGCAATTTTAAGGTCCTTCCGGCGAACATGCTCCGCAGCCCCATGAACAGCAATCCCTGAGCATGAATGATGTCCACGTCCAGCTTCTTCAGGATGTGGCACTTGTCGGTCGGGAACATGGGAATGGAATAGCCCTGGTAGGAGTTGAAGCTCTTTGACTTGAAGTAATAAACCCCATCCTCACGCTGCTTCGGGTCCTTCGGCTCTGGAGCGAAGATGATGACCTCATGACCGAGATCCTCCAGGCTCTTCCTGGATAACAGAATGGAAGTTACCACCCCGTCCCTCGACGGGAGATAACTGTCCGTGAACATGGCTATTCTCATTTTGTCACTCATCCAGACAGGGACCGATATTTCCGATTATATCGTCAGGGTCCTTGCCGATGATGCCGATCCTCGGCATCTTTCCCATCCCTTCGCACTCAAATAATGAATCTGGTACTAAACCTAATTGTTCCACAGCCCCATCCATTCCCTCCAAGGTCAGGGATAGCTCACCTAAACCGTTACTCCTACCCACCAGCAAGGGCGTTGCCAGGCCTCTGAGCAATTTTTCGTTCCGTTCGGAATGTTTCAGCTCCAGACCAGACAGCATGTCAGGCCGGTCACGGTTGACCAGCATGATCGCTCGGGAGATCCAGTCCGAAGCGCCAAAGACGATATCCCCTTTCCTCTCGGTCTTACCGTTCACCCCATGGATTTTGCCTGCAATGCCGCATACCTCGAAGAAATCCTGAGGATTGGGAAGGGCATAGACAAAATCCATACCAGCCTCGGGAACGAACTCTGGCCGAATTCTGGTCTCGATTAACTCCACCGCCTTTCGCAGAGATACGATGTGCGGGTAGCGCATGGCCTCTTTCTGTTTTGTCGCCATCGGATTAACGATGGCCATACCCTTGCCGAGGCGAGTGGACAATGCGATCGCATCCTGAATCCTCCGCTTCGAACCGGCCACCGCATGTCTGATGTCGCAACCTTGGGCGAGGTATCCGGCGATGTACGACGATAGAGTGCATCCAGACCCATGCACTTTAATCGGGAGCCGGGGTGACGTGAATTCGGTCAGGACATCATCGTGGAGGAGCAGGTCGGTGACCATCGCCCCGTCGAAATGTCCACCTTTGAGAAGCACGGCACGGGCGCCGCCGGCGGAGATGATGCGGCAGCATTCTTCAGAATCCAGTCCATCCATTATCTTCATCGATGAGAATTCTTCCGCCTCCATGCGGTTCGGGGTCACCACCGTCGCCAGGGGGAAGAGCCTGTTCAGCATCGCTGCCTTAAGGTCATCCTTGAAAAGGGATGACCCGATACCCGCACACAGAACCGGGTCCACGACCAGGGGCACTTTTTCCTTTGACAGTTTTCTGGCCACCACTTCAGCGATCTCGGAGGAATAGATCATCCCGGTCTTGACCGCATCGATCCTCAGATCATCGAACACTGCGTCGAGCTGTGATGCCACAGTCCTTGCAGGAATGGGCAGGATATCCGACACCTTCTGTGTATTCTGGGATGTCACTGCCGTTATAATGCAGCAGCCGTGCAGGTCCATCGACGCGAACGCTTTAAGATCTGCGGCGACGCCCGCCCCCCCGATGGAATCGGTTCCTGCTATGGTCAGGACCGTGGACATGTTTAGGTATTGATTTCTCCGATTTAAACGAATATGGCAGGTCTGGCGACTGGATTGGAGATCGCAGATGGTGATCACTCGACTCGTTCAGAAGATTCAGGGGAACGGCATTTCACACCATTGAAAACCGATCATGCCCCCTCGGTCCACTTCTTCGCTCGAATATTGCAGCAATTCCTGCATTAAAATATTCTACTGGCTGGGTGGAGTCGGCACTCGAAAATCGATATATTGCCTGAAATTTGGAGAAAGGTTAAATAGACTGATTCTCATCGAATGGAATGATGAAGGCGTCAAGCGGGCATTTCGTTCTGAAGGATGGCACGGACTATGAGGACGTGGCAAAAGTCTTCCCAGAAGTGCTCACCACATTCCTGCAGGAGACCGATCAGGTCCCCGAAGACCCTGACGTCATGCAGATGTTCATCTACCTCAACCTGACCGAACTGGAGAACAACAAGAAGCCCGAGGGGTACAACAGGAAAGGCCGGATGAGATTGGTCTTCCCGATGACCCGAAAGGAGTTCTATATCAGGGGCTCGTCGAAAAGCGGCGAAGTGGTCCGGGTGGCGGAGAAACTAAGCAAGATCCTCAACAAGGGCGGGGTGCATCACGAGATGCAGTGGAACGCCCTCAGCTCAGCAGAAGAGTAATTCATTGCCGAAGCCGTGGACGCGGCTCCGGGCATAAGGTTTTTCACATTCGTTTTACGACCTGAGCAGGTCGTTCCAAACCTTCACCATACGGTTGCGTTCAGCTTCGCAGAACTCGACCTGACCGTTGGCCACTTCCTCGGCCACATCGATCTGGGCTTCAACACTTGAGGGTGAAGTGCCCCCATAAGATGTCCTCCGGTTCATGCAGCTCTCAACCGAGATGAAGTCCTTGACATCCTTGCCGATCTTGGCTGAGAACTTTTTCAGTTCGGTGACGCCAAGATCGTCGATCCTCTTGTTCTGGTCGATGCAATGGCGGACGATCTTCCCAACGATCTCATGCGCCTGCCGGAACGGCACCCCCTTTGTGACCAGGTAGTCTGCCAGGTCGGTGGCGTTAAGGAAACCCTGGGAGGTGGCGGCCAACATCCTGTCCTTTTTAACCGTCAGGGTGGATATCATCGGCGCCATCATTGCCAGGCAGGAAGTCACGGTCTCGTACGAGGCGATGACCGTTCCCTTGTCCTCCTGCAGATCGCGATTATAGGAAAGTGGGAGTCCTTTCAGAAGCATGAGCATGGTCATGAGGTTGCCAGTTGTCGAAGCCGTCCGTCCCCGGATGAGCTCGGCCACATCCGGGTTCTTCTTCTGCGGCATGATCGAGCTGCCGGTCGAGTAGGCATCAGCGATCTCGATGAACCCGAACTCCTGGCTTGACCACAGTACCAGTTCCTCGCTCATCGAGGAGAGGTGGTCCATGATCAGGGCGGCGCAGAACGAGTATTCCAAAGCGAAGTCCCGGTCGCTGACACTGTCCATGGCATTGTGGGTAGGTCCGTCGAAGCCGAGCAGTTCGGCGGTCGTGTGGCGGTCGATCGGATATGTCGAGCCGGCCAATGCCGCGGAACCGAGCGGTGAGACATTGAGACGTTTATACGAGTCCAGCAATCGGTCGACATCGCGCTGGATCTTGAACACGTGCGCCATCAGGTGGAATCCGAAGCTGACCGGTTGCGCGTGCTGCACATGAGTGAAGCCTGGCATGACCGTATCGATGTTCAGCTTGGCCTTCTCTATCAACGCGCCTTGCAGCACCAACAGCAATTCTGCGGTGTCCATGACCACATCGCGCATGAACATGCGGAAGTCGGTCGCCACCTGATCGTTCCGGCTGCGCGCCGTATGGAGGCGCCCCCCGGCCTCTCCGATCCGCTCGGTAAGGTTGAACTCGATGTTCGAATGAACATCTTCCAGCGTTTCGTTGAAGTCGAAAGAGTCCTCCTCGATCTGGCCGATGATGTCCTTCAGTCCAGCGATTATCTTCTCGCCATCCGCTTTGGCTATGATCTTTTGTTTGACCAGCATCTTAGCATGCGCGATCGATCCGACCGCGTCGTACCAAGCGAGCACAGCATCGACCGAGAGCGAGGAAGTGAAGGCCATCGTTCCCTCGTCCGGCGCCTCACTGAACCTCCCCGACCACAGGACCTTGTTGGACATTTTCAACACCTACTTCTTTAATTTCTGGGTCGATGCCACGTTCTTCAGCGGCAGTCCCCACACATAGATGAATCCCTTGGCGCAGCTGTGGTCGAACTGATCTCCCTTGGCGTATGTTGCTAGCCCATGGTCGTACAGCGAGTACTTGGACTTGCGGCCGACTACCACCGCGCTGCCCTTGAAGAGCTTGACCCGAACCGTTCCGGTCACGTATTCCTGTGTCGAGTCCATGAACGCGTCCAAGGCATCCTTCAGAGGGGAGAACCACAGTCCGTCGTAGCACAGCTCGGCATAGCGCTGTTCTGCCCCATGCTTGTAGTTGTTGACGTCCTTGGTCAGCACCATCTTCTCCAGGTCCCTGTGCGCCTCGATCAGGACGACCGCCGCCGGCGACTCGTAGATCTCGCGGGATTTGATGCCCACCAGGCGGTCCTCCACCTGATCGATGCGGCCAACGCCGTTAGCTCCGGCGATGGCATTGAGCTTCTCGATCATATCCACCGCGTTGTACTTCTTGCCGTCCAGGGTGACCGGGATGCCCTTCTCGAAACCGATCTCCACATAGGTCGGCTTGTCCGGCGCCGCGGCCGGGCTCTTGGTCCACTCATATGCGTCCTCCGGCGGTTCCTGCCATGCGTCCTCCAGGATACCGCACTCGCAGGACCTGCCCCAGAGGTTCTCGTCGGTGCTGTAAGGCGAGGCTTTCTTCACTTTTATCGGGATCTTGTTCTTCCGGGCGTACTCGATCTCTTCCTCCCTGGTCATGATCCACTCGCGCATCGGGGCGATGATCTCCAGGTCCGGCGCCAGCGCACCGATGGAGACATCGAAACGCACCTGGTCGTTGCCCTTGGCGGTGCATCCATGGGCGATGTATTGGGCCTTCTCCTTCTTCGCCACGTCCACCAGGATCTTGGCGATGAGCGGCCTGGCGATCGAGGTGGCCATCGGATAGGTACCCATGTACAGGGCGTTGGCCTTCAGCGCCCTGAACACGTACGACTCGGCGAACTCCTTCTTGGCGTCAACCGCGTACGCTTTCACCGCGCCGATGGTATAGGCGCGCTCTATCGCCTCATCCATCTGACCGGGCTGGCCCACGTCGACCCCCACGGCGATCACGTCGACGTCGTACTTCTCCTGTAGCCAGCGGATGGCGACCGATGTGTCCAACCCGCCGGAGTAAGCAAGAACAACCTTCTTGCGTTCGGATGACTTGACAGATGATTTGCTAGGTTTCTTACTGGATGCCATATGAATCTTTCACGGTGAGCGGGCGGAGCTTATTAAGCGGTGATGACAAGCGAGAGACATTTAGGGACGCGTCCGTCTTCTTTTGGACATCGCAAGGAACTCCAGGGTTGGCCTTAGTTCCGGCAGGGACAGGGGAGATTCCGATTGTCTCATTTGGGTCATCATGCTTAATAAACATCTTTCGTAATCCGGCAACTCTTCACAAAGTGATTGAGGACAAACATCATGATACGCGCAGCGATAATCGGCGGTTCGGGGTATACTGGCGGAGAATTGGCCCGTCTGCTATGCCGTCATCCTGGCATAAAGCTCCAAGCGATGACCTCCAGGCAGCATGCTGGGGTCAAGGTCGCCAAGGTCCACACGTTCCTGAACGGGTTCGTCGAACTTGCATTCACGGAGAAGCTCGAGGGAAACGACTATGACGTCGTATTTACCGCAACACCTCACGGCGCCTCGATGAACGTGATCCCGGAGCTAGCTTCGTCAGGTGTCAAGTGCATCGACCTCTCCGGTGACTATCGTCTGCTCGACCCAGAGCTTTACAGGAAATGGTACGGTCTGGAGCATCGGGACGTGGAGAACCTGTCCAAGGCGGTCTACGGTATTCCCGAGCTGTTCCGGGACAAGATCAAGGGAGCGAACCTCGTGTCAAATCCTGGTTGCTACCCTACATGTTCTACCCTCGCTCTCGCGCCACTGTTCGCAAAGGGTCTGGTCGAGGAACGGGTCATCATCGATGCCAAGAGCGGGACGTCCGGCGCCGGGGCAGAGCCGTCCAAGGCCACCCACCACCCGAACTGCGGAGCGAGCCTGACCCCCTACAAGGTCGGGGTGCACCGTCACACGCCTGAGATCAAGATGATCCTGGAAAGGATCTCCGGATCACCGGTGGAGCTCATCTTCACTCCTCACCTGGTGCCTGTGGTCAGGGGCATGCTCTGCACTTCGTATCCACACCTGAAGGAGCCGATGGCACGCGAGGACATCGCCGCATTGTACCGTGATTTCTATTCCGGTTCTCGTTTCATCAAATTTGAACCGATACCCACCATGCAATCGGTGGCCGGGTCGAACTTCGTCGAGATCGGGTTCGAGACGGTGGGAGAACGCAACGTAGTGGTAATGAGCGCGCTGGACAACCTGGTGAAGGGTGCGTCCGGCCAGGCGATCCAGAACTGCAACATCATGTTCGGACTGGACGAGAAGACGGGACTGGATTTCCCGGGACTGGGGGTTTGAAAATGGAAATAATTGAGGGCGGGATCACCTCGCCGAAGGGATACAAGGCGGCAGGCATTCACTGCGGCATCAAGAAAGAGAAATTGGACCTCGCCGTCATCTATTCAGAGAAGCCGGCCCGCTGCGCCATGGCCTACACACAGAACCGTGTGCGTGCCGCACCCATCGAGGTCATGATGAAGAAGGACCCCGCCATGCTACAGGCCATCATCGTCAACTCCGGGAACGCCAACGCGATCACCGGTCCCCGCGGCCTCTATGACGCGAACCAGATGATCTCCGGCCTGGCCAAAGAGCTGAAGATCAAGGAGGACCTGGTCGGCATCGCGTCGACCGGGGTCATCTCCCGGTTCCTTCCCATGGAGAAGGTGATGAGCGGCATACCGCTGGTGGTCGGCAAATTGAGCCAGGGGAAGGAAGCAGACCTGGCCGCCGCCAAGGCCATCATGACCACGGACACCGTGGAGAAGCAGGCATGCTGCAAGGTGACCCTGAAGGATGGAACCGTTGTTGTCGTCGCTGGCATAACCAAGGGGAGCGGCATGATATCCCCCAACGTCAAGGTCCTGCATGCCACCACCCTCTCGTTCATAACCACCGACGCCAAGCTTGAAAAGAACGTGAACAAGCAGTGGCAGGAGATCATGGACCAGTCCTTCAACGTGATCAGCGTGGACGGGGACCAGAGCACTAACGATATCTCCATTCTCATGGCGAACGGAAGCGCGGGCGGCGCTCCGGCGGACAACGACGCCGCCTTCTGGGACGGCGTCCGGTACGTGGCACAGCAACTGGCCAAGAAGATCGTCATAGACGGTGAAGGAGCGACAAAGTTCATCGAGGTCAGGGTAACCGGGGCCAAGGACCCGAAGGAGGCGCGCTGCGCCGCCAAGGGCATAATCTCATCGAACCTGGTCAAGACCGCGGTGTTCGGGGCTGACCCCAACTTCGGCCGCATACTGTCGGCGCTCGGCAACTCGGGTGCGGATTTCAAGCTGGACGAGGTGGTCCTCAAGCTCAGCGACGATGGGACGACGGTGACCCTGTTCGAAAAAGGTTCCCCCACCATGATACCGGGCACCCAGTCAGAGGTCGATGCGAGGAAGATCCTGGCCGGAAAGAAGGTCATCGTGGACCTGGACCTGGCGGTAGGTTTCTCCTCCGGAGAGGCGTGGGGATGCGATCTCACATATGACTATGTGAAGATCAACGCCACGTACAC
Source organism: uncultured Methanomassiliicoccales archaeon (assembly GCA_942492955.1). GTDB lineage: Archaea > Thermoplasmatota > Thermoplasmata > Methanomassiliicoccales > UBA472 > DASXVU01. The sequence goes on from OW818644.1 coordinate 2,389,833, forward strand.
GACCTGAGGCAGTTGAATGTCCACAATCAGTTCAGACTATCCCCGGGCGGAAGAGCTGAAGGGAAGGACCGTCGTCATCAAATTCGGCGGAAGCTCCATCGGCGGCGCCAATGACCAAGGGCGCTTCAGCCGCGACATCGCTTTGCTGGTCTCGCTGGGCATGAGGCCGGTCATCGTCCACGGAGGAGGGCCCGAGATCACCGAGGAGATGAAGAAAAACGGTCTCCCGGTGCGGAAGGTATTGGGACTGAGGGTGACCGACGACAACACCCTGATGGTGGCCAAGACCGTCCTCGGTCGGATCAACGACTCGCTGGTCTCCTCGATCCGTTCCGCCGGGGTGAAGGCCATAGGTCTGGCGGGGTCAGAGTGCGGGACGATCGTGTGCCGCAAGATGGACCCGGTCACCGGCATCGAGAACGGCACCGAGGTCGTGGCCGACCTGGGTCACGTAGGCGAGGTGGTCTCGGTCGACCCGAGCTCGATAGATTGGCTTGCCGGACTGGGCTTTGTCCCGGTCATATATTCGATATGCGCCGATCGGGCCGGACATCTCTACAACGTGAACGCTGACACCGCGGCGGCCCACGTGGCCAAGGCGGTGAAGGCCGACGAGTTCATCCTGGTGACGGACGTCCCAGGCCTGATGCGGGAGTTCGGGAACCTCGATTCCGTGATAAGAGAGATCCGAACGCACGAGGTCGCCAAGCTGGTCGCCGACGGGATCGTCAAGGAAGGCATGATCCCGAAACTGGAGGCGTGCTGTCTCGCCGTCTCGAACGGCGGCGCGGCCAACATCATCTGCGGGAAGGACCCGGAGGCGATCGTGGCCCAGCTGCTCATGGGGGAGAACCGGGGGACCCGGATAAAACCTTAGAACATCATCATCAATATCATCGGTATTCACTAACATAGAAGGGGAGAAACATGGAATTCGAAGAGGTTAGGTTGCTCAGCTCAGCGTACCTGTTCCAGAACTACGGCAGGGAGGACATCTGCTTCTCCCGAGGAGAAAGGGAGTTCCTCTACGACCTGCAGGGGAACCGTTACATCGACTACGTCGCAGGCATTGCGGTCAACGCGCTGGGACATAATCATCCAGCGCTTGTAAGGGCGATATCGGAACAGGCCCAGAGGATGATTCACGTGTCGAACCTGTACTACGTGCAGGAACAGGCCGACTTGGGCGAGGCCCTGGCATCGATCGTGCCGAGCCCCCTGGGCGTCTCCATGTTCGTCAACAGCGGCGCCGAGGCGAACGAGGCGGCACTGAAGCTGGCCTCAAAGGCCACCGGGCGTAAGCGCTTCGTCGCCTGCAAGAACTCGTTCCATGGACGCACCGCTGGAGCGCTATCCGCCACTGGCCAAGTGAAATATCAGGCCGGGTTCGAGCCGCTTCTGTCCCAGGCTTTCTCGTTCGTCCCGTTCAACGACACGGAGGCGTTAAAGAACGCGGTGGACAAGGAAACGGCCGGGGTCATACTTGAGCCAGTTCAGGGAGAGGGAGGGGTCATTTCCGCCACGGCCGAGTTCATGAGGACGGCCCGGGACGTCTGCGATGACACCGGTGCGCTGATGATCATCGACGAGGTCCAGACCGGGATGGGGCGGACAGGTAAGTGGTTCGGCTTCCAGCATTTCAACATCGTTCCGGACATGATCACCCTGGCGAAAGCACTCGGCGGGGGCGTCCCGATCGGTGCGCTGGTCTCCACGAGGGAGATATCCAAGGCATTCACCCCGGGATCGCATGGGACCACATTCGGAGGGAACCCGCTGGCCTGCGCCGCCGCCCTGGCTGTCATAAACACGATGAAGAGCGACAACCTGGTGAAGCGTTCGGCCGAGTTGGGCGAGAAGTGGCGTTCCGAACTCAACCGGATCGTCTCCGGTGCCGAATGCGTCAAGGGAGTAAGGGGGCTAGGACTGATGACCGGGATCGAGATGGGGGACAAGGCCAAGGAGTTCCAGCATTTCGGTCTGGGGAAGCGCCTGTTGATCAACGTGGCAGCGGCCAAGGTCGTGCGCGCGGTACCGCCGTTGATCGTCTCCGACGCCTCTGTGGCAACCTTCAACAAGACCCTGGCGGACTTCCTGGCCGCCCAATGAGCAATGTGTCTAAAAATAGACACGCTCAAATATCCCTTTTTATATATGTTGGATTTACATGAAAGAACAGGCTCCCAAGGAGAGCATCGCAGAGAAGACCCGGGCATACATCGACGCCCATCCCAGCATCAAGGACTGCATCTCCAAGGATCTCATCAACTATTCATCGCTCGCCAGACTGATCATGAAGGACCTCGGCGTGAAGAACGAGGAGGCGGTCATGATCGCCTGCCGGCGCTACTCGGTCAAGCTTTCCAAGAAGGACCACGAGAAGGACGTGCTCAGGATACTGGGCAACAGCCGCCTCGAAGTGAAGACCAAGGTCTGCGCTGTCACCGCCAAGAACGATTGGACCGTTCTGCACAAGCTGGAGACCATCTTCCAGAGGCTGATCAACGAGAAGGCCATCATGCAGGTCATCCAGGGGGCGCACGCCATCACCATCATCGCCGACGAGAAGCTGAAGAACGAGGTGGTCAACGCGGTGGGCAAGGAGAACGTTCTTCGTGTCCGCCCCAGCCTGGTTGAGATATCCGTCAAATCGCCCGAGAAGATCATGGAAACCAGCGGAGTATTCTCCTACCTGGCCTCCAACCTGTCCGAGAACAATGTGAACGTGGCGGAATCGGTCTCCTGTTACACTGACACCATCTTCATCGTCGATGAGAAGGACATGATCCATGCCTACGAGATCCTCTCCAAGATGATCGAGAGCGCAGAACAGGCCGAAGGTTTCGAGGAGTAGGCCAGTCCGTTTTTCCGCCGAAGTTGCTGAAAAATCCTCGCTGGCCCCTCGGCAAATCATCATATAATGTTGGCTGTGTTTAGCGTTCTGACTGGACCAAGGAGCGCGGTAACACGGAGAAAGTTCCCAACATCGTAATCGAACCACCGGGGCCGAAAGCCAAGAAGATCATCGAGATGGACAGCGAATATCTTGCCACCTCGACCAAGGCTGCGCCATTAGCGGTGGAGAGCGCCTCCGGGGCAGTGATACGCGATGTCGACGGGAACACATTGCTGGACTTCGCCAGCGGCGTGGCCGTCCTGAACATAGGGCATTGCCACCCTAAGGTGGTCAAGGCGGTGCAGGAGCAGGCGGCTAAGCTCATGCACTTCGCCGGGACCGATTACTATTACGATATCCAGGCCGAGCTGGCCAAGCGTCTTTGCAAGGTGGGCCCAGGGCATTACAAGAAGAAGATATTCTTCTCCAATTCTGGCACCGAATCGATCGAGGCGGCGATGAAGCTGGCCCGATGGAACAGACCGGACCGGAAGCAGTTCATCGCTTTCATCGGGGCATTCCATGGACGGACCATGGGGTCGCTCTCGCTCACGGCATCGAAGAAGGTCCAGAGAGGACACTATACGCCAATGGTCCCTGGCGTCACCCATATCCCCTACGCCTATTGTTACCGGTGCCCTTACCACCTGGAGTATCCTTCCTGTGGGATTTGGTGCGCAGACATCCTCAAGGAGGTCTATTTCGAGACCATAACGCAGCCCGAAGAGGTCGCGGCGCTCTTCATGGAGCCGGTCCAAGGGGAGGGCGGCTACATCGTTCCGCCGGTTGGGTGGGCGAAGAAGATCTACGACATAATCAGCAAGGAGGGCATCCTGCTCGTGGACGATGAGGTCCAGGCCGGGATGGGCCGTTCAGGCAAGATGTGGTGCATCGAGCATCACGGGATAGAGCCGGACATCGCATGCATGGCGAAATCGCTCGGCTCAGGATTGCCGATCGCCGCTACCACGTTCCGGGCCGAGCTTGATTGGAAGGCCAAAGGGGCGCACTCCAACACCTATGGCGGCAATTGCGTGGCCTGCGCCTCGGCCATGGCCACCCTGGATGTCATCGAGGAGGAAGGCATCGTGGAGATGTCCGCCAAGAAAGGCGTCCACCTGAGGAAGCGTCTTGACGAGATGAAGGACAAGTACGAACAGATCGGGGACGTCCGCGGGTTCGGCATGATGCAGGCGATAGAACTGGTCGAGGACCGGCAGAGCAAGACCCCGGCCTGCAAGCTCCGGGACGCGGTGGACGAGCTGTGCCTCAAGCGCGGAGTGATCACCCTAGGCTGCGGTCGATCGGGTATCAGGATCATCCCGCCGATCATAACCCCGATGGATCAGCTGGACGCCGGGTTGGACGTACTGGACGGAGCCATCAGGGACGCCATCCGGAAGTAGTCAAATGAAGCAATTCAAGCATGATGCGGCGTCGGTCGTGCCCGGCCAAGGATATGTCAAGAGGGTGCTTATCGATGAATCAAGCCTTGGCATTCCCGGTTCCTTCATGCAAGAGGTGGAGTTCAAGAAAGGAGACGTCGTCCGGCAGCACCATCATCGTTTCCAGACGGAGATATTCTATGCGCTCGACGAAGCGCCTTTCGAGATAAACGGTAACAAAGTGACGATGAGCCCGGGCGACATTGTCGTTTGTGAACCGGGCGACGTCCACGGGAACCCGGTAATCCCCCGGGACTTCAGGATCCTGGTCCTGAAGGTGAATTTCCGAGAAAATGATATCGTATGGGAATGAGCTTCCCACGATCCGCTCTCAATTCTTTTTCTTCTTCCTCGATTTTCTGAGAGCCATTTCCTCGACACCGCTGTCTTCCATGATCTTGCAGATAGTGCCGTCCCTTTCCGAGACCCAATAACGGAATCCTTCCAATCCCGGTTCATGGTCGATGCTCGCGGTCCAAACTCTGCCCAGATATTCCTTCTCCACGTCAGCCAGCGGTCTCTTCTCATTTGTTTTCATTGTAAATGGTCCCTGTTCTTCTCTAAGACGGCTAGGAATGCACTATTACTAATCTATTCGCATCAATGTTGCCTTGTTTCTCATCTTTTTCGGGCGGTACCGGTCCGGAGCGCGGTTCTTCGTTGTGATCGACCGCCTCCTAACCTTGATCGACGAGGTGAGGGGAAATGAACAAGTAGGGTCTAGAAAAACGCCAGGACCCTGTTCATTGTTAAATGACAGGGAACGATTTCAGATAAGGAAGAAAATGGAGCCACCAGGGAGATTCGAACTCCCGACCTGCTGATTACAAGTCAGCTGCTCAACCGGACTAAGCTACGGTGGCGTTGTCCCTCGTAATGCCATCAAGGATAAATGATTATTCCCCGCAGACATGCATGGAAGATAACCAGTTAGATCGATCGAAGTCCCTTCGATCCGGCTCCTGACTCTCTCATCCAGATGTCATCTCGTTCCTGATCCATTCGAATGTCTCGAGAGTATTGCTGAGGATGGTCGCAGCCCGTTCCTGCTCATCCTGATCCATCCTCAAGATCGATTCATACATTCCCGCTCGAGCGACATTAACGCACGAATCGATCAGATGCGTCGGCATGCCCAGTTTCTGGACCGTAGTGGCTAGTCCGCTCTCAGAAATCGGGAGACCCTTATTTTTTGCCAATAGGGCGACACCCATGAGCATGGCTGTCCGGCAATGAACAAGGACGAACCTGCAACGCCCGATGCCGAAGACCTCATAGGCTCCCTCCAGCTCATACCAGACATCCTCCAGAACTACATCCTCATAGTCGCCCAAACAGCTATCGCCCATGAATATCGTCCCTTCAAGGTCTAAAAGGGAATCTATATTCAGGTGATGGAGGCACCTTGCGAGAAGTCTGGATGTAATCTAGTAATTTCAGAAGGTCAAAAAACCAATGTATTTATCAGAAGAGTTGGATTTCAACCACATCTCTCGGGTGCAGTCCCCCGACAACGTTCTGGCGATTCAAATGGATAAGAAATCTCTGAAATTCATCGAAGACCTATGCAACGTCCCTGGACCTTCCGGTTTCGAGAGGGAGGCGGCCATCATGTGCAAGGGCTACGCTTCCGAGTTCGCCGATCGGGTCTATAACGACAACATCGGCAACCTGATGTTCGAAAAGAACGGAGAGGATGGCCCAACCGTCCTGTTCGCCGCACACATGGACGAATGCGGGTTCATCGTGACCGGGATTGAGTCCCACGGTTACCTGACGTTCAACCAATTAGGGGGATGGTTCGATCAGGTCCTTCTCGGACAGCGAGTAGTGATCATGAGCAAGAAAGGTCCCTTGAAAGGGGTCATCGCCTGCAAGCCTCCACATTTGATGGATTTGGAGGAGAGGAAGAAGGTCGTTACCAAGGACAAGATGTTCATCGACCTGGGATGCGCGAACAAGGATGAAGCTGAGGATTGCGGAGTAAGATTGGGGGATTGCGTCGTTCCAGACAGCCGCTTCAATTGGTTCACCAAGACCAGGTTCAAGGACGGCAAGAAATCGGGGAAACGGACCTTGGCCATGGGCAAGGCGTTCGATGACCGGTTGGGTGTCTGCGCCGTTCTTGACCTGATCAGATCGCTCAAGGAAGGGCAGATCAAACATCCGAACAAGGTCGTGGCAGCATGTACGGTGCAGGAGGAGGTAGGCACCAGGGGGGCCAAGACCGTTGCCAATAGCGTTCGGCCGGATGTCGCAATCATCGTAGATGTGGACATAGCCGGGGACGTTCCTGGTATCGATCCCATCTTGGCCCCGGCGCGCATGGGGGACGGGCCGGCCATCACCATCTGGGACGGCGGCATGATACCCAACCAGCCGTTGAAGGAACTGGTCTTCTCGGTCTGCGAGAAAAAGAAGATCCCGTACCAGCTTTCCTACGTCAAAGGCGGAAGCACCGACGGCATGGCTATCCACGTGGCCAATACCGGCGTCCCGACCATAGCCATAGGAATTCCGGTTCGGCACATCCATTCCCATGTTGGGATCTTCGACCTCAAAGACCAAGAAAACTCCGTCAAGCTGTGCCTAGAGCTCGTAAAAGCGATGGATCGAGAAACGGTCGAGTCGTTCACAAGGATATGAACGCCCATGACTTCCCGCTCCAAAGTGCCTATTTCCATGAATTTCAATCTGCCCAGATTTGACCTTACACCGACCCCTCAACTCGATGGATACCAAAACTTATAAGAACAATCATATATTGAAGGGAGTCAAATCAGACGACTTATTCATGGTGAATTTCATGTCAACTGAAAACGCTGCACAGGTCGCGAAGGGCGACATCATCAGGCTCGAGTACAACGCATGGACCGTCGACACCAACGAAATGATCGACACCACGAAAGAGGAGAGCGCCAAGGAAGCAGGTATCTTCAACGAGAAGTTCACCTACGCTCCGATGCCGCTGCTCGTCGGCGGTGGCCGTATCTTCGAGGGACTGGACGAAGCCTTGGTAGGAGCCGAGGTCGGCAAGGAGACCGAGGTCATCATCCCGCCAGAGAAGGCGGCCGGACCAAGGGACCCGAAGCTGGTCGAGGTACACTCGGTGCGCGAGTTCCTGAAGCAGGAAGTCGAGCCCCACCCGGGCATGGAAGTCACCATGCACAACAAGAGCGGCATCATCACATCGGTTTCCGCTGGCCGCGTCAAGGTTGATTTCAACAGGCGCTTCGCCGGGCAATCGCTAAAATACGTCTTCACCATCATTGAGAAGATCGAGGGCGACGAGAACAAGGTCAAGGCGATGCTGGAGATGGACTACGGGACATCGGAAGGCTTCGTCATCACCAAGGAAGAGGACGTCGTCAAGCTGGTCCTGCCGGACGTATGCAAGTACGATTCGAAGTGGACCATGGCGAAGTACAAGGTCGTCGCCGACCTGCGCGAGCTTTTCGGAAAGGTCACGGTGGACCTGATCGAGGAGTACGTCAAGAAGGACGAGCCCAAGGTCGAAGAGAAAGCCCCTGAGGAGCTCGGCTCCGAAGAGGACAAGAGCTGAAATTCAGTTCCCTATCTCCCCTTGCATGTTGAAACGCTTTACCAAACTCCTTCAAAATGGACGAGTGGCCTAGACTGGATATGGCAGCAGCCTCCTAAGCTGCAGGTCGGGGGTTCGAATCCCCTCTCGTCCGCTTCTCTTGACCAAATTTATAATTCATTGATCCTGGGCCTTTTGACCGGACCCTCTGAACTCGGTCGGGGTCTGCTGGTAACGGGTCTTAAACGATGAATAGAAGCTCGACACGCTTCCGAACCCGCATTCGGTCGCAATCTGCAGCATGCTCTTGTCCGATCCCCTGAGCAACTGGGCAGCTTTGGCTACACGCAGCTCATTGATATATTTCGTGGGAGTGGTGTGATGTTTCCGATGGAACTCGCGGATCACCCTGTTCTGGTGGATATCCAGCCGTTCCAGCTCCGAAGATAAGCGTTCCCTATTGTCAAAAAAGCGGTCACAGACGTTCTTCAGCTGCTCCGGCAATGGGTTTGCCCGATCCTGTTCCGATAGATCAGGCTTGCATCGCTTGCATGGTCGGAAGCCCTTCGCTTCGGCTTCTTCCGCGCTATCAAAGAACTCCACGTTCTTCCTTAGGGGTGATTTGGATTTACATGAAGGGCGGCAATAGACGCCAGTTGTTCGAACGCCATAGAAGAAGACGCCATCGAAGGTTTCATCTTCCTGAATGATGGCTTCCCATTTCTGTTGATCAAGAGGATCCTGGGCATTTCTTCGCATATGATCACTTCGCCGATGGTTAGGCGTTCCCTTAGATTCCTTCCATGTATTCAATTCAATCCATGGATTTGGACGTTCTGCCCTGTCTTTCTAGCTGCAGCAGCTTCTCCTTGATATCCAATCCTCCCAGATATCCAACGAGTTTTCCATTGGCACCAATGACCCGGTGGCAGGGAATGAATATCGAGATCGGGTTCCTGTTGTTTGCCATGCCCACTGCCCTAGATGATCCTGGAGATCCGACGTATCTGGCAATTTCACCGTAGCTTCGGGTCTGGCCATATGGTATGGCAAGAAGACTCTCCCACACCTTCATCATGAAGGGAGTTCCGGTGGGGGCTAGAGGAATCGTGAATTCCTTCCTACTGCCGGAAAGATAATCGGAAAGTTGTTCACTCGCCTCAACGAGCAGGTCGGTTTCATTTTCAACAGCCTCATCGGGAGCTCTCTCCTTTTGAAACCAAAGGTTCGTGATGGAATGTCTGTCATCCGCGATCCCGATGAGGCCTAAAGAGGTCTGGCAGTAGATCTTGCTCTTCATTAGCGATTTCCTCCCAAACTCATCACGTTACGATACCAGGCCATCATTATATAACTGATTTTTTTGATATTTCCTTTCAGGATTTAACCGGTCAATTTCAATGTGGAAATTCTATACCACCATACGCAGCATAAATTTTCAAAAACGGAAACTCTGGACACAAGTTAGAATATCCAGAATGATTATGTCACGATGGGAAGGATTTGTCAGGAGAAGAACTGCTGCTCGAAGGGGATATCCACCCAGACATGATGAGAAGTGTCAGGGATACGATTGAGGCGACCATTACCGGTCTGGAATCGATCGAGCAGACGATGGAATCGGCCCTCAAACACCCTGACAACATGCCGGTCGACAGCATCATGCTGGTTCTGCAGACCGCCTTCGTGATGAAGAAGAATCTGGTCTATCTACGGGCTGGAATCGAACGGAGCAACACGTTCTGCGGGGCCGATCTAAGCCGTCTCAACATGGTGATCAATGCGATGAACATCCTTGACGCTTTCATGAAAGGGGAACTTGATGAAGGCCCGGTCACCGAAGCTAAGGATTTTCTCAAGTCCGCCCTACCCGGCAGGGCTGAATGACCGTTTATCGATCCTCTCTTTGAATGCAGAATATGGGGTAGAAGATATGTCATTCGTTCTCCCCTGCCTTTACCCCAGCTACCTAGGCACCTTCCTGGTTCACGTGTCGTCGCCTTTCCGGTAAACGGCGAGCGCAGACACGGCCAGGATCGTCGTCAATAGCACGCCGCCCATAATAATGCCCGATCTCACAGCCGGATGCTCGATGGTCACGGTGTAAGGGGCGGTCGTGTTCCTGATCTCATGCATATCCGCTGCGCAATAACTGCACGTTTCACCGTACGGACTGACCGTGGGCCTCATGAGACATGGGTTGATCATACAGTGCGGCGGGTTGTTCGGATCGTCGTGGGACGAGGCATTGGCAGCTGAGTATGGTGAACTGAGTCCCAGCGACGCGACCAATCCCAGGAGGTGCCCCATCTCATGCGCGACCGCCACGCGCAGGAAAGAATCGCTCAGAGTATCTCCGAAGATCGCGATCCGGTCGGCCGCGAACGACAATCCAACCGCCGCCGGGTCAGAGAATGTCCCGTCTAGAAACGCCATATGGACGATGGCGACGCCGTCCGAACTGGAGTTCTTGAATGTCGCCGAGAAGATGGAGTTCAGGTTCGCCTCGGAATATGCTTCTCGCTGAAATGAGCTGTCGATCGTTCCCACATACCGGTAGGAGATGGAGCTCTTTTCGCAATGTCCTGAGATCAAAGATTCAAAACTTGAGAATGGGAGAGTTCTGGAGTCCAGGATATGTCTGTCGAATGAGGTCCATTCGACCGTGATCGAAGAGTACTCATCCCCTCTCAGATAGTCCCAGGCGAATCCTCCGGGAGCTTGGGATAACTGTGAATGTATCGAGCTGGCACGGCTGGTGGATATGAAGTATGACAATTCTGTGCTTGCATCTTGGATGGCCACTACGGCGGTGAAGACCCCTGGCATCATGGCTGCGACCGCAAGCACGATCGCGATCCGTTTTCTAGAGTTATTTTGCGTAGCGCATCAAAAGGTGGGCATCAATAATAAAGGGTCGTTTCAGCAGCAGGACCGGAAGGTATTCAATCCGATACGCGCCATTCTGTTTTACTTCACATCTCGAACCTTCCGTTTCCTGACCATGGCTGTCGTCTTCTCCGAACGGAGCTCCCTCAACGCATCCGCGGCAATCCAACGCGCGCTCTTCGTCCCCCTCGAACGGATCGATTCGGCCGATAAAATTGCCGCCTCTTGTAGATTGACGTTCCGTTTGCCGACCTGCCTTAAGGCCCAGTTGACCGCTTTCCTCACGAATGGCCGATCATCGTCCGCCGCATCGGAGTCTATCAGGTCAAGGAATTCGAGGAACAGTGAGTTCTCTGCCTTCTTGTCATGAACGGCCAGTGCGGCGATCATAACGAATCCGGCCCTTTTCACGTACTCTTCATCCCTTAACGACCATTCTTTCGCCTTTCTCACCGCGAAGGGGGTCCTGGAGAACAGGTTGCTACAACATTGGTCGCATATGTCCCAAGAATCGAACGCGCTCACCCAGCGCTCCATCTGGTCGTCGGTCACCAGTGCAGGAACGTCGATGATGGTGGAGAGGATGCGAGACTCGTGGAACCCTGTCTCCCATAGGTCTAAAGCCAATTGGTGGTCCTTCCCTATCTTCTTGGCCAAAGATCGAAGGTCAACCATGGAGATACCATACGCATGGTCCACCCTGATACCGAACCTGGCCATGCCTTCGCGATTGACATCGCTCCTGTTCGTTTCGAAGTATGTGACAATTTCTCCGACGTTCATGGAATGACCTGTCAGTAATCACATCTGTTGATGATAAACCAGTACTTCAAAAAATGGGGAAAAAGATTGAAGAGGTTTCATTAGGGGGATCAGCGTTATTTCGAGGTCACCTCGCCAGTGCGTATCCTGATCACTTTCTCGATCGGGCTGATGAAGATCTTCCCATCACCGATGTCTCCCGTCCTGGCGGAAGCGACGAGGGTATCGACCACTTTCTGACAATCCGCGTCGCTGACGATGATCTCGACCTTCGTCTTCGGCAGGAGGTCGACCCGGTACTTGCCTGCCCTGTGGGTGAACTCAAGACCCTTCTGCTCTCCCCGGCCATGTACCTCGTACACGGTCATTCCGAGCACGCCGATCTGCTCCAGCGCCGATTTCACGGGATTGAGCTTCTCGCTCCTGATTATTGCTTCGATTTTCTTCGACATTTCAGGTCACCTCTTAGCTGTAAGCGCTTTCCCCGTGCTGGATGATATCAGCACCGATGCGTTCCTCGTCCTTTGACATCCTCAATGGGGTTATCTTGCCCAGCACCTTCAGTATTATGAAGGTGACACCGAAGGCCAGTGCCCAAACCACACCGACCGCGATCAGCTGTGCGGTGAGTAGGGTTACGCCGCCCCCATAGAACAAGCCCTGGTTCGTGACCAAGCCGTTCACTGAGCTGGTGGCGAACAGACCGGTTGCGATGGCACCGAAGGTACCGCCGATACCGTGCACGCCCCACACATCCAGTGAGTCGTCGAATCCAAGACGCTTCCTTGCCAATATGCCGCCGTAGCAGATCACGCCTGCACCCATGCCGATCGCCAGTGCGCCAGTCGTGTCCACGAAACCGGCTGCCGGTGTGATCGCGACGAGGCCTGCGATGCCGCCTGAGATGAGACCCAGAACGCTCGGCCTACCCTGGTGCAACCAGGAGACGATGCCCCAGGTAATCGCAGCCAACGCCGCTGCGATATGAGTGTTCGCAAATGCCTGGGAGGCCAGCCCACCAGCTCCGAGCGCGCTGCCGCCGTTGAACCCGAACCAGCCCATCCACAACAGGCCGCCACCTAGGACGACCATTGGTATGTTGTGCGGGTGTTCGCCATTGCCGCTCTGCGCCGAAAGCCTCTTGCCGAGGACCAGTGCAGCCGCCAATACCGACACGCCTGCCGTGATGTGCACGACCGTGCCGCCCGCGAAGTCCAGCGCCCCCAGCTTCGAGAGCCAGCCGCCGCCCCATACCCAGTGCGCCACCGGTAGGTAGATGACAACCATCCATATGGCCAGGAAAGCGACCATGGCCTTCAGCTTCATGCGCTCAGCAATGCCGCCAATGATCAACGCTACGGTGATTATGGCGAACATGAGCTGGTACATGGAGAACAATATCGCCGGTATGGTTCCAGCATAGTCAGTGTTGGGCAATTGACCAACGCCAGTCATCATGACGAAATCAAAGTTGCCGATCAGGTCGGTCTTGAACCCGCCGAATGCCAGGGAGTAACCGAACAGAACCCAGATCAGCGTGACCATTCCAGTGATGATGATGGTTTGACCCAGTATCGATAGGAAGCTCTCCTTCCTCAACATGCCACCGTAGAAGAACCCTACCGCGGGTGTCATGATGAATACCAATGCCGTTGCGACCAATATCCATGCAGTGTCGCCGGAGTTGATCATGTCCGCCGTCCCATCCGTCGCCGCCACGGGCGTGGACAGTATTGGAAATACCATGATCACCAGCGCCATCAATAATCCGATCTTTATTGCGTTGGACTTACTCACTTTTGTCACCTCAACCGACCTTCGGTCGGAACGTGCGGGATGCCGAATTCACATTCGACGCACGCCTTCACGGCGTTTTCGGATAGGAATTCGATATATGTCCTGCACATTAGTTCCTCGATAGACAAAGGGCTAATAAAAGCTTTTCGTGCGCATCAAATGAATAGTATGTACAGAAATACTAGACAAGTGTATAATTGGAATCAGCAAAATTTAAGGTCAAAAGCACGCGATCCAACCATGATCGATTCGTATCTGGCCTCATTAAAGACCGGAATTCATCTGCCCCTTCGTGCGGTTCAGTGCGGATATTTTTTTGATTCCATTAGGAATCTAACAGAATGGGACGGGACCAGCGGTGAACGGCCATATTGAATCACAGAAATAAATCCGATGTTTTCAGAGATATACTCACCTTCCTTCTTGCTGCCGATTCCAGTGTTCAGTACGGATTCGATTTCGAACCATTCTAGATGTTATTGGATGGAATGCATTGAGAAATCAATTAATGCTAACAGATACAATAGATGGCCGGTCTGATGAAGGAATACGAACTGATCGTGGTCGGGTCCGGCGCCGGGATGAACGTTGTCTCAAAGGCAAGGAATGCGGGCTTGAGGGTGGCACTGGTAGAGAACTGGGTGATGGGCGGGACATGCCTCAATCGAGGGTGCATTCCAAGCAAGATATTGACATATCCAGCGGAAATGATCAGGCAGATCCAGCATGCAAAGGAGATCGGCATCAACGCCAAGATCGAGTCGATCGATTTCGACCTGGTCCGCAAACGCATGTGGGAGCTGGTCCTGAAAGACCGACATGGGATGGAGGAAGGTGTCGCGGCGGACAGCGGTCTGGACTTCTATCATACCACAGCCCGCTTCATCGGGCCTCATACATTGCAGGTGGGTCCGGAGCAGATCAAGGCGCCTAAGATAGTGCTCGCCATCGGGGTCAGGACATTCATCCCGAACCTTCCTGGACTGAGAGAGACCGGTTTCGAGACTTCTGAGAGCATTTTTGATATGCAGGCCCTGCCCCGAAGCTTGATCATCCTGGGTGGTGGGTATAAGGCCTGTGAGTTCGGACATTTCTTTTCTTCATTCGGGACCAACGTGTCCATCGTCGGTCGCAATCCCCGGATCCTGCCCAGGGAAGAGGAGGAGGTCAGCGATCTGGTCCTTGCCAAGATGATGGAGTACCTTAACGTGAAGGTCAACAAGGAGGTCGTTTCGGTAAGGAAGGGCGAGAAGGGAAAGATCGTCGTTATGAAGGACAGGGCCACCGGTATCGTCGAGGAGCTGGAAGCAGACGAGATCCTTCTCACCACCGGTGTGCAAAGCAACGCCGATATGATCGAGCCGGAAGCAACTGGCATCAAGACAGATCCGGGAGGGTACATCATGGTCAATGAATATCTGGAGACCAATGTTCCCGGCATCTTCGCCATGGGCGATGTGATCGGCAGGACGATGTTCCGGCATACTGCGAACTATCACGCTCAACTGGTATGGAACAATGTATTTGCCAAGACGAAGATGAAGCTGGATGAGCATGCGGTCCCGCATGCCGTTTTCGGATATCCGGAAGTGGCGTCGGTGGGCGTCACCCAAACGGAGGCAAAGGCCAAAGGCATCAAGGTTCTCGTCGGGCTCAGTCAGTACTACGACTGCGCCAAGGGCTATGCCATGGGGGAGCGGGACTCGTTCGCCAAGGTGGTGGTCGACCAGGCCTCCTACAATATCATCGGTGTGTCCGTGGTCGGCACAAGCGCCTCGATCTTGGTCCAGGCAATGGTCTATCTGATGAACGCAGGCGATCGCACGTACATTCCTTTAGCTCGGAGCCAGACGATACACCCGGCATTGAGCGAAGTGGTAGTGAACGCGTTCGGGAACCTTCATGATCCAGACCATGTGCATACGCACGAGCAAGAAGAAAAATGAGATAACCAAAGGCGGGAGGTAGGGGATCCATGAAGGCTCCCGCCTTCGGGATCGGTTAGGTGAGATTCTTCCGGCATATTATGCCTGTACTGGGAATCCCAGTTGTGTCGGATGATCCAAACGAATCGCTTTTCACATGTTCTAAGCAAAAAATGCATAATCAGATCCTTGAACAATCATCGACCTCAAGAAAACGTGCAAAAACACATGTCCGGATCCCCTCGGACCGGGCTGATGTGAAATGGTCACTTCTTTGCAGCGTGCTTCCTGGTCGCTTCGGAGTTCTTCGCGTTGATCGTATGGTTCCATTTCTTGAGGATCTTCTCTGACGTTATGCCCACAAGATAGGGAACTGGCGGCGTCAGATAGAAAAGGGAACCGAACAGCGTGACTATCTTCTTCGAGAATGCCATGTTCTTGACGATCTTGATCACGGGGTCATTCTGGTCCTCTCCCTTGAGCATCCCGAAGAACGACTTGAGCACCAGTTTGTCGGCGTAAAGGACGACACCGATGCTCCATCTTATGCCCCGGTCCAGGGTCGTGCTTGACCCGAAAGGCTGAGTGGTCTTATTGAGTATCGCGGCCCTCAGGTCGGCGGCCGTTCTGCCCTCGAACATGGTGCAACAGCATCCCAGCTGCCCCAGCGCGTGCGCGTCGCTCCCTGCGACGCAAGCCCATTTGCCACATTTTGAGCTCTCCAACGCCTTGTTGTTCGCAATGCCGTCGATATGGCCGCCGTTGATGACCTCGATGCCGTCTATGTCCAGCGTTTCAATGAGACTTCCGATGGCGGAAACGTGGCCGGAATAGGGATGGGGCGCGAGAACAACCCCTCCTTGTTGCCTTATCCTGCGGATGGTCTCCTCCGCGGAAAGGTCCATGGGTATCTCTTCAGTCAGGAAGAGCCCGATCACTTCGCCATCTCGCGTGCTGACCTCTTCGCCGATAACAACCTCTATGTCCGGGTCGTTCTTCGCATATTCCTTTGCCCTCAACGCCCCGGCGATGCTGTTGTGATCTGTTATGCATAAGACAGATAGACCGACCTGTTTGGCGATCTTCACCACGTCCTCTGGGTTCGATGCCGACTCGGGGAACTTCAAGAACTTGTAATGCGCCAGTCCCGAGTACTTCGTATGGACGTGGATATCCGCCTTACTGAGCATCGTCTGGTTCAAGGTTCTTCTGCGTTAAAAAGAATTCGGGCTGGACATCGTTTCGTGCGTCTGTCCACCATACCCTGGTCCTTATGAAAAGGCGGGTGCGGCTGAAGCCCAGGTTGCTGTGATGCAACCAGATAGACCAGACCAGGACCAAGCGTTTTTCAGCCGTTCAGTATCTTCTTTGCTATCATCTTCCCATACTCCCGACACTTGGCTCTAGCAGCTTCGTCAGGCACGAACTGGACCTGCAGGTCCTCGAACGGCAGATCCATCCCGCTTCCGTTTAGAAGGTCCCTCATCTGCTTCGTCGTTCCAGCACCCCAGCCATAGGAGTTGAAAACCGCCGCAACGTGGCCTTTTGGCTTCAGTCCCTTTATGTAAGTGCCGATATCGGCTATGCTCGGGAATATGCCGTTGTTCAATGTGGGCGAACCCAACACCAATGCGCGGGACATCATGACCTCCCTCATTATCGTGCTCCGGGGCGTGTCCGTGATGCGGTACACCTGGACCGGCACACCTTCGGAGGAGATGCCTTCCGCGATGGCCTCTGCCATAATCTGGGTAGATCCCCACATGGTATCGTAGACGACGACGGCACGGGGTTCGGTCCGGTATGTCGCATATCCTACGTACTTGTCCAATATCTTGGCGATGTTCTTGCGCCAGAGGATTCCATGCGCGGTTGCTAGGATCTTAATATCCAGATCCTTCAGCCGCTCGAACGCCTTGATCACCTGGGGGCCGTACGGAAGAACGATGTTGGCATAGTAGATCTCCGCTTCCTCGAAGAGGATGCCCTCGTCCACCTCATCATCGAAACGCTTGGACGACGCGAAGTGCTGCCCGAACGC
This sequence comes from uncultured Methanomassiliicoccales archaeon, assembly GCA_942492955.1. GTDB lineage: Archaea > Thermoplasmatota > Thermoplasmata > Methanomassiliicoccales > UBA472 > DASXVU01. The sequence goes on from OW818644.1 coordinate 2,407,129, forward strand.
GTCCATGGAGAACAGGATCCCTTTCTCCGGAACGAACGTCATCATCGAGTCCGGCCAATGCACCATCTGAGTGTAGACGAACTTGAGGGTGTGCTTGCCGATCTTCATCTCGGAGCCGTCCTCGACTACCTTGACATCCAGGTCCCCATAGTTCATCCTCAGGTTCTCCTTTCCCATCTTGGAGCAGAAGACCTGCGCTCCTCCGGTGAGGGCCTGTGCCATCCTTATGCCGGACGCGTGGTCCGGCTCGGAATGATTGGATATGATGTTCTCTATCTTGCGAGGATCGATGACCGATCGGATCCTTTGAGCGAGCTGGGTGAAGAACGGGGCTTTGACCGCGTCGATGAGCGTGGGGTGCTCATCGAGGATCAGGAACGAATTGTAAGAGGTGCCCCTGGGCGTATCGTACCCGTGAAAATTCCTCGAATTCCAGTCGATAGCCCCTACCCAATAGATGTCCTCAGCGATCTTGACTGCTTCCATGTGCTCCCTGGCCAACAATTGCATGAGGGAATATCTATCATTTGCTGTCAGCCGACCTCTGCCGGGTCATTTCCCCGAGGTCGGTGAGGGGCTTAGGTTCATTGTCCGTCAAGGGGCCGCTTCATCAGCGCTATCCTTTTCCGTTGCATCCTCGGACTCATCCTTGTGGTAATGGTTGTAGACGAGGTAGCCGACCACGCCCACCACGAGGATAACGATCACCACCAGATCCAAACCTTCCGTGCTCTTCCAGAAGTCGATCCAGCGGGCTCCTAGGTTGTATCCGATCAGGGACAGGACCGTATTCCATACCAGGCTGCCACAGAAGAACAGCGGAAGATATTTCTTCAGACCCATCCTGGTAAGGCCCGCTGGATAGGAAATTATTGACCGTACTCCCGGTATCATCGGTCCGAAGAGCGCACCCCAGGCCCCACGCTTGGCGAACCATCTGTCCGCTCTCTTGATGGAGTTCTCGTTGATCCCAATGTACTTGCCATAGCGTAGGATGAACGGGCGTCCCAGCCATCTCGCCAAGCTGTACGAGACCGATGATCCGCAAGTCGCCCCGATGCTGGCGATCAGGATCAGCAGAAAAATGTTCAGCCGGCCAGTGGAGGCGAGATATCCAGCGAATGGAATGATGGCCTCGCTGGGGATCGGGGTGATGATGCCCTCAACGAACATGGCGAAGAACAGCCCCAAGTATCCCGTGTTATTGATGAAATCGATGACGAATTGGTTCAACGACTCGAACACCATAGATTCACCACCCCGGTTCCGATCGGTCGATGTGCCGTTCTTGTTGCCTTACATGCCCAGTCGCATCGGGAAGTCCATCGGCCGTTCCTGCGCGGATAATGCGCGCATTCTCGATCCTCGATGGACGTTCATGTCCCATGATGGTTCTGGCACGAATCCTGCAGGCTTGACTATCGACGCGGACTTTTAACATGGGCCAACCGTTCAATCCTTCTTCTGGAGTTCTTTGAAATAGTAATATTCTCCGGCCGATTTCTGTTCCCGGTCCAGTCTAGAACCCGGTTTGTTGATCCTTGGCCGGTTCGTGTCATTGTCACGGCGGAATGTCACGTCCACTTTCTTGAGGAACATGTTCATGCCCCCGCGCATATCGAATGGCCCCATGCCATGCCCGCTCAGACCGGGGACGCCATCGAACACCATCATCGAATCCGAGACCATGTCCAGGAAATAGATGTCGTGGTCCACTACCATGGCCGAACGGCCTTTCTTCTCCATGACCCGGCGGATCGTCTTCGCCGCTTCCATCCTCTGGTTCGAGTCCAGGTACGCCGACGGTTCGTCCAGCAGATAGATATCGGCCTCCCGCGCCAGGCAGAGCGCGATGGATGTTCTCTGCAGCTCTCCTCCGGAAAGGGTCTTCACGTTCTTCTCAAGCAGCGGCTTGAGCGTCAGCGGGTGCTGGATCTCGGTCTGGAAGAACCCGGACTCGAAGAAGTCCTTGACATAGGTGTTGAAAAGCTCAGCGACCGTCCCGTCGAAGTCGGGCGTGATGTACTGGGGTTTGTAGCTGACCTTCACTTCCTGTTCCACTTTCCCCGAGGTGGGCTCCTGCACGCCGGCCAGCATCTTCACGAAAGTGGTCTTACCTATGCCATTCGGACCGACAATTCCGACGGTCTCTCCGATCTTGATGGCTCCGGCATCCACCTTCAACTTGAACGCGGGATAGGCCATCTCAAGCACTGGATAGTCCAACAGGGTGACCGACTGGAACGATTCCCGCGGAGGGTGCGATTCGAACCGGATAGGAGTGTCCCTGAACCGGATGTTCTCTTCCTTGGCGTATCCGTCCAGGTAAACGTTGATCGCCGACCGGACCTGGCGGGGCTGGGCGAAGATACCGTATGCCCCCTCCGAACCGAAGACCAGATAGACATTGTCGGCCAGGAAGTCCAGTATGGCCAGGTCGTGCTCGATGACGATGACCATCTTCTCCTCCGCCAGCTTCTCGATGATCTTCGCCACCTTGATCCTCTGGTAGATGTCCAGGTAGGATGAGGGTTCGTCGAAGAAATAGATGTCAGAGTCCTTCATGATCGTGGCAGCAATGGCCACACGCTGGAGCTCGCCCCCGGAAAGGTCGGTCATGTTGCGGGTGATGGCCTCTTCCAGTTCCAGCAATTCGACCGCCTCATCGAGCCTCATTCGCTCCTGGACCTTGGAAAGGAGATCCTTGACCGGGCCTTTGACCACGGTCGGCAACTTGTCCACGTACTGCGGTTTCATCGATGACTTGAAACCTTTGGTGTAGACCTTGGCCAGATAATCGTGAAGTTCGGTGCCGGCGAAATGGGCCAGCACTTCCTCTCTGGTCGGCGGGCTATCGAACTTGCCCAGATTGGGCACGATCTCCCCGGACAGTAACTTGAAGGAGGTCGACTTCCCGATCCCGTTCGGACCCAGGATACCGGTCACCTGACCGGTCTTGGGGGTCGGCAAACGATAAAGGCGGAAGGCGTTCTCACCGTACTGGTGGACCATGTCCTCTTTCAATTCGTCGGGCAGCCCGATGATCTTGATGGCAGTGAAAGGGCACTTGTGGACGCAGATACCGCATCCGGCGCACAGCTCCTCCGATATCTCCGCCTTGCTGGAATCGTTGAGCCAGATCGCTTCGACCCCGGTCCTGACCTTGGGGCAATACTTGATGCACTCGGTATTGCACTTCTTGGTCTGGCAACGGTCCTTAAGGACGGCGGCTATACGCATGGTACTCAGCAATATGGAACCCCGATAAAAAGCTGTCCCTCGCATCCTGCATCAGTTGGACGAAGGAAGTGCCCATCATCCAGATCGTGAGAGGCCGACCCAGCAAGGTCCCGTTTCACGATTTGACGCCAAACCCGTCCCGGACGACAAGTGAACTGGCCCACTGAACGCTTAAATCCGTGTTATAGCATTCTGACCTCGATATTATGGCAAAAGTACTGGTCTGCGTTGCTTGGCCCTATGCCAACAGCCCGCTTCATCTAGGACACGTGGCAGGATCCCTGCTGCCCCCTGACGTCTTCGCGAAATATCACGCATTGAAAGGAAACGAGGTGCTGATGGTGTCCGGATCGGACATGCATGGCACGCCCATCACCGTCCGCGCCGAGAAGGAGAAGACCACACCCGAGGAGGTGGCGGAGCGATACCACCGCATGAACAAGAAGGCCATCGAGGACCTCGGTATCAATTTCTCATTGTTCACCAAGACCACCACGCAGAACCATTTCGACGTCGTGCACGACGTCTTCACCAAGCTGATGGAGCACGGCTACCTTTATCGCCAGGGAGCCATGCAGTACTATTGCCCGAAGTGCGGTAAATTCCTTCCGGACCGATACGTCGAGGGCCGCTGCAAGAAATGCGGGGACGACCGGGCCCGGGGTGACCAGTGCGAGAAATGCGGCGCCACCTACGAGGCGGGAGAGCTGGGAAACCCCCGCTGCACGGTCTGCGGGACGACGCCGGAACTGCGGGAGACGGACCACTATTTCCTCAAACTCTCAGCCTTCCAGCAGCCATTGATCCGCTGGGTCAAGGACAAGGACTATTGGCGCACGAACGTCAAGCTCTTCACCCAGAACTGGCTGGAGGCCGGGCTGAAGGACCGGGCCATAACCCGGGACATGTCATGGGGCGTCACCGTTCCCGTGCCGGGGATGAACGAGAAGGTGATCTACGTCTGGTTCGAGGCGGTGATCGGCTATCTTTCCGCTTCGAAGGAATACTCCAAGATCATCGGCAAACCGGAATATTGGAGGGAGTTCTGGGAGGATCCGGAGGTCAAGTCCTACTATTTCATCGGAAAGGACAACATCCCGTTCCACACCATCATCTGGCCGGCCATGCTCATGGGCTATGGCGGGCTCAACCTGCCGTACGACGTGCCGGCAATGGAGTTCCTGAACTTCCAGGGAGAGAAGTTCTCCAAGAGCCGGGGGATCGGCATAGACGTACAGGACATACTGAAGCAGTTCGACTCTGACGTGGTCCGCTACTTCCTCGGGGCAAACATGCCGGAGCAGCGCGACGCGGACTTCAACTGGGAGGAGTTCGAGACCAAGGTCAACAACGAGCTGGTGGCCACCTACGGCAACTACGTCCACCGTGTGCTCTCTTTCACCCAGAAGAACTTCGGAGAGATACCGGAATTGCGGCTCAAGGACACCGAGAAGGAGAGGAAGGAGGTCTACGACGCCATCATCCTGGCCAAGACCGAGGTAGACCTTTTCCTGTCCACCTGTCAATTCAAGCGGGCGCTCAAGTCGATCATGGACCTGGCACAGTTCGGCAACCGGTTCTTCGATGCGGTTGCGCCATGGGCCTTGCTGAAGAGCGACAAAGCAAAGTGCGGTTCGATGCTGAACCTGAACCTGGAGATCGTCAAGGCGCTGGCGGTACTGTCGTGGCCGTACCTGCCGGGCAGCTCCCAGAAGGTCTGGAGGATGCTGGGTAACGACGCCTCGCTGGGACAGGGCTCCTGGACCCTGATCGATGTCGTGCTGCAGCAGGGAACGAAGCTGGTCGAACCGAAACCGCTCTTCTCCAAGGTAGTTCTGGAGAAAGCGGTGGAGAACCCGTTCTCCGCCATGTCCAAGCTCAACCTGAAGGTGGCGAAGGTGGTCAGCGTCACCGACCATCCCAACGCCGAGAAGCTCTACGTGGTCCAGCTGGACGCCGGAAAGCCAGTCCAGCTGGTGGCTGGGCTCAAGGCCTACTACACGAAAGAGCAGCTGACCGGGAAGAAGATCGTGTTCATTTCCAACCTGGAACCGGCAAAGCTCCGGGGAGTGGAGTCTCAGGGGATGATGCTCGCCGCCGAGATGGACGGCAAGGTCCTGGTGCTCACCCCGTCAGGTGATGCGGAACCGGGTGAGGCGGTCGATTCCGGCATGGGCCAATCGGACAAGGCGATCTCCTTCGACGAGTTCAAGAAGTTCACCATCAAGGTCGGTTCGTTAGAGGGCGGCATCGTCGACATCGGTCGCAAGGTACCTGTCAAACTGCCGGAAAAGACGGAAGTCCCGGCGCAGGCGGCGGTCCTCCTTCCAGCACCGGACGCCAAAGAGGCGTTGGCCCTGGCGACCGTCAAAGGCGTGGTAATAACCGTAGACGGGGAGATAGGGAACGGGGCACAGGTCAGATGAGAATCGATATGCACGTCCACACGGTCTATTCCGGGGATTCATGCAACTCGGTCCAGGACATCCTGGACGTCTGCAAGAGGGTCGGGATGGATGGAGTGGTCGTGCTGGACCATAACTCGCTGCGCGGGGGAAGGGAAGCCCTCGCCATGAAAAGCGACGTCCTGGTCATCCCCGGTGTCGAGGTCTCTTCTGCGGATGGTCATGTCCTCGCCTTCAATGTGAACGAAGAGATCCCCAGGGACCGGACGGTCGAGGAGACGATCGATCTGATCCATGCCCAGGGCGGAGTGGCGGTCGCAGCCCATCCCTACCGTTTGTGGTCAGGGCTGGGTGAGGCGAAGGTCATAGGCAGGAACTTCGACGCCATCGAATGTCAGAACGGCCGCTCAACAAAACGCGGGAATCGGATGGCGGCCAGTCTGGCCAACGATATGAACAAGCCCCGGACCGGCGGAAGCGATTCGCATGAGCCGGAAACGATCGGAATGTCATTCACGGTCTTTCCGGACCGTTATTCTGATGCCGACGGGATCATGAAGGCTCTGATTTCCGGTAAGGCCACTACGGACGGGACCGACAGATCCGTTTCCGGTTCGCTCAGATACGGCAAGAAGGCAATTGGTGAGTGGATAGGCCGTGGAATGAAGAGGATGTAAGCCTAGACCATCACTTCGGCCAGGACCGCCCTCGCCTCTTTCGCGATCAGTTCGGGATCGCCCTTGATGTCCATAAGAATGCCTAGCAGGTGTTTCTGTCCAGCGCCGAAGACGATGAGCTTCTTTTCGCTCATGCTCAGGAGAACAAATTCCAGTATCTCGTCCATCTCGCTCGCCATCTGCTCGGCGGCCCCGAGCATCATGGAAGTGATGGCCGAGTACATGCTCCGGTCGGTCATTTTCGGCGTTTCACCAAAAGCGAAGACCCCAGCCCTGGACGAGACGAATACCGTGATGACATGCTCCTTCTTTGTAAGACGTTCAACTGCTAAATTGAACTGAGCAATGTCTACCATGTGGCCAACCCGACTGGCAACATATGACCAGGTTCAATTAAATAACTTTTGACCTGAGGAATTCAAAACGAAATCATTGAAGGCCAGTTATCAGGAGTTGGATGTATCGTCATCCGATTTATCTGGTCAGGGAAAACGGATATATAATCTGAGACGGGCTTAACCTCCCTTGTATGCCTCCGATTTCTTTTAAAAGCCTGTTCACCGGTCCCGAGGACCAGAGATCAGAGGCAGCCAAGATCGAACCTGTTTTGTACGATTCCTTGACGGCGCTATTCTCCGGAGAGCGGAAGAGGACCGAAGCTCGCGTCCTCAAGATCGCCGAGTCCGAACCGAAACAGATGGTGACGGTTCTTCTGCGTTACTATGACGATGAGAACGAGAAGGTCAGGGAGAGCGTCAAAAGGCTTCTCGGCGAGATTTGGAAGACCCCCGCCGGCAAAGAGGCCATTATCGACAACGTCTCGAACCTGAACCGTGATGTGCGCCACGGCGTGAAACACGCCATCCATGATCTTTGGGGACCTCAGGCGGCGGTCTATGCGACGCTATACGAGCAGACCGTGATGCTGATGGGGTTCGCCCGGAAGAGGGACGTGCCGGTCGATGATATCGAGCGGCTTGCGGTGTTCTCCAAGAAAACACTCCAGGACGGAGAGATCGTCAGGGCTATTTCGGACATATCCCAGTGTCTTGAGTTCGTCAAGCTTCGATATCGCAACGTGGAGAATCTGAAGAACTACCTGTCGGACATGCTGCGGACGATCCCGGAGCTCAACAAGATGGGTGTGACCACCAACGCCATGGAGGAGTCGCTCAAGACCGCCCTTAACGTCAGCCGGAACCGGCAGTTCGATTATACGAACGGATTGATCGACGAGCGGATGAGAGAGCTGGAGATCAGGGATGAGCTCATCTCTATCGGCGAGACCGTTAAGCTGAACGTCCTGGTCCGACCGGAGATGCAATTGGACGAACTGAACGGGATGGATGTATGGGCCTTCGAGAAGATGAGCGAGATCATCCAAACGATCACTGCCTCAAACCTGACCGGGACACGGTCCATGGGGATCGAGGGGCTCCACGGTTTCCTGGTAAATGAGTTCTCGACCTATTATGAGAACAATGCCCGGAAGAGGGTCGAGGAGAAGGATCCGTCAGCGCTGTTCACCGTCTACATGATCGGGATCGTCTCTCTGAAGCTGGTGTCGGACCTTATCCCGAACGCTGCCGAGGAGATATACCAGAAGTACTATCGGGAGTTGGAGCGGGAGCCTAGCGTCCTGATGGTCGCTTGGCCCGAGGTGGTCATGCGCATGGCGAAATAGCCAAAGTGAACCATGGAATTATCTGAAACCTCTCATTTTTCTCACTACCCAGCTAGTAATTTTGCTAGCAATATTTATATTGGGGAATAACGTTACAGATGGAGAGGGATGCACTTATGCCAAGTTCATTGGTAAAAGAAGCGCTAGCGAACGCTGGAGTTAAGCAATCAGCAAACGGAAATGCAGGAAACCACCAAGCAGCGCCGGCGCAGCCGGTGTACCAGCCCGCACCGGCACCCGCGCCGGTCGTGAGCGCGACGGACGAGGAATTGCTCCGTATCGCCGCCCAGCTGGATGTTTGTATCAAGATCATCGGATGCGGCGGTGGCGGTTGCAACACCATCAACCGCTGCGTTGATGCCGGCATCAGCGGAGCACAGCTGTGCGCCATCAACACCGACGCCAAGCACCTATTGACCATCCGCGCCCCTAAGAAGATCCTGATCGGGAAGTCAAAGACCCGGGGTCTTGGCGCAGGAGCCAGGCCAGAGGTCGGAGAGGAATCCGCCCGTGAGAACGACAGCGAGATCAGGGACTTCCTCAACGGGGCCAACATCGTATTCGTCACCGCAGGCATGGGTGGCGGGACCGGAACCGGCTCCGCCCACTACGTTGCCGGCATCGCCAAGGAGCAGATCCGCGCCCTCACGCTGGGAATCGTCACCCTGCCGTTCAAGGCCGAGGGAACGGTCCGCATGGAGAACGCCCTGGCCGGATTGAACAAGCTGAGACAGGTCTGCGACACCACCATCGTGGTCCCGAACGACAAGCTCCTGGAGCTCGTCCCGAAGCTACCGGTCGACGCGGCATTCAAAGTGGCCGATGAGGTCCTGATGCAGACGATCAAGGGTCTGACGGAGATCATCACCAAGCCTGGCCTGGTCAACCTGGACTACGCAGATATCCAGACCGTCATGAACGAGGGCGGAGTGGCATTCGTCGGTATCGGCGAGGCCAACACGGACTCGGACGACCGGGTAAAGGCGGCCGTGCACGAGGCGCTCACCTCCCCGATGCTGGGCGAGGTCGACCTGAGACAGGCAAAGGGCGCGTTGATCCGTGTCGTCGGTGGACCGGATATGACCGTCGGAGAGGCCCAGAAGGCCGCCGAGATCGTCACCCAGTCTGTCAGCGAGAGGGCCCGTATCATATGGGGATGTTCCATCGATCCGGAACTGATGGGTACCATCAAGATCCTGCTGATCGTCACCGGCGCGAAGAGCAAGTACATGCTCGACGCCCGCGGAATGGGCATGAACACCCAGCCTGCACCGAGGGGGGCGCCACAGTACGCACCCAACCCGCAACCGCAGTACCAACAGCAGTACCAGCAGCCAAGACAACGCAGCAACGACGACGATATCGACTTCGTGCGCTGAACTTGGGGGCATACGAGCTGCGTCGGCAGGACGCACCCCCTTCCTTTTTGGAAGGGGTTTCGTTCAAAAATCGAAGGTGGTATCGCCAAAGCTGACGGCAGGACAGGGCTCCATGCATTCACCGCAATGGATGCATTTCACGGCTATTACGTGAACCCGGTCCTGTTCCAGTCGAAGTGCACCCTCTTTGCATCTGGCGACGCACACCCCACAACCGACGCATTCCTCGGCCTTAACCACTGCTCTGCGCACCCTTTCCACTTTTTCCCTTATGACCTTCTGGTCATTGCCCTTGGCGATGAGCGCGCCCTCGTCGAAGAGTGTAACGCCATCGATGGAGCACCATCCTTCATCCTCGTTGACGGTCACCTCGCCGACCATGTTGATCAGGTTCGCGGCGCGCAGCAGATCGAGCTTCCGGGAAAATGCCCCCTCGATGCTGAACCCGAGCACACAGGGCGAGAAACCGTCCTGCATCCTAAGTGTCAGAAGCCTTGAGGCGGTCTCTTCCAGTTCCTTCCTCTGCCTTTCCGGAATGATTATTCCTGTACGGGCCAGCTCTTCCTTCACCGAAGCGGGTATCCGTTTCCAGCGCCATAGGCCGAGCTCCACCCATTCCTTCGGCTGACCGATCGATTCGGCGTACTTGTGAAGGTATGTATCCCATTCCTTGGAACGGTCCGACTCCTCCTTGACCAGTTCCAGCTCCGCCAGGTCCGAGGCCGGGCAGAGGAAGCAGCCGATGCGGTCCAGTCCGTGTTCGTACCAGGGATTGTATGGGGCCTTCCTCATGAAGATATAGATCCAGACATGCAATGCCGTCCAGTGCTGTATGGGCGAGGCGCCCACCTGTCCCGGTGTCCACGGGTTGCGCCATATGCGGGGCTTGTCCGCTCTCTGCTCCGATTCGTACTTGCGCTGGCCTATGAACGAGAGCACGCCGTTCGGGAAATGTTCCATGATCGCCTTGACGGTCGGGCCAAGCTTGTTGGTCTTGCAGCACCAGCGGAAATCGCGTCCCGGCGGTCCGAAGTAGTTGAGGTTGCCAAAGAACGCATGCTCCGGAGCGTGCTCCACGATCAGCTTCAGGTTGTAACGTTCGGCCACTTCGTAGACGTACTGAACTGTCTCGGGAAATTCCAAGCCGGTATCGATGAAGAACGAAGGCAGGTCTAAGCCGGCGTCCTTGGTCAGCAGCATCGTTGCCAGGCTGTCCTTGCCGCCGGAGAACGATACCACCGATGGGAGCTTGAACTCGTCCACGGTCTCCCTGATGAACTTGATCGCGTCCCATATCCTGCGTTCCATCACCGGCGAGTTGGCCTTGATGACCATGTCCCAATCCTGGACGTCGGTACGGGGCACGTATTCCGCCGGAAGGTCCGCCCACCGGGTCTTGACGGCCGCGCCTTTTTCCAGCTGGGACATCTCCTCAGTGGACATGCGGGCGGTCCCGGTAGCGAAGGCGTAATGCCTGGAATCGACGACCAGCACCTCGTCCCCCTTCTTGATCCCGCCAACCGCCGAGACCACTCCGGGGACCATCAGGCTCGAGCTCTTCTGGATCGGGCCGACCGCACCGTCGTCGGCCACTACAACTCCCTTGGAGGCGACGTTCTGCAGCATCCGCGCAGCCGACACCCTCAGGATCATCTTCCAGCCGAACCCGAGGTCGTACCGGGCCGCTGCCACGACGGCACCGTCGACGATGATCTCCTCCATCCGGTCCAACCCCGGAACCTTGTTGAGGAGGACGATCCTGCCTTCCGGAAGAAGCGCATTGCCGCAACCGGGCCCGAAGTCCCTTTCCGCTAGCGAACGCATGAAATCGATGTCATGGGCGAAGGCCGGCCTGACGTCCCCCGGAGGCGTTATGCTCACCGGCTCCGTCCTTCCATGGCAGCTGCCGCATTCCGTGGATTCCAGGACCGGCACGTTGCACTGCTTGCACCAGCGCAGGTGAAGCTCTCCAAGCCTGACTATGCCCATGCCTCGCCGACTCCTCATACCCGTATTTTAAAGTATTCTCAACAGGAGCAGGGCGGTTAGAACGTTCAGATTTCCAGGTTCAACATGACCAGACTTGTATCGTGTTCCATTTATCAACCCTGAAATAGTAGTACATTAATTTGGGCTCTTGATTTCCATGAAGCCAACGAAGCGCACGCTGGGCATCGAATACGCCATCCGCGACATCCTTCTGCCGGCCAGGGAGCTGGAGAAGAAGGGGGTCGAGGTCCTGAAGCTGCACATCGGGGATCCAAATAAGTTCGACTTTAGGACCCCGAAGCACGTAAGGGACGCCCTCTGCGCTGCCGTGGAAAAATGCGACAACGGTTACGAGGAGTCCGAAGGCAACCTCGAATTGAGACAGGCCATCGTCGATAAGGAGCGGAAGAAGAACAGGATCGATATCGACGAGAACGACGTGATCATCACGAACGGCGTCACCGAGTCGATCCAGATGATCACCGCAGCCACCATCGAGTCGGGGGATGAGGTTCTTGCCCCCGGGCCGAGCTATCCTTCCTACGTCGAGTTCACCAAGTTCTTCGGCGGCGTGCCGGTATCCTATCGCACCATCGAGGATGAGAATTGGCAGCCGGACATCGACGACCTGAGGAAGAAGATAACGCCGAGGACGAAGTACATCGTCGCCATCAATCCCAACAACCCCACCGGCGCATTGTATTCGGACAAAGTGCTGAAGCAGATGGCCGACCTGGCTGGGGAGTACAACCTGTTCATGGTGTCGGACGAGATTTACGACCTAATGACCTACGACGAGGGAGTACATCACTCACCGGCCACCCTGGCCCCTGATGTCCCGATGATCCTTGTCAATGGGTTTTCCAAGGTGGATCTGCTGCCTGGCTGGAGACTAGGATATTCAGTGTTCCGCGATCCGACCGGTGAGCTGAAGGAGATCAAGGAAGCCGTCGGGAAGCAGCTAAGGCTTAGGCTCAGTGCCAACGCCCCATGCCAGATGGCGGTAATCGAGTCGATGAGGCATCCGAAGGACCACCTGAAGGGCATGATGGACAAACTGGAGGATCGCCGCAACTTCGCTTACAAGCGGTTCAACGAGATCCCCGGCCTGAGCACCCAGAAGCCCCAGGGGGCGTTCTACATCTTCCCCAAGATCGAGTCGAAGAGATGGAAGACGGACAAGGAGTTCGTTCTGGACGTCCTGCACAACGCGCACGTCCTATTCGTCCCCGGCTCGGGATTCTGCCCCATCTACGGAAAGGGTCACTTCAGGGCCGTGTTCCTGCCCGACCGGGAGATCCTGGGAAAGGCCTTCGACCAGCTCGAGGACTACATGAACAAGGTGGCTTGAACGGTCAAATTCTTTCCGCCCTCGTCATAAGGACGAGGGTTCCATTTTTCAGATATTTTCCCGTAATAATTCGATAGGTCTCTTGAGCCGATCATTATCAAATGATCCCGACGTCTTTGAGATCAGCCTGATCTAGAAACCGCAATCAGATTGATCATCCCTGATTAAAGGGGTGCTCCAAGCACCCGTCTCTCTGCGCTCATTGCTTGATCATCGATAACGTCTGTTGGTGATCAAATACTGGGAAGACACGTCCGACACAGAAAGCCAGTGGCCCCATCATGTCTGGCTCCATCATGAACTTCATCATGATGTCCATGCTCGGCGTATCATATAGCGCAAAGACCTTGTGAGCCATGTGGTCATCCCAGGAACCCACGAATTTTATTCCGTACTTTGCTGCCGTGGATTCCACGTTCTCATACCATTTCACGGTCACTTCTCGATATTTCGGATTATGTGCTGGGCATAAATCTGCTGAGTGTTTCGTCACCTGCATTACTAACATATCTCGTACCTCCTCTCCTTATCCGATCAGACCGATCGAGCGCAAATCCACAGATATGAACGTACGCTCAAATTGTCTGCATCGAATCGATGTTCAATTATTTTCTAATGTATTTATAAAATATCGTGGAACGAATTAATAATCAAAATATCGTAATAATAACTTAAAGTTTGTAAAAATATATTTTAATATTCTATATCAACAGAAAAGATTCCCATCCCCTTTTTCGCCGATGAGGAGACGGGAAGAAGGCTTGAGGCTTAGTCCTCTAGGCGCTTCAGCATCTTAACCACGCTCTCCACCGCGTCGCGACCCTTCTCGATGCGGTCTTCGGCCTGGAGCCGGGTCATGCCCGGTCCGGTGATGCCGAGTGCTACCGGCTTTCCGTACTCGACCGAAAGGTCCGCGATCTTCCTGGCCGCGTTGTTGATGACGATATCGTCGTGCTCGGTCTCTCCCTCAATTACGCAACCTAGCGTGACGATCGCATCGATCCCCTTGTCCAGGCACATCTTCTTGATGGCCAGGGGCATGTCGAAGACCCCGGGGACCTTCATGACCTTGACCACGTTCACTTCAAGGAACTCAGCGTGAGCCTTGGCCCTCTCCAGCATCATCTGGGTTATGTCAAAGTTGAATTCCGATACCACTATGCCGATGTTGTACTTGCTCATCTTCATCTCTCCTTTAGCGAACCTACGCTCGCATATCCCTGTCTTTTGCCCGTACCCGCTTGTGCGACCAGCGCCTCGGGCTTGAACAGCATGTTGTAAGCATTTCTGGCATGGTCCCTTGATCGGTGCTCGAGCAGGAATGCCAGTTCCTTCTCGTCGGCCGCCTCTCCCTCATGCACGAATACCTCGATGATGTGTTTGTTCGTCATCAGCTGGGCGGCGATGATGCCGGTCGACGCCTCGTGCGCGCATTGCTTGTCGATGGCCTGGGCTCCGGGCATGCCGAGGGCAATGACGATGTCGCATTGCTCCTCCTCGATCAGCTTCTTCGCCTCCACGGGCAGGTCTTTGATCCCCGGGACCGTCCGGCGGATGACCTTGAAGCCCGTTCCCATGCGCTTCAGCTCATCGATGGCCGCCCCGCCCATGTCGAGCCGGGCGAACATGGTGTCCACCACTCCGATGAGCCTCACTTCTCAGCCCCCTCGGCCGTTTCCTTGTTGACCGTGTACCAGTCGATGATCTTCTTGATGATCTTCCGGGTGCCGTTGAGGTCCTCTCCATACTTGGAAAGACGGACCAAGCGGGCCTTCAGGCCACGTTTTTCCAGCTCAGACTCCAGCCTCTTCTCGTCGAAGGCTTGGTCATATCCAAGCACGATGATGTCGGGGGAGACCTCTTTCACTATCTCGAACATGTCCCCTTCCTTGCCCAGGAAGGCACGATCGACCGGTTTTAGGGCTTGGACCAATTCCAGCCTCATCTTTTCTGGAGTGATCGGCTCATGCTTCTCCCTGCGGACCGTGGCATCTGTGGCCACGACGACAATGAGCTCATCCCCCAGCAGTTTTGCCTCCCTAAGGTACCTCAGGTGGCCTGAATGCAGAATGTCGAATACGCCTGTGGCCATCACCCTGGTCATTTGGACTTCTCCCACTTCTTCCAGGACTCGATGATTTGTCGTCCCTCTAGGAAGCACAGGTCGAATCTCTCCGCGTAATCTTTAGACTTTTCTTTGGACAGGGCATGCCCATCATCCCCCATCATTTCACAGACAGTTGCCGATGGGGTAAGTCCCGTCATGACCATGAGCGCGGTGGATAGTTCGGTGTGCCCGAACCTATTGACCAGCAGTTCCTTGCTGGCATTGAGGAGATGCACATGGCCCGGTGCCCGGAAGGTCTTGCCGAACTCGATCCTGGCCTGCTCACCGGTCATTCCCTTCATCTTCTTGGCCAGTTTTGCGAACTCTGAGATGGTCAAGGCCCGATCGGTATCCGTTATACCCGTGAACGTGGCCCGGTGGTTGATGGTGATCGAGAACGCGCTCTTGGTGTCGTATGGGATGTCCGTGGGGGACAGAAGTTGCATGACCGGATGATTCTTTGCTGAACACGAAAAGACATCCACCAGGAATGGGAGGTCGAACATCTCCTTGATCTCGTTGTGGGCGGCGGTGCAGATAAGGCCTCCTGCCTCCTTGCGCATTTGCATGACCACCTTGGGCGTAATGAATTCCGACGCGACGACCATGTCGGTCTCACGCTCACGGTCATCTGAATCGAAGACCAGCACGATCTTGCCTGCGCGCAGGTCCTTCACCGCCTCTTCCACTGTGCTTTTCATTCTCTCACTTGAGCGGTACGAATCGAGGGTATGATATTATTCATTGCGTAACTACAAAGGGAATGGTAGTGAAATTCATAGAAAACTCCACATATTGGCTTAGGGCCCGGGCCACCCAGGGATTGGCCTAAAAGACTTATAGTACGAGTAAATGAATCCCCCCATATGGTCGATAAGCTCGACGACCTTCAGAGTTATTCCGGATGGGACCGATCGGACATGATGTCCATGCTTGACGGGTTCGCCAAGCAGATCAAGGAGGCGATCGGTTACAAAGCGCCATCCTTTACCAATATACGCAGCGTATGCCTTTGCGGCATCGGCGGTTCAGCAATGAGCGGGGACATCATGCTGGACTATCTGGCGCCATTCTGCGACAAGAACGTGAGCGTGATCAGGGGCGTCTCCCTGCCCAAATGGGTGGACGATGGGACCTTGGTCGTGGTGATCAGCTATTCCGGCAACACGAAAGAGGCGCTGGATGTTTTCCAGGATTCCGTATCCAAACGGTTGAAAACGGTATGTGTCTCGTCAGGCGGCGAGCTTGTAAGGAAGGCGAAGGAGAACCAGGTCCCGTCCATCATAGTGCCGGCCGGCATCCAACCACGTGCGGCCCTGGGCTACCTGCTGGGGTCGGTGGCGGTGATCCTGGATTCGGCCGGCCTGTGCAGTCCGATCGATGCTTTCAGCGAGGTCATTCCATTCATCCAGTCGGTCCAGAAGCGGCTGGCGCCAGGGATGCCCACTTCCAACAACGCGGCCAAGAAGATCGCGCTCGCGCTTGATGGCCACGTTCCTTCGATCTATTGTCCCAGGTCAGTCCGCAGCATCGGCGTGCGATGGCAGAACCAAATATGTGAGAATGCCAAGATAATCGCCTTCACTGGCGAACTGCCGGAGATGAACCACAATCAAATGGTGGCATGGCTGAGCGGAGCCAGCGTTTATCAGTGCAAACCTGTGTTCATCGTTCCGAACGACCTCGAACCCACCATCAAGAAGATGACGATGGTCACCATCCAGATGTTCAACGAAAGGGGTCTCGACCCGATCCTCGTGCAGCTTGAAGGTAACTCAACCCTGGAGAACATGTTCTATGGCCTGGTCTTGGGGGACATGGTCAGCTATTACCTTGCCCGTCTGCGGGACGTGGATCCCATGCCCGTGGATGTCATCGGCGAGTTCAAGAAGCGCATCGGGAACTGACTGGTGTCGTTCCCGGCGACCGGAACACAACAACCTCGCTAGCCAATAGCAATACCTTTTTTTAATACGTTCATGAATGTCCCTGTGGGACTCTGCATGAAGGAAGATGCATACTGGGTTATTGAACAGGTCAAGGAGCACAACAAGTGGTTCGAGGAGTGTATCCCGATGATCGCCTCAGAGAACCTAATGAGCCCTCTGGCCAAAGAAATGATGATTTCTGATTTTCACGACCGCTACGCGGAAGGCCTGCCCGGAAAGAGGTACTACCGGGGCAACATCTACGTTGACAAGGTCGAGATCAGGTGCATGGAGCTGGCGCAGCGGATCTTCAAGTGCAAGTTCGCTGACGTGAGGCCGATATCCGGCACCGTCGCCAATATGGCCGCGCTGTTCGCCCTAACCGAGCCGGGCGACACCATTACCACCGCCTCACTGGACAATGGAGCGCACATCTCCACCGCCAAGTTCGGCGCCACCGGGTT
This sequence comes from uncultured Methanomassiliicoccales archaeon, assembly GCA_942492955.1. Lineage (GTDB taxonomy): Archaea > Thermoplasmatota > Thermoplasmata > Methanomassiliicoccales > UBA472 > DASXVU01. The sequence goes on from OW818644.1 coordinate 2,424,353, forward strand.
CCGTGGCGTGAACACCGTCACCTATCCGTTCAACACCAAGGACATGGTCATCGACATCGATGGCGCGAAGAAGGTCATCGAGCAGACCAAGCCGAAGGTAGCTCAGTTCGGCATGTCGCTGTTCCTGTTCCCGGTACCGCTCAAGGAGCTGCGGGAAACGTTCGAAGAGGTAGGCTGCACCGTCTGGTATGACGCAGCCCACGTTCTGGGATTGATCGCAGGTGGTCAGTTCCAGGATCCCCTGCATGAGGGTGCCAACCTGATCACCGCCTCCACCCACAAGACATTCCCCGGACCAAACCACGGGATCCTTTTGGCGGAGAACGTGACCGAGGAGATGGAGAAGAAGCTGAACAAGGCGGTCTTCCCCGGCGTCACATCGTCGCACCACCTGCACGAGATGGCCGCCCTGGCGGTCACGTTGGCCGAGTGGGAGATCTACGGTCAGCAGTACGCGGCGCAGATATGCAAGAACGCCAAGGCCCTCGGCCAGGCAATGAACGAGCTGGGCTTCAACGTGCTATGCGAGCACAAGGGCTTCACCGAATCGCACACCATCGCGGTGAATGTCGCCGCCCACGGTGGCGGAGACCAGGCGTCGAAGGACATGGAAGCGGCCAACCTCATCTGCAACAAGAACATGTTGCCCGGGGACGAGTCGTCCATCCGCCCCAGCGGCATACGCCTCGGAACGCAGGAGCTGACCCGCGTCGGAATGAAGGAGAGCGAGATGAAAGAGGTCGCCGAGCTCATCTACCGCGTCGTCGTGAAGAAGGAGAAGCCGGAGATCGTCAAGAAGGACGTCAAGGCGCTCAAGAAGAACTTCACCAAGATACGCTATTGCCTGAGCGAGGGCGAAGAGGCGTACAAGTTCCACGAGCTCGTCTGATCCGGTCGAGACCCTTAGAAAACCTCTTCATTCTTTCTTCTCTTTCATCTTTTTCTCAGCCTTCTCCACCATCTCGCACGCCATGCATCGCACGTTGCACGTCGGTTCCCCGCAAGCGCACAACCTGAGGTTGGCCGCTTGGAAATGCTCCTTGAGCATGGGACGTATGGCGTCATAGCTGGAGACGATCGAGAACTTGATCCCTGGGTGCTTCTGCTCCATCTCGTCGATCATGGCCCGGTAGTCATTGCGCAGGGCAGCGCCAGCGTACGGACATTCCGCATCCGAGAACTCGATGTCGTTCAGAAGGGCGTAGAGATAGGACTCCTTCTCCGGGATCAGCCGGAGGGGTTCGATACGAGGAATTAGGCCTGGCTGGATACGGAGGTGGGGGCCGAGCCGGGCCAGCCTTTCGACGTCCCCGCGCATGAAGTTCATCATGACGCTCTGGGCAGTATCGTCGAGGTTGTGGCCTGTAGCCACTATGTCGGCGCCTATCGTCTTTGCCGCCTTGTTCATGCAGCGACGCCGGAACACCCCGCAGAAAGAGCACGGCGACTGATCCCCTGAGATCGGCGCCAGCTCGTCCATGGTCGTCCCGACCTCCTCCTGGAAGCTGACGACGTGATGTTCGATTCCCAATCTCTCAGTCAGTCGAATGACCTTATCCATGGTGGCCGGGCGATAACCGGCGATGCCTTCGTCGACAGTGAACGCAGTCAACCTGATGTCCCGTCGGTCACCAAGGATCTTGGCCAACGTGAACAGCGTCACCGCGCTGTCCTTGCCGCCCGAGATCGCCACGGTTATGTGCTTGCCGTGCCCGATGTCCAACTGTGTCCGGACCTCTTTCTTGATGCGCTTGTCGATGTACTCAGTGAAGTGTTTGGAGCACAGGCTGGTCCCGTTGTATCGGATGTAGGTTACCGCCTCGGCGGCGCACTTGGTGCAGCGGACCACGGATGCCCAGAGGCGGACCGGTTAATAATATTGTTTGTGAGACATCCACCGGTTCGACCATCGTTATTTAAACGTCCGCTCCGATTGCCCAATGGGATGTCAACGTCAGGGGGAATTCGATGGGATCATTGAGAAAATTAATAGCGATAGCTTGTGTGATAATGCTCGCGGCCAGCGGATTGGCCATAGTATCGATCAATGCGGAGGCCGCGCCGGTCGTTCCATGGCAAGCGGCGAACCCGATGCCGCTCGCGCGGGCACAGGCGGCCTGCATCCAGAGCGGGGACACGGAATACATCGTTGGAGGATACAACAGGACTGCCATGGAATCCGTGACCAACACCACGGTGATCTATGACCTGAAGACGATGACCTCGTCCCTCGGGCCGAACGCGCCCTTCGGGGTCCGCAACGCCAATGGTGCCGTCGGGCAGGACGGAAGGATATACGTCTTCGGTGGACGGGATGGAGGCAACACGGTCCTCTCAGTGGTCCAAATATTCGACCCATCGATCGGCACGTGGACCCTCGGGCCGGCCATCCCGATACCGGTTTCGGCTCCGGCGACGGTGGCGGTCGGTTCCCTGATATATCTGATCGGCGGAAGCACCGGAGCATATTCCGACGCGGTCCAGATTCTGGATACCACAACCATGACCTGGCACAATGGCGGGACCATCCCGGTACCCACGGCCGGTGCCAAGGCGGTCGCGTCCCCTTCCGGCCTCATCCTGACCTTCGGAGGGATCAACGCCACCGGCGCATCCAGGGACATATTCCAGTATTTCTTCGGATGGAGCATCAGGGGCCAGATGCCAGCACCGTTGATCTACCACGGTGTCAATATCGGAGCTGACGGCTTGGTCTATGCGGTCGGGGGAGTGAACGACAGCGGGATCATACCCACAATGGTCGATTCGTCATTCTGTTATGACATCGTCTCGTCCACATGGACCGCGCTGCCCGAACTGCCCTTCCTAGTGCAGGGGGCGGGAATGGCGGCAACATCCGATGGCCGTATCATAATGTTCGGTGGGGCGAACTCCTCAATGGTGCCGACGGTGAATGTGGAATTCCTCCAGATCATGTCCCTTTCTCTGACCCAACTGCCTCCGGCCGGCATCAAGACAGGGCAGTCCGGGCTCTTTTCCGTCACCGCGACCTCCGTGTTCCGGCCGCTGCAGAAGATCACCGGAACCTACAGCCTTATGAATGAATCTGGTGTGACCTTCATCACCGCCGATTTCTCCTCGGTGAGCGGGAACACCGCGGTGTTCGAGGTCAAGGTGTACCAAAGTGCCCCGGCTGGGACATATGTTCTGAGCATCAAGAACGGCCAGGCGCACTTCGCCACTGACACGGTTACGGTGCATTTCGTCAACTTGTCCGTATCGGTGACGTCGATGCCTCCGGTCCAAGACCAGATAGCGGCGCTCCAAGCCGCGTACGAGCAGGAACTCGCGCTTGTGAATGCCAATTTCACTGCCCAGTTGACAGCATTGAACGAATCTAATGCCGCCCAGATCGCGAATCTCAATGCCAATCTTACCGCGCTGATGACGAGCCTGAACGCGAACCACGCGGCCCAGATGGAATCATTGATGCAGGAGATCAATGCGACCCAGGCGGCTTTGGCCCAGGCCCAGCTTAAGCTCGATGCCTCGCGGGACCAGCTGAACACGGTAAGCTCGACCCTGGACAAGAAGGCGGATAACGACCTGGTAGTGATCGCCATCCTCCTGGCGGTCCTAGCTATCACCATCTTGGCCATGATGATCTTCGTCGCCCGCAATAAGGGATTGTCCAGACGTTGATCGAACTTCTTCCACTTTTTCTACTTTTTTCTTATTAGCTGAAACAAATACGGAACGTCACTTTTGTCCATCCTACCCAAAGTATTTTCATAACCGCTGTCATTAGCAGGAATCGGTAGCCCATGAACGAGATATGGATCGAGAAGTACCGGCCGAAGACGCTGGACGATATTGTCGGGCAGAGCCAGATCGTCGAGAGGCTGCGCTCGTACGCTCGTTCCGGTAACTTGCCGCACCTGATGTTCGCCGGTCCCGCCGGGACTGGAAAGACGACCTCCGCACTGGCTTTGGCCAGGGAGCTGTTCAAGGAGAGCTGGCGGGATAACTTCGTGGAGCTGAACGCATCTGACGAGAGGGGGATCGACGTCGTCCGCGGTAAGATCAAGGACTTCGCCCGCACCGCTACGATCGGCGGGTCATCGTTCAAGATCATCTTCCTGGATGAGGCGGACGCGCTCACTTCCGACGCCCAGGCGGCGTTGAGAAGGACCATGGAGAAGTATTCGGCGAACTGCCGTTTCGTTCTCTCTTGCAACTATTCTTCCAAGATCATCGAACCGATCCAGTCGCGTTGCGCGGTGTTCCGGTTCAAGCCTCTCCGGGCCGAGGATGTTAAGGAACAACTGAGACACATCGCCACGGAAGAGAAGGTACCGATCACCGAGGAAGCGCTGGACGCGGTGGTGCACGTCGGAGAGGGGGACATGAGGAAGTCGATCAACGCTCTGCAGGTGGCGGCGGCGATCGGCACCGAGGTCACGCTCGAGGTCGTCTACCAAACGACCGGCAACGCGAGGCCGGACGAGGTCCTGGCCATGATCGAGACCGCGCTCTCCGGGGACTTCGTCGGGGCGAGGAACAAGCTGGACGAGATCCTGCTCACCTATGGGCTGAGCGGAGAGGACATCATCAAGCAGATCCACCGCTCGTTCTTCGACCTCAGCATACCGGACTATGACAAGGTCATGCTCATCGACAAGACCGGTGAGATCGAGTTCCGCATCGTCGAGGGTTCGAACGAGCGGATCCAGCTGGAATCGCTCTTGGCGCACCTGGTCGTCGTGGGCGATAAACTCAAGGGCGACCGCTAGAGATTGGTCAGACGTTGCCAACGTTTTTATATTCCTTCTATGTTTCAAGGCGGAGAGGACTCATATGGCACGATTCAAGGAAGCTGATGCTAGGCTTCTTAACAAGATGGTCTGCATGAACTGCTACGCGAGGAACGCCCCCCGGGCCACCCGGTGCAGGAAATGCGGATACGATCACCTTCGCCTGAAGGCTAAGGAATCGAGAAAGGCGTAAGCGCCTTTCGTCAACCATTTTCAATTTTCCATTTTATGCGGTCGGTTCAGTTTCAACCGTATCAAATCATACTCCGATTGTTATCCAAGGCGATTATTCAGAGGATAAGTTTTTAGCATCCCATTCAATCTCATCGGTCGAATGCAATTTGATTTGGTGGTATCATGAAAAAGGTCCTGATAGTCGATGACAATCCGGCGATTCAGGAGATCGTGTCCGAGCTTGTATCCTCGGCCGGTTACATCCCGATCACTGCCACCGGAGGCAAGGACTGCCTGGACAAGGTGGCATTAGAGCAACCCGACCTGGTCCTACTGGATATCAACATGCCCGACATGGACGGTTGGACGGTCCTGCGTAAATTGAAGGAGGTCGGCGCGACCGAGAAGTTGAAGGTGATGATGCTCACCGCCACCACCGAGATCGGCACCGACATCTTCGGCCTGCAGGACGTAGTCTCCGGTTACATACGCAAGCCATTCAACAACCTGGAGCTGACGGAGCGTCTGAAGGCGGTTCTGGAGACACCGTCCCAGATCGTGATCGAACCGGAAGTGAAGAAGCCCAGCGGTTTCTCCAGATTGTTCTCCAAGGTCCTTCCCACCCACACTCCGCCGGCAGGCATGGAGAAGGCGAAACGTTCCGCAAAACAGTATGAGCTGAGGAAGGGTTTCGGTTACGTCGTTAAGGAAACCAAGCCGGAGAAATCCTTCGATATTTTCGTTGACCAGGTAACTCACAACATCCAGGGACTGTGCGTCACCCGGCAGCACCCTACCACCATACGGAAGACCTGGCAGCTGGAAAAGACCCCCATCATCTGGCTGTCGAACCAGCTCGGCAAGGTATACGTCAACCCAACGAACATAGGGATCCTTTCCGACACGATCATACGCTTCGTCGAGAAGTCAGGGGATTCCGTCGTCATCATCGACGGTATCGAGTTCCTCATCGTCAACAACGACTTCGAGAAGGTGTTGAGGATGATGCACCATATCGTCGAGGCGGTCATGGAGTACAAGTCCACTCTGGTCATCTCCGTGGACCCGCGCACGTTGAGCGTGAGGGAGATGGCGCTGCTCGAGCGCAACATGGAGATCATTGATACCACGGGCGAGGACCAGGCGAAACCTATTAGGTAATCTACCATGCTTCGGGGTCAGTTCCTTTCGAAGGAGAGATCCCGATGTCCGATTCTAAGATCACAAAGGTTTGGGCCCGAGAGGTCCTTGATTCCAGAGGAAATCCGACCGTCGAGGCCGAGGTCAGCACCTCGACCGTGACCGTTAACGCAATAGCGCCATCTGGCGCATCGACCGGTTCCCATGAGGCCATGGAGCTCAGGGATGGCGGTGCCAGGTACGGCGGCAAAGGCGTGATGAAAGCGGTGGAGAACATCCGCAGGACGATCGCCCCGAAATTGATCGGAATGGACGTTTCTGACCTGAAGGCGATCGATCTGGCCATGATCACCCTGGATGGCACAGAGAACAAATCCCGTCTGGGCGGCAACGCCACCACGGCGGTCTCCTACGCCAGCGCCAAGGCCGGCGCGATCGTGAAAGGCGTGTCCCTGCATGAGCACCTGGGAAAGGGCAGCCACATCTTGCCGGTCCCTTCGATGAACGTGATCAACGGCGGCAAGCACGCCGGGGGCAATCTCCGCCCGCAGGAGTTCATGATCTCTCCCTGCGGGGCAAAGACCTTCGCCGAATCATTGCGCTACGGAACCGAGGTCTACCAGTCGCTCAAAACGGTCCTGAAGGACTCCTATGGGGTCGGGGCCATCAACGTCGGGGATGAGGGAGGGTTCGCCCCTCCCATGAACACCGTAAGGGAGGCCTTGGACACTCTGGTCAAGGCGATCGAGAAGGCCGGTTACGTTCCGGGCAAGGACGTGTCCCTGTCCATGGACCCGGCGGCTAGCGAGTTCTTTGAGGACGGGGAATACGTCATCGACGGCAGGCGTCTCGACCCAGATCAGATGGTGGGATTCTACGAGGACCTGGCGAACGACTATCCGATCGTCAGTCTGGAGGACCCCTTCGATGAGGAGGCCTTCGATACCTTCGCAAAGCTGACCAAGGACGTGGGCAAAAAGCTCCAGATCGTCGGGGACGACATCTTTGTGACCAATGTCAAGATGCTGCGCAAAGCCGTACCCATGGGTGCCGGGAACGCGCTTCTCCTGAAGGTCAACCAGGTCGGGACCATCACAGAGGCGCTGGAGGCTGCCGAGTTCGCCTTCAAGAGCAAGTACAACGTCATGGTCTCCCACCGCTCCGGAGAGAGCGAGGACACGACCATCGCCGATATCGCGGTGGCCATCGGTTGCGGGCAGATCAAGACCGGCGCGCCCTGCCGGGCCGAACGCACCTGCAAGTACAACCGCCTCCTGCGCATCGAAGAGGAGTTGGGGTCCAAGGCCAAGTTCGCCGGTGCCCAGGCCTTCAAATCGCATTGAACGTGGGCCGTTCCAAACCGCTTCCATCCATTTCCAGGTCAGAACATTTCTTTAGTCAGATACCGTTCCGGTGAGGGAGGCGGGATATTGGGAAAGTTCTTCGGGGCTTCTGACCAGGACATTGCCGATGGCAGGACGACCGACATCTATTTCGAGAGGACCATGGAGGTCCTTAAGGAGCGCAACCTGCTCGGGGTGAACACACTTTCCGAGTTCACCGTGGCGTCGCTACCGGATTCATGGCCCTGGGCCGTGTTCTGCGGTTCCGAGGAGGTCATCAGGCTCTTCGAGGGCAAGAATGTCGATCTGGTCGGCATCCCGGAGGGGATGATCTTCCGCTCCCGAAGCTTCGACGGGATCAAAGTGCCGGTGATGAAGCTGGAAGGTCCCTACGGTGAATACTGTCCGTTCGAATCGCCGGCCCTGGGTTTCATGTGTTTCTCCAGCGGTGTGGCGACGATGTCGGCGCGCTGCAAGATCGCCGCGGAGGGAAAGGCGGTCCTATCTTTCGGCGTTCGCCGCATGCACCCCGCACTGGCTCCGGTCATTGACCGTTCCTCGTTCATCGGCGGGTGCGATTCGGTGTCCTCGATCATCGGGGCGGAGACGGTCGAGCAGGAACCGTCCGGAACGATGCCCCACGCGCTGGTCATTATGATCGGCGATCAGCGGGAGGCGTTCAAGGCGTTCGATGACATAGTCGAGCGAAACGTCCCGCGTGTGGCGCTGGTCGATACCTATTGCGATGAGAAGTTCGAGGCCATCATGGCGTGCGAGACGGTCAAGGACCTGTTCGCGGTCCGTCTGGACACACCTGGCTCAAGACGCGGGAACTTCCCTGACATCATTCGTGAGGTGCGCTGGGAAATGGACTCGCGCGGTTACCAGAAGGTCAAGATCATCGTCTCAGGCGGGTTGTCCGACTCGACGATCAACGAGCTTTCCAAGGCCGGCGCGGACGGCTTCGGGGTCGGGACCAGCATAAGCAACGCACCGACCGTCGACTTCGCCATGGACATCGTGGAGAAGGATGGCAAGAACGTGGCCAAGAGAGGCAAGTTCGGTGGCCGAAAATACGCCTTCCGGTGCGAGAACTGCTACGAGTTCGGAGTATCTCGTTCACCCGAACTGCTGCCTGTCTGCCCTCATTGCCACAGGAAGATGAGGTTGGCCGAGGTGAAGCTCCTTGAAAAGGGGAAGAGGGTATGCGATCAACCGCATCCGCGGGAGATCCGGTCCAAGGTCATGAAGCAGATCGAGCGCATGGAACTGGGGAAGTGAGACCATGGAGGAAGAGACGTTCAAGGTCAACATGGAGATGGTGGAAGGATATCGGTTCCGCATCGACATGAACAGCGCGCAGGAGATCTTCATGGACGAGCCCAAGCCATTGGGCAGCGGCGACTACCCGAACGCGGGCAAGTTCCTGGCCGCGGCGGTCGGCAATTGCCTTTGCGAAAGTCTGTCGTTCTGCGTCAGGAGGACGCATACCGAGATGCTGTCGCTGAAGGCCGAGGTCCTCAGCAGGATGGAGAGGAACCAACACGGCCGGCTGAGGATCACCCACATCAAGGTCAGCCTTTATCCGGAACTGTCGGACCCGTCCAAACTGAAGCTGTGTCGGGAGATATTCGAGGATTTCTGCATCGTCTCCCAGAGCGTGAAGGCCGGCATCCCGATGGACGTCGATATCATCGAGAAATAACCCCGTCCGGCGGTAGGTAAACCGTTCACGATGAGCCCCGACAGGGAAAACCCTTAACAGGTCCATTTTTGATACATCTTCATGCTTGATGAGAAGGACAAGGCCATCCTGAGGGAGCTGCAGAAGGATGCCAGAAGGAGCACCAAATCGATAGCCAAGGACCTTGCCATTCCGAGGGCGACCGTTCATGAGAGGATCAGACGGATGTCCGAGAAAGGTGTGATCAAAGGATTCACCGTAGTACCTGACTTTTCCAAACTGGGTGAGCCCATCACTGCTTTCATCCTCATGTCCTTTCTGCCGAACAACAAGATGTCCCAGAGGGAGCTTGCCTTGAAGATCGCGGCATTGGACGGGGTCCACGAGGTGCACCTGATCTCCGGGGAGCACGACATCCTGATGAAGGTCCGGGGTCAATCCATGGAGAGCATCGGTTCCCTCGTCATCGACAAGATACGTCAGATGGACGGCGTAGGCAAGACCCTTACCTGTGCCTGCTTCGCAACGGTAAAGGATGAGTAGCATGGCAAAGAAGTGTCTGCCAAATCCGCTGCCAAGGCATATGACAATGCCCGCAATATATCTCTCGATGGCATAAAACGGAACGGACAAAATGGGAACGCCATACGATGCCGTCAACGGTCTTTTCGAGCATATCCGGCAAAGGCTTAACACCCTTACCTTATGGTCGGAAAAAATGTATGGTGTCAGACATCTGGCATACGCCCCCAAAACCTAATACGAAACGTTTAAGATACTCGTAAGTGTTAGTGTTTTTCACTCGGGACATAAACAGATTTCCTGTTATCCAGTAGCTTGTGGGCGAAAGGATGGCGGATGGTCGTTTCCGGGTGGGGAGGGATAGGTTGTATAACGATCAATTAGCTGATGCTGTGTTCGGTCATGGGGCAGACAGACTCGAACCAAATACCGTAAATCTAGATCGGAAGGAGTATATGCCGGCCGTGAGAGTACTGGCTCGACCGAATGGACCATCGGCCATGCTCATGGTTGAGCCGATCGCCACGTCTCGTATCCTATGCTCATGCGGTGCGATCGTAGAGCTGGACCGGTCAGTGGTAGGCATCAAGCACAAGCTTGGCAAGACCGTTGAGTGCCGAAAATGCCGCAATGCCCGCATCGCCCACGAGAAGGAGGAAGAGGACATCGCCTTCACTGGAATCAAGGATGAAGATGAGTGGTGACTCTCCTTTCAACAAATCTCAATATCCAGTATAGAACATTTTATAGAAATCAGTCCGGTGCGAATATCGATTTCCGTTCGATGTCCCCGGGCCAAATCGCCCTACTTTTATATACGCGCCATCAGATAGCAACCGACCCGTAATCTCAGGGAGTCATCTTCTATGGACATGATAGTCGTATCAGGTTTTCTCGGTTCTGGCAAGACCACAATGATATTGGCCACGATAGGTAAGTACATCGAGACCACGAAAAAGAAGGTCGTGATCATCGTGAACGATTTCGGTAAGATCGGGATCGATGGCGCCGTGATGAAAAAGTATGGTCTGAATGTCCAGGACATGCCCAGCGGCTGCATCTGCTGCACTCTCGGTTCGGATTTCCTTGAGACCGTGAACACGGTGGCGACCAACTTCGCCCCTGACATGATTCTGGTCGAACCGACAGGGATAGCGGATCCGGCGAACATCATCGACACCATGAAGATGTACCAGGGTCCAAAGGTCGATCCGGTCCGGATCTTCGTGGTCGTGGACGCGGTCAGGTTCCCGTTGATCCTGAAGGCATTGGCGATACCGCTGAAGAACCAGCTCAACGCCGCCGACGTGATCGTGGTCAACAAGATCGACGAGTCCGGGCCGGAGGCCATCCAGGTGGTCAAGTCCAGCCTGGAGGAGCTTGGGATCAGGAAGAGGATGATATCTGTGTCGGCGGTCACGGGAGAGAACCTGGACCAGGTCGTGGAAGCGATGGTGGGCGCATGATGGCAGAAGATTTTTCCGCCTGCGCCGCCAAGGTCCATGTCACCTTCAAACAGCCCGTACAGCCGGCTGAGATGCAGATGATGGTCGAATCGCTCATGACCCGGATCGCGTTGGCCTGTGTCGAGGCCGGAACGAGGCTCATCGGGCACATAAAGTGCATCGCTGAGGTCGAGGCGGGCAAATACATCGCCTGCTCTGTGACCACACATGATGGGAAGCCGCGCTGCTCCAGCTCCTTCGGCATAGCTTCGGAAAAGCTGGAGATAGTGGTAAACGTGCTTCAGTACGGCCTTGACAAGGAGACCATCGAGGACATCGTCGAGAAATCGGCAGTCGCCGGATTCGGCGACGTCCTAAAAGTCACCGTCGAGGACCTGGACGATCACGTGCATGATGTCTGCGAAGGCGATCACGATCATTGATCAGAAGGCCGCGCTCACTCGGTCTTCTTTTCCGTCTTCACTGTCTTCTTCGCCGGCGCTTTCTTGGCTGCCTTCTTGACCGCTGGCTTCTTTGCGGGAGCTTCATCCACGGATGCAGCGGCTTTCTTGGCCGCCGTTTTCTTCGCCGTTGCCTTTTTGACCGGTTTCTTTGCGGCAGCTTTCTTGGGCTTTTCCCCAGCGGTCTCCGTTTCCTTCTTGGCCCGCTTGTTGGAGACGCAATCCATGTCAGCGCAGAACTGCCATGATCTGGCACCCTTCACGCCCATGATCGGCGCCCCGCAGGTCTCGCACTTGTTGCCGGTCGAGTACACGGTTCCGAGCTGCGGCAGAGGGTAGGTCCTCTTGCAGTCCGGGTATCCGGAGCATCCGATGAAACGTTTTCCGAAGCGGGAGTAGAGTATCCTGAGGTCCTTTTGGCATAAAGGACACTGGCCGACGGTAGTGGTGTCGCGGTTGGTCTCGCACTCGGGGTCTATGCATATGACCGCGGGCGGGCTGCCCCTCCGTATGACCCGGACCTTGGGGAGCTTGCATACTTCGCACAGCTGATCCGTGGTCTGGACCAAGGCCCCCCTCGGCTTGGGGAATGCCTTCTTGCACTCTGGATAACCAGAACAGCCGATGAACTCGGCCCCCTTCCTTGAGCGGAGCACCCGCAGGTTCCCGCCGCAGGCCGGGCATAGGCCAATGAAGCTCTGCTCGTGCAGTGCCTGCCGGATATCGTCCCCGATGACCTGCTTGTTCTTGTCCATGACCTCCAGGATGTCGGAGAGCATGTCCTGGGATTCCTCGACCACTTCCGGCAGGGTGGTCTTGCCGGTGGCGATGTTCTCCATATCCTGCTCCAGGTGCGCCGTCATCTTGCTCTCGGTGACGATCTTGGCGTGCTTCTCCAGTGCGCTCGCCACGGCGATGCCCGACTGGGTCGGTATGAGGTCGTTGCCAACCGCGTACTTGCGATCGTACAGCTTCTGGATGATGTCATGCCTGGTCGACTTGGTGCCGAGCCCGAGCTTTTCCATCTCCTGCAGAAGAGTACCTTGGGAGTAGCGGCGCGGCGGTTGCGTCTCCTTGGTCTCGACGTCGAAACCCTTCGCCTCGACCTCGGTGCCAGGTGCCATTGCCGGCAGCAGGACCTCGGTGACACGCCAGTAGGGATAGTATTTCCTCCATCCTTCGAACAGGATGCGGTATCCTTTGGCATCAAAGGGCTCCCCCTCGACCAGAATCGTCACGTCGATGCCCTCTGAACGGGCCGACGGCGCCACGGTGGCGAAGAAACGACGGACGATGAGCTCGTAGATCTTCCACTTGTCACCCTTGATCTTGTCCGGGGACGCGGCCTCGGTCGGGTATATCGGAGGGTGGTCGGTGGTCTCTATCTTGCCCCTCGATGGACGGATGGACTCCTGCTTGAGGATCTCCTCCGCCTCGGACTTGAACGGCGACTCCCTGAGCTTCTCAAGGATCGTCTTCAATGATAGCGAACGGGGATAGACGGTGTTGTCCGTCCTCGGATAGGAGATGTAACCGGATGTGTACAGGTCCTCGGCCAGCTTCATCGCCATGGACGGCGAGATGCCCATCTTGTTGGCCTCGGCCATCATCATGGTGGTGTTGAAAGGCGCCGGAGGATACTCGTCCTTCTCCTTCTTCTCGAACTTCTCCACCTTTCCGACCTTGGCGTCCTTAATCTTGGCCAGGGCGGCATTGGCCTCGGCCTCGACCAGGAACGGGTTCTTCTGATGGACACCACCGAAACCGGTCTCCTTGAAGAAATTGGCGGTGACGTTCCAGTATGGTTCAGGAACGAAGCTGGTGATCTCCCGGTGACGGTCGACGATCAGGGATAGGGTCGGGCTCTGCACCCTTCCCACGGATAGGAAATTGGATCCGACCTGGCCCGAGTTTAGGGATATGAAACGGGTCAGCGCCGCTCCCCATGCCAGGTCTATGTATTGTCTTGATTCGGCCGCCTTGGCCAACTTCTCGTCCGGGTCGGTGAGGTTGCCGAAGGCGTTCTCGATCTCGACCTTGGTGAAGGCGGAGAACTTGGACCTCTTGACCTTGGACATGTCGACGCCCAGCAAGTGGACAGTCTCAAGACCGATGAGCTCTCCCTCACGGTCATAGTCAGTGGCGATGATGATCTGGTCGGCCACCTTGCCCAGGTCAGTAAGGATGCCGATGATGTTCTTGGCCATGACCCGCTTCTCCGGGACGGCGTAGACCAAAGCCTTGGGGTCGACCGCGTTCCAGTCGTTGAACTCCGCGGGGTAATCGATCTCGATGATGTGACCTCTCAGACCGACGACCCAATATTCGTCCCCTTCCCTGTTGAACTCGAATACCTGGACGCCGCCCATATTCTTCCTCTTGGTCGAAGCGTTGGAAAGAATATATGATATCCTGGCGGCAGCGTTCGACTTCTCAGAGATAACTAGTATCTTCATCCGAAACGCACAAACAAGGTATCTCTTATAAGAAAGTATGGTAAGCTGGCTGCGGTTTTTCAGCAGTTTTCTCGTTGCTGGACAACAAATGCCAGCATCCTTTCTTGGTCATCCGGTTTGATGAACATCGACGACGAAAAGAGTCGTCAATGGGCATGCTGACCGTGGACGGCCTCGCTGTGCTTATGCCCCTCCAACGAGCCGGAGATCATCACCGGTTCCATGTGCAGCACGCCGCGGACGCTGCCTATCTCGTCCGATAGGTGCTTTATCTCCCGCACCGTTCCCGAGACGATCAGCACCTCGAGGCACTGGTCCAGGTTGAGGTGGACATGGATGGACGAGGAGATGTTGGTGTGATGGCCATGCTGGATGTCCATCAGTTGCTCTTTTACGCCCCCCTTGTGATGCTCGTAAATCAAGGTAAGAGTGCCGAAGATCTTGGCCTCGTCATCCTTGACGATGTCCTTGACCAATTCCTCGCGGATGAGATCCCGGATGGCCTCGGAACGCGTCGTGTACCCTTTCCCCTCGATCAGCTTGTCGAACTTCTCCAGAAGCTCCGGTTCAAGGGACACCCCGATCCTTGTCACATTTTCCATGTTACTCACTAATCGAATAGTGTTACCCGCAATAATCCTTTCGTGCGTTCTATGACAGACGTGAAATAGGCCCAGTTCCTTTCCACCGGCCGTGAACCGGATCGACCTATTGCTGGGCACGTTGGACGAGGCGGTGCGTGACAAGATATCCACCAGGAGTACGGGCGTTCTCTTTTCTGGCGGCATCGACAGCAGCGTCGTGGCCGCCCTGGTGGCGCGTCATTCCGAACCGACCCTTTACACCGTCGGTGTGGAGGGAGCTCACGATCTCACCGTGGCAAAGAGCACCGCCGAGGGTCTGGGCCTGAATTGGGTCGGCGTGGTCGTCGGTGAAGACAAGATCAGGCAGGCCATAAAAGGCATGATACCGATCTTCGGGACATCACCGCTCACGATCTCGTTCGAGATGCCTCTCTATCTGATCCTAGGCGTGGCGGAAGAAGACCTGCTTCTCTGCGGCCAGGGTGCTGACGAGCTCTACGCCGGCTATTCCAGATACCGTTCTATGGACGAGGCGGCGATGAGGTCCGCGATGGCCCATGACGCCGAGGCGCTGATCGGGCACGGCATGGGGGTCGAGAGGAAGGCGGCGGACCTGTTCGGAAAGACGCTGATCCATCCGTTCCTCGATCCGGAAGTGGTCAGGGTGTCGCTCGACCTGCCCCTGGAAATGCTCATCCGCGGCGACGAGAACAAGGCCATCCTGCGGGACGTCGGCAGGGCGCTTGGCCTCGGCCCGATCGCCGATCGGAGGAAAAAGGCGGCGCAGTACGGTTCAGGCATCATGAACGCGATGAAGGCCATGGCGAAACGCGAAGGTCTGACATTGAGCGAGATGGTGAACCGGCTCGCTGAAGAGCAATGATTATACCGTTCGTCGATGTAACCGGAAGCATGGAGTACCAAGAGACCTTGGACTGGCTCTTCGGCCTGGAGAACATGGGCATAAAGCTTGGTCTAGGCAGGGTAAGGGAGCTCCTATCCGATCTGGGGGATCCGCAGGACAGGTTCCGTTCAGTGCATGTTGCCGGGACCAACGGAAAAGGCTCGGTCAGCGCGATGACGGCGTCGATACTGCGGGCATCTGGCCTGCGTACCGGACTGTACACGTCCCCGCACATGATGGACTTCAGGGAACGCATCACGATCGACGGTGTGATGATCTCCGAGGCGGAGGTCGTCGACCTGGCGCGCGAGGTCCGTGATGTGGGGGATCGTTCCGTCGATGCGGACAGCAGGCCGCTGACGTTCTTCGAGGTGACCACCGCGATGGCCTTCCTCTATTTCGCCAGAAATGGTGTGGAGATCGCGGTCATAGAGGTCGGGATGGGCGGCCGATTGGACGCGACGAACGTAATCGCCCCGGAGGTATGCGTGATCACCCGCATCAGCAAGGAGCACGTCCAGTATCTGGGCGACACCATCTCCAAGATCGCCTTCGAGAAGGCCGGGATCATCAAGCCGGGTGTAGCGGTGATAACTGCCGAGGACGACCCCGTGACGCTCAAGGTCCTGGATTCCGTCGCCAGGAACAAAGGGGTATACCTTTCAAGATCGGGGATCGATTTCCAATACCAAGTGATGGGAAGTGACCTTTCCGGCATCGCCGTCCATCTGTCATCGATCGGCCGGACGGTCCAGCTGCCGCTGCTCGGTGAATATCAGGCCTCGAACGCCGCCATGGCATGCGAGGCTGCGCTGGAGCTGAGGAAGAGAGGCTTGAGGATAACCGAGGAATCGATCGCCGAAGGGCTGTCGAAGGTTGTTTGGCCCGGTCGTCTCGAGGTTCTTCAGAGGAACCCGCTGGTGATCTTCGACGTCAGCCATACTCCAGAAGGGGCAAGGGTGGCGGTCGAGGAGCTGTTGAAGATAAGGCAGGGACATACCACGGTCGTGCTCGGGGTGCTGAGCGACAAGGACCTGGAAGGCATCGTCAAGGAGTTCGCCAAGGTGTCCGACTCGGTCATAGCGACCATGCCGAAGACAAAAAGGGCCTTTCCCTCACTGCAGGTCGGGGAAATGATGAGGCGCTTCCGCACTGACGTCTTAGTCAATGATGACGTCGGAGAGTCGTTGAGGCTGGCCTTGACGAGATCGGGAAAAGGCGACACGGTGGTGGTGGGCGGCTCGTTGTATACGGTTGGCGAGGCCAAGCGGTGGTGGGGTTGTCGTGAAAAGGATTAGGCCGATGCTTTCGTCCATGAGGGAACAGGTGAGGGACGAAGCCTACCCGGGAGCTATGGAGCACATCGATGTGGTGTGGGCCCGGGACCCATTCCACGTACTGATATCCACGGTGCTGTCCCAACGCACCAGGGACCGGAACACATACAATGCCTCGAAGGCTCTTTTCGCTCGATTCGATTCACCGGCGGAGATCGCCTCGGCAGAACTGGACGTGCTGATCGAATTGGTGAGGCCAGCCGGTTTCCCGCAGGCCAAGGCGAAGGCGATCAAGGAGATAGGCCGACGATTGCATGAGGATTTTGACGATAAGGTGCCATCAGACATAGATCTGTTGCTGACCCTCCCGATGGTGGGAAGGAAGACCGCCAACTGCGTCCTTTCCTACGGGTTCGGCATTCCGGCGATCTGCGTCGACACGCACGTGCATAGAATATCCAACCGGATCGGGTTCGTCACCACCGATTCCCCCGATGAGACCGAGGCGGAGCTCAGCAAGATCGCCCCGAAGGAGCTGTGGTGCGACATCAATGCGGTCATGATCCGGTTCGGGCAGAGGATATGCCTTCCACGAGGTCCAAGATGCGAAAAATGCTCGGTCGCTTCAGAATGCGACTATTTCCACGCCCTGCCTGAGGACGACCTGCGAAAGAAAAGAGATCGTTGAACGGCTCACAGACCGAGGGTCTCGTCGATCTTCTTCGACATCTCTTTCTGGAGCTGGATCTCCGCTTCCCATTGGTCCATCGTCTCCAGGGTCTCCTTGAGCTGCCTTAGACAGTCGATGCACACCCACTTCTTGCCGATGAGCCTCATGGGCTGCTTCTTGTAACCGACCGTGGCACAGAGGATACAGACGTGCATGTCCTTGGTGCAGTGCTCGACGTAAGCCTCCATCTTCTTCCCCTCGATGATGGATTCGAGCATGATCTCCCCGCGCGTCCTCTCCTCTTCTGGCATTACGCCTTTCGTATTAGCCTGGAAATATTAAAGCGTTGTTCAGAAACTCACGTTCTCAGAATTCATGCCAGTTCCCTTTTCGAGGTCGAAAGCAGAAAGAACTAGATCGACGACATTTCTTTGCATTTTTTCCTTGACCGGAGAACGATTTGGATCGACCGGTCTCGGCCTGTTCTGTGAAGTCATTGTTCTGCGAAATGAGGTGCGGTTTCCCTTTCCATCGTAACCTGACTCCCTTCGCCAGTAACTAAATAAATAGGACCTGCCCGTTTGCGTTTTCAATGCACGAAGTATCGGTCATGTCCGGCATCATCGATGCGGTGATGGCGGAGCTGGCGAAGCACGACGTGGAAAAGGTCGAGGAGGTCAACCTCGTCGTGGGGGAGCTGACATATCTGGGAAAAGAGCAGCTCACTTTCGCCTACGAGATCATGACCAGGGACACCGTCCTGGAAGGTTCGACGCTGGTGTTCGAGGACGAGAAGACCGAGATCTCGTGCCCAACATGCGGGTTTGAAGGGCCGGCCGATTATTATGTAGATGAGGCGTTCCATAACAATATCCCCAAGCTCTCATGCCCAAAGTGCGGTTCCGGGGTCAAGGTGACCAAGGGCAAGAGCTGCCGGATCTCAAATATCAAGGTGGTGGAGAGATAATGTTCCGATTCAGGGAAGAGGCTACGGCCAACAAGATTATCGAGAATCTGAGCAAGTACGACCTGGACCTCCAGTTCATGCATGTCTGCGGCACGCACCAGGATACGCTGGTGAAGTTCGGCTTGGAGGAGATGTTGAAGAACGTCGGCGTGCGCATCCGGCAGGGGCCGGGATGCCCGGTCTGCGTCACCACCACAAAGGAGGTCGTCGAGGCCATCACACTGGCCAAGAACGGCGTTACCATCGCGGTATTCGGGGATATGCTCACCGTACCGACGCCGATCGGGTCCCTGGCGGACGCCAAGGCAGAGGGAGCGGACGTGCGCGTCGTCTATTCGGTGGAGGATGCCCTGCGCATCGCCCCCGAGGTGAAGCAGGTGGTGTTCATGGCCATCGGGTTCGAGACCACCAGTCCCACGACGGCGTCGGTCGTATTGAACGGCGTGCCAAAGAACCTCTCTTTCCTGAGCTGCCATAGGATACTGCCGCCAGCGCTGGACGCGCTGTTCAAGATGGGAGAGGTCCGCATCGATGGGCTGATCCAGCCTGGACATGTGGCGACGATCATCGGTACGAAGCCGTTCGAGCGGTACGCCAGGGAGATGCACGTGCCACAGGTGGTCGCCGGGTTCGAGCCTCTGGATATCTTGGTCACCGTCTTCATGATGGTCACCCAGATCCGAGAGGGCCGGGCCGAGGTGGAGAACGAATATTCTCGCGTTGTCAGGCCGGAAGGCAACCCCATCGCCATCAAGATGCTGGAGGACGTGTTCGTCCCGGTGGACAGGAACTGGCGTGGCTTCCCGGTGCTTCCGAAGAGCGCTTATGAGCTCCGCCCTGAGTTCGATGAACAGAACGCCCGGATCGTGCATGAGAAGATACTCGCTGAGGCGCCGGTGGTCAAGGAGGAAATGGGCAACTGCCGCTGCGCCGAGATGCTTCGGGGGCTGATCGAATCGAAGGAGTGCCCCGCCTTCGGCAGGGCATGCAGTCCAAAGCACCCGATGGGTCCGTGCATGGTCTCCCGGGAAGGGGGCTGCAATATCGCCTACCGCTATCGGCAGGACTGAGCTTCGTCAACTGCGGTCGTCGATCGGGCATGCCGGAGCCGGCCCCTTCTCATTCCAAAGACCCTGAACATAATTCTGGTGATCAAGACGGTCTTTTCAGATACCTGAGCTACTAAGGAATTGAATCAAAAAAGGTATATCATCCCTGCCGGATACGAGACCGCTTTTATATTTAAACGCGGAGGGGTGCGAATGGAGAACGAATCAAAACCTGGCGAGGCTGCGTCGGCGAAACCGATGAACGGGGCGTCCGAAGCGGAACTGAACGGCAAGGGGAAGGCGAAGGTGATATGCGTCTCCATTCCTCAGGGAAGCAACCGGCCGGTGAAATCGTCCAGTCAAATGCCTGGGGACTTCATTCCGACGGTCTACGCCTCGACCCTATCTTGGCTCAACTGCGGGGTCGACGACCTGGAGAAGGACGGGACGGCGGTGGCCACCATGTATGGTTTCAGCGAATCGCTGGTCCCGACGCTTCTGAAAGGTTACTATGCAGCTTATGAGGACCGCGAGGTCGAGCTGGGGATCATGGTGCCTGCGGTCCGCGTCCGCGGACTGGAGCTCAAGATATTTCCACTTCTCATCTTGGTCAAGAAGAATCTCATCCTCACCATCCACGACAGCGATGTGCAGAGGCTGGTCCAGTTCTCCCGGTATGCGGACATCTACCTGAAAAAGCTTCCCGACGTCATGCCGGCGGAGGATAAGCTCACCATGACGTTGTTCCGTATCCTGGACGAGAACAACACCCGTAACTTCGAACAGCTCCGGGAGATAGAGGAGCAGGCGGACGAGATGAGCCAGGTCCTGGTCGACCCGAGCTCGCCCCGCACTCAGGTGGGGAAGCAGATCTATGGCATGAAGCACTCGCTGATCACTTACCTGAACACCCTCTGGCGCACGCTGGATGTGGTGAACTCGTTGCGGTATGGGGACGCCGACACCATCACCGACAATCAGAAGGTGCTGAGCAAGATCGGTCTGCTGGCAGAAGACCTGAACCGTCAGATCTCACTGTCGGAGCACATGTCTGAGGTCCTGGCCTCCGGGCTGGAGGTGCTCCAGTCACTGTACAACAACCAGTTGCAGATCCTGAACAACCGGATGTCGCTCACGATGACCTGGCTGACGATCCTGGGCACCGCGGTCCTGGTCCCGAACACGTTGGCCACGATATTCGGATACGCCCTTGGAGTGGACGTGCAAACGCTGGTATGGACACTGGGCGTTATCACCATATCGACGGTGAATTCTACGCTCCTGGCATACTGGTGGGTGAAGAAGAGGGTCAACTTACCAAAGAAAGCAGACGAGTACGTCGAGTGAAATCGGACAAATGGAGCTATGCGAATGGATGTGAACGAGATTCGGGAGTCGGTCCCCATCGGGGACGTCTGCAGGGTCTATGGCGGTCGCGCGACCCCAGGCGTTTCCACCACCGTTCTGGTCAGCATAGAGCGGTCGGGCGACATTTCCAAGCATTATGATATGGTCATATCCAAGGCGATCGAGATGGCCACCTCCGGCATCTTTTCCTGGGTGGACCATACCGCATCGGACATCGAGGACGCCGCGGAGATCGCGATGAGCTTCGGCTTCTCCAAGGCGATCATGGACTCTTTAAGGACCGACAAGCTCTCCGAGTATGTGGACCTGGAGACGGAGCTCGGCCTGAGGATACCGTCCGTCAGGGTGGAACGGCCCGAACCAGAGATCGAACCGACCTATTTCCTCGTCCGGGACAACCTTATCCTGACCATCCATGGGGTCGCCGCGTCCCATCTGATGCAGTTCTCGCGTTACGCAGATACATACCTTAGGAAGATGCATACACCGATCACCTTGTCCGAGCGGAGGACCATTTTCCTGATCCGGCTCCTGGACGAGAATTGTAACGATCACTTCGATCAGCTTCGTTTCATCGAGGACCACGCCGATGCCGTCGGATACGAGCTCTCGCAGATGAGCGTTCGCGTCAAGGACGTGGGAAGCCGGATCTTCCAGGTCAAACACACCACGATAGTGTACCTGAGCACGCTCTGGCATCTGCTGGATGTAATGAACTCGCTACGCTTCGGGGACGCCGAGCTCATCGATGACAACCAGAAGATCCTGGGGAGGCTGAACCTGATGAGCGAGAACGTGGCCCGGCAGGTGGAATTATCGGAGAACATGTCTGAAGTGCTGGTCTCCGGTATGGATGTGTTACAGGCTCTTTATAATAACCAGTTGCTCCTGATCAATAACCGCATGGTACTGGCCCTCACCTGGATGGTTGTTCTGGGAACAGCATTGCTGGTGCCTAACACGCTTGCTACCATTTTCAGCTATGTGATCGGGTTGGATTTCAACCTCATGGTCTGGTCTTTATCGGTCATCGTTTTGGCCACCACGACAATGACGGCTATGGTCTACTGGTGGACAAAAAGCGGGTCCGTGGTGCCCCATTCGCCGGATGAATATCTGGCATAGTGCATTCGAAAACCTATATTAACCGACGGTTGGAATGATTTTTATCGGGTCCGGTAGACCCTTGGAGGTATTCAGAAATGGCATCACAGAAACTCAAGGATCTCATGAACAAGGGCTTAGCGGCCGAGATCCAGGCATCGATCCAATACATGTGGCAGCACGTTCAGTGGATAGGCGTCGAGCACTACGCCGTCTCTGATGAGTTCAAGACCATCGCCATCCAGGAGATGCAGCATGCGGAGAAGATCGCCGAGCGTCTATGGTATCTGGAAGGAACCCCCACCACAAAGCCCGCCCCGATACAGGTCGGAGGGGAGATGTGGGAGATGGTCGACAACGATATCGTCGCGGAGGAATTCGCCATCAATCTCTACAAGGAGATCATGGAGGTAGCGGCGAAAGAGGGCGATCCGACGACCCGTTTCATCTTCGAGCAGATCCTGGAGCAGGAGGAGGAGCATCACGACTTCTTCACCTCCCTGAAGCAGGGCCAGCCCAAGAAAGCCTCCAAGACCAAGTAAAACCGTCAAGCATGATCGAGCTTGTCGGTGTTCCGGCGCTCGTTCTCCGATTTTTGTCCAATGATCTCTCGGGAATCATGAAATGATTGCGCGTCGACACGCAGTTGTCATTCTCAGGAAAAGATGAGGCGTAGAGGGTATTATACGCTACAACCAGCTTGGTTCCATCTACCATGATCAGAACCGGAGACGAGCTAGCTGAACTGTTGAAGCGGGCGCTGCAGATCGAGGATGGTTACGAATCGGTAGGCCAGTGGGAGGCGTACGTCAAGACCAAGGACCACGGGTTCCGCCGCATGATCTTCGAGATGCTGGCGGAATCAGCCAAGCATAAAGGGATGGTCACGGACCTGCTCAAGATGGTCGATGTGTCTACAGAACGGCAGATAACTCCATTGGCGCCGACCCGCTTCGACTTCACTGGCAAAGAGCACCTGGAGGTCATGGACGAACTGTATCAGACCGAGATGTTGATGCTCGACACGTATACGCTGATCAGAGAGTCGTTGAACGGGACCGATATGGAGACGCTGCTTCTTCCTGGCCAGAAGGAATCCTTCTTGAAAATGCTGACGGAGCTCATCTCCGATGAAGGCCGACATGCGTCCATGGTCTCGACCCACCGTGGTAAGGTCGAGAGGATAAGATAGTCCCCAATGTCACGGCCATAACACCAGGCAAAAGTTAATCATCCCAGTTTCGATTCCGATTTGACCGGTGTTACGGTCATATGGGGGAATTATCGTTGTACGCCATTGAGGTAAAGGACCTCGTAAAAAGCTACGGTGGCATAACCGCCGTCAAAGGGATATCGTTCACTGTCAACGAGGGGGAGGTCTTCGGTCTGATCGGCCCGAACGGGGCCGGAAAGACAACCACTCTGAGGATCCTCGCCACTCTATTACAGATCACATCCGGTTCGATCAAGGTGTTCGGCCAAGATCTGGCCACCGAATCCGATGAAGTGAGAAAGATCATCAGCTACCTCCCGGAGGACGCTGGAGCATACAAGAACCTGAGCGGGCGGGATTATCTTGAGTTCATAGCCGCCTTCTTCGGAGAGAGCGCCGGGCAGAAGCACATGGTCGAGCGCGGACTGCAGATCGCCCGGCTGGACGAGAGGATCGATGATAAGGTGGAGACCTACAGCAAGGGAATGGCCCGTCGCCTTCTGGTCGCCAGGGCGCTCATGATCAGCCCAAAACTGGCCATATTGGACGAGCTGACATCGGGTCTTGACGTTCTTAACGCTCAAGAGGTCAGGCGAACGGTCAAGAACACGGTCAAGGAAGGTACGACCGTTCTGCTGTCATCGCACAACATGCTCGAGGTAGAGCTCATGTGCGACCGGATCGCTCTCATCAATGATGGCAAGATTATCGAGATGGGTTCCCCGACCGAGCTCAAGGACAAGTACAACGTTCCGAACGTCGAGGAAGTGTTCGTGAGGGCGGTACAATGAGCAGCATCGGCAACATCATCAAGAAAGAGGTCAAGGAGCTGCTGACGCCGGCCACGATCATTCCGATCATAATCATGGCGATGGTATTCGCCTCATTGGGCGGTGTCATCGGGGGAGTGCAACAGGGATTGACCGAGAAGCCCGTCATCGGCGTCATCGATCAAGGCCAATCGGACCTTTCCGGTGTGGCGTTCACCGCGCTGAACAGCACTTCGAAGATCATCTACTCATACAATGGTACGGACCAGGCGAAGATCCAGGAGGGCCTGAGCAAAGTGCAGTCCGATGGCGGCGCCGCGCTGATAGTATTCCCGGCCAATTTCAGTCAACGGATCTCGGCCAACCAATCGGCCATCGTTCAGGTGTATTGGATGATGAGAGGCGCGGGCGCGCTGGAAGGAGTGCAGTCGTCGGTCGTTGGGCTATCCATCAACCAGATGAACTACAAGGTCTCGACATACTTGATCGAGAACAAGGTCCCGGTGAACTCGGCGGTCGTACTCGCCCCGACACATATGTCCGAGACGACCGTGTTCAAGGAGCGGGTGATGACCGGCATTTCGCCTGCCGAGATATCAGGGGTCATGTCAAGTCAAGGGATTATCGTCCCGCTGATCATCGTCATGGTGGTCATCATGGCTGGAGGAATGGTCATCACCTCCATGGGAACCGAGAAGGAGAACAAGACCCTGGAGACGCTGCTGACGCTGCCGGTCAGCCGAACTTCGATCGTCGTCGGCAAGCTGGCTGGCGCGGCCATCGTCGGTCTGATCATGGCGGTCATCTACATGATCGGCATGAGCTATTACATGGATTCACTGACCGCGTCGGCGGCGATAGACCTGGGCAAGTACGGGATCGGCCTGAACCTGCTGGACTACGTGCTGGTGGGGATCTCCCTGTTCCTGGCGTTGATCTCGGCGCTGGCCTTGTGCATGCTGCTGGGCATCTTCACCAAGAACTACAAGGCAGCCCAGTCGATGACGATGCCGATCACGTTCCTGGCATTGATTCCCATGTTCGTGCTGATCTTCTCCGACTTCGACACGCTGCCGTTCGTCGGCCAGGCATTGGTCTTCGCCATCCCGTTCTCGCACCCGATGATCGCGATGCGCTCGCTGATGTTCGGCAACAGCGGCATAGTGATCGCCGGCATAGTCTACGAAGCGATATTCGCGTCGGTGACCATGTTCATCGCGGTCAGCATGTTCAAGAAGGACATTGTGCTGACCGGCATGCCG
Source organism: uncultured Methanomassiliicoccales archaeon (assembly GCA_942492955.1). Classification (GTDB taxonomy): domain Archaea; phylum Thermoplasmatota; class Thermoplasmata; order Methanomassiliicoccales; family UBA472; genus DASXVU01. The sequence goes on from OW818644.1 coordinate 2,449,521, forward strand.
AAGAGACCAGGCAAGAAGAGCGGATGGTCGTCACTGATCAACTATCCCGGCAAGAAGAGGTGAGAAAAACTTTCCGGGGCCTAGTGCCCCGAAGAAATATTTTTTTATGATTTTAGAAGTTCTTGACGGGCACCATGTCCACATGGAGCTTCTTCCCGTTCACGTCCATCGAGCGCAGTCCGGCCAAAGCCTTGGATGCGGCGTCCTTGTGCACTTCGACCTCTGTATAGTCGTCGTGGATCTCGATGTTGCCGATGGACATCTCGTTCACCTTAAGCCTCCGGGCCAGGATGTCGACGATGTCGATCGAGCGGATATGGTCCTTCTCGCCGAGGGAGACGCGGAACTTCACCATGCCGAAGATGTCCGAGTAGGCCTCGAAATCGACCACGCGCCGGACCACGTCCTTCTGTCCCGATTCGGGGACTGGCTCCTCCAGCATCTCCACGACGCCGAACTCCTTGATCTTCTTCAGCAGGTACATCTCGCGGGCGGTGATGAACGTGATGGCCACGCCTTCCTTGCCGGCCCGGCCGGTCCTGCCGATGCGGTGAACGTACACTTCCGGGTCCTCGGGTATATCGAAGTTGATTACGTGGGTGACATCCTCGATGTCCAGTCCGCGGGCGGCAACGTCCGTCGCCACCAATACCTGGATCTTGCCGGCCCTGAAGTCCGTGAGCACCTTCTCACGCCTCGATTGGGTCAGATCGCCGTGGATCGCCGCCACCGGATAACCATAGGATTTCAGGACCCGTTCAATGGTGTTGACCATCATCTTGGTCTGGGCGAACACCATCGCCTTCGGTTGGTACTTATCGAGCACCCTGCAAAGCGCCCATATCTTGTTCTTCCTCTCGATGTTGAAGTAGATCTGCCTGGTGGAAGGTAGTACGAGCTTGTCCTCGCTGATGATGACCCTGATCGGGTCCCGCATGTGCTGTCCCGCGATCTTCCTCACCGATTCAGGGATGGTCGCTGAGAACAGCATCGACTGGCGCTCCTTCGGGAGCTTCGACAGGATATAGTCGATGTCCTCTATGAAACCCATGTCCAGCATACGGTCCGCTTCGTCCAGGACGAGGAATTGCACCTCGCTCAGGTCGATGGTCCGTCTCTGCATATGGTCCATCAGACGGCCCGGGGTGGCGACGACGATGTCCACGCCCCGTTCGAGGGCACGGAACTGCTCGTCCAATGAGCGCCCGCCATAGATTGGAAGCACGCTCACGCCCTTCATGAACTCTGCCAGGCGGCTGATCTCAGCGGCCACCTGTACCCCCAGCTCCCTGGTCGGGACCAAAATCAGGGCGGACGGCTTTCTGCCGCAGGTTAACTTCTGCAGGATCGAGATTCCGAACGCTGCTGTCTTTCCGGTGCCGGTCTGGGCCTGGGCCATGACGTCCCTTCCTTCCATGAGGAGGGGGATGGTCTCGACCTGCACTGGCGTCGGTTCTTCGAAGCCCATCTTCTCGATGGCCTTCATGATGAACGGTTCAAGGTTTAGTGATTCGAAAGTCGCGGTCATTAAATTCACGTTTTCTCTTTATTTGTTTGTCCGATATTGACTCTGCCTTATATGATTATGGTTACTGTCAAATCTCCCATTTGACCGAAATTGAAATCGTTCTGGATTCATAATAATATTCCTGCGCATGGAATTGGAAACAAGAGAATGGAATAGAAAGAGCACCATAGATCAACGATCTCTTTTTCAAATACTGGACTACGAGATCACGATTTCGTAGTTCAGAACTTTGATCGCCTCTCCCTCCCATGAGCGGAGCAGTCTCAGCTGTAGAGCGGTCTTTCCCAACTTCAATGGGAGGAACTTGAACTCAATGGTCCCACCGCCTCCGATCGCCCTGCCCTTTCTCTGATATTTCTTATCGGTCAGTTCGATAAACGAGCTGTCGAATGACGCCTCCCACCGATAGCCAGTGGTGGGATTTTCCTCCAAGGATATGGCGAATTCCTCTCCCATCCCCAAATTCCTCGTGAGTTCCATTAATGTCCCACCATCATCCATGCCTTGGCGACATCAAATTCTTATCGGTGCTCAGAAGAATCATTACCATAGATGTTGAAAAGAACGCATCGAGCACCAACATATCTCCCGCTGTCTGAGATGGTCCTGGTGAGATGTGATCAAGGTTCGCGTTTAGTCCGTCGATCGACAGACGTCAGAAACCGGGGAAGGAAAATTAGTCGTGCTCAATTCAGTTCGATGTTGAGGAGCGTGCATTTCTGCTTGTGCGGGTCATAGGACTGGCACTTCTTGGTCCGGCAGATATCTCGCTTCTCCTGGCAATATACTGGTCTGAATCGTCCTTTCACTTGACTGTCTAACATTATGCCGGGGCTATGTGCCATGTCCCACCAACACACGCAATGGTATTATAGACATCGGTTCTAAGCCGACTTTGAGTCGACACATATTGTGTGGTCTATCTGGGCAGCGTATCTTTACTCGAATATCTCAGCTCGGGTAAGATATTGGACTAGAGCCAGATATTCCGATGGTCTCAGTTCAACCGTTTCTCGATCGCCTCGATGACAGTCTTGAGCACTTTTATCCGGGAGTAGTACTTGTCGTTGGATTCAACCACCGTCCAAGGCGCCTTCTTGGTCGACGTCCTCATCAGCATCTCCTCCACGGCGAGCTCATACTGTTCCCATTTCTCCCGGTTGCGCCAGTCATCCTGAGTGATCTTCCATTTCTTGAGCTCGTCGTTCTCCCTTTCCTGGAAGCGCTGCATCTGGGTCTCCTTGTCGATCTGGAGCCATATCTTCACTATGACTGCCCCGGCATCGGTCAGCATCTCCTCCGTCTCGTTGATCTCGTAATATGCCCTTCTCCAATCCGCCGGCTGGGTGATGTTCTCCACTCGTTCCACTAGCACCCTTCCATACCAGGTCCTGTCGAAGATGGCTATATGTCCCTCCTGCGGGAACTTCATGTAGAACCGCCAGAGATAGTGATGGTTGAGCTCGATATCGTTGGGCACGGAGATGGGCACGACCCTGTATCCACGGGGATCTAGGTTGTCCGTCAGGCGGAGTATGCTGCCGCCCTTCCCCGCCGCATCCCAACCTTCCATTGCGATGATGAGCGGGATCTTCCCTTTGTAGCAACGGCATTGAAGTTCACCCAGTCTTTCCTGGAGCTTGTTCAGGGTCGATTTGTACTCATCGGGATTGATCGATACCGATAGGTCCAGGTTCTTCAGCGTCGTTGCTCCGATCGGGTATCTGGCCTCATCCGGCATGGGGGCCCAATCGCTGTCGTCCTTCCTTTCCACGGCTGCCTTTATGATGTCGATGGTTGCAGTGACGATCTGGACCAGAGCATGGTTGTCATCCTCTGCCTCGATTATCGTCCATGGCGCGTTGGGCGTATCTGTCTTCGACAGGATGTCCTCGATGGCCGGGAGGTATTTCTCATATTCCTTATGGTGGTCCAGTCCGTCCTTGGAGACGATGCAACGCTTTCCGTTTCCTTTCTCGAGGCGTTTCTTATGTTCCTTCTTGCTCATGTGAAGGAAGAACTTGATGATGGTGCAATGGTCGGCTGTCAATTGCCTTTCGAAATCGTTGATCTCCTCCAACGCCCTCGGTGATGCCCTTTCTCCCTTCTTGCCTTCCACCCTTTCCTCCAGCGTCCTCGAGTACCAGGATCGGTCGAAGATGGCGAACCTACCCTTTTCCGGGGTCTTCACGAAAAATCGCCAAATGAAAGGTCTCGCCTCCTCCTCTTCCGACGGATCACCGATAGAATAGAGGTCGAACCCGCGGGGATCCAGACATCTGATGTAGTCGTTGATGGCCTTGCTCATGCAAGTGGTGTCCCATCCTTCGAAGACGACCACGATCGGCTTCTTCGCTTCTCGTGCCAGGCGCTGCATCTCCCCTAATCTCGGGGTCAAGTCCTCCATCCGTCTGGAGAATTCCTTGTCATCCAGTTTCTTTGACAGGTCGACCTTGTCCAACATTATAGCACCGCCAGCAGGATATCATGGACCTTTTCAATCATAAATTCGACTGTTCCAGAATCATCAGGAATATCGTGATCAGCTTTCATCCGTCCCGACGATCGTTTTGGATACGATCCTTTGGTCTGGATGGTCTTGTGCGGCAATTCGCCGATTGCGAAAACCCTTAAACCTGTCCTGTGATATTCGCCAGCATGGGAAACCTCAATGTCGCTATGATCGGGCCGATCGATTACGCCAAGGACCTGGCCAAGAAGGGGACTTCCACTGACATCACTCTCTATGACATGAAGAAGGACCAGGACACGGTCACCCTTATCGAGCCGACAAAGTACCCAGAACGCATCAACTCCCTTTTCTACTCGGTCTCGATGGCCAATGTGGCGTTGTTCGTGGTCGATGAGATCAATGCCCAGCTGGGTGAGTGCATATTGATGCTGGATTGCGCCGGGGTAGAGCAAGGGTTTTTCATCCTGCGCAATTACATCACTCCGGACAAGATAGCGCCTTTCATCAAGGGGACCAGGTTGGAGAAGTACCAGTACATCGAGAACAACCCGGTCGAAATAAGGGAGATGCTGATGGACATGGCGGCCAAGCTCCAGCCGGATATGTCGCAGACCAAGGTGGGCTCCATTCCCATCGATCACCATTTCAACGTCAAGGGCGTCGGCACGGTCATCCTCGGCTACGTTGCCACTGGAGGCGTGAAGAAGCATGATACGCTGAAGGTCCTCCCGACGGCAAAGTCCGCGCTGGTCAGATCGATCCAGAAGCACGACGACGATTTCGATATGGCCTACCGGGGAGACCGGGTGGGGCTCGCCCTGAAGGGAATCGAAGCGGACGAACTGGACCGAGGATACGTTCTGACCAATGACGAATCCATGAAGGTCGAGACGACCCTCAAGGTGCAAGCGGAGCTGATCAAGTACTGGCCGTCATCGATCAAGGAAGGCATGGTGCTGCACGTTTGCCACTGGATGCAGTTCGTTCCAGCCCGGGTGGTGGGCGTGGACAACGGGAATGATTGGAAGAGGCCGATCCTGACGTTGTCGTTGGATAAAGGTCTGATCCATCCTCCCGGTTCCAGGGCGGTCCTGACCCAGCTGGAAGGCGGGAAGCTTCGCATCGCTGGAACGGTGGCGCTGCCTTAGAACGGGACGATACTAGAACCCGAAGGTCCGGCCCGACGTCTCCATGAGATCGGATGACGACCCTTCGGGCATCTCGGCCCCATGAATGCGATACTTTCCGCTCGGGACGCATATCTCGAAGCAGGCCCCTTTCCCGGGTTGACCTACTTCCTTGATCGTCATGCCGGTAATGCCCAGGATCTCCCTGGTGAGATTAAGGCCAAGACCGGTGTGCTTGCCATAGCCGCGGCGGAAGATCATCTCTTTCTCCTCATCGACGATGCCGATGCCATCGTCCTCGATGTACAACTTCAGGTCACAGCCATCTTCCTGGCACCTTATGTTGATGTTCTTGACCTTCACTCCGTGCCGGACCGCGTTCTCCATCAGGTTGCTGAGCGCCTTGTCCAGCATCGTATCGGCGAAGAGCTCCAGGTCTCCGATCTCCATGTTGACCTTCGTGCCGTTCAGGTTCAGGTGCGGCATGTTGAACCGGAGGACCTTGCTCACGTTGATCCAGTTCGAACCCTTCGATCCAAGGGCCTCATATGAGCGGGTGTACTCCATCTGTTTCTGGATCACCATGGCCGCTTCCTTCGACCGAGTGAGGTATTTCTTGGTCCGGTCATCCGTTGCTATCGATGTCGCCAGTTCGATGTTGCCCATGAGCACCGTGAGCATGTTGAGGACGTCGTGGCGGGTGACCGCCCCGAGAAGGTTCAACTTGCGGTTCGACAGATGTATGCCCGACTCGATGTGTTTGCGCTCGGTGATGTCCTGCAGGGTGCCAATCAGCATCTTGGGTCGGCCGTATGTGTCCAGCACGGGCTTGGACCGATCATATAGCCAGATCTCCGAGCCATCTGCCTTCAGTGCCCGGAACTCGGCATCGATCTCGCGGTTCGTGCTGATCGATTCCTTCAAAATACCTTCAACGAGGGACCTCTCTTCCGGATGGACATGTTGGATGAACTTGGCAAAAGTGGCCTCGAAGGTCTGCGGCGAGTATCCCAGGATCTCGAAGACCTCGTCAGACATGTACAGTTTATCGGTGTGGAGGTCGTATTCCCAGTATCCGAAATGGGCGATACGCTGCGCGGCCAGCAGTCTCTCCCGGCTCTTCTTGATCTCTTCCTCGGCTTTCTTCCTGTCAGTGATGTCCTTGGTCATTGACACGAGGAGGGCCGGATCTCCCATCTTGTCCTTGACCGCCCATGAGGTCACTTCAGCGAAGTAGGGCTCACCGTTCATCTTCACCAGGGTGTACTCGAGCCGGTTCGCGTTGCCCGCGGCGATGAGCTCCTTGATGTTCTCCATCATGGGTTCCCTCTCGTCCGGGGAAATGGCTTCGAGCATATTGTGACCGATGATCTCGTCCTTGCTCTGCAGGCCGGTCAATTCGAGCGCTCTCGGATTGCATTCGACGATCGTTCCATCCATGTCGATGAGATTGATCGCGTCCGGGGAGTAGTTGAGGATCGAGCGGAGCATTTCCTCCGAGTCCCGCAGCCTCTCCTCGGCCCGTCTTCTCTTGGTGACGTCACGGAAGCTCCAAACCCTGCCGACCACCTTTTCGCCAAGCTTCTGCGGTCTGGAATGCCGTTCGAAGATCCTTCCATCCAGAAGTTCGACGTCATCGTGGCTGATATGATTGTTCTGCGTTTTCAGGCGGTCGACCACGGCCATGAATCCCTCCGGGTCCCGCACTTGCCTGGCCGCGATTCCCAGAATCTTCTGCTCGTTGCTTTTTTTGGCAATTTCGACGGGGATGCCCCACATCTCCAGGAACTGGTCGTTGTGAGCGGTCACCATTCCCTCGACATCTATCGCAAGGATGCCGTCGGCGGTCGATTCCAAGGTCGCTTTCAGCAACGAGTAGGAATGCTCCCTGTCGTTCCTCGCCTTGATCCTCTCTGCGATGTCCCTGAACACGCCCACGTATCCGGTCACCCGGTCGTTCCTGTTCTTCAGGGCGATGACCGTCATCTCCATGTCGATCTCCGCGCCATCCTTGCGCGTCTGGATGACCTCGCCGCACATGCTCCCGATCGACTCCAACTGCTGGAATGCCAGGTCTGACGACTCGTTAGGGCGGTGGGTTCTCAAGAGTTCCCGCGCGCTCTTGCCCAGAACCTCCTCGGACCTCCACCCATACAGCCTTTCGGCGGCCGCATTCCAAGAATTGATGACGTGGTCGCTGTCGGTGGCGACGATCGCATCGTGGACATTCTCCATTAGATAAGCCTGATAATGCAATTGGGCCTCTTCGTGCTTCTTCTCCGTGATCTCCCGGATCTGCATGAAGAACCCATCATTGGATGCGCCTGAACCGGCCAATGGGGTGACCATTCGCTCGACATAGATAAGGCCAGAACGGCATGATTGCGCGCCGTGAACACGTTTCAGCAACTCTAGGTCGATGGTCGAACTATGGATTATTGATTCGCCGCGCCTGATCCTCCGCTTCGCCTCGTCCGATAGCTCGAGGTCCCGGAAGATGTTCAGCCCCTTGATCTGGTTCGGGTCGGACACTCCCAATATATTGAGGGCGGCATCGTTGAGGTCGGTGAGCACTCCTTCCTTGTCGAATACCTCTATACCAACCGGCAGTTCGCCATATATGCGCTTGAACCGTTCCAGGCTGCGCTTGAGAGCGATCTCCTCCATGCGGCGCTCGGTCATGGCCTTGACCGCCATCATTAGCTCGGCCAAGCTGGTCTCGTTCTCATCGCCGCCCTTGATCACGAGGAAATTGGCCCCGCAGTTCAGCGCCTCCAATGCCACCTCCTGGTGGCAGCGCCCGGTGAAAAGAATGAATGGGACTCGGTCACCGCTATTCCTTAGTGTCTTGAGGAACTCGATGCCGTTCATCTCGTCCATCTGATAATCAGAGACGATGACGTCATATTGCTTGCGACTGATGAGCCTCAAACCCTCCTTGGCGGAGGTCGCGGTGTCGATCCTGAACGTCCCGGTCAGGTCAAGATAGTCTTTGGTCGCCTCGAGAATACCTACCTCGTCATCTACGACCAATATATCAAACAAACGTTACACCCGGACCCGAAGGTAGACTCGAACCTTCGCATATTCCACCATTTTGATTCTATTTTAATCGTACAGTTCAAATTGCATTTTCTGAGATTCACGGTGCGAAGCGCGGCCAGATTCCCCATGAAATAATATATTCATGAACAAAATAATGAAGCAAGTGCCGTGTCCAGCATTCTGGATCACAGTTGCACTTTCTTTTTCTCGGTTCCCTGGACCTTCTTCAGCTTCCCGTTGTCCAATGCCCATTTGAAGAGCGGCATTTCGCTGGGCGCGACGGAGACCTTGTCTCCGGCCTTGAAGTTCCGCTTGGAGGTCCATTCGGTGAACGATGACAGCACCTTATAGAATCCCGCCTCCTCGACCACCACCTCCTGGAACGTCTTTGAGCCCTTCATCTCGGTGTATGTTCCGGGGAACACCTTGGCCTTGCCGTCCTTCATTTCGCATATCTTGTTGCACACGGCGTCCAAGAAGTAACGGTCGTGGGTCACCACGACCATAGTCCCGGTGTAATCGGCCAATGCCGATTCGACAGCGTTCTTTGACGGAATGTCCAGATAGTTGGTCGGCTCGTCTAGGACGAGCAGGTTCCGACGCTCCGCGATCAGGGATGCCAGGGCTACCTTGGCCCTCTCCCCTCCGGATAGTGTCCTTATCGGCCGGTTGGCGTCGTATCCGGTGATCATCTGCCTGGCCAACAGGCTCCTGGCCTTGAGCTTCTCATCCGGACCGAGGTCCAGCAGCAGTTGCTGTTCCGCGCTGATGTCGGGGTTCAGGTGGTCATGGCCCTGAGCGAAGTAACCGATCTTGGCACCTGGCGCCACCCACAGTTCGCCTGAATGCTCGATCTCTCCCATCACGGCCCGGATCAGCGTGGTCTTCCCGCACCCGTTGGGTCCGATGACGCCGATCTTGTCCCCCACCTCGACGTCCAGATCGAGCCCGTCGATGATCTTCCTGCCGCCCAGCTCGACGGTCACGTTCTTGGCCCGGATGGCCTCGCGCCCGCCCCGGCTGGCGCTCTCGATCCTCATTTTGATATCGCGTTCCTCGCGGGGAGGATCGACCTTGTCCATGCGGTCTATGCGCTTGAGCGTGACCTTGTGCGTGGCCTTGTACCAAAGCTTGGCGTGCTGCTGCTCGGCCATCTTCTCCAATCGGTCCTTCTCCGTGGAGTACTTCTCGGCCGCCATCTTCAACCGTTCATATTCCAGTTCCTTCTTTTCCACGAACTGGGTGTAATTGCCGGAGTATTGGTTGGTGACCCCTTCTTCGAGTTCGACGATCTGGTTCGCGACCCGGTCCATGAAATAACGGTCGTGGGACACGATCAGGAGCCCCGAACCGATGGTCATGAGATACTCCTCGAGCCACTCGACGGTATCGATATCAAGGTGGCTGGTCGGCTCATCAAGGATGATCAGGTCAGCATCCTCGGCTTGCATCAGTATCTGGGCGATGCGGGCTTTGGTGCGCTCGCCTCCGCTCATCTCTGACATGAGGCCCTCGGTCATGTGCTCGAGACCGACCGTTACGAGCGCGTCCTTTGTCTTGGCCCCTGTCCCTTTCGAGCCGGTCTTGGCCATCTCCTCATGAAGGGAGTTGTATTCCTCCATGAGCGAATCCCAGTCCATGCCGCCGCTCTCCGGCCCGTCGACCATCATACTCTCCAGCTCGGCCATCCTCGCCTCCTGCTTGGTCGAGGTGGAGGTGCTGTTCAGGAGGTCCTCAACCTTGTCAGGGCCTCCTTCCTGAGCGAACTGCGACAGATAGCATATCTTCTTCGCTCGGATGGCGATCTCGCCGGTGTCCGGCTTGATCTCACCCATGAGGATCTTCAGAAGTGTGGTCTTGCCGGCACCGTTCCTTCCTACGAGCCCGACCCGGTCACCCTCGTTGATCTGCAAGGTGGCCGAACGCAGCACTTCCTTGGCGTTGAAGGCGCGTGAGATGGAATCGGCCCGGATGATCATAACGCTGCCATTACGCAACCGTTTAAAAAGGTTTGTCTTTGTAGATTCAACTGGCAGGCGATACCGTGACCCATAATCAGGCAGTCCTGTCACTGTGAACATCCAAGTGTTCCCTGTTCCTCATCCTTTTCAGATTGTTTCGAACGATTCTACAAAATGTTCTGGATCGATTTGTCCAACGTCCTGGTTAATTATCGCGATGAAACGTGTCGGAGCCGATCAAAACTTGGTGTTCAATATTCGATTCGGGTGTAAAGCATAACTAACCAGGCGGGATACCTCCCCTATGACGTCAAGAGCCGCCCTAAGGACCAGATTTGTAATCATTGGTGGGTATCTTGGGGCTGGAAAAACAACTCTGGCCACCGCGATTGGCCGGGAATTGAAGGAAAAACACGACCTGTCAGTGGCCATCATAACAAATGACCAGGGCAACGTATTGGTTGACACCGAATTCGTCAGGAACGCAGGGTTCGACGTTATGGATGTCATGGGAGGCTGTTTTTGCTCCAATTTCAACGATTTTGTCAAGAACGCCCGAAGCCTGGTACAAGTAGGGAAACCGGACATCATCATCGCGGAACCGATCGGAACCTCGACGAACATCCTCGCTTCGGTCGTAGTACCAATGAGGACCATGTACCCTGAAGAATTCGAGGTGGCACCTCTTCTCGTGGTCCTCGACGGGACCAGAATAACGGAACTATTGGAAAAATCTCAGGGCTTCGGCTTGGGGTCGAGCAAGATAATTCCCGCGCATCAGCTTCATGAGGCGGAATACGTCCTGATCTCCAAGGCTGACAGAATGACCGAGGAACAGATCGATGAAGCCACCAGGAATGTGAAACTGGAAGTCCCCGAGGCCACAGTGATAGTGTTCTCTTCCAAATCCATGACCAATATGGACCAGATCATCGATGTCATTTTATCGGATAAATTGAGCGAGAAGGCGGCCGCTCCGACGGACAATCGCATGTTCGCGATGGAGAAGGCCTCAATGGGCTGGTATAACGCCACCGCGCACCTGCATACATCTGCCCCGGTCGATCTCTATGTTTTCATCAAATCTCTCCTGACAAAGGTCTCGTCCAAATTCGGGAGCGAGGCCATCGCGCACGTCAAGGTCCTGGTCGAGTCGAGGGAAGCGGCGGTCAAGATGAGCCTGGTGATGGATTCCATTCAGACCGATGGGATAAGGGGTGGAAGATATCTCAAGAGCGATGGTAGATTGATCTTGAATGCCCGGGTCTCCGCTTCACCCAAAGATCTAAAGGACTTCTTCGAAGGCGTAGTGGCCTCAACCGCTTCGGAAATGGACGTCCAAATGGAGGGCTTCTCAGAGCTTTGCTTCTCACCGAAGCCGGAGACGCCGAGCCATCTCATGAAAAGCTAGATCATCGTTTGTGGCGGGCGGGGAGCCAATCCCCCATATTCTTTCTTTTAGCGGTTCGATCCAGCTTCATTCTTGAATGACCGAAGAACGGCTGACTGCCGGTCCACCAGCGATTCGAGGGCGTCACTTGAACAGTTCATCGTCCGTCCCTTGAACGGTCCTCTGTATCTCCAGGTCCTTCTCGGAGAGGCGCATCTCGGCCATGACCTGGTCATGCATGTCATCATGCATGCGTTGCTTTTCCAGTTCGGTGATGTTCGTGCCGAGGATCTCTTCGCCGTTCTTCATGAGAATGATACCAAGGCAGAGCATCACCATGCCCATGCTCATGCCTGCTGACTCCACCGCATACAGATCGATGGAATCCCCTGGATTGACCGTAAAGGCCATCGCCAGAGAGGAGACCGTCACCGCTATCCCGGCGATGATGAGCACCAAGAAGATGATCCTGGTCCGGCTCTTAATGAGGTCAGAAAGTGGCAAGGCCGTATGCTCCGATATTGAACGAAGTTTGTCTGCGGTTAATAAGGTACGCCCCCAGGTGTCATGGTTTGATAATCGTCCCTGCGCTGAAATGAAAGCAATTCCGAGGAAATGCAGGGGTGTCGATCCTAGAACTTGAGATTCTCTGTCAGATCCCTCTCGGTGAACACCGCTCCAGGGTTCATCAGGTCCTCCGGGTCGAATAGCTGCTTGATCTCACGGAAATAGGCGAACGCCCGCTTACCCCATTCTTCAGGAAGGTATTTCGATCGGTTCCTGCCCATACCATGCTCCCCGGTGATGGTGCCGTCGTTCTCTAGCACGGCATGGAAGCACTTGTCGGCCAGCCTCTTGGTGAGCTCTTCCCACCCTTCCTTCTTGATGTAGGGGCGGACATGCAGGTTGCCCTCGCCAACGTGGCCGTACATGATCGCCTGCGTTCCCTCATCCCGGAAGATCGAATCCAGGCGATCGATCAGCTCAGGCAACCGTTCCGGCGGCACGGCCAGGTCGTCGATGAAGGAAAGGAACTTCAGCTCCGGCCGTTCCAGTTCATGCTTGATGCGCAGCAGGTTGCTCTCCCTCACCGCCCAGATCTTATCGATGAGCCCCGGGTCCCGGAAGACCAGATTCTTGCTGCCAGTTCCTTTCAGCAGTGCCGACATCTTCGACTCGGCCCCACTCAGCGCCTCGTCGAACTCAAGCATGATGACCGCCTTTGCTTCAGGGGGGACCGTCATCAGGGAGGACATGTTCTTGACCCCGAACGTGTCCATCATCTCGAACGCCGATGGTCCGAACGCTCTCGCGGACAGCGTTTTCCGGACCGCGTTGGGCAGCGAGTCAAAGAAAGCCAGGTAAAGCACTCTCTCCTTGTGGACCGGACTCAGTTTGAGGCTGACCTCGGTGAACACGGAGAGCGTTCCAACCGAACCCACCATAAGATGGGCCGCGACCTGGTTCACATCCTTCTTTTCAAGCAACGCCCCTAAGTTATATCCACTGCTGGATTTGAGGCTGGCGCGGCTCTCCATCAACAGCAGCATATCCTCGTCCTCACGGAAACGCGAGGTGATGTCCTCCAATGCCAGTCGTAGCTCCAGGGGCAGTTCCTTGGCGGTGTCCACCAAGCCAAAGACCGGGCTGACGAAGCGCAGCGAATCCAGGCAGTTGTCGACACTACCGTACTTGAGCGAACGGATACCGCTCGCCCTTGTCCCGACGTTCCCCCCGATAGTGCAGAACGCCCGGGAGCTGGGGTCGTACGGAATGAAGAACCCGTCCTCCCTGGCCTGTTTGTCCAGATTGTTGAACACCATTCCTGGCTGGCAGGAATAGATGCTTCCTTCCTTCTTGATGAACCGGTCCAGCTCCCGGGTCAGGATGATCATGCCATCGCCTATCGCCGAACCAGATAGGTTGGAGCCAGCACCCCTCGGGGTTATCGCGGTCCCGGTCCTCACAGCGAATTCGACCGCCACCTCGACATCGTGCTCGTCCAATGGGATGGCCACGATCTTCGGCCTCATGTAATAGTGGCTGAGGTCGCTGCTGTATCTCTCCAGTTGCCTCTCGTCCGATATTACTTTCCCTTTGATCGATAGGACGTCGTTCGTTGTCATTCCTAAGCTCCGATATCTGACCGTTTCAGCGGGTCGGTCATCCGGATAATCGCGCTCACCGAATCTTGGTTGAAACCTTTAAAACCGTGGTCCCTCTGGACTATCTCCAGATGACTTCCGACCGCCCCATACTCGACGAACCTGGTAGCCTGTTTCTCCGAGACATAGCTGGACGCTACCAGACGTTCCATTCGGCCCTTCGGGGGCATCCATTGTTCCGCTTCTATGAAGGACTGCTTGAGGAAATCGAAGTTCGAGAAAGGTTTCATCGAGACGACCTCCCTGGCTCCCAGGTCCTCCCGCATTCCCTTGAAATCGGATCCGACCGCCAAATGATGCATTCCTGAGTCCAGGACGCTTTCGCCGTGCAGTCCGACCCACAGTCCCACTGTGCCCAGCCTGTCCAATGGTTCGAGCTCTTGGGCAACAAAGTCGGTGTGGCCCTCTTCCGCTCCCAGGTCCACATCGGCAAAGACCACCAGACCGGAATCTGGCTGTTCCATGACCTGAGCTCCCCAGCCGGCTTGCGCACCGGCGAAGAAACGTTCGCGTTTCGTCAGCCCCATCTCTTCGAAGATGGCAATGACCTTGCCGAAGTTCTCCCTCGAGCATCGGAACGTGTGATGGTCATGGTTCCCAAATCCAAGCCCAAGCAGTTCCTGGCGCCTGAACTGCAACATGCCGGCCCGGTTCCTCGATAGCCAATAAGCCCTTTCAGCACGGAAGAAAGCATCAGCCAGGCGCGCCGGGGCCAGGGTTTCCCGGAGGGCCTTTATCCTATCTCTGAGATCATCCATGCCATCGGCGTCGTCCTCGAAGGTCCTCTTCCTGGAGGAGAGGCTGTTCAGAGCGTCCGTATACTCCTTTAGGTCAATAGCCTGGTGCACATCGAATGATATGCTCCCATGCCTCTCGACAGCGCATAAAGAGTGATCGTCCTCACGGTTCAGCTCGACCGTTCTTAGCGGAGCGTTCACTTCCCCGAAGATCTTTTTTTCGCCCTGGTGGTTTGCGGCTAGGAACCGTTCCAGGTCGTCGACCTTCAATGAAATGTTGAAGTGCCTGTCGTCCCGCAGCATTATCGGGAAGAATGCCCCACCATGATGTTTGTATACCTCACCATCCAAGCCAATGGCCCGTTCCTTGACGTATCCGAGCCCCATGAGGTCCTGATTGGTCGCGGTGCCCTTCGGGATCTCCATGCTGTCCACCCAATCGATGAAACGGGTTGAGCTGGTGTTCTCTATCTCTCCCCGGACAAGATCGGCATAGCGATTCCCGTTCAGGAACGACCGGACCAATCCAGAAAGGAACGTCTCGGTCTCCGGATACAACTGCCAGTCCCAATCGTTCGTTGCGACCATAACAGAATTGAACTAGGGGCCCCGTTGGTAGATAATCGTTGGCATGGAACGGCGATCTCCCCCTGGTGAAAAATTCTATTAGGCCAGTTCGTCATCCTGGGGACAGGATGGAACGATCAGAACTGGTCTGCAATTTTCGATTGACGGGCGCGGAGAGCAGCTACTGCCTGATGAAGACCAGACGCATGGCCGACACCGAGAACGCAATACCGTCCCTGGTCTTCCACGGGGTGGATGAAAGCAGACCCATCCTATGCGGCCCAGAGCTGGCCGCGGCCTGCCCATTCCGCATGTCCATTTCAGATAGGAACTCGAAGAAGACCATGGTCCCGTGCCCACACTGCGGGCACAGGCATCGTCCGGACTCGAACTCCAGGATGATCTGTGAGGCATGGGCATCGACCAAGGCTGCGCTGAAACAGATGAGGGCCGATTTCCCCGGGCTGCGCAAATACTACCTCACCGGCACCAAGCAGCAGCCATATGCCGAGGAGACGTCCGATCTGGTACGGAGGGTCCTCTGGCCCAAGATCAAGTCGGCGGTGCTCCGGCGCGACAAGTACATATGCCAGGATTGCGGGGTCAATTTCGAGCGGGGCCGCATCAGGGTCTATGACCCGACCCTCAGGCACGGCAGGGGCGGGACCCGCGTCGAATCACTCGAGGTGCACCATATCATCCCCCGCTCCAGAGGCGGTTCCGATCACCCTGGGAACCTTAAAACGCTCTGCCCCGCCTGTCACCGGCGTTACACCAACGAGCTCATCACCGATATCGCCCAGGAGGTCCGCCATGACAAACAGGTGAACGCCATCATCGCCGAATGCCGGGAGCGGGTCGGAAGCGATTGGCAGGATTCCAACTGGGAACCGCGGGACTGACCGTTAACGGCAAAAGACCCGCTCCGATTGGACAATTGGGGGAATTTCCGGGTCGATCCCGATTGAATCCACCGTCAGTTATTATAGCAGTAGCCCCTCAAATCCGACGTGGACCTGACCTTCATCCTTACCTTGCCGGTATGGATCACCCTTACCGTAGCGATGACGCTGATGGCATTGGAATGGACCTCCAGGCCCCTTCCGATCAGGGCCCCGTTCATTTTCCTGATGATCACCATCACCTTGTTCACGTTGGGGTATCTTGGTGAGATCCTTTCGCCCGACAAGGGCACCATGGCGGCGTGGAACCTGCTGGAGATGTCGGTGTTCATCGTCCTGCCCTCCCTGTTCCTGATCTTCGTTGTCTCCTATCTGGGACGAGAGGATATATTGGACCGCAAGAGGCTGTTCCTCCTGTTCCTGGTGCCGGCCGCCCTGCTGACGCTGCTTTGGACGAACGACAACATACATGGCTTCTACGCCAATCTCAGCAGCCAGGAATTCTTCGGCGCGATCAACGGTCTGACCTATTCCTACGGGATAGGGTTCTGGGTCCTGGTGGTGTTCTTCGTCTTCATCATGATCTCATCGGTGACGCTCGTGGCCCAAGGACTGTTCAGTCCCAGCCGCTACCACCGGACGCAGGTGATCGTCGTTCTCGGTGCAGCGGCGTTCCCCATGCTGGCGCTGTTCATCGGAATAACATTCTCGGACGCGGTTCCGATGAGCTTCATGCTGGATGCCGGATTTCTCGGTACGGTCCTGGTGCTGTTCTACGGGTCGTTCCGTTATGAACTGCTGGACATGACCCCGTTGGTCCTCGATTCGGTCATCAGGACGATCGAGGACGGTACCCTGGTACTGGACACCAAGGGCCGGGTCATCTATTCCAATCCCGCCGTCGAGGACATGCTCGATCTGAAGAGCAAGGAGATTAGCGGCAAGATGCTCCCGGAGGTATCCCCGACCATCCATCAGCTGGTCAGGGACGGGGTGTCGAAGAAGGAGGTCACGTTCCCAGGGGCGTCAGCCGATAGGCTCGTTGACATCCACATAACCAAGATCGAAAATCATCAGGGGGTGGAGAACGGAACGCTCATCCTGCTCCAGGAGGTCACGGAGGAAAGGAAGAACCAGAGGGAGCTGAAGACCGCCAATTCGAAGCTCAACCTGCTGTCAAGCATCACCAGGCACGACATCCTGAACCAGCTCACCGTCATCCACGGATATGGCGAATTGATCGCGATGAAACGAAAGGAAGACGAGGATCTGAGGATGATAATGGAACGGATAATGGCATCCGCCTCGGCCATCGAACGCGGGATCGAGTTCACCAAAGTGTATCAGAACCTCGGGGTCAAGGCGCCAGAATGGCAACGGCTGGGGGATGTCCTGGAAAAGGCCAAGGAGGCGATGACGTCGCGTTCCATCGAATACCATTTCCAGACCTCGGGAATACTAGTCTTCTCGGACCTGATGCTTGAGAGGATGTTCTTCAACCTTATGGAGAACTCCCAGCGGCACGGCGGCAATGTGAGAAACATCTGGGTGGACGTCGAGGACCGCGGGAACATCAAGGTCCTCGTATACCGGGACGATGGAAAGGGAGTGGGCCAAGAGAACAAGCAGAAGATATTCGAGATGGGGTTCGGCAGCAATACCGGTCTCGGACTTTATGCGGCGCGTGAGATATTGGCGATCACCGGCTTGACCATCTCCGAGACGGGAGAGGAAGGGAAAGGTGTAAGGTTCGAGATCGAGGTTCCTAGGGGTAGCTGGAGATTCGAAAATGGTCTAGGCCAGGTCAGATATGCAACATGAGGAAGGGCGCTTCATTTTCGGGCAATCCTAGATATCGACCCACGTCCATACTCATTGAAGGATGGAGACCGGAGCGGGCGGCATCATGAGGGAAGATCTGAAAACCAGGATCAAGCTGTTTGCACAAGGATTAGGTATTCCATTCATCGGATTCGCCCCGGTCGACCGATGGGAACATCCACCATTCCGTCCCTGGATGCCTCCGGAATTTTATCCACAGAACGTGATCCCGGGAACGAAGACGGTCATCGTGATCGGACTGCCGGTCATCCTTCCCATCATCGAGACCACGCCATCGATCTACTATCACGAGCTATACAAGACCATCAACCTCTTGCTGGACCAGTATGCGTATAGGATCTCGCTTCTCCTGGATGAAGAAGGTCATTCGGCGGTCGGCATCACCCGGGACGGCTATGCCAGCCTAGAGGTCCTGAAGGAGAGCCCGATAGCCGCCTTCTCGCATCGTCATGCCGCCTATTTTGCCGGTCTGGGGACATTCGGCGTCAACAACACTCTGCTCACCAAACGTTACGGACCCAGGGTGAGGTTCGTATCGATCCTTACAAGCGCCGAGATCGCGCCCGACCCGGTAATGGAAGAAAGACTCTGCATCCGTTGCATGAGATGTGTGGATCACTGTCCAGTCAAGGCGATCGAAGCAGGCGACTATCCAGAGCATGTAATTGACAAGGGACGCTGCACGAGCCATAATGCAAGCCTGAGCCGGCGCGGGATATCTCCGTGCGGGATATGCATCAAGGTCTGCCCAGTAGGGGAGGACAGGAAGTTGCACGGCCGGACCGACATGGACATTTATCGGGGAACTGGTCCGCTTGAGGATTCCTGGAAGCACGTCCGTTCGTATGGGGCGAAGTGAATAGCGATCGTGTTGGCTCAGACGATCCTTCTCTCATATAGGAACAGGGGGAACCCCCGTTCCCCCACATCCGTCTCGCCGACCTTCAGGAAGCCCATCTTTTCATAGAACCGATGATTCCTCAACGACCATGAAGGCGTGTCCAGCTCCCAAACGACATTTCTGGGATACCGCAGGAACATCAGAGCCACCGCTTTTTGACCGATCCCCTTCCCTTGAGCACTGGGGTCGATGAAGATGCGCACCATCCTGCATCGTCCGGACGATACAGCGACCGCCAGACCGCCAACGGTACTGCCGTTTTGTTCGATCTTGAAGAAATCGGTTCGTTCCATGAGGTCGATCTGTCCCTCGATGGTATCGTAACCAGATGGACCTCCCGATCCCTTTCGATGAAACATGAGCGATTCGGCATCGAAGGCTTCACGTTGGATGTTAGAGAGCGTTTCCGCGTCCTTCTCGGTAGCAACAGAGAGGGTGACGTCTTCTCGGATGAACATGGACGATTGCGCATTGAAGAACCGGTTTAAGAGCGTATCCATCATTCCTGATGTTGATCAAGAAACGTTTGGATCCGGATGTCCCTCATCGACGGCAAACAGAGATATCGTTGTACATTTGTGATAGGAAGTGATCTTTTTCCATGCATTCGTGACAGGATAGGAAATTAGCAGCATCACATCGACGCTACTTAGCATAAGAATTATTAATGAGGAGAAATTAGGTGAGAATGGCGCGGGGGTCCTCCAAAAAGGTCTTTCCCCAAGATCCCGTAATTTTAACCCCCGCGCTACCCCCCCTATTATTTTGGAGAGATATTATAGGTTATCGTTGAGTTCTGGCCCGGTCACATCGGTTAACTCCATTTGACCTGAGTGCTACATTTTCTGAAGTTTTATCAGATCTCCATCGAACATATTTAGCCGAAGCTACGTTCTCTTGGATGTCTGAGGTATGGGAATGGAAGACATGATCGTCGGCAACATGACCAAGGAGGAGGTCGCGGTCAGCTTGGAATGGGCCAAGGCCGAGGGGTGGAACCCCGGCCTTCACGACGCAGAAGTCTTCTATGAGACCGACCGGAAAGGATTCTTTGCTGCTCGCTGGAACGGCGAGATGGTCGGCAGCATCTCTGTTGTTTCGTATCCCAACGGATTCAAGTTCGGCGGGCTCCTCATAGTGCGACCGGACTTCCGCAACAAGGGGATAGGGAAGCTTCTGATTTCGCATATGCTCCAGTATTCGGCCGACTCCAATCTGGGATGCGATGGGGTGCTCCAGATGGTTAAGAAGTACGAGTCGTATGGTTTCATACCCGTTCACGAGAACATCAGGTATGTCGGCAGATGCGCTCCGTTCCGGTTGAACCGCCAGGAAATTGTCCCGATCTCATCGGTCCCCTTACCTCAGTTGATGGAATACGACGCCCGCATGTTCCCTTCTGAACGAGAAAGGTTCCTCAGGCTATGGACGTCTCAGCCCGATTCTTACGGTCTCGCCTTCTGTGCTGATGGTAAGGTCAAGGGATACGGGCTCATCCGGCGATGCTATGCTGGACATAAGGTGGGGCCACTTTTTGCCGATGATGCGGTCATTGCCACCGATATCCTTTCCGCCCTATTGTCGAAATTCCCCGATGAGGAGTTCATCCTCGATGTCCCGACGCCGAACCGTTCCGCCCTCGATCTGGCTCTGAGATTCGGGATGAAGGAGGTTTTCCGCACGCTGCGGATGTACACCCGTGAAGCTCCAGACATCGAAATGGATCATGTGTTCGGAATAACGTCATTCGAATTGGGGTGATCCATATGGAGTCTCATGGCGTACACAGCCGCATATCTCGGGCCCCTCCGGAGGAGGCCGTGGACCTCGTGCTGTACCTAGGGCGGACCCTTTATCGTTTCGGCGCATCCTCGCAACGGATAATCGACTCGATGCAGGTCCTGAACCGTCACCTCGGGGGCATGGACCTGCGTATCCTGATCAATCCAGACGCGATCATGATCACGACGGTCTCGGGAGCCGAATACCGGACGAAGATCGATAAGGTCCCGTCCACCGGCACGATCGACCACACCATTGTCTCTGAGATCAGCTCGATGCTTCATACGCTCACCCCGGAAACGGACCACACGAAGATAAGGGCGGAGCTGGACAGGATGAACCGGGATCGCGGCTCCCGGGGGATCGTTCCAATGATGATCGTCACCGCTGTCGCCATGGCCGCCTTCGGCCTGCTGAACGGTGGAGACCTATCGTCCATCCTGGTGGTGCTGCCGGCAACCGCGCTCTCCTACCTTGTCTTCAGGCTGCTGGGGAGGCAGGGCTGGAACTATTATCTCAATGTTCTCGCCGCCACCATGGTGGGCGCAATATCCGCCTGCGCGCTGGCCCAGACCGGCGTCACCAACGCCACCGATGTGGCCCTCGTGGTGTCTGTTATATTCCTCATCCCTGGGGTGCAGCTGATCAACGGGGGCATCGAGATCGTGAGGAACCACAATCTGGTGGGTCTGTCCAGGCTTATCATGGTCAGCTTAACGCTGGCCATCATTGCGTTCGGCATCACGGCGGCCATAGCCATATTCCCCATCCCTTCGCAGGGCATTCTGGTCCCGGTCATATCCTGGCCTGGCAGCATCGGGTACGATGCTTTGCTGGGTGCGGTGGCGGCTTTCGGATTCGGCGCCCTCTTCCATACGCCTCGCTATCCGCTCCTCGCCTGCGCAGTCTGCGGTGCGGTCGGCCGCGCTTCGCGGTTAGTCCTGGTGGAGGGCGGTGCGGACATAGCCCTCGCCACGCTGGCCTCGGTCTCGCTCATAACGGTGATGGCGCTGGTATTCGCCCGCAGGTTCCGGGTCCCGGAGATTGTGATTGCCGTCTCAGCCGCCTTGACCATGATACCTGGATACTTCGGGATCAAGTTCATCGAAGGAGTGTTCGCCATGGAGCAGCACGGCGGTTCGGTCACCATCGCGGAACTGCTGGGAACGGTCCAGATGGGGCTCCAAACACTGTTCATCGCGGTGGCGATGGTCGCTGGTGTGATATTTCCCCTGATGATCCTCAGAAGCAAGCATCCTCGGTATTGATGGCTCCTTCTGGTTCGGGGTGATTTCTAAATCCACGGACTCCGTTTCACTTCTTGTGACCACGAACTCCCCCTGTTCATCACCACTCCGGAACCCATTCGCCCATACGTTCTCGATCTTGGCATACGACCCTAAGACCGGGGACATCGGTGGAGCCGTGCAATCCCACTGGTTCTCGGTCGGCACCGTGGTCCTGTGGGGTGAGGCCGGAGTCGGCATCGTTGCCACCCAGTCGTTCACAAACCCGGCCTATGGGCCAAAAGGCTTGGCTCTCCTAAAGGAAGGAATTCTTCCAAGTGCGATCGTGGAGCGGATGACCCGCCATGACGAAGGAAGGGAGGTAAGGCAGCTCGCGGTCATGAACGCGAGAGGGGAAGCCGCCTCATACACTGGACGAAGATGCGTCCCTCATGCCGGAAACATTGTCGGAGACGGTCACTCCGTCCAAGCCAACATGATGCTGACGGACAAGGTGTTGCCATCGATGTCGCGGGCGTTCCTCTCGACGCAAGGCGATCTGGCCGATCGGATGATGGCCGCGCTTGACGCCGCCCAATCGGCCGGAGGGGATTTCCGGGGCAAGCAGTCAGCCGCTCTGCTCGTTCTGTCCGGATCACCCACTGGAAGGGTATGGGAGGACAGAAAGGTGGACATCCGGGTGGACGACCGCAAGGAACCCCTAAAGGAACTGAGGCGGCTGCTCGGCATACACAAGGCCTACGAGCTCATGAACGAAGGGGACCGGGAACTGGAGGTAGGACAGATAGATGGTGCAATGTCACACTATTCGGCGGCCGAGGACCTGTTCCCGGAGAACGAGGAGATGATGTTCTGGCACGCGGCGACTCTGGCCAGCATCGGTCGGTTCGAAGAGGCGGTCCCGCTGTTCCGCAAGGTGTTCGCCAAGAACCCGAACTGGAGGAAGTTCTCCCCAGACCTGGTGAGGCTCGGTCACCTGAAGATAAACGGGGAAGAACTGGAACGGCTCCTGAAGCTCTGAATGCTTGTCAAAACAACGACCTTCAAATATCGTTTGCTCCAAATACCGGTCCAAGTGGTCGCCTTGAAGGGAATTGAGAGGAAGGTCGTTCTTTATATCGCCTGCAGTCTGGACGGTTACATTGCCGGACCTGACGGGGACATACGTTGGCTGTTCACAGATCAGGACTATGGTTATTCTGACTTCCTTAACCGGATCGACTCTGTAATAATGGGGAGGAAGACGTATGACCAGATCTTGGTCATGGGCGATTTCCCTTACGCCGGGAAGGACTGCTATGTCTTCTCCCGCTCGGCCATGGGTGGGGATGAGAACGTCGAGTTCGTTAACAGTCCCGTTAAGGAATTCATCGAGGGATTGCGAGCCAATGATGGGAAGGACATATGGCTGGTCGGCGGGTCAGAGCTCATCCATGATTTTATGTTAGCATCTATCGTTGATGAGTTCATCATTTCCATACATCCCATGATCCTCGGTCAGGGCATTCCACTTTTCAGGACCGGGATACCGACATATGAGCTCCAGCTGGTGAACTCTGAATCTTTCTCCTCCGGGCTGGTCCAGATGAGTTACCTGAGAAAATAGGGGGCTTAGTCGTATCTCTGCCAATCCGGAACGACCTTTTCGGACCGAAAGATGTTATTGCCAAAATGATGATGGTTCACCATGCGTCTGATTACCCTTAACAAGAGCAAGCCAACCATGACATTGGATTTTTATGGTTGCCCCATGCACTGCAAATATTGCACTCATATGGTTCGAGAGAAGACGGATTATTCACTTGATCAAGTGAAGAGCATCTTGCTAGATTTCGATGTTAAGACGATAGTTTTCGGAGGCGCAGAGCCAGCCATTCAGAAGGGAGAACTGATGGAAATGATCAAGGTGGTGAAAAAAGCAGGTAAGGAAGTTGTCCTGAAGTCGACCGGTCATGATCCAGAGTTCATCAAAGGGACGCTGCCTTTCGTTGATCGCTACATCCTGGAAGTAAAGGTTCCATTGGACGATCCCACAGGCTTGGCCGCTCTTACTGGTTTCAACGAGGAACAAGCCCAAGCCCACCTCAATGGGATGAGGATCATTCTTGAAGCCATGAAAGAAAAGGAGGTCATGGCCACCATCAGGATCATCCCTGGCTACTACGACGAGCCAAGGATAGGCCGCATCGGTAAGGATCTAGAAGGTGTTGTAGGAATGCTGCATATGACCCAGTTCCTATCGAGTCCTTATGATCTGCCTTTCGGAAGCGCTCTTGTCCCAGCACCTTCCGAGGACGAAATGATGGATCTCGGGAAGTGCATGAGACAGTACATCCCGAAAGTACGGGTCCAAGGAAATGGATTCGATCACTGGCTCTAATTCCATCAGGACAGCTTTCGAGGCGCCTCCCTGCAAAAGAGTTCTGTTCAGGCGTATCGGGGCGAAGGCGGTTCAATTCTATAGCAAACAATGGTGAAAAGATACTCAATATTTTCACTAGTCAGTCAATTATTGAAATAAATATACATTGATAGATACGAACTTAATACTTATCCCAAAGAGGATACGTTAATGCTCTTTGTACAATACTTTTATTAACGATACAATTTGTATGATATTTTGGGGTTATGAACACCCTGATAAATTGAAACGGGGGAAGCAAAATGAGAAAACCGAAAAAATGCAAGACAGGAACCGAAAAGAATGTGGGAGGCTAAGGAAATGAACCAAGCCAGATATTCGCCGGAACTCAAGATGGCAGCTTCCGAATATGGATCAGACGTGGGTTATCTGGTCCGGGAGTTCGAGATCGAGGCGGAACGGAAAAGCGTGGAAAAGAAGAACGCATCCGTCAAGGCGAAGGAAGATGCGGTAGGGTCAAAGAAACGCTTCATGGCAAGAATCTTTGAAAAACACCGCGCTCCAAGGTAAGCAGGCGCGGTTGCCTGCCTTTTAAATTTTCTTCTCGAATTCGATACAATATTCTATCCTGTCTCACTTGCCTGCCCGAGAGTGCATCATAGCCAGATGGCCATGGTGGACTATGCTGAAATGATACAAGGGCTGAAGTCCATCGCCCCTTCAACAATGTGCCTTCAAGCAAGTATTCGGAAGCGTTCTTGAGATTCTCCCGGGAAGATTTCATCAGTTATGCGGAGTCTACAAGTCGCAGTCTCCAGAACATCGATATCATGGCCTTATCACCTGCTCACTCCGTTTAAGGGCGCTCATTGGCAAGTATGGCAACCACTTCAGTCACCGGAACAATCTGTAAATAAACCAGAAACGATGGCCGAAGGTCGAAATCCCGATTCAGGAAGGAATGGCAGAGGCGATCCGGTGAAGAAGTTCATGTTCAAAGGCTATGACCACCGAGTGTGGGTCTTGTTCACCTCCCGCCTGATCGACGGGATCGGGTTCAGCATCGTCGGGCCGTTCCTGGCATTATTCATGTATCAAGGCCTGGGCGTGCCGATGGTGGTGGTCGGACTGGTGCTGCTAATCTCCGGGATCGCAGGGGCGGTGGGCAGCCTGGTCGGAGGGCTCATGGCGGACCGTTATGGTCGGCTGGGGGTCATGACCTATTCGATGATGCTCAGATGCGTCACGTTCCTAATGCTTGCGGCGCTGGTGGCATACTGGCCAGACATAGTGGCGGTGGCCGTTGTCCTATCATTGAGCATGTTCTTCGGCGGAGTGTTCGACCCTGCCAACAACGCCATGGTGGCGGACGTCGTGGAACCGGCCAGGCGCCTTGAGGCCTACGGGCTGTTGCGAGTGGCGTGGAACCTTGGTTTCGCGTTCGGCCCGATGATCGGCGGTATACTGCTGGTGTTCTCCTACTCCGTCACGTTCCTGGTCTCGGCGCTGATATCCCTGGTTGCGGGGCTGATCGTCGCCTTCATGCTGACAGAATCGTATCATCCTGGACCGGCAAAAGAAAAGGTCACGTTGATCAAGGAGCTGCGCAACGTAAAGCTCCTGTTCTTGGCATTCTGCTTCATCTGCATCCCGATGTTCCTGATGTCCGGGCAGTTCGGGACAACGTATACGGTATTTGCCAACGAACGGGTCCATATCGACACGCTGACGATCGGTCTGGTCTTTGGGCTCAATGGGGTTATGGTGGTGGCGCTGCAGATGCCGTTGGCCAGGGCTCTTGAAAAGAGGGACAAATACCTGGCCATGACGGCAGGCACAGCACTGTACGCAGTGGGTTACTTCTTCGTCGCCGGGGTCTGGGACGGGATCACACTGGCGATGACGATGGTCGTGATCACGATCGGGGAGATGATCGTTGTGCCGGTCTCAACCGATCTGACGGTCAGCATGTCCAGTGAGACCGAACGCGGCAAGTACCTGGGAATATTCGGCCTGATCGGTTCGTTCGGCTGGTTCGGCTCTACTTTGGTCGGCGGTCTCCTGTACGACAACCTGACCAATGCCTGGCTATTCTGGGGCTCGATATCGGCGATGGGCATGGTGACGGTCATTGCCATGGTGGTCTTGTGGGCCAGGGTTAGGTCGGGAAAGAATGTGGATGTTAAGGTCTAGCTCTTGTAAGGATCTATCCTCTGATTGTTGACATTGAACTCTGGCATACTAGAATACCCGTTTCTATGGAAGGGTTTGGCGGCTTAGCATCGTTGGCATTCTGATTTGTAAATACAAATAATTGCAATTCCGAAGTCAAGGCCTAGCATTCTGAGCTTATTAGAATCTCGAAGATAGTATACCCAGCACTCTAGGATCATCAGAATATTAAGTTCCGTTCAATATAAGTGTATAATATAAATTAATATTAATAATAATATTTTATCTAGATAGTATTATTATGGTATTTGCACTTTTTAACTGAGGTTCCGAGCAATCTGAACCTTCGACGAATTAGAAACGTGGTGAGGAAGATGTTCAATCGAAAAATGTACGTCCTGTTAGTGGTAACTATTGGAATGATTATGATGACACTATCCGTCATCCCTGATACAGTAAGGGCTGATTGGAGGCCGACGGCTTCTTTAGCAGGGGGTGTTTCGACTGCCTATCCTCAGGAAATTGCTACATTCTCGTATGTCCTGTCGATTGGTACGATAGATGGTGTAAGTTCCGCTGAGATCACATCTGTAGTCATTAAGATGGACTGGGAGTCATCCGGTACAAATGTATGTGCATCTACTGTAGTAATGACCATCCCGGGAACTCATACATTCACCAGGAATGTCAATATCCCTTCATCTGTCACACTTGGGACTCACACGGTAACGGTCAAAATCACCGGACAGGCTAATGGTGATTGGTGGACGTCTGATCAAACCTGGACTGACAGTTTCAGCGTGGAAGAAAGAGCAGATCTAATATCAAGCATTGTTGCGAATCCAAGCACCGGGGCTGCTCCAGTTAGCATTTCTTTCGATGCAACTGTTTCAGGAGGTACGCCAGACTATACTTATAGTTGGAATTTTGGTGATGGATCATCAAGCAGCGTAAAAAATCCGACCCATACCTATGCAATACCAGGAACATTCACAGTAACATTGACTGTCGTGG
The DNA here is from genome assembly GCA_942492955.1 of uncultured Methanomassiliicoccales archaeon. Lineage (GTDB taxonomy): Archaea > Thermoplasmatota > Thermoplasmata > Methanomassiliicoccales > UBA472 > DASXVU01. The sequence goes on from OW818644.1 coordinate 2,476,736, forward strand.
ATGATTTATCAAGAACCGCCACCACGACGATTTCAATTCCGGTCACTGCACCGCTTCAGGTGATAGGATCAGCGGACTATAATACTGGAAATGCGCCCTTAACCATTCACTTCACAAGCAGTGTCTCCGGTGGAACTCCATCATACAGTTATTATTGGAATTTCGGAGACGGGACAAATAGTGTTGAGGCAAGTCCGTCCCACATATATTCGTCAGCTGGCACCTATCAAACAACGTTGACTGTTACGGACGCAAAAAGTGTCCAAAAGACCTATTCTACCTCTATCACGGTGAAGGTAAGTACAAATCCATTCGATACTGGCACCGCAAGTGGAGGGGGTTTCCTAGGACTAGGTAATATGGCTGCTATCATCATGATTATCATCGCGATAGCAATAGTTGCTGCGGTAGTAATGGTAATAATGATGCGGAAAAAGGGGAACAATCAACCGCCAGCACAATAACCAGTTCGATATCTCAAACCTTTTCTTACTCTTTTATTGAAATATTGTCTGATTCCTGCCATGTTCCTTGTTTGCAGGTTAACCATCTCAAAAAGAATGAGACTAACAAAATATGTCGGTGCTTGAAGCAACCTTGTCTATCATTGATATCATCCCTGATATCCATCAATCGATGGTTAAATAATAAATTCGGGGTTTTCCGGTCATAAAGGTGCTGTACATGTCATTGCGGAGGATTGCTCTAGGAACGGTCTTTGGAATGTTGTTCGTCGTCGCTTTCTTGATGATGACCGGAAATGCCTCAGCGGCGACCGCCCCTGTCACTATCGAAGGCAATCCGGGCATGTCTGACTATGCAATCGCTCATTCGCTAACAGGCGATGGCAGTTTCGGGAATCCATACATCATCGATGGATTGGTCATTGACGCCCACGATGCCGACAATGGAATTGTCATCAAGAACGTGGACGTTTACGTGATCGTTCGGAACTGCGTCATCAACAACACCCACAACTTCAACTTCAATATCGGATCCGGTGACGGGATATTCATCTCGTCCTCCAGTCACATCACTCTCAGCAACAACCATGTCAACGATACATACAACGGGATCACAATTTCCAGTTCACAGAGCATTGTAGTCTCCGGCAATACCGTTCACAATGTCACTATGGCAGGAATCAAGATCGCAGGCAGCTCGGATGTGCAGGTCACCGAGAACTTCTGCGCCGATTCACCCTCTGGCATAATTTCAATCCAATCGACCCATGACAGCAAGTTCGACAACAACACCTGTCTTCGCGGCACCTACGGTTTCAACTTTGCTGGAAGCTACCAGAACATCCTGAGCGACAACTACGCTTCAGACAATGTTTACGGGATCTATATCGAGGTCGGTTCATTCAGCAACAAGATCGACCTGAACAACTGCAGTTCGAATTCATATGCGGGCATATTCGTCAAGGATGACAACAATCTCATCGCCGGCAACAAGGCATATTCTAACCTAGACAGCGGCATCCAGGTCAACGCCGCCGACAACTGCATCGTAAAGGATAACATCTGTATCAGCAACCCCAATGGCATCTACGCGACAGGGGTTAACCATGTCACGCTGAACAACAACAACTGTTCAGGGAGCTCATCCTATGGGTTCTATGCGAACTACTGTCAGAACATCACCACCAACGACAATGTCATGTTCTTTAACTCCGTGGCGGGGATCTATCTCACTTCGTGCAAGGCCTCATACCTCTGGAACGACGTGATAGGCCAGGGCGGACAGACCGGTGTACGGATCAGCCTGTCCTCCTGGATCTATACCACTGCCCAAAGCTCATACAATGTTGCGAACGGGTTCAGCGTCGTCGACAGCGACAACTGCACGTTGGCCTCAGTGAACGCATCTCACAACGCGAACGGTGTCTCCTTTGAGAATTGCCACCTCTGCCGCGTTATCGACAGCAGCATCATGGCCAACACGGCGATTGGCATTCTGACCTTGAACTCGGACAACACCAGCATACTGAGGGTCCGCGCCTTCCTGAACTATGAAGGCTTGGATCTGTCCTATTCCGACCATGAGACCGTTTCTGACTGCCACCTCCTTGGCAATACGATCGGCATCTGGCTGATCGATGCCACCTGGGCCCAGATAAACTACAACGAGATCAAGGACGGTGTCGGATCCGGTATGTTGTTGACCGGGCCTAGTGGATCGGACAACTGCATCATCATGGGGAACACAATATCCGGGTACCCGATGTATGGGATACAGATCCTATCATCGGAGCACACCACACTGGTATCGAACACGATAACGGAAAACAACGTCGGTGTTAGGCTAAACAGCGTCTCCAACATAAGCATAACCTCGAATTTGCTCTCCAGCAATACCAACGGATTGGTCCTCCAGTCTTCGAACGATTGTACGGTATCGTCCAATCTCTTCTCCGGCAATCTCGCCATAGGCATTTCCGCCCAGACGTGTTCAGACGGCATCCTGGTGGCGAATGTGTTCCACAATGGCCTCAAGGATATCGATTTGGTCTCATGCACCAATTTCCTCATTGATGGGAACCAGTGCGATGCCACTCAATGGGGGATCCGTTTACTGGACTGCGCCGGCATCACGATACGCAATGGCAACTGCACTGATTCCACCGGCAGCGGTGGGGCTTTCGGGATTTATGTCCAAGGAGGGGCCGGCAATATCATCCAGAACATGAACCTGACCGAATGTCTGATGGGATTGGTGCTTCAGAACACCGCATCCGACGTGGTCACCAACAACATATTCTACAGGAACATGGACACAGGCCTGACAATGTACAGCTGTACGAACGTCGTACTGCATCACAACCTCTTCCTCTTCAACCATGGATCGACCAGCATTTATTCAGATGCATCGAACCAAGCCTACGATGACAATACGGGCATGAATCACTGGAACACCTCCGGTCCGGACGGCATCGGCAATTTCTGGTCGGACTGGTGCTATCCAGACCTCGACCGCGATGGGATCGTTGACGACCCATTGTCCATCCTCGGAGGCGGTGTTGATTACTTTCCGATCGCCGACACTGGCGCGCCTGAAGTGACCATAACCAGCCCGGGGAGCGACGGCATAGGGTTCAACACTGTCACAGTCATGTTCAGCTGGAGCGCGACGGACGATTGGTCCGGGATCCACCACTTCGAGCTCAGCATGGACAACGGTACTTGGAACAACATCGGTATCGGCAACTTCTATAGTTACGAAGACCTGATGGATGGAGAGCATTTCTTCAAGGTCAAGGCAGTGGACAAAGCAGGCAACGAGAACAACGCGAGCCGTTCGTTCTACGTCGATGTCTACCCGCCCGTGGCTGAGATCACCTCTCCGGGAAACAACACGGTCATCAATGACGGCACCCCGACCATCGAGTGGACCGGCCAGGATGCCGGGACCGGGATAGTCACATATATGGTCGGCTGGGACTCCGAGCCATACATAACGGTGGGGACCAATGGCTCGTTCACCTTCACCGCTCCCCTGGCGGATGGTTCCCATATCTTCTACCTGAGGGCATCGGACGGATCTGACCATATCCGAGTGTACTTCATCGAGTTCTATATCGATACCGCATTCCCCACACTGGACTCGATCTCCCCATCAAACGGGACCTCAGTGGTCGTGAAGGATGTGCCCGTTACCTGGTACGCCTTCGATATGGCGAGCAGCCCCTCCGGTCTGGACCGGACGGAGGTCAGGCTCGACGCGGGAGTTTGGGTGAACAAGGGCCTGGGCTCCATGCACACGTTCCTCAATGTCACAGAAGGCTACCACACGATCTATCTCAAGACCTTCGACAAGGCTGGGAACTTAGTGGAGAAGAACGTGTCGATCATGGTCGACTATTTGGTGCCGATGGTCTCGATCACGTCGCCATCGAACCATTCGCTGTATTCGGTCACCGGGGTGTCGATAACCTGGACCGGCTCAGACCAGGGGTCTGGAATCGACCACTATGAGGTAGGCATCGATAGTGCCCCAATGACCAGCGTTGGAACCGCTACCAGCTGGACGGCCAATTTCATGGGGGACGGCAGCCACTACATCAACGTGATGGCCGTCGACAGATCTGGAAAGGTCAGAATAGTCCACATCATCATCGTCATCGATACCCTCGCTCCGATGCTGAGCATATCCTCCCCGACCGAGGGAGGGTTCTATTCCGCACCCCAGGTCAACGTCACCTGGACAAGCATGGAATTCGGAAGCGGGGTAGCTTCCTATGGCGTCAGGGTCGACGGCGGCATCTGGCAGTCGAGGGGGACCGCCACATATGCGCTGTTGCAGATGACCGAGGGCGCGCACACGGTCTACGTCAGAGTGACCGACCTGGCGGGCAACAGCAGGACCTCCGATGTGGGCTTCACGCTGGACCTCAACCCCCCCGTGATCCATTCCATGTCGCCATCCGATGGAGCGGTCGTGAACACCACGACCGTTGTCTTCGAATGGGATGTCAGCGATGCCATCGGAATCACATCGATAATGTACAGCATCGACTCCGAAACAGAACATGGCCTGATGGCGTCTACCACATCCCAGTCGGTGATCCTCTCGAACGGTGTCCATTCGTTCAAGTTGACCGTTCGTGACAGGGACGGCCGAGAGGCGGTCGGCTACGTCAACCTCACCGTTGACGCGGTGAAACCGACGATCGTAGCCCATACACCTGCCAACGCGAATGCCGGGGTCACCGACCTGATCTCGTTCAGGTTCTCTGAGATCGTGAACGTGACCGGATTGTCCATCAAGGTGAACGGACAGGACGCTGGCTATGTCCTGAACGGTACGACCTATGAGGTCAGCAAGATCCTGGTGGCAGGAACAACCTATGCGGTGCAAGTGACCGGAGCGAAGGACCTCGTCGGAAATGTCATGGAAATGTACTCCTGGTCATTCAACGTCATTTCGGGTGAACAACTGCCTGGACAAGTGGTGGTCAGCGGAACAACGGTCGATAAGAACGGTCTGTCGATCTCTGGAGCAGCCGTCGCGATCGGCGGCAAGACCACGACCACCAATGGACAAGGACAGTTCAGTTTGTATGTTGACCCAGGCCAGCATGAGCTGCGCATTACCGCCAATGGCATGAACGACCTGATCCAGAGCGTCAACGTCACATCCAACCAGCAGTTGGGAGAGATCCTCATGACCGAGATCCCGGACAACACTGGCCAACCAGGAACAACCTCGTTCGGCGGAGACATGACCCTGTTGATGGTGATTGGCGTTCTGGCCGCCACCGTGGCGGTTGTCGCCGTGGTCGTCATGCGGAAGCGCAAGGGCTGAGATCGCCCAATAAACCCCTTTTATCATTTATCAGACCAAACATACGCATCATCGGCTCTAAAGACAGGGTCAGTTACAGGATACCTTACTTAGGAATCGACATCAAGAAAAAGACAGTGGTCTCGGTCACTGAGCTCATAAAAGAGCGAATGGAAGAGAACGAGGGGCGGGCGTACAGATGACCCTTTTTATCGACCATAATCTAATATCCAGTATGCAAATCAGCTCAAAACCTATATATCCGCCAGAAAGGGTCTAGCCGTTTGTGACCGCAAGTTTCCGATGCGTCAAATGTGACAAGTCGTTCACGGCTGCCCGGGTCGTTGGAATAGTCCTCGGAGTCCCGGCTATCTTGCTCTTTGCGGTCTTCTTGATCAACATCTATGGCGATCTCACCGGCGAATTCTCCGGATTGCTATTCAATTCATTTGAAGTAACCTTTTTCGTCTCATTTTTTGGGTTCATAATGCTGGCCGTCATGCGAGCGGCCATCAGGGCGAACATGGTCACCAAACATGGATCATCCTCGACGACAATGGTCTGCCCTGAATGTAAGAAGAAGGATGCCGATCTGGCCGAGTACAACGCTTACAACCACCGACTGGCCGCCGATGCCAAGGCTGTGGAATGGGCTGCCAAGGTCGAAACCATCGAGAAGAGCGACCCATGGATGGGCAAACTGATCACCTCGTGGAGGGCGGCAAACCCGGGGAAGGTGCCAAATGAGGTCCTGGTCCAGGAACTCCAGTCGGCTAGGAACCTGGAAAAGGCGGGTAACTTCGAGGGGTCGGCCATCATCCTGGAAAAGTACCACTTCTGGGAGGAGGCGGGGCGGGTAAGAAGGCTGGACGATGAGAAGGTCATCAAACACATCACGGTCGACATGAACCAGCTCATCGATCAGATAAGCACGAGAGGTCTCGCCATCCCCTACAAGTGCCATTCCTGCGGCGCATCGATCACCATCGACGGTGCCTCAAAGAAAGAGGGGTTGAAGTTCTGCTCATATTGCGGAACGACGTACAATACCGAGGATATGACTAGAATTATCCAGCTTGCCTTGGTTTGATCTTTCTCTTCGCTTTCAGAGCCTTTTCCCTTCGGTGCAATAGGGCAATATCATTGAAGCGTTCGGCCTTGAGCGCTATGGACTTCTCGCATTCGACATTTGAGGTCCCGATCAGTTTTGCCCTCAGCATCCCCAGCGGGGTCAGGGAATAGGCCATGCAAGGTCCGCGCTTCGTCTCCACATAGCGCTTCTCAAAGATCACCAGGCCTGAATAGATAAGATTCTTCACTCCTCGGGAAACGCTCAAGATCGACAGATCCTCTGTCTTGCCGATGCCCTCGCGGCACACAGCAAAAGGCAGACGGCGGTCTTCCAGATGCGTGCGGTTTCGGTAAAGGTGGATTAGGATGATGTCTTCGCTGGTCATATTGGACTTCATTATTGCTCCGTATGAATCATCAACGTCCTTTCATGGATGCGATTTCCAAAGACTGTTCGGACAGCCTAGGAACTAGGAACCGAGGTCTCCATCGGTCGTTCATTCAATATAATCCCTCCAGAAATCGCAAAAGAAACAGACGTTCCCTCGGACCGTTGAACGTTCTGGATCCAATTCACGCGAGGACCGATGTATCCGCTGATACCAATCTACGCGGAGCGGGCTATTAGTACTGTTGCATGGTCGTTTTTCCAATTCCATTCTGTTTCATTCGATGAATCTGGATCAGCCTGGCCTCCCAGTATATTCCCTATCGGGCACGTTCTGCCCCCTAACAAAGAAACTGATCATGGCGAGAATGGCGTTCGAGGGGAGGAAAACAACGGTCATCACTTGGGCCGGAATGATGACGGGCGCCTCATCTGATCGTTCAACGTTCCCGATCCCTGATCAGATGTGGAACCATGTCTTGGTCTGTTTTGATTGGACCATGAGAAGAACATAGGTGGTGACACCAAGCCAGAACATGCCGATCATCAAGTTCCTCACTTGGTTTGGGTCAGTGTTGTACAACACAAAAACAGCGACCAGGAAATTGACAAAGGAAATGATGACCAGGTAGAACCATACAGGCCGCCATCCCAGCATGCAGCCGATGCCGATCAACAAGTTGGCCACCGCTATGATCAGTGCCGTAAGTATGAATGGACCTTCATGGAACGTTTGACCTGTGAGGATGACAAGATCCCCAATGCCATAGTCCCCCAAGGCCGGAAACAAATAGATCAGCCCGGCAAGGATGGACAGTAACCCGATGATGGTGACCCGCATGGGCCTTCTCCTTTTAATGTCGAGCCTCATTCATTTTAACAGGTGGACCTCGGTTAGATTATCCTATTGTTCATACGTAACTTTCAGGAACGCGTCCGACCGGATTTGTTTGTCTTTTCTCGAAAGCACCGTTGAATCTTCGAAATAGTTCACTCGAAACCATAATATATCGAACAAATTGACAACGTCATCAGATCTACGGGAGAGAGGGGGGGCAAATGAGGAAAGCGGTGCTGATAGTCGCAGTGCTAGTGATATGTTCGATCGGCCTAGTTCCTTCGGTGGGGGCTGAACAGACTGGCTACCATTGGACAGAACATTTCAATTATTCAACTTTGCAGGAGATGACAAGTGCGGGATGGACCATCGGGATCCCGGCACAGACCTCCTTCAACACCAGTGCCATAATCCTAAGCGGGATCGGACAGGACAATCCGATCGGTTACACCGGCATCCAGAACGGCATCTCCGATTGGAGGACGGAATCGAGAGGAAGGTGGATCGCCGGAGGTGGCGGGTCAATCGGTGTGTCCTTGGCAACGGAGCATCGAGCGTATGGCTGGTATATCGACGGATATTATGATACCTTCATCCTATACATCGCATCGGCCAAGGTCATGGAGATCCCGACAACGCCGATCCTGCTGGACGAATGGCACGTCATGACCATGGTGAAGATCGGGAACAACCTCTCCCTCTACCACAACTCGCAGTACATCTCCAGCTACATCGACAATGGAGCCATCGGCGAGGTCCGTTCGGTGAACAACGTCGCACCTTGGCAGGGAACGGCAGAATACGATTATCTCTCCCTGGATGCCGCTCCAACGATGAAGTGGCAGAAGACGTTTGGTGGTGCCGCTAGCGACACCGGTTACGGAATCGTGGCCACGCAGGATGGAGGGTTTGCGGCCCTGGGTGTGACCAAATCCTACGGAAGCGGGCAGTATGACGCCTTCCTGGTTCGCGGTGACGCGGATGGGAACGAGGTCTGGAGCCGGACGTACGGCACGGCATCAGGCGAATGGTCCTATTCGCTCTCCAAAACGTCCGATGGCGGGTTCTTGATCGGCGGGACCACGACCACCACCGGATTCCGGGCATGGATGGTCAAGGTGGCATCCGACGGGACCGAGGAATGGAACAAGGCCTACGGGGACACGACCCAGGTCGGGTTCTGCTCCATCCAGACCACCGATGGTGGCTACGCCATCACTGGTTATCTGGCGGTCACCGGGAGATCCATGGACCTGTTTCTGATGAAGACGGACGCAGGCGGCAACCAGCAATGGATCAAGACCTATGGCGGTCTGGGCGACGACTGGGGCAAGTCGTTGATCCAGACGAGCGATGGAGGCTACGCCATCACCGGGTGGACGACCTCTTTTGGGGCGGGGAAAAGAGGCTACCTCATCAAGACCGATCAGGTCGGCGTCGAGCAATACAACACCACCATCGGGACATCGGGAAGTACTGTCTGTTATGCGGCGACCCAACTGCCTGACGGAGGTTTTGCCATATGCGGTCAGACCGACTATATCGGGTACGGGCTGAGCGACATGCTGGCGGTAAGGACGGACGCCCTGGGCACCATCCTTTGGGAGCGCACCTACGGAGGTACGGGAGAGGACTACGGTTCCATGGCATTCGCGTTGGACGACGGCTTCGTCTTCGGCGGGTCGACAGGGTCATTCAATTCGACGCAGAACAGGCTGTTCTTTGTGCGGACCGACCTGAACGGTAACATGTCCCATGCCGGGGTCTACGGAGTGGACGTGTCAGCCTCCGGTTATATTGGGGCCAGATTGGCCGACGGCGGATTCCTGGGCGTCGGAAACACCAACACCTACAACTCGGGAATGGACGACCTCTATGTGCTCAGGATCGGCAGCTTTGGGGTAGCGCCATCGCCTTCAACGTCATCGTCGTCCTTTGCGCAAGAGGCGGTCCCTCCGGTCGCGGCGGTGGCAGTCGGAACGGGACTCGCATTCATTGGCGTGCTGGTCGCCGGCAGAGCTTCGGAAGCCGTGGCAACCGCTTCGACCTCGTTGAACGGAGGTTGTGATCAGGGTCGCGGAAGAATGAGGTGGAGGCTCCGGCTGGACAAGGTCGTGGATTTTGTCACCGGATATTTCAAGAGCCGGGCCAGTTCTTACGTTTGGAAACAGGTTCGGAAGGTTGAACTGGAAGATGCCAACGCGGTGCAAAGGCGGTCCCTCTTCGCCGGGTTCTCGGTTCTGGAGATGGTCGTGATCTTCTTCACCTCGGCCTTCCTCGGTCTTGCCTTCATGATCACCAACAAGATCGATCTCGGCTCGCCAACGACCTGGATGCTATACATCATCGTTGCCGGTCTGGCGATCATCATGCACGATTTGATGCACCGATACATGGCCTGGCGCCATAACGTGATCACGGAATACAAGTTCTGGTTCCTGGGCACCATCGTGATGTTCGTAACCGCTGTTCTGTTCGGAGTGGTATACTCGTCCCCTTCCAGGTTGGCCATCAATGATTCTAAGAACATGACTGCCAAACAGGAGGCTATCGTCTACGGTTCTGGGCCGGCGATGAGCCTGATCGTCTTCGCTGTCTTCCTGGCTCTGATCCCTCTAGGGGGATATATCGCCACCATCGGAACCTTGGGGGCCTCGATGAACCTTCTGACCGCTACCTACGCACTGATGCCCTTTCAACCAATGGACGGATGGAAGATCTACAGGTGGAAGAGATGGCTCGGCGTTGTCATATTCCTCGCGGTGCTGGTATTGTACTTTGCATTGGTGATCTTCGTCATATGAACTAGAAAACGACAGATTGGAATATTACTCCTATCATTTTTGGAGGACGAATCCTTTCTCTTCATCCCGGAACTCGGTATCTGAAATGAAGGCTAGGACGTGTTCACTTTGGAGTATACATGACCCGGATGTGGATGGTCGATCCGAAGATGCTGTGCCGCCAACACTTGCTGGGCGAGCATGCCGAACTGCACATGATAGCATCGAACCTGAGGTTCGGGAGAAGCATCGAAGGATACATTCGGATAAATGCCATTGAACCTAAGAGCGTCAAGAAAAGGCATGACGAACTGGTGGCAGAGATGGTCTCCAGGGGAATGAAGCACAGGAGCCCGCTCGATTTCTCAACAGATCTCTACCATGAGGTGATGGTCGACCGATCGGAGTCGCTGAAGCTCCTCATTGGGCGTTGTCCCCGCTGCGCCGAGAGGTGTGATAGACTGCATAAATAGAGGAAACCTCGACGATGGCCATTATTCAATCGTCACGGGACATATTCCAGAATATGGCAATTTGGTTCTCAGGATTATATATCGAATTCCCCGATACTCTGCCGCAGTGAGCAGGAAATGAGGCAGATAAAGACCCTGGTCGTTGACGATGAACCGCATCTGCTAGAACTTACCAAGATATTCCTGGAAAGTCGCCATGAAATGGCTGTTGTCGTGGCCGGTTCAGGCCAAGAGGCTCTGGCCAAGATCGGTACGGAAGATATCGACGTGATCGTGTCTGACTACCAGATGCCATCGATGGATGGTCTGCAATTGCTCAGGGTCCTCAAGGACCGGAAATCCAACATACCGTTCATTTTATTCACTGGAAAGGGAAGGGAGAGCGTGGCGGTAGATGCATTGAACCTGGGGGCCAGCTTCTACTTGCAGAAAGGCGGTGACCCTGATGCGCAATTCACCGAACTGGCCAATATGATAAGGAGATCGGACGAGTCCTACCGTTCCAAAAAGCAGCTCATGGACAGTGAGAACCGGTTCAGGAACCTGGTCCAGAACTCGTCAGATTTCATAACGATCATCGACGAGAACGGCATAATCGTCTACAGTTCCTCCTCGATCGAAAGGATCCTTGGTTTCGGGGAGGATTATCTGGTGGGAAAAAGTGCTCTCGAGATCGTCCATCCAGAGGATCATGGGGCGATCATCAGGGAATTGAGACTGGTCAAGGAGAATCGTCAGGACGGGGTGCCGACGGAGTTCCGGGTCAGGAAGATCGACGGGCAATACATTCCGGTGGAGGCAGTGGGCAGCAACATGTTCGACGTCTCCAATGTTGAAGGGATGGTGGTCACCATCCGCCCCATCATCGAACGGAAGAAGGCGGAGATGGCCCTTAGGGAGAGCGAGGAATTCTATCATACCCTATTCGACAAGAGCCCCCTTTCGATCGCCCTGAACGATGTCAACGGGCGGTTCGTCGATGTCAATGAGAAGCATCTGGAGATAAGTGGAATCTCCAAAGAGGAGATCATCGGAAAGACGCCGATCGAGCTCGGATACGTCGACAACGAAAGTTCCACAACCATGATGGAGAGGCTCCAGGCAAATGGCGGGGTTTTGGACCAGCACCCCACCCAGGTCAGGAGGCCGAATGGTCAGGAAATGAATCTCCTCGCTTCTACCCGGTTCATAAACCTCAAGGGAGTGGCCCACGTGCTCTCGATGAGCGATGACGTGACCGACCTGATCATGACCAAGCGCGACCTGCAGGTCAAGAATGAGGAGCTGGATCGGGAACGGGCGCGGCTGCAGATGATCACTGACCTGACCCCAAGTGTCGTTTACCAAGTGCAGATATTCCCCGATTTCAAAATACAGTTCACGTTCATTAGCAAAGGTGCTGAAAAGATCCTCCATGCCCCGGTGCAAAGATGGTATGACGATGTTGAACTGGTCAAGGAAAGGATATTAGTGGAAGATCTCGAGCCTGTCATGAGCTCGGTGTTCGATGCGATGGAGATCCGATCTCTGTGGGAAAAGGAATTCAGGATCCTCGATATGGATTCCACTATGAAATGGATACTGGCAACAGCATCGCCCTCGCCCGAACAAGAGGACGGTTCGGTGGTATGGACCGGTACATTCACAGATATCACCGAACGAAAGAAGAGCGAAGAAGTGCTGCGGCAGATGAACCGCCAATTGAACCTGATGACAAGCATCACCCGCCATGATTGCCTGAACAAGATCGGGGCGGCGCTGGGATACCTGGAACTCGTTTCCCGTCGAGTGTCCGACAAGGAAGTGGACGTCCTCCTGGCCAAGGCAGTCTCGTCGATCGGGGCGATACGCTCGGAGATCGAGCTCACCAGGGATCTGCAGGACCTCAGCGGGCAGGAGCCGATATGGCAGAATCTTGAGGACATCGTCCAGAGATCAAGGTCCATCCGCTCGGTCCAGATATCCAAGGGATGCCACAACCTGGAGCTGTTCGCAAACCCGATGCTGGGCAAGGTGTTCCATAATCTGGTCGACAATTCCGTCCGCCATGGCGGCCATGTCAGCAATATACGGCTGGAGTGCGTTAAGGAGGAAAGGACGCTCACACTATTCTACAAAGATGATGGCGTCGGCATCCCGTTCGAGGACAAGGAAAAGATATTCTACCGTGGATATGGAAAGAACACTGGCCTGGGGCTTTTCCTCATCAAAGAGATACTGAACATGACCCACATAAACATAGTCGAGAACGGAATCCCGGGGGAAGGGGCGACATTCGAGATCCAGGTGCCTCTGGGGGCTTTCCGGCAAAAGAGCTCAGATGTTGGTCCTTCGAACACTTTCCAATCGCACTGAATCCAATGCCCGACAAACAGAAATCCGAACTGCTGGTAAGAAATGGTGGGTTTATATTTCTTTGGTCTTATTACATTTTCAACATCGCACTTCTGCAAATATTCAGATGATATCCATATGACCAATCATCGTGGTCCTGCCGGTTCGCAAACCATTATATCCTGACCAACTTGTAATATTTTCAATTGGCCTCGCCGATTCAGGGGTTGGCTATTTGGGGGGAAGATTATGGCGGAAGATAAATTTGCGAACTTGAAGTGTACAATCCTTGTGATAATGCTGCTGATGAGCACCCTCGTCGTGGTCTCTGGCGCCGATGAGGTATCGGCGGCCACGAGTGGGGATTACGACTTCCAGCTGATCAACGCGGACGCTGAGGTGGAGATCACCAAGTATCACGGACAGGGCGGAAACGTCGCGATACCCGGTATCATCGCTGGAAAGCCGGTCACCTCGATCGGGTCGAGCGCTATTTCAAACGATCCGAACATAATCTCCATCGTTCTGCCGACCGGTATCACGACCATAGGTTCCTATGCGTTCTATAATTGTCCTGGCCTTCTTTCCGTGACCATCCCTTCCGGGGTGACCTCCATCGGCGTATACGCATTTGCCTCGTGCAGCGTCCTGACTTCCATAAACATTCCCTCCAGCGTCACAACGATCGGGCCGAGCGCTTTCTACTACTGTACCTCCCTGACCTCGATCGTGGTCCCAGCCAGTGTCACCACCATTGGTCTAGGTGCCTTCGCTTACTGCAGCGCCCTTCTCACGATCGACGTGGACCCGGCAAACCCGAGCTATGCCAGTGTAGGCGGGGTGCTTTACGATAAAGCATTGACGACGTTAATCCAGTATCCTGGTGGCAGGACCGCCCAGGCCGTCATCCCCGCCAGCGTCACCACCATCGGCAGCTACTCGTTCACCTCGGCCGGCTCACTGTATTCCTTGACCATCCCCACCAGCGTCGTGACCATCGAGTCCAGCGCGTTTGCCAATTGCTACAACCTGATCTCAATAAACATTCCCTCCAGCGTCACGACGATCGGGCAAAGCGCATTCGAGTCCTGTAGGTCGTTAGCCTACGTTACCATTCCCTCCAGCGTCACCAACATTGGATTCGATGCATTCTCCTACTGCTCCGTGATGACCACGATCAATGTGGACCCGGCAAACCCGAACTATGCCAGCATCGACGGCATACTGTATGACAAGGCAATGACCGCCGTGATCCAATGCCCAGGCGGCTATGTGGGCACGGCCATCATTCCCGGTACGGTCACGATAATCAACGATAACGCTTTCTACGACTGCTCGTCCATGACGGCCGTGAGCATTCCGGCCAGCGTCACCATGATCGGCGACAGCGCCTTCTATTCCTGCCAGGCACTGACGTCTTTGACGATCCCCGCCGGCGTTACCACGGTCGGCTACAACGCCTTCGCGTATTGCTCCGCATTGACCACGATGACGATCCCGTCCGGCGTTGTCTCCATCGAATCTTCCGCTTTCAGCTCCTGCCCGGCATTGACGACGATCGACGTCGACCCGGCCAATATGAACTATGCCAGCGTGGGTGGCATCCTTTACGATAAGGCGATAACCACCCTGATGCTGTGCCCAGCCGGAAAGACCGGCCCGGTCGTGATCCCAGGCACCGTTGTCTCCATCGGGAGCCACGCCTTCGATTCGTGCAAGAGCATTACCTCAGTGACCATCCCAGATGGCACACAGACCATCGGTACCTATGCGTTCTCCTATTGCACGTCATTGACCTCAGTGACCATTCCCGCCGGCGTCCTGACCATCGCAAGCAATGCGTTCAGCTCATGCTCCGGACTGACCTCCGTGACCATCCCCGCCAGCGTCATCAGCGTGACCGCTTCTTCTTTCCAATCCTGTGCCGCCCTCACCACGATAGACGTGGACCCGGCCAATGTCAACTACGCCAGCGTCAATGGTCTGCTCTACAATAAGGCGGTCACCACGCTCATGCTCTGCCCTAATGGCAGGACCGGATCGGTGGTCGTACCCGACACAGTGACCACGATCAGCAACACCGGTTTCACCCGCTGCTCCCTGTTGACCTCGGTGACGCTCCCTGACACCGTCACCTCGATCGGAAGCTATGCCTTCTCCCAATGCGCGGGGCTCAAGTCCGTCAACATTCCTAACGGCGTGACTGCCATCCAAAACAACCTGTTCGCCTCCTGTGCCGCCCTGACCTCGATCATCATACCCGACGGAACCACCACGATCGCGCCCAACGCGTTCTACCTATGCACCGCCTTGACATCCATATCCATACCGGCCACCGTGACCCACGTCGGTCTCAATGCCTTCTATGGCTGTTCGGCCATGAAGACGATTAACGTCGATCCGGCCAGCATGAACTACACCAGCGTCGACGGGATGCTGTATGATAAGGCGGTCACGACCCTGATACAATGCCCAGGCGGCAGGTCCAGCCCGGTGGTCATCCCCGACACCGTGAGGACCATCGGCACCAACGCGTTCTACTATTGCACGTCCTTGACCTCGGTGACTCTTCCATCCAGTCTCACGAGCGTCGGCTCCAACGCGTTCTACCAATGTTCCGCCCTGACCTCCGTGACCGTCCCGGCCGGTGTGACAAAGATAGGCGCCTCCGCATTCTCATACTGCAATGGGCTCGCAGCGGTCGATCTGCCATCGACCCTGACGACGATCGGAGGCAGTGCCTTCCTCTCCTGCACCGCCCTGGATTCCATCTCCATCCCGGGAAGTGTCACTGCGATCGGGATGAGCGCATTCGCGTCCTGCACCGCCCTGACCGCCGTGACCATACCGGCGAGCGTTGTCTCCATCGGTCCAAGCGCCTTCTTCTCCTGCACCGCCATCTCGGCCATAGACGTCGACCCGGCCAATGCCAACTACGCCAGCGTCGACGGGGTGCTGTATGACAAGACCCTGACGACCGTCATCCAATGTCCGGACGGAAAGGCCGGCTCCGTGGTTCTTCCGGGAACGGTCACGACGATCGCCGACATGGCGTTCTACTACTGCAGGTCCTTGACCTCCGTGACCATCCCCATTGGTGTGACGGTGGTGGGAAACAGCGCGTTCTATGGCGCCTCCATCACCTCCGCGACCATCCCCGCCAGCGTCACGGCCATCGCTCCCAGTGCGTTCGGTTCCTGCTATGAGCTGACCGCGTTGACGATATCCTCCGGCGTCACCGCCATCGGGTCTTCGGCGTTCACTTCATGCGACGGACTGACCTCCGTGAACATCCCCGCCAGCGTCACTTCCATCGGCGCCAGCGCGTTCTCTTCCTGTAATGGACTGACCTCCGTGAACATCCCCGCCAGCGTTATATCCATGAGCAGCGGCGCATTCTATGCGTGCACCTCCCTCACCGCCATCAACGTCGATCCGGCCAATGCGTTCTATTCTTCAGTCAACGGGGTTCTTTATGACAAGGCTATCAGGACTCTGTTGCAGTGCCCGGGCGGAAAGGCCGGATCGTTGGCCATCCCGGGAACGGTGACGACCATTGCCGATGGCGGATTCTCCTATTGTTCCGCCATCACCTCCGTGACCATCCCTGAAGGGGTCGTTAACATCGGTTCGAACGCGTTCTACTCCTGTTCCGCGTTGACATCTGTGAACATCCCCGCCAGCGTCATCCTCATCGGGAGTTCGGCATTCACAGACTGCCCCTCCTTGAACGCCATCAATGTCGCCCCATCGAACGCCATGTTCGCCAGCGTTGACGGCATTCTTTATAACAAAGGGGTCACCAATCTGATGTTATGTCCGGGCGGAAAGGCTGGCTCCATTACCATTCCCGCATCGGTCACCTCGATCGCCAACTATGCTTTCGAGTACTGTGAATCCATCACCTCCGTGACCATCCCGGCAGGGGCCATTTCGATCGGGACATACGCCTTCTACTCCTGTTCCGCGTTGACATCCGTGACCATCCCCGCCAGCGTCACGACCATCGGCAACTATGCATTCGGTTATTGTTCCGCCCTCACCACCGCGGTCATTCCGGCCAACGCCAGAACATTGGGCAATAGCGTGTTCTACTACTGTTCCGCGTTGACATCCGTGACCATCCCCGCCAGCGTCACGACCATCGGCAACAATGTATTCGTCTACTGCACTTCGATGACCGCGATCAACGTCGATCCGGCCAACGCCAAATACTCCAGTCTGGACGGCGTCCTCTACGACAAGGCCAAGACCGCCGTCATCCAGTGCCCCGGCGGAAAGGCCGGGTCGCTGGTCCTCCCCGATACCGTCACCACCATCGGCACTAATGCTTTGAGATCCTGCAACTACCTGACATCCATAAACATCCCCAACGGTGTAGCCTCCATCACAGCCAGCACCTTCTCCTACTGCCCGATCTTGAGTTCGATCAACGTCGATCCGGCCAACGCCAAATACTCCAGTCTGGACGGCGTCCTCTACGACAAGGCCAAGACCGCCGTCATCCAGTGCCCCGGCGGAAAGGCCGGGTCGCTGGTCCTCCCCGATACCGTAACCACCATCGGCGCGAACGCCTTCTACAACTGCGTCTCCATTACCTCCGTGACCATCCCGGCAGGGGCCATTTCGATAGGGAACTACGCCTTCTACTCCTGCTCCGCGTTGACATCCATATCCATACCGGCCAGTGTCACCAGCATCGGCAGTTACGCGTTCTACAATTGTTACTCCTTGACCGCCGTGACCATCCCCGATGGCGTCACATCCATCGCCAACAGTGTATTCTATTCCTGTTCCGCGTTGACATCCGTATCAATACCGGCCAGCGTCACGACCATCGGCAGCTACGCGTTCTACAATTGCTACTCATTGAACGCCGTTACCATCCCCGCCAGCGTCACCAGCATCGGCAGCTACGCGTTCTACTCCTGTTCTGGCCTTACATCCATGACGATCCCGTCGGGCGTCGTTGCCATCGGCCTCAGCGCTTTCTATTATTGCCCCGGCCTGACCGCGATACACGTGGATCCAGCCAACACCAAATATGCCAGCGTCGACGGGGTGCTCTACGACAAGGCGATCACGAACCTGATCCAATGTCCTGGCGGCAGGACCGGACAGGTCGTCATTCCCGATACCGTCACCACCATCGGACCAAATTCTTTCTATTACTGCTATAGCCTGACCTCGGTGACCTTGCCTTCCAGCCTGAAGAACATAGGGGCAAACGCGTTCTACTACTGTTACGCCCTTAACTCGGTGATCATCCCGGAAGGAACGCTCACCATCGGCACCTACGCGTTCGGCTCTTGTGAATTGCTCACCGAGGTCTCGATCCCGGCAAGCGTGGAGTCGATAGGCTCCTCGGCCTTCTACTCCTGCACCTCCCTCACCGCGATCAATGTCGATCCGGCTAACGTCCACTATGCCAGCGTCGACGGGGTGCTCTACGACAAGGCGATCACCACCCTGATCCTGTGCCCTTCCGGCAAGACCGGTCCATTCGCCGTTCCAGGAACGGTCACCTCCATCGGCACCTACGCGTTCTATTACTGTTCCGGCCTGACCTCGGTGACCCTGCCGGCGGGTCTTACCAGCATCGGCAGCTACGCGTTCTATTACTGTTCCGGCCTGACCGCGCTGAATATCCCGGCCAGTGTGACATCCATGGGCTCTTTGGCGATCTACTATTGTTCCGCCCTCACCGCGATCAATGTCGATCCGGCTAACGTCCACTATGCCAGCGTCGACGGGGTGCTCTACGACAAGGCGATCACCACCCTGATCCAGTGCCCTTCCGGCAAGACCGGTTCTCTCGTTATCCCAGGCACCGTCACCATCATCGGGAGCAATGCGGTGTCCAGCTGCCGGTTCCTTACCTCGGTGACCATCCCCGCCAGCGTCACGACGATCGGCAGCTACGCGTTCTACTCCTGTTCCGCGTTGGCATCGGTGACGATACCTGCCAATCTGACCTCCATCGGCAGCTACGCGTTCTCCTATTGTACGGCACTCACATCGATCAACGTCGATCCGGCGAACACCAATTATGCCAGCGTGGACGGCATCCTGTACAACAAGGATATTACCACGCTGATCCAGTGCCCCAGCGGCAGGTCCGGTTCCGTGATCATCCCGGGAACGGTCACCACCGTCGGAGCGAACGCGTTCTCCTATTGTTACGCCCTCACCGCCGTGACGATACCGTCCAGCGTAACCAAGATAGACAACGAGGCGTTCTACTATTGCACCGGCCTCACGTCCGTGACTATCCCCGCCAGCGTCACGACGATCGGCAGCTACGCTTTCTACGAGTGCACTGGGCTGACGAACGTCACCATCCCCGCCAGCGTCACTTCCATCGGCAGCTACGCGTTCGCGTACTGTAGCTCGTTGACCTCCGTGACCATACCGGCGAGCGTGACGATGTTGGGCTCAAACGCTTTCTACAATTGTCTGTCACTCGCCGCCATCAACGTCGACGCAGGGAACTCGGTCTATGCCAGTTCAGACGGTGCTCTCTACGACAAGGCGATGATGACCCTGATAATGTGCCCCAGCGGCAGGTCCGGTCCGTTCACCATCCCCGCCAGCGTCACCTCGGTCAGCAGCAACGCGTTCTACTCGTGCAGGTTCCTGACCTCCGTGACGATCCCGTCCGGCGTCAGGTCCATCGGAACGTACGCGTTCTATGACTGCAATTCGTTGACCGAATTGGTCATACCATCAAGCGTCACGACGATCGGCAATAACGCGCTGTACTACAGCAGCGCCCTCAGATCGATCAGCGTCAACTCCAGCAACCCGAACTATGCAAGCGTGGACGGTATCCTGTATAACAAGGATATAACGACCCTGATCCAGTGCCCGAGCGGCAGGTCCGGTTCATTGGAGATCCCGGGATCGGTCACGAGCATCGGCAAATATGCTTTCTCTCTCTGCACGTCCTTGACATCGGTGGACATCCCATCCAACCTCACCTCCATCGCGAACTGGGCCTTCTATTACTGCTCGGCCATGACGGCGATCAACGTGGATCCCGCGAACCCGGTCTATGCCAGCGTCGACGGGGTGTTGTACGATAAGTCGATGACGACCCTCATATTGTGCCCCAGTGGCCTGCCCGGCGCACTGGTCATCCCCGGCACGGTCACCGCCATCGGACCGAACGCCTTCTATTACTGTACCGGCCTGACGTCGGTGACCATTCCCACCAGCGTCACCACCATCGGAAATGCCGCGTTCTATTACTGTACTGGCCTGACATCCGTGACCATACCGGCAAGCGTCAGATCGATCGGGGAGAGCGCGTTCGATGATTGTTCCGCCCTCACGGCGATCAACATTGACCCGGCCAACGCAAACTATTCGAGCGTCGACGGCGTGCTTTACAACAAGGCAATGACCACCTTGGTCCAGTGTCCAGGCGGAAAGACCGGAGCGATCACCTTGCCCGCCACGGTGGCCTCCATCGGCAGCGGTGCGCTGTACAATTGTGCCGCCCTGACGGCAATAGATGTGGCCTCGGGAAATCCGAAGTATGCCAGCGTCGACGGCGTGCTCTACGACAAGACGCTGGCGACCCTGATCCAGTGCCCGAGCGGCAGGTCCGGTTCGGTGACCATACCGGCCAGCGTCACTTCCATTACTGGCAATGCATTCTACGCATGTTCCGCGCTTACCGCGATCAACGTGGCTTCGGAGAACGCATTATACGCAAGCGTCGACGGGGTGCTCTACGACAAGGCGATGAAGAGCCTTATCCAGTGTCCGGGGGGAAAGGCTGGAGCGATCAGCGTTCAGGCCAGCATTACCTCTATCGGGTATTATGCATTCTACAACTGCGGAGCGTTGACGGCCATCAACGTCGATTCCGGTAACGCCAATTATGCCAGCGTCGACGGCGTGCTCTACGACAAGACGCTGGCGACCCTGATCCAATGCCCAGGCGGCAAGGCCGGCTCGGTGACCATACCGGCCAGCGTCACCTCCATTGAGGACTATGCTCTCTATCCGTGTTCCGCCCTCACGGCGATCAACGTCGACCCGGCCAACGCCTACTATGCCAGCGTCGACGGCGTCCTGTACGACAAGGGCATCGCAACCCTCTTCCAGTGCCCGAGCGGCAGGACCGGCCCGCTGAACATACCGAGCTCGGTCAAGGCCATCGGCTTGAACGCCTTCTATTCGTGCGTGTCGCTGGGCCGAATGCAGTTCTGGGGCGATGCACCGGCATGCGGCGACCAGTGGATCGGTGGCCACAGAGCTCCATTGACGATATACTACGTCAACGGCACGGAGGGATTCACCACTCCCATCTGGTTCGGGGTCCCGACCTTCGCCACCTACCTGGTCACCGGGAAGGTGGTCGACTCTGACGGAAAGGGATTGGCGAACATCACCGTGGCGCTGGAAAACGGGATCTCCGTCAAGACCGACGTCAGCGGCAACTTCACCATCCCGTCTCCCTTGGGAGACCACGCACTCACCGTCAGCGGTCCTGGGTTCGATTCCAAGCGCGTTGACATGAACGTGACCGATGCGGGATTGGCGCTCGGGAACATTGCAGCGAACAAATCCGGTGGGGACCTGATCCTGATCATTGTCTTGATCATGGTGGCGGCAGTCGGCGTCGTGCTGGTGGCGTTCGTGGTGCTCAGGATGCGCAAGCGGAAGAACGCCGGGCCTCCGGCCACGTTCCCGCCGGTCGTACAAGACCAGGTCTCCCCGCAAGCGCCCGTCGAGGCAAAGGACGAAGGACCATCGCAAGGGACGACGGCTGGCGAGGTTCAAGATGCCGTTCCGGAACCGGCGGCGGTCACCGGGGAGGGTCAACCCCTGCCCCGTGCCTGTCCGGCATGCGGGTCTACTACCGCAGAAGGGTCATTCTGCGGCAATTGCGGTAAAAAATTGTAGTGAGCTTCGGTGACGTGTCGTCCCATTCAAGCTCATCCAGTGTGACCGAGATCTCGATTAGAACATGTGTCAGGCCAATAATGGTCCTTGGGTGCTGTCCACAATTCAGGCCTGACAGATGAATCAACCTAGGAGCAAATCTATATAATTTTGTGGTCGAGAAGTTTGACTATCATTCGAAATTGTCATGGCGACAGCGTACTTGATGACACCATAGGGAGAAAGTAGCCTGAAAATGACGATGGCCAGGTAGGATTTTCACAAGGCCGTTTTCTTTTTGCCGCTCGTTATTACCGATAGCGTGTCGGAGTAATTGCATATAAGGAAGGGTCCTATATACATCTGGGAAGAAAAATGGGTCTTTATCAACGCATCCTTGTTCCAACCGATGGAAGCGAATTCACAAAGGCGGCAACCATGCATGGCTTGGCGTTGGCCAAGATGGCCGGAGGGGAGATCACGGCCATGTTCGTGATCGATGATGATGTATACATGTCCAAGACCTGGGGGTCGATGCTGCCAACCGCAATCCCCGATCTGACCCATGCCCTTGAGGAAGAGGGGAAGAAGGCAGTGGAGTTCGTCAGGTCCGAAGGGGAGAAGATGGGCGTCAAGGTGG
The DNA here is from genome assembly GCA_942492955.1 of uncultured Methanomassiliicoccales archaeon. GTDB lineage: Archaea > Thermoplasmatota > Thermoplasmata > Methanomassiliicoccales > UBA472 > DASXVU01. Next base: position 2,499,444 of record OW818644.1, read on the forward strand.
AGACGAAGCTGGAATGGGGATCTCCGGCAAGCAAGATCATCCAGGAATCCGTGAAGTTCGACCTTATCGTAATGGGCTCGTTGGGGCGTTCAGGCGTTTCCAAGTTCCTCCTCGGAAGCGTGGCCGAGAAGGTGGTCAGGTTCGCTGGATGTCCGGTCCTGGTGGTAAAGAGCCGCGCGTTGCAGGAAAAACCCTGAGCCTGCCCGGTCCCTTCAACGACTCAAAGAACCGTCAATTTAACAAAGGAACAAGACATAAATAAGGTTGAACCGAATAGATGTTGAGGTGACAACACGCGCTTGTCCTTGAGGTCTGTTCCGTCGGTGGTGATGGCCGCATTCCTGATCTTCGCAGCCGTTCCTATAGCGGCCGATGCCGCCACGTTCAACACTGTCTATTTCGGCGGTATCAGGACCATCGATCCCGATTCATATTTCCTGGTCAAAGGAGTGAAGACTCTGGAGGACGCAGGCCTCAGCTGCAATTTGACCGTGCTCTTCGGGCCGAGCGTGGATCTGCTGGTCATGGACAAGACCAACTTCGAGAGCTACAAGCAAGGAACCTCATTCACATATCTGGGACTGAGCCGCCTTAATGTTGATACCGCTTTTATCGCCAGCACCACCGGGGAGCTGCTGACCGGGACCGAGTACTATGTCGTCATCGACAACACCGCCAAGCCTTCGGGAGGAGCGTCCCCGCCCAGCGAGAACGGCAGGACCCAGGTCGTCTACGAGTTCGGTGCCGGTAACGTCCAGGTGATCGATCCCGGGTTTGGCATCATCATGATCATCCTCGTGGTGATCGCGATAGCCGCCGTGGTCGTTGTGGTATTGGTATTGTTCCTGGTCATGAGGAAAAAGGGTAAACCGCAACAGGTCGCCCCCTATCAGACGTATTATGGGGTCAAGATCTGTCCCAGATGCGGGACTCAGGCATCATCGGAGCATCAGTTCTGTCCCAATTGCGGGAGCCGCCTGCAGTGAGTCGATGGCGATCATCGGATCGTAAGATCTATTGAATTATTCCGGAGGCAATAGAAGTCTTACGATATCCTGCCCCAAAGTCGTTGCTTCGATGCTTTTCGCTTGAGTACGCTCCCATCCAATCTTAACGGGATGAAATCTGCATAGATTTCCCGCCACCCTTCCATTTCGATCTCAACCCAGGATGAACCCTACTATCGCGCCGATGATGAAACCGATGCTCAACGGAAGCACACCGATCAAGAGGACACCCAAATGCCATGCCGATGAACCGTACTGTTGCACCAGCTGGGAAAGTATTGAGATATCAAAAGAGTAGAACCCAAAATATATGGCCACTGCCAGTATGACAATGATGATCAATGCTATCTTAAGAAATTTGACGGCTACAAAGCCCACAATCAAACCGAGGACCAAGGGAATGGCCATTACTCCCAGGGTCGGCAATCCGGATATGTTACCGTTCGCAATGAAATTCAATAATTCGTCGATCAATCCCATTTTTGTGACTTCCCTGATGATTGCCTAATGGACCACTTGAGACCCTCAAGTATATGAGTTGAGTCTGACCATAAATCCAACTCTGAAGGGTAAAGCGCCACTGGAGCGCTTCAGTTACCAGTCCAGGTCATTGATCAGATATCTATCCATATGGAATTGGACCGGAAGCATCAGGTTTGCCGGATCGATACTAGCTTTCATACGATAAGTTTTTTATTTGAGCTGGTATGGATGTTATTATAGGTTGAATATTATGAAACATGCCAATAATATGAGGTCCAAAGTGGACAGGGCCGATAACGCCGAGGCAGTCGCGAAGAAGGCGGCCGAGCGGAAGAGGATGCGCCCGGACAACAGGAGCGATCGCATCGAGATCGGGACAGGCACGGCGAACGTGGGGATCGGTGCCGGAAGGGCGATAGGTCCCGAGCTGTCTCCACCAGTGAAGCATATCGAGGCTGACAAAGGTCAGTCCGAAAAGAAGGGAACATCGGAGAAGACGACCTGGATCAAGGGCTCCACCGATTCCAAGAAAATGGGCAACCGAAACGTGAAAAGTCAATTGTGATCCCCTTCGATCACAATGATTTTTTTAACCGATTTCTAACCCCATTGCCACGATCGGACGCCTCAGTCGTCCATGACGTCGGCCATCGGGTCCCACAATTTCGAGAACCTGGTCCCGCACTTCGGGCACGACCTGAATTTCACGGGCAGGATCTCATGGCATCCAGGGCATTCCTGTTTCAGCTTGGCGGAACAGTTGGGGCAGGAACGATAGTCCTTCTGTATGGGGCTGGCGCATCTCGGGCATATCGAACCGTTCAAAGAGATGCTCCGCTGGATCTCATCGTCATCAAGGTCATTCTCAATATCGCTTTCGAGAAGAGCTGCATCTGGGGACCCGTTCGCGGCGTCTTTGAGGTCGATAAGCCCGGCGGTCACTTCCCCGGCACCTCCGGTGATCGATAGCACCAGTTCCCTGAGCTCTTTCTTCTTTGCCTCGGTCAGCTCCTGCTCCGCCTTGATGCGATCCTTTTTGATCTTCTGGGAGGCCTTGATCTTCTCTATCTGCGCTTTGATTTTTCTCCTCTCCAGATAACCTAGCACGGCACTACCAGCCGGTATCCCGAGCTTAGCTGCAGTTTCCAGGTTCAAACCAAGTCCGAGGTCCATGCCCTTTATCCTGCCACATATAGGCCGTTTGAGGACTTCAACATTACGAATTCAGATACGTCAAAGCATATTAACAACCACGAAAAACTGCGGTGCGGACGATGCGAACCATCGATAAACCGACGAACGGCGGGGCGGTCATGTCCAGCAAGCCCACGATATTACTTTTTTCAAGAAAAGATATTTAACTCAAACAACTCCATTTAGCAACATGCCCGTAGCTATCTTTGGGGACAGGTCTTGCGGCAAGACGATCTTTCTCAGCCTCTTATACGAATCACAGGTGCAGTATACGAACGACGTGACCAACGTCGGTCCGGGGGAGTTCCGTTTCATTACCGACCCTTCATTCGAGAAGATCCTCGGTGACATAAGGACCGACCTCAAGACCGGGCAATGGGCTGACTCGACGCTCAAAGGCAATCTGGCCAAATACACGTTCAAGTACGGTTACAAGAAGTATGTCTCCCTCGGTTCGAAGTCATCGGCCAAGTATGACATCATGGACTTCACGGTGTACGACATAGCGGGCGAGGACCTGGACATCCTGCGGTCGTTGGAGCAGTACCGGGAGTCGATCACGTCCGGCACATACAAGGGCGAGTTCAATTTCGACTCGCTGAGCGATTCCTTCCGGGAGCTGCTCCGCTGCAACGTGCTGGTCTTCCTCATCGACCTGAGCAAGATCAACGCCGAGGCCCGTTCTGAGCGGTTCAAGGAGATGCTGAACTATGATGTGTTCATGGCCACGCTGATCAGCGCCGTCGCCAAGTACAAATCACAGGTGTTCAAGACCGACGAGGACGCCGCCAAGATCTATCCGGTGTTCTTCCTCACCAAGTTCGATCTGCTGGACAAGGAGATCATCAAGCAGAACGGATGGCCTGAGACGTATAAGAGCATGGACCGGGAGAAACGCGGCTTCATCGGCAAGCTCATCGGCGACAAGGACATGACCAAGGAGGACTACGCGCGGGCCATCCTGTGCAAGTATTACGGCGACACCATGGCGCTCTCCAAGGGCGGGGTGATCGCCAACGTCTCGTTCGACCAGGCATCATACTTCTTCAGCGAGATACGCACCGAGCAGAACGAGGACGGCGACAACATCCCGAAGCTCATCTCGGTCAAGGGCATGCATATGCTGGACTACTCGTCCGAGGAGTACCGCGGCTTCATCGACCGGTTCCGTGAGCTGGCCAAGAAGATGCCCGACGAAGTGAAGGACGAGCAGGAGTTCGAGGGGAAATAATGAATACGACGAAGGTCGAGCACTTCATCTATGGGCCAGTGCCGAAGAAGGGGTACTCCAAACGGGCCCGCTCGGCGAACATCAACCCCGAGGAATACGAGAGGATGCTCGGCTACTACATACCGCTGGACCCGAACTATGTCAAGGCGGACGACATCCTTAGCAACGAGGCCAGGCTCATAGCGGCCGTGCCTTCGTTGGATGCGGTCTACTTCTCGAAGATATTCCGGCGCAGCAAGCTGGACGAGAAGGGCCGGACAGGCATTCTCACGCACACCCTGCTCCTGCCGCGGAGCGCGTTGAGCCAGGGGCTGGCGTACGGGGACGTGGAGAAGGCGATACAGGAGCACGAGGACAAGTACGGCATCCCCATCGGCGAAGTGCCGCCCCTGGAGATCAATTGGGAGCCGAAGGACCTGGAGACGGAGATCGAGGGCATGCGTTCGCTCATCTCCAAGGAGTCCCTCAACCGGATGGTGGACGGGTTCGCCAAAGACCCCAAGATGAAGTTCGTGCTCACCTGCAAAGGGTCGGACCAGAAGGACCGTATCCGGTTGGGCGAGATGCTGTCAAAGTTCCTGGACATCAAGCTGGGCCTGGTGCCGATCAGTTTCCTGAGTGAGCCGCCGTTATCTTTGTCGAACTGCCAGTGCAACCTGATCGTTTCCAAGCTGGCGCTCTCCTTGCCGCAGAGGGGCTGGCGGGCCATCAGCTCGCTGGTCGACGTGTCCGCCAGCAATAGCGCGACCTCCTCGGAGAAGGCCAAGGAACTGATCGAGAAACTGTACTCGACCTAGACTAGCTGGAGAGAGAAGTAGGCTTTGGACTTGGCACCGTCCGTCCCTTTCACCACGTTGCGGTCGACCCGGAGCGTGAAGGTCTCTCCCCTGAACTTGCCCTTGATGTCCCAGGACTTGATGCCTTTGAGCTTCTCCCGGGGCAGGTGGATGTTGCCGGACGCGATGTTGAGCGCCCCGATCAGGTGGTCGTTGTTCGATGAACCGACGCTCCCGTCCAGCTCCAGCTCGAGCTTCATGTCCGGAGCGGTCCGCATGTCGAAGAGCAGGCGAGTGCAGCGCTTGGTCAGTTCGTTCCCGGCGAACCCCTTGGTCTGAAACCAGGCGCTCCATTGCGGCGTCGAGCGGTAGTCGATCACCATGATCGCCTGGAACAGGCTCATGTAACCGTCCATCTTCTGGAATTCCGGAAATGCCTGGGCGATGGTCTCGAGGTTCACGGTCCCCTTGTTCTCGAAGAACATGTTGATGAGGTCCACCCACTGGTCGACGGTGCCGTTCTTGACCAGCTCCATCGGGTCGTGGACGTATTGCGCCTTCGAACCGGGCATGGAGACGTTAGTGCCGTTGGCCTGTTGACGGGCCGGTTGAGCGAGCTGAGTTGACGTTCCTAACACCAATTTTGGCTGGACCACCGTCATGGAGCCGTGCTTCTTGAACGTGACCCTTTTGGAATTGACCTCGACCAGCGCCTCCAGCTCGACGACCACGTCGCCCTCCGCTCCCGGGATGACGTTGATGTGGAGCTTGCGTTCGGCATTCGGCTGGATGACGCCTTTGTAGTCCTCCAGGACGATCACCTGGGCCTGGGACGATCGGCCTGTCAATGTGATTATCCGGAGCGGGAACGCGCTCTGGTTGGCGGCGCTCGCTTCCAGCGTGCTTCCCCGGCCCAGGACGATCTCCGCGTCCGGGAGGTCGAGCAGCAGACTGCTGTCCACGTTCTCGACCAGGTCCAGGTGCATCGAGTCCTCCAAGATCTTCAGGACCGGTCCCGCCTCTTCGAAGCTACCCGCCTTCAGCAGTTCGAGCAGACGGCGTTCCGACGCCATCTCCGCCTCGTCCATCTGGTACGATGGGATCGCCCCCCACTTCTGCTTGAGCGAGTTGTACCGGCGGGTGAGGACGCTTTCCTCCTCGACCGATTCACTGGCTCTCCTCATGATCTTCAGCGCTTTCTTGGGGTTCCGGTCCAGGACGTCCATCGATTCGACCATGATGGCTTTTCCGGTCTGGTAGTTGCCCGGGACGTCGACCATCTTCTTCTTGATCGCCTCGGCCTCGGTCTTGATCTGGGCCAGAACGTCAGCGTCGTCGGTCATGTTCGGTCACGTACCTATAGCGCTTTGCCGCAGTGCGGGCAGAATGCCCAATCTTCCGGGACAGTCGCCTGGCATTCGGGGCATCTTCTCGACGACGACTCGGCGATCCGTTTCTGCTCCGGCACATCGACCACCACGGTGAAATCGCCGTTCCGTTCCTTGATGCGTTGGTCCGAACGCATCCTGCCGATCTCGACGAGCCGTTCGAGGTGCGCCGCGTCCTGCGAGTCCTCCTGCCGGTCCCGTTCCAGGCGCAGACGCTCCTGCCGGTCCTTCAGCTCGATCTCCGCGGCCACGCCGTACATCTCGGCCGCCTTGAGCACGCGTCTCCGATCGGCCTCGTGCTCCGCCTCCTGGTCCAGCATCTTCTGCCGGCTGACGTGCTCGATCTGGGCCAGGTCCTCCTTGGCCGATGCGTCCATCTTGATGAGCTCCCAGTTCTGGCGGCGTACCATGGTGTCGATCTCGGCCCTTTTCGCCGCGATCTCCTTGCCGTAATCCAGACCGGCCACTTCCCTGGCCAACGCCGCATCCTGTTCCAGGCGCAGCCGTTGCTGTTCCATCTCGGCGGCCCTCTTCTCGTCGCCCGCCATGCGGAAGAACTCGATGTCCCGGTCGCGCTGCTGCAGCTCGGTCTCCGTCCTTTTCCGCATGATCTCCTGGTACTCGTTGTCGGAGATGATCACGTTGGGGAATACGACATCGATCCCGTACTCCATCCAGTAAGGTGTCATCGCGTTGAGGACCGTCTTAACCTTGGTAGAAACGGAAGTAACGTTCTCTTGGATCTCCTGAGCTTCCATGGAGGAGAGCACCTCCACGCTGATCTGGGTCGAAACGTCCTTGCCCAGTATCGCCCCTATGTCCTGGGTAGTCAGCTCCTTGATGCCGGAACGGTTGGTGGAGGACGGATCGGCGCCCAGCTTGAGGTCCTCGCTGCGGCCCCACTTGTAGTCCAACACCGTCGGTCCGGTGATCATGTTCAGGATACGCATCGCATTGGAAGGGTCGATCCTGAAGGTGATCTCCAGGATGCCGCCGACCCGTAGGTGGTCCTTGGAGAAACCGGAGAAAGGAATGGTCATCTTCTTGGGACGGACATCGACGACCAGCAGCTGCAGGTCCTCCCCTCCGCCAAGCCAGCCCTTTATCTTCTCCGGCAGCCCTCCCATGAGCCCGGTCAGCTGGTCCTGGGTGATGGGCGTCTCCATCTTCCCGCCGCGGATGACCATGGCATACTCGCCCGGTCCGATCAATATGTCCTTGAAGATCCCGGCGTGCTTCTGGATGTACTTCTTGGTGAACCATTGCGCTAATATATCCGACCTACCACCGAGCAGTAACAAACTTGGACCACCACTTCGAACCGATTCAGCTTTTTCATACTTTATGGATTTATAATAGCTTTGTTGCCGAGACGGGACAAAGGAAGCAAAACCGGGACCGTCGGAACCTCAAGCGCTCCAGGCGACAATCTTGCCGGACATTTTAATATCTCACGCGGATTCTTCCCTGTCGATGCTGAACCGATGCCGCGGATGCGGTGGACCGTTGGACCTTAAGTTGAGGGTCCTATCCATCATCCTGATACTCCAGGTGGCCGGTTTCATCATCTTCATGGTCGTCTGGACCCAATCGGGCTTCCCCCGGTCCGACCGCCTTGATCTGTTCATCGGACTGATGACGATACTGTTCTTCATCACCTTGCCGGCATGGGTCATCGGCAACATCGTGGTGTTCCTGCGTCACAGTGACAGCCCGGGACTGTGCCGTGAATGCGTCCGCGAATCCGTCAATGACGTACGCCGGGCCATGCCGCGGTCGATCGAATCCCCCCAGCTCTCCTCCGAGTATGGATACCAGCCCCCCAGAGTGAGGCCGGCGCCTCTGGACGAGCAGCGCCAGATCAGGCAGGCCGAGCTCAACCTCGAGATCAGGGCGCACGCCAAGATGCTGGTGGAGCGCGAGCCGCTCCTGGAGCCGGCAGTGCAGGCGAAGCTCACCGGCTGCCCCGACGCGGTCAGCTGCCTGATGGAGCTGGAGAACATGGAGATGGCGCTGAACCACATCGAGGACATCCTGCCCTACGGTGACAGCGAGGAGATCGCTCTGGCGTATGAGCGTCTGGGGCTCCGGGACAAGGCCATCGAGACCAGGTTCACTAGCGCCATGAAGGGGAACAGCGCGTCGGAGAGGCAGAGACCGTCAATAGCGGCGAGACCGGCCAGCCTGGGCATGCTCGATGATTACCGCATACTGGAGAAGATCGGCTGCGGCGGGTTCTGCGACGTTTACGTCGTGGAGAAGTCCGGCATGGAATACGCGCTCAAGATACCGAAGGGCATAGACCTGAGCGGCCGGGTCACGGTCCGCATCGACAATGAATCGATAGAGAAGTTCAACGACGAGGCGACGATCTGGGCCGAGCTGACGAAGAAGGCACCGGACTGCATCGTCAGGCTGATCGACAGCGGTGTCGAGCCGTTCCCCTGGTTCGTCATGGACCTGGCGGAAAAGGATCTGTCCGCGGCCCTACCCGAGCTGGATTTCTCCCAGAAGATGGCCATAGTTCTCACCCTATTCGACAAGCTGCAGCGCATACACTCACTGAACGTCGTCCACCGGGACATCAAGCCGGAGAACATACTACTGGTCGACGGGTCGTGGAAGTTCACCGATTTCGGACTGTCGAAGGTCACTGGCAACAGTTCCATGTCCTCGGTGAACCTGAAGGGCACGCTGAATTACCTGGCACCGGAGCAGGTATCGAAGACAAAGTTCGGTCCGGTCGACCAGAGGACGGACATATGGCAGATGGGCGTGCTGATCGCGTTCATGACCGGCGGGAAGCTGCCGTTCAAATGCGACGATCCGAACGAGACCATCCTCAGCATCCTGACCGACGAACCGGACCTGTCGAACACGCCGGAGATCATCAGGCCGATCCTGGTGAAGGCATTGAGAAAGGACCGGGAGGAACGCTGGCAGAACTGCATCGAGATGCGCTGCGCGTTGCTGGCCGCCTTGGACAACAATTACCGGTAAGGCCGACGACCGGAATCGCGGGATTGTTTTTAAGAGCAAGTGAGGACATATTTGTCCGTCTGGGGTAGCTTGAATGAAATGTCCCAAGTGCGGCGCGTCGGAATCGGATGAGAAGGCACAGTACTGCCCCCAATGCGGAGAGGCCATGGTCGACGACCATGACGTCCGGGAAATGAGGGAGGAGATGACCCAGGAGATAATCTCTCCCATCTCGTCCACCGGCATGGACGTGATCGCCTCCCGTTCCAGCATCGCGGCGGGGGACCACGTTGAGGTGGACGGGGAAACGGTCATCTCCGATCATGGAGAAGACAATGACATCTTACCGGAACGGATGGACGTGGTGGCGACGCGGTCGAAGGTGGCCGGCAGGGACATCGTCGACGTGAACGGCGGCACTTATGTGGCGGAGGTCAACATCAACCTCGGGACCTGTGACCATGGGGACGACGAGTTCTATCTGGTCATGATCGACAAGGACAACAGCGAGCAGTCGTACTTCGCCTGCGGGAAGGCCGAGGTCCGCCGCAAGGAGAAGACCTGGGAGGTCATGCTGTACGACGGCCGGAAAGAGGTCGACCTGGGATTGGAGGACAGCACGATCAGCTCCAAGAAGGGGCATCTGTACATCTATTCAAAGAAAGGCAGGATCATGTGCCGGGACCTGGGTAGCCGGAACGGCACTTATCTGAACGGAAATCGTATCAAGGGACGTGACGAGGAAGCGGTCCCCGGGGACCTCATCCGGGTCGGTTCCAACCTCACCTTCCGGTTCGAGAAGGAGCCGAACGTCATCACGGTCAATAAGAACGCCATCACCCCCATCTCCAAGGAACTGGCGGAGAGGCTGGAGCCGGACATGCTGATCGTGAAGAACGGGAAATGGTTCCTCAACGGGATGAAACTGGAGAGCGGGTCAGACCTCGAGGTGGACGGCACCCGGATAAGGCTTGAGGATGCCGATCTCAAGAAGAGCATCCACATGAACCGCGACCTGCTCGGCCTGCAATTGCCCGACGAGCTGGTCCGGGCACTGATCAAGGCGGGGCTGGAATCTTCCGGAAGGGGTTCGGACAAGCAGATCGAGGACCTGAGCAAACGGTTGGAGATATCGGACGGCCAGGACAAGGAACAGCTGCAGAAGCGCATCCTCGACCGGCTGGGTGATATCAACGAGACTTGACGCGTTCACCGCATCGGGTGGACGGAATAGCAATGAGGACTCCTACGGAACGTATGATTCCGGCGTTTCCGCGCTTTCTTACATTGTCTTTTCCGACGGGAGGTCAGAATCTGTCAGGCTGGAGGATGACGGTACCACCGATTCAAACGAGATATTTGCCGCCGTGGTGGCCGACGGGTTGGGAGGGCACGAGGGCGGTGAGGTGGCGAGCAGATGGGCGGTCAGGGAGTTCCTCGGGTCGCTGGTCCTCGGCATCCGGAACGGCACCGACGCGGTGGAGGCGATTAGGCGGTCCTATGGGTCGGCCAGGGCCGCTGTCATCGCCCACGCGCCTAAGGATTCGGCCACCACTCTGACGACAGCGGTCGTGGATCGGGGAAAGCTTTACCTCGGCAACGTCGGTGACAGTCGTTCCTACGTCATCGACACTGGCAAGCTCATCCTGAGGACCAAGGACCATTCCTTCGTCCAGTCGCTGGTGGATTCGGGGGCGATCGACGAGAAGGAGGCCCGGAGCCACCCCCGGAAGAACATATTGACCAGGGCATTGGGCAGCGAACCCAATGAACCGGACATCTACTGCGTTGGCGACGCATGGGACACGGTGCTGCTCTGTTCCGATGGAGCGTGCGGCGTCATGTCGGATGATGAGATCATGCGCCTGGTGGTCGTCGACGGGAAGGCCAAGACCATCGTCGACATGTCGCTGGCCAAGGGAAGCCAGGACAATTCCACGGCGATCCTCATGTACAGGGTTTGAGATCGTTCATCAGACCGGTATTCGACCGATGCTATCATCTTCTCAATTGGCTTCTGGCAAACAATAAATAATCTGCGCTGTCAATCGAAAACATGCAAAAGATCACTCCATTCCTTTGGTTCGATAATAATGCCGAAGAGGCCATGATCTTCTACACGTCGATCTTCAAGAACTCCCGGATCGGCAAGGTCACCCGCTACGGTGACGCCGGACCTGGTCCGAAGGGAGAAGTGATGTCGGGGACCTTCCAGCTGGACGGACAGGATTTCATGGCCTTGAACGGCGGTCCGATGTACACCTTCACGCCAGCCATATCGTTCATGGTGGACTGCAAGACGCAGGAAGATGTGGATCACTTCTGGGAGAAACTCTCCGAAGGTGGGTCGAAGGACCGGTGCGGTTGGCTCAAGGACAAGTATGGCGTGTCCTGGCAGATCGTACCCACCATCCTGGGCATTCTGTTGAACGATCCAGACCCAGTGAAGGCGGAGCGGGTCATGAAGGCCATGCTGCAGATGGACAAGCTGATTATCAAGGACCTGAAAGCGGCATACGACCAGCAATAATTGGCTCAGGAATCGTGGGGGTCATCCCAGATCCAGACGATAATGGCGCGGCGAAAAAAGAGGAATGAAGAGATTGAAAGGGTTTGGAGCTCTCACTTCTTCGTTACCCTCGATGCGGAGGGGAGCTCGATCGCCACCGCCATGTCAACACCCAGGGCGCTCTTGGCGTCAGCCTCTGGGACAACCTCCTCATGGTACTCGGCCTCGCTCTTCAGCGGCACGCTTCTGACGAACACGCTGGTCGCCAGGGCGAAGATCACGATGATCGCCCCGATCAGGAACATGTAGGTGATGCTGTTGCTGAGGGAGAGCCTGATCGATTCCAGGATCGGACCCGGTATGGTAGCCGCGGCCGGCGACATCAGCAGCCCGCCGATGCTGTTCACATCGGTCGTCGGCAGGCTGGAAATCGCTCCGGCGGGCAGATTCCGGTTAAGCTCCTCGACCATGCGGTTGTTGACGATGGCGCCGAGCACGGTGACGCCGATGGTGCCGCCGATGCTGCGGAACAGCGTCATGGACGAGGTCACCACACCCATCTCCTTCTTGCTCATCACGTTCTGGGCGGCGACCATGTAGTTGGACATGGTCGCGCCGAGCCCCATTCCGGTGATGATCAGGTATATGACCGCGTCCGTGACCGAACTGCCGGCGTGCAGGGTCGACAGCATCAGCAGACCGAACGCCGAGAGCGGAGGGCCGATCAGCAGCCATATCTTGTATCCGGTGCGCTTGAGCAGGAACCCGCTGGACAGTACGGTGATCATGACACCGATCATGAGCGGGATGAGGGTCTCCCCGCTGTCGGTGGCGCTCATGCCGATGATCGCCTGCAGGAACATGGGCAGGAAAGCGATCACGCCAAAGAGACCCATGGAGACGATCAGCTGCCCCATGCTGCCCAGGGTGAAGATTGGCTCACGGAACAGGTGCAGCGGCAGTATCGGGTCCTCGGCCTTGCGCTCGATCAGCACGAACGCTATCAGAGACATCACCGATAGAGCGATCATGCCGATCACCTCGATGCTGTCCCAAGCGTAGGTGCTGCCGCCCCAGGTCATGACCAGCAATGCTGGCGTTAGACATGAGGCGAGCGTGACCATGCCAGTGTAGTCGATGCGCTTGGTGGTGTCGCTCACCTGGTTGGGGAACTTCATCGACGTGACCGCCAACGCCAGTATGCCTACCGGCAGGTTCACGTAGAACACCCAGCGCCAGTCCAGATTATCGACGATGAACCCGCCGAGGAACGGACCGATGACGCTGGACACGGCGAAGATGCCGCCCAGCATGCCCTGTATCTTACCGCGCTCGGTCGGTGCGTACAGATCAGCCACGGTGGCCATTGCCACCGGCATGATCGCGCCGCCGCCCAGGCCTTGCACGAACCGGCAGGCGATCAGCATCTCCATGGAGTTGGACATTCCCGCCAGTATCGAACCGGCCAGGAAGAGGCCCATGCCGGCCAGGAAGACCGGTTTCCTGCCGTACCGGTCGGACATCTTTCCCGCGACCGGTATGGCCAGCACTTCTGCCAGCATATAAGCGGTGAACAGCCAGGCGAAGAGGTTCATCCCGCCCAGGTCGCCCACGATCTTGGGCAGGCTGGTGCCGACGACGGTCTGGTCCAGGCTGGCCACGAGCATACCCAGTCCCAAGCCCAGCATGATGAATTTCCGGACCCGGTGCTTTGACCGCTCCTCCTGTGTCAGTGGCTTTATGGCCTTCTTTTCCTTCTTTGGTTTGCCGAACAACATAACACTTCCCAATTTTTGATATGGATCAAATGCCGCAGCCGTTCTCCATGCTGTGGCGCCTCATTTCCGTCCAGAACTCCTGGAAGGTTCCTTCCTTGGCCCCGAGGAGGCGTTCCGAGAGGAACATGATGACCTGGATGGTCCTTTCCTCGTCCTCGCGATAATCAGTACCAGCGTTGCTGTGGTGGATGCCGCCCTTGATGCCGAACAGGGCCAGGGCGGTCTCCCTCGGGTAAGGCGTGTTGAAAATTCCTTCGCTGACGCCTTGCTTGATGATGGCCTCCATCGCCGGGACGAGGAACTTCATCGAGCGCACCTCGAGCTGGAGGTGCAATGCCTGATTGCGCTCCTCGTGGAAGAACTTCATCAACCTGCCCGACCGGACCCGGATCTTGTCCGAGGAGGAGGTCATCTCCAAAAGGCGTTGCATCGCCGTCAGCCCTTCCTTGTTGGTCGCCTGGACCACGATCTGCTCCATCTCGTCCAGGATCTTGTCGACGATGGCTCCCAGCAGTTCCTCGCGTGATTTGAAGTAGTAATAGAAAAGGCCCTTCGCCACGCCGACACGTGCGACGATGTCGTCGATGGACGTGTTCTCGAAACCTTTCTCGTTGAACAGCGCCTCGGCCGCGTTGATGAACTCGAGACGGCGGTCGGATGCGGCTTTGGTTGAACGGGGCATTGTAATCCCTTGACTGACCGTCAGTCGAAATCAAATCCCCTATATGAAATGACGCATCCTAGCATCTGAAATTGTTGATAATTACCGCAACACGATTCGACAGGAGTTGGTGGCCATAGCCCCGAGCGGCAATGGCTTCATTACTCAACTATGATCACGCGACAGAGTCCAGCGCCCGTTTGTATGACCAGATGATGCCTATCAGCGAGTTCTTCACCTTGGAGTAGGCTTCATAGAATTGGCTCAGTCCCGTTTCGTTCAGGAACAGGTGCCTTTGCACTTCCCAGGCGTCCGGATCATTCTCCGCTCCCAGAACGGTGAAATCGACCCCTTTCTGCAAAAGATTCAGCTTGATCTCCCAGATGAGATCGCCAAACTGTTCCCGTTTGCACTCCTTCAAAACATTCCGGTCCGTTTCCGGGATGTTCACAAGACCAACAACGAGAACGAAAGGGCTGTCGGCCCTTTGATGGACGATCTGCACGTGAAGCATCGTCTCTTTCTCGGCTACCTCGACCACAAAATCATGGTTCGAGTCCAATACCGATACGACCTCGAAACCTGATCGAACTGCCCATTGCACGACCTGATCGAGATTCTGATCGCGGTTCTCTGCTGACATGATCTTCAACCCGTCCCCGGTCTAAAATATATTGGAAATATGTTATATATGATACACTATTTAAAAAATATCATTCGTAGCAAGTGTTATTAATCGACCTGACAAATACTAATGTCATATTGTAGGCGCTCCCATGGAAGAGGAAGGTCGTTCAGACTTAACGGAACAGGATGCCCGCGACATTGATGAATCGGTTCAGAATAGAACGGATCGGGCGCAGAGGATAATGAATGCGATGGTGAACACGAGCATAATATTGATGAGCGAACTAATGGGAGGATTCACCCAGGTGATGGTGGGGACATTCGGTGCGGTGGCCTCGGAAATGGCCGGAACCATGGGCGGAGAAGGAGCACGGGAAAGCGTGGCCCAGGAATTTGAAGATAAACTGCCAGAGGTCGACGGAAAGATGAAGGGAATGATCTCTGACATGCGCAGAGATATCTACGCCCAACTCAGGCTGAACAAGGACGAGATCGAACCTGCCCTTACCGATCCCGCGTACGATATGGGGCCAGGCATCATTGATGGATATGATTTCAAACTGCCAAAATTGACCGAGGAGCTCGATGATGCCTCACTTGTACGATATTCGCAGCTATTGGTCGAAGAGGATCCGAGTTTTGTGGAAATGTTCAACGAGCTGATCGGTTGGTTGAACACATTGCCAAAGTTCCCGGACAAAAGTGATAGTTGAACACCGCTTTTTGATCTTGGGCAAGAGGGGAATCCGCAACATGTATGTTTCACTCAGTCAAGAGCCCCATCAAAATAGGATCGGTGTGCCTCGCAACGGCATTTCTTGTCCCATGGTTCAGAGCATTGTCTGATCAGTTCGACCTTTTCGTCCCCTTCTTGTTTGGACATCGGACCCTTAACAAAGATCTCCTCGTCTCCCAAGAACCGGTCATGATAGATCTCCACGGTATAGACCTGGCATAGGTCGCAGAAGTAGAACGACTCGATGTATTCATCTCCCATGATGCTGCCGGAGATCGACGCTATGTGCTGATCCTTAGCCTGCGGGTCGAAGACCCTCCCGCATTGCGAACATTTGATCATTTTTTATCTCCAGCTAATTCCAGTCGGGACCGTCGGGGCACCCTATCGCGGATAGCTCTCGGCCTTCGGGTGCCTTATCAGACACAATATGATATTCTTCCACTAATAATATCTCTGTATGTCTGAGTCGTCCAGGATGTACTGGATTGGAGTTCGCTGAAGAATAGACGAATGGGAAGGCTAGATTCAGAAGTCAAATCTCATTGTATCATTTATTAACGAGGCTCAAGAAAGATCCGCTCAGTCCCTGGGAAAAATAGAGCTTGCCGGACTCGTTCTTCGGGTTGAACGTAAATTATGCGAAGCATCGCATTATTTTAACTGACCAGTTAATTTTGTTTTTCAGAAATATTTATTATGGACAAGCTCCCTATATATTCGGGGATGCACAAATGCCAAGCTCATTGGTAAAGGAAGCGCTAGCGAATTCCGGAGATCAGCGACCGGCAAATGGAAGTGTGGAAAACCAACAGACGGCTCCGGCCTTGAGCGCGAGCGATGAGGAACTGCTCCGCATCGCCGCTCAGCTGGACGTCTGCATCAAGATCGTCGGATGCGGCGGTGGCGGCTGTAACACCATCAACCGCTGCGTCGATGCCGGCATAAGCGGCGCACAGCTCTGTGCCATCAACACCGACGCTAAGCATCTACTGACCATCCGTGCCCCGAAGAAGATTCTGATCGGCAAGACAAAGACCAGGGGACTGGGGGCGGGAGCTAAGCCCGAGGTTGGGGAAGAGGCCGCCAGGGAGAACGATATCGAGATCAGGGACTTCCTCAAAGGGGGCAACATCGTCTTCGTCACCGCAGGCATGGGGGGCGGGACCGGAACCGGTTCGGCGCATTATGTCGCGGCCATCGCCAAGGAACAGATCAGGGCGTTGACCCTGGGTGTCGTCACCATCCCGTTCAAGGCGGAAGGGACGTTGAGGATGGAGAATGCCCTGTCTGGCCTGAACAAGCTGAGGCAGACCTGCGATACCACCATCGTGGTCCCGAACGACAAGCTCCTGGAGATGGTCCCGAAGCTGCCGATCGAGGCGGCTTTCAAGGTGGCCGACGAGGTCCTGATGCAGACGATCAAAGGTCTCACGGAAATAATCACCAAGCCCGGCCTGGTCAACCTGGACTACGCGGACATCCAGACAGTCATGAATGAGGGCGGGGTGGCGTTCGTCGGCATCGGCGAAGCGAACACGGATTCGGATGACCGGGTCAAGGACGCGGTCCACGAAGCACTCACCTCGCCGATGCTGGGGGAGATCGACCTGAGAGCGGCCAGGGGCGCGCTCATTCGTGTCGTTGGCGGACCGGACATGACCGTCGGTGAGGCGCAGAGGGCGGCCGAGATCGTGACCAAATCAGTCAGCGACAGGGCCAGGATCATATGGGGATGCTCGATCGAGCCGGAGCTCGAGGGAACGATCAAGATCCTGCTGATCGTCACCGGCGCGAAGAGCAAGTACATGCTGGACGCCCGGGGTTCAGGGATGAGCACTCAGCCGGCGCCAAAGGGAATGCCTCAGTATGCGTCCAACCCACCTCAGTATCAGCAACCGAGGCAACCAGTGAACGACGAAGTGGATTTCGTGCGCTGAGCTTGGGGGTGAACGAGATGCGTCGGCAGAGACGCCAGCTCCTTCCTCGTTGAGGGGTCAAACATGATCGAAGGCGACATCGCCAAGCTGACCGCGGGACCGGCTCCATGCATCACCAAGATGCATCCATAGAAAAATTGGAGCCAGATCCTGTCTCGGTCTAGTGCACCCTTATGCGTCCGGCGATGCGCCCGAGATCTGACGCGATCCTCGGCCCTAACCATGGCTCAGCGCACCCTTCCACTCCTTCGTCTGAACTGATGCATTCAGACCGGTTCCGTAGCCTTCTTCGATCCAGTCGGATCGGACTGATCAGATCACTTCTTGAACATGTTCTTCAGCTTCGCCAAGAAGCCACTGGGTTCCACCTGCCCGATGTTCAACTGCTTGGATATGTCCGAGGCATCGGGTGAGGACTGCATCGCCATCTTGGACTGGCTGCCAAGGAGGGCCGACAATCCCTTGCTGTCCATGTTGCCCTGCGTGAACATCTTCCCGACCTGACCCATCACCATAGGCGCCACCATCGCCAGCAACTTGCCGACTCCGTCCGGGGCGAGCCCCGACTTCTTCGATATGGCGCTCTGCACGGGACCCATCTGGTTCCCAAGCAGCTTGCTGATCATGTCCGATCCCCCGGCGGTGTCCGGGTTGCTCAATTGGCCGCTTACGTTGCCCATCGGATCGGCCGCTCCCGTCTTTGGTAGTATAGTATATTGGTCAGCATTTCAGCCCCGCCGGGCTTCGATGCCTTTTCCGCCATGGAACCCATGATCAATGGCAGTCCCATGCCGAGTGAGGACTTGACCGAGTTGCTATCCCCTCCGACCGACTTTCCCAGGGCGGAGAGATTGTCACCTGATGAAAGCATGCCCATGACACTATCGATGATAGAGTTCATGAGTGAAAATCGGAGGTCTGAAGTTCTTAGCATTTGTGTACGATTCGAATCGGGTTTATGCGATGAAATCAGGTAATATTCGAGGATATTTTACAATGCTGGATAGAGATCAATTCAGCAGGTTAGCAAGTAACACGCGGCCATGACAAATTCGATCCGTGGCTCCTGACAAACTGGTTCGATAGCCAAGAATATATAGCCCTAACCGTACTTCAATAGCTCCAAGGGGCTTATTATTGCGATCGAAACGGCTGCTGGTGTTGACCCTATTCTCAATGTTGATTCTCTTGGTCTCGGTCAGCATCTTTGCCAGTCAAGGAGCCGCGGCTGGGACAGTGCAGGACACCACATACCCCAATGGTGAAGGCGTCATCACGACCCCTGATGCCCCGACCGGATTGACGGCGGCAGCCGGCTATGCCAGCGCATCCCTGAACTGGACAGCGCCTGTTTCCAACGGTGGCAGCGCCATCGACTATTACGTCGTCTATATGTTCGATAACGAGCTGCCTGATCATCCGACCGAGCTTATGATGAACATCACCGGACTCGAAGTGGGCGACATCTACAACCTCAGGACCTACATCTTCACCGTCGCCGCCCACAACGCCGCCGGAACTGGCCCGCAAAGCGATTACGCAGATGCCACTCCATATTCCCTGCCCGGAGGGATCAGACACTGGACCGTCTCCTCGGGAAATGAACATGTCAACCTCAGCTGGTTATTCCCCGAAAGCGATGGAGGATCTCCCATCGAGTACTACGTCATCTACCAGGACGGTGTCGATGTCCTGCACACCACCGAAGGGCGGGTGACGATCAGCGGCCTGACCAACGGCCGGGAGTACGATTTCACCATCGCAGCCCACAACGCCGCCGGAGAAGGTCCCCAACGAGGCGAAAGGTCGATCCCGATGACCTATCCCGATGCGCCGACGAACCTCACGGCGACCCCGGGCAACGGCCAGGTCAGTCTTTCCTGGTCCGCTCCGAACGATGACGGCGGGGCAGAGATCTGGTCCTATGTTGTGGTTATGGACGGGAACATGGTCTACGGGGACAAGGAAACGTCCGCCGTGATCGTTAACCTGACCAATGGCCTAACCTACAGTTTTGCGGTATACGCGCACAACCAGGTGGGAGACGGACCTTCGAGCCCCGTGGTCCGATCGACCCCCAGCACCGTGCCGGGTGCACCGACCGGATTGGATGCAATACCGGGCATTGACCAGGCAACTCTGAGGTGGACCGCCCCCATTCGCGACGGCGGATCGGCGATCGACCATTACGTCATCTATCAGGACGGCGTGCAACTCCCAGATCAGGTTGCCGGGACAGAGGTCGTCATCATCGGTCTGAACAAGAGCATATGGTTCGATGAGGACAAATACACCTTCACGGTGGCGGCCCACAACGTTTTCGGAACCGGCCCGCAAAGCAAACCTGTGTCGGTCATTCCGATCACCATCCCCCCGGCGCCCAGGAGGGTCGCATCCACCCCCGGCGACAGTGAGATCACGATTTCTTGGATGTCGCCCGATCACTATGAGGGGTCCCCGATCCTCTATTACATCGTCTTCAAGGACGGAGTCGATGTCGTGCACACCGCCGACTATTCGGTGACGTTCAAGAATCTGACCAATGGCCAAAGGTATGCGTTTTCCGTCGCATCCCACAACGATGCCGGCAACAGCACCCAATGGGATCTGGCAGACTATCCGAGGACCACTCCCGATGCACCAATGAACCTCACGGCGACCCCGGGCAACGGCCAGGTCAGTCTTTCCTGGTCCGCACCTATCGATGACGGTGGGGCAAAGATCTGGTCCTACATCATATTCATGGATGGTGCCATGGAGGATGGCACCCAGGAGACATTCAAAGTGATCAGCGGCCTGACCAATGGCCGAACATACAACTTCACCGTCCTCGCTCAGAATCTGGTGGGGGAAGGACCTCGGTCCTCCGGAGTCCTCGCCACGCCGAGACCGGACGTTCCAAGCGCTCCATCGGATCTGCAAGCCGTTCCAGGTGATGGACGGATCGAACTGTCATGGACGACTCCGCAGGATGATGGCGGAGCGTCGATCGATCATTACACGATCTATCAGAACGGCACCGAGGTCAAGAACGTCACCGCCAATTCCGCCGCGGTCGCCGGACTGAGGAATGGCGAATCGTATTCTTTCACCGTCGCCGCTCACAACGCCGCCGGAACCGGTTCCCTTTCGAATGCCGTCAATGAGACTCCATACACTCTCCCCGACGCTCCGATCGGATTCACAGCAATTCCTGGCAACGGGCATGTGACCTTGAATTGGATCGCCCCGGCCTTCGACGGCGGGAGGACGATCGACTACTATATCGTCTACCAGGACCGGATCGCGCTGCCATATCATCTCACCGGTCCGATGACGATCATCGCCGGCCTTGTCAACGGCCATGCGTATTCATTCACCGTTTCCGCGCACAACCTCGCGGGCATCGGTCCGCAGTGTATCGAAATGGTTTCGACCCCAGGTAGTTTCCCCGACGCTCCCACCGGATTGAAGGCGGTCCCGGGTAAAGCGAATATTACTCTAAACTGGACCGCGCCGATGTTCAACGGGGGCGGTGTCATTACCGGTTACAACGTCTACCGGTCCATAGCCGAGGCCGGCACCTATTTGATCATATCAACATCCTCAGGATCGTCTTTCACGGACGCAGACGTGGTCCAAGGTCAAACCTACTGGTACAAGGTCAGGGCGGTCAACGCCGCCGGTGAGGGTGGTCAGGTCGGACCGGTCTCCGTCGTCCTGCCAAAGGCCCCAACGGCTCCGCAGGACCTCCGGGCGAACACCGGCAACACCCAGACGACTTTGACTTGGATCATTCCCATCAATGACGGGGGCTCTCCGATCGACTATTACGCGGTCTATCAGGACAGCGTCGACATCATGCACGTCACTGGCAATTCCAGCACGATCACCGGACTAACGAACGGGCGATCCTATTCGTTCACCATAGCGGCACATAATTCCGGCGGGTTTGGCGCGTATTCAGATGTCGTCCAGACGACGCCATTTACATTCCCCGACGCTCCGGTCGGACTGACCGCCACGCCAGGCAATGGACTCGTTACCCTGACCTGGACCGCCGGCAATGATGGGGGCAGCCCCATCATGCACTATGATGTCACCCAGAACGGTGCCGCAGTGCTGATCCGTCCCACCGGTCTGTCATGTGTCATCAGCGGCCTCACGAACGGGCGTAGCTACAATTTCACCGTCGCCGGACACAATTCCGCGGGGATCGGCCCGTATTCATACGTCACGGCCATTCCGATGCAGACCGAACCGTCAGCCCCGATGAACGTTACCGCTTCGACCATCGACAGCGGGGTCGTCCTGGCGTGGTCCGCTTCCGTGAACAATGGAGGATACCCGATAACATACATGGTCTTCCGGGGAACCGCCCCGGGATCGGAATCGCCATTGGTCAACATCCCTGAGACCTCGTATTCGGACAAGGAAGTGGTCCTGGGGGTCGGCTACTACTATTTTGTCAAGGCCATCAATCAGCTCGGCAGCTCCGTTTCAAGCAATGAGGTCGGACCGGTCTCAGCATCCGCCGCGGTCGTGCTGGATATGGAAACGGAGACCTCCAGCCCAATAGGCATCTCGATCACCATCACCGGTGAGGTCAGGACGGTCAGGTATGACGCACCGATCGCCGGCGTGAACGTGGATCTTTCGTACAGCGTAAACGACGGATTGAACTGGATCGACATGACCTCCGTCTCCACGTCCGCCACGGGAGGTTTCTCCACGCAATGGATACCGTCAGCGACTGGCGTTTATTCACTGAGGGGCAGCTGGGCGGGAAACACGGTCTATCAGGCGGCGGTATCGGTCATAAGCCTGGCCGTGGATGCGTCTTCGGACAATCACGCCTTCACGGTGCAGTCGAACTCGACCCTCTCCGACCTGTCCTTCAATTCGCAGAGAAATGAACTGAGCTTCAAGGTGAGCGGCGATCCTGGAACGTACGGGTATTCGCGGATCGTCATCAGCAAGGAGCTTGTGGCCATCGGGTCGGACATCAAGGTGTCCCTGGACGGGACGGACATGGACTATCAGCTCACTTCCACCGACTCGTCCTGGATCCTCTATTTCACGTACCACCACAGCACGCACAGCATCGTGGCGTCTCTCAACGAGGGAAGCAACGGAGGCTCAGGCGTGGCGGATCAGAGCCCGCTGCTCCTGATCGCCATCGCCGGAACCGCGATCGCCGCCATATTGCTGGTGGGGGGCCTGGTCGTGGTTAGGAAACGGAAGAGCAAGAATAATTGAGTAACTATCACCGAAGTTGCCAAAGCGTGGGTTATGTGGATGAAAGGCAATGCAGGCCGTCAATAATCATCCAATACAGATCATGATGAATTAAGTCCGGGACTTGTATTTTCCCGCAAATGAACCTGTTCCATCAATTGTACTGGTTCAATAGATCTACAATTCCATTCAAAATGATCGAATCGAGTAGAGTTGAGTGGTTATCAAATTCTATCTCAATCGCGAAGGATTTATCTTGCACAGGGATGGTTGCCGATGAGGGTTGCCTTTGGGTCAATGCACAAGTTGCAATAGAAAAAAGATAGGCAGTGGTCTCTGCAACGAGTGCAAAATGATACAAGATAATAATCTAAGGCAGCACCAAATTGAAAGCATTAAGGCCAATCTGTCAATAGTTTTCGATAATAAGATTCAGACCTTGATCATGAACCGCTTCGGGATGTCTGAAGTTACGTCTCATGATCGTTTGATGATAGGAAAATTGACAAAGGCAGCTCGTGAAGAATTTAGGATATTGGTATCAGGCATCAATCGTGTACAGTTTGAATATGTAGTCCCATCAGCAAATCCTAACAGTAATTTGGGTAATATGGATTGGTCACAGACCTTGGAGAAGGGGCATAGGGGAATCACGTTCATAGATAAAAGAGCGGAAAGGATGAACCAGTGCTATTTATTGGCTGCATATAAAACAGATATTTATTGTGGAGCTTCGAGCGCTCTCCGAGCAGGAAGGAATGAGGATGCGGCCCGAGCATTCGAAGAGTTGACTTTGTTCGAGGAAGCGGGAAGGGTACGCAAGATGGCCCTCCAGGAAAAGAACACCTCGAGAAATGTCTCAGTCAATATGAACCAGCTTTTGGACCAAGTTCGACAAGGGGGTCTTGCTCTCCCCTATAAATGCCCAAGTTGCGGTGGCTCGATCAAGATCGACAAAGATTTCGATCCGGATATTAAGGTCTGCGGGTACTGCGGGACGCCTCTCGATACAACCGTGATTTCCACGATGTTGAAGAATATCTAGAGGTTTTGCGCAATCTATTCTCCGTATTTCCGTACGAGATTCTTCATGTAAAGTTCAAGATAGCCATTCAGTTCAATAGAAATCAATGAAGCCAAAAGATGAGTGGTATTAAGTCTTCCAGTATTCCATCTCTTGATCCATTTCCATTCACCAGTCGGTATCAGATGTCAATTACGCACATTTATATACATGAATCGCAACCACTGATTGAAATCAAATTCGGGCTGTGAGTCTTTACAGATCGTTTTTATTTTCTCATAGAGTGAATATCGTGACAACTTTCACAGAACTAGAGATCTCGGAGAAGATCATCAGGGCAATGAACGGCATGGGATGGGACGTACCAACACCCGTGCAGATAGCAGCAATACCGGTCGGCCTCAAGGGCGGCGACATGTACGCCGAGGCGCAGACCGGGACGGGAAAGACCGGCGCTTACGGTTCCATTATACTGGAAAGGATCAAGCCCGGGAGTAGAGCCCCATCCTCGCTGGTCCTCGTTCCAACGAGGGAACTAGCCAACCAGGTCTTCGAGGAGCTTTCCAAGCTCTCCCAGTTCACCGGCCACAAGGTCGTCCCCATCTATGGCGGCGTGGGCATCGGGCCCCAGATAGAGAAGCTCAAGAGAGGCACGGATATCGTGGTCGCCACGCCTGGAAGGATCAGGGACATCATCGAGCACAACGACATCAACCTCTCGAAGATATCGGTCCTGGTGCTGGACGAGGCGGACCGCATGCTCGACATGGGTTTCTCCAGGGACCTTAACTTCATACTCGGATGCCTGCCGCGGAAGCGCCAGTCGTTACTGTTCTCCGCCACCATGTCCAGGGAGATCAAGAGCCTGGCGATGGGCCACATGGTCAATCCCAAGGAGATCCTGGTCTCCAAGGACGAGCCGGTCCTGGACCTGACGAAGCAGTACTACTTCATCGCCGACAAGGATGTGAAGAGGGACGTGCTGTGCACCATACTCGACACGGCACACCCCAAGGCCATGGTCTTCTGCGCCACCAAGCGCAAGACCGATCAGCTGACGAAGAAGCTGCTGGCCGACAACTACCCGGCCGGTGCGATCCACGGCGACGTGGCGCAGAACAAGCGGGAGAAGGTCATCAAGGCGTTCAAGGACGGCTCGGTCATGATCCTGGTCGCGACGGACGTCGCGGCACGCGGACTGGACATCTCCGACGTCGACTACGTCATCAACTACGACTCGCCGATGGACCCGGACACCTACGTGCACCGGATCGGAAGAACGGGACGGGCAGGAAAGGAAGGCATATCGGTATCGCTGTTCCTGCCGGAAGAGAGGGGCATGGTCCGGGACATCGAGCGCCGCACGCACAAGCGCATCGATCCGCTGGAGATTACGGTCGTTCACCGGCCGGAACCGGAGATCAAGAGGGCCGTCCCGACCCAGAACGTTCCTAGTGGAAGGGGTCCATCGAGGCCGTCCTCAGGGTCGCGGTCTGGTTCGAGGACCGGTCACTCGTCGAGACCGGCTTCGGGAACACGGACGTACTGAGCAAGGCGAGAAAGTGCTGGCGAGGCTGGCATTTTATTTTTCGTCCTGAGAATTAGGAAAGACATGGGTAGTGGATCGACCCATGTGGTTTCCGCACTTGCGAAAACTCACGGTGAGACAGATCGCAAGTTAATTCGTTCCTTCCTTCTGTTCCGACCTTTCCTTCAGCAAATCCTTCAACCCGACGATGGCCTTACCTATCTTGCCAAGCACCTGGTCGTCGAAGCGCATCGTCCTTTCGTCATCGAAGTGCAGGGCGTAGTTCTTGTATTTTCCACCGGCGGGATCGAAGTTCGCGGTAAGGAACAGCTGGGCGATCTTTCTGAACTCCTCGTTGTTCAACTGAAGCGATTCTGGCAACCACTGTCTCCGCGTCTCGATGATGTCGCTCTTCGGCTGATCGATCTTTCCCCAAACCTGGACCAATTTGACCGCCTCTCCGTTCACCCGCATGCAGACGTGGAAGCCCAGGTTGGTGGGCATGAGGAACAGATCGGGATCGTTCTCCACCATCTTGAGGATCGCTTCGACCATTCTCTTTCCGTTATTGCCGGTGGTGGTCAGGACCGGACCTACGATCGATTGGATTTCATCAGATGTAATCGCGCTTTCGTTTTCCATTGTCATCGACCCTCCTAGATGTTACTAGCTTAAAGCCGTTTCATATTCTCACGCCGATGAAAATATCGTATTAGCTTCAATCTCAAGGATGTTCGAGGACCGGAACGCGTTATTTCCAGAAACGTCCCGGCACCCTGACCGATACCTCATGTTCGTATCCAGCGACCGTCAGCATCTCGGTGTCGCACATCGATCGCAGCTTCTTCCACAGCCATGACGATCGATATTCCTCGATATCGACCGGGACGCTGTCCAGCAGGTTCTTCGAACAGACGACGATGAGCCGTTCCTTCGCCCTAGAGAAAATGACGTTGGTGCGGTTGAGGTTCAGGATGAACTCGGCGTTCTCCCCGATGGCGTTGGTATCGCTTTGCGTTCCGGAAACGATGATCGTCTCGCACTCTCCACCCTGAAGCCGTTCGACGGTATCGATCATCTTAATCTGGTCGCCGTACTGATCTATCAAGAGTGTCTTCAACGCTCCTTTCTGAGCCCTGTGTGGAGTAATGATCGATACCGACCTCGGTTCGATGTCCCTCCTCGACCCCGGCCGGGATGCGATGATATCGCGTATCAATCCGGCCTCGAACTCGTTCAGCTTCCTTGAGCCGGATTCGTCATGAATGACGAGGTATACCCCGCCCTGTTTCCATATGTCCGAGAACGATCGGATATCGCCCGCTTTCGGCAAGACCTGCTTCCGCGAGGTGAGCGTGACCCCTTCGTCCTTGTAGACGTCGGAGATGAGGTGGATCAGCTCGTCCGTCAGCCGATAGGTCACCGTGAGCTCCGACTGTCTCAACGCGTTCCTGCTGCATCCGTCGCAAAGACGTTTGACTGTGACGTACGCGCTCTCATGCGGCGTCAGGCGCACGATCTGCTCCCGGGTCTCGTTCTCCCAATCATGGGATGTGATTGGTGACAGCTGCATATGATCGCCGGCAAGCATGATCTCCCCGTCCGCCGAGACCATCGTGGCCAGGGCCAGGAAATCGGGGAACAGCATCATGCTGGCCTCGTCGACGATGAGACCGGAGGCACGGGAGCTGCCGAATGGCCAACCGGACCGGTCCAGGTTCTTTCCCAGTTTGAGGATCTCGTTGACCGAGCCGCAGACCACGGCGTCGTTTCGATTCAGAACATCCTTGATCTGTGCGATGTTCTCTACCGAAACCTCCTCCAATGTCGATGGTTCATCCTTCAGCCTGAGGATGCTGACCGGGTTGTCCCGGAAACCGTTCTCTGCCGACGCTTTCCTGAAGTACGGCAGGGTCAGCCGCAACCGCTCCGTCAACTCATCCACGGCGGTATGCGTGTTCGCCGAGAGCAGGAACAGCTTCCTGGCCGGGGTAGACGCCAGCCGGAGCAGTATTGCCGCGGCGGTAGTGTTCGTCTTGCCGGTGCCGGGCGGGCCGAGCAACAGTTGGACCGTACTTTCCAGTCCGTCTATGCATGCCTGGACCTGGACCTCGTCCAGTGAACGGTCGAGCACCTTCATCGAGCGGAGGACGTTCCTGCATTCCTCGGTCCTTTCGGCGGTCATCTGTTCTCTTGCCGGAATGGACGGCGATTCGGGGTTGAACCATCTGGCCGCCGGGGCGTTCCGGTTGTTCCTCAGCCATTCGTCGACCCGGTTCTGGACGTACGCCGAGATACCCTCTTCGACGAGCGCGAATTGCATCGCTGAGTTGCTCGGCACCGAAGGAAGCACATAATCCCTGGCGATCGGGTCCTTGTAGTTCGTGGTGATGACCTTGGCCGCGAAAAGTCCGCTCGCTCTGTCCAGGAACGTCACCTTGGCGGTCACGCCCTTGCTCAGGACCTCGTGGATCGATTGGCCGTCATTGGGCCTCCCCGAATATGGTGAGATCCTTACGAAAGAATCTTCGCCTATCATGCAGACCGAGAAGAACACGTCCGGATCGACGGAGAACCGTTCCAGGTCCAACATGCCCCGGATCATATGGCCGCCATCTTCAAGAGGAATGTCGGTCAGGTCCCTCAACGGCACCGCCAATCCTTCAGCTACGCGGACGGACGGTGAACGCAGGCACGACGTGACCCAGTCGACCTTCTTCACGTGGTGGTCGAGGCGCATGAAATCGAGGCAGGCGTTGATCAGATCGTATCGACCATCGAACCTCTTATCGATCTGTCTCAGTTCGTTGATCGGCATCAGCGGTTTCTCGATGCCGTTGTTCTTCTGAAGCCGCTCTTCCAGCCATCTCAATGCCTGACATTTTGCTTGAAGGAACGACGTTACCTGCGGTGCGGTCCCGCCCCGACGATAATCGTTCAACAATACACGGTCCAGGCTGCTGCTGGCCTCCGGCAGTATACCCCATAACGCATACCAGTATGGGGCGTTTATGTCCGAGCTGAACTTCGTCCTGATCTCGAAGAACTCAGGGTGGCCGTCCGGGTCCTTCCTGTCGCACCATTCTCCGGCGCTGTTCAGATTGAGCGAGGTACGGAAATCGAAGATGTCCCGGCGGAAGGAATAGGACAGGTCGACCGGTGCCCCATCCACATTCCGGGTCCAGTGGAACCTGGGGAAGCCGAACCAGCTCAATGAGGTGGCTATTGCCAGGCTGTGTCCGGTATAGCCGAGAGCGACCTTCTGATCGATCTCATCCCTCATCGGGGTGAAGATCAGCTGCTCCATCGGTCCCTGGCAACGCTCGCGGCAGCCGAGGATCTCGGTGAGGTTGTGCAGGAGCGGGCCGCCGGCACGGGAGCAGGCGTCGATGAGATGGGTCATGTCGTTCTTGGACCAGACGTAGAAATGCACCGGCCGTGCTTCGTCGCCATTGCTGGCGCTGACGATGGCCTCCACAAGTTGCTCGAAGAAGCCCTGGATCATCTGCCGCTCCTTTTCGTCGTCGGCCTTTTGGTCGCCGATCCACGGCTCGGGGATGAAGCTGACCACCTCTTGGCCGACCAGTGGATGGAAAATTCCGGTCTGCCGGTCAAGTTCTACGGGAACCGGATCGTATCGGTTCTTCTCATCGACCTTTTCGGTTCTGGTGACCAGCGGGAGCTCGCTGTCGGTAACGTGGGCTGATAAAGCAGCTAACCGGTTCTCGATGTACTCATATTCGACGTTCAGATAGATACGGACCAGTCGGGGATTGGTGCCGCTCTGGTATTCTGGAAGCTGGCCTTTGCCCGGGTTGGGACGGAGGATGACGCCCCAATCTCCTTCCTTCCTGTCCTTGAGGGTGGAGCGGCGGGCCTTCGCTTTAACGATGAGGTCGCCCAGGTCCATGTTGAAGCCGGAGCTGCGGCATAGAAGTTGGGCCTTTTCTGAAGACTGATCCAGGTCTGCCAGTGCGTCGATGCTCTTGACCCCGTTCTCGACCAGGATGTTGACCGCCGAATGGTCGATGCCGGTCAGTTCGATGCGCCTATTCCTGGCACTCTCCGGAAGGCAGATCGGGCAATACATACAGGAATCACACTTCGGTTCCAAACGGTAGTTCAAATTCTCCAATTGGGTTCCGGCGATCCTAACAAATGGACCATTCTGCGAAAGCAGTTGCCTGAGGTCGTCCATTTCCTCTTCCAGGTCGAGCGAGGGGATTGCCAGCGCATCCTGGTTCTGATCGGTGTTCTCATCAATGCGGGCTACGACCGATTCCAGTCGTAGTTCCTTGAAGGCGGTTCCAGTGTTCAGGAGCACTTCTTCATCCAAGGCTTCCTGGACCATCAGCCGGTATGCGGCCAGCTGGATGCGATGATAGGTCTTGTCCTTACGGCTCGCCTTGCATTCCACAATCCTTAGCACGGGCGTTTGCCCATCCCAGTGGAACAGGACAAAATCCATGCGGCCTGAGACGAGGAAAACGCCGATGGGGCGGGAGATCTCCACTTCCCTGGCAAACACCGCTTCTCCTGGGGGCGTTAGTTCGATGACCTTGAGAAACTCTGTCCACGTCATTTCACCCTTTTTATTATCTGGGCGCGGGGGATTGACCAAGGTCATGGTCCTGGCGAAGGCATCGGCCCATTGATCCTCCAGTCTTTGCCCGCTCATTGCCAGGATCGGGTTCAATGGTTTTCGCACGGTAGGGAAGAAAGGGAATTTCCTTGCTTCCTGACCCTTGTCCAGCCTGAGCTTGAGGTTGCGCGCACAACTGCCTTTGTCAATGTATTCACCGATGTCGGTGACGATGATCTGTGGGAGATCCTTTGGCATTGGTCACGATCCTTCATCAAGGTCGTCTGGACGACCATGGAGCTAATCCAATCCAACTACATCTATGATTTCTTTCGGAAACCGTTAGAACGAGAATTCGACATTCTTCAGAAAAGGACATGAACGTAATTCGTTGATATCACCTGGGTAATTCCCTTGTCAGAGAAACTGTGCGGATTAGCGCCAATAATTGAACCCGATTCTACCATACTGATACTGGGGACAATGCCAAGCACCATATCGCTTCAACGCGGAGAGTATTATGGTAATCCAATGAATCAGTTCTGGCGCATCATCTATTCGATCCTTGGATCACCCACTGGTCCCCAACAATGTTGCAGCTACGCTGACAAGATCATTCTTCTGAGAAATAACGGGATCGGTCTATGGGACGTTCTTAAAGAGTGTGAGAGAAAGGGGAGCGGAGATCCAGACATCAAGAACGGAGTATCAAACAATTTCATCGAGTTCCTTTCTGAATATTCTAATGTCAAGTGTATCTGTTTCAATAGGCAAAAGGCTAACCAACTCTTCTTCAAGTTGAACCAGAAAGAATCATTCCCTAAGGTGAAATTCTACATTTTACCGTCGACATCCTCAGCAAATGCCAGGACTTCGTTCGATGAGAAAGTGGAGAGATGGAAAGTTATTGAAGAATGTTAAGAGAATCGCCAATTACCATAGCTTCGCGAGCTCCAATTCTACATCGATTCTGATTAGAATTGACCATCATTCTCTGGGCAGCTTTCGTTGACCGCCGCAAATTCATTATATTCTAGAACTCCATCGATGACGGTGGTCGTGGGGGAGCAAGTTGTTTGGTCGCCTTTGCCGAGCTTTGTTGCTGTTCGCGTCATGCGTATTCGTCCTGAGCGTTATCGTCATAGCCAATGCTCCCAGCGCGCAGGCGGCCACCGACATCGAATACGGGTACAATGGGAATCAGGGACTGCTCGGTGACCCATCCATACCGGTCATCTACTATGCCGACAGGAACACGGACTCCCTGGTCATTTGGAACTATTCCTCCGATGTGAGGGCGACCATAACCGTCGGCGAGCAGCCCATCAGCGTCGACCTGGACGCAGAGGGCGATCATCTGTACGTCGCATCCGTTGGGACGCAGAGCATCGTCATCGTGAACGTCACTACCCTGGCCGTAGAAAGTTCCATTCCCCTCGGGTTCCCACCAGCCAGCCTGGCGGTCCGTTCCATGACCGAGCTATATGTCAGCGCGGAGAATGACACGCTCGTGAGGATCGTGAACCCGACTACCGGTGAGGTCTCTGTCTCCTTCAACGCCAGCTACTCCGTCTGTCTCGACATGAAGGTCGGGGGCGATGACCTGCTTGCCTCGTCCCTCTGGAACCCGGACCTTCAGGTCAACATCACCAGGTACTCGCTGAGCCCAGCGCCTCACGCGGTCGTCTCCAAGAATCTTGGGCAAGGGGTGTTGTCCCAGGTCGCGGTCGACTGGGACAATGGAAGGTTCTATATCGCGGCCTGGGGGCTTGGGGGATTCCAGGAAAGGTCCATATCCGATCTGGGATTGTTGGCAACCTACAACGACTGGCGGGAGACCAGCGGAATAACATTGTCCGCCGATTCCAGAACGGTCTACGCGGTCTGCACAGCTGTCTATTGGGACCTGCCAGATGGGCGATCAACAGAGAGCTGGGGATCGATGATTTATATGCTGGATGCCGAGGACTTCTCGTTGAGGGGCATGAGATACGTCTATGCCGAAAGACCCGCAATCACCGCCTCTATAGACACGGACTCAGTTTTCATCGGTCGTCCCCTTGTGAGGGTCGGAGTGGTCATGGACATCGTGCCTTCCCTTCCGGCTCCGAACTCTGTTTACGGTTACACTCCCAGCTATGCCGAGTTCCATCTCTCTGACAATTTCCTGCCCGGATTCCAGACGGCGGACGTGAACGTGAGCGTGGACGGCCATAGGCTCGACGTGAGCTTGATGCCTTCACTGGCATATCGGGCGTCGATCCCATCGGCATTGAGCAACGGGGTCCACACCGTGACGGTCGATATAATTGGCACCGTCCATGGGGGATGGAACTTCACCATCGACCCTTCGTCCCCGTCATTCATCCGTCCGGAGCTGAACCTGACCACTCCGGCGGCAGGCTCCCAGGTCACCGAACTCCCCTGGACGGTGGCCGTGTCCTATCAGCTCAGCGTCCCTGAGCCGATCTCGTACAATATCAGCCTGTTCTTCAACGGCATCCCGATGACCGAGTCGACAGACCAGTGGCAGCCGGGTAAGGTGTTCGGATACTATCCTTACGTGAATGCGGAATATGGGGAATACACCGTGAGCGCCAACATGTCCTGGCCCGGGGGAAGCCACAATTACAGCTGGACCTTCACCTGGCAGATGGGCCAATATCTGAGCTCAGTCTATCCCGGTCCGGGCTCTATCCTTCCGGACTCCCCAGATTATGTCTCTGCAGACCTATTCATGGGAAGGCCGGCAGCCACTGTCAATGATGCGGAGGTCACGATCGACGGCGTTCAATACCCCCACGCGATCTTCATGGTTGACGGGAACAATGCATACATAAACGCCAACCTCAGCACCCCCTTTCAGCCTGGACCGCACAGCGTTCATGTCTCGGTCTCCACTAGCCTGGGAGACCTGTCGACGGATTGGGATTTCACGATTGATTCGCTCGTCTCTCGCCAATACCGGCAGGATTTCAGCATCTTGCTCCCGGCGACCTGGACCTACTCTAAGGATGTCGAGGTCGGGGGGGCTATGGTCGACCTCTATGCGGTGGGGCCGGAGCTTTATGGGGTGACGACGAACCTAATCGTACATTCGGGCTCCAACTGGACAATGACAGAGAACTCCACCGCGCTCCTAGCGCTTCAGGCTTCTGTCATAGAGGGGCTCCAGGCGGCGGGAGTGTCCGTTGGGACCATGGAAAGCCCGAAAATCATCGGGCTGTCCGGGCACATGGCCGTCCAGTATTCCACCCAATGGTACAGCTCTTCGATCGTCCAGAGACAGGTCATCCTTGTCAATCAGGAGAGCCATCGCTATTGGATCATGACCTTCACGATAAAGGATGGGCAGTATTTTTGGTTGAGCTCTTTGTTCGATGCGATGGAGAACAGCTTCACCCTCCTGCCTGGAGGGAACCAGACGGAGATGGTTGACTATCACTATTGGGACGAGTTCTCCATCCCCGTCCCAGACACATGGACGACCAAGGAGAACCAGACAGTTTCAGGCCATTTCGTGAAACTTGTTGTCCTCGGGCCGGTCCTCGACGGGTTCCAGGTCAATTTCGCGGTAGTGTCGGGACGGAACGATTCGGTCCGTGGCGACCGTTCATATCTGGAAGGCCAAGTGCTGGACGCCATCCAGAACCTGGCGGATGCCGGGGTGGACACCAGGCTGAATGGGGACATTAACTTTACCACCGTCTCCGGAATGCCGGCCGTGATGTTCGCCCTCGATTGGCTGGGTCAGCCCATAACCTCGAAGTTCATCCTGCTGGTGGACGAGGGAGGCCACACCATCTGGTCGATCATCTGCGCTTCCCCGAGGACTTCCTATGGATTGCTGGAATCGGCCTTCGAAAAGATACTGACCGGGGTGGTGATAGCTCCCATACCTGAACAGAGACAACCAGGGACGCCCACCGGGTTGTGCCTAGTGGCTGGCGACGGCCAGATCACTTTGAACTGGACCGCTCCGGGCGATACCGGGACATCGAACATCACCTGCTACGAGGTATACCGGGGAACGGCCTCCGGCTCCCTGGTCAAGGTAATGACCTTGGAAGCGGGAATGACCAATTGCACCGATCCCTCCCTGCAGAACGGCACGGTGTACTACTACAGTGTGAGGGCGGTGAACGCAGCTGGTCTCGGCAATCTCACCGATGTGGTCGCCGCCACGCCTATGGCACCTGAACAGTCCGGAGAGGAACCAGACGCCAATGTCGGCGATCAGGATAACATGAATAGCCGCGTTGATGTTTTTACGACGGAAAACCTCCTCCTGATAGGTGGCGCCGCATTCGTCGCCATCGGATCGGTCGGCGGTATAGCCTTGATGAGGAGGAAGAGGTAGAGCTTTTGCGACATCTTGAAAGGGCAGCTTGCAGCCAAAGTGGTAAGGCGAGATGCGGGACATCCGGTCACTGCGGAGAAGGGTTTGAATCAGACAAAAATATTTCATAAAGGTAAAAATTTGAATTTCTATTGAGCGGTCTGATGACCTTCAACCCACTAACCAATATTCTGAGGCTTCGGACAAAGGTTGTGTTGGAGGATTAGCACCTTGAATTCAAAAGTAGGCAGGTGGAGTGATTTTTCTTCATATCAGAGGCGAGGTCCCGGATTCTATTCTCGGTCCATTCCAGATCATTCGAGGCTGTTCTTAGCAGACCAATGGGAACAAGGAAGATATTGAAAGGGTTTGTTCCTGAGCGACGTGCTCACATCATGCCTGGCATGCCCATTCCCGGCGGCATTCCACCTTGCGCGCCTGGTGGCATCGGAGGTGCCTTCCTGGAAGCGATGACGTCATCGATCCTCAGGATCATGCTGGCGACCTCAGTGGCCGACTTCACCGCCTGGGTCTTGACGCGGAGCGGCTCGATCACGTTGAGCATCAGCATGTCGTCCGCCTTGCCTGTGTCCAGATTGATGCCCATGTTCTTGCCGTTCTTCCTCTCGTGCGCGCTCTTCAGCTGGATGACCACATCGATGACGTCCAGTCCGCCATTCTCCGCCAGCGCCCTGGGAATGACCTCCATGGCGTTGGCGAAGGCCTCGATGGCCATCTGCTCCCTTCCTCCGATCGTGGTCGCGAAGGATGCGAGCCTCAGCGACAATTCGATCTCGGGCGCTCCGCCGCCCGGAACGACCTTGCCATCCTCCAGCGCGATCCCGACCACGCGAAGCGAGTCGTGCAATGCCCGCTCGACCTCATCGATGACATGCTCGGTGCCGCCGCGGATGATCACGGATACCGCTTTCGGGTTCTTGCAGCCGGTTATGAAGGTCATATTGGACTCCCCGATCTTCTTCTCCTCCACCATGCCAGCGACTCCCAGGTCCTTGGCGCTCAGCTCGTCGATGTTGCCGACTACATTGGCACCGGTGGCCTTGGATATCTTTTCCATGTCAGACTCCTTGAGCCTCCTGGCGGCGAAGATCCCCTGCTTTGCGAGGTAGTGCTGCACCAGGTCATCGATGCCCTTCTGGCAGAACACCACGTTGGCGCCCGCCTTCTTGATCTTGTCGACCATCCTTTTCAGGGTCGACTCTTCCTCATCGAGGAAGCGCTGCATCTGGTTCGGATCGGTGATCTGGATCTTGGCCTCGACCTCCGTCTTCTTGATCTCGAGGGCGACGGAGATCAACGCTATCTTGGCGTTGCTTACCTGCTTGGCCATCCTCGGGTGGACGCGCTCCTTGTCGAGCAGGATCCCCTTTATGATCTCGGTGTCTGAGATGGATCCGCCAGTCTTCTTCTCCACCTTGATGTTGTCGACGTCAACGGTCCACTTCTTGTCTTTCTTCTCAGCGATCGCCTTGATGGCCTGGACGCTCAGGTCGGCGAGGAAGTCCCTCTGTCCGCCCACGCTCTTTCCTGTCATCGCGGTCATTGCCACTTTGGTCAGCATCTTGATGTCCTCGGCAGTGACGGGGATGGCAATGGTATCCAGTACGTTCAGTGCTTCTGCGGCGGCCAACTTGTACCCGTTCGCGATTATTGTAGGGTGAATGTGCTGTTCGATGAGCGATTCGGCGTTCTTCAGGAGTTCGCCGGCCATGATGACCGACGATGTCGTCCCATCCCCGCACTCGCTGTCCAGGGTCTTGGCGACCTCGACGACCATCTTTGCCGCTGGATGCTGTATGTCGATCTCCTTCAGGATCGTAACGCCATCGTTCGTGATGACGACGTCTCCCATGGAATCGACAAGCATCTTGTCCATTCCCTTCGGCCCCAAGGTCGATCTTACTGCGTTTGCGACGGCCCGAGCAGCAGCGATGTTGTTCGTCTGCGCGTCCCGATTCTTGGTCCTCTCGGTACCTTCCCGGAGAACGATAATCTGTTGACCATTTGACATCAGTAGATCCCTTCTTGAGTATCACTAGATTAGCACTTCTATAAATAGATACTCAAACCAATCAAGAGACCATTCCAATCCGCAGCGGGATCAGGGGAAATATCTACATGAGCCTAGATTCGGTCCGTCTGGAATGACCAGCCTGAACGATCGGGATCTTTGAGTATCGATCGCCTGGAGACTTAATTATCAGGCGGTGGTCGTCACAAACCTCCTTCGGTCCTTCTTGCAGATCTTCTGTACGGTCCTTCTGCCCGACAAGGCCGCGGTACTGAGTCCTATTGTTGCCATCGACCATTGACCTGCCATGTAGAAGTTGTCCAATCCGGGTAACGACGTGCTCAATCCGTTGCGCAGGACCTCGGTCACACCTTCCCTTGGCATCCAT
This sequence comes from uncultured Methanomassiliicoccales archaeon, assembly GCA_942492955.1. GTDB lineage: Archaea > Thermoplasmatota > Thermoplasmata > Methanomassiliicoccales > UBA472 > DASXVU01. The sequence goes on from OW818644.1 coordinate 2,535,863, forward strand.
GCCTGGAGGCCTCTGAAATTACCAGTATAGCGCTCCGATGTAATTGGCGTTGACACATCCAAGGCTTCGATCTCACCGCTCAGCCCCGGAAATCTGATTTCCAATGTCTCTAGGATTTCCTTGGCTATCCTATCCTTTTGGACTTTGTAATGACCTTCGTCCTTAAGCTTCTTCCAATAATCATAATTGGATTTTATTACAACTTTTATGATACCCTTTCCCGGAGGAACCAGGCCTGTTTCCTCGGAGAAGAGCTCGAGATCAATTACGGCCTTCTCGTTATCTTCGATGATGGCTGGGCGGTCAAGCATCAGAGCGATGGAATGGGGTTCACCGGTCAGATCGCGCTTAACACAAAAGACGACCTGCAGTCCGAATTCCTGGGTCAATGGCCACTCTTTTTGATAATAGGCGTTTATCTTGTCATTGGAGTACCTCCCTCCGAGCATCCCGAAGATTGTTCCATAACCATCAGCGGCGGAGATTATGACATTCGCAAAATGCTCCGAACCGTCGGTCAGGCGAACCCCGATCGCCCTATCACCTTCGAGAATAATGTTGGAGACCCGCTTCTTATAGTGGACCACCCCGTTAAGCTCGAGGAAGCGCTTTTCTATGTTTCGGGCGAATCTTAGGGATCCGCCCACAGGCCATCCCAGATCCTCGCTGTCCAATCCTGCCATGAAGGCAAGGTTCACCATCATGGGAGCATTCGGTGAATCATATTGAATTAACGGGAAGGCCTTGGAGAGGAAGGGGTCCGTAAAACGTGTGGCGAACTCCTTCATCGAGTCTTTGTTCCACTTCAGCATTGCCCTCAGGTGTAAAAGCATTCCAAGTTTCCTCTTCAAACCACCCAATGGTATGTTGAAAAGGTCGATATGAGAGAAGCTCCGAACGCCTTTTTCATACTCCTCGATGATGTCGGTATCCGATGGTGAGATCCTCTTCATCTCCTCCACAAGCTTTTTGAGGTCCGAGTACACCGAGAACGTTCGACCGTCAGGAGACTCCACCCGAACTAGCTCATCGTGGTCTATGACCTCAGTGTCCCTCAGGGCACCTAGCTCATCCCATATCCGACGCATCCCGGAGCCCTTCCCTGTACCAGCCAGGTTGTGGATGGAATAGTCCATTGTGAAGTCATTGCGCTTCCAAGAGGTACAGAGTCCCCCAGGTTTGTCATGCATTTCGAAGATCGTCGTTTCATAGCCGTTCATTTGCGCATAACAGCCCGCGGATAGTCCCGCTATCCCTGCACCGATTATGATGATCGATCCTCTTGGCGTACTCATCACATCCTCGGCCGGGGTATTCCTACCGAATTAACGAGGGCCAACGCGATCCGTACCAATTCCTCATCGATCTTGTCCTGTTTTAGAACTCCTTGCGTGGATACAAAGGCGGAGTATCGAGGGGCGGCGATCACGGCGCCGAGGCTCTTCAGCACTGCCTCAATGCGCTTCGCCGCACTGCCGCTCAGTATACTTTTGAAACGGGTGTCGAAGGCGAATGCGACCTTCCCATGCAAGCTTATCGTGCTCATTCGATCCATGAACTCGGCCATGGGTTTGGACATCCCGAATGTATGAGTAGGCCCACCGATGGCCAGAATGTCGGCATCAGCTAGTTTTCGCACATCCACATCACCGATCCTCATACAGGAGGTCGTTATACCCTGGTCCTCAAGGATCACGGCCAGCCTTATGGCGATGTTTTCCGTGTTGCCGAACTTGGAATCAAAGATAACCAGAGCTCGAGTCAATGGATCAACCTCCGTTCGTAACCCTCGCTCAATCGGGGGACCAGTGCACCAAATCCAATGAAAAAGATCGTGTTAAGTCCAATGTATGCGACGGGATAGACACGTACCGAGCTATCATATATCGGTAGGAACACCAGCAGGTCGAGGATAATCATCAATAGAACGGAAAATACCAAGTACCGCCTATTTGTCCATTGCATCTTGGCAGATAGGTATGGAAATATCAGGTCCGCAGCCAATCCTATGGTGATGGCGATTATGCCCCATCTGATCATCCAGTCCGTCATAGTGCCATCTTCCGCATAGCCCGTATCAACAGTTCTTTGCTCAATTATACTCCATGCACCAAATATGAATGCGATGCTTAGTATCGCTACGATTCCACCTACTACCACGCCATTAATGCTCATCTTTGTCGTGTTCATTGTAAACCACTCAGGCGTATGAGACGTTCAAGAATCACTTCGCCAAGTAGTGTGAAGTTAACTGGATGAGTTATTCTCTGGTTCACACAGTGAGTCGGTTTTTGGAAATATCTACTGCCATTCGGTACCGCTTTTTCAACACAGATCGATTGTTTTCGGTCACATATCACGTCAAGGTGACTATGCCAGATGAAAATATGGTTCTAGGCGATGGATCAGGTCTTTCTGGTTTGCAAGGTTTCGGCGACCAGTAGTTTGTCCCTCCAAGTATCATGGGAGCGATACCTCTGGGTCAAAATATGGGGCATGATGGACAGGATGCCTTCCTCTTTTCCCATAACATCGGACAGACGGCCCATCTCCTGGATCGATTTAGCCCAACCCATAAGGACGATGATATTCGGAATATTGCTGAACGTCCCGAGGATGACATACTTGTGGCCTGAACCTACTATCTTCCAGCCCACCTCCTCCTTGCTGGCCTCGTCCTTTAGTTCTATCAGCATCAGGCTGAAGAGGCCTCCGTCCTCTCCAGTTCGCCAGTCCAATGCGAACTCGATCAGTCCGTCATCAATGAGCCTGGACAACCTTTTCTTTACTGTCTTGATCGTGATGCTTAGCTCTCCGGAGATTTCCGTTATTGATTTCCTTGCGTCTTTATGAAGTACATTGATGATCTTGAGGTCGAGGGCGGTGAGTTTACCATGGGATATTCCACCCCTAGTAACCTTCAGGCCGGAGATGAGGCCGTAGCCCTCGAGGCCGACTTGGGCATCTTGAATCTCACCTGCCCTTTTGACATGTTTTACAAACGATTCTAGGTCGTTTACGTTCTTCAACAGCCCAATGACGTAGATGAAATTCCCAGAACCGATGAAGATCTCTAGAGTCGAGTCGTTGGCACAAAGGGTTTGGACCACATTTTCCATTGTTTGCGATTTTGACCTGCCCCAGACACAGACGCGAATAGCATGAAGGTAGTCCAGCGATATGTCAGCGGTGAATCCGGCCAAAACACCACCTTCGATCAAACCTTGGAACCTGCGATATGCGGCTTGGGTGGACAAACCCAGCCTTTCTGCCAGGTCCCTATACTGCATTCTAGGGTCCAACATCAATAATTGGCACAAACGGTAGTCTGTCTCGTCCATATCCTATGCAGTCACGGAAGAACGACAAGAACCTTCAAACTACCGGGATTCCCGTCATGTCCAAGATGGCGTCGATCCCTGGTAGATCTGATTATTTATGACGGTACCGAAGAACATTCCAGATTGTTCTATTGCACTTCCTCTGGTTGAACAACGATCCGGCAATGGCAATGATGGGATATGGTCTGGTCATTCCCGGTGCTGCGGATCCTGATGCTCACAGGGCTGTTCCATCTGGTCAGACATAACATCGCGCTAATTTTCGATAGTATCAAGATCGATTTATACTCGCAGAAAACCATAGTGAAGCAATCCTACTTAAACAACCGAATCCTATCTTTCAACCATCCGAAATATTGCCGGTGAGGGAAGGCATGGTTCGTGCCATGGGGCATATCCGATCGTCTCAGAGGGGGGAGTAATATGGAAATGAGAAGGAACACTAAAAGTCTAATCGCATTTTTGATAATATTATCGTTTTTAACAGTGATGATTGATATGCCTTCGGACGTGCAAGCGGTGTCGGGAGGATGGGACAGCTCGCCGACCTTGCTTGATAGTGGTTCTGGTGCCGCACATAATTCGCAGGTGGCCATGGACAGCAACGGCAACGCCATTGCAGTATGGTCTCAGGTGGGTAGCTCCGGTAACCAGAGCATCTTGGCCAACCGTTACTCCGCCGGGGTCTGGAGCGGAGCAGTCTGGCTAGAGGCAGGTGCAAGGAATGCAACCAATCCCCAGATCGCCATGGACAACAACGGCAATGCTATAGTGGTGTGGCAACAGGTGGACAGTTCCGGTAACCAGAGCATCTTGGCCAACCGTTACTCCGCCGGTGCTTGGGGAGGGGCAGTGTGGCTAGAGGCCGGTACGGGGCAGGCAACCAATCCCCAGGTGGCAATGTCCAGTAGCGGCAACGCCATTGCAGTATGGTCTCAGGTGGACAGTTCCGGTAACCAGAGCATCTTGGCCAACCGTTACTCCACCGGTGCTTGGGGAGGGGCAGTGTGGCTAGAGGCTGGTGCAGGGGATGCATCCGATCCACAGATCGCCATGGACAACAACGGCAACGCCATGGTGGTATGGCAGCAGGTGGACAGCTCCGGTAGCATGAGCATCTTTGCTAATTACTATTCTGCAGGGGTCTGGGGAGGGGTCACCCTATTCGAGTCCGCTATTGGTACCGCTTCCAACCCACAGATTGCCATGGATATTAATGGCAATGCGATCGTGGGGTGGGAACAGTGGGACAGCTCCGGTAATCACAAGAGCATCCTGGTCAACCTTTACTCCGATGGTTCCTGGGAACCGTACACCTTGTTCACATCCGAAGGGCTTGTAATAATTTGGGACCTACAGATCGGCATGGATAACAACGGCCATGCTATTGCAGCGTGGGTACAGCACCCCACGGCTGGTCCTCATGAAATCTATGCCAGGTATTACTCCGCCGGTGCCTGGGAACCTGTCGAGAGACTCAGTTACATCGAGCCTTGCGAGAAACCACAGATCGCCATAGACAACAACGGCAACGCAATAGTCATATGGAATGCGTACAACCAATCCACCTGGCACAGTGACATATACGCCACGCGTTACTCCGCCGGTGCCTGGGGGGCGGTCAAGCAACTAACTTCCGCCGGGGAATGCCGGAACCCACAGATCGCCATGGACAAAAACGGCAGTGCCATTGTGGTATGGGATCAGTGGGACGATACAGATCAGCAAAACATATACGCCAAGCGATTCTTCTCTGATTCAACTACTGTTCCATCGGCCCCTATCTTGAGCTCAGCCACGCCCGGTGAGGGCAAGGTCACACTCGTTTGGACCGAACCTGCGAGTAACGGAGGTAGCCCCATCGATTATTACGTCATCTACCAGGACGGCGTGGCATTAACAAGCCATCAGGTTGGTCTGACCACAAACATCGTGGGCCTGACCAATGGTCATGAATATTCCTTCACTGTCGCGCCCCACAATCTCGCCGGCATCGGTGAAAAATCAAACACTGTCACATCGATCCCGTATACGGCGCCCGATGCACCGACGGGACTGGTTGGCGCTCCTGGCGATGGACAGGTAACCTTGAACTGGACCAAACCAGTTTTCAATGGTGGAAAGGCCATCGACTATTACATCGTCAATCAGGATGGGGTGGCGTTGCCATCTCATCCGACTGGCCTATCGACGACTATCAGTGGTCTGGTCAATGGCCAGACATATTCCTTCACTGTATCCGCGTATAACTTGGCAGGTATCGGTCCGCAGTCAAACGCGATCGCGGCCACGCCTTCTTCTGCTCCAGTTGTTCCAGGCGCTCCGACCGGACTTTCCGCCACCCCAAGTAATGCCCAGGTTTCCCTTAGCTGGTCCGCTCCCTCCTCAGATGGAGGGGCCGCGATTGATTATTACATCGTTAATCAAAATGGAACGGAAGTTACGCATGCAACGTCAACGGGCGTAATCGTAACTGGGTTGGTGAACGGAGTATCATACACTTTCAGTGTCGCCGCACACAACGTAGCTGGAACGGGGCCGCAGTCTCCAAGCCTTTCTGCGATTCCGGTAGCATTGACAACCGTCTTGACCGTTCCAGATCCGCCGACTGGACTTACGACCACCCCTGGCAACACCCAAGTATACCTTTCATGGACGGCGCCAAGCAGCGACGGAGGAGCGACCATCGACCACTACATCGTTTATCAGAACGGAACTGATGTGCAACACCCAACGGGAACTTCTGTTACGATCACTGGACTGACAAATGGACAGACATATGGTTTCACTGTTGCGGCACATAACTCCATTGGAATTAGTACACAATCAACTGGTGTTACAGCAACCCCGAATCCAACCCCAACAGTTCCTGGCGGTCCGATCGGGCTGACTGCCACACCATATGATTCCCAGGTGTCTCTTTCATGGACGGCGCCAAACAGTGATGGAGGGGCGGTGATCGATTACTATCTGGTCTTTGTGAACGGGGTCGCCAGATCGGACCATTACACCGTGGTCTCAGCGACCATCAACGGATTAAACAACGGTCAGCAATACACCTTCACCGTTGCGGCGCACAACTCTATGGGCATCGGCACATGGTCAGCACCGGCCATTACCACACCCTCCCCTGTCCCGACGGTTCCAGGCGCTCCTACCGGTGACGGTGCCAGCCCCGGAAATGGCCAGGTGTATCTATCATGGATAGCGCCGAGCAACAACGGAGGCGCTGCGATCGATTACTATCTGGTTTATGTGAACGGGATCGTCACATCCGACCACTATCAAACGACATCAGCGAGGATCACCGGATTGGTAAACGGACAACAGTACAGCTTTACTATCGTGGCGCACAACTCCGTCGGTGCCGGTGCTCAGTCATCGGCCATGACCGCCACACCTTCTTCCATGACGAGCGTACCGGGTATCCCGACAGGACTGATCGCAACGCCGGGAAACGGCCAGATAACGTTGTCATGGGCTGCCCCGACCAGTAATGGCGGTGTTGTCATCGATCACTACATCGTCTACCAGGACGGGATCGCCATATCCCACCCCGTGGCCGCCTCGGAGACGATATCCGGCCTAACGAACGGGCATTCGTACGATTTCTCGGTTGCAGCACATAATTCGATCGGAACCGGAATTCAAACAACCGCGGTTACGGCGTCACCTACCTCAAGCTCTCCGTTACCAGGTATCCCGACCGATCTGATCGCCACGACAGGTATCGGAAAGGTCATACTGTCCTGGACGGCTCCAGTAGGCAGCAGTGGCATTGACTACTACATCGTCTACCAGAATGGTGTCGATGTGATCCACACATCAGCCACCTCGACCACGATAACTGGGTTGACCAACGGGGAGAACTATTCATTTGCGGTGGCTGCACATAATTCAGCTGGAGTGGGAACTCAGGCATTATCTGGAACCGTTTCACCTTATGCGGCAAGTCCCAACAGTGCAATGGCATCAACAGGAACTGATAGCATGATCACCTATGTTGGAGTTTTTACACTTCTGGCAGCGGCAATAGTTGGTCTGGTATTCGTTGCTAGGAGGAAAAAGAAAGGTGTGTAAAACCCTTTGGATCGTCAGTAATCATCGTACCTGACGCGTTCTTCTTCCCTCAAAATCCCATATCTGATATCTCACCCATCATTCTAACGATAACTGGCGATCAATAAATCGGATGGGATTCTCATTCACCACGAATGTTAATGCTAGTTTATGGCAGAATCAATAGTTAGCCTTCCGTTCTGTAGATATTCATAGATCATTTTGGTGATTTCAGTGTTTATTCCAAGCTGTTCTCCCATTCTGATGATCGCCCCACCGAAAAGGTCCCTTTCATCCTTTTTGCCTGGAATCTCATAATCCCTCTGAAATGATGTCTTGGTTCCGAAAGGAAAACTTCTGGCCTTGGCAAAGGATTCATCGATGATCGAGGGAAGCAAAGGTATGCCTTTAGCGCGGGCGATATCAACGATCTCATTCATTATTTTCTTGACGTAGCTAGATAGTTCCTCGGATTCCATCACCTCTCCGATCGTCCTGTCGTAGCAGGCCGTGACCAGACCGAAAGAGGCAATGAAGACGAATTTTCCCCAAATCTCGACATAAGGATTTTCCGATAGGCTAAATCGGATATTGGCCCGTTTCAATGTGTCCGTTAGGACAGTGATGTCATTCTCATTTCTTGGGTCTTTCCCGAACACGATGGTGCAGGCCCCTCCCCGCTGGGTCACCTTGCCTGGCCTTTCGATGTGCGTTCCCACATAGACACTGGATGGAAGGACGTTCCCATTGCCGATGATCGACCGTATCCTTTCGTAGATATCCACGCCGTTCAAAAGTGGCAGTATAATGGTCGAACCAGTGATCTTAGGTTTTAGTCGGATGAGCACGTCTTCCAGATCGTAGCTTTTCACGGCGATGAGACACAGGTCCAAGGCTGGCAATTCCGAAATGTCCTCGGTCGCGAGCGTTGGCTTGCATATTATTTGGTGTTCATCAGTATCTAGGAGCAGGCCGTTCTTTCTGATCTCAACCAGATGGTTGCCCCTGGCAATGAAGTATATCTTAAGGTCTGGGTCGTCCCTCAGCAATCGGGTGAGCTCGCCCCCAAAATATCCCCCGACCCCACCAACGCCTACCACAGCGATGTTCATGTCCATTCTCTCCCATCGATCACAGTATGACCATTTCATTTCTTGCCGCCGTAGACGGTGAAGTTGTAGTACTTCCAGATCACGTCCACATTCCTGAAACCTGCTTCCCCGAGCCAGTGCAGATGATCGATCAGCTTGGCCGGTGAATCCTCCTGCTCATAGCGGGGGACCTGCACCTTATCGACCTCGTCCCTTGGAAAGCTTCGGTACATGAACTCCTTCCACTGCTTCATGTAGATGTCTTGGATACGGTCGTCCGAACCCAGGACGAGGTCCGCATTATAGAACGACCCACCAGGCGCGAGCGCATCGAAGATCCGGCGGTAGATCATCTTCTTGTCCTGGTCCGTGACGATATGGTGCAGAGCTAGCGATGAGATTATGACGTCGTAATGGCCGTCGAACTCAAATTGGTAAAGGTCTGAGAGAACATACCTCACGTTCTCATGGGCGCTCAGCCTTTGCTTGGCGACGTTCATCATTTCCTCGGTCATGTCCAGGCAGGTCAGCTCGGTTCCAGGAAACGCAACCATCAATCTTTCTGAGACCGCCCCGGTCCCGCAGCCGAGGTCGATCGCCCTGAATTTACTTCGATATGGTCTGTCGATGCATGAGATCAGGGCATCCAGCATCTCCTCGTACCGGGGAATGACCTTTCTAACATGGGCGTCGTATTCCTTGGACTTCTTGGAAAAATTGGACCGGATCTCGGCCATCTTCTCTTCTCTTCCCATAACGTGTCACCGTGTGGGCCCTTCTTAGTGCATCCTTTACAATCACTTTTGACTAATCAGGCGCCCACCACTAAATATCCAACCAATAATAAATGAACATGTCGGCCTCTGGTAAACTATTTATTTTGTTCATTTCAATATTATTCATGGCGGTCATTTGTTCGCTCGCCCTCACCTCCACCGCTTCTGCTGTGGAAGACAATGACAACGATTTCGATCATGCGACCCAGGTCTGGAACTATCAGTCGATCAACGCGACCTTGGACAGTACCGATGATGCTCAAGATTTCTTCAAGGTCCATATGGACAGCGGTGAGAGCCTGGACGTGGACCTTATAATGCATGCGGGGGTCGATTTCGGCCTCTATATCTATGACGAAACTGGTATGAGGTCATACTCGGACAGTGAGAACCTTGTGACCGGGAACTTCACCGAGCATGCCAGTCTCGCATCCACGTCCGCTGGATGGTGCTATATCCTGGTGGACTCCTTGCAAGGCTCGGGAGATTACCAGGTACAGGTGCGGACCGTCGCCAATTGGACCTTCATGGTATACATGGATGCCGACAACGATCTCGAACAGTTCGGCATCATGGATTTCCTCGAGATGTCCTCCGTCGGTTCGAACCCCGAGCTCAACATCATCGTCCAGATGGACAGATCCGATGGAACGTATTGGGACGGCAGCAAGTGGGTGTACTATCAATGGGACGACGACACCCGCTATGGGAACTGGACCGGAACTTGTCGGTACCGGGTCGCGGAAGGCATGACCCCAACGACTTCCGAGGCGGTGCAGAACATAGGGGAAGTCAACATGGGAGACCCTAACACCCTGTACCAGTATATGGCATGGGGCAAGGAATACTACCCCGCCCACAATTATGCGCTGATATTTTGGGACCACGGTGGTCAATGGATGGGAATCTGCTGGGATGACTCCGAATATCCGGTCGATAGGCTATCCATGGGCGATCTTCATTCCGCATTCGAGGACATGGCGACATTCCAGTCGGGTTTCAATTTCGACGTCATCGGATTCGACGCTTGCCAGATGGCCGGGGCGGAGATATCCTATGAGCTATACCCGTATTGCGACTTTCTCGTCGGCTCGGAGCTCAACGAGCCCGCGGAAGGCTGGAACTACCAATTGATCATGCAGAGGCTGACCGACGACCCATCGATCTCCCCCGTGGACCTGTCCAAGGGCATCGTCGCTGATTACATCCTTTCATACGCGCTCCCGATCCCGCCATGCGAACAATGGGACACCGCCCTTTCGGTCATCGACACCAGTTCAATGCCCGCGATGGGATCGGCGCTGAACGACCTGCTCAACGAGATGAGATCGAAGGAGGGCACCCTGCATAACTACTACCAGTATTGCCTGGAATCATGCATGGTGATATCTGAGACATACATCGACCTTCCTTATTTCGTCTCATCGATCCAGAGGTTTGTTCCAGATGTTCAGATTCAGGCCAAGGCGGCAACACTCTCGGCCGTTCTGGATAGCGCCGTGGTCGTCTCCGAGACGTTCGATCCTCCAGAATGGGACGATCTGTCTCAGCTGAACGGCCTCAACATCTACTATCCTGCCTCGCAGGCGGACTATTACAACATCTACCATACCACGGCTGTGAGCTTCGCACAGGCGACGTATTGGAACGAGTTCCTATCCGAACACTACTCGATGGTCGGCACCGCCAACGTACCGGTGACGATCCAAAGCTTCAGCCCCATCGCGAACCCCACGATCACCGAGGGATCATCTCAGTCGTTCAGCATATCGGCCTACGACCCAGACGGTGACCAGCTGACCTATCTGTGGTATATTGACGGTGTGGACCAGGGGATCGGCTCCAATGGCATGCTGTTCAGTTCTAATGTCGGGTCGTCCGGCATATACCACATTAAGGCCAGCGTCTGGGACGGGTCGTACCTGGCCGAGAAGGATTGGACCATCCGGGTCGATGCGAAGGCCGACCTGGCGGTGAGCCACTATCAGATCATGGATGTCAACGGAGATCCGGCTGACCAGATAACCTCCGGACAGGATTGCACCGTATTCCTGACGATGGCCAATCAGGGTGAGGCCAACGCGACCGCGTTCCAAGTATACTGCAGCGTCGATTCGGTGCCGTTCAGTTCCTGGTCGATCGAGGGTCTCGACGGAGGCGACTTGTTGACGATTAACGTGACATTCGTGCTATCCGATCCCGGCCTCCACATAATATCCTTCACCTTAGATACAACGGCGCTGATCGATGAGGCCGGTGAGGCCAACAACGAGCTCACCCTTCAGATCGAAGTGGTCGCCGCACAATGGACCATCCTGGTATACCTGGATGGGGACAACGACCTGGAACCTTACATGCTCCTTAACTTCCAGGAGATGGCATACGTCGGAAGTGACACCAATGTCAATATCGTGGTGCAGATGGACCGGATCGGCGGAACCTATCCGGAATTCGGTGATTGGACCACCTGCAAACGCTTCCTCCTGCTCCACAATGACGAGCCGTACCCCGCTAATGCGATTTCCGACTTAGGCGAGGTCAACATGGCGGACGGGGCGACGCTGGAGTCGTTCCTGACCTGGGGCGCCAATAGGTTCCAGGCGGACAAGTACATGGTGGTGCTCAAGGACCACGGGTCCGACTGGATAGGGTGCTGCTATGATGATACCTCTAACTATTTTGACCCCCTCAACCTGGGGGAGATCAGCGACGCACTCGCATCGATGAAGGAGGCCATCGGCCATCCGGTCGACGTCCTCCTGTTCGATGCCTGCTCGATGGGCTCGATCGAGGTCGTCACCCAGCTGGACGGTCTCGTTTACTATACGGTCGCTTCGGAAACGATTTCGTGGACCTGCAACATCGAATACGAAGGAATATTGCGCAACCTGGTGACCAGCCCGGAGATGAGCGGAGAACAACTGGCCATGATGATCGGGGATAGCCAGATCCTGATAGATGACCCCACATATACGACCCAGTGCATCGCTGTCTACGACATCCAGAAGGTCGGGGCCTTGAAGGACGCGTTCAACGGATATTGCATTGAACTGTCCCGTTGCCTGAACGACACCCCGCGCCTGATCCAGTTGGCTCGCCTCGATTCAGCGTATATGATTTTTGTTGACGATGTCACCGGCGAGGAGCTCATAGACCTATATCAGTTCGTTGAGAATTCCATGGCCTTTGCCAACGATGCCACATTGACCCAGACGGGCCAGAGGCTCCTTGATATCCTGTCCCCCAACGCAGACCCGGACAGCATAGTGATGCTCTACCGGAACACCGCCTCGGCCGGTTTCTGCCACGGAATGTCGATATATCTGCCTTTGGTCAACAGTGTATGCTATTCGCTCTACCAGGATTGCGGCCGGTTCGCTGCCGAGTCCGCCTGGAACGACATCATACTCCGATACGTGTACGGTACTCCCCCAATGACCCAGGTTCACGAGAACGGCACCATGGGTGGCAACGGTTGGTATATCAGCGGTGTGGGAATCGGTTTCAGCAACTTCGAGTCAAGCGGCCTGGGGACCTCCTGGACGAGATACTCGCTTGACAACGGGGACTGGATCACCTATATGGACCCTTTCATTGTCTCCGGGTCGGGTTCCCACATCCTGTCCTTCCATTCCCTTGGGATGAATGGAGTGACCGAGGACGTAAGGACGATAACGTTCTACGTTGACGTCATCGTTCCCTCTGTCGCCTGCCATATGGAGGGCTACTATGTCACCTTGGACCCATGGGATGAAAACAGCGGCATACTGGGAACGTACTACAGGATCGACTCAGGGCCTTGGACAGAGTATTGCACGCCATTCTCCGTGGGTCCGGTCGGATGGAGGCACATCGTACAGTTCTATACGATGGACAATGCTGGACTATCGAGTCTAACACAGTCCGTCACCGTTGGTACGAACGATAACATCGCCCCGGTCAGCGATTATTCTGGCGAAGGACAGATCGGAGCTGATGGGTGGTTCGTCAGCAATGTCATATTGACGTTGACCTCTTCCGATGCCGGAGGTTCCGGCCTGAAGACGATCCAATACAGTCTGGACGGCGGGGATTGGCACGCCTACGCGACCTCCATCGTCGTCACCTCCGAGGGGATTCATACCCTCCGTTTCCACGCGGAGGACAATTGCGGCAACAACGAATCAGAAAGATCGGTGAACTTCAAGATGGACCTTTCGGCCCCGATCGTGACAATCTCCACTACGGGTCCCGGGACCGAGGCAGGTTTCAACGGCACCGTTACGTTCGTTCTTGAAGCTCTCGACGAACAGAGCGGCATCGGATCGATCCATTACCGGACCGCCGCCGGGTCGTGGAACCTCTATTCGGGCGCATTCATGATCAATGCAGAGGGCTCCACCCTGGTCGAGTGGTTCGCTGCGGACAGCGCAGGCAACTCCGGGACGGTAGCATCGAGGTCCGTCACCATCGATTCGGCAGACCCCACCTGCTCATTCTTGGTGGCCGATGCGCACCAGGGAGGTTGGCTGAACGGAACGTCGTTGGTCGGTATAATCGGTTCCGATGCTGGTGTCGGTATCTCAGAGATGAGATACCGCATCGATGGGTCCGCCTGGACGGTATATGGCCAACCTTTCCCGCTTGCCAACGGGCCCCATGTCCTGG